>NZ_JAXCWI010000001.1:0-2106331 GCF_034045055.1 Microbacterium sp. CFBP9023 | reverse complement strand
CCGCGTTGCTGTCGTCATCAGCCTGAGCCGACGCTGCAGCGGATGCCGAGGCGTTGGTGTCGACCTCAGCCGACGGGTCGGCCGCAGCCGAGGCATCGGCCGTGGCGACTGCATCGGAAGAGGCGTCGGTCGATGCACTGGCGATCGCCGCCGCGCTCGAGTTCGATGCTGCGCTCGTCGAGGCGTCCGATGTCGCCGAGGCCTCAGCCGCGGTATCCGTCGTCGCGTCGGCCAGCGCCGCAGCCTGAGCTGCTACCGCCGCACCGGCGTTCGCCTCCGAGGTGGCGTCCGCCGTGGCTGCCGTGGACGATGTCGCCGTCGCCGCCGACTCCGCCGCAGCCTCAGCCGTCGGGTCAGCCGCAGCCGATCCCTCTGCCGTGGCATCCGCGAACGCCGCCGCCTGCGCGGCCGCTTCAGCGATCGCGTCGGTCGATGCATCGGCGTTCGCCGACGCGGATGCCGACGCCGCCGCGTTCGTGTTGGCCGCAGCCTCGGACGAGGCATCCGTCGACGAGTCGGCGATGGCCGCCGACTCCGACGACGACGCCGAGTTCGACTCCGCCGCCGTCGATGCATCCGCGTTCACGTCATCCGACGCGTCGGCCTGGGCCGCCGCCTGCGCAGCAACTGCCGCCGAGGCGTTGGCCGTCGAGGTGGCATCGGTGGTCGCGGCCGACGAGGCATCCGGCGTCGCCGCCGCATCCGCCGCCGAGGTGGCGTCCGAGGTCGCCGCCGCTGAGGCCGCCGACGTCGCGTCTGCGAGGGCCGCGGCCTCAGCCGCCGCCTGCGCCGACGGGTCGCCGTCTGCGGTCGCGTCAGCCGAAGCGGATGCCGATGCAGCCGCGTTGGTGTTGACGTCACCCGGGTCGCCCGCGGTCACCTCGGTGGTGTCCGTGTCGCTGGACGCGCCGGATGTCGCGGTGAGCAGGTAGCCCGCGCCGGGCTCGGCATCAGCCGGAACCGGGTAGTTCTCCGTGAACGCACCGAACTCGTCAGTGGTCGCGATGACCGGGCCTCCGATGTCCGCTCCCCCGCCTGGCGCGGTGAGCTGCAGCGACACGGTGGAGTTCACCGGCCAACCCGTGCCGGTGACGGCGAGGTTGGTACCTGCCGGAACCGACGAGGCCGCGTCGACGACGACCGGAGCAGCCGTCACCTCGGTCGTGTCGGTGGCTGTCTGCGTGCCCGCGCTCGCGGTGACCGTGTATCCCGTGCCCGCGGGAGTTCCCGCCGGCACCGGATAGTCGATCGCGAAGCCGCCGAGAGCACCGGTCGTCACCGTCTGGGGCGTGCCGATGACCGCACCACCGGGGGCTGTCAGCTGCACGGTGACCTCGGTGTCGGCCGGCCACTCAGCACCGGTGATCGCCAGGTCCGCCCCGGCCTCGACGGTCGCGGCCGCGTCGACGGTCGCCGCTGCGGTCACCTCCGTCGTGTCGGTCGCCGTCTGGGTGCCGACGGTCGCGGTGATCGTGTAGCCCGTGCCCGGCGTCGCCGAGGCGGGAACCGGGTAGTCGAGCGTGAACCCGCCGTCGCCATCGGTCGTGACCGTCTCAGGACCGCCGACGGTCGCTCCGCCCGGAGCGGTCAGCTGCACCGAGACCTCGGTGTTCGCCGGCCAGCCGGTGCCGGTGACGGGAAGGCTCGTGCCCGCCTGCACCGTGTCCGCGGCATCCACCGCTGCCGCGGCGGTCACCTCGGTCGTGTCCTCAGCCGTCTGGCCGCCGACCGTCGCGGTCACGGTGTACCCCGTGCCCGGGGTCGCCGACGCGGGAACCGGGTAGTTCAGCGTGAACCCGCCGTCGCCATCGGTCGTGACCGTCTCGGGACCCCCGACGTCAGCGCCGTCCGGGTCCGTCAGCTGCACCTCGACGACGGTGTTGGCCGGCCAGTTCGCACCGGTGATGGGGAGAGAGGTTCCCGCCTGCACCGTGTCGGCCGCATCCACCGCAGCGGCGGCCGTCACCTCGGTGGTGTCGATCGCCGTCTCGGCGCCAGCGGTCGCGGTGACCGTGTAGGCCGTGCCGGGCGTCGCCGATGCGGGCACCGGGTAGGAGAGCGTGAACTCACCGTCGCCGTTCGTCGTGACCGTCTCGGGGCCACCGACGTCCGCGCCTCCGCCCGGAGCCGTCAGCTGCACCGAGATCTCGGTGTTCGCCGGCCAGTTGGAGCCGGAGACCGCGAGATCGGTGCCTGCCTGAACGGTCGGCGCCGCATCGATCGAGGCGACCGGAGCGTTCGTCACCTCGGTGGTGTCCGTCGCCGTCTGCGCGCCCAGCGTCGCGGTGACCGTGTAGCCGGTTCCCGCAGGAGTTCCGGCCGGAACGGGGTAGCCGAGCACGAAGGCACCCGACCCGTCCGTCGTGACGAGCTCGGGGCCGCCGATGTTCGCGCCGCCGCCGGGAGCGGTCAGCTGCACCGAGATCTGTGTGTTCGCGGGCCAGTTGGTGCCCGAGACGCCGAGGTCGGTTCCGTCCTGCACGGCAGGTGCCGCATCGATCGCTGCCGCGGCGGTCACCTCGGTGGTGTCCGTCGCCGTGCTGGTGCCGTCGGTCGCCGTGACGATGTAGCCGGTGCCGGGCGCGGTCGAGGCCGGGATGAAGACCGTGCCGGTGAAGTTGCCCGACGCGTCGGTGGTCACCGGCGCTGATTCGTTGACCGGGGTTCCGTCCGGTGCTGCCACCTGGATCGTCACCTGGGTGTTGGCCGGCCAGCCGGAGCCGGTGACCGGAAGATCGGTTCCGGCCTGCACGGTGGTTGCGGCGTCGATAGCCGCGACTGCCGCCGCCGCTGCCTTGACGGTCGACGACGCGAGATCGAGTTCGACCCCTCCGCCCACGGCCGGGAGCAGATCGATGGCGAGCGCCCGCACGGTGAAGCTGTCACCGGGGATGTCTCCCGGCTCGGACTGCTCGTTGATCGTGATGGTCGCGATGCCGGACAGCACGCCCTGCAGCACGGGGTCCAGCGTCGAGAGCACGGGGCCGGTGACCGCTGCGAGGGCCGGCTGGACGAGCGGGATGACGCTGGTCAGCGCGGTGTTCACCAGAGGGCCGGTGGTCGTGGTGACCGCCGTGGTCACAGCGCTCACCACCGGGTTGAGCAGCGCACCGATGTTGAGCCCGGCGAGCGAGATGTCGGTGGTCACCGTCGGAACCGGCGTGGCCGTGCCCGCGAACTGAGCGAGCGAGCCGGCGATCGTGACATCGCCGGAGACCAGGTCGATCCCGGTGAGCGGGTTGGTGAGATCCACCCCGACGGTGAGCGTGACCGCCAGCGAGTCGAGGGTGGAGTCGAGGATGGTCGCGACCTTGCCGTTGAGGCTGTTCGGGTGCGTGCCGGTCAGAGCAGAGGTGATCCCCTGCTGGATGGCGGCGATCGTCGTCGCAGACAGCACAGGGGTGTTCGCGGGAAGCGAGTTGAGGTCGGCTCCTGCGCCCGTCTCCACGAGGATCTGAGCGAGGTCGACCGAGATCGTCCCGTCGCTCAGGTCGACGAGCACCGAGCCCGTGGTGTTCTCGAGCGGCTCCGTCAGGAGCTCCGTGACGACCGTCGCCCCGACTGTGTCGAGGCCGGCGATAGCGACCGTTCCGCCCGTCGCCTCGAAGGCGGCGACGAGGGGCACATCCGGAATCGCGTTGATCGTGTCGACCACGGTCGTGACGAGCCCGGTGAGCGCTCCGCCGGGACCGGCGAGGTCGCTGACCGGGGTCACCGTGCCCTGGATGGCCGTGCCCAGAGTGGTCGCGAGCCCCGCGACCAGGTTGCTGTGCAGGTCGAGGTCCAGGCCCGCGATGCGGTATTCGGAGCCGGCGACGCCGGCGTTCGACTCCGCCCGCGATGCGAGGGCTCCGATGCCGACCGACGCTTCGTCGAGGATGGCGTCGGTGAGACCGGCGACGCTGAGCTGGTCGAAGAGATCGGTGAGTTCGAGGGTGGCGGGGTTGACGCTTCCGTCGATCGCCCCCGCATCGATCGCACCACCGGAGGTGATCGCGCCGGAGGACGCGATCGACTGGGTCTGCGTGGGTGAGGAGCTGAAGCTCTGCGCGCCCCCCAGATCGCCCAGCTGCAGCAGACCGGGCGACGTGCCGTCGGTCAGCAGCGGCACGTTGAGCGTGCCCACGTCGATGCTGAGCGCCTCGAGCACGTCGAGGTCGAGACCGCCGAGCTCAGGGCCGACCGCGGCCGGGTTGCTCGTCAGCGTGTGCCCGAGTGCGGCGACGTCCAATCCGCCGAGCAGGTCGGCCGGCAACTGGATGATCTGTCCCTGCGCGACCGACGGATCGTTCGGATTCGCGTCATCGAGCGCATTCGCCGCCGTCGGTACCAGTGCACCCGCAAGGATCATCGCGCCGACGGTCACGCCGGCGATGCCTCCCCCGATGGCTCTGCGTCGCCGCAGAGTCTTCCCCTCCAAGAATTCCATTCGCCTCTCCCGTGATGCAGATGTTCCGCGTCACAAGGCCCTCCCCAGGCGTCGACAGGTGCCGACCGAGCGCATGTCCAGACAGTATTGCCGGATCGAGAATGTTAAGTCCAGCGATTGTCCAGTGATCTTTCAGTAAACGTCATCAGGTGAGACTTTTCGTCATCGGGCATTGAGACCTGCCCACAGGTCTGTTGGCGAGGACGCTTTTGCCAGGACGAATAGGAGGGGTCCAGCGCACTCCGCGCAGGCGCGACACGCACTCCGGCCACACGACGAAACCGCCCCGCAGACCGAGGTCTGCGGGGCGGTTCAGGGTGTGAAGCGAGGGCTACAGAGCGAGCCCGTCGCCGAATCGGAAGAGCGGATCAGCGGTGTCGAACGGCACATCGGGTCGCGAGGCGACGACCGCGGCCATCGACCTCGGCAGGTCGAACGGGAGCCTGCCCTGCGCGCTCGCGACGCCGCTCAGCACATCGAGCAGCGCCGCCCCTGAGACACCCCAGTTGACGGTGACGGCCGCCGCACCGGCCACGATCGGTTCGAGAATGGGCGGTCGATCGGCGAGCACATCGACCACGGTCGGCACGGCTCCGGCGATGGCGCCGACATGCGCGAGCACCTCGTCGGAGAACTCGAGCGACCCCGCATGGAAGAAGTTCTCGAAGGTCGTGTCGCGCTGCTCGAACGGCGCCTGGAGACGGAGGATCGCCAGGTCGGCCTCGTCGACGGTCGCCACGACGTCGCCGTACGCGGCTGCGACGGATGGTTCGATCCCCTCGACGTAGAGCTTGATCCCGGGGGCGAAGGGCAGCGAGCCATCGTTCGTCAGCACGGTCACGGAGGCGCGCTGGGCCGCCTCTCCCGCGGCGCGGAACTCCGCGCTGCCGACGATCTCGTCCGCCGCGTCCTCGTCGACGAACGGGTTCTCGAAGAGCCCGAGCTCGAACTTCTCCCGCAGGATCCGTCGCGCGGAGAGGTCGAGCCTCTCCTCCGAGACCGAGCCCTCGGCGACCAGCCCGAGCAGCAGTTCGGGGCAGTCCTCGCCACCGAACTGATCGACACCCGCATCGAGCACCTTGAGCATCCGCTCTCGCGGCGTCAGATCCTCCACGCCCCAGGCGCGGGCAGGGAACGGCTGGCCGAAGATCTCCGCATCGTTGATCAGACCCCAATCGGTGCACACCAGGCCGTCGAACCCGAATCGCTCGCGCAGCAGCCCGGTGATCACCGACCTGTTGAAGCCGAACCCGACCTCCTCGTACTCGGTGCCGACGGGCATGCCGTAGTACGGCATCATCTGACGCGTGCCGGCGGCCAGTGCATCCTCGAAGGGCTTGAGGTGCAGGTCGAACGCACCCCCGGGATACACCTGCTCCCGCCCGTACGGGAAGTGCGGGTCCTCGCCGTCGAGCTGCGGCCCGCCGCCGGGGAAGTGCTTGGTCATGGTCGAGACCGATCCGGGACCGAACGAGTCGCCCTGGAACCCGCGGATATATGCCGCTGCCAGAATGCCCGTCAATTCGGGGTCCTCTCCGAACGTCGCCGTCTGCCGCGCCCACCTCGGTTCGGTGGCGAGGTCGACCTGCGGGTGAAGGGCGACGCGCAGGCCAACAGCCGTATATTCCTGACGAGCGATATCTGCGAACCGTTCGACCAGCTCGGGGTCACGGGTGGCTGCGAGACCCAGGGTCTCCGGCCACTGCGAGAACGGTCCGGCGAGGATCGACGCCCCGGGATTCTCGCTGAACGAATGCCGCGGGTCGGTCGACAGCGTGACCGGGATGCCGAGCCGGGTCGAGGCCGCCAGCCGCTGCAGCTCGTTCTGCCAGGCGGCTATCTCTCGCCCGGTGGGCGCCGCCCCCAGCAGGTTGAAGTGCGTCATGTTCTTGAGGTCGATGAACTCGCGGGCGCTCGGTGTGCCGAAGATCGGGTTCGCCTCATCGAGGTCTCCGATCGCGATCATCGTGTGGAAGAACAGTCCGGCCTTCTCCTCGACGGTCATCTCGTCGAGGAGGAGCTGCACTCTCTCATCGACCGGCAGGGCCGCGTCGAGCCACGGTCGGGCAGTGGTCACGTCGGTGTCGGTCATGGTCACTTGACTCCCTTGATGCGGTAGACGAGAACGGCGCCGGCGAGTGCGACGAGCGCTCCGAAGAGGTACCAGGTCGTGTAGCCGCCCAGCGGCGTCGCGGCGCCGAGAGCGATGATGCTCGGCGCGATGGCCGGGGCGATCGACTGGGGAAGGGCGTTGGCGATGTTGAGCACGCCGAGGTCCTTCGCCACGTCGTCGGGGTTGGGCAGCACTTCGGTCGCCAGCGCGAGATCGACCGACAGGAACGACCCGGCACCGAGTCCGATGATGGCCTGAGCGACGATGACGACGGCGATCGACGGAGCGATCGCGAGGATGACGAGGCCCACGACCATGATGACGCCGGCGATCGCGACGAACGGCCGGCGCTTGCCGATCTTGTCGGAGAGGAATCCGCCGAGCGGCGCGGAGATAGCCATCGCGGCCATGGAGGCGAGGTTGGCGATCAGGATCGTGCCGACTGCGCCCTGCTCGTCGAGCTGGAACTTGGTCACCAGGTAGAGCGGCAGGAAGGTGGCGATGCCCGCGTAGCCGAACATCACGAAGAACTTCGTGAGCCAGGTCCATCCGAAGTCGGGGTGCTTGCGGGGGTTGAACACGAACGAGCCGAAGAACGTGCCGACCGTGAAGCGCGTGGCGGGCTTCTCGGTGAGACGACGGTCCTTGAGGGTGAGCACGAACACGATGACGAGGATCAGCGCGATGGCACCGGGGACGAAGAAGCGCTCGAAGTCGCCGGGGAGGAAGTTGACGATGAAGCTGCCGGCGAGGATGCCGATGGGGGTCGTGATGCCGATGATGCCCGACACCTTGCCACGGCTCGAGACCGGCACCTGATCGGGCAGCGTCGCGTTGGCCGCCGCGAGCACGGCGTTCATGGATGCCTGCACGAGGCACCACGCGAGAAGAACGACGAGCACCGAGGTCGCGGCGCCGATGATCGCGAAGCCGCCGAGGCCGACGATCGCACCGCCGAGGATCCAGGGGCGACGCATGCCCCACCGCGAGGTCGTGCGGTCGGAGAGGCGACCGACGAGGGGATTCGCGACGAGCGCGAAGGCCGCACCGACACCCATCACCAGTCCGAGGCTCGCCTCGGTGTTGGTGGGGTCGAGCCGCTGGATCTTGAAGGCCATCGACACCATCACCGGGGTGAGTAGGGCGAGGTAGACGCCGAAGTTCACGGCGGCGAGTCCGGGGGTGTAGCCACGGGGCGTCTTCAGCGGGGTGGTGCCGGGAACTTTGAAACCGGTCGTTCCTACGGCGGCCGCGGTGGCGGCCGATGACAGCTCTGTCACGGGTGGATCCTTTCGGGCAAGGTGCGCCGGTCATCTGCGACACGACGTGAGGATGACATTACCGGAATGTCGACCGATTGGTAAGTGAATGTCTACCGATTGGTAATGAGAGAGAATGAGAGGGAAGGGTGGACGGGATGACGACAGCAGCCACGACGGGCTCGCGCCAGGCGCGCGCCGCGGCCACGCGTCAGCGGATCGTGGATGCGGCCCGAGAGCTCTTCGTCTCGAACGGATACCGCTCGACGTCCCTGCGCGACATCGCCGCTGCGGCATCCGTGAGCCATCCGGGGCTGCTCGGACACTTCGCGTCGAAGGACGACCTGCTCGCCGAGGTCGTCGCCGGTTTCGAGGACGACAACGAACGGGCATTCGACCTGCTCGCTGCGGCATCCGATTCCGGTGAACTGATCTTCGCGGACGTGGCTCGACGCAACGCGCGCACCCCCGGCTACCTCGAGCTCTTCGCCGCACTCACCGGGGAAGCATCCGCCTCCGGACACCCGGCGCACGAGCGGATGCGCCAGCGGTATGCACGCCTGCACCGCCTCAGCACGGATGTCCTCGAAGATGCGGCGCTGCATGGGACGATCGGCGCCGACCGCGACGTCGCGGACGAGTCCGTGCGTCACAGCGCGGGCTGGGACGGGCTGCAGCTGATCTCTCAGTATCTGCCTGAGCGGGTCGACGTCGTTCAGATGCTCGAGGAGCGCGAAGCCCTGTGGGCACTGCCCTACGGGTGGCGGGATGCCGACAGCCCCGACCCTTCTCCGACCGCTGCCGGCCCCTTGCCGCCTGTGTTCGGAGAGCCCGCCGTCGACGACTCCCCGGGATACGAGGTGGGACGGCGCCGCCGCGCGCAGATCCTCGCCGACGCCTCACGCCTGTTCTCCCAGGACGGCTACGGGGACACCAGTCTTCGGGACATCGCTCAGGCTGTCGGCGTCTCGAAGTCCACTCTGCTCCACCACTACCCGTCGAAGGAACTGCTGCTCAGCGCGGTGCTCTCCGAGCGCGACAGCGCGATCCGTGTGCGCAGCGAGTCCACCCATGCCGAGCGAGCCGCCGACGCGCTGCGCGCGATCCCGCTCGGAGCACGGGTGAGCGCCCTCGACGAGCCCGGCCTCATCGAGGTCTACGCGGTGCTCTCCTGCGAAGCGGTGCCGGCCATGCACCCTGCGCACGACTACTTCGCCACGCGGTTCTCCCAGGCGATCGACTACTTCACCGAGCTGTTCCGTCTCGCCCGCATCGACGGCGATCTGCCCGAGCACCGCGACCCCGAGCACGAGGCGATCTGGCTGATCGCCCTGTGGGACGGCCTGCAGTACCAGTGGCTCTACGACCGCGGGGCCGTCGACGTCGGCGCCCACCTGCGCGCGCATCTCGAAGACGTGCTGCCGAGCTGAACGGCGCCCTGCGTCAGCCGGCCGCGATGACGGTGAGCACTCCCTCGCCGTAGGCATCCCGCTTCTTGGCGCCGATCCCCGTGATCCCGTCGAGGTCGGCCAGCGAAGCCGGACGATGCTCGGCGAGCGCACGCAGCGTCGCATCGCCGAAGACGATGTACGCCGGAACGCCCTGCTCGCGCGCCGTCTCGGCGCGCCACGCCCGCAGCGCCTCGAAGAGCGGGCGGTCGGACTGATCGAGCGCGTCCGCCGCACTCGCCTTGCGTGCCCGCGGCGACGAAGCGGGGCGTCCGATCGTGTCCTTGCGCAGCGGCACCGGGGTCTCGCCCTTCAGCACGCCGGCCGACTGCTCGCCCGGAGCGAGCGTGCCGTAGTCGCCCTGGGCCACGATGATCCCCCGTGCGAGCAGCTGGCGGACGACGCTGCGCCAGTCCTGGTCGGAGAGGTCGGCGCCGATTCCATAGGTCGCGAGCTTCTCGTGCCCCTGCTGACGGATGCGCTCGGTCGAGGCTCCGCGGAGGATGTCGATCAGATGCCCGGCTCCGAAGGCCTGATTGCGCTCGCGCTTGAGCCGCACGATCGTCGAGAGCAGCTTCTGTGCCGGGATCAGGCCGTCGAAGGTCTCGGTCTCGTCGAGGCACGTGTCGCAGTTGCCGCACGGCTGCGAGTCCTGCCCGAAGTAGCCGAGAAGGTTCTGGCGGCGGCACTCGACCGTCTCGCACAGCGCGAGCATCGCGTCGAGGTGCTGCCCCAGGCGCATCTTGAACGTGCGATCGCCCGGGCTCTGGTCGATCATGCGGCGCTGCTGCACCACGTCGCCCAGGCCATAAGCCATCCAGGCGATCGACGGCTCGCCGTCACGGCCCGCGCGACCGGTCTCCTGGTAGTAGCCCTCGACGGACTTCGGCAGGTCGATGTGAGCGACGAAGCGCACATCGGGCTTGTCGATTCCCATGCCGAAGGCGATCGTCGCGACCATCACGACGCCGTCCTCGCGCAGGAACCGGGACTGGTTCTTCGCCCGCACCTCGGCCGGAAGACCGGCGTGATACGGCAGGGCGTCGAAGCCCTGAGCGGCGAGATAGGTCGCGGTCTGCTCGACGGACTTCCGGCTCAGCGCGTAGACGATGCCGACCGAGCCCTCGGGCTGCGCACGGATGAACGAGACGAGCTGCTTGCGCGGATCGACCTTGGGCACGATCCGATACTGGATGTTGGGCCGGTCGAAGCTGGCCACGTAGTGCTGGGCGGCGTCGAGACGCAGTCGCTCGGTGAGCTCCTTGTGCGTCGCCCGGGTGGCGGTGGCCGTGAGCGCCATGCGCGGTACACCGGGGAACCGCTCGCCCAGATCGCCGAGTGCGAGGTAGTCGGGGCGGAAGTCATGACCCCACTGCGACACGCAGTGCGCCTCGTCGATCGCGATGACGCTGAGCGTGCCGCGCTGCAGCAGGGCGGTCGTCTGCGGCGAGGACAGCCGCTCGGGGGCGACGTAGATGAGGTCGAGTTCGCCGGCGACGTACGCCCGTTCGACCTCGCGCCGCTCTTCGATCGCCTGGGTCGAGTTGAGATAGGCGGCGTTGACGCCGTTGGCCCGGAGCGCGTCGACCTGGTCGTGCATGAGAGCGATGAGCGGGCTGATCACGAGGCCGGTGCCCTCGCGCACGAGTGCGGGCACCTGATAGGTGACGCTCTTGCCGCCGCCGGTGGGCATGAGCACGACAGCGTCACCGCCCGAGATGACCTGATCGACGATCGCGGCCTGATCGCCGCGGAACTCGTCGTAGCCGAAGACCGTGTGCAGCGCCTCGGCCGCAGTCGCGTATCGGCTGGGGGCCGCCTGTCGCGCGGCCGTCGCCGTCACCCCGGGAGCAGACGAGCGTGCGGATGACCGCGCGGACGCCGATCCGACCGGTGTCACGGGGCCCTGGCCCCAGTCGAGCGGCGGCTCGTACCCGGCGCCCTGCGGCTCCCAGTCCATCGGCTCGGGCGGCTCGGAGGGCTCCCACCCCGCGCCGTCCCACGGCTCGTCGGCGTAGGGCAGATCCTCGTACGGGTCACGGGGAGTCTGCGGCATCCCTCCAGCGTAACGACCCCCGCCGACGTCGGCCGCGCCTGTGGACGCTCAGCGGGCGTAGGTTTGTGGCAGACGCCCGAAGGAGCCCCGATGACCGACATCACCGTCACCCGCAACGACGACGCCTCCCGCTACGAGATCCACTCGGATGAGACGCTCGCGGGCTTCGCCGAGTTCGAGCTGCGTCCGGGCGCGATCCGCTTCATCCACACCGAGATCGACCCCGCGTTCCAGGGTCAGGGACTCGCGGGGATCCTCGCTGAGCGCGCCCTGACGGATGCCGCGGCATCCGGCGACGCGATCGTGCCGCTCTGCCCGTACATCGCGAAGTACCTGACGACGCATGAGATCCCGGGCGCCGAGATCCGCTGGCCCAAGCGGCCCGGCGCTGCTCCGACGGAGGCATGATGATCGGCGAACGACGCATCGTGCTCGAGCCACGCGAGGTGCCGCTCGGCGGGGTGCGCGGGATGAACGTGCTGCGCGTGCTGCCGCATCGCAACCTCCCGACCATCGGTGCGTGGTGCTTCCTCGACCGGTTCGGCCCCGCCGACACCAGGATGCGGGTCGAACCGCATCCGCACATCGGTCTGCAGACCGTGACCTGGCCGCTGGTCGGAGAGATCCGTCACCGGGACTCGGTCGGCAGCGACGCCGACCTCCGCAGGGGCCAGCTGAACCTCATGACCGCCGGCAACGGCATCTCGCATTCGGAGTACTCGATCGGCGATGATCCGATCCCCCTCGACGCCCTGCAGTTCTGGGTGGTGCTGCCCGAGAGCGCACGGCACGGCGCTGCCGGTTTCGAACGGCACACCGAGCTGCCACAGCTGGCGCTCCCTGCCGACGAGGGTCAGGACGCCACCGCCACCGCCACCGTCGTCCTCGGCGAGTTCGCCGGCACCTCATCGCCCGCCACCGTGCACACCCCGATCGTCGGCGCGGAGATCCGGATCCCCGCGGGCGCTCGTCTGCACCTGCCCTTGCGTTCAGGATGGGAGCACGGCCTCATGCTCGTCGAGGGTGATGCCGTCGTCGCCACGCACGGGATGTCGTCGAACGACATGCTGTACCTCGGCGACTCGAGGGACTCGGTCGAGGTGTCCAGCGCACAGGGAGCGCTGCTGTTCCTCATCGGCGGCGAGCCCTTCGAGGACGAGATCGTGATGTGGTGGAACTTCGCCGGACGCACGCACGAGGAGATCGTCGAGGCTCGCACCGAATGGGAGGCGGCCTCCGCTCGGTTCGGTGTCGTCGAAGGGCACGACGTCCGCATCCCCGCTCCGCCTCTTCCCGACGTGCGGCTGATGCCGCGCGGCCGCAAGATCTGACGGCTCTGACTGCGACACCGCGCCCTGCGCGCGACGCGACGCGGCCTCGACGCGGCCTCGACGATGCGGCGACCGCACGCGACGGCGCCCCGCGCTCCGAAGAGCACGGGGCGCCGGCGCTGATCGCTACTGCGCGTCGACCGTCACGATCGTGCGCACGGCGGACTCGCCGTACTGCACGAGACCGAGGTACCGGGTGCCGGCGGTGAGGCCGGTCCAGCTCAGCTCGTAGCTCGTCGCCTGGCCGCGGACGGCCTCGATCGGGTTCGGGGTCGCGGTGAACGCCCCTTCGCCCTCGGGCTGCACGTTGGCGTAGGTCATGTCCCACGTCATCGGGGCCGAGGTCGAGTAGACGTTCGCGACCACCAGGTAGGTGCCCGCCGTCGGAGCCGGGAGTGTGACCTGCTCATCCGCCGAACCGGTCGCCGACTGCCAGCGCTCGTAGTAGCGCAGGTCGTCGGCGCTCACGACCCGGTAGACGGTCAGGTCGAGGTCGCTGCCCGCGTCATCCGACGAGTCGAGATCGAAGCGCGAGAGCGTCGTGCCCGCCGGCACGTCGACGATCCACGACACGTCCTTGTTCTCGTCGCCCGACGCCTCATCGCCCGAGTGTCCGACGACACGGCCGTCGGGGTCCTCCAGCAGGCTGAACGGCGTGAGTCCCGAGAGCCCGAGCGCCAGAGCGCCGTCGACGCCGGGGGTGATCTCGACCGTGGTCGCCCCCTCGACTCCGGTGCCCTCGACCTCGGCCGGCGCGTCGGCCGTCACGGGGAAGACCGCGATCGGCGAGCGCACCGAGTTGCTCTTGCTCGTCCAGGTGAGCGACCCGGTCGCCCACTGCTCGACGGGAGCGCTCTGGTTGTCGAACGTGACCGTGTAGGTCGCGGTCTGGCCGGGCTTGGTGAACTTCAGCGTCGAGGGCTCGACGGTCACGTCGACGCCGGGCAGATCGACGGATGCCGTGAACGTGCCCTTCTCGGTCGCCGTCACCGTGCGGGTGACGCTCTGCGCGCTCGCGAGCGATCCGATCGAGAACGATGCGATGTTCAGGTCGCTGCCGTCGATCAGCTCGACGCCGTCGAACTCCGCCAGACCCTTGCCCTCGAGGAACGCGGCCCAGTCGGGCACGTCGTTCAGGTAGAGCAGGCCCGGGTTGAAGTAGCGCTTCGGGTCGACCTGGCCCGCACCCTGCTGGAACGGGTCCTTGTTGGCCGAGCCGTCGGGGTTCACCGTGTCGTAGGCGGTCGTCATCATGGCCGACTTGACCTCAGCCGGCTTCGCGTTGGGACGCTCGCCGAGATACAGCGCCGCGAGACCGGCGATGTGCGGTGACGCCATCGACGTGCCCGACAGGATGCCGAAGGTCGGCGCCTCTCCGGGCCCGTTCTGCGTGGCCGCGAGGATCGCGACGCCGGGGGCTGCGATGTCGGGCTTCATGATGTCGCTGCCGTCGGCGAGCATCGGGCCACGGCTCGAGAAGCCGGCGATCTGCGGCACCGGGGTCACGACACCGGTCGTGTTCTCGCCGACGAGCGTGATCGGGCGATCGGCGCCGCCCTGCACATAGGCGAGCACGGCTGCGCGATGCACGGACGAGAGGTGCACGGTGGGCACCGCGTGGAAGTCGTTGTCGAGCGAGTCCGCACCCCCGGGCACGTTCACGAGCACGACGCCCATGCCGCCGGCATCCTTCACGACCTGCGACTTCTCGGCGCGGGCGTTGCCCCCGCGGTCGCAGACCACGATGTGACCCGTGACCTTCGCCGCATCCAGCGTGCCCGGAAGGCACAGCGCGGCATCGGCGGCAGCCTGTCCGGCAGCCGGCGCGTCACCCGCGTAGATCGACGGCCCGGTGACGGTCGTGCCGAACGGCACGCTCACCGATGCGCCGGCCTGGGCGAAGCCGTCGAACTGCACGGTGCCCTCCCACGTCGGGATCGTCGATGCCGCGACCGTGGTGTACCAGGGGGAGGCGTGGTCGGCGGTGACGGAGTCGGGACCGTCGTTGCCGGCGCTCGTGGCGACGAAGACGCCGGCTGCCGCCGCGTTGAAGAACGCGATGTCCTCGGGGGCGAGCACGGTGGATGCCGCTCCGCCGCCGATCGAGTAGTTGATCACGTCGACGCCGTCGGCGACCGCCTGGTCGATGGCGGCGATCAGGTCGCTGCCCGCGCAGATGTCATCGGTGGTGACGGCCTCATCGGGCCCGACGTAGCAGGCCTTGTAGGCGGCGACCTTGGCTCCGGGGGCGACCCCCGAGATCTTGCCGAAGTCGACGTCCTCGATCGAGGCCTTCACGCCGAAGTTGCCGGCCGCCGTGCTCGCGGTGTGCGAACCGTGGCCGTCGCCGTCGCGCGGCGAGAGGTAGTCGTACTGGAAGTCGAATCCGGCCGCCTCGGCGCCGGTGTAGAAGTACTGGGCTCCGATGAGCTTCGACGAGTAGTCGCCCTTGTCCCACTCCTGAGCCTCGACCATCGTGCTCTGGAACTGGCCGCCATCGGACTTGTCGAAGTAGACGAAGGTGCCGTCGGTGTACGGCTGACCGCCCTTGTGGCGCTTGTCGTTCTTCGGCTGCTTCTTGAGCTTCTTGCCCTCGAAGGAGGGGTGCTCGGGAGCGATGCCCGTGTCGATGACACCCACGACCACGCCCTCGCCGGCCTTGTCGACGCCGCCGGTCTGCTGCCAGACGCCGCCACGCCCCTTCTTGTCATCGCCGAGACCGAGGAAGTCCGTCGAGGTCTGCGCGTCGGGGTGACGGATGAAGTCGGGGTAGACGTCGTACACGTCCTTCGACGCACGCAGCTTGTCGACCTGCGCGCCCGTGAGCTCGGCGCTGAAGCCGTTGAGCACGACCTGGTAGCTGATCTCGGGAGTGACTCCCGCCTCCTGCGCGACCGTCTGCTGCTCGGCCTCGAGGTGCTGCACGTAGCGCTGCGAATCCTGCGACTGCGTCTCGAGCTGCTCGCCTTCGGCGGGCTTGGTGGCCTTGAGCCCGTTGACGTCGCCGGTGTAGCTCGCGAGCGGATCGGACTTCAGCACGACGATGTAGTGACCGGGCGTGCCGTCGACCGGAGTGGGGTTTGTCACCTCCTCCGTGCCTGCGTAGCCTGCGGTTGCCGTCGATGCGATGAACAGCGTTGCCAGGGTGGTGGCCGCTGCCATCCGGAGGGGTGTTCGACCCATGTGCTTCTCCCGATGATCACGGTGCGACTGCGGTGCCGCACCGCCGTTCAAGCTACGCCCGGCTTCCGTCCACACACCAGGGTCGGGGATTATTCCTGGACGAACGGCCAGCCGTGTCGCCAATGGTCGACAGTAGGCTGGAGGGGTGGCCCCCTCCCCCGTTCTGACGACCCGCGTGCTGCTGGTCTGCGCCGCGATCGGCGTCGCCACGGGCATCCTCGGGGGGATCGCGGGGCTCATCACGCCGGTCGTCATCGTGGGCGCTCCGTATCTCTACGGACTCGTGCTCGGCTCGCACGTGCTGCCGGGGATCATCGCTCAGGAGGTGCTGCGCCGCCCCTTCGTGGCCCTCGTCACGCACGTGTTCGCCGCCCTCATCTCGAGCGCGTTCAATCCCGCCTGGACGCTGCGCTTCATCGGCACCGCGCTGCTGTTCGGGGCGATCCAGGAGGGCATCGCCGCGCTCACCCGCTACCGCTCCTGGGGCCCTTGGCGCTTCTTCATCTCCGCAGCGATCATCGGGGTCATCGTGGCCGTCGTGGTGTTCTTCGCCGTCGACCTCGCGACCTTCCCGCTGTGGGCGGAGATCTCCTACCTCGTGATCGCGGTGCTCGGTCCGATCGCGTGGACCGCAGCAGGACTCGCGATCGGATCTTCTCTCAGCCGCGCAGGCGTCGCTCGGCGCTGATCACGGCGTCCGACCCTTCCGAGCCGTCCGGCCTGTGCAGATCAGGTAAGGCTCAGCTAAGTTAGAACGGTACCGATCCGCTGAAACCGGGGTTATGCCGTGCGCTCATCTGCGCCTCTCCTCCGCGTGCGTGACCTCTCGATCACCCACGCCGATGCTGTGCACCCCTCGCCGCGGGACGTCACCTTCGACATCGATGCCGGCGAGGTGGTGCTGCTGCTCGGCCCTTCGGGTTCGGGCAAGTCGACGCTCACGCTCGCGCTCAACGGACTGATCCCGCACGCCGTGCCCGCGACCATGACGGGATCGGTCGAGGCCGGCGGAGTCAGCACCGCGGATGCCGACACCGCATCGCTGAGCACCCACGTCGCGATGGTCTTCCAGGACCCGGACGCCCAGATCGTCACCGGCACGGTCTACGACGAGGTCGCCTTCGGCCCCGAGAACCTGCTGCTGTCGCTCGACGAGGTGCGCACGAGAACCGAAGACGCACTGCGCCGTGTCGGCCTGTGGGAGCGGCGCGATGAGAACCCCGATCGCCTGTCCGGCGGCGGGCGTCAGCGTCTCGCGATCGCGTGCGCGCTGGCGATGGGGTCGCCCCTGATCGTGCTCGACGAGCCGACCGCGAACCTCGATCCGCAGGGCATCGACGACGTCTACGCCGCACTGACCGACGTCATCGCAGCGGGCGACCGCGGCATCCTGCTCGTCGAGCACAATCTCGACGCCGCGATGGGGTTCCTGACCCGCACGATCGTGCTCGACCGCGCAGGGCGGGTCGTCTTCGACGGACCGCCGGCCCGGATCATCCGGGAGCACGCGGCGGAGCTCGTCGAGATGGGTGTCTGGCTGCCTGCGGCGACACTCGCGGCGCTGCGGATGCGGGATGCCGGAACACTGCATCTCGACGACCTTCCATTGACACCCGAGGAGCTCGCCGCAGCGCTGGCTGCGGCATCCGCCACTCCTGACCCGTCCGGTGTGCAGGACCACGGCACGGATGCAGGACCGGATACCGCTGTCTCCTCCGGCATCCGTGCGTCGGTCCTGCAGACGCACGAGGGAATGACGGATGCGGCAGACCGTGCAGCCACTCCGATCGTCCGCGCCCGCGGGCTGACGGTTCGTCGTCACCGCACGGAGATCCTGCACGGCATCGACCTCGACATCGAGGCGGGAACCCTGACGGCGATCGTCGGGACCAACGGCGCCGGAAAGACCACCCTTCTGCAGGCGCTCGCCGGTGTCGTCCCGCCGCCCCGGCGGCAGGTCACGGTCGACGGCATGGACCCCGGGTCGGCCTCGCCGCGCGAGCTCTCGAGCCGCATCGGGTTCGTGTTCCAGAACCCGGAGCACCAGTTCATCGCGCACACCGTGTTCGATGAGCTCGCGCACGGACTTCGGCTGCGGCACACCCCGGATGCCGAGACGCGCGAGCGCGTCGACGCCATGCTGATGCGCTTCGGCCTCGAGGCCAAGGCCGATGTGCATCCGTTCCTGCTCTCGGGCGGCGAGAAGCGCCGCCTCTCGGTCGGCACGGCCCTGATCACCCGCCCGCGGGTGCTCGCCCTCGACGAACCGACCTTCGGCCAGGATCGTGCACGGGCGTCCGAGCTCCTCACTCTGCTGCACGACCTGCGTGACGAGGGGACGACGATCGTCATCGTGACCCATGACCTGCAGCTCGTCGCCGAGCACACGTCGCACACGGTGATCCTGAAAGACGGTCGCGTGCACGCCGCCGATCGCACCGACGCGCTCTTCGCCGACGAGACGCCGTTCGTCGAGGCAGGGCTCCGCCTTCCGGCGCTGCAGCGCGTGCTCGCCGCAGCGGGACGGGCGATCGCATGACCGCCCACGCCTTCGACCCGTATGCCGCGATGTCGGCATCGTCTCGGCGCCAGTTCCTGTATGCGCTCAATCCGCTGGCGAAGGTCGCGGGAGTCGCCCCGGCCATGGTGCTGCTGATCTTCGTGCGCGACCTCGCCACGCCCGCCGCCTTCCTGGCACTGTCGCTCGCGCTGATCGTCCTCGGATCGCGGGTGACCTGGCGCATCGCCGCGGTGCTGTTCCTCGCACTCCCGATCGGCATGATCGCCATCGGGCTCGGGTTCTCGCTGTGGGTCGACGCCGAGATCGTCCGCGACACCGCTGCCGTGGTGCAGCTCGGCGACTGGACGCTGCGCGAGGGCGCCCTCGCGATCGGCTTCGCCACGGCTCTGCGGCTCGGCGCGATCGTCTCGCTCGCACTCATCGGCGGCCTGACCACCACCGGCCCCGACCTCGTGCGCGCCAGCGTGCAGCAGCTGCGGGTGCCCTACCGCATCGGCTACACGGCCCTGGCCGCGTTCCGCTTCGTGCCGCGCTTCGGGCACGAGCTCGCGGTGATCAGAGCCGCGCATCGCGTGCGAGGGCACCATGGGGGCAGCAGTCCGTTCGCGCGCATCGCTCGCGGCTGGGGATACATCGTTCCGCTGCTCGCGGGTGCGATCCGCCACGCCGAGCGCGTGGCCCTGGCCATGGACTCGCGGGCCTTCGGCGCGCACTCGACGCGCACCGAGAGGCACCTCGTGCCGTTCCGCATCCGAGACACCGTCTTCATCGTCGCCTCGATCGCCGCATCCGCCGCGATCTTCATGCTCTTCTTCCCCTGGCAGCTGCCCTGAAAGGCGCCCGCATGGCATACAGCAGACTGGTCAAGCCCGAGACCGCCGAACTCCTCCATCTCAGCGTGCTGCGCACCGAGCGCCTCTCCGAGCACTGGATGAGGGTCACGCTCGGAGGCGGTGAGATCGAGAAGTTCCGCCCGATGGGCTTCGACCAGTGGTTCCGCCTGTTCCTGCCGATCGGCGGCGATGCGGGGCTCGACCGCGTTCCCGCGAAGGCGAACAAGATGTTCGGATACCTCAGGTTCCTGCGGATCCCCGACGGCGAGCGCCCGGTCATGCGCAACTACAGCGTGCGCGCGTACCGGGCGGCCACCGCCGAGTCGGGCGCCGAGATCGACGTCGACTTCGTGCTGCACGGGTCTGCGGCCGACGGCACGGCCGGCCCCGCGTCACGCTGGGCGGAGACCTGCGAACCCGGCGAGCACGTGCTCATCATCGACGAGGGCCTCACGTTCAACCCGCAGCGCGGAACGGATCGCGTGGTGCTGGTCGGCGATGAGACGGCGCTCCCCGCGATCGCCTCGATCTGCGCGTCACTGCCTGCGGACGCGACGGGAACGGCGATCATCGAGGTGCCGTCCGAGGCCGACGCTCTGGAGTTCCCGCACCCCGCCGGCGTCGAGATCATCTGGCTCGCGCGGCCGCACGAGTTCGACCCCGGGTCGTTCGCCCTCGCCCGGCTGCGCGAGCTGACACTGCCGGCAGCGCCGTTCCACGCGTACGCCGCGGGCGAGCAGTCGCTGGCCTCGGGTGCACGCAAGCATCTCGTCGGCGAGCGCGGTGTCGACAAGAACGACGTGAGCTTCTGCGGCTACTGGAAGATCGGCGCGGCCTCGCCCACCTCGAAGGCGGCCCGCGAGGCTGCGGCGGAGCCCCTCGCATGAACGGCGCGGATGCTGTGAACGGTGCGGGGTCGGAAACGCACCGCGAATCGGCTTCCGAGGTGCAGAATCGACCCCGCACCGGCGGCGGACGCTCGCGATTCCGCATCCCGACGGCGATCCTGCTGACGTGCGCGGCACTCGGAGTCGCCGGTGGCGCGCTCCTCGCCCCGGCGAACTGGATCTCGACGATCCTCTTCCCCGGGCTGCCCTTCGTGAGCGTGGCGCTGGCCGGCCTCTGGCTGCTCCCCTCGGTGATCGCCCTCCGCCTGCTGCGGCGCCCACTCGTCGGCCTGCTGGTGGGCCTGCTGACCGGTCTCGTGATCGTGCCGTTCTCGGGCTACGGCTTCAGCAGCGTGGCCACCAACCTCTGGTGGGCGGCGTTCACCGAGCTGCCGTTCCTGTTCGTCCTCTGGCGCTACTGGGGAACCTGGCTGCACTACCTCGGGGCACTGATCGTCGGCATCGTCTACCCGATCCTCGCCTGGGCCTCGTTCGATCTCGGCAGCTTCGGGCTTCCCCTTCAGATCACCTTCTTCGCCGTGACCCTCGGCAGCTGCCTCGGCGCCACCGCACTCGGCATCCTCATCGCCGATCGGCTGCGCAAGGCCGGCGTCGGTGGCCGACTGCCCCGCTGACCCGTTGGCTCGTGCCCGCCTGCGCGCCTGCAGGCCCGTTTCCTGCGGTCAGCCGTGCCATCGACAGGAGAAGGGCCCCGGATGCCGGCATCCGGGGCCCTTCTCTGAGATGTTCGTCAGCGCTTGCCGACGATCTGGCGGCCGACGAGGTCGCGCATGATCTCGTTCGTGCCGCCGTAGATGCGGTGCACACGGGCGTCGGTGAAGGCGCGGGCGATCGGGTACTCCATGATGTAGCCGTAGCCGCCGTGCAGCTGCACACCCGTGTCGAGCACCTCCCACTCGCGCTCGGTCGCCCAGAACTTGACCTTCGCAGCGTCCTCGGCGGTGAGGGTGCTGTTCTTGTAGGCGAGCAGCGCACGGTCGATGTACGCCCACATCGCGTCGGTGGTCGCCGCCATGTCGGCGAGCCGGAAGCGGGTGTTCTGGAAGTCGGCGATGCGCTCGCCGAACGCCTCACGATCCTTCGTGTAGGCGACGGTCCAGTCGAGGGCGGCCTGGGCGGCAGCGGCCGCGGCCACGCCGATCGACAGCCGCTCGAGCGGCAGGTTCAGCATCAGCTGGATGAAGCCCTGCCCCTCCTTGCCGCTGATGAGGTTCTCGTCGGGGATGAACACGTCGGTGAAGCTGAGCTCGGCCGTGTCCCAGCCGTGGAAGCCCATCTTGCTGAGCTTCTTGCCCTGATCGAAGCCCTCCATGCCCTTCTCGACGAGCAGCAGGCTGAACGCGTCGGGACGGTTGCCCTCACCGGTCTTGACGAAGGTCACCACGACGTCGGCCGTCGAGCCCGACGAGATGAACGTCTTGGCGCCGTTGAGGATGTAGCCCCCGTCGACCTTCTTCGCGTTGGTCTTGATGCCGCGCAGGTCAGAGCCCGCGCCGGGGTCGGTCATGGCGAGCGCACCGAGCACCTCGCCCGTGGCCATGCGGGGCAGCCACTTCTCCTTCTGCTCCTGCGTGCCCATGTGCACGAGGTAGGGCACGGCGAGGTCGTCCTGGATGCCGAACGCACCGGCGAGCGACCCTGCTCCGGAAGCGATGACCTCCTCCATGACGATGGTGCGGAAGCGGTAGTCCTGCAGCATGCCGGCACCGCCGAACTCCTCGGGGACGGACAGTCCGATCAGACCGGCCTCGCCCGCGGCCAGCATCGTCGCCCGGTCGATCTCACCCGCGGCATCCCACCGCTCGATGGCCTCGTTGTTCACGTGGCGCTTGACGAAGTCCTTGACGAGGTCGCGGAAGGCCTCGTGATCCTCTTCGTAGATGTCGCGTTCCATTGCGTCCTCCCGAACGTTCGTGCGTCATTGCTCCGGCGATTCTATGCCGGGTCGCCGACACCGCGACAGCTCGTTGTGAGAATGCATCCCACAATCCGTGAGACTCGGTACCGCGATTGTCGGATGCCGCAATGCGGTCGCACACGCGCCGCTGTCACTGCGCTCAGTGGGCGTAATCAGGGGCCGCGGGGAGCCCGAAGAACTCCTCCAGCGTGTGATACCCGCCGTGGTGATACGCCGCCGCGAGCTCGCGTCCGAGATATCGCAGGTGCCAGGGCTCGGGCTTGTATCCGGTGATGCCGGAGCCGACCTGCTCGTAGCGCACGATGAAGCCGTACTCCCAGGCGTTCGCCGCGATCCACTGCCCCTGCACCGTCGCGCCGAACGACTCGATGGCTCCGCACGACGAATCGCACGCCACGAGATCGAGCGCCAGCCCCGTCTGATGTTCGCTGTGACCGGCACGCGCCGACGAGGCGTCCGCACCCGCCTGCCCGCTGTTGCGCACATGGGAGGCGTGGGTCACGACCTGCAGCTCATACGATCGGTAGCCGTTGTTCGCTCCGATGCGCCCCGCGCCCTCTGCGGCCGCCGCATCCGCCATCTCTCCGACCGCCGCGGCGACGTCCGTCCGCGCCTGACCGGAGCGGGTGGTCATCTGCAGCGGAAGGTCGGCGAGCGACGACGGCGCGAAGGGGACCGGAGCGAGCGGACGCGCCTTGTTGACGACGACCCAGACGTGAGCCGGGTCGTCGAGCGCGATGCAGGGTGCGTTGCCCGCCACGACAGCGGAACGGAAGCTCTCGCCACCCCCGAAGCCTGCGATGATCGCCGCATCGTCGGCGACGGCTATCGCCTCGAGCACGCTCGGCTCCGAACACGGATCGGCAGCGGTGGTCGCACCGACCTCGACCGCCGGCACCTCCTGCACGACGGACGGCTGCGGCATCGCCAGCTCGTCGGTCGTCTCGGCCACCGGCGCACCGGCCAGCGACAGCAGCACGCCGATCGCCGTCGCCGCGAGACCGATGGGCAGCGCGGGACCGCGGATCGGGGAGCGCGGCGCCGCATGCTGAGGCTGCGGCGGGAAGAACATGCTTCCATTGTCCCTCATGTCCATTCGAACAGAATTCACACGCTCGGTTGACGGAGTATCGTCTTTATGTTCGAATGGAGGACATGCGGTGGCAAGGACAGAAACTCGGTGACGTCGACGCCGCTGCGCTGCCCGGCCTCGAAGATCGCTCCAGCGTGCTCCGCACGGTGACCACGCCGGAGTTCGCAGGCATGACGTTCCATGAGGTGCTGTCGAAGTCGGCCCTCAACCATGTGCCCGGTGCATCGCGCATGCCGTTCGCCTGGACCATCAACCCGTACCGCGGGTGCAGCCATGCCTGCGTCTACTGCTTCGCCCGAGGAACGCACGAGTATCTCGATCTCGACGGCGGATCGGACTTCGATTCGCAGATCGTCGTGAAGGTCAACGTCGTCGAGGTGCTGCAGAAGGAGCTGCGTCGCGGCAGCTGGGAGCACGAGACGGTCGCTCTGGGCACGAACACCGATCCGTATCAGCGCGCCGAGGGCCGGTACAAGCTGATGCCGGGGATCATCGACGCCCTCGCGACGTCGGGCACGCCGATGTCGATCCTCACCAAAGGCACCCTGATCAGGCGCGACATCCCGCTGCTGGTGCGGGCGGCGCAGCGCGTTCCCGTCGACATCCAGATGTCCATCGCGATGTACGACGACGATCTGCAGAAGGCGATCGAACCCGGGACTCCGACGACCCAGGCACGGCTCGACACGGTACGCGCACTGCGGGATGCCGGCTTCCGCGTCACCGTCTTCCTGATGCCGATCATGCCCCACATGACCGACTCGGTCGAGGCGATCGACACCGCCCTGCGGCGCATCAAGGAGGCCGGAGCGAGCCGCGTGATCTACGGCGCCCTGCACCTGCGCGCCGGAGTGAAGCCCTGGTTCATGCAGTGGCTCGAGGGTTTCCGCCCCGACCTCGTGTCGTCGTATCGCGGGTTGTACCCCGGAGTCTCCGCCGAGGCGCCGAAGGGCTACCGCCAATGGCTCGCGAAGCGCGCACGGCCGCTGATCAGACTGCACGGACTCGATGGGCAGCACGAGGACGACTACCCCGTGCGCGGCATCCGGGCTTCTGCACCGCACGGGAGGCCGGCGCCCGCATTCACGCCAGCGCCCGCCCCCGCACAGCCGATGCTGTTCTGAACGCCGGTCCGGTGGAGCGTCGGAGGTCGGGAAGCCACCCCCGGGGCGCGTAGGCTCGAGCGTTATGGCTACCGGCTCCACGATGCACACGTTCGACGTCCAGTTGGCCGACATGGATCGCGGTGTCTACGACGACTACTCGCTGCGCGTGGCGCGGCATCCGTCCGAGACCGACGCCTACATGCTGACCCGCGTGCTCGCCTATGGACTCGAGTTCACCGAGGGCATCGCATTCGGCGGCGGCATCTCGCAGACCGATGAGCCCGCCGTGCTGGTGCGCGACCTCACCGGGAAGACGACGGCGTGGATCGAAGTCGGCGCCCCCGATGCGGAGCGCCTCCACTACGGCAGCCGCCTCGCCGAGCGCACCGTCGTCTATACGCACCGCGACCCCGCGAAGGTCATGGCGCCGTGGGCCGACAAGCGCATCCACCGCTCCGAGGACCTCCGGGTCTACAGCTTCGACCCCGGCTTCATCGACTCCGCGGCACCGCTCATCGCACGCCGCAACACGATGACGCTCACCGTGACGGAGCAGGTGCTCTACCTCGACCTCAACGGCACGACACTGACGACAGCGATCCACGAGCACCAGCTCAGCTGAGCCGCACGCTCTGAAGGAGATCACCCGCTCCGTAGGAGCGATCCGACGCGTCAGCCCTTCGGAGTGAGAGATCTCCTTCGCTGGGCGCGCACCCGACCGCACCGCGCATCCCTGTAGCGCAAATCGGCCGAGCAAACGACGAAGGCCCCGCCGCCGCGAATGCGGGAGCGAGGCCTTCGAACGTGACGGATCAGGCCGTGAGGTCGGCGGCGGTCGGCACGCGACCGGCGATCTCCTCGATCAGGTCGTCGTCGATGCGCGCGTTCTCGAACGGCGCGTCGATCTCCGCACGCTCCAGCAGCTCGGTCATGCGACGCTGGCGCTGACGCGTGATGAGCGTGACGACGCGTCCCGAGCGACCGGCGCGGCCGGTGCGGCCTGAACGGTGCAGGTACGTCTTGTACTCGTCAGGAGCGTCTGCCTGCACGACCAGGTCGATGTCGTCGACGTGGATTCCGCGGGCGGCGACGTCGGTGGCGACGAGCACGTTCACGCGACCCGACGTCAGGCGCTCCAGGTTGCGCGTGCGCTTGGCCTGGTTGAGGTCACCGTGCAGCGAGACCGCGGGGATGCCGGCGTCGTCGAACTGCTCGGCGAGCATGTCGGCGTAGGCGCGGGTGCGGGCGAAGACCAGGGTCTTGCCGTCGCGGTCGACGAGCGAGGTGAGGATCTCGGCCTTGTCGCGGTGCTCGATCACGAGCACACGGTGCTCGATGGTGCTCGAGTCCTGATCTTCACCGGCGACCTCGTAGACGGCCGGGTCGACGAGGAACTCGTCGACGAGTGCCGCGACCTCACGGTCGAGCGTGGCCGAGAAGAGGAGCTTCTGGCTGCCGTCGGCCGTGTGACGCAGGATGCGCTGCACGGGCTCGACGAATCCAAGCTCGCACATGTGGTCGGCCTCGTCAAGCACCGCGATGCGGCAGTCGGAGAGGTCGAGCTTGCCCTGGTTGATGAGGTCCTCGACACGACCGGGGGTGCCGATGACGATGTCGACGCCCTTCTTCAGCGCACCCACCTGACGGCCCTGCGGGACGCCACCGTAGATCTGCGTGGTGAACAGGCCGACGCTGCGGGCGATCGGCTGGATGGTCCGGTCGATCTGCAGTGCGAGCTCGCGCGTGGGAGCGAGGATGATCGCGCGCGGCGAGCGGCCGAACTCACGGCGCTTGCCCGCCTGCGACTGCAGCACGCGCTCGACGAGCGGTGCGCCGAAGGCGATGGTCTTGCCTGAGCCGGTGCGGCCACGGGCGAGGACGTCGCGCCCCTCGAGCACGGCCGGGATGCTGGCCGCCTGGATGGGGAACGGAGTCGCCGCTCCCATGCCGACGAGGGTCTCGACGATGTTGGATCCGAGACCCAGGTCGCCGAAGGTCACACCGTCGACCTCGACCGCCGCGACGGACTTGGCCTCGAGGCGCTCGTGCACGACGTCGTCCGTCGGCTCGAACTTCTTGGCGGGTGCCGCGCTCGATGTGGCGTTCCAGTCGTTACGGCTGGGTCGCTCATTGCGCGACGGCCGCCCGCGGGTGTCTGACGTCAGCGGGCGGGGACGATCGGTGCGGTACGCACCACCGGTCGAGGGACGCGAACGCTCGTCACGCCCACCCTCGATCGACCGCTGCGTGCGGTCGCGGTCGAAGGCACGGCGTGCGCGGTCGGCGTCGTAGGAACGCTCGGCGCCGCGGTCATCGCGACGCGGGCCCGCGCCACGGTCGTCACGACGCGGGCGGTCGTCACGGTCGAAGCGGGGACGCTCGGATGCCGCGCGGTCGAAGCGCGGACGCTCGCCACGGTCGTCACGACGCGGGCGGTCGTCGCGGTTGAAGCGCGGACGCTCGGATGCGCCGCGGTCATCGCGCTGCGGGCGCTCGTCACGGGAGAAGCGCTGACCACCGCGATCGTCGCGGAAGCCGCCGGAGCGCTGGTCACGGCCCGGACGTCCGCCATCGCGGTGATCGTTGTCGCGGAAGCCCTGGCGCTGCGTGCCCGCACCGCGGTCGTCGCGGCGCGGACGCTCGTCGCGCTGGCCGCCGCGCTCATCGCGGTACGTACCGGGACCGGTCGGACGCTGGCCGCCGCGGTCATCGCGACGCGGACGGTCGAAGCCCGTGGAGGAACGGTCGTTGTAGCGGGGGCGCTCGGCACGATCGTCGAAGCGCGGACGCTCGGAACCGCCGCGGTGCGGTGCCTCGCGGCGACCCGACTCCGCACGGTTGCGGATGCCACGGGCCTCATCGCGACCCGCGCGCTCCTGCGAGGACCAGCGCTGCTTGGGTGCGCCCTCTTCTGCGGGACGGTAGCCGCGGTGGCTGGCGCTGCGGCTGCCGGGACGACGGTCGACGCCGGCCGCCGGGGTGCGCCGCTCGCCGGCATCCGCTCGTCCGCCCCGCACGTCGCGGGAATCGCGGGTGTCGCGAGCGCTGTCGCGCCCACCGGCGTGGCGGTCGTGGAACGAGGTCTTGTTCGCGCCGTAGCGCGGCTCGAAGTTGGCGGAGGGGCGTCCGCCGCGGGGCTTCTTGTTCTTGGGCATGGGTGTGTCCTTCTGAGTTCTCGCACGAGAACAGCGCCGCGCACACGCGCGAGCACCCAGCGCCGGATCGGATGCGATCGGACGGGGTTCCGGACTGTCAGCGGCCGGGGCCATTCATGTGATGGTTGATTAGCGTCGAGCGACGCTCACCATCGGCCCCTGGACTCACACTTCTTACACAAAAACGTCCGCGCCATGCGCGGGTGTCCGAAGCCGACCCATCAAGTGTAGCGGTCGCACCTGAAAAACCGCCCAGCCCCATCGCGGATGCTGCTCGCCATACGATTGCGGAGTGAACTCCGCATCCCCCACCGGCACACAGGTGCACCTCCAGCTCGGCGACGTCAGCGCTCAGATCGCGCAGGTCGGCGCCTCCCTCCGCTCGCTCCGCATCGGATCCGTCGATCTGATCGCCCCGTATCCGCTCGACTCGCCGACCCCCTCCTGCTCGGGCGTCGTGCTCACGCCCTGGCCGAATCGCGTCAGGGATGGAGCCTGGAACGACGAGGGCACCGAGCGGCAGCTCGCGATCACCGAGCCGAAGTTCATGAACGCCAGCCACGGGCTGCTGCGATTCACGGCCTACGCGATCGAGGAGACGGCGTCGGCGACGACGCTGAGCGCCACGATCGTGCCGCAGACGGGCTACCCCTATCTCGTCGAGACCAGTGTCACCTACGTGCTGCGTGCCGACGGGATCGACGTCACGCACGCGCTGACCAACCGTTCCGCCACTGCGGCACCGGTGGCACTCGGCACGCATCCGTTCGTGACGATCGGCGACGTCGACCCGCACGAGCTCGTGCTGCGGGTGCCGGCGCAGACCGCGTTCGACACCGACGAGCGCATGCTCCCCACGGGCACGCACCCGGCGGATGCCGCGCTGCGCGACGGAGTGCGCATCGGCGATGTGAGCCTCGACACCGGATTCACCGACCTCGACCGTGATGCCGACGGGCTGGTCCGGCACTCGCTGACCGCCCCCGACGGTCGGCGACTCACCCTCTGGCAGGGCGCCGGGTTCGACTTCGTGCAGGTCTACACGACCGACAAGTACCCGGGCCAGTCCCTCGCGGTGGCGATCGAGCCCATGACCGCGCCCGCCGACGCGCTGAACAGCGGTGTCGGCCTGCGCCGCCTCGCCCCCGGTGAGACCTGGACCCTCGACTGGGGCATCACGCTCGACTGAGCTCGGCGGCGCCCGCTCCACAACTCCGCCGGAAACGGCTGACGCCCGCCCGGAATGAAGTTCCGGGCGGGCGTCAGACTCCGTCGTGCGGAGGACGGGACGGCGAGGGCGACTACTCGCCGCGCTCGCGCAGCTCCCGGCGCGTCAGCTGATTCGCGTGCGGCAGCGACGAACCCGATTCCGCCGAGCCCGATTCCGACGTGCCCGCGCCGGCCAGCGCCAGATCGCCCGAAGGACGAGGGCCGTCCGAGGGGTCCGAGTCGCCGTTCGGTGCAGAGCCGTCGTCGCCCGACCCCGCCTTGCGGGCGCGTCGCCGCTCCTTCGCACCCTCGACCAGGTTGTAGAGCGTCGGCAGAACGATCAGCGTCAGAACGGTCGATGAGATGAGTCCACCGATCACGACGATGGCGAGCGGCTGCGAGATGAACCCGCCGTGCCCGGTGATGCCGAGTGCCATCGGGGTGAGCGCGAAGATCGTCGCCAGCGCCGTCATGAGGATCGGACGCAGACGCTTCTCGCCACCGGCCTTCACCGCATCGATCGTCGACAGCCCCTTCTCGCGATACTGGTTGACGAGGTCGATGAGCACGATCGCGTTGGTCACGACGATGCCGATGAGCATCAGCACACCGATCAGCGAGGCGACGCCGAGCGGCACACCCGTGACGATCTGCAGCAGGATCGCGCCCGTGGCCGCGAACGGCACAGAGACGAGCAGCAGCAGCGGCTGACGCAGCGACTTGAACGTCGCGACCATCACGACGTAGACGATCAGGATCGCGGCGAGCATGGCGAGCCCGAGCTGCGAGAACGAGTCGGCCTGCTGCGAGGCGACACCGCCCACCTCGGCCGACGCGCCGTCAGGCAGGTCGACCGCGGCCAGCGCCTCGGTGACCGACTGGGTCGCCACGGCGAGGTTGTCGGATGCCGGGGGCACCGTGATCGTGGCGGTGCGGCGTCCCTGCTCGGTGGTGATGGAGGTCGGGCCGTTGCGCTCCTCGACGGTCGCGATGTCCTGCAGCTGCACCACACCGGTGGCACTCGGGATGGTGAGCTCACGAAGCGCCTGCGCGGTGGCGGGCGGCTCGGATGCGGCGAGGTAGATCGTCAGCGCGGTGTCGTCGATCTCGACCGTGCCCACCTGCTGGGGGCGCATCGTGTTCGAGACGATGGATCCGACGGCGACCTCCGACAGTCCACGCTGCGCGGCGGCGTCGCGGTCGACGACCACGGCCAGGTACGGCAGAGCCGCGGCGAGGTTGTCGGTGACCTGTCCGATGCCGTCCCGACCGTCGAGCTCGTCCACCACGGCGGTGGTGGCGGTCTGCAGGTCTTCGGAGTCGGATGCCGAGACGGTGATCTCGATGTCGCTCGAGCCGAGTCCGGCGGAGGCGGCGACCGACACCTCGCCGACATCGGTCAGCCCCTCGATCGCGTCCTGGACGTCGGCTCGGAGCTTCTCCTGGTCGGCATCCGCGTCGGTGAGCACCGAGTAGGTCACGCCCGCTCCGCCCGAGAACGCGTCACGCAGGGCGGATCCGCTCGAGCCGATCGAGGCCTGCACGTGGGTGATGCCGTCGATGTCGAGCAGTGCGTCCTCGACGGCGATCGCCGCCTCCGACTTGGTCTCCAGGCTCGCGGTCGGGCCGAGGTCCTGCGTCACCGTCATGGTGTTCTGACCGGAGTCGCTGAGGAAGTTGATCTTCATGAGCGGTGCTGCGGCGAGCGTCGCACCGAGCACCACGACGGCGAGCACGACGGTCAGGCCGGAGTGCTTCAGCGTCCAGCCGAGGATCGGACGGTAGCCCTTCTGCAGTCGCGTCGGCGGAGCGTCCGGGTCCTCCGGGTCGATCTGCACGCCGTTCTCATCGAGCAGCGGCTTGCCCGGGCGGAGGAACCAGTACGCGAGCACCGGCACGATGGTCAGCGAGACCAGCAGCGACGCCACCATCGCGATCGACACGGTCATGGCGAACGGCCGGAACAGCTCGCCGACCATGTCGCCGACGAACACGATGGGCAGGAAGACGGCGACCGTCGTGATGGTCGAGGATGTGACTGCCATCGCCACCTCGCGCACCGCCAGACGGATGGCGTCTCCCTTGTCGGCATCCCCCACATAGTGCCGTTTGATGTTCTCGATCACGACGATCGAGTCGTCGACCACACGGCCGATCGCGATCGTGAGCGCGCCGAGGGTGAGGATGTTCAGCGAGTATCCGAACGCCTGCAGCCCGATGAAGGTGATGAGCACGCTGGTGGGGATCGAGATCGCCGTGACGAGCGTCGAGCGGATCGACAGCAGGAACACGAGGATGACAATCACGGCGAAGACGAGTCCGAGCAGGCCTTCGGTGGCGAGCGTCTCGATGGACTGCTGGATGAACGGAGCCTGGTCGAAGATGATCGTGAACTCGGCGTCGGGGAAGGCCTCGCCGATCGTGTCGAGCGCGGCGATGACACCCTGCGACACCTCGACGGTGTTCGCGGCCGGCAGCTTGGTGATCGAGATCGAGAGGGCGTCCTTGCCGTCGACGCGCGAGATCGACGAGATGGGGTCGCTCTCCTGCACCACCGTGGCGACGTCGCCGATGCTCTCGGTGGTGCCGACGAGCGGCAGCGCCGCGAGTTCATCGACCGAGGTGATCTTCGCACCGGTCTGGACGGTGAGCGTCTGGCCGTTCTCGGTGATGTCGCCGCCGGGGAACAGCGTGCCGTTCTGCTGCAGCGCCGTGGTGATGGCCTGCGTGCTCTGACCGATCGCCGCCAGCTTCGCGACGTCGGGTGTGATCGTGATGCGCTGGCCGACGCCGCCGATGATCTCCGCGGCGTTGACCCCGTCGACGTCTTCGAGTTCGGGGATCGCGACGCTCTGCAGCTCGGCCTGTGCGTTCTCGGCGTCCTCGAAGCCGGTCACGGCGACCTGGATCACCGGGAAGTCATCGATCGACACCGTCAGCACCTGCGGGCTCACGTCTTCCGGCAGCTGCCCCGAGATGCGGTTGATCGCCTGCTGGATCTTCTGCTCGGCGGTCGCGAGGTTGGTGCCGTAGGCGAAGGTGGCCTGCACGATCGAGGCGTTCGTCGTGCTCGTGGCGGTCGTGCCCTCGAGGCCGGGGACACCCTGGATCGCCGACTCGATGGGGGTCGAGACGTCGTTCTCGACGACCTCGGGCGAGGCGCCGGGGTAGGTCGTCATGACCATCAGGTTGGGCAGCTCGAGCGACGGGATGAGCTCCTGCTTGAGGTTCGTCAGAGCGAGCCCGCCGAACACGGCGGCGACGATCGTGATCAACGCGATCAGTGCGCGGTTCTTCAGACTCAGGACGGCGAGGTTCGACAAGGCGGATTCTCTCTCTGCGGGTCAGGCGGATGCTGCGGCGGTGGGTGCGGAGGTGGACGCCTGAGGAGTGAGGATCCCGGCGAGGGCGTCGCGGATGAGCTCTTCGTCGAGCGGCTCGTCGTGGATCTGAGAGTGCCAGAGTACGCCGTCGATGAAGACGGCTGCGGCCCTGGCTCTGTCGACCCCGTGAACGGGCGCGATGAAGCCGACGATCTCGTCGGACCACAGTCGCGCGAACTGCCGGACGCGCGGGTCATGCACCGCGGCGGTCACGACGGCGCGGTCGGCCTGGACGGCGCGTGCGTCCTCGAGCCCGCGGCGCACGAGGCGCGCGAGCCCCTCCGGGGTCACTCCCTCGATCACGACGGCCCGGCGTGTCGCGTCGATGCGCGCCTCGATCTCGGCGGCCAGCGCTCCGATCGCCGCTTCACGCAGATCGTCGAGCGTGGCGAAGTACTGCGTCGTCGATCCCAGCGGCACTCCCGCCCGGGCTGCGACCTTGCGGTGGGTGAGTGCGTCGACGCCGATCTCGACGATCAGCTCGGCTGCCGCGGTGATGATCTCGCGACGGCGCGCTTCAGGATCGCGGCGGCGGCGCGTGCCATCGCTCATCCTGACCCCCAGCGCGATCACCCCTGTACGGGCGTACATGTACGTTTGTACATTCTGCATCGCGGAGCTGTGGGTTCGCCCGGATCCCGGCGTCGACGGTCAGAGCGTCGACCCGAGCGCCAGCCCGAGACCAGCGGCGATCAGCCCGAGCAGCAGCATCCCGATGGCGTTGACCGCGGATGCTCTGCGCTGACCGTCTCGCCACAGCACGACGGTGTCGAGCATGGCGGTGCTGAACGTCGTGTATCCGCCGAGAAGACCGGCCCCGACCACGAACGACTCGGACGGCAGTGCCGTGGTCATCAGGCCCAACGCGAACGATCCCGTGAGATTGACGACGAGGATGCCCCAAGGGAGGCGGCGTCCGACGACCTTCGAGACACCGAGGTCGATGACGTACCGGAGGAGGGCTCCCACCCCTCCGGCGAGCGCGGCCGCGACGAACAGCAGCGGAGTCATGCGCTCCCTCCCGCAGGAAGCGTCGGTCGACGCGGGCGTCCGAGTCGCAGGCCCGCCGCGGCGGCGGCGAGTCCCAGGACCAGACTGCCGGCCGCATATGCGAATGCGAGCACCGGGGCGTCGCCCCAGAGCGCGACCGTTCCGGTCATGAACGCGCTGTAGGTCGTGAAGCCGCCGAGCACGCCCGTGCCGAGCAGCAGTCTGAGCTCCGTGGCGCCGGGCAGGCGTGCGGCGAGAAGGCCGATCAGAAGCGATCCGAGCACGTTCACGACGATGGTCGCGAGAGGCACGCCCCCGACATCCGGCAGCAGCAGACCGATCGCGAGCCGAGCGGCGGTGCCGATGCTCCCGCCGACGAAGACGAGGAGCAGGCGGCGAAAGGTCACGCGGCAACTCTATCCGCGCCATTGCAACGCATCCCTCGAATGTCAACCCGTTGGGCGAAGCCGGTCGGCAGGCGAAGACTGAGGCCATGAAGCCACTGTGGAAGCTCGACCGGACCCCGCCCATCGGCACACCGTTCGACCCCGGCGCACGACACGACGTGATCATCGTGGGTGCGGGCCTCACCGGCCTCAGCACGGCGGTCATGCTCACGCGCGCCGGTCTCGACGTCGCCGTGATCGAGGCGGGATCCGTCGCCGAGCTCGCGACCGGCGGCAACACCGGCAAGCTCACCCTGCTGCAGGGGAAGCGTCTCGCCGAGATCCGCAAGCACCACTCCGCGGCGCTCGTGCAGGCCTACGTCGAGGGAAATCGCGAGGGCATGGACTGGCTGGTCGGCTTCGCCGATCACGCGGGAGTCAGCTACGAGCGGCGGATAGACCACTCGTACGCGCAGGACGCCGGCGGCATCGACTCGGTGCGCGAAGTGCACGAGGCGGCGCGGGAGGCGGGCCTCGAGACCAGGATGCTCACGCGAGGAGAGCTGGCCGGTGCGGCCTTCCCTGCGGCGGGAGCCGTGGCGCTCGACGACCAGGTGACCATCGATCCGGCACTCGTCACCCACGCGCTCGCGGACGAGCTTCTCTCCGCCGGAGGAACCCTGCACACCGGCGTCCGGGTCACGGCGACGCATGCGCTGCCCGACCCTCGAGTCGAGACGCTGCTGGGCCCGATGTTCGCCGATCACATCGTGATCGCGACCGGGTACCCGATCCTCGACCGGGGACTCTACTTCGCGAAGATGCGCGCCTTCCGCTCGTACTGCGTCTCGTTCCGCCTCCCCGGCGGCGTGCCGGACAGCACGTTCATCTCGGTCGACAGCCCCACGCGCTCGATCCGCCCGGTGTCGGATGCGGACGGCCCCGGCGGTCCTGCGCGACTGGTGGTCGGCGGAAACGGCCATTCCGTCGGCCGCTCGGACGGCGAGACCGCCGCGATCGACGATCTGGTCGAGTGGACGAGGCGGTACTTCCCGGATGCCGAGGAGACCCACCGCTGGTCTGCCCAGGACTATCAGTCGAACAACCAGATCCCCTTCGTCGGCGCCATGCCCCGGGGTCTCGGCCGCATCCGCTTCGCGACCGGGTACGCCAAGTGGGGTCTGTCGAACGCCCCCGCCGCCGCTCTGCGTCTCACCGCGGAGATCCTCGGTGCGAACTGGCACGACCGACCGTCGTGGATGGTCAAGATCGGCACGAGGCTCACCGTGCCGGCCGATCTTGCCCGCGGGGCCATCGAGGGCGCCAAGGTCGCCGCCGCAGCGACGACCGGGTGGGTCGACGCCGAGCGTCGGCCCGTGCCGGTCCCGAAGCCGGCAGAGGGCGAGGGCGTGGTCGCGAACCGCAGCGGCCGACCCGTGGGCATCTCGACGGTCGACGGCGTCACTCGGGCCGTCTCGGCCGTGTGCCCGCACCTCGGAGGCGTGCTCGACTGGAACGACGCCGAGTGCACGTGGGACTGCCCGCTGCACGCCTCGCGCTTCACGGCGGACGGCACGCGCATCGAGGGGCCGGCGCTGCAGGACCTCAAGCCCCTGCCCCGCAAGGTCGGCGGCTGAGGCTCAGCCCGCCGTCGGCGCTCCGGCGCCCGGCGGCGGCGCGTCCCATCCCTGCTGCGGCTGGTCGCAGTTCTCGCGGAACACATACTGCGAGGCGAGCTTGCGCTGATGGCTCGACCAGTCGATGGCCGGGCGGCGCTGCTCGGGCGGCAGATAGCCGAGGCGGTACACCGCCATGAGCTCGAGGTCGTCCGGCACGCGCAGCAGCTTGACGATCTCGTCCCACTGCCCAGGGACCTCCATCGGGAACGAGATGAACTGGATGCCCATGCCGAGCTCGACCGTGGTGAGCCAGACGTTCTCCATCGCCGCGCCCATGCTGAACACCGAGTAGAACGACGACAGCTGGCCCGGTCGGTATTCGCTGCGATCGAGCATCACGCCGAGCAGCAGCGGCGATCCCGCGACGAGCTTGTGATTCTCCTCCCCGAGGGTCTTCGGCACCCCGAACGTGTTCATCAGCTTCTGGCCGCGCTTGGTGAACACCTGACTCGTGAACGGGCGGAGGGCCGCGGGGAGCTTGTCGAACAGCATCCCGCTGCGCTTCTCCTCCATCTCGGCCTGGCTGAAGCGGAAGTACGGCTTGTAGCGTTCGAAGAACGTGCCGTTCGACATCGCCTCGGTCATGCTGTCGCCCGAGATGCGGGCGATCTTGTCGATCGTGTCGCGGTTCTCGACGACCACGAACCGCCACGGCTGGCTGTTCAGCTGCGACGGCGCCCGACCTGCCGCCTCCAGCAGGATGCGCTGATGCTCCTCCGATACCGGGTCGGGCAGGAAGGGCCCGTTCGTGGTCTTGCGGCGGCGGATGGCGTCGAGCAGTTCCATGCGTTCACTTCCGGTCGGTGGCGAGGCGCGAGCAGACGAGGCCCGCGACGATGAAGGGGGCTGCGGCGAGCGCGACGAGCGGATGCCGTCGGCTGTGCGTGCCGAGATACGGGATGGCGGCGAGCGGTGCGGCGGCGGGCGCGAGCGCCAGGGCCGCGCGACGGCTCGCGTGCTTCGGCCGGCCCCAGAGGATCGCCGAGAACGCGGCGGCCGAAGTGGCGCACGTCGCGATGTAGATCGCATGATGCAGCCAGCGGAAGCTGCTCGTGTCGATGAGTCTCGCGGCGACGGCCGAACCGAGGGCGACGTTCGCGGTGTAGGCGACGGCCGCCGCCGCGAACAGCGGCGCGGCATCCGTGCGTCTGCGTCGGTGGCCCATGCCTTGACCCTACGCCCACCTCCGGCATCCGCTCCCGGCCTTGATCCGGTGTCCGCACCTGTGCAATGCCGTGACTCCCGTGCGGGGTCGAGAACGCATCGGAATCGGGTGATTCGGATGCGCTCTCGACCCCGCGGCGACCGACGAAGGCGGTGCAGCGGGTCACAGGTTGCCGTCCGCGTAGATGCGGAGCGCGTCGCGGACGAACTCGGCGCCCTGCGTTCCGCCGGCGGACGTCGCGTAGTTCGCGCCGAAGCGCGGGTCGGCGACGTACATCTCACCGAGGCCGATGACGTACGCCTTGACGTCGCCGCCGGGCACGGCCGCGGGAGTGCCCGGGATGCCGGTCAGCCACTCGACGTGACGACGGGCGATGTCCTGAGCCTCGGCGGATGCCGGATCGATGCCGCTCTCGGCGGCAGCTGTCCAGTCCCGGCCGAGGTCGGAGACGCGCTGCTGCCAGTCGGCGCGCTCGGCGTCGGTCATCCCGCGCCACCAGCGGTCGCTGTCGGCGTAGGCCTTCCGACCCCAGCGCTGCTCGACCTCCTCCTTGTAACGGGTGTGGTCGAAACCGTCGAACATGTTCTCTGCCATGAGTTCTTCACCTCCTCTCAATGCGTTGATGGTGTTCTCGACCGACGCGATCTGCCGCGCCAGTCGGTTCTGTTTCTCGCGCAGCAGCTCGAGGTGCGTCTCCAGCGCGGATTCCTCGCTCTGCCGCGCGTTCACCGGATCGAGCACCTCGGCGATCTGCGGCAGACCGAGTCCGAGCTCGCGGAGCAGCAGAATGCGCTGCAGGCGCACGAGCGCCGCCTCGTCGTAGTGCCGGTAGCCGTTGTGCGCGATGCGTGAGGGCGGCAGCAGGCCCACGTCGTCGTAGTGACGCAGGGTTCTGCTCGTGGTGCCCGCGAAACGGGCGATGTCCTGGATCGACCATTCGCGACCGGCCATCTCGTCCTCCTTCCCTGGAACTGATGATGACTCCACGGTAGAAGTTGACGCTGCGTCAATGTCAAGTGAATCCACGCATGTCAGCATTCTGCACTCGAATGACTAGCTTTCGTGACGCAGCGATGACAGCCTCCGTGTGTAACGACAAAACGGAGGTGGACAGATGTCCCTAATGGCGGCAATGGAGCCGACGCTGATGAAGCGCCGCGCACAGGACGCACTGGATGAGGCGATCATGCGTCTCGATGCCTGGTGGCTGGTGGTGATCGCGGCGATTCTCGTGTTCGGCGTCGCGTTCCTGGCAGCGCTGGCGCTGTGGTGCTTCTTCAAAGCGGGTGGCAGGCGCTTCACCGGCAACTGGCAGTGGGGCAAGAGCGGCGTCTCAGTGTGGATCGAATGCGTCTAACCCCTCGTCGCTTCCGGACATCGACCCCGATGTCCGGAAGCGGCGGCTTCGCACCGGACCCGCACGTCCTCCTCGACGTCTCATCGGTCTCGTTCGCCTACTCGAAGCGCGCTCCGGCGCTCCGTGATGTGTCGTTCGCGATCGAGCGCGGCGAGAAGGTGGGTCTCGTCGGACCCAACGGATCGGGCAAGTCGACGCTCATCCGCCTCACCGCCGATCTGCTGCAGCTCGGCCAGGGGAGCATCCGCATCACCGGGCGCCCTCATCAGGACCGCGCATCGCGCGAGCAGCTGGCTTTCATCGCGAGCAACGACTACCTGCCGCAGTTCCTGACCGGGCGCGAGTACCTCGATCTGATGCTCCGCCTCTATCGCCACCGTGCCGACCCGACCAGGGCCGACGAACTCCTCAGCCGCTATCAGATGGAGGCGCGTCAGTTCGACCTCATCGAGGACTACTCGCACGGCATGCGCAAGAAGATCCAGCTCATCTCGACGCTTCTGCTCGAGCGCCCGCTCACGATCATCGACGAGACGCTCAACGGCGTCGACGTCGATGCGCTCTTCGAATTCGAGACGGATGCATCCCGGATCGGAGGGGCGAAGGGGCTGCTGCTGTGCAGCCATGACTTCCGCCTTCTCGAGGCCGTGTGCGACCGCATCATCGTGCTGCGTCGCGGAGAGATCGCCTTCGACCTCCCACTCCCCCGCATCCTGCGCGAATTCGGCTCGGTCGACTCCCTCGTCAAGACCGCGATCGCGCAGCCGTCGAGGGCGGTGGAATGACTCCCGCCCTGCAGCTCGCCGGCTTCCTCTCGGTGTTCCTCGTGAGGCGCATCGCTCGTCGGGGCGTGCTGCGCCTGCCGTCCGTGCGCTGGACGATCGCTCTCGCCGGTCTCGCCGCTTTCGTCGGCTTCTGCGCGTTCGGGGTGGTGATCCTCCGCCAGCTGATCAGCGAGCCCGAGCAGCTCTCCCCGCTTCTGCGCGTCGTCGGCGTGTCCACCCCGCTGTGGATCCTGACGGTCTTCACGGTCGTGCGCGTGCTCTTCATGAAGGCGAGCGATCTGGTCGAGCTCACGTTCTCGTTCCCCCTGACCAATCGGGCGCGAACGCTGGGATTCATGCTCTTCGAGTCGCTGGTCATGGGCCTCGGCGTGGTGCTCATGCTCGGCGCATTGGTCACCGGCACGATCTCGATCGGCGGATTCGGGATCCTCGATCAGGTCATCACCTGCCTGGTCATGCCCTCGACCGTCGCCTATCTCGTCGCGAGCGTCTACTACCTGGGCCTCGAGCGACTGCTGCTGCGTCTGCGGCTGGCGAGGCTCCGGGCGTTCCTCGTGCCGGTGGTGCTGGCGGCGACCCTCGTCGCCCTCTACCTCGGCGTGTCGACGCAGTCGGAATCCGTGCTCTTCGCGGCGGTCGGCCAGGGCGACGACTACTTCGCGGTGCAGCTGCTCTTCGCCGACATCGCCGCGAGTCACGGGACCATGGCGGCCACGGGCATCTGGCTGGCCATGCTGGCGCTGCTGGTCTGCGCCGTCTTCGCGATCGCGCCTCGGCAGTTCGATCCGACCCGTCGCTTCGCGATCGTGCCCCGCCTGTTCGGCCCCACGGAGTTCGGCGCGTACTTCGCCGCCCACATCAGGGGAATCGAGACGGTGACGGTCTGCGGCATCTCCCTCGCAGGCTCCTACGCGCTCTTCCTCGCCGACATCCGACTCCCGCCGATCCTGCTGCTGGCCGTCACCGTGCAGTCCGTGTACGCCTACGTCTCGACGGAGCCCCTGCGGGCGTGCGGTCCGCGCCGCCACGGTCCAGGCATGCGGTACGTGCTCGTGATCGGACCCCAGCTGGCGACCCTCGCGATCATCGCATCTCCGATCAGCATCCTGTCCGCTCTCACCGGGGCGAGGCTCGACGAGATCCTCTCCGTCGTCGGCTTCGCGGTGTCGAACGTCATCGTGCTCACCCTCGCCGGCATCGCCTTCCCGCCCGAGAAGGGCAACCCCTTCTCGGTCATCGCGGGAGCCGCCGTCGCTGGCCTCGTGACGGGCACGATCATGCTCGGCACCAACCTCCTGGGTCTTCCCCCACAGTTCACGGTCGGAGTGATGCTCGCGCTCACCCTGATCGCCGCCGCACTCTCCATCGCAGGGATGGACAGGATAGAAAGGACCTCTCGTCATGAAGTGGTTGTTTAGGGCCGCCATCAGCGTCGTCGGAGCGCTCGTCGTCATCGCAGGATCCGCCGTCACCGCCGCGATCTGGCTGATGTTCACCGGAGGATCCGCCGAGGGTCGACGCCTGGGATTCTTCGACTCGGTCTTCGTCGACGTCCGGCAGAGCGCCGAGGGCGCGGTCCAGCTCGGTACCGGCGTCAACGATCCCCTTCCGCTGATCCTCTGCGTGATCGTGGTCGCCGTGTTCATCCTCGCCGTGTTCGTCGTGCACGACGGCCTTCTCGAACGGAAGAGGCAGCTCCTCGCCGAGGCCGACTGACATGTGGTCGGTCAGTGCATCGCGCATCGATGGGGTTCTGGTCTGCCGATGGCTGCTGCTCGCCGCCTGGCCGATGAACACCGTGTTCGCGGTTCTGCTGACCGCGACCGTCGCTCTGGGCGCGATCACCGGGCAGTCCGCGATCGTCGGGGCTGCACTGATGATCGCGGTCCACTACGCCGCCGGCCTCGGCGGGTCGTTCGCGCTGCATGAACTCGGGCACCTCGCCGTGCTGTCCCGGGCGACCGGCGTCACGGCGATCACGCTCGAGCGCTCGCTGTGGAGGACGTCGATCAGTCCGCACGGCCGGGTCGGCGACCGGGACGCCGTGCTCGCCGCCCTCGCGGGTCCTGGCGCGTGCGTCGTCGTCGGAGCCGCCCTGTGGCTGCTCGCGTCGGGACTCCAGCTGCACGGGTGGTACCTGGCGCATGCCGTGTTCCTCATTCCGGTCTTCAACGACGGCCGGATCCTGTGGTCCGTCAGTCGGGCTCGCCGCACCGCCTCCTCGCGGGCGGTCGAATGACGCCAACCGATATTCTTCATCCGCTCGTCACACGTTGTGGCCCCACCATCGCTACGGTCGACACGTGCCCGAATCACACTCCGCCATGCATCCGCTCGCCCTCGCTCCGGTGATCGCTCCCCCGAGCACCGTCGACGAGTTCGTGAAGCGATTTCTGCACAACCTCAATCTCGAGCGCGGTGTCGCGCTGTCGGCATCGAGCGCGAACGACCGCTATCTCGCCCTCGCGCACACGGTGCGCGACTACCTGATGGCTCGCTGGCTCGAGGATCTGCGTCACCAGAAGGAGACGCAGGCGAAGGGCGTCTGCTATCTCTCGGCGGAGTACCTGCTCGGTCGCCAGCTCGACAACAATCTGCTCGCGGCCGGTCTCACCGACATCGCCGATGAGGCCCTCGCCGCGTGCGGCGTCTCGCTCGACGACCTGCGCGCGCACGAGGTCGAGCCCGGTCTCGGCAACGGTGGGCTCGGGCGCCTCGCGGCCTGCTTCGTCGACTCGCTCGCCACGATGGGCGTGCCCAGCATCGGATACGGCATCCGCTACGAGTACGGGATCTTCCGACAGACGTTCGTCGACGGCCAGCAGGTCGAACAGCCCGACTCCTGGCTCACGCTCGGTTCGCCGTGGGAGTTCGCCCGTCCCGAAGACGCACAGACCATCGCGTTCGGCGGCCACACCGAGAAGTACGACGACGACGGCATCACGCGCAGCCGCTGGGTGCCGGCGTGGAACGTGCAGGCGGTGCCGTACAACTACATGGTCCCTGGGTTCCGCAACGGGCGGGTCAACACCCTGCGCCTGTGGAGCGCCGTCGCCACCAGCGCGTTCGACCTGCGCATCTTCAACTCCGGCGACTACGAAGAGGCGGTGCGCGCGCAGACCTACGCCGAGACCATCTCGAAGGTGCTCTACCCCGAGGACTCCACGCCGCAGGGCAAGGAACTGCGTCTGCAGCAGCAGTACTTCTTCGTCGCCGCGTCGATCCACGACTTCCTCGACAACATGCTCGCCGACGGCTTCGAGCTCGCGAACCTCCCCGACCGCGTGATCTTCCAGCTCAACGACACGCACCCGGTGATCGCTGTGCCCGAGTTCATGCGGGTGCTCGTCGACGAGAGGCATCTCGAGTGGGATGCCGCGTGGGCCATCACGCAGCAGTGCTTCGCCTACACGTGCCACACACTGCTTCCGGAGGCGCTGGAGGTGTGGCCGGTCGAGCTGCTCGGACGCCTGCTGCCCCGCCACCTCGAGATCATCTATCGCATCAACGACGAGTTCCTCGTCGCGGTGCGCGAGCGGTTCGGCGATGACGAGATGCTCGTGCGCAACATGTCGATCATCGCGGAGCACCCGGTCCGCTCGGTGCGCATGGCATACCTCGCGACCGTCGCGGGCGCCAAGGTCAACGGCGTCGCCGAACTGCACTCGCAGCTGCTGCGCGACAAGGTGCTGAGCGACTTCGATGCGTTCTTCCCCGACAAGTTCACGAACGTGACCAACGGCGTGACGCCGCGGCGCTTCCTCCGCCTCGCCAATCCCGAGCTCTCGTCGCTCATCACCGCGGCGATCGGCGAGGGCTGGACCACCGATCTGGAACGCCTGCACGAACTCGAGCCCTTCGCCGATGATGCCGAGTTCCGCGCCGCGTTCGCCTCGGTGAAGGCCGCCAACAAGCGCCGCCTGAGCGACGTGCTGCGCGAACGCGACGGTGTCGAGATCAGCGACGGCCACATGCTGGATGTGATGGTCAAGCGCCTGCACGAGTACAAGCGTCAGCTGCTCAAGGTGCTGCACATCGTCACCACCTACGAGGGGGTGATCTCCGGACGCCTCGCAGTGTCGGATGTCGTGCCGCGCACCGCGATCTTCGGGGCGAAGGCGGCGCCCGGCTACGCGATGGCGAAGCGCATCATCCACCTCATCAACGCGGTCGGCGAGGTCGTGAACACCGACCCTCGGCTGGAAGGCCGCCTCACGGTCGTCTTCCCCCCGAACTACAACGTGACGCTGGCCGAGCGGGTCATCCCCGGCGCCGACCTGTCGGAGCAGATCTCGCTCGCCGGCAAGGAGGCGTCGGGCACCGGCAACATGAAGTTCGCGCTGAACGGCGCGCTCACGATCGGGACGGACGACGGGGCGAACGTCGAGATCCGCGAGCTCGTCGGAGACGACCATTTCTATCTGTTCGGCATGAGCGAGCCCGAGGTCGAGGCGCTCAGCATCCGCGGTTACCGGCCGCAGGAGTTCTACCAGCACGACGAGGGACTCCGCCGGGCGATCGACCTGATCGCATCCGGGGCCTTCTCCCGCGGCGACCGCTCGGTGTTCGAGCCGGTCGTCTCGAATCTCCTCTACGAAGACCGCTTCATGGTGCTCGCCGACTATGCGTCGTACATCGAGGCACAGAGCAGAGTGGATGCCGCGTACGCCGACCAAGACGCGTGGAACCGCTCAGCGATCCTCAACGTCGCCCGCACCGGTTTCTTCTCGTCCGACCGTTCGATCCGCGATTACATCGACCGGATCTGGCACACCCCGCCTCTCGTCTGAGGCATCCTCCTGGGCTGTCTCCTGTGTTTCAGGCCCGGTCGTCCAGACCGTGTGCAGGCCGGATCGTCCAGACCGTGTGGAGGCCGGATCGTCCAGACCGTGTGGAGGCCGGATCGTCCAGACCGTGTGCAGGACCGAAGCACGTCTGCAGGAACATCCCACGCGGATTCTCCTGCAGACGTGCCGCGATCCTGCAGACGGGATGCTCCACCCCCCCTTGACAGAGTCGAGATATATCGTGTTACTCTGTGCAGACACGATATATCGTGATCCCTCGAACCAGGAGAAGCAGACATGACCGAGAAGTGGCTCATCGCCCCCGGCGAAGAACGCGTCATCGACATCGAGAACGTCACCCGACTGAAGATCGGCCTGGTCGGCGGTCAGGTCGATGTCATCGCACACGACGAACCCGGCATCCGCATCGAGGTGCACGGCGTCACGACCAAGGACCTCCGCATCGAGGCGAACAACGGCGAGGTCGAGATCGACCACCCGCAGCTCGGCTGGGACAACTTCCTCGAGGTGTTCCGCAACTTCGGATCGGGCGGCCCCAAGGCCGAGGTGAGCGTCGCCGTCCCCCGCTCGATCGCCCTCAACCTCGGCGTCGTGAGCGCCGGAGCGCTCGTCTCGGGCATCCGCAACGACGCCCGCCTCAACACCGTCTCGGGCGACCTCATCGTCGACACCCTCATCGGCGACCTGACCGTCAACTCGGTCTCCGGCGACGTGCAGGTGCGCGGACTCACGGGATCGATCAGCGCGAACAGCGTCTCGGGCGATGTCGCAGTCACGGGCACCATCCGTCGCGCGACCGTCGACATCGTCTCGGGCTCGACACTGGTCGACGCCGCAGGCGACGTGAACACGATCAACGTCAACTCGGTCTCGGGCGGCACCACGGTGCGCCTCGACGAGTCGCTCGCTGCGAACTACGTCATCCGCTCGCTGAGCGGGCGACTGCTGATCGACGGCGTCGAACGCGGCTCCTCCGGCATCAACAACTACACCGGCTCGACGGGCGAGCTCGCAGGACGCTTCGTCGATCTGCGCGCCAACTCGGTCTCCGGCGGCGTGACCGTGCTGCGGCGCACGCCCGAGTCGATCACCGACGATGCGGAGTGGGAAGCATGAGCCCCGCAGTCTTCTCGCACGGCGACCTCAGGCTCTACCTGCTCTCGCTGCTCGCCGAGGCGCCGCAGCACGGCTACGGGATCATCCAGGCACTGACCGATCGCACGGGCGGCACCTACACGCCGAGCGCCGGCACCATCTACCCTCGGCTCGCCAAGCTCGAGGAAGAGGGGCTGGTCACCAAGACGGTCGACGGTCGCACCACGATCTACGCGATCACGGATGCGGGACGCGCCGAGCTGGCATCTCGCGAGGGCGACCTCGCCGGAATCGAGGCCGGCCTGACCGACTCGGTGCGACTGATCGCCAACGAGGTGCGGCAGAGCGTCAAGGAGGCCATGAAGAGCCTCCGCGCCGACCTCGCCACGGCGGAGAAGGACGACCGCGCCGCATCCAAGTCCCGTCCGCGGACCGCAGGCGACGACGAGCGCATCGTCACCCGTGAGGAGCTGCACCGAGCGGATGCCGTCATCAACGCCTTCCGCGCACGCGTGCGCACCGACCTCCGCACGCATGTGGCGAAGGGCGGCACGCTGCCGGCATCCGTCGTCTCGCAGCTGGAGGACGGCCTGGACGCCGCGGCGCGAGGCATCACCACCGCGCTGGCGTCACTCGGCCGCTGAGCTCAGCGGCCGACGCCTGCCGAGACGCTCGAAGCCCCTCCCGTCACACGACGAGAGGGGCTTCGGCCGTTCGCACCCACAGGAGCTCAGCGAGGGATGCCGAGACCTACTCGGTCCAGATCTCGGGCTGCTCGTCGGGCACGGGCTCCTGCAGCGGCACGACGAGCACCGACCGGTGCTGGCGGTGCGCGAGGCGGGCAGCGACGGACCCCGTGAAGAACTCGCGGATCGACTCTCCGATGCCGCGCTTGCGTGTGCCGACCACGATCAGCTGGGCGTCGAGCTTGTTCGCCAGCTGTTTGATGGCGAGCGCCGGATCACCCACGAGCTGCCGGGCCGTCCATGTCAGGCCCGTTCCGTCGAGGGCCGCAGCCGCCTCCGCCTGCACGGCCTCGAACTCGGCCGTACCGGCATCGAAGTTGATGTCGATGGGCGCCGAGTGCACGTAGCCGTCGGGGTCCTCATAGGTGACGAAGCGCGTGACGTCGACGTGTGCGACCACCAGCGGCACGCGGAGGAGCCGTGCGAATCGCGCCGCCTCTTCGATCACCCGTTTCGGCTGACCCGGCTGCATCCCGACGATCACGGCCTTCTGCAGTGTCGCGTTCTGCGCGGCCTCGTCGGAGGGCGTCGAGGTGTTGTCGGTCATGAGGATCGCTCCCTTCACCAGCTGCCAACGGGCCAGTGCGGTCTGGCCGCGTGCTATTCTGAATGCTACTCTTACCGGCCCTCAGCCGGTGTCGTGAATGACTCGGGCCAGTCGTTGCCCGCAGCTTAACTCGTGAGGGGGTCTCAGGCATGGGCCGTGGCCGTCAAAAGGCGAAACACACCAAGATCGCCCGCGAACTGAAGTCGTTCAGTCCGTCGGTGAACTACTCGGCGCTCGAGCGCGAACTCGCGCACCCGAGCGACGCTGAAGACGCATACGTCGACAAGTGGGCCGACGAGTATGCAGACGAAGACGAGGACGAACTCGAAAAGGCCTGACCGCCTCTTCGCTCGTCATCGATTCCCCCGTGCACCGCACGGGGGTTTCGTCGTGTCCGAAATCCCGGAACTCTCGGCGTCCACGCCGGGCTCGTGACGGACGGACACCGCGTGCCCTGAGAGGATCGACCCATGGCCCGCGTCGTCTCCCTCTTCCGTCATCCGATCAAGGGCTTCACGCCCGAGTCGGTCGAGTCCCTCACCGTGCAGCCTGATGGGCGCATCGCCGGCGATCGGGTGCTGGCGTTCCGCTTCGCCGACGCGATCGCGCCGGAGTCTCGTGACGGACTCGACCACTGGCCGAAGGCGAAGGGACTCTCCCTGCAGGACTTCCCGGGCCTCGCGGCGTTGCGCACCGACTACGACGACGATCGGCAGCGCGTGCGGATAGAGCACGAGGGTTCGGTGCTCGTCGAGGCGGGACTCGATGAGTCCGGTCGTGGCGAGCTCGCGGACGCGGTGACCGAGTTCGTGCTCGCGAGCCCGGAAGGCCGGCGGATCCGGCGCCCCGGACGACTGCCGCTCGTACTCGTCGGCGACGGTGTGACGTCGAGGTTCCAGGATCGTGAGCGCGGCTACGTCTCCGTGCACAGTCGTGGCAGTGTCGACGCACTGAGCGACTCTCTCGGCTTCGGCATCGATGACCGCCGGTTCCGCTCCAACGTCGTCATCGACGACGTCGCCCCCTGGTCGGAGCTCGACTGGGCCGGCGAGCTGAGCATCGGCGAGGTGACGTTCCGCACCGCGGGGCCGATCGTGCGCTGCCTCGCGACACACGCCAACCCCGACACGGGCGTTCGCGACGCGAAGGTGCTCACGACCCTCACGAGCGCCCACGGTCAGGACGAGCCGACTCTCGGCCGACTCCTTCTGCCGCCGCAGGACCCGGCCGATGCGTCAGCGCCGTGGGTCGGCGGCACGATCAGCGTCGGCGACCAGGTGCGAGCGCACTGACGGACCTCGGGCCCACGCCGATCCACCGGCGCCGCTTCACCGCCGCGAGTCACCAGCGACCGTGGCGACGCTCCCAGTCCTCTTCGATGGTGCGACGTCGACCGGCGATCCATCCGGCGGGGATCACCGCGATCAGAACCCCCACGAGCACCCACAGGGGAATCTCCCAGCTGTCGGTCATGTCGTGCAGCAGGCCGATCAGCAGCGGGAACACCGCGGCGACCGCGTAGCCGATGCTCTGCACGAAACCGCTGAGCGCCACCGCGCTCTCGGGCGTGCGGGCCCGGATGCTGAGCAGCACGAGGGCGAGCGGGAAGAGCCCGGGTGCGAGGCCGTAGAAGACCACCCACAGCGGCAGCGCCACCGTGGGCAGGAACAGGAATCCGAACAGCCCGATGAGCCCGCACGCGATCGAGATGAAGAACACAGGACGGGTCGCCTGGAACCGGACGATGAGAATGGGCACGAGCAGAGAGCAGGGCAGGCCCATCAGACCGAACAGCGAGAGCAGCAGCCCCGCATTCGCCGGTGAGACCCCGCCCACGTCGATCATGATCGACGGCAGCCATGCGAAGGAGACGTAGGCCAGCGTCGACGACGACGCGAACACCAACGCGATCGACCAGGCCATCGGCAGCCGCCACAGCCGACCGAAGACCCGCGGGTTGGCGGGCGTCGTCGCGATCGGTCCGGTCGCCACGGATGCTGCGTCGTAGCCGTCGCGCTCGATCTCGGTCGCGGCGGACTCCGTACGCGCGGGGGCCGAGGCGACGGCATCCGCCCGGCTCGTGACGAGCATCGCCACCCAGGGCACGAGCGCGATCGCGGCGAACACGCCCCACAGCCCCAGCGACACCCGCCACCCGGCCGAGTCGGCGAGCGGCACTGCGACCAGCGGCGGCACGAACGTCGACACCGCCATGGTGGTCGAGTAGACCGTCATCATCAGGCCGAGGCGATCGGGGAAGTACTTCTTCACCAGCGGCGGCAGCAGCACGTTCCCCGAGCCGACGCCCGCGAACACCACTGCCGTCGCGGCGAGCAGCGATGTCGAGTCGACGGCGAGGCTGCGCAGCAGCAGTCCGGCGGCGATCAGGGCGATCGCCACGACAGCCACGCGCTCGAGTCCGAATCTCCGCTCGAACAGCGGCGTCAACAGCCCGAACACCGCGAAGCACACCGGCGGCGCGGCTCCGATCAGGCCGACGACGACCGACGAGACCGGGAAGTCGTCGGCGACGTGGTCGAGCACGGGCGACAGCGACGCCACGGCCGAGCGCAACGAGAACGCGACCAGCACGATGCCGACCAGCGCGAGCGCACGGCCACGCCAGAGCGGCTGCGCACCCGAGGTCACGAGGTCTGCGACCCCTCCACCCAGGCCAGGTACTCGTCGGAGACCGTGCCGGTGACGTACCGGCCGTCGAAGCAGCTCATGTCGAGGTCGCTCAGCACGGATCCCTCGGTGATCGCAGCCTTGAGGTCCTCGACCTCCTGATAGACCAGGTGATCACAGCCCAGCTCGGCGGCGATCTCGGGGATCGTCCGGCCGTGGGCGATGAGCTCGTGACGCGACGGCATGTTGATGCCGTAGACATGCGGGTGACGCACCGGCGGAGCCGCGGAGGCGAACGTCACAGAGGTGGCACCGGCATCCCGGGCCATCTGGATGATCTCCTTCGACGTGGTCCCGCGCACGATCGAGTCGTCGATCAGCAGCACGTTCTTGCCCTGGAACTCGGTCGACATCGCGTTCAGCTTCTGACGCACGCTCTTCTTGCGCACGGCCTGCCCGGGCATGATGAAGGTGCGGCCGACGTAGCGGTTCTTGTAGAAGCCCTCGCGGTACTCGATGCCCAGCTTGCGGGCGACCTCCATGGCGGCGGGCCGGGAGGAGTCGGGGATCGGCATGACGACGTCGATCTTGTCCATCGGCACGTGCTTCGCGATCGTGTCGGCGAGACGGTCGCCCATGCGCAGGCGCGACTCGTAGACCGAGACGCCGTTCATGACCGAGTCGGGTCGGGCGAGGTAGACGTACTCGAACGCGCAGGGCGCGAGAGTGGTCTCCTTCGCACACTGCCGGCTGTGCAGCTCGCCCTCGTTGGTGATGAAGATCGCCTCACCGGGCTCGACCTCGCGCACGACCTCGTAGTCGGCGTTCTCGAGCACCAGCGACTCGCTCGCCACGACCCATTCGTCGCGGCCCTCCGCGCCGGGGACGGTCGAAGGACGACGGCCGAGGATCAGGGGACGGATGCCGAACGGGTCGCGGAACGCGAGCAGACCGTAGCCCGCGATCACCGCGATCACGGCGTACGCGCCCTCGATGCGCTCGTGCGTGCGCTCGACGGCCTCGAAGACGCGCTCGGCGTCGAGGTCGACCGTCGACGTCGTGTTCTGCAGCTCGCCGGCGAGGACGTTGAGCAGCAGCTCGGTGTCGCTCGACGAGTTGAGGTGACGGCGGTCGCGCTTGGCCATGTCGGCCGTGAGCTCGCGCGTGTTCGTCAGGTTGCCGTTGTGGATGAGGATGATGCCGTAGGGCGCGTTCACGTAGAACGGCTGCATCTCCTCTTCGTTCGACGCGGTGCCCTTGGTCGCGTAGCGCACATGGCCGAGGCCGACGTTGCCGAGGAGTCCGCGCATGTCACGAGTGCGGAACGCCTCGCGGACCATGCCCTGCGCCTTGGCGTTGTGCATCACGCCGTTCGCCTCGGCGGTCGCGATTCCCGTTGCATCCTGACCGCGGTGCTGCAACAGCAGGAGTGCGTCGTAGATGTCCTGATTGACCGGGGCAGAGCCCACCATTCCGACGATGCCGCACATGGACTCTTACTTCGCTCCGTCCGCGTAGGCGCCGATCAGGCGCACCGCTCCACCGTCGACGCCCTTGGCGCCCTGTTCGAACTCTCCTGCCGGCCGCGCGCCGAAGCCCACGGTTCCGACCTGCCACGCGGGCATGCCGTCGGCCGCGAGCGCTGCGATCGCGGCATCCTTCTTGTCGGCTGCGACGATCGCGAGGAACCCGATTCCGAGGTTCCAGGTGCCCTCGGCGGACTCCAGCGTGGACCCGGCGATGTCGCTGAGCACGCGGAAGACCGGGCTCGGCGACCAGGTGCTGCGGTCGACCTCGGCCCAGCTGCCCTGCGGGAGCACGCGCGCGAGGTTCGCCGCGATGCCGCCGCCGGTGACGTGGCTGAGCGAGTGGACCCCGCCCGAGCCTGTGCCGCCGCCGAGCTGCTCGATGAGGCGCAGCAGCGGGAGCGTGTAGAGACGAGTCGGCTCGAGCAGCGCCTCGCCCCACGTCTTGCCGAAGTCGGCGGCGTTGTCGCCGTAGCCGATGCCCGCGTTCGTGACGATGTGGCGCACGAGCGAATAGCCGTTGGAGTGCAGTCCGCTGGACTCGACGGCGATGACGACGTCGCCGTCCTGCACGCGGTCGGCCCCGAGGATGCCGTCGGCCTCGACGACTCCGGTCGCGGCTCCTGCGACGTCGTAGTCGCGCGGGCCGAGGAGACCGGGGTGCTCGGCGGTCTCGCCGCCGATGAGCGCGGTGCCCGTCGCGGTGCACGCCTCGGCGATGCCGCGCACGATGTCGGCGATGCGCTGCGGGAAGACCTTGCCGCACGCGATGTAGTCGGTCATGAAGAGCGGCTTGGCGCCCACCACGACGATGTCGTCGACGACCATGCCGACCAGGTCCTGGCCGATCGTGTCGTGCTTGTCGATGGCCTGCGCGATGGCGACCTTCGTGCCGACGCCGTCTGTGCTCGTGGCGAGCAGCGGACGACGGAAGTCGCGCAGCGCACTCGCGTCGAACAGTCCGGCGAATCCGCCGACACCGCCGAGCACTTCAGGGCCGTGCGTCGCGCGCACGGAGGACTTCATCAGCTCGACGGCGAGATCGCCTGCAGCGGTATCGACGCCGGCTTCGGAATAGGGATTGGTGGGGGAGGCAGCCACACCTCCAGCCTACCGCCCGCGGAGACCTCCTCTCCCCTCCCTCCATCTCCTACGATGGGGCCATGGCCGACAAGCCGCAGTGGTTGATCCGCGAGGACGCGAGCGTTCCGGTGCTCGTCGCGCTCGCGCTGCGGCAATCGCTCGGCATCCGCGCACCGGAAGATCTTCCGAGCCTGCGCGATCTGCCCGTCCGGGCACCGGATGCCGCCGAGGTGACGCCCGAGCTCGAGAAGCAGTGGCGCGACTACTGGGACATGACCGTCGAGCCCCGAGCGCATCCGTCCGGCGTGCCGCTCGAGCTCGTCGACGGGTTCGACACGCTGGTGGCGCTGCCGGCGACCGGTGCCGAACAGCTCGCCGAGGCGATCGCGCCGCATGCCGCATCGGCGATGCACTACGCCCGCGTCGCACACGATCGCTACGTGTCGTCGATCCACAGCTCGATCGCCAACCGGTCGGGCGGCGGGACGATCGGGGGCGAGTCGTATCGCGCCTATGCCAGCGCGATCGCCGAGTTCGAGCGCGAGATCGGTCGCCGTGCGCACTCGTTCGAACTCAACGTGCAGGTGCTGCCGTTCTCGCAGCGGGGGATCTGGTGGATCGGCGCGCTCACCGTCGCGGTGACCGACGGCCTGCGCCGCGACGTGGTCTCATTCGACGCGGCGATCCGGCCCATCATCGCCGAACTGGCGTGACACCCCGGGGCGTGATCAGTCGTTCGCGATGATCGTCTCGTGCTCGACCCTGACGACGTGGTCGTGGCGACGCGCGACGCGTTCGAGGATCAGCGCGACGACGCTCGCGAGGGCGAAGCCGATCGGCACCGTCCACAGCAGCAGGAATCCGAACACCTGTCCTGGCGGGTAGACGACGTTGACCGCTTCGGACGGCTCGTAGCTGCCCATCATCGTCAGGATGCCGGCGGCGATGATGCCGAGCACGACGCCGATGCCCATGAACACGCCGAAGCGCGGCACGCGGCGGACGGTCGCCTCGACCGTCTGGGAGGAATCGTGGGAGGACATGCATCCATTGTCCCACCGTTGGCTGCGGGTCGCTCCCCCTCCTGCGCACTCAGCCGTGCGACGGGTCAGGGGCGCAGCGGCAGGACGTCCGAGAGATCTGCGCGGGTTCCGGAAGCGCTCACGCGCCCCGAGCCCGCCGCATCCGCCCAGTGCTCCGTGCCCGTCGCGACCGCGATCCAGGTCGCCGGGTCCATCTCGACGACATTCGGAGGGGTGCCGCGGGTGTGACGGGGGCCCTGGATCACCTGCACGGCGCCGAACGGGGGCACCCGCACCTCGACGCTGTTGCCCGGGGCCTTCTCGTCGAGCAGCTGCAGCAGGTAGCGCACGGCGGTCGCGAGGGGAGCGCGTTGCGGCTTCTCACCTGCGGCATCCGCGCGCCTGACCTCGTCGAGCGCGGCGCGTCCGTCGATGATGTCGATCTTCCTGGAGGGCATGGAGAAAGGGTACGCCGAGGCTTGTGCGGCGCAGGCGGGGGTGCCTCGTAGGCGCGGGCGCCTTGGACGGAGATCTGCGCCTCCGAAGGACAGATCACCCGAATCCCTCCTTCGCACGCGGAGATCTCCTTCGCCGGCGACCTGGATCAGACCGATAGTCGCCCGGCGCCCGCGCGCACAGGAATAGGCTCGAGGCGATGAGCCAGAATCCCGATACCCTGCGTGGCGCGCGAGCCGAGCTGATCGCGGCGACGCGGCGCGGTGATGCGTGGGCGAAGCCGTTCCCGGCGGTCGGTGACGGTGCGCATCCGGCATCGGTGCTCGTGCTGTTCGGGCGGTTGGACAGTATCGCGGCCGGGACCGACGAGGCGACTGTCGCCGCCGACCTCGATGTACTGCTGCAGCGTCGGGCCGCGACCCTCTCGTCGCATCCCGGCCAGGTGTCCTTCCCGGGCGGCCGGGCCGAGGACACGGATGCGGATGCCGTCGCCACCGCCCTGCGCGAAGCCGAGGAGGAGACCGGACTCGACCCGGACGGCGTCGAGGTCCTCGCGACCCTGCCCGAGCTTCCTCTCGCCGCCAGCAACCACGTCGTCACCCCCGTGCTCGGGTGGTGGCGCACTCCGTCGCGCGTCGCCGCCGTCGATCACGCCGAGACGGTCGAGGTCTTCCGCGTTCCCGTGGCGCAGCTGCTCGACCCCGCCAATCGGCACACGTCGACCATCCACCGCATGGGACGCACGTGGAAGGGGCCCGCGTTCGACATCGACGGCACGATCGTGTGGGGCTTCACGGCGATGGTTCTCGATGCGCTGTTCGATGCAGCCGGGTGGACTCTGCCGTGGGACCCGTCGATCGAGCGGGCGATCGACGTCTGACCGGGAACCCGCCGAAACCCGCGCCCCCGCCTCGGTAGTCTGGACGGGTGAAGATTCTCGTCCTCGGTTCCGGTGCCCGTGAGCACGCGATCATCCTCGCTCTGCGAGCAGAGACCGCGGAGCACGAGATCTTCGTCGCCCCCGGCAACGCCGGCATCGCCCAGGACGCGACCCCCGTCACCCTCGACATGCTCGACGGCGCCGCGGTGACCTCCTTCGCCAACGAGCATGCGGTCGATCTCGTGGTCGTCGGCCCCGAGGCTCCTCTGGTCGCCGGAGTCGCCGATGTCCTCCGGGCCCACGGAATTCCCGTGTTCGGCCCGGGCAAGGCCGCGGCCCAGCTCGAGGGGTCCAAGTCGTTCGCGAAGCGCATCATGGATGCCGCCGGTGTCCCCACCGGTCGCGCAGTGCGCGCCACCACCACCGCAGAGGTCGAGGCCGCGTTCGACGACCTCGGCGCCCCGCACGTCGTGAAGGCCGACGGCCTCGCTGCCGGCAAGGGTGTCATCGTGACATCCGATCGTGCCGAGGCTCTCGCTCATGCCGAGCACTACCTGCCGTCCGGTCCCGTGCTGATCGAGGAGTTCCTCTCGGGCCCCGAGGTCTCGCTGTTCTTCCTGAGCGACGGCGACACCGTCCGAGCGCTCAGCCCGGCCCAGGACTTCAAGCGCGCGCTCGACGGCGACGAAGGCCCCAACACCGGCGGCATGGGCGCCTACTCGCCGCTGCCCTGGCTCGCCGACCAGTTCGGCAGCGAGCAGGCCTTCGTCGAGGAGGTCACCCGCGACGTCGCCCTGCCCGTGATCCGTCAGCTCGACGAAGAGGGCACGCCGTTCATCGGCCTGCTGTACGCCGGCCTCATCCTTACTCCCGCAGGCGTGCGCGTCATCGAGTTCAACGCCCGCTTCGGCGACCCCGAGACCCAGATCGTGCTGCCGCGTCTCGTGACCCCGCTGTCGGAGCTGCTGCTCGCCGCGGCATCGGGCACACTCGAGGATCAGCCCGAGCCCGTGTTCAGCGACGACGTCGCAATCACCGTGGTGCTCGCGAGCGAGGGCTACCCCGAGGCTCCGCAGACCGGCCGTCCGATCGAGGGCCTCTCCGATGCGGCGGCGGTCGAGGGCGTGCGTCTCGTGCACGCGGCGACCGCGAGCCCCGACGCACCCGGCGGGTCGCTGATCGCCACCGGCGGCCGCGTGCTCAACGTCGTCGCCGTGGGATCGGACTTCCGCACCGCGCGTGACCGGGCATACGAGGCCATCGGTCTCATCACCCTCGAGGGCTCGCACTTCCGCACGGACATCGCTGCCCGCGTCGCGGAGTAGTCCGACCCGTCGTCGCTTTCCTGCCGATTCGCGCAGGTACTCCGCCAACTCGGCCGAGAACTGTTGACACCACCAGCTTTCTTCAAGAAAGTTGGCGGATGCCGCTCCGCTCCGACTGGTCGACAGCCACCTGCCCGATCGCCCGCTCCGCCGATGTGCTCGCCGACCCGTGGGTCCTCCTGATCCTGCGGGAGCTCTTCTCCGGCCGCTCGCGCTTCGACGAGCTGCGCGATGCGACCGGCGCCGCCGACTCCGTGCTCGCCCGGCGCCTCGCCTCGATGGGCGAGGCGGGTCTCGTCGCACACGGTGACCCCGGCTATCGGCTCACGGATGCCGGACGCGAGACCCTCCCGATCCTGCACGCCTACGCGCGCTTCACGAGCACGACCGATCCTGACGGGTCCTGGGGCCTGACCGTCAGCTGCGGTCGCTGCGGCGAGGCGATGACATCCGCCGACTGGTGCGCGACCTGCGCCGCCCCACTCGACGCCGACAGCACGCGATGGACCCGCCGCAGCATGGGCGGCGAGCCGTTCGCCCTGACGTCGGGCGACGCAGCGTGACCGAAGACTCGGTCGAGGAGCCGACCGGCACCCCGACACCCGCACTCCGGCAGCGCCGCATCCATCCCGCCTGGATCGTCGCACTCGTGGCTCTGATCGCACTGATCGGAGCCGCCGGATTCCGCGCCGCGCCCGGGGTGCTGATGCTGCCCCTGCAGGACGAGTTCGGCTGGACCACCGCAGAGCTCTCCCTCGCCGTCACGGTCAACCTGCTGCTGTTCGGCCTCACCGCTCCCTTCGCCGCCGCGCTGATGCAGCGCTTCGGCATCCGCGCGGTGACCGTGACCGCTCTGTTCGTGATCGGCGCCGGCGCCGCGCTGAGCGTCTTCGTGGCCACCCCGGCGCAGCTCATACTCACGTGGGGTGTGCTGATCGGGCTCGGCACCGGGTCCATGGCGCTGGTCTTCGCTGCGACGATCACCGACACCTGGTTCGCAACCAGACGCGGGCTGGTCTCGGGTGTGCTCACCGCGGGCAGCGCGACCGGACAGCTCATCTTCCTGCCCGTGATCGCCGCGGCGGCCGAGGACATCGGATGGCGCGGAGCATCTCTCATCATCGCCGGCGGTGCTCTCGCGGTCGTCCCCCTGGTCTGGATCTTCGTGCGCAACCGACCGAGCGACCTCGGCGTCACCCGCTACGGCGACACCGGCCCCGTCACCGTGGCCGCGCGGCCGAAGGGCAACGCGTGGGGCGCCGCCCGCCTCGCCCTCACGACGCTGCGCGACGCCGCGCGCACCAAGACCTTCTGGGCACTGGCGATCGGCTTCGCGATCTGCGGCGCGACGACGAACGGACTGATCGGCACGCATTTCATCCCCAGCGCGCACGACCACGGGATGCCGACCACCACTGCCGCAGGCCTGCTCGCCGTCGTGGGGATCTTCGACATCGCCGGCACCGTGTTCTCCGGCTGGCTGACCGACCGGGTGAATCCGCGCATCCTGCTCGCCGCGTACTACGCGCTGCGCGGCGTGAGCCTGCTGTTCCTGCCGAGCCTGCTGTCGGCCGAGGTGCAGCCGAGCATCGTCGTCTTCATCGTGATCTACGGCCTCGACTGGGTCGCCACCGTGCCACCCACCATCGCGCTCTGCCGCGAGGTCTTCGGCGACCGCGGGCCGCTCGTGTTCGGCTGGGTGTTCGCGTCGCACCAGATCGGCGCGGGAATCGCCTCGGTGCTCGCCGGGCTGGTGCGCGACCACACCGGCCAGTACACGGTGGCGTGGTTCGCCGCCGCCGGCCTCTGCGCGGTCGCGGCTCTCGTCAGCGCGACGATCCGTCGGCATCCGGCTCCGGTGCAGTCCCAGGTCACCTCCGACTGACTCTCGCCCCTCCCCACCCCATCCCCGTCATCCACCTGCCCCGCGGGCATAGCTTCGGATGCCTCGCACGGCGGGCCGAAGCATCCGCCCTCGATCCCGGCATGCCAGACCCCGCCTCCGAAGTCGTGCCCGGGTCTCCGAAGTTGTGCCCGGGTGTCTGACGAGCGCCGGGCTGCTGCACACGACGAGGGCCCCCACCCGACACCGGGAGGGGGCCTTCGCGAAGGAGATCAGCTCAGAGGACCTTCGAGAGGAAGTCCTTCAGCCGCTCGTTCTTCGGCGCGCCGAACAGCTCGGCGGGCGGCGCCTCCTCGACGACGACTCCGGCGTCCATGAACACCGTGCGGCCCGAGACCTCGCGGGCGAAGCCCATCTCGTGCGTCACGAGCACCATCGTCATGCCGCCGGACGCCAGGTCGCGTATGACCTGCAGCACCTCGCCCACCATCTCGGGGTCGAGGGCGCTGGTCGCCTCGTCGAACAGCATGATCTCGGGGTCCATCGCGAGCGCGCGGGCGATCGCCACGCGCTGCTTCTGACCGCCCGACAGGGATGTCGGCTTGGCATCGGCCTTCTCGGCCAGGCCCACTCGGTCGAGCAGAGCCAGAGCGCGCTCCTTCGCCTGGGCCTTCGAGAGCTTGCCGAGCTCGACGGGAGCGAGAGTGATGTTCTCGAGCACCGTCATGTGCGGGAACAGGTTGAAGTGCTGGAACACCATGCCGATGCGCTGGCGCACCTCGTCGAGCTTGACGCTCTTGTCGGTCAGGTCGACGCCGTCGACGATGACGTGGCCCGACGTGGGCTCCTCGAGCTTGTTGAGGCAGCGCAGCAGGGTCGACTTCCCCGACCCCGACGGGCCGATGACCGCGACGACTTCGCCGTCCTCGACCGTGAGGTCGATGCCCTTGAGCACGTGGTTGTCGCCGAAGGACTTGTGCAGGTCTCTGACCTCGATCTTGCTCATGCGGTGAACTTCCTCTCCAGGCGGTTCGCGAGCAGCGTCAGAAGCGTGATCACGACGAAGTAGATGATGGCGACGATCGTCAGCACCTGCGCCGACAGGTACGTCGAGGCGATGATCTGACGCGACACGAAGGTCAGCTCTGCGAGGCCGATGACGCTGATGAGCGACGTGTCCTTGAGGGTGATGATGCCCTGGTTGACGAACGAGGGGACCATGATGCGGAACGCCTGCGGCAGCACGACCTTCTGCATCGTCTTCCAGTGTCCGAGACCGAGCGAACGCGACGCTTCGGCCTGGCCCGGGTCGACGGCCTGGATGCCACCGCGGATGATCTCCGTCATGTACGCGCCCGTGTTGAGCGAGAGCGTGATGGCTCCGGCGACGAAGGGGTTGAACGTGAGCCCGGGGAAGAGCTGCGGGATGGCGAAGAACACGAAGAACGCCTGCACGAGGATCGGCGTGCCGCGGAAGACGTAGACGTAGGCCGTGGCCACCCAGCGGAACGGCGCGAAGGCTGAGACGCGGCCGAAGCCGAAGATGAGGCCGAGGATGAATGCGGCCACGATCGCGACGAGCGTCGCGAGGATCGTGAGCCAGAGGCCCTCCATGAGAGCGGGCCAGTACTTCACGGCGACGGAGAAGATGTCGGTCGCCTGCGTGGTCTCCTCGCCGCCGGCGAGGTAGCTGTCGACGATCTCGTCGTACTCTCCGGAGGCCTGGAGATTCGCGAGACCCTCGTTGAACATCTTGATCAGCTCGGGGTTCTGCGCCTTGTTGACGGCGAACCCGTACTCGCCGCCGAGCTCCGGCTCACCGATCAGGCGGAAGCCCGACCCCTGCTGGATCCCGTAGGCGAGCACCGGGAAGTCCTCGAAGTAGCCGACGGCCTGGCCTGCCTTGACAGCGTCGACCATGTCGGTGGTGTCCTGGTAGGGCGTGATGCGGAAGCCGTACTCGTCCTGGTTCTCCTCCGCGAAGGTCTGGCCCTGCGTGCCGGTCTTGACCGCCACGGCCTCGCCGTCGAGGTCGTCGAGCGACTGGATGTCGCTCGACTCGAGCACTCCGAGCTGGATGCCGCTGGTGAAGTACGGCTCGCTGAAGTCGAACGTCTCCTGTCTCTCCTCGGTGATCGACATCCCGGCCATGACCGCGTCGACCTGGTTCGCCTGCAAGGCCTGCACGGCGGCGTCGAATCCGAGCTGACGGATCTCGACCTCGAAGCCCTGGTCCTTCGCGATCGCACGCAGCAGGTCCATGTCGATGCCGACGAGCTCACCGTCGGGAGAGGTGAACTCGAACGGCGCGAACGTGGTGTCCGTGCCGATGACGTAGGTCTCGGAGTCATCGGCCGCAGTCGCGGCGGAGGCTCCGCCGAGCAGGGCTCCGACGGCGACGAACGCCGTGAGCGCCATCGCCCCGGCGGTGCGTCCGAGCGCGCGCAGGCGCGCGGAAGCAGAGGTGGGATTTCGGATCACGACGGATGCTCCTCAGAGGGGACGGGCGGCAGGATGCTGCCACCGGGATGGTCGTCGACCATCAACCCTAACCGGCGACGACCGGCACCCCTGTCCCGGAGGCGCTTCGCGGATCGGCGTCAGAGCGTGATCCAGTAGCGCCGGAGCATGGCGTGTCCACGCTCCGACTGGTCGCTGACGTCCTGCAGCACGCCACCGGCGCCCTCGATCGTTCGGTAGGAGCCGACGTTGTCGTCGTCGCACGTGACCAGCACGCGCTCGAGTCCGATCTCGCGGGCACGCTCGAGTCCGAGCCGCAGCGCGGCCGATGCGTAGCCCTGGCGACGACGGGAGGCGCGCACCGAGTAGCCGATGTGACCGCCCGCCTCACGCAGCCATTCGTTGAGCTCGTGACGGAAGGACAGGAACCCGACGACCTCGCCGTCATCCACGATCCAGTACAGATCGTTGTGCACGGCATCCTCGGGCAGCTGCGCGGAGGTGTCGGAGAGAACCGCCGACTTCTCGATCAGCGCGTCCAGCGTCGCCCGATCCGGGGTGACCGGCGCCTGCAGACCCGACCCGTCGACGTGCCCGTCACCGAACTCGGCGACCGCAGCCGCCCAGGAGTCGAACAGGTCGGTGGTGGGCCTCGTGAGCTCGATCGTCATCGCCCGATGAGATCACATCCGCGGTCACGGCCGCAAACCGGGAGAGCCGGGCCCGCTGCACGATCGCGCAGTCGACCCGGCTCGCCGACGGACCGGTCACGCTGCGGGGGCGGGCGCCTCCGCGGGGGCGGATGCCGCGGCATCCGCCTTGTCGTAGCGACCGAGGAAGAGCGACGCCACGAGAGCGATGACCATCACGCACGCCGGCAGCAGGATCGCCTGCGACATGCCGGCGGCGAATCCCTCGGCGACCTGCGGAGGAAGCGATCCTCCGCCTTCGATCCCCGCGGGTGCGTCGGCGAGACCCGGCAGGTTCGCTTCGAGACGCGACTGCATGAACGCGGCGATGGATGCCGAGCCGATGACCGATCCGATGGTGCGGGTCGTGTTGTAGATGCCCGCGCCGGCACCGGCCTGGCGGGGAGGCAGCTTGCGCGTCGCGGTGGTGGCGAGCGGTCCCCACATTCCGGCGTTGCCGACGCCCATGAGCGCCGAGGGCAGCAGGAACATCCAGATCTCGGTGTCCATGTTGATCAGGGCCGAATACCAGACGAGCGCGACGACCACGCAGAGCAGACCGGGGATGAGGATGATCCGCGGGTCGATGCGGTCGAGCAGCTTGCCGGCGAACGGGGCGAGCACGCCCGACAGCACGGCCATCGGGATCAGCAGCAGCGCGGCCTGCGTCGGGGTGAGCCCTCGCGCCGTCTGCAGGAAGAACATCATCGGCAGCGACATGCTCGTCACGGTGAAGCCGACCGCGGCGATCGCGACGTTCGCCCCCGAGAAGTTGCGGTCGCGGAACAGCGCGAGAGGCACCAGGGCCTCGCTGCGCGTGCGCGCCTGCTGCACGATGAAGAGCGCGAGCACGACGAGGCCGGTGATGATGATGCTCCACACCGAGATCGGTCCCCAGATCACGCCCCAATCGAACTTCTCGCCCTCCTGCAGTCCGAAGACGATGAGGAACAGCGCCACCGCGCTGAGGATGACGCCCAGGATGTCGAACCGGTGCGCACTGGTCTGCAGCTTCGGGACGAGCCTCCACGCGAGCACGAAGGCGACGATCCCGACGGGGATGTTCACGAAGAAGATCCACTCCCAGCCGAAGCCATCGACGAGCAGGCCCCCGACGAGCGGTCCCACGAGGGTCGCGACGCCGGCCGTCGCACCCCACAGCCCCATGGCGGCGCCGCGGCGCTCGGGCGGGAACGTGCGGGTGATCACGGCCATGGTCTGCGGCGTCATGAAGGCGGCGCCGAGCCCCTGCACGGCGCGAGCGGCGATCAGCATCTCGAGCGAGTTCGACAGCCCGCACCAGAGCGAGGCGAGCGTGAAGATCGCGAGGCCGATGAGGTAGATGTTCTTCGGGCCGAACCGATCGCCGAGACGGCCCGTGATCAGCAGCGGCACCGCGTAGGCGAGCAGGTAGGCGCTGGTGACCCACACGACGTTGTCGAGGTTGTTGGTGGTCGGGTCGAGCGCCGCCTTGATCGCGGGGTTCGCGACCGAGACGATCGTCGTGTCGACGAGGATCATGAAGAAGCCGATGACGAGCGCCCAGAGCGCGGGCCAGGGGCTCGCGGGTCGATGCCCGGCGGCGAAGGTGCCGGTCGAGGGACCGGATGACCCGGATGCCGTGGGCCGGCCTCCGGTCGAAGGGGAATCGGTCATTGCTGTGCAGCCTTTCGCTGAGCGAGGTAGCGGTCGGTGTTCTCGAAAGCCGTGGGCCCCCAGGGGAACTCCTCGGCCTCGAGACGATCGAGGAGCGAGTCGAGCCAGCGCAGCTCGGCGTCGAGCAGCACCTCCTGGCGCTCGAACTCGACGAGCACCTGCTCGGGGGCGCCCCTTCTGCGAGCGCCGACCAGCCCGTCACGGTGCAGCGCGTGGCCTTCGGCGAGCGCGGAGCGGCGCTCGCGGAGGCGGTCGATGACGTCGGGACGCTCGAGATTGTGAGCCTCGGCGAGTGCGATGCGGAACTCGGCCGGACGCTCGATGATCGACAGCTCGCGACGCAGCCAGGCGATCAGCGCGTCCCGACCGGCATCCGTGAGCGTGTAGGTGGTGCGCTCGGGGCGGTTGCCCTCTCGGTCGATGCCCACCTCGTCGATGAGACCGGCCCGCTGGAGTCGGCCGACCGTGTGATAGAGCGTCCCGTTCGTGACGGCGAGCAGCCGTTCGTCGCGGCGCACGCGCATCAGGCGCACCATCTCGTAGGGGTGCATGTCGCCTTCGCGCAGCAGCGCCAGCACCATGACGCCCATCGGGGTCAATCGCTGCATCGGCCCCTCCCCAGATGGTTCCGCTTGAAATAGTCCATGTGGACTATACGCCTGGCACGCGTCATCGACAAGACGGCGCCCGCGAGCATCAGCTGCTCAGCTTGCGCAGAGCCGATCCCTTGTGCGCCGCGGTGTCGCCGCTCTTCTCCGACTTCACGATGTAGGCGGGATCATCGTCGGAGGCGGTGAAGCTCTGCCCGGCGAACCGGAAGTCCTTCGTCCGCTTCTCCTCGACGGTGCCGTGCGTGCGCCCCTGCGACGTGTTCCAGCTCACCCGGTCCCCCGTGGAGAGATCCTTCGTCATGACTCCTCCGTTCGTCTTCCGTCGAGCCTCGCCGATGCATCGGAGGTCGCACCAGGGCTTGACACGACACCGGCGACGTCGACCCGGGATAATGGGCGGGTGAGCACACCTTCGGACAGCAACGCGCAGACCATCCCCGGCTGGCGCCACATCTACTCGGGCAAGGTCCGTGACCTGTACGCCTCGGACGACGCCGCCGACACCCGCATCCTCGTCGTCGCGTCCGATCGCGTGAGCGCGTTCGACTTCGTGCTCTCGCCCGGCATCCCCGAGAAGGGCGCGCTGCTCACGCGTCTCAGCCGCTGGTGGTTCAGCGAGCTCGACGATGTGCCCAACCACCTCGCCGAGGGTGAGATCCCCGCGAGCGTCGCCGACCGCGCCATGCTCGCGCAGTCGCTGGAGATGCTTCCGGTCGAATGCGTCGTGCGCGGCTACATCACCGGATCCGGATGGGCCGAGTACACCGAGAGCGGCACCGTCTGCGGCATCCCGCTGCCCGCCGGCCTGCAGAACGGCGACCGCCTGCCCGAACCGCTGTTCACCCCGGCCTACAAGGCGCCGATGGGCGAGCACGACGAGAACATCACCTTCGAGCAGACCGTCGAGCTCGTCGGGGCCGATCGCGCGTCCGAGCTGCGCGACGTCTCGATCTCGCTCTACACACGGGCCGCCGCGATCGCCGAGGAGAAGGGCCTGATCCTCGCCGACACCAAGTTCGAGTTCGGGACGGATGCCGACGGCGTCCTGCACCTGGCCGACGAGGTGCTCACGAGCGACTCGTCCCGGTACTGGGATGCCGAGGCCTGGCGCACCGGAACCACGCCGAGCGAGCGCATGGCGAGCTTCGACAAGCAGATCGTGCGCGACTGGCTGGCCGCGAACTGGGACAAGCAGGGTGAACCGCCCGTGCTGCCCGACGACATCGTCGAGCGCACCGCCGCCCGGTATCGCGAGCTCATCGAGCGCCTCGGGGCCTGAGGCCCGGTACCGCCCCCGTCCCTCACTCCATTTCCCACTCGCTGCGAAGGAGATCGCACCCAGCGAAGGGGCGATCTGCGGATGCGGCCCTTCATTGCGCGAGTTCTCCTTCATAGCGCGCGGCGACCCCGCCGCTCCCTCCGTCCCCCGCGCACCCAGCCAACACTCAGGAATCGATAGTGTTGCTCCAGCACTCCCACTCCCCCCGATCCTGAGGAGCCCGCATGCCCCTGTGGAAGACCCACGGAAACGGACGCACCGTCGAACCCGGTGCCGTCGTCAAGCCCGAAGAGCGCCTGAACTGGCCGGCCACGATCGCGATCGGTGCCCAGCACGTCGTCGCCATGTTCGGAGCCACGTTCCTGGTGCCGACGCTGACCGGCTTCCCGGTCTCGACGACGCTGCTGTTCAGCGGCCTCGGCACCCTGATCTTCCTGCTGATCACGAAGAACCAGCTGCCCAGCTACCTCGGCTCGTCGTTCGCGTTCATCGCGCCGATCACCGCCGCGGTCGCAGCCGGCGGCACCGGATCCGCCCTCGCGGGCGTGGTCGCGGTCGGCATCCTGCTCACGGTCGTCGGCCTGGTCGTGCAGTTCGCCGGCCTCCGCTGGGTCGACGCTCTGATGCCCCCGGTGGTCGCCGGCGCGATCGTCGCCCTGATCGGCTTCAACCTCGCCCCCACCGCGTGGAACAACTTCCAGATCGACCCCGTGACCGCGACCATCACGCTCGTCGCGATCATCCTGTTCGCGGTGCTGTTCCGCGGATTCCTCGGACGCATCTCGATCTTCCTCGGCGTCGCCGTCGGCTTCATCTACGCCGCCTTCACCGGCTCGTTCGAGGTCCCCAACGCGCTGCGCGGAGGCAAGACGCCGGCGGAGCTCATCGCCGACGCCCCCTGGGTCGGTCTGCCCGAGTTCCAGCTTCCCGACTTCGTCGCTCCCGGAACCTGGTCGACCATCGCGATGTTCCTGCCGGTCGTCCTGGTGCTCGTCGCTGAGAACGTCGGGCACGTGCGCGGCGTCGCGACGATGACCGAAGACCCCGCGATCAACAAGCACACCGGTCGCGCGCTGATCGCCGACGGTGTCGCCACGACCATCGCCGGTGGTTTCGGCGGATCGGGCACGACGACGTACGGCGAGAACATCGGCGTCATGGCCGCGACCCGCGTCTACTCGACCGCCGTCTACTGGGTCGCCGGTCTCTTCGCGATCCTGCTGGCGTTCTCCCCGAAGGTCGGCGAGGTCTTCAACTCGATCCCCGCCGGTGTGCTCGGCGGTGCGACCACCGCGCTCTACGGTCTCATCGGCATCATCGGCATCAAGATCTGGGTCGACAGCAAGGTCGACTTCTCACGACCGGTCAACCAGTACACCGCGGCCGTCTCGCTCGTGATCGGCGTCGCCGGCTTCTCGATGCAGCTCGGCGACTTCGCCTTCGGCGGCATCGTGCTCGGCACGGTCGCGGCTCTGCTGATCTACCACGTGGGCAACCTCATCGCCCGCGCCCGCAAGACCGGCGCCGACGACCCTCGTCCCCTCGAGGCCGTGGGGCCGCTGGGTGGAGACCCCGCGTAATCACGCTCGACTCGCGAACGCGAAGATCCCGGATGCCGCTGCGGCGGCATCCGGGATCTCTGTGTCAGGGCGCGGTAGCTCTCAGGCGATGACGGCGAGCACCGCGTCGGGCGCGACCGAGGCCGAGAGCTCCACGCGGTGCGACAGCGTGCCGGCACGATGGGCGGTGACCGTGGTCTCCATCTTCATGGCGTCGAGCACCGCGATCGGATCGCCCTCGGCGACGCTCGCCCCGTCGTCTGCGAGCCACCGCACGAGCGTTCCCGGTGCCGGAGCACGCAGCTCGGTCGGATCGGATGCGGCGGGCGCACCTCCGGAATCCGCCAGGCCGCCGAGCCCCGCGAGCAGCGCCATCGGGAGCCCGAGCACGACACGGCGCCCGTCGATCTCGACGGGGAAGCGCTGGAGAGCGGCATCCGGTGCGGGGGCGGGACGCAGTTGCGGCTCGAGGCGCGGCAGCAGGGTGCTCTCGATCCACTGGGTGTGCACCGCGAAGGTCTCGGTGGCGAACGCCTCGTCGTCGAGCGCGAGCATATCGAACGGGATGACCGTGGCCGGCCCCTCGACGACCAGCTCGCGCAGCGCCCGACGCGCCCGCACGAGGGCCGCGTCGCGGTCGTCGGCATGCACGACGAGCTTCGCGATCATCGAGTCGAAGGCGGGCTGAACGACGTCGCCCGCCTCGATGCCGCTGTCCCAGCGCACACCGGGTCCGCCGGGGATCCGCAGGGACTCGACACGACCGGGGCTGGGCAGGAATCCGCGACCCGGATCTTCGGCGTTGATCCGGAACTCGAAGGCGTGCCCGGTCGGCATGGGCGTCTCGGTGAACGAGATCCCCTCGCCGAAGGCGATGCGGAACTGCTCGCGCACGAGATCCGTGCCGGTGACCTCCTCGGTGACGGGGTGCTCCACCTGGAGTCGGGTGTTCACCTCGAGGAAGGAGATCGTGCCGTCGGCCGCGAGGAGGAACTCGACGGTTCCTGCGCCGCGGTACTGCACCTCGGCGCAGATCGCCCTGGCCGCGTCGTGGAACCGCGTGCGCTGATCCCTCGACAGGCCCGGCGCGGGTGCCTCTTCGATGAGCTTCTGGTTGCGTCGCTGCATCGAGCAGTCTCGATCGCCGACGACCACGACGCCGCCGAGTCCGTCACCGAGCACCTGGACCTCGATGTGGCGCGGGCTCTCGAGGAAGCGCTCGACGAAGCACTCCCCCCGCCCGAAGGCGGCGATGGCCTCGCGCGTCGCGGCCTCGAAGGCATCCGCGACCTCCGACAGCTCATGCACCACCTTCAGCCCCCGGCCGCCTCCGCCGAACGCCGCCTTGATCGCGATCGGAAGCCCGTGCTCCTCGGCGAAGGCCACGGCCTCCTCGGGGCCGGCGAGCGGCTGATCGGTGCCGGCGGCCAGGGGGGCCCCGACGCGCTGCGCGATCCGGCGCGCGGTCATCTTGTCGCCGAGCGCATCGATGCTGTCGGGCGACGGGCCGATCCAGATGAGGCCCGCACCCTCGACGGCCCGCGCGAACTCCGCGCTCTCCGAGAGGAATCCGTAGCCCGGGTGCACGGCATCCGCTCCGCTCGTGCGGGCGGCGTCCAGCAGCGCATCGATCGAGAGATACGTCGTCGCAGCGGTGTCTCCCCCCAGTCCGACAGCCTCATCGGCGAGCCGCACGTGCAGAGCATCGGCATCCTGGTCGGCGTAGACCGCGATCGACGTGTACCCGGCTTCGGCGCAGGCGCGGATGACGCGCACGGCGATCTCTCCGCGATTCGCGATCAGCACCTTGGTCATGAGGTCTCCTTGACGATGAAACGGATGCGCACGCCGGGCGGCAGCTGCGCGGCGAGGTCGAGACTGCGATCGGTGAGGGCGCCGATGATCGGATACCCGCCGGTGAGCGGGTGATCCGGGAGGAACAGCACGGGCTGACCGTCAGGCGGCACCTGGATCGCCCCGGTGACCGCCCCTTCGCTGGGCAGCTCGCCCCCGACGGAGCGCGCGAGGGGCCTGTCGCCCTCGAGCCGGATGCCGACGCGGTCCGACCGCGGGGTCACGGTCCACTCCTGGCCGGCGAGCGTCGAGAGCGCTGCGGGGGTGAACCAGTCGTCCCGAGGGCCGAGGGTGATCTCGAGGTCGACGACGTCACCGGATGCCGGCAGTGTGCGCGGGGTGACCTCCGGCTCGACCGGATGCCGTGCGGAATCGCCGATGCGCAGCACGTCTCCTGCAGCCAGCGGATCGGGCCCGAGCCCGGCGAGGGTGTCGCTCGCGCGGCTGTCGAGCGCCGTGTCGACGGCCACTCCGCCACGGACCGCGATGACGTAGCGCAGCCCGCTGGTCGGATGCCCCAGCGTGAGCTCGTCGCCCTCGACGGTGGCGAAGGGCGCGCCATGGGCGATGCGACGCGCCACACCGTCCGCGTCGATCAGGTCGAGCGTCCCGACAGCGCCCGTGACAGCGGCGACCCCGGCGCCCCGGAATCGCAGCACGGCACCGCCGACGCTCTCGAGCACCGCCGCGCCGCTCGCATTGCCCACTGCGCGGTTCGCCTCGCGCATGGCGCGGCGATCGGCGACACCGGACGCTGAGACGCCGAGCGCCGCGAATCCCGGACGACCGGCATCCTGCACCAGCAGCTGCATCGACGGACGCACGACCTCGACGGCCGGGGACGCCGGACAACCCGGGTCCGTCGCGCTCGCCGCGGCGTCTCGCTCGGTGACGCGCCGCGCGTCGGCACGATCGTCTGCGTTGTCCGACATCACGGCCTGCGCCCGCACCTGCTCGAACCGCACCGTCGTGCCGGGCGACAGCAGCGAAGGTGGGTCGCGATCGACGTCCCACATCAGGGCATCCGTGCGTCCGATGAGCTGCCATCCGCCGGGGCTCTCGCGCGGGTACACGCCGGTGAACTGGCCGGCCAGGGCCACGGATCCGGCCGGCACACGGGTGCGGGGCGACGAGCGGCGGGGCACATCAAACAGCGGATCACTGCTCACCACGTACCCGAAGCCGGGGGCGAAGCCCGAGAAGGCGACCGTCCACTCGGCGGCGAGGTGGCGGTTCACGAGCTCGGATGCCGAGACACCCAGCAGGGATGCCGCCTCGTCGAGGTCCTCTCCGTCGTACCGCACCGGAACGGTGACCTCGCCCGTGGCCGGCAGATGAGCGGTGTCGATCTCGGTCGCGGCGAGCGCGCGGGCGAGATCGGCGGCCGACACCGCCAGCGGATCGAACCGCACGAGCACCGTGCGAGCGCCGGGGATGCGCTCGACCACGCCGTGCACGCCGTCCCACGCGAGGTTCAGACGCATCGCCTCGTCGAGGTCGGCCGCCTCGACGAGAAGCGCGTGGTCGGATGCCGTGAGGATGCGCATCAGACCAGGTACTCCGCATCGGGGACATCGGTGATGAACATGTAGCCGGGCGCGTGGGTGATGGCGAACGGCGGCTTCGAGGCCATGATGGCGGCCTGCGGGGTGACGCCGCACGCCCAGAACACCGGCACCTCGCCCTCGCGCACCTCAGGGGCATCGCCGAAGTCGGGGCGGGCGAGGTCTGCGATGCCGAGCGATGCCGGGTCGCCGATGTGCACCGGGGCCCCGTGCACGGCGGGGGTGCGGCCGGAGATCTGCACGGCATCGGCCACACGGTCCGCGGGGATCGGTCGCATCGACACGACCATCTCGCCGCTCAGCCTGCCCGCGGGGGTGCAAGTCACTGCGGTGCGGTACATCGGAACGTTGCGTCCGAGTTCCTGATGGCGGATCGGGATGCCCGCCTGCACGAGCCCGGACTCGAACGTGAAGCTGCATCCGATCAGGAACGAGACGAGGTCGGGATGCTCCTCCCACGCCTCGGTCGCATCGGAGACCTCGTCGACCAGTTCGCCGTCGCGCCAGACGCGGTACCGGCCGATGTCCGTGCGGATGTCGCTGCCCGGGGCGAGCCGCGATTCCACCTCGCCCTGTTCGATGACCTCGAGCACGGGGCACGGCTTCGGGTTGCGCTGCGCGAAGAGCAGCGTCTCGAATGCCCAGTCCGCGGGCACCGAGATGAGGTTCGCCTGCGTCAGTCCGACGGCGACGCCGCTGGTCGGCGCGGCGTGCCCCGCCCGGATGGCGGCTCGCGCTGCCCGCGCGGCGGCGAGCTGGTCGGGGGTGGCGAGAACGGTCATCTCAGACTCCCGCGAACGGTGCGATCGTGATGCCGGCGTCCTGCAGCATCCGCTTGGTCTCGGCGGCCATGGCCACCGAGCCGGGGCTGTCGCCGTGCACGCAGATCGACTGCGCGCTGACGGGCACGTCGGTGCCGTCGATCGCGCGGATCACTCCTTCGCCGGCGAGGCGCACCATGCGCTCGGCGACCGCGACGGGGTCGTGCAGCACCGAGCCCGCCTCGGTTCGTGAGACGAGCTGGCCGTCGGGCTGATACGCCCGATCGGCGAAGGCCTCGGCCGCGATCTGCAGGCCCGCACGCTCGGCGACGTCGAGCACGACGCCTCCGGCCAGACCCAGCAGCACGAGGTTCGGGTCGATCGCGCGGATCGCCGCCACCACGTCCTTCGACTGCCGCTCGTCGCGGGCGATCGTGTTGTAGAGCGCTCCGTGCGGCTTGACGTAGGCGACCGTGCCACCGACGGCTGCGGCAAGACCGATCAGGGCACCGAGCTGGTACTCGACGTGCGCCTGCAGGGTGGCCGAGTCGATCTCGACCTTCGTGCGGCCGAAGTTCTCGTAGTCGCGGTAGCCGGGGTGCGCGCCGATCACGACGCCTCCGGCCACGGCGCTCTCGAGAGTCGATCGGATGCCCTCGGGGCTGCCCGCGTGGAACCCGCACGCCACGTTCGCGCTCGTCACGAGGCGCAGCATGCTCTCGTCGTCGCTGACCACCCGGTCGGGGACGTTCTCGCCGAGGTCGGAGTTCAGGTCGATCGATGTCATGGGGTCACGCTCCGATTCCGAGGAAGGCGAAGATGGGGCCGACCGAGACGATGCCCATGTACCAGGTCAGCAGCGTCACGAGCGTGCCGGCGATGAGCAGCCACAGCGGGTACTTCTTCGAGCCGAGCAGGTCACGGCGGAACCAGCCGATGTACATGAACACCGTGAGGCCGATGGGGAGGATGAGCCCGTTGAAGCCGCCGACGAAGACGAGGATCGCGGCCGGCGCCGTGCCGATCGAGAGGTAGACGATCAGCGACACGACGATGAAGGCGACGGTGGCCAGCTGCAGCGGCCACCCGCCCCGGAGCTTCTTCGTGAAGGTCGAGAGGAAGGTCGCTGACGTGTATGCCGCGCCGATCACCGAGCTGATCGCGGCGGCCCAGAAGATCGCGCCGAAGATGCGGAGTCCCGCGTCGCCGAGCACGGCGCCGAAGGCCTGTCCCGCGGGGTTCGCGGCCTGGCTCGACAGGTCGAGCGAGACGCCCGAGGCGACCACGCCGAGGATCGCGAGGAACAGCACGTAGCGCATGATGCCGGTGACGAGGATGCCGTTCGCCGCGGCGCGCATCACAGGACCCGCCTGCTCGGGACCCGTGTGACCCGAGTCGAGGTAGCGGTGGGCACCCGAGTAGGTGATGTATCCGCCGACCGTTCCGCCGACGATCGTGGTGATCGTGGCGAAGTTGAGCTCGTCCGGCGCGAACGTCTGGCGCAGCGCCTCGCCGATGGGCGGCTGGGCGATCACCGCGACGATCACGGTCATCACGATCATGCCGATGCCGAGCACGACGAGCACGATGTCCATCACCGGACCGGCCTTCTTGATGAGGAAGATGATGATCGCGAGGGCGGCGGTCAGCGCTCCGCCGAGCTTGGGATCGATGCCGAGCAGCGCGTTCATGCCCAGGCCGCCACCCGCGATGTTGCCGATGTTGAAGGCGAGGCCGCCGATGACGACGAGCACGGCGATCACGTGCCCGGAGAACGGGATGGCCCTGTTGGCGAGTTCCCCGGCGCGCATGCCGGAGGAGGTGATCATGCGCCACACGTTCAGCTGCACGGCGATGTCGACGAGGATCGAGACGAGGATCGCGAACGCGAAGGCCGCCCCCATCGTCGCGGTGAAGGTGGCCGTCTGGGTGATGAACCCGGGACCGATGGCGCTGGTGGCCATCAGGAAGATGGCGCCGATCACGGCGCTGCGGCCGGCGCGTCTCTTGGCGGCGGAGAGCCGGACTTCGTCTTCGGCGGGCAGCGGGGCTGCGGTGTTCTCTGACATTGCGGGGGGATTCCCATCGTCGTTGGTGGGTGTCGAGTGACACCCAGTGTAGAACGGATCGAGCAATATTGTTCAACAACTTTGTTTCCGCTGTGCTACGGCCGAGTTGCATTCGCGTGATGGCGGAGATGCTTCCTCGAACGATCCGCTCAGGCCGCCGCCTACGATGAAGGCATGAACCAGCAGGGCATGCTCGCCGATGCGCTCCGACAGCAGATCATCGACGGCGCGTTCGCACCCGGTTCCCGACTGTCGGAATCGGCCATCGCGGAGCACTTCGGCGTGGCACGCAACACGCTGCGCGAGGCGTTCCGCGCCCTCTCCGAGCAGGGTCTGCTCGAGCACGTGCCGCACCGGGGCGTCTCCGTCGCCTCGCCGTCGATCGCCGACGTGATCGACATCTATCGCGCACGTCGCATCATCGAGTGCACCGCGCTCCTGCACTCCGAGCCGGAGCATCCGGCGGTCCAGCAGATGCAGGAGGCCGTGCTCGCCGCCGAGGCCGCGGCGCACGACGCACTCCTCGACGACGCCGAGACGTGGCGCGCGGTGGGCAGCGCCAACATGGCGTTCCATGTCGCCCTGGTGTCGCTCGCGGACAGCCCCCGTCTGGCCCGCACCTACCGTGACCTCGCGGCAGAGCTGAGACTCGCGTTCCTGAAGATCGACGATCCTCGCTCGCTGCACGAGCCGTTCGTGCGCAAGAACCGCGCGGTGCTCGACACCTTCCTCGCCCGCGGTGCGGCGGCCGGTGCGGCCGAGCTCGAGCGCTACCTCGTGCAGTCCGAGCGCGTGGTGCTCGGGGCCTTCGCCCGGATGCAGCTGGGCTGACGCCGTCCGCGATGGAGGGTCGGCCGCAGCTCGGTCACTCCTCGTCCCGCAGAGCCCCCGCCGCCCTGGTCCTCGCGTCCGGATCCCGGGGCGCGAGATGCAGCGGAAGCGGCGCCTCGGGCTGGGGCAGGCCGTAGAGACGCCGCACCCAGCGTCGGGCGTCTTCGAGCGGGTAGGTGTCGCCGTAGACGGCGTACTTCATGAAGACGCCCTCGAGGGTGGTGCGCAGCATGATCTCCTCGAGCGGAGGATCGGCGGCACCCCTCTCGCGGAAGATCTCGCGGACGGCGTTCTCCGATGCGGTCGCCTGCTCGGCGAACCGGGTCTCGGCCTCGGCGAACATGCGGTGGGTGCTGGGCTGCTGCTGCATCGCGAACACCGCTCGCTGCACCGGGAGGGCGAAACCGGTGGCGGCGAGAGCACCGTCGATGATCCCGGCGAGCCGGACGTCGGCGGGCCCTTCGACCTGCGGGATCGCGAAGAGCGCCTCGTACCAGCGGTCGATCACGGCGGCCACGAGCTGGTCCTTGCCGCCGAAGTGGTAGCTCACGAGTCCCTGCGCGACCCCGGCGCGGCGGGTGATCTCGGCGATGCTCGCGCCGGAGACCCCACGTTCGGCGAACAGGATGATGGCCGATTCGAGAATGGCTTCGCGGGCGCGCTCCCGCGCGGCCCGGTTGTGTTCGTCTGAACGTGCCATCGGTGTCCCGCTCCCCAGCATCGGACGACTTCGGATTTCCCCCCGGAGGCTATATATTAGCGACTGAATAGCTGTTCAAGCTATGAGCGGCCCCAGGCCCCACCCTCAGGAGTGTGATGAGCCCGACATCATGGTTCACGCGTCCCCAGAGGCTCGCGCCATCCGAGCGGTTCTCCACCACCGACACCGAGGCGAACGAGATCGCGCTGGGCCTGCTGCAGATCAGCTCCCTCCCGTCCGGGCCCTGGAACGACCCGACGGCCCCCTCTCTGGGACCTGACGACAGGGCGCTCGTCGCCGAGACGTGGGGCATCCGCTCCCGTGACGACTGGCTCGGCATGATCGACCACCTCAGCACCGTGCGACGTCGACGCCAGGCCTGGATGCTCCGTCTGGCTGTCCGCAACGACCTGGACACCGCCCTCGGGCGTGTGCCGACCACGCGGGAGTGGCTCGCGGGGATCGTCGCCGAAGGCGGAGATGCGCGCGACGCGTTGCCGTTCGTGGCCGGCATCGAGCGCATCGAGCGCGAGGTGCGCAGACGAGTCGGGAAAGATGTCGTGACGCCCGATGTGTATGTGCGCACTCTCGACGCGTATGCGCTCGGTCAGGCCGTGGCGATGACGACGTGGGGTGTCGCGCTCGGATACGCCGACGTCGCAGAGGCCCGCCGCATCATCCACCGGATCAACGTCGACACCCGCCCGTCGTTCGTGTCATGGGTCGATTTCGGCCTGAGCTACATCGCCGGACGGGTCATGCACTGGAGCGACGGGAACCTCGACGCGGAGTCGTTCGAGAAGTACGGCGAGGTGTGGACGGATTTCGCGACGGCAGTGATGCCCAAGCGCAACGGCCCGTGGGCGACGATGCCGTGGCCCGCGACGATCGATCAGCGGTCACGGGACCGGATCGGCTGATCGCCCGAAGACCCACGGATGCGGACCGACCTGGAGGGGCGTATGGTCCGCATCCGTGTTCTTCGGTCGCACCCGTTCGATCCCGGCCCGCGCGAGGTCACGACGAGGCGCGCACCACCAGTTCGGTCGGCAGGATCGTCGTGTGCGCCGGGTCGCGCCCGGCCAGGCGCGAGAGCAGCACTCCGGCCATGGCCTCCCCCTGCGCGTACATGGGCTGCCGCATGGTGGTCAGCGGCGGGTCGGTGCTCAGCGCGACCGACGAGTCGTCGAACCCGACGAGCGCCACGTCCTCGGGAACACGGATGCCGGCCGAGCGCAGCGCCGTGAGCGCGCCACGGGCCATGAGGTCGCTGGCGACGAAGATCGCATCCGGACGCCCCGCCGCGAGGATGCGGCGCGCGGCATCCGCTCCGCTGGCTTCGCTGTAGTCACCGGCCTCCTCGGCGAACGGCGAGAGCCCTGCATCGGCCAGTGCCCCGCGGAAGCCCTGCACACGGTCGACGGAGGAGACCATCGTGATGGGCCCGGAGATCGTGGCGATCCGCGTGCGACCGGTCTCGATCAGGTGCTGGGTGGCGGTGCGGGCGCCGGCGACGTTGTCGACGTCGACCACGTAGTCGCCCTCGCGGATGCGCACCGGCCTGCCGCCCCAGACCACGGGCACGGCATCGGCGACCCGGTCGATGAACGCGTCGCTCGTGTGGTGCGAGACGATGAGCGCGCCGTCCACACCGCCGTTGCGCACGAAGCTCGTCATCTTGTCGCCGGGGTCGTCGCTCGCGATCAGCAGGTTGAGCAGGTAGTCCGAGCCGCGGAGCGCCCCTGTGATGCCCGCGACGATCGCCGCGAAGAAGGGATCTCCGAAGAACCGCGTGGTGTCCTCGGGCACGATCAGGGCGATCGCGTGGGTCTGTCGGGACGCGAGTGAGCGAGCCGCGCGGTTGGGCACGTAGCTGAGCTCCTCGATGGCCCGCTTCACCGACTCGAGGGCTTCAGGACTCACCGCCGTCGACCCGTTGACGACGCGTGACACCGTCGACCGTGAGACTCCGGCGGCCGATGCCACCTCTTCGATGGTCGCTCGTGACGACACGACTCTCCCTCCGTCCGGCGGCGAGGCCGGATGCTCCCTGGTGACGCCGCCCGGCGTCAGAGAGCGCGAGCGGCGATGATGCGAGCGTACTCCCGACCGGAGTCCTTCAGACTCCGCTCCTGGGTGTCGTAGTCGACGCGCACGATGCCGAACCGCTTGTCGTAGCCCCAGGCCCACTCGAAGTTGTCGAACATCGACCAGTAGAAGTAGCCGCGCACGTCGACGCCGGCATCCGCCGCATCGAGCACGGCGGCCAGGTGCAGGCGCAGGAACTCGGTGCGGTCCTCGTCGTGCACGCGGGTCTCACCGTCTTCGACGACCGCGACGTCGTCATAGGCGGCACCGTTCTCGGTCATGTACAGCACGGTTCCGGCGGGCTCGGCGTACTCGGTCCACACGCGCTGCAGCAGGCGGGTGAGCCCCTCGGGCTGCACCTCCCAGTTCTGCGCCGTGCGCGGCAGTCCGCGTTCGACGGGGTGGATGCCCTCGCTCGACGGATACGGGCTCCGACCGACCCGGTCGGTCGCGGGGCCGCCGCTGAGCGGGGTCCGCTCAGGGGCGGGAGCCGTACCCGAGACGAAGTCGCCGTGGTAGTAGTTGACGCCCTGCGTGTCGATGCGCTGAGAGATGACGTCGAGGTCGCCGTCGTGCACGGCATCCGTGAAGCGGGCGACGGCATCGGCATCCACCGACCGGATGTCCCGGATGATGTCGTCCGGGTAGACGCCCCGGTAGATCGGGTCGAGGAACCACCGGTTGAACTGGCCGTCGACGCGACGCGCGGCGTCGATGTCTGCGGGGTTGGTCGGATCGGCGGGGTCTGCGACCGTGTGGTTCAGCGTGATGCCGAGATTCAGGCTCGCATCCCGGCCACGCAGCTCACGGACCGTCTCGCCGTGGGCGAGCAGCAGGTGGTGCGCCGAGAGCAGACCCTCGGCGACGCTCGTGTGACCCGGAGCGTGCTCGCCGCCGGTATAAGAGAGGAACGACGAGCACCACGGCTCGTTCAGGGTCGTCCACACGTTCACCCGATCGCCCAGGGCGTCGTGCATCGTGCCGGCGTACTCGAGGAAGCGGGCGACGGTGTCACGGTTGGTCCACCCGCCGGTCTCCTGCAGCGCCTGCGGCATGTCCCAGTGATAGAGCGTCAGCCAGGGAAGGATGTCGTTCGCGAGCAGCTCGTCGACCAGGCGCTCGTAGAAGTCGACGCCCTTCGCGTTGACCGCGCCGCCGTCGGGCCGGACGCGCGACCACGAGGTCGAGAAGCGGTAGGTCTGCAGCCCGAGCTCCTTCATGAGAGCGACGTCCTGCGGATAGCGGTGGTAGTGGTCGCACGCCACATCGCCGTTGTCGCCGCCGATCACGGCGCCGGGCTCCCTGCTGAAGGCATCCCAGATCGACGCGGTGCGCCCGTCTTCGAAAGCCGCCCCTTCGATCTGGTACGCCGCTGTCGCGGCGCCGAACAGGAAGTTCTCGGGAAAGGCACGGGTCATAGGGGTCATCCTTTCACCGCGCCCGCCATGATGCCACTGACCAGCTGCCGACCCGCCACGACGAACAGGACGAGCAGCGGAAGGGTCGCGAGCACCGCACCGGCGAGCACGATGGAGTAGTCGATGTAATAGCCGGACTGCAGTTGGCTGAGGGCCGTCTGCAGTGTCGGGTTCTGCGGGGAGAGCACGATCAGCGGCCAGAGGTAGTCGGTCCACGCCGTCATGAAGGTGAAGAGGCCGAGGATCGCCATGGCAGGACGAGCGGCCGGGATGCCGACGGTGAGGAACGTGCGGAACTGGTTCGCGCCGTCCATCCGCGCCGCCTCGATCAGCTCGTCCGGGATCACGTCGACCAGGTACTGCCGCATGAAGAAGACGCCGAAGGCGGTGACCAGGGTCGGCACGATGACCGCGCCGATCGATCCGGTCCAGCCGAGCTCCCGCATCAGCATGAACAGCGGGATGATGCCGAGCTGCGTCGGGATCGCCATGGTCGCGATCACGAAGATCATCAGTCCGTCGCGGCCCTTGAAGCGCAGCTTGGCGAAGGCATAGCCGGCCAGCGTCGAGAACGTGACGACCGAGACCGTGATGATCGCCGAGATGAGGAACGAGTTGCCCAGAGCGAGCCAGAACGGGATCGCGTCGAACACCTTGGCGGCGTTGGTGAAGAAGTTGCCGCCGGGGATCAGCGGCAGGGTTTCGCCACGCGTGGCGTTCGTGCCGCTCGCCACGACGACCGACCACCACAGCGGGTAGACGCTGCCGATGATGAACGCGGCGAGCAGGCCGTAGGTGAGGAAGCCGGGGCGGCTGCCGATCCCGGCGTTGCCGCCCACGGCGCCTCGACGGCGGCGGATCTTCTCGGGGACGCTCAGCGCCTGGGTGGCGGTCATCGCGCATTCTCCTCGGTCGTGGTGGCGATCGTCGTGCCGGCGGCGGCCGTCGCGGCTGCCGCGGCAGCGGCGGTGCGGGCTCGTCGGCGCGCGGCGCGGCTCTTCGGAGCATCCCCGGTCGAGATGCGTCGGGAGATCAGGAAGTTGATGACGCCGATGCCGACGATGAGCAGGAACAGCAGGATGGCGACGGCGGACGCTTCGCCGAGGTCCCGGCGGAAGAAGGCGAGCTCCCACAGGAACAGCACGGTCGTCTGGAACTGCCGGTCGCTGCCGCCGATGCCGCCCGCGGTCGAGACGTCGAACAGCCGCGGCTCGGCGAAGATCTGCAGACCGCCGATCGTCGCCGTGATGATCACGAAGATCAGCGTCGGGCGGATCGTGGGGATCGTGATCGAGAAGAACCGGCGGGCAGCGCCGGCTCCGTCGAGGGCTGCCGACTCGTAGAGATCGCGCGGCACCGCCTGCATGGCGGCGAGGAGGATGAGGGCGTTGTAGCCGGTCCAGCGGAAGTTCACCATCACGGCGATCGCGAGGTGCGACAGGGCCGTGTTGTGCTTCCACTCCTGGTCGGCGATGCCGATCAGATTGAGCAGGTTGTTGGCGAGGCCGTCGGCCTCGTTGAAGATGCTCGAGAAGATGATGGCGACGGCGACGGGGGTGACGACGAACGGGATGAGAACGCTCATGCGCCAGAACGTCGGGGCACGCAGGCCGCGGTCGAGGAGGTAGGCGATCACCAGGGCGACCGCGAGCTGCGGGATCGCCGACAGCAGGAAGATGCTCAGGGTGTTGAAGATCGAGTTCCAGAACATCGGGTCGCCGAGGATCTCGACGAAGTTCCCGGCGCCGATGAACTCGCCCTGCCCCTTGAGCAGGTCCCACTCGTGCACGGCCACCCACACCGTGTAGAGCAGCGGGAAGAGTCCGACCAGCCCGAAGAGCAGGAAGAACGGCGAGATGTAGAAGTACGGGGAGGCGTTCTGGTCGAACCGCGAGATGCGGTGCCGCCAGGGACGCCGAGCCGCGGCATCCGTCTTCGGGCTCTTCGCGTCGTTCGACGACGCGGATGCCGTCTCCGAGCGCTCATGCGTGAGGGTCATGACTCTTCCTTGGTCCTGTTCCGGGCTTCCGTGGTGCTCCGGTCGCAGTCCGTGCCGCCCCGGTGAAGGCGGCGCGGCACGAACTGCGACCGGAACGGATGCGGTGGCTGGGTCAGTCGACCAGCTCGTTCAGGAGCTCGACCGCGGCATCCCAGGCGCCCTGGGTGTCGGTCTCGCCACGGTCGAGGCCGCTGAGGGCCGGACCGAAGACGTTCTCCTGGATCACCGAGTCATCGGCGCCCTTGAACTGGGCGACGACGCCCTTGGCGCGCTCGGCGAGGATGGCACCGGTGGGTGCGTCGTTGAAGAACGCGTTCGGAGTCGCCTCGGACGAGAGGGTCTCCTGCGCCTTGATCGTCGACGGGAAGTTGCCCGCGGCGGCGGACTGCTTGACCTGCTGCTCGGGCTGCGTCAGCCAGTCGGCGAGGTCGGCCGCGGCCTCCTTGTGCTGCGAGCTCTCGGGGATCGACAGGAATGCGCCGCCCCAGTTGGCTGCGCCGCCGGGGAAGACGTCGGCGAAGTCCCAGCCGGTGGAGGCGTCGCCGCCGCCGGCCTCGACCTGGCCCTGCACGACGCCGAGCATCCAGCCCGGGCAGACGAACGTGGCGAAGGTGCCGTCGACGAACGACTTGCCGCCGTTCCAGTCCCACGCGGTCTGTGCAGCGGACTGACCGCCTTCGGTCGCGGCCCCGAGCAGCTCGAAGCGCTCCTTCAGCTCGGCGTTGTCCTCGACGTTCAGCTCGCCGTCAGAGGTGTAGTACCCCTCGTCGAGCTGGTTGACCATGGCGTTCCAGACGAAGCCCGAGTGGTCGTACCAGGCCTTGCCGGTCTTGGCCGTGTACTCGGCGCCGACCGCGAAGTAGTTCTCCCAGTCGCCGTTCAGCAGCTCGGCGACGGACTCGCGGTCGCTGGGCAGGCCGGCCGCCTCGAAGGCGGCGCCGTTGTAGCAGATGCCGCTCGGGCCGATGTCGGTGCCGTAGCCGATCACGCGGCCCTCGGCGTCGGTCGCCTGTCCGTACTTCCAGTCGACCCAGTCGGACTTGCGGTCTTCGATGCCGTAGTCGCGCAGGTCGACGAAGGTGTCGGAGACGTCCATGATCGCGCCGAGCCACCCCTCCTCGATCGCGACGACGTCGCTGAGACCCGAGCCGGCTGCGATCTTCGTGAACGCGTCGGTGCGGGCGTTGCCGCCGGTGTCGATGTTGGTCGCCTCGATCGTGACGTTCGGGTTCGCCTTCTCGTACTCGTCGTAGAGGTCGTCGTATCCGAAGGTACCGAAGGTGGTGACGGTCAGTGTGACCTTCTCGTCACCGGAAGCGCTGTCGCCGGCATCGGCGGAGGCGCAGCCGGCGAGGGCCAGGGCGGAGACGGATGCGACGGCTGCTGTCGTCAGGATCCGCTTGCGGGCACGTGTGTTCACAGTTCACTCCTTTGTGGTGGGTCGTGCAGTGGTGGTGCGGGTGGTGCTCGGGGTCGTGCGTGGGCTTTCCGTGATGGCTTCCCGTGAGGATTCCTGTGGGAGCGCTCCCATGCACTGTCCAGTGACTCTATGGGAGCGCTCCCACGGTGTCAAGCCCGAGCCTTTCGCGTAGCCTTGACCGGTGCCCGACACCGATCTCTCCCCCGCCCTCGTCCGCGCCGAATCCCTGATCCGCAGCATCCCCGACTATCCCGAGGCGGGGATCATCTTCCGCGACATCACCCCGCTGCTCGCCGACGCCGAGGCTCTGCAGGCGACCACCGATGCGATCATCGCGCCGTTCGCCGGACAGTTCGACGTCGTGGCGGGCATCGAGGCACGCGGCTTCATCCTCGCCGGAGCGGCCGCGATCGCCGCAGGCGTCGGCCTCATCCCGATCCGCAAGGCCGGCAAGCTTCCCCGCCCCGCGGCATCCGTCGACTACGCCCTCGAATACGGCACCGCGACGATCGAGATGCACGACGATCTGCCCGCCGGATCCCGCGTGCTGCTCATCGACGACGTGCTCGCCACAGGGGGCACGCTCGCCGCCGGACGCGAACTGGTCGAGCGCCTGGGCAGCCACGTCGTCGGCATCTCCGTGCTGTTCGAGATCGACGGTCTCGGCGGCCGCGAGGCGATCGGCGACCTGCACACCGTCTTCCACGCCTGAGCCCCGTCACCCGGGAATCGGGCGAGTCCCGAGCCGGTAGACTGGACACGCCCGTCCGCCCGCGACTTCCGGAGCCGTTCATGCCCACCATCGTCGTCGACGTCATGCCCAAGCCCGAACTGCTCGACCCGCAGGGGAAGGCCGTGTCCGGCGCATTCTCCCGTCTGGGCGTCGAGGGCTTCTCCGATGTCCGCATCGGCAAGCGCTTCGAGCTCACCGTCGAAGGCGAGGTCACCGACGAGATCCTCGCCGAGGCCCGCCGCATCGCCGATGAGGTGCTCTCCAACTCCGTGATCGAGGACGTCGTCGGCATCGAGGTCGCCGAGTGACCACGCGCATCGGCGTCATCACCTTCCCGGGCTCGCTCGACGACCGCGACGCCCAGCGCGCCGTGCGCATCGCCGGCGCCGAGCCGGTCGCCCTCTGGCACGGTTCGCACGATCTCGAGGGCGTCGACGCCCTCGTGCTGCCCGGCGGCTTCAGCTACGGCGACTACCTGCGCGCCGGTGCGATCGCCGCGCTCTCGCCGATCATGGCGGAGGTCAAGGACGCCGCGGCCAAGGGCATGCCGATCCTCGGCATCTGCAACGGCTTCCAGATGCTGGTCGAGGCGCACCTGCTGCCCGGCGGGCTGATCCGCAACGACCACCAGCACTTCGTGCGGCGCGATCAGAAGCTGATCGTCGAGAACTCCGACACCGCGTGGACCAACCGCTTCCGCACGGGCCAGGAGATCACGATCCCGCTGAAGAACGCCGACGGCGGGTACATCGCCGACGAGGAGACGCTCGACCGTCTCGAGGGCGAGAACCTCGTGGCATTCCGCTATGCGGGCGTGAACCCGAACGGCTCCCTGCGCGACATCGCCGGACTCACCAACGAGGCGGGCAACGTCGTGGGGCTCATGCCGCACCCCGAGCACGCGACCGAGGCCGGCTTCGGCCCCGACACCTCGGCCGCCATGCGCTCGGGCATCGACGGCGTCGACTTCTTCACCAGCGCGATCGCCGCCGTCGCCCGCGTCGCCGCGTAAGCGGTAGGCGCGCGCAGCCGGGGCCAGTTCCGCACCCCGCCCGCAGCCGGGGCCAGTTCCGCACCGCGCCCGCAGCCGGGGCCAGTTCCGCACCCGCTCGCACAGCCGGGGCCAGTTCTGCACCCGCGCGCACAGCCGGGGCCAGTTCTGCACCCGAATCGCCGGTTTCGGATGCGTTATTGGCCCCGCATCAGCGGAGGATGCGCTTTTGGCCCCGCACCGGCGCGATGACGCCGGCCCCAGCACCGAGGGGGTCGGTTCCGCACCCGCTCGCGCAGCCGGGGCCAGTTCCGATCCCGCTCGCGCAGCCGGGGCCAATTCCGATCCCGCTCGCGCAGCCGGGGCCAATTCCGATCCCGCTCGCGCAGCCGGGGTCGGTTCCGCACCCGCTCGCGCAGCCGGGGCCAGTTCCGCACCCGCTCGCGTAGCCGGGGCCAGTTCCGATCCCGCTCGCGCAGCCGGGGCCAGTTCCGCACCGCGCCCGCAGCCGGGGCCAGTTCCGCATCCGAATCACCCGAATCCGGTGCAATAGTGACCACGCACCGCGCCGGAGGTGCACTAGTGACCCCGCACCGCGCTGGAGGTGCACTAGTGACCCCGCACCGCGCCCGACGTGGCGGCAGTGGTGACGGCGCGCGACGGGTCAGCCGACGGGCAGCGCGAAGGGATTGTCGCCTGCGGCGGCGAGCAGGTACCAGGCCGTCGCACCGGTGTGCAGGCTGGCGTAGTAGAGGTCGCCGAAGCCCGAGTCGAGGCCGTCGGTCGACGTCGCCACGATCCCCTTGCCGTCGCCGTTGGGCGCGTCGCGCTGACCGAGGCGGATGCTGCTCAGCAGCGACTCCACGCGCTCGGCGTCACCGGGCGCATCGCGCAGCGTGAGAGCGAGCGCCAGGTGGCCGGATCCCTCGAACCACACCTTCGACACGTCGGCGTCGCTGATCGACGCGCCCTGATACTGCCCGTCCGTCGCGATGAGGTGGGTCAGCGTCCAGTCCAGCGAGGTGTCGTAGCGGGGGTCGCGCGTGGCGAGCGAGCTCCAGGTCTGCGCGTCGAGGGGAATGGGGCGGGTGTTGACCGTCGACCCGTCCAGCAGGGTGCCGGTGTCGACATGGCCGTCGGCGCTCTGCATCGCGGCCACGAAGGCCGACGCGACGCCCGCCCGATCGGCCCAGACGGAGTCGCCGGTGAGCTGTGCGAGCTGCGTGAAGAAGCCGGCGATATCGCTGTTGTGCTCCGTGGACTTCCACTCCAGCGACGAGCCGTTCTCGAGCTGGCCGCCGGTGTATCCGAAGGGCGCTCGCACCATGTCGGCGGTGTTGTTCTGGATCCATTCGGCGATCTGCACCGCCCCGGCGAGGTACTTCGAGTCACCGGTCGCGTGGAAGAGACGCGCGAGCGCCATACCGGTCCAGGCCTGGTTGCCGGTGAACGTGCCGGGGCCGGTGATCTCGACCCTCCCCTGACGGATGCCGTGCGGCTCGTACGAGGTGCGCACTCGGCCGTCGCCGATCGGGTCGTTCGCCTGCACGAAGAGCAGGGTGTCGCCGATGGTCCGCGCCCGACGGATGTCGTCGGGGAGCCCGCGTGCCGTGTACGCGATCACGACGAGGGCGTCGTCGTAGACGAACGACGGGGTGAAGTCCCAGGTCGGCAGGTCGGTGAAGAAGCCTCCTTGATAGCTGCGGGGAAGGCAGTGCCCCGCGCCGTCGCAGAACTCGTCGACGCGCGCATCGAGGAACTCGTAGGCGAGGGCGACCGACAGAGTCGGATCCGGTGCGGCGGTCGGGTCGTCGGCGGGGGCATCACCGGAGGCCGCGGTGGTCACGCCCGCGACCATCGCGGCGGCGATGAGTGCGGCGGCGAGCATCCATGGCGCTGAACGGCGCGATGAACCCGACATGAAGACCCCCTCGGTCCGAACCGCAGTCGGCGACCGCAGGCGACCAGGAGGTCACGTGCAAAATGCTGGCATACCAGGAAGTCTCGGCGGAAGTGGCGAAGGTCTAGTCTTTCGAGGCGCCCGGCGTGTCGCGCCCCGCGAGTAGCATGCGAGCCATGCCCATCACACTGGAGAACGTCGGCATCGCCGTGCGCGACCTCGAGGCGACGATCGCCTTCTTCACCGATCTCGGCCTCGCCGTGCTCGGTCGGGACGAGGTCAGTGGCGAATGGGCCGACACCGCCGTCGGCCTCGACGGCAACCACGCGAAGATCGCCGTGCTGCAGACACCCGACGGCCACGGTCAGCTCGAGCTGTTCGAATACATCCATCCCGACGCGATCGAGACCGAGCCGACCCTGCCGAACGAGATCGGGATGCACCGGGTGGCGTTCTCCGTCGACGACATCGACGAGTCCCTGGCCATCGCTGCCCGGCACGGATATCACCCGCTGCGAGGAGTCGCGAACTACCAGGACGTCTACCGGCTCACCTATCTGCGCGGCCCGAGCGGGATCCTCGTCATGTTCGCGCAGGACCTCACGAAGGATGCCGCGGCGAGCTAGCCGAGAGCCGGCGGCCAGACGCCGATGATCACGGCCATGACCACGATCGTGACGATCTCGTGTGCGATGTTCATGGTGGTCAACGCCGTCGGGCGGCCCTCGAAGGCGTCGTGCGTGATGAACCGCGCGGCCGTGAACCCGGCCCACAGCAGCACGCCGGTGACGACGGCGGCCCAGAAGAACGATCCCTCGTAGAAGTGCCAGGCGATCGCGGATGCTCCGGCGAGCACCCACGCCGTCGCGAAGCTCACGATCACGGTGGTGATGATCGCCATCGTCGCGCTCGCCCCCGGACGGTCCATGTCGACGTTCGCGAGCTTCGACCAGCGGGTGCCGAACACCTTCGGCGCGTACCAGATCGAGCCGACGATCATGCTCGAGGCGGTCGCGAGCAGAACGGCCCAGTAGTTGATCTCGGGAACCATGACAGCCTCCTGTGGTCGGATGCCCGAAGCATACTCCCGGGCCTGCAAGCGGCTGCGGACCGGCGCAGAATATCGGCTCCCCGAATCGATTCGATGCTCGCTCTGGCAATCATGTAAGCGTTTGCACTAATCTGTTGCCATGGCACAGCTTGAGCAGATCGCAGCCCCCGGTTCCGAGTGGTGGCGCAGCGCGGTCATCTACCAGATCTACCCCCGTTCGTTCGCCGACGCCTCGGGCGACGGCATCGGCGACCTGCCCGGCATCACCAGCCGGCTCGACTCGCTGAAGGAGCTCGGCGTCGACGCGATCTGGCTGAGCCCGTTCATGACGAGCCCCCAGCGGGACGCCGGCTACGACGTCGCCGACTACCGCGACGTCGACCCGCTGTTCGGCACCCTCGACGACTTCGACACGATGCTGAACGAGGCGCACGCCCGCGGCATCCGCGTCGTGGTCGACCTGGTCCCCAACCACTCGTCGGCGCAGCACGCCTGGTTCCAGGAGGCCCTCAAGGCTGCTCCCGGCAGCCCCGAGCGCGCGCGGTACATCTTCCGCGACGGAAAGGGCAAGAACGGCGAGCTGCCCCCGAACAACTGGGAGTCCGTCTTCGGCGGCGGCATGTGGGAGCGCGTGACCGAGGCCGACGGCACGCCGGGCCAGTGGTACCTGCACATCTTCGACCCGACGCAGCCCGACTTCGACTGGAACAACGAAGAGGTGCGCGAGGAATTCCGCTCGATCCTGCGCTTCTGGCTCGACCGCGGCGTCGACGGCTTCCGGGTCGACGTGGCCCACGGCATGATCAAGGCCGACGGCCTGCCCGACTACACGCCCCCGGCAGACGCCGACTCGATGGGCGGCGGCGAGGCGAACGTGCCGTACTGGGGCCAGGACGGAGTGCACGACATCTACCGCGACTGGCACAGGGTGCTGGCCGAGTACGACGGCGACCGCGCGCTGTGCGGTGAGGCCTGGATGCCGACGCTCAAGCAGACCGCCCTGTGGGTGCGCCCCGACGAGATGCACCAGACCTTCAACTTCCCCTACCTCATGACCGAGTGGGACGCGAAGGCTCTGGGGTCTGTCATCCGCGAATCCCTCGACGCGTTCGGCGAGGTCGGCGCACCCAGCACCTGGGTGCTGTCGAACCACGACGTCGTGCGCCACGCGTCGCGACTCGCGCTCACGGCCGAGAACCCGCAAGGCGAGGGCATCGGCCCGAACACCCCGCACAAGCCCGACACCGCCATCGGACTCGCCCGCGCTCGCGCGGCGACGACCGTGATGCTCGCGCTTCCGGGTTCGGCATACCTCTACCAGGGCGAGGAGCTGGGCCTGCCCGAGGCGATGGAGATCCCCGACGCCTTCCGTCAGGACCCGACGTGGTTCCGCACCAACGGCGAGCGCTACGGTCGCGACGGATGCCGTGTGCCGCTGCCGTGGGAGGCGGATGCTCCGGCGTTCGGCTTCAACGAGACCGGTGCGTCGTGGCTGCCCCAGCCCGCCGACTGGGCGTCGTACTCGCGCGAGGTCGAGGAGAAGGACGAGACCTCGACCCTGTCGCTGTACAAGCAGCTGCTCGCCGGTCGCCGCGAGCACGGCTTCGGAAGCGGCTCCCTCGTGTGGGAGGATGCCGGAAAGCACGCGGTCGCGTTCCGTCGCGGTGCGGTGCACGTGGTCGCGAACCTCGGCAAGAAGCCTCTCGCGCTCCCGGCCGACGCGACGATCGTCGTCAGCAGCCAGCCGTTCGAGGGCACCGACCTGCCCGTCGACACGGCGGTCTGGTACACCACGGCGTAAGCCGCACGACGTTCAGGTCGCAGTTCGCGCCGCCCACGGCACCGCCCGACGGCACGAACTGCGACCGGAACGGCTCAGAGAGGATCCCCCATGGCGAGCATCGATGAGGTCGCCCGGCTCGCCGGCGTCTCGACCGCGACGGTCTCGCGCGCGCTGAGCGGCCGAGGCCATGTGTCGGAGTCGGCCCGCCTGCGCGTGCAGGAGGCGGCATCGGCGCTCGGCTACGTCGTGTCCTCCCGCGCGTCGAGCCTGGCATCGGGCCGCACCCGCAACATCGGGGTCGTGGTTCCCTTCCTCGACCGATGGTTCTTCAGCACCGTGCTGTCGGGGGTATCGTCCGCGCTGATGCGCGAGGGCTACGACATCACCCTCTACAACATCACCGCCGACAAGGACGTGCGCCGCCACGTGTTCGACACCTTCCTGCGACGGCAGCGAGTGGACGCCGTGATCGCGGTCTCGATCGAGCTCGACGACGACGAGACGCAGTACCTGCTCGACCTCGGCCTGCCGGTGATCGCGATCGGCGGGCCGAACCCCAAGCTCGACACCCTCACCGTCGACGACGTCGCCGTGGCCCAGCTGGCGACCGAGCACCTGATCGGTCTCGGACACCGCGACATCGCCCACATCGGCGCGAACCCCGAGTTCGACATCGACTTCCACATCCCGACGAATCGTCGCCTGGGCTTCGAGAAGGCACTGGCGAAGGCCGGCATCCCTCTGAATCCGGCCTTCCTCGAGCCCGCCGACTTCACGGTCGAGGGCGGATACCGCGCGGCGAAGCAGCTGCTCGGACGCCCCGGCCCGCGACCCACCGCCGTGTTCGCGGCATCCGACGAGATGGCGATCGGGGCGATCCTCGCCGCCCGCGACCTCGGATTCGCCGTGCCGGACGACCTCTCGATCGTCGGCATCGACGGTCACGAGCTCGGCGAGTTCTTCCGACTCAGCACCGTCGACCAGTTCCCCCTCGGGCAGGGCGAGCGTGCGGCGGATGCCGTGCTCGCGAAGCTCGCCGACGGCGAAGCCGCGGGAATACCGGCCGAGCTCCCCTACGAGCTGAACGTCCGAGGCACGACCGCGCGCTTGGTCTAGAAGCGGAATATCACCACGGGCGCCAGCATGCCGCCATACTGATGCGATGGACGCGCTCAACGATTTCGTGCTCTCTGCCGGCGATGGGCTCTGGACGTGGGTGGTGCTGCCGATCCTCGTGGTCCTCGGCCTGTACTTCACCGCGCGATCGGGCGTGGTGCAGTTCCGGCTGATACCGGAGATGTTCCGCACCCTCACCGACCGGACACCCCGGAAGGAGAACGGCGAGCCGCAATCGGTCTCGGCGTTCCAGGCGTTCACGATCTCAGCGGCCTCCCGCGTCGGCGTCGGGAACATCGCGGGCGTCGGCACAGCGATCGCCATCGGCGGCCCCGGCGCGATCTTCTGGATGTGGACGATGGCGTTCATCGGCGGTGCGTCGAGCTTCATCGAGTCGACCCTCGGTCAGGCGTTCAAGGTCCGCGACAAGGACGGCTTCCGCGGCGGTCCCGCGTACTACATGCAGCACGGACTCAAGGCGCGCTGGATGGGCATCCTGTTCGCCGTCATCCTGATCGTCTGCTTCCCCTTCGCCTTCAGCTCCCTGCAGGCGAACACGATCAGCGCCACCGTCTCCTCGAGCTTCGGCGGCGAAGTGGGCTGGATCCCCTGGGTCGTCGGCATCATCCTGGCCGTCCTGACCGCCCTCGTCGTCTTCGGTGGCATCCGTCGCATCGCCAGCGTCACGCAGGCGGTCGTCCCGGCCATGGCGCTGGGATACCTGCTGCTCGGCCTCGTGATCGTCGGTATGAACTTCGAGCGCCTCCCCGAGGTGTTCGCCTCGATCTACACCCAGGCGTTCGGGTTCAACGAGGTCGTCGGGGCCGCACTCGGAACCATCATCATGACCGGGGTCAAGCGCGGCATGTTCTCGAACGAGGCGGGTCTCGGCTCTGCGCCGAACGCGGGCGCCACCGCGGCGGTGACCCACCCGGTGAAGCAGGGACTCGTCCAGACCCTCGGGGTCTACTTCGACACGTTCCTCGTCTGCTCGATCACGGCGTTCATCATCCTGGTGTCCACGCCCGACCTCGCGAACGCGACCCGGGGCATCGGGCTCACGCAGAATGCGATCGTGAGCAACCTCGGCGAATGGTCGAACATCCTCCTGAGCATCATCATCTTCCTGCTGGCGTTCAGCTCGATCCTCGGCAACTACTACTACGGCGAATCCAACATCGAGTTCATCAGCAGTCGACCCGCCGTCCTCACCGCCTACCGCGTGCTCGTCGTCGCGATCATCTTCCTCGGATCGATCGCCTCGGCGGACATCATCTGGAACACGGCCGACGGCATCATGGGGCTCATGGCGATCGTGAACCTCGTGGCGATCGCGCTCCTGTCGGGCATCGCGTTCAAGCTGCTGCGCGACTACTCCGATCAGCGGCGTGCGGGGCTCGACCCTGTCTTCACCCGCGCGCGGATGCCCGAGGTCACGGGCATCCAGTGCTGGGAGGACGAGCTGAGCGTCACCGGTCCGATCCCCGTTCAGGGCGAGCAGCGCACCCGCCGGGGCTAGCGCGCGGCCGGTCGGCTAACCCGGCGCGGGCGACCGTGGCCGCTCCCGCTCCGGCGCGGACGCTACGCTGACGCGGGTGACGAACATTCGCGACATGGTGCTGATCCCCGGCGGAACCTTCCGGATGGGGTCCGAGGACTTCTACCCCGACGAGCGCCCGGTGCACGAGCGCGAGGTCGCCTCGTTCGAGATCGACCGCTACGAGGTGACCAACGCGCAGTACGCGGAATTCGTCGATGCCACGGGATATATCACTGTGGCCGAGCGGCCTCTCGACCCGGCTGCCTTTCCGGATGCGGATCCGAAGGACCTCGTGCCGGGTTCCATGGTCTTCACGCCGACCGCCGGCCCGACCGACCTGCGCAACTGGCGCAACTGGTGGCGCTGGCAGGCGGGCGCCTCCTGGCGGCATCCGTTCGGCCCCGACTCGTCGATCGACGATCGGCTGCAGCATCCGGTCGTGCACATCGCGTTCGAGGACGCGGTCGCCTACGCCGACTGGGTCGGGATGCGGCTGCCCACCGAGGCCGAGCACGAGTACGCCGCCCGGGGCGGGGTCGACGGCGCGCCTTTCGCCTGGGGCGAGGAGATCTACCCCGGTGGCGAGGCGCAGGCGAACTCCTGGCTGGGTCGCTTCCCGTATGACAACCAGGGCGTCGGCGGCACGGCGCCGGTCGGGTCGTACGCCCCCAACGGCTATGGGCTCTACGACATGATCGCGAACGTCTGGGAGTGGACGAGCGACTTCTACACGCCGCGGCATCTGAAGCTGTCGGAGAAGCCGGTGGATCCCGGCAAGCGCGCGAACCTGTTGGCGGCGGCGAGCGCGCAGGAGGGCTTCCCGAGCATCCCGCGCCGGGTGCTGAAGGGCGGATCACACCTGTGCTCCCCCGACTACTGCCTGCGCTTCCGCCCGGCCGCCCGCTCGCCCCAGGCGGAGGACACCGGCATGTCGCACATCGGATTCCGCCTCACCCGCTCCGTGTGAGGCCCCCCTGGGCATCGGCCCGAGCCCCTGGTTGGCTGAGCCGCACGGGCGCCTGCCCGGCCTCACCGCCGACCGAGGAGCGACAATGTCCGACAAGCCCAACATCCTCATCATCTGGGGCGATGACATCGGCATCGCCAATCTGAGCACCTATACCGACGGCCTGATGGGCTATCGGACTCCGAACATCGACCGGATCGCCGATGAGGGCGCGAAATTCACCGATTACTACGGCGAGCAGAGCTGCACCGCCGGGCGTGCGGCGTTCATCACCGGACAGAACCCCTATCGCACGGGTCTCACGAAGGTGGGGATGCCGGGGGCGAAGCTGGGGCTCCAGCCCGAGGATCCGACGATCGCGGATGCGCTCAAGCACCACGGCTATGCGACCGGCCAGTTCGGCAAGAACCATCTCGGCGACCGCGATGAGCACCTGCCGACGGCGCACGGCTTCGACGAGTTCTTCGGCAACCTCTATCACCTGAACGCCGAGGAGGAGCCGGAGCACCCGGACTACCCGACCGACGAGGAGTACCCCAGGTTCAGCGAGCGGTTCCGCCCGCGCGGCGTGATCCACTCGTGGGCGAACGACGACGGCACGCAGCGCATCGAAGACACCGGTCCGCTGACGAAGAAGCGCATGGAGACCGTCGACGAGGAGTTCCGCGATGCTGCGGCGGACTTCATCCGCGCCCAGGCCGACGACGACACCCCGTTCTTCGTGTGGTTCAACTCGACGCACATGCACTTCCGCACCCACACCAAGGAGGAGAGCAAGGGGCGGGCCGGACGCTGGCAGTCGGAGTATCACGACACGATGCTCGATCATGACGACGTGGTGGGCAGTCTGCTCGATCTGCTCGACGAGCTCGGCCTCGCCGAGAACACGATCGTCATGTACTCCACCGACAACGGCCCGCACATGAACAGCTGGCCGGATGCCGGCATGACGCCGTTCCGCAACGAGAAGAACTCGAACTGGGAGGGTGCCTACAGGGTCCCGGCGATGGTGCGCTGGCCCGGGCACGTCCCCGCGGGCACGACGCTCAACGGCATCGTGAGCCACAACGACTGGTTCGTGACGCTGCTCGCGGCGGCCGGCGACACCGACATCGCCGAGCGTCTGAAGGCGGGCACGGATCTGCATGGCACCGACTTCAGGGTCCATCTCGACGGCAACAACCAGCTCGACTACATCACAGGAGTCGCCGAGCACAGCCCGCGACGACACTTCTTCTACGTCTCGGACGACGGCGACCTCACGGCGCTGCGCTTCGAGAACTGGAAGTTCGTCTTCCTGGAGCAGCGCGCGGTCGGAACCCTGCAGGTGTGGCAGGAGCCCTACATCGAGCTGCGGTTCCCGAAGCTCTTCAATCTGCGCACCGATCCGTTCGAGCGCGCCGACATCACCTCGAACACCTACTGGGACTGGGTGCTCGACCACATCTTCCTGTTCATCCCGGCCCAGGCGTATGTGGCGAACATGCTGCACACCCTTGCCGAGTTCCCTGCTCGCCAGGAATCGGCATCGTTCACGATCACCCAGGTGATGGCGAAGCTGCAGTCGACGGTCGGCAGCTCCTGACCGTCGCCCTCAGGCGTCGAGCGGCGATCGGCGGGCGAGCGCGTTGCGCCTCGCGAGCATCAGCCCGCCGATCACCGCGGCGATCAGGGAGCCGAGGAGCACGCCGATCTTGACGTGCTCGTCGGCGACCGAACTCGACCCGTAGGCGAGCTCGCCGACGAGCAGGGAGACGGTGAATCCGATTCCGGCGAGGAACGCCATGCCGGTGAGGTCGGGCCAGCGCAGCGATTCGTCGAGACGCAGAGCGGGCACCCGGCTGAGCAGGAACGTGGTCGCGAGGATCCCGATCGGCTTGCCCAGGACGAGGCCGACGATGATGCCGATCGCGATCGGATCGGTCAGCGCCGACGCGAGCCCCGCGAGTCCGCCGATCGTGACGCCCGCCGCGAAGAAGGCGAACACGGGCACGGCGAACAGCGTCGCCACGACACCCCACCGGTCGGCGAAGTGCGGGGCGAGGCCGTCGTAGAGGGGCTCGCCGTCGGCATCCGTCCCTCGCGGCACCCGAGCGCGCTCGGTCGGGATGACAGGAACGACGAAACCGAGGAGGACTCCGGCGACGGTCGCGTGGATGCCGGCGGCATGGATGCAGACCCACACGGCGATCGCGAGAGGCATCAGGATCCACCACGCCCGCACGCCCTTCTGCACGAGCAGCGCGAATCCTGCGAGGGGCAGCAGCGCGAGAGTCAGCCAGGGGAAGCTGATCGAGTCGGTGTAGAAGGTCGCGATGATCGTGATGGCGATCAGGTCGTCGATGATCGCGAGTGTGAGCAGGAAGACACGGAGCGCCGGTGGGAGGAACTTCCCGACCACGGCGATCACGGCGACCGCGAACGCGATGTCCGTGGCGGTCGGGATGGCCCAGCCGCGCAGGGCGTCGCCGTCGCCCGCGTTGATCAGGGCGAAGATGATCGCCGGCACGATCACCCCGCCGACGGCTGCGGCGATCGGCAGCGCCGCCTGACGCGGATCGCGCAGTCGGCCGGTGGCGAACTCCTCCTTCAGCTCGAGACCCACGACGAAGAAGAAGATCGCGAGCAGGCCGTCCGCGGCCCAGGCCCCGATGCTCAGATCGAGATGCAGCTCGGGGACGCCGAACGTGAAGTCGCGCACCGACTCGTACCACGACACGGCGGGGGTGTTGGCGAGGATCAGCGCGGCGACGGTGGCGGCGAGCAACAGCGAACCCCCGAGCACCTCGCTGCGGGCGTTGGAGCGGATGCCTCGCCACAGCTCATGGGGAGCCAGGCGGAGACGGGGACGGGTGCGGACAGGAGAAGCGGACATGACGAGACCTCACGCGAGAGAAGGGGTGAACGACGCGGAAGACCGCACCCCACTGAGGCGCGGTCTAGTCCCGTGGCGGCGGGCAGCCCGCGATCTCGCCGTGCGAGAGAGTGCCCCAGACGCTGGTCCACCCGTTCGTGCCCGGGTGGAGCACGACGCGCATCCATTCCTTCATCGGAGTCGCCGAGCGCAGCTCATGCGGAGCGCGCGCCGAACCGGCGATCGAGAGGAGGGCCATGGAATCAGCCTATCGGGATGACCGCCCGCCGACCTGAGGAGCGCAGCAGGATCAGACGGCTCGCAGCGCGTCGCCGGCGGCGTCGAGAGCGCCCTCGGCGAGGGAGAAGTACGCCCACTTGCCGCGCTGCTCACGCGTGACGAGTCCGGCGTCCGCCAGCAGCTTCATGTGGTGCGAGACCGTGCCCTGCGACAGACCGACCGGGTCGGTGAGGTCGCAGATGCAGGCTTCGCCACCTGCGGCCGACGAGATCAGCGAGAGCAGGCGGATGCGCGTCGGGTCGCCGAGCGCCTTGAACAGGCGGGCGATCCGTTCGGCCTCGGCGAGCGGAAGAGCGGATGCCGCGCGCGGCGTGCAGCAGCCCGTCTGCTCGATCGTCACCGGAAGCGTCATGCGCTCATCCTCTCACGTATTGACAATCTTCGATACGTGGGCGACGCTTCTCATATTGAAGTCTTTCGATCTGAGGAGATGTCGTGTCCGAGCTTCCGATCGTCGTCATCGGCGCGGGGCCGCAGGGTCTCGCAGCGGCGGCGCATCTCGTCGAACGCCGCGAAGACGTCGTCGTCCTCGAACGAGGGCGCGGCCCTGCCGCCGCGGTCTCCGAATGGGGCCACGTGCGCCTGTTCTCGGCGTGGCCCGAGCTGACGGATGCCGCCGCGCGTCGTCTGCTCGAGCCGACCGGGTGGACCGCACCGACCGCAGGCTGTCCGACCGGGGCGGAATGGGTGAGCGACTACCTGGCGCCTCTCGCGGGCGCACTCGGTGAGCGGATCCGGTACAGCACCGCCGTCACGGGCGTCGCTCGCCAGGGTCGCGACAAGGTCGTCGAGTCCGGACGCAGGAACCAGCCGTTCGTCGTGCACACCCGCGACACGGACGGCACCGAGTCGCGGATCCGCGCCCGGGCGGTCATCGACGCGAGCGGCACCTGGGGCCTCCCCCACCCCGCGGGCGCAGACGGCTTCCCCGCCGTGGGCGAGGCCGCGGCATCCGATCTGATCTCCTACCGCATCCCCGACGACGTGTCCGAGCTCGCGGGTTCGCATGTGGTCGTCGTCGGAGCGGGGCACTCCGCCACGCACGCCGTGCTGCGCCTGAGCGAACTGGCCCGCCGGTCGCCGGGGACCCGCGTCACCTGGCTGCTCCGCCGAGGGAGCGCCGCGAACGTTCTCGGGGGCGGCGCCGGAGACGAGCTGCCCGAACGCGCAGCGCTCGGCTCTCGGGTGTCGAAGGTGATCCATGACGGTGTCGTCGAGGTGGTGACAGGATTCCGAGTCGCCGAGTTCCGGCGGGACGGGAGGGGCCTGGTGATCGTCGCCGAAGACGGACGCGAGATGGCGGAGATCGCGCACGTGTTCGCGCTCACCGGATTCCGGCCGGACACCGGCATCCTGCGCGAACTCCGAATCGATCTCGACCCCGCTCTCGATGCGGTCGCCGGCATCGCCTCCGAGATCGACCCCAACATCCACTCCTGCGGTTCGGTGGGCGCGACCGGTGCCCGACAGCTCATGCAGCCGGAGGAGGGCCTCTTCATCGTCGGCGCGAAGTCCTACGGTCGAGCTCCGACCTTCCTCGCCCTCACCGGATACGAGCAGGTGCGCAGCGTCGCGGCCCACCTCGCCGGCGATCACGAGGGCGCGGCGCGCAACGAACTCGCCCTGCCCGCGACCGGGGTATGCGGGGGATCAGGAGACTTCGACGACGGCGCGGGCAGCTGCTGCGCCGCGCCGGCCGTGCTGCAGATCGGCAGGACGCCGTTGACGACCCTCGACCCCGCACGCTCGCTTACCCTGGAGACATCATGACCACCACCAAGCCCTCCGTCCTCTTCGTGTGCGTGCACAACGCCGGACGGTCGCAGATGGCCGCAGGCTTTCTGCGCGAGGTCGCCGGCGACCGCATCGAGGTGCGCTCCGCCGGATCCATGCCCGCCGACCAGATCAACCCGATCGCGGTCGAGGCGATGAGCGAGCTCGGCATCGACATCACCGCCGAGCAGCCCAAGGTGCTCACGACCGAGGCCGTGCAGGCTTCCGATGTCGTGATCACGATGGGATGCGGCGACGCCTGCCCGTTCTTCCCCGGCAAGCGCTACGAGGACTGGGAGCTCGACGACCCGGCCGGGCAGGGCATCGACTCCGTGCGCCCGATCCGCGACGACATCCGCCGTCGCATCGAGGCGCTCGCGGGCGAACTGCTCGCCTGACTCTCACTCAATCGGGAGGAGATCTGCGATCCGGAGGGCGGATGCCGCGGCATCCTCCTCCGGATCGCGGATCTCCTCCCGATGCGGCGGGCTGGCTGCAACGCGGCGGGCTGGCGGCAATGCGGCGCAGATCTCCTCCCGACGCGCTGGCGCCGGGAGGAGATCCGTGAGATTCAGCGGGCGACGATGAGGCCCGCGGTCTTCTCCTGCACGGCCTGGAACCGGCGCTGCACGTCGGACCAGTTGACGAGCTCCCAGAACGCCTTGACGTAGTCGGCGCGCACGTTGAGGTAGTCGAGGTAGTAGGCGTGCTCCCAGACGTCGAGCTGCAGCAGCGGCGTGACGCCGAGCGGAGCATTGCCCTGCTGGTCGAACAGCTGGAAGATGACCGGACGCGCACCGATGCTGTCCCACGCGAGCACAGCCCAGCCCGAACCCTGCACACCGAGCGCGGTGGCGGTGAAGTGCGCGCGGAAGGCGTCGATCGAGCCGAACGCATCGGTCAGCGCGGCCTCCAGCTCACCCTCGGGGTTGCCGCCGCCGTCGGGCGACAGGTTCTCCCAGAACACCGAGTGGTTGATGTGACCGCCGAGGTTGAACGCGAGGTCCTTCTCGAGCTTGTTCACGGCGGCGAAGTCGCCGGACTCGCGGGCCGCGCCGAGCTGCTCGAGCGCCGTGTTGGCACCGGTGACGTAGGCCTGGTGGTGCTTCGAGTGGTGCAGCTCCATGATCTTGCCGGAGATGTGCGGGGCGAGCGCCGAGTAGTCGTACGGCAGCTCGGGAAGGGTGTACGGAGTGGGCATGCTGTTCCTTTCAGTCGTTCTGATCGGTGGGGAGTGAGTGGAATCGGCGGTCGAGGTAGACGAGCGGTCGGCCCGCCCGCCCGAGCAGCACCTCGTCGATCTCGGCGACCACGACGGTCGATGAGCCGACCGCGACCGTCGACATCGTGTGACCGCGCATCGCGGCGCGCGCCTCGGCGAGGTACGGCTCACCGGTCGGAAGGGTGCCCCACCCCTGCTCGGGGGTGAAGCGGTCGGCGCCGCTCACCGCGAAGCTCTGCGCCAGAGCCGAGTGCTCGTCGTCGATCAGGTGCACGACGAACGACTCGGCGTTGAGGATCGAGCCCGCGCTGCCGGTGGCCCTGGTGACCGAGAACACGATCGCCGCGGGGTCGACCGCGACGGATGCGACGCTCGACGCCGTGAGACCGACGGGACCGGCAGGGGTCATCGCCGTGATGATCGCGACCCCTGCCGGATGCGCGCGGAACGCGGCCTTGAGCCCTTCACCGACCTCGGACGGAACCGGCGCGGCGGGGTGCTGCTGACTGCTCATTCGGGTGCCTCCTGGTGCGGAAGTGCGGCGATGATCGGGTGGTCGCGCTCGATGATGCCGAGCTTCGCGGCGCCACCGGGCGACCCGAGCTCATCGAAGAACTCCACGTTGGCCTTGTAGTAGTCCTGCCACTCGTCGGGCAGGTCGTCTTCGTAGTAGATCGCCTCGACGGGGCAGACGGGTTCGCACGCGCCGCAGTCGACGCATTCGTCGGGGTGGATGTACAGCGAGCGTTCGCCCTCATAGATGCAGTCAACAGGGCATTCGTCGATGCACGCACGGTCCTTGACATCGACGCAGGGCAGGGCGATCACGTAGGTCATCGGGTGGCGGTCTCCGTTCGGGTCACGTTTGCCACCGTATGACCTCAAGTACACTTGAGGTCAAATCGAGGAGGCCGCGATGAGCACCGATCCGGACCGGATTGCGCACGGACCCGACGAGCCGCTGACGATCGGCGAGATGAGCAGGCGCACCGGCGTCGCCCCGTCCGCCCTGCATTTCTACGAGAGCCTCGGTCTCATCGCGTCGACGCGCACCGCCGGCAATCAGCGCCGCTACGCCCGACACATGCTGCGCCGGGTCTCGCTCATCACCGTGGCGAAGCGCCTCGGCATCCCCCTGTCGGATGTGCAGGACGCGTTCGCCGACGTCCCGCTCACGCAGACCCCGAGTCACGCCGACTGGCAGCGGGCGTCACGGCGCTGGAAGCGCGAACTCGAGAAGCGCCGCGAGGGCATCGAGCGACTCGAACGAGAGCTGACGGGATGCATCGGCTGCGGATGCCTGTCGATGAAGGCGTGCGGCCTGCTCAACCCCGACGATGCCCTGGGAAGTCAGGGCGCGGGGCCGCAGCGCCTCCGCGACGAGGACGCCTGAGCGCCCTCGTCGCAGACTCATGCCACGGTGAACGCAGCGCTCCGCAGGGCGTCTTCGCGCGAGCTCGGACCGACCAGCAGTTCGAACGCGCCGGATTCGACGCGACGGTTGCCGGCCGCATCCACGATCGAGCACTCAGCGACCGGCACCTCGAGCCGCACGCGCGCCGACTCTCCGGGCGCGACGTCGACCTGGCGGTAGGTCTTGAGCTCCTTGTCAGCCCAGCTCACGCTCGTGACGGAGTCGCGGACGTAGACCTGAACCGTCTCGCGCACCGGGCGCGAACCGGTGTTCGTCACCGTCACCTCGGCGACGATCGTGTCGGCGAGACCGAGCCGGTCGGTGTCGAGCGAGAGCTCGCCGTACGAGACCGTCGAGTACGACAGCCCCTCGCCGAACGCCCACGCGGGAGACTGCGTGAGGTCCGCGTAGCGGTCGCCGTGCTGGCCGCGGATCTGGTTGTAGTACGTCGGCTGCTGGCCGACGTGGCGCGCGAACGAGATCGGCAGGCGCCCCGAAGGCTCGACCGCACCCGAGATGATCTCGGCGAGCGCGCGGCCGCCCTGCATGCCGGGATTCGCCGCCCAGATCACGGCGGCGGCCTTCGATGCGGATGCCGGCAGCACGAGCGGCTTCGAGGCCAGGAGCACCACGACGACGGGCTTCCCCGTCGCGATGAGCGCGTCGAGCAGCGCGTTCTGTCCGCCGATCAGCTCGAGCGTCGCCGTCGAGCGGCCCTCGCCCACGAGCTCGATACGGTCGCCGACGACGGCGACCACGACATCGGACGCCTCAGCCGCAGCGACGGCCTCGGCGATCATCGTGTCGTCGGGTGCGCTCGGCACCACGACCGAGGGGCGGGGCTGTCCGTCGGGGAACTTCGTGCCCCGCGGATCGTCGTCGAGCGTGAGGATCTCGGCGCCGCGCGTGTGCGTCACCGACCATCCGTCGATACCGGCGAGACCGTCGAGCACGGTGGTGATCATCTCGCGCGGCTGTCCGTCGAGCCATCCGGCCTGACCCGATCCGCCCGCCCAGTCGCCGAGCTGCGTCTGGGCGTCGTCGGCGAGGGGCCCGACGACCGCGACCGTCAGCGGCGCGGACGCGTCGAGCGGCAGCACGCCGTCGTTCTCGAGCAGCACGATCGAACGGCGGGCCGTCTCGAGGTTGAGCTCGGCGTGGGCGGCGCTGCCGACCACGGCATCCAGATCCGCCTGCGGAAGTCGCGGGTCTTCGAACAGCCCCAGCTCGAACTTGAGCGTGAGGATGCGCGCCACGGCGTCATCGAAGGCGTCCTCCGCGAGCAGGCCGTTCGACACCGCCTCGAGAGCTCCGGCGAAGAAGCCCGGAGTGTTCATCACCATGTCGTTGCCCGCGCTGACCGCGGCGGCCGAGGCGTGCGCGTAGTCGGGCTGCACATGCTGTTCCCAGACCATGCGTCCGACGTTGTCCCAGTCGGTGATGAGCGTGCCGGTGTAGCCCCACTCGCCGCGCAGCACATCGCTGAGCAGCCAGTCGTTCACCGTGATCGGCACCCCGTCGGTGGTCTGGTAGCCGAGCATGAACGTGCGGCATCCTTCACGGGCCACCCGCTCGAACGGCGGCAGGAACCACGACCGCAGCTTGCGTCGCGAGATGTCGGCCTCGCTGGCGTCGCGCCCGCCCTGCGTCTCGGAGTAGCCGGCGAAGTGCTTCGCCGTCGCGAGGATCGCGGTGGGGTCGTCGAGGCCCTCGCCCTGGTATCCGCGCACCATGGCGGAGGCGAGCTCGCCGATGAGGAACGGGTCTTCGCCGAACGTCTCGTCGATGCGGCCCCAGCGCAGGTCGCGCGCGATGCAGAGCACCGGCGAGAAGGTCCAGTGGATGCCGGTCGCCGCGACCTCGACCGCGGTGGCCCTCGCCACCTTCTCGACCAGCTCGGCGTCCCACGTGGCCGCCATGCCGAGCTGCGTCGGATAGATCGTCGCTCCCGGCCAGAAGGAGTGGCCGTGGATGCAGTCCTCGGCGACGAGCAGCGGGATGCGCAGTCGCGTCTGGGCGGTCAGCTCGTTCGCCCGGATGATGCGCTCGGGCGAGGTGTGCAGGATCGAGCCGACGTGCTTGCCCAGCACGTGATCGTCGAGGTCGTCGCGAGCGTCGAGCTGCAGCATCTGCCCGATCTTCTCCTCGACCGTCATGCGGTCGAGGAGGTCGGCGACGCGCGCGGCGATCGGCAGTTCTGGGTCGAGGTAGGGCAGGGATTCGGTCAGGGTCTGAGAGGTCATCACTCGGCGTTCTGTGTCTTCTTGTCGGTCTTCGTATGGGTCGTCGTCGCTGTCGCCGCGCTCTGCACGGTACCCGAGTCGGTCGTCGGCGCGCTGCGCACCGCCGTCACCGGATCGTTCACGTCGAGCCCCTTCTTCTTCATCGCGCGGGCACGCTCACCGGCCGACCGCAGCCTCGGGTTGACGTACTCGTCGATGCCGAAGTTGATGAGCGACAGGGCGACGCCGATGATCGCGATGCAGAGTCCTGCGGGCACGTACCACCACCACAGCCTCGGGAAGGCGCCGTTCTGCTGCGCCCAGAACAGGATGGTGCCCCAGTTGAGGTTGCTCACCGGGATCACCCCGATGAAGGCGAGGGTCGTCAGACCGAGGATGGCGGCGGTGACGGTGCCGACGAAGCTCGACGCGATCAGCGCCATGAGGTTCGGCAGCATCTCGACGGTGATGATGCGGTGCAGCGGTTCGCCGTTGGCGCGCGCCGCCTGGATGAAGTCGCGGTTGCGCAGTGACATGGTCTGCGCGCGCAGAACGCGCGCGCCCCATGCCCAGCCCGTGAGGCCCAGCACTGCGGCGATCACGATCAGCGGCGGGTTCTCGAACTGCGACGCCACGATGATGATCAGCGGGATGCCGGGGATCACCAGGAACACGTTCGTGAGCGCCGACAGCGACTCGCTCTTCCACCCGCGCACGTATCCGGCGATGACGCCGATCGTGATCGCGATGACGGTGGCGATGATCGCCGACAGGAATCCGACCACGACGACGCCGCGCGTGCCGAAGATGAGCTGGCTGAGCACGTCCTCGCCCATGTGCGTGGTGCCGAGCCAGTGGTCGAGCGAGGGCGGCTGCCGCAGCGCCGTGCGGTCCTTCTGCGTGGCTCCGTAGGGGGCGAGCAGCGGCGCGAAGATCGCGATCAGCACGAACACCCCGAGGATGATCAGGCCGGCGATCGACTTGGGGTTGCGGAACATCGCGAACGATTGGGCGAGCTGCGACCAGAACGTCTTGCGGGTCGGCTGGTCGCCGTGGGCCGTGCGGAACGTGGCAGTCTCCGGCATCCCGGTGGGGATCGTGCTGCCGTCGGGCGCGGTCGTGTCGGTCGAGGTGGGAACGCTCATGTCAGGCCTCCGTCTGGCGCGTGCGCGGGTCGAGGTATGCGTAGACGATGTCCGCCAGGATGTTGGCGACCAGCACCGACAGCGTGATCACGAGGAACACGCCCTGCATGAGGGCGAAGTCCTTCGCGTTCGTGGCGTCGAGCAGCAGCTTGCCGACGCCCGGGTAGCTGAAGACCATCTCCATGACGATCGTGCCGCCGACGATGAACCCGATCGAGAGGGCGAAGCTCTGAATCTGCGGCAGCACCGCGTTGCGAGCGGCATACGCCCACAGCACCCGCCTGTTCGGCATGCCCTTGGCCTGGGCGACGGTGATGTAGTCCTCGTCGAGCACCGTGAGCATCATGTTGCGCATGCCCAGCATCCATCCGCCGAGCGAGGCGATGATGATCGTGACCGCCGGCAGGGTGCCGTGCACGATGACCTGGCCGATGAAGTCGAGGCTCCATTCGGGTGACTGCCCCTTGTCATAGGCGTGCGACGACGGGAACCACTTGAGGGTCGACGAGAAGATCGCGATCGCGATGAGACCGAGCCAGAAGTACGGGATCGTGTTGAAGAACGTCGTGATCGGGATGAGGGCGTCGAGCCTGCTGCCGCGCTTCCAGCCGACGATCGCGCCGCCGACCGTGCCGAGCGCGAACGAGATGATCGTGGCGAGACCGACGAGACCGAGCGTCCACGGGAGAGCGGATGCCAGCACCTCGCTCACCGGACGCAGGCCGTGCAGTGTCGAGATGCCGAGGTCGCCGCGGAACAGCATCGCCCAGTACTCGATGTACTGCTGCCACATCGACTTGTCGGTGTCGATGCCGAGCAGCGCCCGCAGCGAGTCCGCCGCCTCGGGACTGATGTTGCGGTTGCGCGCGAGGTACGAGCTGACCGCGTCGCCCTTCATGAACCGCGGGAGGAAGAAGTTGATCGTGATGGCCGCCCACAGCGTGAACAGGTAGAAGCCGGCCCGCCCGGCGAAGAACCGCCAGGGCACGACGGCTCGCCCCTTCTGCGCGACGGTCGCGGTGGTGCCGACCTCGAGCGCGTCGCGGTTCTCCTGGTCGATCTGACCCAGATCGGGGGATGCGGTGGTCACAGTGCACCTCCGTGCGAGCCGGTCGTCGCGAAGTGCTTGTCGGGGTCGGGCGACGCCGCCCGCAGCTCGCGCGTGTAGGGGTCCTGCGGGGTGAGGATCACGTCGTCGGCGTCGCCGTACTCGACGACCCGACCCTGGTTCAGCACCATGATCTTGTCGCTGAAGTGACGGGCGGTGGCGAGATCGTGGGTGATGTAGAGCACGCCGAGGCCCTCCTCGCGCTGCAGATCGGCGAGCAGGTTCAGCACTCCGAGACGGATCGACACGTCGAGCATCGACACCGGCTCATCGGCGACGAGCAGCGACGGACGCGAGGCGAGCGCACGGGCGATGGCGACGCGCTGACGCTGGCCGCCCGACAGCTCATGAGGGCGGCGGTCGATCACGGCATCCGCGTCGAGGCGCACACGCTCGAGCAGTCGGCGCACCTCGGCCTCGGTGTCCTTCTTGGGAACGACGTCGTCGAGACGGATCGGGCGCTCGAGGTGATAGCGGATCGAGTGGTACGGGTTGAGCGAGGCGAACGGGTCCTGGAACACCATCCGCAGCTGCTGGCGGTACTTCCGCAGTCCCCTGCCGCGCCGCGGGATGGGTGCGCCGTCGAGCCGCACCTCGCCGGACGTGGGAGTCTCGAGCTGGGTGAGGATCTTCGCGATGGTCGACTTGCCGCTGCCCGACTGGCCGACGAGACCGATGGTCTGGCCGGAGTTCAGGGTGAAGCTGATGTCGTCGAGCGCCTTGAGCTGGCCGGCTCCGCGGACGTTGTAGATCTTGCTGACGTGGGCGAACTCGAGAGTGGTCATCGGGTCAGCACTCCTCTCGCACCGGTGAGTCGGGGGAACGACGACAGCAGGGTCTTCGTGTAGTCGTTCTGCGGGTCGGTCCAGATCTGCTCGGCGGAGGCCAGCTCGACGATCTCGCCCTCGCGCATGATGGCGATGCGGTCGCTGATCTCGAGCAGCAGCGGAAGGTCGTGGGTGATGAAGATCACCGAGAAGCCGAACTCGTGCCGCAGCTGCGAGATCTGCTTGAGGATCTCCCGCTGCACGAGCACGTCGAGCGCCGTGGTCGGCTCGTCCATGACCATCAGCTGCGGGCGCAGCGCCAGGGCCATCGCGATCATGACACGCTGGCGCATGCCGCCGGAGAGCTCGTGCGGGAACGACCGGGTGCGCTGACGCCCGACCTTGACGATCTCGAGCAGCTCCTCGGCCTCGGCCCTGCGCTGCCGTCGCGTCATGTCAGGGCGGTGGATCTCGAACACGTCCTCGAGCTGCGAGCCGATCGTCGCCACCGGGTTCAGTGCGTTCATCGCGCCCTGGAACACCATCGAGACCTTGTCCCAGCGGAACTTCTGCATCGCCTCGACGTCGAGCGCGTTGATGTCGACGTCGACACCGGATGCATCGTGGAAGGTCACGCTGCCGCCCGCGATCACCGCAGGGGCCCGGAGCAGACGCTGCACGCCGTAGGCGAGCGTGGTCTTGCCGCATCCGCTCTCCCCGGCGAGACCGAGGATCTCGCCTCTCTGCAGTTCGAGCGTGACGTTCTTCACCGCCTCGACGGGAGGGTCGACGTCGTACACGACCGAGAAGTCGCGCACGCTGAGCAGTGGTTCTGACATGAGGGGTCCTTCGTCGGTCGGGAGGTCGGTGGGAGGGGCGGATGCTGCTGCATCCGCCCCTCCGGGACTGCTTACTCGGCCGGCTTCAGCTTCGTGAGGATCTGCACGATGTTCTGCTGCGTCGGGTCGCCCGAGGCGTACGGGTCGTCCTCCGAGGGCCACCCGACGTAGTTGCGGGTGTTGTACTCGCCGAGCAGCGGGTGCGCGCCCAGCGGGATCGCCGGGACCTGCTCGACGAAGATCTGCTCGAGCGTGGTGATCGCCGCGGTGCGCTCCTCATCGGACGACGCGTTCGCGTAGGTGTTGAGCGCCTCGGTGGCCGCGGGGTCTTCGAAGCGTCCGAAGTTGAACCCGGCGATGCCCTCGGGCGAGATCCAGCGCGGGTCCATCGTCGACGTGTACAGGCCGTAGGCCGTGCCGCTGTCTTCCAGCCAGTGGATGATGGCCGAGAACGAGCCGTCGTCGCGGGGGCCCGCCCAGCCGCCCCAGTCGGGCATGTCGATCTTGACCTCGGCGCCGATGGCCTCGGTGACGTCTTCGGCGATGAGCTCCTGCGCGGTGTTCCAGTCGCTCCAGCCCGAGGGCACCGAGAGCGTGAACGAGACGGGCGTGCCGTCGGGGTCGATCAGCGCGTCGTCCTTCCACGTGTATCCGGCGCTCTCGAGCAGGTCGCGCGCCTTCTCGGCGTCGACCGAGTACTCCTCGCCCTGGAACTCGGGCTGGATCTCGTCCTCGAGGATCGACGACAGACCGGTCACCGACCAGACCGGCTCGCTCGCGCCCTCACGGGCGATGTCGACGTAGGCGTCGCGGTCGATGACCCAGGCGAGCGCCTGGCGGAACGCCACATCGTCGAACGGCTTCTGCTGCAGGTTCATGAACAGCGTCGCCGAACCCGTGGTCGGCGCGACGAAGAACTTGTTGTGCTCGGGGTCGGCGTCGAGGAACTGCTCCTGGATCTGCGGGATGAACGCCTGCGCCCAGTCGGCCTCGCCCTGCGCGAGAGCCGTCGTCAGAGCGGTGTTGTCGCCGTACGAGACGTAGTGCAGCTCGGGAACGGCGAGATCGCCGCCCCAGTAGTCGTCGCGGGCCTCGAGCGTGACCGACTCGGTCGACCAGTTGGACAGGGCGTAGGGGCCGGTGCCGACCAGGTCGTCGCCCTTGACGGGGTCGGTGGCCGGCTCGTCGAGGTTCTCCCAGATGTGCTTCGGCACGATCGGCACGTGCAGGACGCGCGCCTGGTTCACGTACTTCGATTCGCCGAAGTTCAGGGTGACGGCGTCGCCCTCGACGGTCGCCCCCTCGAACTTGAGGCCGGCGGTGTCGAGCTCGGGGGTCGACACGAGCTCATAGGTGAAGACGATGTCGTCGGCGGTGAACGGCTCGCCGTCGCTCCAGGTGACGTCCTTGCGGGGCACGACGGTGAGGGCCGTGTAGTCGTCGTTCCACTCGATGCTCTCGGCGAGCCAGGGGGTGACCTCGCGGTCGCCGGTCTGGTTGACGAGACCGAGGGTCTCGAAGATGACCTTGCCGTAGCCGTACTTCGACGCCGACGAGTCGCCGACGTAGGGGTTGTTCGACTCGGTGGTGATCGCGCCGTCGGGCTTGGCGATCGTCAGTGCTGCGCCGCCGGATCCGGCGTCACCGTCGTTCGATCCGCCGGCTGCGCAGCCGGCGAGGGCCGAGACGCCGAGGGCGGAGATCGCCGCGACGGCGATCATGGACTTTCTGAGCTTCATTGCTTCTCCTTGGGCACGGGTCGTTGTGCTGTGTGGCTGTCGGTGCCCGGGCATCCGACTGCATTCGCTTACTGGCGAGAAAGTAAGCTGGTGCGAGGTTACTCGTTGGTAAGTAGAGTTGGCAAGTACGATCCAGTGCAGGATTCCGTGCAGAAGAGGATGGACCATGTCGAAGGATGCTGTCGCCCACACGTCCGTCCGGCCTGCCACCCGCGAGAAGCGCGAGCAGATCCTCAAAGCCGCCGTCGAGATCTTCGGCAACAAGGGATCGACCAACGGCACCCTCGCCGATGTCGCCGAGCAGGTGGGCATCACCCACGCCGGCGTGCTGCACCATTTCGGGTCGAAGCAGAAGCTGCTGCTCGAGGTGCTCGCCTACCGCGACCAGGCCGACGTCGCCGAGCTCGCCGAGAAGCACATCCCCGGCGGACCCGAGCTCTTCCTGCACCTCGTGCGCACCGCCATCGCCAACGAGCGGCGCCCCGGGATCGTGCAGGCGTACACCGTGCTCTCATCGGAGTCCGTGACCGACAACCACCCCGGCCGCGAGTACTTCGAAGAGCGATACACGACGCTGCGACGCGAGGTGACGGAGGCCTTCCACGCCCTGTGCGCGCAGGAGGGGGTGACCGAGCCCTCGACGATCACGACGGCCGCCGCCAGCATCCTCGCCGTGATGGACGGCCTGCAGCTGCAATGGCTGCTGCATCGCGACGTGTTCGACCTCGGCGAGGCGAGCGAGTTCGCGATCCGGTCGATCGTCAACGGCGTACTGCATCCAGGACCGGCACTGGAGTCGTACCGCCGCGACTAGGCTCGGGCCATGACGATCGACCTCGAAGCGCTCTACACCGACCTGCACCAGCATCCCGAGCTCTCGTTCCAGGAGACGCGCACCGCCGGCATCGCCGCGGGCCACCTGCGGGATCTCGGCCTCGAGGTGCACGAGGGAATCGGCGTCACCGGCGTGGTCGGCATCCTGCGCAACGGCGACGGCCCGGTCGTGTGGGCGCGCGCCGACATGGACGCGCTGCCCGTCGGCGAGGAGACCGGGCTGGCGTACGCGAGCACCGCGACCGGCATCGATCCGGCCGGCAACACCGTGCCCGTCATGCACGCCTGCGGCCACGACATGCACGTCACGGCGATGATCGGCGCCGTCGAGAAGCTCGTCGCCGAGAAGGCCGACTGGTCGGGAACCGTGGTCGTGCTCATCCAGCCCGCCGAGGAGTACGGCGCCGGGTCCCGCGCCATGCTCGACGCCGGACTGCGCGATCTCGTGCCGCACCCCGACGTCGTGCTCGGCCAGCACGTCACTCCCCTGCCCGCCGGAACCATCGGCGTGCGCCCCGGTACGCAGATGGCGGCATCCGACGGACTCACCGTCGTGCTGCACGGACGCGGCGGACACGGCTCACGCCCGCACTCCACGATCGACCCGGTCGTCATGGCCGCGGCGACCGTCATGCGGCTGCAGACCATCGCATCGCGCGAGGTCGACCCGCGCGATGTCGCGGTGGTGACGGTCGGCTCGATCCATGCGGGCCTCAAGAACAACATCATCCCGGCCGAGGCCAAGCTCGAGCTCAGCCTGCGCTATCCGAACGACGAGATGCGCGACAAGGTGCTCGCGAGCGTCGAGCGCATCGTGCGGGCTGAGGCGGCGGCATCCGGAGCCGAGCGCGAGCCCGAGATCCGCACCGACCACACCCTGCCGCCGACGATCAACGACGCCGATGCCACCGCGCGCGTCACCTCCGCCCTGCAGCGCGCGCTCGGCGAGGCGTCGGTCGTCGACCCCGGGATGTTCACCGGCAGCGAGGACGTGTCGTGGTTCGCCCGCGACACCGGCGCGCCGCTGGTCTTCTGGTTCTGGGGCGGCATCGATGCGGCGAAGTTCGCGGCATCCGCCGCCGCCGGCACGCTCGACAAGGACATCCCGACCAACCACTCGCCGTTCTTCGCGCCCGAGATCCACCCGACGATCGAGGTCGGCGTCACCGCACTGTCGGCCGCCGCGCGGGAGTTCCTCGACTGAGGCGGCTTCTCGCCGTTCACAATTCAGCATGAACAGCCGGAACTGCGCCGGATACGCACTCTGGACGCGCGGAACGCACGTTCTCTGCTGAATTGTGAACGCGAAGCGGGGCTGACTCAGCCGCCGATGGCGTTCATGCCTCGGGCGGGCTGCAGGAATGACGGGTCGTTGATCGCGTGCCCCGGCAGCTTGCCGTGCACGCAGGAGCGCAGCATGTCGGCGATCCCGCCAGCACGCCGGGCGGAGTCGGATGCTCCGTCGCCGCGCAGCACGCCGATCAGGTCGTACTCCGCGTTCGAGAACAGGCAGTTGCGCAGTTGTCCGTCGGCGGTCAGTCGAAGTCGGTCGCACGCGCCGCAGAAGGGGGCGGTGACCGAGGCGATGACGCCGACCTCGTGCGGTCCGCCGTCGATGCGCCATTTCTCCGCCGGCGCACCGCCGCGGCCGGGAACCGGCTCCAGATCCCACCGCGCGCTGAGCTTCTCGAGGATCTCCTCGCGCGTCACCATCGAATCGCGATCCCAGGTGTGCCCGGCGTCGAGCGGCATCTGCTCGATGAAGCGCAACTGCGCGCCGACCTCCATCGCGAACGCGACCAGGTCGGGCAGCTCGTCGTCGTTGACGCCGCGCATAGCGACCGTGTTGAGTTTGAGCGGGCGCAGTTCGGATGCCGCCGCTGCCGCGATGCCCTCGAACACGTCGTCGATGCGGTCTCGACGCGTGAGGTCGGCGAAGCGCTGACGATCGACCGTGTCGATGCTGATGTTCAGTCGCGTGAGGCCGGCGTCGATCAGGTCGGGCAGGTGCTTCGCGAGCGTGATGCCGTTCGTCGTCATGGCGACCTCGACAGGGCCTTCGTCCCCCTCGATCGCCGAGACACGGCGCACGACGTCGACGATGTCGGCACGCAGCAGCGGCTCACCGCCGGTGAGCCGGAAGGTGCGGGTGCCGAGCGATGCGGCGACCTGCGCCACTTCGACGATCTCGTCGGTCGACAGGATGCTGGTGCGCGCGAGCCATTCGTTTCCCTGCTCGGGCATGCAGTAGGTGCAGCGCAGCGAGCAGCGGTCGGTCAGCGAGATGCGCAGGTCGCGGTGCACGCGACCGTGGGTGTCGATGAGTCCCTGCGACGCGGGCGCGGGGTCTGTGGCGACCACGGGATGCGGCGAGCGCACACCGATCACGACCGGCACGGCCGTCATCGCAGTTTCCCTCTCCCCGACATGTTCCGAGACTACCCGCGCCCCGCGTCGCGCGGCCCATGCGGGCGCGACGACCGGCATATTGCCAGGTCCTCTCGGGACGCGCGGCGCTCGCCCAGGCCACCTGGCTGGAGATTCAGCCGGGAGTTCACCAGTCATCGGGCGAGCTCAGCGCACGGCTGCAGCTCACGGAACTGCGACGAACCTCACCAGCGCCGGGTCCACCCGCAACCGAACCCGGTCGCCGACCGCCAACCCTCCGGCAGCATCCAGCGACAGGTCGATCGCGCCTGCATCGGTGTGCACGCGCACGCCTCCCAGCGTGGGCTCGATGCGCGTCACCGCAGCCGGCCACGACTCCGGTCCCGCCTCGGCGATCCGCACGTCGCCCGGGCGGAAGACCGCGGCGAGCGCAACGCCGTCGGTCGCCGCGAGAGCACGCGATGCAGGATGGGCGCTGGTCAACCGCGCGTCGCCGCTGCGCCATGCTCCCCCACTCGCGACCCCGACCAGGCGATTGACCCCGGCGATCGACGCGACGAAACCGGATGCCGGGGCGGCGAGCACCTCGCGCACCGGGCCCTCCTGCGTCACGCGACCAGCCTCGACGACGATCAGCCGGTCGGCGAGCGCGACGGCATCCGCGGCATCGTGCGTGACCGCGACGGTCGTGGTCGAGATGAGCTGGTCGCGCAGCATCCGCCTGATGTCGCCTGCCGTCTCGGGGTCGAGGGCGACGAGCGGTTCATCGAGCAGCACGACGCGAGGGGATGCGGCGAGCGCGCGAGCGACCGCGACCCGTTGCTGCTCGCCTCCGGACAGCTCGTGCGGCATCCGCTCTCCGGAGCCGGGGAGACCGACCCGTGCGAGCCAATCGTCGGCCCCCGCCCGCGCCGCGCGCGCGTCAGTGCCCGCCGCCCGTGGCCCGAACGCCACGTTCTCGCGCGCCGAGAGATGAGGGAACAGCCGCGGTTTCTGCCCGAGCAGCACGACCCCGCGGCGCATCGGCTCGGTCCGCATCCGAGGCTTCGCTACCCGGTCGACGACCCGGCCCTCGACGGCGATCTCGCCCCCGCCCAGCGGCTCGAGTCCGGCGAGCGCCTGCACCAGCGTCGACTTGCCCGCTCCGCTGGGTCCCATCACGGCGACCGTCTCGCCGGTCTCCACCTGCAGCGAGACATCGACGGTGAAGTGCTCTCGCGGCACGACCACGCGGGCGCGCAGCCCGGCGACAGCAGGCGCGCTCATCGAGCGGCACCCGGTCGCCAGCCGCGCACGAGCAGCAGCACGAGGATCGCCGTGGCGAGCAGCAGCAGCGCGAGGGCGACCGCGGCCCCCTGGGTGACGCCTGCGCCGTTGAAGGCCGTGTAGATCGCCAGGGGCATGGTCTGCGTGACGCCGGGTCGGTTGCCCGCGAAGAGTGCCGTCGCGCCGAACTCGCCGATGGCCCGGGCGAAGCACAGCACCACGCCCGCGACGATCCCGGGCGCCGCGAGCGGCAGCGTGATGCGGCGCAGGATCGTCCAGCGGCCGGCTCCGAGCGCGGCGGCTGTCCGCTCGTACTCGACGCCGGAGGTGCGCACAGCCCCTTCGACCGCCAGCACGAGGAACGGCAGCGCCACGAAGGTCTGCGCAAGCACGACGGCCGGCGTGCTGAAGGAGATCCCGAGACCGCCGAACCACCCCGCCCGCCCGAACAGGTAGAGCAGGGCGACACCGCCGACCATCGGCGGCAGCACGAGCGGCACCGTGACAGCGGCCCGCAGCACGGCGGCCAGGCGGGGCCCGGAGCGGGCGATCGTCAACGCCAGCGGCACACCGATCACGATGCACAGAAGAGTGGCGACGAGCCCGGTGCCGAGCGACAGGAGCAGAGCCGAGCGCGCGGCCTCCGACGTCACGTCGGCGATGAAGGTCGACCACTCGACACGGGCGACGAGCGCCGCGAGCGGGAGGATGAGGAACGCGAGACCGATCAGGGCCGGGATGGCCAGGGCACGCGGCGCGTATCCGTGTGAAGCGGCCGCAGTCACGGCGCTCCGAAGCCGAAGTCGGCCAGGATGCTCTGGCCATCATCCGACAGCACGAACGCGACGAACGCGTCGGCGGCCGCAGAGTTCGATGCCTCCGACAGCGTCGCGATCGGATAGTGGTTGACGACCTCGTCGGCACCGTCGGGCACGATCACCTCGACATCGTCGCGACCGACGACGTCGGTGGCGTAGACGAGGCCCGCATCCGCCTCACCGGCTGCGATCTTGGTGAGCACCGCGGTGACGTTCTGCTCGAGGCTCGCGGCGTCGACCGCGACGCCGGCGTTCGAGAGCAGCGTCGCCGAGGCGGCGCCGCACGGCACCTCGGGGGCGCACAGCACGGTGGTGACGTCGGCCAGATCGGCGAGGGTCTCGACGCGACCCGGATCGCCCGAGGGAACGGCGATCACGAGCGTGTTGGAGGCGAACAGGGTCGGGTCGACCGCGGCATCCTCGAGCTTGTCCATGTTCGCCTCGTCGGCTGAGGCGAAGACGTCGGCCGGAGCGCCCTCGCGCAGCTGGGTGACCAGCGTCGACGATCCGTCGTAGACGCCGCTGAACGTCACATCGGGGTTCTCGTCGGTGAAGGCCGCACCGATCTCGTCGAAGGCGCCCGACAGCGACGCGGCGGCGTACACCGTGAGCTCGCCGCTGACGGCACTCTCCGGTGCATCTCCCGAGCTGGCAGGCGCCGGGGCTTCGGCGGTGCACCCTGTGAGGGCGAGAGCGGCGGCGGCCAGGACGACCGCGACGGTGCGACGCAGGGCGCGATTCATGTCAGCCCTTCGGCACTTCGACGACGACGTTGGTCGCCTTGACGGATGCGGTGGCGAGCGAGCCGACCTCCAGGTTCAGCTCGCGGGCGGCCTCGGCCGACATGAGCGAGACGACGCGGTGGGGTCCGGACTGCAGGTCGACCTGTGCCATGACTCCGTCGATCTGCACGCGCGTCACGATGCCGACGAAGCGGTTGCGGGCGCTCGAGAGAGCATGATCTGACGCCTGCGCCTCCTCGGCGAGCTCCACAGCACGGGCGGCGAGAGCGTCACCGGGGATCTCGGCCGGGACGGCATCCGTCGTCGGCAGCAGGCCCTGATCGATCCAGCGCCGCACCGTGTCATCGCTCACTCCGAGCAGCTGTGCTGCGCGGGCGATCCGAAAGCTCTGCATGGGTGCACACTACCGCAGACGCGGACGCTGAAACACTAAATCACCGCATTCGCGGAAGCAACGCGCTCGCTCGGCATCCGTCCGCGGCGAACTCCGGACGAATCCACTCGCCCCCGCCGCAATCGCGCACCCCGGGCATAGCCTGGTGCCATGCAGCCGCTCGTCGCTCCCGCGCCCGCCCTCGACCCGGCCGAACTCGTCCGCACCGCCAGGCACGCGGTGCTCACGGGCATCGGAGAGGAGGGGCAGCGCCGTCTCGCCGCGGCCCACGTCACCGTGGTCGGCGCCGGCGGCATCGGCTCCCCCGTGCTCCTCGCACTGGGGGCGGCAGGAATCGGCAGCATCACGGTGATCGACGACGACATCGTGGAGCTGACCAATCTGCAGCGCCAGCTCGCTCACCGTGTCGAGGACATCGGCCGCCCCAAGACCGTTTCGGCGGCGCGCGCGATCAGCGCACTGTCACCGGGGGCGGAGGTCGTGACGGCCTCCGAGCGACTCGACTCCGAGAACGCCGAGCGCCTGTTCGCCGGGGCCGACATCGTGGTCGACACGAGCGACTCCTTCGCGACCCGCCGCGACGTCGCCGCTGCGACCGAGACCCTCGGCATCCCGCTCGTGTGGGGTGCCGTGCAGGAGTGGCACGCGCAGGCCACCGTGTTCTGGTCGAATCCCCCCGAAGGCCACACGCCCGTGGTGCTCACCGATCTCTTCCCGCTCGGCACCGAGGGCGAGCCGCCCAGCTGCGCGCAGGTCGGCGTGCTCGGGGCCCTGTGCGTGCAGGTGGGCGGGATGCTGGCGGGCGAGGTCGTGAAGCTCATCACCGGCGCGGGCGAGCCGCTGCTCGGCCGGCTCGCGATGATCGACTCCCTCACCTCGAGACAGCACGAGATCGCCATCCGTTCGGCGGTGTCGGCATGAGCGCCGCGGGCGGCGGTCGCCGATCCGTCGAGGATCAGCTCGCGCGGGTGCTGGATGCCGTACGCGCACTGCCCGCCGAGACACGGGCGATCCGGGACGCGGCCCAGCGCACGCTCGCAGAGCCTGCGACGGCGGCGCACGACATCCCGCTCTTCGACAACTCCGCGATGGACGGCTTCGCCGTGCGTGCAGCGGATGTCGCCTCGGCATCCGACGAGAGCCCTGTCGTGCTCCGCGTCGTCGCAGATCTGCCCGCCGGGGTGTCGGACGACCCGGCACTCGGAGTCGGCGAGGCGGCACGCATCATGACCGGCTCACCCGCCCCGACTGCGGCGGACGCGATCGTGCCTTTCGAGGACACCGTCGGCGGTCTCGCCGATTCGCTCGGCGAGGTGCGGGTGCTGCGCGCACCGTCGACCGTAGGAGCGTTCATCCGCCGTCGCGGCGCCGACCTGCGCGCCGGTGACGCAGTGGTGCTCGCCGGCGAGCGCCTCGGAGCGTTCCAGCTGTCCGCCGCCGTCGCCGCCGGGGTCGAGAGCGTGACGGTGACACGCGCACCCCGGGTAGCCGTCGTATCGACCGGCAGCGAGCTGCTCGAGCCGGGCGAGCCCGCAGCGCGCGGCCGCATCCCCGATTCCAACGGTCCGCTGCTCGAGCTCCTCGTCGCCGATGCCGACGCCGAGGTCGTGCTCGTCGCCCGCGTCGCGGATGACGCCGATGCCGTGCGCGCCGTCACGGCGACCGCCGTAGAACGCGGCGCTGACGTGATCGTGTTCACCGGCGGCGTGAGCGCCGGTGCGTACGAGCCCGTGCGCGGCGCGTTCGACGGACAGGGCGAGGTCGAGTTCGCGAGCGTCGCGATGCAGCCGGGCAAGCCGCAGGCGTTCGGCGTGCTCGACGCCGGCACTCTGGTGTTCGGTCTTCCCGGAAACCCCGTGAGCGTGGCGGTGTCGTTCGAGGTGTTCGTGCGCCCCGCGCTGCTGGCGCTGCAGGGTCGCTCCGAGATCCACCGCCCGCGCGCATCCTTCACCGCGGATGCCGCGTGGACCACCCCGCCGGGACGCCGTCAGTACCTGCCCGCCGTCGTCGACCTCGTGAACAGGACCGTGCGCCCGGCGACCTCGGGCGGCTCGGGATCGCACCTGGCCGGCGGACTCGCCCGCGCCCACGCGTTCGCCGTCGTGCCCGCTGAGGTCGAGGCCGTCGCCGTGGGCGACGCGATCGATGTCATGCTGGTCGGATGAGCTTCACGCATCTCGATTCGGCCGGCCACGCCCACATGGTCGATGTGACCGGCAAGCAGCCGACGGTCCGCACCGCCACCGCGCGCGGATTCGTGCGCTGCGGCGCCGAGGTCATCGCGGCCCTGCGCGACGGCACCGCACCCAAGGGCGACGTGCTCGCGGTCGCCCGCATCGCCGGCATCCAGGCCGCCAAGTCGACACCCGCTCTGCTGCCGCTCGCGCACGTGATCGGCGTGCACCGCGCGTCGGTCGAGCTCGACATCGTCGACGACGGCGTGCACGTCGAGGCGACCGTCGGCACCGCCGACCGCACCGGCGTCGAGATGGAGGCCCTCACAGCGGTCTCGGTGAGCGCCCTCGCGATCGTCGACATGATCAAGGGCCTCGACCGCTCGGTCGTGATCGAAGACGTGCGCATCGTCGCGAAGTCGGGCGGGCGCTCGGGCGACTGGGTGCGCGAGGGAGAGACGCTGTGACCACCCGCGTCCGCTATTTCGCTGCGGCCGCCGAGGCCGCGGGCACCGACGCCGAGAACCGCGGCGAGCACTCGCTCGAGCAGCTGCGCGCCGCCGTCGTCGCCGACCATCCGGCGCTCGCCGACATCCTTCCGCGGTGCGCGGTCATGGTCGACGGCGTGCGCAGCGATGACGACCGTCCGCTCGACGACGCCCAGCTGATCGACGTGCTTCCCCCGTTCGCCGGGGGATAGGCCGCAGGCGAAGCGATGCCCGCTGGGCGTGCGCTTCGTGCGGCGATCTGCGCGTCAGAAGGACGCGGATGCCGAAAACGGCCTTCAGAAGCGCGAATGGCCGCGTGAAGCAGCCGCGACTCGACTCAGCCGCCGATGCCCTTCCACGAGGTCGAGCCGTCCGACTCGACCTGGCGCTTCCACACCGGCAGCGACGTCTTGATGTCCTCGATGACCGCACGGCACACCTCGAAGGCCTCAGCACGATGCTCTGCCGCGACCGCGATGACCACGGCCGCATCCCCGACGTCGAGGCGACCGATGCGGTGGCTCACGGCGACCACGACCCTGGCGTCGCCGACGGCATGCGCTGCCGCCTCCTCGGCGATGCGTCGCAGCGTCGGCTCCGCATCGGGGTGTGAGCTGTATTCGAGCCCGACCACCGGGGTCGTCGCATCGGGGTCGTTGTCGCGCACGCGCCCGATGAAGGTCGTGACCCCACCCAGGGCCGGGTCGTCCACCGCAGCGAGATGCGCGTCGACGTCGAGCTTCTCCTCCGAGATCGCTGCGATCCGCACCTCGTTCACGAGTGATCACCGCCCTCGACCTGGTCGACGACGTGTCTGGCGACGGTGAGCACGACGGGAACACCGGATGCCACGGCCCGGGGCGACCCGGGAAGATTCACCACGAGCGATCCGGCCGGGTCGACGATGCCCGCCACGCCACGAGAGAGCACGGACAACGGGGTGTCGGCGAGGCCGCTGCGGCGCAGCTCCTCGGCGATGCCGGGCACCTCGCGGGTGATGACCCGACGGGTGCCCTCCGGCGTCTCATCGCGCGGGCTGACGCCGGTCCCCCCGGTCGTCACGATCAGCCTCACGCCGCGGGCCACCGCTCGGCGCAGCGCATCCGCGACCGAGGTGGCGCCGTCGGCGATGACCTCGGCATCCGGGCAGTGCCACCCGGCATCCCGCAGCAGCCCGACCGCGATCGGCCCTCCCCTGTCTTCGCGTTCACCCGCGAAGGATCGATCCGAGACAGTGATCACGCAGGCGGGGAGCGACGTCATGGCTCCCACACTAGGGCGAGACCCGGGGTCGCGCACCGGCATCAGGCGACGCGGATCAGCGACCGCTGCCACCCCGACGAACCGTTCGGCGCGATCGGCGCCCGCTCTTCGATCTGCAGGTCGCCGTTCTTGTTGATGGCTCGCACGGCCACGTAGTGCGTGCCCGGCGTGGCATCCCACTCCATGAACCACTGCACCCAGGTGTCCTCGTTGATCGGTGCCGACAGCGTCGCCGGCATCCAGTCGCCCTCGTCGATGCGCACCTCGACCCGCTCGATGCCGACCGACTGCGCCCACGCGACGCCCGCGATCGGGATGCGGCCGGCCTTGACCGCCTCGCCGACCTTGGGAGTGTCGACGCGCGAGGCGAACTTGATCGGCGCCTCGGCGCTGTATCCACGCGGGGTCCAGTAGGCCTCGTCCTTGTCGAACGTCGTCACCTTGAGCTCGGTCAGCCACTTCGTCGCCGAGACGTAGCCGTAGAGACCGGGAACGACCATGCGCACCGGGAACCCGTGCTCGAGCGGCAGCGGCTCGCCGTTCATGCCCACCGCGAGGATCGCATCGAGGTTGTCGTCGGTCAGCGCCGACAGCGGCGTGCTCGCGGTGTATCCGTCGACGCTCTTCGACAGCACCATGTCGGCTCCGGACTTCACCCCTGCCTTCTTGAGAACATCGCGCAGCGGGACGCCGAGCCACTTCGCATTGCCGACGAGGTCGCCGCCCACCTCGTTCGAGACGCAGGTGAGGGTGATCGCATACTCGTCGAGCCCCATGTCGAGGATGTCCTGGAAGCTCATCTCGACGCGCTGATCGACCATGCCGTCGATCACGAGACGCCAGGTGCTGGGGTCGATCGTGGGCACGGTCAGCGCGGTGTCGACGCGGTAGAAGTCCTTGTTCGGGGTGAACAGCTTGCTCAGGCCCGGGATGTCGAGCTCGGCGCCCTTCGGCACCGTGACCGTCGACTTCGGCGCCGGGAGCTTCAGCGCCTCCCGGATCGACGCCACGGAGGCGACCGTCATGCTCACCGTGCGCGACGCGATGCCGACGACGACCGCCGAGACGCTCGCGATCCCGGCGAGGATGAAGAACTGCCGACGCCCCAGATCCTTCCGCGGCTGCGCGGCATCCTGGCCCACCGTCCCGGTGCCGGTCGCGGCGAGACCCTCGCCCTTGCGGTCGGCCATCACGGCGGGAACCGCCGAGGCCCTCCACGTCTTCAGACGGCGGATCAGGAGCACCATCAGGATCGACCCTGCGATGGTGCCGAGCACGGGAGGCAGGAAGGCGAGGGGCGTGACTCCCGCCCGCGTCACGATCGCCGCGGTGGAGAGCGCGCCCGCGACCACCAGGGCGATCACGCCGAGCGGGGGACGGAGCAGCTGAAGGATTCCGGCGATCGCCGACGCGATCACCACCGCGAGACCGAGACCGACCAGCAGCGCGATCTTGTCGTACTCGCCGAAGGTCGCGATCGCGAATTCCTTGAAGGGCTGCGGCACGATGTCGATCACGAAACCGCCGACCGCGAGTATCGGGCTCGCTGAGCGCGCGAAGATCAGCGCGAACAGCTCTGCGGTGGCCAGGAAGACGGCACCGCTGATCACACCCGAGAGTGCTGCCCAGAGGATGAATCGTCTGCCCTTGCTGCGCTGTGGGTCTTTGCTGCGCTGTGCCATGATCTGCTCCTTCGCACCGCCGACGGTGTGGTCAGCGGTTGTTCGGAGCGAAGGCGCGAACGGATGGTCGCGAGCGCCGGCGCGTCAGAGACGCCGCGCGGTGATGGTGTCGCGGTCCTGCAGCTGGCGCAGAGTGCGCAGGCACCGGGAGCACAGGATCTCGACGCGACGCGGGTGGTTCTCCCCGCAGACGCAGTCGACCGTGACGCGCCACTTGGCCTTGCGTCCGCAGGCGGCATAGGCCTCGTCGTCGCCGTGGTCGCACTCGCACAGCTGGCGTCCTCGGTCGAGACCGGGGAGCTCGACGAGGGTGCGCTCGAGGTCGGCGACCGGGGGCTGCTGCGTCTTCACCACCTGCCCATGCTCCCGGAGCCCGCCGCCGCGCGCAACACCGCGCCGCTCGCGTGCGCCGCGCACCGGAGACGACGAGCGTCGGGTCAGACCTGCACGACGTGCGGCGGGGGCGGCGGCGCGAGCTGGCGCTGCGGCACTCCGTGCGCCTCGCGATGCAGACGCTCCATGCGGCTGTCGAGCTCGGCGGCGGCCTCGGCCGCATCGGTCAGGCTGTCGACGAGGTGCGAGGGCACCTGGTTCGAGAACTTGTAATAGATCTTGTGCTCGAGGCTGGCCCAGAAGTCCATCGCGATGGTCCGGAACTGCACCTCGACCGGCACCGCGAGCGCCCCGGTCGACAGGAACACCGGCACCTCGATGATCGCGTGCAGGCTCTTGTAGCCGTTCTCCTTCGGCGTGGCGATGTAGTCCTTGACGGTGCGCACGGTGACGTCGTCCTGCGCGGTGAGCAGGTCGAACAGGCGGTACACGTCGGCGACGAAGCTGCACGTCACGCGCACGCCGGCGATGTCGGTGATCTCGGAGCGGATGCGCTCGAAGTCCGGCTCGACGATGCCCTTGCGGGCGATCTTCTCGACGATGCTGTCGGGGGTCTTCAACCGGCTCTTGACGTGCTCGATCGGGTTGTACGCGTGGTGATGGGTGAACTCGTCACGCAGGATCGAGATCTTCGTCTCCACCTCCCGCATCCCGAACTCGTACTCGCGCAGGAAGCGCTGGAACTCATCGCGGAGCTCCCGAGTCTGCTGGATCGCATCGTCGGTGAGCTGAAGGGACGTCATGCATCCGACGTTACGCGTTCGTGATCGGCGCAGGCTGTGCATCGCCGATGAGAAATTCGGTCCGGCGCGGTCTTGACGATGTCGGAGGCCGGGTCTACAACGGACGACATGGCTACCGCAGGCGAGAAGTGGACAGAGGCGTACGTCGAGGCGTGGCGATCGAACGACCCGCAGCAGATCGCGGCGCTCTTCAGCGAAGACGCGATCTACCTCACGAGCCCCGACGCCGAGCCGCGGGTCGGTCGGGCCGACATCGTCGCCGGCTGGCTCGAGGACCTCGACGATCCGGGCACGTGGTCGTTCGAGTGGTGGATCGTCCGCGAGGATGACGACTTCGTGGCGATCGAGGGGCGCACGCAGTACCCGTCTGAAAGGGACTATCTCAATCTCTGGATCGTCCGACTGGATGCCGAGGGCCGGGCGACCGCGTTCACCGAGTGGTACATGCCGCGCCCTCATTCCGAGTGACCGCCTCGGCCCCGTAAGGATTCCGTTAGGGACACCGGGGCACCCGTAGGGATTCCGTGAGGAACGCGTGAGGAAGCCGTTCGCGGGCGTAATGTCGCCCGACGTGTCAGATGAAACCCGGGACAACCTCGACGCTCCTCCTCGCGTGAAGCGCATTCTCATCGGCGACCCGCTGACGAGCGCACAGGTCGACGATCAGCTGCTCCAGAAGAAGATGGCGTTGCCGATCTTCGCGTCGGACGCTCTGAGCTCGGTCGCCTACGCGCCGCAGGAGCTCGTGATGATCCTCCTCATCGGCGGACTGACGTTCCTGTCGTTCACGCCGCTCGTCGCGGTCGCGGTCGTCGTGCTGCTGATCGTCGTCGTGCTCAGCTACCGGCAGCTCATCAAGGCCTACCCCTCGGGCGGCGGCGACTACGAGGTCGCCTCGAAGAACCTCGGCGAGATCCCCGGCGTCATCGTCGCGGCCGCGCTGCTGGTCGACTACGTGCTGACGGTCGCCGTGTCGGTGGCATCCGGCGTCGACAACATCATCTCGGCGGTGCCGGGCCTCGATCCGCTGCGCGTCGAGCTGGCGGTCGGATTCGTGATCCTCATCATCCTGGTGAACCTGCGAGGAGTGCGCGAGGCCTCGCTCGTCTTCGCGATCCCGACCTACGTGTTCATCGCCTCCGTCGGCTTCATGATCGTGACCGGGCTGTTCCGCACCTTCCTCGGCGATGCGCCGGTCGCCTCGAGCGCCGAGTTCGCCGTGCACTCCGAAGACCTCGGCCAGGCCGCGGTGATCCTTCTGATCCTGCGGGCGTTCTCGAGTGGATGCTCGGCCCTCACCGGCGTCGAGGCGGTGTCGAACGGCGTGCCCGCCTTCCGCACCCCGAAGGTCCGCAACGCCCAGACCACGCTCGTGCTGATGGGTTCCATCGCCGCGTGCCTGTTCGCCGGGCTCACCGCCCTGGCCCTGATCACCGGCGTGCACTACGCCGAGAACCCGTGCGACCTGATCGGCTTCGACTGCTCGAACCCGCAGCCGAGCCTGATGGCGCAGATCGCGTCTGCGACGTTCGGCGGCGGCAGCATCCTGTTCTTCATCATCCAGGCGGCGACCGCCTGCGTGCTGCTGCTGGCGGCCAACACCGCCTTCAACGGATTCCCGCTGCTCGGCTCGGTGCTCGCCCGTGACGGCTACGCCCCCAAGTCGCTGAACACCCGCGGCGACCGCCTCGTGTTCTCGAACGGCATGATCGTGCTGGGGATCGCGGCGATCATCGTGCTCGTGGTGTTCCAGGCGAAGCTCACCACGCTGATCCAGCTCTACATCATCGGCGTCTTCGTGTCGTTCTCGCTCGGGCAGATCGGCATGGTCCGGCACTGGCGCCGCGTGCTGCGCGGGCCGCTCGAGACGACTCCCGGGTCGGGCGTCGACGGCGCCTCGGCATCCGACCGCCGCTCGGCGAAGATCGGGCTGGTCATCAACTCGGTGGGCGCCGCGATGACGGTGGCGGTGCTGCTGATCGTGACGATCACGAAGTTCACGCACGGCGCCTACCTGGTGTTCTTCGCGATCCCGGTACTGGCGTTCCTGATGATGGGTGTGAAGCGGTACTACCGCGACGTCGAGCATGAGATCGCGATCGACGACACGACGAAGTTCGGCGCGACCGGCGACCTGGCGATCGTGCTCGTCAACCGCCTGCAGAAGCCCGTGATCAAGGCCATCGACTATGCGATCGCCGCCAAGCACGGCAAGACTCTGGCGGTGCACGTCGCCGTCGCATCCGACGATGCCGCGCAGCTGCAGAAGGACTGGGCAGACCACCTGGTGCCGATCCCGCTGGTGATCGTCGAGTCGCCGTTCCGGTCGTTCGCACAGCCGGTGACGCAGTTCATCAAGCAGTACCGCGAGAAGCACGGCTCGTCCGTGGTCACGGTCTATCTGCCGCAGTACATCGTGGGGCACTGGTGGGAGACGTTCCTGCACAACCGCCGCTCCCGCCGCCTGGCCAACCAGCTGATGCTCGTGCACGGGGTCTCGATCACGCTCGTGCCGTGGCTGCTCGACTCGTCGGAGCTGATCTACGGCCGACGCTCGCGCCCGCTGCCGGGGCAGGAGCGCGCAGGGCGCCCGGTCGTCGTGAACGGCCGCCGCGCGCACCGGCCCGAGGGTCCGCCCGAGAGCTGACGCCGGTCAGGATGCCGCGAGCACACCGCCGAGGATCTCCGCCGCCTCGGGGAATCGCGTCGGGTCGGCGTTCGCGTAGTTGAGTCGCACATAGGCTCCGGAGGGCTCCGCGGGGAACCATTCGGATCCGGGAGAGATGATGAGGCCGCGTGTCTCGCATCCTCGGACCACGCCGACGACATCGGTGCCCTCCGGAAGCCGCACCCAGAGGTTGAGGCCACCGGCCGGCACCGTCTCGACCGTCGCGGTCGGGGCGTGCTCGGCGAGGCTCGCGAGCAGCAGGTCGCGTCGCGCCCTCAAGTGGTCGCGGAAGCCACGCAGGTGGCTCTTCCACGCCGGCTGGGTCACGACGTCGAGCGCGGCAGCCTGCAGCAGCCCGCTCACGTACATCGACTCGGCGGCGCGGTCGGCGAGGATGCGCTCGCGCGCCGGACCCCGCACGATCACCGCGGCGATCCGCAGTGCGGGCGAGACGCTCTTGGTCAGCGAGCGGAGGTAGACGACATGGCCGTCGTCGTCCATCGCCGCGATCGGCCGCGGATCGCCGTCGATGGCCAGATCGTGCGCCCAGTCGTCTTCGATGAGGAAGGCACCGTGTCGCCGCACGCTCTCGAGAACGGCGAGGCCCGTCGACGTCGGCCACCTGGCGCCCGTCGGGTTGGCGAATGTGGGTTGCGCGTAGAACGCACGAGCGCCGGTCTCGGCGAAGGCGCGCTCGACGGCATCCGGATCGGGCCCGTCCGGCCCCGACGGGATCGGCACCAGCACCACCCCGGCCTGCTCGGCGGCGAGAAGAGCGCCCCAGTAGGTGGGCGACTCGATCAGCAGAGGCTGCCCTGCCCCGACCACGGCTCGGAAGATGGAGCTCAGCCCGCTCTGGCTGCCCGCGATCACGAGCGCATCCCTGGCAGATGCCGGAGTGACGTCTGCGGGGGCGGATGCCGCGAGCTCAGCCGCGAACCAGGCCTGCAGCTCCGGCATCCCGGCGGCGGGCGAGCGAGTGAGCGCTGACGAGGTGCGTGCCGCACGGGTGATCGCCTGACGGACCAGCCGCTCGGGAAGCAGGTCGACCGCCGGATACCCGGAATGCATGCCGATCGCGTCGGGAGCGACAGTGCGCTGCGTCGAGGTGAGCCCGGCGAGTCGCGCGGGAGGAGCCCCGAGCGCGGATGTCTGCCAGCCGTAGTCGGCGGGGCGCGGCGTCTTCTGCGCCCGTACGAACGTCCCCGCGCCTGGTCGAGATTCGATCAGGCCCAGCCGGGCGAGGCGTCCCATCGCCTTCTGCACCGTCACAGGGCTCGCTCCGTACTGCGCGACGAGCGCTCGATTCGAGGGAACCCGAGACCCCGGAGGCGCCGCCTCGATCCACCGACGCAGTTCTCCTACGATCCGGTCACTGCTATCCTGACTCATGAAAGAACAGAGTAGCGTTATCGCCCCTGCTCGCACAGCGCTATCCCGTGCGGGCCTCTGGTGGGGGCTTATCGGCGTCGCCGCCTTCTCGTTCACCCTCCCCTTCACCCGCATCGCGGTCGGCGGCCTCTCGCCTCTGTTCATCGGATCCGGTCGCGCGGTCGTCGCCGCAGCGCTCGCTGCCATCGCTCTGGCGGCCACCCGGCAGCATCCGCCGACCAGGGTGCAATGGTGGCGACTCGCGATCGTGGCCGGTGGTGTCGTCGCCGGGTTCCCCCTCTTGACGTCGTTCGCCATGACCGCCGCACCGGCGAGCCACGGCGCCGTGGTGATCGGCCTGCTCCCCGCAGCGACGGCCGTCATCGTCGTGCTCCGCACGCGCGAACGGCCGGGACGTGCGTTCTGGTGGTTCGCCGCACTCGGCGCCATCACGGCGGTGGTCTTCGCGTCACTGCAGAACGGGGATCTCGGCGAACTCCACTGGGCCGATCTGCTGCTGTTCGCCGCGGTGCTCGCTGCGGCTGTCGGCTATGCGGAGGGCGGCCTGCTGGCTCGGGAGCTCGGAGCCTGGCAGACCGTGTCGTGGGCGCTCGTGCTCGCCGCGCCGCTGATGCTCGTGCTGACCCTGGCCTCGGCGGTCGCCGACCCGCCGACGGCATCGCCGGTGCAGTGGCTCGCCTTCGCCTACCTCGCCGTGGTGAGCATGTTCCTCGGATTCTTCGCCTGGTATCGCGGGCTCGCGATCGGGCCCATGGCCCAGGTGAGCCAGATCCAGCTCGTCCAACCCGTGATGAGCATCGCGTGGGCCGCGCTGCTTCTTCATGAGCAGATCGGATGGCCCACCGCGCTCGGCGGCCTGGCCGTCATCGTGTGCGCCGCGCTCGCGGTGCGCACCCGACTGACCCATCCCCGACCCACCACCCACCCCCTGAACGAGGAGTTCTGATGCGCCACACACCCCGTTACCTGATGACCGACCCGCTCGAGGTGAAGCGCCTGATCCGCGGCAACCCGTGGGCGACCTTCGTGTCCCCCGCGAGCACAGGGCTGGTCGCTTCGCATTACCCCGCGCTGCTGATCGAAGACGAACACGAGATCGTGATCGCGAGCCACTTCGGTCGCCCCGACGAGCAGCTGCATGAACTGGGCGCGCACGAGGTGCTCGTGATCATCCAGGGACCCCACGACTACGTGTCGCCCAGCCTCTATGCGCCCGGCGACCTCGTGCCCACCTGGAACCACGTGACCGCTCATCTCTACGGCACTCCCGAGATCCTCACCGAGGAGGAGAACTACGCCATGCTCGCGCAGCTGACCGACCACTTCGAGAAGGGAACGCCGCACGGGCGCAGCCTGTCGGAGGACGAGGCCGGCACCCGGCGAGCGGCGAAGGGAACCGTCGGGCTGAGGATGCGTGTCGACCGGTTCGACGCGCGCGCCAAGCTGAGCCAGAACAAGTCTCCCGAGGTGCGAGACACCATCACCGGGCGGTTCGACGAGACGAACGCGGCACTCGCGGCCGAGATGCGTCGAGTGTCCGGCCACGCCCCTCAATAGGCTGGGGCGATGACCGATTCGCCGCACACCGACGTCTGGCCCGTCCGTACCGAGCGGCTGCAGATCCGGCCGATGACGGCACCCGACGTCGACGTCATGTGGGAGTGGCGTCGACGGCCGGAGGTGAACCGGTGGCTCGGACTCGCGCCGGCCACACTCGAGGAGTTCCGCGAGCGGTATCTCGACCCCGGCCGGCTCACGTCGATGTACCTCGTCGAGCTGATCACGGAGAACGACGGGCCCACGCCGATCGGCGACATCATGATCAGGATCGGTGACGGCTGGGCGCAGCTCGAGGTCGCCGATCAGGCGAGGGGCGTCGAGGCGGAGCTCGGCTGGGTGCTCGACCCCGCGCACACCGGTCGCGGCTATGCGACCGAGGCCATCCGCGCCGTGATCGACGTCTGCTTCGGTCCGCTGGGGCTGCGCCGGGTGCACGCCGGATGCTTCGCCGACAACGAGCCTTCGTGGCGTCTGATGGAGCGGCTCGGCATGCGCCGGGAGGAGTTCAGCCGCAAGACCGCTCTGCACCGGTCGGGCGAGTGGCTCGACGGGCTCAACTATGGCATCCTCGCGGAGGAGTGGACACCGACGCGTCAGAGTTCTGTGACCCCGTCGACCACGAACGTGTAGAGGTCTCTCACCAGATCCGTCGCTTCGAGGCGGTCGCGATCGCGCGCTGCGGCGACGAGCGCGTCGACGACCGATCGGAGCATGGCGGGGTTGCGGGGCCGGCTGAGCGAGCGGATGCCGAGCACCAGCGCCGTGCGCTTCGACGCGTGCAGGGCGCTGAGGTGTCGGTTGCGCGAGAACACCGCGAGCAGGTCGAGCAGTTCCCACAGCCCCTCCGCTCCGATGACCTGATCGCTCTCGTCCGACGCCCAGAGTTCGCGGACGATCGCCGCCCGCTCGGCGAGATCGGCGATCTGCGCCTCGGTCGCCTCCGCGATGCCGAGGTCGGCCGCCGCGATCGACAGGCCGGAACACTCAGCGGCGACAGCGACGAACCACGCGGGGGTCGGCGTCACGACGACCGACGCCCTGTTCAGACGGTGCTCGATCAGATGCATCGCTTCAAGGGTGCCGAGGGCTGATCGCACGGTCGCCGCGGCGACGGTGAGCCGCTGTGCGAGGGCGGTGACCGATAAGGGATCGCCGGGCGCCAGTTCGCCCGACTCGATCGAGTGCGCGAGCGAGTCGACGACGGCATCCGCGCGGGAGGTGATGACGGGCGGTGGCTGCTCGACCCCTCCCAGCAGTCGCGTGGAGTTCAGCCTGTCGATCCGCCGGTCGGGCATGTCAGTCCCCGGGTAAGAGGACGGCGGGCGTCGAGCCGGCGGAGACGGAGGCGGATGCCGCGGCGAGCGCCGCCGCCGCGCGGAGAGGTTCGATCGTCGATCTCAGGAACAGCGGTTCGATGAGGTCGCGTACCCCGACGCCGTCGCGCCGATCGAGCAGGGCACGCAGCTGATCGAGGGCCGCCCGCATGTAGTCGACGAGTTCGTCGGGCACGCGTTGCGCGGGCACTGTTCGGGTGAGGTGCAGCACCAGCTGACCGTCGAGGATGTCGATCATCGTCTGGTTGTGGGCGTTGAGCACGATCTCGCCCCACAGCGCGTACCAGAGGCTGAGCCCCTCGCGACTCGAGGTTCCTGCGAGCTCGGCGACCAGGAGTCCGTCGATCCTCTCGTGCAGAGAGGCGACCTGCTCGTCGGTGTAGGTCGGCACTGCTTTGACGGCGCAGTATCCGACCATGGCGACGGCGGTCTCGACACGTTCCGCCTGTGCCTCGAGGTCGACCGGCGCGACGCGTGTGAACCGGTTGGTGCTGACCTCGATGAGTCCGAGGTCGGCGAGACGGTTGAGAGCCTCGCGGATGGGCGTGCGGGAGACGCCGTATTCGGCCTGCAAGTCCTGGTCGCGAATCTCTTCGAGGGGTTGCATGCGCCCAGAGATGATCTCTTCGGCGAGCGTGGCGAAGACCTGGTCGCGGATCAGCTGCCGCGGCCGGATCGGCAGAGATGCGCTGATGTCGCCCACGGGCACACTTTATGCCGGTGTCATGCCGACGCACCATACATCAGGCACTGAAGTTTCACCGGATCCGACGGCATGTGCGTAGCGTTGTGGAGTAGGGCAGCGACCCTCACCCGGCACACACTCCCCATGTCGTGCCGCGGACCTCCCCCAGATCCCGTGACGCGAGTCGCTGCCCTTTTCCCTCCCCTGCGGCCGGGATCGGGATGCCGGATCTCAGCCTGCGACCAAGGCGAGCACGAGCGTGGCGACCAGCACCGTCGGCACGGCGACGATCGCTCCCCAGAGCATCAGGCTGCCCCAGCGGATCTCGACACCCAGCGACACCACCCTGTGATGCCAGAGAAGGGTGGCGAGCGATGCCCACGGGGTGATCAGGGGGCCGAGGTTCACGCCGATCAGCAGCGCCATGAGCGCGACCGGATCGCCGGCTGTGGGTTCGAGGATCAGGTAGGCGGGCAGGTTGTTGACCCCGTTCGCGGCGAGCGCGCCCGCCGCAGAGAGACGCAGCAGTTCTGCGGGCGCGTGGCCACTGGTCGCGAGGACCGACAGGAAGTCGAGGATGCCGTTCGCGTGCGCGGTCTCGACCACGACGAACAGGGCCGCCGCCAGGCCGATCGCCTGCCATGGCACGAGCGAGAGTCGCAGCACATGGCGACGCCGGATGCCGAACACGACGATGAGCACGAGCGCTGCGACCGTCGCGGGGATCCACACGTCATGGGTCGCTGCGAGCAGCGGCATCAGGAGCAGCAGGATGGCGGACGCCGCCCAGAAGAGCATCCGGTCGGAAGGGGCACCGCCTGTCGGAGTGCGATATTCGCCGAAGAGCGTCCGTCGGTGTCGCAGCGTGAGGACCACGACGGGCACGAGCACCCCGACGAGGGTCGGCGCCCAGCTCAGCGCGAGGAACGCGAGCGGGTCGTCACCGATCGACCGTGCCGCGAGCAGGTTGGTGAGGTTCGACACGGGCAGGGCGAGGGATGCCGTGTTCGCCAGCCACACCGTGACGAGGGCAAACGGCAGTGGAGGGATGCCGACGCTCTGCGCGAGCACGACCACGACCGGCGTCACGATCACCGCCGTGGTGTCGAGCGACAGGAACACCGTGCTGATGACGGCGAGCACCACGACCGACAGCCACAGCAGGATGACCCGCCCGTGGCCCCATCGAGCAAGACGCTGCGCGACGACGTCGAACACCGCAGCGTCCCGGGCCAGCTCGGCGACGACCGTGATCGCGATGACGAACCCCAGCACCGGTGCGATGCGAGCGCCGAGCGCCCCGGCATCCGCGGGTGGAAGGATGCCCGTGACGATGCAGACGAGTGCGACGGCGATGAGCGCCAGGACGATGATCGTCCCCGCTCCCAGCCGCCGTCGCGTCGCACTCACTCGCTGAGTGTAGATCCGGTGGGGGTGTGTTCCTCAGTCCTCGTCCCAGGGGAGCTTCACCACCGGCAGGATGTAGACCCTCCCCATGACGGCGGTGGGATGCTTCGCCATGAAGCTCGCCGCCTCGTCGATCGACTCGGCGGTGACGATGTCGTAGCCGGCGAACCACTCCTTGAACTCCGGGAACGGGCCGTCGGTGACGAGCACCTTGCCGTCTCGCACGGCCACCGACTTGGCTTGGTCCGCCCCGGCGACGGGTGCGCCCTCGCCCAGGCTGCCGGCCGCCCTGCCCTCATCCGCCCAGTCTTCGAGAAGGCGCTGATCCTCTCCCTGCGGCATCGTGCCGCCGGTCGGGTCGGTCATGTGGATCACGAGGTACTTGTTGCTCATCTGCTCTCTCCATTCGTCGTGCGCCCGGGCTCCCCGGGTGCGAGGGGCGCCGCGAGCTCGTCGCGGCGTCGGGTCAGGTGGATGATCTCCGCGGTGTTGTCGGCGAGGGCGATCGCGCGCTCGTAGGCAGCCCGAGCATCGTCCGGTCGGTCCGCAGCGCGCAGCAGCTCTGCGCGCGTCACGTGGAAGGCATGGAACTGATCCAGCGCATCGCGCAGCGTCTCCACGATCAGCAGTGCTCGTTCGGGCGAGTCCCGCTCTGCGACGGCGACCGCCCTGCTGAGGGTCACGACCGGGCTGGCATCGATCCGCTCGAGCTGCTCGTAGAGTCCGACGATGCGCGCCCAATCGGTGTGCTCGGCATCCGTCGCCCGCACATGCACCGCGTTGATCTCGGCCAGCAGTCGGTGACGACCGGGGGCCGCGGTGGGTGGCTCGTCGAGCAGTGCGAGGCCTCGACCGATGAGCTCGTGGTCCCACGCGCCACGGTCCTGTTCGTCCAGGCGCACCAGCTCGCCGCCGTCGGTGACGCGTGCCGCGGCGCGCGCTTCGCTGAGCAGCATCAACGCCAGCAGACCCGTGACCTCCTCGTCGGCGGGCAGCAGCTCGCGGAGCAGTCCGGTGAGCCGGATCGCCTCGCCCGTCAGCTCGCGACGCAGTGCGGGCACTCCGGCCCCGGACGCGAAATACCCTTCGTTGAAGATCAGATAGAGCACTGCGAGCACTCCGTCGATCCGGATGCGGAGGTCGTCGGCAGCCGGCATCCGATAGGGGATCCGGTCGGTCTTGATCTTCGCCTTGGCTCGGGTGATGCGCTGCCGCACCGCAGATTCCTGGATGAGGAAGGCCCGGGCGATCTCCTCGACGGTGAGCCCGCCCACGATCCGCAGGGTCAGGGCGACGCGTGCTTCGAGCGACAGCGCCGGATGGCAGCAGGTGAAGAGCAGACGGAGGCGATCGTCGTCGATGACGCCCGTCGGCTCCGGCGGTTCGGGATCGTGCAGCATGAGAGCCTCCCGATGCTTGGCATCGCGGAACGACTCACGACGCAGTCGATCGATGGCCTTTCGGTAGGCCGTGGTGGTGATCCACCCGGCGGGATTGGGCGGCACTCCCTCGTCCGACCATCGCTCAGCGGCCGAGGCGAACGCCTCAGCAGCCGTCTCCTCGGCGAGGTCGAGATCACCGCACCGTCGGGTGAGTCCTCCCACGATGCGCGCCCACTCGTCGCGATAGACCTGCGCGACGTGCTCTGCGACGTCGGCGTTCACCGAGAACCCCTGATCCGACCTCGTCGCCGCGTCACCTGTGGTCTCTCCGTCCGCTCGTTCGAGCAGGTCGCGCTCCGATCCTGCCGTCAGGACGATCATCCCGGTTCCCCGCTTCCGCCGGAAGAGATGCGCGCCCAGAGGCGGCGAGCGCGCGCACGGAGGGAAGGGCGCCGGATCAGACCAGGATGCTCGAGCACCGTCCGACGTCGCACGATCTGCTCCTCGGCGTGCTCAGCCTCGAGCCGGTAGACGAGGTTCGCCACCATCGGGTCGTTGTACACAGTCACCACCGCACCTCTCGCGTCTGAGGCCCCCCGATCGGGGACCTCCTACCCGAACCACGAACGACGAACGACGGATGCGACAACGCGTCGCGAGAAAGTCGGATCGACCCGAGATGTGAGCAAGTCGCATGCATCCCGCACGGCCCCGTAGGCAAAGCGTGAGGATCGCCATATGCCGGTCCGCACGGGAGTTGTATCGAGTCTCGTGCTCGACATCATCTACATCGCGCTGACTCTCGCGCTGTTCGCCCTCGTCTCTCTTGTCGCGAAGGGGGTGGAACGACTGTGATCGTCTTCGAGATCATCGCCGCCGCCCTCGCCGTGGCCGCCGTCGTCTACCTCGTGGTGGCTCTCGTCGCCCCGGAGAAGTTCTGATGGGCGCGGGTGCCGACCTCTGGTTCGGCGTCCTGCAGGCCGCCGTCCTCATCATCGCCCTCGTGCTGCTGTACCGCCCGGTGGGCGACTACATGGCCGACGTCTTCAGCACCCCGTGCGACCTGAAAGCCGAGCGAGGCCTGTACCGACTGATCGGCGTCGACCCGGCATCCGAGCAGACGTGGCGGGCCTATGCCCGCAGCGTGCTCGCGTTCTCGGTCGTCGGCCTGCTGCTCGTCTACGGGCTGCAGCGACTCCAGAGCTTCCTGCCCGAGTCGCTGGGACTCCCGGCCGTGCCCGAAGGGCTCGCGTTCAACACCGCGGCGTCATTCGTCGCGAACACCAACTGGCAGTCGTACTCGCCCGAGCAGACCATGGGCTACACCGTGCAGCTCGCCGGCCTGACGGTGCAGAACTTCGTCTCGGCCGCCGTCGGTCTGGCCGTCGCGGTCGCGCTGATCCGCGGCCTCTCGCGCCGCGGCTCGACCACGATCGGCAACTTCTGGGTCGACCTGATCCGCGGGCTCGGACGCATCCTGCTGCCGATCGCTCTGATCGCCGCCATCGCCCTGATCGCGGGCGGCGTGGTGCAGAACTTCGCCGGCTTCACCGACGTGACCACGGTCTCGGGCGGCACGCAGACCATCCCGGGCGGGCCGGTCGCCTCACAGGAGGCCATCAAGCTGCTCGGCACGAACGGCGGCGGCTTCTTCAACGCCAACTCGGCGCATCCGTTCGAGAACCCGACCGGCTGGACCAGTCTGCTGCAGATCCTGCTGATCCTCGTGATCCCGTTCTCACTCCCCCGCACGTTCGGTCGCATGATCGGCGACAACCGCCAGGGCTACGCGATCGCCGCCGTGATGGGAACGATCTTCCTGATCTCGACCTTCGCGCTCTCGGCCCTCGAGCTGGCCGGCCGCGGCAGCGCTCCGGAACTCGCGGGTGCGGCGATGGAGGGCAAGGAGGTGCGCTTCGGCATCCTCGGCTCGACCCTGTTCGGCAGCGCCAGCACCCTGACGTCGACCGGCGCCGTCAACTCGATGCACGACTCGTACACGGCGCTCGGCGGCATGATGCCGATGCTCAACATGATGCTCGGCGAGGTCGCCCCCGGCGGCGTCGGCTCTGGTCTCTACGGCATGCTCGTGCTCGCGATCATCGCGGTGTTCGTCGGCGGACTGCTCGTCGGCCGCACCCCCGAGTACCTCGGCAAGCGCATCGGCCCGAAGGAGATCAAGCTCGCGAGCCTCTACATCCTCGTGACGCCCACCCTCGTTCTTGTCGGCACGGCCCTGAGCTTCGCGATCCCCGGCATCCGCGCCGACGTCGAGGCGACCAGCATCCTCAACCCCGGCGTGCACGGCATGAGCGAGGTGCTCTACGCCTTCACCTCGGCGTCGAACAACAACGGCTCCGCCTTCGCCGGCCTCACCGCGAACACCCCGTGGTTCAACACCGCACTGGGCATCGCGATGCTGCTCGGCCGGTTCCTTCCGATCGTGCTCGTGCTGGCCCTGGCCGGATCCTTCGCCGCACAGCAGCGCGTGCCGGAGAACACCGGAACCCTGCCCACGCACCGACCGCAGTTCGTCGGCCTCCTCACCGCCGTCACGGTCATCATCACGGCACTCACCTACTTCCCCGTGCTCGCACTGGGACCCCTCGCTGAAGGACTCGTCTGACATGACCCTCACCACCACGCCCTCGGAACAGCAGGATGCTCCGGCATCCGCCCCGACCGCACCGCCCCGCTCATTCGGCTGGGCACAGCTGACGCAGGCCCTGCCCGGCGCCCTGCGCAAGCTCAACCCCGCGTCGCTCGTGCGCAACCCCGTGATGCTCCTCGTCTGGGTCGGTGCCGCATTCACGACCGTGCTCGCGATCGCCGAGCCGTTCCTCGGCGGCCCGGCCGACTCCGGCGGAACACCCGTGCCCGCACCCTTCACCTGGGGCATCGCGATCTGGCTGTGGCTGACCGTGCTGTTCGCCAACGTCGCCGAGTCCGTGGCCGAGGGCCGCGGCAAGGCCCAGGCCGCAAGTCTGCGCAAGACCCGCACCAGCACGATGGCCCGGCGCGTTGTGCGGTACGAAGCGACAGCGGATGCCACGGCCGAGCGCACCGAGACGGTCGACGTCTCATCGGCCGAGCTGCAGCGCGACGACATCGTGATCGTCACGGCCGGCGAGCTGATCCCCAGCGATGGCGACATCGTGGCGGGCATCGCGACCGTCGACGAATCGGCCATCACCGGCGAGAGCGCCCCGGTCATCCGCGAATCCGGCGGTGACCGCAGCGCCGTCACCGGAGGCACCCGCGTGCTGTCGGATCGCATCGTCGTGCGCATCACCTCGAAGCCCGGCGAGACGTTCGTCGACCGCATGATCGCGCTCGTCGAGGGCGCCAGCCGTCAGCGCACACCCAACGAGATCGCGCTCAACATCCTGCTCGCGAGTCTGTCGATCGTGTTCGTCGTGGTCGTGCTCGCCCTCAACCCGATCGCGTCGTATGCCGCATCGCCCGTCAGCATCCCGGTGCTGATCGCCCTGCTCGTGTGCCTGATCCCGACCACGATCGGCGCCCTACTCTCGGCCATCGGCATCGCCGGCATGGACCGTCTCGTGCAGCGCAACGTGCTCGCGATGTCGGGCCGCGCGGTCGAGGCGGCAGGCGACGTCACGACGCTGCTGCTCGACAAGACCGGCACCATCACCTACGGCAACCGCCGCGCCCACGAGGTGCTTCGCCTCGGCGGCGTCGACCCCGACGAGCTGCTTCGTGTCGCTGCCCTCTCATCCCTCGCCGACCCCACGCCCGAGGGCGCCTCGATCGTCGAGCTGGCGCTGAGCCGCGGCATCCGGGTCGACGAGCCGGCGGATGCCGTGGTCGTGCCGTTCACCGCGCAGACCCGCATGTCGGGACTGGACCTCGCCGACGGGACGCAGATCCGCAAGGGCGCAGGGTCGGCGATCGACGCCTGGCTCGGGCTCGACACGGATGCCGAACTCGCCGGCCTCGTCGACGGCGTGGCCTCGAGCGGCGGCACACCGCTGGTGGTCGCCGTGAAGCGTCCAGCGGGATCCGGCGAGGTGCTCGGCGTCGTGCACCTCAAGGACATCGTGAAAGACGGCCTGCGCGAGCGGTTCGAGGAACTGCGCAGCATGGGCATCCGCACGGTCATGATCACGGGCGACAACCCGCTGACCGCCGCCGCGATCGCGAAGGAGGCGGGCGTCGACGACTTCCTCGCCGAGGCGACACCCGAGCAGAAGCTCGAGCTGATCAAGCGCGAGCAGGAGGGCGGGCGACTCGTCGCCATGACGGGCGACGGCACGAACGACGCCCCCGCTCTCGCCCAGGCCGACGTCGGCGTCGCGATGAACACGGGCACGTCGGCCGCGAAGGAGGCCGGCAACATGGTCGACCTCGACTCGGACCCGACCAAGCTCATCGACATCGTGCGCATCGGCAAGCAGCTGCTCATCACTCGCGGCGCGCTCACGACCTTCTCGCTCGCGAACGACATCGCCAAGTACTTCGCCATCATCCCGGCGATGTTCATGGGGGTGTTCCCGGGCCTCGCGGCGCTCAACATCATGCAGCTGCACTCGCCGGCATCCGCCGTGACCAGCGCGATCATCTTCAACGCGATCGTGATCGTCTTCCTCATCCCGCTCGCGCTGCGCGGGGTGAAGTACCGCCCGGCGAGCGCCTCGCAGATCCTGCAGCGCAACCTGCTCGTCTACGGCCTCGGCGGAGTGATAGCACCGTTCATCGGCATCAAGCTGATCGACCTCGTCATCACCCTCATCCCCAGCTTCTGACCGGCGTCCGTCTTCGTCCTTCTCGCATCGAAAGGCACTCCATGTCCTCCTCCCGCACCGTCGCCCGCACCACCGGCGTCGCCATCCGCGCGATGCTCGTGCTCACCCTCGTGCTCGGCGTCGGCTACACGCTCGTCGTCACCGGCATCGGTCAGCTGCTGCTGCCGTTCCAGGCGAACGGCTCGCCGCTGGGCGACGACAAGGGCAGCTCGCTGATCGGTCAGTCCTTCACGGATGCCGACGGCGAGGCGCTGCCCGAGTACTTCCAGTCGCGTCCGTCGGCCGCCGGTGACGGCTACGACGGAGCCGCGTCCAGCGGCAGCAACCTGGGCCCGGAGAACGCCGACCTCGTCGCGTCGATCGGCGAGCGCCAGGCAGCCATCGCCGAGCGCGAAGGCGTGAACCCCGCTGCCGTGCCGGCCGACGCTGTGACGGCATCCGGATCCGGCCTCGACCCGCACATCAGCGTCGCGTACGCGCTGCTGCAGGTGCCGCGGGTGGCGGCCGAGCGCGACCTGCCCGCGCAGCAGGTGCGCGACCTCGTGGAGTCTAGGATTCAAGGGCGGGATCTGGGATTCCTCGGCGAAGAACGCATCAACGTCGCCGAACTCAATCTCGCGCTCGATGAGCAGGAGGGCTGATGACGGCAGAGCGGATGCCGCGGCGCGGCCGACTCCGCGTGCTGCTCGGCGCAGCCCCCGGTGTCGGCAAGACCTTCGAGATGCTGGTCGAAGGGCGCCGGCTGCTCGACGAGGGCCGCGACGTCGTGATCGCGATCGTCGAGACGCATGAGCGCGCGGCGACCGCCGCGCAGACCATCGGCATCCCCGAGGTCCCCCGTCGCACCGATCTGCACCGGGGCGTGCCGCTCAGCGAGATGGACCTGGATGCGGTGCTCGCACGCCGACCCGAGATCGCGCTGGTCGACGAACTCGCGCATACCAACACCCCCGGCTCGCAGAACCCGAAGCGCTGGCAGGACGTCGGTGCGCTGCTCGACGCGGGCATCGACGTCGTCACGACCGTGAACGTGCAGCACATCGAGTCGCTGAACGCGGTGGTCGAGAAGATCACCGGCATCGCGCAGCAGGAGACGATCCCGGATGCCGTGGTGCGCGCCGCCGAAGAGATCGAGGTCGTCGACCTGGCGCCGCAGTCGCTGCGCGACCGTCTCTCCGCCGGACTCGTCTATCCGGCGGAGCGGATCGACGCGGCCCTGTCCAACTACTTCCGTCTGGGCAACCTCACGGCTCTGCGTGAACTCGCGCTGCTGTGGCTCGCCGACGAGGTCGACAGCGCGCTGCGCAGCTACCGGGCCGACCACGGCATCGAGGGCACCTGGCAGGCGCGCGAGCGCGTGGTCGTCGCCCTCACCGGCGGACCCGAGGGCGAGACGCTGCTGCGCAGAGGGGCCCGCATCGCCGCACGCTCGGCCGGCGGCGAACTGCTCGCCGTACATGTCGCCGCGCAGGACGGGCTGCGCGACGAGACCCCCGGCGCCCTCGCCGCGCAGCGGTCGCTCGTCGAATCCCTCGGCGGCAGCTTCCACCAGATCATCGGCGACGACATCCCCGGCACGCTCGTCGAGTTCGCCCACGGGGCGGATGCCACTCAGCTCGTGATCGGTGTCAGCCGGCGTGGGCGTCTCGCGGCGGCGCTGACGGGACCGGGCATCGGCTCGGAGGTCATCCGCCGCTCCGGCGACATCGACGTGCACATCGTCACCCACGCCGCCGCGGGCGGCCGTGTCGCACTCCCCCGCATCACCGGCGGCGCCCTCGGCTGGCGACGTCAAGCGCTCGGGTTCGCACTGGCGCTCGTCGTCGGCCCGCTGCTCTCGTGGGCGATGTTCGCGTTCCGCAGCCCCGAGTCCATCACGGTCGAAGTGCTGGCCTTCCAGCTGCTCGTCGTGATCGTGGCACTGGTGGGAGGCGTGCGGCCTGCCGTCTTCGCGGCGGTGCTGTCGGGCATCACCCTCGACTTCCTGTTCGTCGCCCCGCTCTTCACCATCACGATCGCGCACCCGCTGCACGTGCTCGCCCTCGCGCTGTATGTGACCATCGCCATCCTCGTCAGCATCATCGTCGACCAGGCCGCCCGGCGAGCCCGCACCGCTCAGCGCGCCGCCGCGGAGGCAGAGCTGCTCGCGGCCGTGGCCGGCAACGTGCTGCGCGGCGACAACGCGGTGCTCGCCCTCGTCAGCCGCACGCGCGAGGCGTTCGGACTCACCGGCGTCCGCCTGCTCACCGCCGACGGCGAGGTGCTGGCCAGCGACGGCGAACCCGTGCCCGACGGACGCGCCACGACGATCCCGGTCGGTGCCGGAGGATCGGCACCCGCCGTGCTCGAGCTGCACGGCGAACCGCTCGACACCCCCGCCCGACGCCTGCTCGACGCGATCGTCGCGCAGCTGGCGGCGGCCATCGAGCACACCGACCTGCGTGCCACGGCGCGCGAGGTCGCTGCCCTCGCCGAGACCGACCAGGTGCGCAGCGCCCTGCTCTCGGCGGTCAGCCACGACCTGCGCCGCCCTCTGGCCTCGGCCGTCGCCGCGATCGGCGGACTCCGCGGGGCGCACGCGCTGTCGGCATCCGATCGGGAAGAGCTGCTCGCGACGGCCGACGAGAGCCTCGCGACCCTGTCGTCGCTCGTGACCGACCTGCTCGACGTCAGCCGGGTGCAGGCCGGAGTGCTCGCCGTCTCGACCATGCGGCTCGATGTCGCCGGCCCCGTGCTCGCGGCCGTCGACGAGCTCGGCCTCGGGCCGTCGGATGTCGAGCTCGCGCTCGATGCCCGGCTGCCCGCCGTGTCGGCCGACCCGGTGCTGCTGCAGCGAGTGCTCGTCAACGTCATCGCGAACGCCCACCGTCACGCGCCCGCCGACAGCCGGGTGATCGTCTCGACGAGCACGATCGGCGACCACGCCGAGATCCGCATCATCGACCGCGGTGCCGGCGTTCCCGCCGAGAAGCGCGACGAGATCTTCCAGCCGTTCCAGCGCCTCGGCGACACCGACAACACCACCGGCCTCGGCCTCGGCCTCGCCCTCTCGCGCGGATTCGCCGAGGGCATGGGCGGTACCCTGACACCCGAGGACACCCCCGGCGGTGGACTCACCATGGTCATCTCGCTGCCCCTCGCAGCAGAGCCCGACATCATGCAGGAGGAGACGGAGTGAAGCTCCTCATCGCCGACGACGACCCGCAGATGGTGCGCGCACTGCGCATCACCCTCGCCGCCCACGGGTACGAGGTGGTGGTCGCGCCCGACGGCGCGGCCGCCGTGGCCGTCGCCGCACAGACTCACCCCGACCTCATCATGCTCGACCTCGGCATGCCGCGGCTCGACGGCATCGAGGTGATCCAGGCGCTGCGCGGCTGGACGACCGTGCCGATCATCGTCGTGTCGGGTCGCACCGGGTCCGCCGACAAGGTCGAGGCCCTGGATGCCGGAGCCGACGACTTCGTCACCAAGCCCTTCCAGGTCGACGAGCTGCTCGCGCGGCTGCGGGCGCTGTCTCGTCGGGCGGTGCCCGCGGGCGGGGAATCCACCGTCGGATTCGGCGATGTGGTGGTCGACCTCGCGACGAAGACGGTCACCCGGGCGGGTGCGCGCGTGCACCTGACACCGACCGAATGGCGCATGCTCGAGCACCTCGCCCGGCATCCCGGAGCCCTGGTCACCCGGCAGGATCTGCTCAAGGAGATCTGGGGCAGCGAACAGGTCTCCGATTCGGGTTACCTGCGGCTGTACATGTCGCAGTTGCGCAAGAAGCTCGAGGCCGAGCCCAGCGCACCGGTGCACCTGCTCACAGAGTCGGGCATGGGCTACCGTCTCGTCCTCTGAGCCAGGTCTGCCGTTCTCGTCATTCTCGGTTCACAACTCAGCATGAGCTGCTGTCAACCGACGGAATCGGCGGGTTCACCTCGTCGCACGCACGATCTGTGCTGAGTTGTGAACGCCGACCGAGCGCAGAGTCAGAGGGCGATGTCTGCCCGCGGCCTCCGCAGCACTCCCCAGACACCCGCGGCGACGAGGGCGACCGCGACGACGATCGCGGCGATCGCGGTCACGGTGCTCTCGGGTTCGCCGGTCAGACGACCGACGGCGAGCCATCCGAGACCCCATGCGGTCGCGAGGGCAGGGGCGATGCGCTTGGTGACGAGGGCGCTGGCAACCCCGATCACGAGCACGACCACGAGCACGGCGACCGCCCAGATCTCGGCCTGATCAGCCCAGCTCTCGGGCGCGATCTGCGTGAGCCAGGCAGTGGTGTTCGCGACGGTCGCGATGGTGACCCAGCCGAAGTGCAGGCCGTTCGCGCCGTCGACGACGATGCGCTCGGGCCAGGTGCGGGCACGGCTGCGGCCGAGGATCACGATGACGCGAGCGAGGGTCGCGAGCAGCAGGGCGATCACGATGACCGTCAGCGGCAGCGACAGGAACTGCGCCGTCACGAGCCAGAGCCCGTTCAGGATCATCGACGCGGCGATCCATCCGCCGACAGCTCGCTGGCGCTCATCCGCCCGCTGCGCCGGAAGCGCCTGCCACACCGTGTAGGCGATGAGGCCGATGTAGATCAGCGACCAGATCGAGAAGGCGGGGCCGGCCGGCGCGAGGTATGAGCCCTGCGCCGAGAGCGCTCCATCCTGCAGCTCGCTGACCGAGGTGCCACCGAAGGCACCGGATCCGACGGCCGCTGCGATGAGCATGAAGGTGGCCGAGGCGATGATGATCGTCTGGCGGGCGATGTCCTGCGTCCGGGAGTCCATGCTCGCAACATACGCGCGCGAGGGCGCAAACGCACCAGCCTTGACACCGGGATGCATAAACGCTAGCCAAGCTAGCTAAATCTGCTCTCCCGTTGCGGTCAGGCGGCGACGGCGGCGTCGATCAGCACCTCGGCGGCGTTGCGCGCCTGCACGGCGACCTGCGGGTCGGCGGCGATCGCCGCGGTGCTCTGCGCACCCTCGGCGAGGATCGACAGCTGTGCGGCGAGGGATGCCGGTGCTCCGGCCGCCACGACGAGGTCGGCCATGTACGCCTGGAACGACGCCTTGTGATCGCGGACGATCTCGGCCACCTCGGGGTTCGTGCCACCGAGCTCGCCGAACGCGTTGATGAACGCGCAGCCGCGGAAGTCGTCAGTGCAGAACCAGTCCTCGAGGTATCCGTAGACGGCGAGCAGGCGTTCGCGGGGGTCTGCCCCGGCATCCGCCACCGCTCCCATGAGTCCCGACTCCCACTCCCGATGCTTGCGCGCGAGGACGGCCGTGACGATGTCGGTCTTGGATGGGAACAGGGCATAGAGGCGACGCAGCGACACGCCGGCCGCAGCCCGCAGCTCATCCATGCCGACGGCCGCGTATCCCTTGCGGTAGTAGAGCTCGTCGGCCGCCGCGAGGATCTGTTCACGCACTGTGTCGTCGGTCATCACCCCAGTGTACTTGACATGAGAACGAGCGTTCTCTACAGTGAAGACATCAGCGAGAACGACCGTTCTCACCGGACCGAAAAGGATCAGGATCATGGGCTACATCACCGTCGGAAACGAGAACAGCACCCCGATCGAGCTCTACTACGAAGACCAGGGATCGGGTCAGCCCGTCGTCCTGATCCACGGGTACCCGCTGAACGGCCACAGCTGGGAGCGCCAGACCCGTGAGCTGCTCGCTCAGGGCTACCGCGTCATCACCTACGACCGCCGCGGTTTCGGCCAGTCCTCGAAGGTCGGCACCGGATACGACTACGACACCTTCGCCGCAGACCTCAACACCGTGCTCGAGACCCTCGACCTGCGCGACGTCGTGCTCGTCGGCTTCTCGATGGGCACTGGAGAGCTCGCCCGCTATGTCGGCACCTACGGTCACGAGCGGGTCGCCAAGCTCGCTTTCCTCGCCTCGCTCGAGCCGTTCCTCGTGCAGCGCGATGACAACCCCGAGGGCGTGCCGCAGGAGGTCTTCGACGGCATCGAGGCTGCAGCCAAGGGCGACCGCTACGCGTGGTTCACCGACTTCTACAACAACTTCTACAACCTCGACGAGAACCTCGGCAGCCGCATCAGCCAGCAGGTCGTCGACGCCAACTGGAACCTCTCGGTCACCAGCGCCCCGGTCGCGGCCTACGCGGTCGTCCCGAGCTGGATCGAGGACTTCCGCGGCGACGTCGACGCCGTGCGCGACGCCGGCAAGCCCACCCTGATCCTGCACGGCACGAAGGACAACATCCTTCCGATCGACGCCACCGCCCGCCGGTTCCACCAGGCCGTGCCCGCCGCGACCTACGTCGAGGTCGAGGGCGCACCCCACGGTCTGCTCTGGACCCACGCCGACGAGGTCAACGCCGCGCTGAAGGACTTCCTCAGCAAGTAGTCCGCGAACGGCCCGAGAGCCCGGCATCCGCCTCAGGATGTCGGGCTCTCGGACGTGTTGACGTCAGCGCTTGACCGCCACCGTGAGCGTCTTGCTCTGGGTGCTCCCGGCCGCGTTCACGAACTCGACGCGGTAGGTGTGCTTCCCCACCGCGCGATCAGCGACCGGCACCGTCACCCGCTGCGCGGCGGGGCTGTTCGCGACCATGTCGCCCTCGGAGATCAGCATGCCGTCCTCATACAGGCGATACGAGGTCGCATTGGTGCCCCACCACATGTCGGCGGTGAGAGTGTATGAGCCGTCGCCGTCCCAGTTGTCGGCCGAGAGCACGGGCGTGCCGGGCGCGGCATCCTTCACCGTCACCGTCACGGGCTTCACCGCCGTCACGCCGCGCGAATTGACCAGTTCGCCACTGTAGACGTACGAGCCATTCGCCTTGCCGGTCACGGCGATCTGCGCGCTCTGCGCGCTCTGCGCGCTCTGCGCGCTCTGCGCGGAGGTTCCCCCGAAGGTGAGCGGCACGGTCTTGATCAGCACACCGTTCTCGAACACCCGCAGCTTCGTGGCGTTCTGCCCCCACCACAGGTTCATGGTGAGCGTGAAGTCGCCGTCGAGCAGCCCCGTATCGTGACCGTTGTCGTGCGACAGCACTCCGCGAGCGGGCGCGGTGGTCGCCGCATCCTGAAGCAGGAGCGCGTCGACTGCGGCAGCCAGTGCGTCCAGCGCCCCCGTGACCGCTGACGCACTCGGGCTCGCGGCAGCCAGCACGATGTCGGCGCGAGCGACCGCTCCGGGCAACGCGACGGTCGACGACTCGACATAGGCATCGAGGTCGAGAGCCGCGGCCGCATCGCGCCGCTCTCGCAGCTGCGAGGTGTCGGCACCGGGCACCGGTGCGCGCACGAGTTCGAGATCGTCGATCGTCCCCCACGCCCCCGCCGGAAGCGCCGCGGAGACTCGCACGACAGCCGTGCCGTCAGCGCCCACCTGCAGCGCTTCGGTCATCGGCGTCGACCACACGCGCCAGCCGTCGAAGCCGAACGCCGCAGCGGCGCCGGCGACGGACGCAGACGACAGCGACAGCGACGCACGCCCGTCGGCACCCTCCCCGTCGCCCTGCAGCGATGCCCGTGCGACATACGACCCCGCGGGCAGTCCGGAGACCGTCTGCGAGAGGTCGAACGAGTATCCGGTACCCGCATAGAAGTGCGCCGAGTGCGTGCCGCTCCGAGGGTCGTCCCACGCGCGCAGCGTGAGTCCCGATCCGGTGACGCTCCACATGCTCGTGTCCGCGTCCTCGAATCCAGGGTTGCGCAGGTAGTTGCGCGCCGAGACGGTGACGGTGGCCGACGCCGCGAGGCCGGCATCCGTCGCGCCCGAGATCACGTACTCGCCGGCGCCCTCGATGAATCCGGCCGCCGACGACCAGGTGACGGGCTGCTGCTCCGACGACCCGTCGTTGTAGAGCACCGTGACCTCGTCGGGCAGCTCGACGGCATCGCCCTCGGTCACCTGCAGCGCGACCGTCTGCACCGACTCGACGGCCCGCGGGGCGTGGGCGCCGGTGCGCGCGTACGAGAAGATGTTCAGCGCATCGGATGCCGTGCCGTCGAAGCCGAACAGCGCCTGGTTGTCCCACGCCGATCCGCCGAACCAGTGCCCCGCGTCCTCGGGCTCGTACTCGCCGGCGAAGCTCGACGCCCAGCCCGATCCGTCGCGCTCCCACAGCGTTCTGTTCTGCTCGAGCTGTGCGGGCGGACCCACCGGCAGCCATGCGGGCTCCCAGTAGTAGACGCCGAGCCCCGCCTCACCCACGTCGGCGACGGCCTGCACGACCGCGCGCACGGCATCGGCCTGACCCTGCACGCTCACCGGGTACTGCGTCGCCTCGGACGCCAGGTCGACCACGTTGCCGTGACCGTCTCCGTCGTCGAGCGTGAACGCCCACGAGGTCTCGGCGACCATGACCTTCTTGCCGTAGGTCTCGGCGACGTGCGAGAGCACGGCCGTGAGGTTCTCGGGAGTCCCGTGCCAGAACGGGTAGTACGACGACGCGAACACGTCGTAGTCGACGTCGCGGCGATCGAGCTGCGCGGCGACGTCGGCGTAGAACCCGGCGCGCTCGGGGTTGGTGAAGTGCAGGGCGACGAGCGTGTCCGGCGCCTCGGCCCGCACGGCGGCGGAACCGGCCGAGAACACTTTCGCCATGTCATCCCAGCCGCGCACTCCGGCGACTCCGCCGTTCGTCTCATTGCCGACCTGCACCATGCGGAGGTCGACACCCGCATCGACCAGGCGACGCACCGCATCGCGCGTGAAGGCACCCACCTCGGTCGCCACCTGGTCGGCGGTCATCCCCTCCCACGCCTTGGGCGCCTGCTGCTTCGCGGGGTCGGCCCAGAAGTCGGAGTAGTGGAAGTCGACGAGCACGCCGAGGCCGGCATCCGTCGCTCGCTGCGAGATCTCGATCGCCCGATCGACGTCGACATCGCCCCCGCCGTAGCCGTTGCCGTTCGCGTCGAACGGGTCGTTCCAGACGCGCACGCGGACGTCGGTGACCCCGGCGTCCGCGAGGATCGCGAACAGGTCGCCCGGCGTGCCCTGGGCGTCGCGGAACACCACCCCCGACTCCTCGAGCGACAGCACCGACGAGACGTCGACGCCGCCGATGAAGTCGTCCGGCAGGTTCTCGACCCGGGGGACGGTGATGGTGGCATCCACCGGCCCGTCGACCGAGACAGCCGCAGGAGCGAGAGCGGATGCCGCCGGCGAGGCGGCCGACGCCGGCAGCGCGACGCCGATCAGGGCGACGGCGGTGACCGTGGCCAGGGCGGTGGAGAGAAGGGAACGCGTGCGACGGTGCATGACGGCCTTTCGAGCGATGGAGGTGCGGATCAGCCCTTGACGGATCCCTGGGTGAGCCCGCCCACGATGTACTTCTGCAGCGAGAAGAACAGCGCGAGCACGGGCACGGCGGCGACCACGACGCCGGCGGCGAAGAGCCCCCAGCGTGAGGTCAGCTGGTTCGAGACCCACTGGTACATGCCGACGGCGAGGGTCCAGTTGTCCTCGGACGTGAGGATGATCTTCGACAGGATGAAGTCGCCGAACGCCGCGAGGAACGCGAGCAGGGCGACGACCGCGAGGATCGGCACGACCAGCGGCATGATGAGCCGCCAGAAGATCTGCGCGTGGCTGGCCCCGTCGATCTTCGCCGACTCGTCGATCTCGACGGGGATCGTGTTGAAGAACCCGTACATCAGGAAGGTGTTCGCGCCGAGCGCGCCACCGAGGTACACGCAGATCAGGGCGATCTTCGAGTTGATGCCGAGCGCCGGCACGACGTCGCCGATCGTCTGCAGCATCAGGAAGATCGCGATGAACGCGAGCGCCTGCGGGAACATCTGCAGCACGAGCAGGGTGGTGAGGCTGGCGCGTCGTCCGCTGAACCGGAACCGGGAGAACGCGTACGCGCCGCAGGCGCCCATGAGCACCGAGCCGACTGCGGTGACACCGCCGATCAGCAGGGTGTTGCCGAACCAGACCCAGTAGCGGGATTCACCCAGAGCGATGTAGTTCGCCGGGTCGAACGCGCTGAACAGCGCACTGGATGCGGCAAGGCTGCCGTTCGGGTTGAGCGAGGCCGAGAGGACGTAGACGAGCGGGAACGCGGCGAAGAACAGCACGCCGGCGGCGAGGATGTACTTCCAGCCGACCTCGCCCCACCAGCGACGCCGACGTGCACCCGCGCGCGCGGCCTCGGCATCCTTCGATGAACCGATCACGATGACTCTGGTCTCACTCATCACTGGTACTCCTCGAGCTTGCGGGTCTGTCGGAAGCTCAGCGCTGAGATGAGACCGACCACGATGAAGGCGATGATCGACAGCGCACTCGCGAGGCCGTAGTCGGCCGCACCACCCGAGACGCCTGAGACGTCGTAGATGGCCGAGACGAGGATGTCGGTCGAACCCAGTGCGTAGGGCGCTCCGGCGATCGCCGGCCCGCCGTTGTTGAAGGTGTAGATCACGGTGAAGTTGTTGAACGCCACCGCGAACGAGGCGATCAGCAGCGGAGCGGTCGAGACGAGCAGCAGCGGCAGCACGATGGCGCGGAAGCGCTGCAGCTTGTTGGCCCCGTCGATCTCGGCGGCCTCGAGCGTCTCGCCGGGGAGCGACTGCAGGGCTCCGGTGCAGACGAGGAACCAGTAGGGGTAGCTCAGCCAGACGTTGACGAAGATCACCGCCGCCCGGGTCAGCCACGGGTCGCCGAGCCAGTTGATCTGCGACCCGAAGAAGAACAGGTCGTTGATGACCCCGAACTCGGCGTTGAACATGCCGCGGAACAGCAGCGCGGCCATGAACGCGGGGAACGCGTAGGGCAGGATGAACAGCGCTCGCAGGAACCGGCGACCCTTGACCCGCGGGTCGTTGTAGACGATCGCGAGGCCGAGCCCCACGGCGAAGCTGAGGACGACCGAGAGGATCGCGAACGCGAAGGTCCAGACGGTCACGCTCAGCAGAGTGCCCGCGAGATTCGCGTCGGTGAAGAGCTTCAGGAAGTTGGCGAAGCCGACGTTGACCGACCAGCCCGTCGGCAGCGCCGTGCCGTCCTCGGCCACGAACGCGCCGAGTTCTGTGGCGGTGTAGACCGTGCCCGACTGCGTGTCCGTGATGGTCTGCGCCTCGGCATCCCACACCAGCGTCGGTTCGTACACCGAGCCGGTCGAGCCCTCCCGTGTGCGGATGGAGCCGTCGTTCGGGTCGTCCGACACGGGCACCCTGAGGTCCTTGATGGTGGCGCCGAGTGCCGGATCGGTCAGCACGGTCGCCCTCGGGACGACCTCCCACCCGGGCACCTCGCTGGGGGCGCCGGTCGCGCCGATCTCGGCATCGGATGCGGTGGTCAGCGGCTCGGTGGCCGAGCCGACCTGCACGTCGCCGTCGTCATCGACGATCGCGAAGCCGAGCTCTGCGCCGCGCTGCACGATCGACAGCGGGTAGTCGGACGAGCCCTCGATGCGGCGCTCGCCCTGGATCAGTGCGGCCTCGACCGCCTGCTCCTGGGTGCCGACGTGACCGGTGCCGTAGTTCGTGAAGGCGATGTAGGCGGTGTAGCCGAAGATGAAGACCTGGAAGACGAGCAGGAAGATCAGCCCGGGCAGCAGGTACTTCAGCGGCAGCGCCCTGCGGGTGAAGTACACCCAGTCGGCGATGATCACCAGCAGCACGACGACGCCGAGCACGATCCACGATTCGGCGCTCCAGGCCGAGATGGCCGTCATGATGCCGAAGGCGTTGACCAGCGCCATGAGCGCGAGCTTGATGAGGAAGCCCCAGCCGAGGCCGCGGAAGCGGCGGGCATGGGACTCGCGCGAGGGCTTCACCACGGGAGTGGGCGCCTCGGCGGGCGGTGCCTGGATCGTCATGTGTGCGTCCTGTCTGAGGATCGCAGGACGGGGAGGGGTTCGGGCCCCTCCCCGTCCGGCGGGGTCAGCCGGCGAGGGTCGTCTCGAGGTCGGCGACCATGGTGTTCCACGTCGACACCGGGTCGGCGCCGTTGATGATCTGCGCCTGCGCGGCGTTCCACAGGTCCCAGACGGAGCCCATCTCGGGGATCGACGGCATCGGGACGCCGGTCTGCGCCGAGGCCACGAATCCGGCCGTGATCGGGTCGGATGACACCTCTTCGGCGAGCGTGGTCCACGCCGGGATGCGCGGGTCGGCCTCGTACAGCGCGCGCTGCGCGTCTTCGGTGCCGAGGTAGTTCACGAGGAACTCCTGCGCGAGCAGCGCGTTCTTGCTCTTGCTCGAGAGGTAGAAGCCCTGCACGCCGACGAACGGCGCAGCGGTCTCGCCACCCGCAGACGGGATCGGGTTCACGGCGACGTTGACACCCTCGAACGCGCTGATGGCCCACGGGCCCTGGATCGTGTACGGGGCCTTGCCCGACGCGAACAGCTCGTTGTTGATGTCGTAGTCGACCGTGGTCGAGATGTAGCCGGTGCCGTTCGACCCGTTGGCTCCGAGCCACGTGGCGAACGCCTCGCCGGGCGCGCCGCCCATGCCGACCTCGCTCGTGTACGAGCCGGTGTCGTCCTGCACGAAGACGGGGGCGCCGAACGAGGTCTGCAGTCCGTACATCGTGTATCCGTCGCCGGTCTCGCCACCCGTGTTGATGACGAACGGGCGCTCGGTGCCGGCGGCGACGCCCTTGGCGATCATGTCGTCCCAGCTGGCGGGAGCCTCCGCGCCGACCAGGTCGACGTTCTGCACGAGGGCGATGGTCTCGAGCGAGTACGGCATCGCGTACAGCTGACCGTCGTACGTCATGGCGTCGAGCGCGACCTGCTCGAACTCCGACGCCTTGTCGCCCAGGTCGATCGTGTCGACGACACCGGCGGCGACGAGCGCGCCGAGCCAGTCGTGGGCGCCGACCGTGATGTCGGGGCCCTCTCCGGTCGGGACCTGTGCGATGAAGTCGTTGCGGAGGTCCTCGAAGTTCTTCTGCACGAGGGTGACCTTCGCGCCGGTCTCCTCCTCGAACGCCTCTGCGGCGGCGGTGATCGCGGCTTCGCGCTCGGCGTCCGTCCAGATGACGAGTTCCGCGCCGTCGCCGGATGCGGCGTCGTCGCCGCCTTCGGGTGCGCCGGCGGAGCAGCCCGCGAGGACCACGGCCGCGGCCAGAGCGAGTGCGCCGACTCCGATGTGCTTGCGCATGCGTTTTCCTATCTGTCGTGGCCGACGATGCGCTGCGCGTCATCGCGACCGGTGAGTGGGTGGTGCTGGGTGAAGCGGGTGGTGCGGGGTGGAGCGGTTCGTGCGGTTCGTGCGGTCAGTGGGAGGTGCGGATGACGGCGACGCCGCCCGCCGCGATGGTCAGGGCGCCCGAGACCTCGGCGCCGCTGAGGAGCTCGATGCCCGAGGCATCGAGCTCGACGTCGTCGTCACGGTGGTTCACGGCGATCCGGTAGACCGCGTCGGCGCCGTGACGCGTGATGACCTCGAGGCCGTCGGCGACACCCGACGGGGTGATGTCGGCATCCGCGTAGACCTCGTGGAGAAGGGCGCGCATGCCCGCGGCATCCAGACGGGTGCCGACGTACCAGCCGGTCCCGGCGCCATGCGCGTTGCGGGTGATCGCCGGCTCGCCCTCGCCGGGTCCGCCCGAGAAGTTCGCGACGACCTCGGCGCCTTCGAGCGCGATGTCCTCCTGCCAGACGTCGGCGACGATGCCCTCGTGGTCGACCCAGTCGAGGCCGTGGCTCTCGCCCTCGCGCAGCGGCAGGAACTCCTCGACCGTGAGGCCGAGCGCCTCGCGCAACGGCGCGACGAAGCCACCGGCGTGCACGGCGTCGTTCTCGTCGACGATCGCCGAGAAGAACGACACGAGCAGGGTGCCGCCGTCGTTGACGTAGGCGGTGAGGTTGGCGGCATCCGCCGTGCTCAGCAGGTACTGCGCCGGAGCGACGACCAGGCGGTAGCCCGAGAGGTCCTGGCCGGGCAGGGCGAAGTCGACCGTGATGCCGTCACGCCAGAGCTGCTCGTAGAAGCGGCGCACCTGGGCGGCGTGCGTGACGTCTTCGGACGGGCGCCACTCGAGGTCCTGCGCCCAGAACGATTCGAAGTCCCAGAGGATCGCGACGTCGGCCTTCACGACGCTGCCCTGCACCTCGTCGAGGCGCCCGAGTGCTGCACCCAGATCGACGACCTCGCGGAAGACCCGCGACTCGGTGCCGGCGTGCGGCAGCATCGCCGAGTGGAACTTCTCCGCACCGGAGCGCCCGGCGCGCCACTGGAAGAACAGGATGCCGTCGGCCCCGCGACCGAGGTGCGTGAGCGAGTTGCGCTTCATCTCTCCCTGGCGCTTCGCGATGTTGCGCGGCTGCCAGTTCACGGCCGAGGTCGAGTGCTCCATGAGGATCCACGGCTTGCCGCCGCCCACCGAGCGGCTGAGGTCGGCGGCGATCGCCAGGCCGATGTGAGCGTCTTCATCGGCGGCCCACAGGTAGTGGTCGTCCGAGACGATGTCGACCTCGCGGCCCCACGCCCAGAGGTCCGTGGTCCAGCTCTGGTTCGCCATGAAGTTGGTCGTGATCGGCTGGTCGGCGTGCGCGCGGATCGCGTCGCGCTCGGCGATGAAGCACGCGCGCAGCTGGTGATCGGTGAAGCGCGCGAAGTCCAGGCGCTGGGCGGGGTTCACGACGCTCGGGGCGATGGCCGGGGCGCCGACGTGCTCCCATGCCGAGTAGTGCTGGCCCCAGAAGGCGGTGCCCCACGCGCTGTTCAGTGCGTCGAGCGAGCCGTACTTCTCCTGGAGCCAGAGCCGGAAGGCGGCGACCGCGTTCGGCGAATAGTCCTCGCCGACGGGAACGCCGTACTCGTTGTGCACGTGCCACAGCACGACGGCAGGATGCTGTGCATAACGCGCCGCGAGAGCATCCGCGATCCGCACGATCGCCTCGCGGTAGGCCGGCGACGAGTGCGAGGCCATGCCGCGCGAGCCGAAGCCCATCGTGCGGCCCTCGCGGTCGATGACGTGCGCGTCGGGGTTGCTCGCGAAGAACCAGGCGGGCGGCGAGGCCGTCGGTGTGCCGAGGTCGACCCTGATGTCGTTCTCGTGCAGGAGGTCGAGCAGCTCGTCGAGCCAGGCGAAGTCGAACTCACCCTCGGAGACCTCGATGAGCGCCCACGAGAAGATGCCGACACTGACCAGGTTCACCCCGGCCTCGCGCATCAGGATGACGTCTTCGCGCCACGTCTCGGGCGACCACTGCTCGGGGTTGTAGTCGCCGCCGTAGGCGATTCCGCGCAGGTCGGGCCAGGCGTGGGGCGAGGTCATCGGCACTCCATCGGGTCGGTGCGGTCGTGGTGCGGGTCCCGACGTGCTGTCGCTCATTCGACTGGGACCGGTCTCAGGTTGTCACGGGGACATGACTGGGACCGGTCTCAGTTCTACCCCAGGTTCGGCGCCGACCACAACCGCTGTTACCGAACTGAGACCGGTCCCAGGTTGGACTACCGCTGGACGGGATGCTGTGGGTAGAGTCACAGGCGATGAGTGATGTCAGCGCGAAGCGCAAGCCGACGATCCGCCAGATCGCGGCGCAGGCGGGGGTGTCCCGCAGCACGGTCTCGCGAGTGATCAACGGCGGGCACTGGGTGTCCCCCGATGCCAGGCAGGCCGTCGAAGAGGCGATCCTCGCCACCGGCTACACCGCCAACCACCATGCCCGCAGCCTCGCCACCGGCCGCGCCGGATCACTCGCCTTCCTCCTGACCGAGCCGCAGCAGCTGCTGTTCGACGATCCGACCTTCGCGCTGCTCCTGCGCGGGGCCGCCGAAGCGCTCGCCCAGCGGGCCATGACCCTCGTGCTGCTCGTCGCCGGAACCCCCGCCGAGCGCGAGAGCGTCGCCCAGTTCCTCAGCGCGGGACACGTCGACGGCGTCATGCTGATCTCGTCGCACGAGTCCGACCCGCTGCTCGATCAGCTGATCGAGGTCAGCATCCCGACCGTGTGCTGCGGCGTGCCGCTCGGGCACGAACGCGAGCTCTCGACGATCTCCGTCGACGAGATCGCCTCCGCCCGCACCATGGCCGCGCACCTCGTGACGCAGGGACACCGCCGCATCGGCATGATCGCCGGCCCCGACGACACCCCCGGTGGCCGCTATCGCCTGGTCGGATTCCGCGAAGAGCTCGGCGACCTCTACGACGAATCGCTGGTCGAGCGCGGCGACTACTCGTACGAGTCAGGACTCGCCGCCATGACGCGGATGCTCGAGCACGACGTCGACGCGGTGTTCGCGGCATCCGACCGGATGGCGGCCGGAGCCATCGCCGCCGCCCGCCGGGCAGGGCGCCGCGTGCCCGAGGACATCGCGATCGCCGGCTTCGACGACTCAGGCCTCGCCGCCACCCATGAGCCGCCCATCACGACCATGCGCCAGCCGTGGGATCAGATCAGCGCGAAGATGGTCGCCGTGCTGCTCGAGGTCATCGCCGGAGCATCCCCCCGCTCGGTCATCCTCGACACCGAGCTCGTGGTGCGCGCGACCGCGTAGGCGGCATTCGCTCCCGCTCCCGCTACCGCTACCGCTCCCGCTCCCGCTCGCGCTCCCGCTCGTGCGCGCGCTGCGAAGGTGATCTCCCGCAGCGAAGGGCCGAAGGCCGCGTGAGGCCCTTCGCAGCGCGAGATCTCCTTCGGTGCGTGCGACGGCTGACGACAGGACGCGTCGACGAGGTCTCGCTCGCCCCCTACGGCCGGTCGAGCACCTCGCGGAGCGTGGCGGCGAAGGCCTCGGGCTGGCCGGCATAGCCGAACTCGCCACCCATGAAGCCGCCGTGGTGACTGGGGAAGACGGTCGCCTGCTGTCCGAGCTTCTCGGCCAGGGCGAGCGCGGTGCGGCCGGTGTAGCCCTTCAGCGACTCCTCCCCGACAGCGACGACGATCCGAGTCGGGGATGCCTTCAGCGCTTCGAGATCCGGCTCGTAGAGCGGCACCGCCCACGAGAGTTCGGACAGCAGTGGATCATTCCGCGAGCCGTCGTCCTCCGTCGGCATCCCGAATGCCGCGGGGTCGGGGGCCGGTTGGGCGAGGAACTCCTCGGTGACCTCACCCTCCCACGACGTCATCGCGACGAACGCCGCCATTCCGGCACCCCATCCTCGCTCCTGATATGCCCGGGTATAGGCGATTCGCGCTCGATGCACCGCTTCGGCATCAGGCAGCACGCTGTCGATCGGCGGCTCGTGGGCGACCAGAGTCACCACGTCCTGAGGGTGCGCGGTGACCAGAGCGAGTGCGCTCACGGCTCCGCCGCTGCTCGCGAACATGTCGACAGGGCCCGCACCGAGCGCCTCGATGATCGCGTGGACATCCTCGGCCTGGACATCGGGCTCGTTCGTGACTCCGCCGTCCTTGCGCACGCTGCGGCCCAACCCTCGTGGGTCGCAGGTCACGACGGTGCGATCGCCGAACAGCTTCACCTGCGCCTGGAAGCCGCTCGCATCCATCGGCTGGCCGATCATCATCAGCGGATGGCGGCCATCCTTCGTCGGGAGTGGCCCATGCACGTCGTAGACGAGGTCGACGTCCGGGAGCTCGAGGGTGTGCTGCGTCATCGGGTGGCCTCCTCGGCGTCGAACGATTCCACTGGGATGCTACGGCGCGGCATCCGCTGGCGCCAGCGCTTCGACACTTCTTCGTGACAGCCGACCGCACCCCGTCTCAGCCGACCGCCTCCCGTCTCAGCCGACCGCATCCCGTGAAGGAGATCTCGCTCGGCGAAGGATCGGATGCCGGATCCGCGCCTTCGTTGCGTGAGATCTCCTGCGATGCGCGAGCGCCAACGCGAGCGCGAACGCGAACGCGAACGCGAACGCGAACGAGAGCGAGAGCGGCCCCCCGAACCGCCCGGCCTCAGCCGCGCATGGCGACGCCGCGACGCCAGTAGCCCATGAAGGCGACCTGCGAGCGGTCGATGCCGAGATCCTTGACCAGGTGGCGGCGCAGTGTCGTGACGACGCCGCTTTCGCCGGCGATCCAGAAGTAGCGCTCCGCGGGAGCATCCGCCTCCGCGATCTCCTCGCCGAGACCCGAGTAGTCGGGGGTCTCCCAGAGCAGGGCCTCCGTGTCGATGTCCTTCACGTCGATCTCGTCGGCGGCATCCGCATCTCCGAGGTACTCGAGCACGGCGGGAATCAGCCACACACCGTGGGGCTCACCCGCATCGCGAGGCAGCCAGTGCACCTCGACCCCGGCGGGCGCGTCGATGCGCAGGACGTCGGCCGGCGACGGCACCTCGATGAAGGCGCAGCCTCGAAGGTCGCTCGGGGCGTCTTCGAGGATGCGCGCGATCGCGGGAGCCGCCGTCTCGTCACCGGCGAGGACGACCGACGTCGCGGTGCCCGGCTCGTACTCGGCGCCGCCGTGTGCGGCCGCGGCGACGCCTCGACGTGGTCCGACGATGAAGAGCTCCTTGCCGACCGCCGCCGCATCAGCCCAGCGCGACGCCGGGCCCGTGAGTCCGGGCGCCAGGTGCAGCACGAAATCGACATCGAGCTCGGTGCCCGCATCCGTCACCCGCAGGTCCCGCACCGAGTAGGTGCGCATGGATCCGCGGTCCTCCTCGGGGACGGCGAGGAAGGAACCCCACCAGTCGTCGGTCTCACGATCGAGATCGGGGAGGATGCCGGATGCCGGCGGGAACACGATCTTGATCCGGGAGTCGAAGACGTCACCCGGCGTGCCGAACTCGAGAAGGTCGTCGCCGCCGAACGTGATCCGCACGAAGTTCGGCGACACCCGTTCGACCCCGCGCACCTCGGCGCGAGCGAGCACGTAGGTGGGGCGTTCGGTCGTGGTCTCAGCGGACATGATGCCTTCCGATCGGGGTGACCATCGGCTTCCCGGAGACCGGGTCGATGGTGATCTGGTTCGCGAGGTCGAAGACCTCTTCGACGAGCTGGGCGGTCACGACATCCTGCGGAGCGCCGGTGGCGTGCACCCTGCCCTCCTTCATCGCGACGAGCTCGTCGGAATACCTCGCGGCGAGGTTGAGGTCATGCAGCACCATCACGATCGTGGTGCCGCGCGAGACGCTGAGGTCGGTGAGCAGATCGAGGACCTCGACCTGGTGAGCGACGTCGAGGAACGTGGTCGGCTCGTCGAGCAGCAGGATGTCGGTCTCCTGCGCGAGCGCCATGGCGATCCACACGCGCTGACGCTGGCCGCCCGAGAGCTCGTCGACGCTGCGGTCGGCGAGTTCCGTGGTGCCGGTGGCGGCCAGAGCATCCGCGACGACCTCGTAGTCGTGGGCGCTCCAGCGAGCCAGCATCTTCTGATGCGGATGCCGACCGCGGCCGACGAGATCCGCGACGGCGATGCCCTCGGGAGCGACGGGCGACTGTGGCAGCAGGCCGAGGATGCGCGCGACCTCCTTGGTGGGGCGCGCGTGCACCGACTTGCCGTCGAGCACGACCTGACCCGCCGTCGGCGAGAGCAGACGCGCGAGCGATCGCAGCAGGGTCGACTTGCCGCATCCGTTCGCGCCGACGATCGTGGTGATCTTGCCCGGCGCGATCGCGAGATCGAGGCCGTCGATGATCGTCCGGTCGCCGTAGGCGAGAGTGACGGACTCCGCCGTCAGAGTGTGCGCCTCGGTCACAGGGAGCCTCCCGAGCGGTTCGTGCGGATGAGCAGGTAGATGAGGTACGGAGCGCCGAGCACGCCGGTGATCACGCCGACCGGGTAGCGCTCGCCGAACGCGAACTGACCGATCAGGTCGCCTCCGAGCACGAGCACAGCGCCGATGAATGCGCTGGGGACGAGCAGGTTCGCTCCCGGCCCCGTGATGCGGGCCGCGATCGGACCCGCCATGAACGCCACGAACGCGATGGGGCCGGTCGCGGCGGTGGCGAACGCCAGCAGTGCGACTGCGCCGAGGATGAAGAGCAGACGAGTCGTGTTGACCCGCACCCCGAGACCGGATGCCGAATCGTCGCCGAGCTGCATCGCCCCGAGCGCCCTGCCCTGCAGGAGCAGCAGCGGCACGATGATGACGGCGGCGATCGCGAGCGGCATCACGCGTTCCCACGAGGCGTTGTTCAGGCTTCCGGTGAGCCACTGCATCGCGGTCTGGATGTCCCAGTTCGCCGCCCTCGACAGCATGTACGAGATGATGCTCTGCAGCATCGCCGCGACACCGATGCCGATCAGGATCAGTCGAGTGCCCGCGAAGCCGTTCTTGATCGACAGCAGGTAGATGACTCCTGCCGTGACGATCGCACCGCCGAGCGCGAGCAGCGAGACGATCGGCCCGTTGAGCGACAGCACGATGATGCCGAACACCGCTGCGGCGCCGGCGCCGTTCGAGATGCCGATGATGTCGGGCGAGGCGAGCGGGTTGCGCAGCAGCGTCTGGAACGAGACGCCGGCGATGCCGAACGCGAAACCCGCGAGGATCGCGAGCACCGCGCGGGGCAGGCGCAGCTCGCCGACGGTGAACGACGCCCCCGGCACGGTCTCGCCGAGGATCACGCGGATCACCTCGTCGAGCGGATAGAACGTGTTGCCGATCATGAGCGCCACGGCGAACAGCACGAGCAGCAGCGCACCGAGCACGATCGTGGCCGTGGCGTGGCGGCGGTGGCGCGAACGGCGGCCCGCGACGAGCGCGGCGACCTCGTCGCGGGTGCGGTCGGATGCTGCGGGAGTGTGGGCGGCAGCCCGGTCGATGGTGCTCACAGTTCACGCACCTTCTGACGACGGACGATCCAGATGAAGAACGGGGCGCCGATGATGGCGGTGATGATGCCGACCTGGATCTCCTCCGAGGTCGGCGCGATGACACGGCCGACGATGTCACTCGCGAGCAGCAGGGCGGCGCCGGCCATGGCCGAGAACGGCAGCAGCCAGCGGTGGTCGGTGCCGATCAGCATTCGGCAGACATGCGGGATCACGAGACCGACGAATCCGATGGGCCCGGCGATCGCGGTGGCTGCTCCGGCGAGGATCACGGCGCCGACCGCCGACATGAGGCGCGTGCGGAAGACGTGCTCGCCGAGTCCCTTCGCCATGTCGTCGCCGAGAGCGAGGGAGTTCATGCCCCGGGCGCTGGCGAAGCAGATCAGTGCGCCGAGCGCGAGCACCGGGGCGGTGATCGCGATGCGCGGCCACTCGGCACCGCCCACTCCGCCGATCTGCCACGACTGGAACGCCTGCAGCAGGTCGACGCGCGGCAGCATGACGGCGCTGATGAGCGAGGCGAAGGCGGCCGAGGTGGCGGCACCGGCGAGCGCGAGCTTGAGGGGCGTGGCACCGCCGCGTCCGAGCGAGCCGACGGTGTAGACGAACGCCGCGGCCAGGGCGGCGCCGATGATCGCGAGCGCCATCTGGCTGTAAGCGTCGGTGAGACCGAGGAAGGCGAGGCCGAAGACGACGGCGAGCGAAGCGCCGTTCGAGACGCCGAGGATGCCGGGGTCGGCGATCGGGTTGCGGGTGACCGCCTGCATCGTCGCGCCGGAGAGTGCGAGCGCTGCACCGACGAGGATCGCGAGCACCGTGCGCGGAAGGCGCTTGATGATCGCCGCCTGGGCGAGGGTGTCATCCTGCCCGGCGAGGGCGGCGAAGATGTCGTCGATGCTCACGGAGCGCACGCCGAAGCAGATCGACAGGATGCAGAGCACGAACAGCACTCCCAGGCCGACGAGCAGCCAGAGCGTGCGCGCCCATGCCGGGCGTCGCAGATCTGCGACGCCCGGCAGGGGAACGGTGACAGCGGTCACGGAATTCAGTGTGCGAAGGTGACGCCGACGGTCACTTCGCGGCGAGCGGTGCTGCCAGCAGGCCGAGGTAGTCGGACAGGCCCCACTGGATCGACAGCGGCGACGGGTTCGCCGACGCCGCGATGGGGGTGGAGTCGGGCAGGATCACGATGTTGCCGGCGGCGATCGCGGGGATCTTCGACAGCAGCGGGTCGGCCTGCATGGTGGCGATGAGCGAGTCGTCGCCGTAGGTCACGAAGACATCGACGTCGTCGAAGGTGTCAGCCTCTTCGGAGCTCACCGAGAGGTAGAACTCCTTGCTGTCCGCGTTCTCCTCGACGATCGACGGAAGCGGAAGGCCCAGGTCGTCGTGCAGGTAGCCGGGGCGCGTGTCGATCGCGGTGTAGTAGCCGACCTGGCTCAGGTCGCTCGGGTCGACGTACGCGAACAGCACCTTCTTGTCCTTGAGGGCGCTGTTCTCCTCGAGGGCGGCCTCGGCGTCGGCGTGCAGCTCTTCGATGAGGGCGTCGCCCTCCTCCTCGAGGCCGAGCGCCTTCGAGTTCATCTCGATCATGTCGTCGACCGGGGTGCCCCAGGCGACCTCGGGGTAGGCGACGACCGGAGCGATCTTCGAGAGCTGGTCGTACTCCTCCTGCGTCAGACCCGAGTACGCCGCGAGGATGACGTCGGGCTGCGTGTCGGCGACGGCCTCGTAGTCGATGCCGTCGGACTCGTCGAACAGCACGGGCTCTTCGCCGCCGAGCTCGTCGAGCTTGTCCTCGACCCAGGGCAGGATGCCGTTGTCGTCGTCGTCGCCCCACGTGGCCTTGCTCATGCCGACCGGGACGATGCCGAGAGCGAGGGGAACCTCGTGGTTCGCCCAGGCGATCGTCGCGACGCGCTCGGGCTTCTCCTCGATCGTGGTCTCGCCGAACACGTGCTCGATCGTGACGGGGAAGGCACCGTCATCGGCGGGGTTGCCGCCGGCGGAGTCGGAGTTCGAGTCGGTCGACGACGTCGCGCAGGCCGTGAGGCCGACGGCCAGAGCCGCGGCGACACCGGCGGCGATGAGACGAGAGGTGCGCACAGGCGTTCCCTTCGGGTTGGGATGAGGGGGTGCGGCGCGGAGGGGCGCCAAGGCTTTGGTAAGCCTGGCCTAATCTAACAGAAAGTTAGGCAAGCCTCATCTTGGGTCCCTAGCCCGGGCGGCATCCTCGCCTCTCGTGCGGGGTCGACATCGCACCGCATCCGCCCGATGTGGAGGGGCACGGGCACGGGCACGGGCACGGGCACGGGCACGGGCACGGGCAGAAAGTACCCGGACATGCAGAAAGCCGGCCGGATCCGTGAGGATCCGACCGGCTTCAGGAAGCCTATGCGCGCTCAGAGAGCGCGGATGTTCGCAGCCTGCATGCCCTTGGGGCCACGCTCAGCGTCGAATTCGACCTTCTGGTTCTCACGAAGCTCCTTGAAACCGGAGCCGGTGATTGCCGAGTAGTGGGCGAAGAGGTCGTCCGTGCCGTCATCGGGAGCGATGAAGCCGAAGCCCTTTTCCGCGTTGAACCATTTCACAGTGCCAGTGGCCATGTGTTTTCTACTTTCTGTTTTCAAACGGCCGCTTGCGCGGCCCGCGCCGTGACGGAACGTCCGACATACGCGCCTGCTCAACGTACCACGGCAGGCTGACCGGTGTCCCGGAAGTTCGGATTCTTCTGAAGAACAGCCGCCTCGGTGCGGGTGCTCACCCCGAGTTTGCGCAGCACCGCCGACACGTGGACGCTCACCGTCTTGACGCTGATGAAGAGCCGCTCCCCGATCTGGCGGTTGCTCAGACCCTCGGCGATCAGCTCGAGCACCTGCCGCTCGCGGGCGGTGAGCGGGTCGACATCCGGTTCGATGCCGGCGGTGCCGGATGCGGTGCCGGATGCTGCGGCGAGGCCAGCCGCCGCTTGGAAACCACCGACGATCCGCCCCAGGGGAACGTGGCCGAGGCGCTCCGCCTGGCGCATCGCGGCCGAGAGCACGGCGCTCGCCTCCCCTCGGTCTCCTGCGTCGACGAGTGCGCGAGCGAGAGCGAGACGCGTGGTCACCGCGAACGTCACGGGCACATCGCGGTCGTCTGCGTGCTCGACCGCCTGGCGCAGGGCTGCGACGGACGGGAAGAGGAATGCCTCGAGGATCGTCTCCCACCTGTCGCCTCGCAGCTGCGGAGGTTGGGCGTGCCACGCGTCGCGCACGTCTGCGACCGCCGCCTCGACCTCGACGCCGGATGCCCGCAGCTCGGCGATGAACCATGCCGCCTCGAGCAGCAGTCGACGCTGATGCAGGGACACCGGCCCCTGATCGGCGAGCATCGCCCTGACCTCACCGAGAGCACCCGCGAGGTCGCCCCGCCCCTCGGCGACGGCCACGCGCATCATGACCTCGTCGTACCAGATCTGACGTTCGACCCGACCGGTCTCCTCGAACGCGGGGTGCCACTCGCGAAGGATCTCGGCCGCCTCCTCGTGTCTGCCTCGCCAGGAGAGCACCCGCACGCGCGTCATCGTGGAGTACATGTGCGAGATGCGCAGAGTCCGCTGAGCGAGCTCGCGCGCCAGCATCCCCTCGACCCGTTCGATCTCGCCCATCTCGAGCAGTGGCACGGCCATGTTCTGCGTCATCAGCGCGCCCGTGGTGCGCTCGACGCCGAAAGCGCGCGCGGGCGCGAGCCCCTCTTCGGCGACCCTGACGGCATCGCGATAGCGCCCCAGCAGGCCGAGCAGATCCGAATAGTTGACCCGGTATCTCATCTCGGCGTTCGTGCCTTTGGCGAGCTGCAGGGCGAGCGCGTACTCGCGGTGCCCCGCGTCGAGGTCGCCGAGGTGCGCGCGGGCTCCGCCCCGGACGTTCGCGGCGATCGATGCCTCGTCGTCCGACCCGGCGCGCGCGGCCCGCTCGCCCGCCTCCGCGGCCAACGCGATCGCCTCGTCGAGTCGCCCCGAGATCATGTAGCGACTGGCGAGCTGGTTCAGCACCGAGGCGCGCAGCCGGTCGTCGTCGACGCCCGCCTCGAGGATCTCGAGCGCCTGCTGCAGCAGCGGGACCGCGCCGGCGCGGCCGAGGTTCATCGTGTAGTACGCCTTGTCGCGCAGCAGCCGGGCGTGCATGCGGGGGTCGACCGTCGTCGGATCGACCTCGGCGAGCGCGAGGTCGACCACGGCGAGCGCCCGTTCTCCGTCTCCCGCGTTGCGCAGCACGGAACCGAGAGTGCGCAGAACCTCGAGGCGCGCCACACCCACGACGACCTCGGCATCCGGCACCTGGATCCACAGGTCGAGGGCGAGCTCGCCGAAGCGGGCAGCGCTCGCGAAGGCGAACCGCGACTTGGCGTCGGCCATCGCGGTGACGGCCGCGGCGAGCGCTCGCCGGTCGTCTTGCGCGAGCTGCCAGTGATAGGCGAGCGCGGCGGAGTCGGCTGTTTCGGCCCCTGAGCAGTTCTCCTCGAGCGCCTCGGCATACGCCCGATGCAGCCGCGCTCTCTCGCCCGGGAGCAGATCGTCGTGCACGGCTTCGCGCAGCAGCGCATGCCGGAACCGGTAGTCGTCGTCGACCACGACGAGGATGCCGCTGAGCGTCGCCTCGCGGATCGCCTCGTCGAGGCGGGCTTCGGGCAGACCCGCGAGGCGGGTGACGAGCGGGTGGGTCAGCGGACGCTCGGCTCCCGAGACGACCTGCACCACCCGCCGGGCGTCGTCTCTGAGACGGTCGAATCGGGCGAGCAGCAGGTCGCGCAGACTGCCGGGCAGGGGACCGGTCGAGCACCCGGCGAGCTCTTCGACGAAGAAGGGCACGCCCTCGGCTCGATCGTGGATGCGATCGAGCGCCGCGTCTGTCACGGGCTGCCCGGTGAGCGATTCGACGAGCGCACGGACAGCCGAGGTGTCGAGCCGATCGATCGCGACCCTCTCGAGCAGACGCGCGCGGGTGGACTCGCCGATGAAGCGGCTCACGGCATCGCCGCGTCGCACGTCGTCGGAGCGGCAGGTCAGGATCAGGAGGATGCGGCCGTGCCCGAGGGTGCGCAGCAGGAAGGAGAGCAGCGCCAGGGTCGACTCGTCAGCCCAGTGCAGGTCTTCGACGACGAGCACCTGCGGCGCGTGTTCGGCGGCCGCCTCGATGAGCGCCGCGATCGCATCGCGCAGGCGGTCAGGGCTGGTCTGCGATCGCTCGGTGGGGTTGAGCTCGGGCAGCAGCATGCCCAGCGCCTCGACGCCGACGCCGATCTCCTCCCGCACCCGGTCGGCGCCCATGCTCGCGACGATCGACCGGAGGATGCCGGCGAGCGGCCCGAAGGGCGTGCGCGACGCCCCGAGATCGAGGCACCAGCCGACATGCACGTCTGCGCGGTTCGCCACCTCGGTGCTGAACTCGCGCAGCAGTCGCGACTTGCCGATGCCCGCCTCGCCCTCGATGAGCGCGGCCACCGGGACCCCGTCGACCGCTCGCCGGAACAGCTCGCGGATGGTCGCGAGCTCGGTCTCTCGGCCGACCATCGCGGCGCTGGGAGCGGACGGGGGCATGAATTCATCGTGCCACTCCCCTCCGACATCCGGTGTCGCGCTGCCGTCTGCCCGCAGCGGAGCGACGATCACCGGGCAGGAGCCGGTTCGCGGCCCGCGGATGCGCGGCGCTCGGGCTGCCGTGCAGCATCCGTCGCCGCGTCGCGCGATGCGTCGGTCGTGTGCAGCAGCCGGCCGGCCAGACGCCGGACCGGGCCGGGCTGCCTGCGGACCAGCTGATCGCTGCGCTCCTCGATGACGCGACGGCGTTCTGCCGCGCGAGCAAGCTGCTCCTGGTCGAACTCGGTCGATCTGTAGGCGAGATACGGGTGCTCGAACATGACATCTCCTCGGTGTGCGATGTCCTCAGAATCCGCTCTGAGTCACCCCGACGACATCGGGAGGATGCCCTATCTTCCGTTCGTGAATTCCCTAGTCGACGCCGGGCGTGCCGTCCTCCGGGCAGCGAAAGAGGTCCGAGCGGTGATGGGGGCACCACCGCTCGGACCTCAGCTCAGGGGTCGATCAGGCGTCGACGTCGCCGCGCCACGCACCGGTCTCGGTGCCGCGCTTCTCCATGAACTCCTTGAAGTTCTGGAGATCCTTCTTCACCGCGTGCGAGCCCGCGCCCACGAGCGAGCCGACCTTCTCGAGAAGCCCCTCGGGCTCCCAGTCGATCTGCACGGTCACGCGGGTCGTGAGGTCTTCGAGCTTGTGGAACGTCACGACGCCCGCATGCTCGGTCTCACCGCCGATGCTGTTCCACGCGACTCGCTCGTCGGGGTGCTGCTCGGTGATCTCCGCGTCGAACTCGCGCGTCGCGCCGCCGACGTTCACCTTCCAGCGGGTGTGGGTGTCGTCCAGCTGGACGATCGACTCCACCTCGTCGAGGAACTGCGGGAAGCTCTCGAACTGCGTCCACTGGTTGTACGCCACGTCGATGGGAACGTGTACGTCGATGGTCTCGATGATCTGCACCATGTGATGCTCCTCACTGTTCGTCGGTCGTGTCATCCCATTCAGCGGCGTTCGACGACTCTTGGCGACGGGGTTGACATCTCCCCTGACGGCACTCGCTAGCCGAGTAGCGTTGCAGGCATGCGCATCCACGCCGCGATCCGCGCCTCGAAGCGCTCACCCCTGCTGCAGGTGGTGAAGTCCGCCGCGGCGACGATCGCCGCATGGATGCTCGCGGGATGGGTGGTTCCGGGACAGCTCCCCGTCTTCGCCGCGATCGCCGCTCTGCTCGTCGTGCAGCCCAGCGTCAACCAGTCGCTGTCGAAGGCGCTCGAACGCAGCATCGGCGTGATCGTCGGCGTGGTGATCGCGGTCGCCCTGGGCCTTCTCCTGGGGTCACCGAGCTGGATCGTGCTGCTCGCCATCGTGGTGGCCATGCTCGTCGCGTGGGCCTTCCGGGCGACGCCCGGCACCGGCAACCAGGTGGCCATCTCGGCGATGCTCGTGCTCGCGCTGGGCTCGACTCCCGACTATGCGATCGCGCGCATCTTCGAGACCCTGATCGGCGTGGTCATCGGCATCGTCGTGAACGCCCTGATCGTGCCGCCCGTGCTGGTCGCCCCGGCCCGACGCGATCTCGGGCTGCTGGGCCGCGAGCTCGCCTCGAGCCTCGACCGACTCGCCGATGCTCTACCCGAACCCCAGACTCCCGCCACGCTGCATCAGCTCATGCTCGAAGCCAGACTGCTGCGCCCGATGAAGGACGCGGCAGAGGCATCCATCGCTGCGGGTGAGGAATCCCTCACTCTGAACCCGCGCCGGTCGACGCACCGTGAAGAGCTCGTCGAGATGCGCGCACTGCTCGAACGGCTGACGCCCATCGTGACGCAGACCATCGGGATGACGCGCGCCTACTTCGACCACTACGACGACTCCATCGGCGAGGAGCCGGCCGTCACGGCCATCGCGGAGCAGCTGCGGCGCGCAGGGCACGATGTGCGACTGGCTGTGCAGATCGCCGACGTGTCCCCGGAGCCCGAGGCCCTGACCTCGGCGATCCCGGCACTGACCGCGCCTCTCGTCATCCGGCCGCCCTCGTCGACGCACTGGATCCTCATCGGGTCGCTGATGGAGGACCTCAGGCGCATCCGCGCGGAGCTCGTCGACGAGGAATGACAGGGCGACGCGGCGGCGCCGGTCAGTCCTGCTCGGGGTCGTCGGCGAGCACGTCGCCGTCGTCGTCGTCGCTCTCGTCGCCCGAGCCGGAGGGGACGACCGTCGGCGGCTCTCCCTTGTTGTCCTCGGCGCCGAGGTTGTCGTTCTCCTCGGGGCCGGGCGACGGCTCCGTGCTGATGTCGTTGCGGTCGGTGCTGATGTCGTCACTGTCGCGAGTCATGGCATTTTCCCTTCGTCGGAGTTCGATCTCCTGCGAGGTTAGGGCCGCATGCCCGCAGAAGCCCGGGCCTTGACAAGCGCTCCGGGCCTACCCTGGTGACATGTCCGACATGACCGTTCCCGAGGCTCTGGCCGAGCTCGCCGCCCTCGAGGATCCGAAGATGCGCGCCGCGAACGAGAAGCGCGGCGACGACCACGGCATCAATCTCAGCCGCATGCGCACCCTCGCGAAGCGCATCAAGACAGACCAGCCCCTGGCGAAAGAGCTGTGGGCGACCGGCGACACCGCCGCCCGGCTGCTGGCGCTGCTGATCTGCACGCCGCGCGCGTTCACCGCCGACGAGCTCGACGCGATGCTGCGACAGACTCAGGCCCCCAAGGTCAACGACTGGTTCGTGAACTACGTCGCGAAGAAGACCCCCCTCGCGGAGGAGCTGCGGCTGCGCTGGTTCGACGACTCCGACCCGACCGTCGCCGCGGCCGCATGGTCGCTCACGACGGTGCGCGTCGCGAAGGATGCCGAGGGCCTCGACCTCGATCACCTGCTCGATCTGATCGAGCGCGATCTGCAGAACGCGCCCTCGCGGTTGCAGTGGGCGATGAACGAGACGCTCGCCAACATCGGCATCTTCCACCCGGAGCTGCGGTCCAGGGCGCTCGAGATCGGTGAGCGCCTGCAGGTGCTCGCCGACTACCCCACCGCGCCCGGCTGCACCTCGCCGTTCGCGCCGATCTGGATCGGCGAGATCGTGCGGCGGCGCGAGGGCTGAGACCCGATGCGAGGGCTGATCCTCGCATCCGGCGACTCAGCCCTGCGTCCCGCGACTCAGCCCTGCGTCCGTCAGCGAGCGCTGCCGACTGCGGCCCGCGGTGCCGTCAGCATCGCTTCGGCGTCGGTGAACTCCTTCTCGATGTCGTCGTTGCGCGTGTAGGTGACGAGGCTCACCACGACGGCCGCGACGAACGCGAACACGAACGCGGGGAGCAGCTCGTACAGGTCGGTGTCGAGGGCCTTCCAGACGAACACCGTGACCGCTCCGACGAACATGCCCGCGAGAGCACCCCAGTTCGTGAGCTTGCGCCAGAACAGGCTGAGCAGGATGATCGGGCCGAACGCGGCACCGAATCCCGCCCAGGCGAACGACACGAGCCCGAGGATCGAGTCGTTCGGCGTGATCGCGAGGATGATCGCGATGATCGCGACGACGAGCACCGCCAGGCGGCCCAGCAGCACCAGCCGCTTGTCGGACGGCGGGGTCTTGCGCACCACCTTGTAGAGGTCCTCGACCAGCGCAGACGAGCACACGACCAGCTGGCTCGACACGGTGCTCATGATCGCCGCGAGCACGGCCGCCAGCACGAGTCCGGCGACGAACGGATGCAGCAGCGTCTGCGACATCAGCAGCACCACGGTCTCGGGGTTGTCGAGGGTGATGCCCTGCTGCGCCATGTAGGCGATGCCGACGAGGCCCGAGATGATCGCGCCGAACATCGAGACGACCATCCAGGAGATGCCGATGCGACGCGCGCTCTTCGCCTCCTGCGGCGAGCGCAGCGCCATGAAGCGCACGATGATGTGCGGCTGCCCGAAGTACCCGAGGCCCCACGCCAGGGCCGAGGCGATGGCGAGGAAGGTGCCGCCGGTGACGGCCCCTCCACCGAGCAGCGACAGGAATCCCTCTCCGGCGTTCTCGGTGATGAGCGTCGACGTCTCCTCGAGTCCGCCGATCGCGATGACGGCGGCGACCGGCACGACGATCAGCGCGATCACCATCATCAGCCCCTGCACGACGTCGGTGAGGGAGGCCCCGAGGAATCCGCCGAAGAGCGTGTACAGCAGCGTGATGCCGCCGACCAGCAGCATCCCGAACAGGTAGTCGCCGTTGAACGAGCTCTCGAAGAAGACGCCGGCGGCGACCATGCCCGACGAGATGTACAGCGTGAAGAACACCAGGATGATGAGCCCCGAGACGATGCGCAGCGACCGGCTGGTGTCGCGGAGCCGGTTCTCGAAGAAGCTCGGGATCGTGATCGAGTTGCGAGACACCTCGGTATAGGCGCGAAGCCGTGGGGCCACCAGCAGCCAGTTGAGGTAGGCGCCGATCGTCAGCCCGATCGCGATCCAGGCCTCGATCAGTCCAGCGGCGTAGATCGCGCCGGGAAGACCCATCACGAGCCAGCCCGACATGTCGGCCGCACCGGCGCTGATCGCGGCGACCCACGACGGCAGGTTGCGTCCGCCGAGCATGTAGTCCTCGTGGTCGGAGGTGCGCTTGTAGGCGAAGTATCCGATGAGCAGCATGCCGGCGAAGTACAGCCCGAGCGCCCCGTACAAGAAGATCTGATCGGACATCGTCGTCCCTTTTCCGCGGTGCCGATCACCGCTCGGTACCGATGATCTCAAGGCGGATGCTGTGGTCCGGGCGCGCCACGCAGAGACCGCTGGTTACGCTGAAGCCATGAGCACGCACATCGCCGCACAGCCCGGTCAGATCGCCCCCGTCGTCCTGTTCCCCGGCGATCCGCTGCGGGCGAAGTGGATCGCCGAGACCTTCCTCGACGACGCCGAGCTGTACTCCGAGACCCGCGGGATGCTGGGCTTCACCGGCACCTGGGAGGGCCACCGCGTCTCGGTGCAGGGTTCGGGCATGGGTCAGCCGTCGATGGCCATCTATGCGACCGAGCTGTTCGAGGAGTACGACGTGCAGACGATCGTGCGCGTCGGCTCGTGCGGGGCGCTGACCGAGAAGCTGCAGGTGCGGGACATCATCATCGCGAACGGCGCCTGCACCGATTCGGGCATCAACAGGGTGCGCTTCCACGGACTCGACTACGCACCTGTCGCGGACTTCGGACTGCTGCGCGCGGCGGTCGAGGCGAGCGAGGCCGAGCCCCTGGACTCGGCCGTCCACGTCGGTCTGCTGTTCTCGAGCGACCAGTTCTACAGCACCCGACCCGAGCTGACCGAGCCGTTCGTGCAGCACGGCGCCCTCGGAGTGGAGATGGAGGCCGCGGGGCTGTACACCCTCGCCGCGTACCACGGGCGTCGCGCTCTGGCCATCTGCACGGTGTCGGATCACATCGTCACCGGCGAGCAGACCACCGCTCAAGAGCGCGAGCAGACCTTCGGCGACATGATCCGCATCGCGCTGCGCGCCGCGACGTCCGTCTGAGGCGAAGCGGGCCGGGGCCGGCGCGCTCGCTCCCTCGCAGGCTCGCAGGCTCGCAGCGAAGGAGATCTCACGCTGCGAAGGACCGCATCCAGCATCCGCTCCTGCACAGCACGTGTTCCCCTTCGCAGGAGGTGCCCTGCCGGAGGTGGGATGATCGACAGACCATGCCTGCGATCCTCGACCACACGACGCTGACCGACGGATCCGATGCGGATGCCGTCTACACGGCGTTCGTCGAATGGGCCGAGTCGACCGGCATCAGCCTCTACCCCGCCCAGGACGAGGCGGTCATCGAGATCGTCTCCGGCAACAACCTGATCCTGTCGACGCCCACCGGCACCGGCAAGTCGCTCGTCGCGGTCGGCGCACATTTCGCCGCGCTGGTCGAGGGGCGCCGCTCGTTCTACACCGCCCCGATCAAGGCGCTCGTGAGCGAGAAGTTCTTCTCCCTCGTCGACGTCTTCGGCGCCTCGAACGTCGGCATGATCACGGGCGACTCCTCGGTCAACCCGGATGCCCCGATCATCTGCTGCACGGCCGAGATCCTCGCGAACCTCGCGCTGCGCCAGGGCACGGATGCCGCGGTGCATCAGGTCGTCATGGACGAGTTCCATTTCTATGCCGACCCCGACCGCGGATGGGCCTGGCAGGTACCGCTGCTCGAGCTGCCGCAGGCGCAGTTCATCCTCATGTCGGCCACCCTGGGCGACGTGTCGCAGCTGTCGAGCGACCTCACCCGCAGGACCGGCCGTGACACGGCATCCGTCACCGGCGTCGAGCGCCCGGTTCCGCTGCACTACTTCTATGAGACGACGCCGATCCACGAGACGATCGACGACCTGCTGAGCACGGGCCAGGCGCCGATCTACGTCGTGCACTTCTCGCAGGCCGCTGCGATGGAGCGGGCCCAGGCGCTGTCGAGCACGAAGGTCGCCACGCGCGAGCAGCGCGACGAGATCGCGGCCCTGATCGGCGGTTTCCGCTTCACGACCGCCTTCGGCAAGACCCTCTCCCGCTTCCTCCGCGCGGGCATCGGCGTGCACCATGCCGGGATGCTCCCGAAGTATCGACGTCTGGTCGAGCAGCTCGCCCAGCGAGGTCTGCTGCGCGTGATCTGCGGCACCGACACGCTCGGCGTCGGCATCAACGTGCCGATCCGCACGGTGCTGCTGACCGCTCTGACCAAGTTCGACGGCACCCGGATGCGGCAGCTCAGCGCCCGCGAGTTCCACCAGATCGCCGGGCGGGCGGGCCGCGCGGGCTTCGACACGGCCGGCACCGTCGTCGCCCAGGCTCCGGAGCACGAGAGCGAGAACGTCGCCGCGATCAAGAAGGCCGGCGACGACCCGAAGAAGAAGCGCAAGATCGTGCGCAAGAAGGCTCCCGATGGCTTCGTCTCGTGGGGCGAGCCGTCGTTCCGCAAGCTGATCGATGCCGAGCCCGAGACCCTCACCTCGCACATGCAGATCACGAGCGCCATGATGCTCAACGTGATCGGGCGCGGCGGCGACGTCTTCGGCAACATGCGTGCACTCGTCTACGACAACCACGAACCTCGCAAACGACAGCGCGAACTCGCTCTGCGCGCCATCGGCATCTACCGCACGCTGCTCGAATCGGGCGTCGTCGAGCAGACGGCCGACGGCGAGATCCGCCTGACCGTCGATCTGCAGCCGAACTTCGCCCTGAACCAGCCGCTGTCTCCGTTCGCTCTCGCCGCCTTCGAACTGCTCGACCGCGACCCGGCTGCCGGCACTGGAACCGGGTCGTACGCCCTGGACATGATCTCGATCGTCGAGTCGACGCTCGATGATCCGCGGGCGATCCTCGGACAGCAGGAGTTCCTGGCACGGGGCGAGGCCGTCGCCGTCATGAAGCGCGAGGGCATCGAGTACGACGAGCGCATGGAGCTGCTCGAAGAGATCACATATCCGAAGCCTCTCGACGAGCTGCTGACCGCCGCATTCGAGACGTTCAGCGCCGCGCAGCCGTGGATCCGCGACTTCGAGCTGCATCCGAAATCCGTCGTCCGCGACATGTATGAGCGAGCCATGTCGTTCGGGGAATATGTCGCGTACTACAAGATCGCGCGGTCGGAGGGCGTCGTGCTGCGCTACCTCTCCGACGCCTATCGGGCGGCCTCGCAGACCATCCCCGAAGAGGCGAAGGACGAGGATCTCCGCGACCTGATCGAGTGGTTGGGCGAGCTGGTGCGCCAGGTGGATTCGAGCCTGCTCGACGAGTGGGAGGAGCTGGTCAACGGCGTGCTCCACGGCCCGGACGACGAGCCGATCGTTCCGCCGGCGCCGAAGAGACTGACATCGAACGTCCGCGCCTTCCGCACTCTCGTGCGCAACGAGCTGTTCCGTCGAGTGCAGCTGGCCGCCCGCGAGGACGTCGCCGCCCTCGCCGAACTCGACCCGACCTTCGGCGCCGACGCCTGGTCGGATGCGCTCGACGGATACTTCGCCGATCACGACGAGATCCTCACGGGCGCGAACGCCCGCAGCTCTCAGCTGCTGCTCCTGACCGAGGGTGCGACGGAGTGGACCGTCCGTCAGATCCTCGACGACCCGGCGGGCGACCACGACTGGGGCATCTCGGCCACCGTCGACCTCGCCGCCTCCGACGAAGAGGGCGCGGCCGTGGTCACCGTGACGGGCGTCGACCGCCTCTAGGCGACCCGCTCGAGGCCGGCCCTCCGGCGCGCACCGTCACCGCCTGGCACCTCAGCGGCTCGCACGAGGCGCGACACGAGGTCGACGTACGACACATCGGCCGCCGCGAACATGCGCGGCGCCTGCGAGGCCGCGGTGAGCCCCGGCATCGTGTTGACCTCGTTCAGCACCGGGCCCTCGGCGGTGAGGAAGAAGTCCATCCTGGCGACCCCGGCGCATCCGAGGGCGTCGAACATGGTCAGTGCCGCACGCGTGAGCGAGGTCGACTCGGCCGTCGACAGCTGCGCGGGCACGGTGAATCGCGCGCTGCCGTCATACTTCGTGGCGGTGTCGAAGAGGCCGGCGGCGTGGATCTCGAGCGGCGGCGCCGCCCAGCGGACGCCACCGGCTTCGCGCAGGACGGCGACATCGATCTCCCTCCCCTGCACGACCTCTTCGATGAGGATGCGGCGGTCGAACCGCGCCGCCTCGCGGAGCGCCGGCCCCAGTTCATGCTCTCCCCGCACGAGCGAGACGCCGTAGCTCGAACCGGCCGACACCGGCTTCACCACCACGGGCCCCTCGAACTCGGCATCGCCGCAGTCCGCCGCATCGACGACGCGTCCCCGTGCCGTGCGCAGCCCTGCCGCTTCGGCGACGAGCTTGGTGGCCCACTTGTCCATGCCGATGGCGCCGGCCCGCGGACCCGATCCGACCACGCGCACCCCTGCGAGACCGCACAGTGCCGCGAGTGCTCCGTCCTCCCCCAGGGGTCCATGCACGGCGGGGAATACGACGTCGCAGTCGGCGACGAGCGGCATCGCGAGAGCGAGGGATCCGGCGGCGGTGGCACCCTCCGAGACGCCCGCCACCTCCCACACGCCCTGCCGCGAGATCGTCACCGTGCTCACGTCGTATCCCCCGAGCCGCAGGGCCTCTGCGACCGCTGCCGCAGAGGCGAGCGACACCTCGTGCTCGGCGTTCTGCCCTCCCCCGATCACCAGTACTCTCATGCGATGGCCCTCTCGACGCGGGAGCCGATGCCCGTCACGACGGTGTGCGGGATGCTCCCCGCCCACCGCGCCCACTCCTGCATACTCGGCACCGCGCCCCCCTCGGGTCCGAAGACCACGGCCGTGGTACCCCTCGGCATCGAGACGTCACCCGTGTCGATCACGATCTGATCCATCGACACACGACCGACGATCGGGCACCGGATGCCGTCGACCGCCACCCCTGCGCCCGCACCGAGCTCCCGCGGGATGCCGTCGGCATACCCGACCCCGATCACGCTCAGATGCGAGGTGCGCGTCGTCACATATGCGCCGCCGTAGCCGATCGCGGTGCCCGCCGGCACGACACTGCTGTGCACGACCGATGCCGTCAGCCGCGCCGCCCCCTGCAGCGGCACCGTCTCCGACGGATCGATGCCGACGAGCCCGGCGCCGACCCTGACCATGTCGAAGTGCGTGGCGGCATCCGTCAGCGTCCCGGACGTCGCCGCGAGATGCACGAGCAGAGGACCGAATCCGGCGCGCAGCACGGCATCCCTCGCCTGTCGCATCCGGAGCACGGCGGGCGCGTTCTTCGCCGGGTCGGCGGCGTCGGCGTCTGGCAGGTGCCCCATCACCCCGACGACGTCGATGCGTGCACGACCCGAGTCGCGGCCCGTGCGAGCCACCCGCAGCAGCTCTGCCCAGTCCTCGAGCGGTACCCCGCCCCGCGACATGCCCGTGTCCATGTGCAGATGCACGCGAACGCACCCGTTCGGCAGCGCCGACGCATCCGCGATCAGCTGCCGCAGCTCCTCGACCGAGCCGACAGCCAGATCGACGCGATCCGCGACGACCTGCGCGACGTCGACCCCGGCGGGGTTGAGCCAGGCGAGGATCGGCACCTCGATCCCCGCCGCACGCAGCGGGGCGGCATCCTCGGCATCCGTGATCCCGAGCCACTCGGCTCCGGCCCCGATCGCCGCGAGAGCGACGGTCACGGCGCCGAGGCCGTAGCCGTCGGCCTTGACGACCGCCATGATGCGGGCGTCCGTGGCCGATCGGATCCGCTCGACGTTCGCTCCGATCGCGTCAGGGATCGTGTGCAGTGTCGGCGGATGAACGCGCGAGAGGGTGAGGCGTGGAGTGGTGAGCGCCGTGGTCATCGCTGCGTCCTGGGATCGGTGGTCGGGTCGTCGTACATCAGCGGACACCCGTTCGCCGGGGCCGCCGGCCGCAGCTCGAAGTGCCAGCGCTCATTCGCGTAGATCTGGCAGAGGCCGAAGTCCGCGCCGTGGCGTGCCAGCCAGTCCTGAGCGGCGAGAGGGCCGAGGTCGACCGCGTCTCCCGATACGTGCTCGGAGTTCTCGGGGGTGGCGACCCAGCGCGCGGCCTCCTCTTCGGAGCCGTACTCGACGACCGCATCCTGACGCAGCACCTGCTGGTAGTCGGCCGACCGCCAGCCGCTGTTCACATGCATCCGCACGCCGTCGTGCTCGGCAGCGGATGCGGCAGCGCGCACGGCGGCGAGCAGGTCGGAGTCGAGATTCGTCACGGCGGGCGTGTCGTCGAACACCGAGACGGCGCCCTCCTCGCGGATCATCCCGTCCGCCTCGCTGAGGGACGACGGCGCGACGGTCGGCACGACGGATGCCGACGCCAGAGACTGCTGACCGATCAGCACGACCGAGACCGTGAGAGCGACGGCGAGCAGGGCGGCACCGACGATCGCGGTGAGGCGTCGCCGTGAGGAGGTGGAGCGAGTGTTCATGTCCTCAGTCAAGAAGGACGCGTGTTGCGACGACGTATGCGATTTCTCATATGCTCCCGATATGTCCGGGTGCGTAAGCTCTGAGCACATGGGAGCTGTGTCGTGCGTGTGCTGATCGTCGAGGACGAGCCCTATCTCGCGGAGGCTGTGCGAGACGGCCTGAGGCTCGAGGCGATCGCGGCGGACATCGCCGGCGACGGCGACACGGCCCTCGAGCTGCTCAGCATCAACTCCTACGATCTCGCGGTACTCGACCGCGACATCCCCGGTCCGTCGGGAGACGATGTGGCGAGGTCGATCGTGGCCTCGGGCAGCGGCATCCCGATCCTCATGCTCACCGCGGCCGACCGCCTCGACGACAAGGAGTCGGGTTTCGAGATCGGCGCCGACGACTATCTCACCAAGCCCTTCGAGCTGCGCGAGCTCGTGCTGCGCCTGCGGGCGCTCGACCGTCGTCGCCACCGCGCCAGGCCGCCCGTGCTCGAAGTCGCAGGGCTGCGTCTCGACCCATTCCGCCGCGAGGTCTTCCGCGACGGCAAGTACGTGGCCCTGACGCGCAAGCAGTTCGCGGTGCTCGAGGTGCTCGTCGATGCGGGCGGCGGAGTCGTGAGCGCCGAGCAGCTGCTCGAGCGCGCGTGGGATGAGAACGCCGACCCGTTCACGAACGCCGCGCGCATCACGGTCTCGTCGCTGCGCAAGCGACTGGGCGAGCCGTGGCTGATCCTCACCGTCCCCGGCGTCGGCTACCGCATCGGAACGGATGCCGATGGCTGATCCCGTTCGGCCCGTGAGGCGCCGAGGCATGAGCGCCCGCTGGAAGCTCACGCTGAGTTATGCGGGCGTCGTGGTCGTGTCAGGCATCGGTCTGCTCGCGGCCGTCGCCGTATACCTGCTGCGGTATGTACCGGATGCCGCGATCATCGCCGACCGCTTCGTGCCGAACCGCTCGGACCTGATCCGCGCATTCATTCCGGCTGCGATCGTGATGATGCTCGTGCTGCTCGCGATCGGAATCGGCGGCGGATGGATCATCGCCGGACGGATGCTGGCCCCCCTCGACCGCATCGGACGGGCAGCGCAACTCGCCGCGCAGGGGTCGCTGTCGCACCGGGTCGCCCTCGAGGGACCGCGCGACGAGTTCCGTGATCTGGCCGATGTCTTCGACTCGATGCTCGAGCAGCTCGAGGCGCACATGGGCGAGCAGCAGCGGTTCGCCGCCAACGCCTCGCACGAGCTGCGTACCCCGCTCGCGATCTCGCAGGCGATGCTGGAGGTCGCCCGCAACGACCCCGACCGCGACGTCGACGCGCTGATCGACCGACTGCACGAGGTCAATGCGCGCGCGATCGAGCTGACCGAGGCCCTGCTGATGCTGAGCCGTGCCGAGCGCCGCGCGTTCACCCGCGAGCCGGTCGACCTGTCACTGCTCGCCGAGGAGTCGACCGAGACGCTTCTGCCGTCGGCCGAGCGACGTGGTGTGTCCATCGACGTCGGCGGTGACACCGCGAACGTGCTCGGATCGCCCGCCCTGCTCCAGCAGCTGATCACGAACCTGGTGCACAACGCGATCGTTCACAACCGGCCCGCAGGCGGCACGGTCATCGTGCGGACGCATGTTCTGCCGCAGGCGGTGGCGTTGGTGGTCGAGAACACGGGCGACGTGCTGCCCGCCCATCTCGTCGCCACGCTCGCGGAACCGTTCCAGAGAGGTGCCGACCGCACGCGCGGCGAGGATCACGGCGGTGTCGGATTGGGCCTCGCCATCGTGCAGCGCATCGCCCAGGCGCATGACGGGTCCCTCGTGCTCACCGCTCGGCACGGCGGGGGTCTGAACGTGACGGTGTGGCTGCCGCATCCGTTCCCCCGGCCCCTCGCCTGAGGCGGCGGTCGGTCGTCCGGAGGTCCGGGTCCTGCCCGGAGGTCCGGGTCCTGCCCGGAGGTCCGGGTCCTTGTTTCGTCTGCAGGACCGAGGCACGGATGCAGGACCAGAAACCGTGTTCTGACCCCGCATCCGTGCCCTGATCCTGCAGACGGGACGCCTGGAGGGGCGGGACCAGACGGGATGCCTGGAGGGGCGGGACCGCTCAGGATGCCGGGTCAGGCGACCTGGTCGCCCCGCAGTGCGGCGAGCTCGCGTCCGTACGTGCGCGCCGACTCCTCGGCGTTCTCCTTGAGCTCGCGTGCGGTGTCGGCGAAGGCGTCAAGAGCGGGGTTCACGCCGACCAGGGTGAACGGACGCTCGACGATGCGCAGGTCGAGGCCCCAGACGTCCTCGAGCACGCGGCGCAGCCATCCGGTGGAGTGGTCCCAGCCCTCCTTGGGCGTTCCGGGGGCGTAGTTGCCGCCGAGCACGGTGACGAGGGTCGCCGGCTTGCCGCGCAATGCGGTGCCCTGCGGGTCGATGCGGGCGTCCGTGTAGGCCAGGTCGAACCAGGTCTTGAAGTGCTGCGAGACGCCGTAGTTGTAGAGCGGCACGGCGAAGAGCAGCGCGTCGGCGCCGATCAGCTCGTCGGCGAAGGTGGTGGCGAGGGCGCGCGCTGCGCGCTGAGCGTCGGTGCGCTGGGCGTCGTCAACGAATCCACCGGTCACGGCATCCGCCCATGCCGTCGCGGGCACGGGGTCGGCGGCGAGGTCGCGGCGGGTGACCGTGGAGTCCGGGTGCGAGGCGGTCCACTCGGCTTCGACGAGGTCGGCGAGCGAACGGCTGGCGGACGACGCGGGCAGGATGCTGGCATCCAGGCGGAACAGGGACATGAGAAGTACCTTTCGTTTTTCGTAGTCACTCTGTTTTTCTTAGCGACTCGCGTTAACGTAGCACAGGTATGATGGGCGCATGGCCGAGATCGACGAAGAGCGTCACGTCTGCGACGCCGCCGTCACACTGGCCTTCAGTGTGCTCGGCAAACGCTGGAACGGCATGATCGTCTCGTCGCTCGGCGGCGGTCCTTCGACGTTCGTCGCGCTGCGCCGCGGGGTGTCCGGCATCAGCGACACCGTGCTCTCCGACCGGCTGGCAGAGCTCGCCGAGGCCGGGCTCGTGGCCCGCGCGGTCGACGCCGGTCCGCCTGTCACGGTCTCGTACTCACTGACCGACAGCGGACGTGGGCTGCTGCCCATCCTCGATCAGCTCGGCACCTGGGCGTCCGAGAACCTCGAGATCCGCGCGCGCTGACCGTCGCGCGCGGCCCAGGGTGGCGACCAGCACACCGTTCGCAGGACCGAAGCACGGACGCAGGACCAGATTCCCCGTCCCCTCCTGCAGACGGGATCTCATCCTGCAGACGGCACAGGTCGGGCGGTGCAGTCACGGCAGCCAGCAGCTCAGAGGCCGCCGACTCACCAGGGGCTGGGCTCGTAGTCCTTCAGGAACACGCCGTGGATGTCTTCGCCGGCCTCGCCGCGCACGATCGGGTCGTACACGCGGGCCGCTCCGTCGACGAGGTCGAGCGGGGCGTGGAAGCCCTCCTCGGCCAGGCGCACCTTGGTGAAGTGGGGGCGCTCGTCGGTGATCCAACCGGTGTCGACGGCGGTCATGAGGATGCCGTCGGTCTCGAGCATCTCGCCGGCGCTCGTGCGCGTCAGCATGTTCAGCGCCGCCTTGGCCATGTTCGTGTGCGGGTGACCGGGACCCTTGTACCGGCGCGAGAACTGCCCCTCCATCGCCGAGACGTTGACCACGTACTTGCGGTTCGCCGACGAGGCCGCCATCGAGGCGCGCAGGCGACTGATCAACAGGAACGGCGCCGTCGTGTTGGCCAGCTGCACCTCGAGCATCTCGAGCGGATCGACCTGATCGATCGACTGCACCCAGCTGTTCGTGCGGTTGACGTCGGGCACGAGTCCGCCTGCGTCGATGGCGGTGCCGTCGGCGTGCTTCTCGAGCGACGACGATCCGGGGGCCATCGCGAGTCGTGCGAGGTCTTCGGCTGTCAGCGCCTGGCCGCCCTGCTCGGCGACCGTGCCGCCGAGCGCCGCGACGGACAGCAGCGGATGCGCATCGACCGAAGCCTGCAGCGCCTGCGGATGCGGATCGGCGGTGTGCCCGAACGTCTCCATCTCGGGCAGCGGTCCGTCGGGAAGCGGCTGCAGCTCGGCATCCGCCAGGAGAGAGTATGACCCCGGTGAGCGGCGCACGGTCTGCGCGGCGTTGTTGATCAGGATGTCGAGCGGTCCCTGAGCCGCGACCGAGTCGGCGAGGCCGATCACCTGAGCGGGGTCGCGCAGGTCGATGCCGACCACGCGCAGGCGGTGCAGCCAGTCGGCCGAGTCGGGCAGCGCCGAGAACCGACGAACCGCATCGCGGGGGAATCGTGTGGTGATCGTCGTGTGCGCGCCGTCGCGCAGCAGTCGCAGGGCGATGTGCATGCCGATCTTCGCGCGGCCGCCGGTGAGAAGCGCGCGCTTGCCGGTCAGATCGGTGCGGGCGTTTCGCTTGCCATGACTGAAGCGGGCGCAGTCCGGGCAGAGCTGGTGATAGAACGCATCGACCACCGTGTAGGGCTGCTTGCAGATGTAGCAGTTGCGCGGCTTGAGCAGCTCGCCGGCGATCGGGGCGTCGACGACGCTCGTCGCGAGGTCGTGCCCGCGGGTCTCGTCGTCGATGCGGTCGGGAGCGCCGGTCGCCGTGCGGGCGACGACCGCCTTGTCGGCGTCGGCGATCGCGTCGCGGATCTCCTTGCGACGCACGCGCTTGACCGCCTTGAACATCGCGGCCGTCGCATGACGCACGGCCACGAAGTCGGGGTGCTCGTTGTCGATCTGGTGCAGCTCCGACAGGACTCGCAGGGTGGTGGCGAGATCCTCGGGGTCGATACCGGCACCCAGGTCGGAGGCGGCGTCGGGTGCATCGGTCATTGTGCCGATTTTACGCGACTTCTCGGGGTGTCTTCCTGGGAGCGCGGGCGGGGCGCCGGGGCTCGACCTCCACAACTCCGGAGACGCGCGCACCACCGGGTTCGCGCTCCCCGGAACGGCGCACAACGGGGAACGAGAGCCACGTGGATCTCCGGAGTTGTGGAGCGGTACCTCGCGCCGGTCAGTGGCCGGCGGCGCCGACCACGACGAACTCGCCGGGCACGACGTCGAGCGTCGCCTCGGCCGCGACCTCGCCGGTGTGCAGATCGACGGCGACGATGCGGTTCTCTGCCGGCTCGGTCACGTAGGCGACGTCGCCGACCACGCGGAGTCCCGGGTGCGGCTGCTGCCATTCGTCGGGGCTCTCCCACGGCTCGATGACATCCCACGAGTCGACCACCGCGCCGGTCTCGTCGAGCACGTTCAGGGTGCCGTCGGATGCGAGCACGATGATGTTGTCGTGCCCGTCGCGGCCGACTCCGCGCCACGTGTACTCGACGCCCTCCGGGAGGTCGACCACCGACAGGCTCTGCGCGTCGGTGTCGACGAGCGCGAGCTGCGACAGCAGGTAGCCCTCCTGGTCGGGGTCGGACTTGTAGTCCAGGGCGGCGATCGCACTCGTCTCGGTCACGTACGCGTTGCCCGAGCGACCGAAGTCGTCAGGCGCCTCGAGCTTGGTGAACGCTCCGTCGGCGAACACCAGCACGCCGTCTTCGCAGCCGAACACGATGGTCTCGCCCTTGAGCGCGCCTTCGCCGTGCACCCCGGGGCACTGCTCGTTGCGGGCGAGCTCGCCGCCGTCCTCCGCGAGCAGGCGGGCGCCGCTGCGCGACTCCGACGTGCCGATGGTCGACAGCAGCGTGCCGTCGGACAGCTCGATCGCGACTCCGTGATGAGCGGCCTCCGATGCGACCGTCCGCGAGTCCGGCAGCGTGCCGGTGCCGACGGCATCCGTGTCGAAGAGCGTCACGTCTCCGGTGCCGTCGTCGAACAGAGCGGTGCGCCCGGCATGCGGGGTGGCGTGACCCGGGGTGACGGCGTCGAAGATCTCGCCGGTGAACTCCACGGTGTCCGAGGCGAGGCCGGTGTCGAGCACGTGGAATCCGTCGGCCGCGGTGACGAAGACGTGTCCGTCGTGGTCACCGGCCGGGTTGACGCGCAGGAAGCCGTCGAGCTCGGCGGAGTCGACGGTCTCGAGGGTCTCGCCGTCGAGCACGGTGATGCCGCCGTCATAGGCGATCGCGACTCTGGTGTCGCCTTCGTGGTCCGACGACGACTCGGACTCTCCGGATGCCGAGGGCGCGGCGGTCGCGCATCCGGCGAGCGCGACCACGGCGAGCGTGGCGATCGCGCCGGCCGCGAGGCGGCTGCGGGCGGGTCGATGCATGGGTGTCTCCTTCTTCTGGGGGGTGCGCGGGTGCGCGTGACGACGGATGCCGCCGATGAGTCCGGTGTCAGCCGACGAGCTGGAGGTACTGCGGATCGAGGCCGTCGAAAGTGCGGGTGACGGTGCCGTCGCCGTGGTCGATCTCGTGCACCGCACCTGTGGCCGGGTCGGAGACGTACGCGTGATCGGCGTCGATGACGAGGTGCACGAGTTCGCGCAGGGCAGGGTCCGCGACGGATGCGGCGAGCAGGGCGCTCGTCCGGACGAGTTCCGAGCCGTCGGCGGCCAGCACTCGCACGGTGCCGTCCGCCGCGATCACGACGGTGCGGCTGTCGTCGTCGCCGATGGCCACGGCGCGCAGCAGCGGGGTGTCCGTGGCGAGCAGCATCCATTCGCGGGCCCGGGAGTCGAGCAGCCAGGCACCTCTGTCGCCGTCGACGCCTGCGAGATCCGGTCGGTCCGCGCGTCCGGCGAGAACTGGTGCCGCGACGGCGCCCGCGGGGTAGGGGATCGACTCGGCGACGAGCGCTCCGCCGACTTGGCGGGTCACGAGCACGGCACCGGCGTCGCACGCGAAGACGGCGCCGACACGGGTGAGGTCGACGTCGGTCGCGTTCGTGCAGGGCACGGCGATGCCGGTCGCGGTGCCTTCCGCGTCGAGGATCTCGATCGTCTCGTCGGTGGCGGCGAGGAGGCGCCCGGAGAACGGGATGACGGGTCCGGCCGGGTCGACGGGGAGTGTGAGGTGAGGCGCGTCGTCGAGATCGGCGAGCTTCTCGTGGTCGATGAGGGCGACGTCGCTGCCGAAGCGGATGGCGGTCGCACTGTCACCGACTCGGATGTCGACAGGGCCCTCTCCATCGATGGTTCCGAGCACCCCCGCGTCGCCGAAGAAGGAGTGCGAGTGGTCGCCGTGCGGCACCGTCCAGCGGCCGGAGTCGATCACGTCGACGACCGTGCGGTCTCCCTCGACATGGATCACGTGGGCGAAGCGGCCGACGCCGAGCACGGCATCCGCATCCGCGTCCCCCTCTGCGAGCGTCGAGCGTTCTTCGGTCTCGAGGTCGAGCAGGGTCAGCTCGCCGTCCGCGTCGGCGACGACGAGCGCGAGAGCCGGCGATGCGACCTCGGCCGCTCCCCCGCCGTCGACCCCGTCGTTCGGCGGAATGCTCGCGCTCGATGCAGGAGCCTGGGCATCGGATGCTGCGCACGAGGTCACCGTCAGGGTGGCCGCGAGCAATGACACGAACAGGAGGGTGCGGCCGGCGCGGGGAGAGGGGGTCACAGGAGCCCACTTTATTGATAACGATTCTCAGTATCAAGTCGGGGCCATTTCCCGTCATCGTCGTGTCGTTCCGACACCGTTCGCGTGCGCCGGCTCGGTGACACATGCTTCCCTCGGCCAGAGGCCCGGAATCCGGCCGATGCAGGCGCATCCGGCCGACCGAGGCGCACGTGCGGCCACTCCGCACGGCCCCGCCAGCCCTCGCCCGAACGTCGGACCCCCGGCGTAGGGTCTGAACATGAGCAGCCACACCGAGATCCCCGGAGTCGTCCCGTCCTATCTGCTCGCGCGCCTGGCCGAGTCGGGCCGCTATCCCCGTGCGGCCGCCGCCGCACGGCAGACGTTGACGGCGGGCAGACCGCCGTTCCGTGCGCGCATCGATCTGTCGATCGACGAGAACGGAGACCTGGTCGCCGAGCTGTCGGACGCGCCGAACCGCACGATCAGCGACGCCGGCAACACCCAGAACCTCCCCGGGGCGATCGTCCGCGCCGAAGACGACGAGCCGGTGGCCGACACGTCGGTCAACGAGGCGTTCGACGGACTCGGGGCGACGTTCGAGATGCTGCTCTCCGCCTTCGGGCGCAACTCGCTCAACGACGCCGGCGCCCCTCTCGACGCCACCGTGCACTACGGCATCGACTACGACAACGCCTTCTGGGACGGCGAGCGCATGGTGTTCGGCGACGGCGACGGCGAGGTGTTCGTCGGCTTCACCTCATCGACCACGGTGATCGGCCACGAACTCGCGCACGGCGTGGTGCAGTACACCGCGAACCTCGAGTACCAGGGTCAACCCGGCGCGCTGAACGAGTCGATCGCCGATGTCTTCGGCGCGCTCACCGAGCAGTACCTCCTCGGGCAGACCGCCGCAGATGCCACCTGGCTCATCGGGGCGGAGATCTTCACGGATGCCGTGCAGGGCAGTGCACTGCGGTCGATGATCGCCCCGGGCACGGCCTACGACGACGACGAGCTCGGCAAAGACCCGCAGCCCGATCACATGAGCGGATTCGTGCGCACGACAGAAGACAACGGCGGCGTGCACATCAACTCGGGCATCCCCAACCGGGCCTTCGCCCTCTTCGCGATCGACCTCGGCGGCAACGCCTGGGAGACCGCCGGAACGGTCTGGTACCGCGCGCTCACCGGCGGCCTGTCGAGCACTGCGAGTTTCACGGAGTTCGCCGACGCGACCCTCGCCGCGGCATCCGCCATCGACGACGCGACTGCCGCAGCCGCTCGACGTGCGTGGGCGACCGTGGGAGTCTATGAGGATGAGCGAGTCCCCAGAGTCGAGTGACGCGCCGGTCGTCATCGCGGTGGTGCGGACGGGCGGCATCGCCGGCATCCGTCGCAAGTGGCGGGTGGAACCAGACCCGACCGAGACGCACCACTGGATCGCGATGATCGACAGCTGCCCGTGGGATGCCGACAGCGATGCCGATTCTGGCGCAGACCGCTTCGTGTGGCTGATCCGCGTGCGCACACCGTCGGAGGAACGCGAACGCGAGCTCCCCGACTCCGCACTCGACGGGCCGTGGCGAGAACTCGTCGATGCGGTGCGCGAGGCCGCGGCCTGACCGAACGATCCACAGACGACGAGAGGCACAACCCCGTGACGACCGAAGAGGCCGCCCGACTGCTGCAGCTGGCCCGAGACGCCTACGACCGCGCTGACGCGCTGCTGCACCTCAACGTCGAGGTCAGCCGACTCACCGGCGAGGCCTCGACCTGGGGATCCGCCCAGAACGGATTCATGAGCGATGACAGCATCGGCTATTTCCTGAGCGAGGTCGAACGCGTGGGCTGGCGGCTCGATCACACGGGGTACACGTTCGTCGAGTCCGGGGCGACCACCTCGGCGCGCATGCTCAGCACCGGCACCGGCGTCGTCAATCACGGCGCTGTCGAGGGGTACTTCACTTTCCGTCGGCGCCAGCCGGCTGAGGCCTGACCCGATCAATCCGGTGTGAATCCGACCGCCCCTTCGCGAGGCGGGTCGAGAATGGGACCCATGGGACTTTTCCAGCAGCGCTCCGATGACGAAGAGAATCAGTGGACTCTGCCCTCCGAGCCGCTCGAGCGGTCGGAGACCGAGGTGCTCGACGCCGCGCCGGCGGTCGACCCGCTGGCCATAGGACTCGGCCTCGGTGCCGGCGCATCGATCAGCTCCGTCGCCTTCCCCGTCGCCCCGCCCGCTCCCGCGGCGTTCTCGATCGAAGATCGCGAGCCCGAAGACCGCGAGCCCGAAGGCTGACCCGCCTTCTCAGTCCGCGAGCTGCGGGGCACCCAGGTCGACTCGCGTCCGGGGAAGTGCCTCGGGATGCTCACGCTGCAGCCAGCCGATCATCTTCTCCCGTACCTCGCAGCGCAGTGTCCACTGATCGCCCGAGTCCTTGGCCGACATCACCAGGCGCACCGTGACGTAACCGCCCTGTGCCTCCGTCACCGCGGAGTCGTAGGAACGGCCGTCCCAGGCGGGTGACGCCTCGACGATCCGCTGGAACTCCTGCCGCAGCTCATCCATCGGCACTCGCCAGTCGAGATCGAGGTAGACCGTGCCGAGGATCTTGTCGGAACGTCGCGTCCAGGTCTCGATCGGTGTCGTCGTGAAGTAGCTGCACGGAATGACCAGGCGGCGCTCGTCCCAGATGTAGACGACCACGTAGGACAGGTTGATCTCGCCGACCCGCCCCCATTCGCCTTCGACGACGACCACGTCGCCGACTCGGATCGCATCGGTGAAAGCGACCTGCACCCCTGCGATGAGGTTGCCGAGGATCGACTGCGCAGCGAGTCCGGCGATGATGCTGACGATGCCGGCCGAGGCCAGCAGGCTCGTGCCGACGGCCCTCATCTCGGGGAAGCTGAAGAGCACGGCGCCCAGAGACAGCACGGCGATCGTGACCAGAACGAGCCGGTGGATGACGAGCAGCTGCGTGCGACGGCGGCGGGCTTCCGGACCGACGAGCAGCGTCTCCTCTCTGGCCATCAATCGCTCGAAGCCGAATGAGATCGATGCGCCGAGCAACCACGAGCCGGTGAGGATCGTGGCGATCAGGAACAGCCGGGACACCACCGGCCACCATTCCTGTGTCGCCGGCTCTGAGATCGCACCCGCGATCCAGATCGCGACCACAGCGGTCGTCGCGATCATCGCGTTGCGCACGCGTCTGGCGAGATCGCGCACCCATGGCACACGACGGCTGATCAGCGAGGCGGCGAGCGCCAGCACCGCGAGTGCGGCGGCAGAGATCACCGTGAGGATGGCGATCGACGCGGCGGTGCCGACCCAGGAATCCCAGGAGAAGTCGGTAGGCATCGATCCACACTATGTCCCGCGGCGGGCGGAGGCGAACGCACGTAGCCGCGCAAGGAGTGTCGCCGCGCGCGGCTACGGTTGAGGAATGACGATCACCGCCGCCGCAGACGGCTCCGCCCTGGGCAACCCCGGCCCGAACGGCTGGGCCTGGTACATCGACGACGCCAACTGGGCCGCGGGCGGCTCCCCGCACGGCACGAACAACCAGGGTGAGCTGCGGGCCGTGCTCGAACTGCTGCAGGCGACGGCCGGCATCTCCGAGAAGCTGATGATCGAGTGCGACAGCCGCTACGTGATCGATTCGGTGACCAAGTGGATGCCGGGCTGGAAGCGCAAGGGCTGGCGCAAGTCGGACGGCGGGCCCGTGCTCAACCGCGACCTGCTCGAGGGCATCGACGAGGCGATCCGCGGGCGCGACGTCGAGTTCTCGTGGGTCAAGGGCCACGCCGGCCACCCCCTGAACGAGGCGGCCGACGAGCGCGCGAACGCCGCGGCGAAGGCCTACCAGGCACAGCAGGAACCGCGCCGCGGGCCCGGGTTCACCATGGCGACGGATGCCGGGGCCGCTGCCGCAGCATCCGCCCCGATCGCCGCCGCAGCGACACGCGGCGAGCAGGATGCTGCGGCATCCCCGGCCGTCGCGACGTCTCTCGCCGAACCCCTGTGGGCCGAGCCATCCGACCTGCTCGACAGCCTCTATGCCCCCGTCGACGATCCGATCGAGGTGCGACTCGCGCTGTCGAGCGACGAGCACGCCCGCCTGCGCGATCGCGCCGAGGCACAGGGCGTCACGCTCGAAGAGGCGCTCCGCCGCCTGATCTGACGGCCCTCACCCCTGAGGGCCCCGCGTACACTCGCACCATGGCGAAGAATGTCGCACGCACCATCGGCCGGGTCTTCCTGGGTTCCTCGCTCGTCTTCGCGGGCGTCTCGCATCTGACGTTCGCGCGCGAGGAGTTCCAGGCGCAGGTGCCGGAGTGGGTGCCCATCGACCCGGACGTGACCGTCCTCGCCTCGGGTGTCGTCGAGATCGGACTCGGCACCGCGCTGCTCGTCGCGCGCAAGCACCGCGGACTGGTCGGCGTGATCACCGCACTGTTCTTCGTCGCGGTCTTCCCCGGCAACATCGCGCAGTGGACGCATCACCGCGACGGCTTCGGCCTCGACACCGACATGAAGCGATTCGTGCGCCTGTTCTTCCAGCCCGTGCTGATCGCCCTGGCCATCTGGTCGACGCGCCGCCCGCGCCGCGATGCGGCCGGCTCCGCTCCCGCCGCTCCCTAACTCCGGAGCTCTGCACCGGAGCGGCGGAAGACCGGCCGTTCCCCGAGGGATGCGACCGGCCTTCCGGAGTCGTGGAGCTCAGACCGCGAGCAGCTCCCGCTCGAGGCGTGCGTACGAGGTCTCCATGCCGTCGGCCATGCCGGTGGCGAGGATCATGTCGCGCGTCGCCTTGTCGGGGTACTCGATGTAGAGCGTGATGAGCGTCGCCCCGTCCTCTTCGTAGAGGTTCAGGTCGTTCAGCGTCTCGACCGGCATCCCGATCATCCGCTCGGTCTGCACCGACCGCCGCGGTGCGTCGATCAGTAGCGCCTCGCCCTCGAATCCGAACGGCTGCCCGTCGGTGTCGCCCACGGGCGCCCACGAGTTGCGATAGGTCTGACCGACCTCGGTGGCGACGACGCACTCGGTCATCTCCCACCCGTCGGGTCCGAGCAGCCACTGCTTCATGAGCTCGGGGTCGTTGTGCGCACGCCAGACCAGTTCGCGCGGTCCCTCGACGAGACGCGTGATGCGCACGTGGGTGTCGTCGAGCAGCTCGACCTGCGTGCCCTTGCCCTGCGCGTAGTCGCGCAGATCCTGCAGCACGGCGTCGAGCTGGCTCATCGCCAGCTTCAGACCCTCGATCTGGCCCATCTCGACGACCTGCTCGATCGCCTCGACCGAGTCGAAGTGACTGGTCGTGACCATGCGGGTGCCGCCTGGGGTGGACTCGAAGGCGAACGACATCCGCTGCGCGGGGAAGCCGTCGAGAGGGTTGCCCTCATCGTCGACGAACGAGTCGAGCACCTCGAAGCTGTGCGGGGCATCGATCGAGAGGAACTCCCACGACCCCGACGACTTCTCGCCGCGCGGCCCGCTCATCGAGTACTGCGCACGTCCGCCGACCGTGTGGTCCCAGGCGGTGAAGGTGGCCGGCCATCCGGGAGGGCCCCAGAAGCGCTCGAGCTGGCGCGGGTCGCTGTATGCGGCCCAGACCCGCTCGATCGGCGCCGCGAAATCGGCGACGACGGTCATGGTGAGGTTGTCGGCATCGGTGGTGACATCCGTGACGGGCATGTCAGTCTCCTTCTTCGGTTCGTGGAACATCGGTGGTGTCTGTCGTATCGGTGCGGGATGCCGGCGTCTCGGCCAGCAGCTCGTCGAGCCGGGCGATGCGCGACCGCCACAGCTCTTCGTATCGGGCGAGGAGCGCCCTGGCGCGGGCGATCATCTCGGGGTTCGCGCGGACGAGCCGCTCGCGTCCCTCGGCGCGCTTGACGATGAGATTCGCCGCTTCGAGCACGGCCACGTGCTTCTGCACCGCGGCGAACGACATCTCGTATTCGGAGGCGAGGGTCGAGACGGACTGCTCCCGCTCGATCGTCCGACGCAGGATGTCGCGTCGGGTCGACGTCGCCAATGCGTGGAACACACGGTCGACCTCCGCTTCGCTCAGTTTTCTTTGTGCAACCATTTGGTTGTACGTTAGACCCGAGTGAGAGCGGATGTCAAGGGTTCTTGTGACTTGCGGCTTTAGATCGGACTAGATGCTTTACATCGGACTACCCGAGGCTGAGCCGGACTGAGTCCGATCTAAAGCAGAGTGCTGGGGGCCGCCTCCCTTCGGAGTGGCAATGAAGCCAGCTGCGGTCGCGAGGAAAGTCAGATCGTCAGGCCGACTCATGCAGGACGACGGTCAAAACGCGCGCACATCCAGACCCCGAATACGGATGGTTGGCGGTCGGCAGAACCTGCGCCGAAACCCATACACCACCCGTTTCGGCGCCCTAACGTTTCGGCAGGGGGTTACGGCGGGGCGACGCTCGGCGTGTCGCACTTCCCCAGCACCACCACGGGTGCCCGGCCGCAAACGATCGTTTTCGGTGGTAGCCCGGGCACGACATCAACAGCGAAGTCGAGGATGATTGAGTCGTGGAGATTGAGCTGCTTTATATCGCCGGTTGCCCCAGCTGGGTTGAGGCTGGCCGTCGTGTTTCTGAGGCGCTACGAGAAACAGGCCACGACGAATCGGAGGTTCACTACCGACTCATCCGGACGGAGGAGGACGCGGGCGCAGTCTCGTTCGCGGGCTCCCCCACGATCACCCTGGATGGCAACGATCTCTTTCCGGGGTCGGGGCGAAGCAATGACCTCGCCTGCCGTATTTACAGCACCCCTGCTGGGCTGGCCGGGATGCCAACGGTTGAACAGATTCGAGAGGCGCTCTCCGCTCATGGCGACTGACGAGGACGTTGCGTGCACGTGCTGCGGGCGACATCTGCCACGCAAGAAGCTGCACGCACTCGGAGACGATCGCGCTTTCATCTGTCGACGATGCGGCTGGTGGGTGGCTCTGCGCCTACATCGCGACCGCCCGCCTGCCTAAGCGTGAACTCACTCAACGGCTGCCCACGGCGATCGCGCCGATGTAGAGGGCGAGTTGATGGGTGTCCCACCACCGCACAACGGATCTCACTCGGTGCTCTCATCCCCGGCGCGGATCATGAAAACTGCTCCGGTGATCGCTGCGGCGAAGATTACGATGTCGGCGATGTTGCCGATGAACCAGTTTCCGTAGGCGAGGAAGTCCACGACGTGACCACGGGCGAATCCGGGGTCCCGGAAAAGGCGGTCGCCTGCGTGTGAGGCGGAAGCGCCGCCGAGCGCGCCGATGACGATCGCCCATCTCACGCGTTGCACTCGGAACGCGAACACGATCGCTGTGACCGTGGCGGCGACAGCGAGCAGCGCGAACACCCAGGTGAAGCCTTCCCCGAAGGAGAATGCCGCTCCGGGGTTATAGACGAGCTGCAAACCCAGCAGGTCACCGATCAGCGGGATGCGCTCACGGTCGGTGAGGGTCGCTTCGGCCCACACCTTGGTTCCCTGATCGATCAGCACGACGACCACGGCGATCAAGAGCGCTCCACCAGTGAGCTGCCGCCGCCGGGTCGACGACAGCTTGCGCGCAGCGGGCGGATGAGCCTCTGACTGGGAGGAGGTCATGCGAGCACCTCGATCAGACGGACGATGACCCCAGATTCGATCAGGATGAACAGGCCCAGGCCGATGAACACGGCCGGTACGAGCCAGTGCTCGACGCGCTCCAGCCCCTCGGTAACAGCCTTGTTGGTGCCGATCAGCCGGCCGGCCGCGCACCAGACCGCGACGAGGATGAGGAACACGACGATCATGATCGCGACGTCGACTGGGGTGCTGGTGCGGAAGATTGGCGTGTAGAGGGAGATATTGTCGGCCCCGTTGGCGATCGTGATCCCTGCGACGCCCCATAGTCCGACCGCGGTGATCTTGGAGTCGTCGTCGTCATTGTCGCCGTTGCGGCGCAAGCCGCGAATGAGCGTCCACACGCCGATGCCGAGCGGGATCAGACCCAGGAACCCGACCCATTCGTCCGGAACGATCGTGAGCCCGAGCGCGGTTATCACACTGATCACGACCAGGGTGATGAACCCGAGATACTGGCCTGCGATGATCTGCCACGGGCGGGGTTTCCCTCGACTGGAGGCGAGGAACAGCACGGTGAGCACGACGATGTCGTCGATGTTCGTCGCCGCAAAAAGGCCGATCGCTGAACCGATGGTGGCGAGCATCAGCTTTCCAGTCGTGGCGTGCGGGCGGCACGCAGGCCGTTGAGGATCACGATGACCTCCGCGACCTCGTGGACCAGGACGACAGCCGCGAGCCCCAGGACGCCGAAGAGCGCGAGCGGGAGCAGGGCGGTGATGATCAGCAGCGACAGGATGATGTTCTGGTTGATGATCCGTCGACCGCGCCGGGCGTGATCGAACGCCCGCGGGATGAGGCGCAGATCATGGCCGGTGAAGGCCACGTCGGCGGATTCGATCGCTGCGTCGGAGCCTGTCGCGCCCATCGCGATGCCGACGTCTGCGCTAGCGAGGGCCGGGGCATCGTTGATGCCGTCGCCGATCATCGCGACCGGTCCTGCCTTCGACAGTTCTGCGATCGCGGTCGCCTTGTCCTCCGGGCGCAGCTCCGCTCGCACGGCGCTGATCCCGGCCTGCGCAGCCAGAGCACGAGCGGTCCGGGCGTTGTCGCCGGTGAGCATCGTCACGCCGACGCCCTGGCCGGTGAGTGTCCGGACTACGTCAGAGACTTCAGGGCGCAGCTCGTCACGGACGCCGATCGCGGCGACCGGTGACCCGTCGCGGTGCACGATGACGACGGTCATGCCCTGCTCTTCCAGCGTTGCGACCCGCTCGACGAGGTCGCCGGCGTCCAGCCAGCGGGGACTGCCGACGGTGATTCTCGATCCGTCGACGGTGCCGTCAATACCGTGGCCGGCCTGCTCGGTCACATCTGCAGCTGCCGGTGTCCCCGAGGCTGCGGCGGTGATTGCTGAGGCAAGAGGATGTGTGCTGTGCTGCTCCAGGGCAGCCGCCCACGCCAACGCCTGGACCTCGGTTACACCGTTCGTGGTGAGCACGGCGGTGACCACGGGCTCGTTGCGGGTGAGGGTTCCGGTCTTGTCGACGGCGACGTGCCGGACCGTCCCGAAGCGCTCGAAAACGGCGCCGGACTTGATGATCACACCGAACTTGCTCGCCGCACCGATCGCAGCGACGACCGTCAGCGGCACCGAGATCGCCAGCGCACACGGGGAGGCCGCGACGAGCACGACGAGCGCGCGGGTGATCCACACCTCGGGGTCGCCCAGCAGCGAACCGATGATCGCGACAAGCGCTGCGAGGATCAGCACGCCGGGCACCAGCGGGCGGGCGATCCTGTCCGCGAGACGAGCACGCTCGCCCTTCTCGGTCTGTGCTTTCTCTACCAGTTCGACGATCGTGGTGAGCGAGTTGTCGGTGCCCGCAGCCGTCGTTTCGACCTCCAGCGCGCCGGCGCTGTTGATCGCGCCGGCCGACACAACATCGCCAGGCTGGACCTCGACCGGGATCGACTCCCCAGTGATCGCCGAGGTGTCCAGGCTGGAGCGACCGGAGCGGACGATCCCATCCGTTGCGATCCGCTCGCCCGGGCGGACCACCATGACCTGACCGACCATAAGCTCTCTCGCTTGCACCTGCACAGCGTTGCCGCCCTGCAGCACGGTCGCTGTTTCCGGGACGAGCTTCAGGAGCGCCCGTAGCCCCCCGCGGGCCCGGTCCATCGCCTTGTCTTCGAGCGCCTCAGCGATCGAGTACAGGAACGCCAGAGCCGCGGCCTCCTCGACGTATCCGAGGACGACTGCACCGATGGCGCTGATGGTCATCAGCAGTCCGATGCCGAGCTTGCCCTTGAACAGCTTTCGTATCGCGCCAGGCGTGAACGTCGACGCACCCAGCAGCAGACCGGCCCAGAACAGCACGAGCGCCGGAATCTCGAGGCCGGACCACTCGAGGATCAGGCCGACGAGGAACGCAACGCCGGAAAGGACCGGCACCATGATCCCGCGGTCCCTCCACCACGGCCGCTCAGCCTCTTCGTGTTCCTCTCCCGCCGGGGCGGCGGACTCGTGCTCGCAGCCGCACGCCGCGCTCACGCGTCAGCCCCTGCTCCGCAGCAGCCCGGCACCGTGCAGGCCGAGTCCACACACGGCGCGTGCTCGTCCACAGCCAGCGTCACATCCACAAGCGCGAGGAGGGCCGCGGCGAGATGAGGGTCGGCGATCTCGTAGCGGGTTTGCCGGCCCTCAGGCTCGGCGACAACGATCCCGCAGTCACGCAGGCAGGTGAGATGGTTCGACACGTTGGAGCGCGTCAGCTCTAGCTCACGGGACAGGACTGCGGGGTAGCTCGGGCCACCGAGCAGAGTCATGAGAATCCGAGAACGCGTAGGATCAGCCATGGCGCGGCCGAGCCGGTTCATGACGTCGAGACGAGAAGCAATGGTCAGCATAAGCTGAACTATACAGTCTCCGCTGACCTATTTCCTATGCGGTCAAGCCAATGCCCTCAGGGCATGGTCTTCGAGCCCGAAAGAACGCTGCCGCCCAGAATGCACAGGCGAGCTCGACGCGTCTCTGACATGAGCCGTCTTCTGGTTCCGGACGCGCTCCGCGGGTTCGCGATTGTCGCGATGCTCATCGCGCACGCTGCTCCGTTCGTGCCGAACGCACCGTGGGCGGTGCAATTCGTCACGGCGAACTTCAGTAGTGTCGCGTCGCCGCTCTTCGCACTCGTCATGGGCATGTCGGCGGAGCTTGTGTGGAGACGCGGCGGCGCTGCGGGGGTGACGTTGCTGCAACAGGCTCTGCGTGGCCTGTTCCTCATCGTCCTGGGTGTGTGGATGGCCACGTGGGGCTCCTGGCTGGCGGTCATCCTGAGCTATCTCGGGCTGCTCATCATCCTCGGCGCGCCCCTTCTACTCCTGCGCAGCTCGGTCGTGATCGCCGCGACAGCGGTCCTTGTCCTGGCCAGTCAGCCATTGCTGAGCGTCGCACGCACCTGGATTTGGGTCTACACCGCGCCGCCGCCCGTGCGTGAGGTCACGACCTGGATGTTCCTGGGCCCTCAGTATCGGGTGGTCAACCTGTTGCCGGTGTTCCTCATCGGTGCCCTGTTGATCCGTCACGGCTTGAAACGCGATCGCTTGTTGTGGATCATGGCGGCTGTGGCGCTGTTGGCGTATCTTGCCTGGGGTTTCGGGCAGCGCTTCGGCACGGTGTTATCGGGGGACTACCTGGACTCTCTGAGGGATATTGGCTTGGTGTTCGCCGTCTACGTCTGCGTTGTGCTGGGGGCTACGGTGAGGCGGGAGCATGCAGAGCGTTTTTGGGGTGCTGTCTTTGTTCCCCTGTGCGCGTGCGGTCAGGTGGCGTTGTCCCTGTACTTGCTGCACGGCGGTCTCATCGCACTCTGGAGTAACGCGTATGGCCGCCCTGCCGAGAACTTCTACTTGGGATGGCTGGTGATCGTTCCGGGCATGATCGGGGCGGGTTGGGTGTGGTGGCGGTTTGTTGGAACTGGTCCAGTTGATGGGTGATGGGCTGGCTCAGCGGACGACGTCCCAAGGCTTTCTCGCTTCGCCCGTAGAACGGGCGCGTGGCTCACGGGTTCGCAAGAAGACTTGATTGGTGGGGCTGGTATCATCCTGAGGTCATGGTCGTCCACGGTCGCGCTCACAAATGCGTTAGCCGAGCCGACGAGTTCCTGATAACGAAGATCATTACAGCCCTCGGGCTGGCGCTTCTTCTCGTTGTCGGAGCATGGCCGGGCGGCCATCGTGACGTGACAGATACGACTCCGTATCTGAGCACGACATCCTCGTCGTCACTAGGGACGCCTTCTGTCGGCCAGGACTCCGCTGGTTCCGGTGAAAGCGTTGTCGGCGCGACCGCCGAACAATTCGTGACCGGGGATACCGCAAACGACATCGTGATCGGTGTTGCCGGGTGCCTCTTGGGTATCATCTGCTGCTTCTTGGTGCTCATCGTCACGCGGACCTTCCGCCGGCACGTCCCCGGTTCTCACATTCGCGAACGTTTGCCGCGCGCACCATCACTGGCGGCCATGACGGGGCGCCTGTTCGCATTGCCTCCTTCTCTCACACAGCTTTCTCTGTCGCGGACCTGACTCTGGCGGCGCCATCTCTTCGATGGCGCTCCACTGGTCGCCCTCGTTCGTTGTGTGTGTTTGGAGTGTCTATGAAATCTTCCGTGAAAGCGGTACTTGTCACCGTTGCTCTCGCCGTGGTGTTGCTGGTCGTCGCGCTGGTCTTCGTCCTTGTCAATCAGAATCGAGCTGCCGCACCCGAGACGGGGACCGCTGACGGTCCACAGGTCGTCCGTGAGAACTCGCATGTCCTCGATGACGGAGGGGAAGGGGCGGTGACGGTTGTCGAATTCCTCGATTTCGAGTGCGAGGCCTGCGGTGCGTTTTATCCCCTCGTCGAGGATCTCCGCGGCAAGTTCGATGGCGAGATCACGTACGTGATCCGCTACTTCCCGCTGCCTGGTCACCTCAACTCGAAGAACGCCGCAATCGCTGCCGAAGCCGCAGCGCAGCAGGGGCGGCTGGAAGACATGTATCACCGCCTGTTCGAGACGCAGCCTCAATGGGGTGAGGCTCAAGAGTCTCGTGCGGACCTGTTCCGGGGGTTTGCGGAGGAACTCGGATTGGACATGGCCGCGTTCGATGATGCGGTCGCTGATCCGGCGACAGCAGAACGGGTCCAGTTCGATCTCGACGAGGGTGAGCAGCTCGGTGTCAGCAGTACCCCCTCGTTCTTCATCGATGGAGAGCCTGTCGTGCTGGAAACGTGGACCGACCTGGAGGACAGCATTGAAGCCGCGGTGAACGGTGCTGAATGATGGCGCGTTCGCTATCGCACCGTCGCGTCATCATCGTTGGCGCCGGGCATTCCGGATTGGCGACAGCCGCCGCGCTCAGGTCCTCCGGGCTTGAGCCACAGAAAGACTTCGCGATCATCGATTCTGCACCCCCCGGTCAACGAAGCTGGGCCACACGGTGGCAGTCGATGAAACTGCGCAGTGCGGCACGCCACAGTGTCGTCCGCGGGTTCCCTTTCCCGGGCGATGAAGATCGTCATCCGAGTGCGGATGAGATGTCCGACTATCTGTCTTCGGTGGAGAAAGCCATCGGTGTGAAGACCGTGTGGAGCACACGAGCTCTTGGAGTCAACCGGTTGGGCGACGGATCCACGCTGCATCTGTCGACCTCCGCCGGGGAAGTGCAAACACGAAATGTGGTCTGTGCAACGGGAGCTGCCGCCGTGCCGCGCATACCGGGGTGGCGCCAGGAACTGGCAGTGCCCGGTGTTGTGCTGCATTCCAGCCAGTACCTCGACCCCGCGCAGATACCCCCCGGCCGCGTGTTGATCGTTGGCGGCGGATACAGCGGAGTGGAGATTGCTGAAGAACTCACGTCCTCCCACGACGTCACCCTCGCGACTCGAGCGGAACCACCACGGGCATCAGAGCGGCCCATCTGGTCAAGGCTGCGACGTAAGGGTCCGATGTCCGAGGCACGCCCCCGCGCAGCTTCGACAGACGTCACTCATGCCGCCGCCGTAACGGGGGTCAACGGAGACACCGTGATGTTCGCCGATGGGGCGTCCATGAAGCCGCAATCCCTGATCCTCGCGACCGGGTACGAGCCGGCAGACGGATGGCTGCCCGATTCGGAGCCCCCCGGGCAGCCATTACACGTCAGTGCACGCATCCCCGGACTGTTCACTGTTGGCATGCCGCGATACTCCCGGGCGGACGCTGACACCCTCGCTGGGGCGAGCCGTGAAGCGGCGACCGTCGCCCGGCTAATCGTCGGACGGCCATAAAGGAGCACCATGACAGAAACAGGGCACAGTCACGGTATCGGTGACGCCACTCCCCGCAATCGCCTGGTCATCGCGTTCGCGATCACCTCCTCGGTCTTCATCATCGAAGTAGTCGGGGCAATCATCACAGGCAGCCTCGCACTGCTCGTTGATGCGGCGCACATGCTCACCGATGTCGTCGGGTTGGCGATGGCCGTCACCGCTGCGCATCTGATGAACCGTCCCCCGACTCCCAAGTACACCTTCGGTCTTCAACGCACTGAGGTGCTCGGTGCACTCGCTCAAGCAGCTCTGCTGCTCGGAGTGGGCATCTTCGCGCTCGTGGAAGGCGTACGTCGGCTGTTCGAGCCCCCGGAGATCGCTTCGGGAAGTCTGCTGTTCTTCGGCATCGTCGGTCTCGTCGCCAACATCGCCTCCATGCTCGTATTGTTCAGCGGCCGCGGGCGCAATCTCAACATGCGCGCCGCGTTCCTCGAGGTCGTCAACGATGCCCTCGGTTCCGTCGGCGTCATCGCCAGCGCCATCCTCATCGCCGTTTTCGGTTGGTATCAGGCGGACGCTGTCGCGGGCGTCTTAATCGCGCTACTCATCATTCCCCGCACCCTCATCCTGTTGCGAGCATCCGGCCGGGTCCTGTTGGAGTCCACACCTGCCGGTCTCGACCTCGAGGATGTTCGCCGCCACATCCTTGCCCTTCCGCACGTGGTCGCGGTGCACGACCTCCACGCGACCCAGGTCTCGACCGACCTCCCCACGCTCACCGCCCATGTTGTGGTCGATGACACCGTCACGATGGAAGCTTCCGCCGAACTGCTGGCATCACTTCAGCAATGCGTCAGCGAACATTTCGCCGTGAGCATCGAACACTCCACCTTCCAGATTGAACCCGAATCCCACCCCGGAGAGCACGACACCCATGCATAAACGCCTCTCGGCACGCACCACTGCCGTCCTCACCACCCTGTTGTTGTCGGCATCCGTCGTACTTGGGGCTGCATCTCCGGCCGCCGCTCATGACGACTTCGTTTCGTCGTACCCCACCGCCGACTCGACCATCAACGGATCCCCCGACGAGATCTCTCTGATGTTCACCGGAACCCTCACCGGTGGTGACGACGCAACGGTCGTCGAGGTTATCGATGAAAGCGGAGCAAACGTCGCCGTCGACCCGCCGACGGTGAGCGGTGACTCGATCACCCAACACCTCTCCCCGGACGCCGCAACCGGCATCTTCACCGTCCGCTGGAAGACCGTCTCCGCCGACGGACACCCGATCAGCGGAGAGTATGTCTACACCGTCACGCCCGCGATGGCCACGGAACCCAGCACTCCGACCACAAGCCCCACCCCTGAAACCTCCCCAACCGAGGAGCCGGAACCGGCCCGACCCGCGCAAACATACGGTGGCACGGCATCCGGCGGCGGCGCTTTCGAACTGCTGCCCCTGTTCTTCCTCTCGGGTCTAGCACTGATTCTGGGGATCGGCGTTGTGGGAGTGGTTATGGCCGGGCGCCAGCGTCACCAGCGCGACCGCGCACAGGCCGCCAAGGATGCCGCAGCTACGGAGAACGACGCCGATGCGTGATCGAGTCCGCCGGTCGGCCGTGATGCTCATCGTCGCCGCCATCGTCATCCTGATCGATCAAGGCACCAAGACTCTTGCTCTGAACACGTTGCGGCAAGATGCGCGTATACCGCTGATTGGTGACTGGCTCGGTCTTCAACTGGCCTTCAACCCCGGGGCGATCTTCTCGCTCGGGGAAGGTTCCACATGGGTCATCACCGTCATCGGGGTCGCTGTCACCGCGGTCCTCATCGGTGCCGCCATCCGAGCCCGGAACGTCTGGTCGGCGGTTGGTTTCGGTTTCATCGTGGGCGGTGCGATCGGAAACCTCATCGATCGCTTATTCTCGCCGCCCGCGTTCGGGATCGGGCACGTCACCGACTTCCTCGCCTACGGGAACCTGTTCATCGGCAACCTCGCCGATGTCGCTCTCGGCATCGGTGCCGTATTCCTCATCGTCGCGGGTCTGCGCACAAGCCGTCGCCGGCCAGACCCCGCGTCCCGCCCCGATCCCGTCGACCCTGTACCCGCCGAAGAAACGGTTCACCCATGAGTCCCAAAGAACGCGTCCCCTCCACTTACCAGCGGAATGCCCTGGCCCCCAGCCTCGTCGCCGCCGCGATCCTGTTCCTGGCCCCGGCGCTCTTCCAGGCGAACTGGGCACCGCTCGTCCTCTTCATCGCCTCGATTTTCGGGCTGATCGTCGGGTGGTTTGCGCTGCAGGCACGCCACTGGTGGTGGATCCCGGTTTTCCTCGCGATCGCCGTGCTCTGGAATCCGGTGATGCCGTTCCCCTTCTCCGGTGTCGTGTGGACCACAGCACAGCCCGTCGCGGCCGTGGTCTTCTTGGCAGCGGGTGCGACGATCAAGGTGATCCGGAAGTGAGCGGCGTGAGCTTCGCGTCACGACCATGCGTGTGAGCGGCGAGATCCCGGACAGTCCCCCGTCACTGCAGACGTTCCTCGCACCGGCCGACATTCCTCTTCCGGTGCTACCCATCGTCGCGGGGATCCTCGCTGCGCTTTATCTCGTCGGAGCGATCCGATTGTGGACGCACGGGCGTCGTTGGCCCGTGTGGCGGACGGTCAGCTTCCTTCTCGGGTGCGTTCTCCTCGCGGCGGTCACTGGCCTGGGCGTTGAAACGTATGGCCAGGCGCTGGTGTCCGTTTTCATGTTCCAGCAGCTCACTCTGATGATGATGGTGCCGCCGCTACTGGTCCTCGGCTCACCCGGAACCCTTCTTCTGCGAGCAACACCGCATCACGGAGCGGGACGGGTAGTCCTCACAGCGGCCCACAGTGCTCTTCGAAGCCCGGCCGCGAGATGGGTACTTAGCCCGTGGGCCACTGTGCCGCTCTACCTGTTCGCGTTCTACGGCATCTACCTTGCGGGTGCTGCCGATTCCATCCTCACTCTCCCCACGGGTCACGTCGCGCTCGAGGTCGGATTCCTCCTCGCCGGCATGCTGTTCACCATCCCCATCTTGTCCTCCGATCCTCTGCCGGTCAGGTTGGGTCACGGTGCCCGTGCGCTGGATGTGTTTGCTGAAGCCGCGCTCCACGCATTCTTCGGGGTGTTCCTCATGATGGCCAGCACGATCCTGGTCGGCTCGTTCGTCGCCCCCACAGAGGCGCTAGGCATCGATCCCCTCGCTGACCAGCAGCTAGCCGGTGCTCTGGCCTGGTCCTACGGCGAAGCCCCGACCGTGCTGATGTTGATCTACGTGATGCATCGTTGGTTCCGCAGCGACACCGCTCGTGCTGCCGCGGCGGACCGGTACGCCGACGTGCATGGGAACGCCGACCTCGACACGTACAACGCCTATCTGAAAAATCTGAGCTCTCATGACCGTGACCGCTGACCCGTTGGTGGGACCCCCCATTTTCGTTCGATCGAGGCGCGGCAACCCCAGAGAGCACAACGCGCGCCTGCCTGTTGCGGTGCCGTTTTCCGTAGCGATCATCGCGGCCGCCGTCGCAGGAGGAATACTGGATTTCGCCTACCCCGCATACGGGTGGTGGCCCGCAGCATTCGTGAGCGTAACCATCGGGCTGTGGACGCTCCGCGGACGTTCTCTACCCGGGGCGTTCCTGATCTCCCTCGTCTACGGCGCGGCCTTCTACTTCACCCACTTGGCATGGGTGTCACGGTTTCTGGGGCCTATCCCGTGGGTCGCGCTGGCTGGCTTGGAAGCTCTGCTGTTCGGTGCCGGCGGCGTGCTGATCGCACTCGCCTATCGAGCCACCACCCGGACCGGATACGGGTACCGCGCGATTACCCCTCTGCTGGTCGCCGGGGTGTGGGTGCTGCGAGAAACGCTGATGGGTAGCACGCCGTACACCGGGTTCCCATGGGCGCGCGTCGGTTTCAGTCTCGCCGAGAGCCCGCTCGCGGAGGCCGCATCCTGGGTTGGGACCACCGGGCTGTCCTTCCTGACAGTCCTGGTCTGCGCGAGCGTTGTGGAAGCCCTCATCCTCCGCCGATGGGAGCCAGCAGCAGCAGCGGCGGTCATCGTCGTTGCCGCGATAGCCGTCCCTCTGTTCCCGACTGAGCAAGCGGGAATGTTGCGCGTCGGATGGGTGCAGGGCAACGGTCCCAGCGGCTACTTCGACACCAAAACAACAGGTGACATCCTGCGCGCGCAGGAAGAAGCGACCGCTCCTCTTCTGGACCGTGAGATGGACCTTCTCGTCTGGCCAGAAGGGGCCGTCGACGCCGATCCCCTGCGCGATGTCGCCGTCGCGGGCCGCCTTGATCGACTCGTGCAGGGTGCCGGCGCTCCGGCACTGGTGAATGCGGCGACCACCCGCGGAGCCGACACGTTCAACACCTCGATGCTGTGGACCAGCGCCGGGCCGCAGCAGCTCCACGACAAGGCCAACCCCGTCCCTTTCGGCGAATACGTCCCGGACCGTTGGTTCTACGAAGCCATCGCCCCCGACCTCATCGGATTGATACAACGCGAGTACACGCCCGGCTCCAACACACCCCTCATGAACGTTGGCGATGTGCCCATCGGTCTGGCCATCTGTTTCGACGTCATCTACAACGACGTCATCCACCAAAGCGCGGCCTCTGGTGCGCAGATGTTCGTGTTTCAAACCAACAACGCGGACTTCAGAGGCACCGACGAGAACCTCCAACAGCTGGCCATCGCCCGTATGCGCGCGCTCGAAACAGGGAGAACTGCCGTCAACGTCTCCACCACCGGGACCAGTCAAGTCATCGGCCGCGATGGAAAAGTGTTGGCTCAGGTTGCGGTGGACACGACCGCGGCGAAGATCACCGAGGTCCCCCTCCGCACCGGCACGACCCTCGCCGTCGTGCTGATGCCGTGGCTCGGCTGGACACTCAGTATCGGAAGCGTACTCGCGCTGCTCGTCGTGTCGATCCGACAGCGGCGGTCGGATGCTCACTCCCAGGAAGACGGATGGATGAAGTTGTGAAACTCAAGATTCTGACCTCTGTCGCGGCACTCTGCGCACTGTTTCTACTCAGCAGCTGCGCACCCACCGTCCACCTCGAGCCCGCAGCAAACGCGAATGACCCGCTGTGCGCAGAGGTCACCGTACGACTACCGGACTCGATAGGCGACCAGGATCGCGTCTGGACGGACGCTCAGGCCACCGCAGCATGGGGCACCCCCAGCAGCGTGCTCCTCACCTGCGGGTCGGAGCCCCCGGCCCCCACCACGCTGCAATGTGTCAGCTTGGGTGGCGTCGATTGGATCGTCGACGAGGAGGACACCCCGAATCTGCGGCTCACAACCTACGGCCGAGAGCCAGCTGCCCAGGTGTACGTGGACACCACCACCCTGTCGGCAGACGCGGTTCTTGAATCTCTCGCCGGGGCGATCCAGCAGCTCCCCAAGACCGGTGAATGCACGGCACCTGTGACCGAAGACCCAGACGTCGTAGGCGATGAGACGGGAGATACCGCTCCATGAATCCCGTTGTTCTCCGGATTGTTGGTCCGACGATTCTCGTTGTCGCCGCACTCATCGCTGCGGTGGTCGGGCTCGCGATCGGTGGAGGAGCTGCACCAAGACTCACCAATGACCCTGGAGCGCTCGTGCGATGGGGACTCCCGGCCGCGAAGCTGATCGTCAATCTTTCCGGTGCGGCAATGCTCGGGCCCCTGGTGCTGGCGGTGTTCGCTCTCCCCTCAGGGGGGAAACCGTTCACCGTCGCGCTCGATATCGCCTCCGCCGGCGCCGCGACCCTCACCATCTCAAGCGGGGTGGTGGCTTTCCTCACCTTCCTGTCGTCGTTCAATCCGCAAGTGAGCCTGAACGCCGAGTTCGGTGCGCAATTGGGCCGCTTTCTTCTCGACACGGAGCTGGGACGATCATGGCTTATCACCGTGATCCTCGCCTCGGTCGTGACAGTCCTCGCATTCGCTGTTCGCAGCAATGGGGCGGTGCTGTTCACGACCGTGCTCGCGATCATCAGCCTGATACCCATGGCCACCCAGGGTCATTCGGGTGAGCTCGCCAACCACGATCCCGCGGTCATGTCCCTCGTCCTGCACGTCATTTCAGCAGCGATATGGCTCGGCGGTCTCATCCTGCTCGTCGCCGCGCGACCCATCAGCTCTCCGCATGAACTTGAGAACCTGCTCCGCCGGTACTCGACGGTGGCACTCTTCGCGTTCATCGGCGTCGCCGTCTCGGGATTCGCGCGGGCGCTCACTGCCCTCGGCCGGTGGGAAGACGTGGCCTCACCGTACGGCATCATCCTCTTCACAAAGATCGGCGCGCTTTTGGTCATGGGCGTCCTCGGTGCCGCCTACCGCCGCCGACTCATCGCAAAGGCCAACGAGGGCCGTGGCGCCTTCTGGATGATCGTGAGCGTCGAACTCGGCTTCATGGGTGTCGCGAGCGGTGCCGCCGCCGCCCTCGCCCGCACCGCCGCCCCCGCCGATACGATCACGCCGCCGCAAAACACCGCCGCGGAGATCCTCACCGACGCACCCGTCCCGATCGAACTCACCCTGCAGAGATGGTTCACGGCGTGGAGCCCCGACCTCCTCTGGGTGCTCGTCGCCAGTTTCGGAATCGTCCTCTACCTCGTCGGCGTCCGACGCGCACGGCGCCGCGGGAATCCGTGGCCAGCCAGGCGGACGATCAGCTGGATTGCGGGGATGGGGGCGCTTCTGTGGACGATCAGTGGCCCGCTCGCCGCCTACGACGACTCGCTCATCAGTATGCGGTTCCTCCCCTTCGCTCTCCTCAGCCTCGCCATCCCATTGCTCCTCGTCTTCGCGGCGCCGATCACGCTCGCAACCTTGGTCATCTATGCACGGGACGATGGAAGCCGAGGACCGCGCGAATGGCTTCTCTGGGTCGCCCACAGCCCGCTGGCACGGTTCGCTCTGCGCCCCGTCGTCGCCGCGTCCCTGTTCGCTACATCGCTGTGGTTCATCCACTACTCCGACCTGTTCCGATGGTCGCTCTACGACCAGCTCGGAGGGGAATGGATGATCAGCCAACTCCTCGTCACCGGGTGCCTCTTCGTACGATCGCTCTCCCTTCACGCGTCCACGACGCCCGAGGGGCGGTGGCGTGTGACCTCACTCACTGCGCTCACAGGCCTTGCCGCCTTCTTCGGCATCGCCACTAGCACGCGCTCCGACCTCATCGTCGCCGAGTGGTTTGGCGCCATGGGGCGGACGTGGGGTCCCACCCCCCTCCAGGATCAGGCCCTCGCCGGAGGCGTCACCTTGATGATCGCGGGAACGCTCGCAATCCTCACCGGCTTCTCCGTCCTCCACACGAAACGCAACAACCGACCTGCCGGTAGCACCCCCGTGCCCGCCGTACGAAAGGATCCACGCCTGTGACCTCCACCCACCGCACTCGCTGGTTCGCCCGCACCCTTCTTGCTCTCATCGCACTGGGAATCGTGGCCGCACCGGCCCCCGCAGCTCTCGCGCACGACAATCTCCTGGACACCGTGCCGGGGGCAGACGAAACCGTCACCCGACTTGACGATGTCGCTCTCACATTCAGCGGGGAACTCATTGACTTCAGCCAAGCCAGCTTCGCCCAAGTGCAAGGACCCGACGGCCTCTTCTACGAATCCAGCTGCTCCACCATCGATCGCAACATCCTCACCACCCCAGTCGCACTCGGAGAAGCGGGCCTCTACACCGTGCTATGGAACGCCGTCTCCAGCGACGGTCACCCCATATCCGAGAGCTTCGCGTTCACATACGCTCCCAGCGGGAGCGAGCCAGGGCTGGGATGGGACAAACCAGCATGCGGGAACGAACAATCACGGATCCAACCGGCAAAGGCGTCGCCCTCCGCCGCGCCAACCACCGAATCTCCAGCAGCGGACACCCCTCCCCCGGCGGCATCCGCAGGCGAGAACGAGGTGGCTTCGATCGCGATCCCGCTCATCATCGCCGTGGCTGTCACAGGTGCCGCGGTGATCACGGCCACCGTTGTCGTACGGCAAGTGAAGAAGAAAAAGCACAACAGGTTGAGCGCCGACGTCCATACGGATACGAAAGCGTGAGCTTCGTGTCAGGGCAGGCGAACTCAAGTTCGATGCGTCAGATATGGGCCACAGATCAGAGATCACGGGCGAGTCGGCGCGACTTCGACCCCCACGAACGGACGATAGACCAGACGACGGGCAACGCGAGCATGGCCAATCTGCGCGCCCATGGCAGCAGAATCCACGAAACCGAGCTCAAGGAGAGGGCACAGTGAACGAACGAAGCTTCTCTGCGGCCACGGAAGCGACTGAAGAATGCGGGTGTGCACCCACGCCCGCCGAACGTGACTCGTTCTGGAAGCTGAGTGTTACTCGACGTGGCGCTTTCGGGCTCGGCGCCCTCGGCGTCGCCGCATTCGCTGCTTTCGGTATCGGCTCCGGCGTCTCAGCCGCGTACGCTGCGTCCTACCCGAGCTGGGACGATGTGCAACGCGCCAAGAACAACGAAGCCGCCAAAGCGTCCGAGATCACTCGGATCGAAGGGCTGATCCAATCTCTGACGCAAAAGGTCGCCGAGACTCAGGCTGCCGCCGATACAGCCTCCGACGCGTTCTATGCGGCGCAGCAGGAATACTTCGCTGCGATCACGGAAGCGGACAGCCTGCAGGCGCAGGCGGACGAACAATCAGCGATTGCCGAAACCTCTGCGCGCAGGGCCGGTCAAGTTGCGGCACAGCTGTACCGCAACGGTGGAGACGATTCAGCACTTCAACTGTTCTTCTCCGGTTCCGCGGCCAACGCCGATGAGCTCCTGTCCCGCCTGGGCACCATGGACAAGCTGCTCGAGTACAACCGATCGGTCTACGATGACGCAATCTCGGCGCGCAATACCGCCCAATCGCTGACCGATCAGGCGAAGGTCGCCCGCGACGAACGGGACCGACTGCAGCAGGTCGCAGAGCAGAAGATGATTGCCGCACAAGAAGCGGCCGACGCCGCACAGGCCGCGCTCGACGAGCAAGCCGCGAACCTCGAGACGATGCAGGCGCAGCTCGCCGCGCTGAAAGACACCACCACGCAGACGGTCGCCGGCTATCAGGCGGGTGTGGCCGCCCGCGAGGCAGAAGAGAGAGCCCGTCGCGAACGCGAAGCCGCCGAAGCCGCAGCCAACGGAGGCGGCAATGGTGGCGGCGGAGGCTCCGCCGGAAGTGGCGGTTGGGTCCGGCCCCACGGAGGCGGCCGCAGCTCAAGCTACGGTCCTCGGACCCCGATCTGTGGCTCGCAGGGCTGCTCCTCGAGCTACCACTACGGCGCGGACATGGCCAACGGCTGCGGTGCCGCGATCTACGCCGCCAACTCCGGAACCGTGGACTACGCCGGCGCCAACGGTAACTACGGCAACTACGTCCGAATCCAACACGGCGGAGGCGTCAGCACCGGCTACGCCCACATCAAACCAGGAGGCATCGTCGTCGGTCGAGGCCAATGGGTCAACTCCGGCCAGGTCATCGCTTACGCAGGTGACACTGGACGCTCCTTCGGCTGCCATCTGCATTTCGAGGTCTACATCAATGGTGGTTACACCAACCCCGTCCGATTCATGGAAGACCGCGGCGTCTATATCTAAAGCTCCGACACGGGATTACGAAGTGGTGCCGTCGACACGAGCAGTCGGGTAGAGAGGGCTGCTCCAGTCGTCACTCGCGACATCCTTGCTAGGGATCTCAAAGAGGGAGGATGACGCTGCCCATCACCGCCGTCAGCCGCGACATGATGTCGGTCCACAGCCCTGTCACCATCAGGAGGCCGAGGACGATCAGCAGTATGCCGCCGCAGACGTTCACCACTCGGATGTGACGACGGAGGAACTCGGCTGTCTTCGCCGCCCAACCGAACCCGAATGCGACCAACAGGAACGGGATGCCGAGGCCGAGCGAATACGCGAGGCCGAGGAAGCCGGCCCGGACAGGGTCGCCAGCATTGAACGAAAGCGCGATGATCGCGGCAAGCGTCGGACCCATGCACGGTGCCCAGCCGATACCGAGTGCCACTCCAAGTAGCGGCGCCCCTGCGATTCCGGCCCGGGAGCCGACGTGGAAGCGAACCTCCCGCTGGGCGAAACTGAACAACCCGAGAAAGACGAGCCCCATCAGGATGATGACGACTCCGAGGATGCGTGTGACTAGGTCGCCCCAGCGTAGGAAGAACACGCCGGCCGTGCCGCCCAGCGCGGTGATGAGAACGAAGACGACGCTGAATCCGAGGATGAACAGCAGTACGCCGACTACGAGCTGACGGCGCTGGGGCGCGACTGCATTCGTCGCGCCACCCTTCGAGCCCGGCGCGACCGCCCCACCAAGGAAGCCGAGGTAGCCGGGGACCAGCGGGAGTACGCAGGGCGACAGGAACGACACGAGACCGGCGAGCATCGCGACGGGGACTGCGAGCCAGAGCGCACCGGACCCGATGATGGTGTCGGCGTTCATGGTGTCTCCGCCAGAGCGTCCTTGACGAGCGTCGAGAGGATCGAGGTGCCGTCGATGGGTCCGATGATGCGGGCGGCGACGCGTCCCTGTTTGTCGAGCACGAGAGTCGTTGGTGTCGCCTGGATCGGCACCACCTCGGAGAAAGCGAGTTTCGCCTCGGCCGTGTTCACGTCGATCAGGCTCGGGTAGGTGATGCCAAACTCGTCGGAGAAAGCCTGGGCAGTGTCAGCCTGGTCGCGGGTATTGATGCCGATGAAAGCTACATCCTCGCCGCCGTACTCGCGCCAGACGCTCTCGAGATCCTTCGCCTCCACGCGGCACGGCGCGCACCCCGCGTACCAGAAGTTGACCACCGTGACCTTGCCGGCGTTGTCGGCACTGTCGAAATCATCGCCAGTTTCAGTAACGCCGCTGAAGACGACTGGTTCGCTCCGCTCGGCCACCGGGATCTCGACAATCGCGCCGTCGGCGGCCACATACCCGGTGTTCTCACCCTTAAGGAAGGAATCGCTGACCGGATCCGGCGCGCACCCGGTCAGCCCGATCACGGACACAGCGAGCATGGCCCCGACCGCGCCACGAACGGCACGAAAGCGGGGTCTTCGACGCATATTTCGAACCTTACACAGATCACCTATGCGTCACCTTTGCCTCGGACACTTCCCGACCGGGAATAGACTCGCATGCATTGTGTTATATACCCCTAGGGGGTATCTTTTTGGGAGTGAACGGCTACGAGAGCAACAAGGCTGATCTGCGTAAGCGGTTGAGCCGGGTAGAGGGTCAGGTGCGAGGTATCGCACGAATGGTTGATGAGGACAAGTACTGCATCGATATCTTGACGCAGGTGTCTGCGGCGACGAAGGCCCTCGAGACGGTGGCGTTGTCGCTACTCAGTGACCATCTCGCTCATTGTGTCGCTCAGGCAAGTGCTGAGGGAGGCGAGGTGGCTGCGGCGAAGGTCCGCGAGGCCAACGAAGCGATCGCTCGTCTCGTCCGTTCATAACTACTACGTCTGTCTACTCGAAGGAGCACATCATGACTGATCGCATCGAACTCGGCTTGAAGGACGCGAATGCGGGGTGCGCATGCTGCGCTGCCCCTTCATCCGTTGACGCATCCGCGCCTGTCGCGGCCCCGGTCTCGGCCGAGATCTTGGTTGCGGGGATGACATGCTCGCATTGCGCCTCCAGCGTCAGCGATGAGCTGAACGCCATCGATGGTGTCGACGGTGTCACGGTCGACCTGAATGCCGGCGGGGCATCCCGCGTGATTGTCCACAGCGCCGCCCCTATCGATCCCACGGCTGTACGGGCTGCGGTTGAAGAGGCCGGCTACACCCTCGCGACCTCCCCGATCTGAGTCGCTATCCGTTTGCGCCCGGCTGATCCGGGTGCATCCGAGCAAGGAGTTTCCGATGAGCCAGCATGACCAGCACCACGAACACACTGCGCATCAGGATCACGGCAGCGTGCCGACAACGGAGCATGACCACACGGCGATGAGCCACGACCACGGTGCTCCCCCAGAGCACGCTGGTCACACGAGCCGCGGCGGTCACGGCGGTCACGGCGGTCACGGCGATCATGTCGGTCAGTTCCGGCGGTTGTTCTGGATCATGCTGGTCCTCGCGGCCCCTGTGGTTGGGTTCTCGATGATGTTCTCGATGCTGCTCGGGTACCCATTGCCCGACGCCGCGTGGGTGGGTTGGGTGTCCCCGGTTCTCGGGACCGTGATGTATGTGTGGGGCGGGGCCCCGTTCCTCACGGGTGCCGTGAGCGAGCTCCGTGCACGCAAGCCCGGGATGATGCTGCTGATCGCCCTTGCGATCACCGTGGCATTCCTGGCGTCCTGGGGTGCGAGCCTCGGCATGCTGCACCACGAGTTGGATTTCTGGTGGGAGCTGGCGCTGCTGATCGTGATCATGCTGCTTGGTCACTGGATCGAGATGCGCTCGCTCGCGCAGACGACATCGGCCTTGGATTCCTTAGCGGCGTTGCTGCCTGACGAGGCAGAAAAGGTCGACGGCGATACGACCGTAACGGTCGCGCCCTCGGACTTGCAGGTAGGCGATGTCGTGGTCGTGCGTCCGGGCGGGCGGGTCCCCGCCGATGGGCGCATCGTTCAGGGATCGGCCAGCATGGACGAGTCGATGATCACCGGAGAATCCCGGCCGGTGCGCCGCAGCGATGGCGACCCGGTCATTGCCGGTACCGTCGCCACGGATTCCGGAGTGCGGGTGGAGATCACGGCCATCGGTGAGGACACCGCTCTCGCGGGGATTCAGAAGCTGGTCACCGAGGCGCAGAGTTCGTCGTCTCGGGCGCAGCGGCTCGCGGACAAGGCCGCAGGGTGGCTGTTCTGGTTCGCGCTCGGCGCCGCAGCGATCACCGCGATCGTCTGGACGGTTGTTGGCCTACCCGACGCCGCCGTCATCCGCACCATCACGGTGCTGGTGATCGCCTGCCCGCACGCGCTGGGCCTGGCGATCCCGCTGGTCGTGTCGATCGCGACCGAGCGCGCCGCCCGCGGGGGCGTGCTCATCAAGGATCGTCTCGCGCTGGAGAGCATGCGCACCGTCGACACTGTTCTGTTCGACAAGACGGGCACGCTCACCAAGGGCACCCCCGCGGTGACCGCCATCAACCCCGTCACGGGGACCGACGCCGATCAGCTGTTGGCGTGGGCGGCCGCGGCGGAAGCAGACTCCGAGCACCCCCTCGCCCGCGCGATCGTCAACGCGGCAAAAGAGAAGACGCTCACCGTTCCACGCTCAACCGACTTCGAGTCATCCCCCGCTGTCGGGGTGCGTGCCCGCGTTGACGGACGTGTCGTGCAGGTCGGTGGCCCGTACATGCTCGAGCAGGAGAATGCGCAGGAGCTGCCCGTTGCTGACGAGTGGCGGAACGAGGGTGCGATCATCCTTCACGTGCTCGTCCACGGTCAGGTTGTGGGCGCGCTGCGTCTGGCGGATGAGATCCGCTCGGAGTCGCGCCATGCGGTCGACGCGCTCCATGAGCGCAGTGTGCAGGTGGTCATGATCACCGGTGATGCGGACGCGGTCGCCGCCTCCGTGGCGGGCGAACTCGGCCTCGACCGGTACTTCGCCGGGGTACGCCCCGAGGACAAAGCGTCGAAGGTGAAAGAGCTTCAGGGCGAAGGTCGAAAGGTCGCCATGGTTGGTGACGGGGTGAACGATGCCCCCGCGCTGGCGCAGGCGGACGTCGGTATTGCGATCGGGGCGGGAACCGATGTCGCAATCGCGTCTGCGGGGGTCATCCTCGCCAGCGACGACCCCCGGTCGGTGATCTCCGTGATTGAGCTGTCGCGGGCCAGTTACCGGAAGATGAAACAGAACCTCTGGTGGGCCGCCGGGTACAACCTTCTCTCGGTGCCGTTGGCTGCCGGTGCGCTCGCCCCCGTCGGGTTCGTGTTGCCGATGTCGGTCGGTGCAGTGTTGATGTCACTATCCACGATCGTTGTCGCGCTGAATGCGCAGTTGCTGCGACGGCTGAACCTCAGCCCGGACGCCGTCGTCGACAAGTAGGCGCATGGGCGGCGGCGACGTACCCTGGAAGAAAGGGAGGTGGGACAGTGTTGACGACGATCGCACGGCGCGTGCATGACCAGCGCACCCTCACCCGCACCCTCCTGACCGTCGTCGCCGTCGCCTTTTCCGTGATCTTCGGGCTTCTGGCGATGCACTCGATGAACACGCACACCATGCCCTCCGGGCACAGCGAAACCATCGCGGTCGCACCCGCGCATGCCGACGCTCACCCCGCACACGCCTCAGGCGAAGCTGCAGCGATGGATGAGACGGGCTGTGCGACGTGCTCTGACGATCACGGCATGTCGTGGATGGCCTGCGTTCTCGCGCTCCTCATCGCCGTAGTGCTGGTCACCCGGCCGCCCGCCTGGTGGCGCTCACTCACCGAAACCCCTGGTCCGCTCCTTTCACGTTTTGCGCTTCGCGGCGCGCTGTACCCGCTGCGGCCGCCGTCTCTCACCGTTCTCTGCATCAGTCGCACCTGATGGCTGGCATGCCCGTTCTATGGGCAACGCCCCCTCGCCCAGCCTGTCTCGCTGGGCACCATCATCGACTCTTGGAGAGAACCATCATGAAGACCCGTTTTGCGGCGACCGCCGCACTCACTCTCACTGCTGTGCTCGCCCTTGCCGGCTGCGCTGGAAACACCTCCGGCGGAGGCGATATGCCCGGCATGAATCACGAGAGCAGCAGCTCCGCCCCGGCGTCGGCGGACGCCAATGACGCCGACATCATGTTCGCCAGCATGATGAAGGAGCACCACGCTCAGGCCATCGAGATGTCTGACATGCTCCTCAGCAAGGACGGCGTCAACGAGCGCGTCGCCGCCCTCGCGGAAGAGATCAAGGCAGCGCAGGGCCCCGAAATCCAGAAGATGGAGCAGTGGCTCGAAGAGTGGGGCGCTGATACCTCCAACATGGAAGGCATGGACCACGGCGGCGGCATGATGTCCGACGACGACATGCAGGCCCTCGAAGATGCCACCGGGGCGGACGCCAGCCGTCTGTTCCTCGAGCAGATGATCGAGCACCACCAGGGTGCCGTCGAAATGGCCCAAGACGAAGTCGACAACGGCCAGAACAGTGACGCGGTCGCCCTGGCCGAGACGATCATCGAGGCACAGACCACGGAGATCGCCACGATGAAAGACCTCCTCGACACACTCTGATCTACCTTCGGGGGTGCGGCGCTCGCCCGCACCCCCGAACTGGCCTTCTCGCAGTAACCCACGCCACCGCGCTGGTGCCATGTCGCGACTCTCATTCGCGTACCGCTCGCGCACCTGCATGCATTTCTTCACGTCGGAGTCTCATGAACCGCCACTCGCCCCTACCCGCTTTCGCGATCGCTCTCGCAGCCGTCGCCCTCACCGGCTGCGCCGTGCCGCAGGCCTCCGGCACCAACGCGGTCCCCCCCGTTATCCAACACATTCACGGTGTTGCCGCTGACCCCCGCGGTGAGGACCTCTTCATAGCCACCCACGGAGGACTCTTCACCCTCACTCCTGAAGGTGCGATCGCCGGTCCCATCGGAGGCCACGATTTCGATGCGATGGGCTTTACCGTCCTCGACGACGCCCTCTTCGCATCCGGTCACCCGGGCACACAGACACCCGCAGAGCTCGGCTCCCCGAACCTAGGTGTCATTCGTAGTGACGACTTCGGCGAATCGTGGTCACCGATCGCCCTCACTGGCAGTACGGACTTCCATGTCCTCACCGCCGGACCAGACGGCACTCTCTACGGGATCGCCTCCGATGGCGTCGATCTGCTCATCAGCACTGACGACGGTCTCGAATGGACCCGCGGCGCAACACTTGCCGCGGCAGACCTCGCCGCCACCGGCGACGGTCTCTACGCCGCCGCGGAAGAAGGACTGCTCCTCAGCACCGACAACGGCGCCACCTTCACCCCCGTCGCCGACGCCCCGCTGCTCTACACACTCGACGCCAAACCCAATGGCTCGCTCGCAGGAGTCGGAACCGACGGTGCCCTCTGGTCACAGAACACCGAAGGAACATGGCAACGCCTCGACCCGCTTCAAGGGGCCGCTCAGGCCTTCACCGCGATCGATGACGAACGCTTCATCGTTGTCGACGACCGCGGCATCGTCCAGATCACAGCCGACGACACAACCATCCTCGCCCCCGCCCGGTAGAGAACGCCACCACCAGAACGGCCACCCATGGTCCCCCGCCGCAATCCCTTCCGACGCATATCCGTCTTCATCGCGTGCGCCACAGTCCTCGCCCTGCTTCTCGCCCTTGCGAGCTTCTACCTCATCGGAGCCATATTCAGATGACCCGCCACCTGCACCCAGCTCGGCACCGTCCACGAGCACACGTTCCCACGCGCACCAGCCACATGTCCCCACAGCGGCGTCACGATCGCCTCGTACGTATCGGGGCCTTCCTTCTCCTGGCCGCCGTCGCACTGATCGCAACTCATCTCCTCATCGACACAACCGTTCCAGACCAACGGTCACTCTGGGCATACACGCTCGGAAGCTACGAAACAGCGTTCATCCTCGCGATCGTCGGACTGGCGCTCGTGCTGCGTGAACCCCCGGGAGGCGCGGATGAATCTCAATGACTACTGGACCAACGCCTTTTGGTCCGTCATCCCCACGATCGCCGTCGTCGCAGCATTCTGGTTCGTCCTGCGGTCCATCATCAGAGCCGACCGCAACGAACGAAAAGCACACGCCAAGATCGAGCAACAACTCCGCGCGGAACGAAACCATCCTCGCCAACTCGCATCGGCGGACGACGAGCGAGACCCGCTACCTGAACGCCGGAAACGTCTGCCGAAAGCAGATACCGGCGAACGTTAACGGCGGGCGCACGATGACGGGCGACGCGAACTCGCCGGAAACGATCGTTTTCGGCGGGTCGTCTGCTGCACGCTCCCTCCTGCTGTGCTCACTCGCGTCTTCAGCGGGAGATTTTGGAAAGCGGAGATGGGTCCGAGGCCTCGCTTGCGGCACCACCAGTAGAACCGAATGCGAAACCACGCCGCAAACGATCGTGTACGGCGGGCGGCACCGAACCGTGAGGTTGCTCAACATTTTCTTGCGAGAGGCGAGGGGAAGTCTGCAATGTCGGACATATGAGGGATCGTGGTGACTATGAGCTGACCAGGATCGTGAGGGAACGCTATGACCGGTAACGACGAGCCCGAAGGGCATTCGTCCCCCGATGGCGTTCCTACTCTCATCGCGTGGGCAACGGATCAGGCCTGGCTGGCCGAGGCAGACCGCGATCGCGCCGAGGAACGTTTCGACCGGCTCGCTGGAGACCGCGAACTCGCGACCGCACTCCAGGCCAGCGGATACCGTGGCCGGAACTACGATCTGTTCGCGAATGAGATCGCGAAGTACGGGTGGGCTGTCATCCGCGGGTGGATCTACAAAGGGCAGATTCGTGGCGAGGTGAAGCGAAAAGGCTTCGGCGCACTGGAGCCTGAGCCCCGCCCGGGCTCGATGATCGAAGAGGCCGAGAGCCTGGCGGATGAGACGATCGTGCTCGCCCTCACCGCGTTCCGAGACAAGGTGCTCGTCCCGGGCAAGTGGGACCCCGCCAAGGGAGCTTCCCTGCGCACGTTCTTCGTGGGCCAGTGCCTTCTGCAGTTCAGCAACGTCTACAAGCGTTGGCGTCGAGAAGAGCTGCGTTCATATGCGGAGCCGCAGGCTCCGCCGCCCGCAGCGGCCTGGGCCGACGACTTCGAGGAGGGTCCGTCGACGTCGGCTGCTCCCGACGCGAGCGAGGCGGCGCACATCAAGGACGAGCTGCGTCGTGCATTCGGGAGCATCAAGGACGAGCGTGTCCGCTCAGCCTTTTATCTGAACGTGACGCATGGCTTCACGCACGCGGAGATCGGCGAGAAGCTTGGCATGACCGCGAAAGCGGTGGAGTCGGCGATCGCGCGCGCACGTCAGCAAGTACGACAGAACCGGGAGTCCGCATGAGCAGTGAATTTCGAGGCAAGATCGAGCGCTCGTCCTTCGGGACCCAGAACGCGAAGGCGGCACGCCGAACCGTTTCCGCCAACAAAGCGCAGTCGCTCGTCTCGCGATCGATGACGGGCAAGACTCAATCGAAGCAGTTGAGAGGCCGCGAGGGGAAGTGACCAGCGGCGGACATATACCGAGATGTCGGGATCACAACGGAAAAGAGCCGCCCCGCGGTAACGGGACGGCTCACAAGCCCTGAGAAGGTCAGGTCTCATCCAGAGCACTGACTGTACCGGAGTTGGCAGCCGCAGACTAGCGGCGCTCCATCTCATGGCACCCCGGCACCAATCAGTGAAGGAGTTCCCATGGGAACCGTTCGTCGCTCTGCATCCACCGGTCGTTTCGTCTCCAAGGCCGCTGCGGCCCGCTGGCCCGGAAAGACCACCACCGAACGTGTCGGTTCCGGCACGAGCAACTCGACCACGGTGCACCGCTCCGCGTCGTCGGGCCGGTTCGTCACCGAATCGACCGCCAACCGCAACCCGGGCGGCACGATCAGCCAGCGCGTCTAATCGAACCTGAGGGCCTGCACGTGCACACGTGCAGGCCCTCGTTGTGTAAGTCGAGGGCCTCCAGAACCCCGTCGGTGGCGGTCAGTAGTTCACCTTGTCGATGACGAGGTTCCCGTCGAGCATCTCGTGCGGGACGGGTCCTGCACTGGGGGAGCGGGATGGTCAGTCTCACGAGGTCGGGGTCCGCAACGGTCTCCGCGGACGCCAAGGCGTGAGCGCCCGGGACGGCAACGCCGACCGGCATCTCAATGTCTGCCGCAGCGCCGGAGCCGGCAATGTTCACCGGAAGCCGGCGGCGAGGGCCACTCGAGATCAGATCGAACGATATCCGGTCCGCGCCGGTGTGTCGGAAGCCCGTCGAAGCCGACCGGGCTGATCCTGGGCGCAGGCGACGAAGATGTGCCTACCGGCACTCCGCCTCCCTCCGGGAGTGATGATGAAGCCAGCTGAGATCGCACGGATGATCGCTCGTCGACGGTTCTCGAAAGAGTCGGAGCTGCACTGGGTGCCGCGTGATCATCGTTCGGAGACTGGCTATGCGAACAACACCTCGTTCGCACCGGTCGACCGAAGTCTCGGCCGTTTGGATTGGTCTGTCATCGACCCCATGAAGGTTCGAGTATCGAAGGGCGCCAGCCACTTCTTCACAGGATCTGAGTACTTCTGGAGTCGCACCCGCAGCCACGTGTGGTGTGAGTCTCAGTTCGAGCGCGACGAGTTGATGTGGCTCGATTTTGCCGGACAGGTCGAAAGGGTGTGGTCGCAGCCGTTTGGCGTGGTGTTCGGCGTCCGCTCACCGATGGCCGGTCATTGGCACGTGCCGGATTTCTTGTTGCAGATGTCGGACGGCTCCTACGCCGTCCGAGATGTGAAGCCGAAGGAACGCATCGACGAGTCCGTGCAACTGCAGTTCGATGAAACCGCACGGCTGTCGGCAACGCTCGGCTGGCACTACGAGGTGCTCTCCGGTCACAGCGTCCATGCGACTCGCGTGGTCGAATGGTTGTCGGCGTCGCGTCATGACCGTTGCAGGCCGTCGGCGGACATCGAGGACAAGATCCTCGACGCAGCTACTCAGGGCAAAACACGCCGGGAGTTGTGTGAGCTGGCGTCTCCAGATTGCCCGCTTCTAGCGTGCGCATGGGTTGACAACCTCGCCTGGCGCAGACTTCTCGCGCTCGACTTGTCGTCCGTATTCAATAGCAACACGCTACTGACTACCGCACATCGGGAGAGAACGGACGCGATCAGTGTCCGATGAACGCAAACTGAAGCTCGGAGACTCTTTCGAGATTGACGGCGAGAGCTGGGTCTGGGTCCACATCATTCCTGGCCTGGAGGTGAAGCTCCGCTCTGAACACGCGCCCGATCGACACCTGATCATGTCCGTAGACGAGTTCCTGCTCCAGGCCGGAACAGCCCAACGGGATCGCAGCGTATCTCTTCGACCGGACGGGGATGCATGGCCGACCGACGTATGCGATATGGAAGCCCATCTCCTTGAGGCGTTCACGGGCAGGCCGATGGATCCGTTGGCCTCCGCTTCTCGGGCACAATACGACCCTGCGCTGACAACTCAGAACGCACGCGTTGACGCGAAGCTGCTCGAGCTAAAAGGCACGTCACTTGGGCGAGCGCGCAGCACCTTTCACCTCCTGTGGAAGACGTACCAGCAAGACGGTGCAGCCGGGCTGAATGCCCGCATGCATCGCAAGGGCGAGCAGCGACTCTCCATCAGCCGGGCAGATGCACGGCTGGTGACGATCATCGATCGATTCCTCGATCGCCAAACGGACAAGTCGACGAGCAGCAAACGCCGGTGCGCTGTCTTGGTGAGGCGAGAGCTCGAGACCACTTACCCGGGCGATCCTCTATGCGAGATCAAGGCTCGCACCCTCCAGGGCTACATCAACGAGCGGGCGGCCGGCCGTTACAGCTTCGACAAAGCGACCACCCGGCGAAACACCGATAACAGCCCCAAGCGTCAGTACTACTCCGGGGCTGCCTATCAACTTGGGGAGCGATGCGAGATCGATTCAACGAAACTCGACGTTCTCGTCTGGGATGAGAACAGTGAGTTCCGGCCGACACTCACCGTGCTTCTCGATGTCGCAAGCCGGGTACCGCTCGCTTGGGCGATTCACGCGGACAGCCCTGGCGGATTCGACCATGCACTCCTGCTCGCCCGGGCTATCATCGGGCGCAAAGCCGTACCTGGTTCGGGAGCAGCCACCCTCGCGGGATCAGCCACGTTGCCTTCTGACCTGATGAAGCAGGTGAACCCCTACCTCACTGACGATTCTCTGGCCCTCCCGTGGATCTTCCCGCGATCGATCACTATCGACGGCGGAGCAGATTTTCGGTCCCGCACGTTCAGAGATGCCTGCAGCGCGTACGGAATCCACAGGGAACTTGCCCCCTCCAGAACGCCGACGGTAAAGCCACACGTAGAGCGCAACTTCGGCACCCTCTCGACAGACTTCGCCGCATGGCTGGCCGGTTTCGTGGGGAACTCCGTCGCCCATCGGGCCGCCAAAGACGACCCCACCCTCACCCTGGATTCGCTTCGCCTCATCCTCGACAGCTGGATAACGAACATCTACCTGAACAGGCCTCACCGTGGCTTGAAGTCGACGAGCTCCCCAGGGCGCATCTTCACCCCGAATCAGATGTACACCGAACTGTTCGCTGTAGGACCCGGCGTCCCGGTGCCTTTCGGAGTTGAGGAGTACCTCGCGCTCTTGCCCACGGAACGGCGCATGATCGGTCGTGCAGGGATCGAACTCCACAATCGCCGCTACGACTCATCCCACCTGGAAGATCTCCGCAATCGCTCCCTCACGGGCGCTGAACCGGGATCCGCGAAAGCCAGGAAATTCCCAGTGAGCTTCGACCCCTACAACGCCAATGCCGTCTGGGTGCGTCACCCAGAAACCGGTGTGTGGATCGAGTGCTGGGACATCGCTCTGCGGGAGAAGACAGCACCGATGGTCGCCGAGATCGACATGAAACTCCTTGCCCGATACCCCGACGCCGCAATCGACGATCCCGACCGCCGCCGCGAGTGGATCGACCACGTCGAAAGTCGCGAACGAGGAGACAAACGGAAGCGCACCCAGCACAAACGGGAGCAACAGCGCCTCAAGGTCGAAGCGCAACGTGAACCAGGCCCCTCGACAACGACACCGATCCCACTACGGCAATGGGCCAAACCCGTCGACATCAGCACCATCGATTGGACATCCCCCGACATAGATCTCGCGCAAGCAGAGGAGCTTGATTCATGAAGATCACCCCACTCGTCCTCCACCATGACCGCAAGACCAGCCTTGCAGGGCTTCGAGAAGCATTCGACGCCGAGCCCGCATCCCCGCCGAAGATCACCTTCCGTCAGTACAGAGATCTGGACAGTGAAGCTCGAGAGCTATACGACCAAGCTCGCGAAGACTTTCTCCGGCTGACGCTGAGGGTGAAGACACGCGAGCAAGCGGTCTGCGCTCGCATTCTGGAGGACCTCATCCGGATCAACCCTCGGCTGAAGAACTCGCGGCGCGGGCTGATGATATCCGCGCCGATGTTCTCCGGCAAGACAGAGCTCGCTCTCCTGTTGGCTCGATCCGTAGAACGCAGACACGCAGCCCAACACCCCGACTACCTCAGAGACGGAGACGCACCGGTCGTCTGGGTGGAGATGACCGAACACTCGACCGGAAAAGCTCTCCTTGCCCAGATCGTGGAGTTTCTCGCCCCCACCATCGTTCTCCCCAAACAGATCGCCACCGACAGGCTGAGGAAGCTTGCCGTCGAGGCCCTCCACCGTCACGGCACGAAGCTGCTCGTGATTGACGAAGCGCACAAGCTCGGCGGGACTGAACCCTCCAGTGTCATCAAAGCCCTCCAGAACGAGTCTTGTGCGACCGTCGTCCTGGTTGGAATCAATCTCGACCAAGCATTCAAGACGGGCGACGGCCTGCAAGTCAGCGCACGATGTGACTTCGTCACACTCGACAAGATCGACCCCGCCGTCCAAGAGGACTTCGAACAATGGATCAAATGGGTCGCCACCTTCGACAGCTTCCTACCACTATGCGGGCACGCCCACGGCCTTCTCACCCGCAACGCCGGCACGCTAGTCCACGCCGCCGACGGGAAACTCGCCGTTCTCGCGATGATCGTGGACCGCCTAGTCGCGTCCATCTTGCGCGACGAATCGCGCACCTCGGAGACCGTAACCCGCGAGCGACTCTTCGGGGTTCTCGACACTCTCCGGCGCACCACGCTCAACACACACAACGTCACCCTTGACGACTTGGTGGACGCCGCATGATCAGCACGCAGGCGTGGGCGAAACGACCCAAGTGGCATCATCTTGAGACGCCACGCTCCTACGCGCAGCGGCAATGCCACGCCGCAGGAGTGCCGTTCGATTTCGCCGAGAGGGCGCTGACCAGCCGAGCGCAACCGAACATCCACCGCGTCTGGATCGACGATGAAGCGGCCGCTCGGACGGTCGAGGCGACGGCAGGGCGCCCGGCCGGTCATTACCTCCGCATGAAACGTCTAGCGCAACCGGACTCCACACGGGCCTATCCGCAGCGCTTCCTGTGCCGCCTATGCAGTGCCGGGGAGACGATCGAGCAGATTCCCCACGATCGGGAAAACTTCTGTCTCCGACACCCGGGGCAGATGGTGTGGGTCGGTCCCGGAACGGAACTCGATACCCAGGTGATCGTTCCCTTCGATCCCACGCTTCGGAACGCGGAACTCTCCTTCCGTCGACTCGTCGCTACTGGTCGAGTCACCACGCAACTGCACAGTCAAGTGTGGGCCATGGTGCGCGACAACGACATACTCTCCGCCCAGAACGGAGAGACCGGGCAGGATCCGTCCTTGATGAGCGCGGTACGCGAGATCGATCGCCGCGCACATCTGTACCGCGCGACGGTGCGCGTTCTGCAGATCTTGTCCAATCGTTCGCACTGCGCACGATGGCGCACTCAGCCGGCGGCAGATCTACGACTCGACATCAACGCAACGTTGGGCATCGCCAACAGCGACATCCTCGTCGAACGGGTGGTTCTCTGGCTCCGACCCCTCCGCCGCCACACCATCCCCACGAAGTTCCGCCCCCTGGAACCCGCCCTCGACACCGTCGACGTCCCCCGCATCCTCGACGCCACCGCCAACTACCCGCTATGGATCCTCCGACACCCGAAAGCCATCTCCGAATGGGACTGGGATCGCAACCCGCCCACCCGAGACCCCTGGTCGGGAGTAGATGTCTCCCACAAAGCCTGGTGGTTGTGCGAAGAGGGGCACTCCTGGGAAGCAAGCCCCCACGTGCGAGGCTTTGCCGAAACGAACTGCTCATACTGCATCGGCATGGACTTCTGGCCTGGACATACCGACCTCGGCACCCTGCGGCCAGACATCGCCGCGGAATGGGACACCACCCCAGGAGTCAACCGCGGGGGCCCCCATCACGTCAGCGTCACCTCCGCACGGAAAATTAACTGGCGGTGTGCGGCTCGACAGCACACCTGGCCTGCCCAGGTGCGCTCCCGCACCACGCTAAAAAGCGGCTGCCCCTATTGCGCCGGCAGCCGGGCGATACCGGGTGAAACAGACTTAGTCACTCTTCACCCCGGCCTCGCAGCAGAGTGGGACTACCAACGCAACGACAGTTCCATCACACCGGAGACAGTCACCCCCGGATCAGACCGTGTGGTCTGGTGGCGCGGCCCCTGCGACCATAGCTGGGACGCGGCTGTCGGCGACCGTTGCTCAGGACACGGGTGTCCGTACTGCTCCAACCAACGCACCCTCGCTGGTTTCAACGACCTCGCCACCACCCACCCTCAACTCGCCGAACAGTGGGACCACGTGAACTCCAAGACTCCTTGCGAGGTCACCGCGGGTTCGGATTTCCCCGCAGTATGGCGTTGCGCGCTGGGTCACAGGTGGGAACTCCCCGTCTGGGGCCGTACGAAGGACAAGACGGGCTGCCCCGTGTGCGCGAATCGCGTCGTCTTGGCAGGATTCAATGACTTGGGAACTCTCGACCCTCACTTGGCTTCGGAATGGGACCACAAAGCAGGCGCGAACGACCGGACACCGTCCGAAGTGACCGTCAGCAGCCAATACGAAGCCCGATGGCGCTGCGTGAAGGGTCACACCTGGCCAGCGACAGTCGCCAACCGACACGCTGGCTCAGGTTGCCCCTCATGCTCCGGCCGCGTTGCCATCCCTGGTACAACCGACCTCGCAACGCTTCGGCCAGACATCGCCGCTCAATGGGATCCCAGCAACGACTGCTCACCGAATCAGGTCACAGTCTCATCCCACGTGAAGGTGTCATGGAACTGCCATCGCAACCACTCGTGGCCGGCGACAGTCAAGAATCGGACGTGCGGCCACGGCTGCCCCTACTGCGCAGGAAAGCTGCCCATCCCTGGCGAGAACGACCTTGCGACTCTGCGCCCCGACCTCGCCAAGCAATGGGACCCAGCGAACGCCCTCTCTCCTACCGAGGTCACCGTCGGGTCGGGTCGAAAAGTCATGTGGATCTGTGCGTGCGGATACTCGTGGCCGTCCACGATTCAGACCAGAACCCGCAGACCTCACGCCCACTGCCCCGAATGTCGCAAGTAGTAACAGGACCCGATGCGAACCTCGTCTGGGGTTTTACTCGTGGCGCTGAGTCCTCCTCGCATCCAGCGCTAGCTCTCTGTTTGGCGCTGACGCTGACACGAGCGAATCGGGAGTGATCGAGAGACTCGAGCTCCCGATTCGATCACTGACGAAAGCATCCCGGATCGGCGAGCACATTCCCCTCGTTAGACGAGTTCGCTCACCAGCTGCTCGATTCGCGCCTTGATGTCGTCACGGATGGGACGCACGGCGTCGATGCCCTGGCCGGCCGGGTCGTCGAGCTTCCAGTCCTCGTAGCGCTTGCCGGGGAAGAACGGGCAGGCGTCACCGCATCCCATCGTGATGACGACATCGGATGCCTGCACCGCCTCGGTCGTCAGGATCTTGGGCTGCTCGGCGGTGATGTCGATCCCGAGTTCATTCATCGCTTCGACGGCAGTCGGGTTGATCTGGTCGGCGGGCATGGAGCCGGCGGAGCGGACCTCAATGCGGTCGCCGGCGATGTCGCGGAGGAATCCGGCGGCCATCTGCGAGCGTCCGGCGTTGTGGACGCAGACGAAGAGAACGGAGGGCTTGGTGGTCGTGTCAGTCATGGTTGCTCCTGGTGCGAGGGGTTGGTCAAGGGAGAAGGTCTTCGACGAGCGCGCGCACGCGGCCGGCGATGTCGTCACGGATGGCTTCGACACCGTCACGCGATGCGAGAGCAGGATCGCCGACTGCCCAGTCGTCGTAACGGACGCCGGGGATGATCGGGCAGACATCTCCGCAGCCCATCGTGATGACGACGTCCGCCGCACGGACGGCATCATCGGTGAGCGGCTTCGGAAAGCGCTCGACGGCAGCGTCACCTTCGATCTCGGCGAGAATCGACCGGACGTGAGGATGGATGACGTCGGCAGGAGCCGATCCTGCCGAGCGAGCCACGACCTTGCCGCCCGCCATCTTGTTGACGAGCGCGGCGGCGAGCTGCGAACGCCCCGCGTTGGCGACACAGACGAAGAGCACCTGGGGCACAGCAGAGTCGCGGTCCCGTGTGAGGTCGGCGAGTCGCTGACGTGCGAAGCGTTCGGTCAGTGGCACGAGTGCTGAGGTGACTCGCGCGGTGCGGGCGAGGGCGGTGTAGGACTCGCGGACGATGGTGAGCACGACATTGGGGTCGAGCTCGGGGACTTCTGCTGCGAGTTCATCTGCGAGATGGGTCACCCGCGCGTCGAAGTCGGGCCGCGGCTCATCGCGGCCGTCAGAGACACTCCACGGTGCGAGCGTCGCGGGCGCGAAGGATTCCAGCAGGGCCGTGACGGCGCTGCGCAGGTTCGGGTTGATCCGATACCAGACCCAGGTTCCACGCCGCTCCGAGGTGAGGACATCGACGTCCTTGAGCACCTTCAGATGGTGAGAGACCGTCGGCTGGGAAACCTCGGCGAGCTCGGCGAGATCGCAGACGCACGACTCCCCTCGAGGGTCGGATGCGATGGCAGACAGCATCCGAAGACGGAGCGGATCCGACAGCGCCTTCAGAGTAGAGGCGACCGAGGTGGCCGCATCGACGCCGATTGCGTGGCTGGCGACGGGACTGCAGGTGTCACCCTGGGTGGTCAGCACGGCGTTCATGTCTACATCCTTTCAGCGGTGAATGGATCGGTGTGGAACCAGCGTCGGGCTGCCCAGAGAGAGACATAGACGAGTCCGACGAGAACAGGAACTTCGATGAGCGGGCCGACGACCCCGGCAAGGGCCTGGCCGGAGGTCGCGCCGAAGGTGCCGATGGCGACGGCGATGGCGAGCTCGAAGTTGTTGCCCGCTGCGGTGAATGCCAGCGTCGACGAGCGTGCGTATCCGAGCCCCAGCGCCTTGCCGGTGAAGAGGCCGATAAACCACATGATCCCGAAGTACGCCAGCAACGGGAGTGCGATCCGAGCGACGTCCCAGGGGCGGCTGGTGACCTGTTCGCCCTGGAGCGCGAACAGCAGCACGATGGTGAAGAGGAGACCGTAGAGGGCCCAGGGGCCGATCTTCGGGAGGAAGCGGTCTTCGTACCAGTCGCGTCCCTTCGTCCGCTCCCCGATGAAGCGGGAGGCGAATCCGGCGACGAGGGGTATGCCGAGGAAGATCAGCACGTTCAGCGCGATCTGCCAGACCGAGATCTCGAGGCCTTGGGAGTCGAGCCCGAGCCAGCCGGGGAGAACCGTCAAGTAGAACCAGCCGAGCAGCGAGAAGGCGATGACCTGGAACACCGAGTTGGTGGCGACGAGCACTGCCGCGGCTTCCCGGTCACCGCACGCGAGGTCATTCCAGATGACGACCATGGCGATGCAGCGGGCGAGGCCGACGATGATGAGCCCGGTGCGGTACTCAGGTAGGTCCGGGAGGAGAGCCCAGGCGAGAACGAACATGAGCGCCGGTCCGACGAGCCAGTTGAGCACCAGGGAGGAGATGAGCAGCTTCTTGTCTCCGGTGACCGCGGCGACCTTGTCGTAGCGGACCTTGGCGAGAACCGGGTACATCATCACCAGTAGGCCGAGGGCGATGGGAATCGAGATTCCACCGACCTCGAGGTCGGCTAGGAGACCGGAGACTCCGGGGATGAAGCGACCGATGACGATGCCGCCGACCATGGCGAGACCGATCCAGAGCGGCAACCAGCGGTCGAGGGTCGACAGACGACGCGTTGTGGTCGGGACGGTAGTGGGTGCGGTGGCGGTGCTCATGCGAGGAGAGCCTCCATCTTCGTGGCGATGATGGGCTTCGGGTGGGCGCCGATGAGTGTGTCGACCCGCGTGCCTCCCGTGTAGAACCCGAGTGTGGGAATGGACGTGACACCGACTGCGGCTACCGTCTCAGGGTTCTGGTCGGCGTCGAGCTTGACGATCTTCACACGGCCGTCATACTCGGCGGCGAGCTGATCCAAGAGGGGTGCGACCTGCTTGCACGGCCCGCACCAGGTGGCCCAGATGTCGACGACGACGGGGATCTCGGAGTCGATGACCTCGGCCTGGAAAGTGGCATCGGTCACAGTGATGGGCGCGCTCATGCGAAGACCTCCTCGGTCTCGGTGGGTACTGATACGGTCTCGTCCCGCGCCGCGAGGTAGTGCTGGGCGTCTTGTGCTGCGGCGCACCCGGTGCCTGCAGCGGTGATCGCCTGACGGTACGTGTGGTCGACCAGGTCGCCGGCGGCGAAGACGCCCGCGAGGTTCGTGCGGGTGGAGGGGTGCTCGACGAGCACGTAGCCGTCGGCATCCGTGTCTACGAGGCCGGTGACGATCTCGGAGCGCGGGTCGTGGCCGATGGCGACGAAGACTCCGGTGGCCGAGATCGTCCGCTCGGCGCCTGTGACGGTGTCGCGTAGCGTGACGGCTTCGACCTTCTCGGCGCCGACGAGGCCGGCGACCTCGCTGTTCCATGCGACCTCGATCTTCGGATGGTCGAGCACACGCTGCGCCATGATCTTCGAGGCCCGGAACTCGTCACGGCGGTGCAGGACGGTGACCTTCGACGCGAAGCGGGTGAGGAACAGTGCCTCCTCCATCGCGGAGTCTCCGCCGCCGACGACGACGATCTCCTGCTCACGGAAGAAGAAGCCGTCACAGGTGGCGCACCAGGAGACGCCGTGACCGGTGAGTCGATCCTCATCCGGCAACCCGAGCTTGCGATAGGCGGAGCCCATGGTGAGGATGACGGCGCGGGCGAGGAAGGTCTCTCCAGCGCCGGTCTCGACCGTCTTGATAGGCCCGTCGAGGTCGACCCGGATGGCGTCGTCGAGGAGGATGCGGGCACCGAAGCGCTCGGCCTGAGCGCGCATCGACTCCATCAGTTCGGGTCCCTGCACGCCGTCGACGAAACCGGGGAAGTTCTCGACCTCGGTCGTGGTCATCAGCGCGCCGCCCGCGGTCAAGGAACCGGCGAGGACCACGGGGGCAAGGCCTGCACGCGCGGCATAGACCGCGGCGGTGTAGCCCGCAGGCCCGGACCCGATGATGACCAGCTCAACCTCTTGAATCGACATGTGTCTATATTGACATTCATCGATACCGAGTGCAACTGTTGGTGACGGAGTTCACCTTCTCTTCACCTGGCGCACAGATCGTGCAGGTGGAGCAATCGAGACAGTCAGGAAGCCAGAGGACCCCAGATAACCCAGCCCAAGACAGTTCTGTTCATATGCAAGCACAATGCGGGGCGCTCCCAACTCGGCGCCCATCTTCTGACACACATCGGCGATGAGCGACTTGTCGCGACGAGTGCGGGAATCACCCCAGCCGCAACGATCAACCCAGCCGTCGCGTCAACGCTGCACGAGCTCGGAATCGACACGTCAGCGGCCACGCCCCGGGCCGTGACAGTGGATGATCTCAACGCGGCCGATGTCGTGGTCTTGATGAAACCGGGCCACTGCATCCGCTGTTAGGAGATTCGCCGCGTGCGGATCTCCATTCGCCGAATCTGCGAATCCCTCGACATCGATGCGCCACAAAAAGTTGACTGGTTCATCGACGGCACGCGCGTGCGGGTCGAGATACGGCGTGACCACGCCGGACGGTTCACCCGAGACCGTTTCCGATGCGTGGAGGTAAAGGACGTATCCGGGCACATCGATCTCCTGGTGCGCGAAACGCCATCGATCACCAAGCGCAGCGAAGCCGTAGATTAGCCCGCCGCAGAAGTCGAAGAAGAACCGTCGGCGGTCGGCAGATGCTTCCTCCAGGCTCGCTCGTGCCACGGCAACGGGAGATTCGGTGAGAGCGAGGGACCACCCGTCAACACTCGGCGCGATGTTGACACCGCGGGTGGCGTCGTACGTGGGGTCACCTGCAATCATCGCGACGTTTGCGACGGGCCCCGGAGCGACTTCTGCCGCTCGGAGGTCTCGAATCGGGGGAAGCCCAACCCTGAGGAGCGCCACTTCGAGATCGGATAGCTCTACCGCTCGATCCCACTCGGCCTCGCCCGCGTGCGCTTCAAAGTAGACGGCATTGGGTACCACGCCACCCTTGAAAAACGACTTGCCATTCGCTGTCCATGGCTCCCAGTAGTTGATCGCCTCCCACCCGAAACTCTCAGGGAAATCGGGAGCGCTCAGATCCCGCGCGAATGCGTAGAGATCATCGTCGGACGTAGCCGTTTCCGCGATCCAGGTCAGGTCTTCGAGCGCGAGCTTTGCTTCGCCGACCGCCTGGGGCACAGCGATGTGGCCGGGTGCAGCGAACACCGTCAGCGGGATGACCTCCGCGCCCGGCTTGATGGTTCCTTGTCGCCCGCCCGCCATCCGCACCGGCACAGGGCCTGATTGCGACCTCACCTGTTTCGCCAGCTCCACTGAGCCGATGTATGGCGGCGGCGCGGCTCCCAGGTCGGGGACGTAGATGACTGAGACGGCGATGAATGTGGATGGGTTCACCGGCACCAGCCACTGAACGTCAATCCCGCGAAGCGGGGACTCGACGCCTTCACTGCGGGGAGGAGCTTCGATCAAGCTGTTGGAGAAGCGCCATAGGGACCGGCGGATCTGGTTCAGGCAAGAACTCCGGAGGGCCCGTCGTGCTTGCCCGTCCCGGTCGAGCGCAGACACCAGTTCTCGTACGGCATGGGCCATGATCTCTGGGATGAAAAGTGGCGGCACCCATCGGTGTGCACCCGCCGAGTGAGCAAAGCGAAGGTACCTCCCGAACGGGCTGGAGAGACTCTCCGCGTCGAACGTGGCCCGACTTGCGGAGTTCGTCATCCATTCCAACGCCCTTTCATCAGCTTCACCGAGTTCGATGTGGTCGAGCGGGTTCAGGTTGAGGAAGGCCCGCGTCGCTTCGTACTCCGCGTCCGGTAGGGAGACCTCGTCGTTGAGCGCGAGATCCGGGGCTGGTACCCATGCGTCTGCAAGGTGGCGGGCGCAGAAGTCGCCGTACTTCATCGCCACGTTCACCACGTTTGCGATGCCGAATTGAAATCGTCTGTGAAGCCGACCGTCTACCGCTTCCGCCATTCTGAGCGCACGCGTGAGGTCGGCGACCGGCCGTTCGGTGAGGCCGGGCACCGCGCGCAGCGGCTCAGAGCCGACCGCGAGGAAGACAGTTTGGGTCGGGTCGGTGGGGATGAAATCTTCACGCGCCGGGCCGATCCCATAGGTGGTAGCCGCTAGATCGGACAGTGCTTGGATCGCAGGCAGCGGCTGGTATTCGTCTGGCGCCGGAGCGGCGGAGGCTCGTAGCGCAGCCGCGAAGCTGCTCCCCAATGTCACCGACCGATGCCTGTTGCCGGGGGACGTGGCGGCGGCGAAAATCAGCGTCCAGAGCTCGTCCGGATCGTACGCTGAAAAGGCCAGTTCGAGTGCGTCGGGCTCCCGTCGCGCGGCGCTCACCGCCCGCAGTTGAGATCGAGACCGCTTGCTTCTCCGAGTTTTCTTGCTCTTTCCCACGCAAGCATTCAAGCGTAAGCCAACGACATCCGCACTGATTACTGAGCGTTGAAAGCGTTGCGCCGGGGAGGAAGGTGGCGAAGAGTTGGGGTGCCGCCTCGAACGCGCGGACGACAGGTCTCCTTCAACGCCGCTGCTCCCGGGCCAGGGAGCTCTTGACCGCTCTCACCTCGTCACCTCGCGGGGGTGCATACACGCAAAAGCGCGCGTAAGATATTGCGTGTACGTGCTAACCAGATGACGACACGAGGAGGCAAGATGGCCGTGAAGAAAAGTCGCACTCGTGCCGCCTCCGCTCGCGAGGCGACTGTGAACCGCGGCACAGTGACAGGTCGATTCCTCAACGGAAACCCGAAGCTCGTCGTGGCGACCAAGGCCCCCGCAAAGACCGACGTACAAGCCGGTGTCGAGCGCCTTGCGCAGGTGGCGAAGACGTCAAACGTCGACGTATCCGTGTTCAACGCACTCATCGACGAGCTCGCCGATGCCATGGCCGACCGTCAATCGACCGAGCTGGGCCTCACAGAGCAGGAAGCCAACTTCCTGATCGAGTCCGGCGATTTCACTCCGGAGGAGCTCGCCGAGGCAGCCGCATTCGTCACCAGCGGTGGGCTCGCCAAGCTCGAGCGCGAGACTCACGTGCGCGCCCTAACCAACACCTACACCGCATCCGAGGTCGCAGCGCTCCTCGGCATCGATGCCTCCAGTGTGCGTCACCGCCAGAGCAAGAACACCTTGTACGGCTTCCGGGCCGGAAGGATCCGCCTCTACCCTCGATGGCAGTTCATTCCCGGCGATAGGGTCTCGACGATCCCCCACCTCCCGCTGCTCGTCCGAGCGATCCCGTCCGACTGGGATCCGGCCGACGTCGAAGGCTTCATGACAACACCTCAAGACGACTTGCGGTCGAGCGATGAGTCTGTCGACCCCCAGGAATGGATGACGCCGATCGAGTGGCTGGCTGCCGCGAAGGATCCTGCACCCGTAGTGGACATCCTCGAAGACGCCGACATCACGTGAGCCCGTCGAACGCGAAAGTCCCCGCAACACCCCCGGCGCCGCTCACACTCGACGCGAGTGAGCACCTGAGATCATTCGATGGGATCCTCTGGCGGGTCTTCGCTACAAGAGGTGCTCACCCACAGGCGTGGGATGAGCTACGGCACTTCGGGCCGATCAGAACCATGCGCTTTGACCCGCATCCCGAGCCGCATCAGCACCATGCCGATTATGGCGTGATGTACGCAGCTGCCGGATCTACAACAGCTCTCGGCGAGGTGTTTCAGAAGGGCCGACTAATCAATCGGCGCGTTCGTGGAAACACCCTCGCGGCTTGGCGGCCGACGCGTGAGCTTCGGCTACTGGATCTCACCAGCAACTGGCCCGTGATCAACGGGACGACCTCTTCGATCCAGATGGGGCCTAAGCGATACACGCGGAACTGGGCGAATGCGATCCATGACCAGCTTGGGTCGAGCATCGACGGGCTCTACCATGTGTCATCGATCGACTTCGGCCCGATGGTGACGCTGTTCTCGTCCGCCGAGGGCTCGTTCCCGCCGCTGCCGTTGGTGCACACCCGACTGGACTCATCCAGTGCGAACGTGTACCTCGCGAAAGCCGTGAAAAGGCTCGGCTACCGCGTTAAGAAGTAGAACCGCCCCAGGACGGCAGTCCGCGATTCTCGGATTATCAGATGACGCTCGATCCACCCGTACGCTCAGTGCTATGCCAAAGCGTTCCACATTGCAGACTCTCGGCGGTGCTGTCGAAGGATTCCGGGACTTCGCGGCGGCGATCAAGAGTGGAGTGCCCACGGTTCGAAAGGGGTCAATGGCGGAGGAAGATCAAGCCCTCGCAGGAAACATCGTCATCCCTCATGCCATAGTCTCCGGGCTCGTCCTCACCGCTGCGGACCACGTATCCGCCTGGGCGGAGCTTGCGGCTAGCCCCGAGGAGAACGTGTTGCTCCTTCATATGCAGGCTGACTACACCTTGTTCCGTCCTGTGTTGGAGGGGCTCGTGGAGCTCATCTGGATCCTGGACGGCACCGATTCCTCTACTCGAGTCCGCAGGGCGCTCGAGATCGTCCGCATCGAGTACAGGCACGGGCTGAAGCTGACGAACGCTCTGCGCAAAGCTCAAACACCAGATGACAGAACGGAACAAGGAATAGCCGCGCTGGGGCGTTTCCTTAGGACCACCGCGACCAACCTCGGGTCCGATCCAGAGGACGTTCTCAGTGCGCCATTGATCGATCCCTCCTCGATCACAAGGAAGATTGCGAGTCGCGTTCCAGGCCCCACGTTGCGGACCTTCAACTATTGGGCGATAACTTCGGCCCACGCGCACGGGCAGTTCATCACCACTCTGCGCCACGCGATCGAGACGCCCCCATCTACACCTCAGATGGGCGGGACTCTGTACGAACCAGACGAGGAGTTGATCGCAGACCTCATCGAGTTCATTGGGACGCTGCTCGAGATCGCAATCAACCTCCTTAACGAACAGGGTTACGAAGTTCGACGCTAGAGCTGTCCTGCTCGGCCGATCGGGGAGCGCTGGGTCGCCGAGATGCGCGCCATGGGGATTCAGAGCTCCCTGAGGCGAGATGTCCGACCCCATCCGTATGATCGAATCAGCCCCTTCGTGAGGCGGTTCGGTGAGGGAGTGGGCTTCGCGCTTTACATCGGACTTAGTCCGATTTCATCGCGATTCTGACAGTTCTGCCGCAACAGCCACCACTCACGCCTCGGGCGGATACTGGAAGAGACGGCCTCGAGCGCCCACGCCTCCGCACCGCGCGGCAGACCGCTCGGGCGCCAGGAAGAAGAAGCACATGAAAGCTCTCCGTTACGTCGAGATCGGCAAGCCCCCTGTCGTCGTCGACATCCCGATTCCTCAGCCCGGCCCCGGTCAGGTTCTGCTCAAGATCACTGCGGGCGGCGTCTGCCATTCCGACGACTACGTCATGGGCCTTCCTGAGAAGGACTACCTCGAGCAGAGCTATCCGCTGCCGCTGACGCTCGGCCATGAGGGCGCAGGCATCGTGCATGAGATCGGAGAGGGCGTCGACTCGACGCTGAAGGTCGGCGACGCCGTGGCGGTCTACGGTCCGTGGGGCTGTGGCCGCTGCCACAACTGCTCACAGGGCATGGAGAACTACTGCACCAACGCCGCGGCTGAGGGCATCCGCCCTCCCGGCCTCGGCAGCCAGGGTTCAATGGCCGAGTACATGATCGTCGATGATGCCCGCCACCTCGTGCCGCTCGGCGACCTCGACCCCGTGCAGAACGTCTCGCTGACCGACGCCGGCCTCACCCCGTACCACGCGATCAAGCGCTCACTCCCCAAGCTCGGCGCCGGCACCTTCGCCGTCGTCATCGGCACCGGCGGGCTCGGCCATGTCGGCATCCAGATCCTGAAGGCGATCTCGGGCGCCACCGTCATCGCCCTCGACGTGAACGACACGAAGCTCGAGCTCGCCACCGAAGTGGGCGCAGACCACGTCCTGATCAGCGATGCATCCGCCGCCGACAAGATCCGCGAGATCACCGGCGGTCTGGGCGCCAACGCCGTGTTCGACTTCGTGGGCGCGAACCCGACGATGGCGCTGGCGCAGAGCGTCGCCGCACTCGATTCCGACGTGACGATCGTCGGCATCGGCGGCGGAACCATGTCGCTCGGCTTCGGCGCGATCGCCTACGACGCCGCCGTGCGAATCCCCTACTGGGGATCGCGCTCGGAACTGATCGAGGTGCTCGATCTCGCGCGCGCGGGAAAGATCCACGTGCAGACCGAGACGTACTCGCTCGACGACGGCCCGAAGGCGTACGAGGATCTCGCCTCGAACAGCATCCGCGGCCGCGCAGTCATCGTCCCGTAGACGGCGCTTTCGCACAGCGGCCGCTCCGTCTCACAGGCGGGGCGGCCGCTGCTGTCTGCACCGCCGATCGAGCACCGTCACCGCGCTGAAGCGCCGGTGAGATCTCGGTGTTCGCGGGATCACCGAGGCGATCCCGCGTCAGGCCCGCTCGAGCACACCCCGCACACTCGCCTCGGGCGACAGGTCGATGCGCCGGAGCAGCTGCGCGTTGAGCGCGACGACGATCGTCGAGAGCGACATCAGCACCGCTCCGACCGACATCGGCAGGACAAATCCCACGGGTGCCAGGATGCCGGCGGCGAGCGGCACCGACAGCAGGTTGTATCCGGCCGCCCACCACAGGTTCTGCCGCATCTTGCGGTATGCGGCGCGGGAGAGCTCGATGACCGAGATCACCGAGCGCGGGTCGGAGCTCGCGAGGATCACCCCGGCCGAGGCGATGGCGACATCGGTCCCGGCCCCGATCGCGATGCCGACGTCGGCCTGAGCGAGGGCGGGGGCGTCGTTGACGCCGTCGCCGACCATCGCGACCTTCTTGCCCTCTGCCTGCAGCTCCTTCACCTTGGCTGACTTGTCTTCGGGACGCACCCCCGCGAACACCCGGTCGATGCCGAGCTGCGCCGCGACGGACTCGGCGACCGCCTGGGCGTCGCCGGTGATCATGACGACCTCGACGCCGAGGCGGTGGAGCGCGTCGACCGCCTGCTGAGATTCCGGTCGCACCTCGTCGGCGAGCTTCAGCCCGCCGGCCACCTGTCCCTCGACGGTCACGTGCAGGATGATGGCACCCTCGTCTCGCCACCCGTCTGCGGCGGAGATCTCTCGGCCGCCCACCTCGTCGAGGAGCTTCGGCCCGCCCACGCGCACCTCTCTGCCGTCGACCGTGGCGGTCACGCCCACGGCAGGCGACGACGTGAACCCGGAGGCCTTCGAGAGCGTCAGCCCTCTCTCCTCCGCCGCGCGCACGATCGCGCGAGCGAGCGGATGCTCACTGTCGGCCTCAGCCGAGGCGGCGAGCGCCAGCAGACGATCGGCGTCGATGTCACCGGTCGGCTCGACGGCGGTCACGGTCGGCGCGCCCTTCGTCAACGTGCCCGTCTTGTCGAACAGCACGGCGTCGACGGTGCGCATGCTCTCGAGCGCGAGGCGATCCTTGACGAGCACCCCGCCCCGGGCTGCGCGCTCGGTCGCGATCGACACGACCAGCGGGATCGCGAGGCCGAGCGCGTGCGGGCAGGCGATGACGAGCACGGTGATGCTGCGCACGACCGCGGCATCCGGATCCCCGACGAGGGTCCACACCAGCGCGGTCAGCGCGGCCGACAGCAGCGCGAACCAGAACAGCAGGGCGGCTGCGCGGTCGGCGATGCGCTGCGCCCGCGACGAGGAGTTCTGTGCATCGATCACCAGCCGCTGGATGCCGGCGAGCGCGGTGTCATCCCCGGTGGCGGTGATCTCGACCCGCAGACCCGAGTCGGTCGCGACCGTGCCCGCGGTCACCGTGTCACCGGTCGCACGGGTGACCGGGCGGGACTCGCCCGTCACCATGGACTCGTCCATGGCGGCTGTGCCGTCGATGATGCGCCCATCCGCCGGAACGCTCGCCCCGGGACGGATGACGACCACGTCGCCGACGACGAGATCGGCGGGTGCGACCGTGACGATCTCGTCTCCCTCGACCCGTTCGGCCTCGTCGGGCAACAGCGCCGCGAGGGAGTCGAGCGCCGACGTCGTCTGCGCGAGGGACCTCATCTCGATCCAGTGGCCCAGCAGCATGATGACGATGAGCAGTGCGAGCTCCCACCAGAACTCGAGCTCGTGATGGAGGATGCCGAGCGTCGCGCCCCATGAGGCGAAGAACGCGACCGTGATCGCGAGGGCGATCAGCAGCATCATCCCGGGCTTGCGGGCCTTCAGCTCGCTGATCGCCCCGGTGAGGAACGGCCATCCGCCCCAGAGATACATGACGGTGCCGAGCACGGGCGAGATGAACCGGGCACCTCCGGCGACGTCGTAGCCGAAGATCATCGCGAACATCGGCGAGAACGCCACCACCGGCACGGCGAGCAGGAGATTGACCCAGAACAGGCGACGGAACTGACCGACGTGGTCACCGTGCGCGCCGTGGTCACCGTGCGCGCCGTGGTCCGCGTGCTCGCCGTGGCCGCCACGTCCGCCGTGGTCCGCGTGCTCGCTGTGAGCCGCGTCCGCGTCCCGAGCGTGATCGTCGTGCGAGACCTGGTGGCCTCCCCCGGGGGTTCCGTGCGCGTCGTGTGCAGTCATGGGTCCCGTCCTCCCGTATCGGGTGTCGTTCTCAGTGTGTCTCGGCGGTCGCCGAGAGCCTAGGGGTCACCGCGTGGCGATGCTGCGGAACCCGCGCAGACGCAGGCTGTTGCCCACGACGAAGACGCTCGACAGCGCCATCGCCGCACCGGCCAGCATCGGGTTGAGCATTCCCAGCGCCGCGACCGGGATGGCCGCCACGTTGTAGGCGAAGGCCCAGAACAGGTTGGTCTTGATGGTCGAGAGCGTCGCCCGCGAGAGCCGGATCGCGTCGACCGCGCTGCGCAGATCACCCCGCACCAGGGTGATGTCGGACGCCTCGATCGCGACATCCGCTCCGGTGCCCATGGCCAGGCCGAGGTCGGCCTGGGCGAGGGCGGGTGCGTCGTTGACGCCGTCGCCGATCATCGCGACCGTCTTCCCCTCACCCTGCAGGCGGGTGATGACCGCGACCTTGTCTGCCGGGAGGACTTCGGCGATGACCTCGTCGATGCCGACCTCCGCGGCGATCCGCCGGGCGACGGCCTCGTTGTCCCCGGTGAGCAGGATGGGCGTCAGCCCGATCGCCCTGAACCGGGCGATCGCCTCGGCACTGCTCGGCTTCACGGTGTCGGCGACGACCAGGATGCCGCGAGCCAGGCCGTCCCAGCCGACCGCGACGACCGTCTTGCCCTCGCCCTCGGCGCGGGCCTTCGTGGCGGCGAGCTCGGGGCTCAGCGCCTGCGCCCACTCGGCGAGGAGCGAATCCCGGCCGACGATGACGGTGTGGCCGTCGACGACGCCCTGCACGCCCTTGCCCTCGATGTTCGCGAAGTCCTCTGGTGCGGGCAGGGCGCCGATCTCCTGGGTCGCGCCCTTGGCGATCGCCTGCGCGATCGGGTGCTCGGAGGCATCCTCCAGCGCACCGACCAGCCGCAGGAGATCCGAACGGTCGGTGCCCGGCTCGACGAACACGTCGACGAGCGTCATCCTGCCGGTGGTGACGGTTCCCGTCTTGTCGAGCACCACGGTGTCGACCGTGCGAGTGGACTCCAGGACCTCCGGCCCCTTGATGAGCACTCCCATCTGCGCACCGCGGCCCGTGCCGACGAGCAGCGCGGTGGGCGTCGCGAGGCCGAGCGCGCAGGGGCACGCGATCACGAGCACCGCGACCGCCGCGGTGAACGCCGCCGTCATGGGGAACCCGGCGCCGAGCCAGCCGCCCAGCGTGACGACGGCGATCACGATCACGATCGGCACGAAGACACCCGAGATGCGGTCGGCGAGGCGCTGCACCTCCGCCTTCCCCGTCTGGGCGTCCTCGACGAGCTGGGCCATCTGCGCCAATTGCGTGTCGGAACCGATCCGGGTGGCGCGAACCACGAGCCGCCCACCGACGTTCGCCGTGGCGCCCGTGACGGCGTCGCCCTCGGCGACCTCGACCGGCACGGCCTCGCCCGTGAGCATCGACGCATCGACGGCCGACGTGCCCGACACCACGATGCCGTCGGTCGCGATCTTCTCACCGGGCCGCACGACGAATTCGTCTCCCACCTGCAGGTCCTCGACCGGGATCTTGGTCTCGACCCCACCGCGCAGCACGGCGACGTCCTTCGCGCCGAGCTCGAGCAGCGCACGCAGCGCCGCGCCGGCCTGCTTCTTCGACCGCTTCTCGAAATAGCGCCCGGCGAGGATGAACATCGTGACACCGGCACCCACCTCGAGGTAGATGTTCGCCGCTCCATCGGACGGAGCGAGCGCGAACTCGAAGGGGTGGGTCATGCCCGGCGTACCGGCCGAGCCGAAGAACAGCGCGTACAACGACCAGAGGAAGGCGGCCGATGTGCCGAGGGAGATGAGCGTGTCCATCGTCGCGGTGCCGTGGCGGAGGTTCATCCAGGCCGCCCGGTGGAACGGCCAGGCCGCCCAGAGGATCACGGGAGCGGCCAGTGCGAGCGACGCCCACTGCCAGTACGTGAACTGCAGCGCGGGGATCATCGCCATGGCGATCACCGGCACGGTCAGCACGACCGCACCGATCAGGCGAGTGCGCAGCGAGCGAAGCTCCGGGTCCTCGGCGTCGAGATCTCCGGCGTCACGCACCGCCCCCTTCGGGGCAGGCAGCGACGCCGAGTAGCCGGTCTTCTCGACCTCGGCGATCAGGGCGGCCGGGTCGTACCCCTCGGGAACGGTGACCTTCGCCTTCTCGGTCGCGTAGTTGACGGTCGCCACGACGCCCTCGAGCCTGTTCAGCTTCTTCTCGATCCGCATCGCGCAGGACGCGCAGGTCATCCCGCCGATCTCCAGCTCGAGACCTGTCCCCGTGGTCGGGGGTGCTGACGTGCTCATGTTCGTTCCTTCTGTGCGATGTCGTTGTGGGTCGCAGCGGGCAGCCGCGGTGGGGGCGATGAGCGACGGTCAGTGCGCGTCGTCGTGCGAGTCGCCGTCGGATTCGGGCGCGCCGTCAGCCGGGGCGGCATCGAGCACGAACGCGGCGGTGTGCACGGCGCCGTCGACCTGGAAGTCCAGGTACAGCAGGTAGCGCCCGGCAGTCGGAGCCTCGGCGGCGAACGCGATCCCCGGCCCCGACGTCTCGCCCGGTTCGGGTTCAGCGCCCGCGGCGTGCACGTGCAGGTAGGCGAGGTCTCCGTCCCGGAGTGCCACGAGATGCCCGAAGGCCCCGAGATACGGCTGCAGAGCGGTGACCGGCTGGCCGTCGCGGGTCACGGTGAACGTCAGCTCGCTCACCGCCCCGGCCTCGAGAGCCCCGTCGACCGAGACCGTATAGCCGGCGACCTCGGCGACCTGTGTCGGCTGCGGCTCGACGGGTGCGAACTCGCCCCCCACCTCGACGGTGCGCGAGAGAGTGAGCGACGGCGCATCGGCGCCTGCCGGCGTGAAGTCCGCGAAGACGCGGTATGCGCCGGCATCCGTCCACTCCCACGGCAGCGACCAGGTGCCGGTCGACTCATCGAGCACCGGATGCACGTGGCGGTACTGGCTTCCGTCGGAGCGCACGATGATCAGGTGGAGCTGCTTCTCGTGCGCGGTGGCATACGCCGTCACCGGGATGCCGTCTGCGTCGTCGATCCGGAACGCCAGCTCACCGGGTTCTCCCGTTGATGTCGGGGCCTCGACCGGCGACATCGTGTAGCCGTCGAGCCCGAGGGAGAGCCCCTTCAGGTCGTCCGCCGGAGCACTCTCGCCCTCGCTGGAACCGGCGGCACTCGCATCGTGAGTGTCGTGTTCGTCCATCTCCGCACCTTTCGTCCAGTCACTCACGGCACTCGCGGGGACGATGACGCCGGCGAGGCCGAAGGCCGCGCCGAACGCCACCACCAGGCCGGCCCCGAAGAGGCCGAGCCGTGCGCCGGAGTTCATGACGTCCGCACCGCCGAATAGCCCGCCTCGGCGACGGCTGCGAGGATCCGCGTCTCGTCGATCGGGGCGGATCCGGTGACGACGAGCGTGCCGTTCTGAGCGCTCACCTGGACGTCTTCGACGCCGGGAACTTCGGAGACCTCTTCGCGGACCGACATCTCGCAGTGGCCGCACGTCATGCCCGTCACCTGGAACTCGTTCTTCGTCATCATGTCTCCTTGTCTTCGTTCTAGTACCCCAGGGGGGTATTAGACACAAGCGTATACCCTCTCCGGGTATTCCACGATGGGAGCACGAAAATCGCACCGCACGAACCGGCCGTGCGGTGCGTGCGGTGCGTGCGGTGCGTGCGGTGCGTGGGAGTGCGGGCGCGTCAGCGCGAGGAGATCGCCAGCTCACTCAGGCGCGGCGGGTTCGCGCCGCGCCGGGACACGGTGACGGCCGCGCCGGCGAGCGCGGCCTCGGTCACGCGTTCGAACTGCGTCAGATCGCGGGCGTCGGGATGGAACGCGTCGGCGGCGAGCGCCGGCGCCAGCCCGCCGAACACCACGCCGTGGATGAGGCCCGACATGAAGGAATCGCCCGCACCGATCGTGTCGACCACCTGGACCGGCGGCGCCTCTCTCTCGACCGGCCCCGCTCCTCCCTCGATGAGCGAGACGCACCCGTCGCCTCCGCGGGTGACGACGGCGAGCCGCGCACCCAGCGCGATCACCCGCGCGAGCACGTCATCGATCGGGCATCCGGGATACAGCCACTCGGCATCCTCATCGCTGAGCTTCACGATGTGCGACGCCGCCATGATCGCCTCGACACGCTCGGTCGCGGCCGCGCGCGGCCCGAGAAGCTCGCCCCGGATGTTGGGATCGTAGGTGCGCAGAATGCCGTCGGGCACCGCGTCGATCATCGCGCGGACGGCATCCGCCCCGGGGTCGAGCACCGCGCCGAGCGAGCCGACATGCACCACGTCGACGCCGGCGGCCTCTGCGATCGCGACCTCCGCTGACACATCCCACTCGATGTCGAAGTCGTAGGCCGCAGCCCCGTCGGCCCCGATCACGGCGACGGCGCGGGACGTGCGCTCCCCTGCTCTCATGCTCGTCGGCACGACGGCGACCCCCTCCCGGGCGAGGTGCTCGCCCAGCATCCGTCCGTGCGGGTCGTCACCGATCCGCGTGAGCAGTCTCGTCGCGAGTCCGAGACGAGAGAGCCCCACCGCCACGTTCATCGGCGATCCGCCGGGGTGGGGCACACCGCCGACGACGTCGACGAGCGCCTCCCCCACGACGAGGCACCGTGCAGTCGTCAGCACGGCAGCTCAGCGACGGCGACACGGGCGTCGAGGAGCGCTCCCCCCGAGGCCTCCAGCACGCATGAGCGATGCGCAGCTGCAGGGATCAGCGCCGTGAGCACCCGAACGCCGTCCTCCGCGAAGAGCTCGAGAGACGACACCCTGTCGTTCAGCCGATCGATCCAGATCTCCCAGTCGATCTCGTCCGGGCGAGTGGCGGGCATCGACATCGACCCGCCGACCCCGGCGGGAGGGATCAGCTCGGGGCGGACGACGTCGATGCGCCCGCTCGCGCGGTCCTGACGGATCACGACCCCACCCGCATCCGCGCCCTCGAGGCGCAGTTCGACTCCTCGCGCGTCTCCGAACGCCGCCGAGACCCTGATCCGCGCGGCGTCCGGCAGCTGCTCGGACACCGTGGTCGGGCCCGTCATCGCGCCGAGCTCGGTGAACTCGACGGGCGCGGCGTCGACCGCCGGCGCCTGGCGCAGACGCACCACGCCACTGCGGTCGCGGGTGAGCGAGAGCCGTCGAGGGAGAGTCATCGCGGTGCGGTACTCGGACGAGTCGTCCTGGAGGATGCGGCCGGCGTACTCCCAGTTGTCCATCCAGGCGATCAGCGTCCGCTCGCTCTCGGCGAGGCCGTCGAAGGTGACACCGGCGTAGCAGTCCGGGCCGAAGTCGATCCAGCCGTACGCCTCGAGCTCGTCTCGTGATTGACTGCGGTCGACCATCAGCCGCCGCGAGGGAGTCGGATGCGGTGCGCTCGCGCGGAACGTCGTGCCGTCGAACTCCCCCACGACGTAGTGGGTTCCCGATCCCCCCGCGATGCCCCCGGGGTTGAGGCTGATGAGCAGCACCCACCGCGAGTCGGTCTCATCGCCGTCGACGGCGAGCCGGAACATGTCGGGGCACTCCCAGACCCCGCCGACGGGTCCCGCGGGGCCGTACGACGAGAGATACGTCCAGGTCGTGAGATCGTCGGACCGGTGGAACAGCACCTGCCGGTCGTGGGCTTCGACCGCGACCATGACCCAGTACCCGCCGTCGGCGTCGTCGTAGCGGAACACCTTGGGGTCGCGGAAGTCGCTGGTGCCGCGGTCGAGCACCGGGTTGCCCTCGTACTTCGTCCAGACGTATCCGCCGTCGGTGCTGTACGCGAGAGCCTGGGCCTGATGCCCTGCAGCGGCCGCCGTGTAGAGGGCGACCAGGGCCGGCTCCTCGGCGGTGCCGAATCCCGAGGTGTTGCCGTGGTCGACCACGACGGAGCCGGAGTAGATCTGCGCCGCGTCGTCCGAGAGGATGGCCGGCTCGTGCTCGGTCCACCGTGCGAGATCCGTGCTCGTCGCATGCCCCCAGCTCACGTTCGAGTGCGAGATCCCGTGCGGGTTGCACTGGAAGTACAGGTGGTGGATGCCGTCGTGGAAGACGAGTCCGTTCGGATCGTTCATCCAGTTGTTCCGCGGCGCGAAGTGCGTGCGCGGGTTCGTGGTGCGGACCGGAGGAGAGTCAGTGGGGGTCACCGGGGTAGTCGTCTTTCTCTGTGATGGGGGCGTGCGTCACTTGCCGACGCCGGCGGTGAGTCCCTCGCGCAGCGGCTTCTGCCCGAAGAAGAACACCAGGAGTGCGGGGATCATCGAGAGGATCACTCCGGCGAGCACCGTCGACACGCTGCCCGTGCCGAGGTTGCCCTGCAGCGTGACCAGACCGAGCGGCAACGTGAAGTTCTGCTCGCTGATCGTCATGATCAGCGGACGGAAGAACTCATTCCAGTGGTAGTTGAAGGCGAGGATGCCGACGATCGCGAGACCCGGGGTCGCGAGCGGCAGGTAGACGCCGAAGAACGTGCGCCAGGGGCCCGCTCCGTCGAGCTGGGCGGCCTCTCCCAGCTCGGTCGGGATGCCCATGAAGTACTGCCGCATCAGGAATGTGCCGAATGCCGTCGGGAGCGCGGGGACGATGAGCGCGAGCAGCGTGTCGGCGAGGCCCATGCCCCTCACGAGCATGAACACGGGGACGATCGTCACCTGCAACGGCACCATCATCGTCGCGAGGATCAGGGCGAACAGCAGCTTCTTGCTGCGGAACTCGAACTTCGCGAACACATACCCGGCCATCGCGGCCGAGAGCATCTGACCGGCGGCGACCAGCACCACCACCAGCGCGCTGTTCCATGCATAGAGCCAGATCGGGATCTTGGCGAACACGTCGGCGAACGCATCGAACCCGACGCTGACCTCCTGGGTCACGGGGTCGGTCGGCGAGAGCGCCGTGATCAGGGTCCAGACGACCGGACCGATGGTCAGCAGGGCGGCGAGCCCGAGAAGGGCGAACTTTCCGCCGGTGCCGAGGGTGTAGAGCCAGGAACGCTTCGAAGACACTGTCGTGGTCATGATGGGCCTCACCCGTAGAAGACGAATCGGCGGCTCAGCCGGAACTGGATGGCCGTGACGAGCATGATGAGAAGGGTCAGCACGATGCCGATGGCCGATGCGCCGCCGAAGTCGAGCTGTCGGAACGCGGACTCGTAGATCACCATCACGGCGGTGCGGGTCTCGTCGCCGGGACCGCCTCGGGTCAGCACCCACGGCTGGTCGAAGATCTGCAGCGCGTTGATGATCGCCATCACGGATGCGACGAGCAGGGTCGGGCTCACCAAGGGCAGCGTGATCATGCGGAACTGGGTCCACCCGGCCGCGCCGTCGAGGGAGGACGCCTCGTAGACCTCACTCGGGATCGCCGCGAGACCTCCGATGAAGAGCAGGAACGTGAACCCGAAGTTCTGCCACACGTAGACCAGCAGCACCACGACCTTGGCACCGAGGCCGGTCGTCAACCAGCCGACGTCCGCGATGCCGATCAGGTTGAGCGTCTGATTGACGAGCCCGAACTCCTGATTGAACAGGTACGCCATGATCAGCGAGACGGATGCCGCCGACAGGATCAGCGGGAAGAACAGCGCCGACCGGAAGAACGTGCGCAGCCAGTTCGGCATCCTGGACTGGACCAGCACCGCCAGCACCAGAGCCACCGACAGCTGCAGGATGACGGCGACGACGACGAAGCCGATGGTGTTCAGGAACGAGACGCTCACGGTCGGGTTCGCCGCGAGGTCGACGAAGTTGTCGAACCCGACGAACACCGGGTCGGAGATGATGTCCCAGCGGAAGAACGCCAGGACGAACGATCCGATGATCGGCACGAAGTTGAACAGGCCGAGCCCGATCAGCGTGGGCGCGAGGAAGACCCAGGTGAAGACGCGCCCCGATCGAGCGACCGTGCCGGTCTCCCGACGCAGCTTCGTGGGCACCGTGACGGTGCGGGTGCTGCTCTCGGACATCAGTTGCCCCCCAATGCGAGCTCGAGATCTCGCTGCATGGTCTCGAGTCCTCGGCGGACGCCGGACGGACCGTTCGTGATGGTCGACACCACGTTCTTCAGCAGGGCGGATTCGACGGCCGCCTGCTGGGGCGGTGCCGGCATCGGACCCGTGTCGGGGAACTTGTCGAGCGTGTCGTAGAAGACGTCCCAGTGCGCCGGCCCGACTCCCGCGCCGTAGAGCTTGGCGTTGAGTGAGCGACGGGGGAGCGACGAGTCGGGTTTCGAGTGCGCGATCGTCATGCCCTCGACCGAGACACAGTACTTGAGCCACTCCCACGCCTCGTCCTTGCGCGGCGAGGTCTCCATGATCGCGTAGCCGCCGGCGCCGAACTGGTGCCGCTGCCCCGCCATCCTCGGGAAGTAGGTGACGTCGTAGGCGTCGTTCGCGACGCCGGCCTCCTCGAGGCCGCGCACCCAGAAGCCGCCGGCCGGGGTCATCCCGACGGAGCCGGTGGAGAACAGGGAGACCAGCTCGTTGCCGCCGCCCTGCGCCGGGTTCGCCGCGAGCCCTTCCGAGACCATGCGCTCGAGCACCGAGAAGCTCTCGACCGCATGCTCGTTGAGCGCGTCGGCCTGCTTCCACACGTAGCCTCCGCTGCGGGCCGGCTGATCCGGATAGAAGCGGTCCCAGAGCCAGTCGCCGCCGGTCGCCTTCTCCTCATGCAGGAAGCTGGTGTTGTTCACATACAGCCAGGGCACCACTCCGCCCCACAGCCGGTTGTTCCAGAAGTACGGCAGGAACTGCCCCGAGGCGCTCTTCTTCATCGCGCGGGCGGTGCCGAGGAAGTCCTCCAGCGTCCAGTTGTCCGCGGGACGCTCCAGCCCCGCGCGCTCCATGGCCGTCGTGCTGTAAAACACGTTGGCGGCGTTGAAGTTGTCGGGCATCTGGAAGAGGCTGCCCTGATACATGAACGCCTCGATGAGGGTGGGGTTCACGTCATCGAAGTACTCCTGCATCTCGGACGCGTCACGACGCACGAAGTCGTCGAGCGGGTGCGCGAGGCGCGAGGCGAAGAGCTGCGCCCCCTCGGTCGCGACGGTGACGACATCGGGTGGCGTGCCCGCGGCGATCATCGTGAGGATCTTCGCGAAGTACTCGCTCCAGTCCTGACCCTGGATGGCGACGATGCGCACCTCGACGCCGGGGTGCTTGCGCTGGAAGCCGTCGATCAGCGACTGACGAGCCAGCGCATCCTGCGCGGTGCCGAAGAGGGCGACCGTCAGAGTGTCCTTGCCGCGCCCGGGGATGTCCGATCCGGTGAGCCTCGGCCACGAGACGACGGTGCCGACGATGCCCAGTCCGATCGCGCCGAACAGAGCCCTGCGAGTGAGATCAACCACGATGTTCTCTCCTGTGTGATGACTTCGCGGCACGGATCGAGAGTCCCGGACTGCGATGCTAAATTGATTCAGCATCGCCGAGAGTAGCATCGTCGAATCGTGGTCGCAACGATTTTGCTAAATCAATTCAACACGGGTGGTTTCGGGGCTCGGCATCCACTGCCTATGCTGGATCGCAGCGACTGGAGGACGCCGATGCCGAAGAGAGTGGATCGCAGACCGACGCTCGCCGACGTCGCGGCGCTCTCGGGCATGTCGAAGGCCTCGGTGAGTATGATCCTCAACGATCGACCGGGGTCGCGACTCTCCGTCGACGCGGCGCGACGGGTCAAGGCCGCCGCCGAGGAGCTGGGCTATCGCCCGAATCCCGCGGCTCAGAGCCTGCGCCTGGGCAAGACGAAGACGCTGGGTTTCATCTCCGACCAGATCACCGTCACCCGCTACGCCTCCGAGATGATCCGCGGCCTGCTGTCGGCGGCGAAGGAGCACGGCCACACCGTCCTCATCGCCGAGACCGAGGGCGACGACGCGACCATCGCCGATGAGATCCAGGCGATGATCGACCGCCGGGTCGACGGCATCCTGATCGGCCTCCTCGGCGCCCGCATGATCGAGGTGCCCGAGACGCCCGCAGACGTCCCCGTGGTGATCGTCAACGGCACGTCGACGACGGGTCACCCCTCGGTCCTGCCCGACGAGCGCGTCGCGGGCCACGCGATGGCGCGCCTGCTCACCGATGCCGGGCATCGCCGTGTCGGCGTGATCGGCAACAATCCCCGTGCGGTCTCGTCCCCCGTGTACTCGGTGACCATCGGCTCGCGATTCGACGGCATCCGCGCCGCGTTCGCCGAGGCGGGCGTCGATCCGCTCATCATCGACGTCCCCGAGTGGAACCCCGACATCGGATACACGCGGACCCTGCAGATGCTCGACGCGCACCCTGACCTCACGGCGATCCTGGCGGGCAACGACGGCGTGGCGTTCGGCACGTACCAGGCGATCGCCGAGCGAGGGCTGAGGGTGCCGGACGACATCTCGGTCGCCTCCTTCGACGACGAGGAGCTCGCCAGCTTCCAGCGGCCGGGGCTCACGACCGCCCGGCTCCCGTACGACGTGATGGGTCGCACAGCGGTCGAGATGCTGCTCGGCGAGCGGCCGCTCGACGCCGTGCTGATCCCCATGCCGGTCATCGAGCGGGCGTCGATCCGCCGTGTGAGCTGACGCGCAGCGGTAACCTCGTTCCATGCCCCCCGCAACGCCGAGTGTCCCCTCGTCGAGCAGCATGGGCCGAGGACTCGATGTGCTCTCCTCCGTCGCGACTCTCACCCGCGACCTCCGACCGGCCACGGTCAGCGTCATCGCGGATTCCCTCGGTCGCGAGCGCTCGCAGGTGTCGCGCACGCTGGCGAGCCTGGAACGCTCGGGCCTCGTGACCAGAGCGGCGGACCGTACATTCACCCTCGCGTGGGGATGGTACGCCGCCGCCCAGGAGCTGAGTGCACGGCGGCTGCGCACGCACGGCCTGGTGGTGCTCGAGGACCTGTCGTCGCACCTCGGCGAAGCCGCCTTCCTCAGTGTGCTGCAGGGCGACACGACGCTCACCACGCTCGAGAGCCTTCCCGCGGACTCACGCATGATCGGGTCGTGGATCGGACGCGCCTACCCCGCCTATTGCAGCGACGCAGGCCGTGCCACATTGTGGGACGCGTCGGCCGACGAGATCCGCGCGGTGTTCCGCGCCACCGAGTTCTCACCTCAGGCGCCGAACACCCCCACCTCGATCGACGACTTCCTCGCACGGCTCGACGACGATCGGCGCCGAGGGTTCGCGATCGTCGACCAGGAGGCCGAGCCTGGTCTCTACTCCGTCGCCGCTCCCGTGTGGGACCACCGCGGCGAGGTCGTCGCCGCGGTCCAGGTGATCGGCACGCGCGACGTGATGGCGGAGCGCACGGCGACGTGCGGCGAGGCGTGCGCCCGCGCTGCCGCCGAGCTCTCCCGAGAACTCGGCGCCCCTTCAGCCGTTCTCGCGTGAGGGCTGATCCGCGCCCGCTGCGGCGCTGAGCTCGCCGGCGAACTGCATGAGCAGGGCCCGCGTATCCCGCGTGATCCCCGTCGGCCGATGCCTGCCGCGCACAGCCAGGGAGGCGATGACCTCACCCCTGCTGCGGATGGGGAGAGCGAACTCGTCGATGCCCTCGTCGTATTCCTCCGCCGCCGCGATGAGCGAGTCCGCGCGGTCCCGCTCGAGCAGCGCCCACACGTCGCGCGTCGAACGAGCGGCCGTCGGTCCACCGACCCCGACGAACTGGACGTCCTCGAGCAGCGCCTCGAGCTGCTCGAGCGTGTGATCCCAGAGCAGCGCCCGACCCGCGCCGGTGCACCAGATCGGCGTGACGAGCCCCTCACGGATGGAGCGATCGAACCCGTCGGCCGACCTCTCGCAGCGCAGCAGCACACCGCGCGCGCCGTCGGCGATCGTGATCAGGGCGTTGACACCGCGCTGCGAGGCGAGCGCCCGCAGAGCGGCTCTCGAGGCCCGCAGCCACGTCGTGTTGAGCACGGCGGCGGTGCCGAAGAACTCGGGCCCCGCCGAGAACAGCGCATCGTCGTCTCGACTGAGGAACTGTCGCGCACGCAGCTCCTGTGTGAGCCTCGACACACGACTGCGCTCGATCCCGGTGTGCTCCGCAAGACGCGACGCGTTGAGACCCGGCCGCGCGCGGCGCTCCTGCGAGACGGCGGCGTCGAGGAGCTTCAGTCCCTGCACCAGAGACGAGGAAGCCACCACCGGTCCTCCTTCGCTGCGGGTCGAGATCACCGCAATCCTATCCGTCGCCGACCACGCGACGACGAGGGAGAAGGCGTCCCCACGCGACGTAGAGGTCGGCGGCGATGTGACCGTGGGCGCCCTCGACATCAGCCGAAGCGATCGTCTGGTCACCCTGACGGCCGAACAGCACGGCCTCGTCGCCGGCCACTGCGTCGTCTATTCGGGTGACGTCGACGAGAAAGCTGTTCATGGCGATCCGATCGACGATCGGTGCACGTCTCCCCCGCACGAGCACCTCGCCGGTGCCGCTGAGGCTGCGATGGATTCCGTCGGCATACCCCAGGGGGATCACGGCTAGACGCGCATCGTGGTCGAGACGGTGCCAGCGTTCGTACCCGACGGTGCTTCCGCGACGGTAGGGGTTGATCGCTGCGATCCGGGACGCGACCCGCATGGCCGGCCGCAACACGCCGCCCACGGCATCGGTGTCCCCGTACAACCCGGCTCCGATGCGCACGAGATCGAACCGGGATGCGGGCACCCTGAGCGCCGCGAACGTGGTCGCGCAGTGACGCACGATCCGATCACCCGCACCCGCCCGCACGCACACTGCGCGCGTCTCCGCGTCGAAGCGGGATGCACCCTCGACCACGTCGGTGATGTCTTCACAGGGAAAGTGGGAGCACAGGCCGACGACGTCCAGGTTCGGGTCTGCGAGAACGCCGGTCACGGCATCCATCCCCGTGGCCTCGCCGAGGTCGATGCCGTCGCGACCGAGCCCGGTCGAGTTCAGCGAGAGATGGACGCGCATCCTGACCCCCTGCGCTGCCGCGACGGCTCCCACGATTCCCGCGTGCGCGGCACCGCCGATCCACTCCTCCACGCCGAAGCGGATGCCGTCGCCGATCTCGTCGCGTCCGCCGGGGCGCACTCGCATCAGTCGCCCCGTGAAGCCCGCCCGCCGCACGGCGGCCGCGTCGTCGTTGGACGCGACGCCGATGATCGTGACCCCCTGCGCGGCGAGCACCGGAGCGACGATGTCGATCCCGTGTCCGTAGGCGTCGGCCTTCACGACCGCGCAGAACTCGACGTTCTCGCCGAGTTCTGCGCGGATCGTGCGGACGTTGTGGGCGATGGCGCTCTCATCGATCTCCACCCACCCGGCCGCGGAGACGGGGGTCGTCACGCCTCGACGGATTCAGCCTCGTGATCCTGCACGACATCTCGCGCGCCCTTGCGACCGTGACGCCACCAGAAGTACAGGTAGCACGCCCCGACGAACGGGATGCCGAAGTAGAGCGCGGCGACCTGATTCGGGTCGAATGCGATCGCGATGATCGAGATGAGCAGCAGCGAGAAGGCGACGATGGGCAGCGCCGGGTAGAGCGGTGTGCGGTAGGCGAGATCCTGCACGCGTCCCCCCTCGCGGAGGAACCTGCGCCGGTGGAAGAACTGCGAGGCGACGATCGACATCCACACCGCGACCACGGCGAATCCGGCGATCGACACCAGCACCAGGTACACCGTGCCCGCCGCGACCACGCTCGTGAGCAGCGAGACGAGGCCGATCAGAATGCTGACGCTCAGCGCGATGAGCGGCACACCACGCCGGGTGAGGCGGGTGAACGCCTTCGGTGCGTGGCCCTCCTCGGCGAGCGAGAACAGCATCCGTGCGCACGAGAAGAGTCCGCTGTTGCCGGCGGAGAGAAGCGCGGTGATGATGACGAAGTTCATGATGTCTGCGGCGTACGGGACTCCGACGTACTGGAAGACGTCGACGAACGGGCTGCTGGTGACGCTGGCCTGGTCGTACGGCAGGATCGCGGCGATGACCGCGATCGCCCCGACGAAGAGCACAACGAGTCGCAGCACCGTCGAGCGCAGGGCACGAGGGATGTTCTTCGCCGGATCCTTGGTCTCGCCCGCGGCGACACCGATGAGCTCCGAGCCGCTGAACGCGTAGAAGACGGCGAGGGCGGTGACGATCACGCCACTGAACCCGTTCGGGAAGAGGCCGCCGGGGGTCTCGAAGTTGCTGAAGAGGAGTGCGGGCGGGTGCTCGGGCGAGAGGGGCGTGAACCCGAAGATCGCCGCCCCGCCGAGCACGATCAGGCCGACGATCGCCACGACCTTGACCAGCGAGAACCAGAACTCCGCCTCGCCGAACACACGTGCCGAGATCGCGTTGAGCAGGAACAGCACTGCGGCGAAGATCAGGCACCACAACCACACCGGCACCCCGGGGAACCAGCGCTGCATGAGGATGCCGGATGCCGTGAACTCGGATCCGAGCGCGACGACCCAGCACAGCCAGTAGAGCCAGGCCGTGGTGAAGCCGGTCGCGGGGCCGATCGACCGGGAGGCATAGATGTGGAAGGCACCCGAGACCGGATAGGCGACTGCGAGCTCGCCCAGGCACGCCATGACGAGGTAGACGACGAACGCCCCGATCAGGTACGCGATGATCGCGCCGAGGGGGCCCGCCTGCGAGATGGTGTAGCCGGAGCTGAGGAACAACCCGGAACCGATCACGCCGCCGAGCGCGATCATGATCAGGTGCCGGGCATCCATGGTGCGCTGCAGCCGACGCAGCGGCACCTGAGTGGCCGTCGTGTTCGGCAGGACGTTGGGGAGGGGCTTCTCGCCGGGAAGAGGCGTCATCGGAACTCTCAATCGGGTTGTATGTGCATCATATTCACATCTATGTGCCAATGACGCATCTTGTTGATGATCTGCGGGGACACTATCCGCTGCGTCATCGGGTGCGCAAGAGCTCGACCATGGATTGCCGCCTGCAGCCGCCACCGCCGACATTCCGCGCGGGAAGCTGCCTATCCGTCACCTCCCGCTGCCGTTCTGACAGGCGCGCACGGACACCACCGGCGCTGAGGATGGAGCCATGTCAGCACGGCGACGCCGGCGACAGCCCACGTAGAGAAGGAGAACTCCCGTGACTCACCACGACCTCGCCCTCATCGGCTTCGGAGGCGTCAACCGCGCCCTCGCCGAGATCATCCGCGACCGCGGCACGGAGCTCGCGTCCGACCTCGGCTTCACCCTGCGGGTCGTCGCGATCACGGATCTGCGGTTCGGCTCCCTCATGCAGAGCGACGGCATCGACCTCGCTGCGGTGCTCGCGATGACAGGGGATGACTCGTTCGCCGGCATGCCCGGCGGCGACGTCGATCCTCGCAACGACCACGTCATCCGCACCACGACGGCGGGCATCATCGTCGAGGCGACCTACACGAACCCGATCGACGGCGAACCCGCGATCTCGCATGTCCGTGCTGCCCTTGAGAGCGGCAAGAGCGTCACGACCACCAACAAGGGACCCGTCGCGCTCGCAAGTGCCGAGCTCAACCGGCTCGCCGAGCAGAACGGGGCCCGATTCGAGTACGAGGGCTCGGTGATGAGCGGCACGCCCGTGCTGCGGCTGGCACAGCAGACCCTCAAGGGGCTCCGCATCAGCCGCATCCAGGGGATCCTCAACGGCACGAGCAACTTCGTGCTCGGGCAGATGGAGTCGGGCAAGTCGCTCGACGATGCCGTGGCGGAGGCTCAGGCGCTCGGTTACGCCGAGGCCGACCCCACCGCCGACATCGAAGGGTCGGACGTCCAGCTGAAGGTCGTGATCCTCGCCAATGAGCTGCTCGGCGCCGAGATCACGACGGCCGATGTCTCGCGCGTCGGCATCAGCGGGATCACCGCGACCGATGTCGTCGCGGCAGCGGCGGCCGGCGAGCACTGGAAGCTCCTCGGAACGATCTCGCGCGACGAGTCCGGCGCCGTGACGGCATCCGTCCAGCCCCTCTCGCTGGCCGCCGACCACCCTCTCGCGGGCATCTCGGGAGCGACCAACGCGATCGCGTTCACGACCGATCTGCTCGGCACCGTCACGATGTCGGGCCCCGGTGCCGGACGCCTCGAGACGGCCTACGCTCTGCTGTCGGACATCATCGCGATCGATGCGCAGCAGGCGTCGCTCGTAGGAGCGGCGTGATGAGCGCGCCCTCCGTCGAAGCTCCCGTGGCGCACGCGTCACTTCTCGAAGTGCTCGATCCCTACAACGGAGAGGTGATCGCCCGACTCGCCCAGCACTCGGTCGACGACGTCGACGAGATCATGTCGCGGGCGCGGCTCGGTGCCACGCTCTCGCGCGATCTGTCGAGGTTCGCGCGGCATCGGATCCTGGACCGTGCCGCGCGGATCCTCGAAGGCCGCGCCGAAGAGGCTGCCACGCTCATCGTGCGCGAGGCAGGCAAGACGATCACTCAGGCGCGCAAAGAGGTGCAGCGCGCGGTGACCACGATCTCGCTCTCGGCGGAGACCTCCCGCGCCTTCGACGGCGAGGTCATCCCCTTCGATGCCTACGAGGGCTCCGCGAATCGTCGTGGCTGGTACACGCGGGAGCCGCTCGGGGTGATCCTCGCGATCACGCCGTACAACGACGCCCTCAACCTCGTCGCGCACAAGATCGGACCGGCGATCGCCGGTGGCAACGCCGTGATCCTCAAGCCGTCGCAGTTCACCCCGCTGACCGCGCGGTTCCTCGTCGAGGTGCTGCTGGAGGCAGGACTCCCCGATGAGATCATCACCGTCGTGCACGGAGACCGTCATGTGGCGCAGGCGCTCGTCGCCGTGCGCGACATCCGGATGGTGTCGTTCACCGGGGGATTCGCGACGGGCGAGGCGATCGCCCGCGCCGCGGGCCTCAAGAAGCTGGCGATGGAACTCGGCGGCAACGCCCCCGTGCTGGTGTTCGCGGATGCCGACATCTCGGCCGCCGTCGAGGCCTGCGTATCCGGCGCGTTCTGGGCGGCGGGGCAGAACTGCGTCGGCGCCCAGCGCATTCTCATCGAGCGCTCCGTGTATGCCGAGTTCCGTGACCGATTCGCGGCCCGCACTTCGACGTTGCGCGCAGGCGACCCGGTGAACCAGTCGACAGATGTCGGCCCGATGATCTCGGTGGCCGCGGCGACGAACGCGGAGCGTGTGGTCGACGACGCCGTGCGGTCGGGGGCACGCGTGCTCGCCGGACACCGCCGGGAGGGCTCGGTGTACTGGCCGACCGCTCTCGAGAACGTCTCTGCCGACTGCGAAGCGTGGAGCGAGGAGGCCTTCGCCCCCATCGTGGTCTTGACGCCGTTCGACACCGAAGACGAGGCGGTGGCGGCGGCGAACAGCATCGACTACGCGCTGCACGCCGCGGCATTCACCTCCGACATCACCCGCGCGCTGCGAGTCGCCGAAGCGCTCGACGCCGGCGGCGTGATGATCAACGACTCCTCCGACTACCGCATCGACAGCATGCCGTTCGGTGGATCGAAGTACGGGAGCATGGGGCGCGAAGGCGTGCGCTTCGCGTACGAGGAGATGACCCAGCCGAAGGTCACCTGCATCACCACCTGAGATCTCCTCGCAGAGGGGGAGGGGTCCGCGGGGGATGCCCTGCCCCTCTGCGAGGTCATGACCGATCGACCACCCGGGTCAACGACACCGCCGTCACGGTGTTCGCGACTCCGGGCAGCGCGGCGAGGATCTCCCAGATCTCGCCGATGCGATCCATCGACTCCGCCTCCAGCGTCACCAGCAGGTCGAAGTCGCCCGAGAGCACATCACACCGACGCACTTCGGGAATCTGCGCGATCTGCGAGACGACACCGCCGCCGCGCATTCGATCACTGCGGTAGACGAGCACGATGGCCGAGACCGGCGAACCGCCGGCGCGTCCGGGGACGACGCTGTAGCCGCCGATCACGCCCTGCCGCTCCATCCGCTCGATGCGCTGCTTGACCGCGTTGCGCGACAGATGCACCCGAGAGGCGAGAGTGACCAAGGGGATGCGGGCGTCGTCGGTGAGCGCCGTGAGAATCTGGCGATCGATCTGATCGAGATGAAGCCGCTCCATCGGGACCTCCTGGTTCAGTCCGCAAACTGTGCAGTATTGGCAATTGCGTGTGTCTATTATGCACCTTAGGGTGGAAGATGGCACTGGAAGACGGTGCAGAACGAAGGAGTCACGATGAGCGCTCGACCCGACCGCAAGGATCTGCACACGCTGTCCGACCTGAGCTTGGCCGTGCACGGGGGCAATCAGCTCGATTCGACCCTGGCGCTGCGCACTCCCCTCGTGATGGCCAACTCGTACCAGCTGCCCGACGACCCGAGCGAGATCAGCTGGTCGGCGACTGCGCCGGGGCTCTACACCCGCAACACGGGAGTCAATCAGGCCGCACTCGAGCAGAAGCTCGCCGCGCTCGATGGAGCCGAGGATGCGGTCGCCCTCGCTTCCGGAGTCGCCGCCCTGCACGCGGTGTTCTTCACTCATGTGCGCGCTGGCGACCACGTCGTCGTGAGCGACGTGGTCTATGAGGCCACGTGGCGCCTGTGGACAGAGCTGCTGCCCCAGCGCTACGGGCTCGACGCCAGCTTCGTCGACATCAGCGACCTCGACGCGGTGCGGGCGGCCATGCGCCCCGAGACGCGTCTCGTGTGCATCGAGGCCATCGCGAATCCGACCACCAAGGTCGCCGATGTGAGCGCGGTCGCCGAGATCGCCCACTCCGCCGGCGCCATCCTCATGGTCGACTCGACGTTCTCGCCGCCGCCGTTCTACCGACCGATCCACGACGGCGCCGACCTGGTGGTGCACTCCCTCACCAAGTACCTCAACGGCCACGGCGACGCCATGGGGGGCTCGGTCTCCGGCCGGCGCGATCTCATCCAGGCGATCAAAGCCGACGCCATGGTCGACGTCGGCGGCATCATCTCGCCCTTCAACGCGTGGCAGATCCAGCGCGGCACCGTCACCCTGCCGCTGCGCCTGCGCCAGCACTTCTCGTCGGCGCTGCAGATCGCGCAGATGCTCGAAGCCGACACGCGGGTCGAGTACATCTACTACCCGGGTCTCGAATCGCATCCGGACCACGCCCTCGCCGTGCGGCAGTTCGGCGGACGCGGCTTCGGAGGCATGATGGCCTTCGCCGTCACGGGCTCCCCCGACGTGCAGAACCGCTTCGTCGCGAACCTGCGACTCATCACCTCCGGGTTCTCACTCGGCCACGACGACTCGCTCATCGTGCACACGGGCACCGAGGGCGGCCGTGTCGCCACCTATCCGGCACCCTTCCGAGAGTTCGGACACCTGCGTCTGTCCGTCGGCCTCGAAGATGCCGACGACCTTCTCGCCGACCTCTCCGCCGCTCTCGATCTCACCTTCGGCAGCGCTTCGCGGTAGACAGCGGATGCGACGGCACGGATCCATTCACGTGCATCCATCTCCCTGAGACAGGCGTAGGCTGGAGACCTAGGACGGACCGTCCGAGAAGATCTCCCGGCACCGTGACCGTCCGGAAGAGGAGTCACTCGTGGCTCAGTACGACGTCTCGAACCGCTCGGCGATCGTGACGGGAGCAGGCAGCGGAATCGGACGCTCGACCGCTCTGCTGCTCGCCCAGAACGGCGCCTCCCTCGTGGTCAACGACCTGAACGCGGACAACGCGAACGCGGTCGTCGAGGAGATCCGCGCCGCCGGCGGCATCGCCGAGGCATCCGTCGGAGACGCGACGGACACCGACTGGATCGCCAGCTCGGTCGAGCTCGCGAACACGCTCGCCCCGCTGCGCATCGGCGTGAACAACGCCGGCATCGGCGGCGCATCCGCTCCCACCGCCGAGTACGACGACGCCGCGTGGGACAAGGTCATCTCGATCAACCTCAACGCCGTGTTCCGCAACATGAAGGCGCAGATCCCCTCGATCCTCGCGAACGGCGGCGGCTCCGTCGTCAACATCGCGTCGATCCTCGGCAGCGTCGGCTTCGCGAACTCCCCCGCCTACGTCGCCGCCAAGCACGCCGTCGTGGGCATGACCAAGTCGGCTGCCCTCGAGTACTCCGCCCAGGGCGTGCGCGTGAACTCGGTCGGCCCCGGCTTCATCGACACCCCCCTGCTCGCCACCATGGGCGACGAGGCCAAGGCGTTCCTCGTGAGCAAGCACCCGATCGGTCGCCTCGGCCAGCCCGACGAGGTCGCGAACCTCATCGCCTTCCTCGCCAGCGACGCCGCCAGCTTCATCACCGGCAGCTACCACCTCGTCGACGGCGGCTACACCGCCCCCTGAGGCTCGGTCGCCACGCGCCGCTGTCCGCGCCGCGCCGCGCCGTTTGCAGGACGAAAACACGGATGCAGGGCGAGATCGACCATCTCGCCCTGCACCCGCGCTTCTGTCCTGCATCCGGCACCGACCTACCCGTCGGCACCGGATCAGGCCACCCGACGCCCCTCCGTCACCCGAGACGGTCCAACCGCAGGGTCGCCGTGGCGCTGTGCGCGGCCATGCCCTCGGAGTCCGAGATCACCTGCACGGCGTGCGCGAGCTCGGGCGTGGCCGCACGGCTGATGCGCTGATACGTGAGCGGCTTGAGGAAGCGCGACACCGAGAGCCCGGCGCTGTGCTTGGCCCCGCCGGCCGTGGGCAGCACGTGGTTCGTGCCCGCCATGCCCTTGTCGGAGTATGCGACCGTGCTCCAGGGCCCGAGGAAGATCGAGCCGTAGTTGCGCAGATTCTCGTGGTACCAGTCGTCGTCGGCCGTGAGCAGTTCGAGATGCTCGGGGGCGAGGTCGTCCATCAGAGCGACCGCCGTCTCGCGGTCTTTCACGACGGTGACGACGCCGTAGTCGCGCCAGGCGGCGCCGGCGATGTCGACCGTCGCCAGCGTCTCGAGCTGTCGTTCGATCTCGGCGATCACGGCATGACCGTGCTCGTCGGAGGTCGTGATGAGCGCCGCAGGCGAGTTCGGCCCGTGCTCGGCCTGCCCGAGCAGGTCAGCGGCGACGAGCACGGGGTCGGCCGTCTCATCCGAGATCACGGCGACCTCGCTCGGGCCTGCGAGCAGATCGATCGCGACCGTGCCGAACAGCTGGCGCTTGGCCTCGGCGACGTAGGCGTTGCCCGCGCCGACGAGCATGTCGACGGGCAGGTCGCCGAGCAGTCCGAACGCCATGGCTGCGAGCGCCTGCACCCCGCCGATCACGAACACCCGGTCGACACCCGACAGGTGCGCGGCGTAGACGACGGCGTCGTTCGCTCCGCCGTCGGGCTGCGGGGGCGTGCACGCGATGACGGTCGGCACGCCAGCCGCCTTGGCCACGCCCACGGTCATGAACGCGCTGGCCGTGAGCGGGAAGCGTCCGGCTGGCAGGTATGCGCCGACACGCGACACGGGGATGTACTTCGCGCCGGTCACGATGCCCGGAACGAACTCGGTCTCGAAGTCGGTCAGGTGCTCGCGGGAGGCGCGGGCGAACGCCTGCGTCCGCTCGGCGCCGAGCTCGATGGCCGCCCGCAGGTCGGGGGCGAGGCGTTCTCCGCTGCTCGCGATCTGCTCGGGGGTGAGCTCGATGTCGGTCCCCTGGTAGTTGTCGAGCTTTCGCGCGTAGTCGAGCACGGCGTCGAGGCCGCGCTCGCGGATGTCGGCGAGCATGGCCGTGACCGTCTCGATCACGGCGGGGTCGCGCTGCGCGGCGGGTGCGTCGATGAGCGGGGTCTTGAGGTGGTGGAAGTCGCCGTCGAAGCGGGCGAGCACTGCAGAGGAGTAACGCATGCAGGAAGGCTAGATCCGCTCGCAACCACGAGACAAGCCTGATGATCCTGCGCGATCCATCGGGTTTACCATTGGGTGTGACGATCACCCAGCTCACCGCCTTCCTCGCCGCACTCGACGACGGATCCTTCACGGCGGCGGCGAAGACCCTCGGGATGACGCAGGCCTCGGTCTCGGAGCTGGTCGCGCGCCTCGAACGGGAACTCGGCGTCACGCTGTTCGCCCGAGGCAGCAGACGCCTCGTCCCGACGGCCGCGGCGCTCGAACTGCGGCCGCACGCCGCGCAGGCGGTCAGCGCGGTGCAGAACGGCATCGACACGATCCAGGCGCTGGCCTCGCTCGAGCGGGGCACGTGCACCTTCGGCGTGCTGCGCAACGCGGCCTATTACGCGCTCGCCGATCTGGCCGAGACATTCCACCACCGGCATCCCAATGTGCGGTTGCGCCTGGTCGGCATCAACTCGGCGCACGTCGCACGGTCGATCGCGGCCGGCGAACTCGAGGCCGGACTGCTCGTGCTGCCGGTCGATGAAGACGGCCTCGAAGTGCGCCCGCTCTTCCGCGACGAGGTGCTCTACGCCTCGGCCACGCGGACACCGGAAGCCGGCCCGGTCACGATCGAGGAGGCCGCCGACGCCAAGCTCGTGCTCTACGACGCCTTCGCCGGGTGGGACGACCCGACCCGACGCCAGCTGCTCGAACGCGCACGGCTGCGGGGCCTGACCATCGAGCCGGCGGTCGAGGTCGAGCACGTCGAGACGGCCCTCAGCCTGGTCGCCGCAGGCACGGCCGACACGATCGTGTCACGTTCGATCGCCGAGTCCGACGCCTTCCCCTCCGGCATCCGCACCTTCCCCTTCGCCGAGCCGATGCACGACACGATCGCCCTGGTGCAGCGAGCGGGCGTGCTGCTCTCACCCGCGACACAGAAGCTCGCCGAGCTCGCCGAGCGGATGCTGCGCGAACGCCTGCCGGAGCATCAGGGTCGCACGGCATTGAGCTGAGGCCGACTCCGGGTGGGCGGGCGGCGCCACCTCGCCACCCCACCGCGCGCCGTTTGCAGGACGAGAGCACGGATGCAGGACCAGATCGGCGATCCCGCCCCGCATCCGTGCTCAGGTCCTGCATCCGGCACAGGTCAGGACCCAACCGGCACAGGTCAGGACCCATCCGGCACGGGTCACGACCCATCCGGCACGGGGTCAGTTCCTGCATCCGTGCTCAGGTCCTGCATCCGGCACGGGGCCGGACGTCACATACCCACCCAGTACAGGTCGGCGCGCCGATCGGCGAACAGGTCGTTGTGCGGCGGCAGCGCCTTGCCGCGGGCGGCGTCGAGCGACAGCACGGCCGTCGCCCCCATCACCGCGCGGAAGGCGACGATCCAGCCCTGCTCGTCGATGATCGCCGTGCCGTCGGTCCAGTCGACACCGCGCTCGGACCCCCATCGATCGGCGATCACGACGGGCAGTCGCGACGACCGCGCCGACGCCATCGCCTGGATCAGCTCGGGTGCATGTTCGCCGTCCGGCCGGGGCACGAGCGGCCAGTTGACCGGCAGCGCGAGCACATCCGCGCCTGCGAGCGCGAGGCGGCGCGGCACCTCGGGGAACTCGTTGTCGTAGCAGAGCGCCACGCCGAGACGACCGAACGAGGCGTCCACGACGAGTCCGGCCTCGGACCCGCTGTCGAAGACGAGCTTCTCGGCACCCCACAGATGCGACTTGCGGTAGTCGGCCAGGCGCGCGTCGCGAGTGAGCACGGCGGCGGTGTTGAAGAGCCGCTCCCCGTCTGCTTCGGCGTACCCGACCACGACGACGGCATCCGCGGGGATCGCCTCCTGCAGCGTCGACCACCGCGGGTCATCGACGGTGAGAGCGGCACTGTGCGCCTCCTCGCGATCCGCGAACACGTAGCCGCTGGTCGCGAGTTCCGGCAGCACGATCAGCTGCGCCTGCCGACGAGCGGCGGCAGAGATCGCCGAGCGGATGCGGTCGAGATTGCCGTCGACGTCGCCGAGCACGATCTCGGGCGACAGCGCCGCGACGCGCAGCTCAGCGGCATCCGATCCCGTCACGGACGCGCCGGGGCGCGAGGGGGCAGAGCCCCCTCGCGCCCCGTCGTTCTCAGTCATCTTCCGTGGCGGTGACCATCACTCCCAGCGGGGCCAGGTAGCCGTTGGGATCGATGGTCCAGTCGGCGGCGGCCGCCGCTTCGACGACCTCCGGAGCCCACTCGAGGTAGACGCGGTCGTCGCCGCCGTTGATCACGAGCACCGTGCCGGTGCCGGACTCGTCGCCCTCGACGCAGACGTATGAGCGCCAGCTGCCCTCCGGAACCGAGAAGGTGTCTCCGGCGCCCAGCGTGACGGCGGTCGACGGGTCACCGTTGAGGGTGACCTCCCAGCGGCCGGTCTTGAACAGCAGCGCCTGCGTCTTGTCGTGACGGTGGCGCAGCACGCCCTGACCCGCTTCGGCCCGCACCCACGCGAGGTTGAACGAGTGGGGTTCCGTGACGTTCGGCACCTGGCGACGGTTCTCGCTCATGCCGTATCCGATGGCGGTGGCGAGCTCGACGTGCCCGCCGTCGACCGCCGCGCACAGCAGCGCCGCCGACGAGTACTTGCGGTCGCCGGGCTGGATGACCCGCGCGCGCATGTCCTCGACCGTGTAGGTCGTGAGCTCGTCGATGTAGTGCTGCTTCATCGGGGTGATCAGCGGCACGTCGTCGGGCAGCACGTCACCGGCGACCGTGTCGATGAGCTTGTTGTCGGCCGTGAGGTGAAGGCCGTAGGACTCCGCCTCACGCAGCACCGACGGACCCCAGATGATGCCGCCGTTGTCGTCGCGGCCGAGCACCGTGTAGAGGATGCCGTCATCCGGCCCCTCGTTCGTGAACCCGCGGAAGATCCACGTGGGGATCGTCACGATGTCTCCGTCGTGACTGATGTATTCGCCCTGCTTGCCGTCGACACCCCAGCGGAGGCGGAACTCGCCGCCGAGGTTGATGAAGACCTCCGCGGTGAAGTGCAGATGCAGGTTGTTCGAGATGCCGTTCGGCATCCCCGCGGCTCCGGTGTTGAAGCCGTGATTCACCTCGAGGTTCACGTACTGGCTCGCGTTCTGCGAGACGCCGGCGCCGATGAAGGAGTAGTTCTCCTTGCGGTCGGATCCCGGAGTGCGGCAGTCGATGAAAGCGGAGTTGCACGGCACCCAGTCGGTGCGGCGGATGGTGCGGCGTGCGATCTCGTCCGCGGGGACGATGACGTCGACCTGGTCGACGATGGCGTTGCTCATTTCTTCTTCTCCTTGTCGATCAGTCGATGATCAGTAGATGTTGCTGAAGGCTGCCGGCTCGTCGCCGCGGGTACCCGCGATCTGGGCGCGCAGAGCGATGTCGTCCCACAGGCGCACCTCCTTGACGAGGGCTCCCTGATGGAAGGTGAACTGCGAGATGCCGAGCACGTCGACGGGCTTGCCGGTGAGGCTGCCGTAGTTCGGGGCTCCGTTGTAATCGCCGACGAACTTCCAGGTGACCGCGACGCGCAGTCCCGCATAGCGGACGTCGTAGTTGGTCTGGATGTCACGGATCTCGAACTGCCCAGCGGGGAACGACTCGAGGAATCGCAGCAGTGCGCGGCGGTAGCCCTCAGGCCGGATGACGACGCGGTTGCCGACCGTGAGCAGCACGAGGTCGCGGTGGAAGAACTTCTCGACCTTCTGCAGGTCGCGGTCGTTCCACACCGTCTGGATCATGTCGATGACGGTCTCGACCTCGGAGCGGTGGTCGTCGGGACGCACGCCCGAATCGCCCTTCGCGATCGGATCGGCGGGCGCCGGCTCGGTCCACGACCCCGTGTAGCCGCGGAAGGCCTGGGCGCGGGCGAGCTCGTCGAGGTCGTCGCCGCGTTCGAGTGCGCCGGCGAGCGAGTCGCGCACGACCCACTCCTCGACCATGCGGCCCTTGCGGTACAGGCAGCTGGCGATGGTGCGGCTGTGCGAGGAGGTCTGCAGGTGCCCAGACAGCACGAGGTGCGAGCTGAGGAACGCATCGTCGCCGCGAGCCTCCCAGATCACGTCTTCGGCCTGGCCGGTGCGATCGGGTGTCGCCGAGATGCGCATGAGCGTTCCTTCGATGACCTCCTGTCGCGTCGTCGAGGTGCCGTAGGCGCCGTGCACGATCGAGTCGGGCTCGTAGTTGTCGCGGATGAAGCTGATCGACCGATCGACCCAGATCAGATCGGTGACCTCACGGATGAAGTCGTCGGGGTCTTGGTAGGGCAGATAGGCAACCGGGTCGAGAGACACGCGTTTCACTCCTTCGAGATGCGAAGCTGCGGTTCATCGGTGATCGCTGGCTTCTTCCTGGTCAGTGTATGCGTATGCACAAAGCAACGCAAGAGACGATCCTGCGCACACGGTGATCATCGCCGAGAGGCGGGTCAGTCGGCGCGTGCGGCCGCGAGAGTGCGCCTCGGCACGAAGACGGACTCGAAGCGCGTCTTCTCGAGCTCGGCGCTCGGATCCTCGATGCGGCGCACGATGAGGTCGGCGGCCGTGCGCGCCATGCCGACGATGTCGTAGCCGATCGTGGCGAGGTCGATGATCGGCCAGGCCGCTTCGGGAAGGTCGTCGAAACCGAGGATCGATAGGTCGTCCGGCACCCGCAGACCGGCGCGGTGCGCGGCATTGAGCGCACCGTACGCCACCACATCGTTGCCGCAGAACAGCAGGGTCGGGCGCTCCGACCCTTCGAGGAGCTCGGATGCCGCAGCCTCGCCCTCGGCAGCTCCGTAGGGCACCCGGCGCACGTGACTCTCGGGCAGCGTCACACCCTCGGCGACGAGCGCCTCCCGCAGAGCGGCCTCGCGGCTCTGCGCCGTGCTCGTGTTGCTCGGTCCGAGCACCGCGCCGACCCTGGTGTGCCCGAGTCCGACAGCACGCCGAACCGCCTCGCGATAACCGGGAGCCGGATCGACGACCGTGGCGTCCGCCTCGACGAACGAGCCGGTGCGGTTGAAGTACACGAAGGGCAGCCCGCGATCCTTGAGGCGCAGCGGCGCGACGGAGTCCACGGTGGTGGTCGCGAGGATCACGCCGTCGAGGCCGTTGGCCAGCAGTCGCTCGACGATGGTGTCGTTGTCGGCCGACTCGGTGTGCAGCATCAGCTGATACCCGAGCGTCTCGAGCTCTCGGTGCACCGGGGCGATGATGTGCGAGTAGAACTGGTTGTCGAGATCGGTCAGCAGCAGGCCGATGCGCCGCGTGCGACCGGACGACAGAGCTCGCCCCGCCTCGCTCGGCACGTAGCCCAGCAGCTGGGCCGCCTCGCGCACCCGGAGCTTCGTCGCCTCGGACACCCGCGCGTCGTCGCGCAGTGCCCGAGACACCGTCGGCTGCGAGACTCCCGCCAAGCGGGCCACATCACGACTCGTGACGACCATCTGGCGCCTCCCCCTCGATCTCAGGATTCTACCGCCCTTGACGCCCGAATGCATACGCGGTCATAATCAGCACATACGTATGCAACGAAAGGAAGGGCCATGCCCCTGCATCTCAAGACCGCGCCGACGAAGACGTTCGCGGACACCGCTCAGCAGGACGTCGCCGAGCGGGTGAGGGGAATCATCGGCGACATCCGCGAGAACGGCGACGTCGCCGTGCGGCGGTACGCCGAGCAGTTCGACAACTGGAGTCGCGACTCGTATCGGCTCTCCGATGACGAGATCACCGAGATCATCGGCACGCTCGACGCCCAGGTGATCACCGACATCGAGTTCGTGCAGAGCCAGGTGCGCCGCTTCGCTCAGGCCCAGCGCGACTCGCTCGTCGACATCGAGGTCGAGACGCTGCCCGGGGTGTTCCTCGGACAGAAGCATGTTCCGGTTCAGGCGGCCGGTGCGTACATCCCGGGAGGGAAGTACCCGCTGACGGCATCCGCGCACATGACGATCATCACCGCCAAGGTCGCCGGCGTGCCCCGCGTCGTCGCGTGCACTCCGCCCATCCGAGGCGAGATCCCCGCCGCGACCGTGGCCGCGATGAAGATGGCCGGCGCCGACGAGATCTACATCCTCGGCGGAGTGCAGGCGGTGGCGGCGATGGCCGTGGGCACCGACTCGATCGAACCGGTCAACATGATCGCCGGCCCCGGCAACGCCTACGTCGCCGAGGCCAAGCGCCAGCTGTTCGGCGAGGTCGGCATCGACCTCTTCGCCGGCCCGACCGAGATCCTCATCGTCGCCGACGAGCACGCCGATCCCTTCTTCACCGCCGTCGACCTGCTCTCCCAGGCAGAGCACGGCCCCGACTCCCCCGCCGTGCTCGTCACGACCTCGCAGGCGCTGGCGGAGGAGGTCATGGACTGGATCGAGAAGATCCTGCCCGGCATGCCCACTCGCGACTACGCCGGCCCGGCCTGGCGCGACTGGGGACAGGTGATCGTCGCGGACGACCTCGACGAGGCCTATCGGATCGCCGACGACTTCGCCTTCGAGCACGTGCAGATCTTCACGCAGAACCCGCGCGAGGCACTGACGCGGATGCACGACTACGGCGCGCTGTTCCTCGGCGAGAACACCTGCGTCTCCTACGGCGACAAGGTGATCGGCACCAACCACGTGCTGCCGACGCTCGGCGCCGCGAGGTACACCGGCGGACTCTGGGTGGGCAAGTACCTGCGCACGGTGACCTATCAGGAGATCCAGAACAGCGAGTCGTCGGCCGAGCTCGGAGCCGTGTGCGGCCGCGCTGCACGAGTCGAGCTCTTCGAAGGTCATGCCCGCTCGGGCGATGCCCGCGCCTGGAGGCACGCCGGCACGGAGTTCGCCTGGATCGACGAGAGTCACGCGGCGGTCGGCGCGGAGTCGCGATGACCGACCTCGCCGGTCGCACGGCCGTGGTCACCGGCGGCGGCAGCGGACTCGGGGCGGCCATCGCCCGGTCCCTGCACGCCGCCGGTGCGCACGTGGTCGTGGTCGGGAGGGACGCGGAGAAGCTCGACCGCGTCGTCGCCGACCTCGGTTCACGGGCACGCGGAATGACCTGCGACGTGTCGGATCCGGCGTCCGTCGACACGTTGCGGGAGCAGCTGGCGGACACCGAGGTGTCGATCCTTGTGAACAACGCCGGCATCCCGGGTCCGGTCGCAGCGCTCACCGACATCGAGGTCGACGACTGGGACGAAGTGTTCGCCGTGAACGTGCGCGGCACGTTCCTGCTCTGCAAGGCGCTCCTGCCCGGCATGGTCGAACGCGGCGAGGGCGACGTCATCAACGTGGCCTCCGTCTCGGGCAAGCGTCCGCTCGCGCACCGCACGCCGTACTGCGCGTCGAAGATGGCCGTGATCGGGCTCACCTCGACGCTCGCGTTCGAGGTCGGACCGGCAGGTGTGCGGGTGAACTCGCTGTCGCCGGGCCCGGTGCAGGGACCGCGCATGGAGCGCAACTTCCGCCTCGAGGCCGCGAGATCGGGCACGAGCATCGACGACGCCGAGCAGGCGTTCGTCTCGCGCGCGGCGCTCGGACGCATGGTCACCGAAGAAGAGGTGGGCGCAGCGGTCATCGCGATGCTCGGGATGCCGGGCATGTGCGGTGCCGACATCGATCTCTCAGCAGGAATGGTCGCATGATGCGGTCGCTGCGAGCCCGAGCGCTCGCCGGCGAGAAGCTGATCGGGGCACTGCTCCGGATGCCGTCGGAAGAGCTGGTCGAGATGCTCGCCGTCGCCGAGTTCGACTTCGTGCTGATCGACTGCGAGCACGGCCCCGCCGACGTCGTCGCGCTGCGGCAGCACATCGCGCTGGCCCAGGTGCACGGCGTGCCGGTGATCGTGCGCGTCGGCGAGGGCGACCGCGGCCAGATCCTGCGGGTGCTCGACCAGGGAGCCCAGGGCATCCTCGCCCCTCACCTCGACACGACAGCGGATGCCGAGGCGCTGGTCTCTGCGGCGATGTACCCGCCGGTCGGGTTGCGCGGATTCGCGACCTACAGCCGGGCCGGACGCTTCGGTCTCATCGACCCCTCAGAGCACCGCGACTGGTGGCTCGAGAACACTCTCGTGCTCGGGATGATCGAATCGCCCGGCGGGGTCGCAGACGTCGAGGGCATCGCCACGGTGCCACGACTCGACGGCATCATGGTCGGCCCCGCCGACCTCGCGGCGTCGAGTGGACCGGATGACCGACCGGTGCCCGAGGCGATCGCTGCGGTGCATTCGGCGCTGGCCAGGGTCGGCTCACTGCGCATGGACATCGTCGGCACGAGGGATGCGGCGAGCGCGGCCTTCGCCGACGGAGCCGACCTCGTCGTCTACAACCTCGCGTCCTCTCTCATGGCGCATCTGCGCGGCCTCGCGGCGCCCGAGCGCTGAGCGCTCGCCGCATCCCGCGCCGCCCGCGCCCCGCGCCCCGCCACCCACCGTCGATCCGGAGGAGATCTGCGATACGGAGGTCACCTCCCCCGCCTCCACCCTCCGAATCGCGGATCCCCTCCCGACTGCCGCAGCACCACAAGCCGAGGCGCCGCGAACCCGAGGTCAGACGACGATGCCGGCCAGTCGCTGCTGCGACATCCACGACCGGACGAGACGCCCGAACTCACGCGGCCGCTCGAGTGGCAGCAGGTGGCCGGCATCGAGGGTGATGAGACGGGCGTCAGGCATCGCCGACACGATCTCGGTGTGGAAGTGCGGCGGACAGATGGCGTCGTCGAGCCCCGAGACGACGAGGGTCGGCATCGACAATCCGGTGATCCGCGAGAGCAGGTCGGTGCGCGTGAGCTGCATCCGCAGCTGAGCGCGCAGCCGGTCGGCACCGGTCTCCTCCCCCATGCGCAGAGTCCGCTCCACGAGCTCGGGCCGCTCTCGCACGAGCGCCTCCCCGAGCAGAGGAATGAGGATGCCGTCCTGCAGCGCGCGCGGCTCGACGCCCTCGTCGAGTGCCGTGAGCCACCCGCCCCATCCGGCACGCTGCGCGTCGGTCGGCGCCTTGGCATTGGTCGACACGAGGCAGAGGCCGGTCACCCTCTGAGGCGCGGCGAGGGCGAGAGCCATGCCGACGATGCCCCCGAGCGAGTGGCCGACGAGCACGAAGGTCTCGGGCAGATCCCGGAGCAGCGCCGCCACCTGCTCGCCGATCGAGGGACGATCCAGCACCGGCCGGACCGCCCCCTCGAACCGCGCATCCGTCCACAGGTCGGCCGTGCAGTTCATGCCCGCGAGGAGCACGAGCGGCGGCACCGCGGCAGCCACCTCAGCCCTTCACGGCACCGTCGCTGAGACCCGCGACGAGATACTTCTGCGCGATGAAGGCGATCACGAACACCGGGATCGTCAACAGCATCGACGCCGCTCCCGCCTGCTGCAGCATCGGCAGGGTCTGCCCGAGCTGCGTGGCGATGAACACGGGCACCGTCTTCGACGAGGTGTCGGTGAGCACGAGCGCGGTGAGGTACTCCTGGAAGGCGAACAGGAACACGAAGATGCCGGCGGTCAGGATCCCCGGCCCCATCAGTGGGATCATGACCCTGCGCAGCATCCCGATCCTGGTGCAGCCGTCGATCATGGCCGCCTCGTCGAGCTCCTTCGGAATCTCGGCGAAGAAGTTGCGCAGCAGCCAGATCGTGAACGGCTGGTTGATCGCGACGAGGGCGATCGCGAGCGCGAACGTGGTGTCGTAGATGCCGAGCGCGCGGCTGATGTCGTACATCGGCAGCACCACCGCGAAGCGGGGCAGCGCACGGAAGATCAGTGCGAGCACGAGCAGCAGCGCCGAGACGTAGCTGGGGAACCGCGACAGCGCATAGGCCGCCGGGATGCCGATCGCCAGCGCGATCACGGTGGACACGACCGCCACGACCACGGTGTTCACGAGGTAGTCGGCGAAGTACGTGGTCTGCCACAGATCGACGAACGCCTGCAGGGTCGGCTGGTAGTCCCAGAGCACCGGCGGGTTGGCGAAGGCGACGTCGGTGGGCTTGGTCACCGACAGCGTCATCCAGATGAAGGGGCTCAGCATCACGATGCAGAGGATGCCGAGCAGCAGCCCCGTGATCACCGGCGGGCGGTTGGGGCCGCGGCGACGGCGCTTCGGCACGCCCTTCGTGACGATGGCCCTCGTCGAGAGTTCTGCGGAGGTGAGACTCATCGTTCGGCCTTCGCTTCCTTGAAGATGCCCCGGATGAACGGGATCAGCATGATGAGGATCAGGAGGATGGTGAGCACATTGATCGCGCTGCCGAGACCGAGGTTCTCGGCGCCATCGGCGAATGCCACGGAGTAGACGTAGAGCATGATCGATTCGTTGCCGATGTTCTGCGCCTGCGGCGACAGCGGGATCAGGTTGTCGAACATGCGCAGCACATCCATGATCGTGATCAGCGTCACGAATCCGAGCACTCCGCGGATGGTCGGGATGATCACGTTGAGGTGCGTCTGGAAGCCGTTGGCGCCATCGATCTTCGCCGCCTCCTTCAGCTCGTTCGGCACGCCCTGGAGTCCGGCCAGGATGATCAGCATCGCGAACGGGAGCATGTGCCAGACGGTGTTGGCGATCACGAGGATCGCGTTGGGCACCTGGTCGGTGAACCAGAGCACCTGCGACCCGCCGAAGAAGCCGATCAGGCGGTTCACCACACCGCCGAAGTTGTCGTCGAAGAGCCACGAGAAGGCGACGGCGCCGACGAGGTTCGGCAGCACGTACGAGACGAGCATGATGCCGAGCACGAGCGGACGCGACGTGGTGATGCGGTTGATGCCGGTGGCGATGATGTACCCGAAGACGAGCAGGATCGCCGTGGTGACGATCGTGACGGCGACCGTGAACATCACCGCCTTGTGGAAACGGGGATCCGTCAGCGCGTCGGTGAAGTTCTCCAACCCGATGAAGGTGCCTGGTGTGCCGTAGCGGACCTGCTCGAAGCTCCACTGCACCGTGCGCACCAGCGGCAGCACGAGCAGTGCACCCATCACCAGCAGGCTCGGAGCGAAGAGCAGCCAGAATTCGCGTGCCTTCATATGCGTCCTCCCTTGGACGGACTGTGGCCTGAACTCGCGCTCAGGCCACAGTCATGGACGGTCGGATCGGGGTCAGCCGGCGATCTTCTCGCCGGCGGCCTGCATCTGGGCGAGCCCGTCGTCGACGGACACCTGGCCGTTGAGGATCGAGACCAGGATCGGCCGGATCTCGTTGGTGATGTCGGCGATGACCGGCGACACGATCGGCGGCATGGCGCTCGCGATCGAGTCGTTGGCGGCGGCACCGTACGGGGAGTTCTCCTCCGTCACCATGCCCTCGCGGGCCGGGTAGGCGGCGGGGACGGATGCCGTGGACGCGTCCTCGCTGACGGCGGACGCCATCATCTGGAAGAGCATGTCGTGGTCGAGCTTGGTGTTGAAGGGGATCGACCAGCCGTCGATCGAGAGGCGGTTGTAGGAGTACTCGGCGTCGTCGGAGACCTTGGGCGCACCGGCGAATCCGAAGGAGTCGGACAGCTTGGAGTTCGCGGGCAGGGTCAGGTCGAACATGCGACCGGAGAACATGATCGACATGGCCGCCGTGCCGTTGAACATCTGCTGCTGCACCTTGGGCTGGTCGAAGGTCGTGACCTGCGGGTCCATGTAGGGCTTGAGTGCGAGCATCGCCTCGACGGCCTGCTTCGCCTCGGGTCCGTCGAGGGTGACCTCGCCGTCTGCGGTGACGAAGTCGGCGCCGAGGGAGTTCATCGCCCCTTCGAAGCCGGTCGTCACGTCGGCCGTGGCGAGCCAGGGCAGCGCGATCGGGTAGTCCATGAGGCCCTCGGCCTTGATCGCCTCGGCCGCGGCGATCATCTCGTCGAAGGTGGTCGGCACGTCGAGGCCGAGGTCTTCGAAGATGTCGGTGCGGTAGGCCATGACGAACATCTGCGCCTGCATCGGGATGGCGTAGATGTCGCCGTCGTAGGACATGCCCTCGACCATCGACTCGCTGATCTCGCCGAGCCCGTAGTCCTCGCCATACTTGTCCCAGAGGTCGTTCAGCGGAACGAGCTTCTCCTCTTCGCCGAAGCCGGGGATGACGAATCCGTAGGTCTCGATGATGTCGTAGGTGCCCGTGTCGCCGGCCAGGGTGGCCGTGGTCTTGGTCACCTGCCCGCCGAAGTCGATCGGATCGTGCTTCAGCGTCACGTCATCGGTCGAACAGCTCTTGACCATGGTGTCGGTGAAGGGGTCGATGGCGGAGGAATTGTAGGCGAGGACGTTGACCGTGGTCTTGCCCTCGGGAGCCGTGTAGTCGCACGACACCGTTGTCGCGTTCTCATTGTCGGTTCGGGTCCCGGCGCCGCAGCTGGAGAGGGCGATCATGCCCACTGCTGCGAGGGCGAGTACCGGCAGTGCTCGATGCTTGATGTGTCCCATGACGCTGATGGTATACGTATGCAATCGACTTAGGGAAGCCTATGTTCCCGGAAACTTTCAGGATTGAATACGTATACTGCGAAAACCCGCGATACGGGAGGACGAACACCCTTCCGCATCACTCTCACGGCCCTCCGTGGCCGACCCGAACTGCTACTCCCGAACCTTGCGCTTCTCGAGCACTCCGGCGAGAAGCACCGCGACCAGAGCCGCAGCCGGGGCCACGATCAACCCGGCCCGCAGGCTCTCGGTGTCGGCGATGAACCCGACGATCGGCGGTGACAGCAGGAAGCCGAGCCGCAGCAGCCACGACACGACCGTGAGCCCCACTCCCGGTCGCAGGCCGGGCAGTTCGTCCGCCGCATGCATGGCGGCCGGGATGAGCGTCGCGATGCCGAAGCCGACGGCGGCGAATCCGGCGATGGTTCCCGGCACGCTCGGGAAGATGAGCGCGAGTGTCATGCCCGCTGCGGCGATCAGTCCTCCGACGCGGGCCACCGCGCGCTGCCCGAACCGGTCGGTCATGCCGTCGCCCAGCATCCGACCGATGAACTGTGCGCCGACGAGCGCGATGAATCCGAGCGGCGCGATGGCGGCCGCGGCGCCGAGCGATTCACTCAGATAGAGAGTCGCCCACGAGTTGCCGGCGTCTTCGGCCACGGCACCGGCCATCGCGATGAGCGTGAGCGCGATGATGATCATCACGGTGCGAGGGCTGACTCCGCGGCGCACGGCGCCGCCCAGCTCGACCGGCTCGGCCGTCGCCTCCGCATCCGCCTCCTCATCGCGTCCGGGCAGGCAGAACCAGAGCGCGGTGAAGGCGACGGCCGCGAACACCGCGGTCGAGATGCCGAGATGCACGCCGAGCGGCAGCTGCAGGGCGATCGCGGCCGCGGCCATGCCTCCGCCGAGAACCGCGCCGATCGACCAGATGGCGTGGAAGGAGTTGATGATCGAGCGGCCGTATCGCCGCTGCACGCGCAGACCGTGCGCGTTCTGCGCGACGTCGGTGATCGCGTCGGATGCTCCCCCGAGCAGAAGGGCGACGGCGAAGAGGATGCCGGAGGGCGCCAGTGCGGCGGCGAGCAGGCCGAGTCCCGTGGCGATCGTGCCGAACACGGCGATCCGCGCCGACCCGAATCGACGGATCAGCACGGCGGCGAGAAGACCCGCGGCGATCGCGCCGGCAGGGAAGGCCGCGATCGCGAGGCCGTACCCGGCGTTGTCGAGCCCCAGAGCAGCCTTGATCTCGGGGTAGCGGGGCAGGATGTTGGCGAACAGTGCGCCGTTCGTGAGGAACAGCGCCGAGACCGCGATGCGCGCTCGGCGCGACGCCTGGTCGACAGCAGGCCGTCGAATCGATTCGATCGAAGTCATAGCAACGACCGTACACGTCGAGGGACGCCGTCGAAAATCGCCTTCCGCATCGCGTATGCCACCCGTGCGGCGATCGCGATCACCCTCAGTGGAGCAGCGATTCGCCCTGTGCGATCTCTTCGGCGATCACGGATGCCGCAGCGACCGCAGCCTTGGCGGCATCCAGGTCGTCGAACTGGCCGATGAAGTCGGACTGCGCTCCGAAAGCCCGAAAGCCCTCGCGCGGCGTCCCCGCGATCGATCCGAGGAACTGGCGCCGGTCATTGCCGACGTAGAAGCCGGGATCGACCTCGACCCACAGCCCTCGCGTCCGCGAGGCGCCTCGCACCCGCGCGCTCGTCGCCGCCTTGGCGGCATTCCTGATGCGTGCGGACATGGCTCACGCAGTCATCGCGTGCAGCACACGCGACCCCGTGAGCGCCGGAGCGAACTCACCTCGGGTGAGGTCGAGCCCGCCGGCAGAGTTCGCCGCGTTCATCATCGAGACCACCAGCGAGCGGTCGATGCTCGGCTCCTCGTCCATGGCGAACCGGAGGGGGATGGAGGCGTGCACCCAGAGCGTCTCGACGGCGCCGTCGCCGATCGAGAGGGTCAGGGGGAAGGACTCGTTGCGCCGCAGCTTGGTCACGATCACCAGCCGCAGGTGGGTCAGCAGCTCGTCGTCGATCTCGATCGGTGCGGCGGTGCTTCCGTAGGTCAGGTAACCCATGTTCTCTCCCTCACGCTCAGACTGGCTTGAGAAATAGATTACTAGGTTACCTAGCTAAATCCCAGTCCGGCGTCAGGGAAGGTCGCCGATCTCTTCCGTCAAGCGCTGCAGGAACCGCGAGATCGCATCGGTCTGCTCGGGCGTGAACTCGTCGGCGAGGGCGGCGATGCGCTGCGTGAGCTCGTCGGCGGGCGAGTGGAGATCGCGCAGAGAGGGTCGCAGAACCTTCGATCGCGCGTCGGCCGGATGCGGGGCGACGACGATCTGGCCGCGCTCCTGCAGACGACGCAGCAGGCTCGTGATCGCGGCCGTGCTCACGTTCAGGTGCGCAGCGAGTCCTCCCGGGGTCGCGGGAGCATCCGCCGGCGCCTCCGTGATGTACCTCATGGCCTCACGATCGGTGTCGTTGGGCGCGCGCAGCGCGGCGAGACGACGGCCCAGCTGCGCCTCGGCGCGACGGAGTTCGTCGACCCGAGCGACGAGATCGGTCGACGTCGTTCTGATGTCGGTCCTGCTGGCCATGTGTCACCCCCTGACCCTTCCATGCTACTCGAAAGACAGGTAACGAGGTGGCCTAGCGAATTCCAATGCCACCAGGGACTCTGATCGGGTGCGAAGATAGAACACGGGCAGGAAAGGGACGTCATGGTCGAGCGATTCACACTCGGGGATGCGGGGTACATCATGTACGCCGACATGCTCGATCGCCTGCGAGCGCGGTTCCCGTCGGTTCCCGCCTGGCGGCTCGACCAGATCGTGGCCGCCGAGCACGACGCCATCACGGGCGGACTGCTGCGGATCGTCCCTGCCGAGGTCGAAGCCGGCGCGATCGAGATGCTCGCGCGCGAGCATGGAGAGAACGAGGGATCCCTGAGCGATGACGGCGAGGTGGCGTGATGGAGCGCTCTGAAGAATTCGGCCGATCGGGGTACTGGTACCCCGACTCCGACAGCGCGAGCACGGTCGACGTGCTCAACATGCTCCGCCGCTACCGCTCGGCCGAGACCGCCATGCGCGCCCGCACCAGGGCGTCGATGGGCATGAACGAGACCGACCTGGTCGCGCTGCGATTCCTGCTGCGCGAGCAGCGGGCCGGCCGCATCGTGCGCCCGATCGACATCGCCCGCATGCTCGACATCTCCACGGCGTCGACGACGACCCTCATCGACCGTCTCGAGAAGGGCGGGCACGCGAAGCGCGAGCCGCACCCGACCGATCGCCGCGCCGGGGTCGTCGTGCCCACCGTCAGCAGCGACGACGAGGTGCGCGAGACCCTCGGCGCGATGCACCGGCGGATGCTGTCGCTCGTCGACGAGATGAGCGACCGCGAGCGTGGCATCGTGACGCGATTCCTCGCCGGCATGACCTCGGCCATCGAAGAGGCGTCGGATCTCGATCAGGAGCTGCGCGACGTCATCCGCTCGCACGAGGAGTCCGAGCCCTCCGGCGAGTGATCCCTCCGCCGCGGGTCAGGCCTTCTCGACCTGATCCTCGACCCGAGCGCCGGCCTCTCCGTCGTCGTCCGCGGCGTTCTCGAGGCGTTCGGGGAACAGCTCGTCGAGGTCGAGGTCGGGGTTCTCCTCCTGCGTCTCGACCAGTTCCACGGCCTCCTCGATCGTCTGCACGCTCGGCATCGCACCCGGCAGCGGCCTGCGCGCCGACTCCTTGAGCACCACCACGGCGATGAAGCCGGCGATCGAGGTGCCGATCACGTAGAACGCCGGGGCCAGCGACGATCCGGTCATCTGCACGAGCGCCTCCATCACGACCGGAGCCGTGCCCGCGAACAGGGCGACGGCGAGGTTGTACGAGATGCCCATGCCGCCGTAGCGCGACGACGTCGGGAAGAGCGCGGGCAGAGACGAGGCGAGGTTGGCCACATAGAAGGTCACGGGGAAGGCGAGCAGCACCAGGCCGAGAAGCGTCGACCAGATCTCCCCGTGCATCATGAACAGGAACGACGGCACGGCCAGCACGATCGCCGAGATCGAGCCGATGAACAGCACCTTGCGGCGTCCGATGCGGTCGGAGAGCTTTCCGGTGAGCGGGATGCAGAGCGCCATCGCCACGAGCACGGGAAGGGTGAGCAGAGTGCCGTGCACCTCGTCGTAGCCCAGGGTTCCGGTGAGGTACGTGGGCATGTAGGAGGTAAGGGCGTAGCCCACGGTGTTGGCGGCGGCGACGAGCACGAACGCCGTCAGCAGCTCGCGCCAGTATGCGCGGATCAATGCGAGCACGCCCTTGGGCGCATCCGCCGACGCCTGTGCGTCGTCGGCCGCGCGCTTCGCCGAGTCCTGTGCCTCCTGAAATGCCGGGGTGTCCTCGATCTTCAGACGGAAGTAGATCGCGATCAGTCCGAGCGGAAGCGCGACGAGGAACGGGATGCGCCAGGCGAAGCCCTGCATGACCTCGGCCGACAGCGTCAGCTGCAGGATCGAGACGAAGGCGGCGCCGATCGCGAAGCCCATGTACGAGCCGAGGTCGAGCAGGGAGGCATAGAAGCCGCGGCGCCGGTCGGGCGCGTACTCGGTGATGAAGGTCGTGGCGCCCGCGTACTCGCCGCCGGTCGAGAAGCCCTGCGCGAGCTTGAGGACGATCAGCAGGATCGGCGCCCAGACGCCGATGACCGAGAAGTCGGGGAGCACGCCGATGAGGAATGTGGCCGCGGCCATCATGATCAGCGTGAAGGCCAGCACGCGCTGACGGCCGAGTCGATCGCCGAGCTGGCCGAGCACGATGCCGCCGAGCGGACGGGCGACGAAGGTCACCGCGAAGACGCCGAGCGAGAAGAGCGACTGCGCCCCGGCAGATGCGTCCGGCAGGAACGCCCGCCCGATGATCACCGCGAGATAGCCGTAGACGCCGATGTCGTACCACTCCATGAGATTGCCGACCACGGTGCCGGCGACCGCGCGGCGGAGCATCGGGCGGTCGACGACGGTGACGTCCTCGACCGTGAGCCGACGCGGCTCTGCCGCGGCGGGACGCAGCCGTCGCAGCAGGCGCTGCCACAGGTTCGGCGTGTCATTGTTCAGGCGGTCGGACATGCTGTCTCACTCTCTCTCGCGCCGCACGACCATCGCAGGTCGAGCCGCACAGAAGGCGGGGAGGTGGCTCGCGCCACCTCCCCGCCGTTGCTCACCGGTGTCAGTTGTTGAACGCGTCCTTCACGTTCTCTCCGGCCTTCTTGACGTCGGCCTTCGCCTGGTCGGCGCGGCCCTCCGCCTCGAGCTTCTCGTTGTCGGTCACCTTGCCGACGGCCTCCTTCGCCTTGCCGGCGAGGTCCTGAGCGGTGTTCTTGATCTTGTCATCGAGTCCCATGGGGGCTCCTCTCTCTTCTCAGCGGTGGTCTGTGGTCGAGCGCCCGCGCCGTGCGGTCACAGGGGGATGTCGAGGGCGGATGCCGCCAGCGGCAGAGTGCCGGCGGCGATGACCGCGATGAGGCCGACGACTCCGGCGGACTTCCAGAACGGCGTGCGCGATGCGGGGAGCGGGACGCTGCGGAGCCCGGTGGAGCGGCCGACAGCAGCACGTGCCGACAGCGGGGCGACGTCGACAGGACCGTTCGGCAGGATTCGCCGAGACCGGAGCTCACGACGGGTGGGGTACTGCGTGGCTGTCGCCATGTGATCACCTTCCTCCGCCAAAAGATTACTAGATGAACTAGTCAATCGCCAGCCTAGTGAAATTTCCGGTCATCACGCCTACGCTCGACACATGACCGAGCTCACCCAGCCCACCGGGCACGAAGAGGCCCTGCGCGCCCTCCCCCGCGAAGACGGATCGGCGCCTCGCGCGCTGGTGCTCGGCGCCACGGGATACATCGGCGGGCGGCTGACGCCTCGTCTGCTGAACGCCGGATACCGGGTGCGCGCACTGGCCCGGGACGCCGCGCGCGCGGCATCCTTCCCGTGGGGTGCCGACTGCGAGATCGTCGAGGGCTCTGCTGACGACGCGGACGCCGTGGCCGAGGCCATGCGCGATGTCGACGTGGTCTACTACCTGATCCACTCGATGACGGCGGGCAAGGGGTTCGAGGAGAGCGACGAACGAGCGGCCACCACGGTGGCGGATGCCGCGGCGAAGGCCGGCGTGCGCCGCATCGTGTATCTCGGCGGACTGCATCCCGACGATGTGCAGCTCTCGCCTCATCTGCGCTCCCGGGTGCGGGTGGGCGAGATCTTCCTCGAGTCGGGCGTTCCGACGCTCGTGCTGCAGGCCGGCGTCGTGATCGGCTCCGGTTCCGCATCGTTCGAGATGATCCGGCACCTGACCGACGTGCTGCCGTACATGCCGGCGCCGAAATGGGTGCGCAACCGCATCCAGCCGATCGCGGTGCGCGACGTGCTGCACTACCTGCTGGGCGCCGCGCGCGTCGATGACAGCGTCAACCGCGCCGCCGACATCGGCGGACCCGACGTGCTGCGCTACGGCCAGATGATGAACGGCTATGCGCTCGAGGCGGGTCTGCGCCAGCGCGCGATCGCTGCCCTGCCGGTGCTCACTCCGGGACTCGCATCGCACTGGGTGAACCTGGTGACCCCGGTTCCGCGATCGATCGCGCGCCCGCTCGTCGCGTCGCTGCAGAACGAGTGCATCGTGAAGGACCGCGCGATCGATGATCTCATCCCCCGCCCGGACGGCGGGCTGACCCCGTACCGCACCGCCGTGTCGATGGCGCTGGGCCGTCTCGACGCCGACACCATCGAGACGAGCTGGCAGGATGCCGAGGTCTCGGGCGCCCCGAGCGACCCGCTGCCCAGCGACCCGGACTGGGCGGGACGCACCGTCTTCACCGACACCCGCAAGCTGAAGACGTCAGCTCCGGTCGACGGACTGTGGCGGGTGATCATCGGCATCGGCGGGTCGAACGGCTGGTACTCGTCGAAGTTCCTCTGGGCGGTGCGCGGCTGGATGGACCGGCTCGTCGGCGGAGTCGGGCTCCGCCGCGGACGCCGCAGCAAGGCCGAGGCGCGGGTCGGTGATGCGATCGACTTCTGGCGCGTCGAAGCCGTCGAGGAGCCCGGCCGCAAGACCGACTCGTCGCCCGCGAGCGGCGGACTGCTGCGGTTGCGCGCCGAGATGAAGGTGCCGGGCGAGGCCTGGCTCGAGCTGCGCGCACTGCCCGACGGCGACGGATCCCGCTACGAGCAGCGGGCGGTCTTCTTCCCCCGCGGGCTCGCGGGACGGCTGTACTGGCTGGCCGTGCTGCCGTTCCACGGCTTCATCTTCGCGGGCATGGCGGCGAAGATCACCGCCGCGGCATCCGTCCCCGTCGAGACGGTCGCTCCCGGTGTCGGCGAGGCGGGTGCGGGCGAGGCGGGTGCGAGCGAGGCGGGTGCGAGCGAGGCGGCCCCGAGCGAGACGGCCCCCGTCGCCTGAGCCTCTGGGCCGGGGCTGAGGCGGCATCCGCCTAAGCCCTGGCGCCCCGCGCCTCCCGCCTCCCGCCTCGCGCCTCCGGCCTCCCGCACGCCTTTGCGCTTGCGGGGCCACTTCGGCACCGGGGCTCACGTGCGGGGCCACTTCGGCATCGCGACTCACGTGCGGGGCCACTTTCGCAGCGGAAACGGCCGATTCGGATGCGTTACTGACCCCGCACCGGGATGGAGCCGCGGGTAGGGGCAACTCACGCCCAACCCACATGGCGGGGCCACTTCGGCACCCGGACCCACGCGCGAGGTGCGTGCGGGGCCACTTCGACACCGGGACTCACGTGCGGGGCCACTTTCGCAGCGGAAACGGTCGATTCGGATGCGTTACTGACCCCGCACCGCGATGGAACCCGCGGGTAGGGGCAACCTCACGCCCCACCCACATGGCGGGGCCACTTCGGCACCGGGACTCACGTGCGGGGCCACTTTCACATCGGAAACGGCCGATTCGGATGCGCTACTGACCCCGCACCGGGCCGGGGGCGGCGCGGGCGGGGTCAACAATGCGACTGACGTCAGGAAGGACGCTCGGCGAGGCCCGCAGGGTCGCCCCCGTCATCCGACCCGGCGTCCGCGGCCGCACCCGCACTCGCATCGCCGGCCGCACTCGCGTCGCCGGTCGCACTCGCATCTCCGGCCGGACTCGCATCGCCGGCATCGGCGCCGGCATCCGCAGCGCCACCACCGGCGTCGGGGATGATGTCGATCGCCTCGGTCGCGGTCGCGTAGACCTCGGCGAGGCTGTCGTCGACGTCGGCCTCATCGATCCAGGCGAGGTCGTCTTCGGAGTGGTCGTACTCGACAGGCACGAGCGCGAAGTCGTCGCCGTACTCCTCGAGTCCGGCCATGACGCTGTGGCGAACGGCCATGCGGGCATAGCGCTCGCGCAGGATCATGGGGTCGCGTCGCAGATCCTTCATGAACGCGACCATCATGAAGGCCATGATCACCGCGAACGGCAGCGCCGCGATGATCGTGACGTTCTGCAGCGACTTCAGGCCACTGCCCTCTTCGCCGGTGACGAGCAGCACCGCCGCGATCACTCCGACCAGGACTCCCCAGACGACGGCGACCCAGCGCGACGGCTCGGGGCGACCCTGCTGCGAGAGCGTGCCCATGACGAGCGAGGCTGAATCGGCGCCGGTGATGAAGAAGATCGAGATCAGCAGGATGAGCACGATGCTGGTGATCAGCGGGAACGGCAGGTTCTCGAGCACGCCGAAGAGCACCTCTTCGGGCGGGTCGACCGTGAGTCCTGCGCCGTTCATCTGCTGCTGGATCGCCGTGGTTCCGAAGATCGCGAACCAGATGAGCGAGATCGCGGCCGGAACCAGGATGACGACGGAGACGAACTGGCGCAGCGTGCGGCCCCGCGAGATCTTGGCGATGAACATGCCCACGAACGGCGACCAGGAGATCCACCATGCCCAGTAGAAGATCGTCCAGCTCGACAGGAACATCTGCGCCTCATCGCCCTGCGACGCTGACCGCGCGACCATCTCGGGCAGGTCACCGAGGAACTGCACGGCGACCGAGGGGATGACGTTGAGGATCAGCAGCGTCGGTCCGACGAAGAAGACGAAGAATGCGAGCAGCAGCGCGACGACCGCGTTGATGTTCGACAGCGCGCGGATGCCCTTCGAGACGCCCGAGACCGCCGAGGCGATGAAGCAGGCGGTGAGCACGGCGATGGCCGCGATGAGCACGCCGTTGCCGAGTTCGCCGATGCCGCTGACGATCTCGACGCCGTGGCCGATCTGCAGGGCTCCCAGGCCGAGTGACGCGGCGGTGCCGAAGAGGGTGACGATGATCGAGAAGATGTCGATCGTGCGACCGAGGGGTCCGGTGGTGCGCCCCTCACCGAGCAGCGGCGCGAAGATCGACGAGATCAGGGGCGTGCGGCCACGACGGAACGCGCCGTACGCGATCGCGCCGCCGACCAGCGCGTAGAAGGCCCACGCCTGCGGGCCCCAGTGGTAGAGCACCTGCGCCTGCGCCGTGTGCATGGCCTCGAGGGTGTTCGCCTCGACCGTTCCGGGCGGCGGGTTCTCGAAGAAGGTGAGCGGCTCGGCGGCGCCCCAGAAGACGAGACCGATGCCCATTCCGGCGGCGAAGAGCATCGAGATCCACGAGAACATCGAGAACTCGGGCTCTTCGTCGTCGCGGCCCAGGGGAATGCGTCCGTAGCGGCTGAAGCCGACGAAGAGCATGAAGACGAGGATGACGGTGGCGATCGTGGTGAAGAAGAAGCCGAAGTACTCGACGACCCACCCGAGCACGGTCGAGGTCGTGCCCGAGAGGTTGTCACCCGCGAACACGCCCCACGCGATGAACGCGAGGGTCAGCGCGACGGCGATGCCGAAGACGAGCGGATCGGTGCGGTAGGTGCGTCCGGTCTCTTCGACCGAGACGCCGGGCACGAGCGCCGGGTGCACGCCGCGCGGCGGAACCGCGGCGATGTCGCGCACGATCTTCTGCGCGGTCTCGGTGGCCTTCGCGGCCTGCCTGATCGCGGCGGTGGAGGTCTTCGGAGGGTCGTTCCTCGTGGGCGTCTTCTCGTCCGGAGTGTCCATGAGAACCCATTCTCCCATGCCGGCATTCTGCGACCTGGACGGAAAGGCCAGATGAACGGGTCGATCCGCGGCGCTCCGGGGCGCACACGCCGGGCGGATGCCGGATGCTCCGGGTTCTCCGGGCGCGTCAGCGGCGAGCACCAGGGCGCATCAGCGCGAGCACTCCGGGCGCATCAGCGCGAGCGACGACCGCCGAACACCGAGTGCAGCAGGGGCAGCGCCGAGACGCAGATGAGGGTGATGCCGAGCGGCGGCAGCGGCGTGACGAGCAGCGCGCCTCCGACGAGCATCGCGGCGAACAGCACGCCCGATCCGATGCGGCGGGCGATGCCCTCGAGCCGGTCGAGGCGGCGCTCGAGGGCCGAGGTGTCGAAGGTGACGTTGCCGTCGTCGACGCGGGTGATGATCGCGTCGATCCGCTTCGGCAGGCGGTAGGTGACGGCGGCGGTCTCCATGGCCTGCTGCGCCATGTCCTGCATGAGGTTGCCCGACTCGTCGCGCAGCAGGCGACCGGCGTAGGGCTCGGCGGCGTCCCACACGTTGAATGACGGATCGAGGCTCGAGCACATGCCCGAAGTCAGCGACACCGCACGGATGAGCAGCAGCATGTTCTCGGGCAGCTGGAGCGGAAGCGAGCGCACCATGTCGCCGAACTCGTCGGCGAAGTCGGTGAACTCCCGAGGGTCGACCTTGCTGAGCTCTGCGAAGCCCATGCCGCCGAAGCGGGCGAACAGCGCGCGGAGCGCCCGCTCGAGCTCGGCGGTGTCGGCGGAGGGCAGCAGCACGCCGATCTCCTGGGCCGCTGTGACCAGGCCTCGGCTGTCGCGACCGGCGACCGCGATCAGCAGGGTGCGCAGACCGTCGCGGAGGTTGTCGGGCACCTCGGCCATCATCCCGAAGTCGATGAAGGTGAGGCGGAAGTTGCGGCCGGTCGTCGAGTCGGCCTCGGGTGTCACGAAGATATTGCCCGGGTGCGGGTCGGCGTGCACGAAGCTGTGCGTGAACACCTGGTCGAACATGACCTCGGCGAACACGTCGGCGACCTCGGCCGGATCGATGCCGGCTGCCCGCAGAGCATCCGTGTCGTTGATCTTGATCGCGGTGACGTCCGAGAGGGTGAGCACGCGCCGGGTCGACCGCTCCCAGACGATCTCGGGGGCGCTGACGCGCGGGTCGCCGGCGAAGTTCTCACGAAAGCGCTCGGCGCTGGCGGCCTCGTGCAGGTAGTCGATCTCCTCGAGGCTGGTCTGCGCGAACTCCTCGACGAGGCCGGGAGCGTCGACCCGATCGGCGACCAGTCGCACGCGCATCGCCCAGCGGGCGACGCGGCGGAGTGCCGCGAGGTCGACCGCGACGATCTCGTCGATGCCGGGGCGCTGCACCTTGACGACGACGTCGCCGAGACCGGTGTCGACGGCATCCTGTGCGGAGAGGCGGGCCCGGTGCGCCTGGCCGAGGGATGCCGCAGCCACCGGCGTCTCATCGAACCAGGCGTAGGCCTCCGCGAGCGGACGGCCGAGTTCGGCCTCGGCGGCCGCGCGGATGTCGGCGAACGGCACGGCCGGGACCTCGTCCTGCAGTCCCTCGAGCTCCTTCGTGATCTCGGGCGGCAGCACGTCGAGGCGCGACGACATGAACTGCCCGACCTTGATCATGAGGCCGCCGAGTTCGACCGCGAGCACGTGGAACCGCTTCGCGAAGCGCTGCATGCGCGGCGCCCGGGTGCGCTCGGCGATCGAGCTCATGCCGAAGCGCGGCAGCACGAGCTCGAACCACCAGACCTTGAGGAACTCGCGCGCCGCGAACGACAGGATGCGGCGGTACCGGGCACGATGGGCGCCCTGCGCCGCAGCATCCGTCATGTGTCGTCCCTGTGTCGTGTGCGATCAGTCCTGAGCGAGGATCGAGTACAGCCTACGGCGGGCCTCGTCGAGGATCTCGACCGCCTGCTGCACCTGCTCGGTGCTGCCGCTGCGACCGACGGCCGCGGCTGCCGCCGCGAGGTCGACGCCCGCCTTCGGCAGTGCGCTGTAGCGGGGGTTGTCGTGCGAGCCCTCGCTCTTCGACTGCGACTCCCACGGAGCGGGGGTCTCGGTGTGCTCGGCGGCGACGGCGCGGCCGGCCTCGGTGAGCGAGTAGGTCTTGCGACCGTTCTGCTCCTGAGCCTCGATCAGGCCCTCGTCGGCCAGCAGCTGCAGGGTGGGGTAGACCGAGCCTGCGCTCGGCTTCCACGATCCGCCGCTGCGATCGGCGATCTCGTTGATGATCTGGTAGCCGTGCATCGGCTTCTCGGTGAGCAGCGACAGCACCGCGGTGCGGACGTCGCCCTTCGCCATGCGCGAGCCGCCGCTGGGGCGCTGCTCGAAGGACTTGCGGAGCTGCTCCATGGCATCGAAGATCGCGGATGCGGGTCCGCCCTGGCCCGAGCCGAAGCCGGATCCGCCGAACGGGTTCGAGGGGAATGCGTTGTTCATGATGACCTCCCGGAAGTGGTGAGCGATAGTCAACGATATATCGTTAAGGCTGAAAGTGGGGTGGGAGTCTCGGGCCGGAAGGTGAACTTCGGCGGATGTGTCGATCGGCCTGCTGCTCGATCGTCATCTCTCTGTACGCTGACCGTCGAACAGTGAGGAAGAGACATGCGCTACACACTGCTGTTGCACTACGAAGAGCTCGATGCCGAGACTCTGGGCGCCGAGGCGCTCGCAGAGGGCCAGGCCGCATTCGCGAGCTACGCCGCCACCCTGCAGTCGGCAGGGGTGCTCGTCTCGGCCGAGGTTCTGCAGCCGTCGGCCGTCAGCACCACCGTTCGCGTGCGCGATGACGCGCTGCAGGTGCAGGACGGCCCGTTCGCCGACACGAAAGAGCAGCTCGGCGGCACGGTCGTCATCGACGTGCCCGACCTGGATGCCGCGATCGGGTTCGCCCGCCAGGCCCCGCCGGCGTTCTGGGGTGCGGTCGAGATCCGCCCGGGTGCCGTGTTCACGGTCGACGGCGTCTGGACTCCGAACCGATGATCCCCGAGGGGGTCCGGGCCGCTGCAGAGAGTGCGGCGCGGACCTCCTACGGCCGGCTGGTCGCGCTGCTCGCGGCGCGGTCCGGCGACCTCGCGCTCGCCGAGGACTCCCTGTCGGGAGCGTTCGAAGAGGCGCTGCGGCGCTGGCCGGATGCCGGAGTGCCCGACAACCCGGAAGGGTGGTTGATGACCGTGGCGAGGAACAGGCTGCGCGATATGTGGAAGTCGGCCGCGGCGACGGCATCCGCTCCCTTCGCCGAGGAGAGCGCCCGCGACGATCCGCTCGCCGACCACGATCCGCTCGCGATCGGCGACAAGCGACTCGAGCTGCTGTTCGTGTGCGCGCATCCGGCGATCGACCCGGCCGTGCGCGCGCCGCTCATGCTCCAGACCGTGCTCGGATTCGAGGCGGCCGAGGTCGCGCGCGCGTTCGCCGTTCCGGCGACGGCGATGGCACAGCGCCTGGTGCGGGCGAAGCGACGCATCAGAGATGCCCGCATCCCGTTCGCGATTCCGGACCGCCGCTCGATGCCCGAACGATTGCCCGCTGTGCTGGAGGCGGTCTACGGATGCGCCGCGCTCACCTGGCGCGGCGACGCCGAGTCGATGGCGGGCGAGGCGCAGTACCTGGCCGTCACTCTGGCGGGGCTTCTCGAGGACGAGCCTGAGGCGTGGGGGCTGGCCGCCCTCACGACGCTGACTCTCGCGCGGCGCTCTCGCGAGTTCACCCCCCTCGACGAGCAGGATCCTCAGACCTGGGATGCGGCGCTGATCGCCGAGGGCGAGGCGTACCTGCGGCGAGCGCGGCCGACCGGTGCGCCGGGACGATTCCAGCTCGAGGCGGCGATCCAGGCGGTGCACTGCGACCGGCTGCGCACGGGGGCGACCGATTGGGACTCGCTGCGGATGCTGTACGCCGCGCTTCTCGCGGTCGCTCCGACCCTCGGTGCCCGGGTCGCGGCCGCCGTCGTCACCGCGCGCATCGACGGAGCGGAGGCGGGCCTCGCCGCGCTCCCGGCCCACGCAGAGGGATTCCAGCCGTACTGGGCGGCTCGAGCGGGGCTGCTCGCCGAGGCCGGACAGGATGCCGGTGAGGCCTACGCGCGGGCGATCGCGCTCGCCGACGACGACGGCGTCATCGGCTTCCTCCGCGGCCGCGCGGCGGCCCACGCACGATCCCACTGACACGCACTGCACGCACACGGCGCTGAAAGCAAGCCCCGTGCGCTCCATAGCCGACGATGTTTGACTGCCGTCGATGTCGTCTTCCCCTGCCGTTTCCCCACCGTCCACTTCGATCAGAGCGAGCGTCGTCGTTCCCGTGTTCCGTCCGGGAGCGGCGTTCGACGAGCTCATCGCGTCTCTCGATCGGCAGACGCTCGATCACGGCCGGTTCGAGGTGCTGCTCTGTGACGACGGCTCCGGTGAGGAGACGGCGGCTCGACTGGTCGAGATCGCGCGTGATCGTCCCTACGTGCGCGTCGCGTATCTGCCGCATTCGGGGTGGCCGGGAACGCCGCGCAACCACGGGATCGACGATGCGCGCGGCACGTACATCCAGTTCGTCGATCAGGACGACTGGCTCTACGACGGCGCCCTCGAGGCGCTCTGCGACTACGCCGACGAGCATGCATCCGATGTCGTGGTCGGCAGGGAGGTCGGCATCGGCCGGCGGCTTCCGAGTCGCATCTTCCGCCGCGACATCCCCCGTGCGCGCCTCGGCGAGGATCCGCTGCTCGAGATGCTGACGCCGCACAAGATGTTCCGCACCTCGTTCCTGCGCGAGAAGCGCATCCGATTCCCCGACGGCAAGGTGCGCCTCGAAGACCATCTGTTCGTGATGAGGGCGTACTTCGAGGCGTCGACGATCTCGATCCTCGCCAGCCGCCCCTGCTACGCGTGGGTCAAGCACGCGGGCAGTGCCAGTTCGTCGCGGATCGAACCCGAGACGTACTTCCCGCATCTCGAGGCCGTGCTCGATCTCGTCGAGCGGTACACCGAACCGGGGCGACTGCGCGACCGGCTGCTGCGGCACTGGTTCCGCGGCAAGATCCTCAAGCGAGTGTCGGGCAAGAAGTACGCCGGGTACCCCGAGGAGTATCGCCAGCGCCTGCTCGACGTCGTCATCCCGCTCGCGCGACGGCGCTTCGGACCCGGCGTCGACGGGGGGCTGGCCTTTCCGAACCGCATCCGAGCCGCACTGCTGCGAGCCGATCGACGCGCCGACCTGCTGACGTTCGCGCGGTTCGAGGCCGAGCTCACCTGCCGGGCGGTGGTGACGTCGGCACGGTGGTCGCGGGGCGGCGGACTGTATCTGACCGTCGATGTCTCGATCACCCGCGACGGGCAGGACGCACTCGAGTTCGAGCCGGGCACGGGCGTCATGACGTCACTGCCGATCGCGATGGACGGCCTTCCGACCGGTCTTCTCGAAGCCAAGCGGGAGATGTCCAACGATCACGTCGAGTTGGTGTGGCGCGACAAGGCCGCGGCGATCGAGCGTCGCGTGGCGAACCTCCACCCACGCAGCCTCGACTCCCTCCGCATCGCGATCGACCCGCTGAAGGTGTTCCGGCCCGACGACGAGTCGCGCGGGGCGAAGCTCTTCGTGACCGTGCGACGGGCGGGGTGGACCTTCGACGTCCCTCTCCGAGCGGATGCTGCGACGCTCGCCGCCGCGGGACGCTCACCCCTGCTCGCCGGGCGTACGTGCACGCCGGTCGCGGGACGCGGCGGCGCCGTCGAGCTGCGCAGGCAGTACCCCGGCGGCCGGCTCAAGGACCTGGCCGGCCGCGCTGTGCGTCGGGTGCGGAGCGGCTCGCGCACGAAGTGACGAGGGTCAGCGCGGCAGCGTGAGCACCTCGGCCCCGGTCTCGGTGATGGCGATGGTGTGCTCGGTGTGGGCTGTGCGGCATCCGGTCGCACTGCGCAGCGTCCAGCCGTCGTCGTCGGTGACCAGCCGGTCGGTGTCGGCCATCACCCACGGTTCCAGTGCGAGCAGCAGGCCGGGGCGCAGTCTGTAGCCGCGGCCGGGGCGTCCGTCGTTCGCGACGTGCGGATCCTGGTGCATCGTCGAACCGATGCCATGGCCGCCGAACTCGAGATTGATCGGGTAGCCCGCGTCGCCGAGCACCGTGCCGATCGCGTGGGAGAGGTCGCCGATGCGCGCGCCGGGTCGGGCTGCGGCGATCGCGGCGGCCAGCGCACGCTCGGTCGCGTCGATCATGTCGAGGTCGGCGGATGCGGCACCGTCGCCGACCACGAAGCTGATGGCGGCATCCGCTGAGATCCCCCGGAGCGTGACGGCGAGGTCGAGAGTGAGAAGGTCGCCGTCGAGGAGGGCGTAGTCGTGCGGCATCCCGTGCAGCACCGCGTCGTTCACGGCAGTGCAGACGTAGTGGCCGAAGGGCCCCCGGCCGAAGGAGGGGGCGTAATCGACGTAGCAGGACTGCGCACCGGCATCCTCGATCATCTGCTTCGTCCAGCGGTCGAGGTCGAGCAGGTTCACCCCGACCGCGGCTCGCTCCTTGAGGGACTGGAGGATGCCGCCGACGAGGGCGCCCGCGTCTCGTGCACGAGCCAGTTCGTCGCGGTTCAGGATCTCGATCATGGGGTTCTCCACAGCTCGCCGTCAGTCGTTCCAATAACTATCCCGGTAATACTATCCCGGTATTACAATGGGCACATGATGGTTCGGATGCCCCTGACTGCCGCCGAGGTCGAGCGGGGCGAGCGCCTCGGCGCGCTGCTGCGGCGAGCGCGCGGTGAGCGATCGATGCTGAGCGTCGCCCTCGAGGCGGGGGTCTCGCCCGAGACCCTGCGCAAGATCGAGTCGGGTCGCGTGGCGACCCCCGCCTTCTCGACCATTGCCGCGATCGCCGGCGTGCTGCACCTCTCGCTGGATTCGGTGTGGTCCGAGATCGAGCCGGCGGTGCATGCGGTCGGTCGCGCGCAGGTCGCGTCCTGAGATGGCGCATGCGCTGATCACGGGCAGCTCGCGCGGCATCGGCCGCGCAGTGGCGCAGGCCTTCGCCCGACGGGGCGACCGGGTCGTTGTGCACTACGGCCGTGATCGCGCGTCCGCGGAAGAGACCCTCGCCTCGCTCGAAGGCTCGGACCATGCGATCGTGGGCGGCGACCTCGGGGATCCGGCGGAGGCGCAGCGCGTGGTCGAGGAGGGCATCGCAGCCCTGGGTTCACTCGACATCCTGGTGAACAATGCGGCCGTGGCCCCGAGCACGGCGAACGAGCATCGCGTCGACTCGACGACGTATGCCGAGTGGCAGCGCGCCTGGTCTGCCATGGCCTCGGTGAACCTGCTCGGCGCCTCGAACGTCACGATGCTCGTCGCTCAGCACATGATCGAGCGGGGCAGCGGCGGATCGATCGTCAACGTCGGGTCACGCGGCGCGTTCCGCGGAGAGGCCGACCACCCCGCGTACGCCGCGACGAAAGCAGGGCTGCAGGCGTTCGGGCAGTCACTGGCACTGGTGCTCGCACCCCACGGCATCTCGGTCACCTCGGTCGCTCCGGGAATGGTGGCGACAGACCGGCAGACGGCGAAGCTCGAAGGAGAGCAGGGCGACAGCATCCGCGGTCAGAGTCCGTTCGGCCGGGTGGGCACGCCCGAAGAGGTCGCGGATGCCGTCGCCTATCTCACCTCGCCGACCGCGGTGTGGGCATCGGGCACGGTGCTCGACCTGAACGGCGCGTCGTACTTCCGCTGAGGCGGTGGGCTCTCGCCTGGGCGGTTGCGGATCACGAACGCAGCACGGACTCCAGCAGGCCGGGGAACAGCTCGTCGAGCTCTGCGCGTCGCAGCGTCAGCATCCGTCGCCGGCCGTTGGGCTCGTTGCGGATCACGCCCGCTTCACGCAGCACCTTCATGAAATGCGACTTGGTGGACTTCGGCAGGTTCGGGTCGGTCGCGTGGCATTCCGCCATGTCGAGCGGGCCGTCGGCGAGCTGTCGCGCGATCGCCAGACGCTCGGGGTCGCTGAGGGCGAAGAGCACGTCGGTGAGCTGGATCTCGGATCGCTCGGGGTGCGGGAGTTCGCCAGGCATGGTTCGAGAATAGTTGAACAATCGCGGAATCGCGAGTACGCTCCGATAGTTCGATGAATCTCGAACCGATACCGCGGGAGCACTCATGACCACCACGTCACCGATCGACACGACCGCGACGGCACCTCGGATCCGTCGCCCGCGCTTCGGCTTCGCGCTGGCCGTCGTGACGCAGATCGCGATGATGATGGGCGCGAGTGCGCCGTCGCCGTTCTACCCCGTGCTCGCCGCAGAGATCGGATTCGACGCGATCGTCATCAGCGCCGTCTTCGCCGTCTACGCGGTCGCCCTGCTGCTCGCCCTGCTCACCGCAGGCTCGCTCTCCGACCATGTCGGGCGGCGACCGGTCGCGATCGGCGGTCTCCTGGTGCTCGCCGCGAGCATGGTGCTGTTCTGGCATGCCGATACGGTCGCCACGCTCATGCTCGCCCGCATCCTGCAGGGTGCGGCGAGTGGCGTGCTCATCGCCGCCCTCTCGGCCGCCGCGCTCGACCTCGCCCCCGGTGGCCGTTCGAGGGTCGCCGCACTGTGGAACGCGCTCAGCCCCGGAATCGGCCTCGCCCTCGGCGCGCTCGTCTCGGGCATCGCGCTGGACGTGACCGGACAGCCGCTGCTCGACGTGTTCGCACCCCTGACCGCCGTGTACATCGTGCTCGCGGGGCTCTTCTTCCTGGCACCCGAGACCGCTCCGCTGCGGCCGGGAGCACTCGCGTCGCTGAGCTTCCGGCTGTCGGTGCCGGCCGGCATCCGCTCGGACTTCTGGCGCGGAGCCCCTGCGATCATCGCCGGCTGGGCGACGGGTGGACTCTTCCTCTCGCTCGGCGCGAACATCGTGCGTACCCAGCTCGGCGGTGAGGCGCACGTCTGGCAGGGACTCGCGGTCGCGATGCTGGCCGGCGTCGGCGCGGTCACCGCATTCCTCTTCCGCAACCGGCGCCCGCGCACCTCGGTGATCTTCGGCACCGCGGCCCTCGCCGTCGGCACCGCGCTGTCGCTCTGGGCGCTCGCGACCGGGTCGCTTCCGTTCTACCTCGCCGCGACCGCCGTGACCGGCATGGGATTCGGCACCGCCTTCTCGGGAGTCGTCGCCTCACTCGCACCCCGCATCCCCCCGACCGACCGCGCCGACACGTTCGCCGTGATCTACCTGCTCGCCTACCTCGCCTTCGGCGTGCCCGCAGTCATCGCAGGGATGCTGGTCGGAGTCTTCGGACTCGGCGCCGTGTGCGTCGGGTACGGCGTCGCGGTCATCGCGCTCGCGCTCATCGCACTGGTGCTGCGGGTGCGTCGGGCGGAGTAGCTGCTCTCTGTGTGGAGGGGGCCTCTCGCTGCGAAGGGGATCTCGCGCCCCGAAGGGCGGATGCCGCCGACACCTCCTTCGCTAGGCGCGATCTCCTTCCGAGCGCGCGCTGCCCCGGGATCCACCCCCAGCACGAAGGAGATCTCTCGCCCCGAAGGAGGGATGCCGCCGACACCTCCTTCGGTAGCCGAGATCTCCTTCCGAGCGCGCGCCGCCTCCGGGATCCACCCCCAGTACGAAGGAGATCTCTCGCCCCGAAGGAGGGATGCCGCCGACACCTCCTTCGGTAGCCGAGATCTCCTTCCGAGCGCGCGCTGCCCTCCCGCATCCACCCCCAGTACGAAGGAGATCTCTCGCCCCGAAGGGCGGATGCCGCCGACACCTCCTTCGTTATGCGCGATCTCCTTCCGAGCGCGCGCTGCCCCCGGCATCCACCGACTGCGAAGGAGATCTCTCGCCCCGAAGGACGGATGCCGCCGACACCTCCTTCGTTATGCGCGATCTCCTTCCGAGCGCGCCGCCTCCGGCATCCACTCCCACTGCGAGGGAAATCTCTCGCCTCGAAGGAGGGATGTCGCCGATATCTCCTTCGCTAGGCGCGATCTCCTTCCGAGCGCCCCGGCATCCGGAGCAGATCTGCGTAGCGGAGGAGATCTGCGCACCGGAGGACGAACTCGCGAAGTTGACCCTCCCTTCCGTAGATCTCCTCCGCATCGAACGCGCCCCGCGCATCCACCTTGCCGAATCGAACGATTAACGATAGATTTCTGCTGTTGTTCGATGAGAGGTGGAGTCATGGCGAAGTCGACGATCATCGTGCTGCGGGTCGTGATCGCGCTGGCGCTGGTCGGATCCGTGGCCGTGCAGGCGCTCATCGTGCCGCTGCTGTGGCTCGACCTCGCCGACGAAGAGCTGTGGGGACGGATCGCCTTCGTGTCGATCGTCGTCCTCGGGGTCTGCACTCTGCAGGTCTTCGGCATCTGCGTGTGGTTGCTGCTCACGAAGGTGCGTCGCGGATCGATCTTCTCGACCTCGTCGTTCCGCTACATCGACGTGATCATCGGCGCGATCCTCGTGGCCGCGGCTCTCCTGTGGATCCTCGCGGCGATACTCGCTCCGGGCTCGGCAGCTCCGGGTCTCGTCGCGCTCATCGGCGGAGCCGGGGTGGTGCTCGCCGGCGTCGCCCTGCTGGTCGTGGTGATGAAGGCGCTGCTGCGGCAGGCGATCGACCGCGATGTCGAGGCGCAGGCGCTGCGGTCCGAGCTCGACAACGAGGTCATCTGATGCCCGTCGTCGTCGACATCGACGTGATGATGGCGCGACGCAAGATGGGTGTCGGCGAGCTGGCCGAGCGCATCGGGATCACGCCGACGAACCTGGCCGTGCTGAAGAACGGGCGGGCGAAAGCCGTGCGGTTCTCGACCCTCGACGCACTGTGCGAAGTGCTGGAATGCCAGCCCGGCGACATCCTGCGCTGGGAGGCGTGAGGGGACCTCTTTCGTCGCGGCACCCACACCCACGCACCCACACACCCACGCACCCACGCACCGGAGGAGTTCTGCGCTTCGGAAGGCCAGATCCCGGGATTCTCTCCTTCGGAAGCGCATTTCTCCTTCGCAGCGCGCGGGCCGCACGGCTGCGGCACCCCGCCACGACGGCCGCAGCGCACCTGCGGTGCGGAGGAGAACAGCGCACCGGAGGATGGGATCGTCGATAGGGCCCTCCGCATCGCAGATCTCCTCCGCATCGACGATGGCCAGCACGAGAAGGACAGCAGAGCCGGATGCGCACGCAACGGAGGAGTTCTGCGCTTCAGAAGGCCTGATCCCGGGATTCCCTCCTTCGGAAGCGCATTTCTCCTTCACAATGCGTGATGCGCGCGCTTCGAGACCTCGACGTGGCGGGTATCGAGCACCTGCGGTGCGGAGGAGAACAGCGCACGGGAGGATGACCTCGTCGATTCGGCCCTCCGCATCGCAGATCTCCTCCGCATCGACGGTGGCCAGCAAGAGAGGGACAGCACTGGATGCCGGACGTCGAAGCGCCCGGGGGCCAACACCTACCGCCGCGCGAGCAGGTCGCGCAGTCGCGCGGCCTCGCCCGCGGGCATCCCGTAGCCGTGCTCGGGCGCCGGGTACTGCCCGCGACGCACCTCGTCGGCATAGGCCGCGACCCCCGCGATGGACACACCGCGCACATCGGCGTAGCGCTTGACGAACTTGGCGGCCCCGCCGGCGTAGATGCCGAGCAGGTCGTGGAAGACGAGCACCTGGCCGTCGGCATCCGCTCCGGCTCCGATGCCGATCAGCGGAATGCGCAGCAGGGGCGCGAGAGCGGCGGTGACCTCGGACGGCACTGCTTCGATCACGAGCAGCGAGACTCCGGCATCCTGCAGCGCGAGGGCGTCATCGATCACTGCGAGCGCCGCCTCGGCGGTGCGTCCCTGGGCGCGGTATCCGCCGAGCGAGGTCGCAGTCTGCGGCGTGAGTCCGACATGGCCGACGACGGAGATGCCGGCATTCACGAGCGCTCGGGCGCGGTCGACCGTGGTGCCGCCGCGCTCGATCTTGACCAGGTCGACGCCGGCCTCCTTGATGAAGCGCTGCGCGGTCGCGAGGGCGAGCTCATCCGACGCCTCGTACGAACCGAAGGGCAGGTCGCCGACGAGCAGTGGCTTCGTGAGTCCGCGCCGCACGGCTTTCGTCAGCATCAGCATCTCGTCGATCGTGACGGGCACGGTGCTGTCGTAGCCGAGCACGGTCATCGCGGCCGAATCGCCGACGAGCACCAGGTCGACGCCGGCCTCCTCGACGATCTGCGCACTCGGGAAGTCGTACGCGGTGACCATGACGATCGGCTCGCCGGCATGCTTCTTGGCGTCGAGATCGCGCAGGGTCAGTCGCTTCGTCGGGGCGGCGTGGGCGCTCATGGCGTGAACCCTCTCAGCAGGTGGTTGTCGATCAATCGGGCGGCGCCGACACGGGCGGCGACGAGCAGCAGGGCGTCGCGGTCGATGCGGGTGACGGGCTGAAGCGTCTCAACATCCCGGAGTTCCAGGTACTCGACGTCGATTCCCGCCTCGGCGAGAACATCCCGGGCAGCGGACAGGATGCCATCGCCATCGCCGATACCGTCCCCGTCGCCCGAACGGTGCGCCGCATCCGCCGCGTCGAGCGCACGATTCAGCGCGGTCGCCCGGGCGCGAGCATCCGCGTCGAGGTACACGTTGCGCGAGCTCATGGCGAGTCCGTCGGGTTCGCGGACGATGGGGCACGCCTCGATGCGCACATCGAGGTTCAGGTCACGCACGACCCGGCGGACGACGAGCACCTGCTGCGCATCCTTCTGCCCGAAGTACGCGACGTCGGGCTGCACGATGCCGAACAGCTTCGTGACGACGGTGGCGACGCCGTCGAAGTGGTGGGGGCCGCGGCTCGCGCCGTCGAGCACCTCGGTGATGCCCGCCACGTGGATGTTCGTGGCGAAGCCGTCGGGGTAGATCTCGGCCGGCGCGGGAGCGAAGAGGATGTCGACGCCCTCGGCTTCGGCGAGCGCGGCGTCGCGCGCTTCGTCGCGCGGGTAGGTGCTGAGGTCTTCGTTCGCGGCGAACTGGGTCGGATTGACGAAGAGCGAGACGACGACGAGGTCGTTCTGCGCCCTCGCCGCGCGCATGAGCGAGAGGTGCCCCTCGTGGAAGGCGCCCATGGTCGGGACGAGTCCGACAGTCCCGCCGTCACCGCGGGCGTCTCGAACCGCGGTGCGCACCTCGGCGATCGTACGGAGGATTCTCATGACCGGGGCTTTCTGTCGGCGACCGCTCGGGTGGCGGTGGCGAGTGCGTCGAAGAGGTCGGCGAAGTCGGCGGATGCTGCGCGCTGCCGCGCGACGGTCGCCTCGTCGCCGCGAGCGATCGGACCGGTGAGGGCGGATGCCGCGCCGGATGCCACCCAGTTGTCGACCGTCTGCTGCACGAGCGGTGCGAGGTGGGCGCGATCCAGCCCGGAGGGAGCCGCGAGGCGCTCGGCGGCGTCGAGCACCGTGAGCACGAAGTTCGAGGCGAAGGATGCGGCCGCGTGATACTCCGCGCGGTGGGCGTCGTCGACGCGGAAGGGTGTCGCACCGAGCGCTGTGGCGAGCTGCTCGGCCACCGCGAGCGCCTCGGGTGTGCGGCCGTCGACCGCGACGCCGATTCCGGGGAAGACCTCGGGCGTCTCGGTGCCGGTGAAGGTCTGCAGCGGGTGGATGCTGAAGTCGACGTCGGCGAGCGACGTCGCACCTGAGACGTGCGCGACGAGTCGAGCATGCGGTCGCGCGGCGAAGGCCACCGCCGCGATCGCCGAATCGGGAACGCAGAGCAGCGCGATATCGGCATCCGGCATCCGGTCGTCGCGACGCAGCGGGCCGAGGACGCCGAAGCCCGCTGCACGCAGGGCCCGGGCGAGAACGCCGCCGAGACGGCCGGCGCCGACGATGGCGATGGTCGTGTCAGGGGCGAGAGCAGGGGTGCTGTGCATGTCGATTCCCCGGCCGAGAAGGGCGGCGCGGATGGGATGAGTATCCGCCCGAGACCGGGTACGCGCAAAATCTCGGAGCATCTTGACAATCCCAACGCGCCCAGCCCTTGTCATACTGCTGCACAGAACACGCAGATACCTGCTCGCAATGACCTCTCGATCTCGCCACCCTCCCGCGACACCACCGATCGGGAGGGGATCCTCCATGCGGAGGGCCGATTCCCGGCATCCGCCCTCCGTACTGCAGAAATCCTCCGCATCGAGACCGAGGTCTTACGCTGGAACGTCTGCCCCATCCCCGGGCACCTTCTCTGGAGCATCCCCATGTCTGCACTCGCGGTCGACGATCGCGCCCGCTATCGGGCGAATCCCACTGTCCTCCAGGCGCTGAAGAGTCCGCGGATGCTGACGCGCGAGGTGCTCGCGGGCCTGGTCGTGGGTCTCGCGCTGATCCCCGAGGCGATCGCGTTCTCGGTGATCGCGGGCGTCGACCCGAAGGTGGGGCTGTTCTCGTCGTTCATCATGGCGGTGTCGATCGCGTTCCTCGGCGGGCGCCCCGCGATGGTGACCGCGGCGACCGGAGCCGTCGCGCTCGTGATCGCACCGGTCGCTCCGACCTACGGGATGGACTACTTCATCGCGACCGTGATCCTCGCGGGCATCTTCCAGGTGCTCCTCGGGGTGCTGGGCGTCGCGAAGCTGATGCGATTCATCCCACGCAGCGTCATGGTCGGGTTCGTGAACGCGCTCGCCATCTTCGTGTTCAGCTCGCAGTTCCCGCAGCTGATCGACGTGCCGTGGCTGGTCTATCCGCTGGTCGCACTGGGGATCGTCGTGATGATCGTGATGCCGAGGATCACCAGGGTCGTGCCCGCGCCACTCGTGTCGGTGGTCATCGTGACCGGTGTCGTGCTGGCGTTCGCGATCACCGTGCCGACGGTCGGCGATCAGGGCGAGCTGCCGAAGAGCCTTCCCGAGCTGTTCATCCCGAACGTGCCGCTCACCTGGGAGACGTTCACGATCATCGCTCCGTTCGCCCTCGGGGTCGCGCTGGTCGGGCTCATGGAGTCACTGCTCACCGCCAAGCTCGTCGATGAGATCACCGACACCCACTCGAACAAGACGCGCGAGTCGTGGGCGCAGGGCGTGGCGAACATGCTCTCCGGAATCTTCGGAGGCATGGGCGGATGCGCGGTGATCGGCCAGACCATGATCGGCGTCAAGGCGTCCGGGGCGCGCACCCGCATCTCGACGTTCTGCGCCGGCATCTTCCTGTTCCTGCTGGTCGTCGTGTTCGGCGACTTCGTCGGCACGATCCCCATGGCCGCCCTCGTCGCCGTGATGATCATGGTCGCGATCGGCGCCTTCGACTGGCACAGCGTGAAGCCGTCGACCCTCAAGCGGATGCCGAAGAGCGAGACCTTCGTGATGGTGGCGACCGTCGTGCTCGTGCTCCTCACCCACAACCTCGCGGTCGGCGTCGTCGGCGGGGTGCTCGTCGCATCCGTGCTGTTCGTGCGGCGGGTGGCGCACTTCGTGTCGGTCGAGCGCTCGGTCGACCGCTCGGTCTCGGGCGACGTCGCGCGCTACGTCGTGAACGGCGAGCTGTTCTTCGCCTCGAGCAACGACCTGACCACCCTCTTCGAGTACCCCGACGACCCCGAGCATGTCGTGATCGACCTGTCGGGATCGCACATCTGGGATGCGTCGACCGTCGCCGCCCTGGATGCGATCGAGACGAAGTACGCAGCGCTCGGCAAGAGCGTCGAGATCGTCGGGATGAACGAGAGCAGTCAGCGGATGCGGGGACGGCTCACCGGCGGGTTCGAGTAGCGATCCACCCGACGCGCCTCAGCGCACGAGGGCGGGCCGCTTGCTGTCGAACTGCCAGTCGGGCACGAGGTACTGCATGCCGATCGCGTCGTCGCGGGCGCCGAGTCCGTGCTCGACATACAGCTCGTGTGCCTCGGAGAGCCGCACGCGGTCGATCGTCACACCGAGCCCCGGCCGGTCGGGCACGCGCACCGCGCCGTCGCGGATCTGCGGTGCATCGACCGTCAGCTGCTGACCGTCCTGCCAGATCCAGTGCGTGTCGAGTGCCGTGATCTCGCCGGGCGCAGCGGCACCGACCTGTGTGAACATCGCCAGCGAGATGTCGAAGTGGTTGTTCGAGTGCGAGCCCCATGTGAGGTCGAAGTCGTCGCACAGCTGCGCGACGCGCACCGACCCTGCCATGGTCCAGAAGTGCGGGTCGGCGAGCGGGATGTCGACGGCATCCGATCGGATCGCGTGCGCCATCTCGCGCCAGTCGGTCGCGATCATGTTCGTCGCGGTCCGCAGTCCGGTGCGCCGCCGGAACTCCGCCATCACCTCTCGACCCGAGAACCGGCCCTCGGCACCGCAGGGGTCCTCGGCGTAGGCGAGCACGTCGCGCAGTCGTCGACCGATGCGCACCGCATCCTCCAGCAGCCACCCGCCGTTCGGGTCGAGCGTGATGCGCGCCTCGGGAAAGCGCTGGGCGAGGGCGGTCACGACGTCGGCCTCGGTCTCTCCGTCGAGGACGCCGCCCTTGAGCTTGAAGTCCGAGAATCCGTAGCGCTGCTGGGCGGCTTCGGCCAGGCGCACGACGCCCTCGGACGTCATCGCCTCTTCGCGTCGCACGCTCTCCCAGCTGTCGCCGCTCTCGCGCAGATAGGGGAGGTCGGTCCTGTCGGCATCGCCGACGAAGAACAGATAGCCCAGCATCGGCACGCTGTCGCGCTGCTGACCGTCGCCGAGCAGTTCGGCGACCGGCACGCCGAGGTGCTGCGCATGGAGGTCGAGAAGCGCCGACTCGATGCCGGTGACGGCGTGCACGGTGGTGCGCAGGTCGAACGTCTGCAGCCCGCGGCCACCGGCGTCGCGATCGGCGAAGCGCGTCGCGATCGACCGCAGCAGCGAACGGTATCGGCCGACCGGCTGACCCGAGAGCATCTCGCCGGCCTCGATGATGGTGCGGCGGATCGGCTCTCCGCCGGGAACCTCGCCGAAACCCTCGCGTCCGTCCGAATCCGTCACGATGACGATGTTGCGTGTGAAGAACGGCCCGTGCGCGCCCGAGAGGTTCAACAGCATCGAGTCGTGGCCGGCGACCGGAACGACCTCGACTCTGTCGACGGTGGGAACGGCGCTCATGCGGACGCCTCGCGCCGCCCGTCGATGAAGCGCGGGACGTGCCACGGGTTGGCGTCGCGCAGCGTCTCGGGCAGCAGCTCGTCGGGGATGTTCTGATAGGCGACGGGCCGCAGGAAGCGCTCGATCGCGAGGGTCCCGACGCTCGTGGTGCGCGAGTCGCTCGTCGCCGGGAACGGTCCGCCATGAACCATGGCGTGCCCGACCTCGACCCCGGTCGGCCAGCCGTTCGCGAGGATGCGTCCGACCTTGCGCTCGAGCACCGGCAGCAGCGCCGCGGCGAGCTCCTTGTCGTCCGCGCTGAGCTGCAGCGTGGCCGTCAGCTGACCCTCGAGACGCGACGCCGCCTGCACCAGCTCGGCGACATCGCCGTACCGCACCACCAGCGATGCCGCACCGAAGATCTCCTCGTGCAGCACCTGGTTCTCTTCGAACGATCCGAGGTCGGCGGCGTGGATCACCGGCGCGGGAGCATGCGGACCCTCTCCGTCGGATCCCCTCGCGAGGATCTCGGCGTTGGCGTCCCTCGTCTCGACGCCCTCGCGCCACGCGGCGGCGATGCTCGGGGAGAGCATGGTCTGCCCTGTGGCCGCGCGCAGCGCCTCGGATACGGCCTGCAGGAAGGCGTCGCCCTGCTCGCCCCGCGGGACGAAGACGATTCCGGGCTGCGTGCACAGCTGCCCGCTGGATCCGGTCGCGCTCTGCACGTACCCCGCGGCGAGTGCTCCGACATCGCCGCGCAGAGCGCCGGGCAGGATGAACACGGGGTTCACCGAGCTCATCTCGGCGTAGACGGGGATCGGCACCGGCCGCGCCCGAGAGGCGCGCACGAGGGCGAGACCGCCTTCGCGGGAGCCGGTGAACCCGACGGCCTGGATCTCGGGGTCGGAGACGAGCGCCTGTCCGACGCTGCGGCCCGGGCCGAAGATGTGCGAGAAGACTCCCGGGTGGAGTCCATGGGCGTCGATGGCACGCGCGATCGCCGCCGCCACGAGCTCGCTCGTGCCGGGGTGCGAGCTGTGCGCCTTGAACACGACCGGGCAGCCGGCTGCGAGGGCGGATGCGGTGTCTCCGCCGGCGGTGGAGAACGCGAACGGGAAGTTCGACGCCCCGAACACCGCCACCGGCCCGAGAGGGATCTTGCGCTGACGGATGTCGACGCGGGGCACCGGCGTGCGGTCGGGCTGCGCCGGATCGATGCGCACGCCTCGGTGCTCGCCGGCTCGGACGACCTCGGCGAACAGCCGCAGCTGCCCGGTGGTGCGCGCACGCTCCCCGAGAAGACGCGCCTGCGGCAACCCGGTCTCCTGCATCGCCCGCTCGATCAGTGTGTCGCCGATCGCCTCGATCTCCTCCGCGACCGTCTCGAGGAAGGCTGCGTGGGCCTCGGGCTCGAGGCGCGAGAACGTCACGAACGCCTCGGCGGCGGCCGCCGTCGCCTCGCGGAGCTGGTCGACGTCGATCTGCGAGTAGGGCGGATCGAGCTGTTCGTCGGTGTCGGGCGCAATGGCGTGCAGAGCCGAGCCGGTGCCGGCAACGAAGCGCCCGGCGATCGAGGAATGCCCGGTGAGGACGGGAACGGTCATGTCACTCTCCTTGAGTCGAGGGTGGGGAATGGAGGATCAGACGGGGACGGACTCGAGCAGCCCGGCGCGGTCGAGAAGCTCCAGGAGGTCGGCGTCATCCTGCTCCGACAGGTCGTGCAGCGGCGGGCGGACCGGTCCGACGCCGTGTCCGGTGAGACGCAGCCCGGCCTTGACGATCGAGACGCCGAAGCCGCGGCCCCGATCGCGGATCGCGATGTACGGCAGCACGAAGCGTCCCAGCTTCTCGGTCACCGCGACTCGGTCCTGGGCACGCACGTCCCGGTAGAACTCGAGGGCGAACTCGGGAACGAAGTTGAACATCGCGGACGAGTAGGTGCTCATGCCCATCTGCAGCAGCGGCAGCGCATACGTCTCCGCCGTCGGCAGCCCGCCCAGGTAGAACAGCCGCTCGCCGTTGCGGACGTAGACCGAGGCGAGGTGCTCGATGTCGGCCGTCGCATCCTTGAAGCCGATGACGTTCTCGTGTCGGTCGGCGAGGATCGCCATCGTCTCGGCCGAGTAGATCGCATTGCCCCGGTTGTAGACGATGATCGCGAGACGGGTCGCTGCGGCGATCGCCGAGACATGCTCGACGAGACCGGGCTGGTCGCACTCGGTGAGATACGGGGGCAGCACGAGGACGCCCTCGGCACCGGCCTCCTCCGCTGCGCGAGCGTTCGCGATCGCGTTGCGGGTCCAGCCTCCGGCCGACGCGAGCACCGGCACCTCGGGGCGGGATGCCTGCACGGCCGCGCGGACGACCGCGGCCGACTCTGCGGCATCGAGGCTGAAGCCCTCGCCGGTGCCGCCGGCGGCGAACAGCCCGGCGACGCCGAATCCGGCCTGCCACTCGACGTGCTCGCGGTAGCGCTTCTCGTCGAACTCGAGCTCCGGCGTGAATGCCGTCGCGGGGAACGAGAGGAGACCTTCGCGAAGGTGGTCGGCCAGCTCGGTGGGCGTGAATCGTGCCACGGTGCACTCCTGGGGTGTCGCGCCGGTGTCCGGCTCGGATCTGAACAATCGTCACGCTATGCGGGAAACGATGCGCCTACAAACCAAATGGTGGATGGATCAATGCGCCGCCTGCATCAAAGCGCAGACATCTCCGGCACCGGCGTCGGGAGCGGCTCGGCTGCGAGGTACGCCCGCAGGTTCGCCAGCGTGAGGTCTCGCATGTCGCGCCGGGTCTCGTGCGTCCCGCTGCCGACGTGGGGCAGCAGCGTGACATCGTCGCGGATCAACCGCTCGGGCACGTGCGGCTCCTGCGCGAACACGTCGAGACCCGCCCCCGCGATCTCACCGGCCTCGAGAGCGGCGATCAGCGCGTCCTCGTCGACGACCGAGCCGCGGGCGATGTTGACCAGGAACCCGTCCGGCCCCAGCGCCCGGATGACCTCGGCATCCACGAGCCCCACGGTCGCCGCGCCGCCGGGAACCGCGATGACGAGCACGTCCGATCGGCGTGCGAGTTCGACGGCGGAGGCCACGTGCTCCCACGGCACCTCCTCGACGGGCCGTCGGGTCGTGTAGAGGATCGTCGCGTCGAATGCCGCCGCGCGCCGGGCGATCGCCTGCCCGATGCGGCCGAGGCCGAGCAGGCCGACCGTGCTGCCCGAGAACCGACGCGTCAGCGGGAAGCCGCCGGACTCCCAGCGGCCCTCGCGCAGGAACCTCTCGGATGCCCCGAACCGTCGGAACACGTCGAGCATGAGCCCGAGGGCCGTATCGGCGACGCAGTCGGTGAGCACATCGGGCGTGTGGGTGACCTGGATGCCACGTGCGACCGCCTGAGCCACATCGGTCGTGTCGTAGCCCACCCCGAAGTTGGTCACGATCTCGAGGTTCGGGAGCGCGGCCATCAGAGCGGACGGGACACCGTTGCGACCGCTCGTGACGACGGCGCGCACCTTCGCGGCATCCGCGGGATCGAGGGTCGAGAGGTCGTCGGGAAGACGCACCACGGAGTACTCGTCCTGAAGCGTCCGCTCGAGAGAGTCGAGCAGTGGCCCCGCCTGGGCGACGGAGCCGGGGGCGACGGGCGAGGGGGCATCGATGATGTTCGTCATGGCGCGAGACTACGACCCGTCAACGATGCAGTTCCATAAGCGAAGTTGCATGGATTGATGCGTCCGCTGTATTCATCGGGCGAGAACGGCGGAATCCCGCGGATCGCCGCATGTCACTCCACCGCTGCCGAGCGCCGAGCCCCGGTTCCGCCCGCCGATGCGTGCCGCGCATCGGTTGACGCTCGTGAAGCGGTCTGCGACATTCTGAACGAGCCGACGACCACTCTGGGCCTCGGCCGTCCCCTACCTGGAGGAACCGATGAAGCTTTCTTCCCCCCGACGCAGAGCGGCCCGCGCATCCGCCGTCACCGCTGGAATCGCGTCGATCGCACTGCTCGCATCCTGCTCGGTCGCGAACTCGGAGTCGCAAGGCGGCGGCGAGGGCGGCACCGAAGACACCCTCCGCGTCGTGCTCACGCAGGAGCCGCCCACGCTCGAGGCATGCGACGCGAACCTCACGTCGACCGGTGTGGTCGTGCGCAGCACGGTGACCGAGCCGCTCGTCGAGCGCAACCCGTCGACCGGAGAGCTCGAGCCGCTGCTCGCCACCGAGTGGGAGCAGACCGGCGACACCGAGTGGACGTTCACCGTCCGCGATGACGTCACCTTCCAGGACGGCACCCCCTTCGACGCCGAAGCGGCCGCCTACTCGATCGACCGCGCCGTGAACGGCGACCTCGGCTGCAACGTCGAGGGCTACATCTTCGGTGACGACGACCTCGAGGTCGCCGCCACCGATGCCACCACCCTCACCGTGACCACCCCGAGCCCCGACCCGATCCTCCCGCTGAAGCTCTCGTTCATCGAGATCGTCTCCCCCGAGACCTCGAACACCGAGTTCGTGCGCGAGCCCATCGGCACCGGCCCCTACGCGATCGGCGACTGGCAGGCCGGCACGAAGCTCACCCTCGACCGCAACGACGACTACTGGGGCGACGCTCCGCAGTTCGCCGAGGTCGAGTACCAGTGGCGGTCGGAGGGCACCGTCCGTGCCGCGATGATCACCAGCGGCGAGGCGGACATCGCCCTCGGCCTCAGTGCCGAGGACGGCATCGGCGACTTCGGCGTGAGCTACCCGAACAACGAGACGATCGCACTGCGATTCTCCGGGCAGACGGCGCCGCTCGACGACATCCGCATCCGCCAGGCGATCAACTACGCGATCGACCGCGAGGGCATCGTCTCCTCCCTCTACCCCGACGGCGACGTGGTCGCCGCGCAGCTGATCCCCGAGGGCATCGTCGGCTTCAACTCCGACCTCGAGCCCTGGGAGTACGACCCCGAGAAGGCGAAGGCCCTCGTCGAGGAGGCTGCGGCTGACGGTGTCCCGACGGACACGAAGATCCTCATGCCGGTGCGCACCGCGCAGTTCCCGAAGGTCAGCGAGCTCGGCGAGGTCCTGCGCGAGCAGCTCGCCGCCGCCGGCCTCAACGTCGAGCTCCGCATGGTCGACACCACGCAGCACCTGCAGTACCAGCTGAGCCCGTTCGTCACGAACGAGGGCCCCATCTCGATGCTGATCCAGCACGGCAACCAGGCGGGTGACGCGCAGTTCACGGTCGAGCAGTACATGCTCACGGGCGGTGCGCAGGCCGAGTTCGGCGACCCGGGTCTGGACGAGCTCATCAACACGGCACGCACCCTGACCGGCGATGAGCGTCAGGCGGCCTATGAGGACGTGTTCGCCTACGAGCGCGAGAACGTCGTGGCCCTCGCCCCGATCGCGCACCAGACGGTCATGCACGGTCTCGCCGACCGCGTGACGTACGAGCCCAACTCGTCGACCGGTGACGAGCTGCGCATCAAGGAGGTCTCGCTCGCGGGCTGACCGCGAGCGAGAGTGAGAGGCGGGCGACCATGTGGACCTACCTGAGAAAACGGATCCTGCAGAGCGCGCTGCCGCTGATCGCCGTCGTACTGGGTGTCTTCGTGCTCGCCCGTCTCACCGGCGATCCGTCGCAGCTGTACCTTCCGCTGAACGCCACCGACCAGATGCGCGAGGACTTCGCCGCGCGCAACGGCTTCGACCAGCCGCTGTGGAAGCAGATGGGCGACTATTTCCTCGGTGTCCTGCAGCTGGACTTCGGTCAGTCGCTGCGCACCGGGGAACCCGCCGCCGAGATGGCGCTGCGCGCCTTCCCCGCCACCCTGCAGCTCGCCGCGGTGACGATGATCCTCGCGATCGTCATCGCCATCGTGCTCGGCAGCTGGGCGTCGCTGAAGCCGAACGGCATCGCCGACCGCATCGTGAGCTTCTTCTCGATGACGGCGGCCAGCGTGCCCGACTTCTGGGTGGCGATCCTCGGCATCTGGATCTTCGCGATCACCCTCGGCTGGCTGCCGACATCCGGAACCTCCGGCGCCCTCGTCTGGATCCTGCCGGTCGCGACGCTCATGCTGCGACCGGTCGGGGTGCTCGCCCAGGTGATCCGCGGGTCGATGGTGACCGTGCTCGGGCAGCCGTACATCCAGGTCGCCCGCAGTCGCGGCGCCGGCCAGATGCACATCGTCTCGAAGCACGCGCTGCGCAACGCCGCAGCACCCGCCCTGACCGTCGCCGGCGACCTGACCGTCGGCCTCATCAACGGCGCGGTCGTGGTGGAGTCGATCTTCGGCTGGCCGGGCATCGGCAAGCTCATGATCGACTCGATCCTGCAGCGCGACTTCGCGGTGCTGCAGGCCGCGGTGCTCATCACCGCTCTGGCGATCTTCGCCCTCAACATCATCATCGACCTCGGTTACGCGCTGCTGGATCCCCGCGTGCGGCCGACCTCGGGAGCCAAGGCCCGTCGCCGCGGTCCCGGGGCACTCTCCGACACGAAGGCAGAGGTGCTGACGAATGTCTGACAACGCATCGACCGTCACCGTCCTCACGCAGAAGGCGCGCGGAGCCCGCTCGTCGGGTCGCGCCAACCTCTGGCAGCTGCTGCTGAAGGACAAGGTCGCCACCGCAGCCGCCATCGTGCTGTCGTTCATCGTGCTCACCGCGATCATCGGTCCGCCGCTGTTCGGCGAGATGGCCCAGCGACAGGACCTCGGCGCGCGCAACATGCCGCCGTTCAGCTTCCAGCTCGGCTGGGAGTACGTCCTCGGCAGCGACTCGCTGGGTCGCAGCCTGCTCGCCCGCATCATCACCGCGGCGGGGACCACGCTGGGTGTCGCGGCGGCCGCCGTGGTCGTGTCGGCGGTCGTCGGCTCGATCTGGGGCATGTGGGCGGGATTCCATCGCGGATGGCGCGAATCGGTCTCGATGCGCATCGCCGACGTCATCATGAGCTTCCCCTCGCTGCTGCTCGCCGTCGTGATCCTGTACGTGTTCAACCCGAGTGCGGCCAACATCGTGCTCGTGCTCGCGATCACCCGCATCCCTCTCTACCTGCGCACGGCGCGAGCGGATGCCGCCGAGCTGCGCTCGAGGATGTTCGTCGACGCCGCGACGAACTTCGGAGCCACGAACAAGGCCATCGTCTTCCGGCACATCGTCCCGAACGTCCTGCCCACGTTGGTCACGCTGGCGACGCTGGAGTTCTGCTACGTGATGCTGGCCGAGTCGTCGCTGAGCTTCCTCGGCATCGGCATCCAGCCGCCCGACGTCAGCTGGGGCCTCATGGTCTCGCAGGGACGCCAGTACCTCGCCGAGGCGTGGTGGCAGTCGGTGCTCCCCGGTCTCGCGATCGTCATCACCACGGTGTGCGCGAACGTCCTGGCCGCGTGGCTGCGTCTCGCGACCGACCCGGGGCAGCGCTGGCGTCTGCAGAGCAAGAAGCGCCGTCGTGTGATCGGCTCGATCGCCCCGCGTCGCTGAGTCCGCGGTGACGCCGCTCGAGTTCATGATGCTGGGGGCCGTCATCCTCGTCGCCGGCTGCCTGCAGGGCTCGATCGGCTTCGGAATGGGGATGCTGGCCGCACCGTTCATCGCCCTGATCGACACGACGCTGCTGCCGGTGCTCGTGATCATGCTGGCCATGGTCGTGACGCTGATCGTGGCGGTGATGGATCGCGCGGCGCTCGATCTGCGCGGGGCCGGCTGGGCGTTGGCGGGGCGGGTGCCCGGGACCGTCGTCGGCGCGGGTCTCGTCACCGTGATGTCGACGACCGCGCTCTCCTGGGCGGTCGCGGTCGTCGTGCTGCTCGGAGTCGTCGTCTCGCTGCGGGGCTGGCGCCCGAGAGTGACGAGGACGACGCAGGCGGTGGCCGGGGCGCTGTCTGGCGTCATGGGCACGACCACGTCGGTCGGAGGGGCGCCGATGGCGATCATCTGGCAGGGCTCCGACGGGCCGCGGCTGCGCGGCACGATGTCGGCGTTCTTCCTCGTCGGATCATCGCTGTCGCTCATCGCCCTGTTCCTGTGGGGGGCGGTGCCGACGCACGCCCTCGCCACGGCGGCCTGGATGGCGCCGTTCGCCGTGGCCGGGGTGGTGCTGTCGCGGTTCGTGAACAGGTTCCTCAACCGCCGGCGCACGCGCGCGATCGCTCTCGGAGCATCCGCCCTCGGTGCGGTGACGCTGATCGTCACCCGCCTTTTCGAGCTCGGCTGAGCGGATGCCGGAGCGATCCGCCCACGGCCAGCCGCCTCAGCGCACCTGACGCTCGAGTGGGAGGCCCGCGTCGAGCAGGTCGATGTTGCGGGCGATGTCGGCGGCCCGCGCGGTGAAGACCTCGCGGGCATGACCCGAGTGGTGCGGGGTCAGCACGACCCGGTCGAGCCCGGCGAACCGCTGCACGACCGGCGGCGCCTGCGCGCCCTGCGGAGCATCCCACCACACGTCGATCGCCGCTCCTCCGATGCGTCCCTCGGCGAGGGCTGCATACAGCGCGTCCTCGTCGATGAGCGCGCCGCGGGCGACGTTGACGATCAGAGCATCCGAGTGCAGCTGTGCGAGCGCGTCGGCATCGATCATCCCCCGCGTGCTCTCGGTCAGGGGTGCGGTGACGACGACGACATCGCTGTCGGCGAGCAACGGATGCAGCTGATCTTCGCCGTACACCTGATCGAGCAGTTCGGTTCCGGGGCCGCCCGCATCCGGATGCCGGCGCATCGCGACGACGCGCATGCCGAAGGCCTTCGCGAGGTGGGCGACGGAGCGGCCGATCTCGCCGTAGCCGACCAGTCCGAGGGTGCTGCCGGCGAGCGAGCGATGGTACGAGGCGCCTGCCGTCGCGATCGTCCGCCACTCCCCCCGACGCATCTCGGCATCGGCGTCGATCGCGTGACGGCGCAGCATGAGTGCGGTCATGATCACGTGCTCGGCGATCGCGGCGCCGTGGTGACCGGTGTTGCACAGCGGCACATCGTCGGGCACGGCACCGGCTTCCACCCGGTCGACGCCCGCACCCGTCGCATGCACGAGTCGCACGTGATCGGCGCCGGCCATCTCGGCGACCGTGAGCCGCGAGCAGATCACCACGTCGGCGCCCTCGATCGCCGCTCGCGTCGAACCGGGCACGTCGAGGTCGGCGAACACCCACTCGTGCGGGCGCGCGGTGCGGCGCAGATCGTCGGCGAACGCCGACATGATCGGATCGGTGACCGCGATGCGCAGCGGCGCGTTCACCAGCGGGGGCTCTCGAGCACGCATCCGGGATCGACGCGCTGCATGTAGCCGGTGTCGTCGCGCTCCCGGATGCCGCCGTCGAGGTACTGCCTGTGCAGCCGCGCGAGCGCCTCGGGGTCGAGCTCGACGCCGAGTCCCGGTGCGGTCGGCACCGCCAGCGATCCGTCCCTGAAGGTCAGGGCGCCGGGAGCGATGACGTCTTCGTCCTCGCGCTTCCACGGCCAGTGCGTGTCGCACGCATAGCCGACGCCGGGGGTGGCACCGGCGAGGTGGGTCATCGCGGCGAGGCTGATGCCGAGGTGCGAGTTCGAGTGCATGGAGAGCCCCCACCCGAGCGTCTCGGCGAAGCCGGCGAGCAGCCGGGATCGTTCGAGACCTCCCCAGAAGTGGTGGTCGGAGAGCACGATGTCGATCGCACCGAGGCGCACGGCATCCGCGATGTGCGAGAACGCGACGACGCACATGTTGGTGGCGAGCGGCAGGTCGGTGTGGCGGCGCACTTCGGCCATGCCCTCGAGACCCGGGGTGGGGTCTTCGAGGTACTCGAGCACGTCCTTCAGCGCATCGGCGACCCGCAGCGAGGTCTCGACGGTCCAGGCGCCGTTCGGATCGATGCGCAGGGGGTGGTCGGGGAACTCCTCGCGCAGCGCGAGGATCGCGGCGATCTCGTCGTCGGGCGCGAGGACACCGGCCTTGAGCTTGAGCGCTGTGAAGCCGTAGGTGTCGACGATGCGACGGGCCTGCGAGACGATTCCGTCCGGCGTCAGCGCCTCGCCCCATTCGTCGTCGGACCCGCCCGGATGACCCGCCCACTTGTAGAAGAGGTAGCCGCTGAACGGCACGGCATCCCGCACCCGCCCGCCCAGCAGCTCGCTGGCGGGCATGCCGAGCAGCTTGCCGCGGATGTCGATGGCGGCCACGTCGAACGGCGAGAGCACGCGGTCGCCGGTGCTCGTGCCGGTGACCATGCCCGACATGCCGTGTCCGCCCTGCACGCCGTCGCCGGCCACACTGCGTTCGACCCGCGCTCGCAGGTCGTTCGTGGCGAACACGTTGCAGCCGAGTACGGCGTCGGCGGCGACCCGCAATCGCTGCAGGTGCGCGCTGTCGCCGTAGGTCTCGCCGAGTCCGACGACGCCCGATTCGGTGGTCACCTGCACGATGGCGCGCAGCGCGAGCGGCTCGTGCACGCCGACGGTGTTGAGCAGCGGCGGGTCGTGGAAGGCGACCGGCGTGATGCGGACGGACCGCACCGCGTTCTCGGACAACCGCGTGGCAGCCGGGACAGACAGCAGGAGCTCTTCGGACATCACGCCTCCGTTGGTGAGACTCCGGGACTCCGCTTCGACGGATTCCGCGTCATCGAGTTTCTCCGACACTATGGTGGGGACAGATGCGCGGACAAACCAAAACTCGCACTGATTGATGTCGGGAGTGGATCGATGATCTCGCTGGTACAGCTCGAATGCTTCATCGCCGTCGCGGAGGAACTGCACTTCGGTGCGGCCGCGACCCGACTCAAGATGACGCAGCCGCCGCTCAGTCGGCAGATCCAGCAGCTCGAGCGGGAGCTGTCGACACGACTGTTCGATCGCACCAGCCGTCGCGTCGCGCTGACTCAGGCCGGGCGCGCGCTGCTCCCCAACGCGCGGCGCCTGATCGACCTCGCGGCGAAGGCGGTCTCGGACGTGCGCTCGGTCGGCGAGGGCGCCGCCGGAACCGTCACGATCGCCTACACCGCGATGGCCGGGCAGGCCGTGGTGCCCGATCTGCTGCGGCGCGCGTCGGCCGAGCTGCCCGGCGTCACCCTGCTGCTGCGCGAACTCGTCTCGCTCGACCAGGTGGAAGAGCTCGAGAAGGGCACGGTCGACATCGGCCTGATGCGGCCACTGCTCGCCCGACCGCAGATCAGCAGCCGTGCGGTCTACCGCGAGCGGCTGGCGGTGGCGCTCCCCAGCGACTCGGCACTGGCGCAGCGCGCGGAGCCCGTGAAGCTCATCGACCTCAAGGACGAGTCGCTGCTCATGTACTCCCCGAGCGGCGCGCGCTACTTCCACGACCTGCTGCTGTCGATGTTCGTGGCGAGCGGGGTGCATCCGCACATCGTGCAGTACGCCGGGCAGGTGCCCGCCCTGCTGGCGATGGTCAGCGCCGGCATCGGGTTCACGCTCGTGCCGCAGTCGGCCGAGCGGATCTCTCCCGACACCGTGACGCTGCTGCCGATCAGCGAGGCCGATCCGTCGTCGCGGGTGAACAGCGTCGAGCTCGACATCGCGTGGAACTCCGAGTCGCACAATCCCCTCGTCGAGCGTCTGCTGAATCTGATCGACGACGTGGATCACGACGACTGATCTATGCAGTGGGCGCATTGCCCAATGCCGATGTAGTGCTTGATCGGGATGAATCCCCACGCCTAGCGTGAACGAGAAGATGATCAGTGCTGATGACACGACCCGTGCTCGACGAGGAGGACGCATGCCGAAGGACATCGCCGCGACCGCCGATGAGTCCGCCCGACTCGGTGAGGCCGTGAACCCGACATCCGGCGGCCGACCCGCCGCGCGTGACGACATCCTGCGCGTCGAGGATCTGCGCGTCGCCTATCGCATCGGCGACCGCGAAGTCGATGCGGTGCGCGGGGTGAACCTCAGCGTGGGCCGCGGAGAAGTGGTCGCGATCGTCGGCGAGTCCGGATCCGGCAAGAGCACGGTCGCGCAGTCGATCATGAACCTCCTCGCGCCGAACGCCGAGGTCACCGGTGGGCGCATCGAGTTCGACGGTGAAGACCTGATCCCGCTGAGCGAGCGCCGCTGGCGCAGCATCCGGGGCCGTCTGATCGGACTGGTCCCCCAGGACCCCGCACTCTCTCTCAACCCGGTGCGACGCGTGGGCGTGCAGGTGGCGGAGCCGCTGCTCGTGCACGGACTCGCGACCAAGCACGACGCGCATGATCGTGCGGTCGAGCTGCTCGAGATGGCGGGGCTGACGTATCCGGCCGAGCGAGCGAAGCAGTATCCGCACCAGTTCTCGGGTGGCATGAAGCAGCGCGCGCTGATCGCGGGGGCGCTGGCCGCGCAGCCGAGCCTGATCATCGCCGACGAGCCGACGAGCGCCCTCGACGTCACCGTGCAGAAGCAGATCCTCGACCACCTCGCGAACCTCACGCAGGAGCTGGGCACCGCGATCCTGCTCATCACCCACGACCTGGGCATGGCGGCCGAGCGAGCCGACCGGGTCGTCGTCATGAAGCAGGGCGAGATCGTGGACTCCGGTCCTGCCGCGCAGGTGATGACCGCGCCGACGCACGAGTACACCCGCAAGCTCATCGCCGCCGCACCACGGCTGAGCGCGCATGAGCGGCGGACGGCATCCACCCAGGCCCGCATCGAGTTCGGCGGCGAGCCGATCGTCCGGGTCTCCGAGCTCACCAAGGTCTTCCCGCTGCCCAGGGGCGAGGGCGAGCGCCGCACGCTGACCGCCGTCGACGCCGTCTCTCTCGAGGTGCGCCGCGGCGAGACGCTCGCTGTCGTGGGCGAGTCGGGGTCGGGCAAGAGCACGCTCGCGCGACTCGTGCTGCGGCTGGAGGAGCCGACCTCGGGATCCATCTCGTTCGCCGGCGAAGACATCACCCACCTCAAGGGCGAGAAGCTGCGTCAGCTGCGGCGGCGGTTCCAGATGGTCTATCAGAGCCCGTTCGACTCCCTGAATCCGCGCATGACGATCGAGCAGCTCATCACCGAGCCGCTGCTGTCGTTCGGCGAGGGCGACCGGTCGTCGCGGTCGAAGCGCGCCGTCGAGCTGTCGGAGCAGGTCGCTCTTCCCGACGGGATGCTGGGTCGGTTCCCCGACGAGCTGTCCGGCGGCCAGCGGCAGCGCGTGGCCATCGCCCGCGCTCTCGCGCTTGACCCGGAGTTCCTCGTGCTCGACGAGGCCGTCTCGGCGCTCGACGTGTCGGTACAGGCGCAGATCCTCGCGCTGCTCGACGAACTGCAACGCGAGCGCGAGCTGAGCTACCTCTTCATCACGCACGACCTCGGTGTCGTCGCCGAGACCGCCGACCGCGTCGCCGTGCTCAAGCACGGCACGCTCGTGGAGTGCGGCGATGCCGCGCAGATCTTCACGGCTCCGCAAGAGGAGTACACCCGGATGCTGATCGAGGCAGTTCCGGCGTTCTCCGCCTGACGCGTCGCCCTCGGTTCGACCGCGCGTGAGTGGTCACTTTCGCACCCCTCACGGCCATTTCAGGTGCATTACTGACCACCCACCGCACCCCCGGCGCGTGAGTGGTCACTTTCGCATCCCTCACGGCCACTTCAGGTGCACTACTGACCACCCACGGCACAGGCGTCGGGTGTCAGGCGAGGCACAGCGTCGACAGTTCACTTCCCACTCCCCGTGCGTTCACCTCGGACGCCTATCTTGAGTGCGGTCGCGCGAACGCGGCTAAGAATCAGACAGATCGTTGTACGTAAACCACAACATCGCGGTAAAGTCGGATCAGACATACCTCGATGACGAGAAAGGCGACCATGGTCGACATCCGAAAGAAGCGCTGGTCTCTCCTGGGAATCGCTGCGGTGGCGGCCGTGACCCTGACCGGCTGCGCAGGCGGCAGCACCGAGTCCGACGGCGGTTCGAGCGACGGCGGGTCGGATGCGACCCTCATCGTCTACACGAACTCGAACAGCGACGGCCGTGGCGAGTGGATCACCGAGAAGGCCGCGGATGCCGGCATCGACATCGAGATCGTGGGCCTCGGCGGCGCCGACCTCACCAACCGGATCATCGCCGAGAAGAACAACCCCGTCGGCGACGTGGTGTTCGGTCTGAACAACATGTTCTTCGAGCAGCTCAAGGCCGAAGAGGCGATCACCGCCTACGAGCCCGAGTGGAGCGGCGAGGTTCCGGCCGATGCGGGCGACCCCGCTGACGGAGCGTTCTGGCCGCTCGTCGAGCAGGCCATCGTCACTGTCTACGACGAGAACACCATCACCGACGCCCCTTCCGATGAGGAGGACCTCTGGACCGACGAGGAGTACGCGGGCCGCTACGAGGTCAACCCGGCGCTCGGCCAGGCCACCCCGCAGCTCGTGCTCGCCAGCATCCTGTCGCGTCACCTCGACGAAGACGGCGACCTTGGCGTCAGCGACGAGGGCTGGGATCTCGTGAAGTCGTACTACGCCAATGGATCGCCCGCGGTCGAGGGCACCGACCTCTACGCCCGCATCACGCGTGGCGAGATCGACTACGGCGTGCTGCCCTCAAGCGGCATCGCGGCGCGCGATGCGGAGTACGGCACGAAGACCGGCATGATCGTACCCGACTACGGCGTGCCGTATGTCACCGAGCAGATCGCGCAGATCAACGGCACCGGCAATGAGGAGAAGGCCCAGGAGTTCATCGACTGGTTCGGCAGCGCCGAGGTGCAGGGCGAGTTCGCGGCCGAGTTCAACTCGATGCCCGTCAACGAGGGTGCGGTCGAGCAGGCCAACCCCGAGGTCGTCGAGCTCATGGGCGCCCTCGACCGTCAGGACATCGACTTCGGCTTCGTGAGCGAGAACCTCGGTGCCTGGGTCGAGAAGGTCACGCTCGAGTACATCGGCTGATCGAGCCCGACAACACCACCCCCTCTCGCACTAGTCGGAAAGACACCATGATCCGTTTCGAAGATGTCGAGGTCGCGTTCGGCGACCACCGCGCGGTCTCGCACCTCGATCTGGAGATCCAGGAGGGTGAGTTCTTCACCCTCCTGGGTCCGTCCGGATGCGGCAAGACCACCGCCCTCCGCACACTCGCCGGGTTCGTCGAGCCGACGGGCGGTCGCATCCACATCAACGGCCGCGACGTCACTCGCGTGCCCAGTGAGAAGCGCGGCGTGGGCATGGTGTTCCAGAACTACGCTCTCTTTCCCAGCATGAACGTGCGCGAGAACATCGCGTTCGGGCTGTCGATCCAGAAGACGTCGAAGGCCGAGCAGCGCCGCCGCGTCGACGAGATCGCCGACCGCACGGGCCTCGCGCCGTCGCAGCTCGAGAAGAACGTCTCGGAGCTCTCGGGCGGGCAGCAGCAGCGTGTGGCCATCGCCCGCGCTCTCGCGCTGACCCCCAGCATCCTGCTGCTCGATGAGCCGCTGTCGAACCTCGACGCGAAGCTGCGCGTGCAGCTGCGTGAACAGCTGAAAGACCTGCAGCACGAGGTCGGCGTGACCACGGTCTACGTCACGCACGATCAAGAAGAAGCGCTCACCCTCAGCGATCGCATCGCCGTGCTCGACAACGGCACGCTGCAGCAGGTCGGCACTCCCGAGGAGATCTACGACCGCAGCGCGACGCCGTTCGTCTGCCGCTTCATCGGCGAGAACAACCGTCTCAGCCCGGCGCAGATCACGAGCCTCGGCGGCGGACTCGACGCCACGGCCGAGAGCTACGTGCGGCCCGAGAAGCTGCACCTCGCCGAGGCAGGCGACAGCTCGACGGCATCCGCGTCGCTCGCCGGCACGATCGTCGATCGCACGTACCACGGCAGCCACAGCGTCTACACGGTGACGGCAGAGGATGCTGCGCTGCGCGTCAGCGTTCCCGCCGCGGCGAGCGCGCGCCAGTGGAACCCCGGCGACGCGGTCCGCGTCGACGTGGACCCGCGCTGGATCCTGCAGTATCCGGCGGCGTGACATGTCGGATGCTCGGAACCCCCAGAACCCCTCACACCCCGCGGTCCCGCCCTCAGCGGCCGTGACCGGAGAAGCCGGCTCCTTGACGACCGAAGCTGTCGTCGAGGGTCAGACGGCGGGACCGCGGCTCAACAAGAGAGGGCGCCCCGGCAGCGTGAAGGCGATGCTCCGCTCGCCCCTCGCCTGGATCACGGGCATCATCGTGATCTGGTTCGCCGCCGCGTTCCTCGTGCTGCCCAACGCCGCCCTGCTCGGGGTCACGTTCTTCCCCGACGGGCAGTTCAGCATCCGTGCGGTCGAGAAGCTGTTCGGCAGCGAGCGTGCGCTGAAGACCCTCGGCAACAGCTTCCTGCTCGCGGTCACGCTGTCGATCACGGTCAATGTGGTCGGTGTGTTCATCGTGCTGGTGACGAAGTACTTCCAGGTGCGCGGAGCGAAGATCCTCTGGCTCGGCTATGCCACGACCCTGATCTACGGCGGCATCGTGCTGGCCGCCGGTTACAACTTCATCTACGGCCGGTTCGGGTTCTTCACGAACATGATGGTCAACTGGTGGCCCGACATGGACCGCGACTGGTTCTCGGGATACTTCGCGGTCGTCTTCGTGATGACGTTCGCGACCACGACGAACCACATGCTGTTCCTCTCGTCATCCCTCGGCAAGGTCGACTACGCGTCGATCGAGGCGGCGAAGCTCATGGGCGCATCGACGTGGACGATCCTCCGCCGCATCGTTCTGCCGGTGATGAAGCCGATGCTGTTCGCCGTCACGGTCCTGACCTTCCTCATCGGGCTCGGGGCGCTGACGGCTCCGCTCGTGCTCGGCGGGCCCGACTTCCAGACGGTCGCGCCGCTGATCATCGACCTCTCGCGCAGCCCCATCACGCGCGACATCGCCGCGCTGCTGGCGATCGTGCTCGGCATCGCGACGATCATCCTCCTCGCGCTCATGAACCGCTTCGAGAAGTCGGGCGTGTACTTCTCGGTCGCGAAGGTGGCGACCCCGATCCAGAAGCAGAGGATCCGCAACCCGTTCGCGAACGTCGTCGTGCACGTCGTCGCCTACCTGCTGTGGGTGATCTACCTGATCCCGGTCGTGCTGATCGTGATCTTCTCGTTCGTCGATGCGCGCAGCATCCTCGCCGGCTCCATCACCCTCGACAGCTTCACGCTCGACAACTACATCACCGTGTTCTCGAGCGCCGAGGCGATCCGTCCGTTCATCGTCAGCGTCGTCTACAGCGCCGTGGCCTCGCTCGTCGTGGTCGGCGGTCTGCTGTTCGTGGCGCGGATGCTGCAGAAGCACCGCAACCTGCTGACGACCGCGATCGAGTACGTGCTGCACATCCCGTGGATCCTGCCGATCGTGCTGATCGCGCTCGCCCTGGTGACCGCGTTCGACGAGCCGCGGGCGATCGTGGGAGGCTTCGTGCTCACCGGCACGCCGATCCTGCTGCTCATCGCCTACATCTGCGTGAAGATCCCGTTCACGCTGCGCCTGCTCAAGGCCGGGTTCGCGTCGGTGCCCGATTCGCTCGAAGACGCCTCGCGCATCCTCGGAGCGAAGTCGCTGACGACGTTCCGCAAGGTGCTGGTTCCGCTGGTGCTGCCGACGGCCGCGGCGATCACGGCGCTGAACTTCAACAGCCTGCTCGACGACTATGACGCGGCGATCTTCCTCTATCACCCGCTGTTCAAGCCGCTGGGTGTGGCGATTCAGGAGAGCACGCGCGGCGAGAACAATCTCGATGCGATGCCGATCACGTTCGTCTACACAGTTCTGCTCATGATCATCATGGGTGTCACCATGTATCTCGTGTATGGACGAGGTTCGCGCGCCGGAGCGCCCCGCAAGGCCAAGAAGGCGCGCGCGTGAGTGGTGCATCGCCTTCGGATGCTCCGGGGCTGCGCGTCACGGTCAGTGATGTGGCCGCGGCCGCCGGGGTCTCCCGCGCCACCGCGACAAGGGCACTGAAGGGCGAGGGGCGCTTCGCTCCGGAGACCCAGGAGCGGATTCTCGCCGAGGCCGAGCGTCTCGGATACGTGCGCAACACGATGGCCGCCGAGCTCGCCGCCGGCCGCACCGGAACCGTCGGACTGATGCTGCGCGATGCGAGCAACCCGGCGTACGGTCTGCTGTTCTCCCGGCTGCAGGATGAGGCGCATAGGCGTGGCCTCGACCTCGTGACCGTGACCATTGGCGCCGACGAGCAGGGCGCCGAGCAGGTCAACGCGCTGCACCGGCTGCTCGGCATGCGCGTCGCCGGGTTGATCGTCGCGACCGGTGGCATCACGGCCGCGCAACTCGAGCCGTTCGCCGACCAGGTGCCGATCGTGCGCGCGGGGCGGGTCGAGACGGCGGAGGGGATTCACACGGCGCACTACGACGATCCGGAGCACGGACGTCTCTTGGCTTCGCATGTGTTGTCGTTGGGGCATCGGCGCGTCGTGGTGCTTTCGGGCGCGGAGGATGTGTCGTTTGCGGAGCATCTGCGGGCGTCGGCAATGGAGTCGACGTTGGTCGCTGGCGGGGCCTCGGTGACGCGAGTGTCTGCGGGGGCTGCGCCGACCGATGGCGTGGATGAGGCACTGGAGGCCGTGCGCGAGGAAGCGACGGCTGTCATGTGCGCGTCGGACTATCGGCAGCTCGCGGTCATGCGCGCTCTGCGTGCTGCGGGCTTGTCGGTTCCCGGGGATGTGAGCGTGACGGGGTGCGATGGCATTCTTCCCGGCGCTGACCTCTTGGGTCTGACGACACTGCGGATTCCGGTCGAGGCCGTCGCGGCCGCGGCTGTGGAGACGATGCAGCGGTTGCTTTCGGGATCGGATGCTGAGTCGGATTCTTCGGAGACCGTGCGACAGCCGTTCGTCGGAACCCTCGTCCCCGGGTCGACCGCCGCAGCCGTCTGACTTCTGTCCTGTACTTGTTCGTCGTCTCACTGGAAGAGAAATGATCCTCACCGAGCACTCTCGCCCATCGCACACCTTCGTGCACATCTCCGATACGCACCTTCCCGGTGAACGCGCCCCGCTGTATGGCAGCGGGGCGGATGCTGATGCGAACCTGGCTTCTGTTCTGTCACGGTTGGTGGCTTCGGGGCTGAAGCCGGATGCGTTGCTGTTCACCGGGGATCTGGCCGATCGGGGGGACGCTTCGGCATATCGGCGGTTGCGGGAGTTGGTGGCGCCGGCCGTTGAGGCGTTGGGGTGTGAGGTCGTGTGGGCTATGGGCAACCACGACGAGCGCGGGGCGATGCGGGCGGAATTGGGGCTCTCGGGGGCCGCTTCGGATGCTGTGGTCGAGGTGCGCTGGTTCGGTGGGATGCGGGTGATCGTGCTGGATTCGACGGTTCCCGGGCAGCACTGGGGGCGGGTCGACGAAGAGCAGCTGTCTTGGTTGGCTGGGGAGCTTGCGACGCCCGCGCCGGAGGGTTCGCTGCTGATGATCCATCACCCGCCGCTGCCGACGGTGCTCGACCTCGCGGTGACCGTTGAGCTGCGGGAGCAGGCGGCGCTGGCTTCGGTGCTGGCGGGGTCGGATGTGCGGGGGATCCTGTCGGGGCACGTGCATCATCCGTCATTCGGGACGTTCGCGGGGATTCCGGTGTCGGCGGCGTCATCGAGTGCGTACGGGCAGGATCTGGCTCAGCCCGTAGGGGCGACCCGGGGGCAGGATGCTGCGCAGGGCTACAACCTCGTGCACGTGTACGACGGGACGATCGTGCACTCGGTGGTCGGGCTCGAGGTCGGTGCGGATGTCGGGGAGCCAGTCGCGGCGGATGAGGCCGGGAGGCGGATCGCTCGGCGGGGGATCTCCTGGCGGGAGCGGGTTTAGATCACCCGGATAGCGCTAAGCACAGATGGTCAGGTCGCGACAGCGGCCTCTGCACGAGGGGTCAGGAGATTCCGTTGTGCATGAGCGTCTTCGCCTTCGCGTTCATCGCCTCCAGACCGGCCCGCTCCGCGCTGTAGACAAACAAAGCGATGCCCGCATTATCCGCAAAATCGATCGCTCCCCGCGCATATCCCGTGCTTGTGAAGAACAGGGCAACGCGCCTATGCGGGTCGTTCGCTGCCACGCCGGCAAGCTCCCGTATCGGCGCGACCCCGACAGACTTTGCATAGTGCTTCACTTGCGCGATGCTCTTGGAACCCAAGACATCGATTCCTCCATCGCCTGTGTAACTCGTGAGTTCAGCATCGACCTCCCCAATGTGACGCATCCACTGCGCGACGATCTCCTCGGCGCCTCGCGCGTCTACCCCGTTCGGCCTGGGTGAGGGCGGCGGAAAGGCACGATGAGCTGACGGCTCAATAGGCACTCCAACGGAGCGACGCCGATTCTCAAGCACAGCGGTGGCTCCTCGAAATGCTGCTGAGTAGAGCCCAATCACGGCAGCACGATGCGCCTCATTGGCGCGGCGATTCGCGCCGACAACCACGAAGACCAGCACGAGAACGAGGAACAAAAGCAGAGCGGTGACAAGGATCACCGCAACGTAAGGAAGGCTCTCGGCCCATAGTCGAATCCCATCAAGGAACCGAAGCGTCTCCGGTATCTCAAACGACCCGACAAGCAGGGTCGTGCAGGTGACCGCAAGCAGTGTCACCGGTACAAGGAGTGCGAGTAGGCCCGCCCATCCGTCTCGCGTCTTCTCTTCGTCGGACCTCAACAACTTGATGCGCGGATCGATCGTTCGTTGAATGTGTCGACGTAATGCATCGTCGGCGATCCATACGTCGCCGACTCCACGGCCGATCTCGCGCCCCACCTTGTACGCCGTATTGACTGACCTCACGTGCTCATCCTGGCAGGAGAACGGTCGTCAACCTCGTCGAAGGTTGTGGTTCCGCTCGATCGACGTTCGTGAGGGTCGGGGCCGACGTGCCGGACGACACCAACGAGGTCTATCGGCGCGGCAAGAATGGGAGACCTCAAGAACCGATAGCAAGGGAAACGAAAACACGAGCGCTCGTGGCTTACGACATGATCAGAACATGGAAGCCTCACCGATTCTCACGTGGACCCTCCAACAGGAGATCCCCGTGCCGTCCGATGTCCACGAACTCCTGCTCGAAGGCGAGCAAGCAATCACGTCTTTCAAGACGATGCGTGATTCTGCCACCTTCACCTCGAAGAGACTCATCGTTCGCGATGCCCAGGGGCTCACCGGCAAGAAGGTCGAGATCTATTCACTGCCTTACAGCTCAATCAATATGTGGTCGTCGGAGAACGCGGGCAGACTCGACTGGAACTCGGAGATCGAACTCTGGACTCGCGCTGGCCACATCAAGGTGAAGCTATCCAAGGACGCGGACGTGCGCCGACTCGACAGTCTCCTTGCGTGGGCGGTTCTGCAGGCGCACTGACGAGTGCACAAATAGGCCCCGCTCTCACCAAGAGCGGGGCCCATCGTACGTCTGAGACGCGGATCAGTATCCGACCGCCGCGAGACCGAATTCGATCTCGGCGGGAAGGAAGCCCTCGAACGCCATCTGGTCGTACAAGCCTTGACGCGAGAACGAGGAGTACTCGAGATACTGCTGTGCCTTCTCCGCAGCTTCTGCGTTCCAGTCCGCACCCGCGTTGTCCACACCGAACGTGGCTTCCTCCGTGCTGAAGCCTTCGAACTCGAGCTGATCGATCAGGCCCGTGCGCGAGAAGCCCGTGAAGCTCAGATAGTTCTGGGCCGAGCTGATGGCATTTTGCTGAGCCAGCGAGAAGACGGGCTTCTCTTCGAGCGTGAGAGTGATCTCGGTACCCTCTTCGACCTCGGTGTTCGCCGCGGGACTCGTCGACAGCACCTTCGCAAGCGGGTCGGCGAGCGTCGCAAGCACCGGCGGGTTCAGCCCCGCAGCCATGAGGGTCGCCAGCGCCTCGGTCGCAGTCTGACCTGTGACATCCGGCACGGCGACCATCACGGCCGGCTCAGGTTCGGGCTCCTCCGCGGGCTCCTCGTCCACCGTCGTTGCCGTTGAGGCGGCAGGCTTCTCGTCAGCGACATCATTCGTGTTGCCTCCGCCGCCGATCGCGTTTGCGACGCCGCCGATCAGGATGACGGCTGCGGCGACCGAACCACCGATGATCCAGCCCTTCTTCGACTTGGGCTTCTTGTCGGGCACCGGCTCTGACAGTCGTGTCGGCACAGGGAACTCCGTCGGCACGCTCGGCACTCCGCCAGCGGTCGGGAGGCCCGGTGCCCCGACGCTGCCGATTCCACCGGCAGCGGCTGAAGCCGATGGAAGCACAGCCGTAGGCGCGTCCGCGGGCAGCGGCGTCGTCGGGAAAGCCACAGTCTCAGCTTCGGCCGGCGGGATCGCTGTCGGCGGCTGCGGTTCCACCCACTGCGTCCCGTCCCAGTAGCGCGGTTCGTTGTTTGCGTGAGGCGCGGGATACCATCCCGGCGCGGGGTTCTGGTCTGACATCTGTGTTTCTTTCTCGGCGCCGTCGCCGGCTCTTCTTGATCGATAATCGAAGGGACGACTGCCTTCGGTACTGCGGGGTTTGTCGTGCGTCCACCGAGGCCGGCGGTCACGGTCATGCGCTCGTCGTCATGCGCTGAGCCGCGAAATCTAGAGAGCGGAATCCGCCACTCCGCGCGTCGCTTCGACCTGAGCTCGCACCGAGTCGACTGCGGCGAGAATGGTGGCCCCGTCTTGCGTCGAGACGGCATCGCTCAGAACGTCGAGCGTCGCTTCGAGAGAGACGAGCGACTCGGGCCACGCGACAGCGACGTTCGCCGGGACCTCGAGTGCGTCAAGCTGCCCGGAGTTGAACGCCAGTTCGCCTGTGTTGCTCAACAGGCGCCAGAATCCGTTCTCCTGCACCGTGACGATGATGTCGTCGAGATCTTTGTTCATATCGTCGAGATGCGATCCGGCCTGCGCGCGGAAGGCCACTGCATCGACGACCGGGGCCTCAGGTGCCGGGGCGGGTGTCGGGGTCGCGGTCGGTGTTGGGGTCGGCGCGGGTGTGGGTTCTGCGGGTTCCTCTGTCTGCACGACTGCCGGCGCCGCACTCGCCTGCGGGGCCTCGTCTCGATCTGAGCCGCCCGAGCCGATTGCCGCGCCGACGGAGCCGACGACGATCACGCCGGCCGCGATCGCGCCACCGATTAACCATTTCTTCTTCGCGCTGGCGGGCGCTGCAATGGGCGCGGGCGAAGCGAACGGCGCCGGTGCGGGGTATGCAGCGGCACTCAGAGCGGGAGGCGCTGAGTCAACGACCGGAGCCGGTACGGGTGCAGCTGCCGGAGCGCTGTGCTGAGTCCACTGCGCTCGATCCCAGTAGCGAACCTGCGTGGAATCTTCGGGACTCGGGTACCACCCGGCGGGGACGTTGCTCACATCTGCTCCATGCTGCTGAGACGCCCCCAGTTGGGCTCGATCTGAGACTAGCGACTGCATGCAGTCGCATGGTCCTCGTGACGTCACGATTGGGTGACGAGATGTGACGCCTCACCAGGGAGTTCCATTGGCTACGGGATGACGATGACCTTGCCCGCAATCGGCCGCTCAGCCGCCTCCGCATGCAAGGCCGGAAGCTCGGCGAGCGGGATGCGACGCGTGACCTCCAGAGTGAGCCACCCCGCTGTCGACCAGCGACACCAGCTCCGCGAGCTTTTCCGCATCGCTCCGAACGAACACGACCACAGACTTCACGCCACGGTCGGCATCATCGGGCGCCGCCATCCAGGCGGTCGTGCTCACCACGACTCCCCCGTCTCGCACGAGTCGCACCAGAGCGGTGAAAGCGTTCGGCTCGATGGGAGCAAGGTTGAGCAACAGATCGACCTGCTCGGTGACGACGTCCAAGACGTCGGTCTCGGTGTGGTCGATGATCTCGTCAGCACCCGCCGCACGCACGGCGTCCGCGCTCCGCGGGCTGGCCGTCGCGATGACGTACGCCCCCGCACGCTTGGCCAGGGCGATTGCGTACTTGCCGACGACTCCGCCGGCACCGACGATGAGCACTCGCTGCCCAGCCTCGAGGCCGCCGTCATCAAAGAGCGCCTGACGCGCGGTCAGCGCGACCGACGGGAACCCTGCGGCATCCGCGAGCGGCACGCTGGTCGGTGCTTCGACGAGCGCGTCCGCCGGGGCGATGACGTACTCCGCCGCTCCGCCGTCGGTCGCCATCGGCAGGAAGGCGATTACCGCGTCACCCACAGCGAAACCGTCGACTCCGTCGCCCAGGGCGTCGACCGTTCCCGATACGTCGTATCCGGGGATGTGCGGGAGCACCACCGGGATCGGCAGGAAGCCCGCGCGCATGCCGTTGTCGGCGGCACTGAACGCGGATGCAGCGACGCGCAGCCGCACCTGGCCGGCGCCGGGGACGGCCTGGGCGATCTCCTCGTACTTCAGGACCTCGGGGCCGCCCACTTCGTGGAACCGTACTGCCTTCATGATCTTTCCTTTCGTCAGGTACTTCGAATTCGAAGCAATAAGTTGAACCTAGCACTGCTTCGAATTCGAAGCAACACGTATACTGAATCCATGAGCACACCACCCCCTCAGCTCTCCCCGACGGAGCTCGCGGCCTACTTCGCCTTCACCGAGGTGAGCAGCCTGCTGCGGCATGCGGTCGAGAAGCAGCTGCGCGACGTCGGCAAGCTCAGCTACGTGCAGTTCCAGCTGCTCGCGCGGCTCGGCGACGCTCCGGACGGTTCGCAGCGCATGACGGACCTTGCGGATGGGGTCGTGTACAGCCGAAGCGGGCTGACGTATCAGGCGCAGTCCTTGGAGGAGCGCGGACTCGTCACGCGCGGGCCGTCACCAGAGGATGAGCGCAGCACCATAGTCGCGATCACGGACGAAGGTCGGGATGTGTTGGCGAAGGTCTTCCCGGGGCACATCGATGCGGTGAAGACGCATCTGTTCGAGTCGCTCAGCGCGGAGGATGTGGAAATGCTCGCGCGGGTGATGACGCAGGTAAGTGGGCATTTACGGGCGGAACCGCCTCGGAGCGCTACCCCTCGGAAGCGATTGAAAGCCAACTAGCCCTGCCCACGTGCGTCGTGGGCCCCGGGCGTGGCGAACTGCTCTCAGGAATGGAGAGCGCGGTCGCAGAGTTTTCCGATAACTTAGCCTGCTCCTACGGTGAGCGCGCGCTGCACCACCCCAGTCTGCGTGAACGGCGTCAATCATTCGCGCGCCGCGATCAGGAAGTCGGGATTCCTGATCCGCCGGAATCGACCGGCGATGGACCCGATATCTCCGGAGACGCGACTCCGAAAACTGGCGCATGTTCCTCCGACGTACGTGTTGCCCCGCAGGATTACTCTGGCGTGGTGTTGATCAGAAGACTCGCCCAGGAACCCGACGCCGCCTTTATGTCACGTTCCGTCGCAAACACGTAACGCCAGTTGCCGTACCGACCATCGTCCCGTACGGAGCGCGCCCAGTTAACGGCGGCGTCCTTTTTGCGCAACACGTCGGCATCATTTGCATTCTTGTCTGATTTACCCTCGATCAGCCAGAAAGTACCGGCACTGTCCAGTGCGATGAAGTCCGGGAAGTAGTTGCTGTCCGTGGATGTAGGAATGAATGCAGGGCCGTTAGTGTAAATCCGAAGCCACCATTTAATTGTCGGCTCCCTGTCGAGCAGGTGCGCAAGGGCGAACTCTGTCGAGCCAGCATCAAATGTCGCGATGGGCATTACGTTGCGCTGCCACCCAGCGAACTGCACGTGCTTCACGAACGCATCGTTGTACGCGTCCCTGGCGTCGGGTTCCACCAGGACGGGCTCAATCGGGAGCTCTACCGGAACCAGCTCATGCTGCTGTTCACGCTTGCGTCCTGCGTACGCGGTTGCGATGAGGTCAGACATCCCCGCGACAGCCTGACGGCGACGCAGGGCACCCCATTCGGCTGTCGAGGTCTCGCCGACCACGCCAGCGCCCTTCAGGAACGCTCTCACAAGCCGCTTGGCTCCATTCTTCTCCGCTTGCAGCTGCACAACCCCTGGGTGCCGGAAGATCGAAGTCACGAGGTCTTCACGGACGGTATCGATGAGTGCAAGCTCCTGTTGCGCTTCGGCGTGCTCCTGCGGTGCAATCCTCATCGTCACGCCACTCTGCGTGCGGGTTCCATCGATGGCGTCACGGAGGAGGAAGGTCGGCACCTCAGCGATGAATCTCGCGCCGGCAGCCTGCGCGTCACCGTCGGGGATATCCGAGAGAGTGAACTGTGCGAACGTGAGCTTAGATTGGCGACGCGGGAAGACGATCTTCGGAGCGCCATCGACTCGACCTTTCGGCTGAGGGGTCGGCTTGGCCCGATGCTCAGTTGCCTCAACGATCAGCAGCGCGCCCTCCGTTGTCTCGCCATCAGCACTGACCAGCGAGATTGACATCGAGGACGCGCCGGCTGCGGAAGGGCCGTCGGTCGTTGTTGTGGGCATCGATTCGGCACCAGAATCCTCGTCGAACGATGCATCGCCCGAGGACACCAGCGGAGGCCTGGCGGCACCCTGCTCGTCCGTGTCGACCGACGCGGACGGCATCTGTATACGCTGCGCCAGCACATCTTTCTGTGCAAGCAACTGCTTGTATGAGTCGTGTGCAACTAGGTCAACTTGGTCCACGGCCGGAGACCCAGTTCGAGCGCCAAACGGGAGACGCAACCCACGACCCAGGATCTGCTCGGTGAGCGTCTGGGACGCGAGCTTGCGGAGAGCAACGATTACCGCGATATTCCGAACGTCCCAGCCCTCACGGAGCATGTTCACGCTTACGATCGCACGAATCCGCGAGGACTCGGACTCGACCGCGGCCAGGGCTGACAGCGCTTCGTCGGAAGACTGCGAAGTGATCTCAAGCACGGCGGAAGGATCCCCGATGAATCCCGGCTGCGCCAGCAACTGGGCGACCTCGCCGGCATGCTCGATGTTGCTCGCGACGACGAACAAGACCGGTCGCACCGTCGCTGCGCGTGGCGTGATTGCCTGGTACGCCAGATATGCCTCCTGCTTCGAGCGAAGCAGCTGGCAGGCATCGGCAAGCTGCGTGCGCTCGTCCTTCGTGCCGTCTTTCCGGTATACGATCACCGGCACCTTCACGTGACCGTCCGCGATAGCTTCGCCGAGCGTGTACTGGAACACAATCTTTCCGACGTCGGCCTGGCTGGGAGTAGCGGTCAGCCCCACGAGGGCGATTGGACTAAGGTCCCGGACCGCGCCGGAGAACGCCTTCGCCCTCTCATGGTAAACATGATGCTCGTCTGCGATGACGAAAAGGTCTTCTGCGGCCTCAAGATAATCATAGAGTGCGGCGCCCAAGTACTCGTCAGTGTCCCGGACCTTTCGAGACACCTTGTCGGTCGGCCGGATTAGCTGCTGCACGTTGAAGACGAAGACCTTCAGCGCGCCAGGATCTCGAAGCGCGCTCGCCACAGCGCCCGCTCGGAAATTCTCCGGGGTGATGATAACGGGGGCGTGCTCAGCGCCGGCGACGTACTTCTGACTCGCCTCGTCGAAGTTCTCGAGAGTTTTTCTCTGGATCACGCTGCCAGGAGTCACGACCAGCACATGGCGCACTCCCTGAGCTGCCAGGTAGTCGATCAACGACGACATTAGGAAGGTCTTGCCCACACCTGTGGCGAGGTCAGCGACCAGCTCGACGAATGACCCGTCCGCTTCTTCGATTGAAGATACAAGTTTCGCTAGTGCAAGCCGGTTCGGTTCACGCAGATCAAAGCGTGCAGAGACTTCGGCTAGCAACGCCTGATCGTAGGACACTTTCACCGTCATCATTTCACCGTCCGCTTTGGGAATAGGTCATTAGGGGCCTTCCGGATCCGCGATCCTGGAGACTCGGCGGCCAGCAACTCCGCTGCCTCAGGCAGGACAGCCTTCGCGACAATTACTGCTCGTTCACGATCGCCCAGAGCCTCTAGCACAGTTTTCACCACGATTTCATCAGCAACGCCATCGATCACCGCGAGCCGTTGTCGTCCCCGAATACCGCAAAACACCGGATGATCCGGCGTTAGTGTAAACCTAAGCTGGGCCGCCACCGACCTCGACCACATTCCATCTCTGGCCGCAGGGGCCAAGAAGACATCTCCGTCCTCGTCCACCTCATACATCGACGGACCGACCGTCACATGGGTGAAGCCGCCTCCCCCATTCCAAACTTTTGACCTCACGGGCTTCGTTCTGACACTGCTTGTGATCGCTTGAACAGTAACGGAATCGAGATGCACTCCCTCGGCCTCGACATGCTCGAGCACCTGCCTGAGGGTAGTCGCAAACTCGTGAGCATCCGCAGCCAGCATGCCTGATGGGAGGTCGGCTTCCTCGCCGGACCGTGTTGACCAGGGCACACGCGTACTCTCGTAGGTGATACCACCGTCGTCTTCTCCCTGAACCACGCGCGCCAGACGGGGGCGTATAAATGTGTTGACCGTTGTGTCTCGGATCTCGCTGGTTACCCAGCGCCGTCCCATCTTGTGGGCTACGGCAGCTGTGGTGCCGGATCCGGCGAAGCAATCCAACACGATGTCGCCAGGCTCCGTTGCAACGTGGATCACTCGTTGAAGCAATCTCTCAGGCTTCGGCGTCTCGAACGCGTGGTCGTCAGGGAAGAGTGCCTTAATCTCCGACTTGGCCGTCCGATTTGATCCAACTTCATCGAACCGCCACCAGGTTGTCGGCACGGATCCGCCAGAGGGAATCCGAATCTTGAATCCGATGCCTCCCCGCCCTCCCGATCGAAGGATGATGTCAGGCCAATGTCCTGCCTGATAGCGGGTTTCCGCTTGCCGTGCGGCTTCCTCGAGCGGAACGGCGAGCATGACCGCACGTACTGACGGTTTAATCGCGTCCACGCTTACGCCGCAGACGCTGGCGCGCGCTTGGCGATCATCGATGTCACGTAGTTCGTAGGGTGCATACTGTTGCATCTGCGACAGGATCCACTCCTGCGATTTTGCCCAGTGCCGGCTCTTAGTCGGATAGATGAGCTCCCCGGTGATGGGGTGCTGAATTGCGTGTATGTAGTCGTGGTGCTTTCTGTCTCCTCGGACCGTCGTCGGGCCGTCGAACCAACGCTCAGTGTCTCCGTCAGGAGAGGTGTACTTTAGGTCGAGTGCAGCCGCTCGTTTCATCCGGTTGGGGACCCAAAGATCGCTCACTTTATACACGAGCAGCGAGTCATGGGAGATTGAGAACCCACGATTGTTGCTTCGCGTGTTGTCTGCCTTTTGCCATGCCACCTCGGCCACAAAGTTGGACGCTCCAAAAACCTCATCGAGGATGGACCGGCACCGATGGGATTCGGTGTGGTCGAGGTGGACCCAGATCGACCCGTCCGGGGACATCAGTGGCCGAATCTGCCGCAGGCGGTCCCGCAGCATCGTCAGCCAGATCGAGTGCTCGATGTTGTCCTCGTACTGTGCGAACGTCTGCCCAGTATTGAAGGGAGGGTCGATATAAACGAGTTTCACCTTCCCGAGGTACTTTGAAGCAAGCTCGGGGGTCTTCGCCAGCGCGTCAAGCGCGTGCATGGCGTCACCGGTGATTAGTAGATTATCGGAAATCGGCGCATGAAACTTTGCGGGCTGTTCAGGGAACGGCGCCGCTACAACGCGCTCGACTTCTTGAAGCAGGCGAACCTCCTGCACGCGAGGGTCGCTTGGATCGACGAAGGCATAGTCGTAAAGGCCCTCCCCCGTTGAGAGGAGCGCTCGATCTTTGTTCGTCCAGGTGAGCTCGAGGCGACCTCGGTGCGCAATCATGCGTAGTCCTTTCGCGCGCCAGTGACGAAGAGTTCCTGAGGGTGGGTCGCAGGCGGCACTCGCTCAACCTATCGCGGGTACGAATCTCAGCGAGCCATCCCGCGCCGCGTCAGTCATCGGAGTGAGGTCGCCCATCTCTGCCGCCCGACAGGTATCGGCCGCACCGGCGAGAAACCCAACTCCCCGGGTTCGATCCGACCAAGATCGTCGAAGGTCGCGCCAGTCGCTCCGCTCGCTGCAGGTGGTTCGAGCATTCCGCATGTCCTACGAGCACCTCGGAACGAACTTCGATCGCCCCACCAGCCGGGCAAAGCCGCACCGGTCATCAGAACTCGCGACGTGGCGGCCCGCCTTGCCAGGTGCTAGGCAGTTTCCGGGGCAAGTACGCCTCTCAGAACGCGAAACGAAACCGACAAGGGCGCGCTCTCCCGACCGCTTCATCGATTCTCTAGAGAGCGTCGAGCGGATCCAGCGCCGATGATCGGCGTCGACACAATTGAGCCCGCACTCATAGCTCAGCGGCGGATCTGCTTCTCACTGCGATCGGGAGAACTACTCGCGTGCCGCCTGGCGTACACTTTCACATAAGTAGACGCACCGTTGCGAAACCCAAGCCTCAAGGAGCTCGACCATGGCCCTCACCGCACACTCCACCATCGGCGACTGGCTGAACGACCCGACCGGCGGGCCACTCATCCGCGCACTCTTCGAGCAGACGGGCGCCGACCCCGAGCTCCTCACTCCCGTGCTCGGATTGCCGCTGCAGCAGCTCGTCGCGATGAGCCAGGGCCAGCTGCCACAATCGGTCGTCGACGACCTCGTGCGCGCGGCCAACGGTGGCGAGATCCCCGAGGCCGACGAGTCTGAGGGCTGGACCGAGAAGCCCACCACCGGACGTTTCGCCGGCAAGACCGTGATCGTCACCGGCGCAGCATCCGGAATCGGCAAGGCCACCGCATTCCGCATCGCCCGCGAGGGCGGACGCGTCATCGCCTCCGACATCGCCGCCGAGAAGCTCGACGCGCTGAAGGCCGAGCTGCCGGATGCCGACATCACCACCGTCGCCGGTGACCTCACCCAGCAGGACGCGATCGACGCCGTCATCGCCGCCGCGGGCGACCGCATCGACGCCCTCGCGAACGTCGCCGGCATCAACGACGATTTCTCCCCCGCAGGCGAGACGACGGATGCCGTCTGGGACCGCGTCATCGCCATCAACCTCACCGCCCCGTTCAAGCTCATGCGCGCGGTGCTGCCCGTCATGGAGAAGGCCGGCCGCGGCTCGATCCTCAACGTCTCGAGCGAAGCGGGCCTGCGCGGCAACTCGTCGGGCAACGCCTACACGGCCAGCAAGCACGGCATCATCGGCGTCACGAAGTCCGCGGCGTTCATGTACGGGCCGAAGGGCATCCGCGTGAACTCCGTCGCACCGGGCGGCGTCGCCACCGGCATCCCGATGCCCCCGAACATGTCGGAGTACGGCTCCGGCCGCCTGGCCCCGTTCCAGCAGGCGATCCCGACAGTTGCGACCGCCGAGCACCTCGCCGCGTCGATCACGTTCCTGCTGTCGGACGACGCCGTGAACATCAACGGTGCCGTACTGGCATCGGATGGTGGATGGTCGGTGCAGTAAGCACCGCGTGATCTGTTGCGCGAGATCTCAACAGCCAAGGCTGGAGGGAAACGACAGATTCCCTCCAGCCTTGCGCATCAGATCGTGACTTCGCGCCCAGTATGCTGGCTCGGTGCCTCAGGGGGATCTCGCGTCGTATTGGGGCGCCGTTGCGCAAATAATCCCGGTTCTCGCGCTGGCATTCGTGATCGAAGCCAGGCTCATGGTTCGACGAATGAGCAAGAAGAAGGCATATAGGCACCGATCACGGCGAGTACGCTGGTCGGTCGCCTTCTTCGTGCTCGCGCTCTTGCTTACTTTCTCCGAGGTCGAGGCACTGCGAAACTTGTCGCGAGACCCTACGAGAGACATCACTGGACTGGAGCAGTTCAACTACTGGGTATCCCTTCTCACCGTCGCGGCCACCTTGTCGATCGTGATCAGCCTGCCAGTGTCGTCACTCGTTGCTTCGACACTCGGAGACGTGACCCGCTGGCTCGAAGTCAATCTGCCTTGGAGCAAGGTTCAGAAGCTTCGAAGAGACATCGAGCGCCAGCTCACTTCGATCGAACTACTCGAACGTCGAAGCCAGAGCAGTCGCTTGAGCGCGATTCTGGTCTGCGCCACAGCTCTCCTTGATCGGAGCATCAGCGGTTCTTCCTGGCAGGCCGCATTCGCAACCTCGCTATCGGACAAGTCGGGCCTGTACTTCACCGACCCAACCGGGGAGCTGAAAAGGCTTGTTCACTCCGATCCACGTGAGCCACTATGGGCGTACCGAGTCGCGCGCTGGTTGTACGACGACCTGTTGACCGATGCGCAGGAATTGCGTGAACTTCGGAAACAGATTCGTGCGCAGCTCCGTCGGTTGGAGAAAATCACGCGCGTCGATTCATCTGAGTTCACGAAGTTGCAGCGGGCGAACATGGCATCCGCCGCCAGAATGCCGTAGGCCGAACGCTGCTTGCCAGCTCTGAACGAGCTCCGCATCCCGCGGCTTCGATCGCGCTCTTGCTCTTGCGTGACACCACGAAGATCCGATGGGGCGCTAACGTCCGTTGGGTCGGCCCTGCCTACGGCCAGGCGTAGACCTCACATCTCCCCCGCCTACCCTGGCTCTATGAAGAAGCTCCCCGCGCTCGCGACGCTCGCCGTCGGCATCCTCCTGCTCTCCGGATGCTCGCAGGCGTCGACCATCGCCGCGTGTGGCCAGGTCGCAGCCCAAGCCGCGCAGGTGACCGGTGTGATCGGAAGCGTGAGCTCGCCGACTCCGGAGGCCGCGCAGGCAGCTCTTGATGAGGTCAAGAGCGTCGCCGAGAACATCCGCGGTGTCGATGGACCCGACGAGTTCGTCACACTCCGCGACTCGTGGACGACGAGCATCGACGCCTTCGCCGCCGAGGGCGAGAAGGCCATCGCCGGTGACATGACGGGCCTGGATGCGGCGACGACGGAGATGCGCACAGCGACCGACGCGATGCTCGCCTACTGCACCCCGTAGCTATCGCCCGTCACTCTTCTTGCTGAACGCTCATCGCGATCTCGAAGCTGTCACCGATCACGCGACCTCCGTCGAACACGGGATCTTCATCGAGCGTCTCGAGCACACGAGGATCGCTCGTCACGTCAGCGGTTCCGCGATCACGAACCTCGCGTGACGGCCAGGTCGTCACCGTGACCACGACGGACTCCTCGGCGCTCGTGCCCGCGAGATCGGCGATGCTCTTGAGCTCACCCGACTCGTACGATGCCCCGTCTGCGTGAAAGTCACCCGGGTCCGCTGACACGCTCGACTGCCAGTAGTCGACGACACTGATCGCACCGTGATCGCGGTAGACCTCCGCCATGCGTTTCGAGAAGTCCAGATATGCGGCCTTGCGTTCCGTCGGCACCGGAACGACGGTGATGTCAGCGATGACCATACTCGGCTCCAGTCCTCGGCGGTGAGTGTCCGTCGCCAGGGTATCCAGCGCCGGCCTCAGCCAACCCGAGGGACCTACTGAGCGATGCCTCGCAGCAACCGCGTCACCGTCTCGTCGACCCGCTCTGCACTCAACGGCTGACCGATCAGCGCCGCGTACGACGCCATCGCGATGAGCTGGTCGGCGATCGCGCCAGCGTCCACGTCGGCGCGGATCTCGCCCGCCGACTGTCCACGCGCGATCCGTTCGGCGACCCACGAGCGGATCGGGGCCGCGAGACGCTCGTTGAGCGCGAGACCGAGTTCGTGATCGGTGGCGGTCACCGCGATCAGCGCCCGGGCGAGTGCGACACCCTCGGGCCGTGCGAGTCCGGCGGACATCGCGGAGAACCAGGCGTGCAAGTCGGCTCGGATGTCGTCGGTCACCGCGACGGCGGGGTCGGCTCCGGGCAGGTCTCCTTCGAGCAGTGCCTCGCCGAGGATCGCGGCCTTCGACGGCCACCAGCGGTAGATCGTCTGCTTAGAGACTGCTGCGGTCTCAGCGAGTCCCTCGATGGTCACCGCTTCGTAGGTGCCGGCAATGACGGCAGCGCGCATCGCCTCCAGCACGGACTGGCGCGCGGCTTCACTTCGGGGACGGGGCACTAGGACAGGCTACCGAGGCTGTGGGTGGCGCGTTCGTCTCGGGCCGCTTCGCGGTCCTTGCTCAACGACCGAGGGGGAACAACCGCGGGCTCCGCTCGACGACGCGTGTGGCTGCGCAGCTTGGATAGAGTCGCGGGATGAGGGAGACACCAGGGCAGTTGAGCATGGGCATATTGACTCTCGCCCTCACGTTGTTCGGGCTCGTGTTCTTCATCGTGACGATGCTGATCATCCACGGCGCGCCCTACCTCACCGACTCGCTCGGCCACGCGAACGACCAACGCTGGACCAATTGGTACTGGCTGGCCCTGCTCATCGTGGTGCCGACTGTCGTCACCGGCGCCGCATCCGGACTGACCTCAGCCTTCGGCGCGTACATCGGCAAGCGCGTCTCGGCGACCACCGATGGCGCGCCAGCGGATCGCATGAAGGTCAGCGTCGGCGCCGGGCTCGGTGGCGTCTTGGGCAGCGCCCTGTTCCTGATCTATATGAGCTGGCTTTACCAGAACGGGCTGGGCCCGTGGATCCTGGTGCTCGGGTCCACGGCGGTATTCGGCGCCTACGCGGGCTTCACCGCACTGTGGATGGGCCGCAGATCGGGGAGCCCTCAGGCGCCCGCAGCTCCGGTCACCTCCGCGGACGGTATGTGACGGCCACGGCTCCGGAGGCGAACTCTCGACGATCCACGACGACGAGCTCGAGCGGTCCGTTCAGCCCGTCGAGCAACCGCGGCCCGTGCCCGGCAACGAGTGGATGCACGACGAAGATGTACTCGTCGATCAGCCCCAGCTCGGCCAACGCCAGCGGCAGCGTCACACCGCCGACCGATAGCCTCTCGCCCGGCTGCTGCTTGAGCTGCTGAATCGCCTCGGACAGGTCACCCCGGATGAGCTCGGCGTTCCAGTCGACGGCGTCCAGCGTGCTCGATACGACGTACTTCGGCACGCGGTCGATGGCCTCGGCGAACGGGACCTCCCACTCGCTCATCCAGTCGGGCCACTGACCGGATGCCGGGCGACGCCACGCGCCCTCCATCATCTCGTAGGTCGTTCGGCCGTAGATGACGGCATCCGCTCGTTCCATCTCGGCGGTCCAGAAGCGCATCAGCTCCTCGTCGGGAGCGACGCCCGCCTCGTGGTGAACGCACCCGTCGAGCGTGACGTTGATCGAATAACGCAGTGGTCTCATCTCGCCGATCTCCTTCGATGCGGGCGGTGGGTGGTACGGGGTGGGACTCAGAGTACTGTCGGGCCGCAGTCGGGCGACACCTCGCCGCGGCTGAGGCGGCCACAGCGAATATGGTGAACGCATGCCCTCCAGCCAGCCTCGCGTCATCTCCGTTCGGGGCGGTCGCGTACGCCCCAGTGGGTCGTGGCTGTACGTCTGGCTCGACTCCGCCACGGGAGAGATCGTTCACGTGGGTGGCACAGGGTTCGATCCGGAATTGCGGGCGCATCTGCATCTGACGGGCGACGACCCGCAGCTCGGACGAGTGCGTGCCACAGTGCCTCGATCCAGCGAGCGCGACTTCGACGTCCTCGCCTTCGAGCTGAGTGAACGAATCGACCGGCCACGTGCGAAGGAAGCCCTCACCCTCCGCCTCCTGGACTCCTTCAACGAGGTCGGACACCGACAGCACCCGTCGAGCGAGATGAGCGAACTCATCGATTCGATTGCTCAAGAGGTGAAGAAGTATGTGGAAAGCTTGCCAGGGAGCACGGACGGCTGATTGCTCGTCGCCGCGATCTCCACTGCGTCGGTGATCCGATTCAAGCCCCTGTTCAGCACGTGTCAGTGGCCCTAACCTGACCCGCATGTTGAAGATCGTGTCGATCGTGATCCGCGTGAACGACCTCCCGGCGCAGTCGCGCTTCTGGCAGGCGGCCCTCGACTATGTCGAGCGAGACCCGGCATCCGATGACTGGGTCGTGCTCAAGCCTCGCGACGCGGACGCTCCCTGCATCGCCCTCGATGCTCACCACTCCGAGCGGGTGCTGCCGCCGCGCATCCACCTCGACATCTATGCCGAGGATCAGGATGCCGAGGTGCACCGCCTCACCGAGCTCGGCGCTCGCGAGGTGCACTGGGACAACCTGCCAGACGATGCCGACTACGTGATCATGGAGGACCCCGAGGGGAACCGATTCTGCATCGTGGACCGGCCGGACTGGGTGGGGTGGGACCGCCCGCGGGCATGACGGAGCAAGCCCCGGCGCTGGGTCATCAGCGAAACAACGAAGGACGCCGGTCCAGCTTTGCGGGCCGGCATCCCTCAATATTCCCGGACGGCCGACCTACTGCTTCTCGAGGCGCACGGTCATCGTGGTGCCGAGGGCAGTCACCTCGTAAGAGAGCTCACCGTCGGCATAGGTGAAGGTCTTCGTCGGATCGCTCGAGGCAAGCATGGCCGAATCTGTCTTCGACGTGTCGTTCGCCGAATCGAAGGTGAACGAGGTCGAACCGTCCTCGGGCACCGTGACAGTACCCGCCCAGTACAGCGACTTCGTGTCGGTCGAGTTCCACGAGACCTCGATCGTGTCTGCCGTGATCGTGGCGCTCTGGAAGCTGTCGGGTGAGTTCGAGTTGATCTGCGTCCATTCGCCGGCGAGATCGACGGGCTCTGCCACCTCCTCAACTTCTTCGACCGCTTCGGGCGCGGCCGGCTGCGAGTCAGACTTCGAGTCGGTGGACTCGGCGGGAGCGGAGCACGCGACAGTTCCGAGCCCGAGCAGGGCGAGAAGGGCGAGTGCGGCAGCGGACCTGGTGACTGCGGTGTTCATCTGTGACTCTCGTTTGGGGATCAAGCAACGAAGTTGAACGTAGCAGGCCATTGTCACGTTTCAGATTCGGCTGTTGCCGCCCGGCGATCCGAACCGATATACAGGTCGAGGCGCTCTGGGGGCGCCGGCGATTCGTCGCCTCATCGTCGAGGGGAACTCTCATGTCACAGCCGCCTGCCGCCTGGCATCCCGATCCGGAGAATCCGCACCAGCTGCGCTGGTGGGACGGCCATCGTTGGACCGCCTCGACCGCTCCGTCCCCGGCGGCTGTCGCGACGACGCAGATCGCGTCCGCCACCGCGCCGGCATCCGCACCCGCACCCGCACCCGCACCCGCGAAGCGCAAGACCGGTTGGCGCACTGCCGGGATCATCGTCGCCGCACTCGTCGTCGGCGGCGTGCTCGCCCGCCTGTCGCCGATCGCGATCCTGCTCGTCGCCACCGCCGTCGTCGGCATCGCTCTCTATGTCATGATCGCGCGCCCCCTTCCGGCTCTGGGACTCCGCTCGCGGATGTCGGGCGTGATCGCCCTCGGCCTGGCCGCTCTGCTCGTCACCGGCGGCGGAATCGCGAGTGCCAGCAGCGGCACCGCCCCGACGGCATCCGAGCCTCAGACCTTCGCCGCGGTGACGACGTCGGCTCCGACGCCGACGCCCACTCCCACGCCGACGACGTTCGAGACCGCGACCGAAGAGGTGCCCGTGCCGTTCACGGCGACCACGGTCGACGACCCGCAGCTCGACCAGGGCGCCACGGCGCTCGTCGCCGCGGGCGTGAACGGCGTGAAGGTGATCACCTATCGCCTGACTCTGGTCGACGGCGTCGAGGTGTCGCGCGAGGTCGTCAGCGAGGCGATCTCCGTGCAGCCGGTGAACGAGGTCACGGCGATCGGAAGCAAAGCGCCGGCACCGGTCGCGGCTCCGGCGCCCGCTCCCGCCCCCGTGCCGCTCGTGCAGCAGGGTGGCGGAGGGTGCGACTCGAACTACACGGGAGCGTGTGTTCCGATCACTAGCGACGTCGACTGCGCCGGCGGCAGCGGAGACGGACCCGGATATGTGCAGGGCCCCGTGCAGGTCGTCGGCTCGGACATCTACGATCTCGACCGCGACGGAGACGGCATCGCCTGCGACTGAGCGCTAGTCCACCGGGCCGAAGACCTCAGCCCAGATCTCGAGGATCTCGCCGTCGAGCCCTGCCGCGTCCGACCCCGAGAGCGTCGTGACAGGGATCATTCTTCAGCGCCCGGAGTAGCGCTGCGCCGGTCGTCCCTCTTCCGCCAATGCCTGACGATGCGACGTCAAGGCCGACCGCACGGCCGTGTAGATCACGAGCCACAGGATCAGGATGCCGATCAGGAACCCGGCGACGTAGAAGAGGACGATGGTGAGGAAAGGATCCATGGCGTCAGGATAGTCACCGGGGTGCGCGGCGCCTCCAGCCCCGGCAGCTAGTCCCCGACTTCCAGCGACCGATAGAAGTAGAGCGCCCGCTCGCCGGAATCGGGGTCGACGCCATTGAATCCGTGCCGTTCGTAGAAGCGCATCGCCGCGGCATCCGATTCATCGACGTTGATCTCGATCGCCGCGACGCCGAGTTCCCGGCAGATCTCAACCATGTGCCGGAGGACCGCGCCGCCGACACCACCACCGCGGTGCGCGGGCTCGACGTACATCTCGTCGAGCAGCGCGACCGGCCCGTCCGACCACACGTTCGGACGCAGAGTCACGAGCGCGACACCGACCGCAGGATCACCGCCGAGCACCGCGAATGTGGAGGTTCCGCCCAGCAGCGTGCGCAATCGCCCGGCGAGCACCTCGACCCCCGGCGTCTCGGTGTCGAACTCCGTATTGAACGCGTGCAGGAGTTCGGCGAGACGGGCGGCGTCGAGCGGGGTAGCTTGACGTGTGGCGGCGGTCATCGGATGCCTTTCTCGGGTCGGGGGCTTCGGCTCGGGCCGACGGCGGGTGTTCCGCCGGTTCACAACTCCGGAAGAACGGGCGGGCCGACGCATCGGTTCCCCGGGATTCCGGGGCCGAGCCCGCGGACGCACCCGCTTCTTCCGAAGTTGTGAACGTGAACCTCCGCGCGCCACGCTCGACGAAGCGGAAGAACGCGATCAGGCGCTGTCGGAATCCGCCTTGCGCGATCCGGCCTCGAGCACGTCTCCCGCGGGCAGTTCCTGGTGCCCGCCGAACTGCAGACGCATCGCCGACAGCACCTGGTTGGCGAACTTGTCTTCATCGCGTGAGGCGAAGCGCTCGAACAGCGACGCCGCGAGCACCGGCACGGGCACTCCGACATCGACGGCGGCCTTGACCGTCCAGCGCCCCTCGCCCGAGTCGGAGACCCGGCCGGCGAGACCGTCGAGCTGCGGGTTGTCGGCGAGCGCGGCAGCGGTCAGGTCGAGCAGCCACGACGAGATGACCGATCCGCGGCGCCACAGCTCGGCGACCTTCGACGTGTCGATCGGGAACTGGTAGAACTCCGGCTCTTCCAGCGGAGCGATCTCCGCCGAGTGCTCGGCCTCGCGCACCCCGGCATCCGCGTTGTGCAGCAGGTTCAGCCCCTCGGCGATCGACGCCATGATGCCGTACTCGATGCCGTTGTGCACCATCTTCACGAAGTGCCCCGCACCCGACGGTCCGCAGTGCAGGTAGCCCTGCTCCTCGGGGGTGAGGTCTCCGGTGCGGCCCGGCGTGCGCTCGATCTCGCCGACACCCGGAGCGATCGTGCGCAGCACCGGCTCGATGCGCTGCACGGCCTCATCGGGTCCGCCGACCATCAGGCAGTATCCGCGGTCGAGTCCGAACACCCCACCGCTCGTGCCGACATCGACATAGTGGATGCCGCGCTCGCGGAACGCCTTCGCCCGGCGGACGTCGTCGCGGTAGTTCGAGTTGCCGCCGTCGATCAGGATGTCGCCCTCATCGAGCACCTCCGCCGCCTGATCGGCCACCATGCCCGTGAGCGAGGCGGGCACCATCATCCACACGGCCCGCGGCGCCTCGAGCTTCGACGCCAGGTCGGCCATGCTGTCGGCGCCGGTGGCTCCCTCGGCGACCAGCGCCTGTACGGCATCCGTGTTGACGTCATAGACCACGCATTCGTGCCCCGCCCGCATGAGGCGGCGCACGATGTTGGCGCCCATCCGGCCGAGTCCGATCATCGCCAGCTGCATGAGAATCCCTTCGTCTCAGCCCCGGTGGGCCGAGTCGGGGCAATCCTGGCATGGGTACCGATGACGCTCAATGGTGTTGCGGGGTGGCGTGGGGTCGTGCGGGGGGTGTGCGGGCGGCCGTGCGGGGTCAGTTGTGCACCCGAAACGGCGATTTCGGATGCGGAAGTGACCCCGCTCGCGGCTCGACTCCATGCGGGGTCAGTTGCGCACCCGAAACGGCGGTCTCGGATGCGGAAGTGGCCCCGCGCGCGTGCGGCTCCGTACGGGGTCAGTTGTGCACCCGAAACGGTGGTTTCGGATGCGGAAGTGGCCCCGCTCGCGGCTCGACTCCAGGCGGGGTCAGTTGTGCACCCGAAACAGCGGTCTCGGATGCGGAAGTGACCCCGCTCGCGGCTCGACTCCAGGCGGGGCCAGTTGTGCACCCGAAGCGGTGCCCGCTCCCAGCATCCGGAGCTGCCCGCGAGCCCGGTGTCGCCGACGGGTGGAAGGATTGAGACATGACTTCCCCCGCGTTCGACCAGATCACGCAAGACGACCTGCGCGCTGCGGGCAGCGTCAAATGGACGGCCTTCCCCGACACGATCGGCGCGTTCGTCGCCGAGATGGACTTCGGCCTCGCCCGCGCGATCACCGGCGCGGTGAAGGATGCCCTCGACCTCGGCGTGACCGGGTACCTGCCCGAGAAGCTCGCGAAGGACCTCTCGGCGGCCACGGCGCGCTGGTACTCCGACTCGTACGGGTGGGAGATCCCCGCCGAGCGCGTGCACCACGTGCCCGATGTGATCGCCGCGTTCGAGCTGGCGATCGAGCACTTCACCAGTCCGGGTTCGGCCGTGATCGTGCCGACCCCCGCGTACATGCCGTTCCTGCTAGTGCCGCCCATGCACGACCGTCGGGTCATCGAGGTGCCGAGCATCGAGGTCGACGGACGCTGGGTCATGGACCTGGATGCCGTCGCCCAGGCCTTCCGCGACGGCGGCGAGATGCTGGTGCTCTGCAACCCGCACAATCCGCTCGGCACCGTCGCGACCCGCGACGAGCTGCTCGCCATCGCGTCGGTCGTGACGGATGTCGGCGGACGCGTGTTCGCCGACGAGATCCACGCACCCGTCGTTTACTCTCCGGCCCGTCACATCCCCTACGCCTCGGTGTCGGATGCCGCCGCAGCCCACACCCTCACCGCGACCTCCGCCTCGAAGGCGTGGAACCTCGCGGGCCTCAAGTGCGCGCAGATCATCCTCTCGAACGACGCCGACGCCGAACTCTGGGAGAGCCTGGGATTCTGGGCCGGACACGGCACATCGACGCTCGGCGTCATCGCGAACATCGCGGCCTACACCGGCGGGCGCGAATGGCTCGACGACGTGGTCGACTACCTGGACGGCAACCGGCGGACGCTGGCGCAGCTCGTCGACGAGAAGCTCCCCGGCGTGCGGATGGTCGTGCCGGAGGGCAGCTACATCGCCCTGCTCGACTTCCGCGAGACCGGGCTGACGGGCGATCTCGGCGAGTGGTTCCGCGAGCACGCCAGAGTCGCGATGACGGACGGCGCCGCATGCGGTGTGGCCGCGATCGGGTACACGCGATTCGTCTTCGCGATGCCCCGTCCAGTGCTGGTCGAGGCGGTCGAACGGATTGCCTCGGCGCTGCGCGACCGAGGCTGAGCCTCATTCGCCCCGCTGGCCCCCGGCGCGTGCGGGGTCAATAACGCATCGGAACTCAGCGTTTCCGGTGCGTTTTTGACCACGCATCCGACGAGAGGTGCGGAACTGACCCCGCACCCGCCGTCACGAGGCGACGAACAACGCATCACCGAGCGCGAACGGCATCCCCCATCGCCGCGAAGGCCTCTCGCAAGACCGGCCGAGGTGTCGCGAACACGATCCGCACGAAGTTCTCGTATCCCCGTCCGAGCAGCGCACCCTCGGTCAGCACGACGCCGGCCTCCTCGCGGAAGTACGCGGCCGGCGGGCCGGTGATCTCGAGCGCCGTCGTGTCGATCCATCCGATGTAGGTCGCCTCGGGCTCGCGATACACCGCGCCGGGCAGGTGCTCCGTGATGAGGTCGCCGACAAGGCGGCGCGACTCCGAGAGATACCCGAGCACGCCGTCGAGCCACGGCTTGCCCTCCCGATATGCCGCCGTCGACGCCACGACACCGAGCGTCGCTGCACCGTGCTGCACCGAGAACCCGAAGCGGCGGTACAGCTCCTGGTCGGCGTCGTTCGAGGTGATCAGTTGCGCGGTCTTGAGGCCGGGGATGTTCCACGCCTTCGACGCGCTGGTGCCGGTGACGGTGTGGGCGGCCGTCGCCTCAGACACCGACGCATAGGGGATGAACGGTCTCCCGTCGAAGCGCAGCGGCGCGTGGATCTCGTCCGCGAACACCCGCCCGCCGTGGCGTTCGACGATCTCGGCGAGCGCCTCGAGCTCGGAGCGGTCCACCACGGTGCCGGTCGGGTTGTGCGGGTTGCAGAGCACGAGCGTACGGGCACCGGCGGCGAACGCCTCGTCGATGCGCTGCAGGTCGTGGTGCCAGCGTCCGTCGATGTCGACGCCGGGGATCTCGATCACCGGATGCCCGACGGTCGGCAGATATGTCAGGAACGGCATATATGCGGGAGTCGGCACGATCACGGGCGATCCGGCGGGGGCATACTCCTCGACCGCAACCCTCAGGGCCGCCATCACGTCGGAGACCGGATGCACGCGTTCCGGATCGACGGCCCAGCCGTATTCGCTGCGCATCCACTCGGACGTCGCGTCGCCGAGTCGGGCAGCGAGCGGCGGCGACAGGTATCCGAGGTTCTCCTCGTCGATCGCTCGATGCATGGCGTCGGCGATCACCGGCGCGACGCCGAAGTCCATCTCCGCCACCCATGCCCCGATGTGGCCGGGGTGCAGGCTCCACTTGCGGCTTTCGGGCCGGTCGAGGTCGAACCTCGTGCGGGAGTCGAACGGATGCGGGTCAGCGGGCGCGCGGTGGTCGGTCATGGCAGGCGTTCCTCAGCCCGCGAGCCGACATCGAACGGCACCGGCGCGGCGGGTCTGGATCTCGGACACGCGTACTCCTTCTCAGCGGGAGCTTCCACCCTAAGGAAGCGGCGGATCGGTCGCGAGTCGCATGACGGCGGGTGACGATGAGGCTGCAGGGCGAGCCGACCCCGGACCCCGACTCAGGCGTTCATGAAAGCCACAGCCGCTCGCACCAGTGCCGCGTTGTCGGGTGCCGTCCGTCCATCGGGCAGCTGCAGGGTGTCTTCGAGACCGATGCGCGAATCGAGGCCCAGCTCGACGGCCAGGGTGAAGGCCGGCCAGGCGGACCGCTGCTCGCCGTGCAGCAGGATCGGAATGTCCGGGTCGTCGAGGCGCACGTGCGCGATGAGCCCCTCGGCGTGCCGCCGCACGACATCCGCCGCTTCATCAGGCAGCTCGACCAGCACCCGCAGCGTGTCGTCGTGAACGGGCGAGCGCTGCCAGGCGTCGAGTCCGGTGGCATCCCAGATGCCCGCCTCCACGCGGATGCCGCGGCTCACGAGCAGCGCCGCGACCTCGTCAGCACCGGCTTCGTGCCAGTTCACCGAAGCGAAGTCGGGCAGGACGCTCCATTCGCGGATCGCCGTGAGGCGCTCCCCGACATCGGGCTCGATCCATGCACCGGTCGTCACCCCGATCTGCACACCAGGGCACGCCGAGCGCAGTGCTCTCACCCACCGGTCGACATCGGCGGCACGCAGGCTGTCGTCGCCCGCGGCATCCTTCGGGTGCACGTGGATCTCGCGGGCACCCGCCGCGACGGCACGCGCGGCGTCGGCGCCGGCGAGGGTCGTGTCGGCGGTGAGGGCAGGATGCTGCGCTGCGGGTCGCGCACCGTTGAGGCACGCCTGCAACAGCATCCGCCCGTGTCTGTCGTTGCCGGTCACCGGCCCTCAGTTCATGAGATCGCGCGGGTGCCAGTCGTAGAGGTTGCCCGTGCCCGAAGGCCCCTCTTCGACACGCACGGTGTGCTTGACCTGACGTGCCGTCGCGGCACCCCGACCGACTCGAACCGCCTCGGCCTCGGTCTCGAAGCTGGACCCCAAAGTGCGGGATTCGCCCTCGATGCGGTTGAACCAGATCCCGTCTCGCTGGAACGTCTCGATGTCACCTGCGGCCATGCCACATCCTTTCGATCTGACTCTTTTCTACCCGAGGCCGCCGACGCTCGAGGAGGGCCTTGACAGCCTCCGCGCACGCGCTCGCCCGGCGCGAGAGCACGCGAATCATCGACCGCATCCACTTCTTCGTCCATACGTCAACCCCGATGACACACTCCCGTCAGCCGTGGTTATGTCGAACGATGCATGACCCGGGTGCATCTGCAAGGAGCAAGTGATGACGCTGGAAGTGATGTCGCCGACGGCGGCACTGCTCGACGGACGGTACGTACTGCACGACCGCGTCGGACGAGGCGGCATGGCGACCGTGTACCGCGCCGAGGACACCCACCTCGGACGCATCGTCGCGATCAAGATGATCCACGAGAGCGACGGTCCGGTCGCCTCGATCGAGCGCGCGCATACCGAGAAGGCGCTGCTCGCTTCGTTGAGCCACCCGTCGCTCGTGACGCTGTACGACGCGCAGCTCGTGCCCGGTCGACCGCAGTACCTGGTGATGGAGTTCGTCGACGGGCCCACCCTCGGCGCGCGTATGGCCGAAAGTCCGATGACGCCGCGCGACGTGGCCCGCATCGTCCGTGATCTCGCCGAGGGACTCACCGCCGTGCACGCGGCCGGGATCGTGCATCGCGACATCAAGCCGTCGAACGTGCTGCTCGCGCACGCCCGCTCAGGCCGCCCGGTCGCGGCGAAACTCGCGGACTTCGGCATCGCCTGCTCCATCGAGGACACCCGCCTCACGACGCCGGGGATCGTGCTCGGCACACTCACCTATATGGCACCGGAGCAGCTGCGCGACGCCGACCCCGGAACCCCGGTCGACATCTTCTCGCTCGGACTCGTCGCTCTCGAGGCACTCAGCGGATACCCCGGCTACCCCTCCCTCGCTTCCGGACGCGCGGCGGCGGTCGCTCGCCTGCTCAACCCGCCGACCATCTCCGACACGGTTCCCGACGAGTGGCGCGACCTCCTCACCCGCATGACACGCCTCGAGCCGGAGGAACGCCCGACCGCCGTCGAGGTGGCGCGCGCCGCCCGGGCTCTGCTGCGCGACTACGCCGCGAACAGCAACGGCACCGCCGTCGCCGCGGCGGCTGCGGCCATCGTCGCATCGGCCGGCACGGAGCCGGCGGTCGACGCGACACCGGGGGCGGCGGGCGCGGAATCGGATGCCGTCGCCGCCGCGCCAGACGCGGGCGCGGGAATTCAGCCGCGTCCCGCATCCGCCGCCTCATCCGCGAGCGCCGACGCGGAGTCGTCGGCCCTCGACGCTGGTTCCGCGCCGACCGGAGCGACCGCTGTGATCCCTGCGACCGAGGTCACGGATCCCGCATCCCGCTTGCGGACCCGCGACCGCACCCGCCCCGGCACACGCACCCGCACCCGCGTGATCGCCGGCGCCGCGGGGCTTCTTGCCGCCGGTGCGATCGTCACCGGCATCGCGGCGTTCAGCGCGCCACCGGCATCCGAGCTGGGACGAACCGCCTCAGGCGTCGTCGCCCGCACGGCGTCAACCCCGGCGGAGACCTCCCCCATCGACACCCCCGCAGCGCCCGTCGAGGTGGTCACGGAGCCCGTGGACCCGGGGAACTCCGGCAACTCCGGCAACTCCGGCAACTCTGGGAACTCAGGCAACTCCGGGAATAACGGGAACTCCGGGAACTCCGGCAAGGGCGACAAGGGCAAGCCGGACAAGGGCTAGGCGCGTCGCGGTCCGCAACTCCGGAAGAACGCGGCCGATCGTGCCGAGACCCCCGGTTCCGGCCCGATCGAGCGCGAATCTTCCTGAGTCATGAACGGCGACCGCCTCAGCCCGCGTAGGCGGCGCGCACGTCGAGCACCCAGGTGACGCCGAATCGGTCGGTCAGCATGCCGAATCCGGGTGACCACGCCGATGCGGCCAGCGGCTCGACGATCGAGGCAACGTCTGCGAGGGCGTCCCAGTACCCGGTGAGCTCGTCGAGCGAATCGGCGCGCAGCGACTGGAAGAACGTGCGGTCGGTGACGGTCGTCCCGTTCTGCCTCGAGGTGGTTCCCGCGGTGGCGTCAGCGTCGTCGGCGCCGGGGATGTCGTATGCCATCAGCCGGAAGCCGTCGGCGTTCTCGACCTGACCGAACACGATCTTGTCGGCGCCGGGAACTCCCGCCGGCATGCCGAAATCCGCATAGGTCGCCCGCGTGACCTCGCCGCCGAAGACGGACTGGTAGAAGTCGAGCGCCTGGTGCGCGGTGCCGCGGAAGTTCAGGTGGGTGGTGGTCGCGATGGTCATGGGATCTCCTCGGATCTGTGTGGGCGGCGGATGCCGGTGAGACCAACACTCACAGCAGAAGAGGTCAGTTTCGGTCCTCTACTCCGAGCACAATGGAGTCATGACCGGCAGCTCCTCTCGCATGCTCGCCCTGCTCTCCCTGCTGCAGACGGCTCGCGATTGGCCGGGGCAGGTGCTCGCCGACCGCCTCGACGTCACACCCCGCACGGTGCGACGAGACGTCGACCGACTGCGCGAGCTCGGCTACCGCATCAGCGCGATCAAGGGCCCCGACGGCGGATACCGCCTCGCCGCCGGTTCCGAGCTGCCGCCGCTGCTCTTCGACGACGAGCAGGCCGTCGCGATCGCCGTCGCGCTGCAGAGCGTGCCGGCCACTGGGATCGACATCGACGAGGGCGCGGCTCGTGCGCTGGCCACCGTGCGCCAGGTGATGCCGTCGCGCCTGCGGCACCGGGTCGACGGCATCCGCTTCGCCGGGGTCGAGAACGAGACGCGCGTGGATCCGGCGGTGCTCGAAGCCGTCAGCGGTGCGGTGCGAGACCACCACGTGCTGCGCTTCGATTACGGAGAGAACCATGACCGTCCGGCGCGGCGCACCGAGCCCCACGCGGTCGTCGCCCGGGAGGGCCGCTGGTACCTGCTCGCCTGGGACCTCGAGGCCGATGACTGGCGCACCTTCCGACTCGACCGGATGACACCGCGCATCCCGACCGGCCCCGCCTTCACGCCACGCGAGCTGCCCGCCGCCGACGCCCAGACCTACCTCGCAGCTCGGGCGAAGGGATCGGATGCCGCAGACCACTGGCCGTGCATCGGAGAGCTCGTGCTCGATCTGCCCGCCCGCGAGGTCGCGCACTGGATCGGCCGCGACGGCACCGTCGAGCCGATCGACGACAGCTCGTGCCGCGTGACCGTCGGATCGTGGTCGTGGGTCGGCATCCTCGCGTCGATCGCCCGCTTCGACGCGCCGTTCCGCGTCGTCGCGCCGCCCGCGCTGGCGGACGCCGCGACCGCCCTCTCGCGACGCCTGTCCGGCGCGGGCGAGGCCCGCTGACCCGGTCAGACCTGACCGTATCCGAGACCCCGCACCCCGAGTCGCCGAGTGCTCACAGATCGATCTGCGTGCGCCTCGCCGCCCCCGCCCCGCGGTGCGCGGTCACCTCGATCTCGGCCTTGTACTCGCCCGCGAGTGGGCTGCGCGTCATGGTGAGTGCCGGGTCGATGCCGCGGAACTCCTCGCCGAGCACTTCGATCGTCTCGTCCTGATCAGACGCATCCGGAACGAAGACCTGGATCCGGACGACATCGGAGAGCGATGAATCCACGGCGGCGAGCGCCCGCGCGACGGTGGCGATCGCGAGACGCAGCTGCTCTGCCGCCGTGTCCGGCAGGGTCCTCGTCTCGTAATCGATGCCGGCGGTGTTCGAGACGAAGATCCAGTCGCCGATCGCGACGGCCCGCGAGTAGCTTGCGAGGGTCTCGAACTTGCTGCCGCTCTTCACGCTGGTGATTATCAACGGTTCCGTCTTTCTTGTCAGTGGCCCTGGAGGACCGGATAGTCGTCTGCGAGGACAAGATCGTCGGCGCGCGCCTGAGCACGGCGCCGGTGGTGACCAAGCGTGAACAGGGGGTGCTGCAGCGCGCTCGACCCGCTCTCGGCGAGTTGCGCCAACACTCGCCCGTAGGCGGGTGAGAACTTGAAGCCGTTGCCGGAGAACCCGGCTCCGATGATGGTCCGGCCCGACTCGGAGACGTCGAGGATCGGGACATGATCGGCCGTCGCCGACTCCGGGTGGATGGACGACCGGACCACCTCGGGCAGGATGCCGGGGAACATCCGGGTGGCGATCGCCGTGCATCTCCGCAGTTGCTCACGCGACAGTTCGCGGGGATCTGTGTCGGGGTCCTCGATCGTGTCGATGCGGGTCGTGGGGGCGATCTTGACCGAGTAGCCGTCGAGTGCAGGGACGCCGAAGGCATGGTCGCCGTCCAGGTCCCGCATCCAGCATGGGAAGCGATCCGGGGTGAACTGGCTGATGTCCTCCGGCATGAACCACGTGAGCGGTATGGCGATGGCGCTCACCAGATCGCGCACCTCCGGCACGATCCTCGTCGTCCACGCACCGGTCGTCACGATCACCTTCTGCGCGTGGACGATCCCCTCGGATGTCGAGATCACGACACCGCTCTCGTGCTCATCGATGCCGAGCACCGGAGTGTTGTACAGGATCTCCGCCCCGCGCCTGATCGCGGCCCGCTGCGCGGTCGCCACCGCCAGCTCCGAGCGCAAGCCGCCGCCCAGCAGGTCCATGATCCCGATGTCGCCGTCCTCGACGGTGAACTGCGGATACTCCCGGCGAAGCTCTGCGGCGTCGAGGAACCGGTGCGGCAGATCGCCCTCCACGATCGACCGCTGCGTGGACTCGAGGAATGGATGTCCCTCCGGCGCGATCGCGAGGACGCCGGTCTTCAGCAGCAGCTGGCGGCCGGTCTCACGCTCCAGCTCGGTCCACAGCGCCCTGGCCTCGAGAGCAGCCGCCGTATAGAGCGCGCCCTCTTTGTTCGCCGCACGGAACAGACGCGACTCACCGGCGAAGGCCGCGTGGCCGTGCGCCGGTCCGTACTGCTCGACGCCCAGCACGGACATCCCCGTCGATCTCGCGAGGTGCCACAGCGCCATCGATCCCATGGAGCCTGCACCCACAACCGCGACGTCGACGGTCCGGATGACCTCTGCCGCACTCATGCGAGAGCCGGCTCGGTCCACAGGTTCAGCTTCTGGCCGATGCCGCGCTCAAGGGCATTGCGATACACCTTCGTCCCCCACGCGACGTCCTCCACCGGCATCCCGCCGACCGACATGATGACGATCTCGTCGTCGCTCTGCCGACCGGGCCGCTTTCCGGAGACGACATCGCCGATGTCGACGAGCTCGTCACGTGAGAGCTCCCCGGCCTTCACGAGATCCATCCACTTCTGCCCGACCATCGGAATGTACTCGAACGACGGCTTCGGGAACTCCTCGTACCAGGTCTCGTACAACCCGTACGCATCGACGACCTTCGTGATGTCGCTGTCCAGCAGCGAGTCGTCGGTGTTGCACAGGGACGGCATCGCGAAGAACGCCCCCGGCGTGATCCACTCCCGCTGGATCGTGGGGTAGCTCTCCGAGCCGCCGGCACCGGTGCCCGTGGTGCAGAAGCTCACCAGGTCGCTGCCCCGGACGACGTCTTCGATCGAGTCGACGACTTCGATCGTGGTGATCGTCGGGAACTCCTCGCGCACCCACTCCTGGAAGCGCGCGAGGCTCTCCGCCCCTCGCCCCTTGATCTTCAGCGTGTCGATCAGCGGGCACGCATCCATGAAGGCCAGGAGCACCGTACGTGCCATGACGCCGGGCCCGGCGATCCCCGCGACGCGCGAGTCCTTGCGGGCGAAGTGCCGCGCACCGACCCCCGGCACGGCGCCGGTCCGGTATGCCGACAGCAGGTTCGCCGACATGAACGCGAGTGGCGCCCCGGTGTCGGTGTCGTTGAGCGTGAACATGAGGATCGACCGCGGCAGACCCTTCTCGCGGTTGGCGATGTTGGATCCGTACCACTTGACGCCAGTCGTCTGGAAGTCTCCGCCGAGGTACGCCGGCATCGCCATGAACCGTCGGTCCTCAGTGGGCACCGGCATGTTCGGGAACGGCGACGCCTCAGGGAACGTCATCATCGCGCCGTGCGAGTCGTTGCTCTCACCGGTCATGCGGTAGTCGCCGGCGGCGAACAGTGCGAACATCTCCTCCATGGTGTCGACGCACTGATGCATATCGGTCACTCCGGCCGCGATCATGTCGGCTTCGGAAAGGTAGAGGAAATCCACGTGGGGCAGGGGCATGACGGTCCTTCTCGTCGAGGGGGTGGGGGAGAGTGTGTCGGTCGCGCTCATGGTGCGCCTCAGCCGGCGATGGCGTCGGTGAGCTTGACGTATGCCGCGGGCCTGCGGGCTCTGATCCACGCGGCCTGGGCGTACCCGATGAGGGGGAAGACGATCACCAGCCCGAGCAGACTCCAGCTGACCGCGCCGAACACCGGGGCGCCTGTGGCATCCGCATCGCCGACCATGATCGGGAAGTAGACGACGATCATGACCACGGAGAGCACCAGGCCGATGAAACCGAGCACGGGGGCGATCACGGTGTTCCAGATCCTCCGGTCCTTGCGTGTCCTCGCGAAGTAGACGATGACCGCGATCGAGGTGACCGCCATCAGGAGGGCGATCGCCACGGTCGCGACCCCGGCGAACCAGGTGAACACCTGCAGCACCGGGTCGAGCTGCAGAACGGCGAACAGCGCGACGAGGACGATCGCGGTGATGCTCTGCACGAGCGAGGACACGTGCGGAGACATGTGCCGGGGGTGCACGGCGCCCACCCGGTCGGGCAGCACGCCGGCGCCTGACATGGAGTACTGGTAACGGGCGACGACGTTGTGGAACGACAGCACGCAGGCGAACATCGCGGTGATGAGGAGGATGTTCGTGATGATCTCGCCGGTGGCGCCGAGGTACGCCGACATCGTGCGGAGGATGAGCGTTCCCGGGTCGGCCGCGGCCTCCTCCAGGATGTTCGAGGGACCCCACGCCATGACGAGGCCCCATGAGGCGAGCGTGTAGAACACGCCGACGCCGATCACGGCCATATAGGTGGCGCGGGGGATCGTGCGGTCGGGATCGCGCGCCTCGCTGCGGAAGACGGCGGTCGCCTCGAACCCGATGAAGGCGGCGATGGCCATCATGAGGCCGACGCCGGGGGAACCGCTCGCGACGTTCTTCGGCTCGAACGGAGCCAGGCTCAGACCTTCAGGGCCGCCGGAGATCACGACCGCCGCTACGAGAAGGAGGACGATTCCGACCTCGGCGCAGAGCAGGACGCCGAGCACTTTGCTGGACAGATCGATGTGGCGATAGCCGAGGAACCCGACGAGCGCGACGACGGCGATCGAGTACAGCCACCACGGGAGCGTGATGCCGAACCCCTCGAAAGTGAAGCTCAGCACGTAGCCCATGTACCCGTACACGGACACCTGGATCGTCGTATACGTGAGCATCGCGATCCAGGCGGACGCGAGACCGGTCGAGCGTCCGAGGCCGTATCCGACGTAGGTGAAGAACGCCCCGGGGTTGGGGACGTGCTTGGCCATCGCGGAGACGCCGACGGCGAAGAGCACGAGAACGACGGCGCTGATCGCATACAGCGCCGGGAAGCCCGCCCCGTTGCCGAGCAGGATGCCGAGTGGGGCGGACCCGCCGATGACAGTCAGGGGCGAGGCGGCGGCGACCACCATGAAGACGATCGCGGTAGCACCGAGCGATCCCGACAGGACCTTCTTCGGGGAGGTCTCGGTGGCGCTGGGTTGAATCTGGACCATGTGCAAACCCTTCTGAGAGAAGCGGAGTGGAGCGGTTCCCCCACCCTGCCGCGGCAGGATTTCCCACCCGTCTCGCCGGAGTGACGTCTGCGTTCGCCGCGAACGGGACGCCGGAACTCCGGCCGTCTCATTCGGGTGACATCTGCGTGAAACATCGCAGACGCGCTCCGGCAACAGGCCGCTCGTAGCCTCCTCCCATCACGAGACAGGCGGAGGCCCCATGTCTGCACTGGAAGAGGCGATCGAGCGCCCGCAGACCGTGCGCTCGTTCGCCGCCCGCTCGCCGTTGCACGGACTGGACAGACACACCGTGGGTTTCGCCGACATCCTCGCGCAATCGGTCGCGGCCGTCGCCCCAGCCGCCGCCTCGGCGATGGCGGTGCTGCTGGTGGCGGACCTGGCGGGCGGCGCCACCGTGCTCGTGATGGCCCTCGCCATGATCATCACGTTCCTGGTCGCTCGGACGATCAACCAGTTCACTCGTCGGTTCGCCGCCAGCGGCTCGCTGTACACCTACGCGGCGCGCGGACTCGGCGCGGCGGGCGGACTCGCGACCGGTGCAGCGATCCTCGTCGGGTATGCCTTCATCTCGATCTTCGCTCTTCTGGGCGGCGCCCATTATGCGACCATGCTCGTGACCCGACTGTGGCCTCAGCTCGCCGCGACGCCGATCGCCCTGGGCGCTCTCGTCGTCGAAGCGGCGGTGCTCGCGATCGTCCTCGTGCGCGGCATCCGCCTCTCATCCCGGGTCGCGCTCGTCGTCGAACTCATCTCCGTCGCGCTGATCCTCTCGCTGATGATCGTGCTCCTCGTGCACATCGGGCCGCTCCAACCGGCGGCGATCTTCTCGGCCGACGGCATCTCCGTGGCCGGCGTCGCCGGCGGTGCCGTTCTCGCGATCACGGCGTTCGTGGGGTTCGAGAGCTCCGCGACGCTCGGCGTCGAGGCCCGCTCGCCGCTGAAGAACATCCCTCGCGCCATCGTGTGGAGCGTCGGTGTCGCCGGAGTGTTCTACCTCATCGCCGCCTACACGCAGATCGCAGGAGCCGCCGCGATCGGGGGGACGGCATCGGTCGCGCTCCTCGACGATCTCGCGTCGCGTTTCGGCCTCTCCGCATGGGCCGCCGTGGCGGACGTCGGCATCGCCACCTCGGGTCTGGCCTGCGCGATCGCCTCGACGACCGCCCTCACCCGTATCGTGTTCGCGCTCGCCCGCGACGGCGTCCTCCCCGCCCGACTCGGCCGCACGCACGGGCGCCACCGCACCCCGATCGGCGCGGTCGTCGTCGCGGTCCCGCCGATCGTCCTCGCACCGCTCGTGATCGTCGCGGCCGGCGTGTCACCGTGGGACGCGATGAAGGCCGTCCTGCTGATCTCGGCAGCGGGCTACATCGTCGCCTACGTGCTGGTCTGCATCGCCGCGCCCCTGTTCCTGCGCCGTATCGGGGAGGTCACCGTCGGTTCCATCATCGCCGCCGTCAGCGCGGCGGCGGCGCTTGCGGCATGCCTGACGGTCTATCTCGTCGCGGAGGCGGCCGCGGGGAATCCGGGAGTCTGGCTCACCGTCGGCATCGCCGTCATCGCGGCGGCACTGATCCGATGGCGGCGGCGTGCGCCTCTCGGAGAGGTCGGACGCTACGACGAGCCGGTCGCCGCCCACGTTCTCGGCGGCGTGGCCCGCACCGGCGGCGGCAGCGCACACGGGGGCGAACCGGGGGACGCCGACGGATGACGGCTGGCGACGCGGTATCGATCACGGCCCGCCAGCCCGCCGCCATCCACAGCGCGCTGTCGATGCTGGAGGCCGTCGCTGCGATGGGTGCCGGCGTCACAGCGCGGCAGCTGGCCGAGCGGCTCGGGATGCCGCGTGCGACCACCTATCGCCTGCTCAACCTGCTGGTGCAGGACGAGTACCTCGTCCGGACGCCGGATCTCACCGGATTCGCCCTGGGCACGAAGGTGGCGCTGCTGGCCGGCAGCATCGGCGTCGAGCGCATCCCGCGCGCCGCACGGGACGTGCTCGAGCGCACCAGGGCGAGCGCGAGGGGCGGCATCCACCTCGTGCTCTATCGTCACGACCGGGTCGTCGTCGCCGATGAGGACCCCGACTTCCCCCTCTCGAATCGGCAGGGCCTGCAGCAGGAGCCCACCCGCTACGCCCTCGGCCTGCTGCCCCTGGTCGTGCGCGGGGAGACCGTCGCCGGCGACCTGGTCTCCGAACTCCGCTCGCAGGGGGTGATCCGCGCCCGCGACGGTCAGCGTGGCTGCCTCGTCGCGCCGATCACCGATGCCTCCGGCACGCTCGCCGGAGCGCTCTCCTACTCGGGCCCGCGCCGGCAGATCGACAGCTCCGACTCGATCGCGCTCTCCCTCATCGCGGCTGCACGGGAGCTCGGGCCGCTCCTGACGTAGACCCCGCTGTCCGCCCGGGCCGACGGCCACGGCATCCCCCGGTAGACTGGCCATGCCCCGCCGGCCCCTCATCTAGGAGTGCGCGTGACCACCGCCCCTGCACCTGCCCACAAGCACGTCCCCGACTCCGTCGAGAACGCCACCGCGACTCCGGAGAAGGAGCAGCCGTACGCAGCGCTGGGCCTCAAGGACGACGAGTACGCCCGCATCAAGGAGATCCTGGGCCGCCGCCCGACCTCCGGCGAGCTGGCGATGTACTCGGTCATGTGGTCGGAGCACTGCTCGTACAAGTCGTCAAAGAACTACCTGCGCCGCTTCGGTCAGAAGGTCTCCGACGAGATGAAGGAACGCCTCATGGTGGGCATGGGCCAGAACGCGGGCGTGATCGACGTCGGCGAGGGCTGGGCCGTCACCTTCAAGGCTGAGAGCCACAACCACCCCAGCTTCATCGAGCCGTTCCAGGGCGCCGCGACCGGCGTCGGCGGCATCGTCCGCGACATCATCTCGATGGGCGCACGTCCGGTCGCGGTCATGGACGCCCTCCGCTTCGGCGCGATCGACCACCCCGACACCGCTCGCGTCGTGCACGGCGTCACCAGCGGCATCAGCTTCTACGGCAACTGCCTGGGTCTGCCGAACATCGGCGGCGAGACGGTCTTCGACTCGGTCTACCAGGCCAACCCGCTCGTCAACGCGCTCGCGGTCGGCGTGCTCCGCCACGAGGACCTCAAGCTCGCCAATGCGACCGGCGTCGGCAACAAGGTCGTGCTGTTCGGTGCCCGCACGGGTGGCGACGGCATCGGCGGTGCCAGCATCCTGGCATCCGACTCGTTCGACAGCACCGGACCCACCAAGCGCCCCGCGGTGCAGGTGGGCGACCCGTTCGCCGAGAAGGTGCTCATCGAGTGCTGCCTCGAGCTGTACCGTGACGAGCTGGTCGAGGCGATCCAGGACCTCGGTGCTGCCGGCATCTCGTGCGCGACCAGCGAGCTCGCGGCCAACGGCAACAGCGGCATGAAGGTCTCGCTCGACAACGTGCTGCTGCGCGACCCGTCGCTCACGGCTGAGGAGATCCTCATGTCGGAGTCGCAGGAGCGCATGATGGCGATCGTCGCTCCCGAGAAGCTCGACGCGTTCCTCGCCGTCGTTCAGAAGTGGGATGTCGAGACGTCGGTCCTCGGTGAGGTCACCGGCGACGGCCGCCTCATCATCGACTGGCAGGGCGAGCGCATCGTCGACGTCGACCCCTCGACCGTCGCGGTCGACGGCCCGGTCTACGACCGCCCGGTCGCGTACCCCACGTGGATCGACGCACTGCAGGCGGATGCCGCTGAGAACCTTCCGCGGTCGAACGACCCCGAGGTGCTTCGCGAGCAGTTCCTCGACCTGGTCGCCTCGCCGAACCTCGCCGATACCCGCTGGATCACCAACCAGTACGACTACTACGTGCTCGGCAACACGGCCCTGTCGTTCCCCGATGACGCCGGCATGATCCGCGTCGACGAGGAGTCGGGACTCGGCTTCGCGATCTCGACCGACGCCAACGGACGCTACTGCCAGCTCGACCCGTACGCCGGTGCGCAGCTCGCACTCGCCGAGGCGTACCGCAACGTCGCCGTCACGGGTGCCGTTCCCACCGCGATCACCGACTGCCTGAACTTCGGCTCTCCCGAGAACCCCGAGGTCATGTGGCAGTTCGGGCAGACCGTCGACGGTCTCGCCGACGGATGCTACGAACTCGGCACCCCGGTCACCGGCGGCAACGTCTCGTTCTACAACCAGACCGGCGACGTGCCGATCCACCCGACCCCGCTCGTCGGCGTGCTCGGCATCATCGACGACGTCTCGCGCCGCATCCCCTCGGGATGGCAGGACGAGGGTCAGAACATCTACCTGCTCGGCACGACCTCGACCGAGCTCTCGGGTTCGGCGTGGGCCGAGACCGTGCACCAGCACCTCGGCGGACTGCCCCCGAAGGTCGACCTCGCGGGCGAGAAGCGCCTCGCGGGTCTGCTCGGAGCCGCCCGTGACGAGTGGCTGATCTCGTCGGCGCACGACGTGTCGGAGGGTGGCCTCGCGCAGGCCTTCGCCGAGGGCGTCTCGCGCTTCGGCGTCGGCGCACGCGTCTGGCTGAACGAGATCATCGAGCGCGACGGTGTGGATGCGGCATCCGCCCTCTTCTCGGAGTCGACGGGCCGCGTCATCGTCACCGTTCCGCGTGAAGACGACGTCAAGTTCCGCGGACTCTGCGAAGGCCGCGACTACCCGGTGATGCGCATCGGCGTGACCGACTCCGAGGGCGACAAGCTCGAGGTGCAGGACGTCTTCACCGTGCCGATCGCCGAGATCCGCGAGCGTTCGCAGGCCACCCTGCCCGCCGCCTTCGGCCCCACGGTCACCGAGCCGGTCAGCGCATGAGCGGCGACGGTCTGAGCGAGGACTACGGCGATCTCGGCGAGAAGCGCAATCGCCGCATGCGCATCGTCGCCTGGACCGTCATCATCGCCCTCATCCTGGGTGGCGGCGGCGCGACAGTCATCACGCTGATCCTGGGCTGAGTCGAGTTCTTCTCGGGTCTCTTTCCGACGCTGGTTCGGGGTGCCCGGCGGCACTCCGGCGACCGCGGCCCCGGTGGCTGCGTGTCGGCGACCGGGTCCGAACCTGCGCCCGGCCGGCCTCGCGGCATCCACTTCTGCACCGGCATCCGTCATCCGGGTTTCTTCACAGTCCCCGGAACTCGGCCTCGCAATGTAGGTACCCCCGCGAAGGATCCGAGGCATCACAGATCCATTGGGGGATGCCATGACCGAAGCCAAGCTCGACCTGATCGCCAAACTGCTCGCCAAGGCCGAGAGCACGACGCCCGAAGAGGCCGAGTCTCTGACCGAGCACGCCGAGCGCCTGATCGTGAAGTACGGGATCGAGCAGGCGCAGATCGACGAAAGACGGGGACTCCTGGGGCAGACGCGCGAGCAGATCGTCACCGAGAGGATGCTGTTCCGCGGCGTCTACGCGAAGGACCTTCGTGAGATCGGCATCGGCGTGGCCTACGGGCTGGGTGCGGTGCGCCCGATCCTGGCGGAGTACCCGCCGATCGCCGGCCTGCTGCTGGTCGGGCACTCGTCGGATGTGACGCAGGTGCAGACGCTGACCGCCAGTCTGCAGGTGCAGGCCACGGTCGCGATGCGTGCGTGGTGGATCGCGCATCGCGATCTGTATGCCGGCCATCGCGAAGGGGTGAGACGTCGAGCGCGCAGCGGCTTCCTCCGGGGGTTCGCCGCGGGTGCCATGAACCGGATCGAGGAGAGTCGCCGCGCTGCGGTCGAAGAGAGCGGCTCGGGGACCGAGCTCGTTCTCACCTCGCGCCGGAGCCGAGTGGACGACGCGGTCGACGAGATGGCGACGACACACGCCCGGCGACGCCGCGGCGCGGATCCCGGCTCCTTCGCGCACGGCCACCGTTCGGGCATGGAGGCTCAGACCGGCGGCGGCACAGCGGTCTCGGCGCGATGACCACGCACGCGCCCGCTGCCGCTATCGCGAGAAGAGGAAGCGCGTCAGCCGAACGATCGCGTCGGTGTCGTGCTCGTCTCGAACGAGGGACTCGACGATGATCGCCCCGAGGATCGCCCGTCCCAGCTGCTCGACCGGTGCGTCCGGGGCGAGCTGCCCGTCGCGGATGCCGCCGCGGATGCGCTCGGCGAGGTACTTCTCGACGCCGAGGCTCTCACCGAGGTGCGCGCCGACTCCGGCGTCCTCGGTGGCGGCCGCCACGAGCGAGCGGAGAAGTGCCCCTCCCTCCGGCGCTTCGAGGATGGACAGCACGCTGCGCAGCCAGGTCTCGACATCGTCGGCGAGGTCTCCCGTGTCGGGAACCACGAAGTCGACGGGGATCAGGCGGCCCTCGGCGAGGCATTCGCCGATGAGGGCTCCGCGCGACGGCCACCACCGATAGATGGTCTGCTTGCCGACGCCGGCCTCTTTCGCGATTCCCTCGATCGTGAGACGGTCGTACCCCTGGTTATGGAAGAGGCGTGCGGTGGCGTCGAGGATCGCTTCGCGGGCAGCCGTGCTGCGCACGGGTCCGCTCCGATGCTCGTTCACCACACGTTCAGGATAACCACAGAACACTAGACGAGACGCCCCGTATGATCTATTCGTCTGAAGGAGATCGTTTTGGCTTCACTGCTGTTCCGCCTGGGTTCGTTCGCTGCACGCAAGGCGTGGACGGTGATCGTCTCGTGGGTCATCATCCTCGGCCTGGGTGTCGGCGCGTTCCTCACGCTCGGCGGCACGCTGAGCAACAGCTTCGACATCCCGGGCACCGCCTCAGGCGCTGTGACCGACCAGCTCGCCGAGAAGCTGCCCGACACCGCCGGGGGCACGGGCACGGTGGTCTATCAGACGACCGAGGGTTCGGCTTTCACGGAGCAGCAGAAGCAGGAGATCTCCGCGCTCGCGAAGAGCGCCGAAGACCTCGACGGCGTGGCATCCGTGATCGACCCGTTCGACGCGCAGCAGCAGCAGGCCGTGCAGGCGCAGGATCTCGCCGACGGCAAGGACCAGATCGAGGGCGGCCGGGCGCAGCTCGACGCCGGTCAGGCGCAGCTCGACGAGGGTCGCACGCAGCTCGAGGCCGGTCTCGACCAGCTGACCACGGCTCGGTCGCAGGCAGAAGCGGGCGGCGCTCCGGCCCCGCAGCTCGCAGCACTGGATGCGCAGATCGAGGCTCTGAACGCGCAGGCAGCCCAGCTCGATGCGCAGCAGAAGACCATCGACGACTCGCGCGCCGAACTCGATGCGAACGCCGAGAAGGTCGACCTCGGTTCCACGCTCCTCGACCTCACGAACGGCATCGGCGTCGTCTCGGAGGATGGCTCGACGGCCATCGTCAACGTCTCGTTCGAAGACCCCCGTCTCGAACTCTCCGAAGAGGTCAAGCAGGGCACGATCGAGCACTTCGAGTCCTCGCCGATCGAGGGCGTCGAGGTCGACTTCGGCACCGACATCGCGCAGGGCGTGCCCGAGATCTTCGGCGTCGGCGAAGCGATCGGACTCGCATTCGCCGCCGTCGTGCTGATCGTCATGCTCGGCACACTCATCGGCGCAGCACTGCCGATCGTGACGGCCGTCGTCGGCGTGGGCGTCGGTGTGACCGCATCTCTCGCCTTCTCGGGCGTCGTCGACATGGCATCCGTCACCCCCGTGCTCGGCGTCATGCTCGGTCTCGCCGTCGGCATCGACTACTCGCTCTTCATCGTGAACCGGCACCGCAAGCAGCTGCTCAATGGTGTTCCGGTTCGCGAATCCATCGGCCTCGCCACCGGCACCTCGGGAACGGCCGTGGTGTTCGCCGGCACCACGGTGATCGTCGCGCTGCTGGCCCTCAACGTCACCGGCGTTCCGTTCCTCGGACTCATGGGCACGGTCGGCGCGGTCTGCGTCGGCGTCGCCGTGCTCGTCGCCATCACCCTCGCCCCCGCGATCCTCGGGCTCGTCGGAACACGACTGCTCAGCGGCAAGGCTCGCACCACGATCGGCCAGCCGCACGCCGCGGGCAAGCCCGTGAAGCGGATGTCCACGCTCCGCGCGATCGTCACCGTGCTCGTCAGCGTGATCGCACTGCTGATCGTCGCGATCCCGTCGATGTCGATGCGCCTCGGACTGCCCGACGGCGCGAGCGAACCGTCGGATTCGACCAGCTACCGCGCCTTCCACATCGTCGACGAGCAGTTCGGCGAAGGGGCGAACGGTCCGCTGCTCGTCACAGCCACCCTCGACGACGCGGTGAGCGACGACGACCTGCTCGCCACGCAGGTCGAGATCGCCCAGAAGATCGCCGACCAGGACGACGTCGTGGGTGTCGCGCCGATCGCGAACTCCGACGACAACACCCTGCTCGCGTTCCAGGTGCTCCCCGCCGAAGGCCCGAACAGCGCATCGACCGAGAAGCTCGTGCAGGACATCCGCGCCCTGCCGCAGCTCGACGGCGGCATCACCCTCGGCGTCGCCGGGCAGGCCGCGACCAACATCGACATCTCCGAGGCGCTGGCCGCCGTCCTGCCGCTCTACCTCGTGGTCGTGGTCGGGCTCTCGCTGCTCATCATGATCGTCGTGTTCCGCTCGCTGCTCGTGCCGATCATCGCCACCGGTGGCTTCGTGCTCTCGCTGTTCGCGACCTACGGCCTGATCGTCGCCGTGTTCCAGTGGGGCTGGGGCGCCGACCTCATCGGCCTGGACAGCCCGGGGCCCATCCTCAGCTTCCTGCCCGTGATCCTCGTCGGCATCCTGTTCGGGTTGGCGATGGACTACCAGCTCTTCCTCGCCTCGGGGATGCGCGAGGCGTACGTGCACGGAGCCTCGGCACGGGATGCCGTCGCCCAGGGCTTCCGGGCCGGACGTTCGGTCGTCGTCGCCGCGGCGCTCATCATGGTGTCGGTCTTCGGCGGGTTCATCTTCTCGGAGTCGACCATCATCCGCTCGATCGGCTTCGGCCTGGCGTTCGGTGTGCTGCTCGACGCCTTCGTCGTCCGGATGCTGCTCATGCCGGCGCTCATGCACCTGCTCGGCCGGTCGGCCTGGTGGCTGCCGCGGTGGCTGGACCGCATCCTTCCGAACGTCGACATGGAGGGTGCTGCGCTCGAGCGCGAGCACCCGGGAGTCAGGACCGACACGGTGCAGGTCGTGGCGAGCTCGGAGACGCCTGAGGCGCGCTGACGCCGCGGCAGTGACTGCCGCTCGGACTGCCGCTCGGCGTCCCTGCGAAGGAGATCTCGCACAACGAAGGAGCCCATCCGAGGAATGCTCCTTCGATGCGTGAGATCTCCTTCCGTGCGTGAGATCCCTTCGGCGCGTGAGATCTCCTTCCGCTGACGTCGCGGCAGTGACTGCCGCTCGGGTTCCCTGGGAAGGAGCTCTCGCACAACGAAGGAACCCATCCGAGGAATGCTCCTTCGGTGCGTGAGATCTCCTTCGGTACGTGAGATCCCCTGAGGGCGATTCAGCCGCCATTCGTGACGCAGCCCGCCGTCTGCATCACCTCACCCGGATGCCCGGGTGGGTCCCCGGGACGCGTGGGTCAGGCGACCATCCCGCGCCAGATCGTCTCGACCGCAGCCCGCAGGCGAGCGGCCACCGCAGGGTCGTCCATCCGGTCGCCGCGCACGACGATCTGGTAGTACGCGGTGCCGGCTATCGCATCGAAGCACGCCTCGACGTCGAGGTCGGCCCGCAGCTCGCCACGGGAGATTCCTGCGCGCAACGCGTTCAGGAGCGGCACTCGCCGCCGCGACACGTGCGACTGCCAGTACGCCTTCTGCAGTGCGCGATCCGACATGACGAGTCGGATGCGCTGCCGGAATCGTTCCTCCGCATAGCCGGATGCCGCGACAGACAGCGCCACCCCGGTGTCACCGAGCCCGAACCCGTCGAACAGCGCCTCACGCAGGTCGACATGGTCCGGGTATTCGGGCGGGATGGTGCGTCCGACGTCGAGCGCCGCCGCGATCAGCGTCGTGAGCGACGGCCACCGCCGATACAGGGCAGCGCGACTGACTCCGCTCCGCGCGACGACGCGGCTGACGGTGACGTCCTCGCCCGCATCGATGATCTCGAGCGTCGCGGCGACTATCTGCCCGTCCATGTCCTCATCGCGCGGACGGCCGGGGCGGCGGCGGGCCGCAGCCCCGGCATCCGACGCGCCCGCAAACTTCGCGCGCGCAGACTTCGCGCCCGCAGACGTCGAGCCCGCAGTTCCGACGGCGACCGGAGCGGCACCGACAGCGTCACCCGCGCTCGCGACGCGAGCCTTCAGCTCCACGGTCGTCACGCGGCGAGCGCCCGCTCACGGAGCCGCGCGACAGTGGCATCCGACAGTCCCGCCGCTCGCAGCGGAGCGAGTGCATCGCCGTGCTGCGCGCGGAGGGTGTCGAGCAGGGTGCGCATCGACACCTCCATCGAACCCTCCAACAGCGACGACGTCGCACCGGCGGCATCCGCGTCGAAGCCGAGCGCCTTCCACATCGCGCCCATCACGGGTGCGGTGCGCTGCATTATCGCGACCATGTTGCCGCCGGTGAGGGCGTAGTCGGCGACGATGTCATCATCAGCCGCGCCGAGGGCGAGCAGCAGCATCGCCGCCACGACTCCGGTGCGGTCGCGCCCGGCCGCGCAGTGGAACGCCGCGGTTCCCGGCGTGTAGGCGATCACGTTCAGCGCGGTGACGAGCTGGGGTGCGGCGACCTCGACCATGCGCAGGTACATCCGGCCCATGGCGTCGTGGCTGAGCTCGGGAGCGTCGCGGTTCATCGACTCCCCGACATCCGCGATCAGCGGCAGGTGGTGGTACGCGACCGGGTAGTCGGCGAGCGGACCCCGCCCCGTGACCGAGACCTCGAGCGGCGAGCGCAGGTCGATGATCGCGGTGAGCCCTGCGGCTACGAGCTGCGACGCGATCTCGGTCGTGACGTAGGCGAGGTCATCCGTGCGGATCGCGAGACCATCCCGCAGCACTCCCCCCTCGATCGGGATGCCGCCGAGGTCGCGCAGGTTCACGGGGGCGCTGAGCACCAGGTCGATGTCGGCGATGGTCATGTGATTCTCCTTCGGATGAGGGCGCTGCCCTGGTCGATCGCCGTGACGAGCACGATGATGCAGATGATGATGGCGCTGAGGTGGCCGTAGTCGTACATGCGCATGGCGGTGGTCAGCTCGAGGCCGATGCCACCGGCGCCGACGAGGCCGAGGATGGTCGCGCCGCGCACGTTGCCCTCGAACAGCAGCAGCGTGTAGGACGTGAGCAGCGGTGCGCTCTGCGGCAGGATGCCGTACTGGATGACCTGACGCTTCGAGGCACCGATCGCCTCCATGGCGACGACGGGTCCGCGGTCGACCTGCTCCATGGCCTCGGCGAAGATCTTGCCGATCGACCCGATCGAGCCGAGGGTCATGGCCAGGATGCCGGCGAACGGACCGAGTCCGACAGCCGAGACGAACATGAGCGCGAACACAAGGTCGGGCACCGAGCGGATGATGTTCATGACCCAGCGCGTCGGGTAGTAGACCCACTTCGGCGCGATGTTCGACGATGCCCCGAAGGCGACGAGCAGCGACAGCACGGCTCCGAGCACGGTGCCGACCACCGCCATCTGGAAGGTCTCGAGCAGCAGCGCGAGGATCGTGCCGATCTTCGAGAAGTCCGGCGGGAACAGGCGCGACAGGAACTCGCCCATGTTGACCGCGCCGTCGCCCAGCTTGATGAAGTTGAACTCGGCGCCGTTGAACGACCAGATCAGCAGCAGGGCGGCGATCGGCAGCCCGAGCAGGAACCTCGCGCGCGGCACCCGGAACGCCCGCTCGAGCCGCGAGCGCTCGGCAGGGTCGAGGGTCGGCCTCGAGATCGAGCGGTCGGTCGTGCCGGCGGCGGGGCCGGCTGAGCCTGCCGACCCTGCCGTGGAGCGGGGGTCAGTGGTGAGCGTCATCGTCGTGCTCCTCGTCGTCGTAGAGCGGCGCAAGGGCCGCGGCATCCAGCTGCGAAGTGGCGCCGGCGACCAGCATCCGTCCGTGCCGCAGGCCGATGATGCGGTCGCTGTGCGCGAGGGCCAGCGGCAGCACGTGCAGGCTGACGAGCACGGGGATGCCGTCTTCGGTGGCGATCTCGCGCAGCAGACCGAGAACGGAGTCGGCGAGCTTCGGGTCGAGCGACGCGACCGGTTCGTCGGCGAGGATCACCTTCGGCTGCTGCATGAGAGCGCGGGCGATCGCGACGCGCTGCTGCTGTCCGCCCGACAGCGAGCGAGCAGGCTCGTTGGCCTTGTGCGCGATGCCGACGCGATCGAGCAGCTCGAGTGCGCGGCGACGGTGCGCGCTCGAGAAGCCGCCGACCAGATTGATGGAGCCCGCGCCGTGCAGGGCTCCGGCCAGCACGTTCGTCATGACGCTCAGACGCGGGATGAGGTTGAACTGCTGGAACACCTGGCCGACATCCGACCGCAGGGTGCGCAGCTCGCCGCGCGCGAGATTGGTGACGTCGTAGCCGGCGACTCGCGCCGAGCCTGCCGAGATCGGCGCGAAGCCCGTGAGACTGCGCATCAGGGTGGACTTGCCCGACCCCGAGGCGCCCAGCAGCGCGACCATCTCGCCCGGGAACAGGTCGAGATCGACGCCGTCGAGCACGGTGGTGGTGTCATACGCGACGCTGAGGTCGCGCACCGTGACGAGCGGCAGGGCCTGGCGCAGCTCGGCGGTCGGGGTGCGGAGCTCTTCCGCCGTCGGAGATCCCAGACCATCGGATGCCGTCTCGGCGCGTCGGGAGGCGACATGCCGATCGGCGGACGCACCGCGCGCGTTCTCCAGCGAAGCGACGACGGGTGCGGGACTCGTCACTTGAGGTCCTTGAGCTCGACACCGGCGACCGCGGCGATCTCGGCGAACGAGGCGAACGACGAGCCGTCGGGGTCGACGGTCTGCTCGGCGGCGGCGAAGGCGCCGTACGCTCCGAGGCGCTCGGCGTTCTCGGGCGAGAAGACCTCGGCGATGCCCTCCTGGATGACCTTGCGGGTGTCGGCGTCGAGCGACTGACGTCCGAGCACAGCACCCTGGATGTCCATCGCCGGGCTCTCACCCACCGCACGCCACTCCCCGTCGGCGAACGGGAACATCGGCGCGCCGAGCTCGGTCAGCATGACCGCGGTGCAGGCGGCATCCACCTGTCCCTGCTCGAGCGCGGCGAAGCTGCCTTCGTGTCCGCCGGCGAAGATCGCCTCGTAGTCGGTGCCCTGCTCGAGGCCCGCCTCATGCAGCATGTACACCGGCATGAAGTAGCCCGAGCTCGACGCCTGGTCGGCGAAGGCGACGGTCTTGCCCTCGAGGTCCTCGACGGTCTGGATCGGCGAGTCGTTCAGCACCACACAGGTCGAGACGGGCTTGCCGTCGCCCTGGAAGGCGACGAGCGCGTCGACCTCGCCCGTGTTCACGGCGAGCGCCGAGGGGAAGCCGCTCATGATGCCGATGTCGACGTGGTCGGCGCGGATCGCCTCGACGACGCTGAGGTAGTCGGGAACATCGGTGATCTCGACGTCGCGGCCGGTGGCGTCTTCGAGCAGCTCGGCGAAGACCTCGACGGGGTTCTCGGCTGTGGGGTCGTCGCCGACCGGGATCGTCGCGATCGTGAGAGGAGCGTTCGGGTCGGCGGGGGCCGCTTCGGCGGACGGGCTCTGGCAGCCGGTCAGGGCGAGGGCGGCGACGCCGAGGAGGCCGACGGCGGGCAGGGTGAGGCGGCGCATGATGACCTTTCGGGAGGAGGCGTTCCCGAATTCCGAGAACATGGGTATTCCAACTCGCGAAGGTGACAGGCAATTACGAGACCGCCGTACTCGAAACGGAACGCTGAGTGAACGGCTGGTGTCGGAGGTGCCGCCTAGAGTGTGCGGATGACGTCGGATGCCCGCTCACGCCTCGAGATGCTGCGCGCCGAGGCGACGGCGCGGGTCGCATCGACGGCGGCGACCCTCGCCGAGCTGATGCACGATCGCGAAGGCTCGAACGACGACGACGAGCACGACCCCGAGGGCGTCACGCTCTCGTCCGAGTGGTCACGGCTGACCGGGCTCGCCGATGCGGCGGCATCCGAACTCCAGCAGGTCGACGACGCGATCTCACGACTGGATGCCGGCACCTACGGCGTCTGCGCGCACTGCGGCAGGCCGATTCGCGAGGCGCGACTCGAGGTGCGCCCGTTCGCCACGCACTGCGTCGCCTGCGCGGAGAAGCTCGGCCTCTGATCGGCGCCCCGGGGGGGCTCCATAACTCCGGAGATCCTGTGCACCCCCGCGAGGGCCGCCCGTCTTCTCGGCGCTTGCGAACGAACGTGGTCGCCTGCCAGTCCGGATCTCCGGAGTTGTGGAGCACACGCGCACGCAACCCCGGCCGCCCACGCCACACAGCCCGAGAAGTAGGCTGAGGGCATCATGGACGAGTTCATCCAGGGCTTCTGGAACTTCGCGGGGCACTACTGGTGGCTCGTCTTCCCCATCATGGGCATGGCCGGCGGCGCCGCGAAGGCGTGGGAGCGCAACTCGAAGCGTCGCCACGAACGTCGCATCGAGACCCTGCGACTGAAGGCCGAGATCAAGACGGCTCAGCTCGAAGCCCGCACCGGAAGGGCGAGGCAGGCGGGACCGGCGTTCGTCGACACTCGTGCTTCCGTCGCACCGAACACCCTGCTCGAGCGGCTCTTCTCCGAGCACGACGAGATCACCGCGCGGTGGCTCGACTACGAGCTCGACGTCGCGAAGCTCATCGCCTTCCCCGCCATGAGCGACGGACGCCAGCCTCTGGTCGCGGCGTTCCTTCGGGCCAAGAGGACGGCGGATGCGCTGCGCCCGCTCTCCGCTGACGCAGCCGTGACGGAGCAGCAGGTGTCGGAGTACCTCGACGCCGTCGGTGCGTACGCCGTCGCATTCGAGATCGCCGAGAAGGATGCCCGGCGGCTGCGCGACTCGACCTTCACCGAACCCGAGCGCAAGCGCCTCGACCGCGCGCAGCAGCTGCTCAAGGTCGCCGTCGACGAGTCGGCCACCCAGGCCGAGCGCAACGTCGCCTACCGACGCGTGCGCGACGAGCTCGAGGGCCTGATCCTGCTCAGCGACGAGGCCGTGCAGGTGCTCGAGAAGCAGGTCGCGCGCGAGCTCCCCGCACATCCGTCGACGGGCACCGTCACGGATGCCGCATCGACGACGCCCGCCCGCGCCGGGGCCGTCTCCGATCCGGAGCCCGAGAAGATCCGGCTGCCGTCGCCGACGACGGCTCCCGACTCCCCGGCCCGGACTGACGCGTCTGCACCCCTGCGCGCGAACACGAACGACGACGGCGAGAATCCCCGATGATCACGAGATTCGAAGAGCTCGACTGGCAGGAGACCCCGATCGGCGAGCTGACGCTGCGTCGCCGCACCGAACCCGCTGTCGGCCAGGAGATCTACGAGGTCAAGCTCGGTGACGAATACCTGATGTCGAGCCTGTTCACGGTGGCGGAGGAGGAGCTCTCGAATCTCGGCCTGGCCGCTGTCGCCGGCGATGACCTCTCTGTGCTGGTCGGCGGCCTGGGGCTCGGATACACGGCGGTCGCGGCGCTGCGTGACGACCGCGTGGCGTCGCTCACCGTGGTCGACCGGCTCGGCGCGGTGATCGGATGGCACCGACGGAAGCTGCTGCCCGTGTCGGCGGAACTTGTCGACGACCCGCGCACGAGCCTGGTCGAGGACGACTTCTTCGCCGTGGTCCGCGCAGCGCCCCCGGAGGGCCACCGCGGCTACTCCGCGATCCTGCTCGATGTCGACCACTCGCCGCGCCACCAGCTCGACCCCACGCACGCCGACCTCTATACCGCGGCCGGCCTGCGCGCACTCGACCGGCACCTCGCCTCCGGTGGCGTCTTCGCACTGTGGTCGGATGATCCGCCCGACGATGCCTTCATGGACGAGATGCGTGCCGTGTTCGACGACGCCGTCGCCCACGTGGTCGACTTCGCGAACGCGGTCACCGGTGGGACGTCGTCCAACACCGTGTACGTCGGGCGCAGCCGCGGCGCAGCGGAGCCGACGTCGTGACCCCGAAGACGGTGGTCCTCACGGGCGCATCCGACGGGATCGGTGCGGCATCGGCACGCCAGCTCGCGGCATCCGGCCACCGACTCATCCTCGTCGGACGATCTATCGAGAAGACACGCGCCGTCGCCGCAGACACCGGGGCCGAGTGGTTCACCGCCGACTTCGCGCGACTCGACGACGTGCGCGAACTCGCGACGAAGATCGCGGATGCCGTGGGCGACGGCGGCATCGACGTGCTCGCGAACAACGCCGGCGGCATCTTCGGCGATCAGACCCCGACGGTCGACGGCTTCGAGAAGACGCTGCAGGTCAATCACCTGGCGCCGTTCCTGATGACGAACCTGCTGCTGCCGCAGCTGCGCACCGGTCGCGCGGCGATCATCAACACCTCGAGCGTCGCGCACCGGCTGTTCGCCAAGCTCGACATCGACGACCTCGACAACCTCAAGGACTTCAGCGCGAACCGCGCCTACGGCGATGCGAAGCTCGCGAACGTGCTGTTCACGAAGAGCCTGCACACGAAGTTCCACGGCGAGGGACTCCGCTCGGTCGCCTTCCACCCCGGCACCGTGCAGACCAACTTCGCCTCGGACTCGAACACGCTCATGCGGTTCGTCTACCGAACCCCGCTCAAGCGACTGCTGCTCATCAGCAGCGAGAAGGGCGGCAGCACGCTCAGCTGGTTCGTCGAAGGCACCCCGGATGACACCTGGATCTCGGGCGAGTACTACGACGAGCGCGTTCTGACCCGGCGGGTGAACCCGATGATCGAGGATGCCGCACTGGCCGAGGCCCTGTGGCAGAAGAGCGCCGAACTCGTCGGGATCGACGCCGCCTGACCGCATCCTGATCGCCGGCCGTTCGCCCCGCTGTGTTGCGACCGGAACCACGAGCGGACGCAGCCGGACCGGTGGATCGACCCCCAGCAGGCAGGAGTATGCTGGCACACCGGGTCACATGACCCGTTCAGAGCGCGAGAGGCGGTGATGGCGATGTCCGGTGATAGTTGCGACGCCGCCTTCGTTGCGTCGCGTCTGACGGCATCCGTGCGTTGAGCTCCGGCTCCGCACCTGCACGTCCTGCTCCGCAGCCGTCGGCGGCGTCTTCCGCCCCCTGACGAATACTGCGCACGCCCCCTCTGACCCGGCGTGCGCCTGCGAGAACGGAGCCAGCCATGGCCCTCATCGACAACGGCGTGTACGTCCACGGACGTCGCGTGGAGACCCCGAAGAACCTCGACGAGACCTACCGGTCGCTCGATGCCCACGGCGGCATCGCCTGGATCGGCCTCTACCGACCGAGCCCTCAGGAGGTCGCCTCGGTCGCGCGCGAGTTCGACCTGCATCCGCTCGCGGTCGAGGATGCCCTCTCGGGTCACCAGCGGTCGAAGGTCGAGCGCTACGGTGACACGCTCTTCGCCGTGCTGCGCCCCGCCCGCTATCGCGACGAGCAGGAGTCGATCGAGTTCGGCGAGCTGCACCTGTTCGTCGGCCCCGACTTCGTGGTGACCATCCGGCACGCCGAGTCGCCCGACCTCGTGGGCGTGCGTCGTCGCATGGAGGCGCACCCCGACCTGCTCGCGATGGGCCCCGAGGCCGTGTTCTACGCGATCCTCGACGAGGTCGTCGACGGCTACGAGCCCATCGTCACGGGGCTGCTGAACGACATCGACGAGATCGAGGACCAGCTCTTCGGCGACAGCGACGACGACGCCCTCTCGCGGCGCATCTACGAGCTCTCGCGCGAGGTCATCAACTTCCAGCGCGCGGTGCACCCCCTCGCCGGGATGCTGGAATGGCTGCGCCGCGGATCCGAGAAGTACCGCATCGATGAAGAGCTGCAGCGCTCACTCCGCGACGTGCTCGACCACGTCATCCGCGTGAACGAGCGGGTCGACTCGTTCCGCGCGATCCTCGAGAACGCCCTCACGGTGCAGTCGGCTCTCGTCGCACGCCGGCAGTCGGATGCGAGCCTCGCCCAGAACGACGAGATCAAGAAGATCTCGTCGTGGGCGGCGATCATCTTCGCGCCCACCCTCGTCGGCACGGTCTACGGCATGAACTTCGACGTCATGCCCGAGCTGCACTGGGCGCACGGCTATCCGATGGCGATCGGCGCGATGGCCGCCTTCGCGGTCGCCCTCTACGGGGTGTTCAAGTACAAGAAGTGGCTGTGACCCCCGGCGGGCTCAGCGGTCGTCGCCGCTGAGCCTGTCGAGCAGCTCGTCGAGATCGTCGAACTCCAGGACCTCGACGTCAGCGGCATCCCGGTCGCGCACCTCGATGTTCGCGACTTCGAGGTCGTCGTCGAGCTGCACCAGGATCCGCGAGTCCGGGAACTGCTTCGGCGCATCGAAGGCGATCAGCACGGCATCGGCGAACACCACCACCGAGGTGGCTTCGAGATCGTCGCGCAGGTCGACCTGCTCGATCACCGGCTCGTCGTCGACGGCCTCGTCGATGTCGTCGGCGACCTCGTCGATCACCGCCCGCCACCGGGTCTCGGACACCGACAGGATGCGGGTGATCGCCGCGATCAGCGCGTCGTCGTCGAGGGTCTCCTCGTCGTCCTCCAGCTCGGGGTCGACGTTGACGGTGACGACCGCGCCGGCGGCATCGATGGTGGCCCGCCCGTAGACGAGACCGTTCTCGGCGACCGGATCATCGAGCAGTCCGCTGTCGACGATGCGGGCGAGGAGAGTGTCGAGCAGTGGGGAGGACATGGCACCAGTCTTCCACTCTCGCCGCCGCTAGGCTCTAGGGCGTGCCGAATGCTGACTCCCCCGCCTCCGCCGCATCCGACCTCCGCCGCATCGCGGCCTCCCTCGCCGGCGTCGAGCCGCTGAACTGGGTCATCACCGGAGACTCCATCACGCACGGCCTGCTGCACACGCAGGGCGGGCGCAGCTACTCCGAACATCTGCACGAGCTGATCCGCGGCGAGCTCGGGCGTGTGCGCGACATCGTGATCAACACCGCGATCAGCGGCAACCGGATCATCGACATCCTCGACGACTGGGACCGCCGCGTCGCGTCATGGCGACCCGATCTCGTGACGCTGATGATCGGCACGAACGATGCCTCCGACGGCGGGCCCCGTGTCGTCATCGGAGCCGACGACTACGCCAGCTCACTGCGCGAGTTCGTCGCGCGGGTCAGGGCGCTGGGGGCCATCCCCGTGCTGCAGACCCCGCCGACCATCGACACGGCGAACGCGCCCGAACGCGCCCGGATCGCGGAGTTCGCGGATGCCGTGCGCACCGTCGCGGCATCCGAGGACGTGATCCTCGTCGACCAGCACGCGCGCTTCACCGAGCTGGGCAACGGCGGAGTTCCGTGGGGGCTGATGGGCGACCCGTTCCATCCGAACGCCGCCGGTCACGCCGCGCTGGCTCTCGAACTCGCGAACGCCCTCGACATCTGCCCGCAGCCCGACGCCGATCGCACCCTGCCGCTGCTCGAGGCGCAGGTCGCGATGGCGCGCCTGAACGGCTGAACGGCTGAACGGCTGATCGCGGCGGTCGCCCCGCCCGGGTGAGATCACCCCCCGCAGCGCCCCGAACCCCAATACGCTGAGCGCATTCGCAGACGACAGCGGGGGTGGCGACGTGTCTCATGTGGTGGCGACGGGCGCAGGCAAGGCCATGATGGAGCGGCGGAACGATCCGACGCACGACTACATCCTCGGGCTCACCCGCAAGGAGAGACCTCGAGTGCTGTTCGTCGGCACGGCGACGGGCGATGACGCGGCATACATCGTGAGCTTCTACGCGACGTACGACTCGGACCGCTGCGCACCGCATCATCTGCCCCTCTTCCACCGATCGGTCGACGACGGCGACGACGAGGAATCGCGAGTCGCGATTCCTCGGCGACCAATGCCTCGTTCCGCTTCGACCAGATCGCGGCACTGTACGAGCTGATCGCGCAGGCGCGCACCGCCTCGGTGTCGCCGCTCGACGGCATCCGTCGCCTGAACGAGATCGGGGCGATGCGTCCACGGCTGGGCTGGGTCACCCGCACGTTCGGGCATGCCGTGCTGACGACCGGCTTGGCGCTGCTGCTCGCCCCCACCTGGCAGGGCGCGATCGTCGCCTTCGTCCTGGGTGCGGGCATCGGGCTGCTCAAGCTCGTGCGCTCGCCCACCCTGCAGCTCGTGATGCCGATCGCCGCGGCGTTCGTGTGCGCCGCCGCGGTGTTCCTGCTCGCCGAGGTCATCGAGATCGGCGATCCGATCCGACTGCTCATCGCCCCGCTGGTCACCTTCCTGCCCGGAGGCGTGCTGACGACCGCGACCGTCGAGCTCGCGGCGGGGCAGATGATCTCGGGCGCCTCGCGTCTGATCTACGGCTTCGTGCAGCTCGCCCTGCTGGCATTCGGCATCCTGGCGGCAGGCACCGTCGTGGGTGTCGAATCGCGCTCCTACGAGCCGCTCGAAGCGGCATCCTTCCTACCGTGGTGGGTCGCGCTGATCGGCATCCTGGTGTTCGCGCTCGGCAACTATCTGCACTTCTCGGCCCCCACCTCGACATTCGGGTGGGTGCTGCTGGCGCTCGTCGTGGCGTACATCGGACAGTGGGTCGGCACCGCGCTGCTCGGCGCGACCCTCGGCGGATTCGTCGGGGCCGTGGCGATGGCACTCGTGGTGTTCTGGATCGCCTCGCTGCGCCGCGGCGTCCCGGCGCAGATCACGTTCCTTCCGGCGTTCTGGCTGCTCGTCCCGGGCGCTGCGGGACTCGTCGGACTCACCGAGGCCGTCGCCACCGACAGCGGCCTCGCCGACTTCATGGCGGCGCTGCTGTCGATCATGTCGATCGCTCTCGGAGTGCTCATCGGCACCGCGCTGTATCGGGTGGTGCACCACGGGGCCGAGGAGATCGTGCAGTTCGCCGTCGCTCCGCCCACGGTGGTGTCCGAGGCGCCGCGGCGGTTCCTCGACCGGCTGCTGCCCTGGCGGCGCGCTCGCGACTGAGCCGCGCTCGCGCTCAGCCCGCCCGCGGATCGCTCAGCCACCCGGGCGGCAGCAGCCCGCGCAGCACGAAGCGCGACCGTCAACGCGGCCACCGGGCGGCTTCCGAGAAAGTTCAGTATTCGGTGTTGCTAAGTACCGGTACTCAGTGTTACTTTGTACCGGTACCCAGCAACACTGAGTACCGAACCAACGAAAGGAGGCTCTCATGGGCAAGCAGATGACCGAGATGCTCAAGGGCACACTCGAGGGCATCGTCCTGGCACTCCTCGCCGAGCAGCCGGCTTACGGCTACGAGATCACCAGCCGCGTGCGCGACCACGGATTCACCGACATCGCCGAGGGCACGATCTACGCACTGCTGGTGCGCGTCGAGCAGAAGAAGCTCGTCGACGTCGAGAAGGTGCCGAGCGAGAAGGGACCGCCCCGCAAGGTGTACTCCCTGAACGCCGCAGGCACGCAGGAGCTCGAGGAGTTCTGGAAGACGTGGAGCTTCCTCTCCGAGCACATCGAACAGCTGAACACGAACAGCACGAACAGCACGAACACGAACAACAAGGAGAACTGACATGGCCGCCAAGTGGATCGAAGCGCTCACCGGATCGCTCGAGCAGAAGAAGCAGTACCGCGATGCGAAGAAGCGCATCGACGCCCTCCCCGAGCCCTATCGCACGGTCGCCAACGCCCAGCACCGCTACACGATGTATTACGGGGGCATCACCGACGGCGACATCCTCGTGCAGATCTTCCTCGACCTCGCCGATCTGTGGGAGCGCGCCGCCATAGACGGCACCCCGATCGACGACATCGTCGGCGACGACCCCGTCTCGTTCGCCGAGACCTACGCCGAGGCGTACGGCGGAACCCACTGGATCGACAAGGAGCGCGCCCGCCTCGTCACGGCGGTCGACGACGCGAAGAAGAAGGAATCACGATCATGAACGCACCAGCGATCGCCGTTCGCGGCATCGAGAAGTCCTACAAGGACCTCCACGTGCTGCGAGGCGTCGACTTCGAGGTCGAGAAAGGGACGATCTTCGCCCTCCTCGGCTCGAACGGCGCCGGCAAGACGACGATGGTCCGCATCCTCTCGACGCTGCTGAAGTCGGATGCCGGCGCAGCCACCGTGCAGGGGATCGACGTGGCCGCCGACCCCCTCGGCGTCCGTCAGCGCATCAGCCTCACCGGTCAGTTCGCCGCAGTGGACGAGATCCTCACCGGACGCGAGAACCTCGTGCTCGTCGCCCAGCTGCGCCACCTGCCCGACCCCGGAACGGTGGCCGACGAACTGCTCGCGACGTTCCGGCTGACGGATGCCGGGGGCCGCAAGGTCGGCACCTACTCCGGCGGTATGCGCCGCCGACTCGACATCGCGATGAGCCTCGTCGGGAATCCCGAGGTGATCTACCTCGACGAGCCGACCACCGGTCTCGACCCCGAGGCCCGCATCGAGGTGTGGGACGTGGTGAAGAAGCTCGCGAACACCGGCACCACCGTGCTGCTCACCACGCAGTACCTCGATGAGGCCGAGCAGCTGGCCGACCGCATCGCGATCCTGCACGAGGGTCGGATCATCGCCAACGGCACCCTCGCCGACCTCAAGCGGCTGCTGCCCGCGGCGAAGGTCGAGTACGTCGAGAAGCAGCCCACCCTCGAGGAGATCTTCCTCACTCTCATCGGACCGAAGTCGGGTTCGACCACCGGAAAGGAGAACGCAGCATGAGCACGCACTTCGCCGCCGATACGGCGACACTCACCGGCCGCTCGATGCGGCACATCTTCCGCAGCCCCGACACGATCATCACGACGGCGGTCACCCCGATCGCCCTGATGCTGCTGTTCGTCTACGTCTTCGGCGGGGCTCTGCAGACGAGCACCGGGGTCGACAATTACGTGAACTATCTGCTTCCGGGCATCCTGCTGATCGCGATCGCGTCCGGCATCGCCTACACGGCGTTCCGGCTCTTCACCGACATGCAGAGCGGCATCTTCGAGCGCTTCCACTCCATGCCGATCGCCCGATCGAGCGTGCTGTGGGCGCACGTGCTCACATCACTCACCGCGAACGCCATCACGCTCGCGATCATCTTCGCGGTCGGGTTCGTGATGGGATTCCGCACCGGGGCGAGCGTCTGGGCCTGGCTCGCCGTCATCGGCATCCTGATGCTGTTCACCCTGGCGCTCACGTGGCTCGCGATCATCGCGGGGCTCAACGCCAAGACGGTCGACGGGGCGAGCGCGTTCTCGTATCCGCTGATCTTCCTGCCGTTCATCAGCTCGGCCTTCGTGCCGACCGACACGATGCCGGGTCCGGTGCAGTGGTTCGCGGAGAACCAGCCGGTCACCTCGATCGTCGACACCATCCAGGCGCTGTTCGCCGAGCAGCCGGTCGGCACCGACATCTGGGTCGCTCTCGCCTGGTGCGTCGGCATCCTGGTCGTCGCCTACGTGTTCGCGATCATCTCGTACCGCAAGAAGGTCAGTTGAACGTCTGCAGTGAGACGGAACGCTCCGTCCGGGCCCCGCGCCCGGCCGGGGCGTTTCGCCGCGCTCGGCGTCGGCTTCTTCTGCGCACTCCCGCGCCCCTCGTGCACTCACTCCCGCACCCTCGTGCCTTCATGCGGGAGGAGATCTGCGATTCGGAGGATGAATCTCGGCAATGTGCCCTCCCGATCGCAGATCTCCTCCGGAACGCCGGTGGGGGATGCCGGATGCCGGGCAGCGGATGCGGATGCCGGGCGCCGCGGCCTACCGCAGCCCAAGGGGACCGAGCACGACGGACTGGCGCGTGCGCACCCACACCCCGGCGCCGTCGCGCCGTTCGGCCCGCGTCGCGAAGCGGTAGCGGTATGACACGGCGCGCACCCACCGCGGAGGTTCACCGTCGAACGGGTCGGACCGCAGCAGAGCGAGCGTCGGAGCATCGGCCTCGAGCAGTCGCAGCAGGAAGACCGTGAACCAGTCGTCGAGCGAACGGCCGAGCGGCAGGAACCACATCAGCCAGTCGAGGCGCAGGTGGTACGGCGCGAACTGCCCCGGGATGCGTCGCACGTCGCCCGGCTTTCCCTTGAACTCGTACTCGCGCCACAGCAGACCGTCGTCGTCGACCGATCCCTCGACGACGATCTCGACCCGCTGCTTCGTGACCGTGCCGAACGCTCCGTAGGCGTTGCCGATCTGCCACCGGTTGAAGCTCGCGTTCATCAGCTGCCGCCGCGCGAACAGGTTGCGCAGGGCGGGCCCGCTCAGCGCCACGACGAGCACGCCCACGGCCGCCGTGAGCACGAACCAGTACAGCGGGATGCCGGGCCACAGCGTGTCGTCCATCGCATCGTCGCGCGGTGCCGCGCCCACCCCCGGCAGTCCGATCGCCGAGAAGGCGATCACGATCGTCACCCAGTTCAGCCAGGCGAAGTTGCCTGTCGCGACGAGCCACACCTGGGTCGCGATCATGATCGTCGCGGCCACCGCCCCGACGATCTGGGGCACGGGACCGGGAATCCAGACCGACAGCAGCGGAGCGAACACGAAGAAGGGCACGACGAGCTGCGCGACGTGGTTGCCGACGACCTCGGCGCGATGGAACCACCGGGGCAGCAGATGGGCCTGCCTGCTGAGCGGCCCCGGCATGGGCTGCGTCTCGTGGTGGTACATCAGCGCCGTGAGGTCACGCCACTCCCGCCCGCCGCGGATCTTGATCATGCCGGCACCGAACTCGACACGGAACAGCAGCCACCAGAACAGCACGATCACGACGGTCGGCGGAGGCTGATCGTTCGAACCGAGGAAGGCGGCCAGGAACCCCGCCTCGAGCAGCAGCATCTCCCAGCCGAACGAGTAGAAGGTCTGACCGATGCTGACCACCGACATGTATCCGAGCCACAGCGCGAGGAAGCACAGCATCGGCACCCACGGCGGACCCCACTGCGGGATGCCGACGACCAGCGCCGCGGACACGACGATCCCTGCCCCGCACAGCAGTCCGAGCCTGCGGTCGGAGTACCGGACGCGGAGGAAGAGGGTCGGATGCAGCATCCGCCGTCGTGACTCCTTCTGCCCGATCCAGTCGAGCAGCGCCGGTGCCGGCAGCAGCCCGTGCTCGCCGAGCAGCGGTCGGAACTGGTTCAGAGTCGAGATGAACGCGACGAGATAGAGCGCCGCGACGCCCCGTTGCAGGACCTCGCGGGCGAACCCGAAGTCGACCGCCGCGAACCCGTCCACGGCCACAGGCTAACCCCGGGTGCGACAGGTCGAAGAGGGGGTTGCGCGTGCCGGGTGGCGCCGTGTCGGGAGTCGCCGTGTCGGGAGACGACCAGCGATCGGGAGGAGAACGGCGATCGGGAGGAGGATCCACCGGGGACCCCCCTCCCGAGTGCAGATCTCCTCCCGATCGCAGACGACTCGACCCGGGTCAGCTGACGGCGTCGAGCACTTCCTCGCGACGCCCACGCCGTGCGCGACGGATCTCCAGCGCGACCACGCCCGCGATCGCGAGCGCGATCAGCAGACCTCCGGTGAGCGTGAAGCCGTGCGACCCCGTTCCGCCCGCGGCCGGCAGCTCGAACACCGGGACGTCCCGCACCGACACCGTGCTGCCGGCGAGGGTGACCTGCGGACTCGACTGCCCGTCGGCGATCGACAGCACACCGGCCGCCGACACGATGATCTTCACCGGCTCGGCGAGGAGTGAGAACCCTTCCGGAGCCGTCGTCTCTTCGAGCCAGTACGTGCCAGGGCGCAGGCCAGCGGCGGTGAACAGCCCGACCTCGGCCCCGGCGATCAGCCCGGGAGTCACCGGCGCACCGGGAACCCCCGCGGCGTCGGCGAGCAGCCGGAAGCCCGACCCGTCCATCCGCACCCAGTCGCCGTTGACGTCTTCGCCGAGCTTCTCGACGATGAGCGAGGCCAGCACCTCTCGCGTGGTCGCGTGGGCCGGATCGGTGTCCGTCACCCGAGCCCCGCCCGACGCCGGCTGCCCTGAGGCGGTCGCCGTGTTCTTGTGCAGCACGCCGCCCGTGGTCGGGGCGGGGTAGGTCGCGGTGAACACGACCGACTCCCCCGGATCGAGCGTGCCGTCCCACGCGCCGACGGGAAGGATCGAGGCGGCCGCGATGACGTCATCCGCGAGCTGCACGGCGGTCAGCACGACATTGCCCGTGTTCGTGACCCGGAACTCGAACCTCATCGCCGATCCGGCGTCGACGGCGACTCCCGGCGCGGTGTTCGCGTCGTCGCCGTTCACGAGCTTGACGACCTCGATCGCGGGTGCCGCCGCGGCGAGGGTGAGGATGTAGTCCTCGACCTCACCGGACTGCGAGATGCCTCGCGGGTCAGCCACTTCCGCAGCGGTGAACGACGTGCGCAGACGCAGGTACGTGTCACCCACGACGGCCGTGCCCGGCACCGTCCACGAGAGGTTCACCGAGGTCGCACCGGCGAGGAAGGCGGCCTGCACCCGCTCGGTCGCATCGAAGATGCCGTTCTTGTTGAAGTCGATCCATCCGGCGACCGTGCCGGGCGACGTGGTGCCCGACAGCGGGATCGGCAACGAGTACGCGGTGCCGCGGATCGCGCGCGGAGCCCGGATGCCGTCGGCGATCGCGTCATCCGTGTCGAGCGAGGCTCCTGCACCGGCGTTCGGCGAGAGCGTCGGCTTGGCCGTCGCGTCGGCATCCGACGTGATGCCCGCACCGAGGCGCAGCGGACCCTGGACGTGCACCGCGGCCTGAGCGGCGTCGTAGCTGCTCGGCGCGTCGCCCATGTCCTCGTGCAGCCGGATCGAGAGCCGGATCAGGTCGCCGAGGCTCTTGCCCGGGTCGTAGGTGTTGTACCCGTTCGCCCAGCCACCCGCCGCCGGCGCCCGCTGGATGTGCGTGCCGAGATTCATGGTGACCGTCTGGAAGGTGCCCTTCAGCACGACGGAGCCGCAGCCGGCGAGCGCGGTGCTGGTCATCGTCCGCCCAGCCAGCTCGGCCGCAGTGGGGAGCATGGTGTTGCACCGCGAGCTGCTCGTCTTCGTCGCAGCGGTGAGCGTGGTGGGGGTGACGCTGAGGTTCTGCGCGCCGGCGATCGGAGCGAAGGTCACTCCGGGTGTCACGATGTCCATCTGCATGGCGATCCAGCCCGCGGCTGTGCGGTCACCATCGGCATCCGTCTTCATCGTGAATCCGTTGCCGGTGATGATCTCGCAGAACGTGTCGGCTGTATTGCGCTCCTCCACGCACTGCGCGTAGCCGCCGAGACCGGAGATGTCGATGATCGGATCCGTGACCGCGCGGCTGAATGCCACCGTGAGGGTGCCGTTCTTGTTCGCGCAGTAGCCGGAGAAGTCCAGGCCGTCGCACATGCCGGCGCCCGCCTCGAGTCCTACCGTCGGCGTGGTCGCGACGTCCAGGCCGGGCGCGAACATCGCGTTGGTCGCGCCGTATCCGTTGTGCGGCGTGGTCGCCAGGAACTGCACGCCGGCCGAGCCCGACTTCGTGGTCGCCGGGTTCACCGTCAGTGTGGCCGTGACTCCACCGCGGTAGTTCATGGTCGCGCTCGTCGCGGTGCGCGTCGTGCTCAGCGCTTCCTCGATGGCCTCTGCCGGCTGCTGCGTCATCGGCAGCCCGCCGGCGAGCAGGATCGCGCCCATGAGCGCGACTCCGAGGATCGTTCGGAGGCGACGGCGCCCTCGGGGTACGCGTGCGGATGCCGGTGCGGGTGCTGTCATGAGGTCCTCGAATCACAGGGACATCTCGCAGGAGTTCCGGGATCCGAGCTACGGACCGATGCGCATGGCAATCAGCCCCGGCGAAGCATGTCTGGGGTGTCGTCGATCTTTCGACGGCACTCACAAGACGTGGGGCTCGCGACATCGTGACGGGGGTGCATGGCCGCTGTTTCGGTACATCAATACACCCGCCCAGACACAGCGATGGGCGGAGGATCCGTGACAGATCCTCCGCCCATCGGAGGGGAGTCCACCCGCGTGCGGACGGACTCGTTCCCGTGAGTCAGGTCAGCTGACGACCCAGTCGAACTGGTCGCCGTTCTCCTCGAGCCACGCGTCGATGGCATCCGCTTCCTTGCCCTCGCCGTACTCGTTCACGACCATGTCCTCGAGCGAACCGTACTGCTCGTCGTCGAGCTTGATCTGCTCGATCAGCTCGGCGGCCTCGGGGAACTCCTCCGCGAAGCCCTTCGTGCCGAGGAAGTGCAGGGCCTCGGACTCGCCCATCGCACCCTTGGGGTCTTCGAGGTCCTTCACGGGGAAGGCGTCGTTGGCCCAGAACGGACGCCACAGCGTCACGACGATGTCCTCCTGCTTGTCGGTCGCCGACTTCAGCTCGGTGAGCATCGCCGCGGTCGACGAGGTGACGAGCTCGTACTCGCCGTCGAGACCGTACTCCGGCATCATCTTCTGGGTCTGCGCGGTGAGGCCGGCACCCGGCTCGATGCCGTAGATCTTGCCGTCGAGCTCTGCGCCCTTGCCCGCGAGGTCCTCGATCGAGTTCAGGTCGGAGTACTCCGGAACCGCGAGGGTCAGCTTCGCGTTGTCGTAGTACGCGCCGAGGTCCTCGATGTCGTCGCCGTACGTCTCCATGTACTCGGCGTGGGTCAGCTCGGGCCAGGCCGACGGGTACATGTCGACATCGCCCTGCGCCAGGCCGGTGTACAGCGGACCCGCCTCGGTCAGCGTCTTCATCTCGACCGTGTAGCCGATCTTCTCGAGCTGGTCCTGCAGCAGGTATGCGGTGCTGAGTCCGTCGGTCCACGAGGGCAGGAACCCGAGGGTGATCGTGCCCTTGTCGCCCGAACCGGACTCGCTGCCGCCGGTGTCTCCGCCGGTTCCGCCCATGCCGTCACCGCTGCAGCCGGCGAGGGTCAGTGTCGCTGCGGCGCCGATCGCCGCGATGGTCAGGATCTTCTTCTTCATGTGTATGTCTCTCGTTCCGTATATATAGGTGCTGTGTTGCTGTGTACTGCGTGTTCTCTTGTGCGGAAGGGATGAGTCAGTGCACGCCGCCGCCGACAGGGGCGCGGCGCGGGGAGGCCTTCAGTCGCTCGGCCTCGGCGTCGGCATCCAGCGCGTCGGCCGCGTCGGCCGATGCGGGAGCGGATGCCGTCGCCGTCGTGTCCGCCTCGGCGGATGCGGCATCGAGACGCTTCTGCGTGCGGCGACGCGCCAGCATCCCGAGCAGCGACGAGCGGTTGCTGCCCAGGTCGCCGAGGGCCGCGGTGACGCGGTCGAGGAAGACGGCGATGAGCACGACGCCCAGACCGGCCTCGACGCCCTTGGCGATGTTGATGGTCGAGATCGCCTCGACGACGATCTTCCCGAGGCCGTCGGCGCCCGCCATACCGGCGATGACCGCCATCGACAGCGCGAGCATGATGACCTGGTTGACGCCGGCGAGGATCGTCGGCATCGCGAGCGGGAGCTGGATGCCGCGCAGGATCTGACCCGGCTTGGCGCCGAATGCCTGACCGGCCTCGACGGTCTCGGAGTCGACTCCGCGGATGCCGAGCTCGGTCAGTCGCACACCCGGAGGCAGCGCGAAGATGACGGTGGCGACGAGACCGGGCACGACGCCGATGCTGAAGAACACGATTGCCGGGATCAGGTAGACGAACGCCGGCATCGTCTGCATGAAGTCGAGCACGGGCTTGAGCACCGCGCGCACGGTGGCGTTGCGGGCCGACCAGATGCCCAGCGGCACCGCGATCAGCACGGCGATCACCGCGGCGACGAGCACGAGGGCGAGGGTCTGCATCGCGGGGACCCAGAGGCCCATGGCCACGATCAGACCGAACGAGACGATCGTCCCGATCGCGAGCTGCCACGAGCGCACGAGCCACGCGATGAACGCCGCGATCAGGATGATGACCACGAAATGCGGGCTCAGCAGGGCGCGGGTGAGGCCGTCGACCAGGAAGCTGACCACGAACGAGATGACGTCGAGCAGACCGTCGAGGTTCGTCTTGATCCAGTCGACTCCCGTTGCGACCCAGCTGCCGAGAGGAATGCGGAAACCATCCATCAGCGCACCTCCTCCGTCGTCGTCGCGACCGGCAGCGGCTCGGCCGTCCATCCGTCATCGAGCACGGCATCGATCTCGGCCTGCGGCATCGGAAGAAGCGGCAGGGTGAGCTCGCCCGTGGCACCGGGGCCGGGGCCCAGGGCTGCGAGCAGGGTGATGCGTGGGATCACGCCGACGAGGCGCCCCTCGGCATCCACCACGGCCAGAGGCAGCGGCGATTCGACGGAGGGGATGAACAGGTTCATCAGCACCTCGTCCTTGCTGACGCTCTGCGGCGCCGGCTTGATGATGGAGTCGAGGGTCGACACCCCCTGGCGCACGAGTTTGACGGCATCGCGGTCGGTGACGATTCCCAGCAACTTGCGGTCGCGACCGGTCACGTAGGTGGCCGACATGAACGCGTCGCGCATCTGGCGAAGCGCCGTGCGGGGGCCGGCGGTCTCGGCGACGACCGGGCGCGGGCGCTCCATGACGTTCGCGGCGGTGAGCACGCGAGCGCGGTCGACGTCCTGCACGAACTGCTCGACGTAGTCGTTGGCGGGGTCCGTGAGGATGTCCTCGGGCGTGCCGATCTGCACGATGCGACCGTCGCGCATGACAGCGATGCGGTCGCCGAGGAACATGGCCTCATTGAGGTCGTGGGTGATGAAGACGATCGTCTTCTGCAGCTTCTCCTGCAGTTCGAGGAGCTGCTCCTGCATCTCGCGACGGATCAGCGGGTCGAGGGCGCTGAACGCCTCGTCCATGAGCAGGATGTCGGAGTCGGCGGCGAGCGCACGGGCGATGCCGACGCGCTGCTGCATACCGCCCGAGAGCTCGGACGGGAGCTTGTCGGCCTGGCCTTCGAGACCCACCAGGGTGAGGATCTCCTCGGCCTTCTTCAGTCGCTCGTCCTTGCCGACGCCCTTGAGCTCGAGCGGATAGGCGACGTTCGCGGCGACCGTGCGGTGCGGCAGCAGGGCGAAGTGCTGGAACACCATCGAGACGCGGTCGCGGCGGATCTCGCGGAGCCGTGACGACGGGATGCCCGTGATCGGGTCGCCGTTCACGATCACGGATCCGTCGGTCACATCGTGCAGGCCGTTGAGCATGCGGATGATGGTGGACTTGCCGGAACCGGAGAGCCCCATGATCACGAAGATCTCGCCGCGGTTCACGGTGAAACTGGCGTCGATGACGGCGGCGGTTCCTGCGTCGCCGACGGCGGATCTGCTCTCACCGGCCTTGAGTCGACGGACGGCACTGCTCGGATTCTTCCCGAACACCTTGTACAGATTGCGCGCTTCAAGAGCGATTTCGGACACGTTTCCCCTGCGGCTCGCCTTCGGGTGGCTGAGCCTGCTTCGGTTACGCCCGGGTGATCCTCCCGGCCGTTTCGAGTTGGAGCTGTGGCGGCGCGGACGGCGGATTTCGGATCCACCGCGATAGAGCATCGACCGTACGTCCACGCCTCTTCGCAGCACAGCACATTCGAAAGAAGGACGTGGTCGCGGACTGGTCTTCGGGCCGTCAGGCCCACCAACCAACGTAACGAAATGGCCGGTCAGGGGCAAATCCACGATCCCTAGTGCCGTTCAGTTTCGTCGGCTGACCGGGGGATTGCGCGGGTTTCGGACGCGGTCGCGGCGCAGTTCTGGTCGGCGATTTCGGTCGGCCGTTCGCGCCTGCGTCGGCCCGATCCCGAGCATTCGGCCGCGGGAAGTGCGTGTGACCGAACGACGCCCAGTCGGCGACGGATCAGCGCCGGATGCTGCGCGTGACCGTGAACTTCGGGGTGCGCGCGAGCTGCTCGGTCGCCCCGACGAGCCGAGTCAGTTCGGCGCGGTACCCGAGCGACGAGTTGAAAACCGTGAAGAGCTCACCGCCGGGGCGGAGGATGCGGGCGGCGGCCTCGAACAGTCGGGTCGCTGCCCCGGTGTGCACGCTGCTGCCGAGGTGGAAGGGCGGATTGAGCAGCACGACCTCGGCGGTCGCGTCGGCGATCTCCGAACCGGCGTCGTCGTGCATGACGGCGACTCGATCGTCGACGCCGTTCGCGACCATCGTGGCGCGGGCCGAGGCGACGGCCGCCGCAGATCGGTCGGTGGCGATCACGCGGGCTTCCGGGTGCGCGAGGGCGTAGGAGGCGGCGAGCGCGCCGGTCCCGCAGCCCAGGTCGACGACGATCGGAGCCGGGCTCGGCTGTTCATCGAGACCGAGCACCTCGAGCAGAACCCGCGTGCCGATGTCGAGTTTCGCCCCCGCGAACGCGCCGCCGTGCGCGACGAGCACGAGCCCGTCATGCCGCTCCGTGACCGGGAACGGCGGCTCAGCGGGGGCCGGCCGCGGCTCGGACGCGACCACCAACCGCGACTTCCGCTCGGCGCGCTGCGCCTGCACCGTCTCGAATCTCCGCGCGAGCACCTCGTTCTGCGTGATGGTCATGTGCTTCACGCGCCCGCCGGCGACGAGCACCACATCCGGGGCGGCCCGACGCGATACGGCATCCGCGATCTCCTCGAGCTCGGCGAGCGCCTTGGGCAGCTGCAGCAGCACGAGCCGCGCGCCGTCGAGCAGAGTGGAGTCGAGCTCGTGAGTGGAGAATCCCGTCAGCCCGAGCTCCTCGGCGTTACGGTCGAGCGCGCGTCGCCCGGTCGCGAGGTCCTGATGCACGCGGATGCCGTCGAGTCCGCCGGCCGTGAGCGCGAGCGTGATCGCCCCGTATTCGTCGCCGATCACCGCGATCTCGCGCCCCGAGAGACCGGAGAACTCCGGCGCCAGCGCGCGCTCGACGAGCAGCAGGTCGGTCGCGTCGTGCGCCTGCAGATTGTCGGCCTCGACGTCGGGCCAGCGGCGCAGGCGGCTGTAGGGGAAGTCCACTCCTCCAGAGTACGAGCGACCCCTCTTGACCGCGGCTGAACATCTGTTTAGTGTGCTGTACATGCGTTCAGCTTCCGACGATCTCACCGCTCGTGCCCGCATCCGCGACACTGCCATCGCCGCTTTCGCGCGCAACGGCTTCGATGCCACCAGCCTTCGCGCGATCGCCACGGAGGCCGGAGTCAGCGCGGCGCTGATCGTGCATCACTTCGGCGACAAGAACGCCCTGCGCACGGAGTGCGACGACTACGTCGTCGGCGTCTTCACCGATGAGGAGCACGACCTCATCACGGCCCCGACCGGCGACCGCATCCGCACCGCGCTGAACGACCTCGGCCGATACGGGCCCTATATCGACTACCTCGCCCGGATGCTGATCGACGGCTCTCCGGCAGCGGATCGGCTGTTCGACAGCTTCCTCGCGAGGACGCGCGATGTGCTCGCCGAGCAGCGCGAGGCGGGGATGCTCGAGCCGATGAGCGACCCCGAGATGACGACGCTGACCCTCACCCTGATCGGCCTGGCGCCGGTCGTGATGCGCGCTCAGATCGCCCGGGCCCTGGGCACCGATCAACTGAGCCCGGCCGGGCTGCGACGCACGACGCTGCCCACACTCGAGCTGCTCACCCACGGCATCTATTCGACGACCGCGCTGCTCGACGGTGCGCGCGAAGCCCTCGGAACAGAGGGTCCCACCCCGGAAGGAGACGCATCATGACCGACACCATCGAGATCGAACGTCTGCACAAGCGCTACGGCAGCCGCGTCGCGCTGCACGAGCTCGACCTCCGAGTACGTCCGGGAACCGTGTTCGGGCTCATCGGACCGAACGGCGCGGGCAAGACCACCACGCTCCGCACACTGGTCGACATCATCCGTCCGTCCTCCGGCACAGTGCGCATCCTCGGCGAGGACCCGCGTCGCGGCGGTGCCGCTCTGCGGCGGCGCATCGGCTACGTGCCGGGCGAGCTGCACCTCGAGGGGCGCACGAGCGGACACCGGATGCTGGCGTTCTACGCGCAGGTCTCGGGTTCACGGGACTCCGCCGCGACTCTGCATACGGCACGCGACCTGGGCGACCGTCTCGGCGTCGATCTGTCACGACCGGTGCGCACCCTGTCGAAGGGCAACAAGCAGAAGGTGGGGCTGATCCAGGCGTTCATGCATCGTCCGGAGCTGCTGATCCTCGATGAGCCCACCAGCGGCCTCGATCCTCTCGTGCAGCGGGAGTTCCTGCAGATGGTCCGCGAGGCGAAGGATGCCGGGCAGACCGTGCTGCTGAGCTCGCATGTGCTCAGCGAGATCCAGCAGACCGCCGACGAGGTCGCCGTCCTCGCGAACGGACGGGTCGTCGCCGACGGTGACGTCGCCTCGCTGCGACTGGGCTCGATCCGCCGGGTGCGCGTCGAGCTCGCGACGACGGATGCCGCGGCCGCGCGCGCCGGCTTCGACCGGGTGCCGGGGCTCACCGGCATCGACGCGCACGATGCCGACGGCATCCTGCAGCTGTCCGGCACGGTCGACGGCGCGATCGACCCGTTCATCAAGGCGCTCGCACCGTTCGAGGTGCGCGACCTCACCGTCGAGGAACCGGACCTCGAGGAGTCCGTGCTGCGGCTCTACGGATCCTCTGTCACTCCGGCATCGGCCCGACCCGCGACCCGACGATCGCGGCGCGACAGGGAGGAGCCGCGATGAACGGCATCCTGCCCGTGTTCCGACGCAGCCTGCGCGAGTCCTGGCGAAGCCTGCTCGGATGGACCGCCGGCCTCGCCGCGGTGCTGTTCCTCTATCTGCCGCTGTACCCGAGCCTCGCCGGAGACGGCCAGCTCGAGGCCATGATCTCGTCGCTGCCGAAGGAACTCGTCGGCACCCTCGGGTACGACCAGATCGCGACCGGCGCGGGATACGCGCAGAGCACGTTCTTCGGCCTGATCGGCTTCCTTCTGCTGACGATCGCAGCAGTGACGTGGGGGTCGGCGGCCATCGCCGGCGCGGAGGAGAGCGGACGGGCCGAACTCGACCTCGCGCACGGCATCGGCCGCGGCCGGTATGCGCTGGAGTCGGCCTTCGCCGTGCTCGTGCGACTGCTGTGGCTCGGCGTCTTCTCGGGGCTCGTCGTCTGGGCGTTGAACGACTCGGCCGAACTCGGCCTCGACGGCTGGCGCATCGTCGGAGCGAGCGCCGCGCTCACCGGACTCTCTTTCCTCACGGCATCCGCCGCTCTGCTCGCCGGCGCAGCGACGGGTCGCCGCATCTGGGCGACCGGCGCCGGCGCGGGAATTGCCGTGGTCGGCTACGTCCTGCAGGCCCTCGCGAAGCAGTCCGATGACCTCGAATGGTTGAACGCGCTCTCGCCCTACGCCTGGGTGTACCGTCAGCCACCCCTCGCCGAGGGCGTGGATGCCGGTGGACTCGCGCTCACCTGGGGCCTGGCCGTGGTCTTCGCCGCAGCTACGGCAGTCGCGCTGCGCGCTCGGGACCTGCGCGGCTGAGCGCTCCTCACCGCACCAGCCAGGCGGGGTCAGTTCCGCACCGCACCAGCCAGGCGGGGTCAGTTCCGCACCGCAACGCGGCCTTTCCGATGCGGAACTGACCCCGCACGGCTGCGTGCCCGAAACAACTGTTGACACACCCGCGGTTCAGTGGTTACCTACTCTAGTAACTAACCCACCAACCAGCGGAGGACTCGTGATCGAAGAAGGCAAGCCGCTCTTCCTCCAGATCGCCGAGCAGATCGAGGACTCGATCCTCGACGGCTCTCTCGAGGAGGAATCGCAGGCGCCCTCGACGAACGAGCTCGCCGGCTTCTACCGGATCAACCCCGCGACGGCAGCGAAGGGAGTCGCCATGCTCACCGACAAGGGAGTGCTCTACAAGCGCCGCGGCATCGGCATGTTCGTCGCCGCCGGGGCGAAGGATCTGCTGCTCGGCGAGCGCCGTGCCGCATTCGCCGACCGCTACATCGAACCGCTCATCGCGGAGGCCCGCACACTGGGCCTCGGCTCCGACGACCTCGTCGCTCTGCTGCACGAGCGCGCGACCCAGACACAGCAGAACGACCAGACAGAAGGGAAGACCACCGCATGACCGCCGTCATCGAGGTCCAGAACCTCACCAAGCACTACAAGGAGAAGAACGCGCTCGACGACGTGTCGCTCAGCCTCGAGGGCGGCGCGATCTACGGACTGCTCGGCCGCAACGGCGCGGGCAAGACCACGCTCATGTCGATCCTGACCGCGCAGAACTTCGAGTCGTCCGGCACCGTGCGCGTCTTCGGCGAGCACCCCTACGAGAACACGCACGTCCTCAACCGGATCTGCTTCGTGCGCGAGAGCCAGAAGTATCCGGATGACGCCTACCCGCGTCACGCGTTCAAGGCGGCGAGCCTGTTCTTCCGCAACTGGAACCAGGAGCTGGCCGACGAGCTCATCGAGCAGTTCCAGCTGCCGATGAAGCAGACCATCAAGAAGCTCTCCCGCGGACAGCTCTCGGCCGTCGGGGTCATCATCGGCCTGGCGTCGCGCGCCGAGCTCACCTTCTTCGACGAGCCGTACCTGGGGCTCGACGCGGTCGCCAGGCAGATCTTCTACGACCGCCTGCTCGAGGACTACGCCGAGCACCCGCGCACGATCGTCCTCTCGTCGCACCTCATCGACGAGGTCTCGAACCTCATCGAGAAGGTCATCGTGATCGACAACGGCAAGATCCTCCTCAACGAAGACACGGATGCCGTGCGCGACCGCGCCGTCACCGTGGTCGGCGATGCGGTCAAGGTCGACGCGTGGGCGGCAGACCGCGAGGTCCTGCACCGCGAGGCGCTCGGCCGAGTGGCATCCGTCACCGTGCTCGGGGCGCTGTCGGCCGCCGAGCGCGCCGAGCTCACGGCATCCGGTCTCGATCTGGCTCCGGTGTCGCTGCAGCAGCTGATCGTCCGTCTGACCCAGAAGGCCGAGGCGGGCGCAGCCACCAGAGCCTCCGTCGCGAAAGAGGAGGTGCGCTGATGCGACGCACACTCAACGTCATCCGCCTGCAGCTCATCAACCGTCAGACGTTCATCTGGGTGCCGCTGATCATCCTCGGCTCCGCGGTCGTGATCTCGGTGCTGATCTACGCGATGATCCCCGTCGACACCCCCAAGTACGGCGGTGGCGGCCAGGCTCCGCTCTGGTACTTCTTCGCGATCGGCCTCTCGGCCATGACACTCACCTTCCCGTTCTCGCAGGCGATGAGCATCACGCGGCGCGATTTCTTCTTCGGCACGCTGCTCACCGCGATCCTCGGCAGTGCGCTCATGGGCGTCGTCTTCCTGATCGGCGGAGGAATCGAGACGCTGACGAACGGCTACGGCGTGAACGGCTACGTGTTCTACCTGCCGTGGCTGTGGGAGGCGGGTCCGCTCGGAGCGTTCACCGTCTACTTCACGCTCGCCCTGTTCCTGTTCGTCGTCGGCTTCACCGGGGCGACGATCTACAAGAGCTGGGGACCCACCGTGCTCACGATCGCGGGCGTCGGGCTCGGTCTCGTGCTCGTGGGTCTCGCGTTCCTCGCGACGAGGCTCGAGCTGTGGGACGAGGTGTGGCGGGGCATCCTCGACGCCGGAGCTCTCGGTCTCGCACTGTGGGGTCTCGTCGTGACCGCGGTGCTGGCGGGCATCTCGTTCCTCGCGTTCCGCCGGGCCATCCCCTGATCGCCCGCTGATCACTCGACGCCGGTCGCTCCGAAGAGGGGCGGCCGGCGTCGACGCGTCGCGACCGCTACTCGCCCTCGCCGCCGGACGCAAGCACATGCGTGAACGGATGCCGAGCGGCTAGCGTCACCCTTCGGGGAGGATGACGAGAGGATGCCGTGACGAACATCAGGACACGAGTGCGCGCGCGCCGTCCCGGCATCGTGCGCTCACTGCGCGAGGCGGTCGACCCGGCCCGGCTGCTGCTCGTGGCCAAGACCGCTCTGGCTGTCGGACTCGCGTGGCTGATCGCCCCGCACATGCCCGGCGTCACCGACGAGTACCCGTACTACGCGCCGCTCGGCGCCCTCGTGAGCATGTATCCCACGCTGATGGGGTCGGTGCGGTCGGGGCTGCAGACCCTGCTCGGACTCGCCACCGGCATCGGGCTGGCAGCTATCGTCGTGCTCACCGTCGGCCCGACGTGGTGGACCATCCCGGCCGTGGTCGGCATCGGGGTGCTGGTCTCGGGAACGGGGTGGTTCGGCGTCGGCCGCGAGTACGTGCCCATGGCCGCGCTCTTCGTGCTGATCATCGGCGGCCAGAATGCTGACGACTACTCGATCGGGTACCTGGTGCAGACGGCGGTCGGCGTCGTCGTCGGACTCCTCGTGAACCTGGTGATCGCGCCGGCGCCGCTGACCCTCGCCGCCGCGGCCAAGGTCGACGCCTTCCGCACCCAGCTGAGCGAGCACCTGCACGACATCGGGTCGGCGGTCTCGGAGTCGTGGCCGCCCGAGCACCAGCAGTGGGCCGATGATGCGGCCTCGCTCGCCGACACCACGTCGGAGCTGCGCACGGCCCTGTCGGAGGCCGACGACAGCCGGCGAGGCAACCCACGGGCCCTGGGACGACGGGGGGAGACGCGACACATCCACGCCGAGCTCGCCCGGCTCGACAGGATCGCGCATCTGATCCGCGACATCTCGGACGAGATCGCCGACACCATCTGGGATCGCCCAGGGGCTCTGGTGCTCGACGCGGCGCTGCCCGAACCGCTGTCGAACGCGTGCCATGCCGTCGCCGAGGTGATCGCCCGAGAGGATCCCCTGTCGCCCGAGGATCACCGGGTCAGGGGCGAGGCGGCGCGCGCCGTGAGGCTGCTGCTCGAGACCGTCGACGACCGGACCATCGACGCGCGCCGCTCGATGGGGCCGGGAGTGCTCGCGGCCATGCACCTGCGGCGCATCCTGATCCTCAGCGGCCACCGCGACGAGGACGAAGACGAGGACGAGTCGGACGACGAGGCGGGATAGTCGGATCCGACGAGCGACCAGGATCGACGACGGTAGCCGATGTCCATGCCCCTGCGTAGGATCGGCGGCACGCACCCACGACCTGAGGAGACGACGATGTCCGCCGAGCAGATCACCGAGAAGCCCCTTCCCTACGTCCGCCTCGCGGCGCTGACCCAGAGCGTCGCCTCACAGCCCGAGGTCGCGGGGGTGGTGGGTCCGCTGTTCGATCAGGTGGCCGATGCGATCGTCGCGTCGGGCGGAGAACCGGGGCTCCCGATCGCGGAGTACGACATGAACAAGCACGGCGTGCGCATCACGGTCGGCTTCACCTATGACGGGCCGGCGATCGACGGCCTTGTCATCGTCGAGCTTCCCGCCGTCGAGGATGCGTTCACCGCCACGCACCTCGGCACCATGGCGACGATCGATGACAGCTGGCACGCGCTGAACCAGGCGATCGCCGCGCACGGGGCGACGGCGCAGGGCGCCTGCCGTGAGGTCTATCTGCAGTCGGAGTCCGAAGATCAGGCCGACTGGATCACCGAGCTCCAGCAGCCGGTCACCCGCAGCTGATCGTCAGAGCGCTCCGGCGAGCGCCACGATGCCGACGATCACCGAGACGAGCGCGAGCACCAGCGCGATCGCGATCAGCACGGCGTGCACCTTGAGGAACGCCGTCGCCTTGCCGTCGGCATCCCGTGCCCGCGGGTCGGTCGCGACGCGCTTGTAGAAACGGGGCCACACCAGCACGTTGAAGGCGGCGTTGAGGAAGAGCACGACGGCGAGAGCGATCACCACTCCACGCTAACGCCCGCGGCACGAGTCGCCGGACACCCGGCATCCGTCTCCCCGGGACGGAATTCCGCCAGAACCCCGAAAAAACATACCGAGTCCATGTATCAGGAGCCTCTTGCCGTGCTCCTTACCGGTGTGATCACAATGGGACTCATGATCGACGGCGCACCCGACGGCGCCGCCCTCGATCCTGCACCGGACGACGGAGCAGCACGCTGGAGGCGTGCCGCCGAGTTCTTCGACGCATGGCGGGACGGCGAGAGCCGCGCGATGGACGACCTCGTGCGGCTGATGACGCCTGTGCTCTGGCATGTCGTGCGCGCCTACGGACTCGACCGCACACTGGCCGAAGACGTCGTCCAGACCACGTGGCTGCAGCTGGTTCGCGGGCACCGCTCGATCAGTGATCCGAAAGCCGTGTCGGCCTGGCTGACGACCACCGCTCGCCGCGAGGCCTGGCGTGCCGGGAAGGCCCAGAACAGGGTCGACACGACCGAGTCGGATGCTCTCGACGCACTGCTTCCCACGCAGCAGTCGGCCGAGCACCACGCCACCGTCGGCGACGAGAAGCGACGGCTGTGGGCAGCGGTTCGCCTCCTCGCCGACCGATGCCAGCGACTGCTGCGAGTGATCGCCTTCGAGGAGCGACCGGACTACGCCCGCCTCGCCGCCGATCTCGCGATGCCGGTCGGCAGCATCGGCCCCACCCGCCAGCGCTGCCTCGCGAAGCTGCGCGAGCTGCTCGACGCACCGACACCACGAACGGAGGGCAGCTCATGAGCGAGAACGATCGCGCCAACGGCGGCGACAACCATGAGGATGCCGAGCTGTTCGCGCAGCTGCGTTCGCTCTGGCGCGACGTCGACCCGATGCCGGCCGCCCTCATCGACCGCATGATCGCGGCCGTGGCAGCCGAGGGACTGTCGGAGGAGTACGCGCTGCTCACCCTCATCGAGGAACCGCTCGGAGCCGTTCGCGGCGACGCCGACGCGCTCACCCTGCAGTTCAGCGACGGTACGACCAGCATCCTGCTGCATGTCACGCGCACGGCGAGCGGTGCGCACCGGGTCGACGGCTGGGTCGACTCGATCTCGGGTGCGATCGAACTGGCTCAGGGCGAGAGCATCCGCACGACGACGGCGAACGACACCGGCCGCTTCCTGTTCGACGACGTGCCCGACGGGTTGACCCGCGTGCGCCTGAGCGCCACGGTCGGCGACCAGGAGCGCACCCTGTCGACCCCGCAGTTCGAGTTGTGATCGACCGCGGGGCGACCCGCGCATGACGGGGCGACCCGTGCACACCACCGCTGGGCGACTCCCGCACCACGCAGGACCTCACTCACCGGAAGCGGGCCGACCCGCACACACCGCGGGGTCCCCCGCACAGGACGCGGGCTCATCCCGCAGAGGACGCGGGTCCGCCCGCAAGGAGAGGATCGACGATGGAGCAGCCCAAGGGGTGGAGCTGGCAGGACCGGGCCGAGGGATCGATCAGACGGGGGACAGCGCTGGACCCGTCGGTCGAACCCGTCGAGGGCGTCAGGGCGTTCCCCACCGCGTATCTGCAGGAGCGGCTGCTGATCACGCAGGATCAGGAGAACGGTCAGGAGGAGTACGACGAGGAGATCCGCGAGCTGCGCGATGCTGCCGGCTCGTTCGGCTGGATGCTCGAGATCGATTCGCCGGATGCTCTGCGCGCGGCTGATCCGCTGGTCCCCGGCGTGCCGGGGTTCCTGCGCGCTCGCCTGACCACTCCCGACGAGCCGACCCGCGGCGAGTCGCCGGTGCCGCCGGACGCCTGGCGCGTGCTGCAGCGCGCGCGGCGCAGCTCCGGCACGTCGATGCCGCGAACCAGCCTCGAGCATGTGCTGTCGATCGACCCCGTCGGACTCAACCCGTTCAGCCGAACGAATCCCTTCAGCCGCACCAACCCGTTCAGCCGCACCAACCCGGTGCGCGGCGCGGGCGGAGGGGCCGGAGGCAGCGACGACTACCTCGAGCCGGGGCGCGGCGCGCGCCAGCCGGTGACCTGGCTCGGACCGGCTCCCCGGCGCACGGCGGCCCCGAAGCGCGGCCGACGTCCGGTGGTGGCGGTGCTCGACACGGGATGCGGTGTGCACGACTGGCTGCCGGACGACATCGTCACCCGGCACATCGAGATCGACGGCATGCCGATCGGACTCACCGACGACGCAGACCCCGAGGTCTATCCGGATCTCTACGGGCAGCTCGACGGCGAGATCGACGCCGTCGCCGGGCACGGCACGTTCATCGCGGGCATCATCCGCCAGACGGCGCCGGATGCCGACATCCTGTCGATCCGCATGGCCGGCGCACTGGGCGTGATCGACGAGAGCACCTTCCTGACGACCGTCGCGCAGGTCGTCGAGCTGCTGCGGCGACACCGCGAGGACCCGTCGACCGGGCATCCGATCGACGTGCTCAACCTGTCGCTCGGGTACTACCACGAGACCCCGGTCGACGGTCAGTTCAGCCGGACCCTCGACGCGCTGCTCTCCGCGGCGCGAGAGCTGGGATGCGTGGTGGTGTGCTCGGCGGGCAACGACGCGATCGACCGGCCGTCGTTCCCGGCATCGCTGTGGCCGTGGCCCGGTGCCGACAACGGCATCCCCCGTGATCACGCTGCGCCGCATGTGTCGGTCGGGGCTCTCAATCCGTCGGGCCGCTCGGTCGCGCTGTTCTCGAACGTCGGCCCCTGGGTGCAGGTCTACGCCCCCGGCGCCGCCGTCGTGAGCACGTCACCGGCCTTCGTCGGAGGCGAGCAGGCGACGACCAGAGCGGACGTCGACGGACTGCGGCGCGAGACGATCGACCCGGACGACTACCGCGGAGGCTTCTCGATCTGGAGCGGCACGTCGTTCGCGGCTCCGTATGTCGCGGGGCGCATCGCGGCACAGTGGGGCTCCGTGCCGGCGGGGGGCGTCACGGCGGATGCTGCGGCCAAGGCCGTCTCCGCCGTGCTCAAAACCCTGCCTTCACCCGTGACGGGAGGGTAGCCGCGCGCGTCTGATCACAGCACACCTTCCCTGAGGCCAGACATACCGGCATTCTGGTGCAATGCCCCTGTCTGCTCTCGAGCTGCATCAGCGCGGCGTCGACGCAGCCAACTCCCGACGGTTCGCCCAGGCGCGGCGTGCGCTGACCGCCGCATCGGCGCGCACGGACGACGCCGATCTGCGTGCCCGCATCGACGGGACCATGGCCTACGTGCTCGCCCAGACGGGCCAGCCGGTGGAAGCCGAGCGACTGTCGCGCGAAGCGCTGTCACGGCCGGGCCTCAGCGACGAGACAGTCGCCCTCGCGAACGGCCAACTCGGCACGTTGCTCATGCACGGCGGACGGCTCGACGACGCCGACCTGTTTCTCACCAGGGCGATAGACGGCCTCGACGAGGGCTCGATCGAGAGCGCCAACTGCCTGATGAGCCGGTCGATCGTCAGTATGCAGAGGCACCGGCTCGACGCCTGCACGGCCGATCTGCAGCGGGCCATCGCGGCCTATGAGGCCCACGGAGCCGAGGAACCGCTGGCCGAAGCGCGCCACAATCTCGGCTACGCCGCGCTGCTTGGCGGCGACCTCGTCACCGCACTCGGGCTGATGACCCGATCGCGTCCGATCCTCGCCGCGACCAGCGACCTCGCCGCCGCGATCAGCGACCTCGATCGGGCCGAGGTGCTGCGCGATGCCGGCCTCACGACCGAGGCCGAAGAACTGCTCGGCACGGTCGCGGTGCGATTCGGTGCACAGCGGATGCGGCAGGCGCGAGGTGAGGCCGAATTCCATCTCGCCCGATCGCTGCTGCGGCACGACGCCTCGTCGGCCGAGCGTGCCGCGGCGACCGCATCCCGCCGCTTCGCCGGCCTGGGAAGCGCGAGCTGGGCCGCCCGCGCCGACGCGGTGCGGCTGGAAGCGCAACTGCGAACTCGACCTCACAAGCCGCCGGCCGCAGAGGACTTCTCGCGCACGGTGGACGCGCTCACCCGGGGAGGATTCCGCACGGAAGCGGCTGCGGTGTCGCTCACCGCTCGGCTGGCCGACGGAGGTCGCCTGCCCCGACTCACCCCTGACGCCCCGACGCCGCTGCGTCTGCGCGCGCACGAGGTGCGTGCGGTGCGTGCCGCCGCACGGGGCAGGGATGCCGATGCTCGCCGGGCCGCGGCCGAGGGCCTCGACCTGCTCACCACGTGGCAGCAGTCGTTCGGAGCGCTCGACCTGCAGGCGTCGGTGGCCATGCACGGCACCGAGCTGATGTTCGCCGGTCTCGCCGCGGCCGCGCGATCGCGCGATCCCGAGGTGCTGTTCGAGTGGTCCGAGCGTGCCAGGCATCTCAGCCAGCAGGTCGCACCGGTGCGCCCGCCGCACGATGCCGAACTGTCGGCCGACCTCGCCGAGCTGCGGATGCTGCGCGCCGACCTCGCGGGGTCGGACTGGACGACGGATGCCCGGGTGCGCGAGCTGCGGGATCGAGTACGTGACCGCCAGTGGTCGTCGACCGGCGTCGGCGAGAGCCACGAACGCCTGGGTCTCTCCGAGACCCGGGCGCGACTCGACGATGACACCGCGATCCTCGCCTACGTCTTCACGCGCGAGGAGCTGCTGTGCGTCGTCGTGACGACATCCGGCTCGTCGATCGTCGAGCTGGCGCTGCCGCGCATCGAGGCCGCGCTCGACGGACTCCGCGCCGACCTCGACGTGGCGGCTCTGACCCACGGCGGGCCGATGGCGCACGTCGTGGCGCGTTCGCTCGACGACAGACTGCGACGACTCGACCAGGCCCTCCTGGCACCTGTGCGCGCGGCGTCGGGAGGAGCGGCACGTCTGGCCCTGACGGTTCCCGGCATCCTGGGCGGCATCCCGTGGGCGATGCTCCCGGGAATGCGCGGAACTCCGTTCACCATCGCGACGTCGGTGTCTCGCCTGCTCGGCGGCTCCGATCGCCGCCCGCCACGGGCCTCCCGGGCAGGTTTCGCGACCGGCCCCCGCGTCGCGCGCGCCGAAGAGGAGGTGCGCCGGGCCGCCGCAGCGTGGGCAGGCGCCAGGATGCTGACCGGCGACAGCGCGCGGGTCAGTGCCGTCACCGAGCTCGCCGAGCAGGTCGACGTGCTGCACATCGCCGCCCACGGTCGTCACGCGGTCGACAACCCGCTGTTCTCAGGGTTCGAACTCGTCGACGGCACCCTGTTCGGGTACGACGTCGACCTGATCTCGCGCCCGCCCGAGACCGTCGTGCTCTCGGCGTGCGAACTCGGCCGCTCGTCGGTGCGCTGGGGCGAGGAGGCGCTGGGCATGACGCGCGTCTGGCTGCACGCCGGCACCGGCTGCGTCATCGCCGCCCCTGTCGTGGTCGCCGACGACGTCGCCTGCGAGCTGCTCGGGGCCGTGCACTCCGAGCTGGCGACCGGCGCCAGACCCGCGGACGCGCTGGCCGCGGCATCGGAATCCACAGGCCTCAGCGCGCCTTTCCAGTGCCACGGAAGCGGACTCTGAAACTTTTCTCCAGTCGATGTATCAGAACATCGGTGACCCGCTCCTTATCTCCAGAAGGTGCCAGCGAAGGGCTTCGGAAACGAAGCGCGAGGGAGGCGCAGTCGAACTGGGGAACCCCTCGTGCACTGGGGAGTGTGAGGGGACGACAGGACACCATCTACTCCGGGGATGTCGCGAGAGGGGTCGCGGCATCCCCACCAGGAGTCCGGCACCGTGTTGCGTGTGAGAGTCGAGGACTGATCGGCAGGTCAGGCCGTGATGACCTCGTACCCCGCGTCGCGGAACGCGGCGAGCGCGGCGTCGTCGGAACCGTCGTCGGTCAGGAGAACGGGGAACAGCTCCGGGCCGCCGACGGCCGCGAACGCCACGGTGCCGATCTTGCTGCTGTCGGTGACGACCACGGCTCGGCGGGCGCGCTCGGCCATCATGCGGTTGACGGCTGCCTCGCGTTCGTCCTGCGTGGTGGCGCCGGCCTCGGCATCCATCCCGTTGACCCCGATGAAGGCGATGTCGAGTCGCACTCCGCGCAGCAGCTGCTCGACGAACGGACCCACCAGCTCGTAGCTGCGCGAGTGGATCACCCCGCCGGTCACGACGACCTTGATGTCGGGTCTGGTGGCGAGCTGGGCGGCGATGTTCACGGCGTTGGTGACGACCGTGATGCCCGGGCCTGCGGCGAGATCGTCCCGAGCGGCGAGCGCTGCGGCGATGGCGGTGGTCGTGGTTCCGCCCGAGAGCCCGACGACCATGCCCGGCGCCACGAGGGCGGCGGCGGCCTGGGCGATGCTCTCCTTCTGCTGCGAGCGCTGGTGGCTCTTGTAGCGGATCGGCAGCTCGTAGGCGACCGAGTGGGCGACCGCCCCGCCGTGGGTGCGCGTGAGCAGACGCTGCTCGGCGAGCGAGTCGAGATCACGGCGCGTCGTGGCGGCCGAGGCTCCGAAGCGCTCGACGAGCTCGTCGACGTTCACCTCGCCGTCCGCGGCCAGCAGGTCGAGGATCGCGTTCAGTCGGGCGGCGCGCTTCATGTCACCATCCTGCCCGGCATCGCGTGACTCACCCCGCCACCTCGGTGGACTCGAGGGCGAACAGGCGCAGCATCCGCGTCGCCTCCCCGGCGAGCGCATCGCGCGCAGGGGTGAGGTACTTGCGCGAGTCGACGAGCCTCTCATCGGTGTCGAGGGTCGCGCGGATCGCGCGGGTGAAGAACCCGTTCAGGTGCGTCGAGACGTTGATCTTCGTCATGCCCGCGCGCACGGCGTCGGCGATCACGGCGTCCGAGACTCCCGATGATCCGTGCAGCACCAGGGGAACGGGGAGGGCTTCGCGCAGGCGTGCGATGAGAGCGAGGTCGAGGGATGCCGTGCGGTCCGTCATGGCGTGCGACGACCCCACGGCGACGGCGAGCGCGTCGACGCCGGTCGCTGCGACGAACGCGCGGGACTCGTCGGGGTCGGTGCGCACACCGGGGGCGTGGGCGCCGTCCTTGCCGCCGACCTCGCCCAGCTCGCCCTCGACGTAGACGCCTGCCGCGTGCGCCCGCTCGGCGACGGCAGCGGTCAGCGCCACGTTCTCGTCGTACGGCAGCGCACCGCCGTCGAACATGACCGAGCCGAAGCCCAGCGCGATGGCCTCGTCGACGAGCTCGGGGCGCTCGGCGTGATCCAGGTGCACCGCGACCGGGGTCTGCGCGCGCCGCGCGACGGCGAGCGTCGCCAGAGCGATCGGCTCGAGGCCGCCGTGGTAGTCGGCGCAGTTCTGCGAGATCTGCAGGATCACGGGCAGTCCGGCGTCGGCAGAGGCGCGTACGAGCCCCTCGGCGGTCTCGAGGTGGATCACGTTGAAGGCGCCGATGCCGGCGCCGCGGGCTGCGGCATCCGTCACGAGCTCTCGGGCGGAGACCAGGGTCACAGAGGGTCCTCTCGAACGGGGGAATCGTAGGGGGTGACGACGAGGCGCTCCTCGAGCGCCGCCCAGTCGTCGGAGATCTCGCCGGCGAGCGGCATGAGCACGGCGGCGGCCGACCACGCGGTGGCGCGTCGCAGAATCGTTGCGGGATCCCGGATGCCGTCGGCGTAGAGCACGGCGCACGCGGCCACTCCCGCGTCGCCCGCACCGGTCGGGTTGCCGGCCAGCGGGGCATCGAGGCGCGCATGCAGCACGTCGGAGGCCGTGACGGCGAGCATGCCCTCGGCGCCGAGCGACAGCAGCACGAGGTCGACGCCGCGCTCGATCAGCGAACGCGCGCCGTCGACCGGGTCGCTGATGCCGGTAGCCTCGACGAGCTCGGCCGCGTTGGGCTTGAGGACGGATGCTCCGGCATCCGCGGCGTGCAGCAGAGCGGGTCCCGAGGTGTCGACGATCACGGGCACACCGGCGTCCCGCGCCGTGCCGATCAGCAGCGGAAGCAGCGTCTCAGGAGCACCGGGCGGCAGGCTGCCCGAGATCACGAGCACGCGCGCGCCGGGAAGCGCATCGACGACCTCGCCCAGCATCGCAGCCCACTCGGGGTCGGAGGGGTTCACGCCCCGCTCGTTCACGATCGTCGTGTCGCCGAGGGTCTCGTCGACCAGCGCGATGCTCTGCCGCGTGGCTCCGACCACGGTGACCAGGCGATGGGGCACGCCGCTGGCCCCGAGCTCTGCGGCGAGCTCGACACCGCTGCGACCGCCGGCCGTCGACACGGCGAGCACCGAGGCGCCCTGCGCGTGGGCGACCCGGGCGACGTTCAGGCCTTTGCCGCCGGCACGCACCGCACCGGCATCCGCTCGGTGGGTCTCGCCGAGGGTCAGTCGCTCGACGTGCCAGGTGAGGTCGAGCGCGGGGTTCGGGGTGACGGTGAGGATCATGCCAGCTCCCTCGCGCGCAGCGCCGCGCCCAGGATGCCGGCATTGCCCGACAGCTCCGCCGGCACGAGCTCAGGAAGGCGATGGAAGCTCAGACGCTCCGCCAGTCGTGCCCGCAGCTCGTCGAAGAGCGCTCCCCCGGCGCGGGAGAGTCCACCACCGATCACGATCGCCTCGGGGGCGATGACGGCGGTGAGCTGCGCGAGGGACAGGGCGAGGGCGTCGAGCGCCGAGTTCCAGATCTCGGAGGCGACGCGGTCGCCGGCCGCCGCGCGGGCGATCACGTCCTTCGCGCCGTCAGGGCTGATTCCGGTCGCCTCGCGATAGCGGCGAGCGATGGCGCCGGCAGACGCGACGACCTCGAGGCACCCGCGCGCACCGCACGCGCACACCGGTCCGTCGGCGATCGGCGAGTGGCCGATCTCGCCCGCGTAACCGCCGGCGGTGTACGGCTCGCCGCCCACCAACAGGGCACCCGCGATGCCCGTGCCGATGACCAGCACGACGGAGTTCGAGTAGGCGCGGGCGCCGCCGAGGCGGTGCTCGGCCCAGCTCGCCGCCCGCACGTCGTGATCGAACGCGACGGGCAGACCGAGCTTCTCCGACGCGAGGTCGCGCAGCGGCGAGTTCCGCCAGCCGAGATTGCTCGCGAAGACGCCGAGGCCGGCCTCCGCGTCGACGATCCCCGGCACCACGAGTCCTGCCGCCTGCGGCACGACACCTGGGTGGTCGGCCCGCAGTTCAGCGGCGAGCACGCCCAGGCGCTCGATCAGCACCTCCGTGCGGTCGCCCTCGGCGACGGGGGTCGGCGTGCGGCGGAGGCCGAGAGCCGTGCCGTCGGCATCGAACAGCGCCGACTTGATGTCGGTGCCGCCCACGTCGAACGCCAGCACCGGCGCGCCGTGACCGAGCGGGCGCGCGGCGGCGAGCCGCTCGCCCGACGCGTCGCTCACGACGTCGGCGATGCTCGCGGCATCCTCAGTGCTGGTCATCGATCGCTCCGCTGGTGGGTCGGGTCATGCATCCAGGATGACGGATCGCGTGAGGTTGCGCGGCTGATCGGGGTCGAGCCCGCGGGCGACGGCCCTGTCGAGGGCGACGCGGTGCAGGCGCACGAGGTCGGCGAGCGGGTCGACCGGATGCTGCACGAAGCGGGCTCCGGTGGCCTCGACCTGCGCGGCCAGGCCTTCGGGCGCCTCGCCGAACTGCCAGGTGACGCGGCCGGGGGCGGCGATCGCGATCGGACCGTGGCGGTACTCCATCGACGGGTACGACTCGGTCCACGACTGCGACGACTCGCGCATCTTCAGCGCGGCCTCGTGCGCGAGGCCGACCGTCCACCCACGGCCGAGGAACGAGTACTGCTCGGCGTCGCGGAGCTCGTCGTCGTAGTCCGCCGTGAGCACGGCGGCCGCATCGGCGATCGCGCCGGTGAGGTCCTCACCCAGCGAGGCACGGAAGAGCGCGAGGGCCGTGGTCGCGAAACGGGTCTGCACGACCGACTTCTCATCGGCGAAGGGCAGCAGCACGGCATCGTCGACGAGCGAGACGAGCGGCGATGTCTCGTCGCCGATCACGCCGATCGTGGGCACGCGGCCCTTGATGCGCTCGACCAGCTCGAGCACCTCGGTCGTCGTGCCCGAACGCGTCAGTGCGACGACCGCGTCGTAGCCGCGGTCGACGAACGACTCGGATGCGGCGAACGCATCGGTCTCGCCCTGGCCCGCGGTCTCGCGGAGGAACGCGTAGGACTGCGCCATGAACCACGAGGTTCCGCAGCCGACGACGGCGATGCGGGCTCCGGATGCCGGGAGCAGCGCCTGCGCGTCGCGGAGATCCGCCGCGCGGGCCCAGGTCTCGGGCTGCGAATTCAGTTCTTCGCGCATGTGTGCGCCGGGCAGAAGTTCGGTCATGTCGGGCCCTCCGGACCAGATGTTGCAAGTTTGTGATTGTTTAGCGGCTTATTCGATCATAGTATGTCGACATTAGGAATCGTTGCAAGGTTCCTCTTGATTTGTTTATTCTCCTGACAAATAATCGAACAAGTTCCACCGCCCCTCCGGAGATCCGGTCCATGGAGGGTTCCTCGAGCCGACCCGGCTTGAACCGATCGTCCCGCCACCGGGGGAGGCGATCACACGCACCGTCGCGTGCTGTGCTTGCGACTGTGCACCACCTACACAGTGAGGAATGCAATACACATGAAGAAGTCACTGCGATTCGGTGCTGTCGCTCTTGCGGCCACCGCCACGCTCACGCTCGCTTCGTGCGGGTTCGGCGGCTCGACAGGAGGCGGCGGAGACGCCGAGGGCGAGACGACGCTCAACCTTCTGGTCCCCAGCTACTCCGACGCCACCAAGGGCCTGTGGGAAGACGTGATCGAGGGTTTCGAGAAGGAGAACCCTGACATCACGGTCGACCTCGAGGTGCAGTCGTGGGACAACCTCGAGAAGGTCGTCTCCACCAAGATCCAGGCCGGCGAGGCTCCCGACATCTACAACGGCGGTCCGTTCGCCGGATTCGTCGGCGACGAACTGCTCTACCCGGTCGAAGACGTCGTCTCGGAGGAGACCTACTCCGACTTCCAGGACGCGTTCCTCGCGAACGCCGAGGTCGACGGCACGGCCTACGCCCTGCCGCTGATCGCATCGGCCCGTGCGCTGTTCGTCAACAACGCGCTGCTCGAGCAGGCCGGCGTCGAGGCTCCGACGACCTGGGACGAGCTGCTCGACGCTGCGACCAAGGTGTCGGCACTCGGTGGCGGCGTGGCCGGCTACGGCATGCCCCTCGGCTCCGAAGAGGCTCAGGCCGAAGCGGCCGTGTGGCTGTGGGGCGGCGGCGGATCGTTCGGCGACGCGTCCGAGATCACGATCGACACCCCCGAGAACCTCGAAGGTGCCGAGCAGATCAAGAAGATGATCGACGCCGGTGCGACGCAGGCCGACCCCGGCTCGACGCAGCGCTCGCCCCTGATGGACATCTTCATCCAGGGCAAGATCGGCATGCAGGTCGGCCTGCCGCCGACGGTCGGCCAGATCGAAGAGGGCAACCCCGAGCTCGACTACTCGATCGTCCCGATCCCGACGAAGGACGGCTCGCCCTTCACCCTCGGCGTCATGGACCAGCTGATGGCCTTCCAGAACGACGGCGACAAGCAGGAGGCGATCACCGCCTTCTTCGACTACTACTACTCGGCAGACGTGTACGTGCCGTGGGTGCAGGCAGAGGGCTTCCTGCCCGTCACCAAGTCCGGTGCCGAGCAGCTCGCCGGTGAGGAGGCGCTCGCGCCGTTCCTCGAGGTCCTGCCCGACGCGCAGTTCTACCCGTCGACGAACGAGAAGTGGTCGGCCACCGACGGCGCCTTCAAGTCGCTGTTCGGCCAGCTGCAGTCGAAGCCGGCCCAGGACGTCCTGGCCGAGATCCAGGCACAGGTCGACGCGGGCTGAGCCCCGCAGACGGAGAGGTTCGGGTATCCCATGAGCCAGACGAAAGAATCCTCGAACCTCGCGGGGGCGGCCACCGGCCGCCCCCGCACCCCGGGCCGCCGATCGGGCGCCGCCCGCGGCAAGCCGGGAGGGAAGGACCTGCTCCAGGCGCTGCCCTGGATCGCGCCCGCCCTGCTCCTCATCATCGGCGTGGTCCTGTTCCCCGCCGGGGTGATGTTCTTCAACTCCACCCGTGACATCTCGCTCTCGGGCCTCGACAAGGGCTCGGTCGGCTTCGACAACTTCGTGACCGTGTTCACGTTCGCCGAGTTCTGGCCGATCATGTTCCGCACGATCATCTGGGTCGTCGCGGTGGTGACCTTCACCGTGATGATCTCGCTCGGGCTCGCGCAGATCCTCAACAAGGCCTTCCCCGGTCGCCAGATCGTCCGCATGGCCGTGATCGTGCCGTGGGCGGCATCCGTCGTGATGACGACGATGGTCTTCTACTACAGCCTCGAGCCGTACTTCGGCGTCTTCAACAAGTTCCTCTACGACATCGGGCTCGCAGACGACGCGGTCGGCTACGGCTGGACCAAGAACCCGGCCACCGCCTTCGCCTGGTCGATCGTGATCGCGATCTTCGTCTCGCTGCCGTTCACGACCTACACGATCCTCGCGGGCCTCCAGACGGTTCCGGCCGACACCCTCGAGGCCGCGAAGATGGACGGCGCCGGCGCGACCCGCACCTACTGGACGGTCGTCGTGCCCCAGCTGCGCAGCGCCCTGGCCGTCGCGATCCTCATCAACATCATCAACGTCTTCAACTCGCTGCCGATCCTCAAGGTGATGACCGGGTCGATCCCCGGATACGGCGCCGACACGATCATGACGATGATCTTCAAGTACATCGAGCTGCAGAAGAAGGTCGACGTCGCGAGCGCACTGTCGGTCGTCGCCTTCCTCATCGTGATCGTGATCGTCGCGATCTACGTCAAGGCCGTCAAGCCCATGAAGGAGGTCTGATCATGACCCTGACCGAGACCGCCCTCGTCACCACCGCGGGCGATGACGCCGCCCCTCGTATCCCCGGACGCAAGCGCCGCTACACCGAGGACCAGGTCACGCTGCCCCGCGTCATCCTGCGCATGGCCGCCGGCATCCTGGTGCTCGCGATCTTCGTGCTGCCGTACCTGATCATGTTCTTCGGCTCCGTGAAGACGAAGTCGCAGATCCGCTCGGTCGACCCGACGTACCTGCCGATCGAGTGGCACTGGGAGAACTACATCTCGATGTGGTCGACCCCCGAGACGCCGCTGCCCTACAACCTCATCTCGACGATCATCATCGCCGTGTTCGCGACGCTGCTCGTGCTGATGGTCTCGCTGCCCGCGGCCTACTACACCGCCCGCTTCAAGTTCCCCGGGCGCATGGTCTTCCTGTTCCTGGTGATCGTGACGCAGATGCTGCAGCCGGCCGTGCTCACCTCGGGCCTGTTCCGCCAGTTCACGGTGCTCGGACTCAGCGACACGTGGGCGGCGATGATCTTCATCAACGCCGCGTTCAACCTGTCGTTCGCGGTGTGGATCATGCACTCGTTCTTCGCGGGCATCCCGAAGGAGATCGACGAGGCCGCCCAGATCGACGGCGCGGGGCGCTTCACCGTGCTGTTCAAGATCAACCTGCCGCTCGTCTGGCCGGGCATCGTGACGGCCATCGTCTTCACGTTCGTCGCCTGCTGGAACGAGTTCGCCGCATCGCTCGTCATCCTCTCGACCGACAAGAACCAGCCGCTCTCGGTCGCATTGACCAAGTTCGTCGGTCAGTACGAGACGAGCTGGCAGTACGTGTTCGGCGTCTCGATCGTCGCGATCCTGCCCGTCGTCATCCTGTTCATGCTCATCGAGAAGCGCCTCGTCGGCGGCCTGACCGCCGGCAGCGTCAAGTAGACCTCGGGCCCGTCGCGGGGCGTCCGGTTCGCAGTTCGTGCCGCCGGACGCACCCGCGAGCGGCACGAACTGCGACGGGAACCTCGACTCTGACGCCTACCGCGCAGGCAGCTCGACCCCGGTCGCGTCAGCGAGGGCCGCGAGGAGCCGCTCCTGGAAGGATGTGTCGTCGACGGCCGGGTGGGGTGTGCGCCGCTCGCCGTGGTGCCAGTATCCGCCGGTGACGTCGAGACGCGGCTCGGTCGCGAGGCGCTCCTGCGTCTCATGCCCGAGATCGAAGTCGTCGGGGGCGCCGGCACCGCCCATCTTCGTCGGCACCCATCCAGGATCGACCGAGTCGGCCGCGACGCGAGGCGCCCACCGTCGGGCGACCGCCGCCGACAGAGCCGTGACGAACAGCTTGCTATCGGAATAGCTGGCCGTCGTCCGCGAGCCGTCCCAGTCGAGCTCCGTGAGATCGGTCGAGCCGCCGCGATGCATCCCGCTGCTGAGGTAGACGTGACGTGTGGGCGTGCGCAGCAGCGCGGTGAGCAGGTAGGGACTGACCACGTTGACGGGCAGGATGCCGGACCCCGAGATGACACCGGCGTTGTGGATGACCGCGTCGACCTCCGAGCCCCCGTTCAGCTCGTCGGCGACATCCCTGAGGGCACGGCGATCCGTGAGGTCGGCGATGACGAGATCGGCACCGCGATCCGTCAACGAGGAGACGGCGGCTGCTCGATCCGCGCTGCGCGCGTGGACGATCACCCGATGGCCCTGGTCGAGAAGTGCGGCGGCCGTCGCGCGGCCGAGACCGTCCGTGGAGCCCGTGACGAGGATGCGTGTCATGACCCCATCCTCTCGCGATGCTCAGCATCCTCTCCACCGACAGGAACCGACCGCTCCCGGTACTCTGGCACGGTCGACTCCGCCATCCGGCGCGGTGAGACGGGGGGATCACATGACCTGGCAGGATGCGGGGCGCGTCGAAAGGCGGCCGACGGAAGACGCTCACCCCGGGTGGGGGTGGGGCGTGGTGCTGGTGCCCGTGGCCGTCGGACTCGCGGCTCTCGGGCTGTTCTTCATCCGTGAGCTCGACCCCGGGATGGGCACCGTGATCGGCGTCGCGCTCATCGCCTGGGCCGTGTCTCTCGCGATGCCGTTCTTCGTCATCGCCTGGTATGCCGTGCAGGCTGCGTGGAAGGCATCACGCGAAGAGCGCGGGCAGACGTTCGCCGCACCGTCGCACGCGCTGCGGCGCATCGGGTTCGGCATGCGCTGGAGCTTCCGCGCACGCGGCACGCTCTTCAATCCCGCGTCGTACGACGGACCCGACCTGCCGATGCTCGTCGTGGGCAAGGTGGTGCACATCCTCGCGATCGTCGTCCTGGTGATCGCCGGGCTCGTCGCCGCCCTCGTCGGGATCGCCTCGCGCTGAGCGGGATCCCGCATCCTCCGATGCGTCGTTGCCGATCCGCGAATCAGGATGCCGGAACGGATGCCGCGCGCAGCTGCGCGGGACTCCAGCGGACCCCGAGCGCGCTCGACAGCGCCACCTGTGCGACCCCCGTCGAGATCGACGCGTCGGCATCCGCGAAACGCACCGGAACGTTCGCGGTGCCCGTCGCCGTGTAGTCGATCTCCGCCTGCACGAGGCCGAGGAACGGGTCTCCGAGCGCGCGCGCCGGCCCCCCGATCACGACCTCTGCCGCGTCGAGCACTGCGGCGATGAGCTTGATGGTGCGCGCGAGTGCGCGTGCGCCCTCAGCCAGCTTCTCTTCATCCGCTGACGCGGCCAGCGCGGTGATCGCCTCGTCATCCATGGCGTCATCGAAGTCATCGCCCAGCATCGCCGTCATCGACGACGCCGATTCCAGGCATCCCTGGCGTCCGCAGCGACACGCGCGCGCATTTTCGCCGAACTGCACCTGGACGTGACCGATCTCGCCCGCGCGATCGCGCGGGCCCGGTGCGAGTTCGCCGTCGAGAGTCACCGCCGCACCGATCCCGGTGCCGATGTGGATGAACAGCCGGTATCCGGACGACTCATCCTCTCGGGCCGCTTCGGCGATCGCCTCGGCATCGACGTCGTTCACGAGAAGGACGGGAACCGAGAGCAGGCGCTCGAAGCGCTCGGCGAGCGGCACGTCGGTCCATCCGAGCTGCACGCTCTCGAACACGCGGCGGCCGTCTGTCGTTCCGGGAAGCTGCACGCCGGCGACGAGCAGCCGTCCGGCGTACTCGGCGGCGATCTCCGTCAGCGCAGCGTCGAGCATTCGCACCCGTGATTCATCGGAGAACGCGACTCGCCGCGTCTCGACCTCGGTGCCGTCGAGCGCGACCAGAGCGATGCGCGCATCGGTCGGTCGGATCACGAGCACCAGGATGACGTGATGCTCGGCCTCGATGCTCAGCGTGGTCGCGCGTTTGCCGCCCGTGCTGGCGGCCTGCTCGCCGTCGACGACCAGCTGCAGCTCGATGAGCTCGGCGACCAGCGACGAGGCCGTCGCCGCGGTCAGGCCGGTGGCTCGGGCGATCCCCGCCCGGGTCTCGGAGCCCGGGTTGCGGAAGACCAACTGCAGCGCCCGGCGCAGGTTCGCGCGGCGGACCGAGGCCTGGGTGTCGAGTGCGTCATCGCCGTTCAGCATGGTGCCGGTCCCGGTGCAGGAATCAGTTGACAGACCTGGTGGTTCTGCGTACCCTCGGTCATAGTTTATTCAATAAACTTAGTTCGGTCCCCGGGCGAGTGAGTGCTGCACACACTGTCACTCGCTCGGAAGGCCGGATCATCGTCCTTCGGCGGCTTCGGTGTGATGGCGGATCACTTCGGCCACGACGAAGTTGAACCACTTCTCGGCGAACTCCGGATCGAGATGCGCCTGCTCGGCGAGTGCCTTGAGCCGCGCGACCTGCTGCTCCTCGCGACCCGGATCGGATGCCGGCATCTCGTGCTCGGCTTTGAGCTGACCGACCTGCTGCGTGGCGCGGAAGCGCTCGGCGAGCATGAAGATGAGTGCGGCGTCGATGTTGTCGATGCTCGAACGCAGTCGGAGGAGTTCAGCTCGGGGGTCTTCGGCGGCGGTCATGCCCCCTACTCTACGGAAACACGCGGCAGAACGACCCCACCCTGAAGGGGGGATGCCTCCCGGATGGACCCGCGCTCGGCCGCTATCGTGAGCACATGAGCCGAGAAGAGCAGGACCCGTCGAAGAGCGCGTCTGCTGTCGCATCCGAACCCTCCTCGGCACCCGACGTCGCAGCGTCGATCACCGAAGCATCCGCCGACACCCCGGGGTCCGCGAGCTCCCCTGCAGGAGACACCACCGTTCCGGCGATCTCCCCGCCCACGCCGAAGACGTCGCCGGCAGTTCGTCACGGGGTCGTCGAGCCGATGACTCCGAGCCGCTCGTTCTGGACGCGCATCGACCGGCCTTTCGTGTTCGGATTCCTGGTGACGATCGGCGGCCTCGCCGCCATCGTGCTCGGTCTGGCCGTCGCGAACCTGTCGACCGTGCTCATCTACATCGCCCTGGCACTGTTCGCCGCCCTGGGCCTCGACCCCACCGTGCGCTTCCTCGAGCGGCGCGGGCTGTCTCGCGCCATCTCGGTGGTCGTCGCGATCCTCGGGCTCGTGATCGTGGCAGGTCTCGTCGTGTGGATGGTGCTGCCGGTCGTGATCGACCAGGTCGCGAGCTTCGTGCGGTCGGTGCCGGGGATGATCCAGGAGTTCACCCGCAGCGACATCTACGCGACGCTCGACGCCCAGTTCGGCGACCAGTTCCAGGACCTCGTCGCCGATGTGCAGAGGTTCCTCACCGACCCGGGAAACATCGCCGCGATCGGCGGAGGAGCGCTGCAGGTCGGCGCCTCGATCGCCAACGCCATCTCGGGCATCATCGTGGTGCTCGTGCTCACGCTCTACTTCGTCGCGACGCTGCCGTCGATCAAGTCGGGGATGCTCCGCCTCGCTCCCGCACGTGACCGCGCTCGCGCAAGCGACATCACCGAGCAGATCACCGATTCCGTGGGCGCCTACGTGATGGGAATGGTCGTGCTCGCGTTCTGCAACGCCGTGCTCACGTTCCTGCTGTACGTGTTCCTCGGGCTGCCGTTCCCACCGCTGATGGCGACGGTCGCCTTCTGCATCACCCTGATCCCGCTCGTGGGCTCTGTGATCTTCTGGATCATCGGCACCGGCATCGCGCTGTTCAGCGACCCGATCGCGGCACTCATCTTCGCTCTCATCTACGTCGTGTACATGCAGATCGAGGCCTACGTCATCACCCCGCGCGTCATGAACAAGGCCGTCGCCGTTCCGGGTGCCCTCGTCGTGATCGGCGCCCTCGCCGGCGGCACGCTGCTCGGCCTGCTCGGCGCTCTCGTGGCGGTGCCGGTCGCGGCATCCATCCTCATCGTGATCAAACAGGTGCTGATACCCCGGCAGGACGCCAGGGTCTAGGCAGTCCCTGGACGCAGAAGTGCCCGGCCCCCTGAAGGGCCGGGCACTTCTGTGAGGACGACTCGGGTCAGACCAGGTCGTTGTCAGCGAGCCACTTCTTCGCGATGTCCGCGGAGGACTGCTCCTCGACCGTGCTGAGCACGTTGAGGGCGACGAGCTCCTCGCCGGTCAGCTTGGCGCTGATGGCGTTGAGGACATCGGAGACGTCGTCGGCGATGTCGCTCGAGACGATCGGCACGACGTTCGACGAGATGATCAGGTTCTCGGGGTCTTCGAGAGCGACGATCTCCTCGGTCTCGAAAGCCGGGTCGGCGGTGTAGATGTCGGCGACCTGGATCTGGCCGGCGAGCAGCGACTCGAGCGTGGTCGGGCCGGTGGCCGAGAACGTCAGGTCGACGCCGTAGACCTCTTTGGCCTTGGCCGGGCTGTACGGACGCTGCTCGAACTCCGGAGCCGCACCGATCGTCACCTCGGAGGTCACCTTCGAGAGGTCGCCGATCGTCTTCAGGTCGTTCTCCTCGGCGAAGCTCTTCAGCACCGTGTAGGAGTCCTGATCGGTCGCCTCGGCGAAGTCGAGAGCGGTCAGGCTCTCGGGAAGGGCCTCCTGCAGCGCCGCGTAGACGTCGTCAGGGCTCGTGACGTCGACCTCGTCATCCGAGATGTACTCGAGCAGGCTGCCCGTGTACTCGGGGAAGACGTCGATGTCACCCGACTCGACATCCGGCATGTACGCGTCACGCTGGCCGATGCTGAGCTGCTTCTCGACGTCGAAGCCGGCGGCCTCGAGCGCCTGGGCGTAGATCTCGGCGATGATCTCGTTGGAGTAGTACGCCTGCGAGCCGACGACGATCGTGTCGCCGCTGCCCGAGCTCTCACCGGAGTCGGACGGCTCGTCGAGCGGGTTGCTCGACGAGCAGGCGGACAGGGCGAGTGCAGCCGCGGCGACAAGACCGACGGCGAAGACAGAGCGCTTGCCTCGTGCTGTGAACATGGACTTCCTCTTTTCTGGAACTGCTGTGGGGGACTGCTGCTGTGCGGAACTGCTGCTGTGTGGAACTGCGCGGTAGGGACGGAGGAGCCGGTGCGCGATCAGGCCGTGGCCGGAGCCGCGGCGGGAGCGAGGTCGCGCGACCGGCGACGGGTGGGACGGCCGGCACGGAGCCCCGCCGGCACCGCGGCGTGCTGGGCTGCGGCGAGGATCAGGTCGACGAGCAGCGCCAGCGTGGCCACGAGGATCGCCCCGGCCAGCACCTGATCGAACTTCTGCAGGGGAATGCCCTGGATGATCGGCCAGCCGAGGCCGCCGAGATTCACGTAGGCGGCGATCGTGACGGTCGCGATGACCTGAAGCAGGGCTGAGCGGAGGCCGCCGACGAGCAGAGGCAGTCCGAGCGGCACCTCGACCTTCCAGAAGATCTGCCAGCCGGTCATGCCCATCGCCTTGGCCGAATCGATCACGCGGCGATCGATCGCCTCGAGCCCCGTATACGCGCCGGCGAGCAGCGAGGGGATCGCGAGCAGAACGAAGGTGATGATGGCCGCCTGCGGCACACGCAGCACGCCGAGCAGGAGGACGAGCAGGATCATCAGGCCGAACGCGGGAATCGCTCGCGCCGCGCCGGAGATCGCGACCGCGACCTCGCGCCCCTTGCCCGTGTGGCCGATCAGCCAGCCGATCGGCACCGCGATCACCGCGGCGATCAGCACCGAGATCACCGTCAGGGCGAGATGCTCGGCCAGCAGCTTGGGCAGCGCGTAGTTTCCCGTCCACTGCTCGGGAGCGAGCATCCAGGCGAAGGCCTCGGCGAAGAGATTCATGCCGGGGCCCCCAGCGCGATCGGGCGAGACGCGACCTTCTTCGAGGCGGCGCGAGTCCACGGCATCAGCGCGCGACCGATCAGCAGCAGGATCAGATCGATCACGAGGGCGATGATGACCACGGCGACGACGCCCGCGAACACCTCGGCGATGATGCGCCGGTCGAGGCCGTTCGTGAACAGGTAGCCGAGGTTGGTCACGCCGATCAGGATGCCGACCGTGGCGAGCGAGATGGTGCTGACGGCCGTCACGCGGAGTCCGGCGAGGATCACCGGACCGGCGAGCGGGAACTCCACCGCCCAGAATCTGCGGAAGGCGGCGAAGCCCGTCGCCGTCGCCGCCTGGCGCACATCGTCATCGACCGAATCGAGACCGTCGGAGACCGCGCGCACCAGGATCGCGATCGCATAGATCGTGAGCGCGATGACGAGATTCGACTCGCTCCGGGCCGAATACCCGGCGACCGAGGGCAGCAGGATGAGCAGCGCGAGCGACGGGATCGTGTAGAGCAGACCGGTGAGCACGATGATCGGGCCGCGCACCAGGCGGAAACGCCACGCGACCCAGCCGAGCGGGAGCGACAGCACGAAACCGAGCACGATCGGGATGATGCTCTGACGCAGATGCACCAGAGTCAGATCGAGGATCAACCCGAGGTTGTCGGTGACCCAGTTCACGCGCCCTCGCCCTGCACAGCGCCGAGGGCGGCGGCATCCGGCCCCGCCAGAGGGCCGTCGGACGTCTCGGCCGCCGCGACGATCGCACCCTGCGTGCGCCCCTCGGAGTCGACCACGACGGTGCCGTGAGGGGTCTCTTTGAGGTGCAGGGCCCGACGCCCACGGTCGGCTCCGATGAACGAGGCGACGAAGTCGTCTGCCGGGTTCTCGATGATCTCGCTCGGGCTGCCCACCTGCACGATGCGCGCACCCTTGTCGAGGATCACGACCTGATCGCCGAGCAGGAAGGCCTCGTCGATGTCGTGGGTGACGAACACGACGGTCTTGTCGAGTTCGTGCTGCAACCGCAGCGTCTCCTGCTGCAGGTCGGCGCGCACGATCGGGTCGACGGCGCCGAAGGGCTCGTCCATCAGCAGGATGTTCGGATCCGCCGCAAGACCGCGGGCCACACCCACACGCTGCTGCTGACCGCCCGAGAGCTGACTGGGATACCGGTCGGCGAGTGACTGGTCGAGACCGACCGTCTTGAGCAGCTCACGCGCGCGCTCGTGCGCCGGCCCCTTCTTCACGCCGGTCAGACGCAGCACGGTGGCGACGTTGTCGATCACCGTGAAGTGCGGCATCAGGCCGGAGTTCTGCATGACGTAGCCGATGCGGCGGCGCAGGGCGACGGGGTCGCCGCCGAGCACGCTCTCGCCGTCGATCTCGACCTCGCCCGAGGTCGGCTCGACCATGCGGTTGATCATGCGCAGCAGAGTGGTCTTGCCGCATCCCGAGGATCCGACGAACACCGTCGTCTTGCGGGACGGCAGCACCAGGCTGAAGTCCTTCACGGCGGTCGTGCCATCGGGGAACTGCTTGGTGACGTTGCGGAACTCGATCACGATTTACTACTCTCCGGTCGATCGATCGACGAGGCGCGCATCAGCACCTCGACTGCGGCATACAGAGGTCATGCAGAGACCTCGACCCGCGGGTCGAAGGCGACGAAGCCCGAGAAGTCCTTGCCCACACGGTCGAAGGCGCTCGGATACGGCGTCGGATACGACCAGGCGTAGTCGGTGTGCAGCTCGCCACCGGCCTGGACGGAGAAGTACTGGGCGGCGCCCTTCCACGGGCATGTGTACGGAGTGGGGCTCTCGACGAGCACGCCCTCTGTGATGGATGCCGGCGGGAAATACCAGTTTCCCTCGATGCGCGCGAGATCGCTCTCGTCGGCTTCGGCGATGACGGTTCCTGCGAGTACAGCCTTCATGGTCCTGCCTCCTCGGATGTGTGTTCGAGCGTATAAGAGGTGTGCGACATTCGGCCGGGGGTTGTGCCGGAGGTCGTCAATGTGGGAAACAATCCTGCTCCGGGCGCGCCGATCGCGCCAGTCTCTCGTCGGTTGTTCGGAGCGGATGCCGAAACGGATGGGCCGCGCGGCGTCCGTCGTCGGCATCCGTCCGATGCGCTCAGGCCGAGTCCCTCCCGTAGGACTCGAGCAGCCGCAGCCAGATCTCGCTGATCGTCGGGTACGCCGGAACGGCGTGCCACAGGCGGGCGATCGGCACCTCGCCGACGATCGCGACCGTGGCCGTCTGCACGAGCTCGGCGACCTCGGGGCCGACGAAGGTCGCTCCGATGATCACGTCGCGCTCCTTGTCGATCACGAGGCGGGCCTGCCCCTCGAAGCCGTCCTCATAGAGACTCGCGCCGGCGACAGCACCCAGGTCGTAATCGACGACGGCGACGTCGGTTCCGGCCTTGCGGGCCTCTGCCTCGGTATGCCCGACCGAGGCGACCTCGGGGAACGAGAAGGTCACCTGAGGGGCGCCCGCGCTGTCCGCGGTGGCGACGTGACGACCCCAGGCCGCATCGTCGACGTCCTCGCCCTTGGCGCGCGCCGCGATCACGTCGCCCGCTGCTCGCGCCTGATACTTGCCCTGGTGCGTGAGCAGCACACGACCGTTCACATCGCCGACCGCATAGAGCCAGTCGGATCCGGGAACACGCAGCGTGTCGTCGACCGTGATCCAGCGACCGGGCTCGAGACCGGCGACGTCGAGGCCGATGTCGCCGCTGCGAGGAGACCGCCCGGTCGCCACGAGGACCTCGGCAGCGGTGACCGTCGACCCGTCGTCGAGCACGATCTCGACTCCCCCGTCACCTCGCGTCACGCTGGTCGTGCCGGTGTCGGTGCGGACGTCGACACCGAGCTCCTTCAGCCCGGCCGCGACGCGCTCCCCGGCGAACGGCTCCATCGAACCCAGCAGACCGCTGCGGGCGATGATCGTCACCGTCGAACCGAGGGCCGCATAAGCCGTGGCCATCTCGACCGCCACGACCCCGCCGCCGATCACGGCCAGCGACTCGGGCAGCTCCTCTGCGCTGGTCGCCTCGCGGCTGGTCCAGGGGGACGAGTCGCGCAGGCCCTCGATGGGCGGGATCACGGCATCCGATCCGGTGCTGATCGCGACGGCGTGGCGGGCGCGGAGCACGCGGGTGCCGCCGTCGGCCTCCGTCACCGTCACCTCGCGCTCACCCGTCACACGACCGTGCCCGCGGGCGAGGTCGATGCCGGCGGAGTCGAGCCACTTCACCTGCCCGTCATCCGACCAGTTGCTCGTGAACGAGTCGCGGCGGTCGAACACCGCTCGCACGTCGAGCGACCCCGTCACCGCCTCGGCCGAGCCCTTGACCTTCTGCGCCGCTCGCAGCGCCTGGGCCGGACGCAGCAGCGCCTTCGACGGCATGCATGCCCAGTACGAGCACTCACCGCCGACCAGCTCGCTCTCGACGATGATCGCGGTCAGTCCGTTCTGCACGGCGCGGTCGGCGACGTTCTCGCCCACCGGCCCGCCGCCCAGCACGATCAGGTCGTAGTCGTCGGTCTTCTCAGCAGTCATGGGGTGCACCTCTCCGTCGCCCAGTCTTGCTCAAGTCCAACGTCGAGTCACGGGGTGGTTGTTCCGCGACGCGCCGTCGGGCGCGTTGCGACCTGAGTTGTGAACGTCCGGTCAGGCACCCCGAGGCGCCACCCGAGGAGCGAGCACCGCCGCGGCGAGCGCGATGATCCCCGCGAAAGCGAACACCGCGACGAACGGGTCGCCCACCCCCGCGATGCCGGTGAACAGCACCCCGGCGATCGCGAGCGCGAGCGCGCTGCCGAACGAGTCGGCGACGGTCATCGCCGAGCTGTTGAAGCCCTGGTTCTCGGGTGCCGACATCTCGAGCGTCAGCGCGCTGGTCCGTGGGCTCATGAGCCCCATGCCCGCACCGGCGACGATCCAGGCGACGATGATCACGGCGACCGGCGCGGCGAGCACCGCGGCGACGAGCGCCAGCAGGACGCCTGCGACGACCAAGACCGTGCCGACCCGCACGGCCACCGCACTCGAGAGCCGGACGCCCAAGCGTCCCTGAAGGGTGGCGGCCGCCGACCACGCCAGCGCCCCGCCGGTGAGGGAGAGCCCCGCGATGGTCGGCGACACCGCGTAGCGGTCGGTCAGCAGGTAGGGGATGTAGACCTGAGCGCCGAAGAATCCGGCGGCGGCGAGCCCTCGCACGAGGAGCACGGAGGGAAGGCCGCGCCGGGCGCGGAGGGTTCCCGCGGGCAACAGCGCACGAACCGCGACGAGCGCCACGACGACCGCGACGGCCGCGAGAACAGGACCCGCTCCCGGCACATCGCCCACCAGATTCAGCGCGAGCACGGCGACCGCCGCGAGCACCGACCATCCGATCCGCCCGAAGGCCCATGGCGTCGTCGCATCGCCGTCGCCGTCGCCGTCGCCGGAGAGGCCCCGGAGCGCGGGGACGACCATGAGCAGCGCCGGCACCACGAGGAACACGACGCCGAGGAAGACCCAGTGCCAGCTCCACAGTTCGGTGACGGCACCCGCCACGGTCGGCCCGATGAGCGAGGGCACGACCCAGGCTGCGGCGAACCCCGCGAAGATCGCCGGATGCAGCTCGCGTGGATACACGCGGGCGACGACCACATAGAGCGCCACCATGAGGCCGCCGTTGCCGAGCCCCTGTGCGAAGCGTCCCGCGACGAGCACCTCCATGCTCGGCGCGAGTCCGGCGACGACCAGACCGAGGACGAACAGCGCCACCGACGCGTAGAGGGGGGCAACAGGTCCGCGGCGATCCGCCCAGTTGCCCGCGACCGCCATGCCGATCACACCGGTCGCGAGCGGACCCGCGAACGCGAGGGCGTAGAGGCGCTCGCCGGCGAGGTCGGCGCTCACCGCCGGCATGACCGTCGTGACGGCCAGGGACTCGAACGCTCCGAGGAACACGAGCGCGCACGCGCCGATCGTGATCCATGCGTAGGTGCCGCTCAGGATGCCGGTGCGGGCGTTGGCGGTCGGAACCGCACCCGTGTCGATAGTCATAGGCTCGACCGTAAAACCTCAACAATGGTTGAGGTCAAGCCGCGAACGGCGGGCGCGTCAGCGAACCGGCAGGATGTGCGTCGGCGCCGGGGCCTGCGCGAGGTGGCGGATGCCGAGCGGCGCGCCCGTGCGCTCGTCGAGGTCGATCAGCGCGACGGTGTCGGAGCGCTGCCCCGCGACCAGCAGCTTGCCCTCGTGCACGACGTGATGACGCGGCCAGTCCACGCCCGAGTCGGCGAGGGCGATCGACTCGAGAGCCTCGCCTCCCCCGCGCACACGGAGCGCGGCGATCGTGTTGCTGCCACGCAGGGCCGTGTAGAGGAACTGCGCGTCACGGCTGCGGGCGAGTTCGGCGGGGAAGTCCACGCCGATCTCGGCGATCGGGCTCGCGAGCACCGACGACACGACAGCCCACGTGCCGTCGCGCCCGGCGCCGAGAGTGAACACCTCGCACGAGTACTCGGTCACCACGTGCAGGTGGCCGCTGGGGTGCACGACCATATGCCGGGGGCCGGTGCCGACGGGCAGCACGACCTCGTGATCGAGCACCAGTCCTCCCCCGGTGGGTCGCCAGATCCGCACCAGGTCGAAGCCGAGATCGGTGGTCGCGATGCGTCCGTCGGCGAGGAAGGCTGCCGAGTGCGCGTGCGATGCGCGCTCCTCGCCCGACGCGGTGAGCTCGCTGGGATACGGATCGGATGCCGCGGCCGCGACTCCCGCCGGAGGCGCCGCCTCGAGCGGCTCGCCGAGGAGAGCGGCACGCAGCTCGGCTGCCTTGTTCACGGCATCCGGCACCAGGCGGCCCTGCGCGTCGATGCCGATGCGGACGACCCGGCCGTCGCCGTAGCAGCTCGCGACGAGGAACGATCCGCTCGACGAGACCGCCACGTGGCAGACGCCGTCGCCCGCGGCGACCGGCTCACCGAGCGGCTTCAGCGTCGAGTCGCCGCTGCGCGCGAACGCCTGCACTCCGGCATCCCCTTCGAGCGCCGCGTAGACGACGTCGAGCGACGGATGCTGCGCCAACCACGACGGGGAGGGGGTCTGCGTGACCGCTCCCCGATACTCGAGTGCGGTGGGCGCGCTCTCGTCGCCCGCGAGCAGGCCGATGCCGTCGGCCGAGCCGTCCATCGCGGGTCCGTACCCGCCGAGCCAGAACCGGGTCATGTCAGCCTCAGTCGAGCAGGTCGTGACGCACGATGACCTGGTCGCGCTCGGGGCCGACGCCGATGACGGAGATGCGCGTGTTGCTCATGCCCTCGAGCGCGATGACGTAGTCCTGCGCGTTCTTCGGCAGGTCGTCGAACGTGCGTGCCGTCGAGATGTCCTCGCTCCACCCCGGGAAGTACTCGAGGATCGGCGTCGCGTGGTGGAAGTCGGTCTGGTTGACCGGCACCTCGTCGAAGCGCCGACCGTCGACGTCGTATGCGACGCAGACGGGGATCTGCTCGAGTCCGGTGAGGATGTCGAGCTTGGTGAGGACGAGATCGGTGATGCCGTTCACACGCGTCGCGTAGCGGGTGATCGGGGCGTCGTACCAGCCGACCCGGCGCGGACGGCCCGTGGTGGTGCCGAACTCGAAGCCGCGTGACCGCAGCCACTCGCCCTGCTCGTCGAACAGCTCGGTGGGGAACGGACCGGAGCCGACACGGGTCGTGTAGGCCTTCACGATGCCGACGATGCGGTCGAGCGCTCCGGGGCCGACGCCCGATCCGGTGGACGCGCCGCCCGCCGTGGCCGACGACGACGTGACGAACGGGTAGGTGCCGTGGTCGACGTCGAGCATGGTGGCCTGACCGCCCTCGAACACGACCACCTCGTCGCGGCGCAGGGCCTCGTCGAGCAGGTATCCCGTGTCGGCGACCATCGGCCGCAGGCGCTCGGCGTACGAGAGCAGGTCGTCGACGACCTCGTCGGCGGTGATCGCGCGACGGTTGAAGATCTTCACCAGCAGGTGGTTCTTCTGGTCGAGGGCGCCTTCGACCTTCTGGCGCAGGATGTTCTCGTCGAAGAGGTCCTGCACGCGGATGCCGACGCGGTTGATCTTGTCGGCGTAGGCCGGGCCGATGCCACGGCCGGTCGTGCCGATCATGCGCTTGCCGAGGAAGCGCTCGGTGACCTTGTCGAGAGTGCGGTGGTACTGGGTGATGATGTGCGCGTTGGCGCTCACCTTCAGACGGGAGACGTCGATGCCGCGGCCGCCGAGCGCCTCGAGCTCGCTGAAGAGCACCTCGAGGTCGATCACAACGCCGTTGCCGATCACCGGCGTGACGCCCGGCGACAGGATGCCGGACGGCAGCAGGTGCAGTGCGTACTTCTCATTGCCGACCACGACGGTGTGGCCCGCGTTGTTGCCGCCGTTGAACTTGACGACCCAGTCGGTGCGCTCGCCGAGCAGGTCGGTGGCCTTGCCCTTGCCCTCATCGCCCCACTGGACGCCGACGATAACGATTCCTGGCATGGGTATCCCCCTTGCTTTCGCCGGGTTTGCACCGGCTGATGAGCTGGCCCTCTTCGGGCGGCTCCATCCTATCGAAGGTCGTTCGCCGACCTTCCGGGCTGTGGGCGGCGAACGCTCTCGAACGGACTGCAGCGACCCGTGGCGGAAAACGAGCGGATGCTGTCGCTCGGGCGCATCGCCGATGTCGGTGACCGGTGCCAGGATCGAAGGATGCCGAAGACCGGTCGCGTGCGCCGCGACGACAGCCTGAACCCCGCGAAGCCCCGCCCACAGGGTCCGCTCGTGCTTGTCGCCGCACTGGTGACGGTGGTGCTGTGGGCCTCGGCGTTCATCGGCATCCGCGGCGCCGGTCCGCACTTCGACCCGGGCGCGCTGGCGCTGCTGCGCATGGCTGTAGGAAGCGCCGTGCTCGCGATCATCGCGGTGCGCCACGGCATCCGTCTTCCCGACCGGAGGAACTGGTGGCTCGTCGCGGTCTGGGGCGTCGGGTGGTTCTGCGTCTACAACCTGGCCCTCAATGCCGCCGAGCGCACGCTCGATGCGGGCACGGCCGCGATGGTGGTCAACCTCGCGCCGCTCATGGTGGTGGTCTTCAGCGGGCTCTTCCTGCGTGAAGGCTTTCCGAAGCCGCTGATCATCGGCGCGCCGATCGCCTTCCTCGGTGTCGTCCTGATCGGCATGAACTCGTCGACGAGCGAGGGTCCCGACATCACCGGGCTGCTGCTCGCGCTGCTCGCGGCCGTGATGTACGCCGGATGCACTCTGCTGCAGAAGCATCTGCTCAGCGCGGGGTCCGACGCGACCACGCTGACGTTCCTCGGCGCGGTGGCCGGCACGGTCGCGCTGCTCCCGTGGGCAGGCAGCCTGGTCGGAGCACTGCAGACGGCCCCGCTCGGCTCGACGCTGTGGGTGGTGTATCTCGGCATCTTCCCGACGGCGGTCGCGTTCACCACCTGGGCGTACGTCCTGCAGCGCAGCACGGCCGGCCAGACGTCGGCGACGACCTATGTCGTGCCCGCGATCGCGATCCTCATGTCGTGGGCCATCCTCGGTGAGGTGCCGACCCCGCTCATGTTCGTCGGCGGTGCACTGTGCCTGCTCGGGGTGCTCGTGACACGGATGAAGTGGGGACGCCGCGCCGCGTGACGTGACGGCATCGAGGTCTAGCGTCAACCGGCATACTGACCGATAAAGTGTGCGCGGAGGCGAAATGACGACCTGGTGGCCCTACGCCCGACTCGCAGCAGCAGCGCTCGGACTCGCGGCGATCATCGCCCAGCTCGCACGCAGCGTCGAGAACGCTCTCGCGGCCACCACCGAGTGGGGCCAGCACCTGCCGACGGTCGCGGCGAACTTCCTCAGCTTCTTCACGATCCTGTCGAACCTGCTCGCGGCCATCGTGCTGATCGTCGCCGCGGTCTGGGCGCTGCGCCACCGTCACGACGACGAGCGGGAGCCCGGCTGGCTCGCTGTCCTCCTCGTCTGCGTCAGCACGTACATGATCGTCACGGGCATCGTGTACAACACCCTGCTCCGCGGCGTCGAACTGCCCCAGGGCGTCACGGTCCCCTGGTCGAACGAGGTGCTGCACGTCGTCTTCCCGCTGTTCCTGCTGGTCGACCTGCTGTTCGCTCCGCGGCGGCGCGCGCTGCGCTGGCGTGCCGTGGCGATAGCGACGATCTTCCCCATCGTGTGGGTCATCTACACGATGATCCGGGCGAATCTCATCGTCGCCCCCGCCACCGGCGAGGCCTGGTGGTATCCGTACCCGTTCCTCAACCCCCACATCGTGCCGGGCGGCTATCTCGGGGTCGCCGGCTACATCGTCGGCATCGCCATCGCCATCATCGGCGTGGCCTGCGTGGTCGTCTGGGTGGGCCGCAAGCGCGGCGCCCCTCAGGACGTCGCCGACACGACGCACGCCGAGGAGTCCCCGCGCGCCCGAGGATGATGCGGCGAGAAGCCTGCCCCGAGGCGGAGCGGCTCACGCTGCGGCTATCGGGTTCCGCCCTCGGGCCTGAACGTCGCGAGCACCGGATCGCTCACGTGCTGAGGAGTCGTGGCCAGGGCCTCGCGCGGATCGAGGAGGCGAGTCGGAACACGGTCACCGCGAAGCTCCTCCCGCGTCGATGGTTCGAGTACGTAGAGACGAAGGGCGAGCCAGAGCAGTGTCCCGTCCACCCCCAGCGCTGCCGGGTCGATGTCAATCACGCCGCGCCTGCGTGAGAAAGGATGACGCCACCGTTCCCGATAGCTCTGGGCGTCAGGACGAACACCCACCTTCAGAACCATCGAGTTGTTCATGCCGACGCCGAGGTCGATGCTCTGGATGTCGTCCCAGTGCACTTCGGCATCCAGGTGGAAGGTCGCGGATCCGAGTCCGCGGGGATGCAGGAACAGTCGCCGAGGCTGCCGCAGTGAGATCAGGTGACTGACGACAGGACCCAGCAGCAGCACGGCGACCAGTGCCCAGATGATGCGCCACACACCGCTGACGGTCGCCGCCACGACCGCGAAGGTCGACGCGGCGGCGAGCGCCGCGACCAGCGTCATCGCGGGCACGAGCTTCGATCCGGGGAGGAGGATCCCCCCGGGGACGCTCGCACTCGCCCGACTGATGTCCTCCGCGCTGACGCGCCGGCGAGAGAGCGTGGTGAGCCAGAGTGTCACCGCGATCACCCACCACAGCGAAGGGACAGCGATGAGCACGCCGATCATGGATCGCATGGACCCGGTGTCGTGCAGGTACGCCCAGGCGCAAGCAGAGGTAGCGACGGCCGCGAGGATCACGTTCAGCACGACGACGGCCACCCACAACGGTCGTCCGATCGAGTACTCGAGCGCACTGCGCGGCATCGTTCTGGGCTGCTTCATCGTTCCCGCATCATCCGAAGATCGAGTTCTCAGCTAAGCACGCGTCCGTCGCTCCGCCGATATACGCGTCGAGCCGGATCAGATCCCATGATGTCGAGTCACGGATGCCGTCCCCCTGCGTGCCCCGCCGCCGCGCCCTCCGCGCCGGGGCCGGAGCCGCGCCGGCCGATGCGGTTACGCTGGTCGACGGGGGGTCGTCGACGCGTCCCCCGTGGGAACGAGGAGACACACCGATGAACGAGCCCTACGCGCCCGGCCCCTCCGCAGGTTCGACGCCGCCGCCTCCGCCTGCGCCCTCCGCCCAGGCCGCCGCGCCGGCTCCTCCCGCTCCCGCGACCCGCGCCGAATCGTCGGCGCCCGCGGCCCCCGCGGCCTCCCCGTCGGCGAGCAGGAAGTCCGAAGCGCCGACGGACGCCGAGCTCCAGCGCGCGAGCGCCGTGCTGAAGACCGTGTCCGACGCATACTCGGCCAAGATGGTCGGCCAGGAGCGTCTGCGCATGAGCCTGCTGATCTCGCTGATCGCGGGCGGGCACATCCTGCTCGAGAGCGTTCCGGGTCTGGCGAAGACCACCGCGGCCAGCACCCTCGCCGACACCGTGAGGGCGCAGTTCAAGCGCATCCAGTGCACCCCCGACCTGCTGCCCAGCGACATCACGGGCAACCAGATCTACGACGCGGCGACCGGGTCGTTCCGCACCGTGCTCGGACCGGTGCACGCGAACTTCGTGCTGCTCGACGAGATCAACCGCTCGAGCGCCAAGACCCAGAGCGCCATGCTCGAGGCCATGCAGGAGCACCAGACCACGATCGGCGGCGAGGTCCACCACCTGCCCAAGCCGTTCCTGGTGATCGCGACGCAGAACCCGATCGAGCAGGAGGGCACCTACGAGCTGCCCGAGGCGCAGATGGACCGCTTCCTGCTCAAGGAGATCGTCGAGTACCCGAGTCCCGCCGAGGAGTTCGAGATCCTCGGCCGCATCGACTCGGGAGTGCTCGATCCCGACCGTCACGTCTCGAGCGCCATCAGCCTCGACGACGTGCACATGCTCCAGGACGTCGCGAGCCGCATCTACGTCGACCCCGCGATCCGCAACTACATCGTCTCGATCGCCTACGTCACGCGGAACCCCGCCCCGTACATCGGCGAGGAGCGCGCGCGCTTCATCAAGTACGGCGCGAGCCCGCGTGCGAGCATCGCGTTCCTCCAGGCGTCGCGGGCGCTGGCGCTGCTCAACGGCCGCGGCCACGTGATCCCCGAGGACATCCGCTCGCTGCGCCACCTCGTGCTGCGTCACCGCGTGCTGCTGACGTTCGAGGCCGACGCCGAGGGCATCCGCAGCGAGGAGATCATCGACCAGATCTTCGCGTCCGTCCCCACGCCCTGACCCGCCATGGCCAGCCTGATCGCCCAGGTGAAGAGCAAGCTCTTCATCCACTCGTCGCGCAAGTCGCTGCACGCGCTCGACGGCGCCTACGCGTCGCTGCTGCACGGCCGCAGCCTCGACTTCGAGGACCTGCGCAAGTACGAGTACGGCGATCAGGTGCGCGACATCGACTGGCGCGCGACGGCTCGACTGGGCACTCCTCTGGTCAAGCGGCACCGTGCGATGCGGATGCACACGGTCCTCTTCGTGGTCGACACCGGCCGCTCGATGGGCGCGCTCGCGCACGACGAGAAGTCGAAGAAGGACCTCGCGATCCTCGCCACCGGCGTGCTCGGCGTGCTGGCGCTGCGGCACGGCGACGACTTCTCACTGGTCTACGGCGACTCCGACCGCATCCGCCGCCGCGCGCCGGGCCGCAGCGAGGGCGCACTGGAACACGCGCTGCGCACGATCGACCGGTCGATCGACACGAGCAGGGCAGCCAGCGACCGCGACGCGCTGCTGTCATACGTCACGCGCACGATCTCTCGCCGCATGATCGTCGTCGTCATCACCGACGAGGCTCCGGTCACGACGGAGACCGAACGGATGCTGCGCCGACTGCGCGTGCAGCACGACGTCCTGTGGCTGACCGTGAGCGACGCCGATCCGGTGCTCGACCACGCGACGGCCACCATCCGCAGCGATGTCGACAGCATGTGGGAGGTGCCGGACTTCGTGCAGGGCGACCCCGACATCATCCGCGAGCTCGCCGCGCAGACCGAGGCCGACGCGGCACGACTCGCTGAGCTGCTCAAGCGCATGGAGATCAGCCACAGCGTGCTAGCGGGTCAGGACGACGCCGTCTCGCAGCTGCTCCAGCTGCTGAATCGGAGGTCGAATGCCCGACTCTGATGAGCTGTACCCGCCTTTCCAATACGGCTGGGGCTGGATCCTGGTCGCATTCGGCATCCTCCTGCTGCTGATCGCGGCAGCATGGGTGGTCGTGGCGCTCACCAGGCCGCGGCGTGACCTCACGCTGTCGCGCGACGCCCAGGGACCGACCCTGCTCACCACCGACGTGCTGTCGCAGCTGCGGGTCGAGTACTTCGACCGGATCCAGCGCATCGAAGACGACTACCGCGCCCGCACCCTGTCCGCCCGCAACGCGAACCTCGAGCTCAGCCGCGTCGTGCGCACCTTCGTGAACGAATACAGCGGACTCGAGGCCCCGGTGCTCGCGCTCGACGACCTCGTCTCTCGAGGGGTCCATCCCGCGCTCGTCGACGCCATGGGTCGCCACTACTACCCCAGCATCTTCCGGCCCGGTCCCGCGATCGACCCGATCGCCGGCGCCGAGGCGGCCCGAACGGTGGTGCGCACATGGCACTAGCGAACGGGTGGCTCATCCTCGTCGCCGTGGCCGTCGTCGTCATCGCGATAGCGCTCGGAATCGTCATCGGGCTGCGCAGCGGTGCGAAGACCGAGGCCCACGAGCGCGCCCGCGTCGCCCGAGCCGAGCGCCTGCGCGCGCTGCCGACTTTCCGCCAGGCGTTGAACCGCCGCGTGCTCGCACTGTCGAGCATCCTGCTCATCGGCGTGATCGCGACCCTCGCGGCCGGGGTCGTCTCCGCCCGGCCGATGGCGTCGCAGACCGTCCAGCCCGTCAACACGAGCCGCGACATCATGCTCTGCCTCGACGTCTCGGGGTCGATGAGCGAGGTCGACGTCGAGGTGCTCACGGTCTTCGAGGAACTGCTCGAGGACTTCGAGGGTGAACGCATCGGCCTCACGATCTTCAACAGCTCTCCCGTGCAGATCTTCCCCCTGACCGATGACTACGAGTTCATCCGCAGCCACCTGCAGAGCATCCGCGAGAGCTTCGAGTTCACCGAATCGGTCCCCGAGCACTGGGTCGGCACGCTCAACGGCAACGGCGCCTCGCTGATCGGCGACGGCCTCGCGGCATGCGCGATGGCGTTCGACCACCCCGACGACGAGCGGTCGCGCTCGATCATCTTCGCGACCGACAACGAGGTCAACGGCGCCTCGATCGTGACGCTCGACGAGGCCGCCGCGTATGCCGCATCGAACGGCGTGCGCGTCTTCGCACTCAACCCGGTGCAGGGCAAGGACGCCGACGTCAGCGCCGAGCTCACGAAGGCCGCCGAGGCCACGGGCGGACAGGCGTACGGCCTGCGGGACACCACCACCGTGAGCGACATCGTCACGCAGGTGCAGGAGCAGGAGGCGTCCGCGCTGAAGGGTCAGGCGCAGGTCGTCTGGACAGACGCGCCGAACCTCTGGATCGTCGTGCTGATGATCTCGATGCTCTCGTTCATCGTCGTGCTGTGGAGGGTGAGACTGTGATCTTCCAGCCCGTGCTGAACGTCTTCCTCCTCGCTCTGCTCTGCGCGCCGGTGGCCGCTCTCGCCGTGATGGCGCTGGTCAGGGCGACCGGCCGCGGACGGGCGCTCTGGGCCATGCGGCTCGTCATGCTGCTCGCCTGCTTCGTCATGCTCCTGCGCCCGGGGATCCCCGGCGGTGCCACCGAGACCCTCGCGACCGACACCGACATCGTGCTCGTCGTCGACACCACCGCGAGCATCGTCGCCGAGGACTGGGACGGCGACAAGCCTCGCCTCGACGGCGTCCGCGCCGACGTGCAGGCGATCGTCGACGAGTACCCCGGTGCGCGGTTCGCGCTGATCACGTTCGACGCCACGGCCGATCTCCGCATGCCGCTCACCACCGACACCACCGCGCTCGTCTCGTCTCTCGAGGTGCTGCGCCCCGAGGTGACGAGCCAGTCGCGCGGCAGCTCCATCGGCATCGCGAACCAGCTGCTCTCGGACACCCTGTCGAACGCGGCCGAGTCGTCGCCCGATCGCTCGCGCATGGTGTTCTACTTCGGAGACGGCGAGCAGACGGTCTCGTCGGCCCCCGAGCCGTTCGACGGGAGCGCCGAGCTCACCGACGCCGGCGCCGTGCTCGGGTACGGCACCGCGGAGGGCGGACCGATGAAGCTCACCACGGGCGGCGTGGACGGTTCGTCGAGCGAGTACATCGAGTACGAGGGGGCGAACGCACTGTCGGTGATCGACGAGGGGAACCTCGAGGCGATCGCCTCGGATCTCGCAGTCGAGTACCAGCACCGGACCGCGGATGCCGCACTCACCCTGCCCGAGGCGCCCTCGACCACCACCACCTACGCGGAGTCCGGAACCGTGGGCAACGTGACCGAGCTCTACTGGGTCGCCGCCCTCGTGATCGTGGCGCTGCTCGGCGTGGAGCTCACGAGGGCGAGCATGCTCGTGGCCCGACTGCGTCTGCTGCGAGCGCCGTCGACATCGCCGCGACGCCGGACGACCGACGGAGGTGCCGCATGACAGATCTGTCTGCACGCGCCGGCGGGACGCCGTCCGACAGCCCTGAGGACCTGAGGGCGTCGGCCGCCGCCGCGCTGCTGGCCTCGAATCGTCGCCGTCGCCGCATCCGACGGTGGATCGCGATCGGCACGCTTCCGCTGACGCTGGCCGCACTGCTGTTCGTCGGCAAGATCCTCAGCATGTACGCATTCGCGCACCAGTCGATCACCGCGTACGTGGCCGATGACTATGCCGGATCAGAGGCGTCGGCCCGCGGGCAGGAGTTCCTCAACTGGTTCGAGCCCTTCAAGGCGCCGTTCAACGTCGGCACCGCGCTGGCGGGCGCCGAGAAGCTGCCGGATGCTCGGGCGAAGCTCGAGGAATCACTCGACCTCGCGACCGGCCTCGAGGTGTGCACGGTGCGCATCAACCTCGCTCTCGTCCTCGAGCGCATGGGCGACGCCGCCCGCGCCGAGGGCGACGGCGCGGGGGCCGCGGAGTTCTACGGCGACGCGCTCACCATCACGACCGAGATGCCCGAGGAGTGCAACAGCGACGAGGCGCAGGAGCAGTCGTCCGATCCCGACCGCGACGTGCAGCAGAGCAGGGAAGACCTCGAGGACCGCCTCAAGCAGAAGCAGCAGAACGAGCAGCCGCCGCCGGAGGAGGAGCAGGAGCAGGAGCCGCAGCCCTCCGACGAGAAGCTCGAAGAGCTCGAGGACAAGCTCGAGCAGGGCACGCAGGAGCGCGATCAGCAGCAGGGCGACGACGGCGGAGGCTCGGGAACGGACAAGCCATGGTGATGGATCACGAGAAGCAGCGGGCCCGCTACGTCGCCGGCACGGAGGGTGCGCCGCCCGTGCCGCCGCCCGGTGGCTATCGCAACGCCCGCCGCCAGGCCGGGCCGGTCGTGCAGCATCCCGGCGCTCCGGCGATGTCGGGCACGGCGACCGCAGCCGAGGTCGCCTCCGCCGAGAAGAAGCCGGCGAACGCACTCGGCTGGATCGCACTCATCGCCGGCATCCTGTTCGCCCTGATCCTCCTCATCATGCTCGCGATCGGAGCGACCGACGCGGTCTACGGCGTGACGATGCTGACCCTGCAGCTCGTCGTCGTCGCCGTCATGATCGGCGCGCTGTTCACCGCCCGAGGACGCACGCTGGCCGCCGTCGCCCTCGCCGTCACGCTGATCTTCAACGTCGCCACCGTGGGCGGCATCGGTGCACTGCAGACGTCGGCCTCGGGCAGCTACGACGGCATGAAGACCGACGAGCAGAAGCACGAAGAGGCCTACCCGGGCATCAAGGGCACCGACCCGCAGGACGCTCTCACCCAGCAGTCGCTCGAAGAGGTGAAGGCCGAGGCGGACAGCCTGTTCGCCGACATCCGCGAGCGCATCACCGCCGAGTACGGATACGACTGGGTGCAGGTCGGCGACGAGGATCTGCGTCCGGAGCGCAACGGCTACGGCGGCGAATCGATGCTCATCGAGTACACCTCCGCCGGCTGGGCCACCACCGAGCCGATCCAGGACTACAGCCTCAAGCTCGAGGTCATGTCGACGATCGACTCGGTCGTCGCCGAGCACGGTCTGCCCACGCTGTACTCGTTCAACGGGGAGTACTCGGGGATCGACCCGTCGATGATCGCGAAGCTCTACGGCAGCGAAGACCCGCGCGAGCAGCACACGTGGGAGTACTACACCGAGAACTACCCCGATCCGATGAGGTTCTACGCGAACATCTTCGACCTCTCGAACGACCCGTCGGGCGACTTCCTGACGACGCGCGAGGCGCAGAACGCCCGCACCGGCGAGCCCCTCGAGGGGCTGCAGATGGTGGTCATCGCGAGCGCCGTGCTCAGCGATGCGGACCGAGCCGAGTTCGAGCAGAAGCTGCAGGAGTACCCCGGGTTCTGAGCCCTGCCGGCTCTACCACCCCGCTGACCGCGGTCGCGCTCGTCTTATCTCTCGCGACGCCCGGATCAGCTCGCGAGCGAGAGCCCCGCGGCGAGCGCGAAGCCCAGCACGGTCGCGAGTCCGGTCACCTGCTTGGCCTTCTGCTGCGCGTCGGGCACCATCGAGTCGACGAGCATCACGAGCAGCGCGCCTGCCGCGAAGCCGCTCGCGCCGGCCCGGAAGTCGTCGCCAGTGCTGCTCGCCACCGCGAATCCGGCGACGGTCGCCAGCGCGCAGATGACCGAGATGCCGGCCCACAGCAGCAGCACGCGCGACTTCGCCATGCCGCCCTTCAGCAGGTCGGCGGCCGAGCCGATCGACTCGGGCAGGTTCGAGACCACGATCGCCACGACGAGCGCGATGCTCACCGGTTCTCCGGAGGCCAGTCCGATTCCCAGCACGAGCTGCTCGGGGATGCCGTCGAGCAGTGCTCCGAGCGCGAGCGGGACGCCCGCTCCCCGTTCCTGGGACTTCGCGGCTCGCGCATCGAGGATCCGGTCGGCGATGAAGTACGCGAGCGCGCCAGCGACCACGCCGACGATGAGAGGGATGGGGCCTGCGAGGTCCAGCCCCTCCTCCCACAGCTCGAAGGCGATGGAGGCCATCAGGGCACCGGCTCCGAAGCCGAGCACGATGCCCAGCCAGCGCGGCGGCCAGGTGCGCAGCAGAGCGAGAACAGCGCCGACGATGAGGGGCGACGCCGCGACGACGCCCCACAGGATCGCTCCACCCATGCCGTCCTCCTTCACGGACACTCTGCCACCGTCGGGGCCGATCGTGCAGAAGCGGAGAGCTAGGCCCGCGCGCGTCGGGCCGCGTCGCCTCAGTCGACCGCGACGCGATGGATGCCGAGGTCGGTGCGCCCGGGAAGCAGGTCCGATCGCAGCGCCCGGGTGCCGTGGTAGTCGCCATCGCGCAGCCGACGGTACGGGCGGCTCGGAGATTCGAACGCCACTCCGGAGAGCCTCTCGATCAGCCGTGCGCTCTCGCGATCGACGCGCTCCGCGTCCAACCCGTCAGCGTCGTGGACGACGTGCAGGTCGAGCGGCTCGATGCCCGTGTACCAGAGGGTGCCGTGGGTCAGCGGGAACAGCAGCGAGTCCAGATCCCCGCTGATGCCCCGTTCTCCGATCGAGCGCTCGTCCTCCCCCGCCGTCACGATCACGAGGGCACGGCGCCCGGCGAGCGGGCCCTCTCCGTATCGCAGCGGCAGACCGGTCTCGGCATCCGACGGGCCGTAGGCGAAGCCGTTGGTGAGCACCCGGTCGAGCCAGCCTTTGAGGATCGCCGGCGGTCCGTACCACCACAGCGGGAACTGGAGCACGACGAGGTCGGCGGCCGCGAGCTTGCGCTGCTCCTCGGCGACGTCCGGCGGCAGCTGGCCCGCGGCGTACGCCTCGCCCATCAGGTCGACGACGCTGCCCTCACGCCCCCGGGGCTCGCCCAGATCCGGCGTTGCGAGAACCGGATCGAAGCCCTGAGAGTACAGGTCGGTGATCTCGACATCGTGGTCGCGCGCGAGGGCGTCGACCCCATCTCGGAACAGTCGCGCGTTGAACGAGCTCGATCGGGGGTGGGCATAGATCCAGTGGACGGTCGGGCGCGATGCTGACACGGGTGTCCTTCCTTCAGCGGGCATCGATGGCCCGGTTCTCGGCAGTGCTCACCGGCGAGCGTCTCCACAGCGGCAGGAGCGCGGCGGCGACGACCGCGACGGTCGCGACCAGCAGGGCGACGAGGAAGCCGCGAGAGCCGACAATCGACGCGATCGTGCCGAGCACCGCGATGCCGAGACCGCCGCCGAGGGCGAACCCGACCTCCTGGATCGCCCCCACCTGACCGGCGTCGTCCTCCGTCGTGACGTCGAAGAGCGTGGTGGCGGCGAGCGTCGCCGCGACCCCGAACCCCGCGCCGACGAGCACCAGAGGGATCACGACCAGCTCGACGCCCGTCGACAGCCACGCGAGTCCCGCCCCCTGCACCACCAGGGCGAGCACGGTGAGCGTCGGCGAAGTCAACCACCGCAGGAACAGGGGTGCGAGCACCCCGCCGAGGGCGATCGCCACCGCCTGCGGCAGGATCGCGATACCGGCTTCGGCCGCGCTGAATCCCCGCGCATCCTGCAGGTGGAGGCTCACCAGGAGCACGGATGCCGTCGACACCCCGCTGCTCGCCAGGATGCGCACGATCGCAGGGCTGAAGCCGGGCACGCCGAACAGCCGCATGTCGATGAGAGGTTCGGCGAGGGCACGCTGGCGGCGGATGAAGAAGACGAGCGTCACGACGGCCACGACACCTGCGATGCCGGCGGCGACGGGAGCGGCGAGCACCTCGTGCAGGGCGAAGACGAGAGACCCGAGAGCGACGATCGACGTCACGATGCTGAGGATGTCCCACGACGGGCGACGGGAGCTGCGCGAATCCGGCACGAGCCAGATCGCGAGCACCCCGGCGACGACGGCGAGCGGCACGCTTCCGAGCAGCAGCCAGCGCCACCCCGGCCCCTCGGTCACCAGCCCGCCGAGCACGGGTCCGAGCGCGCTGCCGGCACCGAACGTCGCGGTCCACAGCCCGTAGGCGAGCACGCGCTGCCGTGCGTGATAGTGCGCCCCGATCGTCGCGACGACGCCCGCCACGACGAACGCCTCGGCGACGCCGAGGAGCGCCCGGACGACGATGAGCAGCATCCCGTCCTGAGCGAATCCGCCGACGAGGTTGAGCACCGCGAAGCCGGCGAGACCCGCGAGCACGATCCGCTTGCGACCGAACGCGTCTCCGATCCTGGCGGCGATGATCAGGGTCGCCGCCAGCGACAGCGCGTACACGTCGACGAGCCACAGCGCGCCGCTGTCGGACAGGACGAGATCGCCGCGGATCGCGGGCAGCGCGGTCGACATGCTGCTGATCGCGAGAGCCCCGATCAGGATGCCGAGAAGCAGCGGGATCATGGCGAGCCACGGATGCAGGGTCGTGCGCGGTCGAGCGGATGCCGTGGGAATCGGGAAGGTCACCGCATCAGTCTCCCGGTCTGAGTACACTTCAGACAAGTACTGTCATTCCGGGTAGATAGTGACCGAATGGATACCATGACGACCAGGAGGCGGAGCCGATGAGGGAGAAGACCGAGCGGATCGTCCGGGAGTGGGGCGACGCGTGCGACGCGGAGATCTCGATCGCCGTCCTCGGCGGGGCCTGGAAGCCCAGCATCCTCAGCCTCCTCGATGAGCATGAGGTGCTGCGTTTCGGCGAGCTCAGCCGGCTTCTCGACGAGCCCACAGCCCGCGTGCTCACCCGTCAGCTGCGCGAGCTGGAGGATGACGGCCTGATCCTCCGCACGGTCTACCGGCAGGTGCCTCCCAAGGTCGAATACCGCCTCAGCGACCTCGGGCGCGGATCGATGCCGCTCGTCGAGGCGCTCACGAGCTGGGGTGCCGGCTACGCCGCGCATCAGCGACGCGAGCTGGCGCGGCTCGACTCCGAGCCCGAGGCACTCGACGCCGGCGTCGCCCGCTGACGGCCGACGCCGTCCGAAACAGCCGACACGCCGCCGATAGACTGGGAAGCATGTCCAAGGTCCTCCAGTCACTTCCCGTCGGCGAGCGCGTCGGCATCGCCTTCTCCGGAGGACTCGACACCTCCGTCGCCGTCGCGTGGATGCGCGACAAGGGCGCCGTCCCCTACACGTACACCGGTGATCTCGGTCAGTACGACGAAGACGACATCGAGTCGATCCCCGGCCGTGCCCTCGAGTACGGCGCCGAGGCCTCGCGCCTGGTCGACTGCAAGACCGCGCTGGTCGAAGAGGGCCTGGTGGCGCTCGCCTGCGGCGCCTTCCACATCCGCTCCGGCGGCCGCACCTACTTCAACACCACTCCCCTCGGCCGCGCCGTCACCGGCACGCTGCTGGTGCGCGCCATGAAGGAGGACGGCGTCGACATCTGGGGCGACGGCTCGACCTACAAGGGCAACGACATCGAGCGGTTCTACCGCTACGGCCTGCTCGCCAACCCGCGTCTGCGCGTGTACAAGCCGTGGCTGGATGCCGACTTCGTCACCGAGCTCGGCGGCCGCAAGGAGATGAGCGAGTGGCTCGTCGCCCACGACTTCCCCTACCGCGATTCGGTCGAGAAGGCGTACTCGACCGACGCCAACATCTGGGGCGCCACGCATGAGGCGAAGACGCTCGAGCACCTCGACGTCTCGCTCGAGACCGTCGACCCCATCATGGGCGTGAAGTTCTGGGACCCCTCGGTCGCGATCGAGACCGAGGACGTCTCCGTCACGTTCGAGGCCGGCCGCCCCGTCGCACTCAACGGCGTCGAGTACACCGACCCGGTGGCCCTGGTGCAGGAGGCCAACACGATCGGCGGACGCCACGGCCTCGGCATGAGCGACCAGATCGAGAACCGCATCATCGAGGCGAAGTCGCGCGGCATCTACGAGGCCCCGGCCATGGCGCTGCTCTTCATCGCCTACGAGCGCCTCGTCAACGGCATCCTGAACGAGGACACCCTCGCGACCTACCACGAGCAGGGTCGCCGCCTCGGCCGACTGATGTACGAGGGCCGCTGGCTCGAGCCGCAGTCGCTCATGCTGCGCGAGTCCATCCAGCGCTGGGTCGGCCTCACGATCTCGGGCACCGTGACGATCCGCCTGCGCCGCGGTGACGACTGGACGATCCTCGACACCACCTCGCCGAACCTGTCGTACGGCCCCGAGAAGCTCTCGATGGAGCGCGTCGGCGACGCCGCCTTCGGCCCGGTCGACCGCATCGGCCAGCTCACCATGCGCAACCTCGACATCGCCGACTCGCGCGCACGCCTCGAGCAGTACGCGGGCCTCGGCCTCGTGGGCGGCGCGACCGGCGAGCTCGTCGGTCGCGTCACCGCCGGCGAGTCCGGCGAGATCACGGGTTCCGTCGAAGAGGTCGACGAGAACTTCGCCGACGCGGTCGACACCGCATCCGAGGGCGCTGCCTTCGACTCCGGCACCGACTGACGTCAAGGGTTCTGCAGAAGGGGGCGGATGCTGCGGCATCCGCCCCCTTTTCTGTCTGTGCCCGCCGCTCGCCGTTCACGATTCAGCATGAGCGCCGGGATTCGGGTCCGCATGGTGCTGATTGCGGCTTTAAGCGCCCATCCGTGCTGAGTTGTGAACGGCCCACCGTTCAGACCCTGAGAGTCCCCCGAGTTATCTTGCACACGGCTGTGCACAATACGTAGAATAGGGGCATGACAACCCGTGCTCCCCGTCGCGACTCCGTCGAGAACCGCGCCGGAATCCTCGACGCGGCCCGCGCCACCCTCGCCACCGACCCCCGGGCGTCGATCGACGTCATCGCGCGCAGCGCCGGCCTCTCCCGCCGCACGCTCTACGGCCACTTCGACGACCGAGAGGCTCTGATCCGCGAGCTGATCTCGGTCGGAGCGCAGCGCTTCAACGCGATCGCCGAATCCGTCACCGACGCCGACTCACGCATCGCGCTGGCCCGCCTCGCCGCACGACTCTGGCAGGAGGCCGCGCACGTTCAGGTCGCAGCCGCGCTCGCCCTCGACGAAGCCCACGTGCAGCACACCGCAGACGCCCTGGCCCCGCTGCGCCGCACCGTCGCCGCCCTCGCGCGTCGCGGGCAGGAAGACGGCAGCTTCCGCACAGACCTCTCTGCCCCGACCCTCGCCCGCCTCATCGAAGAGGTCGCCCGCACGGTCGTCTCGCGCACGGACGCATCGAGCACCGGGGCAGCCGATCTCGCGGTTCGCACTCTGCTCAGCATCGCCGGACTCTCGTGGCGCGAGGCCGACGAGCTGTTGAGCGCGCACCCGGACATCGTCGAATCACAGGAGGTCAGCGCATGAGGGTCACCCTGCACGACGTGAGCAAGGGGCGCGGTGGTCAGGCGCTGCCGACGACGAGCCTCGAGTTCCACAGCGGAGCCGTGCGCTTCGCCCTCGCCGAGACCGAGCAGCGCCCGACGGTGCTGGGCCTCATCGCCAGCGGTCGGATGCGGCCGGACACCGGGCGCGTGACGATCGACGGCGACGCGGACAACCGCGCGCTGCGCCGCACGATCGCGCTCGTCGACGCCCCCGACGTGAGCGATCCCCACGCCGACATCACCCTCGCGGGCGTCGTCGGCGAAGAGCTCATGTTCGCCGGCGTCGGCGCCACCCCTCTGCACGCACGGCGCTGGCTGAATCAACTCGGCTTCGGCGAGCTCGCCGGCGTGGCGATCGGCAACGTCGATCCCGCCGCACGGGTGCGCATCCTCTGCGAACTCGCGATCCTCCGCACGGGCACCGAAGGAATCGTGCTCGTCTCGCCCGACCGTCACGGCGGCAGCCCGGACGGCTGGTGGCGGATCGCGTCGGAGTTCGCCGACCGCGGGTACGCGATGCTCGTCGTCATCGGCGGATCCGCCGCGGTCGCCCTCGAGCGCATGCACGAACTCGAGGCGATCAACGCGTCCGGACCGGTCGAGCCGCTCGTGCTCGACCTGCCCGGCGGCTCTGAACCCGAGCCTGAGCCAGACTCCGAGGCCGAGCCCGAGCCGGTGCCCGAACCGGATCCCGAGCCCGACCCTGAGCCAGAGCCCGAGGCGGAAGACCCGGACGAGCGCCCCGCGACACCGCATGCCGACGCCGAGCACGCGGATGCTCTCGGCTCTCCCCCGGCCGACGACGAAGACCCACCCGCAGAACGTGAGCCGAACACGACAGAGAACGGAGGCGAGCGATGAAGGTTCCCGCCATGATCGCCGCCGAGCTGCGGCGCCTCACCGCGAGCAGGATGGGCGTGATCGCCCTGATCGCGCTGGTCTGCGTGCCCATCCTCTACGGCGGCCTGTACCTCTGGGCCAACCAGGACCCGTACGCGAAGTTCCCGGAGGTCCCCGTCGCGCTGGTCGTCGATGACAGCGGAGCCCCCGAGCCCACCACGGGAACGGATGCCGCCACCGGCGAGACCGTGAACTACGGCGAGGACGTCGCCGACAACCTCATCGACGGCAACGCCTTCGACTGGCAGCGGATGTCGGCAGACGAGGCCGCCGACGCATTGCGGGAGGGAACGGTCGACTTCACCGTCACGATCCCCGCCGACTTCTCGTCGGCCTTGACCTCGGCCGCGGGCGACGACCCCCACCAGGCGCGCATCGAGCTCGAGACCAACGACGCGAACAACTACCTCGCGTCGTCGATGGGCACGCAGGCGGTGGAGAAGATCCGCAGCTCGGTCGCCGAGATGGTGGGCAGCGAGGCCGCAGAGCGCCTGCTCACCGGCCTCAGCGAGGTGCGCGACAACCTCGTGACCGCGGTCGACGGAGCGACCCAGCTCGCCGACGGCGCCGACACCGCCGCCACCGGCAGTGCGACGCTCGCAGACGGAACCTCTCAGCTCGCCGCGGGCACGTCGCAGCTCGCGGGCGGCGCGTCCGAGCTCGCCGGTGGTGCGGCGACGCTGGCGTCGGGGGCTCAGCAGGTCAGTGACGGCAACCGGCAGCTGGCCGACGTCGCGGACCGGGCCGGATCGGCTGTGCAGCAGGCGACGGATGCTCTGCCCCAGGCGCGCGACGACATCGCCACCGTGCTCACGGATCAGGGCCTGACGCCGGAGCAGATCGATCGGGTCCTCACGACCCTCGATCCCCTCGCGACACGACTCCAGGAGGGCAACTCGACCGTGCAGAACGCGGTCGACAAGGTCGACCAGCTTGCCGCAGGAGCGGACTCGGTGGCATCCGGCGCCTCGCAGCTCGCCGGCGGCGCGCAGACCCTGGCCAGCGGCGCGCAGACCGTCGCCACCGGCGCGGCGGCCGCGAACGACGGCGCGGCCCAACTGCGCGACGGGCTCGGCACCCTCGCGTCAGGCACGGCCGAGTTGCGCGACGGGCTCTCGGACGGTGTGCAGCAGATCCCCGTCTCGACGCCGGAGCTCCGCACGCTGCAGGCCGACACGATCGCCGACCCGGTCAAGGTCTCGAGCGACAAGGTCGCCTCCGCCGAGGACTACGGCGCCGGTCTCGCACCGTTCTTCGCCGCACTGTCGGCCTGGATCGGCATCTACGCCCTGTTCCTCATCGTGAAGCCGATCTCCCGCCGCGCGGTCACGGCGCTGCACTCTCCGATCCGAGTGACGCTCGCCGGGTGGCTCACCCCGGCGATGCTCGGCGCGGTGCAGATGCTGGGGCTCATGGGCATCCTGGCGATCACCCTGGGCTTCACGTTCAACAACCCCATCGGCACCTTGGGCGTGATGATCTTCGCGTCGGCGACCTTCGCGGCGATCATCCTCGCCCTCAACGTCTGGCTCGGTTCCGTGGGGCAGTTCCTCGGACTCGTGCTCATGGTTCTGCAGCTCGTCACCGCGGGCGGCACGTTCCCCTGGCAGACCCTCCCCGCCCCGCTGGCCGCGCTCCATCACGTGCTGCCGCTCGGCTACGTCGTCGACGCCATGCGGCAGCTGATGTACGGCGGCAGCCTCGGCCGGGCGGGCTGGGATCTGGTGGTGCTGGGCATCTGGCTGGTCGGCGCGCTGCTGCTCGCCGCCATCGGAGTGACGCGCATGACGCACCGGCGCACGCTGCGCGACCTGCAGCCGAGCCTGATCGGCTGACACTGAGGGCGGGGGCGAGAACACCCCCGCCCGCGAATGCTTTATGGGTAGTATTCCGGAAGCGTCTGTTGAGACGCGCTCTGGGACTCTCTGGGACTGAGTTCCGCCATGCCACCCGAAAGAGTTCTCGAAGATGACAACCCATTCGACCGAGATCGTCGACCCGTCGCGCCCTTCCCTGGGTGCTCGCATCGGCCGCATCGTGTTCCTCGTCGTCGCTGCGATCGTGGTGGTCGCCGTCGCCGGCGCCTTCTTCGTGACCTGGACCATCCAGCGCTCGTTCCCGCAGACCGACGGCACCCTGTCGCTCGACGGGCTGCAGGCCGAGGTCACGGTGCAGCGCGACGCCAGCGGCATCCCGACCATCACCGCCGACTCATCGCACGATCTCTTCTACGCCCAGGGCTTCGTGCACGCGCAGGACCGATTCTTCGAGATGGACTTCCGCCGGCACGTCACGGCGGGACGCGTGGCCGAGATGTTCGGCGAATCGCAGGCCGGGACCGATGCCTTCCTCCGCACGCTCGGCTGGCGCAAGGTCGCCGAGGCCGAGGTCGAGGCGATGGACGACGTCACCCGCGGCTACTACGAGGCCTACGCCGACGGCGTCAACGCCTACCTCTCCTCCCGCTCGGGCGCCGAGCTGTCGCTCGAATATGCCGTTCTCGGAATACAGAACCCGGAGTACGCGCCGGAGCCCTGGGAAGCCGCCGATTCGGTGGCGTGGCTCAAGGCGATGGCCTGGGATCTCCGCGGCAACGTCGAAGACGAGGTCGAGCGCTCGCTCCTGGCCGCACAGCTGGCGGAGACCTCCGACGCCGCCGGGATCACCACGACGCTCGACGAGCTGTACCCGCCGTATCCGTTCGAGGATCACCCCGTCATCGTCCCCGAGATCTCGACCGCCCCGATCACCGAGGCCGGTGCCGAGCCCGCCGCGTTCACGACCGATGAGAACGACGGCGAGATGCAGCAGGCGGCGACGACGATCCAGTGGCAGGAGGCGTCGGACGTGATCGAGGCGGCGAGTCTGCTCGTCGGGGATGTCGGCGAGGGCATCGGATCGAACTCGTGGGTCGTGTCCGGGGACCTCACCGACACCGGCATGCCGCTGCTCGCCAACGACCCGCACCTGGGCGCATCACTCCCCTCGGTCTGGTACCAGGTGCAGCTCCGGTGCAGCGAGGTCACCGACGACTGCCCGTTCGACATGGGCGGTTTCTCGTTCTCGGGTCTCCCCGGCATCGTGATCGGCCACAACCAGCAGGTCACCTGGGGCTTCACCAACCTGACCACCGACGTCACCGACCTCTACGTCGAGCGGATCGAGGGCGACCAGTACTGGCGCGACGGCGCGCTGGTGCCGATCGACGAGACCACCGAGACGATCGCGGTGGCCGGGGGCGACGACATCGATCTCACGATCCGGTCGACCGTGCACGGACCGATCATCTCGGGTCTCACCGACGACTTCACCGCGATCGCCGACGACCCTGAGCCGGGCCTCGCCGCCGGCGGTGCCACAGGTCCGGCGCCCACCGGCACCGCGTCGGAGGGAGCCGAGTACGCGGTCAGCCTGCGCTGGACGGCGCTCGACCCCGGCACGGCCGCGACCGCGATCTTCGCTCTGTCGACCGCCCAGGACTTCGAGGAGTTCCGCGCGGCGGCCGCGCTGTTCGATGTGCCGGCACAGAACCTCATCTATGCGGACGTCGAAGGCAACATCGGCTATCAGACCCCCGGACGCCTCCCCGTGCGCGGGGCCGGCGACGGATGGATGCCGCAGCCCGGCTGGGACAGCAGCTACGACTGGACCGGATTCATCCCGTTCGACGAACTGCCGGTGTCATACAACCCGGCATCCGGGTACATCGTGACCGCGAACAACGCGATCGTCACCGACGACTACCCCTACTTCCTCTCACGGGACTGGGACTACGGCTACAGGGCCGATCGCATCGCGCACCTGATCGAGCGACGCGCCGCCGCCGCACCGCTCACCGCCCAGGACATGCGGGAGATCCAGATGGACAGCGAGATGTGGATCGGCAAGCGACTCGCAACGGAGATGGAGGATGTGGAGGTGACGGGTGCGGGGACTGCAGATGCCGTGGCGCTGCTGCGCTCGTGGGACGCACAGAACGACGCGGGGTCGGCCGCGGCCGCCTACGCGAACGTCCTCTGGTCGAACCTCGTGCAGAACCTGTTCGCCGAACGCGACCAGCCCCTGCCGATCGACGGCCAGGGTCGACTCTTCACCGTCGTCGCGGATCTTCTCGACGACCCCTCCGACCCGCTCTGGACCAACCCGAGCATCGATGTCGCGGGCATGGACGAGATGCTCGCCCTGTCGGCCGAGGAAGCGTACGACGAGCTCTCCGCGGTTCAGGGCGACGTCGTCACCGCATGGAGGTGGGGCGACCTGCACGCGATCACCCTCACGAGCGACACCCTCGGGTCCTCCGGCATCGCCCCGATCGAAGCCCTCTTCAACCGCGGCCCCTACGCCGTCAGCGGCGGCGCGTCCGTGGTCAACGCCACCGGCTGGGAGCTCGGCACGTCGTACGCCACGACCACCGTGCCGTCGATGCGGATGGTCGTCGACCTCTCCGATCTCGACGCCTCGACCTGGATCCACCTCACCGGCGCATCCGGACACGCGTTCGACGAGCACTACGTCGATCAGACGTCCGACTGGGCGGCGGGGATTCAGCGGCCGTGGGCGTTCACCGACGGGGCGGTCGATGCGGCGACGCGTCACACTCTGGTGCTGGCGCCGGCCGGTTAGCCCGGGGCGGCTCTGCGGGCTCAGGCGGGAGCAGGCGTGGCGGATGCTGCGGCGCGGCGTGCGATGAGCCAGATGCCGATCGCTGCGGCGAGGAAGATCGCGGCGAGGATCACCCAGCCCACGAAGCCGAAGGTGATCGCGGTGGCGTTCACGACGATCGGCGACGCCAGGGCTCCGAGCGAGAAGCCCATGCCGAACACGCCCTGGTAGGCGCCCGCTCGCACAGGATCGGCGAGCTCGAAGCTGAGACCCCAGGCTCCGGCCTGCGACAGGATCTCGGCGAACGTGTGCGCGATCATGCCGACGATGAGGATGACGATCGCCGCCCATGCCGGAAGCCCCGCGGCGAGCGCGTAGATCAGGCAGGCGGAGACCATCAGCCAGCCGGCGATCATCGTCACCCTGCCGGCGATCCGCAGGTCGTGCGTGCCACGGGAGGCACGCACCTGGAACAGCACGACCAGCGCGGTGTTGACGATCAGGAGCACTGCGAACGTGGCATCCGGGGCATTCGTGTACTCGCTGATCCACAGCGGCACCCCGAGTTCCGCGACTCCGAACTGCATGCCGAAGATCGCCGAGAGCGCGCTCAGCAGCAGGTACCTCGGGTCCCGCCACGGTGAGCGGCGGTTCCAGTCCCTGCGCTCGGCGGATGCCGCGGCCGTGGCGTGCGTGTCGATGGATCCCGTCTCGGTCAGCTGAGCCGCGGCCCGGTTGCGCGGCGGCGCGTCGACGGCCGATGTCAGCCGCAGGAGGGAGAGCGAGCCGAGCGCGCAGACGGCGCCCGCGCAGGCGATCACGACGCGGTAGGCCTCGGGTGTGCCGAGAGCCAGAGCGATCGCGCCGAATCCGGAGCCTGCCGCGATCGCGAGGTTCGTGACCGTGCGCAGCACCGCACGCGCGTGCACCCGCCGGTCCGGCGCGAAGCCCCGGGCGATGATCGCGGAACGAGCGGAATACCCCAGCGAGTCGAAGAAGCCCGAGAGGCTGGCGAGGACGAGCGCCGACACGAAGTCTCCGACGAACGCGTATGCGGCGAGCAGTACGCCACCTGCCATCTCGAAGCCGAAGGCGAGGCGTCGGGCGCTCCACCGGTCGGCGAGCCAGCCGCCGAGGAGCGACCCGACCACCCCGCATCCGCTCGACACGGCGAGCACCACCGCAGCGTGCGCGGGCGAGAGGCCGATGATCTGCGTGAAGAACAGCACGGTGACCGCGAGGAAGACGCCGCGGCCGATGCGTGAGACGGCCGTCGCGGCGACGAGCGCGCGCAGCACCGGATCGCGCAGCCCGTCGGCGATGCGCGCGATGACACCCTTGGTCGAGCCTGAGGTCTCGCCCTCCGACTCGATCTGATCGGGATCGGGGTTCGGCGAAGACACCCTTCATCCTCGCACGACGCAGGCTCGCCCCTCGTCGCACACCGGCACACGGCGTGCGTGGATCCCGGTTCGTCGCAGGGGTCCCACTCGGTTAGCGTTGAGGTGTGGTCTCCAGCTATCTCGCCCCGAAGGGCACCCCCGTCACGCTGCTCGAGTTCGAGCACGCCGGCGCGACGCTGATCGCGGAGACCTTCGGCGAAGGACCGCACACCTTCCTCCTGCTGCACGGCATCGGCATGGGACGCAGCGTCTACCTCGACGTCGTACAGCGGCTGAAAGGCCGGGTGATCGCACTCGACCTGCCCGGTTTCGGCGAAGCACCCGAGCCCGCTCGCACCTTCACCATGGAGCGTCACGCCGACCTCGTCGCCGCGTACCTCCGTCATGCCGACGAGGGCCCCGTCGTCGTCATCGGACACTCGATGGGCAGTCAGATCGCCGCGGAGCTCGCCGCCCGGCATCCCTCCCTCGTCGAGGGCGTCGTGCTCGCCGGTCCGACCGTCAACAAGGCCGCACGGAACGTCGCAGCGCAGGCGAGCTATCTCCTCACGGACCTGGTCGGCGAGCGCCCGCTCGTGATCTGGCGAGGTGCCCGCGAATATCTGCGCGGCGGCCCCCACCTCATCCGCAAGATCCGGGCGACCATCGTGCACGAGCCGGAGAAGGCGTTCGCGCGCATCGATCAGCCTGTGCTGGTGCTGCGCGGGGAAGACGACCCGCTCGCTCCGATGACCTGGTGCCAGGAGATCATCGACGAGATCCCGGGTGCCGATCTGCAGGTCATCCCGGATCACGGCCACGGCACGTTGATCAGCGACTCCGAGCCGGCCGCGCGCCTGATCCAGAGCTTCGCCGACGGCCTCTGACCCGTGCTCCGCACTTTTCCGTTCACAACTCAGCATGAACGCATGTGAGCCCCGTGATTCCGCTACTCGACCGCCGCTCCGCGGCGATTCCTGCTGAATTGTGAACGACGTGCGTCTACGAACCTCGGTCCGAGTGCAGCGATGACCTGCTCGAGAGCCTGCCTCACAGACGCCTGGTCACCGAAAATGTCTTTCGCAAGGGGCCGGACGGTCACGAAGCCGAGTCGGGCCGCGGCGATATCGCGCTCGCGATCCTGCATCTGCTTCTCCCACCCCTCGTGGAACTCCTTGCTGTCGCACTCGATGATCAACCAGCCGTCCACCACGAAGTCGACGTACCCGACGCCTTCGAGGTACACCTGGGTCTCATAGGCGACGCCCATCGTCCGGAGCAGCAACCGCATGAATGTCTCTGAGCCCGAGCCCGCCGACGGGTCGACCAGTGCGAGCAGCGGGCGGGATCGGGCGGGTAGAGCAGCGAACATCGCGACCAGATCGTCGCGGGTCAGGAGTCCGTGATGAAGCACACTGTCCAAGGTGGCAAGCGCCTCGCGCGGAGCCTGGCAGAGCACGGAGTGCGCGACGGCATCGATCAACGGAGCCGCATGAAGGCTCTCGCGAACGCTGGTCAGCGCCTTCCAATGGAGCACGACCTTTCCGTCCCTCGCCACACGTAGACGAGACGAACCCGGAGTCACGAGCACATGGAGCTCTCGGCAACGGAACACGAAGACACCGAGAAGGGCGAGGAGAGACAAGCATGAGACCCGCCCGCCGATGCGGACAGCCTCGACGATGTCCCGGTGCGTCGACGGCAGCGCATATCGATCGCGGCGCACGTGCTGGAGTTCTCCTCGGGCCACTGACTCGGCGATGAGACGCCCCGTGAGCCCTCGGTGCACCAGATCCGATCGACTGAAGACCGTGCGCGAATAGGTGTCTTTCGCGCGCTGAACGACCGTCTTCTGCTTATTTCCCATCGCAGAAGTGTGCAGACAAGGGACGGTGTCGATGTGCGTCGTCCAAGCAACAGTGGATGACCTGCACGGAACAGGGTTCCGTGTAGGAGAAGAAGCAATGACCGGTGTCGTTCACTACTCAGCATGGATCTCGTAACGAGCAGCCCTGAAGCCCCTTCGGCCCCACCGGCACAGGCTCATGCTGAATTGTGAACCGCAAGCGGCCCCGCACCGGCGTAAGACGTGCGTGGCGTCCGTCTCAGCGCAGCTGCGGGCGTGCGATCAGCCGGCGGCCGGCGGGGTCTGCTTCGACTCGGCGAGCTCGTCGACGACCAGGCTGCGCTCGTCGGTGGTGCCGTTGCGATATGCCTGCCGCCCGACGATGTGCGCGGACAGCGGCGCGGTGGCGAACTGCATGAGCACGACCGGGGCGACGAGCGCGAGCCCGAACAGGATTCCGCCGACCGTGCGCTGAGACAGCGCGATCGCGAGGCAGATGAGGATGAGGCCGAGCACCTGCGGTTTGGTCGCGGCGTGCAGCCGCGACGGCACGTCGCGGAATCGCAGCAGCCCGACCGCCGCCGACAGGCAGAGGATCGCGCCGAGCAGGATCAGCACGAGCACCGCGACGTCGATGACCACGTCGGGAATGGCGAGACCGAACACGTTCATGGTGTCGTGTTGTCCCTTCTGGCCACGAATCGGGCGACCGAGATCGAGCCGAAGACGCCGACCGCGGCGATGATCAGCATCACCGGGATGTTGCGGGTGTGGCCGTTGATGGCCATCTCGGCGCCGAGCACGCACATGACCTCGGTGAGCAGCACGTCGGAGGCCACCGCCCGGTCGAGGATCGAGGGCCCCCGCACGATGCGGATGATCGTCAGGATGGCGGCGACGCCGAAGACGACCATGATCGCGAGCATCAGCACATTCATCGGGCACCTCCGCCGGCGCGCGCCGCACGTTCGTCGGCCTTGAGGGCACGGTACTGCGCCGGGGCTCCGAGCGCACGCACGACCCGTCGCTCCCAGCGCAGCACGCCTTCGCGCTGCTTCTCGACATCGGCCATGCTGCGCACCCCGATCACGTGCAGATACAGCACCTGCCGGTCGCGATCGGCCTCGACGACGAGCGACCCGGGAACCAGCGACGACACCACGGACACGTGCGTCATCATCAGGTCGTCGGCGTAGCGCAGAGGAACGGCGATGATCGCGGCGCCGGGCTGATGCCGAAAGTCGAACACCTGCAGGGTGACCGCGACAGCGCCGCGGAGCACGGCGAAGAGGAACTGCACGATGAGCAACGCGGCGAACCAGATGTTGATGCGTCCGGAGAGCTCGACGGTGGGCAGCCGGAAGACACGGGTGACGAACACCGCGATGACCAGGCCCGAGACGAACGCCAGCACCGTGAACTGCCCCCACAGCAGCATCCAGAGCACGACGAGCCATGCCAGGAACGGCAGCTGCACGCGGATGTCCCGCCAGAAGTGGCGGCCGGTCTCGGTGGGGCTCATCCTTCCACCTCGTCTTCCAGCTGCACGAGGGTGACGGGGTCGAGCAGCGCCGCACCGATGCGGTCGCACAGGGCATACAGCGGGCCCGCGAACACGGTGAGCGCGATCGTCACCCCGACCATCCCGGCGGTCGCGATGGTCATGATCCGGGGGATGCGGCGGCGCTCCTGCTGCTCATCCGCGGCCGGGGCGTTGCCGAGGTACGAGATGCGCCCCTCGGTCTCGGTCGAGTCGTCCTCCTCGCGCCAGAACGCGAGGTTCCATGCTCGCATCAGCGCGTAGAGCGTGAGCAGCGAGGTGACGATGCCGCCGAAGATCAGCACGAGCATCAGCGGCGTTCCCACGGATGCTGCCGCTTCGAACAGCGCGAACTTTCCGATGAAGCCGGAGAACGGCGGCAGTCCGCCGAGGTTGATCGCGGGGATGAAGTAGAGCACCGCGATCACGGGCGCGACCTTGAGCAGTCCCTTCACGCGCAGGATGGACGTGCTTCCCGCCCTGCGCTCGATGAGACCGACCGCGAGGAACAGCGTCGTCTGCACGATGATGTGGTGGACGATGTAGTAGACCGTCGCGCCGATCGCCGCGGGGGTCGCTATCGCGAGGCCGAAGATCATGTAGCCGACGTGGCTCACCAGCGTGAACGACAGGATTCGTTTGAGCTCGGCCTGTGCGACAGCGCCGAGCACGCCCACGATCATGGTCGCCAACGCGATGATCAGGAGCACCGTGTCGATGCTGTTCTCGGCGAACAGCTGCGTCTCGGTGCGGATCAGCGCGTAGACGCCGACCTTGGTCAGCAATCCCGCGAACACCGCTGTGACGGGCGCCGGTGCCGTCGGGTACGAGTCGGGCAGCCAGAACGACACCGGGAAGATCGCGGCCTTGATGCCGAAGGCGATCACCAGCATGAGGTGCAGCACGAGCTGCGTCTCCTGCGGGAGCTCGGTCATGCGCTCGGCGATCTGGGCCATGTTCACGGTGCCGAGGGCACCGTAGATCATCGCGATCGAAGCGAGGAACAGGATCGACGAGACCAGGGAGACGACGATGTAGACGGCACCCGTGCGGATGCGGGACTCGGTGCTCCCGAGCGTTATCAGCACGTACGACGCCACGAGCAGGATCTCGAATCCGACGTACAGGTTGAAGAGGTCGCCCGCGATGAAGGCGTTGAAGATGCCGGCCGCGAGGATCAGGTACGACGGGTTGAAGATCGAGATCGGCGTCTCGTCGGTGCCGTCCGCGGCACCCTGACCGATCGAGAAGAGCAGGACCGCGAGCAGCACGATGCTCGAGATGAGCACGAGGAGCGCCGCGAGCCTGTCGACGTAGAGCACGATGCCGAAGGGCACCGGCCACCCGCCGACCGAGACCGCGAGCGGCTCGCCCGCATCGACGACGACCAGCAGCACGGCCGCGATGACCGAGACGATCGCGAGCGTGGCCACCGTGACGAAGGCCTGGAGGCGCGGATTGCGGCCGAAGATCAGGGTCACGGCGGCGCCGAGCAGCGGCAGGGCGACGAGCAAGGGGACGAGGGCGCTCATCGGCGGTCCTCCCCATCGTCGGTGTGCTCGGGTGCGCTGTCATCGGATGCCGTGTCAGCCGCCGTATCTCGAGCGGCGTCCGCCGCATCGGTCTCGTGGGCGTCCGACGCGTGCGTGTCGGCATCCGTCCGGAAAGCCGACGAGTGCGTCGAGTCCTCGGCGTCGTCGTCGGGCGGTGCCGACTCCCCGTCGAGGACGGCCGCGCCTGGACCGGCATCCACATCGGGATCCTGGTCGGACGCCGCGGACACAGCTCGAGGCGGGGTGGGCCGGTCGGTCGGAGCGTCGTCGTTGATCGCGGCGTGGTCGCGCATGTGCAGCACGGTGATCGGCGACGTCTGCACGCCGACGAAGTCCGTGGTCGCCTCGTCGTCCGCCGCGTCGGCCTCGTCGTCCATGAGGTCTTCGTCGGCATCGGTGCGCTCGCGGAGTGCGATGTCGGCCTCGTCGTCCTCGACGGTGTCGGCCTGACCCAGCTGCCACGAGCGGTAGATGAGGGCGAGGAGGAATGCCGAGACGGCGAACGTGATGACGATGGCGGTCAGGGTGAGCGCCTGGGGCAGCGGGTCGCTGAGCTCGCCCTCGGTTCCGAAGAAGGGCGCGTTGCCGGGCACTCCCATGACGATGAGGAGCAGCAGGTTCGTCGCGTTGCCGAGCAGCAGGAAGCCGATCAGCACGCGGGTGAGACTGCGCTCGAGCATCGCGTAGACGCCGCAGGCGAAGAGCACGGCCATGATCACGATCAGGGTGAGGGAGACATCCATCAGAGGGTCACCCCTCGCTCGCGGAACTCCTGCGCCTGACGGTCGACCTCGGCACCGAGGCTGCGCAGCACGTCGAGCACGAGGCCGATCACGACCAGGTACACACCGACATCGAAGATGGTCGAGGTGACGAACTCCATGTGGCCGATGCCGGGGATCTCCCACTCCCAGAAGTTGCTGGTGAGCGGCGCCAAGCCGAAGAACAGCGGCACGACCGCCGTGCCGACGGCGAGGATCAGACCGGCACCGAGCAGTCGCCCGGCATCCGTGGGTGCGGCAGCGCCCAGCTCCCAACGTCCACCGGCGACGTAGCGCATGACGAGCGCCATGCCCGCGACGAGACCTCCGGCGAAGCCTCCGCCTGGCAGGTTGTGGCCGGAGAAGAGCAGGAAGATCGACACGACGATGATCGTGTGGAAGAGGATGCGGACGATGACCTCGAGCAGGATCGACCTGTTCTCGGGCTTCATCTTCGGGCCGCCGACGAGCCAGGCGCGGGGGCTGCTCTCGTTCTCGTCGGTCTGGAAGCGCACGCCCTCGGTCGTCTCGACGAGCGGGCGGCTGAGCGTGCGACGGCGGCGCGCCTTGGGCAGCGTCTTCGTCGCGGAGAGCATGTCGGCGCGGTGCGTGACGAACACGAGAGACGCGACACCCGTGGCGGCGAGCACGAGCACCGACAGCTCGCCCATCGTGTCCCAGCCGCGCAGGTCGACCAGGGCGACGTTCACGACGTTCTTGCCGTGACCGATCTCGTACGCGAGCTTCGGGAATGCGGCGGAGATCGGATCCGCGACGCGGGACTGGGTCGCCACGATCGCGACCAGCGCCATCGTGAGCCCGACCCCGACACCGAGCAGGGCACGGGGAATGCGCCCGACAGAGGCGTTGTGCTCGCCCATCCGCGCGGGCAGGCGACGCAGCACCAGTGCGAAGGTGACCATCGTCACGGTCTCGACGAGGATCTGCGTGAGCGCGAGGTCGGGGGCGCCGCTGGTCGCGAACAGCACGACCATCCCGAGGCCGGTGATCGACACGAGCACGACGCCCGTGTATCTCTTCTGCGCGCGCACGGCCATGACGCCCGCGGCGGCCATCATCGGCGCGACCACGAGCTGCGTGGGCGTGTGCCAGGCCGAGAGCTGGAAGCGATCGATGTCGCTGGCGACGAGCGCCGTGATCTCGGCGGCGACGAACACCACGAAGATGGTGCCGACGTAGACCGGCAGAGAGCCGCGCTGGGTGAGCGTCGTGCTCAGCACCGAGAGTCGGTCGATACCGCGCATGACCAGGTAGTAGACGTCTGCGGCAGTGAAGCGGATCAGTCGCGCCTTGCGGTCCCATCCGGTGCGCAGCGTGAGGAGGAAGACCGCGGCGCCGAGCAGGATCGACAGGATCGAGATGCCGAGCGCCGGCTCGAGACCGTGCCAGAGCGCGAGGTGCCCGGGTCCTTCCGCGGCGACCCCCTCCGCATCGAGGCCCGGGGTGGCTGTGAGCGCGTATCCCTGGAGCGCGACGTCGAGAGCCGGTGCTCCGATCCCGGCGGCGAGCGTGAGCCCGGCGAGGATGATCGGCGCCGAGAGGAATCCGACGGGCGGGTCGGGCCAGGCGGTGTCGGGGAGGCGATCGCCCGCCGCATCGCGCTTGGTCCAGAAGGCACCCCAGAGGAAGCGGATGCCATATGCCGCCGTGAGCATGGACCCCAGGCTGACGCCGATGATCGCGACGAGCCCCCAGGGCGAGCCGTGCAGTGCGTCGTCCAGGAGCGCCGTGAGGGTCGACTCCTTCGCCACGAATCCGAGGGTCGGTGCGATGCCGGCCATTGATGCGATGGAGATGAATGCCGCTGTCGCCATGACGGGAGCCTGACGCCCGACGCCACTCAGCTCGGTGATGTCTCGCGTCGACAGCTGACGGTCGATCACTCCGACGATCAGGAACAGCGCCGACTTGAACAGCGCGTGCGCGATCACGAGTGCGAGACCGGCCAGCGCGCTCGCCTGGGTGCCGTAGCCGATCACGACCGAGAAGAAGCCCAGCTGGCTGACGGTGCCGAACGCGAGGATGCGCTTGAGGTCGGTCTCGCGCAGCGCCTGGATGCCGCCGATCAGCATCGTCAGGATGCCCAGCGAGATGATGATCGGCCGCCACGGACCGGTGAAGGCGAAGATCGGGGCGAAGCGCGCGATCAGGTAGATACCCGCCTTGACCATCGCCGCGGCGTGCAGGTAGGCGCTCACGGGAGTGGGCGCCGCCATCGCACCGGGCAGCCAGAAGTGGAAGGGGAAGATCGCGGACTTGCTGATCGCGCCGACGAGGAGCATCACGACGGCGGCGTCGACGATGGCGCCTGTGGGTGCGATCTCGAGGATCTCGCGGATGCTCGAGGTACCCGCGTCGACCACGAGCAGCACGACTCCGACGAACATCACGAGCCCGCCGAGAGTGGTGACCAGGAGCGCCTGCAGTGCTGCTCGTCGGCTGGCGGCGCGGCGTCGGTAGTGCCCGATGAGGAGGTACGAGAGGATGCTCGTCACCTCCCAGAACATCACGAGCATGACGAGGTCGTCGGTCAGGACGAGGCCGTACATCGCACCCGCGAACCCGAGCAGCACGCCCGCGAACTGGCCGATGCCGGCGGAGTCGTCATGGAAGTACCAACGGCAGTACAGCAGCACGAGAGCACCGACGCCGGTGACGATGAGCGTCAGCACCCAGCCGAGCACGTCCATGTTCATGGACAGATTCAGTCCGAGCTGCGGGATCCACGCGACCGAGACGAAGGGCGTCGGTCCGTCGAGCACCTGAGGGGTGAGGACGAGGGCGTGGATGAATGCCGCGGCGGGAATGAGAGCCGCGATGGCGAATGCCTGGGATCCCAGCCAGCGCACCAGAACGGGCATCAGGATCGACCCGAGGAGGAACACGGCGAGGAGCGTCAGCATATACGCGGCTCCTCAAAGCTCGTCGGCCGGGGGCGGCGCAGGCGGGCGGGCGGGTGTCGATATCGAGTTTACCTTGATATTCCGCGCTTCAGGGTCGATCATGTCGGCGCCCGACCATGCAAATGGTCGGTTTCCCCCGGATTTTCGGACAATTTGCGCGATCTCGCACGCAGAATCAGCTCATTCGGATGCGTTCTCAGCCTGCCGAGCGAGCGCCGGACCGAGACGGTCGTACGAGTTCGCGATGTGCATCCTCATCGCCGCGGCGGCGGCTTCGGGGTCGCGTCGGCGCAGCGCGTCGAGGATGCTCTCGTGCTCGCTCACAGTGTCGTCTTCGAAGTCGTGGCGGAAGTTCAGCCGGTAGAGGTGCATGTGCGCACGCAGCCGCACGATGGCCTCCGACAGCAGCGGACTCTGCGCACTCTCCGCGATCAGGTGATGGAAGTGCAGATCCTCGTCGATGAACCGCCGATAGTTGCGGAAGCGCTCGTCCTCATCGGGTGCCGACGCTGTACGCATCGTCACCACGGACTCCGCCAGCTCGATCTCGGTCTCGTGGTCGAGGTGCGACGATGCACGCCGCGCCGCCTCCGGCTCCAGCAGCTCGCGCATGTCGTACAGATCGCGCAGGCCCGCCGCGTCGAGCAGAGGAGCTGCGACATAGCCCTTCAGCGCCCGCTTCGCGACGAGCCCTTCGGACTCGAGCCGCGTCAGCGCCTCGCGCACGGGCGTCGGAGACACGTCGAGGTCGCGGGCGACCGCGTCGATGTTGACCTTGGCGCCCGGTTCGATGACCTGGTCCATGAGCAGGCCGAGCACCGCGTCGTACACGTCGTCGACGAGCGCGCGCCGTGCCGGAAGCGGCCTCGGTCCGCGTGCCTCGTCGTCGCCGAACATGAGTCTCATCGTAGGGGGTGCCCTTCGTCGGCGATCAGACCGCGATCACGCAGATCGTCCCAGACCGCCTCGGCGACCGGGCGTGCGACGAGACGGCTGTTGCGCGCGACCTGCTCCGCGCTGGCACCGCCCATCACCACCGCGCCCACGGCGGGATGCGTCAGCGGATACTGTGCGGCCAGCTCGGGGAGTGTGGTGCCATGATGCCGGGCGACCCGGGCGATCGCCTGAGCCCGGGCGAGCACCGAGCGGTCCGCGGGGCCGTAGTCGAACGTGGCATCGCGAGCGGGAGCATCCGTCGCGAGGATTCCCGAGTTGAAGACGGCGGCGGCCAGCACCGTCACCGCACGCTCCCGGGCGATCGGGAGCAGGTCATCGGCGGCCGACTGGTCGAGCAGCGTCCAGCGCCCGGCGACCATCATGACGTCGGCATCCGTCTCCTGCACGAACCGCGTGAGCATGCCGCTCTGATTCATGCCGGCACCGAACGAGCGGATGACGCCCTGGTCCCGCAGCTCGCTCAGGGCGGGGAAGGCACCCTCGAGCGCCTCGCGCTCGTGCTCATCGGGATCGTGCACCAGAGCGATGTCGATGCGGTCGAGTCCGAGGCGCTCGAGCGACTGCTCGACCGAGCGCAGCACGCCGTCGCGGGAGTAGTCGCGCACGCGCCGATGATCCGCCGGCACGTCGAACAGGTTGTCGAGGTCCGAGCGGCCCTCGGCATCCTGCGGAACCAGCAGGCGTCCGACCTTGGTCGAGACGATGTACTCCTCACGCGGGAGCTCGCGCAGGCTCTCGCCGAGGCGTCGCTCGGCGAGGCCGAGACCGTAGTGCGGCGCGACATCGAAGTACCGCACGCCGCCCTCCCACGCGGCCGGCACGATCCGCGGCCACTCCCGGTCGTCCAGCGCCCGGTACAGATTGCCGAGCGCGGCAGCCCCATAGGCGACAGGCGGGGCGAGAAGCCCTCCGCGTCCGATCGCGACGGGCTTCGCTGCGGTGGAGGCAGGCGCACTCATGACACGATCAGCCGGCCCAGGGCGTCATCGTTCCAGGGGATGCCGAGGCCCGCCTGCGTCGGCGCCCACCCGCGACCGTTCTCGATGCGGATCTCGCCCGTCGTGACCGCTCGCAGCTGCGGGATGTGCTCGAGGTACAGCGCGTTGGGGATCGCGCAGACGAGGGAGACGTGGAGCTCCATGAGGAAGTGCGGCGCGACGGGGGCGTTGAAGGACTCGGCCAGATGCGCGATCTTGAGCCACGGAGTGATCCCGCCGACCCGGGCGACGTCGGCCTGCACGATCGACGCGCCGCCACGCTGCAGGTGCTCGCGGAAGTGACCGAGCGAGTACATGCTCTCGCCGACCGCGATCGGCACCGACGTCGAGCGCGCCAGAAGACGATGCCCCTCGATGTCCTCCGCAGGCAGGGGCTCTTCGAACCAGAAGACGTCGACCTGCTCGAACAGCCGGGCTCGACGCACGGCTTCGGCGACCGTGAACGACTGGTTCGCGTCGACCATGATGTCCATGCCGGGTCCGACCGCGTCGCGCACGGCACGCAGTCGCTCGAGGTCCTGGTGCCCTCGCGGCATGCCGACCTTGATCTTCACGCCGCCCATGCCGCGCTCTTTGGCGGCGACCGCATGGGCGACGAGCTCGTCGGTGCGGAAGTGCAGCCATCCGCCCTCCGTGTCGTACACGGGCACGGAGGGCGACGCGCCTCCGGCGGCGACCCAGAGCGGGAGTCCGGCGCGACGGGTCTTCGCATCCCAGACCGCGGTGTCGACCGCGGCGAGCGCGAGTGCCGTGATCGGCCCGACCGTGGTGGCGCGAGTGATGCCGAAGAGTGCGAGCCACAGCGCTTCGGGACGCTCGGCCTCGAGCCCGATCAGAGCGGGCAGCAGCGTCTCGCGCAGCATGCTGAGCACCGCCCCGCCGCCGGTGCCGATCGTGTAGCTGTAGCCGATGCCCTCGGTGCCGTCGGCGGTGCGCAGCCGCACGAAGATGGTCTCCTGCTTGACGAACGTCTGCAGGGCATCCGTGCGCTCGGTCTCCACGGGCAGGTCACACAGCTGCGCTTCCGCGTGCACGATGCGGCTGCCGGCCGTCGCGTCCGCGACGACCTCCCGCACGGGCTTCGTGGTGTGGTGTGTCGTGGTCATCAGCGTCCTCCGAGTCCGCCCAGGGTGACCCCCTTGATGAGCTGCCGTTGCAGCAGCAGCACGAGGATCAACGAGGGGATGACGGCCAGTGTCGATGCGGCCATGAGCAGCGACCACTGCGTGCCGAACTGACCGGTGAACATGCCGAGCCCGAGGGGCACGGTGGCCATGTCCTGCGTGTTGATGATGATCAGCGGCCACAGGTACGAGTTCCAATAGCCGATGAACGAGAACACCGCGAGCACGCTGAGCGGGGCGACCAGCTGCGGCAGCAGCACCGACCACAGGGTGCGCAGTCGCGAGGCGCCGTCGATCAGTGCCGCCTCCTCGTACTCCATGGGGATGGTGAGGAAGAACTGCCGCATCAGGAACGTGCCGAACGCGGTGAAGGCGAACGGGATGATGAGGGCCGCGTAGCTGTCGTTCCATCCCCAGCTGTTGATCATGATGAAGAGCGGGACGACGAGCACCTCCTGCGGCAGCACGAGCGTGAGCACGAACAGCAGGAAGAGCTTGTCGCGGTACTTGAACCGCAGTCGAGAGAAGGCGTAGGCCGAGAGCACGGCGACGATCACCGAGAGGGCGGCGCCGAGGATCGCGACGAACAGGCCGTTGAGGATGAAGCGTCCGAACGGCACGACGGTCCACGCCTCGACGAAGTTCGCCCAGCGGATCTCCGATCCGAAGATCTGCGGGGTGGCGGTGAAGACCTCGTTCTCGGGCTTGAGCGCCGTGAGGAACATCCAGATGAAGGGGAACGCGAAGATCAGCGCGACCACGGCGATGGCCGCGGTGTTGAGCCACTCCTTGAGCGACTCACGGCGCTGTCGCGCACGACGGGGCAGGCTCACGACGTCACTCATAGTTCACCCACCTGCGCTGGCCGACGAACTGCAGGGCCGTGATGAGCATCACGACGAGGAAGAGGATCCACGCGAGAGCGGATGCATAGCCGAGCCGATCGAAGACGAATCCGTTGCGGTACAGGTACAGCACGAAGGTGTTGGTGCTCTCTCCCGGCCCGCCCTGCGTGAGGAAGAGCGGCTGCACGAACACCTGGAACGCGCCGATCATCGTCATCGTGGAGCAGAAGAACAGCGACGGCGAGAGCAGCGGGAGGATGATGAAGCGCAGTCGCTGCCACGCCGAGGTGCCGTCGATGCGAGAGGCCTCGAGCAGTTCCTTCGGGATGGCGCTGAGTCCGGCCGACAGGACGATCACGTTGTAGCCGAACGACTGCCATACCGACATCGCGATGACCGAGGGCAGCGCCCACGCCGAGTCCGACAGCCAGTTCGGTCCGTCGATGCCGACGGTCGCGAGCATCGAGTTGACGAGACCGTCCTGCGAGAGCAGGAGTCGCCACACCAGCGCGTTGGCCACCATGGGCGTGATCACGGGGAGGAAGAAGATGACCCGCCACGCCCCGGCCGCCTTCATGCGCGTGCTGAGCCACAGCGAGATGGTGAGGGCGACGACCAGATTCAGCGCCGTGTACACGATCGCGAAGATCAGGGTGTTGCCGAGCACCGTGTAGAACGTCGGGTCGCGGAACAGCTTGACGTAGTTCTCGAAGCCGATGAAGTCGGGGCTGCCGAACAGCTTCCAGTCGAACAGGCTGATGAAGGCCGACCCGAACAGCGGAGTGAGGATGAAGAGGACGAACCCGATCATCCCGGGTGCGAGGAAGGCCACCGCCACCCAGGCTTGGCCGCGCCGTCGCGGGGGGCGGGGAACCCGCGGGGCGGGAGCGCCGAAGGGCACTCCCGCCGCGCCGGGCATGGGAGAGGAGGCCGTGGCCTCTCTCCGCTCGCTCATGATCGCCATCCGCTCAGCCCGCGACCGAGTTCTGGATGGTCTCCATGATCTCCTCCGCCGTCAGCTCACCCCGGTAGCCCTGCACTCCGTACTGGGTCATCAGGGTCTCGACCTGGTTCCAGGTCGGGGTGGTGCGCTGCGGGGTCGCATCGGCCAGCAGAGCCTCGACGACCTCGGCCGCACCCTCGGTCTTGCCCTCAACCCAGGCCGGAAGCGCCTCGATGCGCGCCGGAACGATGCCGCGCGCCTCGGCCTGCTTCTCCTGCACGGACACCGAGGTCAGTGCCTCGATCGCCGCGAACGCCTCGTCCGGGCGGTCGCAGTTGGCCGCGATGCCGAAGCCCGAACCCGCCGTCATCGCGGCGGCCTCGCCGCTGGTCGACGGGACGATCGTGACGCCGAGCGTGAAGTCGGCGGCGTCGGCGAAGCTGCCGTACATCCACGGACCTTCGATCAGCATCGGCACCTCGCCCGAGGTGAAGGCCTGCTGCGAGACCTCCGAGCCGTCCGCCGCCTCGGGGGCCTTGGCGACCTGCTCGACCGACACCAGGTCGAAGAAGCTCTGGATCTGGTCGACGAAGTCGGGGTTCGTGAGGTCGAGCTCGCCGTCCTCGGTCACGGCCGGAACGCCGTCGGCGAGCGACCAGGCGTTCGGGATGAAGATGCCGGGTGCGAGCGCCAGGCCCTTCTTGTCGCCGTCGGTCAGCGCCTTCGCATCCGCGATGAACTGATCGCGCGTGTACTCGGTGCCGGGCAGTTCGAGACCCGCGGCCTCGAACGCCTCGACGTTGTAGAACAGCACGATCGGCTCGGCGTCGTAGGGGATCGCCCTGATCGTGCCGTCGACCGTCATGCCGCTGAGCATGGATGCGTCGATGTTCTCGATGTCGAAGTCGGACTTCTCGATCAGGTCGTCGAGCGGCATCAGCAGGTCGCCGAGCTCCTGCGCGCGGGCCGCCTGCGTGGTCAGCAGGCAGGGCGGGTTCGAGCCGCTGAGGCGGGTCTTCACCTTGGTCCAGTAGTCCGAGAAGCTGGGCCCCTCGACGGTGATGTCGAGGTCGGGATCCTCGGCCTGGGCGCCGTCGATGAAGTCAGCCCACTGCGCCTGATCGCCCTCGCTGGCGGCCCACGTGTAGAGCACGAGAGGGCCGCCGGCGTCGCCGCCTCCTCCTCCTCCCGAGCCGCTGGCACAGCCGGCGAGGGTGAGAGCGGTGAGGCCCGCGACGCCTGTCAGGATGAGACGCTTCGCGCGTCGGGATGAGAGTGCATTCATTCTGTCTGCCTCCTTCATTGGATGCTGATTCGATGCGATGGGTGAGGGGGTGCTGCTCGGGGGTTCGGGTCGTGCTCGGGTCACTCGGAGAAGTCGATGGCGACGACGTCGATCAGGGCGCCGCTCGGCGCGGGGGCGACGATGCGCAGCTCGCCCAGGTCGTCGCCGGCGATCGAGGCCTCGTGCACCTCGAAGCTCGCGTCATGCTGCAGCTCGAGATCGTCGGCCAGGCGGTGCACCCGGGTGATGCGACGCACGGGCAGGCCCCGCACGATGATCTCGTCGACCGGCACCGCGGTCAGATGCAGGTAGAGGCGTCCGGCGCGCGCGGTCGTCGGCCCGTGGAAGTCGATGCCGACGGTGGGCTCGACACCGATCACGGACTCGGCGTGCGCGTGCATCCATTCCGCGAACTCGCCCAGCCGCTCCTGTTCGACCGCCGGCAGCGCACCGTCGGGACCGGGCCCCACGTTGAGCAGCAGATTGCCGCCGCGGGCGACGACGTCGATGAGGGTGACGAGGAGCGACCGCGCGGACTTCTCGTTGTCCGGCCCCGTGCGCCATGCCCAGTGATCGCCGATCGTGAGGCACAGCTCCCAGGGACCGGTCGGCGGGGTGAGCGGGAAGCCCTGCTCGGGGGTGCGGTAGTCGCCCTGGCCGGGCAGGCGGTCGTTGATGACGACATCGGGCTGCAGCTCCTTGATCAGGCGGCGCAGTGCCGGCGCCGTCCACTCGACGGCGGAGCGCTCCCAGTCGCCGTCGAACCAGAGCAGATCGATCTGCCCGTAGTTCGTGAGGAGCTCGGTCAGCTGCGCCCGGACGTAGTCGAGGTAGCGCGACCACTCCTCCGGACTCGACCGCCGGTGCCGATCGGTCGCGTCGGGGGTGTCGGCGAACTCGGCGAGGCCCGCGGCGGGCCAGTGCTCGAGCTTGTACGGCCGGTCCTCATCGCGGAATGCCGGATAGTCGGGGTGGTTCCAGTCGGGGAGGCTGTAGTAGATGCCGACCTTCAGACCCTCGGCGCGCACGGCGTCGACGAACTCACGGGTGATGTCGCGACCGAAGGGGCCGTGCTGCACGCCGAAGTCGGACTCCTCGGTGAAGAACATGTTGTATCCGGCATGGTGACGTGCCGTGAAGACGAGGTAGGTGGCTCCCGCTTCGCGGGCACGACGCGCGAGATCTGCGGCATCCCAGTTCACGGGGTCGAACGTCGGAGCCGTCGCCTGGTACTCGGCCACGGTCACGGCGTCTTCCACGGCATCCTCACCCGGGATGATCGATCGTCCGACGAGGGGCCAGGAGATCTCGATGCCCTGCTGCGATGCCTGGTCCCAGTGCACGAAAAGGCCGAAGCCTGCGCCGCTGAACCACTCCCCGCCGGGGATGCGCTCTGTGGGGCGTCGGAAGCGTGCGTCTGTCATCGAACCTCTCCTTTGAGTCCAAGATTTCCTATAGGATACGTGATAGACGAAACCGTTCACAAGGGTGTGATGAAAGGTGCCTACCGATGGCGATGTTCGAAACCGATCCTGTTCGTCCCGAGGCCTACCGCGAGTTCGAGCGACCGCTTCCCGAGTGGTTCCGCGGCGCCGCACTGGGGATCTTCGTGCACTGGGGGCCGTACTCGGTTCCCGCCTGGGCAGAGCCCACCGGTGAGCTCGGCGCCGTGCCACGGGACGAGTGGTACGCCCACAATCCCTATGCCGAGTGGTACGCCAACACCATGCGCATCGAGGGCTCGCCGACCCACCGGCATCACGAGGAGGTCTACGGCGGGGCTCCTTATGACGACTTCCTCGATGCCTGGAAGGCCGAGGAGTTCGACGCCGACGAGGTGCTCGCCGTGGTCGCGGCGACGGGCGCACGGTACTTCATCCCCACGACCAAGCACCACGACGGCGTCACGCTCTGGGACGCACCGGGAACGGATGGGCGCAACACCGTCGCCCGTGGCCCTGGGCAGGACCTCATCGGAGCCTTCGCCGACGCGACGCGCGCGGCCGGCCTCCGCTTCGGCGTGTATTACTCGGGCGGTCTCGACTGGCACTTCTCCGACCTGCCGCCCATCGACCATGACGGCGCCCCCGCCCCCGATGACCTCGCCTACGCGGAATATGCGCACGACCACGTCATCGACCTGATCGACCGCTATCGTCCCGACATCCTCTGGGGCGACATCCGGTGGCCGGCTGCGGGAATCGAGCCGGCGCCGAAGAGCATCGCCCACGCCTTCCAGACGTTCTACGCGCAGGTTCCCGAGGGCGTCGTCAACGATCGCTGGGGCGAGTCCCACTGGGACTTCCGCACCAGCGAGTACGTGCACGGCACCGCAGTCGAGGTCGGCGAGGCGTGGGAGAACACCCGGGGGATCGGGCTCTCGTTCGGCCACAACCGCAGGGAGACGAGCGAGCACCTGCTGTCGGCGCACGAGGCCGTGCTTCTGCTCGTCGACGTGGTCTCACGGGGCGGCAACCTGCTGCTCAACATCGGCCTCGAGGCGTCCGGCCGCATCCCCGATCTGCAGCGACAGACCCTCGAGGGCATCGGCCACTGGAACAGGCAGTACGGGCACGCCGTGTTCGGTGCGCGACCGGAAGAGCGGATGCCGGCGTCCGACGACCCCTGGCTGCGCTGGACACGCACGGATGACGCGGTGCACGCGGTCGTCGACCGGAACGGACACGTCGAGCTCCCCGATCCGCACGACATGCTCGACGAGAGCAGCGCACGGATCGGCGAGCATCCGGTGACCGCAGAACGCGTCGATGGTGTCATCCTGGTCGAGGTGGCGGACGCGACGACCCCGGTCGCGATCTCGTTCCAGCCCAGGGACTGACGGAAGGACCCTCTCATGCGCATCGCTCTGCACTCCGAGATCCGCGACGGCGCGGTCGACGACTACCGCACGAACCACGCCCGCATCCCGGATGCTCTCGCCGAGACCTTCGCGCGCATCGGCATCCACGACTGGACGATCTGGAGGTCGGGCCGGCGCCTGTTCCACCTGGTCGACTGCGATGACTGGGATGCCGCGGTCGCCGCGCTCGAGGACGATCCGGCCGACCACGCCTGGCAGGCCGACATCGGTCGCTTCGTCGAGCTCTTCCGCGACGAAGACGGCGCCGAGGGCACCGCTCCCCTGGAGCAGGTCTGGGATCTGAGGTCACAGGTCTCCTGACCGCCCCGCTGCCCGGGTCTGCCGCGGGCTCGTGGCAGAGTAGCCCCGTGACTCGGACGTGGGTGCGCGAGCTGGCCGGCTGGATGTGCGCTGCCGCCGTGTCGATCGTCACCGCATCCGTGGTCGCGTCGTCAGCCCGGTCCGACCTGCTCTTCCGAGACGGCGATTCACTGGTCGTCGCGATGCTCGCGCGGTCGCTGCTGTCGGGAGAATCGCTCGACTGGGCGATGTCGAGCGTGCTGTTCCTGCCCGAGACCGCGGCGTTCACCGCGATCGACGCCGCCGTGCCTGCGACGGTGAACGGCCTCTTCGCGATCAGCGCGGTCGTCAATCTCCTCGCCCTCTATGGAGCCATCCGGCTCGTCGCCGGCCGCGGCCGCGCGGGCTCTGCGCCCGTCACCTGGTCCGTCGTCGCGCTCGGGGTGTTCGGCATGCTCGCGATGACCGATGTCTCGGCGTCGCGAGAGGCGCTCGACCTCGCATCCCTGCAGCTGACGACCACCTACTACTCGGCGACCGTGATCGGCGTCGTCATCACGGTCGGCATCGTTCGGCGCGTGATCGACGACGGCCGCCTCAGAGCCTCGCCGTCGATCGCTCTCGGCGCCGTCGCGCTCTTATCGGCTCTCTCGAACCCGCTGTACGCGGTGTGGGCGACCCTCCTCCTCGCGATCATCCTGGCATCGCCGCCGTGTCGCCGTCGCGGCGTGCGCAGATCCTCGCCCTCATCGCGGTGCTGCTCGCCGGCACCACCGCGGGCTTCCTGGCTCGTATTCCGTTCGCGGCATGGATCGCGAACACCGGCGTCGGCTACGCGCAGCCCGACCACTGGCACGAGTCGGTCGGCTATTACGCACGGCTCATCGCCGAACGCGGTCAGAGCCTCCCCGGGCTGATCGGGCTGCTGGTCACCGTCGCCCTCATCGTCTTCGCCGTCGTGAGAACGGCGCAACAGGGCGACCCGGGAACCCGTCTCGTCGCCGCGATGGCCTGGGCGGCACCGATCGTCGTCGTCGTCGGGGCGATCGCGCTGGGCACGCATGCCGCGCGCTACCTGCAGCCTCTCGTCTTCGCTCCGGTGCTCGTGCTCGTCGCGTCACCTCGCGCGATTCGCCTCCCCGCCCGCCTGCGTCGTTCGACCGCTGCCATCGTCGGCGTGGTGCTTCTCGTCGTCGGCGGCCTCAGCATCCCGCGCCTGGCGGACGCGGCCGCCCGGCCGGACCCCGATCTCGCGTGCGTGACGGACTGGGTCGACGCCTCCGGTCGCACGGGCGCCGGACAGTTCTGGACCGTTCGTCTGCCCGCACTGCATGTCGCAGACCTCTCGCGCCTCGTCCAGGTCGATCATCAGCTCAACGGCTACGCGTGGCTGGTCAACCGCACGGACTTCGCAGTCGGCGAGGTGTCCTTCCTCGTCGAGGATTCGCAGACCGTGCCGTGGGATCTTCCGCAGGCGGTGCAGCCTGAGCGTGTGGTCGAGTGCGGCCGGTACTCGATCCTGGACTTCGGCAGTCAGACCCTGCCCCTGGGACCGCAGCGCAGCTGAGCCAGACCGCAGCGACCCGGTCAGCGAGCCGGTGCCGCGGTGGTCGTTCCCTCGCGGAACCGACACGTGAGGTGCAGGGTCTGGCCGGGTTCTCCCCGGAGCATCCGCGCGACCTGCTCCCCTGCGGCGCGCCCCTTCTCGACCGCCGGCTGCACGCTGGTCGTGAGCACGAGGTCGCCGAGCCCATCGGCGGCGATCCCGTCGAAACCCGCGACCGACAGGTCTTCGGGCACGCGCAGTCCCAGCTCCTCCGCGGCGCGGATGATGCCGACGGCGATCAGATCGCTCTGAGCGAGGATCGCCGTGGGCCGCGTCTCGGCATCCGCCAGCAGATGCCGTCCGGCGAGGAGCCCCTCGTCGATGAAGCTGCCTCCGGCCGAGATCGCGGGCGCGTCGGGAAAGATCTCGCGCATGCCGGCGAGGCGATCGATGGTCACATCCACCGTCGCCGCGTCGATTCGCTCCTGAGTGACCGGTCCCCGCTCGCGACGGGTGTCGAGCGGCAGCGTGACGAGTGCGACGTCGCGGTGCCCGAGGTCGCGCAGGTGACGAGCGACGTCCGCGGCCGCCGCAGAGTTGTCGAGCAGGATCTTCGGGATGCCCTCTCCCGCGTCGCCCTCGATCACGACGACCGGCAGGCCTCGGCTGCGCACGATGTCGAGCGACGCCTTGGCGCGCCCCGAGCACCCGATCAGCACGACCGCATCGACGGGTGCGTTCGAGAGAGACGACTCGTCGTCGCCCGGCTCGTCGCGCATCAGCAGTATGCCGGCACTGAGCTCGGCCATCCCATCGGTCAGGCCGTCCATCATGGCGGTGGTCACCGGGTCGAGGAACGCCGCACGCAGGTGGCCCTCGAGCACGACCGCGACGATGCCGCTGCGTCCTCGACGCAGCGATGCGGCGCGCGGGTCGGGACCGGCATACCCGAGGGCCGCCGCTGCGGCGAGCACCCGCTCGCGCGTGGCCGGTGCGACGTTGGCCTTGCCGCTGAAGACGACGGATGCCGTCGACGTGGCAACTCCCGCCTCGCGTGCGACATCGGCGATCGTCGCTCGGCGCGGGCTGTCGTGGCTCGTCATACTCCGAGGATAGCTCCCCGACTTCCCGATCATCGAATCGATTCGATATGCTGATCCGCATGGACACGGCTCTCTCCCGATCGCAGTACGTGCGCTGGCGCACCGCGATCTTCGCGATCTTCCTCGCCAGCGGTCTCTCGATCGCGACCTGGGCGTCCCGTGTCCCCGACATCAAGCTCGCCCTCGAGGTCGACAAGGCTCAGGTGGGCATGCTGCTGCTCGGCGCGGGCATCGCCTCGATCATCGGCATCTCGACCAGCCCCGCGATCATGGCACGCACCGGCGCGCGCCTCGGCATGATGGTGTCGATCTTCACCTTCGCCTCGGGTGTGGCCCTCATCGGCATCGGCGCCAACGTCCTCGGCTCGTACTCCGTGGTGCTGATCGGTCTCGTGCTGTTCGGACTCGGCAACGGCTGCGTCGACGTCATGATGAACGTCGAGGCCACCGCGATCGAGCAGCACTCGGGCAAGACGATCCTGCCCCTCTTCCACGCCTTCTTCAGCTTCGGCACCGTGATCGGCGCCGGGCTGGGGGCGCTTGCCGCACAGCTGCACATCGACGTCTTCACCCATACGCTCGTGATCGCCGTCGCGATCGCCGCCATCGGCATCGCCAGCATCGCGAACGTGCCGCGACGCGAAGAGGCGCTCGACCCCGCGGCAGACGACGCAGAGAAGCCGCACTGGCGGGAACGGATGCACGTCGCGATGTCCGCCTGGCGCGAACCGCGCACCTATGCGATCGGCGTCGTCATGCTCGGCATGTCGTTCGCAGAGGGCGGTGCCAACGACTGGCTCGCCCTCGGCGTCGCCGAAGACCACGGAGGCGGTACCGCACTGGGCGCCGCCGCGCTCGCGACGTTCTCGGTCGCGATGACCGTCGTCCGCGTCTTCGGAGGCCCCCTGGTCGACAGGTTCGGCCGCGTCGCCGTGCTGCGCATCCTCGCGGTTGCCGCCGCATCCGGCATCCTGCTCTTCATCCTCGCCCCCAGCCTTCCTCTCGTCTTCGTGGGCGCAGCGCTGTGGGGCGTCGGCGCTTCTCTCGGCTTCCCGCTCGGTATGTCCGCCGCCGCAGACGACCCCGCCAAGGCGGCCGCGCGAGTGAGCGCAGCCGCGACGATCGGCTACATCTCGTTCCTGGGCGGCCCGCCCGTGCTCGGCTTCATCAGCGAGCACATCGGACTGCTCAACACGCTCTACATCCTCGTCGGCCTGGTCGTGTTGTCCGGCCTGTTCTCGGGTGCCGCGCGCCCGCTCCGCAAGGACGAGATGTCGACGCCGCCGGTCACCGCGAAGTCAGCCTCGTAGATCAGCGGGCGACGACCAGACGCGGCGCCGGGCCTTCGAGTCGGGCGATGGCGATCTTCACCTCTCCGAGCTCGACGTCCACCTTCTCGAACCTCGCATCCATGCGCTGCTCGACCTTCTCGAACCGCGCATCCATGCGCTGCTCGAACTTCTCGAACCGCGCATCCATACGCTGCTCGAACATCTCGAACCGCGTATCCGTGCGCGTGATCATCCATCCGAAGCCTGCGGCAAGCCCCAGCAGCGTGGTCGCGACGGTCACGATCATGGTCACGAGCTCTATCGACACCGTCATCTCCTCATCCTCGACCTGTCCGCCCAGAATGTCAGGATCCAGTCCGATGGAATCGACGACGGGAGTCGATCCGCCGCAGATGTGGAAACTTCGGCGCTGATGCTGACATCAGCAGAACGAGTCGACCCGACGAAGTAGGCTCGACGGGTGCGTCTCGTCATCGCCCGCTGCTCCGTGGACTACACGGGCCGCCTCAATGCCCACCTCCCGCTCGCCACGCGTCTGCTCGTGCACAAGGGAGACGGGAGTCTGCTCGTGCACTCCGACGGCGGCAGCTACAAGCCGCTGAACTGGATGAGCCCGCCGTGCTCCCTGGCGGTCGAGGAACCCGGCGAGGAGGAGTCCATCGCCGGCGTCACCGAAGTATGGCGAGTGACGCACAAGAAGACCGGCGACGCGCTCCGGGTGCAGATCTACGAGATCCTGCACGACACCAACCACGACCTCGGCGTCGACCCCGGTCTGCAGAAGGACGGCGTCGAAGCCGATCTGCAGCGCCTGCTCGCCGAGCAGGTCGAGCGCATCTCCGACGGCGCGACCCTGGTGCGCCGCGAGTACCCGACCGCGATCGGTCCCGTCGACCTGCTCGTGAGGGATGCCGCCGGCGCGGCGATCGCTGTCGAGATCAAGCGGCGCGGAGACATCGACGGCGTCGAGCAGCTCACCCGCTATCTCGAGCTGCTGGGCCGCGACCCGCACCTCGCGCCGGTGCAGGGCGTGTTCGCCGCGCAGGAGATCAAGCCGCAGGCGCGGGTGCTCGCCGAGGACCGCGGCATCCGCTGCCTCGTGCTCGACTACGACGACATGAAGGGCATCGAGTCCGGCATCCCCCGCCTGTTCTGAGGCCACCTGCACAGATGTCCACCGCGGTCGGTCGCGTCGTGCACTGCCCATAGGCTGGAAGGTATGGCTTCTTCCCCCTATTCGTGCGTGCTCTGGGACGTCGACGGCACGATCGCCGACGCGTCGGTCGGCATCCTGCGCCGTCTGAACGTCGCCCTCACGCACTTCGGTCACCCTGCTCCCACGCGCGAACAGCTCGTGCACTGGATCGGGCCGCCCATGTTCGAGTCGTTTCAGGCGCAGGCGGCGATGACCCCCGAGCAGGCGACCGAGGCGGTCACCTTCTATCGGACACTCGGCAAGGCCGACGGATACACGACCGATGTCGCGACCTACCCGGGCGTGCCCGAGATCATCCGCGATCTGCACGCGGCAGGGGTGCCTCAGGCGACCGCCAGCTCGAAGCCCGAGATCCAGGTCGATGCGATCGTCGACTTCTTCGAACTGCGCCGGTACTTCCTGACGACGGTGGGTGCGACGCCCGACGAGGCGACGCTCGCGTCGAAGACCGACATCGTCGCCGAGGCGCTGCGCCGTCTGGCCGAGCGCGGGGCAGACATCTCACGCCCCGTGCTGGTCGGCGATCGCCACCACGACGTCGAGGGCGGCAACGCCAACGGCGTGCCGGTGATCTTCGTCGAGTGGGGCTTCAGCGACACGCACGAAGGCGATGAGGCCGCGTTCCGCGCCGCATCGACCGACGAACTGCGCGCGCTGCTGCTGCACTGACCTCGGCCGACCGGGGGCCCACTCGGCCGGGGTGATCCGGCCGGAAAGCACAGAACTCCCCGCCGGGGGTCGCAACGAGTGCAGACCTCCGGTCGGGGAGTTCTATGACGTCCGCTCTCAGAGCGGACGGATGTTCTCAGCCTGCAGGCCCTTGGGGCCCTGCGCCACGTCGAACTCGACTCGCTGGTTCTCTTCAAGAGAGCGGTAGCCGGATGACTCGATGGCGGAGTAGTGCGCGAAAACGTCAGCGCCGCCGTCGTCGGGGGAGATGAAGCCGAAGCCCTTCTCCGAGTTGAACCACTTAACCGTGCCCTGGGTGCTCATGTACTGCCTGTTCTGCTGGAAAGAAGCCGACGCAGGATGCCCCGACGTGCTCCACGCTAGTGGAGCACGCGCTGAGCGGAAGTCCTGATGTCAGCCCGTAACCCAAATGTTGCATGAGCGGTCGTCCTCGGTCACATGACAGGGCAGATGGAGACCCTCAGAAAATGGTGTGGCCCTCACCGCGGGGGGAGCGATGAGGGCCGAAGACGACCGGAGGGTGCGTCAGATTCCAGCCTAACCCCTCGCGCCTGCTTTTGTCCCCCATTTGGGGGACAGATTCGAAATTTGTGAGATGGAGACAAACGACAGCGGCCCTCTCGAGCAGTCCGTTGGGGACAGAACTACTCGAGAGGGCCCAATCGCATGCACGGATCGCCTTTGCCTCTGGGGAAGGCAGCCCGTCTCTGGGGAAGACGGAGACGATCAATCCCCTGTGCATGCACCTTCACCCTAGGGGAGTCCGTTCGATCCCGCCAAGGGGGGTTGACGATCGTCGTCATCGGTGGCAATGACGGGACGGACTGCGCGAGTAGCCTGGTGCGGTGACCATGCTGAACAAGGACATGACCCTGTGCATCTCGCTGTCTGCACGCCCGAGCAACAACGGCACGCGATTCCACAACTTCCTCTACGAGGAGCTGGGCCTGAACTGGATCTACAAGGCCTTCGCTCCGACCGACCTGGGCCACGCGATCGCCGGCGTGCGCGGTCTCGGCATCCGCGGGTGCGCGATCTCGATGCCGTTCAAGGAAGACGTCATCGCGCTCGTCGACCGCATGGACCCTTCAGCGACGGCGATCGACTCGGTGAACACGATCGTGAACGATGACGGGGTGCTCACCGCATACAACACGGACTACAGCGCGATCGCCCAGCTGATCGAGCGCAACTCGCTCGACCCTGCATCATCGGTGCTGCTGCGGGGCTCAGGCGGGATGGCCAAGGCCACCGCCGCCGCCTTCCGTGACGCCGGATTCAGCCGCGTCACGATCGCGGCCCGCAACGAAGAGCGCGGTCGAGGGCTGGCCGATCTCTACGGCTTCGCCTGGACGGGCGATGCGGATGCCGCCACCGCCGACATCATCGTGAACATCACGCCGATCGGCATGGCGGGAGGCGCGGACGAGCACGCGCTGTCGTTCACCGAGGAGCAGATCGCGGCGGCATCCGTCGTGTTCGACGTCGTCGCCCTGCCGGCGGAGACGCCTCTGATCTCCGCCGGGCGCGCGGCCGGGAAGGCCGTCATCACGGGCGCCGAGGTGGCGACCCTGCAGGCCCTCGAGCAGTTCGTGCTGTACACCGGCATCCGCCCCTCCACCGCTCAGGTGCAGGCGGCCGAGGAGTTCATGCGGGCGCAGTGACCCCTGCGCCCGCAATTCGCCCCGAGGACCTCAGCCGTTGAACGCGGCGGGGTGGGGGCCGGTGCGACCGTCGCGCTCGAGGCGGTCGACCGCGGCCAGCTCGTCGTCGGCGAGCTCGAACCCGAACACGTCGAGGTTCTCGGCGATGCGAGCGGGGGTCACCGACTTGGGGATCACGATGCGTCCCTGCTGCAGGTGCCAACGCAGCACGATCTGGGCCGGCGTCCGCTCGTGCCGCTCGGCGATCTCGACGACCGAGCGATCGGAGAGCACGGCGCCCTGGGCGAGCGGGCTCCATGCTTCGGTGAGGATCCCCCGCTGAGCGTTCGCCTCGGCGACCGCTCGGTTCTGCAGCGCCGGGTGGAGCTCGACCTGGTTGACGGCGGGCACGACGCGACCCTCTGAGGCGATGCGCGCGAGGTGCTCGGGTTCGAAGTTCGAGACGCCGATGGCTCGTACGCGCCCGTCCGCGTAGAGGCTCTCGAGCGCACGCCAAGTCTCGGGGTACGTCGCCAGAGCGGGCGCCGGCCAGTGGATCAGGTACAGGTCGAGGTGATCGAGGCCGAGCCGTTCGAGGGACGCGTCGTATGCGCGCAGGGCGGCGTCGTATCCGTGGTCGGAGATCCATGCCTTCGACGTCACGAACAGCTCGTCGCGAGGGATGCCCGACTCGGCGATCGCACGCCCGACGCCGGCCTCGTTGCCGTAGATCGCCGCGGTGTCGATGCTGCGGTACCCGGCGTCGAGGGCGGCAGCGACGGCGGCCGTGGTCTCGGCATCCGGTACCTGGAACACCCCGTATCCGAGCTGCCGCATCTCGATGCCGTTGTTCAGGGTGAGTGTGGGGACGGTGGGAGCGTTCATGCTCGTGCTTCTTTCTCTCTCTGCGAATCGGGTGGTCACGCGGCGACGGTCTGCAGCGTGCCGGTGGGGGCGGGCGACGGCTTCCTGGCTGCGACCACGGCGATCACCATGACGACCAGAGCGGATGCGGTGATCGCGGCCCCGATCCAGATGGGCGAGGTGTAGCCGAGTCCGGCGGCGATGCCGAGGCCGCCCGCCCACGCGCCGAGGGCGTTGCCGACGTTGAAGGCGCCGATGTTGGCGCCGGAGGCGAGGGTCGGTGCACCGCCGGCGTAGTGCATGATGCGGCTCTGGAGCCCCGGAACCGTGCCGAATCCGAACGCGCCCATCAGAACGAGGATCGCGATGGTCACGGGCTGCGACCAGGCGAAGAAGCCGAACAGCACGAGCACGACGACCAGAGCCGCGATGAAGATCAGCAGCGTGCGGTCGATCGATCGGTCGGCCAGGCGTCCGCCGATCCAGTTGCCCGCGACGAGCCCGGCGCCGAAGAGCACGAGCAGCCACGGCACCGTGGTGTCTGCGAAGCCCGTGACCCCGGTGAGCGTGTAGGCGATGTAGGTGAAGGCGCCGAACATGCCGCCGAAGGCGAGCGCGGTGACGATGAGCGACAGCCACACCTGTCCCGACCGGAAGGCCCCGAGCTCGCTGCGCAGACTCACCTGCTGGCCTGCTGTCTTCGGTGCCGTGACCAGCAGAGCGATGCCCGCGAAGGCGACGATGCCGATGGCGGAGATGACCCAGAACGTCGACCGCCAGCCGAACTGCTGCCCGAGGAAGGTTCCGAACGGAACACCGAACACGTTCGCCGCTGTGAGACCGGTGAACATGATCGCGATCGCCCGCGCCTTCTTCTCGGGGGCGACGAGGTCGGCGGCGACGACGGATCCGATGCCGAAGAACGCTCCATGGCACAGCGCCGCGACGATGCGTCCGATCATGGCGGTCGTGTAGTCGGGGGCGAGGGCGGTGATCGCATTGCCGACGATGAACAGCACGACGAGGCCGAGCAGCACCGGTTTGCGGGGCAGCCGGGTCGTTGCGGCGGTGAGGCCGAGTGCACCGACGACCACGCTGAGCGCGTAGCCCGAGATGAGCCAGCCGGCCGTGGCCTCGGTGACCCCGAAGTCCGCGGCGACGTCGGGGAGGAGCCCCATGATCACGAACTCGGTGAGTCCGATCCCGAAGGCGCCGATGGCGAGTGCGATGAGTCCGAGTGGCATGGGTGTGCTCCGTGGTCCTCTGCTAAAGTAGTTGCAGACGCGGGATATTGCGTCACGAGGGATAATCATTGCACACGCAACTATCCCGCTCAAGCAACTACTTCGGAGGTCACTGTGGGCATCTCAGACGACGCTGTCGAGATCCGGGCACGCGGCTGGCGAACGCTCGCCGCTCTGCACGGGATCATCGAGGCCGACCTCGAGAAGGCACTGGGTGCATCCGTCGGCCTGTCCGTCGTCGAGTACACGGTGCTCGACGCCCTCAGCAGGCAGGACGGCTGGCACATGCGCATGCAGCAGCTCGCCCGCGCGACCGCGCTGAGCCCGAGCGCCACGACGCGTCTCGTGACACGGCTCGAAGACCGCGGGCTGCTCACCCGCATCCTCTGCGCCGACGACCGTCGGGGCATCTACACCGAGCTCACCCCGGCCGGCCTGGCGCTCTACGAGAACGCGCATCCGATCCACGACGAGACCCTCGAGCGTGCTCTCGGCGAGGCGGTCACGCAGCCCGAGCTGGCCCCCGTCGTGCACGCGCTTCAGTCTGTGACCGCCGAGGCCTGAGTCAGGCGAGCGAGCTCACGCGCTCGCGCGCGAGACCGTCACCTGGATGCTCTTCATCAGCGGCTGGTCGCTCTGGACGCTGAAGTCCTTGCGACCGATCAGCACGTTCATCTCCGGCATGTACCCGGCGGCGCTGCCGCGCGGCAGGTCGTACGGCACCGCGCGGAACGCCTTCAGCATCCGTGTCGAACCGTCTTTCGACGTCGACACGATGTCGACCAGATCGCCCTCGACGAGGCCGCGATCGCGCATGTCGTCCTCATGCAGGAAGACGAGCTCGCGCAGGTTCTTGACGCCTCGGTACCGGTCGTCGTTGGAGTAGATCGTGGTGTTCCACTGGTCGTGCGAGCGCACCGTCTGCAGCACGAGGGTGTCGGCGGACTCGGGGATGACGTTCGGCAGTGGAGCCAGGGAGAATTCGGCACGGCCCGACGGCGTCTCGAACACGCGGTCCCTGGCGGGCTGAGGAATGCGGAACCCGTGCCGGTCGCGGATCAGGTCGTTGAAGCCCTCGAACCCCGGCAGCACCTTCGCCATCACATCGCGGATGTTGTCGTAGTCGCCGACGTACCAATCCCAGGGCGTCGCCGTGTGCGGCAGGGTCGCCTTCGCGATGCCGGCGATGATCGCCGGCTCCGACCTCAGATAGGCGGATGCCGGCTGCTTGCGTCCCCTCGAGAGGTGCACCATGCTCATCGCATCCTCGACGGTGACGCCCTGCGGGCCCTGCGCCTGCTGGTCACGCTCGGTGCGGCCGAGACACGGCAGGATCAGGGCCTTCTCGCCATGCACGAGATGGCTGCGGTTCAGCTTCGTGCTCACCTGCACCGTCAGGCGGCACTTCTCGAGCCCCTGCGCGGTGAACGGGGTGTCGGGCGCAGCGAGCACGAAGTTGCCGCCCATGCCGACGAACACCTTCACGCGCCGGTCATGCATCGCCTCGATCGTGCGGACGGTGTCGAGCCCCGGATGCCGCGGCGGCTCGATGCGACAGACCTCCGCGAGGCGGTCGAGCCACGCCTCCGTCGGCCGGTGATCGATGCCGCACGTGCGGTTGCCCTGCACGTTGCTGTGTCCGCGGATCGGCGACGGGCCCGCCCCCTTGCGGCCGATGTGGCCGCGCAGGAGCAGCAGATTGACGATCTCGCGCACCGTGTCGACGCCGTGCTCGTGCTGACTCACGCCGAGGCACCAGCTGATGATCGTGCGCTCCGAGGCCAGATAGACCGCAGCGGCGGCGCGGATCCGCTCTTCCGTGAGGCCGGACTGAACGACGAGATCTGCCCAGCTCGTGGCGTCGACCAGTGCGCGGTACTCGTCGATGCCGTTCGTCAGAGTGCTGAGGAATTCGCTGTCCAGCACCGACGGGTCGGTGGCGGCGGCTTCGAAGACGACCTTCGACATGCCGCGGATCAGCGCCAGATCGCCCCCCGGGCGCACCTGCAGGTTCATGGTGCTCGTGTCCGTCGCCGCGAAGCGCGCCATGTCGACGAAGTCGTGCGGCACGATCGTCCGGGTCGCCCCGGCCTCGACGAGCGGGTTGACGTGCACGACCTGCGCGCCGCGCTTCACGGCATCCGAGAGCGCGGTGAGCATGCGGGGGGCATTGGATGCCGCGTTGACGCCGAGCACGAAGAGGGCGTCGCAGTCGTCCCAGTCGTGCATGTCGACAGTGCCCTTGCCGGTCGCGATCGACGCCTTGAGCGCGCGTCCGGAGGCCTCGTGGCACATGTTCGAGCAGTCGGGCAGGTTGTTGGTGCCGTACTCGCGCACCATCAGCTGATACAGGAAGGTCGCCTCGTTGCTCAGACGCCCCGAGGTGTAGAACGCGGCCTCGTCGGGACTGTCGAGCGCCTGCAGCTCGTCGCCGACGAGCGCGAAGGCGTCGTCCCACGAGATCGGCACGTAGTGATCGGAGGCGGCGTCGTAGACCATCGGCTCGGTGAGACGCCCCTGGTCCTCCAGGTCGAAATCGGGCCACGTCGCGAGCTCGGTGACCGAATGCTCGGCGAAGAACCGGCGGTCGACGCGCTTGCGCGTCATCTCCCACGTGACGTGCTTGATGCCGTTCTCGCAGATGTCGAGCTTCAGATTGCCCGGGTCGTCCGGCCACGCGCATCCGGGGCAGTCGTAGCCCGAGACGGGGTGGTTCATCTGCAGCATCGCGAGCGGTCCGGCGATGGGCTCTCGCTGATCCAGCACCACCCGCCCCACCGACACGGCGGCTCCCCACCCGGCGGCCGGATGCCGGTACGGCTTGCGCGACCACGGTCGATCGGTGCGAGGGCCGTATCCGCCCTGACGCGGCTCGGCGGGCATCAGCCCGAACGCGGTGCCGATGGGTCCCTGGCTATCGAGCATGGCGTGCCCCTTCTTCGGCGTGCGCAGACGGTGCGAGCCCGTCGAGGCGCACCCGATGCGCGTGCGTATAGATGTTCATCGAACGCCCTCGGACGAACCCGATGAGCGTCACCCCGGCCTCCTCGGCGAGCTCGGCGGCGAGAGACGAGGGGGCCGAGACGGCACTGAGCAGGGGGATGCCGGCCATCGCGGCCTTCTGCACCAGTTCGAAGCTCGCCCTGCCCGAGACCTGGAGGATCTGCCGACGCAGGGGAAGCCGGTCGTTCAGCAGCGCCCACCCCACCACCTTGTCGACGGCGTTGTGACGCCCGACGTCTTCGCGCAGCACGAGCAGTTCACCCGAGTCGGCGTCGAACAGCGCGGCGGCGTGCAGACCACCGGTCTTGTCGAACGCCGCCTGCTCGGCGCGCAGCCGATCAGGGAACGACGCGATCTGCTCGGCCCCGACCTGGACATCGTCGACGGACACCGGATGCCGCGACACCGTGCGGACGGCGTCGATGCTGGCCTTGCCGCAGACCCCGCAGGAGCTGGTCGTGTAGAAGCGCCGAGCGGCCTCGGGGTCGGGAAGCGCGACGCCGTGAGCGAGGCTGATGTCGAGCACGTTGTAGGTGTTCTCCTGTCCACCGGTGCCGGGGCCACCGCAGTGGATCGCCGAATGGAAGTCTTCGGCCTGGGCGATGATCCCCTCGGACACGAGGAACCCCGCCGCGAGCTCGACGTCATGCCCCGGAGTGCGCATCGTGACGGCGAGCGGTGAGCCTGCGACCCGGATCTCCAGGGGCTCCTCGACGGCGAGCGTGTCGGCACGCCGAGTGGCTCCCTCCCCGAGAGTGAGCTTCAGTATCGGTCTCCGCGTCGTGATCCGCCCCACACGAGCGAGCGTACTCCGCGGTCACAGGATCGCCTCATACCCATCTCACCCGGTCGCCGGGTCCGCCTACCGCGTGACGCGACCGTCCACGAGGTGCAGCACCCCGTGCATGCGCGGCAGGTGCACGAGGTCATGGGTGACGAGCAGCGTCGAGGTGTTGCGCTCATCGGTGAGTCGGAGGATGAGGTCGATGATCCTCGCTCCGCGCTCCTGGTCGAGAGCGCTGGTGGGCTCGTCGACCAGAAGCACGCTCGGATCGTTCATGAGCGCTCGCGCGACGTTGACTCGCTGACGCTGTCCGCCGGAGAGCTGGTGCGGCCTCTTGTGACCGTGCTCGGCGAGGCCGACCGCGGCGAGCAGCTCATCCGCACGGGATGCCGCGGCGGCGCGATCGCGGCGGCTGCGCGGCGCACCGAGCTCGTTCATGACGCTCAGCTGCTCTCGGGCCGTCAGAGAGGGGATGAGGTTGGGCTGCTGGAAGACGATCCCGATCCGGTCCCGCCGCAGACGCGTCGCCTCGGCCGGACTGAGGGCCGTGACGTCGTTCCCGTCGATGAGGATCTCGCCGGAATCCGGACGCAGGAGGGTGCCGGCGACGGCGAGCAGACTGGACTTTCCCGAGCCGCTGGGCCCCGTGATGCCGGTGACGGTTCCGGGGTGAGCCGTGAGTGAGACACCGTCCACGGCGGTCACCCGCGAGTCACCGTCGGGGAAGGTCAGAGTGATGTCGTTCAGGCGGATCATCGGTTGCTCCCGAGGGCGGTGAGAGGGTCGGCGGAGGTGACGGAGCGCAGGGCGAAGGCGGCGCCTGCGAGGCCGAGGGCGATCATGATGCCGCCCGGAAGGATGGTCGTGACAGGACTCAGCAGGAACGGGAGGGCGGTGCCCGCGAGCAGGCCGAGCGCGGTGACCAGGCTCAGCCCGATGCCGATGCCCGCCAGCAGGACGATCAGCGCCTGCCCCAACGCGTCTCGGATCAGGGAGCGCGTGCTCGCGCCGAGCGCTTTGAGGACGGCGACATCGCCCTTGCGCTGCATCGTCCAGACGGTGAAGAACGCCCCGATGACGAGTCCCGAGATGCCGAACAGCATGCCGACCATGAGCAGGAGCGATCCGATCTCGGAGCGGAAGGCGCTGAGTGCCGTCAGCGATCCGAGCGTCGTCTCGGAGATCGTGTCGTTCGCCGCATCCGCGGCATCCCAGTCGGGGGCTCCCGTGACAGCGAGGACCGTGGCGTAGGCGTCAGGGTTTCCGGTGGATGCCGAGTACGCCTGCCAATCCTGCAGGGTCATCTGCACGACCGGAGTGTGGCTGTACCAGGCATCTCCCTCGATCGACTCGACGTCGTAGGAGACGCCCGCGATCTCGATCTGCTCGCCGACCTTCGCGGCGAGCGCGTCCGCCGCGGGCACCGACAGGCGCAGCCGTCCGTTCTCGGAGGGGGCGGCAGCGTCGAAGCCGGGCTCGACACCGAACACCGCGATCGCGCCCCGGGTGTCGTCCGTCTCGGCGCGGGTCTGACTGATGCCGAGGGGGCGCGCGTCGGTCACCCCTGCCGTCTGCGCCCAGTCGTTCGCCTGCTGCTCGGTGATGGCGGAGTCCGCGAAACTGGCCGCACCGTCGCCGCCCGAGGGTGCGGAGAACACGATGCGGTCTGCGGGGAGCGCGAGCACGCCCGAGACGTTCTGGATGGCGAGGCCCCCCGTCAGTCCGCTGAGGAACCCGACGAGAAGGGTGATGAGGGCGACGACGGAGCCGATGAGGATGAATCGCCCCTTGGCGAAGCGGAGATCGCGTAACGCGACGAACATTGTGGTGCCTTTCCTGTCTCCGATGCGGTGACCATTCCACTTTCGCCGTCGGCCCATTCGACGTCATCGGCCGCTCGACGAGCCTTTCGCACCCGGAGTGAGGACGCCTCGATCGTCCTTTCGGACGATGCCGCGGTGCGCTCGTCGGCGTAGAGTTCGAGCCATGGCGCATACCGCTCTGACCCCGGTGTTCGTGGGTCTGCGGACCGGTCTCCACGTCCTCTTCTTCGCCCTGACGGGGGTCGTCATCGCGCGGGCCGTGCTCGACCCGTCGGAGTCGAGCGCGTCCGCGATCGTCCTGGCGCTGATCGTCGGCGCGACGTATGCGTCGGGTGTGCTGCTCGCTCGTCTCTCCCGCGGACGACGGCTCACGTCACTGATCTGGCTCGCCCTGCTCTCGGCGGAGTGGTTGGGCCTGCTGTGGGTGAGCGCCGACGCCGCCTACCTCGTGTTCCCCCTGTTCTTCCTGTTCCTGCACCTTCTGGGGCGCTGGGCGGGATCGGCGGCGATACTGACCGCGACGATCGTCGCCGTCTGCGCCCTCGGCATCCACAGCGGGTGGAGCGTCGGCGGCGTGGTCGGCCCGTTCGTCGGCGCCGGCGTCGCCCTCCTGATCGGCCTCGGCTACCAGGCCCTCGCGAGAGAGGCCCAGCAGCGCGAGGCTCTGGTCAGCGAACTGCTGGCGACCCGCGGACAGCTCGCCGCGCGCGAACACGAGTCGGGGGTCCTCGCGGAGCGCGCCCGGCTCGCCCGCGAGATCCACGACACACTCGCGCAGGGACTCTCCAGCATCCAGATGCTGCTGCACGCCGCGGAACGCGCCGATGACACCCGACCGGGCATCGAGCACATCCGGCTCGCGCGCGAGACGGCCGCCGCGAACCTCGTCGAGGCTCGGCGATTCATCCGTGAGCTGACCCCACCCCAGCTCGACGACCAGACCCTCGGCGGGGCGCTGCGCCGACTGGCGCGAACGCAGTGGGCTACGCAGGGACTCGACGTCCAGGTGCGGGTGTCCGACGCTGTCGTGCTGCCCATGCACCTGCAGACGGCACTGCTGCGCATCACGCAGGGAGCCATCGCCAACGTCATCCAGCACGCTCACGCGACGACGGCGACGGTCACCATCGGCATCGAGAACGACCACCTGCGCTTCACGGTCGAAGATGACGGAGACGGATTCGACGCGGAGCTCCCTGCGCCGGGGACCGCTGAGAAGTCCGACTCGTTCGGTCTGCGCGCCACCGCCGAGCGAGTGGAGCAGCTCGGGGGAAGCCTCGTGATCGACACGGCATCCGGGCGGGGAACGACGCTCACCGTCGACCTCCCCCTCACGGAGTTCGCATGATCCGCCTCGTGATCGCCGACGACCACCCCATCGTCCGAGCCGGTCTCCATGCCCTGTTCAGCCTGGAACCGGATCTCGAGGTGGTCGCGGAGGCGGCAACGCCCGATGAAGCGGTCGCCTGCGCGGGGCGCGAGAATCCCGACGTGGTGTTGATGGACCTCCAGTTCGGCTCTCAGACGGCGACCACGGGTGTGGATGCGACGCGACGCATCCGGGCGCTCGAAGCGCCGCCCTACGTGCTCGTCCTCACGAACTACGACTCGGATGCCGACATCCTCGGCGCCGTCGAGGCCGGTGCGAGCGGCTACCTGCTGAAGGACGCCCCGCCGCACGAGCTGACCGCCGCCGTACGCGCGGCGGCCGCCGGAGAGAGTGCTCTCGCGCCGGTGATCGCCTCCCGGCTGCTGGATCGCATGCGCGCGCCGCGCGTCAGCCTCAGCAGCCGCGAGATCGAGGTCCTCGAGCTCGTCGCCGCAGGGCGTTCGAACAGCGAGGTGGCAGAACAGCTCTTCGTCAGCGAGACGACCGTGAAGTCGCATCTCGCACACATCTTCTCGAAGCTCGATGTCACCTCACGCACCGCGGCCGTCTCGGCGGCCCGCCGAAAGGGCATTCTCCGCTGACACGGGCCGCACTCCGCGGTACTCACCTGTCGGACACGGTGCGACGGTGGGCGACTCAGCGGGAGTCGTCAAGCGGCGGAGCGGTCGACGCGCGCACGATCAGCTGCGACCCGAGGGTCACGACGTCGTCGATCGCGGTGCCGTTCATCGCCTGCAGAAGCAGGTCGACGGCGAGCGCGCCACTGCGTTCGATCGGCATCCGCACCGTCGTGAGCGCCGGGGTGACCGCACCCGCGAGGTCGATGTCATCGATGCCGACGATGCTGATGTCGGCGGGGCACCGCTTGCCCAGCTCGAGCAATCCGGCCTCGAGTCCCAGGGCGACGAGGTCGTTGTAGGCGATGACGGCCGTGGCGCCGCTCGCCGCCGCCGGTGCGGCTGCGGCCCGTCCGCCCTGAATGGACGCGGCATGGTGGCTGAGCCCGGTGAGACGGATGCCGTGGCGCTCGCACGCTCGCGCGACGGTGTCGGCGCGGCGCACATCGGCCCATGATCCGCGCGGACCGGCGGCGTAGGCGATGTGCGTGTGCCCGAGGGCGGCGAGGTGCTCGATCGCCTGCGCAGGTCCGTGTTCGGTGTCCATGAGCACGCACGGTGCGCCGTCGATCTGCCGGTTGACCACCACGTAGGGGGTGTCTCCGACGAGGTCGAGCACGTCGGCGTCGGGCAGACGTGGTGAGCACAGCAGCATGCCGTCGAGCTTTCGGGCCTGCTCGATCTGCTCGCGTTCGCGGCGCAGGTCCTCGTCGGCGTCGAAGAGCACGATGCGGTGGCGTCCGTGCCATGCCTGCCCCTGGATCGCCTTGAGCAGAGTGGCGTAGACGGGGTTCGCGACGTCGGGCACGACGACCCCGAAGGTGCGCGTGGCGGTGGCCGACTGCGACGCCGCGTACCCGAGCTCCCCCGCCGCTTCGAGCACGCGGCCGAGGGTGTTCGGGGCGAGTCGATCCGGTTCTCCGAACGCACGCGATGCGGTCGCGATGGACACGCCTGCGCGTCGTGCCACATCCGTCAGCGTCGCTGCCATGTCGTTCTCCCGCCCTCGCAGGCAATCCTACGATCCTCCACCTCGATGTAAAACTGCTTGACAAGTTTGTACAAACACTGCACACTGATTTGCATGACGATCAACGCCGATCACCCTCAGCGGTGCGCGGCCCCGAGCGAAGGAGCCACCGCGTGAGCATCCCAGCACCGGCCCTGCGCCGCACGACCTCTGCCACCGCATCCCCGCTGGTCGCCCCGACGGCCCCGGGCATCCTGCACCTCGGCCTCGGCAGTTTCCACCGGGCACACCAGGCCGTCTACACGGCAGCCGCGCTGCAGTCCGCGGGCGGCGACTGGGGCATCGTCGGTGTCGCCTCGCGTTCGCGCACCATCGTCGACGCGATGCACGCTCAGGACATGCTCTACACGGTCGCGACCATCGCCCCGGGCACCACGTCACTCACCATCCCCGGTGTGCACGCCGACGCCTTCGTCGGCGCCGAGCAGCCCGAGCGCGTCGTCGCACAGATCGCCGACCCCGGCATCCGCATCGTGACCCTCACCGTCACCGAGAACGGCTACAGCTACTCCCCCGCCACGCAGCATCTCGACCTCGACGACGACACCGTGCGGTCCGACCTCCGCGGCGGTGCCGCCCGCTCGACCATCGGCCAGCTCGCCCGTGGCCTGCAGGCCCGTGCCGCAGCCGGTGGAGCGCCGATCTCGATCCTCAGCTGCGACAACCTCTCGGCCAACGGCGCCCACACCGAGAAGCTCGTCCGAGAGTTCCTGCACGAGCTGCCCGGATCCGAAGGCGCCGACACCCTCGCCTTCCTCGACCGCGCCGTGTCGTTCCCCTCGAGCATGGTCGATCGCATCGTGCCCGCGACCACCTCCGAGCTGCGCACCCGCGTCGACACCCTGCTCGGCGCCCGCGACGACATCCCGGTGCCCGCCGAGCCGTTCACGATGTGGGCGATCGAAGACCGCTTCGCCGGCGGACGCCCCGCCTGGGAGGCCGGCGGTGCCGTATTCACCGACGAGGTCGGACGCTACGAGCAGATGAAGGTGCGACTGCTCAACGGCACGCACTCACTGATCGCCTACCTCGGCGCGCTCAGCGGAGTGGGGACGATCCCCGAGGCCATCGGGCTCGACGGCATCGAGAGCGCGGCGCGCGCCGTGCTGCGTGACGAGTACGAGCCCTCGATCGAGGTTCCGTCCGGCGTCGACATCCGCGCCTACGAGAGCGAGCTGTTCGAGCGCTGGGCCAACAGCGCCCTGGGTCACCGCACCAGCCAGGTCGGTACCGACGGTTCGGTCAAGCTGCGCCAGCGCATCCCCGAGCCCGCTCTTCTCGTTCTGCGCGACGGCGGGATGCCGCACCTGATCGCCCTGACGGTCGCCGGATACCTGTCGTGCATCGCGCCGCTGCCCGGATTCGACCCCGGCCTGCACGCCGCCGCGATGACCGACGGCGCCCGTGAACGCCTGGCGGGATTCGCGGCGACCGCGCGCAGCGGCCGCGAGCTCGCACAGCGCGTGATCGGCGAGCTGCACCTGTTCGGTGATGGACTCGGATCACAGGATGCGTTCATCGCGCGCGTCGGCGAGCTCGTCGACACGATCCAGCGGCGCGGCGTCGACGCCGCGATCGCCGACGCCGTCTCGGCATCCCAGACCACCACACCATCACTCACCCGCGCAGAGGAGTTGCAGCCATGAAGGCTCTCGCCATCCACGGCAAGGAAGACATCCGCTGGGAGGACCGCGAGGTCCCGACCCCCGGCGACGGCGAGGTCCGCCTCCGCGTGAACTTCGTCGGCATCTGCGGCTCCGACCTGCACTACTACTTCCACGGAGCGAACGGCGAGTACACGATCCGCGAGCCGCTCACCCCCGGCCATGAGCTGTCGGGTGTCGTCGACCTCGACCCGTCCGGCCGCCTGGAACCCGGCACCCCCGTCACCGTGCACCCCGCGCGCTACGGTGCCGAGGTCCCCGGGCTCGAAGGCCACCCGCATCTGCGTCCCGGCGGCGACTACTTCGGCAGCGCCGCCGCGAACCCCCACCGCCAGGGCGGGGCATCCGAGCTGCTGATCGTCGAAGACCACATGCTGCGCGTGCTCCCCGCATCCCTTCCGCTCGAGCGCGCAGCCCTCGCCGAGCCGCTGGCCGTGGCGATCCACGCCGTGAGCCTCGCCGGAGACATCACCGGCAAGCGGGTGCTCGTGATCGGCGCGGGGCCCATCGGACTCCTCGTCGTCGCTGCGGCACTCCACGCGGGCGCCGCGGTGGTCGGCGCGAGCGACGTGCGTGAAGAGCCTCTCGACCGCGCGACGTCCCTCGGTGCGACCGAGGTCTCGCTCGTCGGTCGCGACACCATCGAGAACGAGTCCTACGACATCGTGTTCGAATGCTCCGGCGTCGGAGTGGCCCTCACCCAGGCGGTGCGCGCCGCCCGCCGCGTCGGCACCATCGTGCAGGTCGGGATGCTGCCGAACGCCGACATCGGAGTGAACCTCGCGCCGATGCTCGCCAAGGAGCTCACCATCCGCGGCGCCTTCCGCTTCTCGACCGAGATCGACGACGCGGTCGCGCTGCTGGCCGAGTCCGACGCCCTCGACTCCGTCATCTCGCACGTCCTCCCGGCATCCGACGCCGTCCAGGCCTTCGAACTCGCTCGCGACTCGTCCGCCTCGGCGAAGGTCCTGCTGGCCCTCTAGCAACACCCTCCGCGCTCCCCGCGCACCCCACCCGATCCTGGTCCGAAGGAGTACCTCCCATGTCCGAACCGCAGACGACCGCCACGGTCGCCGATCCTGCCGCGAAGAGGTCGGTGCGCGACCTCGTGCGCGCCGCCATCTCCGGATGGCTCGGCACGGCCCTCGAGTTCATGGACTACCAGCTCTACTCGCTGGCAGCCGCCCTGGTCTTCGCCGATCTGTTCTTCTCGTCCGAGAACCCCGCCGTGGCCGTGGTCGCCGCGATGGCCACCTACGGCGTCGGCTACGTCGCCCGCCCGGTCGGCGCATTCTTCTTCGCCCGCCTCGGCGACAAGACCGGTCGCACGAAGGTCCTCTTCTACACGATCCTCCTGATGGGTCTCGCGACCACCCTCATCGGATTCCTTCCGACCTACTCGCAGGTGGGCGTCCTCGCCCCGATCCTCCTCGTGCTGCTCCGCATCGCGCAGGGCTTCGGAGCCGGAGCCGAGATCTCGGGTGCGGGCGTCATGCTCGCCGAGTACGCCCCCGCCAAGCGCCGAGGCATCATCGCCTCGCTCGTCGCACTGGGCACGAACTGCGGAACCCTGCTCGCCTCGGGCATCTGGGCGATCCTGCTCGTCGCGTACAGCGAAGACGAGGTCATCGCCTGGGCGTGGCGCATCCCGTTCATCGCCAGCGCCGTCATCATGCTCTTCGCGATCTGGGTGCGCTTCAACCTCAAGGAGACCCCGGTCTTCGAAGAGCGCGACGACGTCGTCGACGGCAAGGCGCTCTCGCGTGAAGAGGTCGTGAAGCTCGCCACCGAGACCAACGACATCCGCACGCTCGAGGCGATGAACCGCAAGCCCTGGAAGGCGTTCTCGATCGCGCTCCTGCTGCGCTTCGGCCAGGCCGGCAACTCGGGCATGATCCAGACCTACCTGATCAGCTACATCACCGTCGTGCTGCTGCTCGACCGCTCGATCGGCGTCAACGCCGTGATCGTCTCGTCGCTCGTCGCCTTCATCACGGTGCCCCTGTCGGGCTGGCTCGGCGACCGCTTCGGCCGCAAGCGCATGTACATGGTGTGGGCGATCATCGCGCTCATCATCATCGTCCCGACCATGCTCATGATCAGCAGCAAGGACACCGTGCAGGTGTTCGTCGGCTACGTGGTGCTGCACAACCTCGCGGTGATGAGCTTCGCATCGCTCGAGAACCTCACGCTCCCCGAGCTCTTCGGATCCCGCAACCGCTACACGTTCACGGCCATGGCACGCGAGATCGCCGCCATCGTCGCGACCGGTGCGGGCCCCGTCATCGCCGCCGCGTGGGTGTCGGCCGTCACCGGCTCGTTCATCCCGATCATCATCATGCTGTTCATCTTCACGCTGTGCGCGCTCATCGCCTCGATCTGGATGCCGGAGGTCGCCGGCCGCGACCTCACGGACCCGCGCGACGCGATCTGATCGGACCGCTCTTCACGACCAGGGGTGCGGGCGCCCGAACGCCCGCACCCCACACCTCATTCCGCACCTCCAGGAGAGAACGACATGACCATCGAGATCGTCGACGTCAACATCACCAGCCCCGGACGCAACTTCGTCACGCTCAAGATCACGACCTCCGACGGCATCGTCGGCCTGGGCGACGCCACTCTGAACGGCCGCGAGCTCGCCGTCGCCTCGTACCTGTCCGACCACGTCGCCTCGATGCTGATCGGTCGCGATGAGGACAGGATCGAAGACACCTGGCAGTACCTCTACCGCGGCCCGTACTGGCGTCGCGGACCCGTCACCATGGCGGCCATCGCCGCGGTCGACATGGCACTGTGGGACATCAAGGCGAAGAAGGCCGGGATGCCGTTGTACCAGCTTCTCGGCGGCGCCAGCCGCGAGGGCGTCCGCGTCTACGCGCACGCCTCAGGCACCGACTACGCCGCCCTGAAGAACGCGATCACCGGATACGAGGAGCTCGGCTTCACCGCCGTCCGCGTGCAGACCGGTGTTCCCGGCCTCGGGCAGATCTACGGCGTCTCTGCCGCAGGCCCCGGCGTGCGCTACGACTACGAGCCCGCCAAGCGCTCGGGCGACCGCCCCAGCGAAGAGACCTGGGACACCCGCAACTACCTCAACCACATGCCGGGGATCTTCTCGCAGATCCGGGAGGACTTCGGCACCGACCTCCGCATCCTGCACGACGGACACCACCGCATGTCGCCGATCGAGGCCGCGCGCTTCGCGAAGGACATCGAGCCCTACGACCTGTTCTGGCTCGAGGACTGCACCCCCGGCGAAGATCAGACCGCCCTGCGGCTCGTGCGTCAGCACTCGACCACGCCGCTCGCGATCGGCGAGGTCTTCAACTCGGTCTTCGACTATCAGACCCTCATCACCGAGCGCCTGATCGACTACGTGCGCTCGGCGGTGACCCACACCGGTGGCATCACGGCCATGAAGAAGCTGCTCGACTTCGCCGCGATCTACGGCATCAAGTCCGGCATCCACGGGCCGACCGACATCTCGCCGGTCGGCATGGCCGCGGCGCTGCATCTCGACCTGGCGATCCACAACTTCGGCATCCAGGAGTACATGCCGCACAACGAGCAGACGCTCGAGGTGTTCCAGACCTCGTTCACGTTCGACAAGGGCTTCCTGCACCCCGGCGACCAGCCCGGTCTCGGTGTGGACCTCGACGAGGATGCCGCGGCGGGCCACGAGTACACCAAGGCGTACCTGCCGGTGAACCGTCTGCTCGACGGGACCGTCCATGACTGGTGAGGTGCGACGGGTCGCCCTTCCCCCGCGCACGGTCGACTCGCGCCTGATCGTCGTCGCCCGCGCGAAGCGGGCGGAGGACTACGACGCCGTGCTCGACGTGCTCGTCGATGCCGGCATCCGCAGCGTCGAGCTGACGCTGACCACACCGGGCACGTTCGAGCACTTCCCGCACCTGCTCGCGCGGTTCGGCGACGCGATCGACCTCGGCATCGGCACCGTCACGAACGCCGTGGACCTGGCACGGGCGATCGAGGTGGGGGCGGCCTACATCGTGACCCCGATCACCTCGCGCGACTTCGTCACACAGGCGACGGATGCCGGTGTGCCGATCGTCCCGGGCGGACTCACGCCGACCGAGCTGTTCGCCTCGTGGTCTGCCGGAGCATCCGCGGTGAAGGTGTTCCCCGCGGGGCAGGTCGGACCCGCGTACCTGAAGGATCTGCGCGGCCCTTTCCCCGACCTCGTCGCCGTGCCCTCGGGGGGAGTCGACCTGGCCGGAGCCGAGGCGTGGCTGCGTGCCGGTGCGGTGGCGGTGAGCGTCGGCGGGCCGCTGCTCGGCGACGCGTTCGCCGGCGGTGACCTGCATGCCCTGCGGGAGCGCGCCGCGTCATTCGTCGACGTCTGCGCGCGGAGCGGCGAGTGACCACCTCGTCGCCGTCCGTCGTCACGCTCGGAGAGACGATGGCGCTCGTGCGCACGACCGAGATCGGCTCGCTGCGTCATGCGAACTCGCTGGCGTTCGGCATCGGCGGTGCTGAGAGCAACGTCGCGATCGGACTCGCGCGACTCGGAGTCACGACCTCGTGGCTGGGCCGCGTCGGCGACGACTCCCTCGGCGAGCGCATCGTCCGAGAGATCCGCGGTGATGGCGTCGACGTGCGCGCGATCGTCGACCCGGATGCCGCGACCGGCCTCATGGTGAAGGAGCGCCCGTCTGCGGCATCCACCGCGGTGCACTATTACCGTGCGGGGTCAGCCGGATCACGGCTGCGACCGGAGGACCTGCCCGACGGGTGGGTCGAGGACGCGTCGCTCCTGCACATCACCGGGATCACTCCGCTGCTGTCCGAGACGGCCCGGGCGGCCGTCCACTCAGCCATCGATCGTGCTCGGGCAGCCGAAACGATCGTGAGCTTCGACATCAACTACCGGTCGGCGCTGGCGTCGCCCGGTGTCGCCGGGTCCGTGCTGCGCGAACTCGCGGAACGTGCCGACATCGTCTTCGGCGGCGACGAGGAGTTCGCCATCCTGTATCCCCGCACCTCGACAGCGGATGCCGCGGAACGCCTGCGGGAGGCCGGATGCGCGACGACCGTGCTCAAGCAGGGACCTGACGGCGCCTCGGTCCTCACCGCCGGATCGGTGGTCGACTCGCCCGGGTTCACGATCGAGCCGGTCGACACGGTCGGTGCGGGCGATGCGTTCGTGGCCGGGTATCTGAGCGCCCTGCTCGACGGCCAGGCGGTCGATGCGGTCCTGCTCCGGGCGAATGCCTGCGGCGCCATGGCCTGCCTCGTTCCCGGCGACTGGGAGGCGGCACCGACTCTGCGTGACCTCGAGCGCTTCCTCGACGCCGGCTCCGACCCGGTGCGCCGCTGAATCGGCGTTGACGCCGCCTCAAGACGCGTAGCCTCGAAGGATGTCCAAAGCCGTCGCCTCCCTGTCCACGGCTTCCGCCCTCCCGGAGTCCGTGCCCCGTCGCACCCCGTTGTTCTCCCGCGCCGCGGTGAACTTCCGACCGGCCGCACTCGTCTACCGGGTCGTGTCGCTCGCCATCATCCTCACCGGTGTCATCCGGCACTCGGACATCCTGACCGGTCAGCCGGCGTGGACGACCCTGCTGTTCTACACGATGGTCAGCAACCTCCTGTGTCTCGCGTGGGTGCTGCTCCTCCTCGTTCGCACGGTCGGCGATCTGCGTCAGCGCGGACGGTTCGGCACATCGACGCCCAGCGCACGTGGCAGTGGAGCGGTGATGTTCGCGATCACCGTGACCATGCTGATCTACCTGATCGTGCTCGTTCCCTCGAGGTTCGCCGACGGCGACGCCGAGATCTTCTCACTCACCGACAACCTGATCCACATCATCACGCCCGTGCTGGTGATCGTCGACTGGCTGGTCTTCGTGCCGAAGGGATCGTTCCGGTGGATCGATCCTCTGCTGTGGACACTGCTCCCCTACGTGTATCTGACCTGGGCTTTCGTCTACGGTGCGCTCGGCGGCGAGTTCACACCAGGACAGGCGTATCCCTACCCGTTCATGGATGTCGGCGTGCTCGGGGTCGCGGGCGTCGCTCAGTGGATCATCGCCCTCACGGTCGCTCTCGTCGCGGTCGGCTTCGTCTTCGTGATCATCGACCGCATCCTCGGATCGCTCGCCCGGCGGTTCGTCCGACACTGAGACGCCCCGCGCCGGCGCTCAGTTGATGATCTCTGCGCGGTCGTCGGCGTGCAGCGCCGCGAGCCGTTCGCGCCATGCGGCGAGCGCCTCGGCCGAGAGGCGGGTCCAGTCGAGCACCTCGCGGACGACCCTCAGCGGCTCCGCGCTGCGATAGGAACGGGTCGGATTGCCGGGGAACTTCTTGTCGGTCACATTCGGGTCGTTCTCGAAGTCCCCGGTCGGCTCGACCTCGTAGACCCGCGGCTCGCGATCACCCGGCGCGAGCTCGGCGGCGAGTCCCGCACCGTCGGCCACGGCGGTGAAGTAGATGTGGTTCATCACGATCTCGGGCCGGTAGTTCGACGGATATCCGGCGGTCAGCAGGTCGCCCGGTCGCAGGTCTGCCTTGGTGCCGTGGAAGAAGGGGCCGTCATCCAGTGGGTCGCTCACCCGCAGCATCCTATGACTGCGCGCACACGCAGGGAAGGAGATCTCGCAGTACGAAGGACGGATGCCGACGGCTCACCCTTCGTCGAGAGAGATCTCCTTCACTGCGGTCGTCGCACAGATGGCGACGGTCAGTCGCCCGAGCGTCGCGTTCCGATACCCGGTTCGTCGTTGTGGATGGACTCGTCCTGCACGGATGACTCCGACGACGGGTCGACGCGCACCGCACCGGAACCGCCCGAGTCGGCGCCAGCGTTTCCGGCGGGAGTCTCTCCGACCTGGTCGGGGTCGTCCGCGTTGCGGTCTTCGATCAGCGCGGCGATCCCTTCCTCGGAGGGTTCTGCACCGCCGAGATCCTGACCGGACTCCTCGCCGCGGCCGCTCACTCGGTGCCGTCCCGCAGGTCGGTCGGCGCGTCGCCGCTGTGCTGCAGACCCTCGTCCTCCGGAGCCAGGTCACCCTGTCCGTCGTCGCCCAGCTCGGCGTCGACCGGGTCGTCGCCCTGGGTCTCGGGCTGGTCGGTATCGGTGGGGAAGGTGCCGTCCGAGAAGTCGTCGACTCGGGGGATGCCGGGCATGTCCGGCGGGAAGCTGTTCGCGAAAGCGTCGATGTTCGACATGATGCCCTCCAGGGTTGGTGTCCGAGCTCTCATGATGCGTCCGATCCGCGGCGAGCGCAGGGCGGTTGACAGCCCGGCGGAGGGCGAGGATCATTCCCGCCCCGATCCCGACGGGTGACGTCACAGGCCGAGCCGATTCGGCGGGCTGCTCGATTGTGTCGACACCCGGTCGCCCCTATTGTGTGGTCATGAACCGCTCGCGCCTCCGTCCACTGGTGAGCGCGGCTCTCGCGCTCGGGGCGGTCGCGCTTCTGGCCGGCTGCGTCAACGCTCCGACGGTCGACCTTCTCGCCAGCGGCGAATCCGCCCGCCTGCCTGAGTCGGTCACGTCCGACCAGATCGCGACGGTGGTCCCCGACACGGCGCGCCTGCTCGGCGAGGACTCCGAAGGGCACACTTTCTACGCCGTCGAGGCGAGTGACGAGAGCGGGCTCGGAAGGGTCTGCCTGGTGATCGACGGCGTCGAGAACGGGCCGGTCATGGGATGCGGGGCGATGCCGATCGAGGTCGAGACCGCCGGCGTGCGCGCCCGACTCAGCGTCGAGGTCGTCCCCGAAGACAGCGGCGAGAAGATCGGCGACTACCTCCGCGTCTTCCTGTGACCGACGACCCCGCACCGCGCGTGACCGTGAGAGCATCGATCGCAGACCACGACTCGAGGGAGATCTCGGATGCTCGACACAGCAGACAGCGTCAGGCTCGGCCGTTCCGGAGTGAAGATCTCGAAGGTGGTGCTCGGATGCATGAGCTTCGGCGCACCGGACCGCGGCGCACACGGATGGTCGCTCGATGAGGAAGCGAGCCGCCCGCTGATCGCGCAGGCTCTCGAGGCAGGAATCACGACGTTCGACACCGCCGACGTGTACTCCGACGGCACGAGCGAGGAATTCGTCGGCCGTGCACTCAAGGACTTCGCGCGCCGCGACGAGATCGTGCTCGCAACGAAGGTGCACGGGCGCATGGGCCCGGGCGCGAATCAGGCCGGACTCAGCCGCGGGCACATCCTGTCGGGCATCGACGCGAGCTTGACGCGCCTCGGCACCGAGTATGTCGATCTTTACCAGATCCACCGGTGGGACCCCGAGACGCCGATCGAAGAGACCATGGAGGCGCTGCACGACGTCGTCCGCTCGGGCAAGGCTCGTTACATCGGCGCATCATCGATGTGGGCGTGGCAGTTCGCCAAGGCCCAGGGTGTCGCTGCGCAGAACGGCTGGACGCGCTTCGTCTCGATGCAGGATCAGTACAACCTGCTGCAGCGCGAGGAGGAGCGGGAGATGCATCCGTTCTGCCTCGACTCGGGCGTCGGCGTGCTGCCCTGGTCTCCGCTGGCGCGTGGCAAGCTGACGCGGGAGTGGGATGAGACGACCACGCGCACGGCGACCGATGCCTTCGGCGCGACGCTCTACCACCGCGAAGAGGAGTCGAATCGGGCGATCGTGGATGCGGTGGCTCGCGTCGCCGAGGGACGCGGCGTCTCCCGGCCGCAGATCGCACTCGCGTGGGTCGCGCAGCAGTCGGCGGTGACCGCCCCGATCGTCGGCGCGACCAAAGCCGCTCACATCGACGATGCCGTCGCAGCCGTCAGCATCCGACTCGAGGCCGCCGAGCTCGCCGAGCTGGAGGGTGCCTACACGCCGCGGGATCCCGAGGGCTTCTGACCGCGCTCCGGCGCCTACTCGATCTGACCGATGGGCTCCCGCTTCTCGGCCTGGAACTGGTCTTCCGCGCGGCCTCTCGCCCAGTAGGCGGAGATCGACAACGACTCTCTCGGCACCTCGCGCTGCTTCAGCAGGGCCCGAACGGCCTTGATGGTTCCGCGCTCCCCGTGCGCGAACACACCGGGGTGCCCGTCCGACCAGGCCAGCTCCGCGAGGACGGCCAGCAGCTCGTCATCGGAGTCAGTCCATAGCACCGCCACTCCGGATGGAGCATCGGGAAGGATGCGGTCGCCGGGGTCGGCGACGGTGAGGATGACGTGCCCGACGGCATCCGAGTCCATCGCCTCGAGGGCCGACGAGATCGCCGGGAGCGCGGTGTGGTCGCCGATGAGCAGATGCCACGGCGCTCCCGGCTCGGGCAGGTAGCCGCCGCCCGCGCCGCTGACGACCAGCGTGTCCCCGACCTGTGCACGTCGAGCCCACGGACCGGCGACACCCTCATCGCCGTGCACGACGAAGTCGATGACGAGACGCTGGCGCTCAGCATCCGCTGCTCGCACCGTGTATGTGCGCGGAGTGGGCAGCTTCTCGGGGCTGTGCTCCCGCAGCTGAGCGAGATCGTAGGGAGGGGTGAGCCCGTGGCGAGGGTCGGCGAACAGGATCTTGACGTACTTGTCGGTGTAGACGTTGTCGGTGAAGGCCTCGTACCCGTCGCCTCCGGCCGTGATGCGCACGAGGTCGGGGCTGACCTGCTCGACCTGCTGCACGCTGAGCACGGCTTGGCTGGGGGTTCGGCGAGGCTGTTCCGGCATTGCGTCTCCTGACGAAGAGGAAGGAAGTCCTCTCCAGTCTGCCGGTCCTGTTCGGTGACCCGGCACACTTGCCAATATGGAAAGCGACCGCTAAGTTTCCACTATGGAAAACGAACCGACCGAGTCCCACGCCGATGCACTGGCTCGTCTCGACGCCGTCGCAACGTCATACGCCGACGCACCCCGGGGCGAGGGCTGGTATCACGTGGCGCTGGGTGCCGGCGCTGGAGTCTTCATCGCGTCGCAGGGATTCCCGCAGCCCTGGGCGATGGTGGTCGCACTCGCTTTCGTCCTCGCCATCCCCCTCTTCATCGCCTGGTGGCGCCGCACTCACGGCTGGTGGGTGTCGGGCTACACGGGTGGCGCGACGTTGTGGGTCACTTCCCTGATGCTGGTGGTGCTCGCCGCGACCGCGATGTGGTCGTACCTTGCGGCAGAACTGTGGATGAACGTCGCCGCGGGCGCGATCGCGTGCATCGCCGTCAGCGCCCTCGGCTTCCTCTGGATGCACGTCTGGCGCCGACAGATGCGGATGAAAGCGGCGTCATGAGTGGACTCGATCCTGCGATCCACGCCGTCGCGCGCCTGGAGCTGTGCGGCTTGCTCGCTCCCGTCGATGACGCGGAGTTCTCCTTCCTCCGCGACCGGCTAGCCGTGTCCGACTCCGTGCTGTCGAAGCACGCGAAGGCACTCGAGCAGGTCGGCTACCTCCACATCGTGAAGATCACGCGGAACGGGCGTCAGCGCACTCTCCTCTCACTCACTCCGGCAGGACGCCGGGCGTTCCGGTCACATGTCGACGAACTTCGACGACTGGCAGCGGTCGCGCACCGTCGTACACCGCGCCCGACTAGTCACGACTAGTCACGACTAGTCGCTGAGCAGGTCGTGCTCGTCGCTCTCCCGGCCTGCTGCCCGGCGACGCGACACCACCATGAGCGCGATGCCACCCGCGACCACGAGCAGCGCAGCACCGCCCACTGCCAATGCGAGCGTCCCGTCACCGCCCGTGCCCGGAAGTCCACCACCGGATCCTCCCTGGTCGGGTGGCGTCGGATCCACCGGCCCAGGAGGCTCGGTCGGGTCAGGGGACTCGGTCGGGTCAGGGGACGCGGTCGGCGACGGAGTCGGAGTCGGAGTAGGCGTAGGCGTAGGCGTCGGAGTCGGGGTCGGAGTAGGCGTAGGCGTCGGAGTCGGGGTCGGGGTCGGGGTCGGAGTAGGCGTAGGCGTAGGCGTAGGCGTAGGAGAAGGCGTAGGCGTAGGAGAAGGCGTAGGAGTAGGAGTCGGCGACTCGTCGAAGACGTTGACGATGGTGCACGTGACGTCGACCGCGAGAGGCAGGGTCAGCTCCGCCGTGCCGTCGCCGGTCTGCCGGACGCCGCTCACCCCGGGGAACCCTTCGCCCTCGCACACCCACTCACCCGCCGAGTAGTCGCTCGCCGCGCCGTCGTCCGATGCTTCGGAGAGAGCGTAGACGCCGGCGGACACCTCGGTGCGATCGACCGACCCGAGTCCCTCGAGGTCGGCGGGGCCGTCGGCGCGCACGGTCCAGAGCTCGGGATCGGCGTCACCACCTTCGACCCTCTTCACGAGACTCAGCGACGGGGCGATTGCGACGTTGAGGGCCGTGCAGACGGCCTCGTCGCCGTAGCCGAGGATCGCCTTCTCGGTCGACTCGTCGAAATCGGCTCCGACACAGGACCACGAGACGTCGTATCCCGCCGGACCGTCCTCGCTGAACACGTACTCACCCGGCGGGGTGAAGAGGCCGGTCACCGCATCCGTGCCGCTCTCGCCGGCGAAGGCCGCGTTGCCGGGTCCACGCGTCTTCAGCACGAAGTCCTTCACCGAGGCCGTTCCGCCGGCCGTGTCGTCGATCTCCTTCACGAGCGTTATCTGGGGAGTGATGGCGTTGTTCAGCACTTCGCAGACCACGTCACGACCCCCGGGGATGGTGACCTGGCCGTCGCGAGCGGTCGCACCGAAGCACGACCAGCCGAGCTGCTCGAAGCCGTCAGGACCCGACACCTCTGACAGCGACCAGGTCTGATCGGCGGTGATCGGGATGCGGGTGACGCTCGGCGACCCTGCCTGACCCGCGACCGTCGCCGCGTCGGAGGATGCTTGCAGCACCCATTCGCTCGGCAGAGGCGGCGTTCCGAACGCGGCGCTCACACGCTTCTGCAGGGTGATGGTCGACTGCGTCCAGGTGTTCGTGATCGTGCAGACGACCGAGTCTTCGCTTCCGTCGATCGTGACCGACGTCGCCGTGGGCATGACCGCTGGGCCACCGGTCTCCTCATCGACGCACGCCCACTCGCTCGGCACATAGAGCCCTGCGTCGACCGCGGTGCTGGACTCGCCGAGCTCGTAGGTGCCCGGGTCGACCGCCGCATAGCTGACAGCGGGCGTGCCGCTCGCACCCAACACCGAGTCCACCGCCCCCGCTGCGCTCAGCGTCCAGTCACCCGGACCGAGCGTTCCCCCGCCGGTGTTCACGACATCCTTCACCAGTGTGAGGTGCGAGGTCTGCGAGACGTTCTCGATCGTGCAGGTGACCTCGTCGCCCTCGGCGATCGTGACCTCGTCGACGAATCCCGTGGAGTTGGTGCACTGCCATCCCGCGGTCGTGTACCCCTCGGTGGGGCCCGCTTCGGAGAGATCGTAGGTTCCCGCACCGACCGGCTCGTTCGTGACGGATGCGGTGCCGACGACGCCCTCGATGCGCTCCGCCCCGTCGTCCGCCGAGAGTGTCCAGGCCTGAGGAGGTTGCGGTCCGTCGACGGTCTTGACCAGCGTCAGCCACCCGCCCTCGAACGCGTTCACGATCGTGCAGCGCACGTCCTCGTCACCCTCGATCGTGAGCTGCCCCGCCGAGACGGCCAACGGAGTGGCGGGCTCGGTCGCGAGGTCGACGCACTCCCACTCGCCCGCCGTGTATCCACCCGGACCGGATTCCGACAGCGTGTACGTTCCCGGTTCCACAGCGACGTGACTCACGTCCGCTGACCCGGTCACACCCGAATGTGGCGTGGGTCCGGCAGCTGACAGACTCCATTCGGTGGGCTCGTCGAGGGGCACTCCGGCGGGTCCCTCGACCTCCTTGACCAGCGTGAGCCGCGGCACCGATCCCGTGTTGCGGATGGTGCAGGTCACTGATTGGTCGAGGTCGATGTCGATCCGTCCCGATGCGTCGACGGGCAGAGGGGTGGACGCGCCGGCAAGCGTCGTCGCGGTGCACGTCCAGTCGCTCGCGGTGTATCCGGACGGTCCCCCGCTCTCACTCAGCTGGTACTGGCCGATGCGCACCCGCTGCGCTGTCACGGCATCCGAGTTCCCGGGGCCTCGAATGTTCATCGGCCCCTGCGCCTGCAGCGTCCACAGTGACGGATCCGCGCTGCCGCCGACGACCTCTTTGATCAGGGTCAGTGTCGGTTCGATCGCCTCGTTCTCGACGGTGCAGGTGAGCTGCTGGTCTGCGGTGAGGGTGATGGTGCGCACCGGCTCATTCGTCACGCTGCCGCCGCACTCCCACTCGACGAAGCGGTAGCCGCCGGGGGTATCCTCCCGCACGATCTCCGAGATCTCGTACGTGCCCGGCGGGATCTTCATGCTCTGGATACCGTTGAGCCCCTGCCCGCGGAACGTCTCGCCGGTGTCGACGTTGACGGCCTGCACATCCCACAGGGATCGATCACCGACGCTCGATCCACTGTCGAGGTTCTCGATCCGCTTGAACAGCGACAGTGTCGCCTCGCCCGCTGCAGTGGCCGTCATCGGGGCGACGAGCGCTCCCGCCACGACGAGGAGCACAGCCACGAAGGCGGCTCGGACGAACGTGCGCTGTCTCATGAAGCTCCACTTCGTCCTGGGGAAAAGGGGCGAGTGCAGCCCACCCTACCGAGATGAGTCAACCGAACGGTGGTTCGATATATCGGTCGACGCCTCTTTCCGCGTCGCATCGAGTGCGGCCCCGGGGCGCGCCTCAGACGGCGCAGAGGTCGGTGTCGGCGCTGCGGTTCACCGCATCCACCGGCCGCGGTGGCACCGGGGTGGCGCGGGGCTGTGAGGTGAGCGCTTCGTAGTCGGCGCCGAGCAGCAGCTGCACGCCGTCGACGTCTCCGACCTGAACGACGACCTGGATGCCGAGCTCTGCGGCGAGCGCCTGCGCCGTCTGCTGGGCGTCAGGGGTGTCTGCGGCCGTGATGGTCGTGAGGTCGACAGGGTCGGCATTGGCGATGCCGGCGACGGTGTATCCGTAGCCCGTCGCGTCATCGGAGACGCGGGACGCCAGACCGCTGACACCGGCACCGTTGAGGATCTGCACGGGCGCGGTGCGCACCGGCGCCTCGGGCTGCACCTCGTCGGTGGTGAGCACGATCGGCACGTCGTCGATCAGCGCCCGGAAGATGACGTCGGCGTCCGCGGTCGGCACGACGCGATTGGGGTCCTCCGGGGCCTCGGTCGTCGGCATGGTGAGGAATGTGACGCTGCTGAGCGGAACATTCGCGACCCGCGCGGCGAGGCCGGCGAGATCGGTCAGGGCTCCGAGACCGGGGTCGACGGTCATCGACGAGGTCACGGCATCGAGGAACGCGTAGAGCCGGTCGGGGCGCACGAGCACGGCGGACTTGGTGGCCTTCTGCACGATCGCCGAGAGCACCATCTGCTGGTGCCCGAGGCGGGCGATGTCGCTCTCCTGGGCGAGCGCATGGCGCGTGCGAGCGAGTGCGAGTGCCTGGTCGCCGTTGATCGACTGGGGGCCGGCGGGCAGGTCGAGGCGTGCGTGCCCGTCCTGCAGCGGCTCCGGCAGGCACACATCGATGCCGCCCATCGCGTCGACCATGCCGATGAATCCCTCGAAGTCCATCTGCACGAAGTGGTCTATCGCGAGACCGGTCAGCTGCTCGACCGCCGCGACGGAGCAGGCCGGGCCGTACTGCAGTGCCGAGTTCAGCATCCCCCAGCCGCCGCCATACGACCCGCGCCCGTTGTCGTCGCACGCCGGCAGGTCGCCGACGGTGTCGCGCGGAAGCTGCACGGCGTCGATGCGGGTGTTGTCACTCGAGATGTGAGCGATCACCATCGCGTCGCTGCGCTCGGTGCCGTCGTCTTCGCCGAAGCCCTCGGACTCGAGCGCCCGGGAATCGGACCCGAGCAGCAGGATGTTCAGATCGCCCGTCGCGAGCTCAGGCTCACTCTCACCGTCGTCCGAGCGGATGGGCGCCGTGGTGACGTTGCCCTGCAGCTGCCCGTAGGCGATGGCGCCCACGGCGACCAGGGCGGCCACGACGGCGACGCTGATCCAGCCGATCACTCGACCGCGCCGATGACGTGGTCGAGACGCGGGTTCGGAGCCTGACGAGACGTCGTTCTGGTCGTCGCTGTGGGGGGAAGCTGGCGATCTCACCTGCTCACACCATCACGAGTGGGGCCTGAGCGCCAACACGTGGAGGCGGCGAGTCCTGCGAGGGTGCTGTGAGCCCGGTCGCTCACACCGTGACATACCCCCGGGAGGAGTCGTCGTGGATGAGGCGGTAGTCGGGCGTGGTGCCCCGCCGGTCGGCCAGGCTCCACACCCGGGTCGCTCGCCCGTCGCCGGCGGACGCGGCGCCGTACTCGAGGACGAGCGCGCTCGGCATCGCCCCGTCGCGGTACTCCCCGACGAAGTAGCGCGGGCTGCCGAGACCACCCGAGTCCACCCGCCCGACGAAACGACCCGAGTCGGTCAGTCGAGGAGGAGTGGCGAGCAGGTCGGCGGGTGTGATGCGCTGGACGGCCTCGTGCTGTGCGAAAGCAGACAGGGAGAGAGGCATGATCGAGTCGATTCGCATCTCAGACCGCCTCCGCCTTCTGATCGCTGCGCGACGATCGCTCGCGAAGGCTCTGAGCCCAGTCCTTCGTGTCGGTGAACCGGTGCTCGTCTAGGTAGGCGCGGATGACATCGTGCACGAGGCGGATCTGTGACTCCGTCCCCATCGCCGCCTGCATCATGTCGACCGTCGGCGCGGGCGCCCCGTCGATGCGCTCGAGCGCCTGGCGGATGATGCGCTCGCGCCCCTCCCGTCCGAGGGACTTCTCCATGGAGGGCGTCTGGCGTGGGTACTCTGGGGCGTGTTCGTGACTCATGCGAGCCTCCTCAGTCAGGGATGGTGGTGTCTCACGGACAGTGGTGCCGGGGCTGCAACCCCGGCACCACGTCGTCTCCCCACCGTATCTTATTTTTAGTCATTCAAAATAAGCGAGGAGTTTCGGCGCGTCGGCCGCACACCGTGAGTAGCCTTCATCCATGAGCTTCCACATCGAGCACACCCTCGACAGCCGGCGTGCGAGCACCGGCGCCTTCGACTCCCTCGGCGAGGCGGTGATGGCGGCGTTGGGCGTGAAGCTCCCGCCCGTTCTCGTCGTCGACGACTCCGCCGACAGTGGCGCCGACGCCGTCGCCGCCGTCCTGAAGAAGGGCGAGGTGCTCACCGCGACACCTGAGCCTGAGTGGTGGGGTCGGGTGAAGAAGGCGTCGCAGGACAAGCTGCTCGCCGGAGGCCGGCTCGATGCCGCCGTGGTGACGGATCTCACCGATGCCGGTGGTGCAGTGGCAGCGACGGCATGGGAGAGCGGCCCCGTCGAGGAGTGGGAGCTGACGCCGGCATCCGACCACGACTGGGTGCGCTTCGAAGCCGCTCGGCGGTCGATCCGAGGCTGACGCCCCGCCGACACGTCTGCCGATGCATGAGAAAGGCCCGGCTTCCTCGAAAGGAACCGGGCCTGTCTCTCATTCACTGCTCGCTGTGCGCGAGGGGGGACTTGAACCCCCACGTCCATAAGGACACTGGCACCTGAAGCCAGCGCGTCTACCATTCCGCCACTCGCGCGAGTATGTCGGGCTCCGAAGAACTCAACTTCCCAAAGATATCACGCGTTTCGCCCATCGATGAAACCGGCGCCGCCGCGGTCTGCAGGAGTCGGGCACGGATGCCGGACGAGAGGATGTTCTTCGGTCCTGCAGACGTGCCGAGGTCCTGCATCCGGCGCATCCCACTCCCCCACTCCCCCGGAATCTCGGCGTTTTCCCGCCTCGCGAGGGCGTTCACCCAGCACACCTCGCTACGATGTGCCTACCGGTCGGCATGCCAGAGGAGCCCAGTGGGACTACTTGACAGCTTTGAGAAGGGTCTCGAGCGCGCTGTGAACAGCGCCTTCGCGAAGACCTTCCGCAGCGGCATCCAGCCCGTGGAGATCGCTTCCGCCCTTCGGCGCGAAGCGGACACCAAAGCGGCTGTGGTGAGCAGGGACCGCATCATCGCGCCCAATAACTTCGTCGTGCGCCTCAGCACCGACGACGCCGAGCGCATGCAGGGGCTCGGCGGAGCCCTCACCGACGAACTGCACGCGCTTCTCACCAAGCACGCGAAGTCGCAGGGTTACAGCTTCTCCGGCCCGCTCTCGATCTCGCTCGAGGGTGACGACAAGATCGCGACCGGCACGGTCAACGTCAGCTCAGGAACCGTCGAGGGCCGCGTCGAGTGGCAGGCCGTGATCGACGTCGACGGCCGTCGCCACTCGCTCACCCGCGCACGCACCGTCATCGGCCGCGGAACGGATGCCGACATCACGATCGCCGACGCCGGATCCAGCCGTAAGCACGTCGAGGTCCTCTGGGACGGAGAGCGCGCCATGATGCGCGATCTCGGCTCGACGAATGGCACCAAGGTCGACGGCCAGAAGGTGCGCGAAGCCGCCCTTCCCTCCGACACCACCCTGACCATCGGACGCACCGACCTGGTGTTCCGCATCGTTCCCGTCGCCACCCCGTCGCGCCCGCCCCGGCCGCGCGACGATGACGCGACCCGCGCGTTCGGGGCCATCTCGTGAGCACACCCAGTGAACTCGTCCTCCTGCTGCTGCGCGTGGGCTTCCTGCTGCTGCTGTGGTTCTTCGTGTTCGGCGTCGTCTACTCGCTGCGCGCCGATCTGTTCGGCATGAAGGTCCGCAAGCTCCCGGCCGAGGTCGCGGCGGCGTCGCCTGCTCCGACGCAGTCGCCCGCATCCGCCCCGGCCTCGCGCCCCGCGTCGTCGAAGCCCAGCACCGGTCCCGCGACGGTCGCGACGGCCAAGCGGCTCGTCATCACCTCCGGTCCGAAGGCGGGGCTCGAGCTCCCCCTCGGCAACGAGACGTTGACGATCGGACGCTCCAGCGAATCCGCCCTCGTGATCCGCGACGACTACACGTCCAGTCACCACGCACGTCTGATGCTCCGCGGCGACAGCTGGGCCATCCAGGACCTCGACTCGACCAACGGCACCTTCGTGGCCGGCCAGCGCGTGACCGGCGCTCCCGTCGCCCTCGCCCTCGGCACGCCCATCAAGGTGGGCGCCACGACCTTCGAGCTGCGAGCCTGACCCCGGCATGGTCTTCGAAGGCTCGAGCGCCGCGATCTCCCACACCGGGAAGGTCCGCTCCAACAACCAGGATTCCGGGTACTCCGGGGCGAATCTCTTCGTCGTCGCCGACGGCATGGGCGGTCACGCCGGCGGTGACGTCGCCTCGAGCATCGCGATCCACCGGATGGAGCCGCTCGACCAGCCGTACTCGTCGGTCGACGACGCACAGGCCTCTCTGCAGGCCGCCGCGACCACCGCGGCCGGCGATCTGATCCGCGCCGCCAAGGACCGTCCCGAGCTCGCCGGACTCGGCACCACGCTCAGCGCCGTCATCATGGTCGACGACTACGCGGTCATCGGCCATATCGGCGACTCGCGCATCTACCTCTACCGCGACGACGCGGTGACGCAGATCACGGCCGACCACACCTTCGTGCAGCGACTCGTCGACTCGGGCCGCATCACCCCCGAAGAGGCGCGATACCACCCGCGTCGCTCGGTGCTCATGCGCGTGCTGAGCGACATGGACGCCGATCCCGAGCTCGACATGTTCGTGATGCACACCCAGCCGGGCGACCGCTGGCTGCTGTGCTCCGACGGCCTCTCGGGCGTCGTCGACGAGGCGCACATCCTCAAGGCGATGCGCATGGGGATGGCGCCTGGCCGCACGGCCGACAACCTGCTCAAGCAGGCGCTCGACGGCGGAGCCCCCGACAACGTGACGATCGTCCTCGTCGAGGTCGGCGGTCAGCACGCGATGCATTCCGGCACGGCGACGATCGTCGGCTCGGCATCGAACCCCGCCAACGTGACCGTTCCTCCGGTGCGCGCGCCCCGCGGCAACTGGCTGCACCCGGTGCGCCAGGCCGCGAACGAGCCCAGCCACTTCGAGCCGGCCCCCGAATACCTCGAGGAGCTCATCGAAGAGGACCGTCGACGCGCCAAGCGCCGCCGTCTCGGATGGATCGCCGGGATGCTGGTGGTCGTCGCGATGCTCGTGTTCGCCGCCTTCGCCGCCTACAGCTGGACGCAGACGCGCTACTTCGTCGGCGCCGACGACGACAGTGTCGTGATCTACCAGGGCGTGCAGCAGAACATCGGCCCGATCACCCTGTCGACTCCGCTCCGCGACACCGACATCCTGCTCGCCAACCTCCCGCCGTACCAACGTGATTCCGTGGAGCGCACGATCACGGCGCGGTCGTTCTCGGATGCCGAGGCCATCGTCGCGCGACTCCAGGCCGGCGCCGACCGCGTGATCGGCGAGACCCCGCTGCCCACTCCCCTGCCCACCGCGACGCCGACGGAGGACGCAGGATGACCACCGACGTCACGGCCGACACCAGCGTCATCAAGGCCCTCAAGAGAATGCGGATGCCGCAGACGCAGCGCAACCGCGAGTTCTGGCTGCTGCTCTTCGCCGTCGCTCTCAGTGGCGGCGCTCTCACGCTCGTGCAGCTCGGTGCTCTGGGTCTGATCGACCCCATGATCCTGGCGATCGGCGGTGGCCTCGCCGTTCTGGCCTTCGCCGTGCACTTCGTGCTGCGTGCCGTCGCGTCGGCCGCCGACCCGTTCCTGCTGCCGATCGCCACGCTGCTGACCGGCCTCGGCATCGCGATGATCTATCGCATCGACATCGCGAAGTCCCTCACAGGGTGGGACGCCTACTCGACGAAGCAGCTCGCGTGGACGGGCATCTCTCTCGCCGGGGCGATCGCGTGCGTGATCCTGCTGCGCAACTACCGGGTGCTGTTCCGCTACACCTACATCTTCGGCCTCTCCGGCATCCTGCTCCTGCTTCTCCCCTTCGTCCCGGGCCTGCGCATCCCCGATGCGAACGCCCAGGTCTGGGTGTCGCTCGGCGGCATGTTCGCCTTCCAGCCCGGCGAGCTCGCCAAGATCTGCCTCGCGATCTTCTTCGCGGGCTATCTCGTGCGCACGCGGGAGAGCCTGACGTCTGTCGGCACGAAGTTCCTCGGCATCATGTGGCCGCGCATGCGCGAACTCGGACCGGTTCTGGTGGTGTGGGCGATCTCGCTCGGCATCATCGTCATCCAGCGCGACCTCGGAACCGGAACCCTGATCTTCGGCATGTTCGTCGCGATGCTCTACGTCGCGACCGGCAAGACGAGCTGGGTGCTCATCGGCCTCGCCCTCGTGGCTGCGGGTGTCGCGGTGGCGACACAGATCCTCAGCTACGTGCAGGGCCGCTTCGTCAACTGGCTGTTCCTCTTCGACCCCGAGAAGGTCGACCCCGACGGCGCCGGCTTCCAGCCCATGCAGGGCCTGTTCGGGCTGGCGCACGGCGGCCTTCTCGGCACGGGCTGGGGTCAGGGACGCCCCGACGTCACGCCCCTCGCCCACAGCGACTACATCATCACGAGCCTCGGCGAGGAGATCGGCCTGATCGGGCTGTTCGCGATCCTCTGCCTCTACATGGTCTTCGTGAGCCGTGGCGTGCGCATCGGACTGGCGGGTCAGGACGACTTCGGCAAGCTGCTCGCCATCGGCCTCTCGTTCACCATCGCGCTGCAGGTGTTCATCATGGTCGGCGGCGTGACGAGGGTCATCCCGCTGACCGGTCTGACCACGCCGTTCCTCGCCGCCGGTGGATCCTCGCTCATCGCCAACTGGCTGATCGTGGCCATCCTGCTGCGCATCTCCGACGGCGTCCGCAGCCAACCCCGGGCGGTGATCGGCTGACATGACCAAAGAACTCCGCCGTCTCAGCATCGTGATGCTGTTCATGTTCCTGTCGCTGTTCGCCGCGACCAGCTGGATCCAGGTCGTCGAGGCCGACGCCCTCGGGCAGAACCCGAACAACAGGCGCACGCTCCTCGACAGCTACGAGATCCAGCGCGGGTCGATCATCGTCGACGACGTCGCGATCGCCTCCTCGACCCCCTCGGACGACCGCTACCAGTTCCAGCGCGTCTACACGGATGCCGCGATGTGGGCCCCTGTCACCGGGTACTTCAACCCGGCGCTGCAGTCGGCGACCGGCATCGAGCGGGCGATGAACGCCGACCTGTCGGGAACGGGATCGAGCGCCTTCTTCGCCGAGATCGAGCGGATCCTCTCGGGTCAGCCGCAGAGCGGATTCAGCGTCGAGCTGACCCTCGACACGGCCGCGCAGCGCGCCGCATACGACGCTCTGCAGGGCCTCAACGGCGCGGTCGTCGCTATCGAGCCGAAGACCGGGCGCATCCTCGCACTGGTGTCGACCCCCGGGTTCGACACCAACCAGCTCGCGACGCACGACGCGGATGCCGCGAACGCGACCTACGACCAGCTCGACGAAGACCCCACGAAGCCCCTCTCGAACCGAGCGATCGCCGGCGACCTCAACCCTCCCGGCTCGACGTTCAAGCTCGTCGTGGCGGCCGCGGCCTACGCGTCGGGCAACTGGACGCCCGACTCGACGCTCCCGAACCCGGCCCGCTATCAGCTGCCCGGCTCGACGAACACGGTCGCGAACGCCTGGGGCGGCACGTGCGGCAGCGGAGACACCGTGTCGATCTCCGAAGCCATCCGCCTGAGCTGCAACATCCCGATGGCCGAGCTCGCCGTCGAGCTCGGCGATGACGCGATCCGCGAGATGGCGGAGAAGTTCGGGTTCAACCGGAGCTTCTCGACGCCGCTCGAATCGACTCCGTCGAGCTACCCGCGTGCCCTCGACGACGCGCAGACCGCCCTCACCGGATTCGGCCAGGGACAGGTCACCGCGACGCCGCTGCAGATCGCGATGGTGGCGGCCGGCATCGCGAACGACGGCGTCGTGATGAACCCCCGTCTGGTCGACACGGTGATCGGCAACGACCTCTCGGTCATCCGTTCGTACGACGACACCCAGTTCGGTCAGACGACCGATGCGACGATCGCCGATCAGATCACGGCGTCGATGGTCGCGAGCGTCTCAAACGGCGCTGCGCAGGGTGCAAGAATAGACGGGGTCGATGTGGCGGGGAAGACCGGCACGACCGAGAACGATAACAAGCCGTACACGTTGTGGTTCACCGGTTTCGCGCCGGCGGACGACCCCGAGGTGGCAGTAGCGGTCCTCGTCGAAGACGGCGGTGGACAAGGGCAGTCAGGATCCGGCGACACCATCGCCGCTCCGATTGCAAAGAAGGTCATAGAGGCGGTGCTGGGCAGATGAGACCGACGCAGGGTGTGTCGTTCGGTGGTCGCTACGAGCTGCAGTCGCGTATTGCGATCGGCGGCATGGGCGAGGTGTGGGAGGCGACGGATCACGTCATCGGTCGCACCGTGGCCATCAAGATCCTCAAGGACGAGTACATGGGGGACCCCGGGTTCCTCGAGCGGTTCCGCGCTGAGGCGCGCCATGCCGCACTCGTCAACCACGAGGGCATCGCGAGCGTCTTCGACTACGGCGAGGAGAACGGCAGCGCCTATCTCGTCATGGAGCTCGTTCCCGGCGAGGCCCTCTCGACCGTGCTCGAGCGCGACGGCGCCCTGAGCGCCGACAAGACCCTCGACATCGTCGCGCAGACGGCATCCGCTCTGCAGGCCGCGCATGCGGCAGGTCTCGTGCACCGTGACATCAAGCCGGGAAACCTGCTGATCACGCCTGACGGCCGCGTCAAGATCACCGACTTCGGCATCGCCCGCATCGCCGACCAGGTGCCGCTGACGGCCACCGGCCAGGTCATGGGCACCGTGCAGTACCTCTCGCCCGAGCAGGCGTCGGGGCACCCGGCGTCACCCGCGACCGACACGTACTCGCTCGGCATCGTCGCCTACGAGTGCCTCGCAGGCAAGCGGCCCTTCACGGGTGAATCGCAGGTCGCGATCGCGATGGCGCAGATCAACGAGCAGCCTCCGCCGCTGCCGCCGACCGTGCCGATCCCGGTGCAGAACCTCGTCATGGCGATGATCGCCAAGAAGCCCGCCGACCGCCCGTCGTCGTCGGCCACCGTGGCACGCGCCGCCCAGGCTCTGCGCCGAGGCGACCTGAACTCCGCTGCCATCGCGGTGCCGGCCATCGCGACCGGTGGTGTCGCCTCCGACGACGCCACCCGGCTGCTCACCGCATCGGGCGACGACGGCACGACGCGCATCCTCCCCACGACGGCCCAGCTGCCCACCGGCGAGCAGGCCGAGGAGGAAGCCGAGAAGAAGAAGAAGCGCAGCCCCTGGACGTGGCCGCTGATCGCTCTCATCGCACTGCTCGTGATCGTGCTCGGTGGAACCGTGTTCGCCCTGATGAATCAGGGCGACCCGGATCCCGAGCCGACCCAGTCGGAGACCGTGTCGCAGACCCCGAAGCCGACACCGACCGAGACCGAGACGCCCGAGCCCGAGCTCGTGGACGTCGATGCTCTCGGTCTCGTGGGGATGCAGTGCGATGCCGCGCAGACCGCTGCCGCCAACGCCGGACTCCAGGCCGAGTGCGTGGTGGGCAACACCATCGCTCCCAACGCGAACCAGGTCGGCACGGTCGAGTCCGTGCAGCCCGGCGGCAACGTTCCCGAGGGCACGGCCATCACGCTGACGACCTTCAAGGAGCAGGTGAAGGTGGGCAAGCCCTCGGGCACCCCGACCATCGCCGGCACCGCCACCGAGGGCGAGCCCGTGACCCTCAACTGGCCGAGCTTCGAGTGCCCCTCGGGCACCCCGGCGCGATCGGCCTTCGAGGTGACGCTCACCAACGCGACGTTCTCCGGCGGCAACGCCGGCGAGTCCATCCGCAGCTTCGGACCCAGCGTGCTCTCGACGCAGATCGTCCCCGGCACGGCCGGACAGTCGATCACCGCCACGTTCCGCGTCTTCTGCGGCAGCGACATGCCGTCCGAGCAGTCGGATGCCATGCCGGGCGTCGTCATCCTGCCCGCCGCGCCGGGCGCCGATGAAGGCGACGCAGACGGCGGAGACTCAGGCGAATAACCCGCTCCCGCCGTAGGCTGGAGCATCCACAAGGTCGTATCAGGGGGTCACTACGTGTCGACAGAGCCACGCGTTCTCGCGGGTCGCTATCGCGTCGACGAGCTCATCGGGCACGGCGGCATGGCGAAGGTGTACCGCGGGTACGATCTGACGCTCGGTCGTGCGGTGGCGATCAAGATCCTCGACCCCGAACTGGCTCGCGACAACGCGTTCCGCACGCGATTCCGTCTCGAGGCCCAGTCCGCGTCGCGCATGTCGCACCCGTCGATCGTCCGCGTCTACGACGCCGGCGACCCCTCGACGACCGACAGCAGCACGGATGAGCCTCCGTACATCATCATGGAGCTGATCAGCGGCACGCTGCTGAAGGACATCATCGCCAAGGGCCCGGTGCCCGTCGACGATGCCGTGCGCTATGTCGACGGCATCCTCGAGGCGCTGGACTACTCGCATCGTGCGGGTGTCGTGCACCGCGACATCAAGCCTGGCAACGTGATGGTGACCGACAAGGGCCAGGTCAAGGTCATGGACTTCGGGATCGCCCGAGCCGTGTCCGACTCATCATCGACGGTCGCCGAGACCACCCAGATCATCGGCACCGCGGCATACTTCTCACCCGAGCAGGCCAAGGGCGAACCGGTCGACGCACGCGCCGACCTCTACTCGACCGGCGTCGTGCTCTATGAACTGCTCACCGGCCGTCAGCCGTTCCGCGGCGAATCCCCTGTGGCCGTCGCCTACCAGCACGTCAGCGAGACTCCGGTCCCTCCGACCGAGGTGAACGAGGACTCCCCCGGCGCGCTCGACCCGATCGTCCTGCGCGCGCTGGCCAAGGATCCCTACCAGCGATACCCGGATGCCGCGCACTTCCGCGCTGCGCTCGACTCGGCGGTCTCCGGCCACGCGCCGAGCCGCAAGGAGCTCGGCGCGCTCACGAGCGAGCTGTACGGACCGAATCCGCGTGCCGCGCAGGAGACCGCCCGGTCGCTCCGCCAGCTGAGCACCGACACCACGATGGCCCGCACGCAGTCGGGTCCGCCCGTCGCGTGGATCTGGGCCGGTGTGGCACTGCTCGCCGTTCTTCTCGCCTCAGTGCTGTTCTGGGTCTGGACACTCAGCATGCGCCCGGACGACGTGCCGTCGAGCTCGCGCGTGGTGCCTGATCTCGTCAATGTCTCGTCCGAGCGCGCCCAGGATGATCTCGGCAAGCTCGATCTCACCTCGAAGCTGGTGCTCGAGTCCAGCAACGACATCGTCGAGGGCAACGTGACCCGCACAGACCCTGCGTCCGGCACCGCCGTGAGCGAGGGCGATTCCGTGACGGTCTACGTGTCCTCCGGCAAGGAGACGGTCGTCGTCCCGATGCTCGAGGGCCTGTCTCTGACTGCCGCCAAGGACGCACTCGCGGCGGCAGGGCTCGAACTGGGCACGGTCATCCAGCGCAACGACAAGGGGCTGGCGGCCGAGACGGTGATGGAAGCCAGCGAGGCGGCCGACACCGAGGTCGCACCGCAGACCATCGTGAATCTCGTCGTCGCGAGCGGCCGGGTCACCCTCACCGACGTCACCGGGTGGACGATGGAAGCGGCTCAGGCTGAGCTCGAACGCATCGGCCTCACGCCCAGTCCGGTCGAGCTGATCGACTGCACGCCGACCGAACCGCCCACCGTGTCGTCGATGTCGGCCGCGCCGGGAGACGTGGCGATCGGCTCGACGGTCGAACTGCGCTACTGCGTCGCCGCCGGCTGATCCACACGAGCGTCGGGGCCCGACAGCGGGTGCAGTGCCGCTGAGCGTGCCACGGCATGTGCGTCGCCGCACAGTTCGAGCCAGTTGGCGAGCAGACGGTATCCGCCTTCGGTCAGCACGCTCTCGGGGTGGAACTGCACCCCGAGTATGGGCAGACGGGTGTGCTCCAGTGCCATGACGGTGCCGCTCGCGGTGCGCGCTGTGACGGCCACGTCAGCCGGCAGGTCGGTCTCCGCGAGAGCGAGGGAGTGATATCTGCCCGCGTCGAACGGCGACGGGATGCCGGCGAAGAGCGCTGATCCGTCGTGCGTGACCGGCGACACCATGCCGTGCATCAGCTCAGGCGCCTCTGAAACGGTGGTGCCGAACGCGGCGCCGATCACCTGATGCCCCAGGCAGACGCCGAGAAGTGGCATCCGGATCCTCGCGGCGAGCCGCACGGCGTCGACGGAGACGCCGGCATCGTCAGGGGTGCCCGGGCCGGGAGAGAGCAGCAGCGCGTCGAAGTCCGGCAGCATCACCGCGAGTTCAGCGGCATCGATGGTATCCGCCTCGATCAGCGTGACGTCGGCACCGAGCTCGCGCAGGTAACCCACGAGCGTGTGCACGAAGCTGTCGCGGTTGTCCACGACGAGCACGCGGGTCATTCGAGGTCGACCTCGCCCGGGGTGATCAGCGGGCTCACCCAGGGGAAGACGTACCAGAAGAGCCCGTAGAGCACCGCTGCGACGAGCACGAGGAGGATGAAGAGCTTCAGCCACCACGGGCCGGGGAGGATGCGCCAGAGTGCGGCGTACATGGGTCGTCTCTTTCCGTTCGGCTAGATCGACGGCGCGGCCGGCGGAGGCGGTGGATCGGTGAGCGCGGCGGGCGGACCCTCGGCGCGGGGCTGGAAGCTCTCGTACACGCCGTAGGCGACGATGCGCTCGGCGAGGGAGTACAGCGGCGAACAGGCGGTCAGCGTGATGTACTTCTCCCCCGTCGCGACGCCGGGCATCTGCGGCACATCGAGCAGCACGTCCGTCTGCGTGGGCTTGACGTACTCCAGCGTCCGGAAGCGGTACGTGAACCATCCGTCAGGCGTCTCGACGACGATCGCGTCGCCGACCTGGAGCTTGTCGAGCTGGTTGAAGGGCTTGCCCCAGGTGGTGCGGTGGCCGGCCATCGCGAAGTTGCCGACCTCACCGGGCATCTTCGAGTCGGTGTAGACGCCGATCCCGAGCTTGTCGAGCGTGCGCGCGCGGGTCGTACCGCCGTAGATGCCGACGTTGTACTCGGCACCGAAGCGCGGCACGTGCATCTGGCCGAGGAGCTCGGTGTCGGCCGGAGCGGCGGGGATCACGGGCTCGAAGACTGTCGCTCCGTCGTCGGTCTCGACGACCGGTGGGAGCTCGGGAGCGGGTGCGTTCGCCCATTCCTGCGAGACCGCCGCACCCTCTTCGTTCTTCTGGGCCGCGATGATGATGTCGCCGATCCACATCTGCCACGCGACGAAGAGAAGCACGATCACTCCGCCCGTGAGCAGCAGCTCGCCGAGCACGCTGGTGAAGGTCGCGCGCGACCGGGGGCGGCGGCGGTGTGCACGTCGCTCCCCCGAGACGACGGATGCAGTCATGGCGACATGCTATCCGCCAGACCTGTACTCCCGCCCTGCGGCCCTGGTTTTCCGCGCGATATGACACTCTTGGGTACACTGTGGGAATGGCACGCGACCGCAAGACCGAAGAACCCGAAGCTCCGCGCAGCGAAGGCGAAGCCGCACCCAACGCCGTGTGGTTCAAGCCGGTGATGGTCGGCTTCATGCTCCTCGGTCTCGTGTGGATCCTCGTGTTCTACATCTCGGGCATGCAGTTCCCGATCCCGGGGCTCGACAACTGGAACCTTGCGATCGGCCTGGGCATCGCCCTGATCGGCTTCCTGATGACCACACGCTGGCGCTGACGCCCGCCCCACCGATTTCGAAGAAGGCCCCTCTCGCGTCGGCGAGAGGGGCCTTCTTCTGAGTTATCCACAGGTTATCCCCAACATGGGGAGAATTACACAGATGTTATTCACATCGGTCAACAACCCTGTTAACAACTTCTGATCAGGAGTAAACCGTCGTGATCAGGAACGGTACCAACAGGGCGACGATCAGGACGAGCGCGACGACGACGGCAACGAGCAGCACGATCTGTAGCGTCCGCTGCTCACGCCGTCGGGTCCTCGTGAGGATGAACGCCACGAGCGCACCGACGATCGCCCCGCCGAGATGCGCCTGCCAGGCGATGTTCTGAGAGAACACGAAGCCGACGACGAAGTTGATGCCGAGGATCACGAGGATGCCGGTCACGTTCGCCCCGATGTGCCGTCCGATGATCAGCAAGGCGGCCATCAGGCCGAAGATCGCGCCGGAGGCGCCCACCGTCGCGGTTCCGGGCGCGAGCAATGCGACGGCGACGGAACCGCCGAGTCCGCTGATCAGGTACAGCGACAGGAAGCGGATTCGGCCGAGCATCGGTTCGAGACTCTGACCCAGCATCCACAGCGCGAGCATGTTGAGCGCGAGATGCAGGAAACCGCCATGCACGAACACCGCGGTGAGAAGCCGCCACGGTTCGAACGGCATGAGCGATAGATCCGGATACAGATAGCCCGCGGCGAAGAGCAGCTGGCCCGTGATCGCCTGGCCCACTCCCGGGATGAGCTGAAGGAGCCCGATGAACGACGTGATCGCCAGCAGCGAGTACGTGACGACGGGCTTGCCGCTGCCACGCGAGGCGAGTGCGGCGCCGCGCCCGCCCCAGCGACGCTCGGCGCGCTTCTGGGCGGGACTGCGGTTCTTTCGCTCTGCGGCCATGCACTCGGGGCAGATGACCCCGACAGCCGCCTGCGTCTGGCATTCGGGGCAAATCGTGCGCAGGCACCGCTGACAGAGCACGAAGCTCTGCCGATCCGGATGCCGGTAGCAGAAGTTGTCGCGGTTGTCCGCGAACTCAGGCGTCGTCATCCGGATCGGCCAGCGTCGGCGTCAGGCCGCGACGATGTCGATCGACTGCAGCACGACCGGCTCGATGGGACGGTCGCCCGCAGCCGTCGGCACAGCGGCGATCGCGTCGACGACAGCCTTGGAGGCGTCATCGGCGACCTCGCCGAAGATCGTGTGCTTGCCCTGAAGCCAGGGGGTGGGGTCGGTCGTGATGAAGAACTGCGAGCCGTTGGTGCCCTCGGCCTTGCCTGTGATGGCGTTGCGACGCAGACCGGCGTTGGCCATGGCGAGGATGTAGGGCTCGTTGAAGTTGAGCTCCATGTTGATCTCGTCGTCGAAGTTGTATCCGGGGCCCCCGACGCCCTGTCCGAGCGGGTCGCCGCCCTGGATCATGAAGTTCGGGATGATGCGGTGGAAGATGACGTCCTTGTAGAGAGCACCCTCGCCCGGCTTGCCGGTGGCGGGGTGCGTCCACTCCTGGGTGCCGTCGGCGAGGCCGACGAAGTTCTTGACCGTCTTCGGGGCGTGGTCGCCGAAGAGGTTGATGACGATGTCACCGTGGTTGGTGTGCAGGGTTGCGACATGAGAAGCGTGAGCCATGGGTCCATTCTCGCAGAGCTTCCCATGAGTTGGCCCGCGTCTAGCGCTCATCGGCCTGCGACGCAAGGGTTCGGCGATTCCCTCGCCCCATACACGGTCGCGTGGCAAGATGGGGAATCCGTACTCCAATCGACAGGAGAGCATCGTGAGCATCAGCCGCAAGCGGAAGAAGGAGCTGCGTCGTCTTCAGAACGACGCCAACCAGCTCTGGGAGAACCAGCAGGTCCTCGTCGGCCACGCCGCCGACGTCGCGCGTGAAGCCGGACGTCAGCTCGGCCACTTCGGTCGCGAGCAGGTCGGTCCTGTCGTCCAGGACACCTACAACCGTCGCGTCGCACCGGTCGTCGACCGCGGCGTCCGCTTCGGTCACCACGTGGTGGACGACAAGGTCGTCCCCATCGTCGGCGGAGTCGTCGGCACCGCGCTCACCGCGTGGGATGTCGCGAACGCCAAGCGCGAAGGCGTCGTGAAGAAGGTCAGGAAGGCCACTCAGCCCGAGCCGAAGGGCCCGAGCGTCGGTTCGGTCATCGCCCTGATCCTCGGAGTCGCCGCAGCGGCCGGCGTTCTCTACGCCGCGTGGCAGGCACTGCGCGCAGACGACGAGCTCTGGGTCGCAGACGACCCGCTCTCCGCACCTGACGCGTGACCTCGACATCGGAGCCCCCGGCCACTGAGCCGGGGGATCTCCATGCCCGGGTGAGGGACGCCGCAGCGGCTCGCGGACTCGACATCGAGATCCGCGAGCGTCCTGCCGCCCGCAGTCTCTTCGAGGCGGCTGAGCTGCTCGGCATCCCTCCCTCCGGCATCGTCAAGACGCTCGTCGTCAAGCGTTCGGATGACACGTATCTCTTCGCGCTGGTTCCCGGCGGCAGATCGATCTCGTGGCCGAAGCTGCGTGCGGTCGTCGGAGTGAACAAGCTCCGCCTGCCCGAGCCGGATCTCGCCCTCGCGGCGACCGGCTACGAGCGCGGAACAATCGTGCCCATCGGCAGCACCACGGACTGGCCGGTCTTCGCCGACGAGTCGATCGTCGGGCAGCGGATCGCCATGGGTGCCGGCGCTCACGGCTACAGCCTCTTCGTCGACGCCGATGACCTCATCGCCGCGTACGGTGCCACAGTCGCCGACATCTCGGTGCCCGAAGAGGCCCGCGACTGAGTCAGAGGATGCCGGCCATCCGTAGCGAGATGTCGACCAGCTTGACCCTCTGCAGTTCCTTCACGGCTTTCAGTGGGAACCACTCGGCCATGTCGGTCGAGCCATCGGCCTCGAATGTCAGCTTGCCGCCCGTCACCGACGCCCGGTAGACGATGCGCAGGGTGTGCAGAGGCTGATCCGACTGGTTCACCCGCTGGCTCGCCGGGATCACCCTCGAATGGATGCCCAGCAGCTCGCCGACCTTGACCGTGTAGCCGGTCTCCTCGCGCAGCTCACGCCGCACGGCGTCCTCGGGAGCCTCACCCGGTTCCAGCCCTCCGCCGGGCATCGTCCATGCCACTCGACGACCCTCGGTCCAGCGCGCGAGAAGTATGCGACCGTCGTCATCGGTGACGACCGCGTATGCCGCGACCCGCATATCCATGCGTCCACCATAGTGGCCGGGGTTCAGCCAGGGTACGCGCGTGACGATCCTGGACGAAACCTCGCCTTGAGAGGCGTCCGGCTCGTCACGCTCGACCCCGAGACATCGATCACGAATCAAGAAGCACAGCAGTGCGCCGCATCCGTAGTGTGAGATTCATCGCAGATCACACAGTGAAAGGAGTCGGCCATGGTTGACAACGAGAAGAACTTCAGTGCCGAAGAGCGCGAGGCGATGAAGGAGGCCGCGGCCGACAAGCGCAAGTCTCGGTCTCGTGCCAAGAAGACCCCGGAAGAGGTGCGGGCCGAGGGTGTCGCAGACCTCGAGGCGGCGATCGCGAAGCTTCCCGATGACAACGATCGAGAGCTGTCGAAGGCTCTCCACGACCTCGTGACCGAGGTCGCTCCCGAGCTCATGCCGCGGACGTATTACGGCATGCCCGCTTGGGGCAAGGACGGCAAGGTGCTCTGCTTCTTCCAGCCGGCCAGCAAGTTCAAGGTCAGGTACGGCACGTTCGGTTTCGAGCCGATCTCGAACCTCGACGACGGCACGATGTGGCCGACCGCATACGCGCTGCTCGATCTCTCGGCCGCGAACCGCAAGGTTCTCACCGAGCGCATCCGCCTCGCCGTCAGCTGAGTCGCCGTTCCCGGGGAACGGCCGGCGCAGTAGCGTGGATGCCGTGAGCACACTGCCGTTCCCCGCCTCCGTGTACGCCGCTCGACTCGACCGCGCAGCAGCGCTTGCCGCTGACGCCGGTCTCGACGGGATAGTGGTGGGTCCTGGCCCTGATCTGGAGTATCTGGTCGGCGTCGAGGGAGACACGATCGAGCGCCTCACCGCACTCGTGCTCGGACCCGGCATCGCTCCCACCGTCATCGTGCCGCGCATGGAGTTGGCGAAGGTCAGGACCACCGCGGTGGGTGAGCTCGGCCTCGCCGTCTCCGACTGGGTCGACGGACAGAATCCCTACGACCTCGTGGCCGCCGCCCTGGGCGCAGTCACGCGAGTGGGAGTTTCAGACGCTCTGCCGGCGTTGCACGTGATCCCGCTCTCCGATCGGATCGACGTGCGCGTCGAGCTCGCCACCCCGGTGCTGCGTGAGGGCCGCATGATCAAGGATGCAGAAGAGGTCGCCGAGCTCCGGCGTGCCGGCTCCGCGATCGACGCCGTGCATCGTCGAGTGCCCGAGTGGCTGCGGCCGGGGCGCACCGAGCGCGAGGTGGCGGCCGACATCGCCGAGGCCATCGTGGCCGAGGGCCACCGCACCGTCGAGTTCGTCATCGTCGGCTCGGGACCCAACGGCGCGGATCCCCACCACGAGGTGTCCGACCGCGTGATCGAGGACGGAGACGTCGTCGTCGTCGACATCGGCGGTGCCGTGCCGAGCGGCTACAACTCCGACAGCACCCGCACCTACGTCGTCGGCACACCCGACAGTGAAGCCGCCGATCGCATCGCCGTGCTCGTCCGCGCTCAGCAGGCCGCCGTCGACGCCGTGCGCCCCGGCGCGACGGCCGAGGCTGTCGATGCCGCTGCGCGGTCCGTACTCGCCGAGGCGGGGCTCGGCGAGGCCTTCCTGCACCGCACGGGTCACGGCATCGGCGTCTCGGTACACGAAGAGCCCTACATCGCGCCCGGCAACGATCTCGTGCTGCGCGAGGGCATGGCGTTCAGCATCGAGCCCGGGATCTACTTCGCGGGCCGATGGGGTGCACGCATCGAGGACATCGTCGTCGTGACAGCCGACGGGTGCGAGCGTCTCAACGTCGCCCCGCACGACCTGCGCGCCGTCTGACCCCCGACCGCTGGCCGGAAGAGTACGACGAGACGAACGGACGGGTCAAGAGTCTCTTTCGTCGCTCGCGGGCCTGGATACGGTCTCTGCCATACCGCAGAGTGCACCGACCAGGAGGACACCATGAGTGACACAGCACGCACGGAACGCTATGCAGGAACCCCGATCCAGAAGACAGCCCTCATCGTGGGCATCGTCTTCCTCCTCGTCGGGATCGCGGGCTTCATCCCCGGACTCACCCACTCAGCCGAACACCTTCACGGCGCGGGCGCCGGATCAGAAGCCCACCTGCTGGGTGTCTTCCAGGTATCGGTGCTCCACAACTTCGTGCACCTCGCGTTCGCACTGGGCGGCATAGCCCTCGCGGCACGGGCACGGGCGTCTCGCCTCTATCTCATCGTCGGCGGCGCGCTCTACCTCGTGGTCTGGCTGTACGGCCTCATCGCGGTGGGCAATGACCAGCTCAACTTCATCCCGGTGAATGACGCCGATAACTGGCTGCACCTCGGACTCGGCGTCGGCATGATCCTCCTGGGCATCTTCGTGAATCGCGCGCCGCGCGTCTCTCGGACCCACGACAGCTCGCTGCGCGCCTGAATCTTCGGGAGGAGATCCGCACACGGGAGGGCGCTTGTCCGTCGACTCGTCCTCCGCATCGCAGATCTCCTCCCGATCGGGGGTACCCAGGTCCGGTCAAGCCCCTGGTCGACCTGATCATGGTCGGTTTGACTGGCGGCATGACCTCGGACGACAGCGCGAAGGGCGGCGGTGCGAGCGGCCCGGAGCGCACGCCCGACGGTCACCACGTCGTCATCGACGGCCGGCGGTGGCGCGCGACCGACCCCTCGATCCCCGAGACGTTCCGCCAGGAGCTGGTCAACGAGCTGATGGCTGCGCGGCGCGCGGTGAAGGCGCAGGAGCCGGACGCACGACGTCGGGTGCAGGACGCGAAGACCGCTCTCGGGGAACGAGGGGCGCCCTGGTGGGAGGACCGCACCGGCGACGACTTCGACGAGAGGATCGCGGCCGCGATGCGCGCGCTCATCCGCAAGCGGGGCGAGTCTTCGATCTGTCCGAGTGACGTCGCTCGGACTGTAGGCGGGGACTCGTGGCGCTCGACCATGTCGGACGTCCGCCGAATCGCGGCTGCACTCGCCGAGCGCGGCGAGATCGTAGTGACGCAGAAGGGCGAGAAGGTGTCCATCGACGACGCCAGAGGCCCGGTGCGCATGGTCCGCGGGCCGAACCTCTGATCACCCGCTCAGACGCGTGGAGTCAGAGCTCGTCGTAGAAACCGGTGTACGGGAAGTCGACGTCACCGGTGTCGCGGGGGTCATATGCCACAGTCGCCACACTGATCGTCACTTGCGTCGTCGGGGTGATGAGCACGCTGACTGCCCGGTTGCCGACGACGACCATGTCGACGAAGGTGCCGGCGGTCTTCGTGGCTGACTCGATACGTTCTCGCAGATCATCGATGTTCTGATCCTGGGCGAGCAAGTAGCTCGATCCATCGAACACGATCTCGGTCTGGATCATCGTCTCCCCGTCGGTCATTCCAGCACGCTACGCCCTCGACCTGAGAATACGGAGGGGGGTTGATATCTAGAAGGTCTAGTGAGAGGCGGATGCCGCATCGCCCTCGTTGTTAACAGGTCCATCCACAGCTGTGCACTCAGATGGCTCCGCGCGAGCAGTTGTTAACAGGGTTGTTAACACCTGTGGAGACATGCGAAAACGAGAAGGCCCCGCACATGGCGGGGCCTTCTCGAACTGTCTCAACACAGTGTGGAGCCTAGGAGATTCGAACTCCTGACATCCTGCTTGCAAAGCAGGCGCTCTACCAACTGAGCTAAGGCCCCGTGAGGGTATTCATTTAGTTGAGGAGTGGGCCCACCAGGACTTGAACCTGGGACCTCTTCATTATCAGTGAAGCGCTCTAACCGCCTGAGCTATGGGCCCGTCAACCTCCGAAACTTTACCGGAGATTTCCCGAAATACCCAATCGAGGGCGAGGGCACCGGCGCGCCCTCGCCCTCGATCGGAATCAGCGGCCCGGACGGATCGTCACACTGCCTGCCGCAAGTGTGACATCGATCGTGTTCCGGGTGCCGGATGACTGATCGACCTTCGCGTCGAGCGATCCGGCACTGACGTCCTGGATGATCGAGTACGACTCATCCGGAACCGTGAGATCCACCGATCCCGCGCTCACGTCGATCGTCGTCTCAGACGGTGCCCGGCCCGTCAGCTCGACGGTGAGGTCGCCCGCCGACACACTGAGATCGGCGGCGTCGACGCCGTCGAGCAACGCGTCGGCACGACCCGCGCTCATATCGATGCTGAGGCTGCTCGCCGCACCTTCGACATCGAGCGCACCGGCGTTGACGGTGACGTCGAGGGCGCCGAAGTCTCCGACCACATCGAGACTGCCCGCATCGAGAGTGAGGTCGGCATCGAGCTGCGCGTCGCTCAGCTCTTCGGGCAGGGTCAGCACCGCCGACTGGTCGTCGCCGAACCACTCGCCGAACCACCATCCGAAGCGGAACTCCGGGCTGCGGACGATCAGCTCGTCACCCTCGCGCTCGAGTTTCCAGGCGGGGCCGCGAGCGTTCGTCACTGCCAGCTCGGCCTCATCGACGTCACCGAACTCGATGCGCATGTTGCCGGCATCCACGTCGAGGTCGAGCGTGTCGATGCCGGACGCGTCCTCGGTCAGCACGGCGTCGCCGCCCTGAGTGGAGGCCATCATGCTGCCGGTGGCGGCGACAGCCGCCGACCCGCCCGCTCCGAGGAGCGCGATGCCGCCGACGATCGCCGTGACGATCATGATCGCCGTTGTCCCCGAAGAGCGGCCGGCATCGGCCGGTGCCGCCTGCGCCTGCGCGGGCGCCGGTGCCGGTGCCGGTGTGGGCTCCTGTCCCTGGGGCGCGGACGCCGGCGGGGGAGTGAGGGGCGTGTGCCCGCCCTGGTAGTCGTCGTTGTTCGTGGTCATCGTCCCAGTCCTGTCTGTCCGGTCGGCGTCGAGCCGCCCGTGTTCTCGATGTGTGCCAGGGCCGCCAGCACGCGTCGGTTGCCCGACTCGCCCTGTTCGAAGCCCAGCTTCTGGAAGATCGCGGTGATGTGCTTCTCGACGCTCGCCTCCGAGAGGAAGAGCAGACCGGCGATGGCCTGGTTCGACTTGCCCTCGGCGATCAGTGCGAGCACGGTCCGTTCGCGCTCGGTGAGACGCTGCATCCGGTCGTCGCGGTTGCGGCGGGTGAGCAGCTGAGCCACGACCTCGGGGTCGAGCACGGTGGCACCCTCGGAGATCCGCTGCACGGAGGCGAGGAACTCAGAGACGTCGGCGACCCTGTCCTTGAGCAGATAGCCCAGAGGCCCGCCCTGTGCGGCGATGAGGTCCGACGCATACCGCTCCTCGACGTACTGAGAGAGCACGAGCAGCGGAAGCGCGGGATTGGTGTCCCGAAGTCCGAGCGCCGCGCGGATGCCCTCGTCGGTGAAGGTCGGGGGGAGCCGTACGTCGAGGATGCACAGCTCGGGATCCGTCTCGATGACGGCCTCGCTGAGACCGCTGGTGTCGGGAAGAGCCGCGACCACACTGTGTCCGGCGTCCTCGAGCAGTCGCACGAGCCCCTCGCGCAGCAGGACGGAGTCCTCGCAGATCAGGATGCGCATGGCACGTTCACCTCCAGGCTGGTCGGTCCGCCGACGGGGCTCTCGAGGCGGAAGGTTCCGCCCGCTGCGAGGATGCGATTCGCGATGCCGTCGAGGCCTCCGCCGGGCTGCACCTGGGCGCCGCCCATGCCGTTGTCCTCGACGCGGGCCCAGAGCACCCCTCCGTCGCGGAGGCGGACAGTGACACGTGCCTCGCTGGCCCGCGAATGCTTCGCGGCGTTGGTGAGCGACTCGGCGATCGAGAAGTAGACCGCGGCTTCGGCCTCACGGCTGCAGCGGCCGTCCATTCGCACATCGAGATGGACGGGGATGTGCGAGCGGCCGGCGAGGGCGGACAGCGCCGCGTCCAGGCCCCGGTCGTCGAGGACCGATGCATGGATGCCACGGGCAAGCTGACGCAGCTCGGTGATCGCGGCCTTGGTCGAGGTGTGCGCCTCGGCGATCAGCTCCTTCGCGGCATCCGGGTCGTTGTCGATCTTCTGCTGGGCGAGCCCCAGGGTCATGCCGACCGATACGAGTCGCGGTTGGACGCCGTCGTGCAGGTCACGCTCGATACGTGTGCGTTCGACATCCGCGGCACGTACAGCGCCCTCACGCTGAGCAGTGCTGGTGCGCACTCGCTCGGTGAGCTCGGCCTCGCGGCTGCGAACGACGATGGCGAGTGAGAGCACGCGGTTGAGGAGCGCCAGTCCGATCATTCCGGCGAGGCACGCGGCGACTCCGAGGATCCCGATGAGCGGTGCCCACGCGGGGTCGATGCCGCCCCCGCCGAACGGACCCATCACGGCATCCGTTCCCGTGAGAGGAGCGAACGAGATGGCGATCGACCAGACGAGGCCGAAGGCGAGCCGCAGCACGATCCAGCCGAGAACGGCGGTGATCGCGAAGTTCGCGAGGGCCCTCCACATGCGGCCGTCGATGGCCTGGCGGCCGAGCGAGCGGAGCCAGCCCGCGAACCCGGGGCGATCCCGAGGGCGCCATCTGAGCGGCGTGATGGGCGACCTGTAGAGAGCGCTGACTCGCGCGACCTCGAACCAGCCGACGCCGAACAGGGCGTACACGAGCCCGACGAGCAGCACGATGCCGACGCCCGCCGCGAAGAGCAGGCCGAGGCCGGTGCCGAGGAGTCCGGAAAGAGTCGCGAAGATGAAGCCGCCGATGACTCCGATTCCCGCGAGATGCAGGATAGAGAGCACGATGCGCAACGGCGGCTTCGTGGCCGTCGCCGGTGGTGGCGTGGCAGTGTGTGTCGTCATGGTTCAAAGGTACGGCGGCCCCGATCCGGCCGACACCGAGGCAACCGGAGACCCGGGTTCGGGTTTTCCCTACTCCGTCGGAGAACAGAAGAGGGGCGGATGCTGTTCGCATCCGCCCCTCCTCGAATCCTGACGATCAGTTCGACATGAACCCGACCAGCAGTCCGCCGGTCACCTTCACGGCGACGTTGTAGATCCCGGCGATGACCGCACCCAGCACCGTGAACACGATGAGGTTGAGGATCGAGACCACCGCGGCGAATGCCATCACCTGCGGCAGGCCGGCGACCTCGGAGATCCGCACGGAGTTGTCGGTGATGGTTCCGATGAACTCATCCGCCTGCGTGAGGATGCCGGTCGCCTGCAGCACGAGGAAGATCAGGAAGAACGACACCATCGTCACGATCGCGAGCGCCACAGCGCCCAGGAACGACAGCTTCACGGCCGACCAGAAATCCACGTAGACGAGGCGCAGGCGCACCTGCTTGCCACCGGTCTTGCGCGTGGACTTCTTCGCCAGCTTGTCGGCTACTGTGCTCATGCGTCTGCTTCCTCAGGGTTCTCGTTCGTCTCGAGGGCCGTGGACTCGGAGTCCACCGCAGCCTCATCCGATTCGTCTTCTTCGGTGAGGCCCCGCTCACCGTTGCGGGCGATGGCGAGGATCCGGTCGGCTTCCGTCGTCCGTGCGAACACCACTCCCATGGTGTCTCGGCCCTTCGCGGGCACCTCGGCCACGGCAGAGCGTACCACCTTGCCGCTGGACAGAACCACAAGGACCTCATCGTCGGAGGAGACCATCAGACCACCCGCGAGAGTGCCCCGATCGTCGTTGAGCTTGGCGACCTTGATGCCGAATCCACCGCGTCCCTGGACGCGGTATTCCTCGATGGCGGTGCGCTTCGCATAGCCGCCGTCGGTCACCACGAACACGAACTGGCCGAGGGCGGCGACGGATGCCGACAGCAGGCTGTCGCCCTCACGGAACTTCATGCCCTTCACGCCGGCGGTCGCGCGTCCCATCGGTCGCAGCGCATCATCGGTCGCACTGAACCGGACGGACATGCCGCGGCGGCTGATGAGCAGGATGTCGTCCTCAGCGTTCACCATGAGAGCCGAGACCAGCTCGTCCTCGTCGTTCAGGCGGATCGCGATGACGCCGCCCTGGCGGTTGGTGTCGTACGCGTCGAGACGCGTCTTCTTGACCAGACCGTCGCGCGTCGCGAGAACGAGATAGTCGGCGACCCCGTAGTCGCGGATGTCGAGCACCTGCGCGATGTTCTCGTCGGGCTGCAGGGCGAGGAGGTTCGCGACGTGCGTTCCCTTCGCATCGCGGCCGGCCTCGGGAACCTCGTAGGTCTTCGAACGGTAGACGCGACCCTTGTCGGTGAAGAACAGCAGCCAGTGGTGCGTCGTCGTCACGAAGAAGTGCTCGACGATGTCGTCGGCCCGCAGCTGGGCGCCCTTGATGCCCTTGCCGCCGCGGTGCTGCGACCGGTAGTTGTCGCTGCGCGTGCGCTTGATGTAGCCGGCGCGAGTGATGGTGACGACCATCTCCTCTTCGGCGATGAGGTCCTCCATCGAGACGTCGCCGTCGAAGCCGTGCAGGATGTGCGTGCGACGGTCGTCTCCGAAGCGCTCGACGATGCCGGTGAGCTCTTCGCGGATGATGTCGCGCTGCAGCGACTCGTCGACGAGGATCGCCTGGTACTCGCCGATCAGCCGCTCGAGCTCCGAGGCCTCGTCGAGGATCTTCTGACGCTCGAGGGCGGCCAGTCGGCGCAGCTGCATGTCGAGGATGGCCTGGGCCTGGATGTCGTCGATGTCGAGGAGCTTCTGCAGTCCCTCGTTCGCATCCTGCGTGGTCTGCGATCGACGGATGAGAGCGATGACCTCGTCGAGAGCGTCGAGCGCCTTGAGGTAGGCGCGCAGGATGTGCATGCGAGCCTCTGCCTTGGCGAGACGGAAGCGCGTGCGTCGGACGATCACTTCGAGCTGGTGCGTGATCCAGTGGGTCACGAACCCGTCGATCGCGAGCGTGCGCGGCACGCCGTCGACGATCGCGAGCATGTTCGCGCCGAAGTTCTCCTGCAGCTGCGTGTGCTTGTACAGGTTGTTGAGCACGACCTTCGCGACCGCATCGCGCTTGAGCACGACCACGAGACGCTGACCCGTGCGGTCGGACGACTCGTCGCGGATGTCGGCGATGCCGGTGATCTTGCCGTCACGGGCGAGGTCGCCGATCTTCACCGCGACGTTGTCGGGGTTCACCTGGTACGGCAGCTCGGTGATCACGAGGCACGTGCGGCCCTGGATCTCCTCGACGTTGACGACCGCGCGCATGGTGATCGAGCCGCGACCCGTGCGGTACGCCTCGTGCACGCCCTTGGTGCCGAGGATCTGCGCGCCGGTGGGGAAGTCGGGGCCGGGGATCCGCTGGATCAGACCCTCGAGCAGCTCCTCGCGGGGGAGGCCGGGGTTGTCGAGCGCCCAGAGGGCGGCAGACGACACCTCGCGCAGGTTGTGCGGAGGGATGTTGGTGGCCATGCCGACCGCGATACCCACCGACCCGTTGACGAGGAGGTTCGGGAAGCGGGCCGGAAGAACCGTCGGCTCCTGAGTCTGGCCGTCGTAGTTGTCGGTGAAGTCGACCGTGTCCTCTTCGATGTCCCGCACCATCTCGAGTGCGAGGGGGGCCATCTTGGTCTCGGTGTACCGGGGCGCCGCGGCACCCATGTTGCCGGGAGACCCGAAGTTGCCCTGGCCGAGGGCCAGCGGGTAGCGCAGCGACCAGGGCTGCACGAGACGCACGAGGGCGTCGTAGATCGCCGAGTCACCGTGCGGGTGGTACTGACCCATGACCTCGCCGACCACGCGAGCGCACTTCGAGAAGGACTTGTCGGGGCGGAATCCGCCGTCGTACATGCCGTAGATCACGCGTCGGTGGACGGGCTTGAGTCCATCGCGCACGTCGGGCAGCGCACGGCCGACGATCACGGCCATCGCGTAGTCGAGATAGCTGCGCTGCATCTCGGACTGCAGGTCGACCTGGTCGATCTTGCCGTGGTCGTGTGCCGGCTCGGGGCGTACTTCGTCAGTCATGTGTGTTGTCGATTCCGGTCGTTATGGGAACGAATGCAGGCGCGGGACGCGTCAGATGTCGAGGAAGCGGACATCCTTGGCGTTGCGCTGGATGAAACTGCGTCGCGATTCGACGTCCTCACCCATCAGCACGCTGAAGATCTCGTCGGCCGCTGCGGCATCCTCGATGGTCACCTGGCGGAGCGTCCGGGTGCTGTGGTCCATCGTGGTCTCCCACAGCTCCTTGGCGTTCATCTCGCCGAGACCCTTGTAGCGCTGGATGCCGGCATCCTTCGGGATCCTCTTGCCGTTGTCGAGTCCGAACTTGAGCAGCGCGTCGCGCTCGGCGTCGCTGAACACGTACTCGTGGGGCTGGTTCGTCCACTTGAGACGGTAGAGCGGCGGCATCGCGAGGTACACGAAGCCGGCCTCGATCAGTCCGCGCATGTAGCGGAACAGCAGCGTGAGCAGCAGCGTCGTGATGTGCTGGCCGTCGACGTCGGCATCCGCCATCAGCACGATCTTGTGATAGCGCGCCTTCTCGATGTCGAACTCTTCGCCGATTCCGGTGCCGAAGGCCTGGATCATCGCCTGGACCTCTTTGTTGCCCAGGGCCTTGTCGAGACGCGCGCGCTCGACGTTGAGGATCTTGCCTCGCAGAGCGAGGATCGCCTGTGTGTGCGGATCGCGACCCTGCACAGCGGAGCCACCTGCCGAGTCACCCTCGACGAGGAAGATCTCGCTGATCGAAGGATCCTTGCTCGTGCAGTCCTTGAGCTTGTCGGGCATCGCGGCGGACTCGAAGACGCTCTTTCGACGAGCGGTCTCGCGGGCCTTGCGCGCGGCGAGACGAGCGGTGGCCGCATCGATCGCCTTGCGGATGACGTTCTTCGCCTGGATCGGGTTGCGGTCGAACCAATCGCCGAGCTGATCGCCGACGACCTTCTGCACGAACGCCTTGGCCTCGGTGTTGCCGAGCTTCGTCTTGGTCTGCCCTTCGAACTGCGGCTCGCCGAGCTTGATCGAGATGACCGCGGTCAGTCCTTCACGCACGTCGTCGCCCGACAGGTTGTCGTCCTTCTCCTTGAGAAGATTGTTCGCCCGGGCGTACTTGTTGACGAGCGTGGTGAGCGCTGCGCGGAAGCCCTCTTCGTGCGTGCCGCCCTCGTGGGTGTTGATCGTGTTCGCGTAGGTGAAGACGTTCTCGGTGTACGACGTGGTCCACTGCATCGCGACCTCGAGAGAGATCTTGCGCTCGGTGTCCTCGGACTCGAACGCGATGATCTCGTCGTTGACGACCTCGGCGTGACGCACCTTGTTGAGGTATTCGACGTAGTCGACGAGACCGCGCTCGTAGAAGAAGACGTCGTTCGGCTGGGTGAGGGTCGGCTGTCCGTCGACCTCGACCTGGTAAGCCGAATCGGGACGCTCGTCGGACAGCTCGATGCGGAGGCCCTTGTTGAGGAACGCCATCTGCTGGAAGCGCGTGCGCAGGGTGTCGTACTCGAAGTTCGTGGTCTCGGTGAAGATCTCGGCGTCCGGCCAGAACGTGATGCTGGTTCCGGTGTCGTCGGACGCCTCGCCCTTCTCGAGCTGCTGCTGCGGGACGCCGCCGTTCGCGAAGCTGTGCCGCCAGACGAAGCCCTTCTGCTTGACCTCGACGTCGAACCGCGTCGACAGGGCGTTGACCACCGACGAGCCGACGCCGTGGAGACCGCCGGAGACGGCGTACGCGCCGCCGCCGAACTTTCCGCCGGCGTGCAGGATGGTCAGAACGACCTCGACCGTGGACTTCGTCGGGTCGGAGGAGTGGGGATCGACCGGGATGCCGCGGCCGTTGTCGACCACGCGGACGCCGCCGTCTTCGAGCAGCGTCACGAAGATGGTGTCGGCGTAGCCGGCGAGGGCCTCATCGACCGAGTTGTCGACGATCTCGTAGACGAGGTGGTGCAGACCACGCGGTCCTGTGGAACCGATGTACATACCGGGGCGCTTGCGGACGGCTTCGAGACCTTCGAGGATTTGGATCGAGTCGGCACCGTACTCACCGGGCTGCTTCACCTTGGGTGAGATCTTGCCCTCGGTCGCGGGGGTTCCCCCGTTGGTCGATTCCGTCTCGTCAGCGGGGGATTCAGGCGTCATCAGAGGGCATTCTCCACATCGATATCACGAATCCCCAGTCTAGCGGCTTTTCGTGGCGAGATGCGGCTCAGCGGCCGCGTGTGGCCCTCTGAGCGTTTCAGACCCCATCCGTGGTGTCCTACCCGTAGGTATCGCGCGGGCCCCGTCCTGGAACGACTCTGGGACCCCATTTCCAGGAGGGTACGTCCGGTCCGATGAAGCGGAGGTTCTCGACACCGGCGTCCGGATACCGTCGGCCGATCTCCGTCAGGATCGTTCCCCGCATGTACTGCAGGTTCTTCGCCCAGGCGGTCGAGTCGCACTTCACCGTGAGCACACCGCGCTCGAGGGAGACGGGTTCGGAGTGCTTGGCGGTGTCCGTGCCGGCGAGATCGGACCACTGCCTGACCAGGTCCTCACGGGCGAGAGTCTTCTGCCAGCCGGAGTCCCGCGTCAGCTTGTCGAGAACAGCTCCGAGCGCTCCGGGGTCGCGGCCGGGCGTGAACGGCGCGTTGTCGTCGTCGGTGACGATGCGTCGCTTGCGCTTCCACGTCTTCGAACTCGGCGCGAGTCCGCGCAGGCGCAGATAGGTCGCGACGGTCTCGGGAGTCTCGGATGCCGGATCGGGTGCGATCTCACTCATCTGCCACCTCCCTCTCATCACTGATCGTTCCCGCGGAGATCCGCACCACATGGGCGTGGAGCACCTCGGGGATATCCTCCTCCACGGCTGCCGTCACGACCACCTGCTCATAGCCCGCGGTGAGAGCGGCCAGCCGCTGACGGCGATCGGCGTCGAGTTCGGCGAACACATCGTCGAGGATGAGGACGGGATCGCCGGCAGGAGACTCGCTGCGCAGCAGCTCTGCGGAAGCCAGACGCAGCGCGAGGGCCACCGACCAGGATTCCCCGTGGGACGCATACCCCTTCACCGGAAGGCCACGAACGCGCAGCACGAGGTCGTCGCGATGAGGACCGGTGAGCGTGAGACCGCGGTCGAGCTCGTTCGATCGTTTCGAGAGGAGTGCGGCGTGGAACATCTCGGCGATGTCTCCCGACGTCTCGGCCGGCGCGTCGACACCCTCTTCGGGATCCGCACCGCGCACTGACAGAGCCCACTCGAGCTGCGGGCGATGATCCTCGCCCGCGATCGCCGCGTACGCCTCGGCCACCGGCTGCTGGAGATCTGCGGCGAGACGCTGTCGCGCGGTGATGATCTCGGCACCGAGGGAGACCAGCTTGTCGTCCCACACATCGAGGGTGCTCAGGGCCTCGCCCTTGATGCCGCGCGCCCTGGCCGACTTCAGAAGCGCATTGCGCTGCTTGAGCACCCGGTCGTAGTCGGCGAGGACCGAAGACATGCGGGGCGTGCGCTGGATCAGCAGCTGGTCGACGAAACGACGCCGAGACGAGGGGTCGCCGCGGACGATCTGCAGATCCTCGGGAGCGAAGAGCACCACATGGGCGTAGCGAGGCAGCTCATTGGTCTTCGAGGGGGAGCCGTTGATCCGCGCCTTGTTCGAGCCCTGCTTGTTGAGCTGGACCTCGATGAGCACCTTGCGTTCGCCGTGGGAGAGGCGAGCGCGGATGATCGCGAAATCCTGACCCTCGCGCACCATCGGGGCATCCGACGAGACCCGGTGCGAACCGAGAGTGGCGAGGAAGACGACAGCCTCTGCAAGGTTGGTCTTGCCCTGGCCGTTGCGCCCGACGAGGACGTTGGGACCCTTGTGCAGAGCGAGATCCGCGGTCGCGTAATTGCGGAAGTCGACCAGGCTCAGGTGTTCCACAATCACGCTGTCAGCCTACCTTCGGGCTCTGACACTGCCGTCGCCGCGCGAAGCGCGCCCGTCGCAGGATCAGCGAAGCAGCAGGTTCGGCTGCAGCAGGTACTTGAACGAATCCAGACCGGCCTGGTCGACCGAGGTCTGGCTCGTGATCAGCACGGGGCTGAGCTTGTTCGCGTTGTCGCTCGACGTGAAGGTGACGCGGACGAACTCGCTCTTGACCGCGCCGAGCGCCTCGATGAGGTACTGCGGGTTGAGGCCGAGCGTGACGTCGTCGCCACCCGAGAGGATCGCGTCGACGGACTCGGATGCACGCGCATGCTCGCTGCCCGACGCATCCATCGTCACGCTGTCGGACGTGAACGTGAAGCGCAGCGGAGCTGCTCGGTCGAGCACGAGCGACACACGGCGCACGGCCTCGACGAGGTCTGCGGTGTTCACGACCGCATAGTGCTCGGTCTGCTCCGGGAAGAGACGGCGGACCGGAGGGAAGTTTCCCTTGATCAGCAGCGAGGTGACCGTCTTGTTGCCGGCCGTGAACGCGATGATCTCGCGGTCGCCCGCTCCCGAGAACGCGATCTGGATGGTGCCGGCGTGACCGAAGGTCTTTCCGACCTCGAGAAGAGTGCGTGCGGGAACCAGTGCGCTGGCCTCGACCGCTTCGCCGTCCCACGGCACGTCGCGGAGCGAGACTCGGTAGCGGTCGGTGGCCACGAGGCTGAGCGTCTGGCCGGAGACCTCGAGCTGTACTCCGGTCAGGACCGGGGTGACGTCGTCGCGCGAGGCGGCGAAACCCACCTGGCTGATCGCGGTGCCGAAATCGTCGGCGGGCACGACGCCGGAGGAACCGGACACCTCGGGGATCGACGGATATTCCTCGACCGGCATGGCTGCGAGGGTGAACCGTGCCGAGCCGCAGGTGACCGTGATGCTGCCGTCGTCCTCGACGGCGATCTCGATCGGCGCGTTGGGAAGGCGGCTGGCGATGTCGGAGAGCAGTCGACCGTGCACCAGGATCGTGCCCGGTGTGTCGACGGTGGCTTCGATTGTCGTGCGCGCGGATGCCTCGTAGTCGAACGCCGAGAGCGTGAGACCGGAGCCGTCTGCCTCGATCAGGACTCCGGCGAGGATCGGCTGCGGGTTGCGCTGCGGAAGCAGCTTGACCACGAACGACACGGCCTCGCTGAAGACATCGCGGTTGACCTGAAACCTCACGGGTGCTCCCTTGTCGTCGTTCTGAGACGTGTCGTCATCGGTCCTGCCAGTGCAGGGCTTCCCATGCTAGCCCCCAACTCGGGAGTATCCCTACGACCGGATCAAAGCTCGGGCCTGTCGGACTTTCCCCACCCTCTGGTGATCGGATCGCCCCTGAATTGAATTAACTCCTTAACGGTGTTAACACCTGTGGATACTGTGGATAACTCGGTGGAAAGCAGACGCGAGTAGGGAACTACACGGTTGTCAGTTGTGGAATCCCTGAGGAATCCGCGGGTGGACGGCATCCGTCGGGTCGAACCGTCTCCCACAGTTATCCACAGGTTCGACGGTTTCACACACATTCGTCCCGACCTGCAGGCGAGTCATCCACAAGTTATCCACATGTGCAAACTGGCATCGATCTGCTCCGTCGTATGCCGCTCACACGCACGCAAAGGGGGTCGCAGCCTCCTATCGGAAGCTACGACCCCCTTTTTCGAGGCGGCGTGGACTCAGCGTCGACCGAGCTGCGTGGTGATCTCGGTCACCTGGTTGTAGATCGAACGGCGCTCCTTCATGAGCTCGCTGATCTTCTTGTAGGCGTACATGACGGTGGTGTGATCGCGGTTGCCGAACAGCTGGCCGATCTTCGGCAGGGACAGACTCGTCCGCTCGCGGCACAGGTACATCGCGATCTGGCGCGATGTGGCGATCTGCTGAGACCTGCTGGAGCCGTACAGATCGTCGACCGTCAGCTTGAAGTACTGCGCGGTCGCAGTGATGATGTCGGTCGGCGAGATGATGTTGTCCTCTGCCGTGTCGATGATGTCGCGGAGCACCGTCTGGGCGAGCGAGATGTCGAGGGCCGAACGGTTCAGGCTGGCGAATGCGGAGACGCGGATCAGCGCACCCTCGAGTTCACGGATGTTCGACGACACCACGGTGGCGATGTACTCGAGTACCTCGTCGGGAATATGAAGCGCCTCGCTCTGCGCCTTCTTGCGGAGGATCGCGATGCGCGTCTCGAGGTCGGGCGCCTGCACGTCGGTGATCAGGCCCCATTCGAACCGACTGCGCATGCGATCCTCGAAGCCGGTGAGATGCTTCGGCGCGACGTCGCTGGTGATGACGACCTGCTTGTTGTGGTCGTGCAGCGTGTTGAAGGTGTGGAAGAACGCCTCCTGGGTCTCCGCGCGACCCTGTAGGAACTGGATGTCGTCGATCAGGAGGATGTCCACATCGCGGTAGCGGGCCTGGAAGGCTGCACCTCGGTTGTTCGCGATCGAGTTGATGAAATCGTTCGTGAACTCCTCGCTGGAGACGTACCGGACCTTGACCCCTGCATAGAGGGATTGGGCGTAGTCGCCGATCGCGTGCAGCAGGTGCGTCTTGCCGAGGCCCGAGTCGCCGTAGATGAAGAGCGGGTTGTACGCCTTGGCCGGCGCTTCGGCGACGGCGACGGCAGCGGCATGGGCGAACCGGTTGGACTGCCCGATGACGAAGTTGTCGAAGGTGTACTTCGGGTTCAGGCGGGACTCGTGGCGCAGCTGCGTCGGCTGCTCCATCGGGGATTCGACGCGGATCTGCTCCTGGCGGCCGTAATCGGCGACCGCGATGGGCGCCGTCGGCTGCTCGGCGAGCTCATGATTCACGACCACGCGGTACGACGTCACCTCATCGCCGATGTGGGAGAGGGCCTCCATGATCGGAAGCCGCAGCCTCTTGTTGATCTGCGCCGCGGTGAGATCGTTCGGGACCTCGAGATAGAGGGTGGCGGCCATCACGCCGGCCGGAACCGCGAGGCTGAGGAATCCCTGGAGCTGAGGAGTGACTCGGTCGTCCGCCTCGAGGAGCTCCTGCACCGTGGTCCAGATCGGAACGTCGGGCTGGGCAGGTGATGACATGACGCTCCGTGCTGAGGGGACGACGGGCCGTCTGGATGACGCGGCCCGCCTGTGGATAACTTCGGATGCCACGGTAGTCACCACGGCTGGGAACGGCAACCTGCCTACGGGAATCCGCGCGCGTGTTGCTCATACGTGCATGCCGCGGGGTTGTGGATAATAGCTGTGCGGATCGTGCCTGAGCTGGTGGTCGAAGCGCGCAGATTTGCTCTGCGCGCCGTCAAGACGTACCCTTAATCGGTTGACTTATGCCTGAACGGCAGATCCCTATGTCTCCGGTCAAAATGATCCCGGTGGCAGCATTCCCGGAGTGATTCCATGAGCAAGCGCACCTTCCAGCCCAACAACCGTCGTCGCGCCAAGAAGCACGGCTTCCGTCTTCGTATGCGTACCCGCGCCGGCCGCGCGATCCTTTCGGCTCGTCGCGCGAAGGGCCGCACCGAGCTCTCCGCGTAGATCGCTGTGCTCGCCCGCCCGTATCGTGTGACCCGCGGGAGCGACTATCGACTGGTCGTTCGACGCGGATCCCGTTGTGGCGGAGCCAAGGTCGTCACCTCGATGCTGACGACGGGCGAGAGCAGAGCCGCGAGGTTCGGATTCATCATCAGCAAGCAGGTGGGCACCGCTGTGGTGCGCAACACCGTGCGCCGGCGACTCAAAGCCGTGTGTGCGGACGCGCTGACGCGGGTCCCCGAGGGCACGGATGTCGTCATCCGTGCCCTTCCTGCATCCGCGACCGCGACCTACGCCGAGCTGAGTGCGGACGTGAACCGGTGTCTGGATCGTCTCGGGCAGCGGCCATGACCGCTCTTCCGGCATCCTCGATCGGCTCCGCTCAGCTTCATGCCGGTGACGCGATCCGCAGTATCCCGCTGATCCCCCGGAACCTCGTCCTGGGGTTCCTCGCCGGGTACCGCAAGGTGATCTCCCCGATGTATGGAGATGTCTGCGCCTATTACCCATCTTGTTCCGCTTACGCTGTAGGTGCGGTGCAACAGCACGGCGCAGTGCGGGGAGCGGCGCTCTCGGCGTGGCGCATCGTTCGTTGCAATCCCTGGAGCCACGGCGGCGTCGATGACGTCCGTCCGCACGAACACTTCCGTTATGACCTGACCGGCCACGGTTTCGTCGTCCCTGCCCGAAAGGATTGATCGGTGGGTCTTGACCTTCTGCTCGCCAGCGCAACACCCTCGCCGGAGCCTGCCTCCGGCGGCTTCGATCTGATCGGAACCATCCTCTGGCCCCTCAAGTGGGTCGTCGAGCTCGTGCTCGTCGCCTGGCACTGGCTGTTCACGGCCGTCGGTCTTCCTGCCGCATCCGGTCTGACCTGGGTGCTGTCGATCGTCGGCCTCGTGATCGTGGTCCGTGCTGCGTTGATCCCGCTCTTCGTGAAGCAGATCAAGAGCCAGCGAAAGATGATGGAAATTGCTCCTGAGCTGCGAAAAGTTCAGGAGAAGTACCGGGGAAAGAAGGATCAGCTCTCTCGCGAGGCCATGAGCCGCGAGACCATGGCGCTCTACAAGAAGCACGGCACGACGCCGATGTCGAGCTGTCTTCCGCTTCTTGTGCAGATGCCGATCTTCTTCTCGCTGTTCAGCGTTCTGAGCGACGTCTCGAAGCACCACAACCTGGGTGTCGGAGGCGTCGGTCTGCTGAACGCCGAGCTCACCGAGCAGTTCTACAACGCCGAGCTCTTCGGGGTCGCATCACTGCACGAGACGCTGGGGAACGCGGTCGACGCGGGGAACACCACAGCGATCATCATCCTGGTCACGCTCGTCGTGCTCATGATCGCGTCGCAGTTCTTCACGCAGCTGCAGATCATCTCGAAGAACCTGTCGCCCGAAGCCAAGACCGGCCAGGCGTACCAGATGCAGAAGATCATGCTCTACGTGCTGCCTCTCGGCTTCATCTTCTCGGGCATCTTCTTCCCGCTCGGCGTGGTCGTCTACTGGTTCATCTCGAACCTCTGGACCATGGGACAGCAGTTCCTCGTCATCCGTGAGATGCCGACTCCCGGATCTGAAGCGGCGAAGGCTCGTGAAGAGCGTCTTGCTCGCAAGGGTAAGGCGATCGACTCCTCGGGCAAGGTCGTCCCGATGGCGGCATACGAAGCAGAGCAGCAGCGTCTGCTCGAAGAGGCGGAGCGCGCGAAGGCGCAGGCCCCCAAGCGTCAGCAGCCGGTGGGCAAGAAGCGTTCGAAGAAGAAGGGGAGCGGTTCGTGACGACCGACAACGTGACCGAGACCGTGGAGCCCACGGTCGCAGAGCTCGAGAACGAGGGCGACGTCGCCGCTGACTACCTCGAAGAGCTGCTCGACATCGCCGACATCGATGGGGACCTCAACCTCGACGTGCGGCAGGGCCGCGCATATGTCTCGGTCGAGGCTGAGGGAGACGGACTGGCGCTCCTGTCTGCACCCGACACGGTGCAGGCGCTTCAGGAGCTCACGCGTCTTGCGGTCCAGAGCAAGACGGGTTCGTTCTCGCGATTGATCCTCGATGTGGGCGGATCGCGCGATGCGCGCCGCCGTCAGCTCGAGACGCTCGTGAACGCCGCCGCAGCTAAGCTCGACGATGGAGCGACCCAGGCGTCGCTGCCCGCCATGTCCAGCTATGAGCGCAAGCTGGTGCACGACATCGCGGCTGATCAGGGTCTCGTGTCCGAGTCCTACGGCGAGGGTGCCGACCGCCACACTGTTCTGCGTCGTCGTTGACGTTTCCCATGCGACGTCAGGCCAGCGGGATGCTGTCGTGAGTGACCTGGAGATCGAACCGTCGGTGGCGGTCGATCTTTTCGGCGATCGGATCGAGCTGGCCCGGCAGTTCACGGCGGCTCTCGCTCAGCATGGCGAGGAGCGAGGACTCATCGGTCCTCTCGAGCTCCCGCGTTTGTGGTCCAGGCACGTCTTGAACAGTGTCATCGCCGCGCCGTTGTTCCACGGTTCGGTCGCAGACATCGGTTCGGGTGCGGGGTTGCCCGGTATCGTGCTCGCTATCGCGCGACCCGATGTGCACTGGACGCTCGTCGAGCCGATGGAGCGCCGGGTGATCTGGCTGAACGAGCAGGTCGCCGAGCTGAAGCTCACCAATGTCGAAGTTCTGCGCGCGCGTGCCGAGGAGGTGACTCCTGCGAGCTTCGACGTCGTGACAGCTCGTGCGGTGAGTGCTCTGAAGACGCTGATCCCGCTCACCGCTCCGCTCGTGCGCGATGGAGGCGAACTCACCCTTCTCAAGGGAATGAATGCCGCCAACGAGATCGAAGCAGCGCAGAAGCAGATCAAGAAGTTCCGCCTGTCGGACGTCCGCGTCGAGACTCTCGGCGAGAACGTACTGCCCGAGACGACCCGCGTGGTGAGGGCAGTCGTCCGCTGACGGGTCGATGCCGCGGCTTAGGAAGCTGACCTTCGTCGGGGGATGGACCTACATTCCGCGTTCGAGATGTACCCGCGCGCTAGAGCGCAGGTGGTGGGTGACTTGGCCACGCACGGTGGTCATGGGCCAGGCACTGTTGTGATCAGCCTCTGCAGCATATGAGATCTATTGTCGGGGCTCGTCCGGTTGAGCCAGACCGGGTCACCGCGCGAGGCCGGTAGAGTCCCTCGACGATCGTGCCACGATTCGAGTTTATGGCTGATGAGAAGCGTTTTCTTCCGACCCTGGTCGTGCACCTGCGTGGGAGCTCCGTTGCGACGTGACGAGGCACTCAAGCGCTGCTGGATACGGTCAGCAGTGCCGGATAGCCGCCGGCACTCTGCCCTCGCCGTCAAAGACTGTCCCGGGATCACGGTCGGTGGTAACGGAACGTGGGCGTGGCACGACAGATCAGGCTTCACAGCAGACGTGTCCGGTGTCGGAATCCGGAATGGGTCTGTCCCCGTGTGCTCGTAAGCGAGGGGGTTCGCCCCTCTGGGAACGACCGGGGGTCCTGACGATGTTTCACGTGAAACATGGATGGTCGACGACTTGCCGTGCAGGTGCAATAAGTCGACGTGCGCCGAGTTGAGGTGGCGGGGGTCCGTCGACAGATTGCGGTGATTCGGGCCTGGAGGGCGTTGCGCTGAAGTGTGCCACTCAGCCTTGCTTCGGGGCACTGCGGACGGATGGTGCGCGCTGCGATGCTCGTCGCCGTGCTGGTGAGCGGTGCTGCGAGCCACCCTTCTTCGTAGCGCTGTGGTCCTGATCTCTGCTTTTCGACCCACGTCACTTCACAGCAGCGGACTTCACCTCGCTGAACTGCCCTAGACCGCACTACACCGTGCGGTCTGCAGTGATTTCTCCTGTTCTGATCTGCGTTCTCGTGATCTGACCTGCGCTACTCGGCCGTGTGCCGTGTGCCGTGTGCCGTGTGCCGTGTGCTGTCTGTTGGGCGTTCTGACTACTGAGTGGGGTCCGCGCGTGGTGGAACCCACGTGCGGCACTCAGAGCTTGCGGACAGGGGAGCCGGTCCACCCGGGAGTCGTATGTTTCACGTGAAACAGTCGTTTCGTCGCTGCCACGGAACGGGTCACGGTTTCCCTGGCGTGGCTACGGATGGCACCCCGGTACACCATCCGCCGGGGGAGCGTTGTGAGCTGAAGACAAAATCATGGCGCCGAGGAGCGGGACCGTCTGCTCCAGGCGTGGTGGGGCGGCCGAACATAACTGGAACTTTCACTCGGGGCATCGCGGCGGAACCGGTCAGGCAGCAGCCCTGCCCTGCTACCGCTGAAAACATCCGGACGACATGGTGACCTGGCACCACCCTGCTCAGTCTTGCCGGGGTTCTTCGCAGCATGTCTTGAGTGAGCGACAAGCCTTCCTGGCACGAATGGACATCTCTCCTCGGGCCGACCGCGTCGCGCTATGCGGCCGGCACAAGTGTTTCACGTGAAACATCGGGCGGCGGGTCGTGACGGCCTCGGGTGATCGCGACCGCGCGAAAGCAGGAACAGGGGGAGGGTCTCGGGGGCCAGCCGCGACGTGGGCGATTGAGGGCGCTCGTGGTGCGTCGTTGCTGGGTGCCCGTGCACCGTCGGGTGGACGGTCTCAAAGACTAGTGATCGCGTCACGATCCCAGTGAGTAGTTTGCGAAGCCGCGCTCGCGAGACAGTCGCTAGCTCATTGATGTGACAAGTCATCGGGCGTCTCGAAGGTGCGGGGATTCTTGGCCCGAGAAGCGGCGGTCCCCGGTCTGAACGATAGAAATCGTGATCTGGCGCGAGGCTCGGTATCGCACAGAGAGCCCGAGCAGCACCGCTCTGGAGGGCTACCCGCAATGGGACGCACCCGGTCGTTGCTGATGCCCCTGCTGCGGATGCCAGCGAGGTGCACCCCGACGTCGGGTGCGGCGGTCTCGCACAGGAATCCCGGATAAATCCCAGTTCAGCGGCGGATCCGTGCACCACCCGAGCTCGGCAACCGTGGCCAGCCGGTGGGCGTGGCTCGTGCTGACTTGTCGTCAGTATGACGCAAGGGAAGAGCAGACGGGATGCAGTAGACGAACGTTTCACGTGAAACACCGTGGGTGGTGTTTCGCGCCTGCGGTTCCTTCGTGGGTCGACGCCAGGCTCTAGTTCCTCATCGGGCCCAATGTGTGCCAGCTCACTCTAGAGCGATGCTTGCAGCGAAGAGCCGAGGCCGTCGACGCGCCTTGGCCCAATCCTTGATTGCTGTGCAGCACGCGCACGACGTAATTCTGTCGGGTCCGTCTGAGCAGATGTTTCACGTGAAACACCGCTGAACTCGCGATGAGATGGGTGGGGCTCCACCCGAAAGGTCGGTCCCACGTGACCACGGCGCTACCCTTCGTCATTCGACGTGGCTGGGCTGTCTGAAGCCGTGCGTGGCGTGCGCGATGCGTCTGTGACGACTAGGTGATTCGCGCGTGGGTGACCTCGGGGGTGAGGTTCACTGGTGAGACGACCCTGAGGCAATGAGCGCAGGCAATCACGCAGCGAAGTGAAGCCCCTCGCCGCTCACGGTGATGCACCGGCTGGAGCCAGCGTAGAACCCGAAGCAAGAGCGGGGGCCTGCTACCGCTCGGCTAGCCGGAGCAGCTCTGGACGCGGAGGCAATCGAGCCGGCCTGCACGCGGTCCGGGTAGAACGCTCCTGTCACTCACGTCGGCGATGTTCCACGTGAAACATCGATATGGTGAATGCATGGTGCGCATGCTCATCACTGGGATGTCCGGCGTCGGCAAGTCCAGCGCGCTGCAGGTACTGGGGGAGCGGGGATACTCCGTCGTCGACACCGATTATGGACCATGGACAACCGAGTCGGGACTGTGGGACGAGGTCTTGATGGGTGCGCTACTCGGGGAGAGCACCGAAGTCATCGTGTCTGGCACGGTGTCGAATCAGGGTGCCTTCTACGACCGCTTCGACCACGTGGTCCTCCTGTCAGCGCCGATTTCGGTGATGCTCGATCGTGTTCGTCGGCGATCTTCGAATCCCTACGGCTCGACGACGGTGCAGCAAGACGAGATTCGCACGAACCTCGAAACCGTGGAGCCGCTACTGCGGGCGACGTGCACGTCCGAGATCGACGCAACTCAACCGCTGACCGCCGTCGTCGACCGGATCGAGCAGCTCCTACGATCTTGATCGAGGCCGATATGCGTCAGATGTTTCACGTGAAACTATGCGGCTGTCGACCGTCACCACGGACCTCGGCGCACCGGGGGAGGATCCGGTTCCACGCGATAGTGGTGTGAAGGACGCTGACGAGTTCTGTGCGACCGGTCGGTCTCCCCGAAACGAGGGGCCTCAGCGACGGACGCTCGTCGAGTCCCGTAAGCCGCTCGTGGACAGCCTCTTTCACAGAGGGCACGACATCCGTGTGGGCCGAGCACAGAGACACCCTGCTCTTCTCACATCAGTGCAGCGACCGACGCGAACTGGTCGCCGGCGCGACAGTTGCTGCACTGCGTCAACGCCGTCCCTCCATGCGTGTACGCCTATCTCCGGTGCGTCAGGACGTCCAACGGCACAATGAACACCCAGGCCAGAAGGCGAAAGTGCCACTCTCTCCGCAACGGCACTCGCGGCCCGGGTACCACCGGCCTGCACAGACTCAGGAAGGATTCGAGAAGGCAACGTCTGCCACAGCGATTAGAGTGGAACACGGCCCCGAAAGGAGTGGATGTTTCACGTGAAACAGCCCGAAAAGGCATCACCGAAGGACTCTTTCGGGATGGATACGCCCCTCGCGCGGGAACTCGCCGACCTCTCCGCACGACGCAGAGCACTCGAGACCGTGTCCATCGATTTCGCCGGCGACACCCGCATCCTGACGGTCTCCAACCAGAAGGGCGGCGTAGGTAAGACCACGAGCGCCGTCAATGTCGCCTCTGCACTCGCGGGTCTCGGAGCACGGGTCCTTGTGATCGATCTCGACCCCCAGGGCAACGCCTCGACCGCGCTCGGAGTGCCGCACAACGCCGAGACTCCGAGCGTCTATGACGTCCTGATCGAAGACACCCCGCTCGCCGACATCGTGCAGCAGAGTCCCGAGGACGAGAACCTCTTCTGTGCACCGAGCACCATCCATCTCGCCGGCGCAGAGATCGAACTCGTCGCGCAGGTCGCACGGGAGCATCGACTGCGACGTGCGCTCGAGGAGTATCTCGTCGACAACCGTATGGACTTCGTCATCATCGACTGCCCTCCGTCGCTCGGGCTGCTCACGATCAACGCCTTCACCGCGGCGAACGAGGTCTTCATCCCCATCCAGTGCGAGTACTACGCGCTCGAGGGTCTGAGTCAACTGCTCGGCAGCATCCAGATGATCCAGAAGCACCTGAATCCCGGACTGCACCTCTCCACGATCCTGCTGACGATGTTCGACGGACGCACGCGACTCGCGCAGCAGGTGGCGGACGAGGTCCGCACGCACTTCCCCGAACAGGTGCTCGACACCGTCATCCCGCGTTCCGTGCGGGTGTCGGAGGCACCGAGTTTCGGTCAGACCGTGATCGCCTACGATGGGCAATCCGCCGGCGCCGTCGCGTATCGCGAGGCCGCTGTCGAGATCGCGTCGCGGACGGCGACGCAGAGCAAGGAGAAATGATGGCGAAGCGCACTGGACTGGGTCGGGGCATCGGAGCCCTCATCCCGACGGCTGATCAGTCCGAGCGTCCCGTGGATGTGTTCTTCCCCGGAGCCAATCTGCGTCCGGCGACGGAGCAGACCAGTGACCAGCCCGCAGCAGAAGCCGACCTCGAGGTCGTTCCCGGCATCCACCTCGTCGAGGTCGATCCGCAGAAGATCGTGCCGAACCCGCGTCAGCCGCGCACGCACTTCAACCCCGAAGACCTCGCAGAGCTCGTGCACAGCGTGCGTGAGTTCGGCGTTCTGCAGCCGGTGGTCGTTCGCAAGAACAGCGACGGCGAGTACGAGCTGATCATGGGGGAGCGGCGCACCCGCGCCGCGCGGGAGGCGGGCCTCGAGAAGATCCCGGCGATCGTCCGCGAGACTGCTGACGAAGATCTCCTGCGCGATGCTCTGCTCGAGAACCTGCACCGCTCCGAGCTGAATCCGCTCGAAGAGGCCTCGGCATACCAGCAGCTGCTCGAGGACTTCGGGATCACCCAGGAAGAGCTCGCCACGCGGATCGGTCGGTCGCGCCCTCAGATCAGCAATACGATCCGTCTGCTCAAGCTCCCCGTTCCCGTGCAGCAGCGTGTGGCGGCGGGGGTGCTGACGGCTGGACACGCTCGCGCGATCCTCAGCCTGGAGTCACCCGAGGCCATGCAGCGTCTCGCCGACAAGGTCGTGAACGAGGACCTGTCGGTGCGCGCGACCGAGGTCGCTGCGAAGACGGAGCCGGCAGCACCCGGCCGGACGGCGAAGCCGACTCCGGGCGCTCGACGGGCATACCTCGACGAGGTGGCCGGCAACCTCGGCGATCGGCTCAACACTCGCGTCAAGGTGTCGCTGGGCGCCCGAAAAGGCCAGGTCATCATTGATTTCGCATCGATTCAGGATCTGAACCGCATCCTCGGTGAATTGGGCGAATCGGGGTACGGCCCGGCGTGATTCCACCGCTCGACCCCTGAGCGGTCGTAGACTCTCGACATCTCGTCGATGAGGGGGAGTCATGTCCGGAGCAGCGAGTCCAGTGAAGTTCCAACGCCGCGTCATCGCGGTGAGTATCGCCGCAGCACTCGGTGGCTTCCTCTTCGGATTCGATACCGCCGTGATCAACGGCGCCGTCGATGCTCTCGCGGGGAACGTCTCGGGCTTCGACCTCGGGGTCGGGCTCAAGGGCTTCGCGGTGTCGTCGGCCCTGATCGGGTGTGCCGTCGGTGCGTGGTTCGCAGGACCGATTGCGAACAAACGCGGGCGAATCCCCGTGATGGTCTTCGCGGCGGCGATGTTCTTCGTCTCCGCCATCGGCTCGGGACTCGCGTTCAGTGTCGTCGACCTCATCATCTGGCGAGTGGTGGGTGGTCTCGGTGTCGGTGCGGCATCCGTCATCGCTCCCGCATACATCGCCGAGGTCTCGCCTGCCCGGGTGCGAGGTCGACTGGGCTCTCTGCAGCAGCTCGCCATCGTCACCGGAATCTTCGCCGCTCTGCTCTCCGACGCGTGGCTGGCGGGCCTCGCGGGTGCCGCAGACCAGCCTCTGTGGGGACTCACCGCCTGGAGATGGATGTTCATCATCGAGGCGGTGCCCGCACTCGTCTACGGGATCATGTCGTTCCGTCTGCCCGAATCGCCGCGATATCTCGTGCGCAAGGGCGATCTGAAAGGCGCGTCCCAGGTGCTCGAGACGGTCACGGGGGCCGTTGACGTCGACGCGAAGATCCAGGAGATCACCAGCACCATCGACACCGAGCGCAAGGAGTCGCTGAGCGACCTGCGGGGCAGTCGTCTGGGGCTCAAGCCGATCGTGTGGGTCGGCATCCTGCTGTCCGTGTTCCAGCAGTTCGTCGGCATCAACGTCATCTTCTACTACTCGACGACACTGTGGCAGTCCGTCGGCTTCGATGAGTCGAGCGCCCTGCTGACCTCCGTCATCACGTCGGTGACGAACATCGTGGTGACCATCATCGCGATCCTGCTGGTCGACAAGGTCGGCCGACGCATCATGCTTCTCGTCGGCTCTGTGGGTATGACGGTGACGCTGGGCCTCATGGCGCTCGCCTTCTCGTTCGGTGAGCTGAACGCCGAGGGCACAGCGACCCTGCCTGACCCGTGGGCGACCGTCGCCCTCATCTGCGCGAACGGCTTCGTGGTCTTCTTCGGTGCCACCTGGGGTCCGCTCGTCTGGGTCCTTCTGGGAGAGATCTTCCCGAACTCGATCCGCGCCGGCGCACTCGCGGTCGCGGCAGCAGCCCAGTGGGCAGCGAACTTCTTCATCTCGACCACCTTCCCTGTGTTCGCCGAGATCGGCCTCACCTTCGCCTACGGCTTCTACGCGTTCTTCGCGCTGCTGTCGTTCTTCTTCGTGTACTTCAAGGTGCCCGAGACCAAGGGTCGCGAGCTCGAGGAGATGACGGACGAGCTGAAGGTGGAGCGCCGGGGCACCCGCAGGGCGACGTAGGCTGGAAGCATGACCGAGTCAGTTCCGCGCCGCGCCAGCCTCGAAGTGCTGAGAGCAGAAGCGTCGGACGAACTCGCCGTGCTGATCCAGGAGAGGCTCCTCGGCGGGGAAGATCCGTGGGAGTTCATGGAGGAGCTGCCGAGCGTCGATGAGCTCGTCGTCTACCTGCTGCGAGCCGACAACATCACCGCGAACGACGGTGTGCGACCGAACGCGGCTCGGCACTACCGGGTGCTGCGTCAGATCGCGCTGGAGTACCCCGAGCTCACGCCGGCGGTCTGGGGCCTTCTCGACGAGAAGCAGCGGCACCGACGCTGGGACCCGTCCGTGGCCGACGCCTCCTAGGCTCCCACCGTGCCGCGGATGCTCGTCTCCTACGACCCGGAGTGGCCGAAGCAGTTCGAGGCGTTCGCCGCTGAGATTCAGACGGTCGCGGACGCGGATTGGCTGATCGAGCACATCGGATCGACGGCGATCCCCGGCATGCGCGCGAAGCCGATCATCGACCTGGCCGTCCGCATCGTCGATCGCAGCGACTTCGACGCGCGCAGGCCCGCTCTGGAAGCCGCAGGATGGCGCCTGGGCAGCGCTGTGCGCACGCACCCGGTCATGATCCGCGAATCTGACGGCGTACGGATCGCGATCGCGCACTTCTTCGTCGAGGAGGAGTGGGATGCGGTGCACCAGCGCATCCTGCGGGACTGGCTTCTGGAGCATCCGGAGGATGCCGATCGCTACGCGCATGCGAAGTGCGACGCCGTCGCCGCTCAGGCGAGGGGGAGGACGACCTACAACACCGCGAAGTCGCCCATCATCCAGGAGCTCGTCGACCGCGCTCGCGCGTCTCGAGGACTTCCTCCGGTGCGGATCTCCGACAAGTAGTCGGCTCTCGTCTCAGGAATGGGGACGGAAGCGGCTGGGTACGAGAAAGGGCCGCCACCCGGAGGGGTGACGGCCCTGAAGACTGCAGGATCAGCCGATGAAAGCCGCGAGGTCCTGCTCGAGGGCCGGCTTCGGCTTGGCGCCGATGATGGTCGTCTTGACCTCACCGCCCTGGAACACCTTCATCGCGGGGATCGAGGTGATCTGGTACTTCATCGCCAGCTGCGGGTTCTCGTCCACGTTCAGCTTGAGGATGGTGATCTTGTCGGGGTTGTCCGCCTGGATCTGGTCCAGAACGGGGGCGACCATACGACACGGTCCGCACCACTCGGCCCAGAAGTCCACGAGGACGGGACCTTCGGCCTGCAGAACGTCCTGCTCCCAGGTCGCCTGGCTCGTAGCCTTTGCACTCATCAGAGTTCTCCTTGATTCGAGGTTCGCCTGCTACAACAGCGGGCGAGGTGAAAGTGTTCCCGTCCGCTCAGGCGGTGATGATCTCAGCGGCTTCGGCGGCCGGGAACTCGACCGAGGCGTCTTCGAGGTCCGCCAGGAAGTGCTCGGCGTCGAGAGCGGCGACCGTGCCCGAGCCAGCGGCCGTGATGGCCTGACGGTAGGTGGGGTCGATCACGTCGCCGGCGGCGAACACACCGGGGACCGAGGTGACGGACGAACGGCCGTCGACCCAGATGGTGCCCTCGGCGGTCAGCTCGAGCTTGTCGTGCACGAGGTGCGTGCGCGGGTCGTTGCCGATCGCGATGAACAGGCCGTCGAGCGCGAGGTCGCTCAGCGTGCCGTCGACCGTGTTGCGCAGCTGCACGCCCGTGACGGAGTCGCCACCGAGGATCTCGGCGACCTCGCTGTTCCAGACGAACTCGATCTTCTCGTTCGCGAAGGCCCGCTCCTGCATGATCTTCGAGGCGCGCAGGGTGTCCTTGCGGTGGATGACGTAGACCTTCTCGGCGAAGCGGGTGAGGAACGTGGCCTCTTCCATCGCCGAGTCGCCGCCGCCGACGACGGCGATCGTCTTCTCGCGGAAGAAGAAGCCGTCGCAGGTGGCGCACCACGAGACGCCGTAGCCCGACAGGCGCTCTTCGCCCTCGATGCCGAGCTTGCGATAGGCGGAGCCGGTCGCGTAGATCAGCGACTGGGCCTCGTGCACCGTCCCGCTGCCGAGGGTGACCTTCTTGACGGGGCCGGCGAGGTCGAGCTCGGTGACGTCGTCGTAGACGACCTCGGTGCCGAACTTCTCAGCCTGCTCCTGGAACTTCGCCATGAGCTCGGGGCCCTGGATCCCCTCGGGGAAGCCGGGGTAGTTCTCGACCTCGGTGGTGTTCATCAGCTCTCCGCCGACCTCGACCGTGCTCGCGATGAGCAGCGGCTTGAGGTTCGCGCGCGCCGCATAGATGGCGGCGGTGAATCCGGCGGGACCGGAACCGATGATGATGACCTGACGCATGTGCTCTCCGTCGTAGATGCTGAGACGCCGAAAGACGTTCGACTGCTTCAACCAATGGTAACCGCGCGACATTCCCGCGCGAGGGGGCTCAGCGGCCCGGCAGGAAACGCCGCAGCATGCCGCTCGCGACCTTGAGCTCCGGAGCGCGCAGGACAGCCAGGATGCCGATGTAGACGACCATGACGGCGAGGCCGATGATGCAGGTGCCGATGGCTCCCTGGATCTTGTCGGACGTGGTCCACCCGGTCGGGCCGCCGAGCAGGAGGAAGACGCCCCACCCGGCGAACCCGGCAGGAACGGCAGCGACGGCGTAGCGGACGACAGCGGTCATCCAGGTGCGGATCTGGAGTCCGCCGATCTTGCGGTGCAGCAGCCAGCTGGCCACGATCATCTGCAGGGTGCTCGCGATCGACTGGCCCAGCGCGATGGCTGCGGCCAGCATGGTCACCTCGATGATCTCGGCGGCGAGCAGCCACTGCGCGACCAGAGCGGTGACGACCACGAGACCGCACTGGAACAGCGTGAACCAGAAGGGCGTGCGGGTGTCGCCGTAGGCGTAGAAGGTGCGTTGCACGATGAAGAGGATCGTCAGCGGAACCAGGCACACGAGGAAGGCGAGCAGCACCAGCGCCGCTTCTTCGGCGTGCGACGCCTGATTGGTGAAGACTCGCGACGCCGGAATCGCTGCCGCGGCGACCGCGGCGACGGCGACGGCGATGAAGAAGAGCAGGGTGCGGATGCTCTGGGCGATGTCTGCGCGGACCTCGGCATGTCTGCCGGCCGCCGCGTGCTCGCTGATCTGCGTGAAGTAGGGCGTGCCGATCGACAGCACGATGATCGAGTACGGGAGCATGAAGATCAGCCAGGCGTACTGGAAGGTGGCGACGGACGCGCCTCGTCCGGAGGCTTCGGTGAGGATCTGGGTCTGCACGAGTCCGGCGCCGAGGCTCGCCAGCGCCATGAGGAACGTCCATCCGGCGAGCCGTCCGACGTTGCCGAGTCCGACGCCGCGCCAACGGAAGTCGGGGCGGAGCGCGAGACCCGTGCGGCGCCAGAAGATCAGCAGGATCGCGGCCTGGATCACGATGCCGAGCGTGGCCGTTCCACCGAGGGCGGCGATCATCTCGGGAGTCCAGTCGGAGACGCGGGTGAGCGGGCCGCCGAACAGCGCGCCCACGACGAGGAAGCCTGCGATCGACACGATGTTGTTGACGACCGGCGCCCAGGTGAAGGGCCCGAAGATCCGCCGTGCGTTGAGCGCCTCGCCCAGCAGCGCGTAGAGCCCGTAGAAGAGGATCTGCGGCATGCACCAGTACGCGAACGCCGTCGCGAGCGCGAGGAACTCCGCGGAACCCTCCTTGCCGGCGTAGAGCCACACGAGCCAGGGCGCGGCGATCGTGGCGATACCCGTGATGACGACCAGCACGACGGTGCCGAGCGTGAAGAGCTTCGAGATGAAGGCGTTGCCGCCGTCGGCATCCGCTGTGGCCTTGACGATCTGCGGGATGATCACGGCCGTCAGCACGCCCACCGAGATGAGCGAGAAGACGTTGTTCGGCAGTTGATTCGCGATCGCGAAGGCGTCTGCGGCGCCCGCACCGACCGAGCCGATCACGCCGACGAGGACGATGGTTCGCAGGAGCCCGGTGACGCGCGAGATGAGCGTTCCGGCCCCGATCAGTGCGCTGGCGCGGCCGAGACTACTCATTCAGCTCCTCGACGGCATCCGGTGAGGAGGTCGCCTGTTCTTCGTCGCCGGCGAGGGCTTCACGCCGCCGGCGTCGGACGGTGCGGATGATGCCGAGACCGAGCAGCAGCACGATCAGACCGCCGAATGCGGCGAGCCCGATGGTCTCCCATTCGGCCCGCACCGAGACGCGCACGCGCTCGGGCTGGCTGATCGGCACACCGGTGGGGCTCGAGAGCGACAGCGTCAGGGTGACCTCGCCACTGCCCACTCGGGCCGACACGGGGACCTTCACCCTCGTCGTCGTGCCGGGCTGGATCGTCCACGGCGTGACGGACTGCACCTCGAGGCGCGGGTCGCTCGGCTTCACCGTGAGCTCGATGTTCACCGGCCATGGCAGGTCGTTGCGCACCGAGAACGGGAGGTCGGCGTTGGCGGAGAGCAGCTGGATGGTGCTCGCCGGAGGGATGTCGACCGCGTTCAGCGTCTCGGTCGTCTGCTCGTTCACGTCGGCGACGGCCTCTGAGAAGCCCTTGTCCGTCAGGCCGACCGCGGTCGCCCGCATGATCTGGATGCGCTTGGGGCTCAGCAGAAGCTGGCTGTCGTCGAGGATCGTGGAGAACTCGCCGAGCACGACCTCGCTGTCGAGCATCCCCTGCAGGGCCGTGGCTCGTGCCGGGTCGGGCTCGGTCGAAAGGGTCGAGGGTGTCGCCGGGATCGCGAGGACCTCGGAGAGACCGAACCCGAGGGAGTCGACCGATGAGACGGCCTCTCTGAGCGCATCAGCGGTGCGGGTCTCGTCGCGGTCGAGTCCGATCAGAAGCGGCGTCGTCGGACTCGCCTGAGCTGACAGGGCGAGATAAGCGCTCGCCTCGGCCAGCGACTGCTGACGGGCGGCGTCGTCGTCTTCGCTCGCCGCCTGCGACAGAGCATCCGATGCGGCATCCACGGCGACCAGCACGCTGTGCGAATCGATCGCGGCGTGCGCGCCGACCGCACCGCCGACCGCTGCAGAGGAGAGGACAGTGACCGCGCCGCCGCTCAGGTACGTCGAGAACGTGTCGAGATCGGCGGCGGAGAGATCGCTGCGGGGCCACAGAATGCCGGGGGTCGACCCCTCGACGGCCATGAGCTGTGCGTCGTCGGGCAGCACCGGACCGTCGGTGGGCTGAGGGCTCGGCTCATCACTCGGTGTCGGCACGGGAGTCGGTGCGCTGCCATCCGTCGGTAGCGAGGCGGGAGTCGGCGCGGGAGTCGCGGTGGGGGTCTCGTCCGGAGGCTCGGTGAAGCTGCTGAGGGTGAGGAACGGCGCGAGCGTCGTGGGCTGCAGCAGTCCCGGAAGACCCGCTTGCGCCTGTGTGGTGGCGTCGGCATCGCCGAACTGCAGAGAGAACCGCTCGTTGGGCAGAGCGTCGAGAAGTCGCAGCCACTCGCGCGCGCTCTGCGGCGCCGAAGAGCCGAGCACGCGGATGGCGGCGGGGATCGCCGGGTCGATCGCCAGGGTCGCGGACGTCCCTCGGACACCCTCGATCGTCGCGGTGAGTGCGCCGTCGGGCGCGGTGAGAGCGCTGAGCTCGTCCGCGGTGAGAAGGGCGCCGTCGGAGGGCGTCGCCGTGATCGGCACCATCACGGCGACGGGCGGATTCGCAGCAGCGGTCACCACGAGCACGGACGTCGACGTCACCGTTCGCGCGGCATCCTGACCCTCGTTCTGCGCCCCGCTGAGCGTCGCGCGCAGCGGGTACACACCCGGTGCGAGGTCGCCGAGAACTTCGGGAGGCAGGAAGAGGCTCGTGGTCGCGGAGGTCTCGGCGTCGACCGGTGCAACGGTGTCGGTTCCGAGCTGGTCGAAACCCCCTGTGGCGTCGGAGTCATTCAGCCACGTCGTGACCGAGGCTTCGTCCGCGAGCGGAGTGCGGTTGATCTCCAGAGTGACTCGTCCGGCGGAGAGTTCGGACTTCGCGTCGTTCTGCACGGTGATCGAGGCCGTCGTCGCTGTGCCAGGGGCGACCGTTCCGCGCACCCCCGCCGACAACAGGAGCTCGACGGAGGACGCCTCTGACTCGTCATCGGCGGCTGCGACCGCGCTGCCTGCGCCCGTGCTGACCAGGCCGAGTACGATCGCCGAGATGACGGACCCGCGCGCCAGGCGCTGCAGGCGCGTGCGGAGGCCGTTCTCGAAGATGGTCGCGGTCATGAAGGTCTTCCTCGAACGCCGGGATCCCAGGCTGCTCGTGAGTGGTGACCTTGTGATTCTAGGCCGCTGGCTGAATGAGAACCCTGAAGACGCGTAGAGTGACGGCCGTGTCCGACACCCTCGCCCCCACGCCCGATCCGCTCCGCAGCACCGCGCTCGCCGCAGATCTCGACGCCGCGGATCTCCGCTCGGAGCCGCTCCGTCGCCTGTGGGGCGAGGAGGAGGACGACGCGCTGGCCAGAGGCATGCGCGAGCCGATCCTGCGCGCGATCGCCGGTGACGACGGTGTGCTCGCGACTCTCGGCAGGCTGTTGGTGCTCGGGATGCCGCAGCCGATCGCCGCGGTGACGACGGCTCTCCCGAGACTCGGAGCGGACGGCCTCGTGGCCCTCGGCCTCGCGAGGATCGAGGGCGACGAGGTGATCCCCACTGCGCTGCTGCGTCCCCAGTCGTTCGTCGACGCCGACGGGATCGGCGAATGGTGGATCGCCAGCGATCTCGACGAGGTGGCGCTCGACGGCGCGCTGCCCGCGGATCACGTGCTCGGAGTCGGCGGCGCCTCCCGCACGCTGGCCGAGGTCATCATGCCGATCGAGGTCGACCGTGCCCTCGATCTCGGCACCGGATGCGGCATCCAGGCACTGCTCGTCGCTCGTCACGCAGGATCCGTCGTCGCCACGGACATCTCGGCGCGAGCGCTCGCCTATGCCGAGTTGAACGCCCAGCTGAACGGCGTCTCGAACATCGAGTTCCGATCGGGCAGCATGTTCGAGCCGGTCGGGGGAGAGGCGTTCGACCTGATCGTGTCGAACCCGCCCTTCGTGATCACCCCGCGCGCGGAAGGGGTCCCCGAGTACGAGTATCGCGACGGGGGACTCGTCGGTGACGCGCTCGTCGAGCAGTTCCTCCGTGCGGTTCCGTCTTTCCTGAGCCCGGGAGGCGTGGCACAGCTGCTCGGCAACTGGGAGTCGCGCGGTGGCCAGGCATCGCTGAGTGGACGCGCGGGTCTCGATCGCCTCTCGTCGTGGGTTCCTGGCGACCTCGATCTGTGGGTCATCCAGCGCGAAGAGCTGTCGCCGCTGGGCTACGCAGAGCTGTGGATCCGCGACGGAGGCACGACGCCCCGCGATGCCGCGTTCACCCCGCTGCTCACCGCATGGCTCGATGACTTCGCCGCGCGTGGCGTCACCGCCGTCGGATTCGGCTACATCCTGGTGCGGCGGCCGGCAGGCGGCGGAGCGCCCCTGCGTCGTCTCGAGCGCGTCGCACAGCCCGTCTCGAACGTGGGCGGGGCGCTGCGTTCGGGTCTCGCCGCGCACGACGTGCTCGCAGAGGGACTGCCTACGACGCTGATCGTCGCTCCGGATGTCACCGAGGCACGACATCTGCTTCCGGGCAACGACGATCCGAGCATCATCGAACTGCGTCAGGGCGGTGGCTTCGCACGGACCATCGCGGTCGACCCGGCGCTCGCCGCTCTGGTCGGGGCCTGCGACGGCGAGCTCACGGTGATGCAGATCGTCGCAGCTCTGGCCGACCTGTTCGAGGTGCCGCTCGTCGACCTGTGGGCCGACCTCGAGCCCCGCATCCGCCAGCTCGTGCTCGACGGTCTGCTGATCCCGGGGGAGTGATGCAGGAATACCCGCTCGCATATATGCGTTCGAATACACCATGAAGGCTTTCGGATTCCTCTCCTTCGGGCACTATGCAGACGTGCCCGGTTCGGCGACCCGCACCGCGGGGGACATGCTGAAGCAGACCATCGAGATCGCGGAGGGTGCCGACGAGATCGGCGTGAACGGCGCCTCTGTGCGCGTGCACCACTGGGCTCGCCAGGCGGCGTCGCCCATGCCGCTGCTGTCAGCCATGGCTGCGCGTACGAAGCGCATCGAGGTCGGCACCGGCGTGATCGACATGAGGTACGAGAACCCGTTCCAGTTCGCTGAGGAGGCGGCGGCACTCGACCTGATCGCTGACGGTCGCATCGCGCTCGGCGTGAGCCGCGGGTCACCCGAGACGGCTCTGCGCGGATACGAGACCTTCGGCTTCCACGACGAGGAGGACCCCGAGCGCGGCAGTGTCATCGCTCGCGAGAAGTTCGACCTCTTCCTCCGTGCGATCGACGGCGAGGGTCTCGCCCCCGGCGACCCCCGCATGGTGGGAGCCGGCCGATACCTCGCGATCGAGCCCCAGTCGCCCACCCTGCGCGACCACATCTGGTGGGGCTCGGGTTCCCGCGCCACCGCGGAGGAGACCGGCCGCAAGGGTCTCAACATGATGAGTTCGACCCTGCTCACCGAGGCGACCGGTGTGCCGTTCCATCAGCTGCAGCGCGAGCAGATCGACCTGTTCCGTTCCGCCTACAAGGAGGCAGGACACACGGGAGCACCTCGCGTCTCGGTGAGCCGCAGCGTGTTCCCGCTCGTCTCGGACATGGACAGGGCGTACTTCGGTCTGCGCAGCGAGGAGAACGCCGACCAGATCGGCATCATCGACGGCTTCCGCTCGACGTTCGGCAAGACGTATGCGGCCGAGCCCGACGTGCTGATCCAGCAGCTCTTGGCTGACGAGGCCGTCATGTCGGCAGACACTCTGTTGCTGACGATCCCTAACCAGCTGGGCCCGGCATACAACCTCCACGTGCTCGAGGCGTTCGCGACCCATGTCGCCCCGGCGCTCGGCTGGAAGCCGAACACCGAGGGTCCCGTGCAGGGAGATCCGGTCTGACGATCGACCGCAACGGCGGATGAAGGGGCGGATGCGAACTGCATCCGCCCTTCTTTTTCGTCGACCGGCGAGCCGATATATCGATAGCCTGGCCGCATGCGAGCGCCCAAGAGCGGATTCCTGGCCGGAGCCATCGTCCTCGTCGCAGTGCTCGTCGGCGCGATGCCGGCGGCCGCAGCCACCATCACCACATGGTCGAACTGGCAGCCGCTCACCGGTGTGGGCGGCGCGTACACCACCACCGTGCAGGTGGCAGCGCAACCCGCCCTCACCGCGACGATGACCAGCGATTCGCGCGCAGGGCAGGTCGGAATCATCTCGGGTGCATCGACCTGGCTGTCTCAGGGCACCCCCGTCGGCGAGAAGTACGGCAGCAGCATCGATCAGCAGTATCTGAACCTGCGGCCGAAGGTCGACAGCCCCACGAGCCCCTCAACGACGACCTACTCATTCGCACGGCCGACGCCGACATCCGGCTGGACGTTCGTGCTGGGCGACATCGATGCTGACTCCGTGCGCATCCAGGCGATCGGCGTCGACGGTCAGACACTCACCGCCGAGGATCTCGGCTTCAACGGAGGCTTCAACTACTGCGCCCCCGGCATCGCGGGCAAGCCCTCGTGCTCGGGAGACGCCGCGGATGTTCCCGCCTGGGACGCCGCGACCCAGACCCTCACGGGCAATGCGGCCGCGTCTGACACGAGCGGCTCGGCGGCCTGGTTCGAGCCGTCGGTGCCGATCACCTCTCTCACGTTCTTCTTCACGCAGCGCTCCGGATTCCCGATCTACCAGACGTGGTTCGCATCGATCGCACGGGACATCACAGGGACCGTCACCGATCAGGCCGACGGCCCGCTGCCGGGGGCTGCTCTCGCGCTCACGGATGCGAACGGCGATGTGGTCGCCACGACCACGACGGATGCCGACGGTGCGTACTCCTTCCCCGGCTTCGTCGCGACCGACGGATACACGGTGACGGTCACTGTCCCGGAGGGCAAGATCGCCGTGTCGCCGTCGGCGCAGGCCGTCGACCTCACGACCGACGACGGCAGTGCCGACTTCGAGGTGCGTGACATCGTGCCTGTCGCGGTCTCCGGTCGCGTCGTCGACGAGGAGGACGCCGGGGTTCCCGGTGCCGTCATCACGATCGACGGCCTCGAGCCGGTGGCGACCGATGCGGACGGCGGATTCCTGATCGAGGGCGTTCCGGCCGGTCCACACACCGTCGAGATCACTCCTCCGCCCGGATTCACCACGACCGAGACCGCTGAGATCATCGTCCCGGACGACAGCGAGGAGCCGATCGTCCTCGAGGAGCTGGTCGTGGTCGAGAACCCCGACCTCAGCGGCACGGTGCGGGTCGACGGAACGGGCATCGCCTATGTCACGATCGCCGCCTCAGACGGCGTCGACACGGTCACGACGGTCACCGACGACGAGGGCACCTTCACATTCCCGCGACTGCCGGCGGGAGAGTACGAGATCACGATCACGCCCCCCGACGGGTACATCGCAACCGGACCGACGACTCGCACCGAAGAGCTCACCACGGACGACCTCGCGGGCATCGACTTCGAGCTCGCCCGCCCGGGATCGATCTCGGGCGCGGTGCTCACGGACGAGGGCGACCCTCTGGCCGGCGTGGTCCTCACGGTGGAATCGGATGACATCTCGCAGGAGGTGACCACCGACGCCGGCGGCGCCTACGAGATCGTGGACCTGCCGCCGGACACGTATGACCTGACGATCACCGCTCCGGAGGGACGCACGATCATCGGCCCGGCCACGGCCACTTTCGTCGTGACCACTGCGGGAGAGGCGCTCGTCGGCCCGACCTTCACGGTCTCCGCCGCGGTCGTCACGCCGACGGACCCGCCCACGCAGCCACCGACGCAGCCGACGACGCCGCCCGACACCGGGGCGGGCCAGCTGCCTGCCACAGGGCTCGGCTCCGAGACCTTCGTCTGGGCCGCCGCAGGCGCCGTGGTGCTCGTGGTCGGAGCTGTGCTCTTCCTGATCTCTCGTCGCCGCTCGAACCGCGACTGAGACCCCGGGGGTGGATGCTGGCATCCACCCCCGGGGTCAGGAGCCCTTCGCGGGCCCGAACAGCTCGTCGCCGTGCTCGTGCAGCAGGCGATAGGCGTCGGCGAACGTCTCGGGCTCCGGCTCACCCGGCTTGCCGTACTTGGCGAGGAGCAGCCCGAGCAGGCCGCGGGCGGGTGGGGTGAGCGGCTTCATCTGGTCGGCCTCACCGGGCTTCGGCTCGCGCTGCTCGGGATTCGGCGGCGTGTAGGCGGGCGTGGTCACGGGCCAGTCGGCCGGATGCCGGGGTGCGTCGAGGTTCACAGCGGTGAACAGTGTGTTCGCCGACTGGTCGCGGTCGTTGAGCGGCTTCAATCCGTGCAGCCGCGAGAGGGTGGCCGTGACGGATCCGTGGTGCATCTCGTCGTGGACGATCGTGCCGCGCTTCGTATAGGCCGACACGGCGATCGCGGGCACTCGGCATCCGAGTCGATCGAACGTGAAGCCCATCTCACCCGCCCCGGTGTCTTTCGTGGGCTTCGTCGCCGCGGGCGGAGGCACGTGGTCGTAGCATCCGCCGTGCTCGTCGAACGTGATGAGCAGCAGGGTGTTGACGGCGTTCGACCCCTGCGGCGACGCACTCGTGCGCACCGCCTCGTAGATGTCGTGGATCAGCCGATCGCCGGCCCGGACGTCCGAGATGGCGCTGTCGTAGACCGCTTCGCCGTCGACCTCGCTCTCACGGGGCGACCCGAACGGCGGGTGGAAGTCGTTGTGGTCGTAGACCATGCGCGGCTCGATGAACGTATACGCCGGAAGGGTGCCGTTCTTCGCGTCGGCGTAGAAGTCCTCCATCGTGCCGAAGTGCTCGGTGCGCCAGTACTTCTCCAGCACGGCAGCGTGCAGCATCCCGGTGAACGACACCAGCTGGAGCTTGTCGATGTAGATCTTCCAGCTGACCTTCTCGTCTTCCAGACGGTTGAACACCGTCGGGGCCGCGGGCGCATCGAGCCACTTGCGGTACCCGCCGCCGGCCTGGTTCGTGACGAAGCCGTGCGACGTCGACGCGTGGAAGAACGACCGGTTGCAGAACGTCTGCGACGGCACCCCGGCGTACCAGTGGTCGAACACCGCGAACTCCGCTGCGAGGGTCGAGAGCACAGGGAGCATCTCGGGCGAGAAGGACCCCATGATGTGCGCGGCCTCGTCGGGGGCCGGCTCGACGCCCTTGCGCAGACGGCGGAAGTTGATGATGTAGTCCTCGAGGAACCCCGACATCGTCGCCTTCTCGCCGTGGGTGGGTGCGTTGAAGGGGGCCGTCATCTGGTCGACGAACAGGTCGGTGTTGTCCTTCGGGTCGACGGTGCCGAAGATCTGCGTGTTGACGTGGGGGTATTCCTCGCCCGGATCGGGATCGGGCAGGCTCATGATCCGGTCGGTGTCGCCGGTGTAGATGTGCGCCTCGACGACCGTGCCGTCGGATGCCGTGTTGCTGTGCGTCCCGAACGCGAGACCCTCGAACTTCTCGCCTGTCGGAAGCGACTCCTTCGAGTAGAGGTACCCGAGCAGGTTGTCGAACGAGCGGTTCTCACCCATCACCACGACGAGATGATCGAATCCGGGTTCGCTGCGGGGAGTCAGTGCGGCGAACGGATCAGGTTCAGTGGCGAAACCCTTCCGGTGGTTCGCGATGTTCGCGCCGATCGCAGCGCCAGCCGCGCCGCCGACCACGACGCCGGCCAGTGCGGCGCCGCCCATCTTGAGGAACCCGCGCCGGGACGGGTCAGGCGCTGAGGGGGACTCGTTCGCTTCTGCGGCCACGTGCCGATCCTAGGACTCGGGCGATGCCGAGCACGAGAGCGGGACTGTGAGGCGAAATGCGACGCCGGTAGCGTGGGGGCATGAGCTACGCAGGTGAGTCGTCGATCGAGGCGCGCGTCCGTGCCGTGAACGCCGATTTCGGCCGCCGTCAGACGCGGCTGTTCGTGACATTCGCGCTGATCGAGGGGCCGGTGCTGCTTCTGCTCGTTGTCGCGATCTACGGCTTCGAGCTGATCGATCCCGAGATCGGGATCTGGTTCATCGTCGCTGTCGCCGTCGTCGGCGGGTTCCTGCTGAGCACGCTCCTCGTGCGGCTCGTGCAGGCGCGAGTTCGCGCGGTCGCGCAGGCCAAGGGTGAGAACCCGCTGTTCTGACGTCCGCTCGGCGCGGACTGCGGCCCGCGGGTGACACCCGTACCCCGGTACGCTGGAACCCATGCTCAACATGGCTGACGGCCTCGCCCGTCTCGGCGCGCTCGCCGAGAATCCGGTCGTCCGCACCCTCGCGGAGGCTTTCGAGAAGGCGGGCTTCGACCTCGCCGTCGTCGGGGGGCCCGTGCGCGATGCGCTGCTCGGCAGGCCGACCCACGACCTCGACTTCACGACGAATGCGATGCCGGACGACATCCTGCGCATCGTCAAGCCGATCTCGACGGCCCAGTGGGACATCGGTCGGGCGTTCGGCACGATCGGCGCGCGTGTGCAGGGTGAGCAGGTCGAGGTCACGACCTATCGCGCAGACAGCTACGACGGTGTGACCCGCAAGCCCACCGTCGAGTTCGGCGACACGATCGACGCGGATCTGCACCGACGCGACTTCACCGTCAACGCCATGGCGCTGCTGGTGCCGGCCATCACGCTCGTCGACCCGACCGGGGGAGTCGAAGACCTCGTCGCCGGGGTACTGCGCACTCCGGCCGACCCTCAGGTCTCGTTCGGCGATGATCCGCTGCGCATGCTCCGCGCCGCGCGCTTCAGCGCCCAGCTCGGCTTCCGGATCGACGATGACACCGCCGACGCGATCACGCAGCTGCGCGCCACCCTCGAGATCGTGAGTCCCGAGCGCATCCAATCGGAGCTCGTGCGGCTCATGCAGACGGATGACCCGGTGCGCGGCATCCGCGTGCTGGTCGACACTGGTCTGATGGAGGAGTTCCTGCCAGAGGTGAGTGCGCTGCGACTCGAAGTCGACGAGCATCATCATCACAAGGACGTCTACGAGCACTCCCTCACGGTCCTCCGCCAGGCGATCTCGCTCGAGCATTCGCGTCACCCCGGTGCCGAGCCCGATGTGGCCCTGCGGATCGCGGCGCTGCTGCACGACATCGGCAAGCCCCGCACCCGCAAGCTGGAGGACGGCGGAGTCGTCACCTTCCACCATCACGACGTCGTCGGAGCGCGCATGGCACGCAAGCGCCTGCAGTCGTTGCGCTTCGACACCGACACGACCGAGTCGGTATCGACGCTGATCGAGCTGCATCTGCGGTTCTTCGGATACGCCGAGGGCGCGTGGACGGATGCCGCGGTGCGGCGCTACGTGCGCGACGCCGGCGACCTGCTCGAGCGGCTGCACATCCTCACCCGCGCCGACGTCACGACGCGCAACAAGCGCAAGGCCGGACGACTGGCATCCGCCTACGACGACATCGAATCGCGCATCGCGGCGTTGCGCGAGCAGGAGGAGCTCGACTCCATCCGGCCCGAGCTCGACGGCAACCAGATCCAGAAGATCCTCGGCATCTCGCCCGGTCGTGAGGTCGGCGAGGCCTACAAGTTCCTGCTCGAGCTGCGCCTCGACGAAGGCGTCATCGGAGCGGATGCCGCCGAGCAGCGGCTCCGTGAATGGTGGGCAGCCCGGGTCTGAGCCGATCGAGCCGCATCGACAGCGATGCGGCGGTCGGGCGCGGGCGTCCCCATGAGGGGTCCCCCAGACGACTCGTCACTCCTCCGGTTCGTCGACCTCGGCTGCCTGTGCGAAAGCCTGCACCCGGAACGCGTGACCGGAATATCGCGGGTACCGCCGACGGCATCCGGCTCCTACACTGAGGTAACGCTCCACCATCGACGATCGGAGACGCCCGTGGTCGCGTCGTGGCAGGTGTCACGTGAAGGGCCGCCTGAGGCCTCTCGTCTTCTGATCGAGCGTGCACACGAAGAGCTCATCGCCGGCAATCTCGATGACAAGCGCCTGCAGGAGGTGCGACCTCTCGTCCGCGAATCGTGGGTGCGATCCTGGCGAGGGCGCGTCGGCCCCGAAGGGGCCCCGCAGATCGAACTCGTGAGCGAAGAGCTCGAGGCCTATCGACTCGCGCATCCGCTCGCGTCCGCGATGGACATGATCCGAGCCCTGCTGCTGCCGGGAACCGAGGGGGACTCCGGTGTCGTCGTCGCCGTCGGAGATCAGGCCGGACGGCTGCTGTGGATCGAAGGCGATCGCAAGCTGCAATCGCTCACCGAGGGCATGGGCTTCGTGGCCGGCGCGAACTGGGCCGAGGACGCCGTCGGCACGACAGCTCCCGGCACAGCGCTGGCGCTCGGACAGTCGGTGCAGATCCGCGGTGCTGAGCACTACAACAGGCTGGTGCATCCGTGGTCGTGCACGGCGGCTCCGGTGCGAGACCCCGAGACGCGGCGTGTCCTCGGGGTCATCGACATCACCGGAGGAGACGAGGTCGTCTCGATGCAGGCCAGGCTGCTGGTCGATGCGACAGCGCGCGCGGTCGAGTCGGAATTGCTCGTGTCGAGACTGCGGGCCCGCAGCGAGTCGCATCGTCCGATCACCATCTCCTCGCGGGCGAAGCCCACGACCCGGGCGACGCTGCACGTCCTGGGACGCGATCGGGCACGTCTCGAGACCGAGACAGAACTCGAGGAATCCGTGATCGAGCTCAGCGCTCGTCATGCCGCGATCCTCCTGATGCTCGCCGTGCATCGCCAGGGGCTGTCGGCCGAGAGACTCAGCGAACTCGTCTACGGACCGGACGCGTCGGCCGACACGCTGCGGCCGGAGATGGTGCGTCTGCGCAAGGTGCTCGAGAAGCACGCCCCCAGCCTCGTCCCCGAGTCGCGGCCGTATCGACTGCCGGTGGTGCTCGAGACGGACGCGCACGACGTCCTCTCGCTGCTCGACCGAGGTGCCCATCGGGTCGCCCTCACCGCATACCGAGGTCCGGTCCTCCCCGAATCCACATCGCCGGGAGTCGAGGAGTTCCGCGAGTCCGTCAGAGCGGCGCTGCGCGAGACGATGCTGTCGGAGGCGAGCCTCGACGTCCTCCTGGAGTACGCCGAGATCCCGGAGGGACAGGGCGATGCTGCGGCCCTGCGACTCGCTCTGGAGATGCTTCCGGCGCGCTCGCCGAAGCGCGCCGGGCTCGTCGCCCGCATCGAACGGATAGAGGAGAGCTGAACCGTCCGGTCTGTCTCGGACATCTGCCGACGGCGTGCAACCATCCGCAACGTTGCGCATCGGGGCGCAACCTCTGCCGACCTACCTTCGAGACACAGCCCGCAGCACCGACGCCGCGGCCCGTCGAAGGAGTCCCGATGACCATCGTCGAAGAAGACGTGTCCACCGCCTACGCCGCTCCCGGTCAGCCGGGCGCCCTCGCTACCTACCGTCCGCGGTACGGCCATTACATCGGCGGAGAGTTCGTGGATCCCGTCAAGGGCCAGTTCTTCGACAACGTGAGCCCCGTCAACGGCAAGCCCTTCACCGAGGTGGGCCGCGGCACCGTCGAGGACATCGACCGCGCGGTCGACGTCGCCTGGAAGGCCTTCGCCAGCTGGGGCAAGACCAGCCCCGCGGAGCGCTCCGTGATCCTCAACAGGATCGCCGACCGCATCGAACAGCATCTCGAGGAGATCGCCGTCGCCGAGACCTGGGAGAACGGGAAGCCCGTGCGCGAGACGCTCGCCGCCGACATCCCACTCGCCGTCGATCACTTCCGCTATTTCGCCGGAGTGCTCCGGGCGCAGGAGGGCGGCATCAGCCAGCTCGACGAGAACACCGTCGCGTATCACTTCCACGAGCCGCTCGGCGTGGTCGGACAGATCATCCCGTGGAACTTCCCGATCCTCATGGCCGTGTGGAAGCTCGCGCCGGCGCTCGCCGCAGGCAACTGCGTCGTCATCAAGCCGGCCGAGCAGACGCCGGCATCCCTGCTGTTCCTCTTCGACATCATCGGCGATCTGCTGCCCGCCGGCGTCGTGAACATCGTGAACGGCTTCGGCATCGAGGCGGGTGCACCGCTCGCGCAGCACAAGCGCATCCGCAAGGTCGCGTTCACGGGTGAGACCACGACGGGGCGTCTGATCATGCAGTACGCGTCGCAGAACCTCATTCCGGTCACGCTGGAGCTGGGAGGCAAGAGCCCGAACGTGTTCTTCGAGGACGTCGCCCGCGACACTGCCGACCCGTTCTACGACAAGGCGCTCGAGGGCTTCACGATGTTCGCTCTCAACCAGGGAGAGGTCTGCACCTGCCCCTCGCGGGCGCTCATCCAGCGCTCGATCTACGACGGCTTCCTCGCCGACGGCCTCGAACGCGTCGGCAGGGTCGTGCAGGGAAACCCGCTGGATCCGGCCACGATGATCGGCGCGCAGGCATCGAACGATCAGCTGGAGAAGATCCTCAGCTACATCGACATCGGCAAGCAGGGAGGCGCGCGACTGCTCACGGGTGGCGACCGCGTCGATCTCGGCGGCGACCTCAGCGAAGGCTTCTACGTTGCGCCGACCGTGTTCGAGGGCACGAACGACATGCGCATCTTCCAGGAGGAGATCTTCGGCCCGGTGCTCTCGGTCACCTCGTTCGATGACTTCGACGATGCGATCTCGATCGCGAACGACACCCTCTACGGACTGGGTGCGGGAGTGTGGAGCCGCAGCGGCGACACCGCCTATCGCGCGGGACGGGCGATCGAGGCCGGTCGTGTCTGGACGAACACCTACCACCAGTACCCGGCGCATGCGGCGTTCGGCGGGTACAAGCAGTCGGGCGTCGGTCGCGAGAACCACAAGATGATGCTCGACCACTACCAGCAGACCAAGAACCTCCTGGTCTCGTACGCAGAAGGCCCGATGGGCTTCTTCTGAGCTCGACCTCCGGGCGGGCGCTGCACCGGCAGCGCCCGCCCGGAACCACCTGCAGGAAGGCTCGGACCATGGTCAGCATCGGCACCTATCAGCGAGTCGACGTGACGGATGCCGCGGCATCCCTCATCCGCGATCTCACCGTGCAGCACGGACCCCTGATGTTCCATCAGTCGGGAGGATGCTGCGACGGCTCGTCACCCATGTGCTACCCGGTCGGCATGTTCATAACCGGGCCGAGCGATGTGCTGCTCGGCGCCCTCGATGTGGGGCTCGACTCCCCGGTCGAGGTCTTCATGTCGGAATCGCAGTTCGAGTACTGGAAGTACACCCACCTCACGATCGACGTCGTGCCGGGCCGCGGTGCCGGCTTCTCGGTCGAGGGTCCCACAGGCATGCGGTTCCTGATCCGCTCGCGGATGCTGAACGACGCGGAGCTGCAGTACTTCGGCCTCGCGCCTTCGGGGAGCTGAGGGAAATGTGGCCAGAAGTATGCCTCTGTTGGCAGCGCATCGGACTAGAAAGGCGAGACGCAGCGCGTATACAGGAGTGAGTTGAAGGACTGCGTATCGCCTCTCGTCGACTTTTGGTTGTCGCAGCCAGGCATCGGTCAGGATATTGAAGACGCACGAAGGCAGTCAGCGGCCGGTGAGTTGCGCACGACTGAGGAGACAATGAAGCGATACGGATTTCAGCCCCGGTGAGTGGAGTCGATTTCGCGGATCCATCCGGGCGAAACCGCGACAGGCTGCCGGAGCAACCAGCCAAAGCATGGCCGGGATGCCGTGAGTTCTACCGTGGCCGCCCTCGCGCCTGGTTACCATGGGCCGATGTGGTGGACGGATGAGGAGTGGGCCGAACTCGTGGACCCGGAGGTCTGCGGTATGTGTGCCGACGCACATCTGCCGGAGAACGAGCACAGCATCCTGGTGGCCTCGACCGAGATGACTCACGTCCGATTGGTACGAAACCAGGCGCATCCCGGCTACACCGTCGTGATCCTCCGTGAGCATCTCACTGACCTCGGTCAGCTGGATGCCGGCCAGCTCAGCGCGTTCTGGCGCGACGTCCAACGAGCGGGCCGATCCATCGACAGGGCATTCGACCCGCGGAAGATCAACTACCTGGTGATGGGACATCGGGCCCCGCATCTCCACTGCCATGTGTTCCCGCAGCATCTGGCGGATGACCCGCTTCAGAACGTGGACATCTCCGATGGACCTGTGCATCTCCCTGACTCGGACATGACCCATTCTGTGGTCGCACTCCGAGAGGCCTGGCACGCGTCAGCCTGACACCACGGAGTCGTCTGCGGCCACCATGCTGGACGATGTCGGCTGGCCGCGACTCAGCGGGGGAGTCGCGGAACCGCGTCGACCAGCGCCCGGGTGTACGGGTCCTGCGGTGCGTGCAGCACGGATGCGGTGGCGCCCTGTTCGACGACGCGGCCGTTCTGCAGCACCACGGTGCGGTCGCAGGCTGACGCGATCGCGGTGAGATCGTGCGACACCATCACGAGCGACAGGCCGTTCTCTCGACGCAGGCGGTCGAGCAGCTCGAGCACCTGCACGCGCGTCGTCACGTCGAGGGCGCTCACCGGCTCATCGGCGAGCAGCACGCGCGGGCGCGAGACCACGGCTCGGGCGATCGCGATGCGCTGACGCTGGCCGCCCGAGAACTCGTGCGGGTATCGGCGGGCGGTGTCGGCGGGAAGCCCGACCGACTCGAGGGCCTCGGCGATGCGGCGCTGCGCGTCGGCGCCGGAGGCGAGGCCGAGTGCACGCAGGGGCTCGCCGATGATGCGGTCGATGCGCTGACGGGGGTCGAGCGACGAGTACGGATCCTGGAACACCGGCTGCACGCTCGCGCGGAAGCGGCGCATCTGCGCACGGTCGCGCAGCGACAGGGGAGCACCGTCGAAGAGCACCTGTCCATCGCGTGGTGCCGAGAGCCCGAGCATCAGCCGCAGGATCGTCGACTTGCCCGCACCCGACTCGCCCACGAGGCCGAGCGAGTCTCCCTCGTCGAGGCTCAGCGAGACGTCGTCGAGCACCCGGCGCGATCCGTAGGCGAAGCCGGCACCGCGCAGTTCGAGGAGGCTCATGCGTCAGCCTCCTTCGCATCGAGGAACGCATCGAGCGCGCGAGCGCTGTCGACCAGCATCCGCGTGTACGGCTCCGCGGGGCGCCGCAGCACCTCGGCGACCGCCCCCTCCTCGACCACCAGACCGTCGCGCAGCACGACGATGCGGTCGACCATGCGCGACACGACGGCGAGGTCGTGGCTGATGAACAGCAACGCCATGCCGCGTTCGGCGACGAGTCGCTCGAGCAGCGTGAGCACGGCATCCTGCACGGTCACGTCGAGCGCGGTGGTGGGTTCGTCTGCGATGAGCAGCTGTGGCCGGGCGGCCAAGGCGATGGCGATCGCCACACGCTGGCGCTGACCGCCGGACAGCTCGTGCGGGTAGGCGCGCGCGAATCGCGGCTCCGACAGCGACACCTCATCGAGCGCCGCCGTGACGGCCGACCGCAGTTCCGCGCCGCGCAGGCCGAGATGACGACGCAGCGGCTCGGCGATCTGGCGACCGACCCTCATCAGAGGGTCGAGCGCCGTGAGCGGCTCCTGGAACACGATCTGGGCGACCGGTCCGCGCAACGGCCTCAGGTCGGCATCCCGCGCACCGACGACCTGGTGCCCGTCGAGCAGCACCGACCCGGACGAGACGAGAGAATCCGGCAGCAGGCCGGTGACCGCGAGCGAGGTGAGCGACTTGCCCGACCCGGACTCGCCGATCAGCCCCAGGCGTTCGCCGGGCTGAAGCGAGAACGAGACATCGCGCACGAGAGCCCCGGATCCGAAGCGAACGGTGAGCCCTGCGACCTCGAGAATGCTCATCGGCTCCTCCTGCGGGTCGGGTCGGCGAGATCGCGCAGGCCGTCGGCGAGGAAGTTGACCCCGAGCACGAGGGCGATGATCGCGATGCCGGGGGCGATCGCGCCGACGGGAGCAGTGAGCACGGTGCCCTGCGCCTCCTGCAGCATCCGACCCCACGAGGCGTTGGGCGGCGGGGCACCGAGCCCGAGGTACGACAGGCTCGCCTCCGCGAGCACCGCGGCACCGAACTGCAGCGCCAGGCTGACCGCGAGGGTCGGTGCGATGTTGGGGAGCACGTGCTGGAACACGATGCCGAGCACACCCGTGCCGCTGGTGCGTGCGGCGGTGATGTACTGCTCCTGCAGCACGCGGCGCGAGAGGATGCGGGTGAGACGCGCGACGACCGCCGACATCGCCAGTCCGATCGCGAGCACCGCCGACCACAGCGACGCTCCCTGCACCGCGACGACGAGCATCGCGAGCAGCAGCACCGGGAAGGCGATCACGACGTCCAGTCCGGCGGAGAGCGTGTCGTCGACCCATGGCCGCGAGAAGGCGGCGATCAGCCCGACGATCACGCCGAGAACGGCGGCGATCGCGACCGAGCAGACGCCCACGATCAAGGCGATCCTCGCACCCCACATGAGCTGCGAGAGCAGGTCGCGGCCGAGCCGATCGGTGCCGAGCAGGTGCATGGCGCTCGGCCCCTCGAGACGACTTCCACTCGTGTCGGCGAGCGGATAGGGGAGCCAGACCAGCGACACCAGCGCGATGAGCACGATGATGCCGGTGAGCACGAGCCCGATCAGCAGGGTCGCCTTCGGCCGCCTCCGCACGGGGACGGATCCGGTGATCAGCTGCTCGGCGACGCGGCTCATCGGTTGCCCGAGACGCTCGTGCGCAGTCGCGGATCGATCAGGCGCTGCACGATGTCGGCGGCGAACCCGACGAGCAGCACGAAGAGGGTGCTGACGACGAGGACACCCTGGATGACCTGGAAATCATGCTGTTCGATGGCCGACAGCAGCAGACTGCCGAGACCGGGAAGAGTGAAGACGCTCTCGACGACGACCGCGCCGAGCAGCGTGGTGGACAGCTCGATGCCGAGGACCGCGACGACCGGCACTGAGCCGTTGCGCACTCCGTGACGCAGCAGCGCCTCGGACATGCCCGACCCGCCGGCGCGCGCGGTGCGGAGGTAATCGCTGCCGATCACGTCGAGGGTGGCGGAGCGCACGTAGCGGCTGAGGGATGCACTCATCACGATCACGATCGTCGTCACCGGCAGGGCGAGAGACCGTAGCGCGTCGGCCGGATCCTCCCAGCCGTCGCGCGGGAATCCGCCGGACGGCAGCAGGCCGAGGCCGAGTGCGAAGACCCAGACGAGCACGACGCCCACCCAGAACACCGGCACGGCAACACCCAGCTGCGCGAATCCCGAGAGCGCGATGCCGTACCAGCGGTCGGACTTCACGGCGGCGGTGATGCCGATCACCAGGGAGACGAGAAGGGCGGCGGTGAACGCGATGAGTGTGAGTGGGAGGGTCACGGCGAGGCGATCGGCGATGTCGGGGCCGACCGGACGCGAGCTCAGGAACGACTCACCGAGGTCGAAGCGCAGGAGCTGACCGGCCCAGGTCGTGAACTGCTGCAGGAGGGGCTGATCCGAGCCGACCTGTGCGCGGGCGGCGGCGATCTGCTCGGGTGTCGCATTCACCGAGAGCAGGGCGTTCGCCGGGTCGCCCGGGAGCAGCCGCAGCAGCACGAAGATCGCGATCATCGCGACGACGAGCGAGACCACGAGGAACGCGAGGCGGCGCAGCAGGTAGGCGAGCATGGCTTCTCAGGATGAAAGAGGGGGATGCCGACACGCGGCATCCCCCTCGCGCGTCAGGACTTGACGATGTCGTAGGCGAAGAACTGCGAGTTCAGGCCGTTGACCGGGTAACCGCTGAGGTCGCTCGAGGCGACCACGATCTGCGGGTACAGGTACAACCATACGCTCGCGGCATCCTCGGCGATCTTCTCGTTGACCTGCTTCAGCAGAGCTGTCTGCTCGTCGGTCGTGGCGGCCTGCTCGGCCTCGGCGACCCACTGCTGCACCTGGGCGTCGTCGTAGCCCCAGTAGAAGTCGGGGTTGCCGTACCAGACCACGTCGCGGTCGTTCACGTGCTCCTGCAGGGTGGCCTCGAAGTCCTGCTCCTTGAAGACCTTCGTGTACCACTCGTCGGCGCTGATCGTGTTGATCTCGACCGTGATGCCGACCTCGGCGAGCTGCGACTGCAGGAACTCCGCGACGGCGGGGTGCGGGTCGTAGCTCGGGGTGTCGAGCGTGAAGGTGAAGCCGTCGGCGTAGCCGGCCTGCGTGAGCAGATCCTTCGAGAGGTCGACGTCGTACGGGTTCACCTGGGTGAGGTCCTCGTACCAGGGGTCGGTGGGCGGCACCATCGATCCGATGAGCGTGCCGTAGTCGCCCCAGATCGACTCGAGCAGCTTCTGGGTGTCGATGGCCGAGTAGATCGCCTTGCGCACGAGGGCGTTGTCGAACGGGGCGACCCGGTCGTTGAAGGCGAGCAGCTCCTTGGTCGTCGAGGTGCCCTCGCTGATGACGTAGTCGTCGCTGTCGAACTGCGCGAGCGAGTCCGGGCTCTGCACGCTGGTGATCACGTCGATCTCGCCGGTGGCCAGAGCGTTGTTCTCAGCGGTCGCGTCGGTGAAGTACGTGTAGACGACCTCGCCGTTCTTGGCGGGCTCGCCCCAGTAGTCGTCCCAGCGCTCGAGGGTCAGGGTCGAGCCCTTCTTCCACTCGTCGAGCGTGTAGGGGCCGGTGCCGTCTTCCGTGCCGGTGATGTCACCGGCCTCGTCGTTGACGATCCAGACGTAGCTGAGGTTGTAGAGGAACGAGATCGACCGCTGCGACAGCGTGAAGACGACGGTCTGGTCATCGGGCGTCGCGATGTCGGCGATGGTCGTGAAGCTCGACTTGCGCGCCGACACGGAGTCCTCGGCGGTGACGGCCTCGATGCTCGACTTCACGTCGGCGGACGTGAGCGGGTCACCCGAGTGGAACGTCACATCGTCGCGCAGAGTGATCGTGTAGGTCAGGCCGTCATCCGACACCTGGGCGTCTTCGGCGAGAAGCGGCTCGACCTCTCCGTCGTCGGTCAGGCGGTAGAGGCCCTCGTAGACGTTGCCGGTCAGTGCCTCGGTCACACCCTGGCCGCCGCCCTGCGTGTTGCTCAGGTTGGTGGGCTCGTACAGCGACCCGATGAAGATGGTGGCGTCTTCGCTCGCGGCGTCGTCGGTGGCGCCCGACGCGCAGCCGGCCACGAGGGCGAGCGTGGCGACGGCGCCGAGCGCGCCGAGGATGCGGGTTCTTCTCATGAGTGCTCCAGGGTGAGGGTGCGCGGCGTCACGCCGCGTAGATGTCGAAGCCGTCGCGGAAGACGACGTTCTTCTCGCCTGCTCGGATAGGCAGGGGGAAGCGGTTGGATGCCGGCGGCAGCGGGCAGTTGTACTGGGCGCTGAATCCGCACGGCGGCACGAAGGCGCGGTTGAAGTCGAGCACCACGGTGCCCTCGTCGTCACGGAGCTCTACGAAGAGGAAGCGGCCGGATCCGTAGGTCTCAGAACCGTTCGTCTCGTCGCCGAAGACGAGCAGCAGCGTGCCGCCGTCGTCGAAGGCCGCAAGGTCGTACGCGCGGCCGTCGAGCACGAAGTGGATGTCGCCGGGGACGACGAGCTCACGCGTGCCGCCGTTGTCGCGGATGTGCTCGAACGACACCCGACGATCGCCGGAGACCGGCGTGAAGTGTCCCTCGAGAACCCATGCCGGGTCGTACTCGTATGTGTCGATGCGGTCGAAGGCGCGGATGGCGGGGGACTCGGCATCCCACACGCGCAGCCCGTGCTCGGCCTCGCCGGTCTCGATGTTCGTGCGCTGGATCGGCGTCACGGTCACCGTGTCGGATGCGGCCTGCCGCTCGGCATCCAGATCGGGAGCCTCGCCCGTCCAGCGGGTCTCGATCAGCGCGAGGTTGCCGGTCGCAGAGGTGACGGAGGCGCGGCGATCGGCCTGCCACTGGGTGTGATCTTCGAGTTCAGACATCACCTTCCATTCTCTTGCATGCAGACGGGGGTGGGGCCGGACGCGTCACTCTGGGTAACGGAGATCACGGTGCCAGGAGGGTATGCACGAATGCGGTGTCGGAAAGGCGCCCCAGACCCTCATTTCGCACGTTTCTGGACCGGATGCAACGTGTTCGGTCGAGTCTCTCGGACGCAATGGAATGCAACGTATACCGGTATACCATTACTCATATACGCGCAGAGTCGTCAGTCCCCAGCTGACCCGCGCGTGGACGGTTCGACCGTCCTGCGGAGGGAGAGTCAGATCTTCTTCTGATCCCGAGGGGGGATGGGGTGGGAGCGCTGATCCCCAGTCAGCACCCACCCCCACAACCCACCCTCGGGGGTTCCCTCAGAACGACCTGAACCAGAACCAGATCAGTGCGAAGCCGACGAGGAACACGATCGGCACCCACTGGAAGCTGCGCTTCAGCCGGCGTCCCTCACGCGCGACTCCTGGCGGGGGAGCGAGAAGACCGGCCGGCGGAGCGAAGGGCAGACTCGCGGACGCGCCCACCGGTGCGAGGGCGGGCGACAGAGACGCCGGAGCCGCACTCTCGAGCCGCAGACGCTCATCGCGCCAGCGCTCCCACTGATCGAGCTTCGTCATCAAGGCGCCGACGGCTCCGAACAGCCACGCCCAGGTCGCAGGGTCGAGGGTCGACGCCTTGCGCTGTGTATAGAGGAACATCCAGTCGTCGACGATCTCGACATCGAGCTCGGCGGCATTGTCGATGAACCTGGCCATGATGTCGGGCGTGAACAGATACAGCGCGTCACGCTCGTACCCCTCGGGGCAGTACAGCGTGAAGTACTGATCGAAGTCGCCCTCCAGCGAGAGGCGCTGCTCGCGTTGGAACGACGCGGGCAGATTCGACCCGAAGCCGTTGTTGCCCTTGGCGTCGAGCACGATGTTCGGCAGGGGCACATCGAGCTTGACGGCGACGTAGCCCCAGCGGTGGGTGGTCGAGTTCTTCCCCGACCCGGTCGTGTATCGGTAGTTGCCGAACTCGACGAAGCGAGGCTTCGCGCCTCGCACGAGATCGGTGGCTTCTCGGGAGCGTCCGAGGCCGAACAGCATGCCCGGAAGGGCAGGATCGGCGACCCTGGCCTCGTACGTCATGCCGTTCGCCCGGGCGAATGCGTCGAGGCGGTACCGCGCGACGCGGGATCGGCGCCAGCCGACGGTGGCGATCGTGATCCCGACGACTGCGGCGACGAGGATCCCGATGCCGGCGAACGACGACGACCCTGCGTCGGTGAGCAGCGAGACCATCGTCGCGCCGACGACCGTCATGGCCGCGAGGAACGCGACGCCGAAGATCACCAAGGCGACGATCGTCGTGGCCGAGCCGCCCGTCTTGCCCCGCGAGCGCAGCTCGGCGTTGAAGGTGCTGACGGCCCGGGCATCGACGGGATCGGTGAGCGGGCGGGCGTCGAACGATGCGGCCGGCTGCGGTGCCGTCATCGGTTCACCTCGTCGGAGTCCCACGTGAGTTCGGCGTTCTCGGGGATGGCGAAGACCTCGAGGAGGTCGTCGGCGATGAGCTCGGCGATCAGCTCGGCGGACCCCGCGATGATCGTCGAGTCGTAGTCGACCTCGGTGACGAGCACCCAGGCGTGATCGTCGGGCCACAGGATGCTGGGGCTCTGCGCGGCCGGCGCGAACCCGTGCTCCTCGGACTCGCGATCCCGCCACGGCACGTCGAGCACCCAGTCCCGACGCGCGAACGTGCTCGGCGCACCACGGAACAGCACGTGATCGCGGTCCCGCAGCTGCAGCCGCGGACCCTCCGAGACCTCGCGCGACAGGATGCCCTCCTGCCACGTCGGCTTGCGGAACGCGTTGTTGAGCGGATCGCGGATGCTGCGGTCGAGCATCGCCCGGTGGTTCGGGTCGTCGTCGAACGTGAGGAAGGTGCGCGAGGGGCCGTGTTCGAGGTGACCCAGCAGCCCGCCCGTGCCCTCCCAGAGCGCGGCGAATCCGGCATCCGGCGTCGCGGTATGCGCGACGAGATGACCCACGACGGTCGCGAGCATCTCGGGTGAGACGACGCCGTCCATCGGCGCGGTGAACTCGCGCCCGTCGGGGGAGATCCGCGCGTTCCAGTCGGTCTCCGGCGGAGTGCGCACGATCCGCTGCCATTGAGCGAGAGGATGCAGCGTCGTGCCGAAGGCGGCGGCCGTCTGCGCCCATGTCGCCGGTTCATCGATGAACCGATCGAGGAGCGACTGTCGCTCGGCCTCCGGCATCCGGTCGTAGTCGTCGTAGGTCGGCACCGGTCGGTCGGGGAGCGAACGCACGATCGCGGGGTGCAGGATGCGCGCATACGCGGGGAAGCCGTGCGGCACCACGGCGTGCATCGTCGAGTTCCAGGGGTCGTCGAGACGCTCGCGCAGCCAGTCTCCGGCAGAGGTGTCAGGCATCCAGTGCATGCGACCCACGGTACCCGGGCCCTTCCCGTCTCCCGAGGTCTCCGCGGCGATGCGGCACCTCGACCCCGATCGTGTGGTCAGACGAAAGGGCGCGCCGGGGAGCCTCTCTGCGGAATTCGTCTCGCTCCGCGCGCCCGTCCGGCGGCCGGCACAGACGGTTCACGAGGCGAGGTGAGAGTCGCCGCCACCCCCTCCATAATCGGAGGGTGAGCACGACTGCAACCATCCCCTCCCTCGACGGCCGCCGGTTCCTGATGGTCTCGTCGACCACCTCGGCCGTGGATCCCGAATCGCCCAGCGAGTTCGTGTACTGGGAGAAGGACGGGGCGATCTGGGGCGACTACTCCGGTGACACCGTCACCTTCGGGCGCTTCGTCGGCACCCGCACCGGCGACACCATCTGGGTCTCGTTCGTGCACGTGCTCGTCTCCGACGGCACCGTCGTGACCGGAGACGGGGAGAGCCGGCTCGAGCTCACGGATGACGGTCGCATCCGCCTCGTCGAGCACTACGAGATGCACGGACTGCCGCAGCTCAGCGTCTGCGAAGAGCCCGCAGCCGCCTGACGGCTCGTTCCGCCGCGGGTCAGCGTGGCGGGAGCATGTCGCGGCCCGGCGTCGCCGGCGTCCACCGCGTCATGCCCAGCGGCGTGGCCAGGTCGCGCTCGGGCAGGTCGCTCGGCAGCAGGAACGACCGGCGGATGACCTCGTCGAGCACGACCACGCTGACGACCGTACGCACCTCGCGCAGCTGCGCGATGACACCCGTCGTGAACTCGTGCACGCCGCTCACGTCGACCGCACGGATCAGCAGCATGGCGTCGTGCTCGCCGGTGGTGATGGCGCACCACTCGACATCGGGCATCTCGAGCACGCTCTCGCGGAACGACGCCCAGGCCTGCGGGTGCACGGTGACGAAGACCAGCGCACCGATCGACAGCCCCGCCTTCGACTGGTCGACGCGGGCGCTGAATCCGGTGATCACTCCGTCCTGCATCAGCGTCTCGACGCGGGTGTAGGCGTTGGCCCGCGAGATCCCGACGGTCTCGGCCAGTGCGGCGATCGAGATACGACCGTTATCACGCAGCGTCTCGAGGATTCTGTATCCGATGTCGTCCAGTGGGGCGGCACTTCGTCCAGATTGCCTCGTGGCTTCGTCGCTCTTGGTGGACACAATGCTCCTCACGGGCGGGGTCTTGGACAGACTGTGATGACGTCTGCATTCTTGCTGGACACATAGTCCCATACAATGCGAATCTGATCACCGGTCGTCCACCCGGCGTCGACCGAACCCGATGAAACTCCTCGCCCCTGGAGGCCCATATGTCGTCACGTCGCAGCACGTCCGTCATCGCGATCGGAGCCGTCGCTCTCTTCGCCCTCGCTGGTTGCTCCGGTGGCAACTCGGCGAACAACGGCGGAGAATCCTCCGGTTCCGACTCGCTCGTCATCGACACCGCGTTCTCGATCGAGACCGCCGACCCGGGTCACACCTACGACCCGACCGGCAACATGATCGCCAAGGCGCTCTACGAGACCCTCGTCGACTTCGAGGGCTCGGACGTCTCGACCCCCGTTCCCGGCCTCGCATCGTGGGAGCAGAACGACGAGGCGACCGAGTTCACGTTCACGCTCGAGGGGGACCGCGTCTTCTCCGACGGCTCGCCGATCGAGGCGAAGGACGTCGTCTTCACGCTGCAGCGCATCCAGGGCATGACCGATGCCAAGCCGAACTTCCTCCTGGGCGGTCTGACCATCACCGAGGTCGACGAGAAGACGATCTCGATCACCTCCGAGACGCCGCTGCTGCAGCTGCCCGCGATCCTCGCGAACCCGGCGCTCGGCATCGTCAACTCCGACGTCGTGATCGAGAACGGCGGAACCACCGACGGCACCGACAGCGCACAGGAGTTCCTCGACGGAACCTCCGCCGGCTCTGGACCGTTCGTGCTCGACACCCTCGACCTCTCGTCGCAGGTCGTGCTGACCAAGAGCGACGAGTACAACGGCGACGAAGAGTCTGAGTACGCCCGTGTCGTCGTGCGCAACGTCTCGGAGAGCGCGACGCAGCTCGCGAACCTCAAGGGCGGCGACTCGATGGTCGCGATGGACCTCAACGGCGACCAGGTCTCAGGCCTCGGCGACGGACTGAACGTCGAGTCGGTGCCGTCGGGCCAGACGATCTTCCTGCTGCTCAACCAGTCCGAGGCCGTCGCGGGCGAGCTCGCGAACGTCAAGATCGCCGAGGCGATCCGCTACGCGCTCGACTACGACGCGCTGCTCGAGCTCGCGGGTGCCGGCGCCGTGCAGGCGACCGGAGTGATCCCGCCCGGATTCGAGGGCGCCCTCGACAGCGGTGTGGAGCAGGACCTCGACAAGTCGAAGGCTGCTCTGGCCGAGGCCGGCTACACGGGTCAGACCCTGAAGCTGCAGTTCCCGAACGACTACCCGGTCGGCGGTGTGGAGTTCACCCCGCTCGCCGAGCGCGTCCAGGCTCAGCTCGAGGATGCCGGCATCGCCGTCGAACTCGCGCCTGCCCCGTTCGCCACCGAGCTCGACGCGTACGTCAACGGCACCGAGGGCTTCGGCCTGTGGTTCTGGGGCCCCGACTACGCCGACTCGGCGAACTTCCTTCCGTTCGCTCCCGGACTGAAGGTCGGCCTGCGTGCCGGCTGGGCGGCTGAGGCGAACCCCGAGATCGCAGGCATCGCAGCCGGTGCTGCCGCCGCTACCGATGAGGCCCAGCGCAGCGAGGCCTTCACCTCCTTCGCCGACGCGATGCAGACCGAGGGTCCCTTCGTTCCGCTGATCGTCCCCGGTCGCAACATCGCCACGGCGGATGCCGTCACCGGCGCCGTGTACAACTCGGTGTGGGAGATGGACATCGCCGAGATCACGCCTGCCGGCTGATCGGAGCTGACTCATGACGACGGTGGCCGTGCGACGGCAAGCACAGCGTCGCAGGTCGCCGCTCGTCGGATACCTGCTTCGCCGGATCGGCACTTCGCTGCTCCTTCTCGTGGGGGTCACGATCGTGACCTTCGCACTGACGAACCTCGTGCCCGGCGACCCCGTGTCGGCGGCACTGGGCGAGGGAGCATCGCAGAATCCCGAGACGCGCGAGGCGTTCATCAAGGCCCAGGGCCTCGATCAGCCGCTGTTCGTGCAGTACTTCATCTACATGGGGAATCTCCTTCGCGGAGACCTCGGCACATCGCTGGTGACCGGGCGACCGGTCACCAGCGACCTGGCCACCGCGGTGCCGGCGACCATCGAGATCGCGATCGGCGCCATCATCCTCAGCCTCGCGGTCAGCGTCGTGCTCGGCACCCTCGCCGCCTACCGGCGCGGACTCGTCACCGATCAGGTGATCCGCATCGTGACGCTGATCGGTCTGAGCGTGCCGACCTTCTGGCTCGCGCTGGTCAGCTTCTACGTGTTCTTCCTCGAGCTGCGCATCGCCCCCGGCTCGGGTCGTATCTCGCCGTCGATCACGCCGCCGCCCCGCATCACCGGGCTCTACACGGTCGACTACCTCCTCAACGGAGACGGTGTCGGATTCGCCGACGCGCTCGCCCACCTGGCGCTGCCGGTGATGGTGCTGTCGCTCGTGACGATCGGCCTGCTCACCCGCTTCATCCGCACCTCCGTGCTCGAGGTGCTGGGCAGCGACTACGTGCGTGCTGCCCGGGCCAAGGGCCTTCCGGCGATGCGCGTGATCCTCGACTACGTCCTGCGCGGGGCATCCCTCCCGATCCTCACGGTCGTCGGCGTCGCCTTCGGATCCCTGCTCTCGGGCACCGTGCTCGTCGAGTCGGTGTTCGCCTGGCCCGGCCTGGGCACCTACGCCTACAACTCGGCAGCCAACCTCGACCTGCCCGGCATCATGGGCGTCGGCCTGGTCGTCGGGTTCATCTACCTCCTCATCAACTTCGTCGTCGACCTGCTCTACGGCGTCCTCGACCCGAGAGTGAGGATCGCATGAGCCGCATCGACTCGGCATCCGGCCCCTGGCGGTTCCGCTTCCGCTGGCCGCGCGCCTGGCGCACGCCCCTCGGCGTGATCGGCACCGTGATCGCGGGCGCCTGGATCATCGTCGCCTTCACCGCGCAGTGGTGGGTGCCGTACGGCCCCAACGCTCAGGTGCTGCCACGACTGCAGGCGCCGGGCATCGACACTCTGCTCGGCACCGACGGCAACGGCCGCGACATTTTCTCGCGTCTGATGACGGGTGCGACGGTGAGCCTGCCGCTCGCGCTCATGCTCGTGATCGCCGCGATGATCATCGGCACCGTGGTCGGCGCCGTCGCCGGGTACTTCGGCGGCTGGGTCGACGAGACGCTGATGCGCATCACCGACCTGTTCATGGCGTTCCCGACCGTCATCCTCGCGATGGTGGTGGCGGCATCCCTCGGCCCGTCGCTGTTCAACGCGGTGATCGCGGCGATCGTCGTCTCGTGGCCGCAGTACTCGCGAGTCACCCGCAGCATCGTGCTGGGCCTCCGCGGCCAGAACTACGTGATCGCGGGCCGCCTGCTCGGCCACTCGCCGCTGCGGACGCTGTTCATCGACATCCTCCCGAACATCGCCGGCCCCGTGCTGGTGCTCGCGACGCTCGACATCGGCGCCGCGATCCTGCTGCTGTCCGGACTCTCGTTCCTCGGTCTCGGCGCGCAGCCGCCGACCGCCGAATGGGGCTCCATGATCTCGGCGGCCATGCAGAACTTCGACGCGTGGTGGCTCGGAGTCTTCCCGGGACTCGCGATCCTCACGGTGGTGCTGGCATTCAACTTCCTGGGTGATGCGATGCGCGACATCCTCGACCCGACGGCCGAGGTCACCCACGAGAAGCAGGCCGAGCATGTGGCCTCCGCGAAGGGAGCGGCAGCATGAGCGCTTCGGCCCCCACGAGTGCTCTGAGCATCCGCGACCTGACGATCGACATCGGTCGTCCTCTCGTGCACGGCATCTCTCTCGACCTCGAGGCCGGACGCATCCACGGTCTCGCCGGCGAGTCAGGATCCGGCAAGACGCTCACCTCGTTGGCCGTCCTCGGACTCCTGCCCCGGCAGGCACGCACGGGCGGATCGATCACGCTCGCGGGGAAGGAGCTGGTGGGCATGCGCCGGCGGGCGCTCAACCGCATCCGCGGCAGGCGCATCGCGATGATCTTCCAGGACCCCTCGGCGTCGCTGCACCCGCAGCTGCCGATCGGCCGCCAGCTCACGGATCACATGCGCGTGCACCTCGGACTGCGAGGCGAGGCGGCGAAGGCTCGGGCCATCGAACTGCTCGAGACCGTGCAGGTGCCGAACCCGGATGCTGCGCTGAAGCGCTATCCGCACCAGTTCTCCGGCGGACAGCGCCAGCGCATCGCGATCGCGTGCGCCCTCGCGTGCGACCCCGAGGTGCTGCTGGCCGATGAGCCGACCACGGCACTCGACGTCACGGTGCAGGCCGGCATCCTGCGGCTGCTGCGCGACCTCGCGACCGAGCGCAACCTCGCGGTGCTGCTCGTCACCCACGACCTGGGCGTCATGAGCGCGATCGCCGACGAGGTCGCCGTGATGAAGAACGGGCAGATCGTCGAGCGGGCCGACCGCGAGACGCTGTTCCGCGACCCGCGGCACGAATACACTCGCACGCTGCTCGCGGCGCTGCCGGGGTCGAAGATCGCGACCGCCGACGCGGATCCCGCGCTGCTCGATCCGGTGCTGCCGGAGTCGGCCGTGCAGGATGCCGAAGAGGAGGCCCGAGATGAGTGAAGTCGCCGTCCTCGACGCGCAGGGCGTCGTCGTGCGCTACCCCGGGAGTCCTCCGGTGGTCGCCGTCGACGGCGTCTCGCTGACCGTCGCCCCCGGAGAGACCGTCGCGCTCGTGGGCGAATCCGGCAGCGGCAAGTCGAGCCTCGCCCGCGCGGTCGTCGGCATCGAGAAGCTCGCCGGGGGAAAGGTGCGCTTCCGTGACGCTCCTGTGAAGCCGCTCGGCATCCGTCGACGCGACCTGGCGCTCACCGGCATCCAGATGGTGTTCCAGGATCCGTCGACCTCGCTGAACCCCCGTCGCCGCGTGGGCGATCAGATCGCCGACGGCATCGCTACGGCTCGGGCTCGGGGTGCCGAAGGGTCGACGGTCGCCGAGTGGCTCGACCGCGTCGGCCTGCCGACCGAAGTGGCGACGCGGTTCCCGCACCAGTTCTCGGGTGGGCAGAAGCAGCGATTCGCGATCGCACGAGCGCTCGCCGCGCGGCCGTCGCTGCTCGTCGCCGACGAGCCGATCTCGGCCCTGGACGCATCGACCCAGACCAGCGTCGCGGGGCTCATGCGAGACCTCGTCGCGGAATCCGGCGCGGGGATGCTGTTCATCTCGCACGACCTCGCCGTGGTCCGCCGCATCGCGGACCGCACCTTCGTGATGTTCGCCGGGCGGGTGCTCGAAGCCGGGGCCACCGACCGTGTGTGGTCTGCACCGCAGCATCCGTACACGCAGGCCCTGCTCGCTGCGATCCCCGAGCCCGACGGTGCGGGCCGCATCCCGGTCGCCCCCTCGACGAACGAGCGGACCGTCTGGTCGGAGATCGCCCCCGTCCTCGACTGAGCCGCGCTGTCGGCTCGGTCGTTCGGGAGGAGATCCGCTGGCGGGAGGGTGCTCCGAGCCGGATGCTCCTCCCGATCGCAGATCTCCTCCGAATCGCCGACCCCAGCGCCGACCCGGAGTCGACCCGGAACGCACTGCGGGCCGAGGCGTCAGCCCCGGCCCGCAGCATCCGCTCGTGGTTCAGAGCGGGGCGACGATGTCCTGCTCGACGTCCCACTCGGTGATCTCGAGAGAGGTCTCGATCATCTGGCCCGCGGCCTCGGTGCTGCCGCTCGTGGCCAGCACGACGTAGTCCTCGGTGACCTCGAAGACGACGTCGACGGCGACGCCCTGCGCCTCGGACGTGCCGCTCACGAGATACACGTCCTGACCCAGGCGCGTGCCGGTTCCGGTGACGGTGAACTCGCCGGTGAGGGCGCCGGCGGCGGTGGCCGGGTCGGTGCCCGCGGCCGTGGCGGCGCCGCTGCTGAGAGCCGCGACGATCGGGTCGCTCGAGTTCGGGTCGGCGACCTGCCACTCGGTCGTCGGCGTCTTCACCCATGCGTCGTCGCCGATCAGGATGAGCGAGCCCATGGGCGTGATCGTCTCGACGGCATCCGTCTCGGGGTTGAACCGGGCGGTGGTGTCCATGCCCAGGATCGACGTCTTGGCGGCATAGCCCGCGGTGTCGGTCATCGCCTCGGTGATGCAGGCGCCGAGCTCGGCGCCGTCGACCGTCGCGCCCTCCGACAGCTCGGGGCAGTCGGAATCGGATGCGGCGCCGTCGGTCGCAGGCGTCTCCTCGGCAGCCGACGTCGGCTCCGAATCGGCGGGCTCTTCGGCACCCGCGGTGCACCCGGTGAGCAGTACGGTGGCGGCCAGGACGATGCCGACCCCCCACTTGTTGACGCGCATGGCGTTCCCCCTTCGGTCGTGTGCGCACCGAGAGTCAGCACGCACGCATTCCAGCATGCCAAGTGCGAGGTGATGCGCGTGGGGGCACTCCGAAGGTTTCTCCGCTACACTGTCAAGGTTGTCTGCCATCAGGCACCCACTCGGGTGGCTCGGCGGATGACGTGCACACACCCTCCTGCTTCCGGGAAAGTCCCGGAAGCCGTTCTAGTCCGAAGGAGGTGGGTAAGTGACGCACCAGTACGAACTCATGGTCATTCTGACCCCCGAGATCGACGAGCGCCAGGTCGCCCCTACGCTCGACAAGTTCCTGAAGGTCATCACCAACGATGGTGGCTCGATTGACAAGGTCGACATCTGGGGCAAGCGCCGTCTGGCTTACGAGATCCAGAAGAAGAACGAGGGCATCTACGCCGTCGTCAACTTCACCGCCACCAGCGAGGCCACGCAGGAGCTCGACCGTCAGCTGAAGCTGAACGAGCAGATCATGCGCACGAAGGTCCTTCGCTCTGAGGAAGCTCAGGCGATGGTCGCTTCGGAGGCCAAGCGCTCTGAAGAGAAGGCTGCCCGCAAGGCCGCCAAGGCTGCGAAGGCCTGAGTCCGATGGCCGGCGAAACAGTCATCACCGTGGTGGGCAACCTCACGGCCGACCCCGAGCTGCGCTACACGCAGAACGGACTGCCGGTGGCGAACTTCACCATCGCTTCGACGCCTCGGAACTTCGACCGCGCCGCCAACGAGTGGAAGGACGGCGAAGCGCTGTTCCTCCGCGCGTCGGTCTGGCGCGAGTTCGCCGAGCACGTGGCGGGTTCGCTGACCAAGGGCATGCGCGTCATGGCGCAGGGCCGTCTGCGTCAGCGCTCCTACCAGGACCGCGAGGGCAACCAGCGCACCGCGATCGAGCTGGAGGTCGACGAGATCGGCCCCTCGCTTCGGTACGCGACCGCGCAGGTCACCCGTGCGGCGTCGACCGGTGGCGGCGGCGGTGGCGGACAGTCCCGTCCCGCACAGCAGCAGCAGGTGTCGGAAGAGCCGTGGTCTACGCCCGGCTCGTCGACCAGCGCAGATGCCTGGAGCACTCCGGGCAGCTTCGGTGACGACACCCCCTTCTGAAACAGGATCTCCGGATGCTTCGGCATCCGACTCATAATTAAGGAAAAACAATGGCTGGAAAGTCGAGCGGCGACCGCCGCAAGCCGCGGAAGGGTGGCAAGCCCACCGCTCCCGCGAAGTCGATCCGGGTCGGAGTCATCGATTACAAGGATGTCTCCACCCTCCGTAAGTTCGTCTCGGAGCGCGGCAAGATCCGTGCCCGTCGTATCACCGGTGTTTCGGTGCAGGAGCAGCGTCTGATCGCCACCGCGATCAAGAACGCGCGCGAAATGGCACTCCTGCCCTACGCTGGCGCCGGCCGGTAAGGGGTAACGAGATGGCAAAGCTGATTCTCACGAACGAGGTCGCCGGGCTTGGTAGCGCCGGTGACGTGGTCGAGGTCAAGAACGGGTTCGCCCGCAACTACCTCATCCCCCAGGGCTTCGCTACGGCGTGGACCCGCGGTGGCGAAAAGCAGGTCGCTTCGATCCAGGCTGCTCGTCAGGCTCGCGCGATCCACGACCGCGACGAGGCCGTGGCCCTGAAGAACTCCCTCGAGAACACCAAGGTGCGCCTGGCCGTCAAGGCCGGCAACGAGGGTCGTCTCTTCGGTTCGGTCAAGACCGATCACATCGCGGATGCTGTCGCAGCCGCGGGTCTCGGCTCGATCGACAAGCGCAAGGTGCACATCCCGTCGGCGATCAAGACGACCGGTGAGCACGAGGCCACGGTTCGTCTGCACGACGACGTGACCGCAGTCATCACGCTGCAGGTCGTCGCCGCCAAGTAAGGCGCGACGCTCTCGAACGCCCTCTGTCCTTCGGGACAGGGGGCGTTCTGCGTGTGCGGGGTTGTCGGGGGGCGCACTCGCCCGGGGGAGTGGCGGGGCACGACGGATGCCCCGCGCTGGGGACGCGGGGCATCCGTGAACTGTGCGGCATCGCCGACGCGGGCAGGTCTGGGGAACCTGCGCGGGGCGTCGCGGGACCCGCACACCGACGGTGTCGCATCTCCTCCCCCGAGGACGTCGACACCGCCGGGGTCTGCGGCTACGCCGTCACACGGCGGCGGCGCAGCATCCCCGTTCCGAGGAGGAGCAGGAGAGCGGCGAGCGACACGAAGCCGATCGAGGACGAACCACCTGTGGCGGCCAGTCCCTCGATGGGCTCGGATGCCGTCGCAGCTGTGCCGCTCGCGGCAGCGGCTGCTGTGGCGCCCGTGCCGACGGCTGTCACCGTTCCGGGATTCATGCCGATTCCGGGGGTGGTTCCGGGGTCGGTGCCGGGGTTCGTTCCGGGGTCGGTGCCCGGGTCGGTGCCGGGGTTCGTGCCGGGGTCGGTGCCGGGGTTCGTTCCGGGGTCGGTGCCCGGGTCGGTGCCCGGGTCCGTTCCGGGATCAGTGCCCGGGTCCGTCGTCGGCGGCGTCACCGTGCTCTCGCCGACCACGGAGATGGCGTTGCCGCCGATCGTGATCGGTGCGGTGATGGGTGCGGTGACCTGGGTGCCGCCGAGGATTCCGTCGTCTCCGGTGGTGGTGCTGCCGGTGGTTGGGCTTCCTGCGGTGCCGCCGGTGGATTCGCTGTCTCCGAGGATGGAGATGGCGTTGCCGGTGACGTCGATCGGTGCGGTGACGGGTGCGACGACCTGGGTGCCGCTTGCGATTCCGTCGTCTCCGGACGTCTCCGCTCCGGTGCTGCTGCCTCCGGACGGGGTGCCGGTGGTGGTGGTGCCGCCGGTGGATTCGCTGTCTCCGAGGATGGAGATGGCGTTGCCGGTGACGTCGATCGGGGCGGTGACGGGTGCGACGACCTGGGTGCCGCTTGCGACCCCGTCGTCGCCCGAAGTGGTCGGCTCAGTCGATCCCGCGCCGCCGCCGTCCGAGGATGCCGGTGCTGCAGCATCCTGGCCCGTTGCCTCGCTGTCGCCGAGCACGGTGATCGCGTTGCCTGAGACGGTGACCGGAACGTCGACGTCCAGCAGGGCCTGGGTACCCGAGAGGACGCCGTCGGCGCCGTTCGTCGTGATCGCGGGAGCGGGAGCGGGAGCCGGAGCTGGGGCCTGGGGAGCCTCAGCCGGAGCGGCCGCCGTGTCGCTCGACGAGTCTCCGAGCACGGTGATCGCGTTGTCGGTCACCGTGACAGGCACGACGACGTCCACGACGGCCTGAGTGCCCGATGCGGTGCCGGAATCTCCACTCGTGGTGGCGGCCGGTGCGGGAGCGGGAGCGGGAGACGAAGCGGGCGCCGAGGTCTGCTGGGCGGAGGTGTCTCCGAGCAGTGAGACCGCGTTGCCGACGACCGTCACGGGCACCGAGATCGGCGCATCCGCTTGGGTGCCGGAGAGCAGCCCGTCTTCTCCTGAGGTGTCTGCCGCGTTGGCGGCTGTTGCGCCGAGCAGGGTGATCCCGCCGGCGAGAAGCGTGCCCCACAGGGCCCGCTTGATGTATGTACGCATGATGACCTTCTCCTGACTGGAAGTGGGTGGTCTGGATGGGTGCACGCGAAGAGCATGTGCGCGCGCAGCACGGCATCTGTCGTTCACGAGGAACGACCGGACAACCCGTCAGTCAGGAGAGACGTCGGTGTCGGCGACCAGAGACGTCGGAAGGACGTCGTCGGATGCACCGGAAGTGCGCTCCACAGTGCGGAACGCAGAAACTCCCGCATCGCTGAGGCGCGCGGGGGTGAATGAGGATGCTCCGCTCGAACCGGCGGAGGAAGTAGGCGCGGAGGGGGCTCCGGCGGGCGGTGCAGAGGGGGACTCCTCGACGTCGGCTGCCGGCTCGTTCACCTCGGATGCCGCGACGGACACCGTAGGCGGGAGGTCGGACCCGGCCGACGGAATCACCGGCTGGCGCACCGCGGACGTGGAGAAGTGACCGCGTGTCGGCTCATCGGCCAGGGGGGAAACCGTTCCGAGCGGCGCTGTTCCGATCGGACCGGGGTCGGGGTCCGATCCGGAGGATCCGGGGCGTGCGGGGGTGATGGCCTCGAGCACCGGCGGGAGAGTGTTCTCGACCACCGTGCCGACAGTCGGGGTGGTCGCGTCGATGACGCCGACGACATCGTCGATCACCGGCGGCACTCCGAGATCGTCGACCAGATCTCCGACGATCGGCAACTCGGCGATCAGATCCTGCACCGGGGCCACGATCTCGGCGACCGGGGAACCGTCGAGCAGATCGGTCACGGGAGTGATGACGGCCCCGGCGGTGTCGGTGGCGGCGTCGACGATCGGCGACGTCGCAGGGCCCACGACGGGCACCTGAGCGATCGTCTCGGCGACGTGTTCGACGACCGGAGGTGCCACCTGCTGCACGGGCTCGACGACGTGAGTGACGACGGGCTCGACCACCTCGGTCACGACCGGCTGGACGACGGGCTTGACGACCTCGGTCACGACCGGCTGGACGACCTGGGTGACCACAGGCTGGACGACCTCGGTCACGACGGGCTCGACCGGCGCGACGATCGGCGAGGTCACCGACGTCACGGTGTCTTCGACCGATGAGACGGTCTCGCTCACGATCGAGGAGACGCCGTCGAGCAGCGAGTCGTTCGATCCGTCGTCCGCGCTCGCGGACGAACCGCCCGTGAGGATCGTGATCGCGGCCCACGCGATCGCGCCCACGCCACCCCAGAGAGCGACGGCAGGTAGGCCGCGGCGGGTTGCCTGAGCGTTCACGTCGACTTCCCTCCCCCGAGAGCGATCGTTCGTCCTCGACGCACAGTACGTCGATAGCGGGTGACGATACTCCCGGTATATCGCCGTGTCTAGAGGGTTCCGCTCGGAAACGATGACATATCGCGCACATTTCGGAGGGTTGCGCACTGTGACGCGCCCGGTGGAATCTCGGCTTGACTTTCCCCAGGTTCTACACATCCCATCCCGGATTCGATGAACCTTCAATGCCCGGTTGAACCACGATCTCATCCACAGGGTGGGGAAACTCTAAATACCAGATCAGGTGCAAAAAGAAACTCGTGTTTCGAGGTACTCCACCGACTTATCCACATGCGTTCTGCACAGACTCTCCGGACTTGTTCGCACGCTTTCCACATAGTTATCCACAGGCCGTGTTGCGACCGAAAACCCCCGCTCGTAGCGTGGTCCAGCGACCCGATGTCGGAAGTGCCTGGTTTGCTGTGCGGACGGCCCTTCTCGAGCTGATTCGCATCGCGTGACCGACGCAGTCGGCACCGAGCACACCGGAAGAACCGTCGCATCGAAGGGAGCAGCGTGTCGATCGCCGACATCTCAGAGGAGCGCCTCGGAGGCAAGCGTCCACAGGAGCGAACGCCTCCCCACGACACTCTCGCCGAACAGAGCGCCCTGGGTGGAATGCTCCTCTCGAAGGATGCTGTCGCCGACGTCATCGAGACGCTCAAGGGCGCCGACTTCTACATCCCCAAGCACGAGCTGATCTTCGAGGCGATCCTGTCGCTCTACTCGCACGGCGAGCCGACCGACGTCGTCGCCGTCACGGACGAGCTCATCAAGACGGGAGAGCTGAGCCGGGCCGGCGGTGCCGACTATCTGCACACGCTCACCTCGATCGTCCCCACCGCCGCCAACGCCGGCTACTACGCGGGCATCGTGTCGGAGCGGGCGATCCTGCGTCGTCTGGTCGATGCGGGCACGCGTATCGTGCAGCTCGGCTACGACGGACAGGGCGACGCGACCGACCTCGTCAACAACGCCCAGGCCGAGATCTACTCGATCACCGGCTCCGAGACCGCAGAGGACTACGTGCCGCTGCAGATCGCGGTCGACGCCGCGCTCGAGGAGATCGAGGCCGCCAGCGGTCGCGACGGGTCGATGACGGGTGTCCCGACCGGCTTCAAGGAGCTCGACGAGCTCACCAACGGCCTGCACGGCGGGCAGATGATCGTCGTCGCCGCTCGTCCCGCCATGGGTAAGTCGACGCTCGCGCTCGACTTCGCCCGCGCTGCCTCCATCGGCCACAACCTCCCCTCGGTCTTCTTCTCACTCGAGATGGGCAAGAGCGAGATCGCGATGCGTCTGCTCAGTGCCGAGGGGCAGATCCCTCTGCAGAACATGCGAAAGGGAAACCTCGACCCGCGGGACTGGACCACGGTCGCCGCGACCCGCGGACGCATCAACGACGCTCCGCTCTACATCGACGACAGCCCGAACATGACGCTGGTCGAGATCCGGGCGAAGTGCCGTCGACTCAAGCAGCGTGAGGGTCTGCGGATGGTCATCATCGACTACCTGCAGCTGATGACGTCAGGCAAGCGCGTCGAGTCGCGTCAGCAGGAGGTCTCGGAGTTCTCGCGAAGCCTCAAGCTCATCGCCAAGGAGCTGCAGGTTCCGGTCATCGCTCTGTCGCAACTGAACCGTGGTCCCGAGCAGCGCACCGACAAGAAGCCCGCGATCAGCGACCTGCGTGAGTCCGGCTCGATCGAGCAGGACGCCGACATGGTGATCCTGCTGCACCGCGACTCGGTCTACGACAAGGACGTTCGTCCGGGCGAGGCCGACCTGATCGTCGCCAAGCACCGTAACGGCCCGACCGCGACGATCACCGTGGCCTTCCAGGGCCACTACTCGCGCTTCCACGACATGGCACCGGGCGGCGACTTCAACTGAGTCGCGCTCGCTCGCCAGGTCGGGGGAGGACGGGACGCCCCCACCACGGGGGAGGTAGCAGAAAGGGCGCCCCATCCGATGCCGCCGATGAGCGGCACCCCAGCTGTCGCGTTACAGCGCGACAGAGCTGTGACGCAAGCGTGACACCGGCCGACGCGCCGCGCAAGACCTATTGTCGACCGGTATGCCGCCGCTACTCGCGAGGTGGGTTCAGCGGCAGCCACTCTTCGAGAGTCGTCTCGAAGATGTGCGCCCCGTCGACCGGGATGAGGGTGCGCTCCTCGATCTGCGCACCGTAGTACGGCGCAGCGTCATCACGCACGACCGTGCGAGGATCGCCACGGAAGGCCAGGGCGCGGCGCGCGAACTCGTCCATGCCGAAGGCCTCCGGGCCTGCGATCTCGATGTCGCCGGTCGGCTCACCGGCCGCAGCACGGGCCACTGCCGTGGCGACATCCTCAGCGGCGATCGGCTGGATCAGCGCCCCGGGCAGCGTCACTGTGTCGCCGTCGGTCGAGATGTCGGCGATGCTTCCCACGAACTCGAAGAACTGCGTGGCGTGCACGAGGGAGTATCGGATCCCGGAGTCACGGATCAGCGTCTCCTGCGCGACCTTCGCCGCGAAGTAGGGGATGTTCTGCGGGCGGTTCGTGCCGACGATCGTGAGAGCGACGTGGTGGGTGACACCGGCCGCGGCCTCAGCGGCGAGCAGGTTGCGAGTCGACGTGGTGAAGAACTCCAGCACATCGTCGGGGGCGAACGAGGGGGAGTTCGACACGTCGACCACGGTGTGGGCTCCGACGAGAACCTCCGCGAGGCCCTCGCCGGTGAGCGAGTTCACGCCGGTGTTCGGCGATGCGGCGACGGCGTCGTGGCCGTGCTCCGTCAGCTTCGCGACGACCTTCGAGCCGATGAGGCCGGTGCCTCCGATGACGACGATCTCTGCCATGTCCAAACCTTTCTTCGGTGACGACGCCCGGGTGGCGTCTGCCAGGTATGACCGCTGAGTGCCCGAAGATGTGACGCCTCGGGTTCTCAGATGCTGGCGGGCGTCTTCACCCTCCAGTCGTGATACCTCGTCGGAGCGATCGTCGCGGTCATCTCCGGCAGCAGGTCGCGGGCGGCGAGATGCGCGCCGAAGTACGTTCCGAGCGGATCCGGGACGACCTCCCGATCGTCCTGTCTCGCCCGCAGGTCGAGTGCCGCGAGTTCCGTCAGGCTGAACACCTCGGGGCCGCCGAACTCGATCATCCCGACACGGGGTTCTCCGAGCGCTGCCGTTGCGACCGCGTTCGCGACGTCGTCGGCCGCCATCGGCTGCACGAGCACATCGGCGATGTGCGCGGCTCCCTCGCGCAGGGCGTGGTCGGTGATGCTGCGGATGAACTCGAAGAACTGCGTCGCATGCACGAGGGTGTACGGGCGACCGGATGCCGCGATGAGGCGTTCCTGCTGATGCTTGGCGATGAAGTATCCGCCCTGCGCGCGTGCGAGGCGGTCGGTGCCCACGACCGACAGGGCGACGTGATGGGAGACGCCCGCGGCTTCGCCGTAGGCGAGCAGGTTCATCGTCGAGGTGGAGAAGAACTCCTGCGCACCGGTCTCGTCGGTGTACGACGAGTTCGACACATCGACCACCGCGGATGCGCCGGCGAGAGCGTCGTCGAGCCCCTCGCCGGTGAATGAGTTCACCCCCGTGGCGCGGGACGCGACGACGACGTCGTGTCCCGCGCCCTTCAGGATGCGCGTGACGCGGGTGCCGATCAACCCCGTGCCGCCGATGACTGTGATCCTCATGTCGCTCCTCCGATCGAGTGATGCGGACGAGCCCGCATGTACCTGGTTGACCGGCCGGGAGACCAGGCTGTGACGGAATCGCCAGGATTCGTCACAGATCGCGTCGCCCTCCGGTCAGAGCTGTGAGTGGGAGCGCCGACGGCGCGGAAAGGGGAGTGCGCATGCGGCGACCTCTGGTGCAGAGTGAAGACGTGACCGCGACACGTGACGAGCACAGCGGGTCGATCCGAGACCTCGGCACCGCGGTCTCGGTGTTCGCCGCCCAGCGTCGCCGACTGTTCGGCATCGCCTACCGGATGCTGGGCACCGTGGCCGACGCCGAGGACATCGTGCAGGAGACCTGGATCCGCTGGCAGAACACCGACCGGACCCAGGTGCAGGAACCCGCCGCTTTCCTCACGACCATCACGACGCGTCTGTCGATCAACGTTCTCCAGTCGGCTCGCGTGAAGCGGGAGACCTACATCGGGCCGTGGCTGCCTGAACCGGTCAACACCGACGACGATCCCTCGCTCGGCGCCGAGCGCGCCGAGGCGCTGCAGTTCGCGATCCTGCTGACGCTCGAGAAGCTCACCCCGACCGAGCGTGCGGCGTACATCCTCCGCGAGGCGTTCGACTATCCGTATCCCCGCATCGCCGAGATCATCTCGTCGAGTGCGGTGAGCGCTCGACAGCTGGTGAGCAGGGCTCGCGCGCACCTGGCCTCGGCGAAGCAGATCACCGTCGAGCCCTCGCATCAACGTCACCTGCTCGAGGCCTTCCTCGCCGCCGCGCGGAAGGGCGATGCCCGGGAGCTCGAGAAGCTCTTCGCCGCCGACGTGGTCAGCTACACCGACGGCAACGGGGTGAAGTTGGCGGCGCGGATCCCGGTGATCGGTCGTGGCCGCGTGGCCCAGTTCGTGGCTGCCTTCGCACACCACTTCTGGACGGGCAAGTCGATCGGGTGGGTGGAGGTCAACGGTCAGCCCGCCGCGACGCTCGTCGAGAACGGTGAAGTCACCACGATGGTCACCGTCACGGCGTCCGACGAAGGGATCGAGCAGTTGCTCTGGGTGATGAGTCCCCAGAAGCTCGGACACATCACCGCGGTCGCGACATGACTCGCGGGCGGCATCCGGCTCGTCTGGGCCGGCGACCTCGGGATGCCTCCGAACCGATCGCTGTGGAAGAACTCCGGCTGGCGCTCGCCGCGGGCGACCGCGCCGGCATCCGCTCGATGCTGCACCCTGACGTGGTGATGATCATCGACAGCGGAGGCCGCATGCCGCAGTCGTCTACCGCCGTCGACGGGCCCCACACGGCATCAGCGGAGCTGGCGGCACTGGTGGCGACCGGCCCCACGGTCTCGATCGCGTCGATCAACGGCTCCGCTGGACTCGTGTTGGAACGAGACGGCGCCGTCGTCGCGGCGGTGTCGGTCGAGAGCAGATCAGGGCTGCTCTCGCGCATCTGGGTCGTCTGCAACCCCGACAAGCTCACCCACTGGAATCGACGCCGCGACGGCTAGAGCGAGATGTCGGATGCCGAGGCGAGCGCCCGCCACTCGGTCGATCGGGCGCTGCGTCGGTCGAGCACATCGGCATCGAGCAGCGGGCCGACATCCAGCCCCGTCACCCGGACGATCTCGGTGATCGGAACCTGGAAGGTGCGGAAGGCTCCGAGCGGCGGAACCGCGAAGAGACCGTCCGGTGACTCGACGAGCTCTGACTGATCGAGCACGAACCCGGCCGCTGACAGACCGTCGGGGCCCTGCCACGCCGCGATCTTCCAGAACAGAAGAGGGATGCGGATGCCGCGGTACGGCGGATCGTCGTCTGCCAGTACAGGGGCCGTGAACACCGAGATCCGCTGATCCGTCGTCTCGGCATACTCGAGCACGTGGTCTTCCAGACCGAGCCAGAGCTCTGCGGACTGATTGAAACCGGCGGCCTGCGGGGCGGCGTTCGGATAGAAGAACGTCGCCTCGGTCGCCGCCCGAGCGTCGTCGACATCACCCCAGCCGGGGTCGCGTCGGCGCACGAGGTGGCCGCGATCGAGGTCGTTGCGCGCATACACCTCGGGTCCGGTCTGCAGTGCTGCATCGACTCGGGGGTCGAGCTGCCAGTCCCCGGTGCGGGGCAGCTCGCGCAGCAGCGCCCCGTCGATGTTCACGCCCGTCACGGCGGCCAGGCGGCGCTCGCGGTCGAGCAGCACGCTGAAGTGGGGGTAGGTCAGCTCCGTCGCATCGCGGGCCGGCCCGGGCAGGGGCACTCGCGTCGGAAGGAAGTCGAGGTCGTATCCGTCTGCCATACCGACATACTGCCTGGTTCCACCGACATCGCCGCGGTCTCGCCGCACACGCGAACGCCCCCTCCGAAGCGAGCTCGGGAGGGGGCGTCCGCGGTCAGCGACTCACGGCGTGGGCATGCCGCCGTTGACGTTGAGCGTCTCGCCGGCGACGTAGCTCGACTCCGCGGAGGCGAGGAAGACGTAGGCGGGGGCGAGTTCTGCGGGCTGGCCCATGCGGCCGAGCGGGGTGTCCTCCCCGAACTCCGGGAGCTTCTCCTGCGGCTGTCCGTCGCTCGGCTGCAGCGGCGTCCAGATCGGTCCCGGTGCCACGGCGTTCACACGGATGCCCTTCGGCGCGAGCTGCTCGGCGAGGCCCTTCGTGAACGCGTTGATCGTGGCCTTGGTCGACGCATAGTCGACGAGGATCCCCGACGGCGAGTAGGCCTGGATCGACGTGGTGTTGATGATGGTCGAGCCTGCCGGGAGGTGCGGCAGCGCGGCCTTCGTGATCCAGAACATCGCGTAGACGTTGGTCTTGAAGGTGTCGTCGAACTGTTCGTCGGTGATGTCGGTCAGCGACTCCTTGTAGATCTGCTTGCCGCCGTTGTTGACGAGGATGTCGAGGCCGCCGAGCGCACCGACCGCCTCCGAGACGAGCGTGCGGCAGTACTCGGGGTCACGGAGATCACCGGGGATCTGCGCCACGGTCGCGCCGGCGTCGCGGAGGATGCCGGCGATGCGTGCCGCATCCTCTTCCTCTTCGGGCAGGTACGAGAGCGCGACGTCCGCGCCCTCGCGTGCGAAGGCGATCGCAGTCGCCGCGCCGATCCCGGAGTCGCCGCCGGTGATGAGCGCCTTGCGCCCGGTCAGTCGGCCGGTGCCGCGGTAGCTCTCCTCACCGAGGTCGGCCTTCGGACCGAGGTCGGCATCGAGGCCGGGCTCCGGCATGTGCTGCTTCTCGGGTTCGATGTCGGAGTAGAGCTCGGCCGGGTTGGTGAAGGTGTACTGGTCGCGAGACATGGGGGTTCCTCTCGGTCGCTGGTCTGGGGGTATGGCTCCAGCGTGCGCCGACGTCGGAATGTCGGCCAGCACCTTGCGTCTCACGCCGAGGGTCGCTAGAGAGGCCGCCGAGAAGGGGTCGACCCGTGCGGACGCCGGGAGTAGCCTCGCCGCATGGCCCGACTCATCTACTCCATGATCACGTCGCTCGACGGATACGTCAGCGGGCCGGACGGCGGGTTCGACTGGGCGCTCGACGACGACCTGCACGACTTCATCAACAAGCAGTTCGCAGACGTCGGCACCTACCTCTACGGGCGGCGCATGTACGAGACCATGGTCTATTGGGAGACCGCTCATCTCGAGCCCGATCAGCCGCAGGTCGGCATCGACTACGCGCGGGTGTGGCAGGCCGCGCAGAAGGTCGTCTTCTCGAAGACCCTCGCCGAGGTGTCGAGCGAGCGCACGCGGCTCGAGCGCACGTTCGACCCGGAGGTGATCGCGCGGTGGAAGGCTGAGTCCGACAGCGACTTCTCCGTCGACGGCCCCACTCTCGCCGCCGAGGCGATCCGCGCGCGACTGGTCGACGAGTTCGGTCTCTTCATCGGACCGGCGATCGTCGGTGGTGGCAAGCCGTTCTTCCCCGACGGGGTGCACGTCGACCTGGAGCTCGCCGAGGATCGGCGCTTCGACAGCGGCGTGATGTTCCTCCGCTACACGACGCGGGTGTGACCGGAAGCGGCCCGCGTGATCAGGGGCGCACGCGAACGGTGCGGCCCTCGAAGGTGACCAGGTCGCCGTCATGCAGCTGGCGTCCGCGCCGTCGATCGACCTCGCCGTTGACCTTCACGAATCCGTCGATCACGACCTCCTTGGCGTCACCACCCGAGTCGAGCAGTCCCGAGTACTTCAGGAACTGGCCGAGGCGGATCATCTCGCCGCCGATGGAGACATCGTCGATCGGACCGGAATTCGTCATGACTCCGATGGTATCCGGCGGTGCTCAGCTGCGAGCGAGCGCCGCGTTCACCGCGGATGCCGAGTACTCGCGCTCCACCACCATCGCCGCGAGCCCCACGGCTGTCGCCTTCTCGCCCAGTGTCGACTGGCTGATACTCAGGTGCCGGGTCGCGCGGGGCAGGGATCGGGGATAGAGGGTCTCGCGGACTCCGGCCAGCAGCGGCGGCGATGCCAGCATCCCGCCGAGCACCACCTCCGAGGGGTTGAGGAGCGAGACGACCGTCGCGACGACCTCGCCGATCACCCGACCCGCCTCTTGAGTGAGTCGCGCGGCATCGGGGTCGCCGTCAGCGAGGTAGGTGCCGACATCCGAGGCTGACGAGGCGGGCTTGCCGAGCTGGGTGAGCGCCCTCGCCACTGCTCGGCCTGATGCCGCGGCCGCCAGACATCCGTGCGCTCCGCACTGGCACAGCAGGTCGTCGTGCCCGGCGATCTTCACATGGCCGATGTCACCCGCCCCTCCGTCGGTGCCGCGGTATGCCCGGCCACCCAGCACGATGCCGGTGCCGATGCCCGACGAGACCTTGATGAAGCACAGGGAGCGTGAATCGGGATGCGCTGCGCGCTGCTCACCCAGTGCGGCGGCGTCGGCGTCGTTCGAGACCAGCACGGGGACGCCGAGGGCGTCGTGCAGGTGATCGGGGATCGGGTAGGCGTCCCAGCCGGGCATGATCGGCGGCTGCGAGGGGCGCTCGGTGTCGGGGTCGACAGGACCGGGGATGCTGAGCGCGATCGCAGCCACATCCTCGCGGCGGATGCCGGCCTGCGACAGCAGGCGCTCGGCGTGCTCGGCGATCGCGTTGAGGGTCGCGTCGGGTCCGTCGGCGACGGCGACCTCGATGCGCTCCTCGGCGGTCACGCGTCCGGCGAGATCGGTCAGGGCGACGGTGGTGTGCGTGGTGTCGACGTTGGCGGCGATGACGTGCGCGTGAGCGGTGTTGAACTCGAGGCGCCGTGACGGTCGACCCGAGGTGACCTTCTCGGTTCCCGACTCGATGATGAGTCCCGCCTCGAGAAGCGCGTCGATGCGCGTGGCGACGGTCATCCGCGACATCCCGGTGACGTCGAGCACATCGCCGCGCGTGAAGGCGCGGCGCTCTCTGATGAGATCGAGGACTTCCCCGGGACCGGACATCGAACCTCCTGACGACGAGATCAGCTTAATGCTTGACAGCTAGGCGACTTATGTCTAGCTTTTAGTCTTAATGGGAGTCGACCCGACGGCTCAGTCCTGCATTTCCAGCGCAAGGAGGCGCATAGTGAATACCCGTGCGACAGCAGCAGCAATGGCCGCGGTGTGCGTGACGGCGCTCGCCCTCACCGGATGCACGAGCTCCGGCGACGACGACGGCGGCGATGCCGGCATCACCTTCTGGCTGCAGGAGGACCTTCCCGATCGGGTGGCCGCCACACAGGAGATCGTCGACGCGTTCACCGACGAGACCGGCATCGAGGTCGAGGTCGTCTCGGTCGCGGAAGACCAGTTCGCCCAGCTCATCACCTCGTCTGCCGCGGCCGGCGACCTGCCCGACGTGATCGGCGGGATCTCGCTGCCTCAGGTGCGCACGCTGTCGGCCAACGAGTTCGTCGACACGGATGCCGTCGCGGCGACGATCGACGCGCTCGACGCGTCGACGTTCTCCGAGAACGCGCTCGCCCTGACCTCCGACGGCGACACCAGTCTGGCGATCCCGAGTGAGTCGTGGACCCAGATGCTCTTCTACCGCACCGACCTCTTCGAGGCCGCGGGCCTGGACGTCCCCGACTCGTACGAATCGATCCTCGAGGCCGCGAAGACCCTCGACTCGCCCGAGGTCGCCGGTTTCGTCGGCGCCACCGCCCCGGGCGACGCCTTCACCGAGCAGACCTTCGAGCAGATCGCGCTCGGCAACGGATGCGAGCTCGTCAACGAAGACGGTGACGTCGAGCTCGACTCGGATGCCTGTGTCAGCGCGTTCGAGTTCTATGGCGAGCTGACCGGCGACTACTCGGTGCCGGGTGCGCAGGACGTCGACACGACCCGCGCCACGTACTTCGCGGGCGACGCGGCCATGTTCATCTGGTCGAGCTTCGTGCTCGACGAGCTGGCAGGCCTGCGTGAGGATGCGAAGCCCTCGTGCCCCGAGTGCCTCGCCGACCCGGCCTTCCTCGCGGCGAACACCGGCGTGGTCACGTCGATCGCCGGACCCGACTCCGATGCCGCGGCGCAGTTCGGCGAGATCACCTCGTGGACCATCACCGAGGGAGCGAACACCGACGCGTCGCAGTCGTTCGTCGAGTACATGATGAGCGATGGCTACGAGCCCTGGATCGCGATCGCGCCCGAGGGCAAGGTTCCCGTCCGCACCGGCACCCCCGAGGATCCGACGATGTTCTCCGACATGTGGGCGACGCTTCCCGCCGGAGTCGACACCAAGGCTCCTCTGTCCGACTTCTACGCACCCGAGGTCCTCGATGCTGTGGCCGCAGGGCCGGAGGATCTCGCCCGCTGGGGCATCACCCAGGGCCAGGGCTCGCTGCTCGGCGCGCTGCAGGGCGAGCTTCCGGTCGCGACGGCGGTGAGTGATGTCGCCCAGGGCGGTGACCCGGCTGACGCCGCGTCGACCGCCGCCGAGACCGTGCGCTCGATCGCAGAGTCGCTGAAGTGAGCAGAGTCGTCGAGGGGTCCGGGCTCGGGGCACAGCGCCCCGAGCCCGGCACCACGCCGCCGAGACCGACCGGCGCGGTGAAGCCGCGGCGCGGGTCGAGGCACAGTCGGGAGGAGAACCGGGCGGGGCTGCTGCTCATCTCGCCGACCTTCATCATCATCCTGGTCGCCGTCGTCCTGCCGATCATCTGGGCGATCTCCCTCGCGTTCCAGGACGTCCGCCTGATCAACATCCGCGGCACCGGGATCATCGGCGACTACACCCTCGACAACTTCATCGACGTGCTGACGTCGCCCGGCTTCTTCAGCGCGCTGTGGACCACGATCGTCTACGCCGTGTGCGGCACGGCGCTCGCGATCGGCATCGGCCTCGCCGCCGCCCTCGCTCTGCGCAAGCCGTTCCGCGGGCGTGGCCTCGTGCGCGCCTCGCTGCTGCTGCCGTACGTCGCCCCGGTCGTGGCCGCGACGTTCGTGTGGTCGACGATGCTCAACCCGCAGTTCGGCATCGTGAACTGGTTCGGCACCACCGTGCTCGGATGGGAGGAGCCGATCGCGTTCCTCTCGGACCGCGCCCTGCCCGTGAGCATCTTCGGGTGGGAGGTCGAGCTGCCGATGGCGCTGATCACCGTCATCCTGTTCGAAGCCTGGCGATCCTTCCCGTTCGCCTTCCTCTTCCTCACGGCCCGACTCGAGGCGGTCCCGGCCGTGCTCGACGAGGCGGCCAGGGTCGACGGCGCGACCCCCACGCAGCGCTTCCGGCACATCCTTCTTCCGCAGCTGCTGCCGACGATCGCAGTGCTCTGCGTGCTGCGCTTCATCTGGACGTTCAACAACTTCGACGACATCTACCTGCTGACGGGTGGCGGAGCCGGCACCGAGGTCGTCTCGGTGCGGGTGTTCGACCTGCTCACCGCTCGCGGTGACATCGGCGCCGCCGCCGCTCAGGCGCTGGTGCTCGCGGCCATTCTCGCCGTGCTCGTCGGCGTCTATCTGAAGATCTTCGGCCGACAGGAGGAGCAGGCATGAGTGCGACGACCGACGCCGTCACCGAGGCCCGTCCCGCCGGACGCGGATTCGACCGCGACGGCTTCGAGAACGCCCTCTTCCGCATCCTCCGCCCGATCGTCATCGTGCTGCTGGTGCTCGCCGCCGTCGTGCCGTTCTACTACATGGTGCTGCTCAGCTTCCGTTCGCTCGACTCGCTGCTGCAGAACCCGGGCGCGCTGTGGATCACGATCGAGGAGCTCGACTTCTCGACCTACCTCGACGTGCTGGCGCCCGTGGACGCCGGCGGGCAGGGCTTCATCGTCTTCATGCGCAACTCACTGCTGGTCGCTCTCGCGACGGTCGTGCTCACGCTCCTGGTGTCGATTCCCGGTTCGTATGCCGTCAGCCGACTGGCCTTCTTCGGTCGCCGTCAGGTGTCCGGCCTGTTCCTCGCGGTGTACTTCTTCCCGGCGATCCTGCTGGCGGTGCCGCTGTTCGTGTTCTTCACGCAGATCGGGCTGCGCGGCTCGCTCGTCGGACTGCTCATCGTCTACGTGTCACAGGTCGCGGCGGTGTCGATCTACACGCTGCGCAACTACTTCGCCACGATCCCGGTCTCGCTCGAGGAGGCTGCGGCACTCGACGGGTGCACCCGGTTCCAGATCATGCGCCGGGTCAGCATCCCGCTCGCCATGCCCGCGATCGTGTCGAACGGACTGTTCATCTTCATGATCGCCTGGAACGAGTTCCTCTTCGCTCTGCTGTTCCTCGTCGAGAAGCGCGATTCGTGGACCGTCTCGCTGGGCCTCTCCCAGCTCTCCGGCAGCATCGAGGTTCCCACCACGGTCCTCATGGCCGGTTCCGTGATCCTGACCCTGCCCATCATCATCCTCTTCTTCGCCTCCGAGCGGCTCCTCGTCGGAGGCCTCACCGCCGGTGCGGAGAAGGGCTGAGTCCCCGCTGGAAAGAAGGCCCCCCGTGCCCCACGTCGTGCAGTTCTCCGCCGTCCGAGAGGTCGAGCTTGTCGAGATCGCGCCGCAGCCGCTGACATCCGGAAGCGTGCGGATCTCCACCTGGTACTCGGGCATCTCAGCCGGCACCGAGCTCACCGCCTACCGCGGCACCAACCCGTATCTCACCTCCACGTGGGACGCCGACCGACGGCTCTTCGTGCCGGGTGAGCCCAGCTTCGGCTACCCGGTCTCGGGCTGGGGCTACTCCGAGGTCGGCGAGGTGACCGAGGTCGCGGACGACGTGAGCGGAGTGCGGGTCGGAGACGTGGTGCACGGCATCTGGGGGCACCGCAGTGACGCCGTCGTGCCGGCATCCGCGGTCGTGGGGCGGCTCGTGCCCGACGGCGCCGATCCCCTGCTGGGGACTTTCGCGCGGGTGGGAGCGATCGCTCTGAACGCCGTGCTCGCCGCCGACGTGCGGCTCGGCGAGCAGGTCGCGGTGTTCGGACAGGGCGTGATCGGCCTGCTCGCGACTCGCCTCGCCACCCTCGCCGGCGGTCGGGTCACGGCTGTCGACACCCTCGCGACCCGGCTGGCGATGGCCGAGGTCTTCGGCGCACGCCACACGGTCGACGCGTTGCGGGAGGGTGGCGCCGGAGAGTCGATCCGCGAGATCACGGGCGGCGGGGCCGACAGTGCGATCGAGCTGTCCGGCACGGATCGCGCCCTGCACGAGGCGATCCGAGCGGTGAGGCCCGAGGGGCTCGTCGCCGCTTCCGGCTTCTATCAGGGTGGAGCTGCCCACCTGCGCCTGGGGGAGGAGTTCCACCACAACCGCGTGCGGATCGTCGCCAGCCAGATCTCTGGAGTGCCTGTCGCGCTCGGCGGCCGATGGGACCAGGCTCGTCTCGTGCGCACCGTCATGGCGCTCATCTTCGACGGATCGGTGGATGCCGGGGCGCTCGTGTCCGACATCGTGCCGTCGGCCGATGTCGCCGCGGTCTTCGACAGGCTCGACGCAGGCGACCCCGACATCATGCAGGCCCTGCTCCGCTTCGACGCCGCCCCCGAGCGTCTCCGGTGAGCGGCATCCCCGACCATCGCCCGCTCGTCCCGGACCGGCGTCGCGCGATCGGCATCGTCGGCGCGGGGGCGATCGCCCGCAGCGCCCACCTTCCGGCATACGGCGCGTGGGGCCTCCCGGTCGTGGCCGTGACGTCGCGGACTCGCGGTGACGCCGAAGCGCTCGCCGCGGACTTCGGCATCGAGACCGTCCACGAGTCCGTCGAGGCGCTGCTCGCGGATCCCCGTGTCGACATCGTCGATCTGGCGACCGGGCCGACCGGTCGCGTCGAGCTGATCGCCGCGGCAGTGGCAGCGGGCAAGCACGTCCTCGCCCAGAAGCCGCTCATCAGCGACCCCGCTGATCTGCCGCGTCTGCGCGAGGTGCTCGCTGATGCGCGTGAACGGGGGATCCGCGTGGCGGTGAATCAGAATGCGCGGTGGGCTCCGGCCTGGCGCCTCGCGTCTCTGCTGATCCGTGACGCCCGGATCGGAGAAGTGGTGGGGGTCACGCATCTGCACGACAAGCCGCTGCCGCCACTCGTGGGCACGCCGTTCGACGACGTGCCGCACATGCTCCTGAACGACTACCTCGTGCACTGGGTCGACATCACCCGCTGCTGGCTCGAAGGATCCCGGGTGGTCGAGATCGCGGCCCGCGACCACCGCGTTCCCGGCCAGCCCGCCGCCGCCCGGAACCCGTGGGGGGCAGACCTGCGGATGCAGACGTCGACGGGGGCGAGCGCATCGATCCGCATCGTGGGCAACGCGCGGACAGACGCCGGCGGGTGCCCGTTCTGGATCCACGGGACCGAAGGGACCCTCCGCGGCAGCATCCTGCTCGGCTCCGACCGGCTGGTGCTCGAGCGCGACGGAGAGAGCACCGAGTTCGACCTCGACGGCCAGTGGTTCACCGACGGATTCGCCGGCGCGATGGGCGAGCTGCAGTGCGCGATCGACGAGGAGCGCGAACCCGAGAACTCGGCCGAGCACGTCCTCGCCACGGTGCGCGCGACGTTCGCCGCCGTCGAATCCGCTGAACTCGACGGCGCACCCGTGCGCCCCCACGACCTCGAACTGACGACAGCCCTCGCCGGGCGGAGTGGAGCAGCGTGACCGTCCTCGATGAGATCCCCGTCGGGCCCGACGCCCGGGTGTACGCGGAGGGCTGGCAGAGCTGGAGCCCGACCACGTGGCACGGCCAGGGCGACCCGATCCTCCGGCCGGCCGAGCCGTGGCAGCACGCCATGCGCTTCCGGCCGGGAACCGAGGTGGCGACGGATGCGGTTCAGGGCGAAGGGCTGCTCGTCGTCGATCCGGGCGACGGTGCTCCCGCTCGGGTCTTCGGCACGCTCGACGCCCGCCGCGAGGTGCCCACACTGCGCGCCCGCTGGCACGGCGACCGGGTGATCGTGGACGCGATCGGCGATGTCGCCGACGTCTCGTCGTGGACTCCGGATGCCGGTGGCGACGACACGGGCCCCTCTGCGCTCGCCGCGTTCGGTGACCGCTTCGGCGCAGCCGCCGGTGCCCGGACCGCCGCTCGGTCACCTCGCGTGTGGTGCACCTGGTACCAGTACTTCGAAGACGTGCGGGCTGCTGACGTGATCGAGAACCTTCGGGCGATCGACGATCGAGGGCTCGACGTCGACGTGGTGCAGATCGATGACGGCTGGAGCCTCGGCACCGGCGAGTGGACCGCGCCGCACCCCCGATTCGGGTCACTCGCCTCCGCGGTCGATGCGATCCGCGAGACCGGGCGCCGCGCGGGGATCTGGGCCGCGCCTTTCTCGGTCGGCGCCGGCTCGACCGTCGCCCGGGAGCACCCCGAGTGGCTCGTCGGCGACGCGGGGCGCAACTGGGGCGACGACCTCCGTGGGCTCGACCTGACGCATCCGGGAGTGCGCGAATACCTGGCCACCGTGTTCGGAGACATCCGCGATCTCGGGATCGACTACGTCAAGCTCGACTTCCTCTACTCCGGGGCGATCCCGGGGGCGCGGTGGGATGCCGACGCCACGCCGATCTCGGCTTACCGCTCGGGGCTCGAGCTCATCCGCGAGGTGCTCGGCGACGACGCCTTCATGCTCGGGTGCGGTGCCCCGATCCTCCCGAGCGTCGGACTCGTCGACGCGATGCGGGTCTCGGGAGACACCTTCCACGAGGGTGGCGAGGACGGCTCACAGGGACTCCGCGGGCGGATGTCGCTCGAGGCCAGGTCGTGGCAGCACGGCCGGTTCTGGGTCAACGACCCCGACTGCCTCGTCGCGCGACCGGAGTTCGCCCTCCGAGACGAGTGGGCTGAGGTGGTTCTCGCGGCGCCCGGGATCCGAGGGTTCTCCGATCGCATCGACGGTCTCGATGCACGCGGCATGCACCTCGTCCGCGAGCTTCTGAAGGAGTCGGTGGCATGAAGACCAAGATTCAGCTCGAGCAGCGCCTGGCCCCCCTGATCGCGCAGCTCTATCCGGATGCCGCGCCCGAGGTGCTCGCGGCGCTGCTCGAGCTCGCTGAGACCTGGCGTGACCGCCTGTCGCCGGCCGCGAAGGCGCGTCCGGATCAGAGCACCGCCTACCTGATCACCTACGGCGACTCGTTCCGGCGGGCCGGTGAGGCGCCGCTGCACACCCTCGCGGGAGTGCTGCGGGAGCACATCGGTGACGTCATCAGCGATGTCCACCTGCTGCCCATCTACCCCTGGACCTCGGACGACGGCTTCGGCGTGCTGGATCACCGTGAGGTGAACCCGGCGCTGGGCACGTGGGATGACGTCGCCGACCTGCGTGAGGAGTACGCCCTCGCCCTCGACTTCGTCGCCAACCACATCTCGAGCTCGTCGCACTGGTTCCGCCGCTGGCTCGAGCGGGACGAGCGGTTCGCCGGGTACTTCCTCGATCCCTCTCCCGACTTCGACGTCTCGCACGTCGTGCGTCCGCGCACCACCCCGCTCGTCCACGAGTACACGCGGCCCGACGGCTCGACGGCCCGTGCCTGGACGACCTTCGGGGACGACCAGATCGACGTCGACCCGAGCACGCCCGCGGTGCTGCTCGACCTCACCGACATCCTGCTCGGCTACCTCGCTCATGGGGCGACGACCGTGCGCCTCGACGCGATCGGCTACCTCTGGAAGGAGTCGGGCACCACCTGCATCCACCTGCCGCAGACTCACGCGATCATCCGCATCTGGCGCGCACTGGTCGACGAGCTCGCACCGGGCACGATGCTGCTCACCGAGACCAACGTCCCCCACGCCGACAACATCACCTACTTCGGCGACGGTGGTGACGAGGCGAACATGGTCTACCAGTTCGCTCTGCCGCCTCTGGTGCTGCACGCGTTCGTGACCGGACGGGCGACGGCGCTCGCCGCCTGGGCGAGCAGGGTGGGACCGGTGAGCGACACCGCGACCTGGTTCAACTTCCTGGCCAGTCACGACGGCATCGGACTGCGCCCCACAGAAGGACTGCTGACCGACGACGATCGCGCCCTGCTCGTGGAGCGCACCCTGGCCCGCGGTGGCCGGGTCTCGATGGCACGTCGCCCCGACGGGAGCGAGGGGGTCTACGAGCTGAACACGAACTACCTCGAGGCACTCGTCGATCCGCAGGACCCCGACCCCGACGCATCGGCTGTGACCCGCGGCCTCGCGGCGCACGCGATCCTGCTGTCGCTGGTCGGAGTGCCCGCGATCTACCATCACTCGCTCTTCGGGTCCGAGCAGGACCACGCGGGAGTGCAGGAGAGCGACATCGCGCGTCGCATCAACCGCGAGGTGCTCGACGCCGACCGTCTGCGCGAGGAGCTGCAGGTCTCGGACCGTCGAGCGGGCATGCTCGACGGCGTGCGGGCGATGCTGGCGGTACGACGCGAGATCGCCGCGTTCTCTCCGTTCGCGTCGCAGCACATCGAGTCGCTCGACGACCGCGTGCTCGTGATCCGTCGGGCGGCCGGCACCCCGGATGAGGTGACGGCGGTCGTGAACGTCAGCGACGCGATGGTCGATCTGCCGTCGGTGAGCGGCACGGATCTGCTCACCGGCACGCGTCACGAGGGGCTTCGCATCCCACCCTTCGGATACGTCTGGCTCGCGGTCAGCCCAGCGCCTTCTGAATCCGCACGCTGAGGCGGTCGGCGGCCCTGGTGGTCAGCGACCGGCGGCTCGCCGTCCGCCGGGTCGTCGTCTGCAGCGCGATCCTCACATCCGATCCGCCGGTCGTCAGGGGAGTCGTCACGATCGTCACGTCGGCCGGTGCCTCGAACAGCGACCCGCGAGTGCTGAACGCGACCGAACGGCTGTCGAAGTATCGCCGCTCGACGTGCTTCAGGTCGGTCACGAGGTGCTGCAGTGCCTGCACGACGGAGTCCGCTCGAGCGGGTGTGTAGAAGTAGGTGTGCGCCGTGACTGGCATGGATCCCCCCGGTGTCCGCAACGTCGGCGCGCGATGGCGACCGAACTCACTGAGAGAGACCCGACGAGTGACGGATCATGACGCTACGCGGGGAATCGCCTGCGGGAGCCGGGTTCCGCTGCCGGGACGTCTGGCTGAAACCGCGTCGAGCCGCCGACCCCAGAGGGCCGGCGGCTCGAGGAACGACGAGGGCGATCAGTCGTCGATGTCGGTGCCGACGACCGCGTAGTCGGCGCTGAAGTCGATGTCGATCGAGCGGCGGTCGCTGGTGAGCACCGACGCGTCGTAGGGGCTGACCTCGTCGTTGTCGGCGTCGAGGTCGGTGATCATCCCGTCGGCCTCGGTCAGTGCGGCATCCACGAGGGCACGGATCGCGGCCTCGTCGAGGGTGTGGGTCGGAGCCGTGTCGTCGTCCTCCTGCTCGGTCGAGATCACGGTGGCGGCGAGGTCGACATCCACTCGCACCTCGGTCTCGCTGCCGTTCGCGGCGGTCAGCTGGACCTCCCAGGTGCCGTCGCGCTTCGCGTCGATCGAGGTGACGTCGCCCTCGGCGGCTCCGCGGGCGGCATCCGCGATGTCCACGAGCTCGTCGGCCGAGTCCGTGCCGATCCCGGTCACGGGGCCGCCGCCCTGCGGAGAGCCCTGATCGTCGCTGTCGCTGTCGTCACGGTTATCGCCGGGCTGTCCACCGCGGTCTCCGTCGTCGTCGCGGGGTCCGTCCGAGACCGAGGGGCGGTCGTCGTCGTCGCCGATGTCGTCCCCGATGGCTGCTCCGACGGCCACGCCTCCACCGGCGAGGATCAGGGCAGCGGCGACTCCGCCGCCGATCAGCAGAGCGCGCTTGCGACCGCGCTTCGCGGGAGCTGCGGACGCGGATGCCGGGGCGGCGTTCTCAGCCGCGAGCGGCGCGACGGGAACGGTCTCACCATCGTGGGACGGCGTCGCGGTGGGCGCGGGGGGTGCGGGCGGCGCTGGGGGAGTCGCGTTCGTCGGGAGGTTCTCGGGCGTCTGGTCGGGGGTCGGGTTCTTGTCGTTCATGTCTCGATGCTCTCGCGGCAGTGCTGAAGCCACCCTGAAGCGTCCTGAAGGCGTCTTCAGGAAGCAGGGGCGTCTCGGCCGCAGTGACACGTACAACCTGCAGGATCCGGGCACGGATGCAGGACGAGACATGGATCCTGTTCCCGCATCCGTTCTTCGGTCCTGCAGACGGCCCGGATGCTGAGGTGGCAGGTCCTGCAGACGGCCCGGATACTGAGGTGCCAGGTCCTGCAGACGGCCCGGATGCTGAGGTGCCAGGTCGTGCAGACGGCCCGGATGGCGAGGTGCCAGGTCCTGCGGACGGCCCGGATGCTGAGGCGTCAGGTCCTGCGGACGGCCCGGATGCCGAGAGAGTGTCAGTCCGAGAGGGGCAGGGCCACGACGAAGCGCGCGCCGCCCCAACGGGAGGCGTCGACCGAGACGGTGCCGCCGCCGGCCACGGCGATGCCCTGCACGATCGCGAGGCCGAGACCGCTGCCTCCGGCATCCCGGCTGCGCGCCTCGTCGAGCCGCACGAACCGTTCGAAGATGCGCTCGCGCTCGTCGGGCGGCACGCCGGAGCCGTCGTCCTCGACGGTCACGAACACCCACGAATCCTGCGGGATCACGCTGATGGCCACGCGAGCCGAACTGTGCCGGACGGCGTTGTCGGCGAGGTTGCGCAGCAGCTGACCGAGCAGGCGGGGGTCTCCGGTGACACGGGCCGCACGGATGCCGGAGCCGTCGACCTCGACGCCCCGAGACCTCAGCCGCCTCACCTCAGCGAGCGCGAGGTCGTCGAGATCGATCGCCTCGTCGTGCGTGCCGCCGCCTTCGTCGAGTCGGGCGAGCAGCAGCAGCGATTCGACGATGCCCTGGAGCCGGAGTCCTTCATCGGACACGACCTCCGCGAGCTCGCCGATGCTCGTGGTGGCCGGGTGGGCCTGCGCGAGCTCGGCGTGCTGTCGGATCGTCGCGAGCGGGGAGCGCAGCTCGTGCGACGCATCGGAGACGAAACGGCGCTGCGCCGTCGCCGAGGCGTCGAGGCGATCCAGCATCCGGTTCATGGTGGTCGCGAGCGCCGCGATCTCGTCCGATGACGGCGGCACCTCGACGCGCCGATGCAGGTGCTCGGCGGTGATCCCGTCGACCTCTTCGCGGATGCGGGTGACCGGTCGGAGGGCCCGCCCGACGACCAGCCACGTGGTCACGGCGACGAGCAGCAGCAGTAGCGGCACGGCCACCGCGAGCAGCAGCGCGACCGTCGACAGTGTCTCGACCCCGTCTTCGATCGACACCGCCAGCACGAGGGTGTCGTCGTCCTCGATGCCGTCGGAGACCACGAGCATGGGCTCGCCGCCGATCGTCAGGGTCTGCGCTCCGTCGGAGACGGGCAGAGCGGTCGACCCCAGTTCGTCGCGCGCATCCTCACTGGCGGCGCGCACCGATCCGTCGCCGCCGACGATCTGCACGATCTCGTCGTCGAGGGTGTCGATGCCGCGTTCGCCGCCCGGTCCGCCGCCGGGGCCGTCGAAGCGATCGGCGAGTTCGTCGAGGCGCTGCTCGGCGGCACGCTCCGCGCTCGCGTGGATGCTGGAGCTCAGGATGCCGTAGAACGAGAACGCCCCGATGAGCAGGGCGACGGCCACGACGAGCGTCGCGCCGAGGGTCGTCCGGGCGCGCACCGATCGGAATGAGCGCCTAGCCACCGTCGGCCGCCAATCGGTAGCCGGCGCCGCGGATCGTCTCGATCGCCTCGCGTCCGAAAGGCTTGTCGAGCTTGCGGCGCAGGTGTCCGACGTAGACCTCGACGATGTTGGGGTCGCCGTCGAAGTCGTCGTCCCATACGCCGTCGATCAGCTCGCGCTTCGAGAGCACCTGACCTCGATGACGCATCAGGTGCTCGAGCACGGCGAATTCGCGGGCGGTCAGCGTGACCGGGGTCTCGCCCCGCCAGACATGGTGCGACGAGGGGTCGAGCTTCAGGTCTCCGGCTTCGAGGACGGCCGGTCGGGCCACGGCCCCCCGGCGCACGAGGGCGCGGATGCGGGCGACGAGGATCGCGAAGGAGAACGGCTTCGTCACATAGTCGTCGGCGCCGGTCTCGAGGGCCTCCACCTGATCCCACTCGCCGTCCTTGGCGGTGAGCATCAGCACGGGCGTCCAGTTCTCTTCGGCGCGCAGGGCCTCGCACACCTTCCAGCCGCTCATGCCGGGCATCATGAGGTCGAGCACGATCGCGTCGTATCGGGTCTCGCGCGCACGCCAGAGCCCGTCGACGCCGTTGTTCGCCACGTCGACCGCGAAGCCCTCGGCCTCGAGTCCCCGGCGGACGGCGTCGGCCAACCGCACCTCGTCGTCAACCACCAGGATCCGCATTCCTCCAGTGTGGCGGGCGCACGCTGAATCCGGGCTGAAGCGGGGTCGTCGCGCCTCATCGCCGCATCCGGCCAGCACCCGGGGCGTTGTCGCGGTGAGCGGAGGCGCACACGGAATGACCATTGGCCACTGAGCTCCCGTGTGGTTGCATGAGGGAATGACCGGACTCCGGGGGGACAGGTCGAGAGGTGCAGGGCTGCTTCTCGTCGTTGCGACGACCATGATGCTCGCAGGGTGCGCGACGGCCACCGCCGGCCCGCCTGGCGCATCGCCGTCTGCATCTCCGAGTCCCACTCCCACGGCAGCGTGCCCGCAGATCGAAGGCGTCGATCTGCCTCCGGACTGCGCGCCCTACGACCCCGACGACGCGATGGCGCAGAACGAGCGCTACCGCGATCGCGTCGACCTCTCGGAGGAGAGCCGAGCCGCCGCCGAGAAACCGGCGAATGACATCCGCGCCGGCCTCGAGTCGCTCCGCACTTCCGGCGGCCTGTCGGTCGCCGCTGTGGAGGAGGTCTTCGCCGACGCCGGCATCGCCTACGTCCAGACGCTGGGCGACGAGCGGGCCGTGGCCTTCGGTGCCGCTGCTCCCGAAGGCGGATGCATCTTCGGCGAGGTCTCGGCCGACGTGCTCACGGTCGAGATCGGCGGCGTCATCATGGACGGCGGATGCCTGCCGGCAGTCGGGCACTGACCGACGGGTTGAGATCAGGCGTCGGTGCGGAACCCTGCGGCCTTGTGGGTGCCGTCGCAGAACGGCTTGATCGTCGAGAGGCCGCAGCGGCACAGCGCCACCGTGCGGCGCGTGACCTCGATCGGCTCGCCGTCGGATGACTCCAGCACCGCCGCGCCCCGCACGAGCAGCGGTCCGTCGGGGTAGGCGGTGATGGTGACGGCATTCTCGCGCGCGCTCATCGTGCGTCCCTCGGCCGCAGCGAGGATTCTCCGCGCGTCCACGAGTCGAGCATGTGGCCCGCTGCCCAGCCGTCCACGGTCAGGCAGGCGGCTGCGCCGAACATGATGTCGGGCAGCAGCTCGGGGTGATCCTCGGCCAACCCGCCGGCGAGGTCACGCGCCGCGATCTGCTCATGCACGGCATCCGCTTCGACGTGCTCATCGAAGTAGTCGGTCACGTCCTCACCGAACCCGAGGCGCCGCAGGCCGTCGGCGTACAGGCGGTTGGGGATCGACGAGGTCATCTCGAACGCGGCGAGGTGTCCGACGATGGCGCCGAGGAGGCGCCGGTTGACGCCGAACATCGACATCGAGTTCAGCGAGGCGAGCGTGATGGCCGGCACGTCGTCGACGTATCCGCCGTAGGTGTCGTCGAGTCCGGCGCCGCGCATCGCGCGAGCGAAGATCGTCGCGTGCACGCGGTCGGGCCGCCCGCCGCCGTACTCGTCGGACTGGATCTCGACGAGCGCCGCCTTCGCACGCCCGTGCAGGCGCGGGATCGCCCACGAGTGCGGGTCGGCCTCGCGCAGCGTGTAGATCGAGCGCTGCATGAAGAACTCGTGCATCTGCTCTTCCGTCGCCTTCTTCGCGACGTAGCGCGACAGGCTGGGACCCGTGTCGGCCTCGGCGAGGGCGAAGAGGGCCCGCCCGACGGCATCGACGGTCGGCTCGGGGAGTTCGGGCATCGGGACAGTCGCCCGCAGTGCCCGCTCGAACGCGTGCTCGAGGATTCCCCGTGTCGCGATCAGCGCAGGATCCCACTCGAGGGCGGGGTCGAGCTCGGGAAGAGACCCGTACGACGAGGCGTAGAGCACGAAGAGCGCGAGCTGGATGTCGTCGTCGCGCACGACGTCATCGGTCGAAGCGAGCGCAGCCTCGGCCCTGGCACCGAGATCGTCGGCGTCTTCGCCGGTCAGTCGGCGGATGACGGCGTCGCTGAGGGGACCTCTCGCGGTGATGCCGTGAACGGCGGACGAAGTGAGTGCTGGCGCAGACATGGAGATGCTCCCAAGAGTCGGATGCTTGCAGTCTCACCCCGGTGATCAGCGCACGGGAAGGGGATTGACGGCGACGCATCGGATGCGGAAGGGCGGATGCCGCAGCGTTCGGATCTGTGACGTCGCCGCGCCGCCTAGGCTGGAACCATGAACAAGAACTCGCTCTGGACCATCGTCGGCGTCGTCCTCGCCGTGGTGATCGCCTGGTGGATCGTCAGCGCGCTGTTCTCGATCCTGTGGTTCATCGCCAAGCTGGCGATCGTGCTCGTCGTCGCGGTCGTGGTGTTCCTCGTGCTGCGCGGGCTCTTCACCTCGAAGGCCGACTGACCGCGCCCGACCGAAGGTCGCTGAGGGTCAGGCGACCGGGACGTTCGCCCCGATCCGATACCTCGCGGCGCGGTGCGTGTCCTGCACGCGGTCGCCCTTGCCCTGCAGCTTGTTGCGGAGGGTGCCCGGCGTGTACTCCTCGGGGTAGACGCCGCGTTCGCGCAGCACCGGGATGACGTGCTCGATGACGTCCTGCCAGGTGCCGGGAGTGACCGCGTAGGCGAGGTTGAAGCCATCGATGTCGGTCTCCTCCACCCACGACTGCAGCTCGTCGGCGATCTCGACGCCCGAGCCGACGATGGTCGGGCCGAGGCCGCCGATCGCGTTGTGGCGTCCGAAGTCGCCGACGGTCCACTCGCGTCCGAGGTCGGCCTCCTCCTTCAGGTGCTGCAGCACCGACTGGATGGCGTTCGACTCGACGTTGCCGACGGGCTCGTCCTCGGCGTACCGCGAGAGGTCGACGCCCATCCAGCCCGACATGAACGTCAGCGCGCCCTCGGGGCTCGCATACGAGAGGTACTCGGCGTGCTTCGCCGCGGCATCCTCGCTCGTCGCCCCGGTGATGACCGTGAGCAGCGTGTAGATCTTCGCGTCGTAGCGGTCGCGGCCCGCCTCTTCGAGTGCGTCGCGGATGCGCTTCACGGTGCCGGCGAGCACCTCCTTCGACGGGGCGGCGACGAAGATCGCCTCGGCGTTCTCCGACGCGAAGCGCACGCCGCGGGGGCTCGCTCCGGCCTGGTAGATGACCGGCGTGCGCTGCGGTGACGGCTCGGAGATGTGGATGCCGGGAACGCTGAAGTGCTTGCCCTCGTGGCCGATGGGGTGCACCTTCGACGGGTCGGTGAAGATGCCGCGCTCACGGTCCTCGACGACCGCGTCGTCTTCCCACGACCCCTCCCAGAGCTTGTAGAGCACCTCGACGTATTCATCGGCATGGTCGTAGCGGTCGTCGTGCGCGAGCTGGTCCTCCTGGCCCATGTTGCGCGCGGCGCTGGGCAGGTAGCCGGTGACGACGTTCCAGCCGACGCGTCCGTTGGTCAGGTGGTCGAGGGTGCTCAGACGTCGTGCGAACGGGTACGGGTGCTCGAAGGCGGTGCCGGCGGTGATGCCGAATCCGAGGTGCTCGGTGACGGCGGCCATCGCGCTGACGAGCAGGATCGGATCGTTGACCGGAACCTGGGCGCCGTTGCGGATCGCCGCCTCGTTCGTCCCGCCGTAGACGTCGTAGGTGCCGAGGACGTCGGCGATGAAGATGCCGTCGAAGGTCGCGCTCTCGAGCAGCTTCGCGAGGTCGGTCCAGTACGCGATGGTGTTGTACTGGCGCGATCGATCGTCAGGATGCCGCCACAGGCCGGACGACTGGTGGGCGACGCAGTTCATGTCGAAGGCGTTGAAACGGATCTGACGGGTCATGGGGACCAGCAAACCCGTCGATCGACCTCCCGGCCACCCCGGTGACATGCGCCGACACATTCGCCGAGTGGTCGGGGCGGGTCAGTCGCGGTCGCGGTCGCGGTCGCGGTCGACGGTCGACGGTCTTCATGGTGGAGGTGATGGGGCGGGGATCCGGCATGATCGTGTCGACCTGCGGTTTGGCATTCGCCTGCGCGCGGCACCACACGACGAATCCGACCGCGGTGAAGACGCCGTAGAACACGTACATCAGGCCCGTGGCGTAGAAGCCGGAGCTGAACAGCAGCGGCACGCCCACGATGTCGACGGCTATCCAGATGAGCCAGAACTCGGTCCAGCCCTTGGCCATGCCATAGGTGGCGAGCAGCGAGCCGACGAAGGTCCAGGCATCCGCCCACACGGGCTCCCACGAGCCGAGCGCGCGGAACAGGGGAGTGAGGGCGATCGTGCCGATCACCATCACGAGCACCAGGCCGATGCGGGCGCTGTTGGGCGCCCATCGCGGGGTCACGCGCCCACCGTTCGAGGCGGCCTGGCGCCAGCGCACCCAGCCGTAGATCGCGACGATGATGAACATGATCTGACGCCCGGCCTGGCCGAGCAGATGCGGCAGCTCGTGGTCGGGATTCAGGATCGACCCGAGGAAGACCGTGAGCAGCAGCAGATTGCCGACGATGCCGACCGGCCACGCCCAGATCTTGCGCTGCATGCCGCCGAGGGCGCTCGCCAGGCCGAACGCGTTGCCGACCACTTCGCGGATCAGCAGCACCTGACCGCCGGGGAGCACCCACTGCGAGTTGAAGGCGTCAGCGAGCCAGAGCAGCGGGTTCACGGGCGCTCGTCCGGGAACGGGCGCTCATCGAGCACCAGCTGCAGGAAGGTGAGATCGAGCCAGCGATCGAACTTGGCGCCGACCTGCGGCATCCGTCCGACCTGCATGAAGTCGAGGCGCTTGTGCATGATGATCGACCCCGTGTTGCTGCTCTCGATCGCCGCGACCATGACGTGCTTGCCGAGGCGTCGCGCGCGGTCGATGAGCTCGATCATGAGCGCCTTGCCGATGCCGCGCCCGCGCTGCCCCTCGCGCACATAGACGGAGTGCTCGACCGTATGGCGGTAGCCGCTGTGCGGGCGCCAGTCGCCGAATGTCGCGTAGCCGAGGACGCCGGTGTCGTCTACGGCGACGAGCACGGGGTAGCCGCGCTCGGTGCGCTCGGTGAGCCAGGCGGTGCGGTCATCGACCGTGACGGCCTCTTCGTTCCAGATGGCGGTCGTGGTCAGCACCGCGTCGTTGTAGATGGCGGTGATCGCCTCGACGTCGGCGGTCTCGGCATCCCGGATCTGGTGGTCGCTCATCGGGTCTCCTGCATCTGCGCTCGGGTGCGCACGGGACGACGGTAGCAGGATGCCGGGGCGGGGTCGGTCTCCGAGGGCTCGCCGCGGCTTCCCTCGTGTGCCGCGTGCAGGACCGGGGCACGTCTGCAGGGCGGGATCCCTCGGATCCTCCTGCATCCATGCGGCGGCCCTGCAGACGGTCCGGGTCCACGGAGTCTCGGAGGGCTCGCCACGTCGGTTCAGGTGTGAAGTCGCCAGTGCGTGAGCTTGGCGGGATTGAGGACGATCAACAGCTGATCGATCACGCCGTCTTCGACGTGCAGGTTCATGACCGAGTGCACCCTCCCTCCGTCGCGGAACACCAGGCCGAGACCCTCGCCGAACTGCCTCTCCTCGACGGTGAAGTGCGGGTTCTTGGCTGCGATTCCGAGCAGGAAGCGCGCGACATTGTCGGCGCCGCTCACGACGTTGCGGGCTGCGCTGACCACTCCGCCACCGTCGCTGCGCAGCTCGACGTCGGGGGCGAGGAACCGCGCGAGCGCGACGACGTCACCGGTTCGTGTGGCGTCCTGAAAGGCGCGGACGACCCTGTCGTGCTCGGCGCGAGGGACGGCGATCGCCCGACTCTCGCGCACGTGACGACGAGCGGATGCCGCGAGCTGCCGCACCGCGGCGGAGGACCGGCCGACGGCCTCGGCGATCTCGTCGAACGGCACGGCGAAGACGTCGTGCAGCACGAAGGCGACGCGCTCAGCCGGAGTCATCGCCTCCAGCACGACGAGCAGCGCAGTCGATACGTCGTCGTCGAGGGTGATGCGATCGAGGGGATCCTCGGACATCGATGCCGTGTGCGAGCCGAGTGCCCCCGCGAAGAGCTCGGCCGGGACGGGCTCCGGCAGCCACGGCCCGACGTACTGCTCTCGCCGGCGCCGCGCGGAGCCCAGAAGGTCGAGGGCGACACGGCCGGCGACGGTCGTGAGCCAGCCCGCAGGGTTCGCGATCGCCTCGCGCTCCGCCTCGGCGAGCCGGTACCACCGCAGGTATGTCTCCTGCACGACATCCTCGGCATCCGCCAGCGTCCCCGTCATCCGATAGCCGAGGGCCAGCAGGCGGCGACGCTCGCGGAAGACGTCGTCGAGGTCGTCGTCCATGGGGTGCCTTTCGATGGTGCGCTGGCGCGGGTGCTCTCGCAGAATATGACGACGCAGGGCTGCGGAGTGTGAGACCTCACACTTTCGGATGCCGTCTCGTCATCTCTTGCGGACGGTGCGCGGTGGGCGCACGCTGGGCGCGGACATGCCGCGGGAACGAAGAGGAGCGCGGATGAGGATCGCAGTCGCAGGAGGAACGGGAGTGGTCGGTGGCCACGTCGTCGAGGCGGGGCGGGCCGCGGGGCACGAGGTCGTCGTGCTCGCGCGTTCGGCCGGCGCTGACGTGATCACGGGCGTCGGACTCTCCGACGCGCTGCAGGGTGTGGATGCCGTCATCGACGTCACGAACACGACCACCCTCTCGGCGGCGAAGGCTGTCGCTTTCTTCGAGACGGCGACGCGCAATCTGCTCGCCGCAGAGGAGGCGGCAGGTGTGGGGCATCATGTCGCACTGTCGATCGTGGGGATCGACGGGATCGACTCGTCCTACTACGCGGGCAAGCTCGCCCAGGAGAGGGCGGTGGCCGCGGGCACTGTGCCGTTCACGATCGCGCGGGCGGCGCAGTTCCACGAGTTCCCGGGACAGCTGCTGTCGGGGATGTCGGGGCCGGTCGCAGTGATGCCCAAGCTGCTCATGCGGCCGGTGGCGGCGCGCGAGGTGGGGGCACACCTGGTTCGGGTCGCCTCCGGTGCGGCAGCGGGGCGTGCGCGCGATCTCGTCGGGCCACGGGACGAGATCCTGCTCGATCTGGCCCGACGACAGCTGGCGTACGACGGGGCGCGGCGGCTGGTGCTCGAGGTGCGGCTGCCCGGCGCGTACGGGAAAGGGCTGGCGTCGGGGTCGCTGCGCGGCGACGCCGATGCTCTGCAGGGAGCGATCACGTTCGACGAATGGCTGCGCACCGAGGATCACGTGCGCGGCGAGTGAGTCGCGCCCCGGATCGCATGTCGGCATACCGACTGAGATTCGAACAGCGGCGTCGGTGTCAGACGTGCACGTCGGCGGGCGATTCCTCGCCCTCGTGGAAGCTCGGCTTCTTGCCGATCAGGCGACCGATCCCGAGGATGATCCCCACGATGATCAGACCCGCGATCAGGCCCGCGATGGCCGAGAACAGCGTGTCGCCGATCCAGACGATGACACCGCCGGCCGGCTCGAGGAAGTGCTCGATGCCGTGCAGGATGTCGGCGCCGAAGTGCACGCCGACCTCGCCGAGGTTCACGAGCAGCAGGTGCCCGCCGACCCACAGCATCGCGACGGTGCCGAGGATGCTGATGAAGCGGAAGACCGCCGGCATCGAGCGCACGATGCGCGTGCCCGTGTGGCGAACTCGCTGGGACGGGTTCTTCGCCATCTTCAGACCGATGTCGTCGATCTTCACGAGCAGGGCGACTGCACCGTAGACGACGCCGGTCATGAGCAGCGCGATCACGGCGAGGATCGCGAGGGTCGTCCAGATGTCGAGGCCGGCCTCGAGGTTGGCGAGCGAGATCAGCATGATCTCCGTCGACAGGATCAGGTCGGTGCGCACCGCGCCCCACACGAGCTTGTTCTCGTTGCGGGCGCTCTCATCGGCATGGCCGTGCTGCACGCCGAACCATTCGAGCACCTTCTCGGCCCCCTCGAAGCAGAGGTAGGCGCCACCGAGGATCAGCAGATACGGCAGCACCCACGGCGCGAAGGCGGTGAGCAGCAGCGCGATGGGGATGATGATGACGAACTTGTTCGCGAGAGATCCGAGGGCGATCTTCGCCACGACCGGCAGCTCGCGCGCGGGCGTGATGCCCTGCACGTACTGCGGGGTCACGGCGGCGTCATCGATCACGACGCCGGCGGCCTTGGCCGAAGCCTTCATCGCCGCGCTGAGAATGTCATCGACGACGGCGAGCAGTCCAACCGACATGTGTGTCTCCCTGGTGTGTGTGTAGCGGAGCAACTCTATCGACTGCGCACAAACTCACAGCGCGCTCACAGTCCCGCGGGACCAAAACCGGCATCCTCCTGGTTCTCTTCTATGACGCTGCAGCCAGCCGCGTCGGACAAGGAGACAGACCATGTCGAACGAGTACAGCAAGACCCCCGAGGCCGTCAGCGACCTCACGCACCTGCAGTACGAGGTCACGCAGGAGGATGCGACCGAGCCGCCCTTCCGCAACGCGTACTGGAACACCCACGACGACGGCATCTACGTCGACGTCGTCTCGGGTCAGCCGCTCTTCGCGTCGACCGACAAGTTCGACAGCGGCACCGGATGGCCGAGCTTCACCAAGCCCATCGAGGCCGACGCCGTGACCACGCGCACCGACCGCACGCTGTGGATGAAGCGCACCGAGGCGCGTTCCAGCGGCGCGGACAGCCATCTCGGGCACGTCTTCGACGATGGACCCCGAGACGCAGGAGGACTCCGGTACTGCATGAACTCCGCCGCTCTGCGCTTCATCCCGGCTGACAGCCTGGAAGATGAGGGGTACGGTCGCTACCGTCACCTCTTCCCCACCCCGAACTCCGAGGAGAACTCATGACCGACACCGGAACAATCACCCGCACCCCCGGGACCGAGACCGCCGTGCTCGCCGGCGGCTGCTTCTGGGGCATGGAAGACCTCATCCGCCGCCAGCCCGGCGTGCTCGACACCCGTGTCGGCTACACCGGCGGCAGCAACGACCACGCGACCTACCGCAACCACCCGGGTCATGCCGAGGCTGTGGAGATCGTCTTCGATCCCACGAAGACGACGTACCGCGACATCCTCGCTTTCTTCTTCCAGATCCACGACCCGTCGACCAAGGATCGCCAGGGCAACGACATCGGCTCGAGCTACCGCTCGGCGATCTTCCCGCTCAGCCCCGAGCAGGAGGCCGTCGCGCGCGACACCATCGCCGACGTCGACGCCTCGGGTCTGTGGCCGGGCAAGGCCGTGACCACGATCGAGCCCGTCGGCCCGTTCTGGCAGGCCGAAGAGGAGCACCAGGACTATCTGATCAAGTACCCCAACGGCTACACCTGCCACTTCCCGCGTGCGGGATGGGTGCTGCCGAAGCGCGAAGAGAACGCGACGGTCTGACCGTCACCCCGAGAGCCCTTCGTCTCCCCGAGACGGAGGGCTCTTCTCGTGCCCGCGGTCAGTGCTCGGGCAGACGGCTGCCGCTCCGGCAGTGAAGGAGATCTCGCGGATCGAAGGAGCGGATGCTGAGAAGCATCCTTCGTTGCCTGAGATCTCCTCCGCTACGAGTGGGCAGGCGTGGCGCCCCGCGGTCAGCTCTCCGACAGGAAAGCGAGCGCGGCTTCCTTGAAAGCGCGCGATCCCGGTGCGTTGAAGTGGTTGCGATCGGGGATCTCGAAGAACTGTCCCTGCGGGGCAGCTGACGCCAGGGCGCGAGAGCCCTCGATGATGGCATCCTTCGACCCCGTCGCGAACAGGATCGGGCTCGCCGGCGCGTTCGACGGGTCGGGATCGATCGTCCGAGACGACCGCATCCCCTCGGCCAGCGCCACGAGTGCGCCGAGGTCGTTGCCGGGCACGCGCTCGGTCAGCGCGATGTAGTTCTGCGTCGTCGGATCCGCGACGGGCGTCCCGTCGGCGAGATACGCGCGCACCTGGTCGAGATCGAGCCGCGCGAGAGGGATGCCGTCCGGCACCCCTCCGAGCACGGCGCGGCCGATCCGGTGGGGCAGATCGCGCACGACCTCCCAGCCGACCCGGGCCCCGAGCGAGTATCCGACGTAGACGGCCTCGTCGACGAGATACATGTCCATGACCGTCTCGACGTCGGTCGCGAGAGTGCGGATGCCGTAGGCGTCGGCCTGGTGCGGCTTCTCGCTGAGCCCATGGCCCCGCTGATCGAGCGCGAGCACCCGATACCCCGCCTTCGTGAGCTCGCGCACCCACCCCGTGAGCACCCAGGTGTCGCGGGCGCTCGACGCGAACCCGTGCACGATCACCGCCACGGGAGCATCCACATCACCCCAGGTGTATGTCGCGAGGCGAGTGCCATCGGCGGCGTGCACCTGCTGGGGTTCGGGCATCTGGGTCAGGTCGGAGAGAGGAACAGCCACGGCATCCATTGTGCTCCCCCTGCGATGCCCGGAGACGCCGAGACCCACCGGCCCCGAAGGGACGGTGGGTCTCGGTCCTCAGTGGAGGCGGCTCAGAAGCGAGCGCGCAGAGCGTCGCCCAGCGAGGCGTCGACGTTCGTCCAGTACTGGAAGAACCGCTCGCGGATCGCGTCGATCGTGATGCCCTGTCCCTGGCCGGTCAGCGTGTCGAGGAAGCGCGCGCGCTGCTCGTCGTCGAAGACCGTGCGGTAGAGCGTGCCCGCCTGACCGAAGTCGTCGTCGTCGAGGTGCAGGGTCGCGGCGGCGCGGATCAGCTCGCCGTCCGACTCCCAGCTCGCCTCGACACCGGCAGCGGGGTCAGCCGTGGGTCCGCCGGCGGGGCCGTAGGAGTTCGGCGTGTAGACGCGGTGCTCGGCCGGGTTGAACTTGTACTGCATCTGGCCTTCGTGCATGTAGTTGCGCACCTCGGCCGCGTGCGGCTGGTTGACCGGCAGCTGGTTGTAGTTCGCACCGATGCGGTAGCGCTGAGCATCCGAGTATGCGAACACGCGAGCCATGAGCATCTTGTCGGGCGAGATGCCCGTGCCGGGAACCTGGTTGCCGGGCGAGAAGGCGGCCTGCTCGATCTCGGCGAAGAAGTTCTGCGGGTTGCGGTCGAGCGTGAACGTGCCGACCTTGATGCGCGGGTAGTCCTTCTTCGACCAGGTCTTCGTCAGGTCGAACGGGTTGAAGCGGTAGGTTTTGCCCTCTTCGTAGGGCATGACCTGCACGTAGACGTCCCACGAGGGGGCGTCGCCGCGAGCGATCGCGTCGAACAGGTCGCGACGGTAGTAGTCGGCATCCGATCCGGCGAGCTTCTCGGCCTCTTCGGCGCTCATCGCCTCGACGCCCTGCTTCGACAGGAAGTGGTACTGCACCCAGAAGCGCTCGCCGGCGGCGTTGACCCACTGGTAGGTGTGCGATCCGTAGCCGTTCATGTGGCGCCAGCTGCGCGGCAGGCCGCGGTCGCCCATGAGGTAGGTGACCTGGTGGGCGGACTCGGGGGAGAGGGTCCAGAAGTCCCACTGCATGTCGGCGTCGCGCAGACCCGAGTCGCCGAGACGCTTCTGCGAGTGGATGAAGTCGGGGAACTTCATGGCGTCGCGCAGGAAGAAGGTCGGGGTGTTGTTGCCCACGATGTCGAGGTTGCCCTCGGGCGTGTAGAAACGCAGCGCGAAACCGCGCACGTCGCGCCAGGTGTCGGGCGAACCCTGCTCGCCGGCGACCGACGAGAAACGCAGCAGCGTCTCGCTCTGAGCGCCCGGCTGGAAGGCCGCGGCACGGGTGTAGGCCGACACGTCCTCGGTGACGGTGAACGTTCCGAAGGCTCCGCCGCCCTTGGCATGGGGGTTGCGCTCCGGCACGCGCTCGCGGTTGAACGACGCGAGCTTCTCGACGAGGTAGCGATCGTGCAGAACGGTGGGGCCGTCAGCTCCGACGGTGAGCGAGTGCGCGTCGCTCGCGACGGGTGTGCCCGTCTGGGTGGTGGTCGATGGATCGGTCATGTTCTTCTCCTTCTGCACGCAGACACGACGATCATCCCGGGTGCCCGGGATCGGCGTCGGATGCTACTGCGCGGCGTTCTGGCAACTGGGGCACAGGCCCCAGAAGGTCACTTCGGCTGTCTGGACGGTGAATCCCCCCGCCGAAGACGGGGTGAGGCACGGCGCTTCGCCGACGACGCAGTCCACATCGCCGATCGCACCGCACTGGGTGCACACGATGTGGTGATGGTTGTCGTCGATGCGCCGCTCGTAGAGCGCCGCGGAGCCTGCCGGTTCGATCCGGCGGATGAGGCCCGCCGTCGTCAGGTCCGCGAGGATGTTGTGCACCGACTGGATCGACGTCGTCGGAAGCACGTCGGACACGGTGCGGAAGATCCGCTCCGCATCCGTGTGGGCCATGGATTCCAGTGCCTCGAGCACGGCGACGCGGCCCGCGGTCGCACGCAGCCCGGCACCGCGAAGTGCCGAGTCGAGTTCTGTCTCCATGGCCCCGACTCTACCGTTTATTTTGAGTAACTCAAAAGAATGGCGTGTCGGGCGCGGCGGTTGCATCATCCTGGCTCATCCGTAGCGTGGAGGCATGTTCAGGAAAAGAGCGGCGACGATCGGACTGGTCCTGATGGCGGGCATCGCGCTCGCCGGATGCACGGGAGAGCCGTCGGGGTCGGCGACCGGATCGACGTCTCCCTCGCCATCTCCGAGCGGCTCCGCGTCGACGGCGACTCAGGATGCCGACTCCGACGAGGCGCAGCTTCCGCTGCCCGTGGACGAGATCCCCGAGTGGGCGCAGACGGCGGTACCGGGGTCGGACTCGCCCGGATACGTCTTCGGCTTCTCCGGATGGATGAGCGAGAACAGCTCGGCCAACGACGTCACCAGCTTCACATCGCTCGAACCGGGGACCTATCAGGCGCAGTTCGCATGCCGAGGCGAGGGGACGATCGTGCTCACCGTCAGTGAACTCGATGAGGGATCGCCGTCGGAGCCGATCGCGTGCACGAACGAGACGATCGCGTTCGACGTCACGAATGCCCGGACCGGGGTGAGGTTCGAGCTCGCTCTCGACGGCGCTCCCACGATCAATGCGATCTCGCTCGTCACCGTGCCGTGAGTTTCCAGTGCTCTCGTTCCGCTGCGGGGGTCAGGACTCCGACGGTGCGAGGGGCAACTCGAGGCCGTAGTTCCACGTCAGGATCGCCGGCTGCTCGCGATAGAAGCTCAGCACCGACACCGATCCGGCATCCAGCGTGATCTGCGCGCCGAAGCGCGGAGCGAGGCGCAGGTAGACGGCGGTGAGGATGCGGAGGAAGTGGCCGTGCGCGACGAGTGCCACATCGCCCTCGGTCAGCGCCGGCAGCACCCGTGTGAGCACACGGGACGCGCGGGCGGCGACCTCCTCCACGGTCTCGCCCGGCGTCGCGCCCCGGATCACACCGTGGGTGAAGGCGCTCCAGTCGTAGCCGAGCTCCTCGCGGATGTCCTTCGTCGTGCGACCCTCGTATCCGCCGTAGTCCCACTCGACGAGCAGCGGATCGACCTCGGCGTGAAGCCCCGCGAGCTCGGCCGTGCGCCGAGAGCGCTCGAGGGGTGACGACAGGACGAGCGAGAAGTCGTAGTCGGCGACCAGCCTCCCGGCAGCGCGAGCGAGGTCTTCACCCCGCGCTGTGAGCGGGATGTCGGTGAGGCCGGTGTGGCGGCCGGCCCTCGACCACTCCGTCTCGCCGTGGCGCAGGAGGACGAGCTTTCCCGAGGGATTGTCGGGGGCGGGGCGATCGGGCAGCGAGTCGTACTCGGGAAGCGCAGGCACACCGCAACCGTAGTCCGCACGCGTGCCGACGGCACAGCCCCGCGCCCTCACCGCGTGATGGTGAAACCTCCGCCGCGCACGCGAACCCTGCCGCCCTGCACAGCCTGGCCACGCTGCGACCCGTCGGCGTCGTAGGCTCGGCCCGATCCCGCAGCGAGGGGCGAGACCCGCTGATCGCGCCGAGCGCCGTTCGCGTACAGCACCGCGGAACCGGATGCCATGGCATACACGGCCGTGGACACCGCCGGCTGGATGACGAGAGCGTCGAGACGCAGATCGCCGGTGCTCGTGCACCGGACGGTCACCGCATCGGCGGGAAGATCGCCACCGAGCAGCTGAGGAACGAGCATGCCGTCGGCCTCCGTGAGACCGCGATCGCCCGTTCCTCCCGCAGGGGTTCGCGTGCTCCAGAGCCGCCTGCCACCGCGGAACACCTCCCACACCGCCTCTCCGGCATCCGCCTTCTGTCTCCAGACGAGACCGTGCAGGATGCCGCAGGCCTCCGTCACATCGAACTCGACCGACTCGCCCGCGGGAACCCGCACATACGCGGCTCCCGAGAGGTTGCTCTCGCCGATCCACGCGCCGCCCTCTGGCCGCACGACCTCGCAGCCCGCCGAGAGCCGAGCGCCCTCGGCATCGATCACCCGAAGTCCCGAGAACGAGGACAGGCCGGTGATCGATGTCGCGATGCGTGCGATGTCGCGGTTCGCGTCGAGCAGCAGCATCGTGAGCAGCCCGTGGATCGTGGACTCAGCCCCCGAGTTGCGATTCACGCGCCCGTCGGTCTCCACGCCGTCGAACGTCACGCCGGTGGCCGGGTCGTACACCGGGACGCCTGCGGTGTTCGCCCCGAAGAACCAGCTGGCAGTCAGCCCGGCGAGCACGCGCAGACCTTCTCCGCCGACGGACGCCGCCTGCACGGCGCCCGCGACGCGGCCGTGTGCGCCGTACGCGATCTGCGCCTCCGCGGGCAGTGGCGCCCAGGCGTTGTGCGGTCCGCCCGAGGCGAGCACCTGCGGGGTGAACGTCCCCGCGTCCGCCACAGCCGTGGCGGTCCACTCTCGGCGGCGCAGCAGCGCACCCGCGCGAGCCAGTGCCTCCGGTGCGGCAGCGCCCCAGGCATGCCAGAAACCGAGAGACCCGGTCCACGGCAGAACGGCGCCGAACGGCCATCCCTTCGCCGGGTCGGTGGCCATCGCGGCCACCCCTTCTCCGTAGGTCTGCAGAGCCTGACGGCTGCGCGCATCTCCGGCCTCGGTCGCCGCAGCGAGCCCGAGCATGGCCTCGGCCGTCGCATCCGCGCCGCCGGCGATCAGCCAGGCGGGCAGATCCCGTCCGTCGCTGCGCACCCAGTGACCGGCACGCGACAGAGACTCGCGACCGAGCGCGTCGAGAGCGAGATGCAGCCGTGCGAGCAGGAATGCCGCGAACTCGGAATCCTCCCGCCGGAACGCCGCATAGCCCTCGCCGAATGCCCAGACCGAACGAGCGAGCCAGTAGGACTCGGCGGAGTCCGACGGGTCGGGCAGTTCGACGGGGATCGCACTGGGGTTCAGGGTGCCGTCCTCCTGCTGCCACAGCACCACCCGGCCGGCATTCGGCCCGCTCGTCGTCTGCAGGAACGCCAGCGACCTCAGCACATCGCGTGCCTCGTCGCGGGCCTGCGCGTCGCCGGTCGCCTTCCACGCGCGCAGGAACACGATCGCCGCTCGCGCGATGTCATCCGCGTTGTAGGCGCCCTGCGTCCAGTACCCGGTCACGGCGTCGCGAGTGCCGCCACCCACCGGACGGAATCCGCCCGCACCGTCGGTGTCGGCATAGGTCCACGGTGCGAGCACGCGGGGTGAGGCGTCGATGCCGAACGTGGTGTGCGTGGTACTCGCCACCACGGGAACCTCGGCGAGCAGGAAGCGCAGGTGTGCGAGGTTCGTGAGCCGCGCGCCTCCACCCGCGCCGATCGGTCGAGATCCGAGCGGCGGTGCGGCGGGCGTCGAGGCGTGCGCTCCGGCAGGGTCGAGCGGAAGCAGCGCGAGTGCAGAGGTCGCGGCTGCGGCGGTCAGGAACGTGCGTCGGGAGATGGACATGCTCTCATTCCTCGTTCGTGTCTCTCAGCGCCCGGCCCCACGGCTGCGCGGGATCGTGGATGGCGACGGCCAGCGTCGTGTCGGACTGCCCGTAGTAGGCGAACCACTTGCCTCGGAACTTCACGAGTCCTTCGACGAACGTGACGTTCGACACCAGGCCGTTCATGTCCTCGAATGTCTGCGGCCTCAGCCATGGCTCCTGCAGGCGGGCGATCACCTTCGTCGGCTCGTCGGGGTCGATCGCGATCTGCCCGCAGCGGTAGTCGACGTCGACCGATCCGTCGTCATGCACGACCCTCGTCGCGCCGTTCGTGAGGAACACCAGCAGTCCGTTGTCGGCGAGCACGGGCGAGGTGCCGATCTCGACGAGCGCTTCGTCCCAGGTGCCCGGGGTCGGCGAGTACATCGGATCGGTGTCGGCCGTGCCCGGCGTCCAGTGGATGAGGTCGTCGCTGGTCGCCCAGTAGATCGCCCCCTCGCCGAAGTACATCCACCATTTGCCGTGCATCTTCTGCGGCACGATCACGCCGGCCTTCGACCAGTTGAACCCACGCGGATCCATGGTCTTGAACGTGTCGAAGTCGTCGAACAGCGGGCCGTGCTTGGTCCAGGTGCGCAGGTCGGTCGAGGTGGCGAGGCAGAGCTGGGCGCTGCGTCGGTCCCATCCCGTGTAGGTCAGATAGTAGGTGCCGTCGATCAGCGCGATGCGCGGGTCCTCGCATCCGAAGCGCTCGTAGTCCTCTGAGGGGGAGAGGATCGGCGCGTCCTCGCGGGTGAAGTTCACGCCGTCGCTCGATCGCGCGATGCCGATGTGCGAGACGATGTCGTCGGCGTGCGCCCGATAGAGCAGCACGACCTCGTCGCCGTCGACGATCGCGGCCGGGTTGTAGAGATTGGCCGACTCCCAGCTGTCGCCTTTCGGTCGAAGGATGGGATTGGCCTCGTAGGGGACGAAGGGGCCCAGGGGGAAGGTTGCTCCGGTGAACATGGGGTGCCTTTCTGGCTAGCCTTTGACGGCGGCGCCGAGGTCGGTGGCTCGGAAGAACCGCTGGAAGACGATGAACAGGATGACGACGGGGAACGCGAGCGCCGTGGCGCCGGCGAGGATGGCCCCGTTGGGATTCGCCGTCGACTGCGCGACGTTGGAGATGTAGTTGGCGAGCGATACGGCGAGCGGCTGCAGCGACGCGTCCTTCGTGATGAGGAACGGCCAGAGGAACTCGTTCCAGGGGCCGATGAACGTGACGAGCACCACCGTGACGAGTACCGGCTTGATCAGCGGGATCGCGACGGACGTCAGCAGCCGGATCTCGCCGGCTCCGTCGATGCGCGCCGCCTCGAAGATCTCGACGGGCAGCGCTTTGAAGAACTGCACGAAGATGAACACCGCGGTCGTGTTGATGAGGAACGGCAGGATCATGCCCATGTATGAATCGCCGAGCCCGTAGTTGCGGGTGATCTGCACGTAGAGCGGGATCATCAGCAGCTGGAACGGCACCATCTGCACGAGCAGCATCAGCACCCAGATGACGCCACGGCCGCGGAAGTCGAGCCTCGCGATCGCATATCCGGCGAGCAGCCCGAACACCACGGTGCCCAGCAGCACACCCGCCGTGAAGATCAGCGAGTTGAGCAGGGAGCCCGCGAGGTCGATGCGGGAGTCGATCGCGAGGAAGTTGTCGACCGTCCACCCGCTCGTCGGGAAGAGCTCGCTGGGCGAGTTCGTCGGATTCTCCTGGAAGGCCCCGACCAGCATGAAGTAGAACGGGAAGGCGAAGCCGATGGCCGCGACCGTGAGCAGGATCAGGCTCAGGATGCGGGGCAGCGAACGCGTGCGTCTCATGGTCATCGCTCCCTGGTCGCGCGGTTGGCGGCGAGTGACAGCATCCCGACCAGGATCACGAGGATCATGCCGATCGCTGCCGCGGTGTCGGGGTTCTGCTGCTGGATGCCCAGCTGGTAGATCAGCAGCACGGGGGTCGACGAGGCGCCGTCGGGGCCACCGCCGTTGGTCAACAGGTAGGGCTCGGTGAAGAGGTTGGCTCCGGTGATGATCGACAGGATCAGCACGAGCGTGGTGGCGCTACGGACGCCGGGTACCGTGACGTTCCAGAATCGGGAGAATGCTCCCGCGCCGTCGGTCTCGGCCGATTCGTAGAGCTCCTTCGGCACGTTCTGCAGCGCCGCGAGATACAGCAGGATGTAAAAGCCCAGCTGCTTCCACGTGACGTAGAGCGCGATCATCGGCATCGCCAGCCCGCTGTTCACGAGCCACGACGGATCGGGGGCGAGCGGGCCGAGGATCGTGTTGATCAGACCGTTGCCCGAGAAGAGCAGCATCCACACGCCGACGAGCGAGACACTGGCCGTCAGATACGGCACGTAGAACGCCACGCGGTAGGCGGCGACCCAGCGGATGCCGGTGTTCAGCGCCGCAGCCAGCACGAGCGAGAGCACGGCGGTGAGCGGCACGTTGATGACGAGGAAGATCAGGGTGTTGCGGAACGAACCGAGCACTCTCGGGTCGGTGAGCACGGTCACGAAGTTGTCGAAGCCCACGAACGGTCGCTCGACCTCGACGTTGGGGGCGGTGAAGAAGTAGTCGTGGAAGGCGATGTAGACCGCGAATCCCAGCGGGAACGCGAAGATCGCCAGCACGAAGACCAGGTACGGCAGCGCGAACAGGCCGCCGATCGGCTGCGCACCCAGCAGTCGGGTGCGCAACCGCGCCCTCGGTGGCCGGCCCGCGGACGGGGCCGGGGGTGCAGTGCCCCCGGCCACGTCCGCGACGGCGTCGTCTCGGAGCGTCATCGCAGACTCATCACTCGGCGACGAGGTCGTCGATCTTCGTCGTGGCATTCTTCAGGAAGTCGTCGATCGACTCCTTGCCGAAGATCACGGCGGCGGAGTACTCGTCGCGGAACGCCTGCCAGGCCTCCACGGAGTTCGGGATGCTGGGCACGTCGGCCGTCGCCTCGGCCTGCTCGGCGAACGCGACGTAGTTCGGGTTCGCATCGAAGTAGTCGGCGTAGGTCTCCGTGAGGTCGGTGCGCATCGGCATCTGACCGGTGGCCTCGAGCAGCTGTCCGTCGCTGTCGACGCTCGTCGAGAACTTCAGGAACTCCCACGCGGTGCCCTGGTTCTCGCACGCGGTGAACATCGAGACGCTCTTCGAGTCGGCGAAGGTCGTCGGGTTCTCGCGGCCGTCGCTGGTCGGGACCGGCATGAACCCGACGTCGACGGTCTCGGCGTACGAGGGGATCGCCCACGGACCGGCGAGCTGCATGGCGGTGGTGCCGGCGGACATCGCATCGTCGGTCGACGCCTCGTTCGGCGAGAGCTTCTCGTCATAGAACGTCTTCCAGAACTCGGCGACCTCGCGGCCGGCATCCGAGTCGACCGTCGCCTTGCCGTCTTCGACGAGCATGGTGCCGTCGGTCTCGGCGAGGTAGAGCGGGTAGAAGTCGAACCAGGGCTGGTAGAACTCGCTCGTCGGAGCCGGCCAGATGGCGCTTTGCACACCGGAGGCGACGATCGCCTTGGACCCCTCGATGAACGCGTCGTACGTGTTCATCTGCGGGTCCTCGGGATCGATGCCCGCGGCTTGGAACAGCGCCTTGTTGTACATGACCATGACGGGGTTCGACTTCCAGGGCAGCTGGTAGAAGCTGCCGTCGGTCGCGTACGAGTCGACCTCTCCTCCGCGCTCGGTGATGTAGTCGCTGCCGCCCTCCATGGTGCTGAGGTCGACGAGTCCGCCCTGCTTGACCCAGCCCGAGACGGCGGCCGGGGCCACGTTGTAGACGAGGCAGGGTGCGGTGCCGGCGGTGATCGCGGCGGTGATGGCCTCTTCCGACGACGAGCCCGCGGGGATCTCCTGGGCGTTGACCTTCTCGTCGGGGTGCTCGGCGTTCCAGGCGTCGACGACGGCGGTGCCCCAGGCGACCTCCTGCTCGTTGTTCGACAGCCAGATGTCGATGGAGCCGGTGCCGTCGGCCGAGGCGTCGCCGCCCCCACCTCCTGACGAGCATCCGGTGGCGACCAGTGCGACGGCTCCCAAGAGCGCTGCTGCGCGGATCTTCTTCTTCATGTTGTCCTCCTTGACGCGATGGTTCGGGTGATCGTCTAGCGGGTGGTGCTCTCCCGGAAGTGCACGACGTTGCAGTCGACGACCTCGGTGCGCGGTTCGGCGCCGAGGATGTCGGCCTGCAGCAGGCGGGCTGCCGCGCGGCCACGTGCGGCAGGACCCGACGAGACGCTCGTGAGCGCAGGGGAGAGGTGGGCCGAGAGGTGGTCGTCATCGAAGCCGGCGATTGCGAGATCGCGGGGGATGCTGAGTCCGCTCGAGCGGGCGTACGACAACCCGGCGATCGCCATCGTGTCGTTGGAGTAGAGGATCGCGGTCGGTCGCTCGGGAAGCGCGAGCAGCTCGGCGGTGCGCTCACGACCGCTGGATGCCGTGAAGTCGCCCTCGCGCAGCAGTGCGTCTCCGCCCACGGCGTCGATGTAGGCATCCGCCCGCACCCGCGAGTGCACGTAGTCGAGAGGACCGGCCACGTGCGCGATGCGCTCATGCCCCTCGGCGCGCAGGTGGGCGATGATCTCGCGCACCGGGGCGTCGTCATCGGTGCGTACGCACGAGAAGCGGGTCGGCTGCTCGTAGGCGCCGACGAGCACGGCCGGCAGGCCGAGTTCTTCGAGCAGCGGCACGCGCCAGTCGTCGTTCCTAAGATCGAGGAGCAGGGCGCCGTCGGCCCGCCCGTGGCTGAGCGAGCGATAGGCGCGTTCCTCTGCCGCCCGATCGGGAACCACCTGCAGGATCAGGGCGGTCTCGGTCTCGGCCAGCACGGACTCGACGCCGGCGATGAACGCGGGGAAGAACGAGTCGTTCGCGATGACCTCGGGGTCGCGGGCCAGCACGACGGCAAGGGCGTTGGCCTTCTGGGTGGCCAGCGCGCGGGCGCTCTGGCTCGGCACCCAGTTCAGCTTCTCCGCGGCGGCGAGCACTTTCGCCCTGGTGTCGTCGGAGATGGGGCGCTTGCCGCTCATCGCGTGAGAGACGGTGGCCTTGGTGACTCCCGCCTCGCGGGCGACGTCGGCGATCGTCGTGCGGCTCATGCCACCTCCTCGTGGAACATCGGGCTGATCGTCCGCATCTTCGCCAGGCGTCGGTTTAACCGGTTTGACAGGTGCGGGTGCAGCGAGTGTAAACCGGTTTGACGACGCCCGTCAAGAGGGCCGGACGGATGCCGACAGGGCGCGACCAGGGTCAGACGAAGGTGACGGTCTGCTGCAGTCGGGTGCGGACGTCGAACAGTTCGTTGCCGCCGATCGCTCGTGCGCCGGGCACTCCCTGGCGCAGCACCATCGCCAGGGCGCTGCGCCGCACGACCACGACGGGCACCCCGCGACTGCTGCCCAGAGGCGTGACGGCCTGTGCCAGGTCGTCGTCCGGGAGCACCATGATCAGACCGCCGAACTTCACCTTGGCGGCCTTCGCGACGGTGCGCATGCGGCCGAGCGCCGCGGTGACGGGCGCGCGTGTGCCGAGGCTCGGGCCGGTGATCTCGCCGCGGCGGAATCCGACGACGCCGCCGAAGTCCTCCGACATCACGCCGTAGAGACCCGACGGACTGAGCACGACGTGGTCGAGCTTGTCGTCGGGGTCGGCGCCGGTCGCGACGTCGTGCCAGACCGTGAATCCCATTCCGAGGGCGCTCACCGTGCGGGCGGTCGCCTCTTCTGCCAGCGCATCGGCGAGCAGCCGTCGCAGGTCTCGCGGCGCTGATCGCACGAGCGCCGGGTCATAGGGATCGGGAACCTCGACGCCACGGCCGGCCCACTCGCGGATGAGTGAGAGGTAGCGCTCTCGACGCCATCCGCCGGGGTGGCCGTACGACCGCGCCCGGGGACGCGTGTCGGTGCGGGTCGCCGACTGCGGCCGCCAGCCGTTCCACTCCGGTTCGGCGGGGATGCCGGGGTGGGCGCCGGAGCGACGGTCATAGGCGGCGCGGCCCTCGGGCGTGCCGACGAGTTCCCACGCGCGCTGCACCTGGATGAACACGGCCGCGTCCCCTCCGGTATCGGGGTGGGTCTGGCGCAGTCGCAGACGATAGGCGCGCCTCAGCTCGCCGTCGTCGACGGTGGGGTCCACCCCGAGGATCTCGTAGGCGGAAGCCGAGAGCGGGCTGTCGAACATCGCTCTCCTTCCGAGATCGCGTCATCCAGAATATCCGGGCGCTGTTGTGGATCAGCCGGGGACGTCGACGATGCGCTCCACGCCGGTCACCGGCACGACGGAACCGGCGGACGCCGCCGCGATGTCCTCGACGAGACGGTCGACCTCGTCCGCTGGCGCCCACACCTCGAACGTCGCGAGCGCTGCATAGCGGGCGTCGCCGAGCGTCGCTCCGTGGTGCAGCACCCAGTCGCGCAGGAGGTGGTCGTAGCGCCCGGCATCCGCGTGCGAGACGTCGAACATCACCTGCGTGAGCGACTGCCGGTGCACCGGCGACGCGAGGTCGAGGGCCTCCGAGACCGCTGAGGAGTATGCCCGCACGAGGCCGCCGGCGCCGAGCTTGACCCCGCCGAAGTACCGCGTCACCACGGCCACCACATCGGTCAGCTCTCGCCTGCGAAGCACCTCGAGCATCGGCACTCCCGCGGTGCCCGACGGCTCGCCGTCGTCCGACGAACGTGCCTGGTCTCCGAGGAGTCCGGTGACCATCGCGCTGCAGTTGTGCCGGGCATCCCACCACCGCTTCCGCAGCCGTGCGATCACGGCATCCGCCTCGTCGACTGAGGCGACCGGCTCGACAGTCGCGATGAATCGCGACTTCTTGATGACGAGCTCATGCTCCACAGGCGCGGCGATCGTCGCCGGGTAGCTGCGGGGCGGAGTCATCCGCCTCAGACTACCCAGCGCCGGCGCCGGCTCACCGGTCGACGAACGACATCTGCTGCGGGTTGTAGCGGTCGCCCTGCACCCCGACGCGAGCGGCGAGCTGGTCGAGATCGGCGACTTCGTCGGCCGAGAGCGCCACGGCCGCCGCTCCCGCGTTCTCGGCGATGCGCGAGGTGCGGCGGGTGCCGGGGATCGGCACGATCCACGGTTCGCGGGCGAGCAGCCAGGCCAGCGCGATCTGGCCGGACGATGCGTCCTTCCCCTCGGCGAGTGCCGTGACGTGACTCACGAGGGCCTGGTTCGCCGCCCGGTTCTCCTCGCTGAAGCGGGGGATCGTGCCGCGGATGTCTCCGTCTGCGAATGAGGTGGTCTGGTCGACGGTGCCGGTGAGGAACCCCTTGCCCAGAGGGCTGAAGGGTACGAAGCCGATGCCGAGCTCACCGAGGGTCGGCAGAACCTCACGCTCGGGATCGCGCGTCCACAGCGAGTACTCGCTCTGCAGCGCGGTGACCGGCTGCACGGCATGCGCGCGTCGGATGGTGGATGCCGAGGCCTCGGAGAGCCCGAAATGGCGCACCTTGCCTTCGGCGATCAGCTCCGACACCGTGCCCGCGACGTCTTCGATCGGCACGTCCGGGTCGACGCGGTGCTGGTAGAAGAGGTCGATCACGTCGGTGCGCAGGCGCCGCAGCGATGCCTCCGCGACGCGGCGGATCTGCTCGGGGCGGCTGTCGAGCCCGACGCTCTTGCCGTCTTCGATGCGCCACCCGAACTTCGTCGCGATCACGACCTGGTCGCGGATCGGCTCGAGCGCCTCGCCGACGAGCTCTTCGTTGACATAGGGCCCGTACACCTCCGCGGTGTCGAAGAACGTGACGCCGAGGTCGAGAGCCGACCGCAGCACGCCGATCATCTCGTCGCGGCTGCCGGGGTTGGGTCCGTAGCTCTGCGACATCCCCATGCAGCCGAGTCCGACTGCCGAGACCTCGAGGCCCTGTCCGAGTGTGCGAGTGTGCATGTCGAGTCCTTTCGTCAGGGCCGACGCTACGCGCGCGGACGGCCCCGAGGGAGGGCCTGTCGGAACCTCCCATAGGCAGCCGCCGTTCACGATTCAGCACGAACAGTCCCGGACACCGCAGAACCGGCCGTTTCGTCAGGAATCGGCCGGCTCATGCTGAATTGTGAACGCCGAGCCGTCGCGACTACTCCGCCGAGTCGTCACGCAGGTAGGCGATGTGCGCGGCGTGCCGGGTCAGGTGGTTCTGCGACTTCCGCACGAACAGCCACGCGACGAGCAGCAGCACGAACCAGATCGGGGTCACGAGCAGCGCGGTCAGCGTGTCGGGCTGGGTCGTCAACGCCCACAGGATGAACACGAAGAACGCGAGCACGACGTAGACCATGAAGATGCCGCCCGGCATCCGGAACCTCGATGCGGCGACCTTCTCGGGCCGCCGGCGCCGGTAGACGAGGTAGCTGCACAGGAAGATCGTCCAGACGAACATGAAGCACACCGCCGAGACCGTGGTGACCATGTCGAACGCGGTGCCGATGTCCTTGCCGGCGTAGAGCAGCACGACACCCGACAGCAGCAGGATGCACGACAGGAACAGCGCGTTCTGCGGCACGCGGCGCTTCGACAGGCGTCCGAACAGCCGGGGCGCATCGCCGTCCTGTGCGAGCCCGAACACCATGCGCGAGGTCGAGTAGATGCCCGAGTTGGCGCTCGACATGGCCGAGGTCAGCACGACGAGGTTCACGACCGTCGCGGCGATGCCGAGGCCCGCGAGAGCGAACATCGCGATGAAGGGGCTCTCGCCCGCGACGTACTCGGTCCACGGCGTGACGGCCATCAGGATGACGAGGGCGCCGACGTAGAAGAGCAGGATGCGGATCGGGATCGCGTTGATCGCCTTCGGCAGATTCTTCTCGGGGTCCTTCGTCTCGGCCGCGGCGGTGCCGACGAGCTCGACGCCGACGAACGCGAAGACAGCGATCTGGAACCCGGCGACGAAGCCCATGAACCCGTGCGGGAACATGCCGCCGTGATCCCACAGGTTCGCGAAGCTCGCCGTGCCCGCATCGTGCTGGAAGCCGGTGAAGATCATCACGAGACCCGTGATGATGAGCGCCACGATCGCCACGATCTTGATGAGCGCGAACCAGAACTCCATCTCGCCGAAGGCGGCGACGGTGGGCAGGTTCAGCGCGAGCAGGATGACGATCACCAGCACGCCGGGGATCCACAACGGGATGCCGGGGAACAGCGCATCCGTGTAGCCGGCGATCGCGATCACGTCGGCGACTCCGGTGACGACCCAGCAGAACCAGTACGTCCATCCGGTGAAGAACCCCGCCCACGGGCCGAGCAGGTCGCTGGCGAAGTCGCTGAACGACTTGTACTTGAGGTTCGAGAGCAGCAGCTCGCCCATCGCCCGCATGACGAAGAACAGCATGAAGCCGATGATCATGTAGACGAAGATGACCGAGGGGCCCGCGACCGAGATGGTCTTGCCGCTGCCCATGAACAGGCCGGTGCCGATCGCGCCGCCGATCGCGAGCAGCTGGATGTGCCGGTTGCTCAGTGCCCGCTTCAGGTGCTGCTCGTCGCCGTCGGCCGATCCGTCCACCCCGACGGATCCGCCTGTCTTCTCTGTCGTCATCGCTCGAACCTCCGGTGTTCCGTGCCGCGTCCCGCTGCGGCATCCTTCCGACCGTACTTGGCGATCGGGGATGGCATCCAACCGAATCGATTCGATATCCTGGTACGACCCCCGATCATCCCCCAGTTCTGCGAGCCTCTTCTCTCATGGCCACCTCTCTGACCACGGGCCGTCCGTGGCGTGTCATCCTGTCGTTCTCCATTCCCCTGCTGCTCGGAAACGTCGTGCAGCAGATGTACCAGTTCGCCGACGCCGTCGTCGTCGGCCGGCACCTCGGCGTCGAATCCCTCGCCGCCGTCGGTGCCACCGGCAGCCTGCTGTTCCTGCTCATCGGCTTCGCCTGGGGTCTGACGAGCGGTTTCGCGATCCCCATCGCGCAGGCGTTCGGAGCGGGTGACGGCGCCGCCGTGCGCCGCTCGGTCGCGACCGGCGTGATCCTGACCGGAATCACGAGCGTGGTGCTCACGATCGTCGCGCCCCTGATCGCCCGACCCGTGCTCGAGCTGCTGCAGACGCCGGCCGAGCTCATGCCCGAGGCGACGGTCTTCACCCAGATCAGCTTCATCGGCGCGAGCGCGACGATGTTCTTCAACTACCTCTCGGCGATCATCCGGGCGATCGGCGACTCGCGCACGCCGCTCATCTTCCTGACCGTCTCGTGCGCGCTCAACGTCGGCCTCGTGATCCTGATGGTCGGTCCGCTCGAGTGGGGAGTCGGCGGCGCAGCCCTCGCGACCGTCGTGGCCCAGGCCGTCTCCGTCGCACTGTGCCTCGAGTTCGTGCGCCGTCGCCTGCCGATGCTGCACCTGCGTCGCGCCGACTGGCGAGTCACCCGCGACGACTTCAGGGAGCACCTGCGCCTCGGTCTGCCGATGGGATTCCAGGCATCGATCATCGCGATCGGCACGCTCACCGTGCAGGTGGCGCTGAACACGCTCGGCTCGGATGCCGTCGCGGCCTACACGACGGCATCCCGCGTCGACGGCCTCGCGGTCGCCTTCCTCTCGTCGCTGGGCCTCGCGTCGTCGATGTACACGGCGCAGAACCTGGGCGGGCGCCGCCCCGACCGCATCCGTCGAGGGGTCGTCGAGGGCACCTGGATGGCGATCGCCGCCGGCATCGCACTCGGCGTCATCATCATCGCGTTCGGCACGCCGATGGTGCGCCTGTTCGTCGGTGAGGGGTCCGACGAGGTCGTGCGACTCGCGCACCTCATGCTGATCATCAACGGATGCGGGTACTGGGCCCTCGGTGTGCTGTTCGTGCTCCGCGGGGCGCTGCAGGGCCTCGGCCACACCCTCATCCCCACCGTCACGGGCGTGATCGAGCTGGTGATGCGCGTGGGAGCGGCCGTCGTGCTCGGCGCGCTCATCGGATTCGAGGGTGTCGCGCTCAGCAACCCTCTCGCCTGGCTCGGCGCGATCGTGCTGCTGGTGCCCGCGTACGTGCGCGCTCACCGGTCGCTCGCCCGCATGCCGGTCGACCCGATCGAGTCCACCGAGACGTCGGCGATGGCGATCATCGGTCCGACCGACGGGTCGATGGTCGTCGACGCGGTCGTCACCCAGCCGGTGCGAGTGGTCAAGAGGTCACGGTTCGCACGGTTGAAGCGCCGCTGAACAACGCGTCACGGTTGAGGAACATCATCCTTCAGATGGATGCCCAGAATGCCGACACTTCGTAATGTTGGTGATGCGGAGGTTCCGCGGACCGGGGGGTCGTGATGACATCGTCAAGGGTGGCAAGCGAACTGGCATCGATACTGGTGCCGATCGGAGTGGTGGGGGCAGTGCTCGCGGCGCTGTGCGCGATCGTGGCGGGAGTCGCGATCATGCGCGGAGCGGCGGGTCTCGCCGGCGGAGCGGTAGGACTGTGGATCCCGAGCGCGATGCTCAGCACCACGGCATCGTTCGCGAATCAGTGGACGCCGCTGCTCGTGTCCGGCATCGTGCTCGTCGCGATGCTGGTGATCGGAGCCGTCGCACGCGGGATCGTCAACGCGGGCGAGCCTGCCCGTGAGGTCGCCCGCGCCGCGCGGATCCAGGCTGTCGTCGACGCGCCCGAGCCGACGGTCCCGGCGCGCTCCACGAAAGCGCCGAGCACCGGCAGTCAGCCTGCGCTCGCAGGCTGAGCCGCACTCAGCGGTAGTCGCGATCCCGGTGCTGCGCGGCCTCGTCTCCTGAGGCCACGCGCTCGGCCTCTCGGGCGCGCAGTTCGACCCGGCGGATCTTGCCGGAGATCGTCTTGGGCAGCTCGGGCACGAACTCGATGATCCGCACCCAGAGGTGCGAGGACAGCCGGTCGTGGGCGTACGCGAAGATCGATCGCGCGGCCTCGGCGTCGGATCCGACCGCGTCGGGGCGCAGGCACACGTACGCCTTCGGGACTGCGAGCCGCGTCGGATCGGGGCTCGGGATCACCGCCGCCTCGATCACGAGGTCGTGCTCCAGCAGCACCGACTCGAGCTCGAACGGCGAGATCTTGTAGTCGGACGCCTTGAACACGTCGTCCGCCCGGCCGATGTAGGTCAGATAGCCGTCGGCATCCCGCTGGGCGATGTCGCCCGTGTGGTGGTATCCGCCGACGCGCGACTCGGCCGTCTTCTCGGGGTCGTCGTAGTACCCGGCCATGAGCCCCACCGGAGGATGCGCCAGGTCGAGCGCGATCTCGCCCTCGTGCTCGGCGAGCTCACCGGTCGCGGGGTCGAGCAGCACGACGGGGTATCCGGGCAGGGGTCGTCCCATCGATCCGATCTTGACGACCTGACCGGGGGAGTTGCCCACGCAGGCCGTCATCTCGGTCTGGCCGAAGCCGTCGCGGATCGTGCCTCCCCACGCCTCCTGCACCCGGTCGATGACCTCGGGGTTCAGCGGTTCACCGGCTCCGACGAGCTCGCGCGGCGGGTGGGTCAAGCGCCCGAGGTCGGCCTGGATCAGCATCCGCCACACGGTGGGCGGCGCGCAGAACGTCGAGACATGATGCGCGTCCATGACCTGCATGAGGGTGTTCGCGTCGAAGCGGTCGTAGTTGTAGACGAACACGGTCGCCTCGGCGAGGAAGGGCGAGTAGAAGCTCGACCACGCATGCTTCGCCCAACCCGGCGACGAGATGTTCAGGTGCACGTCGTCGGGGCGCACACCGAGCCACCACATGGTCGACAGATGCCCGATCGGGTACGACACGTGGGTGTGCTGCACGAGCTTCGGACGGTTGGTCGTGCCGCTCGTGAAGTAGAGCAGAGCCGTGTCATCCGCGGGGGTCGCGGCGTCGGGCTCGAAGGTCGTCGGAGCTTCGGCGGAATCGTCGAAGCGCGTCCACCCGGCCGGAATGCCCTCGCCCACCCCGATGCGCAGGACATCGCCGTCGATGTCGGCGATGCGCTCGGCCAGGCCGCCGAGCGTCACGATGGCGCGGGCGCGTCCGTGGTCGACGCGGTAGGCCAGGTCGGATGCCGAGAGCAGCGTCGAGGTGGGGATCGACACCGCGCCGACCTTGGTGATGGCGAGCATCACCTCCCAGAGCTCGATGGTGTTGCCGAGCATCACGATGACGTGGTCGCCGCGCCCGATGCCGAGTCCTGTGAGCCAGGCGGCGACCTGGTCGGAGCGGCTCGACAGCTCGCCGTAGGTCCACGACTCGAGGCTGAGGTCGGCTGACACGATCTGCACCGCCGGGCGGTCGGGCGACTCGCCGGCGATCACATCGAACCATTCGAGCGCGAAGTTGAACTCAGCGGGCGCAGGCCAGGAGAACCCCTCGCGTGCCGCGGCGTAGTCCGTCGCGTTCGCGAACAGGAAGTCGCGCATCTCTCTGATCGCGGTCGTGGCTGCGGTGGCACTGCGGCTCATTCTGGGCTCCTTTGCTCGGCAGACGTGTTCCATCCTCGCACCGAGCGCAGACGCCGGCCTCTGACCCCCGCACCTGCGGAAGGAGATCCCTCGCTCAGAAGGACCGAATCCACTGCCTGGTCCTTCGGTGCGAGAGATCGCCTCCTGAACGGAGGCCCGCACACGGGCAGACGAGCAGGCGGGAGCCGCGGCTAGGGCAGGCGGATCGTCCCCGTGGCGATGCGCTCGGTCGGCATCCGATCGCGGTTGTACGTGATCTCGTCGTATCCGTGCGGCGTCGGCATCCCGTCGTCGTCCAGGCTCACGAACACGATCTTCTCGATCGTGAGGATGCGCTTGCGCGTGATCATGTTGCGGGCGACGGCGCGCATGGTCAGAGACGTGGTGCCGAAGTGCGTGGCCTGCAGGCCGATCTCGATCAGGTCGCCTTGCACGGCTGAGGCTTCGAAGTTGATCTCGGAGATGTGCTTCGTCACGGCCCGATAGTTGCCCAGCTGCACGATCGCGTAGATCGCGGCCTCTTCGTCGATCCACTTCAGCAGGCTGCCGCCGAACAGCGATCCGTTCGCGTTGAGGTCTTCCGGCTTCACCCATTTGCGGGTGCGGAAGTTGATGCCGTCTTCGGACCACTGCCACTCGGGTGTCTTCTGCTTCGCCATGCTTCGAGGGTAGGAGTCGCGTGAGTCGGGGGTGTTACGCGAGGATGCCGAACCGATCTGCACGGGTGGATCTGCTGGGGCCGATCTCCTCTGGGCCTATCTGCTCTGGGCCGATCTGCCGCGAGCGGATACTCGCCCGCACTCCGACACGGTGGCGGATGCTGGGGCCATGAGCGAAGACAACCCCATCCCGCAGTTCGGCCCCGAGGCCCGCCGGGCACTGTTCCACGAACGAGTGCTCGTGCTCGACGGCGCCCTCGACGACGACAACGGCACGCTGCTCATGACGCAGCTGCTCACCCTCTCGGCGGAGGATCCGACGACCGACATCGCCCTGTGGATCCATTCGCCCGGTGGTTCCGTGCCGGCGATGCTCGCGATCCGCGACCTCATGACCCTCGTGCCGAACGACGTGTCGACCCTCGCACTCGGGCTCGCGTGCAGCGCCGGGCAGTTCCTCCTCTCAGCCGGGGCGAGGGGCAAGCGCAGGGCGCTCCCGCACGCGCGCATCCTCATGCATCAGGGCTCGGCGGGGATCGGCGGCTCGGCGGGCGAGCTCGAGACGCAGGCCGACGACCTGAGGCACATGCGCGACACCGTGCTCGGGCTGATCGCGGCCGACACCGGACAGCCCGTGGAGCGCATCTTCGAGGACTCGCTGCACGACCGCTGGTACACGGCGGAGCAGGCGAAGGACTATGGCTTCATCGACGAGATCGTCGCCTCGCTCGCGGAGCTCATGCCGCGTCGTCGGGCCCGGGTCGGACTGGGGGCGGGCGCATGAGCGGCTACACGATCCCCTACGTCATCGCGCAGCATCCGCGCGGTGAACGCGTCATGGACGTCTACTCGCACCTGCTCGCCGAGCGGGTCATCTATCTCGGCACCGGCATCGACTCCGGAGTCGCCAACGCATTGATCGCGCAGCTGCTGCACCTCGATGCCGACAGCCAGGATTCCGGCATCCAGTTCTACATCGACAGCGAGGGTGGCGACCCGGGGGCGGCGCTCGCGATCTACGACACGATGCAGCACGTGCGTCCGGCGATCGCGACGACGTGTGTGGGTCAGGCGATCGGGCCGGCGGCGCTGCTGGTCGCGGCAGGGGCTCCGGGGCAGCGGGCAGCTCTCGCGCACGCCCGAATCGTGCTGCATCAGCCGGCAGGCCAGTCGCGGGGAGCGATCCCCGACCTCATCCTCGCGGCGGACGAGGTCGTGCGGGTGCGTTCCGACATGGAGTCGATCCTCGCCAGGCACAGCGGACGCTCGCTGAGCGAGCTGCGCGCCGACACCGACCGGGATCGCGTCTTCACGGCATCCGCCGCCCGGGACTACGGTCTGGTCGACACCGTGCTGGGGGAGCGGGCGGACTGAGGGGCCACGGCGTTCGTCTGCAGGATCGGGGCACGGATGCAGGATGATTCTGCCGTTCTGGTCCTGCATCCGTGCCGAAGTCCTGCAGACGGACGGACCCGCAGACGGACGGACCCGCAGACGGACGGACCTGCAGACGGACGGACCTGCAGACGGACGGACCTGCAGACGGACCTTCAGACGGGCGGGCAGACGAGACGAGCCGTCAGGCGGCGAGGGCGAAGGCCCCGCGGGTGGCGGACACCGCAGCGGATGCCGGAGCCATCGTCGCCTGGCGCAGCTCGTCGGCCACGGCGCTCGTCAGTTCGATCAGCGAGGTGTCGAGGGCCCCGGCGATCGCCGCGATCATCTCGCTCGACGGCTCCTTGAGTCCCCGTTCGACCTCGGAGAGGTATTGCGGCGAGACTCCGGCGTTCCCTGCCGTCTCGGTCAGGGTCTCGTCCCGGTCGTGTCGTCGACGGCGCAGCTGATCGCCGACCATCTGGCGCCATAGGGGCTCGGGCTCACTGGGACGAGGGCGGGCAGAGTGAGGTGCGCGAGGGAACGGGACGAGGTCGGCCATGCCTCACGATAATCCGCCGTCAGCGCACGATTCGAGCCGTTCTGCTCACAGCAGAAATCAGGCCTCGGTGCGCTCTGAAGGCGCATCGATGGTCCCATCGGCAGCGTCGGTCGCCGCCCAGCTCGCGAGCATCCGCAGTTTGTCGGCGGATGCCGTTCCCGGCTCGGCCGTGTACGTCGACATCTGCAGGCCCGGGTCAGCCGGCAGCTCGAACGCCTCGTAGGTGAGTTCCATCTCGCCGACGACCGGGTGGTTGATGCGCTTGACACCGCTGCGGTGGAAGCGCACGTTGTGCGCCGCCCACAGGGTGCGGAACCGCTCACTGCGCGTCGACAGCTCGCCGACGAGATCGGTGAGTTTGCGGTCGAACGGGTTGCGCCCCGCTTCGCCGCGCATCGCGGCCACGAGCTCCTGGGTGTTTCGCTCCCATTCGGGGTAGAACGTCTGTGCGGCCGGGTCGAGGAAGGCGAAGCGGGCGCTGTTCGGCACCGGGGTCGTGAAGAGCGGCGCATAGAGCGCGCGGCCGAGCGCGTTCGCCGCGAGGTAGTCGAAGTAGTTGTTGCGCACGATCGCCGGCGCCTCGGTCATCGCGTCGAGCAGGCGCAGGATGCTGGGGCGCAGCGTCTCGACCTTCTTGCGCGGCTTGCGGGCGACGGGTGAGGCGTTCGCGGTGCGGGCGAGATCGAACAGATGCGCGGTCTCGGCCTCGTCGAGCTGAAGAGCACGGGCGAGCGCATCGAGCACGCTGTCGGAGACGCCGGACAGATCGCCCCGTTCGAGCCGGGTGTAATAGTCGACGCTGACGCCGGCGAGCAGCGACACCTCTTCACGGCGCAGCCCCGGCACACGCCGGTTGCCGCCGAATGCGGGGAGGCCGGCCTGGTCGGGGGTGATGCGGTCGCGCCTCGACGAGAGGAATTCGCGCACCTCGCTGCGGGTGTCCATGTATGCGACGGTACGCCCCCTGTCGCGACGAAGGGAGGTACTGGTGGACTCTCCCTCGCGTGTGAGCGGACGCGCACACTGGAGGTATGACGATGAACATCACGCTCAACACCGGCATCGAGATGCCCGCCCTCGGCTTCGGAGTGTTCCAGGCTGCTCCGGACGAGACGGTCGATGCCGTCAGCACCGCTCTCGAGACCGGCTACCGCCTGATCGACACCGCCGCTGCGTACGGCAACGAGCGCGAGGTGGGCGAGGCGATCCGCCGCACCGGTATCGCGCGCGACGAGGTCTTCATCGAGACCAAGGTCTGGATCAGCGATTTCGGCTACGACGAGACCCTGCACGCGTTCGAGAAGTCGACGGGCAAGCTCGGGGTCGATCAGCTCGACCTGCTGATCCTGCACCAGGCCCTGCCGACCCGTTTCGACCTCACCCTGGGTGCCTATAAGGCGCTCGAGACCCTGCTCGCCGACGGTCGGGTGCGCGCCATCGGCGTCAGCAACTTCATGGTGGAGCACCTCGACAAGCTGGCGGCGGAGACGAGCATCGTCCCCGCGCTCAACCAGATCGAGGTGCACCCCTACTTCCAGCAGCGCGAGGTGCAGCAGGCGGATGCCGCGGCCGGCATCGTCACCCAGGCGTGGTCGCCCATCGGCGGCATCACGGCCTACCGCCCCAACGGCGCATCCGTCTTCGACGACGAGACGCTCACGGCCATCGCCGCCGAGCACGGCAAGTCGCCGGCACAGGTGATGCTGCGCTGGCACCTGCAGCAGGGCCGCTCCGCGCTGCCGAAGTCGGTGCGTCCCGCCCGCATCGCCGAGAACTTCGACGTCTTCGACTTCGAGCTCACCGCCGACCAGCTCGACGCGATCGATGCGCTCGACACCGGTGTGCGCCGTGGCCCCGAGCCCGAGGACGTCACGCTCGAGACCTTCGGCCGCGAGATCCCCGAGGCGTGACCTAGAGAGCGGCGGCGACGCCGGGGAGCAGCTTGGCCGAGATCGTGCCGAGCTGCTCCCTCTCCTCTGCGGTCAGAGGGTCGAGGATCAGTTCGCGGATCTGCGCCACATGAACGGGCGCCGCCGCCCGCAGCAGGTCACGACCGGCATCCGTCAGCGCAGCGGTCAGCGTGCGCTTGTCGCTGCTGCACGAGGTGCGCGTCACCCAGCCGCGGTCTTCGAGCGAGTCGATCGCGTGGCTGAGTCGTGAGCGGCTGAGCCCGGCGATCTGCGCGAGCTCGGTCATCGGGATCGCACGATCACCCTGACCTGCGAGGGTCACCAGGATCGCGTAGTGCGAGTGCTTGAGCCCGGTCTCGGCCTTGAGCGTGCGATCGAGCACCTGCGGCAGCAGCTGCACGAACCGGATGGTCGGCAGCCACGTCTGCATCTCCGCATCGTCGAGCCTCCGCTCGCTCGCCAGCTGCGCGTTCATCAGGCGGCTGACAGGTCGAGCGTGTGCGAGGTGTGGTCGCGCTTGGCCTCGAGGTAGCGGTGGTTCGCGTCCGACAGGTGCACGCCGGTGGCCACCTGCTCGGTGACGCGGATGCCGAGGGCGTCGAGCTGTGCCGCCTTGTCGGGATTGTTGCTCAGCAGACGGATGCTGTCGACGCCCACCGCCTGCAGCATCTGCGCGGCGATCGTGTAGTCGCGTTCGTCTTCTCCGCGGCCGAGTGCGACGTTCGCCTCGTACGTGTCGAGGCCGGCATCCTGCAGCGCGTACGCGTCGAGCTTGGCGTAGAGGCCGATGCCCCGACCCTCCTGGCGCAGGTAGAGCAGGAACCCGCCGTCTTCGGCGATGCGCTCGACGGCTTCACGCAGCTGCGGGCCGCAGTCGCAGCGCTCAGAACCGAACACGTCACCGGTCAGGCATTCGCTGTGCGGACGCACGAGGGGTGCGTCGCCCCCGTCGGCCGCGCGCTCCAGGGCGGCCCGCCAGTCGCCGAGCCCGAGCAGCAGGTGCTCGCGGCCGTCGATCAGTCCGTCGAACGTGACGACATCCGCCGTGGTCGAGAACCCGTCGGCGAAGCGCATCGGCACGCGCACCCGCGTCCGCTCTGTGGCGACCGGAACGACGGTTGAAGTTTCAATCATGTCGGGTGCAACGCGCCCACGTCCCCGATATTCCCGCGGGCGCACTACTCCGCGGAACGACGACGCACGGGCTTGAGCTCGCTGGCGAGGATGCCGAGCACCACGAGCGCTCCGCCGATCAGTGCGGCGACGGGCAGGCGTTCACCGGCGATGCGCCCGATCACGGCCGCCCAGACCGGTTCGCCCGCATAGATGATCGTCGCGCGGGTCGGGGACACGGACTTCTGGGCCCAGTTCATCGTGAGCTGGATGACGCAGCTCGCCGCTCCGAGTCCGACTGCGCAGCCGACCCAGATCCACGAGAACTCGGGCAGGCCCTCGCCGACGACCGGCATGGTGAGGATGCCGAGCACTCCGGCGGTGAGGAGCTGGATGATCGTGATCCTGCCGAGGTCGATCCGGCCGGCGAACACGCTGATCAGGATGATCTCGGCCGCGATGGGCAGGGTGCTGATGAGCGTCAGGATCTCGCCCGACCTGAGGGTCAGGGCGAACGCATCGGGTCCCGCGATGAGGAGCAGTCCGAGGAACGCGAGCGCTGCGCCCACGAACGCCATGGCCGGTGGGCGCTTGCGGAAGACGGCCCACTGCGCGAGCGGCACGAGAGGGATGTACATCGCGGTGATGAACGCCGAGGTGCTCGAATCGATGGTCTGCAGCCCGACGGTCTGCAATCCGTATCCGAGATAGATCATCACGCCGATCGCGACCCCGGCGCCGATGTCGCGCCAGCGGATGCCGCGCAGCGCCCGTCGGAAGATGACGATGCTGATCGCGCCGGCGACCAGGAACCGGATGCCGACGAAGAACCACGGCCCCGAGTGCTGCATCGCCCAGTGCACCAGGAGGAATGTGCTGCCCCAGACCGCCGTCACGGCGATGAGGGCGACCTCCTGTCGGCGCAGGCTCATGAAGCGGAATCGAGTGGACATGCTGTCCTTTCTCGACGCGGCCGGGACGAGCCTAGCGCCGCGCCGACCGCCGTCTCGAATCGCCGATCGGCCCGATATGTCGACGGAATACGGGCGGGTGCGCGATCCGGACGGCGTCTCGCTAGCCTCGGATCATGAGCAACTTCGTGAGCGCCACCGAACTGCGCGATCTGCTGACGTCCGAGACCCCCGTGCGTGTGATCGACGTGCGCTGGCGACTCGACCGGCCCGACGGCCGGGAGGACTACCTCGCGGGCCACATCCCGGGGGCGGTCTTCGTGCCGCTCGCGACCGAGCTCGCCACCCACGGCGAACCCTCGGACGGCCGGCACCCCCTGCCCTCCACGGCGACGCTCCAGGATGCCGCCCGGCGGTGGGGTGTGAACCGGGGTGACGTCGTCGTCGCCTATGACGACGCCAAGGGAGTCAGTGCGTCACGAGCATGGTGGCTGCTGCGTCAGGGCGGTGTCGACGTGCGCGTCCTCGACGGCGGCATCCGCGCGTGGACGGCCGCCGGCCTTCCGGTCGCCGACGATGACGTGCAGGCCGAGCCCGGCGACGTCGTCCTCGACGAGATCGGCGGCGATGCGATCTCGATCGACGAGGCCGCCTCGTTCGTCGACACCGGTGTGCTGCTCGACGCGCGCGCGCCGGATCGCTATCGGGGAGAGCACGAGCCTTTCGATCCGATCGCCGGGCACATTCCGGGCGCGCTCAACGTCCCGATGGCCGCCCATCTGGATGCCGAGGGCCGGATCCTCGACACGCACACCCTTCAGGCGACCTTCGCCGCCCTCGGGGTGACCGAGGGGACGCCCGTCGCGGCCTACTGCGGCTCGGGCATCACGGCGGCGCACACCGCGCTGGTGCTGGATGAGATCGGCATCGAGGCGAAGGTCTTCCCCGGCTCGTGGAGCCAGTGGTCGAACACTCCGGGGCGTCCGGTCGCGGTCGGGGATCAGCCCGGGTGAGTCGGTCGGCTCCGAGCCCGCGAACGGACGCGGTCAGCGCCCGTCGGCGTAGCTCCAGGCGACGCCGAGCAGTCCGGGTCCGAATGCGCGTCGCACCTGGTGCACCGAATTGCGGCCCTCGAGCGACAACTCGGTGAGCTTCGAGCCGTCCGGCGTCTCGACGCGCTCTTCGATCCGGTCGGGCAGCGCGTCGGGGTGGAATCGCGTCCACACCAGCAGCTCCCTGGTCTGCCGGGCGACGGCATGACCCGTCTCGCGCTGCGGCGGATAGTCCGGGGGGTAGGCGACCGACCACTCGACCATCGCGGTGCTCGGAGCGGTCAGAGGAACGTCGAGTTCGAACAGGACGCCGTGCACCTCGCCGTTCGGGTGCGAGTACCGGGCAGCGATGCGTCCTCCCGCCACCGCCTCGATGAACGGGGCGGGAGTGCTGATGCCCGGTGTCATCTCGAGGAACGGGATCGACGCGACGGTGCCGACGGTCGACTGCACGATGCTGCGCGTGATCGAGTACGAGACGTTGCCCGCGGCATCCACGTCCGTCACCGAGTGGGTCGTGAGTTCGCGCGACGTGTCGGGGTACTCCGCGCCGAGAGCGGCGAACGCCTCTTTGACGGCGTCCTCGAGCTCCTGCTCGTCGAGCGGGAAGAGGTTGGGTCCGAGCGGACCGGTGCGGTTCGTGGTGCCGAGCAGGGCGGTGAGAGAGCCGGGCTCGAGGTGCAGCAACTGCTCGATGTCGCCGAGCGCGGCCATCGACTGGGCACCCTCGGGGCGCCGAGCTCCGGACCGCCAGTAGCTGAGCGTCGCCATGGACACGCTGTTGCCGCGGGCGCGCAGCTGCTCGTGCAGCCGCGCCAGAGTCAATCCACGCGCATTGATCGCGTCGCGGAAGGACGCTGCGAATACATCGGCATATCGGCGCAGACCACTTTCCATGCTCATCACAGCACCCCCTCCGGTATGTGAAGAATCGAGCCCTAGAGTGAGCATACGACCACACCAGCATCGCGTAGGGGACGAGGTGCTATTTCTGGGGTCTATCGGCTGAGCAGTCGTGAGCAGGGTGCCCGACCTCGCGACCACTCGGCCTGACGCAGTGTCGCCCCCGTCGCTGCGTTCTGTCGCGGGGCCTGATGATCGATCTGGGGAGATCCATCGGGCCCCGCGAACACCTCTCCGGTGTCGGCGCCCACTCAGCGCCCCCGCGTAGACTGGGGGGAACACCCCCGGAGGACCCTCGATCTTCATGTCTGCCACCGCCCGCGCGTTCACCGTGCGTCACCTCCAGTTGCTGCGCGCGCTCTTCGCCGCCGCCGCTGCAGTGATGATCACCTTCTCGCCCGATCACTCGGCGGCCGTCGGTCTCTCCGTCTTCAGCGGCTTCGTCCTCACCACCGGCCTCGTGATGATCGTCGCCGCGTGGCTCGTCTACCCGGCCGGTCAGCGCTGGCCGTCCGTCGTGTTCGCCCTGCTGAGCTTCGTCGCCGGGATGACCGCCGGTGTGCCCGCATGGCGTACCGAAGACCTCTTCTTCGTCGTCGTGATCGCCTGGGCGGTCTCGACCGGCATCCTCGAGCTCGTCGTCGGACTCCGTGCTCGCAAAGCCGGCGAGGCAACCGCACGGGACTCGATCACCCTCGGCGCCTTCGGCCTGCTGCTGGCCGTGCTCCTGATCGCGGTCCCGGCGGGCTTCGTGCAGCCGTACGCCATCGAGGGAGCCGGTGCGTTCGAGCTCACCGGCATCATCCTCGGCGTCGGGATGTTCGGCGGATACGCGGCCATCGTCGCGGTCTTCCTCGGCATCGCCGGTCTGACCCCGAAGCGAGCGGATGCTGTCGCCGCCGGGACCACGATCGAGAACGACCCCGCCCCCGCCGGGCACGGAGGAGAGCGATGAGCGACGAGAAGCCCACCCGACGCGACATTCTGCGCCCGCTGCACCTGCTGGGCATCGCTCTCGGCTGCGGTGTCTTCGCCGCGGTGGTGACGCTCGTGTCGACCGGCGCCTTCACCGCCCGGGTGAACAACGCCATCGCGAACGGCACCTACGACGGCCTCACGCCGATCGCGCTCGGCCTGGTGGTCGGCGGCGGCGCATTCATCGTCACGCTGCTGTTCCTCGCGATGCTGATCCTCGTGGTCGACCCGGCCGAGGTCACCAAGAAGGTCGACCGCCCCGTGCTGTTCGACCCCGAGACTCCCGACGAGCCGGGCGCCGACAAGCCGGGCCGCACGTCCTCCTCCTGACTGGATCGCAAGCTCCTCCTGACCGGATCGCAAGGTTCTCCATCGCGACCGGAATAGTCCCGGGCTGCGACGGCTTGTCCCTGTAGTGACTGCCTCGATCGACCGCGCCTCCGTCGGACTCAGGTCGGAACGAGGCCCGGTGCTCGGGGCCCTCATGCTCGCCACGGGGCTGATCGCGATCGACGCGACGATCCTCGCTACCGCGGTGCCCAGCATCGTGCGCGATCTGGGCAGCTACCAGCAGTTCCCCTGGCTCTTCTCGGTCTATCTGCTCGCACAGGCGGTCAGCGTGCCGATCTACTCGCGCTTCGCCGATACCGTCGGCCGCAAGCCGATCATCCTGCTCGGCATCGCGCTGTTCCTGCTCGGGTCGGTCCTCTCCGGCTTCGCCTGGAGCATGACCGCCCTGATCGTGTTCCGCATCATCCAGGGCCTCGGCGCCGGTGCCGTCGCGCCGATGTCGATGACGATCGTCGGCGACATCTACACGGTCGCCGAGCGCGCCAAGGTGCAGGGGTACATCGCCTCGGTGTGGGCGATCTCCTCTGTCGTCGGGCCGGCGCTCGGCGGCATCTTCGCCCAGCTCGACGCCTGGCGGTGGATCTTCTGGGTCAACATCCCGCTGTGTCTGATCGCGGGATGGATGCTGCTGCGGCGGTATCACGAAGAGAAGCAGACGCAGCGTCATCGCATCGACTACGCCGGTGCCGTGCTGCTCACGGTCGGACTCACGGGTCTGATCCTCGGGATGCTGGAGGGCGGCAACGCCTGGGCGTGGCTGTCGATCCCCAGTGCCGTCTGCTTCGGACTCGGCGCCGCGGCGCTCGTGGCCTTCGGCCTCGTCGAGCGTCGAGCAGCCGAGCCGATCGTGGACCTGCGCCTGGCGGCGCGGCCGCTGATCCTCACGACCACGATCGTCTCCCTGGGCATCGGCGCCCTGATGACCGGCGTGACGAGCTTCGCACCCGCATATCTGGAAGGGTCCATCGGCATCGCACCGCTGCTGTCGGGATTGGCCGTCGCGGCGCTCACCCTCGGCTGGCCGCTCGCCGCAGCGAACGCGGGCCGGCTGTACATGCGGATCGGTTTCCGACGCACAGCGCTCACCGGCATGTCGATCACCGCGGTCGCGGCGATCGCTCTGGCGGTGGTCTCTCCCTGGCCCAATCCGTTCTCGATCGCCGCCGTGGCATTCGTCCTGGGCTTCGGCCTCGGCTGGAGCGCCGCCCCGACGCTGATCGCGGCTCAGGCCTCGGTCGGCTGGGGCGAGCGCGGTGCCGTGACCGGCATGAACGCCTTCGCCCGCTCGGCGGGCAGCGCGCTCGGGGTGGCCGTGTTCGGCGCGATCTCGAACTCGGTGATCGCGCAGGGCGCGGGGCCCGAGGACCCGGCGACCATCATCTCGGCATCGGTCTGGGTGTTCATCGCTGCCGCCGTCGTGGCCGTGCTCACCCTGATCGCCGCGGCGTTCATGCCGCGGGACCCGGCGGGCGCGCACTCCGGAGAGCCCCGCCCCTAGCCCGCACGGCGTTCGTGACCCGGCGCCGGGTCAGATTCGTGCGGGGTCGCTTCGCTGCGGGTCGCTTGGCTGCGGGGTCACTTGGCTGCGGGGTCACTTTCGCATCCGATTCGGCCGATTGCGGTGCGTTTCTGGCCCCGCATCGCGCGCACGGTGCGTTTCTGGCCCCGCACCGAACGAGCGGATGCCTCAGCGGCACCCGCTCGTTCGCGCTACTTCGCGAGCTGCTCGGCGATGCCGGTGTACGAGGCGGGGGTCAGGGCGAGCAGACGCTGCTTCGCGGCATCCCCGATCTCGAGTCCCTCGACGAACTCCGCCAGGTCCGCGGCGCCCACGCGGTGACCGCGGGTGAGCTCCTTCAGCAGCGCGTAGGGGTCGCTGATCGACGAGCGGCCGGCGACGACCTCCGCGCGGATGACGGTCTGGATTGCTTCGGCGAGGACTTCCCAGTTCACGTCGAGGTCGGCGAGCAGCACGTCGCGCGAGAGCGAGATGGCGTTCAGACCGCGACGCAGGTTGTCGATCGCGAGCAGCGAGTGGCCGAACGCGACGCCGATGTTGCGCTGCGTCGTCGAGTCGGTGAGGTCGCGCTGCAGTCGGCTGGTGACGAGGGTCTGTCCGAGGGATGCCAGCAGGGCGCCGGAGATCTCGAGGTTGGCCTCGGCGTTCTCGAATCGGATCGGGTTGATCTTGTGCGGCATCGTCGACGATCCGGTCGCGCCCGCGACGGGGATCTGCGCGAAGTATCCGAGCGAGATGTACGTCCAGATGTCGGTGGCGAGATTGTGCAGGATCCCGCCGGCGTGACGCACGCGATCGTAGAGCTCGACCTGCCAGTCGTGCGACTCGATCTGCGTGGTCAGCAGGTTGAAGCCCAGACCCAGGCCCTCGATGTACTCGCGCGAGATGGTGGGCCAGTCGGCGTCGGGGTCGGCGGCGATGTGCGCCGACCAGGTGCCGGTCGCGCCCGAGAACTTGGCGAGGTAGTCGGATGCTGCGATCTGCGCGCGCACGCGCTCGAGACGCCACGCGAAGACGGCGAGCTCCTTGCCCATGGTCGACGGAGTGGCCGGCTGACCGTGGGTGCGGGAGAGCATCGCGGCGTCGGCGTGCTCGGCGGCCAGCTCGCGGAGCTTCGCGATCACGACGTCGAGACCCGGCAGCCAGACCTCCTCGACCGCGCGCTTGACGGTCAGGGCGTAGGACGCGGAGTTGATGTCCTCGCTCGTGCAGGCGAAGTGGGTGAGCTCGGCGATCGCGTCGAGGCCGAGGGCCGACAGGCGGTCGCGCACGAGGTACTCGATCGCCTTCACGTCGTGCTGCGTGACGGCTTCCTTCTCGGCGAGCCAGTCGATCTCGGCCTGGCCGAAGTCGCGGTAGAGGGCGCGCAGGCGCTCCTTGTCGGCATCCGACAGGGGGCTCGTCTCGAAGAGCGAGCGGTCGGTGAGCGCGATCAGCCACTCCACCTCTACCTCGACACGGGCGCGGTTGAGGCCGGCCTCCGAGAGGAAGTCGGCGAGGCCGGTGACGGCGCCGCGGTAGCGACCGTCGAGGGGGCTCAGCGGCTGGGGCGGGAGCGAAGGCTGGAAAGTCAGGGGAGTCCTCCTGATCGGGCCCCGGGAGTGCGGGGCGTGCGGGGCTGGCGGAGAGCCGGCTCGAGCTGGCGGAACAGCCCGCGAGTCGCGGTCTCAATCATACCGAGCACCGAATCGAACATCTCGGCGCCGGCGTAGTAGGGGTCGGGGACATCCTGGCTGTGCGCGTCGGGGTCGAAGGCGAGCAGCAGGGTGACCTTGCCCTCCTCGTCCTCGTTGGCGGCCCACTCGCGCAGGATGCGCTCATGAGTGCGGTCGAGGGCGACGACGAGGTCGTTCTCCGAGAAGGAGGAGAAGGTGAACTGCTTCGCGCGGTGGAGTGAGCCGTCGTAGCCGCGGCGGCTGAGGGAATCGAGAGTGCGGTGGTCGGCCCGTTCGCCGAGGTGCCAATCTCCTGTTCCCGCGCTGCGGGAGACGATCCGCGAGCCGAGACCCTGACGTTCCGCGAGATCGCGGAACACCACCTCCGCCATCGGAGAACGGCAGATGTTCCCCGTGCACACGAAGATCACGCGGAAGGGATCCGGGGATGTCACCGTCCTATTCTGCCGGTCGCAGCCCGATCGCGCGATGCCGGAGATCCCGGGCCGGGCGGGCGCACCCGTTCTGCACCGGTGCCGCGACCGAGCCATCTGCTCACGAGGCCCGAGATCCGAGGGGCGTCCGCACATCGCAGCGGCAGTGGATCGCGGATGCTGGGCGCATGTACTCCTTCGCACTCGCACAGACCGGCGCCGCAGACACCGCCTGGGCCCAGTCCCGCGCCGTGGCAGCGCTTCGCAGCGCCGTCGAGGCGCTCGACGACGTGCGCGCATCGCTCGCCGTCCTCACCGCCGACACCGACTGGCACTCCGACGGGGTGCGCGCGATGCAGCACTCGCTCGACGATCTCCGACGGAGGACACGCGTCGAGGCATCCGAGATGCGCAGCCGTGAGTCAGAGGCCGAACGGATCGACGTCTCATGACAGGGCTGACGATCGACCACGGGGGAGCGATCGCCGTCGACCCCGACGTGCTGCGCGATGTCGCTCACCGCATCGATGCCGTCGCCTCCCGTTATGACGATGCGCGTTCGGCCATCATGCGAGCGCATCGGATCATCGTCGACACTCCTGGCTTCAGCGAGCACGTCGACACGGTGGGGCTGTGGGCGTCGGGCGAGCACGTAGCTCGACTCCGCTCCGAGTGCCAGGAGACCGCCGAGTCCACCCTTCTCATGGCCGATGCCTACGAATACGTCGAGCTGCGAGCGGAGGCCGAGATGCTCGCGCAGACCGATCCGAGCACGGCGCAGCGGCTGACACGACGAGCCGATCGTCTTGCTGCGTCGGACGAACGCCTCTCGAAGATGGCCGACGACCTCGTCGCTCAGTGGCGCGCCAGACGATTCGAAGGCCTCACGGGCAACCTCGTGACGCCCGCCCTGTACGACCACGTCTTCGGGACCGCCGCGCTCGTCGGGGCGTTCTCGGGGTTCGGCAAGGTGCTCCCCGGCGAGAGGCTGCAGGGCACGGCCGACCCCGTCACGGTCTCGCCGGTGAAGACGTCCTCGCCCCAGGGGGCGCCCTCGGGCCTGGCGGGAGCCTTGAGGCGCATGCCGGGCGCCGTCGGAGCGCAGGTCGCCGTCGAGAAGTACTCCTTCGCCGACGGCACCACGAAGTTCGTCGCCTACCTGGAAGGAACGCAGAGCGTCGCGTGGGGAGGTGCGCAGCCGTGGGACTCCAAGTCCAACGCCGAGCTCTACACCGGGAAGAGATCCGCGTCGTATCAGGCGACGATCGAGGCGCTCGAGGCGGCGGGGGCGCAGCCGGGCGATGAGGTCGATGTCGTCGCCCATTCGCAATCGGCCATGGTCGCCGCTCACCTCGCGATGGAGAGCCCGTTCGACGTGCAGATGCAGATCACGGCGGGAAGCCCGGTCGAGCCGACCCTGGATGACGACCAGACCATCATCCAGCTGCGTCATTCCGACGACGTGGTCTCCGGGCTGGCCGGCGGAGGATCGCCCGAGGGGACCGGGTCGGATGACAGCATCACCCTGCTCACTGAAGGAACCCCGCAGGACACCCTCGGGGACCTGACGGTCGACGCGCACCACCTCGACACGTACATCGACACCGCGGAGATGGCCGATGAGCTCAGCGACCTGCGAATCGATGCGATGCACGAGTTCTGGCGCGAGCTCGACACCGCCGAGGTGGTCGAGCGCACCGAGTATCAGGCCGAGCGTGTCGGATGACGGCCGCGCGAGGTGCGCAGGCAGGCGTCAGTCCCGACGCTGCTTCTTGCTCTGCGGACGCAGGATGAAGCCGAAGACACCGTTGATCAGCGAGATGATGAGCGCGGCGAGCACGCCCCACCAGAAGCTGCCGACCGTGAGACCCCAGCCGAACCCGCTCGTGATCCACGCCGTGAGCCACAGCAGGAAGCCGTTGATCACGAAGCCGATCAGTCCGAGGGTGATGATGTACAGCGGGAACGCGACGATCTTCACCACCGTGCCGATGACGGTGTTCACGAGCGCGAAGATCGCGGCCACCGCGAGCAGGGTCAGCACGAGCTGCAGGGTCTCGCCCGGCGCGAACGCCCTGATCTGCACCTGCAGGGCGGGGATCAGCGTCACGACCCAGAGGGCGAACGCGTTGACGACGACTCGGATGATGAAGCGCATAGTCCGTCCAGTCTTCCATGTGGGGCGCGGGAGCGCCGCGGAATCTAGACTCATGACTGTGACTGACCCGATCCTTCCGCGCATCCGTCCCGCCATCGCCGCCCTGGCGCCGTACCGACAGGGCAAGCAGGCGGGCCCCGACGCATTCAAGCTCTCGAGCAACGAGAACCCGTTCGAGCCGCTTCCGTCGGTCGCCGCGGCGCTGCAGCACACGACGCCCATCAACCGATACCCGGATGCCACCGCCGGCCGCCTCCGCGTACGACTCGGTGCACGGTACGCCGTCGAGCCCGACCAGGTGCACGTGGCTGCGGGCAGCGTCTCGATCCTCCACCAGCTGATCCTCGCGACCGCCTCCGTGGGTGACGAGGTCGTCTACGCCTGGCGCTCGTTCGAGGCCTATCCGAGTCTGCCGCTCGTCGCGGGCGCGACCGGGGTGCAGGTGCCGCTGACGCCCGACTCCCGTCACGATCTCGACGCGATGGCTGAGGCGGTCACCGAGCGCACGCGTGCCGTCATCCTCTGCACCCCGAACAACCCGACCGGTCCGATCATCACGAGCGACGAGTTCGCGACGTTCGTCGAGCGCGTCCCCGCCGATGTGTTGATCGTCCTCGACGAGGCCTACGCCGAGTTCGTGACGGTGCCCGGGGCGGTCGACGGTCTCGCCGAGCGGGTGTTCGAGCGGCATCCGAACGTCGTCGTGCTGCGCACCTTCTCGAAGGCCTACGGACTCGCGGGCCTGCGCATCGGATACGCGATCGGCAACGAGAAGGTCCTCGATGCCGCGCGCACCACCGGCATCCCGCTCTCCGTCACGTCGGCAGCCGAGAACGCCGCGATCGCGAGCCTCGACGCCGAGTCCGAGCTGCTCGAGCGCGTCGCGGTGATCGTCGAGCGCCGCACGCGCCTGCTCGAGGGGCTGCGTCGGCAGGGCTGGGACGTGCCCGACTCGCAGGCCAACTTCATCTGGCTGCCCACCGGCGAGCGCACCGACGAGGTCGCCGCCGCATTCGTCGCCGCCGACCTCATCGTGCGCCCGTTCCCGGGTGACGGCATCCGCATCTCCGTGGGCGAGGAGGCGTCCGTGGCGCGCGTGCTCGAGGTCGCATCGTCACTGCGCTGATCCGCGCCGTTCCGCCGTTTCTCCGGGTTCCCGGCAGATGCGAGGACGTCCTAGGTATGCGTGACCGGGCATGCGTGCGCGGGTAGCGTGGGGGTCGTGACCTCGTCAGAGACTGAACTCGTCCGCGTCCTGGATCAGGATGGCCGCTTCACGCCGAGTCCGGCTGCTGAGCAGTATCTGTCGTTGATCGAGGCGATCAGCGACGCCGAGCTCGAGCAGTTCTACCGGGACATGGTGGTCATCCGCGCGATCGACACCCAGGCGACCAACCTGCAGCGACAGGGACAGCTGGCGCTGTGGCCGCCGAGTCGTGGGCAGGAGGCCGCCCAGGTCGGTTCGGCCCGCGCCGCCCGCGCCCAGGACACACTCTTCCCGTCGTACCGCGAGCACGCCGTGACTCGCATCCGCGGCGTCGACCCCGTCGATATCATCAAGCTGATGCGCGGTGTCTCGCACGGCGGCTGGGATCCGACAGACCCCAAGAACGGCAACACCCGCCTCTACACCCTGGTTCTCGGCTCGCAGGTGCTGCATGCAGCCGGCTACGCGATGGCGTTGAACTTCGACGGTCGATCCGGCACCGGCGACGTCGACAAGGACGAAGCCGTCATCGTCTACTACGGCGACGGGGCGTCGAGCCAGGGCGACGTGCACGAGGCGATGGTCTTCGCCGCGAGCTACCAGGCTCCCACGGTCTTCTTCCTGCAGAACAACCACTGGGCGATCTCGGTGCCGGTCGCGACGCAGTCGCGGGTGCCGCTGGTCGAGCGCAGCGCCGGCTACGGCATCCCCAGCGTCCGCGTCGACGGCAACGACGTCCTCGCCAGCTACGCCGTGTCGCGCGTCGCTCTCGATGAAGCCCGCAGCGGCCAGGGTCCCCGGGCGATCGAGGCGGTCACGTACCGTCTCGGCGCGCACACCACCAGCGACGATCCCACGAAGTACCGCGGCTCCGACGAAGAGCAGTCGTGGGCGCTGCGCGACCCGATCGACCGCATGCGCGCCTTCCTCGAGAACAGGGGTGCGGCGGGGCAGTTCTTCGCCGACGTGGATGCCGAGGCGGCCGACGCCGCCGAGGACCTGCGTTCACGCAGCGTCGAGCTCGGATCGCCGACCGCAGACAAGATCTTCGATCACGTGTACAGCGACCCGCATCCGCTCGTGGCGGAGCAGAAGGCCTGGCACACGCGCTACGAGGCATCGTTCGAAGGAGACGGCAAGTGATGGACTGCCTTCAGGATTCTCGGCCAGGAGCGACTTTCGCGGCCCGCGCTGCGCGCAGTGGCCGCCGAACGTGCGTATGGCCGCAGAAGTTCACGACGTCGAGGACGGTGCACGCATGACCCTCGAGACGATGCCCCTCAGCAAGGCGCTGAACTCGGGCCTGCGCCGGGCGCTCGAAGACGACTCCAAGGTCCTGCTCATGGGCGAGGACATCGGCAAGCTCGGCGGTGTCTTCCGGGTCACCGAGCACCTGCAGCGCGACTTCGGCGACCGCCGCGTGCTCGACACCCCCCTCGCGGAGTCGGGCATCGTCGGCACCGCGATCGGGCTCGCGATGGCCGGGTTCCGCCCGGTGATCGAGATCCAGTTCGACGGTTTCGTGTTCCCCGCGTTCGACCAGATCACGACCCAGCTCGCCAAGCTCACGAACCGCCACGAGGGCAGGATCAGCCTGCCCATCGTGATCCGCATCCCCTACGGCGGGCACATCGGAGCGGTCGAGCACCACCAGGAGAGCCCCGAGGCCTACTTCGCGCACACCCCCGGCCTGCGGGTGGTGTCGCCGTCGACGCCGAACGATGCGTACTGGATGATCCAGGAGGCCATCGCGTCGAACGACCCGGTGATCTTCATGGAACCGAAGAGTCGCTACTGGCAGAAGGGCGAGGTCGAGCTCGACGCGTCCGCCGCCCCGCTGCACTCGTCTCGCGTCGTGCGCACCGGATCCGACGTCACGCTCGTCGGACACGGAGCCATGGTCACGACCCTGCTGCAGGCGGCCGCGCTCGCCGAGGCCGAGGGCACCAGCTGCGAGGTCGTCGACGTGCGGTCGCTGTCTCCGGTCGACTACGAGCCCATCCTGAGCTCGGTGCGCAAGACCGGACGCATGGTCTACGCCCAGGAGGCCCAGGGCTTCGTCAGCATCGGCAGCGAGATCGCCGCGACCGTCATGGAGCGCGCCTTCTATGCGCTCGAAGCTCCCGTGCTCCGCGTCTCGGGATACGACACTCCGTTCCCGCCCGCGAAGCTCGAGGGCACCTACCTTCCCGACGCCGACCGCATCCTCGAGGCCGTCGACCGTTCGCTCGCCTACTGATCTCACCCTGATCTCACCGTTCCGAAAGGACCGCACATGAGCACGCAGAACTTCAACCTCCCCGATGTGGGCGAGGGCCTGACCGAGGCCGAGATCGTGGCATGGAAGGTCGCGCCGGGTGACTCCGTCGCCATCAACGACGTCATCTGCGAGATCGAGACCGCCAAGTCGCTCGTCGAGCTGCCGTCGCCGCACGCCGGAGTCGTCGGCGAGCTGCTCGCCTCCGAGGGCGCGACCGTCGAGGTCGGCTCGCCGATCATCACCTTCGTGACCGATGCGCGCGACGACGCCGGACCCGGCAAGATCGCCACCGCGGAGGCCCCCGCGCCGGAAGAGGGCGGCGGGTCGGTTCTCGTCGGCTACGGCACGGGCGGCGGTGCGACGTCGCGGCGCAAGCGTCCGGCGGAGCGCCCGGTGCGCTCGTCGGTCGGCGTGATCGCGAAGCCGCCGATCCGCAAGCTCGCCCGCGATCTGGGCGTCGACCTCACCACGGTCACGCCCACCGGAGCCGACGGCGAGGTGACCCGCGACGACGTGATGACCCACGCCTCGCAGGCCAGCGTCTTCCGCAACATCGAGACGCCCGAGTGGGGCGCCGTGCGCGAAGAGACCGTGCCCGCACCGCAGAGCACGCCGGCGGGCCTCGCCCGTGGAGTGTCGGCAGCGCCGGCATCCGCCCCGGTGTCCGACGACCGCACCGAGTCGATCCCTGTGAAGGGCGTGCGCAAGGCGACCTCGTCGGCGATGGTGCAGAGCGCGTACTCCGCTCCGCACGTCACCGTGTGGAAGGAGATCGACGCGAGCCGCACGATGGAGCTCGTCAAGAGGCTCAAGGCATCGCCCGACTATGCCGACATCCGCGTCTCGCCGTTGCTGATCATGGCCCGCGCCGTCATCTGGGCCGCCCGTCGCACCCCGATGGTGAACGCTGCGTGGATCGAGACCGAGGGCGGCGCGGAGATCGCGGTGCGTCACTACGTGAACCTCGGCATCGCCGCGGCGACGCCTCGCGGTCTGCTCGTGCCGAACATCAAGGACGCGCAGGACCTCAGCATGAAGGACCTCGCCCGCGCTCTGAACAGGCTCACCCTGACGGCGCGCGAGGGCAAGACCAGCCCCGCCGACCAGCAGGGCGGCACGATCACGATCACCAACATCGGTGTGTTCGGGATGGATGCCGGTACCCCGATCATCAACCCCGGCGAGGCGGGCATCGTGGCCATGGGCACGATCAGCCAGAAGCCGTGGGTCGTCGACGGCGAGGTGCGCCCCCGCTGGGTGACCACGGTCGCAGGCTCGTTCGACCACCGCGTGATCGACGGCGACGGTATGAGCCGCTTCATCGCCGACGTGGCATCCGTGCTCGAGGAGCCCGCACTGCTCGTGGAGTGAGGCGGACAGCGGGGATACAGTGGCGGAGAACCGTGATGACCGCCCCGACAGAACGGACTCCCCGCGGATGAGGATCGAACCGACTGCCATCACTCTCGGAACCTCCGGCCTCGGCCGGCATTCGGAGCCGGGATCCGCCGAGGAGAGAGCGGCCGTCGATGTCGCCATCGACCTGCTCACGAGCCGGCACGGGTTCGTGGACACGTCGAACAACTACTCGGCCGGTCGATCCGAAGCCGTCATCGGCGTCGCGCTGCGCGAGCTGGGGATGGACGGTTCGCGAGTCATCTCGAAGGTGGATCAGGACCCTGAGACGGGCGTGTTCGACCGAGACCGCGTCCTCCGCTCGTTCGAGGAGACGACCGCGCGGCTCGGGGTCGACCGGCTTCCGCTGTTGCACCTGCACGACCCGTACTCGGTGTCGTTCGAGGACACGATCTCGATCGGGGGCGCGGTGCAGGGGCTCATCGAACTGCGGAGCGCCGGCGTGGTGGACGCGATCGGTGTGGCGGCGGCTCCGGTCCCGCTGATGGCGAAGTACGTCGAGACGGGGGTGTTCGACGCCGTGCTGATCCACAACCGATTCACGCTCGTGGATCACTCGGCTGAGAGTGTGTTCGCCGACGCGAAGGCGCGCGGTATGGCCGTGTTCAACGCCGCGCCGTTCGGTTCGGGACTGCTCGTCAAGGGCCCGCATTCCGGTGCGCAGTACGCCTATCGGCCGGCCGGCGAGGAGCTGCTGGAGTGGACCGAGCGGTTGCAGCACGTCTGCGCCGACCATGGAACGTCGATGGCTGCCGCAGCCCTGCACTACTCGCTGCGGTCCCCGCTGGTCGACTCCACAGTCGTCGGGGTGTTGAGACCGCATCGTCGTGAGCAGCTCGACGAGCTGGAGCAGGCGGAGGTCCCGGAGGGGCTGTGGGGCGCCATCGAGAGCCTGGGGCCAGCGCCTTCCCCGGTGGACGACAGCGACTACGCCTGACGCAGCTCCGTGAGAGCAGTGATCTGCGCGGTGCCGGGGTCCCAGTGCCGCACGCTGCGCGCGTGAGCGTGGATGTCGCCGCCGACGAGATCCAGCGCGTCCGCCAGATCGGTGACCCTCAACCGGCGGGCGAGGGCGACGTGCGGCATCCACTCGCCCGGCGCGGTATGCGGGGCATCGTCACCCGACCCCACGGCGGAGAGGATCGCCTCGCGGAGGTGGATCAACTCCGCACGGGGAACGATGCTCCGCGCCAGCACACGGCGATCTCCGGAGCCGAAGAGCAGGGGGGCGCCGAGCGTGATCGGGAACGACGTGATGCCGGCGAAGGCATCTGGGCCGGGCGATGACAGGTCGACGCGTGCGACCAGCGTGATGTGAGGGCGGTTGCTCGCCGACGTGTGCCCCGCGAGGCTCGACAGGCCGCGCGCCGCGAGAGCATCCCATTCGGCCCGGACCGCGGCCTCGGCCTCTGCGTCGAGGAGCAGTTCGATCGATGACGGGGAGCGCTGCGGCTCTGGTTCTCGCACGACGTCAGCTCACCGCGCTGAGCCGCCGCTCCGCGAGCAGCGGCACGGCCACCTCGCGCGCCGCCCTGCGCGCGGTCGTGACGGCGCCGATCGAGACGACCTCGGCGCCCAGCGTCGAGGCGAGGATCTCGGGTGCCGGCAGGTGCAGCTGGGCCGGCAGCACCTCGCGCGCAGCCGTGAGAACGGGGGCGATGCTCTCGGCCACCGCCCCGCACACGATCACGCGGGACGGGTCGTACATGCTGCCGAGCACGCCGACCACACGGGCGAGCGTCGCGCCGACGCGGGAGGTGGCCAGGAGCGCATCGGCATCGCCGGCTGCCGCCGCCGTCAGCACGGCGCGGGGGTCGATGCGGTCCTCGCGTGCGAGCCGCCCGATCGGGGATTCGAAGGAGATCTCGCCGCTCTCGACCGCCGCCCGCACCTGATCCTGCAGGGCGTAGCGCAGACCGAAAGCCGAGCCGACGCCGATGATGTGGTCGAACACGACACCCTCGCCGACTCCACCGTGAGCGCCGTGCAGCACGTGGCCGTCGACCACGACGCCGCCGCCGAAGCGTTCGCTCGCGAGCAGGGCGACGTAGTCACGGCATCCGATGGCTGCGCCGGCCGAGCCCTCGGCGATCGCGGCGAGCTGTGCGTCGTTCTTGATCTCCACGACGGGGGCCCAGTCGGCGAGCGCCTCGGCGAGACCGGGGTTCGTGCGCTCCCAGAAGCCCTCGGGATGCGGCGGAGAGATGCCCGCCCGGTTGACGGGCGCGGCGACGCCGACGCAGATCGCGAGCACCGCCTCGCGCGAGACCTCGGCCTCGGCGAGCGCGTGCTGCATCTGGTCGAGGATCGTGGCGCGGCGTGCCGCCGCGGTCTGCGTCGGGTCGAGGTCGGTGCGGTGGTGCACGAGAGTGTGGTCGGTGGGGTCGGCGACGGTCACCGCGAGGTGGGTGTCTCCGGCATCCACCCCGATGACGACGCCCAGGTCGGATGCCAGCACGAAACGTCGCGCCGGGCGTCCTGCGCGGTAGCTTCCGGCGGCGCGGGCGTTGGGCAGCTCGCGCAGCACCCCGGCGTCGACGAGGGTGTCGATCCCGTCGATCGCTGTCGAACGGGTCAGCGAGGTGCTCGCCATCGCCTCGGTCGCGGTGAACTCCCCGGCCGCCCAGGCGAAGTCGAGGATGGCGCCGACGCTGGCTCGTCCGGTGCCGAGACCTGCGGAGACTTCTGTCACGGGCCTTGACCTCACTCTCGTCCAGATGAGAGAGTACCGTTCATCGAAGTAAATTCGCTCACTAGATTTAGTCTGCGGATCTACAGGACGAAAGGACGACGGTGTCTGTGAAACCCCCACGCCCGGCGCAGCTGGTGGCCGGTGCGGCCGCGCTCGCCCTGGTCGGAGCGGCTCTGACCGGCTGCTCGACGGCCGGCGGAACCGAGACCATCCGCTTCACGTTCAGCAAACGCGAGGCGATCGAGTTCATGACAGAGCTCGTCGCCGAGTACAACTCCTCGCAGGACAAGGTGCGCGTCGAGATCGACACCTCGGGTGTCGACGTCGTGTCGGCGAGCTTCGTGCGCGGCAACCCGCCGGACATCATGCTGGCCAACTACAACTACGAGATCGCCCGGTTCGTGCAGCGCTGCGCGCTCACGGATCTCTCCGACACCGAGGCCGCCTCGACCATCCGCGACGACCTGCAGCCGCTCATGGAGCAGTACGGCTCGTGCGAGGGGCGCACGAGCGCGCTGCCGTACTCGGTGATGGGCGCGTCGGTCATCTACAACAAGCAGATCTTCGACGAGCAGGGCCTCGAGGTCCCGCAGACGTGGGACGAGCTGCTCGCGGTGTGCGACCAGCTGAAGCAGGCGGGAATCGACCCCTTCTATGCCACCTTCAAGGACGACTGGACCGTCGCGCAGGGCTGGTACGACTACACCGCCGGCGGCTCGGTCGACGTGATCGACTTCTTCGACACTCTCGCGGAGGAGGGCACCGAGGTCGGTCCCGACTCCGAGGTGTCGTTCGAGAAGGACTTCGCCGAGCCCATGGACCGCATGATGACCCTCGCGACCGAGTACACCAACGCGGATGCCGCGAGCCGCGGATACGGCGACGGCAATCTCGCATTCGGCAAGGGCGAGGCGGCGATGTACCTGCAGGGGCCGTGGGCGTTCAGCGAGATCGAGAAGACGGCTCCCGACCTCGACCTCGGCACCTTCCCGCTGCCGATGACCGACGATCCCGCCGACCTCGGCGTGCGCGTCAACATGGACCTCGCGGCGATGATCCCCGAGGGGTCGCAGCACCAGGAGGCAGCAGGTGACTTCCTCGAGTACCTGTTCCAGCCCGAGAACATCGAGGCCTACAACGCGTCGCAGCTCGGGTTCACCCCGACGAAGGACGCACCGGCCCCGGACGACCCTCGGATCGAGGGAATGATCGAGTACTACGACAACGGCCAGATCTATCAGGGACCCTCGGTGCTCGTGCCCCGAACCCTGCCGGTCTTCAACTACGCGCAGGCGATGGTGCTGGGCGCGTCCCCGACCTCCACGTTGCGCACCATGGATGCCGACTGGGCGAGGATCGCGTTCCGCGCTCCCATCCCGTCGACCCAGGACAACGCCTCCGGTGAGGACTCAGCATCCGGCGAGACAGAGGAGTCCACGCCATGACGAACACCGCTCTGCCCAACCCGGCAGCCCCCAACCCCTCGTCGTCGAGGCCGACGGCGGGCACGATCACGAAGCCCAACACCCCCACGACCGACACCACGGCGATCATCACGGGAGGCACCCGCAAGCTCGGTCGCCGCACCCGCAAGGTCGAGCCGATCTACTACCTGTTCCTGCTGCCGACGCTGGTCATCTTCACGCTCGCGATCACCGTGCCCGGCATCATGGGCATCTTCTTCAGCTTCACCGACTCGATCGGCATCGGCGAGTGGAGCTTCAACGGGCTGACCAACTACATCGCGATGTTCAGCGACCCGGCCATCCTGCAGAGCTACCTGTTCACGTTCGGTTTCTCGATCGCCACGGTGATCGTCGTCAACGTGATCGCGTTCCTGCTGGCGGTCGGGCTGACCTCCCGCATCCGGTTCAAGACGGGGCTGCGCACGATCTTCGTGATCCCCATGGTGATCTCGGGCATCATCATCGCCTACGTCTTCAACTTCCTGTTCTCGAACTCGATCCCTGCCGCGGGCGCCGCCACCGGCATCCCGTGGCTCTCGACCAGTCTGCTCGCGAATCCCGATCTCGCGTGGGTGGCTATCGTCATCGTCACCGCGTGGCAGGCGGTTCCGGGCACACTGCTCATCTACATCGCCGGCCTGCTCTCGGTGCCGGGCGAGGTCTACGAGGCAGCCAGCATCGACGGAGCGAACAAGAGGCAGCAGCTCTTCCGCATCACGCTTCCGCTCGTCGCGGGGTACGTGGTGATCAACGTCATCCTGGGCTTCAAGGGCTTCCTCAACGCCTACGACATCATCGTCGGCCTCACCAACGGCGGTCCCGGCACCGCCACCCGCAGCGTCGCGATGACGATCATCGCGGGCTTCAACGGCGGCGACTACGCCTACCAGATGGCCAACGCGACGATCTTCTTCATCGTCGCCGTGCTCATCTCCCTGCTGCAGCTCTCGCTGACCCGCGGAAGGAACGCACTCTGATGTCGACGCAGACACTCACCACCATCCCCACCTCGGGCAAGAAGCCGCGCGTCCGCATGGAGCGTGTCAACTGGTCGGGCACGATCATCCTGATCCTGTGTGCCGTCACCGTGCTGCTGCCGCTGTACGTCACGATCTCGATGGCGTTCAAGACCACGGGTCAGGCGGTCGACGGCAACGCGTTCTCGCTGCCGGCGCCCTTCAGCATCGACGGGTTCGTCGAGGCCTGGAATCTCACGAAGTTCCCGGTCGGCGCGGGGATCTCGCTGCTGGTCACGGCCGGCACCGTGATCGCGACGATCGTGCTCGCGGCCTTCGCGTCGTACGCGATCGTCCGCAACTGGGACCACCGCCTGTTCCGCTGGTCGTTCTTCTATCTGCTCGCCGCGATGTTCATCCCGTTCCCCGTGGTGGCGCTGCCGCAGATCCAGCTGACCGGCTGGGTGGGACTCGACAACCCGTTCGGCGTGATCATCCTCGCGACGATGTTCCAGCTGAGCTTCAGCGTGCTGCTGTTCACCGCGTTCCTGCGGTCGATCCCGATCGAGCTCGAAGAGAGCGCCCGCATCGACGGCGCCACCACCTGGCAGACGTTCTGGCAGCTGATCTTCCCGCTGCTGGCGCCGATGAGCGCGACGGTCGGCATCTTCGCCTTCCTCTACGCCTGGAACGACTTCATGATGCCGTCGCTGATCATCTCCGATCCCGCGCTGCAGACGCTGCCGGTGCGGCAGAACCTCTTCCAGACCCAGTTCAGCAACAACTACAACGTGTCGTTCGCCTCGTACCTCATGGCGATGGCCCCGGCGATCCTGGCCTACCTGTTCACGCAGCGCTTCGTCATGGAGGGCGTCACACAGGGCGCCGTCAAGGGCTGACACGTCGCACACCCCGGACCGCAACACGAAGGAGCAACACCCCTCATGACCGATGCGCTTCTCACCGAGACCCGCGACGACACGACGGCCGCATGGTGGCGCCAGGCCGCCGTCTACCAGATCTACCCCCGCAGCTTCGCCGATGCGAACGGCGACGGCCTCGGTGACATCCCTGGCATCGTCTCGCGGGCCGACTACCTGCGCGACCTCGGCATCGACGCCGTGTGGCTCAGCCCGTTCTATCCGTCGGCCCTGGCAGACGGGGGCTACGACGTGGCCGACTACCGCGACGTCGATCCGCGCCTGGGCACGCTCGACGACTTCGACGACATGGTCGCGGCGCTGCACGAGCGCGGCATCCGCGTCGTGGTCGACATCGTACCGAACCATTCGTCCGACCTGCACGAGTGGTTCCAGGAGGCGCTCGCCGCAGGCCGCGGCTCGGCGGCCCGCGAGCGGTACATCTTCCGCGAGGGATCCGGTCCCGACGGCGCGGAGCCGCCGACCGACTGGACCGCCGCGTTCGGCGGATCGGCGTGGGAGCGGGTCGATGACGGCCAGTGGTACCTGCACAGCTTCGCCCCCGAGCAGCCCGACTTCAACTGGGACCACCCGGAGGTGCGCGAGGACTTCCTGACGACGCTGCGCTTCTGGTCGGACCGCGGGGTCGACGGCTTCCGCATCGATGTCGCCCACATGCTGACGAAGGATCTGACCGAGCCGCTGCCCAGCACCGCCGATCTCGAGTTGCTCCCGCACGACGGCAACCATCCGCTGCACGACCGCGACGACGTGCACGAGATCTACGCCGAGTGGCGCCGGGTCTTCAACGAGTACGACCCGCCCCGCACCGCCGTGGCCGAAGCCTGGGTCAGCACTCCCGAGCGCCGCGCACGGTATGCCTCGGCCGAGGGGCTCGGGCAGGCGTTCAACTTCGACCTGCTGGTCGCCGACTTCGACGCGACGCAGTTCCGCACGATCATCACCGACAACCTCGCGCAGTCTGAGGCCACCGGGTCGTCGACGACGTGGGTGCTGTCGAACCATGACGTCACCCGCCACGCGACGCGCTACGGTCTCGCGCCGCTCGAGGGGCGCACCGGAGTGAAGCAAGGGGTCGAGTGGGTCGCGGCCGGCGGGCCGGAGGATCAGCTCGATCGCGAGGCGGGTCTTCGCCGAGCGCACGCTGCGACGCTGCTGCTGCTCGGCCTCCCCGGCAGCACCTACCTGTATCAGGGCGAGGAGCTCGGCCTCCACGAGGTCGCCGACGTCGCGCCCGAGCAGCGTCAGGACCCGGCGTTCTTCCGTGGTGCCGTCTTCGACGGACTGGGACGGGACGGATGCCGCGTGCCGCTGCCCTGGACCGCATCCGGACCGTCGTTCGGCTTCGGATCCGCCGAGGCGCACCTGCCGCAGCCCGCGTGGTTCGCCGAGTCCGCGGTCGATGTCGAGGCCGCCGATCCGTCGTCGACGCTCTCGCTCTACCGGGAGGCGCTGCGGCTGCGGCACGAGCTGCGGGCCGAGGAGAGCCTGGAATGGATCGAGACCGGCCGGCCCGATGTGCTGCGCTTCGCTCGCCCGAACGGCTGGCAGATCGTGACGAACTTCGGCACCGAGCCGTTCGACCTCGGAGCGGATGCCGCCGATGTCGTCCTCGGCACGGTGGTCGACGGGGCGGTCCCGGCGGACTCGACCGTGTGGATCGCGCCGGGTCTCATCGGCTGACCGGTTTGATCGCAGGACGAAAGCACGGATGCAGGGCGAGAACACGGTTTCTCGTCATGCATCCGTGCGACGACCCTGCAATCGATCGTGAAGCGTGCCACCCCAGCCCACCGATTTGATAATGGTTCTCATTAGCGTTTAGAGTGGGGGACATGAAGAAGCCGTTCGTCGCCCTCGCCCTCGCATCCGTCGCCGCACTCTCGCTGGCCGGATGCTCGACCACCCCCGCTGCGGGAGAGGGCGGCGACGGCGGAGCGGTGACGGTCGTCGCGAGCACCAATGTCTACGGTTCGCTCGCCGAGCAGATCGGCGGCGACCGCGTCGACGTGACCTCGATCATCACCTCGGCCACGCAGGACCCGCACTCGTACGAGGCCTCGGCCCGTGACCGCCTGACGGTGCAGAAGGCCGACCTCGTGATCGAGAACGGCGGCGGCTACGACGGCTTCATCGACACCCTGCTGCAGGATGCCCAGGACCCGCACATCGTCAGCGCCGTCGAGTTCTCGCACGATTTCCCGGGCAACGAGGGTCACTCCGATGAGGAGGGCGCGACCGAGGAAGAGCACGATCACGACCACGCCGAGGGTGAAGAGGGGCATGAGGGCCACAATCACATCGAGGGCTTCAACGAGCACGTCTGGTTCGACCCGCACACGATGATCCACGTGGTCGAGGCGATCGCCGATGAGCTTGCCGCGATCGACCCCGACGGCGAGGCGGAGTTCACCGCCAACGCCGAGGACATCGTCGCCGACCTCGAGGGCTTCGAAGTCGACCTCGAGACCCTCAAGACGGATGCCGCCGGCGCCGATGTGATCATCACCGAGCCGCTGCCCGGCTACATCGCCACCGCCGCCGGACTCACCGATGTGACCCCCGAGGGATTCGCGGAGTCGGTCGAGGAGGGCAGCGATGTCGCCCCCGCGACCCTGCTCGAGACCCTGAACGTCGTCGACAGCGGCGACGTGGCAGCCGTGCTCACCAATGCGCAGACCGGCGGGGCCGAGACGCAGCGCGTCGAGGATGCCGCGACCGCCGCCGGCATCCCTCTCGTCGCGTTCACGGAGCTGCTGCCCGAAGGATCGTCGTACTCTGAGTGGATGAGTGACGCGATCCAGAGCCTCGCCGACGCGCTCCAGTCGTGAGCGCCGCCGCCGACGCGCGGGCAGGAGCCGAGAAGTCGAACCCCGTGCTCGAGGTGCGGGGAGCCGCCCTCCAGCGCGGTGACCGGGAACTGTGGTCGGGCCTCGACCTGACCGTCGAGCCCGGGGAGTTCATCGCCGTGCTCGGACCGTCTGGTTCGGGCAAGACCACGCTGCTGCGCAGCATCCTGGGCCTGCAGCCGCTGTCGGCCGGCGAGATCTCGGTCGCCGGCGGGCCGGTGCGCAAGGGCAACCCGCGCATCGGATACATCCCGCAGCAGCGCTCGCTGGCTCCCGACACGAGCATGCGAGCCCGCGATCTCGTGGCGCTCGGCGTGCAGGGCAGCCGCTTCGGCTTCCCGATCCCGCACCGCGGCGACAAGGCCAAGGTCGATCAGTTGCTCGCCTCGGTCGGAGCCGCGCACTACGCCGACCGCCGGGTCGGCCTCCTGTCGGGCGGTGAGCAGCAGCGACTGCGCGTCGGTCAGGCGCTCGCCGACGAACCCGCCCTGCTTCTGTGCGACGAGCCGCTGTCGAACCTCGATCTCGCGAACCAGGTCGCCATCACCGACATCATCGACCGCCAGCGTCGTGATCGCCGCGCCGCCGTGCTGTTCGTCACCCACGACATCAACCCGATCCTCGGCCGCGTCGATCGCATCCTCTACATCGCCGGCGGTCGCTTCGTGCTCGGCACCCCCGAAGAGGTGCTGCAGACCCGAGTGCTCACCGAGCTCTACGGCACCCCGGTGTTCGTGCTGCGCGCCGGCGACCGACTCGTCGTCGTCGGGGTGCCGGATGCCGAGCCCCACCACCTGCACGACCACGACCACGACCACGGAGGTGCCGCATGACCGTCATCACCGGCATCGTGCCTGCGGTCGACTGGAGTGACGTGTTCTCGTTCCAGGACTACGGCGAGCTCGTCGCCCTGCTCGCGAACTCGATCATCGCGGGTGCGGTGCTCGGCATCGTCGGCGGACTGATCGGCGTCTTCGTGATGCAGCGCGACCTCGCGTTCGCGGTGCACGGCGTCAGCGAGCTCTCGTTCGCGGGTGCCGCCGCAGCGCTGCTCTTCGGGGGCAGCGTGGTCGTCGGATCCCTCGGCGGTGCGCTCGTGGCGGCGATCCTGATCGGCGTCCTGGGGGCCAAGGCCCGAGATCGCAATTCGATCGTCGGGGTGCTCATGCCGTTCGGCCTCGGCCTCGGCATCCTCTTCCTGTCGCTCTACGACGGGCGCAGCGCCAACCGCTTCAGTCTGCTGACCGGACAGATCGTCTCGGTCTCGAGCCCCGACCTCGGGTGGCTGCTCGGCATCAGCATCGTCGTGCTGCTCGGGCTGCTGCTCATGTGGAACCCGCTGCGCTTCGACTCGCTCGACCCCGAGTCGGCCGCGGCCCGCGGTGTGCCGACCCGCGCGGTGAGCCTGCTCTTCATGGTGCTGCTCGGTCTGATCGTCGCGGTCAGCGTGCACATCATCGGCGCCCTGCTCGTGATGGCGCTGCTCGTGACTCCCGCGGCGGCCGCCATGCGCGTCTCGGCCGGGCCGGTCGCGGTGCCTCTGCTCGCGGCGCTCTTCGGGTTCGTGTCGGCCGTCGGCGGCATCCTGCTCGCCCTCGCGGGCACGCTGCCGGTGAGTCCGTACATCACGACCCTGTCGTTCACGATCTACGTCGTGTGCTGGATCATCCAGCGCGCCCGAGGCGGCGTGCGCCGCGTGCGGGCCTGACGTTCCCAGGGCCCGGCAAGGGCGGCGCGCCTAGAATCGTGGGTATGGCTCAGCGGAACACCTGGCAGCGCGATCGCGTGCGCGAAGCCCTCGCCGACGCGCGAGGATTCGTCAGCGCGCAGAATCTGCATGCCTCGCTCCGCGACGACAACACCGGCATCGGCCTCGCCACGGTCTATCGGGCCCTGGCCGGACTCGCCGCAGCCGGCGACGCCGACTCGCTGCAGAGCCCCGAAGGCGAGGCGCTATACCGCGCCTGCACGACGCAGGGCCACCACCACCACCTGATCTGTCGCAACTGCGGACTCACGGTCGAGATCGAGGCGACCGACGTCGAGCAGTGGGCGCACCGCACCGCGGCCCTCCACGGCTTCACGGATGCCGCGCACGTGGTCGACATCTTCGGGCTGTGCGCCTCCTGCACCAACAAGCGGGACGCCGAAGAGGCAGCGAACGCGTGACCACCCAGGCCGCTCCACGGACGGTGCACTCGCACCGGCCCTCCCGACCGCCGCGCTCGCCGTGGATCGGGGTCGGCCTCGGCGCCGCGATCGTGCTCGCGCTCTTCCTGATCGACCGGTTCCTTCCGTCGCTCTTCACCGCGAGCCTGCCCAGCAGGGCTCAGGACGGACTGACCCTCGCCCTGAGCGTGCTCATCGAGGCGCTGCCGTTCGTGATCCTCGGCGTGCTGCTGTCGATCGTCGTCCAGGTGTGGCTGCCCGCCGACGTCATCCACCGCTGGCTGCCGAAGCGCGCATGGGCCCGGCGTGCGGTGCTGTCGCTGCTCGGCATGCTCATCCCGGTGTGCGAGTGCGGCAACGTGCCCTTCGCCCGCGGTCTCATGATGCGCGGGCTCGCACCGGCCGAGGCGCTGACGTTCCTGATCGCCGCCCCGATCGTGAACCCGATCGTGATCCTGACCACGCACGCGGCATTCGGCTTCGATGACGGCATCCTGGTGGCCCGTCTCATCGGCGGTTACCTGATCGCCAACCTCATCGGCTGGATCTACAGCCGCCACCCCTCGCCCGACTCGCTGCTCACCCAGCGGTTCATCGACACCTGCGACCGCGTCACGCACGAGCACGGCACACCGGTGCGCCGCAGCCTCACGCAGTTCCTCGTCGAGCTGCGCGCCGTGATGCCCGCGCTCGTGATCGGATCGGCGCTCGCCGGAGCGGTGCAGGTGCTGATCCCGCGCGAGGTGCTGCTGGCGATCGGCTCGAACCCGGTGCTGTCCATCCTGGCGATGATGGCCCTCGCGATGACCGTCGCGATCTGCTCGAACGTCGACGCCTTCTTCGCCCTGTCGTTCGCCTCCACCTTCTCGTCGGGCGCGCTCGTGGCGTTCCTGCTCGTCGGCCCGCTCGTCGACGTGAAGATGCTCGCTCTCATGCGCACGACCTTCACCACCCGCACCCTCGTCGGGATCGTCGGCGTGGTGCTGTTCGCCGCCTTCGCGATCGGGATCGGGGTGAACGTCCTTGTCTGATCACGCGCACCCCACGCAGGCGCGCTCGCGCGCCCGTGCCCTGGGCACCCGCTGGCTCGGCATCGGTCTCGCCACGGTGATCTCGGTCGTCACGCTCGGACTCGGCCTGACCGGTCGCCTGAATCTCTACATCAGCCCCGAGTCGGTGTGGTTCGCCTGCGCCGCGGCCGTCGTGACTCTTGCCGGAGCGATCTGGTCGTGCACCCTGCCGCTCGGCGAAGAAGGCGACCACGGACACGATCACGGACACGGCACGGATGCGGATGCCGAGCCGTCGCCTCGCCGCAGCCTCGCCCTCGTGGGCACGGTCACCGGAGGTGTCGTCGCCTCGGGTGTCGTCATCGCAGCGCTCGTGCTGCCGCCCGCATCGCTGTCGGTCGAGCTGGCGATGTCGCGGGTCGGAGAGCAGACCGCGCTGTTCGCCGGGGCCGACGATGTGACCCTCGGGGTCGCCGACACCGCGACCTTCGGGGTGGGCGACTGGGCGAGCGTGTTCGCGACGGCGACCAACACCGCCGCCTACGACGGCAAGACGGTCACGCTGACCGGCTTCGTCACCCCCACGGATGCCGACGGCGTCAACCTCACGCGCCTCGTCATCACGCACTGCGTGATCGACGCGCAGCCGGCGACGCTGCCGGTGACGATCGATGCGGGAGAGTTCGACACCGGCCAGTGGGTCGAGGTCGAAGGCACGGTCAAGGCGGATGCCGACGGCTCGCTGCACGTCGAGCCCACCACCGTCACCGCGATCGACGAGCCTCAGGACCCGTATGAGTACTGACGACGAGCGCCCCGACCTCCCGGCGGTGCCGCGCACGCGCGCCGAGCTGCGCGCCGCCCGCGAGGCGGAAGTGGCCGCTGCTGCCGCGGATTCCCCGTCGCCGTCGGTGAGCGACGCCGGCGCAGCCGAACCCACCGCCGAATCGCCGGACGAGGGCGGCGGGGCAGAGCGAGCCGGAACGTCTCCTGCGACCGACACGCCTGTCGTCTCGCCTGCGGCTCGCGGGGCTCGCGGGGCCGGCGGCGAACGGCCGACGCGTTCGACCTTCGTCCCGCCTGATGCGGAGTCCACGACGTCGTTCGCGGCTCACTCCACGACCGACTACGCGCCCCCGGCGCCGGTGCAGCCGAAGGCCGAGAAGAAGCCGAAGGCCGAGAAGAAGCCCAAGCCGGCGAAGGCCGCCAAGCCCGCAAAGGCCGCCAGGCCCGAGAAGCCCGCCAAGCCGGAGAAGCCCGCGAAGCCCGCGAAGCCCGAGAAGTCCGACACCCCGAGCGACCGCCGGTTCCTGCTGGCGCTCGGCGCTGTGCTCGGCATCCTCGTGCTGGTGGGGGCGGGACTCGGCGTCGTCAGCCTCACCCAGGGACCCCGCATCACCGAGGTGCAGGTCGACCCGACCGAGGCCATCGAGACCTCCGGCAGCCGGGTCATCCTCACCGCGAACCAGTCCCTCGCCGCGATCGACGAATCGCAGGTGACGGTCGATCCCGCCGTGCCCTTCACCCTCGACGCCGCGGGCCGCGGCATCGGCATCCGCTTCACCGTGCCGCTCGACGATGACACCGAGTACACGGTGAAGGTCGCCGATGCGGTCGGCGCCGGAGGCGGCCCGAGCGCCACGCTGTCGACGAGCTTCTCGACTCCGGCATCCCACATCTTCCTGCTGCGCCGAGACCCCGACGGGAACGACCAGATCTTCCGCACCGACCTGTCGGGTGAGAAGGCACAGCCCGTGTTCGCGGCCGACAAGATCAACGACTTCCGCGCGACGTCGTCGCAGCTCGTGGTCTCGGTCGAGGAGGACGAGGGCTCGAAGCTGCTCGTGATGGACCGCGACGGGACGGATCAGCGCGAGCTCGAGCTGCCCGGTGTCGGATACGTCGGGGCGATCCAGGTCTCCGACCGCGGGGGTCTGGTCGGCTACAGCTACTCCGACAAGGAGCTCAGCGATACGGAGGGGCGCGCCAGCGTGCTTGTCACCCAATCGCTGAGCGGCGACGACGAACCGGTGGTGACAGAGGTCGGGGGCAAGGAGGCGAACATCTTCGTCTGGCAGTTCGTGCCGGACAGCTCCGCCGTGCTCTTCATCGACTTCGACGGTGCGCTCTCGCTGGTCGACCGCTCGACCGATGCGGGAGTGCAGTCCCTCGGACTCGCGACGACCATTCAGGGCATCTCGCGGGGCACGTACACGGCGATCGTCGAGCGACTCGACGGCACGGTGGTCGAGCTGAACCTCGCTGACGGGTCGGAGGTGCCGCTCGAAGCATCGACTCCCGACTACGGCACCGCGATCACGATCACGCCGTACCCCGGCGGCACCCTCCGCCACGTGGTGTCGCGCGACGAGAACGGTCTGCCCGTCGGTCAGGCGGTCATCCGGGTCAACGACGAGGGCGCGGCGACACCGCTCGTCGAGGTCGATTCGACCGACTCGATCCTGCAGGCCTGCGCGTCGCCCAGCGGTCAGTACGCCGCGGTCGTCATAGCGCCGGAGCTCGCCGACAACCCCTACGACCAGATGCTGCTGCCGCTGCCCGAGAACCTCGAGACGCACCTGCTCGACCTGCGCACGGGTGACGAGATCGTGGCGCTCACCGGCTTCGACGCCTCGTGGTGCCAGACGGCCCCCCAGTTCTGAGCCCATGCCGACGGATGCCCTGCACCGAGCGACCCGCGCCGAGCTGAGCGGGCTGCCGGTCGAGGTCGCTCCGCTGCTGCTCGGCGGCGAGCTGCGCACCGTCGTGGCCGGCTCCGAGGTGCGACTCCGACTCACCGAGGTCGAGGCCTATCACGGGCAGGGCACGGGACCGGCGGCCGACCCCGGGTCGCACGCGCGCATGGGGCGCACCGCACGCAACGCGACGATGTGGGGCGAGCCGGGGCACCTGTACGTCTATCTGAGTCACGGCATCCACTCGTGCGTGAACGTCGTCTCGGGCCCCGAGGGTCAGGCGGGCGGGATCCTGCTGCGTGCGGGCGAGGTGGTGCACGGGGCGGATGCCGTCGCGGTGCGCCGCCGTGCGACGCCCCCTCTGACGGCGACTGCGCTGCGCGACCTCGCGCGGGGGCCCGGTCGATTCGGCCAGTCGGCGGGCCTGCGGCATCCGATCCACGACGGCATCGACGCGATCACCGGAGCGGAGTTCGCGGGCGCCCGCGCCGAGCTGTGGCTGCGTGACGAACCGGTGACCGATGTGGCGACCGGGCCGAGGGTCGGTGTGGCCGGCATCGCCGGGACCGCGGCATTCCCCTGGCGCTTCTGGATCTCCGGCGACCCGACGGTCTCGCCGTTCCGCTGGGGGAGGGGCGCTCAGGCCGAGTCTCTCCACACCACGGGCGTCGGCAGCATGATCCCTTCGCGCGGACGCTGATCGTCGCGCAGCTGCGCGAGGACGGATGCCGCGGCCGCGGCCCCGAGACCTTCGGCAGGCTGGTCGACGGTCGAGAGCAGCGGGGTGGTGCGCGTCGCCCACGTGCTGTTGTCGAAGCCGACCACGCCGACGTCATCCGGCACACGCCGTCCCGCTTCGCGCAGCGCCCACATCGCTCCGGCGGCCACCGCGTCGGACGCGGCGAAGACTCCGTCGATGTCGGGTGCTCGGTCGAGCAGTCGCCTCATGGCGGCGGCTCCGTCGGCGTAGGAGTACAGCGGCACCTCTTCGACGAGGTCCGGATCGAAGTCGTCGCCGAGAGCGTCGGTGAATCCGGCGAGTCGATCGGTGCCCGAGTCGCGGTCGAGGGCGGCGGCGATCATGCCGACCCTCGTGCGACCGGTCGCCAGCAGACGTGAGGTGACGGCCTGCGCGGCGCCGCGGTTGTCGACGCCGACCCAGGCGGCATGGACGTCGGGTGGGTGGCCGACGTAGGCGACAGGCAGGTCGAGTCGCATCACGGCCTTGGTGATCGGATCCTGCGCTCGGGCCGAGACGATCACAGCGCCGTCGACGAACCCGCCGTTGAGGTAGCGCGCGACGCGTTCGGTGTCTCGCACCGAGTCGACCACGAGGCAGACCATCTGGTAGTCCGCCTCGGAGAGAGTCTCGTTCGTGCCGAGCATGATCGCGCCGATGTTGGGGTCTTCGAGGAACAGCGCGTGCGGCTCGTGCACGATGAACGCGATGGCCTGGGTGCGCTGTCGCACGAGGTTCTGGGCGGCGGTGTTCGGCACGTAGCCGACCTCTCGGATCGCCTCTTCGATCGCGGTGCGCGCGGCGTCCGACACGTAGCCGCCGTTGATCACGCGGCTGACGGTTCCTCTGGAGACTCCGGCGACGCGCGCGACATCGTGCACGGTGCTGCGACGACGGGCCGAAGTGCTCATGATCGACAGCCTAGCGACCCGGACTTGACGGGATTCGCCACGACATGCGACGATGTGTGCACGTTCACAGAAATCCCGATCGCTGTTTCGACGCAGCGGACTGTGCACGTGCACACATGATCCGCAAAGGAGCGTCACCGATGGCCGCCGCTGTGTCCGACCGCATCGCCACCCTCTCCGCAGGGCGCGGCCTCGTCTTCGGATGCGACTACAACCCGGAGCAGTGGGACCGCAGCGTCTGGCCCGACGACGTGCGGCTCATGCAGCAGGCCGGCGTGGGTCTCGTGGCGATCAACATCTTCGGCTGGTCGTCGATCAACCCCGCCAGGGGAGTGTGGGACTTCGCGGCGCTCGACGAGATCATCGCGCTGCTGCACGCCGCGGACATCCGCATCAACCTCGGCACCGGCACGGCCTCGCCCGCACCGTGGCTCACCGCGCAGCATCCCGAGATCCTGCCGGTCGGCGAAGACGGGACCGTCTTCCAGCAGGGCGGTCGTCAGGGGTACTGCCCGAGCTCGCCGCTCTTCCGCGCGTACGCCGCTGAGGTCGTCACCCGTGTCGTCGAACGCTACGGCGACCACCCGGCCGTCGCGCTCTGGCACGTGTCGAACGAGCTGGGCTGCCACAACGCGCTCTGCTACTGCGACACGAGCGCCGAGGCCTTCCGTGGCTGGCTGCGCGAGCGGTACGCCGACATCGACGCGCTGAACCGCGCGTGGGGCACGACATTCTGGAGCCAGCGCTACAGCGACTTCGACGACGTGCGGGTGCCCGCTCAGGCCCTCTCGCTGCGCAACCCGGGGCAGATCCTCGACTTCCAGCGCTTCAGTTCCGACGAGCAGCTCGCGCTCTACCGCGCCGAAGCGGCGATCCTGCGCGAGCGGAGCGACGTGCCGGTGACGACCAACTTCATGGTCACCGCGCACATCCGCAATCTCGACTACTGGTCGTGGGCGGGCGAGATGGATCTGATCGCCAACGACCACTACCTCGACCGTCGCCTCGACGACGCGCGGGGCGAGCTCTCGTTCGCCGCCGACCTCACCCGCGGCCTCGCCCAGGGTGCGCCGTGGCTGCTCATGGAGACCTCGACCGGGGCGGTGAACTGGCAGCCCTACAACCTCGCCAAGGCTCCCGGTGAGCTGCAGCGCAACATCGCCGCCCACATCGCGCGCGGCGCCGACGGCATCTGCTTCTTCCAGTGGCGGGCGTCGACCCAGGGCGCCGAGAAGTACCACACGGCACTCGTGCCGCACGCGGGCGAGGACTCCGACCAGTGGCGCGAGGTCGTCGCGCTCGGCGGACTCCTCGATCGCCTGGGCGAGGTCGCCGGGACGCGCGTCGTCGCCGACGCCGCACTGTTCTTCTCCTGGGAGAGCTGGTGGGCCGCCGAGAACGAGGGCCGTCCGAGCGAGGCGCTGACCTACCTCGGCCAGGTGCATGCCGCGCATGCCGCGCTGGCGGATGCCGGCGTCACCACAGACGTCGTGCGCCCCGGCGCAGACCTCGACGGCCACCGCCTGCTGATCGTCCCCGCGCTGCACCTCATCGGCGATGCGGATGCCGCGGCGATCGCCCGCGCGGTCGAGAACGGCGCGACAGCACTGATCACCTTCTTCAGCGGCATCGTCGACGAAGAAGACAGAGTGCGCACCGGCGGCTATCCCGGCGCGTTCCGCGACCTGCTCGGCATCCGCTCGGAGGAGTTCACGCCCCTGCGTCCCGACGAGACCGTCACCCTGACCGACGGCACGACCGCGACAGTGTGGAGCGAGCGCCTGAAGGCCACGGATGCCGAGGTCATCGCGTCGTTCGTCGACGGCCCCGCCGCCGGACGCCCCGCGATCACGCGGCGCGCGACGGGAGCGGGCGAGGCCTGGTTCCTCGGCACCCAGCCCGCTCGCGAGGACTACCGCGCACTGATCGCACGGCTCGCCGCATCCGCGGGTGTCGCGCCCGTCCCCGGCGCCGGACCCGACGTCGAGATCGTGCGCCGCACCGGCGATGCCGGCTCGTTCCTGTTCGTCATCAACCACGGATCCACGGATGCCGAGGTCGCGGCCGCAGGTCACGACCTCGTCACCGACGCCCCCGCCACCGGCCTGGTGCCGGCCGGTGCGGTCCGCATCATCAAGGAGGATGTATGACCACCACGCTCGCCGCTCCGGCGGTCGCCTCAGCGCCGAAGGCGCCGGGCCGCCGCCGACGGATCCCGCACAAGGGCGCCATCGCGTTCCTCATCGTGCCCTTCGGCGTGCTGTTCGCGCTGTTCTACGTCGTGCCCATCGCCTACGCGTTCTGGCAGTCCCTGCTCGTGGTCGAGCGCGACGGCACCTTCGGCAAGGCCGAGCAGGTGTTCGGCGGCTTCACGCAGTACGTGCTCGTCTTCCAGAACGAGGCCTTCTGGGCATCGATGGGGCGGATGCTGACCTTCGGCGTCGTGCAGGTGCCGGTCATGCTCGGCCTGGCCCTGCTGTTCGCGCTGCTGCTGGACTCGCCGCTCGTCCGCGGCAAGCGCTTCTTCCGCCTCGCGTTCTTCGTGCCGTATGCGGTGCCCGGTGTCATCGCCGCGATCATGTGGGGCTCGCTGTTCTCGCCCAACCTCTCGCCGTTCACCGCGATCACCAAGAACATCGACTTCCTCGGGGCAGACCTCGTGCTGTGGTCGATCGCGAACGTCGTGACGTGGGTCTACGTCGGCTACAACATGCTGATCATCTACTCGGCGCTGCTCTCGATCCCGCAGGAGCTCTACGAGGCGGCCATCCTCGACGGCGCCGGACAGTGGCGCATCGCCTGGTCGATCAAGATCCCGCTGGTGCGCCCGGCGATCGTGATGACCGCGATCTTCTCGATCATCGGCACGCTGCAGCTGCTCGCCGAACCGCAGGTCTTCCGTTCGTTCAGCTCGGCGGTCACGAGCACGTTCACCCCGAACATGACCGTCTACGCCACGGCATCCATCCCGAACACCAACCTCGCGGCCGCCTTCTCGGTCGTGCTGGCCGTGACGACGTTCGTGCTGTCGTTCGGATTCATGAAGTACATGCAGCGCAAGGAGCAGAACGCATGAGCACCATGACGATCGTCGCCCCCGGTCGGGGCTCGCGCGCACAGGCCCCGCGCGGAAAGGGTGCGCGCGAATCGGGCATCTCCCGCACCGGCGCCATGCTGATCATGGCCGTGTTCACGGTCTACTTCCTGCTGCCGCTGTGGTGGCTGCTCGTCGCGTCGAGCAAGGAGACCGGCGACATCCTGACCACCGCCCCGCTGTGGTTCGCCGACTTCCACCTGCTCGACAACATCGCCGAGCTGTTCGCCTACCGCGACGGCGTCTACCTGCGCTGGCTGCTGAACTCGGTGCTCTACGCCGCGCTCGGCGGCGCCATCGCGACCCTGCTCGCCGCCATGGCCGGCTACGCCCTCGCGAAGTACCGGTTCCCGGGCCGCGACCTGATGTTCGACATCGTGCTCGGCGGAGTGCTGGTTCCGGCCACGGCCCTCGCGCTGCCGCTGTTCCTCATCTTCAGCCAGGCGCAGCTGACCAACACGTTCTGGTCGGTGTTCCTGCCGTCGATCGTGAGTCCGTTCGGCGTCTACCTGGCGCGGATCTTCGCGGCCTCCTCCGTTCCCGACGAACTGCTCGAGGCGAGTCGGCTCGACGGCGCGGGGGAGATCCGCACGTTCTTCACGGTCAGCATCCGACTGATGACGCCCGCGCTGGTGACGATGTTCCTCTTCCAGTTCGTCGCCATCTGGAACAACTTCTTCCTGCCGATGATCATGCTGCGATCCGAAGACCTCTTCCCGGTCGTCTTCGGTCTCTACAACTGGAACAACCAGCTGAACCAGCTGCCGGAACTCCGTGGTCTCGTGCTGATCGGCGCTCTGCTGTCGGTCATCCCGCTGATCGTCACCTTCCTCCTGCTCCAGCGCTTCTGGCGCAACGGACTGGGCGCCGGCGCCCTGAAGTGAGCAGGCGGCCGCCCGGACCGACCGGACGGCCCGCACCACCGCACCATCCCTACCGCACCACCCCCATCGCATCCACGAAAGGATCGAAATGCAGCATTCGAAGATGAAGGCAGCCGCTGTCATCGCCATCTCGGCACTCGCGCTCGCCGGTTGCTCGGCGTCCGGCGGAGACAGCTCCGGCACCGGCGGCGAAGCCGCCGCGTGCACCCCGGCGGACGGCGACGTCACGCTCGAGTTCACCTCCTGGATCCCCGGCATCGAAGACGTCGTCGAGATCTGGAACGAGGCCAACCCCGAGATCCAGGTCGACGTGCAGACCGGCCCGAACGGCAACGGCGGCACGTACCAGAACTTCTTCAACCAGATCAAGGCCGGCGATGCGCCCGACCTCGGTCAGATCGAGTACGACGCGCTGCCGAACTTCCTCGTGCAGGACGGCCTCGAAGACCTCAGCGGCTGTGAGGACGTCGTCGCCGCGGAGGACCAGTTCGTCGACTGGGCCTGGGGACAGGTCACCCTCGGCACCGAGGGCGTCTACGGCGTTCCGCAGGACACCGGCCCCATGGCGCTGTTCTACCGCGCCGACCTGTTCGAGCAGAACGGCATCGCGATCCCCACCACGTGGGACGAGTACCGCGAGGCGGCCGTGAAGATCCGTGACCTCGGCGGATACATCACCAACTTCTCGCAGTCGGACATCAACCAGTTCGCCGGCTTCGCCTGGCAGGACGGCGCTCAGTGGTTCTCGAGCGACGACGAGGGCTGGACGGTGTCGCTGGCCGACGACGCGACCACCACGGTCGCCGACTTCTGGCAGAGCATGCTCGACGACGACCTCGTCGCCACGGTTCCCGCCTGGACCGACGAGTGGAACAACGCCTACAACTCCGGTCAGGTCTGGACCTGGAACTCCGCCGTCTGGGGCGCCAACTCGATCTCCAGCGGAGCCCCCGACACCGCCGGCTCCTGGGCTGTCGCACCGCTGCCGCAGTGGGAGGCCGGCGGCACCGCGGCCGGCAACTGGGGCGGGTCGTCGACCGCTGTCCTCAAGGGCAGCGAGCACGTCTACGAGGCGACGAAGTTCGCGCTGTGGCTCAACACGTCGGATGAGGCGCTGACCGCGCTCGCCGAGGCCGCCAACCTCTACCCGGCCACGACAGCCGGTCTCGAGCTGCCGGTCTACGCCGAGGGCGTCGAGTTCTACGGCGGACAGAAGATCTACGACGTCTTCGCCGACGCCGCCACCCAGGTCTCGCCCGACTTCGCGTGGGGCCCGACCATGACCCAGACCTACTCGGACGTGTCCGACGGCTTCAAGGCCGCGGTCTCGGGCAACGGCACTCTGCTCGACGCGATCGAGAAGGGCCAGACGGCGACCATCGACGCGCTCAAGGCCGCATCGATCCCCGTCACGGAGTAACACCTCTCGGAGGCCCGCCCGTATGCTCACGGGCGGGCCTCCCCCTTTTCGTCTGGAGCGGCAATGAGCGAACTCGTCCACCTGACCTCGGCCGGCGTCAGCGTCGTCATCGACACGACGAGTGCGCGACTGCTGCACTGGGGCGCGGCGCTCGACACCGCCGACCTCGACGCACTCGCGGTGTCGTCGACCGGGGCTGTGACGTTCAGCTCGTTCGACGCCTCGCGTACCTTCCCGCTGCTGGCCGTCGAAGCCGACGGATGGTCCGGCGCCCCGGCGCTCGCCTGGCACCGCGGCGGGCTGCACAGCGCTCCGCTGCTGCGCTCGACCGGGTGGAAGGCGACGGAGTCATCGCTGCGCGGGGAGTTCGCGGATCCCGCGGCCGGCGCATCCGTCGTCCTCGATCTCGAGCTGGATGCCGTCGGCGTGCTCACCGCCCAGGTGTCGGTGACGAGCACGGCGGATGCTGCCGAGCCGCTCGACCTGCTCGCCGCGCGCATCCTGCTGCCGATCCCCGCGCATGCGACAGAGGTGCTCGATCACACCGGACGCTGGACGGGCGAGCGGCGACCACAGCGAGGCGCCCTGCGCCACGGAGCGCACCTGCGTCAGGTGCGCCGCGGTCGCGGTGGCCACGACGCCCCGTACCTGACCGCGATCGGCACCGACGGGTTCGGCTTCCGCCGAGGGGAACTGTGGACCGCGCACGTCGCGTGGAGCGGGGACCTCGAAGTCGGCGTCGAGAGGCTCCCCGAGGGCGCCGGCGTTCACGGGGCGGTGCTCGGCGGGGGAGAACTGCTGCTGCCCGGCGAGATCCGGCTCGGCGCGGGGGAGACGTACGTCTCGCCTCGGGTGTTCCTCGCCTACGGCGAGAGCGGGCTCGACTCCGTGTCGGCCCGCCTGCATCAGACCGTCCGCGCGTTCTCCGCACACCCCACGACGCCGCGCCCTCTCGTGCTCAACACCTGGGAGGCCGTGTACTTCGACCATGACCCCGCGAAGATCATCGAGCTGGCCGAGGCTGCGGCATCCGTCGGCGTCGAGCGGTTCGTGCTCGACGACGGATGGTTCCGCGGACGCCCCGACGACCGATCAGGACTCGGCGACTGGTTCATCGACGACGCCAAGTGGCCGAAGGGGCTGCGGCCGCTCGCCGATCAGGTGCACGGTCTCGGGATGCAGTTCGGTCTCTGGTTCGAGCCCGAGATGGTGAACCCGGTCTCCGACCTCGCCGCGCAGCATCCGGACTGGGTGCTGCAGGCCGCGCCCGACGCGCCCACCTGGCGGCATCAGAAGGTGCTCGACCTGGCGAACCCGGATGCTGCGGCCCACCTGCTGGAGCGCATCTACGCCCTGGTCTCCGAGATCGGCATCGACTTCATCAAGTGGGACCACAACCGCGACCTGCACGCCGCGGTGTCGCCGCACACCGGCCGCGCGTCCGTGCATGCTCAGACGGCCGCCTTCTACGCCCTGCTCGACGCGCTGCGCGAGCGGCATCCCTCTCTCGAGATCGAGTCGTGCGCGAGCGGCGGAGCCCGCGTCGACCTCGGGGTGCTCCAGCGCACCCAGCGCGTCTGGGGCTCGGACTCGAACGATCCGATCGAACGGCAGCAGATCCAGCGCTGGACAGGCACTCTCGTGCCCCCGGAGGTTGTGGGGTCTCACGTCGGTCCGCCGGTCGCCGAGACGACGCATCGCGCGGCATCCTTGCCGTTCCGCATGGCCACCGCGCTGTTCGGGCACGCCGGCATCGAGTGGGACATCACGCGGTGCACGGATGACGAGCGGGAGGCGCTGACCCGCTGGACGGCGCTCTATCGCGAGCTGCGGCCGCTGCTGCACTCCGGGGTCACCGTGCGCAGCGACGAGGTCGACGACGAGACGCTGCTGCACGGCGTCGTCGCAGTCGACGGCTCGCGCGGTGTGTTCGCGTGGGTGCGGCAGGGTGCGTCGGTCGACGCGTTCACGCCGCGCACCCGCATCCCCGGACTGCAGCCCGGCGGGCGCTACCGGCTGCGGGTGCGGGACGAGCTGGGCACCGCGACGCGGCACCAGGTCTCGGATCCCGCCTGGCTGGATGCCGGGATCGAGGCGACCGGCGCGTTCTTCGAGACGGTCGGGGTGCCCCTGCCCCTGCTCGCGCCGGGGGCGGCGCTGCTGCTCGAGGTCGTTCGGGTCTGACTCGGGGTCGTGCTAAACTGACTCTTTGTCTGCGCACACTCCTGTGCGTAGTTCGCGTGCTTCCCCTTCTTCGGCCGAGAGATCGGCGATGCAGGGTGGCGCGCAGACAAGGGATCTTGGGTGAGACCGTCCGGTCTCACGGTATAGAAGGAGTCACATCATGGCAGCAGTGTGCCAGGTGACAGGAGCTGTTCCCGGCTTCGGTCACAACGTCTCGCACTCGCACCGCCGGACGAAGCGTCGCTTCGACCCGAACGTGCAGAAGAAGACCTATTTCGTCGCTTCGCTCGGTCGTAAGATCACGCTCAACGTGTCCGCCAAGGGCATCAAGGTGATCGACGTCCGCGGCATCGAGAACGTGGTCAAGGACCTCCAGGCGAAGGGTGTGAAGCTCTAATGGCCAAGAAGGCTCAGGACGTACGTCCGATCATCAAGCTGCGCTCCACGGCAGGTACGGGCTACACGTACGTGACCAAGAAGAACCGCCGCAACACCCCCGACCGCCTCGTGCTCAAGAAGTACGACCCGGTCATCCGTCAGCACGTAGAATTCCGAGAGGAGCGTTGATCAATGGCTAAGAAGAGCAAGATCGCTCGCAACGAGCAGCGCAAGGTCATCGTCGAGCGTTACGCAGAGCGTCGCGCCGAGCTGAAGAAGACCCTGGTCGACCCGAACGCCACCGACGAGGCCCGCGAGGCCGCACGCGTCGGCCTGCAGAAGCTGCCGCGCAACGCGTCGCCGGCTCGCGTGCGTTCGCGCGACGTCATCGACGGCCGCCCCCGCGGTGTCCTCACGAAGTTCGGCGTCTCGCGCGTCCGCTTCCGTGACATGGCACACCGTGGCGAGCTGCCCGGTGTCACCAAGTCCAGCTGGTAAGTCTCAGCAGACAAGCCGAAAGGGGCGAGGATCTTCGGATCCTCGCCCCTTTCGCTATGCCCGGGCCTGTGTCCCGGCATCCGCATCCCGGCATTCGCGACTCGGGTTGCGGCCCTCGCTGCGAAGGGGATCTCTCGCTGAGAAGGGGATGCTGCGCCATTCGCTCCTTCACTGCATGAGATCTCCTTCGCGGCAGTCGCTCTGCACCGAGGGGCCGAGTTCACGGTTCTCTACAGGGGCCGGGTGCGCGGCCTCCTCGGAAGCCGACCACGGGGGAGTATCGCCTGATGGATGCGGTCACCGAGCTCGAACGTCAGGGTGGGGTCGCGCGCGTCGAGCGACTTCGGTCACTCGGGGTGAGCGCTCACACACTGCGCCGTGCGAAGGAGCTCGGTGCGGTGAGATCGATCCGTCGAGGATGGATTGCGCTGCCCGACGCCGACCCGATCGTCGTGGGCGCCGCGACTCGCGGGGTCGTCATCACCTGCGTCACCGCAGCCGAGCGCATGGGGTTGTGGGTGCCGAACGCATCGTCCGTCCACGTGGCTGCCCGCCCGAATGCCGCCCGCGTGCGGGTGCCGTCGCAGGTCGTCGTCCACTGGTCGCGCCCGGTGGTTCAGCGCGACCCCGACTCCACCGTCGACGGGCTCGTCAACACCCTCGCCGTGGTGGCGCGCTGCCAGCCGAGAGAGACCGCCCTGGTGATCTGGGAGTCGGCTCTGAACAAGGGGCTCGTCGACGAGCGTGTGCTGTCGCGATTCGAGCTGCCGCCCGCCGCCCGGGAGCTGCTCGAATCCGCCAGGCCGTTCTCGGACTCGGGTCTCGAGACGATCTTCGTGTCGAGGCTGCGGTGGTTGGGTCTTGCGATGGTGCAGCAGGCGTGGCTGCACGGACACCGTGTCGACCTCCTGATCGGCGAGCGCCTGGTGATTCAGATCGACGGAGCGACACACGTCGGAGCACAGCGGACGGCTGACATCGAGCATGACGCACAGCTCATGCTCCGTGGCTATCACGTGCTGCGGTTCGGCTACGAGCAGATCATGGCTCGCTGGCCAGAAGTGCAGGCGATCATCATGGATGCGGTCGCTCAGGGCAGGCATCTCGGCTGATGTCCTCGCTTGCAGAGAAGGAGATCTCACCCAGCGAAGGACCGAATGCCTCATCCAGTCCTTCGCTGCGCGAGATCTCCTTCGCACATCGAGGCGCTCTCCGTATCGCAGATGCCCTCCGAGGCACCGCAGCGCCCCGCATCAGGCGACGGATGCTGTCGCGTGCTCCACCGCCCAGGTGAGCGCGTAGTCGGCGATCTCCTCCCAGCCGTCCTGGCTGACGAGACGGTGGGTGCGGCCCGCGTACTCCTTGTACTCGACGATGGCGGTGCTGCCGGACGAGTGGTACTTCTTCACGATCGCGCGTCCGATGGCCGGGGGCACGACGTGGTCGATCTCGCCGGTGATGACGAGCAGCGGGGCGCGGTCGGCGCGTGCGTAGTCGACGTGGGTGACTCCGCCCTTCTCGTTGAGCACCGAGGTCACGCCCTCGAAGAAGACCTTGTTGTAGGAGTTCACGGCGTACTCCTCCCAGAGGGCGTCGGATGCTGCGCGGGGGAGGTCGTTGCCGAACGTGAAGTGGAAGTGGCGCTTCGACAGTGGCTTGGCTCCGTTGATGCCGAAGGGGTTGGAGAGGATCGGCGTTCCGGTCCACAGGGTCGAGAGGGGCAGTGCGGTGACGCCGGCGGTCTGTCCCGGGGCCACGCCCACGTAGGCGGCACCGAGGCCGCGGTCGGCGAGCATCTGGGTGAGCACGCCGCCGAACGAGTGGCCAATGATGATCGGCTTGGCCGGAAGCGCACGGATGATGCGCTCGTAGTTGTCGGCGATCTGCTTCAGGCCGATCCCCTTGAGGGCCGACGGGTCGCGGCGGATGTCCTCGACGGAGCGGTCATCGATCCCGGGCCATCCCGGGATGATCACCTCGTGGCCCTGCGCGCGGAACCGCTCGGCCCACGTGTCCCAGCTCTTCGGCGTCATCCAGAGTCCGTGGATCAGGACGATCGGGGTCTTGTCGGTGCTGTTCATCGTTTCTTCTCCTGTGTCTGCCCCGCCCGGGGCGAGTGCGTTACGCTGATAGTAGACCGAACGTTCTATCTAGCACAACCTATTCCCGAAAACCCGAATCGGATGACACGATGAGAGGGATCATCATGAAGACCACGACTTCCACCTCCGCTCCGACGACGGCTCCGAAGCGGCCCAGCGCAGCCCGCACCCGGCTGATCGACACCGCCACCAGGCTCTTCTACGAAGAGGGGATCCATGCGGTCGGCGTCGACCGCATCATCGATGAGGCCGCGGTCACCAGGGCGACGCTCTACAACCAGTTCGGCGGCAAGGAGAACCTCGTCCTCGCGTACCTGCGCAACGAAGACGAGATGCTCCGCGCCATGTTCGCCGACGCGGGCGAGGCGGTGACGGATCCTGCGCAGCTGGTCGACGCCGTGATCGACGGCATCGCCGCCGACATCCGCCTCCGGCACACGCGTGGCTGCCCGTTCATCAACGCGGCAGCGGAGTATCCGGATGCCGACGGTGCCGTCCGTCTGCTGATCGACGAGCACCGGGAGTGGTTCCGCTCGACGCTCCAGGCCGTCGCCGAGCAGGCCGGCCTCGAGAGCCCCGTCGATGTCGCGGCGTCCCTCGTGCTGCTGCGCGACGCCGCGCTCGTCGGCGGGTACCTCGACGGAGACGAGCGGGTCACGCCGGCGTTCGAGCGCACCGCGCGCTCGGTGGTCGCCGCCCACCGCCCGCTCTGACGCGGCGACGGGGCGGCGGATGGCGGCGGGTCGATGGCGGCCAGCTGGCGGCTGACTGGCGGCTCGGTGGCGTGGCGGCGGATCGGGGCCGCTGGAGAGCATGGAGGACATGAACACGACACGAATCACAGAACTGCGCCAGGCGCAGGGGTGGACTCAGGAACGACTGGCGACCGAGAGCGGCGTGGGACTCAGAACCGTGCAGCGCCTGGAAGCCGGACAGGATGCGAGCCTGGAGACGCTGTCTCTGGTCGCGGATGCGCTGCAGGTGCCGGTGCGGGACCTCTTCGCCACGATCGACGATGAGGCACTCAGCAGCCGGGTCGATTCGCTGCAGCAGCGCACGGATGACCAGCAGGCCGCGCGTGATCGCATCGCCCACGCCTGGACCTGGCTCTATGCCGGCATCGGCATCGTGTGCACGCTGCTGAGCTTCACGTTCTCGTATGGACTCGTGCTGTTCCTGTCCTACTGGGTGGGCGGGTATGTGATCCTCACTGCGCTGCGTCGGATCGTCTTCGAGCCACGGCTGGACGCCCGGTTTCCGTTGTCGAAGGAGACCCGCACCCGTCGTGCGAAGCGCCGCGCCGCGATGGCCTCCGCCGCGGCCGACGACGCATCCCCGACCGCCACGACGACGGCCGAACCGACCTGAGACGCGTCGTCGCCCGGGCTGATCTGCGCGCGCCGAGCGAAGGAGATCTCTCTCACGCAAGGATCGAACGGTGATTCCGCCCCTTCGCGGCAAGAGATCTCCTTCCCACGATGAGGCCGACGGGCGCGCTGAAAACGATGCCCCACGAGTCACATTCGTCACTTCTGCCCCACGACACGCCGCCGAAAAGCCCAAAACCCGCGAAATGACGCGGAAATGTGGGTGGTGGTTGGTACATTCAAGGCGGTCACTCGACCAACGGAGGGCAGCAGCCCTCTGAACCACAACGATGCGACGGGAACCTCGTCGCTGGAGGATGACATGGCTGACAAGTCCATCACCAAGACCGAGCTCGTCGCGAGCATCGCTTCTGCCACCGGCCAGAGCCAGGCCACCGTCTCGGGTGTCCTCGACGCGCTGTTCTCCTCGGTCTCCGACGCTGTTGCCAAGGGCAGCAAGGTCTCGATCCCGGGCTGGATCTCGTTCGAGCAGGTCGCGACCGCAGCTCGCACGGGCCGCAACCCGCAGACCGGCGCCGAGATCAAGATCCCGGCCGGCCACCGCGTCAAGGTGACCGCTGGTTCCAAGCTCAAGGCTGCCGTCAAGTAAGACCGCACCTCTTCGAAGGCCGCTCCCGATCCGTCGGGGGCGGCCTTCGTGCGTCCTCCCCGGATCCGCGGCTTAGGCTGGAGGGGTGAGTGCCCGCGCCGTGCAGACCCCGACCCGCTCCGCGTATCGCGCGGCCGGAATCGGCATCCTGCTCGCGACCGGACTGATCGGCGTGATCTTCGCCCTCGTGATCGGCGGAGGCGCGGCTCCGCTGCTGCTGCAGGATCCGGGTCCCTTCGTGCGCTGGGCCACCCCCATCGTCAAGCTCGTGATGAACATCGCGGCCGCGGCGATGCTGGGTTCGCTCGTGCTGGCGCTGTTCGCCCTGCGCAGCGAGGAGAAGTCGTTCGACACGGCGCTCAACACGGCCTCGGCCGGCGCTGCCGTCTTCACGGTCACCGCCGGCATCAGCGGATTCTTCACCTTCATGGCGGCCTTCAACCCGCAGCTGAGCGCCGAGCGCGAGTTCGGTGAGCAGCTCGGACGATTCCTGCTGCAGCTGCCGCTCGGTCAGTCCTGGCTGATCACCACGATCATGGGCTCGGTGATCACCGTGCTCGCGTTCGCGTGGCGCACGTGGACGCCGACGCTCATCACGGCGATCCTCGCCGCCGCATCCTTCCTTCCGCTGGCGACGCAGGGTCACTCCGGGGAGCTCGCCGGTCACAACATCGCGGTGAACTCGATCCTGCTGCACACGATCGGCGCGGCGGTGTGGCTCGGCGGCCTGCTGCTCGTCGTGATCCTGCACGACCGCTCGGGCGTGGGCACGGCGCAGCTGGTGAGCCGCTATTCGAGTCTCGCGATCGCCGCGTTCGCCGTCGTCGCGATCTCGGGTCTCGCCCGCTCCGTCGTCTCGTTCGGCGACATCTCGCAGCTCTGGACGCCGTACGGCACCATCCTGCTCGCGAAGGTCGTGCTCCTCGTCGGTATGGGAATGCTGGGCGCCTGGTATCGCACCCGCCTGATCCCTCGGCTCGAGGACGACGGAGCCGCGCGCTGGTTCTGGATGCTGGTGCTGTGCGAGGTCGCTCTGATGGGTCTGGCCTCGGGAGCTGCCGCCGCGCTCGCGCGCACGCCCCCGCCCACCGGCGAGGAGGCGGCGTTCGTGCAGACCCCCGCCGAGAACCTCACCCGCTCCCCGCTGCCGCCGGAGTTCACGATCGACCGCTGGTTCACGGCGTGGGACATCGACGTGCTCTGGCTGGTGGCCGCCGGGTTCGGCCTCTTCCTCTACCTCGCCGGCGTGCGCCGACTGCGGCTCCGTGGTGACCGCTGGCCGATCCACCGCACCGTGTTCTGGGTGCTGGGAATGCTGATGCTGCTCTGGGTCACGGGCGGCCCGATCAACGCGTATCAGGAGTATCTCTTCAGCGTGCACATGCTGGGGCACATGATGCTGTCGATGGCGATCCCGCTGCTGCTCGTCTCGGGGGCGCCGGTCACGCTGGCCCTTCGAGCGATCCACAAGCGCGACGACGGCACCCGCGGTGGTCGCGAATGGATCATGTGGGCCGTGCACTCGCCGTTCTCGAAGGTCGTCACCCACCCGTTCGTGGCGGCGGGCATCTTCATCCTGTCGCTGTGGGCGTTCTACTTCACCGATCTGGTGCGCTGGTCGATGTTCGAGCACCTCGGCCACGAGTGGATGGTCGCGCATTTCCTCATCTCCGGCTACCTGTTCGTGCTGAGCCTGGTCGGCGCCGACCCGGTGCCGTACCGTCTGCCCTACCCGGGGCGCCTCATCACCCTGATCGCCATCATGGCCATGCACGCCTTCTTCGGCGTCGCGATCATGATGCAGGAGGGGTTGATGGTCGCCGACTGGTTCGGGTCGATGGGGCGCACCTGGGGCCCGACGCCCATCGAGGATCAGTACATCGGCGGCGGCATAGCGTGGTCGATCGGAGAGATCCCGACCCTGATCCTCGCGATCACCGTGGCGATCCAGTGGAGCCGCAGCGACACCAAGCTGCAGAAGCGCCGCGACCGTCATGCAGACCGCACGGGCGAGGCGGAGCTCGAGGAGTACAACCAGAAGCTCGCGGCTCTCGCCGAGCGCGACCTGCGTCAGGCGGAGCGCGACGCGCGGTGACCGTGCTCCCGGCGGGCGTCAGCCCGTGGACTCCTCGTCGGGGGATCCGACCCGGATCGACACCTTGCCGTCGGGGAGGATCGTGATCGATCCGTTCACCTGGAACGGGACGTCTTCCGACCGCTCCTGAACCGAGCCGTCGAAGAGCGAGCGGATCTCGACGTCGACGTGCGCGACGGCATCCGTCGGGGGGATCTTCCAGTGTCCGCCGTCGGGCACGACGCTCACCTGCGGTTGTGCGGCGATCGACCACTTCGGCAGCGAGGCGAGGCGGTTGGAGACCTCGAGGCCGAATGGGCAGGCGGTCGGCTGCAGCACCTCCTGCGTCGTGCAGGCGGTGAGGAACTCCTCGACCCGCTGCTGCACCACGGCGACGAAGTCCGAGGTGGGCTCGGTCTGCACGTCGACGGGCGTGGTGGCGAGAGGGGTGTCGGCGAGGACGCCGATGCCCTCGGACTCCGCGATCGCAGTGTCGACGGTGACCGAGTACAGCCCCGGCGTGAAGACCAGCAGGGGAAGGGGATCGAGGGGTGCGGCCTCCGCCCCGGCGGGTGAGACCTGGCGGCGATCCATCTCGAAGCCGTTGACGGCGAACTGATCGGCACCGCGCACCGTGAGCTCGACCACGGCCAGCGGGCTCGTCGTGAAGCGCCAGTTGGGGGTGACCCCCGCCCAGCCGTCCTGCTCGACGGTGAAGGTGGTGGTGCCGGCGTGCCCGCTCGCCTCGTACGACACGGTCACCTCGGTCTTGCCGGACTCGTCGGCCTGTTCCGACTGCACCTCGACGTCGGTGAGCGGCGCGAGTGCCGAGTGACGCAGCAGCGCCTCCGACGCCGTGGCTCCGATGCCGGCGATCTCGAGGGTCTCCCGATCGATCGCGACGCCGGGCACGCGCAGAGCGTCAGCCGCTCGTCCTTCCGAGAGCAGGTCGAGGTAGCGCACGACGAACGCCGACGGCCCGTAGAACTGCTGGTACAGGGTGGCTCCACCTGCACCGAGAGCGGCGACGAGCACGAGGCCGATGACCGCGAGGAGCGCGAGATCGGCAGCGAGGCGCGAGCGCCGGGGCGCCTTCGTCTCGACCTGCTGCATGGCGTCAGTCTAGAAGCGTGGCCTGGGACGACGCCGTGCGTGAGTCGGTGTGCGTCGGCCGCGATCGCTGTGTTCCTCGGATGCCGGGCGGCGCCGCCACGTAGCATGGGGAGGCACGGTCTCGCCGTGCATTCCCGCCTCCGTCCGTGTGAGAGAACCGTGTCGCTTCCCGCCCTGTCCGAAGAGCAGCAAGAGCTGTTCCGGTTGATCGAGGACACCAGCGAGCACGTCTTCATCACCGGTCGAGCGGGCACCGGCAAGTCGACGCTGCTGCAGTACTTCTCGTGGAACACGAAGAAGCAGATCGCCATCTGCGCGCCGACCGGCGTCGCCGCGCTCAACGTCGAGGGTCAGACGATCCACTCCCTGTTCCGGCTGCCGATCGGACTGATCGGCGACTCGGACATCGATCAGAACGACAACACGCGACGGATCCTCAATGCGATCGAGACGCTCGTGATCGACGAGATCTCGATGGTCAACGCCGACCTGATGGATGCGATCGACCGTTCGCTCCGTCAGGCGCGGGGCAAGCGGGGCATCCCGTTCGGCGGAGTGCAGATCGTGATGTTCGGCGATCCGTATCAGCTGGCTCCCGTGCCGCCGCGCGGCGACGAGCTGCGCTACGTCAAGGACCACTACCGCTCGTTCTGGTTCTTCGACGCCAAGGTCTGGGCGGGTCCGGCCGGCGGTGAGGGTGACGATGACGACGGGGGACTGTTCGCCGTCGACACCCGGGCCGAGCTGCACGTGCGCGAGCTCGTGCAGATCCACCGGCAGTCGGATGACGGTTTCAAGGCGATGCTGAACGCGGTGCGGTACGGGCGGGTCACCGCGGAGATCGCGGGAGTGCTGAACACGCAGGGCGCGCGCACACCACCGGACCCGGAGCCGGGAGAGGTGCCGATGATCACCCTCGCCACCCGCAACGACATCGTGAACACCATCAACAGCCGCCACCTCGCAGCGCTGCCCGGCAAGGAGCAGACGGCGCGTGCCGAGGTCAGCGGCGAGTTCGGGAAGGGCGAGGCGTCGCTGCCGGCCGAGTCGGAGCTCAAGCTCAAGATCGGCGCGCAGGTGATGTTCCTCCGCAACGACACCTCGATGTCGGGCGAGCCGCCGCGGTGGGTGAACGGCACGATCGGCACGGTCGTGCGGATCCTCGGAGAGACCGTGCGCGTCGAGATCGACGGCGAAGAGGTCGACGTCGAGCCCGCGGTCTGGGAGCGGTTCCGATACTCCTACGAGCCGAGCACCAAGAAGCTGAGCCGTGACGTCGTGGCCGAGTTCACCCAGTTCCCGCTGCGCCTCGCGTGGGCGGTCACGATCCACAAGTCGCAGGGCAAGACCTACGACCGCGCGATCATCGACCTCGGCTCAGGCGCCTTCGCTCCAGGGCAGACCTATGTGGCGCTGTCTCGGCTCACGTCCCTCGACGGGCTCTACCTGTCGAGGGCGCTGCGCCCGAGCGACATCCGCGTCGACGAGGATGTGCGCCGCTTCATGCGCGACGCGTGGCTCGCGGCATCCACTCCCGAGGTCGGGAAGGGCTGAGCCCGTTCGTCGTCAGGCGGCGACGCGTGCGCGGTCGAGGTCTTCGAAGAGCTCGGTGTTGAACCGGTAGGCGAGCAGGACCTCGTCGATCACGCGCTCGCGCTCGGCGTCGTCCCAGGGGGCGGAGTCGAGCTGCTCGCGGTAGACGTCCTTGAACGCCGACGGGTCGGCGATGTCGTCGAACAGATAGAAGCCGATGCCGTTGGTCTCGAAGCCGAAGCGGCGTGCCATGACGCGTCCGATGAAGATGCCGCCCGACAGATCGCCGAGGTAGCGCGTGTAGTGATGCGCGACGAAGCCACCGGCCCAGGTCGCCCCGACCTGGCGGATGCGCTCGACGTAGCGCTGCGTGGTCGGCAGCGCGACGATCACATCGCGCCAGTGCGCCCCGAGGAGGAACTCGAGGTCGGCCTCGAGCGCGGGCAGGCGGGTCAGCTTGTCGCTGAGGAAGACGGATGCCACGGGGTCCTGGCGCATGCGCTCGCCCGCGCCCTCGAGGGCTTCGTAGATGAAGTAGTGCTGCGCGACGAGCGCGATGTAGTCCTCGCGCGATCCTTCGCCCTTGAGCAGGTCGGACATGAAGCCGGCACCCTCGCTGCGCGAGTGCGAACCGGAGGAGCGCTCACGGAGGGCTGCGGAGAAGGAGAGGATCTCGGACATGTGCCCAGTGTAAGGGTCGCCTAACCTGAAAGGAAACCCCTCGGTGAGTCGAGCGTCATGCGTGCGGACGCGGCTCGACCCCGAGCTTCTCGCAGGCGAGATCGTAGAGCGCGACGACCTCGCGGCGCACGGCGGGGCGCTCCGTGATCGGACCGGAGGGCCAGGGGATGCGCAGCTCTGAGGCCTCGCCGGAGCGGGTGACCTTCCAGACTCCGCCGTCGCCGTCGAGGTCCGTCATCACGGCGTCGGTGATCTCGTCCGACTGAGACCCTTCGGCCGGCGCGAAGGCGCGCGTGATGAGCAGATTGTCATCGGTGTGGTCGCCGTTCATGTGGCGGAGGATCGTGGAGACGACGTCGGCATCGAACGTGTGGGGCATGGTGATCACCCTAAACGGCGTTCGGTGATGCCTTTCTTTCAGGATGGGCGTTCTAGACTCGGGAGACACGTCTTCCGGGGGTCCCCTTTCATGCAGCTTCTCTCGTCGCGCACGTTCCGCGCAGCAGTGGCCGGCGCAGCCGCGCTCGGGCTCTTCCTCACCGGCTGCACGGCCGAACCGGAGTTCAGCTACCAGCCTCCGTCCCAGGTCGACGGCCCTCTGCCCGACGACACGGTCGCCGCCATGGAGGCGGCCATCACCAACGCGCTCGCCGCATCGGGTGCTTCGGGCGCCGTCGTGGGCGTGTGGGCTCCGTGGAGCGGCAGCTGGGTCGCCGGCCTCGGCACCCAGACCCCCGGCGGCGACGAAGAGATCAGCACCGACATGTCCTTCCGGATCGCGGATATGACGCGTCTCATGACGTGCGACGTGCTCTACGGTCTGGCCGATGACGGCGTGGTCGATCTCGACGACCCCGTGCCCGACCACGTCTCGGGCGTCGCTGACATGAAGGACATCACGCTGCTCGACCTGTGCAACAGCACGAGCGGCGTCGGCTCGTCCGAGGCGACCGCGCAGGCCGCATGGCTCACCACCCCCGAGCGCGTGTGGGCACCCCTCGAGCTCGCGGCGTACGGCCTCGGCGCCCCGCGCACCACTCCGAAGACGACCTACACGAACTCGGATGCCGGCTACCTGCTGCTCGGACTCGCACTCGAGCGGGCGTCCGGCCGCACGGCGTCCGAGCTGATCGCCGAGTACGTGACCCAGCCGCTCGGTCTCTCGGCGACGTCGCTGCCTTCGCCGGCCCCGGCCCCGCCCTCTGACGGACCGGTCATGAACGGGCACTACCTGACGCCCGTCGAAGGCGGGTACGACTGTGCGGCCCCGGTCGACATCACCACGCTCTCGTCGAGCACCGGCTACACCGACTCCGGCGTCGTGTCGACGATCGAGGATCTCGGTCGGTACGCCCAGGCCGAAGCCGCGCAGAAGCTGCGCACGAAGGACGAGCCGAACCGCTTCGGAGCTCCCCTGCCGCAGGGCCCCCAGGCTCCCTCCTGGCTCCAGGCCACGGGCGGGGCTCTGCTCGTCGGCTCGATGGTCGGACAGGCGGGCTGGACTCCCGGGTATCAGACGTCGGCGTTCTCCGACCCCGAGACGGGCTTCACGGTCGCAGTGTCGCTGAACAACTCGACGACCGGCGCGACGACCGCGATGTACCTGGCGTGGGAGCTCGCGGCGATCGCCTCAAAGGTGCCGGCAGCCGCGGGTGAGACCGCTCCCGAGTTCGGGCTTCCGTTCACGGCCGAGCAGTATCACCAGGCCATCACGGACTCGGCGGTCGCCTGCGTCGCACCGCCGGCCGCCTAGGGCCGGGCGCACGACCGCCGCGGCATACCGACGAAGGGAACGCCGATGGCGATCATCGACAACGCGATCTACGTCGACGGGGTCCGCACCGAGAATCCGCGGAGCCTCAGTGAGACGTTCGAGGTGCTGCGCGAACGCGGCGGCATGAGCTGGATAGGTCTGTATCGGCCGAGCGAAGCCGAGATCCGCGAGGTCGCCGACGAGTTCGGCATCCACGCTCTCGTCGTCGAGGATGCGCTCTCGGGTCACCAGCGGTCGAAGCTCGAGCGGTACGGAGACGTGCTGTTCATGGTGCTGCGATCCGCCCGGTACCTGGATGCCGCGGAGGAGGTCGAGTTCGGCGAGATCCATGTGCTCGTGGGGCCCGACTTCGTGGTGACGATCCGCCACGCGGAGTCTCCCGACCTGGCGAGGGTGCGACGCCGACTCGAAGACGACCCCGATCTGCTGAAGCTCGGACCGGAGGCGGTGCTCTATGCGATCCTCGACGAGGTCGTCGACGAGTACGCACCCGTGCTGTCGGGACTCGAGAACGACATCGACGAGATCGAGAGCCAGCTCTTCGAGGACGAGGTCGACGCGACGCAGCGCATCTACGAACTCGGTCGTGAGGTGATCGACTTCCAGCGCGCGGTGCAGCCTCTCGCGGGCATGCTGGACTCGCTGCTGCGAGGTTCGACGAAGTACGAGGTCGACGAGGAGCTGCAGCGGTACCTGCGCGACGTGCTCGACCACACCCTGCGCGTGTCGGAGCGCGCGAACACCTTCCGCACGGTGCTCGACAACGCGCTGACCGTCGAGTCCACGATCGTGGCGCGGCGGCAGAACGAGGAGATGCGGCGGATGACCGAGTTGAGCATCCGCCAGAACGACGAGGTCAAGAAGATCTCGGGCTGGGCGGCGATCCTGTTCGCCCCGACGCTCGTCGGCACGGTGTACGGCATGAACTTCGACCACATGCCCGAGCTGCATTGGACGCTCGGATACCCCATGGCGGTCGCTCTGATGCTGGCGATGGGCGTCGGGCTCTACTGGGCGTTCAAGCGCAAGGGCTGGCTGTAGGCCCCTGACCGCGGGCACGCCGAACGTCGACGTGGTCGATTGTTCCGCATTCGCCACCGAAGTGCAACTAGTTACAAAAAGTGCTTGGAAACCGCTATCCGGTCGGCTAGCGTCGAGATGGCCGACGAGAGTCCGGCACAGAATCAAGGGAGATCACATGCACAACGCAACGACGCGCGCCGCACGCAGCCGCCTCCTGCTGGTGACCGCCGGTGTCGCGGCCTCCGCTCTCGCGCTCACCGGGTGCGGCGGGGGCTCAGGCGACTCGACGGCATCTGCAGACAAGACCACGATCCGATTCCTCTACGCCACGGGAGACGAGACCTGGAACGCGGTCGTCGACCAGGTCGTCACGGCCTTCAACGAGCAGAGCGACACGACGGAGGTCAAGCTCGACCCGCTCCCCGCCGGCTCGGACTACGCCACGGCGCTCAAGACCGTCGATGCGACAGGCAACTGGCCGGCCGTCGTCGACATGCGCGACACGCTCACCTATGTCAATGCGGGCAAGCTCGCGGGCATCCCCGATGAGGTCACGGCCTTGCTCGAGCCCGATGCATACGCTCCCGCAGCGGACGGCGAGGTCTACACCGTGCCGTACAGCGCGCTCAACGGCGAACTCGGCATGAACATCGTCTACAACAAGGCCTACTTCGAAGAGCACGACCTCGAGGTCCCCGAGACCTATGACGACTTCATCGACCTGCTCGATGAGATCAAGTCGAACGGCGACGTCCCGCTGGCGACGGCCGCCGCTGAGGTGTGGCCGTCGGATCAGCTCTGGAAGCCCCTGGCCGCGCCGACGTTCGCAGAGTTCAGCGACGACGGCGGCTTCTGGAACGTGGCCGCCGAGGGCGGCGCCTCGGTGGCCGACCTGAAGGCTCCCCTCGAGGAGCTGAAGATGATCATGGACAACTACGTGCTCGAGGGATGGCAGTCCACCGCCGACGCCCAGACCACGACCCTCCTCGTCAACGAGCAGGCCGTCATGGCCACGTCCTCAGCCGGCCTCGGACGCCTGATGGACATCAACAAGGTCGATCCGGAGTTCGATGCGGGGCTGTTCATCATCCCCGACGAGGACGGCAAGATCAACGTGCTCAAGAACAGCGTCGTCGGCGACACCGCCGGCGGACTGGCGATCTCGTCCCAGGCGGCGGAGAACGAGGACGAGTACGCCTCGGCGGTCGAGTTCCTCACCTACTTCTACTCGGTGGATGCGGCGAACCTGATGGAGGCGAGCGGCTGGATCTCGCCGAACATCCTGAAGTCCGACGAGGTCGAGCGCAACGACACGATCCCCGGTGCGGAGGACTTCTTCGCACTCCTCGAGAACCCGGACCTCGTCTGGTACGAGAACGCACCGACGCTCAGCACCTTCAGCTCGGTCAACACGTTCTTCCGGCAGTCGCGCATCGAGATGCAGGACGGCCAGACCACGATCGACGAGACGATCGCGAAGGTCCAGGCCGAACTCGAGGCGCAGGTCGCCGCAGCCGGTTGATCCGGCCCCGAGGGCGCGGGCCCGACCGCGCCCTCGGCACCCGGCAGACGGCGATCGATCAAGGAGAGAACATGAGTGCACACACCGCGGTCCGCGTGCGGCCCCGATTCGGACGAGGGCGTCTGGCCATGCTGGGCTTCGTCGTCCCGGCCCTGGTGATCTACCTCCTGATGGTGATCGTCCCGTCACTGCAGACCCTGCAGCTGAGCCTGACCGACTGGGACGGCATCAGCGACGGCTACGACTACGTCGGCATCAAGAACTACGAGGACATCGTCGCGAGCACTCGCTTCTGGAACGCGGTGCGCAACACCCTGATCCTGGGACTCGGCTCGGCGCTGATCATCAACGTGATCTCGCTCGCCGTCGCACTGATGCTCGACAAGCTCGACCATGCACAGGGCTTCTTCCGCACGGCCGTGTACCTGCCGGCCCTGGTCAGCGCCTTCATCATGGCGACGATCTGGAAGTACCTGCTCAACTACAACTTCGGCTCCGTCAACACGGTGCTGCGTGACATGGGGCTTCCCGAGTGGGCCCGCGACTGGCTGGGTGACAGCAGCATCGTGATCTGGGTGATCCTCTTCATCACCTGCTTCACCCTGGGCGGCAACACCACCCTCATCTATCTCGCCAACCTGCAGTCCGTTCCGCAGGAGCTCATCGAGGCGGCCCGCATCGACGGGGCCAGCGGAGCGAAGGTCTTCTGGAACGTGACCTGGCCGATGATCGCGGGTGCGGTGACCGTCAACATGACGCTCGCGATGATCGCCGGCTGGGTGATCTTCGACCAGGTGCTCGTGCTCACGTCCGGTGGGCCCGGGTTCGTGAGCGAGACCATGGCGTTCTTCATCTACAAGGTCGGCTTCGGCGAATACCGTGCCGGCTTCGGGTCGGCGGCCGCCGTCGTGCTCTTCATCGTGGTGATCGTGAGCACCGTCGCCGCGAACGCCTACATGCGCAAGAGGGAGATCCAGGCATGACCGAGACGATGACCCAGGTCACCATGAAGATCGAGCCCGAGCAGCGTCCGTCGGGCCTGGCCCGCATCCCCCGTCCACCGCGTCAGCGGCGGGAGAGGAAGAAGTGGTCGCTCGGGGAGATCATCGTGATGGTCGTGCTCAGCATCCTGGTGCTGATCGTCGCCTCGCCGGTGATCTACGCCCTGCTGAACTCGTTCCGCTCATACGCCGAGATCACGAAGGATCCGATGGGGCTCCCGACCTCGTTCGCCTTCGACAACTACGTCGCCCTGTTCCAGCAGACCGACTTCCTCGAGGCGGTGCTGAACACACTCATCATCACGGTGGGCACCGTCGTGATGCTGATCATCATCGTGCCGATGGCCGCCTACGGCATCGAGCGGATCGGCGGACGCACCTCGCGCTTCCTCTACGTGCTGTTCATCGCCGGGCTCATGATCCCGTTCCAGGTGCGCATGATCCCGCTGGTGAAGGGCTTCGACGACGTCGGTCTCTACAGCACGCTGCTCTCGGTGATCCTCGTGCATCTGGGAGGAGCCGCGAGCTTCGGCATCCTGCTCTACTGCAGCTTCATCAAGGGCATCCCGATCGAGGTCGAGGAGGCGGCGCACGTCGACGGCGCGGGCCGCCTGCGCACCTTCTGGCTCATCGTCTTCCCGATGCTCCTTCCAGTGACATCCGCCTTCGTGATCATCCAGGCGCTCGGTCTCTGGAACGACTTCTTCATCCCGCTGGTCTTCCTCGATTCCTCGTCGGCGGGCACCATCAACGTGGCGATCAACCGCATGGTGGGACTCCTCACCTCGCAGTGGCAGCTGATCTACACCGGAGCGATCCTCGCGATCGTCCCGTCGGTGGCGATCTTCGCGGCCTTCCAGCGGTACTTCATCAAGGGCATGTCGGTCGGGGCGGTCAAGGGATGAGCGCCGTCGCCACCACCCGACTCGGACGCCTGCTCGGCTACGACGGCATCATCGCGACGCTGCTGCTGGGCTCCTTCCGATACTTCCTCGTGTCGCTCTCCTTCGTGTGCTGCCTCGTGCCGATGCTCGCGTTCCAGGCGCTGGTCGGCTGGCAGGCGACCCACACCGCGCTCTGGCTCGGCGCCGCGGCCGTGCTGACGGTCGCACCCGCTCTGCACGGTCTGACGCAGGCTGCTGCCGGCCTGCTCGACGGCGAGCCGCACGTCGCCCGGATCTTCTGGGCCGCCTTCGCCGGTGCCGTGCGCCACCGCTGGGGTTCCGCGCTCGTGCTGAGCGGCGCAGTGCTGGTGCTCGGATACGACGTGGCGCTTCTCGGAGCGGATGCGAACGTGCTGCTCGGTGCCGTCGCCGTCGCGGCCGTCATCGCCATGGTCGTTGTCGCGGCCGCGTTCCTCACGGACTCGCCGCTGCGCGGTGCCGGCTTCGCGATCGCCGCCGCGCGGATCGTCCTGCAGCGCCCGCACCTCGCCCTCGTGTGGCTGCTGGTGAGCGCCTTGGCTGCGCTCGCGACCACTCTGCCCGTGGTCGGCGCGGTCGGCTGGCTCTCCGCCCCGGCCCTCGCCGCCGTCGCGGCGACGATCTGCAATCGCGCACTCGGCTTCGGCCGCTCGCGTCAGCGGGTGGGAGCATGATCGCCCGGATCGCCGGCTTCACGATCGCGTGGAGTGCGGATGCGCCCGCGACCCTGGCCGTGGACGACGGGCATCCGGCGCCTCTCGTCGAGATCTTCACCGCGGCCGAACAGCGTGCGCGCACCAGTCAGGCGTACGTGCGCTCGGCGCTGGGCGCCCGCCTGAGTTCGACGCGAACGGAGACGGCGAGCGACGCCGTCACGCTCCTGCAGCGGGATCCGCGCACCGGGCTCGAGGTCACGAGCGTGCTGTCGCTGTCAGGTTCCGCTCTGCGTGTGCAGCACACTCTTCGCGCCACGGCGCCGGGCCAGGTCACGGTCACGGCCGTCAGCTCGGCGAGCGTCGGGCTCGGCGCCGGGCCGAACGCGGGCGAGGACTACGACATCCTCACCGCGCGCAGCGAGTGGCTGGCAGAGAACCGCTGGCACCGTCGTGCTCTTTCGGACGAGCTGCCCCCGCTCTCCCTCCCGATCCACGCGCAGGACGGCCGCGGTCACGCCACACTGACCAGCCATGGGGCATGGTCGACCGGTGAGCATCTTCCTGTCGGCGCGCTGCTGCGCCGCGACGGCGCCGCCGTCGTCTGGCAGATCGAGAGCGGAGCCGGATGGCATGTCGACCTCAGCCAGGGCCTCGACGGTCTGACGCTGTCTCTGCTCGGCCCCACGGATCTCGAGCATCAGTTCGCCCACACGCTCGGTGAGGGCGACGAGTTCACCAGTGTCCCGGTCGTGCTCGCGGCCTCCCCACGAGGTCTCGACGCGGCGATCGCCGGCCTCACCTCTCACCGCCGTGCGATCAGACGCGTCGACGGACCCGACCTCCCGATCGTCTACAACGACTTCATGAACACACTCATGGGCCAGCCGTCGTCCGAGGCGCTGCGCCCGCTGATCCGGGGTGCTGCAGACGCGGGCGTCGAGGTGTTCTGCATCGATGCCGGCTGGTTCGCCGACCCCGCCATCGGCGACTGGTGGGACACGGTGGGCGAATGGCAGGAGGCCGCCGACCGGTTCGACGAGTCGGGCCTGCGAGGCATCATCGGCGAGATCCACGCCGCAGGGATGCGCTCGGGGCTGTGGCTCGAACCCGAGGTCGTCGGTGTCAACAGCCCCGTCGCCGAGGCGCTGCCGGACGACGCCTTCTTCCGACGCTTCGGTGTGCGGGTCACCGAACACGATCGCCATCACCTCGACTTCCGGCACCCCGCGGCCCGCGCCCATCTCGACGAGACCGTCGACCGGATCGTGCGCGACTACGGCGTCAGCTTTCTGAAGCTCGACTACAACATCAACCCCGGTGCCGGCACCGACTGGCAGGCGGCGGCCGCCGGCGACGGTCTGCTCGGGCACATCCGCGCGTTCGGGGAATGGCTCGACGACGTGCAGCGCCGGCATCCCGCACTGCTGATCGAGAACTGCTCGTCCGGTGCGATGAGGGCGGACTATGCGCTGCTGGCGCGAACGCACATGCAGTCCACGAGCGACCAGCAGGACTTCCGGCTGTATCCGCCGATCGCCGCATCCGCCCCCGCGTCGATCCTTCCCGAGCAGGCGGGCAACTGGGCCTATCCCGCGGTCGGGATGTCGGATGCCGAGACAGCGTTCACGCTCGTCACCGGACTCAGCGGACGGCTGTACCTGTCGGGCTTCCTGGCCGAGCTGCGCGAATCGCAGCGCACGCTCGTGGCCGAGGCCGTCGCGCTGCACAAGACCCTCCGCACGCAGCTTGCGATGAGCGACCCGTTCTGGCCGCTCGGTCTGCCGGGATGGGAGGACGACCTCATCTGTCTGGGTCTTCGCGCCGAGGGGCGCACCCTGCTCTTCGTCTGGGACCGCTCCGACGAACCGCGAGCGGTGACCATCCCCGGTGTCCATACGGCCGAGACGATCTTTCCGGCGGCTCTGCCGGCGGTCGGCATGGCAGATGACTCATGGCGCCTCGAGGATGTCGACGGCGGCATCCGGATCGAGACGGGCGACGGCATCGGCGCTCGCGTTCTCCGCGTCGGCGAGGGCCACGCATGACCGGCCGGATCCGGCCCGGCGAGGTGCTCGTCGATGATCGCGGGAGCATCGCGCAGCTGCACGGCATCGGCGTTCAGCGGGTGGGCGGTCACTGGTACGCCTGGGGCGAGGACAAGACCGCGGGAGACCGCTTCACGGCCGTGGCCTGCTACCGCTCCACCGACCTCGCGAGTTGGGAGTACGTCGGCGATGCGCTCGCCGCGGGCGGGGGAGATCTCGCCCCCGATCGGATCGTCGAGAGGCCGAAGGCGCTGCAGCGCCCCGACGGACGATGGGTGCTGATCATGCACATCGACAGCGCCGACTACTCCGATGCGAAGGTCGGCTATGCCGTCGGCGACGCCCCTGAAGGTCCGTTCGACTACCGAGGGAGCGAGCGCCCTCTGGGCAACCTCAGCCGGGACATCGGGGTGTATCAGGAGGACGGCATCGGCTACCTCCTCTCGGAGGACCGCGACCACGGACTGCGCATCTATCGCCTGCGGCCGGACTACTGCGGCGTCGAGTCCGTCATCGCGACGCTGCGCCAGCAGGATCGCCCGGAGATCGGCTACGAGTCGCCGACGCTCATCCGCCATGAGGGCACCTACTACCTCTTCGGCTCCGACCTCACCGGGTGGGACCTCAACGACAACAAGTACTCGACCGCTCGGTCGCTCGAGGGTCCGTGGTCGCCGTGGCAGGATTTCGCTCCGGCGGGGACTCGCACCTTCGATTCTCAGGTGAGCGTCGTGCTGCCCGTCGAGGGAGCGCATGTGTACATCGGCGACCGCTGGAATCGAGACGACCTCGCATCCTCTGCGCCCGTCTGGCTGCCCCTGCACGTCGAGGAGGGTCGCGCCGAACTGATCTGGCGCGACGACTGGAGCATCGAGGAGCTGAAGAAGTGAACGCCCGACCCCGCGCGATCGTCGCGATGAATCCACCGGCGCTGGCCGAGAACCTGTTCGGCCCGCACCGGGCACGGCTGAACGATCTGGTCGACGTGAGCGCCGAGGTGATCACCGATTTCGACGGCGCCCTCGCGTCGCACCTTATGGCCGACGTCGAGATCCTGCTGGCCGGGTGGGGATGCCCGCACATCGACCACGATCTGCTCGATCGGATGCCGGGCCTGCGCGCCGTCGTGTTCGCAGGCGGCACCGCGAGCTCGATCCTCGACACGGTGGAGGCGACCCGCCGCGGCATCGTCTTCACGAACGCCGGTGAGGGCAACGCCCAGGCGGTCGCGGAGTACACCGCGGCCACGATCCTGCTCGCGGGTAAGCGGGCGAAGTACGCCGAGCAGATCTATCGGGAGGGGCGCGCCTTCGTCGACCGCGAGGCCGACCTGCTCGACAGCGGCAACTTCGGGCGAACCGTCGGACTCGTCGGGGCGTCGCGGATCGGGCGCCGGGTCGCACAGCTGCTGCAGCCGACCGACCTGCGGGTGCTGATCTACGACCCCTACGCGTCCGAGGAGGAGATCGTCTCGCTGGGCGGACTCAAGGTCGAGCTCGACGACCTGCTCGCGACCTCCGACATCGTGTCGCTGCACGCCCCGGCGACTCCCGAGACCGAGCACATGCTCGCGGCGCGCGAGCTGGCGATGATGCGCGACGGCGCTGTGCTGATCAACACGGCGCGTGGCTCGCTCATCGACCACGACGCTCTGCGTCGGCATCTCCGGACGGGGAGGCTGGACGCGATCCTCGATGTCACCGAACCCGAGCCGCTCGCTGCGGACGACGAGCTGTGGACGCTGCCGAACGTGACGCTCACACCGCACATCGCCGGGGCCACCGGCAATGAGCTGCACCGTCTGGGTCGTGATGTCGTCGACGAGGTCGCGCGGTACATCGCGGGTGACGCCTTCGTCGGCTTCGAGCGCGTGCCGGGGGTCGTGTGATGGGCGTGGTGCGCAATCCGATCCTGCGCGGATTCAACCCCGACCCGTCGATCCTCAGAGTCGGCGACGACTACTTCATCGCCACGAGCACGTTCGAGTTCCACCCGGCGGTGCGCATCCACCATTCCACGGATCTCGTCGACTGGACGGTCCGAGGCCATGCGCTCGACGAGGGGTTCGACCTCCGTGGCATCCCGGACTCCGGCGGGGTGTGGGCGCCGAGCCTGTCCTACGCCGATGGCCGGTTCTGGCTCGCGTACTCGGTCGTGCGATCGATGGACGGCGACGACAAGGACATCGACAACTACCTCGTCACTGCCGAGAGCATCGACGGCCCGTGGAGCGAGCCGGTGCATCTGGGCTCACGCGGCTTCGACTTCTCGTTCTTCCACGACAGCGACGGAACACATTGGATCGTGGGCGTGCAGTGGGATCAGCGGCCCGAGCATCCGTCGTTCGGGGGACTCGTTCTCGAGCAGTATCTGCCCCACGAGCAGCGCACCTCCGGTGAGGCGCGCGTGATCCATCAGGAGCCCACGCTCGTCGAGGGCCCCAACCTCTATCGGATCGGCGACTGGTACCACCTCCTGATCGCCGCCGGCGGCACGGGCTGGAACCATGCCATCACGGTCGCGCGGTCCCGCGACCGCTTCGGACCCTATGAGCGCGACCGGCAGCCGTTCGTGCTGACGAGCCGCGACGCACCCGGTATCCCCCTGCAGAAGGCGGGGCACGGTGAGCTCGTGCAGACGCCGGACGGCGAGTGGATGCTGGTGCACCTGGCCAGTCGGCCCACGCTGCATCTCGGTGAGCGGTTCAGCACTCTCGGGCGCGAGACGTGCCTGCAGCGCGTGGTCGTCGACGGCGACGGCTGGCTGCGACTCGCCCAGGGCGGCCATCACGCCGCTCTCGAGGTCGAGGTCGCCGGTGCGCAGGTCGGTCGCGCTGTCGCGAGCGGCTTCACCGACCGCTTCGATGCGGCGCACCTCGACAGCCGCCGCTGGTCGACTCTCCGTGCCGCACTCGACCGCGACACCGCCGACCTGACCGCCCGACCGGGGTGGCTGCGTCTGCGCGGTGGCCACTCGGCGGCATCCGTCTTCGATCAGGCGATGATCCTCACGCGGGTCGAAGAGCATCACGCGATCCTCGAGGCCACCGTCGATGCGGAGCCGACGAGCACGCGTGAGCTCGCGGGCCTGATCGCCTGGTACGACCGCAACGGCTGGATCGGGCTGCAGCTCACCTGGGATGCCGAGAACGGGCGGCATCTGCGCGTCGTGAGTCGCGACGGGTCGCGCACCACACGCTCTGCGCCGATCGCCGTGCCGCCCGGGCCGGTGCGGATGCGGATGGCCCTCGACGGCCCCGACCTCCGCTTCGCGGTCGCCTCGGTCGACGACGCTCGCTGGAGAGATGTGCCCGGCGTGCACCCCGCATGGACGCTGTCCGACGATCACGGTGATCGCCTGCGGTTCACCGGGATGTTCTTCGGCATCCGTGCCGACGATCTCGACGGGCGCGGCTGGTCGGCCGACGTCTCCGATGCCTCGCTGCGGTATGCGGCTCGCGGTGCCGACCTGGCGGGGGAGGGCTGACCCTCACCCGAGCCTGCAGATCACCGCGACGTTCCCCTCCTGCATGCCCTCCCGCCGTCACTCGACGGCGCAGTCACGGAAGAGAGATCGATGAAGATCGAACACCGCAGTATCCGACGCACGATCGGCGCTCTGACAGCGGGCGTGATCGCTCTCAGCGGCGCGCTTCTGGTCGCACCGCCCGCCGCCGCAGCATCCGCTGCACCCGCCTCCTCGCTTCTCGAAGCCGCGGTGCAGGCGCCGCTGCCCGAGATCGAGCAGACCGTCAGCGATGCCGGGTTCGCGCATCCCGGCATCGGCTTCTCGGCCGACCACCTCGAGAACATGCGCACCCAGGTGCGGGCCGGGGTCGATCCGTGGGCGAGCTACTACGACGCGATGGTGGCGACGCGCTACGCCTCGCGCGACTTCCGCGCCGAGAACGCCCAGCCGGGCACCGACGTCCCGAAGAACGACGCCTACGCGAGCGCCGGCATGAGGTCGATGGCGCTGAAGGACAGCATCGGCGCGATGACCCAGGCGCTCGAGTACGCGGTGACGGGTGACGAGCAGTATCGTGCGAACGCTCTGCACGTGCTGCGCACCTGGAGCAGCCTCGACCCAGCGAAGTACCAATATTTCGGTGACGCGCACATCCACACGGGCGTACCGCTGTACTACATGCTGATCGCGGCCGAAGTGATCCGCAGCACGGAACCCGTGAACGAGAGCCTCGACGGATACGACCTGCGGTGGACGGATGCTGACGAGCAGCGCATCGAGGACAACCTGGTCCGACCGGTGCTCGACACGTTCCTCTTCTCGAACAACCGGCTGTGGAACCAGCACCTCTACGGCGTGATCGGCATGGTCTCCGCGGCGATCTTCCTCGATGACGCCGAGCTCTACGCCGAGCGCGTGGAGTGGTTCACGGTCAACTCGGAATACGAGAGCGAGCACGATCTGTACGGCGGCAACGTCAACGGATCGCTCGCACAGCTGTTCCGCGAGATCCCGGCCGACGCTCCCGGCAACACCACGGGCGAGCCGTTCGTGCAGCACATGGAGATGCTGCGCGATCAGGCGCACGGTCAGGGAGACGTCGACATCTTCGTGGCGCTCGCCCGCATCGTCGACGCGCAGGGGACCAGACTCGATCCGGTCACCGGCACCGTGTCGATTGCGTCGGATGCGGTCTCGCCCTACCGGTTCCTCGACGATCGCATCCTCGACGGTGCCGACACGTTCTACGCCTTCATGATGGGCGAGGAGGTGCCGTACGTTCCGGCGAACGAGGGGGGCGCGATCTCGCAGGCCTACCGTGGCCGACTGCAGGATCCGCTGAGCGAGGCGTACCTGCAGTACCGCTACGTCGCTGACGTCGATGTGGCCGACGCAGCGCCCCATGTCGCCGACCTCTACGAGCAGAGGGACGGCCCGCTCTACTACTACGGCAGTGGCGTGCAGAACTTCTGGAACGATCGCGGCTCGGACTACACCGGCGCCGAGTACTGGGTCGCATTCCCGCAAGAACTCGCCGAGGTCGACGACCCGGTCGCTCCACTCGCTCCGAGCGCCGAGCTGTCGGTCACGACATTCGGCACCCCGCTCGGCGACGGCGCCGAGCGGGAGGCCGATGCCGACGGCACCTCCTTCATCCGTCTCGATGCCGGTGCGGATGACGCGAACCTCGCGATCCGGCGCGCGATATGGGGCGACCGTGCGTCGCAGTCCCTGGTCGGGGTGAAGGTACGCAGCGACGGCACCGCCCGGCTGCAGGCCTCCCGCACGGCGGACGAGGCCCCGTTCACCGATGTCGTGATCCCCGACACCGGCGGCGACTGGCGCTACGTGTGGTTCGACCTGGCGCTCGCGGCGACCCCCGGTGCGGTGGGAGAGAACATCGTCTTCCTTCGCGCGACCGGCTCGGATGCTCGGGTCGACGTGGCGGGGCTCCTGGCTCAGGCGAACGGCGTGCTCACGCCGCCGCGGTTCACGGATGCGCCCGCACTCGACGTGGTGCTGGTGGCGGGAGAGCCGTGGACGCGCGGAATCGGGACGACCGATGCCGACGGCGAGACCGTCACCCTCGCACTGCACGACGCGCCCGCCGGTGCGGTGCTGCAGGGCGACGAGCTCAGCTGGTCGCCCGACCAGGCAGGCGATGCCGCGATGACCCTCGCGGCGTCCGACGGGACCACCGTGACCGCGCTGCCCGTGACCGTCACGATCGCCGATGACCGCACGGGGGCGATCGCCGAACTCGTCGCCCGCGTCGGTGAGAGCGCGGAGTACACCTCGGCGAGCTGGGCGCGGATGACCGAAGCGCGAAGCGCCGCGGACGATGGAGTCGCATCGGCGGATGCTGCCGCATTCGGCATCCTTCTCGAAGCGCTCGGCGACGCCGTGTCGAACCTCGTGACGCTCACCCCGGTGCTGCCGGACGGCACGCTCGACTACCGCTCCCTCGTGTCGGCCCCGCCCCTCACGGCTGCCCAGTTGACGGCGCTCGCCGACGGCGACAACCAGTCGACCTGGGGTGACCAGCGGGTTCCGAGCATCGTGTTCGACTTCGGTTCGGGTTTCCGTCTCGACGCAGAGCGCTTCGGCCTGCAGGCCAGAGACACCTTCGCCAATCGCGCGGAGGGCACGAACGTCTACGGTTCGAACGACGGTGCCACCTGGACGCTGCTCACCGCGCATCCGAACGTGGGCACGGATGCCACGATCGAGTGGATCGATGTGCGCAGCGAGGTGCGCGATTCGACATTCCGGTTCGTGAAGCTCCAGGTCGATGAGCCCGGTGTGCCGTCGGATCCCGCGTATCCGGGAATCTGGAGCATCGCCGAGCTGCGCATCGACGGCGCCAGGAGCGAAGCCGTCGGGTCGATGGATGCGGTCTCGATCGCGTCGTCCGATGCGGTCGCGGGTCGAGTGGTCGCCGGCGACAGCGTCGATGTGACGCTGACCGGACCCCCCGACAACGCGGGCGTCGCGGTCACCGTGCTCGGAGCCCCGGCCGAGGTGACGTCGCCGTCGCCCGGGACCTGGATCGCCAGTGCGACCATCCCCGCGGGCGAGGCGCAGTCGGGTCGAGTCGGATTCACCGTCGACTTCACCACGGCCGACGGTCGTCGCGCCGACACGATCCACGCCACGACCGACGGCTCGGTGCTGTACCTGTCGAGCGACGGCGGACGCATCGACTCGGCGTTCCGCGATGCCGCGGTGCTGCGACCCGACGGGGTGGCGGACGCCGCGTGGACCCAGTACACGGCGCGAATGCTCGACGGCGACCCCGCGACGCACTCCGATACCCGACTCAACTCCGGTCTCTACGGCAACGTGTGGGACTTCGGCCCCGACGCGACCGTGTCGTTGTCCGGTGCCGAACTGCTCGTGCGGCAGGACGGCTACGGCACCTCGCGCATCTCGGACATGCGGCTGGAGGGGTCGAACGATCTGACCACGTGGGCGCGTCTCACCCCGTCAGTGCCGGCGAAGACCCTCGATTGGCAGACGTGGTCCGTGGCGGATGACACGGCCTTCCGGTACGTGCGTCTCGTGAACGGCCAGATTCTGAACGTCGCCGAGCTGATCCTGTTCGGAGTCGTGACGACCGCGCCCGCGATCGAGGCTTGGGACCCGATCGCCGTCTACGACGCCGGCGACGAGGTCTCGCACCAGGGCGCGACCTACACGGCGCAGTGGTGGACGAAGGGCGACGCCCCCGGCAGCTCGGCGACAGGTTCGTGGATGGAGCAGGGAGCGCTCGTTCCGGCGGCCGGCGACGGCGTGCGGGCCTGGACGTCGTCGTACGTTTACGTGGGCGGAGAGGTGATCGCCCACCGAGGGCACGCCTTCCGGGCCCGGTGGTGGACGCGTGACCAGGCGCCAGGCGATGCGAACGGGCCATGGGAGGATCTCGGCGCCTTCTGATCCGTTCTCCGGGGCGGTGCGGCCGGGCTCTCCGGTGGTGCCGCCCCTCCTGACGGGATCGACAGCCGTGAGCGGATGCGGATGTGGCCGCGGTGCGCTCAGTCCGAGCGCACGGGTCCCGTCGATTCGCGGACGATCAGCTCACCGGGCAGCACGACCGGGCCGTCGTAGGCTCCCCCGACGGCGATGCGTCCGGCCAGCTCTCCCACATCGTGGAACGGCGCCCGCACTGTGGTCAGGGAGGGCGTCAGGTCGGCGACCAGCTGCATGTCGTCGAAGCCGACGACCGAGATCCGCTCGGGAATCGCGATGCCTTCTGCGTGCAGCGCCCGGCACACCCCCACCGCCATGATGTCGGTCTGGCACACGATCGCGGTGACGTCAGGGTCGCGGCCGAGCAGATCGAGAGTGGCCGCGGCGGCGTCGTCCGAGGTGTTGCTGCTTCGCACCGCGAGCGCGGGGTCGAACGCGATGCCGGCGTCGTGGAGACCGTCCTGGTAGCCGAGGAAGCGCTGATGCGGAGTGGTCATGTCATCGAGTGAGCCGAGGAACGCGATGCGTCGGTGGCCGAGAGTGACCAGATGCTCGACTCCTGTGCGGACTCCGCCGCGGTGGTCGTAGTCGATCGAGGCGATGTGCGGGTGGTGGGGGAGCGCCGCTCGACCGCACAGGATCAGCTGCGCCCCGACCCGTGCGAGGGTGGCCGAGTATCGTTGCGCCCGCGCCTCGAACTCCTCGGTGGCCGGAGTGGAGCCCACGAGCAGGACGGCAGCCACTCGCTGCTCGCTCAGGGTCTCGATCAGGGCGGCTTCGCGCTCGACGTCCCCGCCGGTCGTGCACATCGTGAAGAGGTGGCCGTTGGCGGTCGCGACGTCTTCGGCGCCGCCGGCCATGGAGGCGAACGTGGGCCCGACCATGATGCTGGACACGAACGCGATGCTGCGCCGCCCGACGCCCATCATCGAGCGAGCGAGACCGTTCACGACATAGCCGAGCTCTTCTGCGGCAGCGAGCACTCTGGCGTGGCTCGCAGACTTGCCTGCGGCGCGGCCGGCCAGCACGCGCGAGGCGGTCGCGCGTGAGACGCCCGCGGCCTGGGCCACTTCGGCGAGAGTCGGGCCGCCACCGCGTTCGGGCCCGGGCGTCGCATTGCGACGTGCGGGCGAGCCGTCATCGATCGTGGTGGTCACACTGGGAATCTATCGCGGCGACCGCGTCGCGGCGCGCAGACCCGCAACTAGTTCCGGTCTCGCGTTCTCGGTCCCACGGGTGCGGAAGGGAATGCGGGTGGGACTGGGGAGCAGCCCCACCCGCGAGTGCCGCGTCCGTAGGGGAACGCGAGCTCTCGGACACGAAGTCGACTCAGGTCCCCAGGGCCGGCTTCTCGTCCCACTATCAAGACGCTGACGACGCCCGTTCCTGACGCCGCAACCAATATTCCGGTCGGATCCGTGCCCGGACGTCACTTGCCGCCCGGGGTGACGACGACCGCGTACTCGGCTCCAGGACCGGTGACGCCCGACTCCGCATCGACGTATCGCAGGGTGAGCAGGTGGAATCCGAGATGGATGTCGGCGATGTAGTCGTCGGAGGTCACCTCGTCGATGGCGATGAGGTGGGGCACCACGACGCCGTCGACGGCGACCTGCACCCAGCCGCCCGGGATGCCCTCGAGAGTGACGAGCGCGTCGTCCTGCTCGCCGTCGGCGTCAGCATCCCCCCGCTCGAGGTGGGGGCGGGGCTGATCGCCAGAGATGACCGGTACGGGGAATGCGAGGGGTCCGACCGGCTCGCTGAGGTCCACGTCGCCGGAGGGTGAGGTGTGCTGGGCCGTGAGCGTCATGCCCTGCCTCAGTTCGCCTCCCGCGACGGAGAGCGTGAACTCGCCGTCGCCGTCGACCGTCGCCTGGGCGAGGACGGAGCCGAGCTCGTCGATGACGGCGACCATGCTGCCGGGGATGCCGGTGCCGCTCACCGAGACAGCGAGGGGACTGCTGGTGTCCCACCCGTCCGGACCGATCGCGAACACGGGCGGGGTCTCGACCGGCGGGACCTCGACCGGCGGGGTCGCCACGGGGGGTCTGGTCGCCGGAGGGCCCGCCGCCGGCGGTGCGGCCACCGGGGCGCTCGGCGGCTCCGGAACGGCGCGCACAGGTGTGTCCTGCCGAGTCGTCTCGACGACCGGCTGCACTGGCGGCTCCACCGGAGCAGGAATGAGCGGTGCGACAGGTGGGGGCGTCGGTGACGTGTCGTCGTCCGTCGCGGGTGTGGCACCGGGAGTCGGGGCGATGGGTCGGGCGGCGGGCCCGGACGCCTCACCACGGTCGCCGTCTGCCGCCGGTTGCGACCAGGGGCCGACCATCGCCACGGCGACCGTCGCCGCAAGGGCGACCGCGCTTCCCGCGGCGATCCCGATGGTGAGCACGCGGCGGGTCCGCAGGGCGGCGGACGGTCCGATGACGGAGGCGCTCGCTGCCGCGCCGGGCTCGAGAGCGGCGTAGGCGGCTGCCCCGGCGCTGCTGAGTGCGAGGGGCAGCAGCACGGCTCGCAGCTTCGACGAGGCCGTGTCGATGTCTCGCGCGATGATCGTGCAGCCGGCGCACCCTTCGAGATGGGACTCGAGGCGGGGGCGCTCGTGCCGACTCACCGGGCGGCGAGAGCGGCGCACGAGGCGCCCGCACGCCCAGCGACACTCCTCGGGACGGGACGGGTCGGCGATGAGCGCATCCAGCCAGGCATGGCGGAATCCGTCGCGCGCGCGGAGAGCGAGCGCAGACACGGCATTCGGAGTCAGCCCCATCAGCGGAGCGATCTCGCGCGGCTTCATGCCCTCGACCTCGAGGTACCAGAGCAGGGTGCGGTGGTTCTCGGGCAGATTCTTGAACGCCGCCGCGAGCATCGTCTTGTCCGACAGCTGCTCGATCGCGTCGGGGGCCTCATCGGGGATCTCCTCGATGAACTCGATCGGGATGTCCTTCTGCTTGCCGCCCCACGTCGCGGCGGCGTTGCGGATGGCGGCGTAGAGATACGCCCGGAAGCCATCGGTCGGTCCGCCGCCGTTCTGCATCGCGCTGAACGTCTTCGTGAAGGCCTCGCTGACGAGGTCGTCAGGGTCGATGGAACGCGTCACTGCGCGGGCCGCGCGGAGCCCCGCCTCGGAGTGGCGCTGCCACAGCACGGCGAACGCTCGGGCGTCTCCGCTGCGCGTCGCGTCGGCGAGCTCGGCATCCGACCGCGTGTCGGTGCTCGGATCTGTGGTGATGCTCATGGCGTCCCCCCGATCGTGGTGACGGGGTCCGGGTCACCGACTCCGAGACCGCGGAGGCGGTCTCGGAGTCAGCATACGCTCAGAGCTTGCTTTCGAGGGGCGAGTTGTGATATATCGGAACGCTGAAGTATCGCGGGGGCGATCCCGCGCGCGTTCTCGCCGCCGCTCCGGCTACTGCTCGGGCTCGTCGTCGACCTCGACCCCGGGTCCGGGTCCCGGCCGCACGGCGGCATCGGGGAGGATGTCGATGCGGGTGTTCCCGTCGTGCTCCGAGACCTCGATGCGCGGGGCGGCATCGGCCTCGGTGGCATCAGGGGCCGCGGTCAGCTGGTCGTGGCGCTTCTCCTCGCTCGTCATGGCGTCGTCGTCGGGGGTGAGGTCAGGCGTGCTCATCGTTCTCCTTCGTGGTGGTGGATGACGGGGCTCCGTCGTGGTCGCGACGGTCGGAGCGGTTGCGGCCCCAGCGGGCGAGCAGGTACAGCACGGCGCCGACCGCCAGCAGGATCGCGCCGAACAGCCAGACGACCCCTCGCTGCTGGGTGAGCAGCAGGATGCACGAGGCGATGCCCAGCACCGGGATGACCGTCCAGATGCGGAAGTGATCGTGCTCGACGCGGTCACGTCGCAGCACCAGCACCGAGACGTTGACGCTGAGGAAGACGAAGAGCAGCAGCAGCACGACGGTCTCGGCGAGCGTCGCCAGATCGCCGACCAGCGTGAGTCCCATCGCGACGAGGGTCGTGGTGAGGATCGCCACCCACGGGGTCTTTCGATTCGGCAGCACCCGGCCGAGCACGGCGGGCAGCAGGTTCTGCTCGGCCATCCCGTAGGTCAGGCGGCTCACCATGATCATCGTGAGCAGTGCGCCGTTCGCCACCGCGATCAGGGCGATCAGGCTGAACAGCCAGGAGGGGATGCTGGCACCCGCGGCCTCGACGACCGACAGCAGCGGTCCGCTCGACTCCTGCAGCTCGGAAGCCGGCAGCGCGATGGAACTCGCGACACCCACGAGCACGTACACCGCACCGGCGGTGAAGAGCGCGCCGAAGAGGGCTCGCGGATAGGTGCGCCGCGGATTCTTGACCTCTTCGATCATGTTCGCCGAGGTCTCGAAGCCGACGAAGGAGTAGTAGGCGATCACCGCTCCCGACAGGACCGCCAGGGCGACGGGCGTCCCCTCGGGCGCCTGAGTCAGCCGCGAGGCGTCGCCGCCGCCGCCGACCACGAACATCCCGACCACGACGATCACGATCACGAGACCGCTCAGCTCGATCGCCGTCATCACGAGATTCGCGCCGAGCGACTCACGGATGCCGCGGGCGTTGAGTGCTCCGACGATCGCGAGGAAGACGATCGCGACGGGAATGGTCGGCAGGTCGAAGAACGTGCCGAGGTAGTCGCCGGCGAACGCGATCGCCAGGCCCGCGGCGCTCGTCACGCCGGCCGCGAGCATGCTGAACCCGACCAGGAACGAGACGACGGGGCTGTGGAAGGCGCGCTCCGCGAAGACGGATGCCCCGCCGGCGCGCGGATACTTGGTGACCAGCTCGGCGTACGACCCCGCGGTCAGCAGCGCGAGCAGGAGAGCGAGAAGCAGCGGTGCCCACAGCATCCCGCCGACCTTCTCGGACAGCACACCCATCAGGGCGTAGATGCCGGCGCCGAGCACGTCGCCCAGGATGAAGGCGAACAGCAGGGGACCGGTGATGGCGCGACGCAGGCGAGTGGGCTCCTCCGGCGTCGTGGCGGTGTCGGAAGTCATCCCGGAACAGTACGGACAAGCGTGCCGATGTGGCGACGGGGTTGACATGCCGTCGCATCGCATTCAGGTATTTCACAGGCGCCAGCGCGGCTCTTCTCGACCGGCCACATCTCGGGCGCTCACCTCAACCCGGCGGTCTCCGTCGGCGTCTTCATCCGTGGCGGCCTCAGCGTCGTCGACTTCATCGCCTACCTCGTGGCGCAGTTCGTCGGTGGCGCGCTCGCCGCGCTGGTCAGCTTCGCCGTGTGGCCCGCCGGTGGCGAGGCTCTGGTCGTCGAGGTAGGACCCGCCTTCTTCGTCGAGGCGCTGTTCACGCTGATCCTCGTCTGGGTCGTGCTCAACACCGCGACCTCGAAGGACACCGAGGGCAACTCGTTCTACGGCCTCGCGATCGGGGCGACGGTGTTCGTCGGCGCAGCGACCGTCGGTTCGATCTCGGGCGGCGGCTTCAACCCGGCGGTGGCCCTCGGCCTCTCGGTCGGCGGGTACTTCGACTGGGCCTCGCTGTGGCTCTACATCGTCGCCCCCGTGGTCGGCGCGGTCATCGCGGCTCTGCTCTTCCGCGTGCTCAACGCGGACGATGCCAAGAAGATCGGCGCGTAACCACTCTTCATCGAACGCCGCGTCCTCTCCGGAGGGCGCGGCGTTCGTGCGTGTGGGGGTGTTCCGGAATCATCCGTCCGGGGGATGCCGTCGTGAGGTGGCCCGTCATAGCGTGGATGCATGCTGATCGTCGAGGAACTCCACATGCTGCTTCTCCGGCCTGATGGCCGCGTCGAGAGCGCGGTGAGCGTGAACCGCCTGTACGGCGAGGTCGCGGCCGTGATCGTCGACCTCGCCCTGCACGGACGCATCGCCGTGTCGGACGAGAAGAACCCGGTCGTCGAGATCGTGTCGACGGACCCGACGGGCAACCCGATCCTCGATACGACACTGCAGCGCCTCGTGCCGTTGCGCGGCAAGCGGCTGCAGTCGCTCGTGGTGCGCCCCAAGCTCGATCCGCTCGAGATCGTGGTCGAGTCGCTCATCGTGCAGGGCGTGCTCGTCAGAGGGGAGCGCGGATTCTTCGGCTGGGGGTCGGCACGCACTCCCGAATCCGATTCGACGCCCGAGCAGGCGCTGAGGGCGCGGCTCGCCGCGGTGCTCGCCGGAACGGGGGCTCCGACGCAGGCCGACCTGGCGCTGCTTGCGATCCTGCAGAACCTCAACGCGGCGCACGCGATCCTGCGCGAGGAGTGCGGCGGGCTGTCCTCGCGCGACCTCAAGAAGCGGATCGAGCAGCTCACGGCAGGTTCGCAGGCAGGGGATGCCGTCGCCAAGGCGGTCAACGATGCGATCACGGCCGCGATGGTGGCGATAATGACGCCGACGATCGTGGCGGCGACCATCACCTGACACCGGTCAGCGCAGCACCGGCATGCCCGCTGCGAGATCGCCGATGACCGGGTTCGCGTCCTGAGGGTCGACCACGAGACCGGTGATGGCGTCGACGTTCAGAACCGGGAAGCGCGAGATGGCGCCGATCTTCTCCTCGCTGCCCAGGACGTAGGTCTGCGCACAGCGCGCGGCGATCGCGCGTTTGGTGGCGGCGTCGTCGAGGTTGCCGGTGGTCAGGCCGTGGACGGGATCGACGCCCGTCACGCCCAGGAAGAACAGGTCTGCGGCGAGATGCTGCACGGCCTCCATGGCGAGGGGGCCGCTCGCGACCATGGAGAAGCGGGCGAGTTCGCCGCCGATGATCACGACGCGGGCGTCGGAGTGCTCGGCGACGGCGAGGGCGATCGCCGGGCTGGGGGTGATGACGGTCAGCTCGGCGCCGTACGGCAGCATGCGGGCCATCGCGAGCGTCGTGGTTCCGGCATCCAGCACGATCGTCGAGCCCGGCAGGATCAGCTCGACGGCGCGGCGGGCGACCCGCTCCTTGCTCTCGGTGGCCAGCGACGAGCGCTCGTCGACGGGCCGATCGGCCGGTGGAACCGGCAGAGCGCCGCCATAGACGCGGACGAGTTCGCCGGTTTCGGCGAGCTCGCGCAGATCGCGACGGATCGAGTCCTCGGAGACGCCGAGATCGGTGGCGACGTCCTTCGCCACCACGCGACCGTCTCTGCGCAGGATCTCGCGCAGATGATCCTTTCGTTGCGCACTCAGCATCCGAAGCTCCATCCCGTTCATTCACGAAGTTGCACGTTCCTGCACGGTTAACGTTACAGTCTTCTCCATGAACACACCACTGCTGATTCTCATCGCCGGCCCCTACCGCTCCGGCACGGGCGGCGACCCCGCCCTGATCGCCCGCAACCTCGAGGTCCTCGAAGAGGTCGCGGCCCCCATCCACCGTCTCGGCCATGTGCCGATGATCGGCGAATGGGTCGCCCTGCCGATCCTCCGAGGCATGGACGAGACGGATGCCGCCGAGGGCGATGTGATGTACGAGACGGCCCACCGACTGCTGCAGCACTGCGACGCGGTGCTGCGCCTGCCGGGAGACTCCGCCGGCGCCGACAAGGACGTCGAGATCGCGCTCGAGCGCGGGCTGCCCGTGTATCGATCGATCGACGAGATCCCGTCGAGGGATGCCGAGGCCGCCTAGATCGCGGATTCTCGGGAGGGGGTCGTGGTCTGCCGGTGGCTAGGCTCGTAGGCATGACAGACGATGTGCGCAACGTCCACGACGCCCTCTCGGCGATCACCGAGCACTGGCAGCCGCACCGGCTCACCAGCGTCAACGACTACGACGTCAAGGTCGTCAAGCTCCAGGGCGAATTCGTCTGGCACACCCACCCCGACACCGATGAGCTGTTCATGGTGGTGAGCGGCCAGCTCACCATCCAGCTCCGCGACCGTGACGTGATTCTGCACCCGAACGACGTCTTCGTCGTGCCGCGCGGGGTCGAGCACTGCCCGAAGGCGACGGACGAGGTGCACGCGATCCTGTTCGAGCCGAAGGGAACGGTCAACACCGGGGATGCCGGAGGCGACATGACTGCGACACTCCAGGAGCTCGCCTGATCCGCCGTCAGATCGTCAGATCGTGAAGCGCACGCCCGAGAGGTGCTCGGCGACCGACCACAGTTCCGCGCCGACGTCGACCGACCGCACCTGGGCGCTCGCGGCGACCCGCTTCGGCGCCCCGCGGAACTCGAGCAGCCCGCCCGGACCCCAATAATCGCCGCCGGTGGCATCGGCCGCGACGGCAGCATGCACGATCGGCGCGGCCCCGGCATCCTTGCCCTGCACGAGCGGGCGGCTGACCGACGCGAGGGCGCGCGTCAGAGGTGAGACCGCGGCGAGTCCGTCGCGGTGCGGAGTCAGCGGATCGACGGCGTAACCGGGGTGAGCACACAGCGCAGACCGCGCCGTGCCCCGCCACCGGCGGTTCAGCTCGAAGGCGAGGGCCATCAGGGCGGCCTTCGAGCGGCCGTACTGACGCAGCGACGCACCCGTCCACGGCTGAGAGAGCGTGCCGGGGTCGATCTCGGCGAAGCGATGCGCCAGCGATCCGACGGCCACGACCCGAGCGTCGTCGGCGAGCAGACGGTCGAGCTGGGCGACCAGGGCGAAGTGTCCGATCGCGTTGGTGCCGACCATGAGGTCCAGTCCGTCCGCGGTGCGGGCGCTGCGATCCGCCGCCTTGACCCCGGCATTGCAGATCACCGCATCGAGCCGCTCGTCGAGCGATGCCGTCGCCGAGGCGACGCTCGCCAACGACCCGAGATCGACCGGCACGATGTCGAGGCCGGCACCCGGAACCTGCGCGCGGATCGACGACACGGCCACCTGTGCGCGCTCTGCCGACCGGCATCCGAGCAGCACCCTGGCACCCTGCGTGGCCAGGATCTCCGCGCACCAGTATCCGATGCCCGCGTTCGCCCCGGTGACGAGGATCGTGCGGCCGGTGAGGTCGGGGAGCGCGAGCGGCGAGGGCATGTCCTCCAACTTAGGCGGAGACACCCACCCGGTCGGCCGTGCGGACGATCGTCGCGAATCCGCGCGCCGCCAGGATGCTCTCGGTCCGCTGCATGATCTCGTCGCCCGAGACGGCCGCGAGCCCGTCCGTCGCCTCGATCGCCGAGGTCGTCGTCGCATCCGTCACGAACTCCACCGTGAAGCCGAGGTCGGCCGCCATCCGGGCCGTCGTCTCGCAGCACTGCTCGGTGCGGATGCCGCAGACGACCACCCGGCCGACGCCGCGGCGCCGGAGCTGATCTTCGAGATCGGTCGATGTGAACGCGTTGACGGTGGTCTTCGTCACGGCGATCTCGTCGCTCTGCGGGTCGAGGTCGGAGACCACCCGGACGAAGCCGTTGGCCGGATCGAAGACTCCTCCGCTGCCCGGCTCGGAGTGCGTGACCCACACGACGGCGTCTCCCGACCGACGCGCATACGCGACGAGCTGGGAGATGTTGTCGATGACGCCCGGGTTGGCGGTGGCCGCCCACTCGTCGGGTCGCTGGCGGAAGGATTCCTGCGCGTCGATCACGAGCAGGGCGGTGGCGGGGGAGTCGTGGCTCATCCGATCATCCTCGCGGTCCCGGCCCGCGACGGCCAGTGCCTGCACGGCCAGCGACCGCGTGTTCTCTGCCGTCGATCGCCGCTCGGGCGCCGTCTCGCAGATTCTCCCGACGAATCTGTGACGAATCCCGCTCGGCGCTCGTCCTATCTGTGAGCGACCCACACACGCTCCCGGCGAAGCCACCACGGCCCGGCCGGCACATCGTGAGACGAAGGAATGGTCATGGCAACTCAGGATCAGAACACCCCCACCAGCCCCGCCGACAAGGAGCTCGCTCAGACGTCGACCGCACCGAAGCCGGCTGCCTCGGGTTCGCGCGTCGACCGCACGTCGGCATTCTCGACGTCGCGCGTCCCCGCCGACTCGGATGCCGCGGGCAAGACGGTCATCGCCGACGGCGTCGTCGCCAAGGTCGCCGGCATCGCCGCCCGTGAGGTCGCCGGTGTCTACGCGCTCGGCGGTGGCGGAGCACGTGCCTTCGGCGCCATCCGCGACGCGGTCAACGCCACCGACCTGACGCAGGGCGTCAAGGTCGAGGTCGGCGAGACGCAGGCCGCCGCAGACCTGACCATCGTCGTTGAGTACCCCGCCCCGATCCAGGAGGTCGCGAGCAACGTGCGCGCCGCCGTCGCCGGTGCGATCAGCCGCCTGGTCGGTCTCGAGGTCGTCGAGGTCAACGTCGAGGTCAACGACGTGCACGTCCCCGGTGACGACAACCAGGAGAACGAGGAGTCGCGAGTCTCATGACCCCCACCACCACAGGCGCCCTCATCGGCGCACTCCTGGCCCTGGCCGCTCTGCTGTTCGGGTTCTGGGGATTCCTCCTCATGGCCCTGTTCGCAGGCGTCGGAGCCGTCATCGGCCGGATCGCCTCCGGCAAGCTCGACGTCCGCGGTCTCGCCGACGCCTTCACAGGGCGGCGCACCTCCTGATGCGCGTCGACCAGCACCTCGCCGCCGGTGGCGGCCCCGCGCGGGCCGCCACCGCAGAGGCCACCGTCCCTGGGCGCATCGACGTAAAGGAACGCGTCTACCGCACGGTCACCGAGAAGGCGTCCGCAACCCTGATCGGTGTGCCGCGCGGTGACGTGAAGGTCGACGTCGCCGAGCACCCGGGCGGGATCGCCGTGCGCATAGCGACCCCGCTTCCCGTCCCCGATCTCGACGACACCGTCGCGATCTCCCAGAGCGTCCCCGTCCTCGACCGAGCTCGTCAGCTGCAGGAGCAGCTGCAGGAGAGTCTCAGTGGTCTTCTCGGACGTGACGTGACCCGCATCACCCTCACCATCACCGGTGCCACCATCCCAGAGAGGAGACGAGTGCGATGAGCACCCCGGTTCTTCGTCGCGTCGTCCGACGCGAGACGCATTCGCCGCGCACCGTCGCGATGTTCGTCGCGGTCATCCTTCTCATCCTCGCCCTCGCCTACATCGGGCTCGAGATCGTGCTGAGCCTCGCGGCGCAGCCCGCTCTCCTGCTGGGTCCCGCCGCGGCGGGCGGATGGCTGGTCGGCCTGCCCACCGCACAGCCGGCCGGACTCGTGATCGCGGGCAGCGTCGTGCTCGCCCTGGTCGGCATCGTGCTCGTCGTGCTGGCCGTCACTCCGGGTCGCCTGTCACGGCACACCCTCGAGGCGGGCGACAGGGCGGTCGTCGTCGACAACGGCGTGATCGCCAGCGCGCTCGCCCAGCACCTCTCGGAGGAGACGGGCCTGGCTCGCGAGAGCATCACCGTCGGAGTCGGCCACCGCAGTGTCGACGTCACCGTGCGCCCCGGCGCGGGCATCCCCCTCGACAAGGGCGCCGTGCAGTCGGCCACGGAGGCAGAGCTGCAGACCTACCGGCTGACCCGCAGCGTCCGCACCCGCGTGCGCATCGAGCGCCCCCACGAGAAGGAAGACGAGCTGTGAACAACACCAACCGTGCGCTGAACCGCACCCTGCTGCTCCTCATCGGCCTGCTCTTCCTCGGACTGGGCGCTCTCGGCATCGCCATCATGAGCTGGCCGACCGCCACCGACATCTGGACGTCGGCCGGCACGGACGCCCGCTCATGGCTCGACCAGGCGATCGCCGCCACGGCCATCGCCGGCGGCGGCCTCTCGTGGATCGGCATCGGCGCAGTGGCCGCGATCGTCATCGTGATCGTGCTGCTGATCGTCGCCCTCACCAGCATCTCGGGCCGCCGGTCGAAGACCGCCTTCCGCTCGAGCGGAGCACAGAACCCGCTCGGACGTGTCACGGTCACCGAGTCGTTCGTGTCGGATGCCGTCAAGAACTCCCTCGCCGGGAGAGCGGAGATCCTGTCGTCGCAGGTCACCGCGAACGACATCCGTCGAGAGCCGGTGCTGCATGTGGCCGTCACGCCCCGGCAGAACACCGATCCGCGTGAGCTGGTCGACCACATCGACAAGCTGCTCACCAACCTCGCCACCCTGACCGGCCGCGAGAGCGCGACCTTCGTGTCGATCCACACCGGCCTCCGGGCGCGGCTCGCGCACGACCAGCGACGTCTGTCGTGAACCTCGGACCTCGCCCCCACCACCCCAGGAAGCAGGACAGCACCATGCGAAACAAGATCCTCCTCATCGGCGCCATCGCCTTCGTCGCCTACGTCGTGGGCAGTCGGGCAGCGACCGTGCAGGTGAACAAGGGCGAGTCCGTGCGGCACCAGCTGGTGCGCATGTGGAACGACCCGAAGGCGAAGAAGGAACGCGCCAAGGCGGCCAAGAAGGCGGCGAAGGCGGCCGAGAAGGCACTCGACAAGGTCCGCCGCTGACACCCCTCCACAGACTTATCGTCGGTCGCGACACGCAACGGCGATAAGACGTCGGGAATCCTCCCGCCGTCACGATCACCCTCACGAAAGGAGCTCCTCATGGGACTCGATGACAAGATCAAGAACGCCGCTCAGGACATCGCCGGCAAGGCGAAGGAAGCGATCGGCAACGCGACCGACAACGACAAGCTCGCCGCCGAAGGCAAGGCCGACCAGGTCAATGCCGACGCGAAGAAGGCCGGCGAGAACGTCAAGGACGCATTCAAGAAGTAAGACCCCCGGCGCGGGCGGATGGAGCGATGTCACGCTCCATCCGCCCGTTGCTGTGCGCGGCGAGGATGCCGTGAGACGATGCCGGGGATGGATGCTGCCGCTGATGACGAGCTTCGCGAGCTACGGGCTCGCGCCTACGGTCCGCGTGCTGACATCGCGAGCGACCCGTCCGCGGTCCGCCGACTCGAGGAGCTCGAATCCTCGCGCAGCGCGGCGTCGACCGGGGGCGCGGCGGCATCCCAGGCCGCTGGCTCAGCGCCCGTTCTGGACTCCGTTGCCGACTCGGAGCGCGCCGAGCTGCGGGTGGTGCATCCCTCGGCCGATGCATCGCGCGAGAGCGGTGACCTGCTCGACCGACTGGACGACGAGTCCACGTGGGACGAGCCGGTCGCGCCCGCGGCGTCGCACGAGGTGACCGGGTGGCCGGGGCGCCTGGCGAGGTGGCGAGCACCGCTGTGGGTGGCCTCCGTGGCGGCGTCGGCCGCGCTCGCGGCGTCGATCGCCTACGCCTTCGCCGTGGTACCGCCCGTGTCGTCGTCTGCGGGTGCGCCGCAGATCGAGACGCTCGAGCTCACGAGATCCGGAATGATCGCGCCGGGGTGGTTCGGCGCGGAGAAGGATGCGGCATCGGCCGAGTTCTCCGGCCTGACGGTCTTCCTGACGCCCGGGTGGTACGCCGACTCGGGAGAGCGTTCCTCGGAGAACGTCTGTCTCAATGTCGTCAGGGACGACCAGCTGCCCGATGTGCGTGACTTCACCGAGACGTCCTGGAGTTTCGAGGGCCAACGGTACGCGGCGTGCGGCGTGGGTGCATTCCCGCCGACCGTCGCGGTGCCGTTCGACTCCGAGACCCCCGACGAGCTCGCCGAGCGCTTCCCGTCAGGCGTGGCGCTGCAATTCGTGCTCGACGGCGGCCGTGTCGGAGTCTTCCTCGACAGCGGCGAGGAGTAGATCCCGACGCACCGTCAGTGTGCGGCGGTGTCAGCCTCTCGACGGGCATCCGGGGCGGTCGGGAAAGCGGGGATCACGCTCCGGAGATACGCCCGCAGCACCCGGTCGATGTCCGTGTTGTCGCGGTTATAGAGCCATTGGATCTGCAGCCCGTCCATCAATGCGAGATAGGTCGACGCAAGGGTGTCGGAGTCCTCGTCCGACCTGAGTTCCCCGTCGCCGCGCACCTCGTCGAACGCGCGGGCGAGATACTGCCGGAGGCGGTCGTACTGCAGGCGATGATGCTCGTGCGCCGGATGCTCGGTCGCCGTGGCATCCGCGCGCAGCAGGCTGTACAGCTGGATGAGGCCTGGGCGGTCGGCGTTCTGGGTCGAGACTTCGAGCACGGCGGCCAGTGAGTCGATCCCTCGGGTGTCGCGGATGCGCTCGGCGTCCTCGTCCTGGCGCTGGTCCAGCACTTCGGTGAGAAGCTCCTCCTTGCTTCGGAAGTGGTGTCCGAGACCGCGGCGGCTGATGCCGGCACGGTCCGCGATGTCATTGAGAGAGGTGGCGAAGTAGCCGACCTGTGCGAAGCCCTGCATCCCCGCCTCGAGGATCCGCTGACGCACGGCTGCGCTCTTCGCGTAGGGGCCGCGGCCCCCGTGTGTGGCGTCGTTCGTCATGTCTTCTCCTGACCGCTCCGGTCCTCTCGACGACGTCCCGGGCACCTTCGAGAGTACTTCGAATGAAATTACCCATCTGTGGCGTATTTCGTGCTATCTTCATGAAAACCGCCATGCCTGGGTATTTTGGCGGACGTCAAGGAGGATGCTGTGCTGTCAGAGTCGATCGCAAGAGACGATGTCGAGAGTCGTGAGGACCGGCGAGCGTCGACGGGTCGCTTCCTCTTCACCGACGGCTGGGCATATCGCAGCAAAGTGACCGCCTTCCAGGAGCTCGGCGGCAGCTCGGCATCCGAATGGACTTCGGTGCACCTCCCGCATGACGCGCTCATCGCGCAGGAGCGCCGCGCTGACGCGCCGCGAGGAGAGACCAGCGGGTACTTTCCCGGTGGAGCGTTCGAGTATCGGAGGACGCTCGAGGTTGCTGCCGAGCTCGCTGGCCGTCTGATGCAGCTCGAGTTCGACGGCGTGTACCGCGATGCAGCCGTCTACGTGAACGGTCACCTCGCCGGACAGCGGGCGTTCGGCTACTCCCGTTTCTCGGTGCGGATCGACCCGTTCCTGGTCTTCGGGGCCGAGAACGAGATCCGAGTGGAGTGTCGTACCCACCTCGACAGTCGCTGGTATGCAGGAGCGGGCATCTACCGTGATGTGCATCTCGTCGTGAAGGACGCAGTGCACATCGTGCGTGACGAGTTGAGAGTGAGCACGCCGAGTGTCGACACCGACAGCGCTGTGGTCGAGATCGCCGCCGTCGTGGAGAACAGCGGTGCGTTGACGCGGACGTACCGCCTCGAGGTCGACGTCGTCGGGACATCGGGCGAGATCGCCGCAGCGGGAAGCTCTCCCGTGACTCTGCTGCCCGGCAGTCGCGCGACCGTTCGGCGGCGGCTGTTCCTCGAGGATCCGGCGCTGTGGAGCGTCGACGCGCCGAACCTCCACGACGTGCTGATCACGTTGCGCGACCCCGTGGACGAGCGCGTGGTCGACGAGGAGAACGCGGTCGTCGGCATCCGATCACTGCAGCTGGATCCCCGCCATGGCCTCCGCATCAACGGCGAGGTCGTGAAGCTGCGCGGCGCCTGCATCCATCTCGACAACGGCCCGCTCGGCGCGGTGTCGATGCGCGCCGCGGAGGAACGGAAGATCGCCCGCCTGAAAGAGGCGGGGTTCAACGCGATCCGCAGCTCGCACTGCCCGATGAGCACCGCGCTGCTCGAAGCCTGCGACCGACTCGGGATGCTGGTGATGGATGAGACGTTCGACGTCTGGACATCGGCCAAGAGCGACTACGACTACTCGTTCGACTTCCCCGAGTGGTGGGAGCGCGACATCGAGGCGTTGGTTGCGAAGGACTTCAACCACCCGAGCGTGATCTTCTATTCGATCGGCAACGAGATCCCTGAGACCGGAACGCCGATCGGCTCGACCTGGGGTCGCCGACTCGCGGAGAAGGTGCGGTCGCTGGACTCGACGAGATTCGTGACCAACGGCATCAATCCGTTCGTGGCGATGCTCGACACGATCGTGCCGCAGATGAAGGCGCGTCGCGAGGCGAGTGCGCCTGACACGGCGGGCGGGGTCAACACGATGATGGCGGGGTTCGGCCAGATGATGGGTCATATCCAGTCTTCCGATGCGGCGACCGAGCGCACGGAGGAGTCGTTCGCGGTGCTCGACGCTGCGGGCATGAACTACTCCGACGCCAGATACGTCCAAGACCGCGAGCGCTTCCCTGACCGGATCATCGTGGGCACCGAGACGTGGCCCAGTTCGATCGCCGGCAATTGGGAGCTCGTACAGGCCGACCCGCGAGTCATCGGGGACTTCACCTGGACCGGCTGGGACTACCTGGGCGAGACGGGTCTCGGCACCGTCCGGTACCTGCCTTCCGCCGAGGCGGGCGACACCGCCCCGACATCGGGCTTCTCGGGGGGATTTCCCGAACTCACGGCCTGGTGTGGCGACATCGACATCATCGGCACGCGGCGTCCGGTTTCCTACTTCCGCGAGACGGTCTTCGGCCTGCGGTCTGAACCGTATATCGCCGTCGAACGACCCGCCGTCCACGGTGTCCCGGTCGCGGTGGCAACGCCCTGGTCGTGGACCGATTCGCTGAACAGCTGGTCCTGGGCCGGATTCGAGGGGCGCCCGGTGCAGGTCGAGGTGTACAGCGACGCAGACGAGATCGAGCTCCTGCTCGACGGGGCCGTGATCGGCCGCAGTCGGGTGGGAGACCCCGCGCCGTTTCGTGCCGCCTTCACGACGACGTACAACCCGGGAACGCTCGAAGCGGTCGCGTATACCGACGGAGTCGAGACGGGAAGAAGCATGCTTCGCAGCGCGTCGAGCGATCTGCGGCTCTCGGTCGAGGTCGAGCGTGCTGTGCTCCGCCACGACGGCACCGATCTCGGCTTCATCGAGGTGGCACTCACGGATGCGACCGGAACGGTGCACGCCGCCCGCGATCAGGCCGTGACGGTCACCGTCGAGGGCGCGGCCGTGCTGCAGGCTCTCGGCAGCGGCGCACCGGCAACCCGGGAGACCTTCTCGGCCGACACGCATGACACCTTCGACGGGCGCGCACTCGCCATCATCCGTCCGATCGGCACCGGAGACATCACAGTCACTGTCTCGTCCGAGTTCGCGAATCCAGTGAGCGTCGCCCTGACGGCATCCTGACCGACCCCGCACCTTCACCAGACACCCGCACACACGCCACGCACGCCAGACAAAGGAGTCACCATGAGCACCGACGACCACACCGCACCGGGGACCACCCCTGTGACCGCAGGAGTCAGCGACCCGCTGCTGAACGCAGCGACCGTCCCCGAGGAGCCGGTCTTCACCGAGACAGGCACCCTCATCGTGCGCGAGAGGGTGAGCAGAGCCTTCATCGCCCTCCTCGCACTCGGCCTGTTCGGCACCTACCTCGCATTCGTCACCCCGATCGCCATCTCGCTCGCTCTGCGGGTCAACGTCCTCGCGCCCGAAAACCCGGAGTACCTCGGTCTGCTGCTCGGCATCGGCTCGCTCGCCGCGCTGCTGGTCGGGCCGCTGGGTGGGCAGCTGAGCGACCGCACAAGATCACGCTTCGGGCGCCGCCGTCCCTGGCTCATCGGCGGTGTACTGCTCGGACTCGTCGGTCTCACCGTGATGGCTCTCGGCCCGAACGTCCTCGTGCTGGGTCTCGGGTGGATCATCGCCCAGATCGGTCTGGGCCAGGCCGCCAACCTCTTCACGACGATTCAAGCCGACAAGCTGCCCGAGTCGCAGCGAGGACGCGTCGCCGCGATCACCGGGTTCGTGACGATGGTCGCGCCTGTGGTCGGTGCGGTGGTCGGCGGTCGATTCGCCACTCAGCCGTTCCTCCTCTTCCTCGTCCCCGGTGCCGTCGCGCTCGTCTTCGTCTTCGTCTTCGTGCTGTTCTACAAGGACGCCGACAGTCGTTCGCTGACCTTCGACGGACCCCTCTCGGTGAAGGGCGTGCTCTCGGGGTACGTCTTCAACCCGAAGCGCTACCCCGACTTCGCCTGGAACTGGTTGGGCCGCTTCCTGTTCTTCTTCGGGCTCACGCTCAACACGACCTACACGGCTTACTTCTTCGCACAGCGCCTGGACATTCCCGTCATCGAGATCGGCGACACCGTCGCGACCGTCGGCCTGATCGGCATCCTGGGCACCATCGTGGGAGTCTTCGCCGGTGGGTTCCTGTCTGACAGGCTTCGTCGTCGTAAGCCGTTCGTCCTGGGCTCCGCGATCCTGTTCGGGATCGGAGCCATCGTCATGGTCCTCGCGCCCGACTTCACGCTGCTCATCATCGGCTCGCTGCTGACGAACCTGAGCATCGGGGTCTTCTCGGCGGTGGATCAGGCGCTGTTCCTCGACGTGCTTCCCGAAAGGGACACCGAAGCGGGTCGCTTCGTCAACATCACGCAGTTCGCCACCACCATCCCCCAGGCGCTGGCGCCACTCGTCGCGTCCGGTGTCCTGACGCTGATCGCCACGGAGGGAGGACCGAACTATTCGGTGCTCTATGTGGCTGCAGCCGTGCTCGTCGTGATCGGTGGATTCGTCATCCTCCGCGTCAAGTCCGTCCGCTGAATCGCTATACGCACGAAGGATCTCCGAGATGACCGACACCTCCTCCGCGTTCCTCTGGGGTGCGGCGACTGCGCCGCACCAGGTCGAGGGCAACAACGTCAACAGCGACTGGTGGCTCTATGAGCAGCTGATGCCGCACTTCGGCCTGAGCGGCGACGCGGTCGACAGCTATCACCGGTATGAAGAAGACATGCGGCTGTTGGCGGATGCCGGTCTCACCGCCTACCGCTTCGGCATCGAATGGTCGAGGGTCGAACCGATCGCGGGAGAGTACTCACGAGCGGCGCTGGCACATTACCGCCGCATGATCGACACCGCACAAGGGCTCGGTCTCACGCCCGTCGTCACCCTTCACCACTTCACGAGTCCGCGCTGGTTCGTCGAAGAGGGCGGGTGGCTGGGGGACACCGCCATCGACCGGTTCGCGGCCTATGTGACCCGGGTCGTGGAGATCCTCGACGGCGTCGACTGGGTGTGCACGATCAACGAGCCCAACATGCTCGCCCTGATGGTGCTGATGTCGCGATCGATCAACCCGGACGCCGTACCGTCGTTCATCACCCCCACGGTGCAGCCGGGCGAAGGGTTCGTGCTTCCCCGTCCGTCTCTCCACGTCGGTGAACGGCTCGTCGAGGCTCACCTCGCTGCGCGCGCCGTGCTGAAGGAGCGCACCAGCGCCCGGGTCGGATGGACGCTGGCGAATCTCAATCTGTGGGCGAAGCCCGAGAACGAGGTGTACCTCGAGGCCGAGCGTCACGCACGGGAGGATCTCTATCTCCGAGCGGCGCGCGACGATGACTTCATCGGTGTGCAGGCCTACTCGACGCAGGAGATCGATGCGCAGGGATTCGTGGCGGCGGAGCCGGGACCGGAGAACACGCTGGTCGGAACCTACTACCGTCCGGATGCTCTCGAATCGGCCGTGCGGCACGCCTGGGAAGTGACCGGCGGCGTGCCGATTCTCGTGACCGAGAACGGGCTGGCTACGGCCGACGACGATCGTCGAATCGCATACACGACGGAGGCGCTCCGCGGACTGGCCACCGCGATCGATGACGGTATCGATGTGCGCGGTTATCTGCACTGGTCTCTGCTCGACAACTTCGAATGGGGCCACTGGGAGCCGACGTTCGGTCTCATCTCCGTCGATCGAGAGACTTTCGCGCGCACACCGAAACCGAGTCTGGCGTGGTTGGGCGACGTCGCCGCGAGCGATGGGGGCGCGATCGGCATCGGTTTCCCTCGGGCGCGCCTGGCGGAGGGAGCGCGCTGATGGGCGTCGCGATCAACCGGCGCGAGGTCGTGAGCCGTCACGACGTCACCGTCAGCACACCCGACCCCGAGCTCGTTCTCACGGTCGGCAACGGCGACTTCGCCTACACCGCCGACATCACGGGCATGCAGACGTTCACGGCGTTCCACGATCAGTCCCTGGCGGTCAGGGAGGGCCGAGTCGCGGTCAACACGGCGACGATGAGCTCCTGGGGATGGCACGAGATGCCCAACCCCGAGGGTTTCGTCCTCGACGACGCGATGTCCGAGCACCTCAGCCGCCGAGGAGCTGTGCGTTACCCCGACCGCCACGACATGGAAGGTGCGATGCGCGGCCAGGTCGCTGACGAGAACCGGGCCGGCGCTTGGTTGAACGCGAACCCGCAGCGGCTGGATCTCGGTCGCATCGGCTTCGCGTTCGACGACCCGGCAACGGGCCCTGATGCACTGCGGGACACGCGGCAGACGCTCGACCTGTGGTCGGGGGTCATCCGCTCGGCATTCGTCTTCGACGGGCAACCCGTATCCGTTCAGACGGTGTCGGCCCCCGACGAGTCGCTCGTGGCCTTCCGCATCCACTCTCCGCTGATGGGCGACGGACGGCTGAGGGTCGCGCTGCGTTTCCCCTACGCACATCCGGGGTTCTTCCAGACCTCCGACTGGTCCTCGCCGGAACGCCACGAGTCCGCCCTCGAGTCGACTGATCTCGGTGCCCGGATCATCCGCACCCTCGATGACACGGCCTATGGGGTCGAACTCGGTTTCACCGGTGGCAGCATCAGTCGGATCGCAGCTCATGCGTTCGAGCTGCGATCCGACGGCGACGATCTCGACCTCATCGTCCGCTTCACCGAGGAGAGCGCCCGAGAACTGCCCACCTTCGACGAGGTGGCCTCGGCCTCGGCGCTCTCGTGGGAGCGCTTCTGGAACTCGGGCGCCGCGGTCGACTTCGCCGGAACGGACGATGCTCGCGCTGCAGAACTCGAACGCCGGATCGTGCTCTCGCAGTACCTCACAGCCGTGAACTCCGCTGGAGTGATGCCGCCGTCGGAGACCGGACTCATCACCAACTCCTGGTCGGGCAAGTCACATCTGGAGATGCACTTCTGGCACGCCGCGCACTTCGCGACCTGGGGTCGCCCCGTGCTGCTCGAACGCAGCCTCGGGTGGTATCGCGCTATCGCCGACCGGGCGCGGGCGACTGCCGACGGGCAGGGCTATCCGGGGATCCGTTGGCCCAAGCAGGTCGGCCCGGAGGGGAGGGAGAGCCCCGACCCGATCGGCTCTTTCCTCGTCTGGCAGCAGCCGCACGTGCTCTACCTGCTGGAGCTCGTGTGGAGAGCGTCGGACGCGGTGAAGCGCGCCGCGCTGATCGACGAGTTCGGCGATCTCGTCGTGGGCACTGCGGAGTTCATGGCCGCTTTCGCAGAAGAGCGTGGCGGCCGTTTCCACCTGCTCGCGCCGCTCATGCCGGCGCAGGAGTTCTATGACGTGACCACCACCGAAGATCCCACGTACGAGCTCGCGTACTGGTGGTGGGGGCTGGAGATCGCCCAGCGGTGGCGCGAGCGTGCGGGTGAACCTCGACGAGAGGACTGGTCCGCCGTGCAGAACGGACTGACAACGCCTCATGTCGAGAACGGGCGCTACACGGCCATCGCCACCGCGCCGTACCTTCGTCGCGACGATCATCCGTCGTTGCTGGCCGCGTTCGGAGTGCTGCCATCGACGCCTGTGATCGACCCGAGCATCATGCGCGCGACGCTCGACGACGTCCTGCGCACATGGGAGTGGCCGTCGGCGTGGGGGTGGGACTTCCCGGTGCTCGCCATGACCGCCTCCCGGCTCGGATCTGCCGACGTCGCCATCGACGCGCTGATGCGCGACGAGGTGAAGAACCGATTCACCGTGGTCGGGCACAACAGTCAGATGGGTTCGATCCTCCCGATCTACCTGCCAGGCAACGGCTCGCTTCTCGCCGCCGTCTCGATGCTCGCCACGCACGGGTTCCCACCGACGTGGACCGTCGCCACCGAAGGCTTCTCTCCATGGCCGTGAATGACAGCATCCGTCCCGGTGAGGTCTGGCTCGATACGACGGGTGCGCTGATCCAGGCCCACGGCGGTTCGGTGCTCGACGGGAACGGCACGTTCTACTGACACGGCGAGACCAACGCCCTTAGGCGCTCGCGCCCGCACCCACCGGCGTGCCCACCCGCGGCACCGCGGCATATCCCGGGCGCATGAACCACGACGGCAGCGCTCGCCGCAGGTCGCTCGGGCCGGTCGCGGTGGCGTCTTCGGCGAGCAGCAGCGTCGTCCATTCGATGTCCCCGCGCCAGAACCGGGTCAGCGCTCGGAGCGTGCAGCGCACTTCGACCGACACGTCGTACCCGGGGTCGGCGTCGCACACGTCGGCCTCGCCGTCGTGGATCACCAGCCACCACCGGCGCTGCGCCGGACTCGCGTCCGTGAAGTGCAGTGCGATCACCGTGCGCGCATCGGGGACGGTGTCGTGATCGACGTTGCGGTGCATATCCCACAGCAGCAGCTTGGGGTCGAGGTCGGCGTCTCCGAGCTCGCCGATCCAGCGCACCCCCCACGCCGAGAGCTGTTCGACGACCGGACGCAATTCGGCACCCGCGACGGTGAGCACGTAGCGGACGTCAGCACCCTGGGCGATCCGCTCGATGAGGCCGGCACGCTGCAGCTGGTCGAGTCGATGGGACAGCAGCGTCGGCGACATGCGGGGGAGGCCGCGGCGCAGCTCGTTGAAGTGCTCGGTGCCGAGCAGAAGCTCACGCAGCAGGAGCATCGTCCACCGCTCGTCCAGCAGCTCCATCGCCTTGGCGACGGGGCAGAACTGATAGTAGGGGGCGCCCACGGACCTCACGATAGACCCGGTACAGATCGGATACTAGAGCGGTCTGCGCGGGGTTCGTAGCGTGAGGATCACAAGGCAGAGGAGCCCACCATGAACACCACCACCACCGACCTCCAGGCCGACGCCGACCGCGCGCTGAAGGCGAAGCACAGAGTCGTCTGGGCGCTCGGCGACTATTCGGCCGTCGCGCGCGAAGTGATCCCCGAACTCGGTCGCGTGCTCGTCGCCGAGAGCCGCATCGGGCCGGGCGATCGCGTGCTCGACGTCGCCGCCGGCACCGGCAACGCGTCGATCGAAGCTGCGCGCACCGGCGCATCCGTGGTCGCGAGCGACCTCACGCCCGAGCTGCTCGAGATCGGCAGGCAGGATGCTGCACGGCAAGGCGTCGAGCTCGCCTTCGAGGAGGCGGATGCCGAGGCGCTGCCCTATGCGGACGACTCTTTCGATGCCGTGCTCTCGTGCGTCGGCGTCATGTTCGCGCCGCATCACGAGGTCGCGGCCGGCGAGCTGACGCGGGTGGTGCGCCCCGATGGACGGCTGGCGTTGATCAACTGGACGCCCGAGGGGTTCGTCGGACAGTTGTTCGCCACGCTCAAGAAGTTCGTCCCCGCGCCGCCTGCCGGTGTGCAGCCGCCGCCGCTCTGGGGTGACGAGGAGCACGTGCGCGCCCTCCTCGGAGACCGTGTGGCCGAGCTGTCGACGCAGCGTCGGCAGCTGTCGGTCGACAGGTTCGCGTCGGGTGCGGAGTTCCGGGACTTCTTCCGGGACTTCTACGGCCCGACCGCGGCGGCGTACCGAGGCATCGGCGACGACCAACAGCGGCGCGCAGAGCTGGATGATGCGCTCGCCGACCTCGGCGATCGTCACCTCGAGGACGGTCGGATGCCGTGGGAGTACCTGCTCGTGACGGCCCGCGTCGTCTAGAGCGGCGCCGTCGGGGCGTTCGACGCACGAAGGGGCCGACCGGGCATCGCCGGTCGGCCCCTCTCTGTGCGGTCGTCAGCTGATCGCGGCGCGCAGCTCGGCGGCGGCGTCTCCGACGTTCTCGGCGCTGTAGATCGCGCTGCCCGCGACGGCGACCTGCGCCCCGGATGCCTGGACGGCGGCGATGCTCGAGGCGTTGACGCCGCCCGCGACGGAGAAGGCGACGCCGGATGCGGTGCCGTCGGTGAGCAGGCTGTCGAGCGAGTAGCCGTCCTGCGCCTGCTCGTCGAGACCCGCGTGCATCTCGACGAACTCGGCACCGAGGCCGATGACCTGCTGCGCGCGGGCGGGCTTGTCGGCGACGCCGATCAGATCCACGACGATGCCCTTGCCGTGCTTCTTCGCGGCCTTCACCGCGCCGGTGATCGTGCTGTCGTCGGCCACGCCGAGCACCGTCACGAGATCCGCACCCGCGCCGAAGGCGATGTCGGCCTCGAGTTCACCGGCATCCATGGTCTTGAGGTCGGCGAAGATCACCTTGTCGGGGTGGGCGCTCTTCAGGGCGGTGATCGCCGAGAGGCCTTCGCTCTTGATCAGCGGGGTGCCGAGCTCGAGGATGTCGACATGCGCGGCCGCGGCGGCGGCGAGCTCGAGGGCCTTCTCGGTGCTGAGCGTGTCGATGGCGAACTGCAGTTTCATGGGTGTTCCGTTCGTTCTGCGGGGTGGATGGTGGGGCGGCAGCCGCTCATTCGAGGTTCGCGTGGCGCGGCCAGAGGTCGTCGGCGCTGGTGCCCTGGCGCTGCCAGAGAGCGTGGAAGAGCCCGTCGCCGATGACGACGACCGCCTGCTCGAACAGGCTCGCCGCGTACTGGTGCGAGGCGTCGGCCGTGCGGTCCAGCTTCTGGGCGGCAGGCACCCGCACGACGACGTCGGCGAGCTCTGACAGGGGCGACGTCGCTGCGGTCGTGAGCGCGCCGATGCGCGCCCCGACCGACGAGGCGCGCTGCGCGGCTCGCACGATCGATTCCGTCGTTCCCGACCCGCTCGCCGTCAGCAGCAGGTCGTCGGCCTCGATTGCCGGAGTGGTGGTGTCGCCCACCACATGCACGTCGAGTCCCAGGTGCATGAGGCGCATCGCGGTCATTCGCAGGGCGAGCCCTGAGCGGCCGGCTCCGAGCACGAAGACGCGCCGGGCATCGACGACGAGGTCTGCCAGATCGATGAGCTGATGCGCGTTCGCGACGCTCGTGCGCTCCGCGACGCGGAGCAGCTCGTTGGCGATGAGGGAGATGGCGGCGCCGGGCGACATCGTGGCGGTGAGAGGCATGTCTCCACTCTTGCGATCGCGCGACCTTCGGGCGCTCCCGCCTCGGGACCGTTCCACCTACCCGAAGGGAGAGGGGCGAATAGAGTAGGTGATCATGAGCATCGAAGAGCATGCTGGGCCGGCGGGATCACGCCGACTGGCCGCAGACCACGCGCTCGCCCTCGCCGAGCAGCGGGACCGCTACGCCCTCACCCTCGAATCCCTGCTCGCGACGCTGCGCTCGCAGCGGCTCGACGACCGGGCGGCACGCACGATCGCGGTCGATGTCGCGGCCGGTGCACTGGTCGGACTGCGGACGCACAACGATGAGCAGGGAGCAGGACTCGAGCCGGTGACGGGCGCCTTCGAGCGTCTGCGCGGCGATCTGCGCCCGCTCGTGCGATACAGCGAACTCGACGTGCAGTTCGTCGAGCCCCCGGCCAACGGTCGCGCGCTCCCCGGGGTGATCGCCCACTCTGCGCGCTCGATCGTGAGAAGCACCGTGCTGGCGATCGTCGACCGCGGAGAGACGCGACGCGTGCGCATCCAATGGGACTGCGACGGATTGAACCTGCTGATCGCGATCCGCGACGACGGCCGAGGAGACCTGACGACGCACGACGACGCACTTCGCCCGATCGCCGAGCAGGTCTCTGCACTGTCAGGCGACCTGTCGGTGGCCTCGACACCCGGATGGGGGTCGGAGGTCGGCATCCGCCTTCCTCTCGATCCACCGGCCGAGCCGGGCGATCTGCCGGATGCGATCGACGCCAGCCCGCGAGAGCGCGATGTGCTGCGACTGGTGTCGGCGGGGCGCCGCAACCGCGAGATAGCCGAGACGCTGAACGTGAGCGAGAACACGGTGAAGTTCCACGTGTCGAACCTGCTGCGCAAGTCCGGCGTCGCGTCGCGCGTCGAACTGGCCGCCATCGCCCGCGGCTGACCACCCCTTCGAGTGGGGCTGTGCCTGCTCGGAAGGATAGGTGGGGAAGTCGTCGGTCCGATGCCTCTTGACTCGGGCGCTCAGCGCTCTACCCTGGCAGGCATGTGCCGCAACATCGTTCCTCTGAACAACCTCGCCCCGCCGGCCACCGATGACGAATGCCATGAGGCCGCGGTGCAGTTCGTGCGCAAGATCTCGGGTGCGAACGCCCCCTCCCGCGCCAACAGGGAGGTGTTCGACCGTGCTGTCGCTGAGATCGAGAAGTCGGTGCGACATCTGCTCGATGACCTCGTCACGACCGCACCTCCGAAGGACCGCGACGAGCAGCGCGAGAAGCGACAGGCTCGCTCAGCCGAGCGGTACGAGGCGATCCGGGTCTTCCAAGAGGCCAAGCGCGCGGCGAAGGCGGCGGCGGACTGAGCCCTCGCTAGTCGTCGCGGAACACGGCATTGACCGCCATCGTGAGCGTGTTCGTCTCGGATCCGAGGATGGATTCGTCCGAGGGGAGCGCCCGTTCGAGGGCGAGGCCGGCGAGGACGGAGTTGAGGAAACGCGCGCGCGTGGCGTTGTCTCCGGCCGGGAGTGAGCCTTCGTCTTCGAGGACGGACAGCCAGTGCTCGACCCTGCGCTGCCCTTCGCGCTCGATGGCCAGGTAGGCATCACGGAGTTCGTCCGTGAGTTCGGGTTCGATGAAGGTCCGGTGCAGGATCGTGGCTGCCTCGCGTGCCTGCGCCCCCACTCCGGACGGAGCGAGCACCTGCCTCAGACATGCGAGGAGCCGCTCCTTCGCGGTCAGCGACTCATCGTGGATCGGGTCGTCCGGTGCGATCACCTCGTAGACCACGCGGAGGACCTCGTCGAGCAGCGCCCGCTGCGTCGGGAAATGGAAGCGCAACGACCCGGTGCTCACGCCAGCCCGCGCTGCGACCGCGCGGACGCTGAGCTTCGCGCCGCGTGATTCGCCGAACATCGTGAGTGCCGCGTGCAGGATGCGGTCCTTCGTCGGCAGCATGCTCGGGTCGGCGGTCATCATCCCATTCTCCACGACCCCCGGTGACACAGTGTGTTAGCGTGGCGTGCGTCCCTTACTAACACACCGTGTTAGTCCATCGACGGGAGCACCCATGACACTCCTCCGCAGGCCTTTCCAGATCATCCGCTCGAACCTCCGCGTCTACGCGCTTCTCAATGCGCTCGCCTACGGCACCTTCGCGATCGGATTCATCCTCGGGCTGCTCTTCCCCGACCTGGTCGCCGGCCGCGCCCAGGCGCTGGAGGACGACGGCACAGCGAGCCTCGTCACCTCTCTGCTCAGCAGCCCCTGGCTCTTCGCGCTGACGATCCTGGCGGTCAACACCCTGCGGCTCGGCGCCCTCACGATCCTGCTGCCCTCGCTCGTCGTGCCGTTCCTCGGACTCGCGACGTTCGCGGTCTGGTCGGTGACGACCGGAGTGACCCTCGTGCCGACGACGCCGGAGGGGTGGGTCGCGCTGATCCCGCATTCGCTGACTCTCGTGATCGAGCTGCAGGCCTACATCCTCCTGCTGCTGGGCGCGCTCCTGCTGGGCCGGTACTGGGTTCGCCCACAGGCGATCGGTGCGCGGAATCGACGCGCGGCCTACCTGCGCGGACTCCAGCACATCGGCTGGCTGAGCCTGCCCGCCCTCGCGCTGCTCATCATCGGGGCGCTCTACGAGGCCTTCTCGCTGCTCTACTTCGTGTACCCGTTGCAGCAGTGGCTGCTCGGATAGCCGGAACGGACATCGACACGGCGATCTGAGAAATCTTCATCCAGGTGCATCCAAACCCGGCGCTCCCGGAGAACAACTCCTATGAAGGGCCGCACAGGGCGGTCCGGGTACAGGAGGAACAGATGCGCAAGACAGTCGCCGCCGGCCTCGCCGTCGGAATGATCACCGCTCTCGGTCTGGCCATGCCGGCCGGCGCCGCCACCACCCAGGCTGCACAGCTCTCGGTGCTGCACGCGATCCCCGACACCCCCGTCGACGTGTACGTGAACGGCGAGCTCACCCTCGACGACTTCGCGCCCGGAGACCTCGCCGGACCGCTCGAGCTGCCCGCCGGTTCGTACGAGGTGGCGCTCACCGCTCCCGATGCCGCCGACGCCAGCGCGCCCATCCTCGGCCCGGCGACCCTCGCTCTCGAAGCAGGCGGGAACTACACCGCCGTGGCCCACCTGACCGAAGCGGGCGAACCCGGTCTCAACCTCTTCACCAACGACATCTCGCAGACGGCTCCCGGCCAGGGGCGACTCACCGTGCGTCACACCGCCGCGGCGCCCGCGGTCGACATCCTCGCGGGCGGATCGCCCGTGATCGAGAACCTCACGAACCCGAACGAGGCCAAGCTCGACCTCCCCGCGGGCACCGTGTCGGCCGCCGTCGCTCTGACCGGCACGACCGACCCGGTCATCGGTCCGGCAGACGTCGCGATCGAAGAGGGCGTCAACACGATCGTCTACGCGTGGGGCAGCGCCGAAGACGGCAACCTCGCGATCGCCGCTCAGACGATCTCGGGACTCCACTCGAACCCCGACGGAGTGCCCTCCGGCACCGCGGGCTACCTCGCTGAGCAGGATGCCTCGGCGAACGCCCTCCTCTCGGCGGGTCTCGTCGCCCTCGCGATCGCGACCGCCGTGGGTGCGGGCCTGATCGTCCGTCGCCGCCAGACGGTGCGCTGATGCTCCGAGGCACGCTGCGGACGGCCCGTCTGCGCCGCGTCATCATGACGCTCGGCGCCCTGGTCACCGCGGCGTGCCTCGTGGCATGCACACCGGGAGGGGCGGGCGCGGATCTCCCTCCTTCCACGGAGTCGCCCCCCACGACTCCCTCGCCCGTCCCTCCCACTCCCACGAGAGACGTCGCCGTGCGGCCGGGTGCTCTCCCCACCCCGACCGCATCCGTCGCTCCCGTGGGTCTGGCCATCCCGTCGCTCGCCATCGACATGCCGGTGACGGACGTCGGGGTGGCCGACACCGGACAGATGGAACTGCCCGTCGACCCGGCCATCGCCGGCTGGTATCGATACGGAGCGGATGCCACGAGCACGAGCGGCCGGATTCTGATCGCAGCGCACGTCGACGCGATCGACTATCCGATCGGACCGCTCGCTCGTCTGCGGGACGTGCCCGCCGGCGAGACCATCCGCATCACGGCGGCCGACGGCACCAGCCGCGAGTTCGTGGTGCAGTCGCTGACCTACTACGAGAAGGCGGCACTGCCGACCGACGAGCTCTTCCAGCGTGGTGGCCCCTCGGCCCTTGTGCTGGTCACGTGCGGCGGACCTTTCGACAGCCAGACCGGGCACTACCGCGATAACGTGGTCGCGGTGGCGGTCCCGCGATGAGGCGGGGTGATCACCATGGAGAGGAGACTCCGGGTGGATGAGACCACCGAAGCCGAAGCGGCGCTCGACAGGCGCTTCGTCGCGGGCGACGAGCAGGCGCTCGCGGAGCTCTACCGGCGGTGGTCGCCGGTCGTCTTCACCCTGGCGCTGCGCTCGCTCGGCGATCGGGGGGATGCCGAGGACGTCACCCAGCGCACCTTCGTGTCGGCGTGGAACTCGCGTGCCGGGTACGACTCGTCGAAGGCGCGACTGTCGACCTGGCTGATCACGATCGCGCGGCGCCGGATCGCCGACACGTTCGAGGCGCGCGCCAAGGTGCAGCAGCTGCAGGCCGAGATGGAACGGCTCACTCCGCCCGACGCCCTCGTCTCCGAATCGATCGATCTGTCCGAGACGCTGCTGCTCTCGAGCGAGCTCCAGCAGCTCGCGCCGGATGCACAGGCCGTCATGCGACTGGCCTTCTACGATGACCTGACCCACGAAGAGATCTCACGCAGAATGGGGATGCCGCTCGGCACCGTGAAGAGCCATATCCGCCGAAGCCTTGCCCGCATGCGCGACCGATTGGAGGTGAACCGTGTCACATCTCGATGACGAGAAGATCGCCCTGATCGCGATGGGCGAACCGGCCGGATCCGACGCCGACATGGAACACCTCGTCGAGTGCGAGAACTGTGCCGCCGAGGTCGCTGCGATGTCGCGGGTGGCGCTCGTGGCGCGCTCCAGCGTCGTCGAGGGCGACCTGGAATCCCCGCCCGCCGACGTCTGGTCGAGGATCCACGGCGAACTCGGGCTGACCTCGGCGGTTGCTGCCGACCCGGCATCCGACGTCCACCCGCCGGAGTCGGAGTCCGCATCGGCTGCATCGGCACCGGTCCCGGCGGCCGGTCCGGCGACAGCGATTGAGGCGGATGCTGCGGAAGCGGTTGCGCCGCGACACCGGTCTCGTGTCCGTCCACGCCGCCGCTCGTCGGCCACCATGTGGATCCTCGCCGCGTCGATGGCGCTCGTCGTCGCGATCGGCGCCGGAGTCTGGATCGCCCGCACCCTCACGCCCTCCTCTGCCGTGATCGCCTCGGCCGAGCTCGCCGCGTTCCCCGACCACCCCGATGCGGAGGGACAGGCCCGGATCGACGACGACGGCGACGGCCGGCGCACGTTGACGGTGACCCTCGACGGCGACGAGCTCGTCGCCGGCGACTACCGCGAGGTGTGGCTGATCCGCGAGGACGGACAGGCGCTGATCAGCCTCGGGGTGCTCGACGACTCGTCGGGCACGTTCCGCGTCCCCGACAGTGTGGACCTCGACGAGTACCGCCTGGTCGACATCTCCTTCGAGCCGGTCGACGGCGATCCTGCGCACTCGGGCGACTCGATCGTGCGCGGCGAGCTCGACTTCGCGTGAGAGGCGCTCCTCCGTCCCCGTAGCTTCGCGAGCGCGCCGTAGCTCTGGGTTCAGGCGCGCGCAGCGCCGGCCTGTGCGAGCACGCGCTGCAGCGGACGGTAGTGCTCGATCACCGCCTCGCGATACGCGTCGACGTCGCCTGCTCGGACGGCGGCGAGCATGTCGCCGTGCGCGACCGCAGTCTGGTGGATGTCATCGGGCTGATCGATGTCGAGCTGGGGCAGTACGGCCGTGTGCACATCCCAGAAGGCGCCGACGAGCTGGCCGACGAGTCGGTTGCCGATCGCGTCGAAGAGCTTGGTGTGGAACAGGCGGTCGGCCTCGAGGAAGTGCTCGCCTCGGCTCGCCTTGTCGACCATCTCGGCGACGAGCTCATCGAGCTCTCCACCCTCGTCGACCTGGGCGGCCGCGACGACGCGCTCGGCCATCGAGAGGTCGAGAGCCAGGCGCACCTCGACCACCTCGCGCAGAGACTGGAGGGATCCTTCGGGTGAGAGGACCCCTCGGAAGACCAGCGCCTCGACCATCGGATCCAGCGACATCGCGCCGACGTAGGTGCCGTGTCCGTGCCGGACATCGACGATGTCGAGCGTCGACAGGGTGCGGATCGCCTCCCTGACCGAAGAGCGCGACACATCGAGCTCTTCGCAGAGCTCGGTCTCGGTCGGGAGTGGATCGCCGGGGGTCAGCCCGCGGGCGATGATGAGCTGCTTGATCTGATCCGCCGTCGTCGAGCGCCGCATCCGCGATGCCCTACTCGTGGTGGACTTCATCTGGTCTCCCTCTCGTCCCGACGCAAACGCTCTGATCATCTCACTCTTGTGATTCGATCGAACGTGTGTTTAGAGTACATCAGACATCAGATGTCCTCAAGATGTCCCCCACCCACCCTGGAGCACACATGAACCGACACGTCACCCGCCGCCGTGCGGGTCGATTCACGACACTGATCGCCGGCACCGTCGCCGCGTCGGTTGTCCTCGCCGGCTGCGCGGCCGGCGCGACCCCGGCAGCCGACGAGAGCGCATCCGCCGGCGACATCGACGCGGACGCGATCATCGAAGCGGGCATCTCGTACACGCTGAACGGCAGCTTCGACCCGATGGTGGCCTCCGGCGCCGTCACGGTCTCGGCGAACTGGCATGTCTTCGAAGGCCTGGTCGACCTCGACCCCGTCACGCAGGAGGCGGCGCCCGCGCTGGCCGCGGACCTCCCGACCCAGGTCGACGACACCACGTACGAGATCGATCTGCGCGAAGGAGCGACGTTCCAGAACGGCGACCCCGTCACTGCCGAGGATGTCGTCTTCAGCTACGAGCGGGTGCTGAACCCCGACAACAACTCACTGTTCCGCACCTTCATCGACTTCGTCGACACCGTCACCGCCGTCGACGAGGACACGGTGCAGATCACCACCGACTACCCGTTCTCGCTCATCAATGAGCGACTCGGCGTCGTCAAGATCGTTCCGAAGGCGGTCGTCGAGGCAGATCCCGAGGGCTTCGGAGCGAACCCCGTCGGCTCGGGCCCGTACTCGCTCGTCTCCGCCGTGCCCGAGGACAAGCTCGTCTTCGAGCGCTACGACGACTACAACGGCCCGCACCCGGCACTCGCTGCGGGCATGAACTGGAACCTGCTGTCCGACGCCTCCGCCCGAGTCACGGCGATGTCGACGGGCACGATCCAAGCCATGGAGGACGTGCCGTACATCGACGTCGACTCCCTGGCATCCGCGGCTGACGTCGAGAGCGTGCAATCCTTCGGGCTGCTGTTCATGATGTTCAACACGAAGGCAGCGCCCTTCGACGACGTACGCGTGCGCCAGGCGATGCACTACGCCCTCGACATGGACAAGATCATCGAGACCGGGATGCTCGGCAACGCGACCCCCGCGACCTCGTTCCTGCCCGAGACGTACCCGAACTACAACGAGGCCTCGACGGTCTACAGCTATGACCCCGAGAAGGCCGAGGAGCTGCTGGACGAAGCGGGCGTCGACGACCTGTCGATCACGCTGCTCACCACCGACACCGGCTGGGTGAAGGAGGTCGCGCCGCTCATCAAGGAGTCGCTCGACGCCATCGGCATCGACACCACGCTCGACATCGGGCAGTCGGCCGCCATGTACGAGAAGGTCGACTCCGGCGACTACACGGTCGCGATCGCACCCGGAGACCCATCGGTCTTCGGCGTCGACCCGGACCTGCTGATGAACTGGTGGTACGGCGAGAACGTCTGGACCCAGACCCGCACCAACTGGGCCGACTCGCCCGAGTACGCGGAACTGCGGACGCTCCTCGACTCCGCTGTGCAGCAGCAGGGCGACGAGCAGCAGGCCACGTGGGACGAGGCGTACGACCTGCTCTCCGACCAGGCAGTGCTCTACCCGCTGTTCCACCGCAAGCTGCCCACCGCATGGAGCAGCCAGGAGCTGGTCGGATTCGCCCCCGTCCCCACCACGGGCCTGTCGTTCCTCGACGTCGGCGTGGCGGCGAAGTAGCCCCGGCCCCCACGGCGGGGGTGCGCGCCCGAGCGCACCCCCGCCACACCTCCCCGAACCTGGAAGGAGCGGCACGTGTCCAACACGCTCCGCCTCATCGGACGACGCCTGCTGCAGCTGCCGTTCATGATCCTCGGCATCACGTTCCTCGTGTTCTTCGTGATGTCGTTCTCCCCCGTCGACCCCGCGCGCACCGCGCTCGGAGAGACGGCATCCCCCGAGGCGCTCGAGGCGTACCGAGAGCAGTACGGCCTCGATCAGCCGCTGCTCGTGCGGTATTTCACATTCCTGCTCGGCCTGCTGCAGGGCAACCTCGGCACCTACTCGGCGCGCAGCCTTCCGGTGATCGACGAGGTCGTCCGCGCGTTCCCCGTCACCCTGGCGCTGACCTTCCTCGGCCTCCTCATCGCCGTCATCGTCGCCTTCGTGATCGGCGTCCTCGCCGCCGTCTATCGTGACCGCTGGCCCGATCAGCTCATCCGCATCATCGGAGTGGCGTCGCTGTCGACGCCCTCGTTCTGGCTCGCGATCCTGCTCATCCAGCTCTTCACCCTCGGACTGAACGTGCTGCCGGCATCCGGTCCGCTTCCGGATCTCTGGGAGGACCCCTCGGGGTGGCTCGCGCGCATGGCGCTGCCCGCCATCGCTCTCGCGGTGCCGGTGATCGGCCAGCTGTCCCGGGTCGTACGCACGTCGATGGTCGAAGAGCTCGACCGAGACTACGTGCGCACAGCACTCGGCGCCGGGATCCCGCGCACGATCGTCGTCGGCCGCAACGTGCTGCGCAATGCGCTCATCACGCCTGTGACCGTGCTCGGTCTGCGCATCGGCTACCTCATCGGCGGGGCGGTGGTGATCGAGATCATCTTCGCGATCCCCGGCATGGGCACGCTGATCCTCAACGGCGTGACCAACAACGAACCCAATCTCGTGCAGGGCGTGACTCTCGCAGTGTCACTGGCCTTCGTGGTGATCAACATCATCGTCGACCTCCTGTACGTGCTCATCAATCCCCGAATCCGGGCGGTGTGACATGCGACGCAAACTGACTGAACGACTCTCGCTTCCGGGGCTCCGCTTCGGCGGGCTGTCCCTCGGCTCCCTGATCTGCATCGTGGTGCTCGCGGTGATCGCCCTGGCGGCGATCGCTGCACCCCTGATCGCACCGTTCGATCCGCTGGCCTCCGGCGCCCCGGTGCAGCCGCCGAGCGCCGAGCACTGGTTCGGCACCGACCGCCAGGGTCGCGACATCTTCTCTCGCCTGGTCTACGGCGCCCGGTACTCGCTGGTGATCGGACTCGGTGCGACACTGGTCGCCCTCGCCGCGGCCTGTGTGTTCGGCACCATCGCGGCGACCGCGCCCCGCTGGATCTCCGAGACGCTCATGCGGGTGATGGACGTCGTCATGTCCTTCCCCGGCATCGCGCTCGCCGCGGTGTTCGTGGCGGTGTTCGGCAAGTCGCTGCCGGTTCTCGTGCTGACGATCGCCTTCCTCTATGTGCCGCAGCTCACTCGCATCATCCGTGCGAACATCCTCGACCAGTACGGCGAGGACTACGTCTCGGCCGTGCGCGTCATGGGGGCGGGCACTCCGCGGATCATCGCTAAGCACGTCGCTCGCAACGCGATGGCCCCGGTGCTCGTCTTCGCGACCGTGCTCGTCGCCGATGCGATCGTCTTCGAGGCGTCGCTGTCGTTCCTGCAGGCCGGCGTACCCGACCCCGAGCCGTCATGGGGCAACGTCATCGCCGCCGGGCGCAACCTGCTGATGAGCGGCGCGTGGTGGGCGACGTTCTTCCCCGGCATCCTCATCATGATCACGGTGCTGTGTCTCAACATCCTCTCCGAGGGGATGACCGACGCGATGGTGTCGCCGCGTGCACGCAAGATCAGCGCGGATGCCGCCAACACCGAGGAGTCGACTCACGAGCTCGAAGAGGCGGCCGCCGGCCCGGACGACACGAATGTGATCGTCACGGTCGACACCGCGGTCAACCTCTCCGTTCCGAGCGGCGTACCGGACGTGCTGGTGCCGGTCGCACCCGCGGTGCCACTCGCCGAGCGCCTCGCCGGTCTGCGTCAGCGCGAGCTCGCCCGCACCGATCGTCTCGTCTACTCGGGCGACGACACCCCGCTGCTCGATGTGCAGGACCTCTGCATCTCGTTCCCGCGGCACGGCGACGTCGACGTGGTCGACCGCGTCAGCTTCACGGTGCGTCCCGGCGAGACCATGGCGCTGGTCGGCGAGTCGGGCTGTGGCAAGTCGATCACGTCGCTCGCGATCATGGGGCTGCTCGACGCGAAGGCCGACGTCCGAGGGCGCATCCTCTTCGACGGCGAGGATCTGCTGCAGATGACGCCGAAGAGCCGCAATGCGCTCCGGGGGCACGACATCGCGATGATCTATCAGGATGCCCTGAGCTCACTGAACCCGGCGATGCTCATCCGCTCGCAGATGAAGCAGCTCACATCCCGAGGCGGCACGCGCACGGCGGAGGACCTGCTCGAGCTGGTGGGACTCGACCCCGCGCGCACGCTGGCCTCGTACCCGCACGAGCTGTCGGGCGGTCAGCGTCAGCGCGTGCTGATCGCGATGGCGCTCACCCGCGATCCGCGACTCGTGATCGCCGACGAGCCGACCACGGCTCTCGACGTCACGGTGCAGGCGCAGGTCGTCGAGCTGCTGATGCGGCTGCAGCGCGAGCTCGGCTTCGCCCTGGTCTTCGTGTCGCATGACCTCGCGCTCGTCGCCGAGCTCACCCACCGCATCACGGTGATGTACGCGGGGCAGGTCGTCGAGCAGGGCACGACCCGAGAGATCCTGACGCAGCCGGTGCACGAGTATACGCAGGGTCTCCTCGGCGCCGTGCTGTCGATCGAGGCGGGGTCCGACAGGCTCCACCAGGTCTCCGGCGTCGTCCCGTCTCCGCGCGACTTCCCCGCCGGCGACCGCTTCGCTCCTCGCTCGTCCGACCCGACCCGCTATGTGGGGGTCGAGCCGGTGAGTCGACGGATCGAGGGAACCGACCATTACTACGCCGCGCATCCCGACGATGCGCCCATCGACGCGATCGGAGCAGGACGATGAACGACGCCGTCATCGAGCTCGAGGACGTGCACGTCCGCTACAAGACACGTGCGTCGTCGCTGTTCCGGCCGAAGTACGTCGACGCCCTCGCCGGTGTCTCGCTCACCGTGAAGCGGGGGCAGACCCTGGGGATCGTGGGGGAGTCGGGCTCGGGCAAGTCCACCTCCGCCAAGGTGCTGGTCGGCCTCGAGAAGCCCACGAGCGGCCGGGTCGTCTTCGACGGCGAGACCGTGACGTCGTTCACCCCGGCGGTGCGCCGACGGCTCGGCCGCATCCTGTCGGTCGTGTTCCAAGACCCGGCGACGGCCCTGAACGCTCGGATGACCGTGCGCGATGCGCTGCTGGACCCGATGCAGGTGCACCGGATCGGCACGACCTCGAGCCGTGACCGCAAGGTACGCGATCTGATCGGACTCGTGGGGCTCCCGGCCTCGGCACTCGAGGCACTGCCCAGCCAGCTCTCGGGTGGTCAGCGTCAGCGTGTCGCCATCGCCCGGGCACTGGTGCTGGATCCGCAGGTCATCGTCGCCGACGAACCCACCTCGGCGCTCGATGTCTCGGTGCGCGCTCAGATCCTCAACCTCCTCACCGACCTGAAGGAGCAGCTCGGGCTCGGCATGGTCTTCATATCGCACGACATCCAGACCGTCCGCTACCTCTCAGACGAGATCGCCGTGATGAACCGGGGGAGGGTCGTCGAGTTCGGGGACGCCGCCCGCGTGTTCGGGGCGCCCTCGGACGACTACACCAGAACGCTGCTGGGCGCCGCGCCCTCGCTGCTCGAACCGACCAACTGAAACGACCGGAACACCATGACTGCATCCTCCTCCGTCACCTTCACCGGTGTCATCCCGCCCGTCGCCACGCCGTTGCTGCCCGACGGCACGATCGACCACACGTCGCTCGAGCGGCTCGTCGAGCGGCTCATCGCCGAGGGCGTCTCGGGCCTGTTCGCCCTCGGATCCACCGGCGAGACCGCCTACTTCACCGACGATCGGCGCGTCGAGCTGCTCACGACGATCGTGCGGGCGAACGCCGGTCGGGTTCCGATCATCGCCGGTGCGATCGAGCTGACCGCGCCCCGCATCATCGAGACCGCGCGACGTCTGGTGGCAGCCGGCGCAGAGGCGATCGTCACGACAGCGCCCCTCTACACGCTGAACTCCCCCGCCGAGGTCGCCGATCACTTCCGGGCGATCGCCGCCGCGATCGACGTGCCGCTGTGGGCGTACGACGTGCCGGTCCGTGTGCACTCCAAGCTCGGCATCGATCTGCTCGTGCAGCTCGGGAGCGAAGGCGTCATCCGTGGCGTCAAGGACTCCTCGGGCGACGACGTCTCGTTCCGCCGACTGATCGCCGCGAACGATGCTGCGGGCCGCCCGCTGCAGCTGCTCACGGGCCACGAGGTCGTCGTCGACGCCATGGCGCTGGCAGGTGCTGACGGCGTGGTGCCCGGTTTCGCGAACGTCGAGGCCGAGGGTTACGTCAGGCTGTGGGATGCCACGCAGCGCGGCGACTGGGCGGAGGCGCGCACAGAGCAGGAGCGCATCAACCGTGCGTTCGACATCGTCTTCGAGCCGAGGGGTCTCTCCGGCGACGCGACCGGCGTCGGCGCGTTCAAGGCGGCCATGCACGCCCGCGGCATCATCGACCACGCGACCATGGCCGACACCGTGCAGTCGCTCGACGTCGACACTGTCGCCCGCATCCGCCAGATCCTCTCCGAACAGGGGATGCTGCCGGTCGTCGTCTCCTGATGTCGGGGCGTCTCGGGCACGCGTCGTCGGGCGAGGTCGTCCTGGCCGTCGACATCGGCGGAACCAAGACGTCAGCTGCTCTCGTCGATCGTGACGATGTGCTGCTGCGCACCGAGACGGCGCCGACCAGAGCAGCCGAAGGGCCCGCGGCGGTCGTCTCGACCGTCGCGGGTCTGGCTCGGAGGCTTCTCGACGGATCGCGCGAGCGTCTCGCGGGCGTCGGGATCGGCACGGCCGGCGTCGTGAACGCATCGACCGGCACGATCGTCTCGGCCACCGACACGTTCTCCGACTGGCCGGGCACGCCTGTGGCCCGGCTCGTGCGTGAGGCACTGGGGGAACTGCTCGTACCAGACGCTCCAATCGTCGTGCAGAACGACGTCGACGCGCATGCTGAAGGAGAGCATCGGCGGGGTGCTGCGGCTGGTGCGGCGAGCGTGCTCGTCGTCGCCATCGGCACCGGAGTCGGCGCCGGACTCATCGTCGACGGCCGTGCCGTTCGAGGCGCCCATCACATCGCGGGCGAGATCGGCCACCTGCCGACTCCGGGTGCCGCGCATCTGCGATGCCCCTGTGGCCGCAGGGGGCACCTCGAAGCCATCGGCTCGGGCATCGGCATGCACGCGCACTTCCGTTCCCTCGGCGGAGACCCGCTCGTCGTCGATGCGCGCGGGGTCGCGGCCGCCGCAGCGGATGGCGATCCGATCGCCATCCGCGCCCTCAGCGGATCGGCCGCCGCCGTCGGGCGTGCGCTGGCGGGAGCCGCCACGATCCTCGACCCGGAGCGCATCGTGATCACCGGGGGTGTGCCGAAGATTGGCGACGCGTGGTGGACGCCGATGCTCCGTGCCTTCGCCGACGACGCCATCGATGCGCTGCAGTCCACTCCGATCCTGCCGGGCGTTCTCGGCGACGACGCGCCCCTGTGGGGCGCGGCAGCATCCGCCTGGAGGGCGATATGACATTCACCGACATCCTCGACGCGCTGGGCGGCGGCCTCATCGTCTCATGTCAGGCCTACCCCGGCGAGGCCATGCGCGACCCCCGCACCATGGCGCAGATCGCACAGGCGGCGGTCGTCGGCGGAGCCGCCGGCATCCGGGTGCAGGGGCTCGACGACATCAGAGCGGTCGCGGGCATGACCGTTCCGGTCATCGGGCTGTGGAAGGACGGCGATTCCGACGTCTTCATCACGCCGACGCTCGAGCACGCGAAAGCGGTCGCCGATGCGGGTGCCGACATCGTCGCGATCGACGGGACCCGCAGGCCGCGGCCGGACGGGAGAAGCCTCGCCGAGACGGTCGCGGCGCTCCGCGAGCACACGGACGCGCTGATCATGGCCGACTGCGGATCCCTCGACGACGCCCTCGCGGCCGAGCAGGCCGGAGTCGACATCCTGGGCACCACGCTCTCGGGATACACGTCCGAGCGGCCGAAGTCCGAGGGCCCCGACCTCGAGCTGATCGCGATGCTCGCGTCGCGCTGCACCACCCCGGTCATGGCGGAGGGGCGCATCCACTCGCCTGCCCAGGCAGCGGCCGCAGCTGCCGCCGGAGCCTTCGCCGTGTGCGTCGGCACCGCGATCACCCACCCGACGAGCATCACGTCGTGGTTCGTCGCCGCACTCACCGAGGAGAACTGATGGATGTCGTCATCGCGCCCGCAGACGAGATCGGCGAGATCGTCGCCGATGACATCGCCGCCCTGATCGCAGCTCGGCCGGATGCCGTGCTCGGCCTCGCGACGGGATCGAGTCCGCTGCGCATCTATGACGCGGTCGCCGAGCGCGTCGAGCGCGGGGAGCTCTCCCTCGCGCGCGCTCGGGGGTTCATGCTCGACGAGTATGTCGGACTGCCCCTGGGACATCCGTGCCGCTACAGCACGGTGATCGACGAGGACTTCGTCTCGCGCGTGGATCTCGCCCCCGGCGCGGTGCGCGGGCCGGACGGTGACGCCGCTGATCTCGACGCGGCGTGTGCCGGCTACGAGAAGTCGATCCGCGATGCCGGCGGTGTCGACCTGCAGATCCTGGGCATCGGCACGGACGGGCATATCGCGTTCAACGAGCCCGGCTCGTCGCTGGCGTCGAGGACCCGAGTGAAGACGCTCACCGCACAGACCCGTGAAGACAACGCCCGTTTCTTCGGCGGCGACGTCGACGCGGTGCCGTATCACTGCCTCACGCAGGGGCTCGGCACGATCATGGACGCGCGACGCATCGTGCTCGTCGCGACCGGTGAGGCGAAGGCAGAGGCCGTCGCGCAGCTCGTCGAAGGGGCGGTGTCGGCCCGATGGCCCGCGACGATCCTGCAACACCACCGACGCGTCACCGTGCTCGTCGATGACGCGGCCGCGTCGCGGCTCGCGCTCGCCGAGTACTACCGGCACACTCAGGCGCACCGCCACCTGGTGTCATGAACGAGCCGCTCGCACCGCTGCTGGTCAGCTCCTACGCGGTGTCTCCCGCGCACGCGACCTGGGATCCCGATCTCGAGGCCGAACTCCTGCCCGCGCTCTGCGCGCTGCCCGATGTCGTAGGGCTCGAGGTGCCGTGGATCGGAGGCCTGCACCCTCATGATCCGGCGTGGTTCCTGAGCCACGTGCCTGCCGGGGCAGAGCTCGCGGTGACCCCGCTGCCATGGGTGATGAAGCGGTGTGCGGCTGACGCCCGCTACGGCATCGCCTCCCCGGATGAGGACGGGCGTCGCGCCGCCATCGCCGACCTGCGCGCAGTCGCCCGAGACGTGCGGCGGATCGACCACGACACCGATGCGTCGGTCGCTCTGGTCGCGCTCCACACCGCTCCGCAGGGGGGAGGAGATCGAGCGCATCTGGCGGCATCGCTCGCCGAGATCACCGGATGGGACTGGGCGGGAGCGCGGCTCGTCATCGAGCACTGCGACGCCGCGGTGCCGGGTCACCCGTGGGAGAAGGGCTTCCTGACGCTGGACGACGAGCTCGGCGCGATGCTCTCGGTCGACGCTCCGCTGGCGCTCTGGCTGAACTGGGGTCGCTCGGTGATCGAGACGCGCGACGCCGACGCGGTGACCGGGCAGATCGCGGATGCGGCGGCGACCGGTCGGCTCGCCGGGCTGACGTTCTCGGGGTCGGCAGCGATCGACGGCCCCTATGGCCCAGCCTGGACGGACGGGCACCTGCCGCTCGCGGCAGCGGATCCCGCATCCGGTTCGCTGTTGGATGCGGCCCATGCCGCCGCCGCGCTCGCCTCCGCCGGTCAGGTCGAGCGACTCGGGCTGAAGGTCAGTCGACGGCCGGGAGACACGACGGCGGAAGATGTCATCCGGACGGTCGACGACAATCTGCGCGCGTTGAGGGCGGCTGCCCGCGCGTGAACCCGGTCTCCGCGCTTTCTACGCAGCACGCTCCCGCACGGCAGGCCGGGTGAGCCGCGGGATCAGCGAGGGCGTGCTCTCGCGGTACTCGATGTAGTCGGCGCGGTCGCCCCACTTCTTCTCGGCGCGGGCCTCGAGCAGCGGGATGCCGCTCACGCGCGTGAGCAGCAGGATGACGAAGAGCGGCGAGAGGATCGCGACCCACTGCCACCCGGCGAGCACGGGTGCGGCGGTGAGGAAGACGCCGACCCAGATCACGATCTCGCCGAAGTAGTTGGGGTGGCGCGAACGCGACCACAGTCCGGTGCGGATGAACTCGTCCTTGTGACGCGGGTCGGCGCGGAAAGCGGACTTCTGCGCGTCGGCGACGATCTCGATGGTCATCCCGGCCACCCACACGATGATGCCCACGACGGTCAGCCATCCGATGGGCGCTCGCGAGGCGGCATCCGTGCTGATCGCGATCCACGCCGCTGCCGCCGTGATCGACACCCACGCCCCCTGGATCACCCACACCTGCAGGAAGCGCACCGGCGATCCCTTGATCTCGTCGAAGCGGCCGTCGGATCCGGCCTTGTGCACGCGCATCGCGAGGAACGATCCGAGGCGTGCCGCCCACAGGATCACCATCGCCGCGAGAATCCAGCTGCGGGCATCGGGCATGGGCGTCATCAGCACGAGGGCCACGGAGATGGCGAGGAAGGTGAGGCTGCCGGTGAGGTCGAAGAACCGCTCGGTGCGCAGAAGCATCGCGGGGATGAAGGCGAGGATCTGGATCGCGAAGGCCGCGGCGACGGCGATGGCGAACAGCGGGATGCCGCCGACGGTCGCGCCGCCCTGGCTGCCGGCGAGTGCGACGAGGGCGCCGATGACGAGGGCGACGATGATCGCGATCAGCGAGGACCGGGATGACTTCGGTGCGGAGGAAGTGGGGGAGGACATGGTGTTCTTTCCGGTTGTCAGAGGTAGAGGTCTTCGACGGTGAGGGCTGCGCGATGCAGCACGACGCTCCGCTTGAGCTTCATGGTCGGGGTGACGAGTCCGCGGTCGTCGAGGTCGGCGAACACGACGCTGAAACGGCGCACCTGCTCGCTGCGAGCGACGAGCGCGTTGGCGGCGTCGACGGTGCGCTGCAGGCGGGCGCGCAGCGTCGGCTCGGTCACGGCGCGGATGTCGGTCTCGGCGAGGAGAGGGATGCTGAGGCCTTCGGCATCCGCCCATGCCCGGGTCTGCTCGGGGTCGAGCACGAGGAGCGCCGAGAGATACGGCTTCCCCTCGCCGACCATCACCGCGTGCGAGACCAGCGGATCCGCCTCGACGACGCTCTCCCAGCGGGTCGGCACGATCGTCTTGCCGTTCGACGTCACGATCACGTCCTTGAGGCGGCCGTCGAGGATCAACCTGCCCTGGTCGTCGAGGCGCCCGAGGTCGCCCGTCCGGAAGAATCCGTCGATGAAGGCGCCGTCGTCGTGCGCGGGGTTGCGGTAGCCGCTGAAGACGCCGAGCCCGCGGGCCAGCACCTCTCCTTCGTCGCTGATGCGCACCGTGAGTCCCGGAAGCGGCGAGCCGACGCTGCCCGACGCGATGCGACCGGGCAGGTTGCCGGTGAGGGGGGCGGTCGTCTCGGTCAGGCCGTAGCCCTCGATGACAGGGACGCCGATGCCGCGGAAGAAGAGCGACAGCTCCGAGTCGAGCGCTGCTCCGCCGGAGAGGATGTAGCCGACCCGCCCGCCCATCACAGCGCGGAGGCGGCGGTAGAAGACGGCATCGTAGAGGCGGTGACGCAGGCGCAGCCCGAGGCTCGTTCCGGGGGTGAGGCCCGCGTCGACCCGCTCGGCACGCCGGCCCCACGCGATCGCCGTCGTCCGAGCCTTCTCCCACACGGCGGTGAGACCCTTATCGGACGCCTTGGCGGCGGCTGCCGCCTCGATCTTCTGCAGCACGCGCGGCACGACGACGAGGAACGTCGGGCGCAGTGTGTCGAGGGTCGCGACGACGGTCGACGGGTCGGACAGATGCGCGATGCGCATCCCGCTGGCGAGGCAGATCAGCTGCAGGCCGCGCGCGAGCACGTGGGCCAGGGGCAGGAAGATGACGGTGTTGCCCTGCTCGTTCACGATCTCGCGGTAGGCGGCGGCGATGTTGAGCACCTGCCCGAGGAAGTTCCGGTGCGTGAGCACGACCCCCTTCGGCTCGCCCGTGGTGCCCGAGGTATAGACGATGGTGGCGGGGTCGTCCTGCGTGGCGGACGCCCTGCGGGCCTCGAGCTCCTCGTCGGTGACGGTGGTGCCCCGCGCCACCAGATCGGAGAGCGTGCCGGATACTGCGGCATCCATCGTCCAGGCGCCGAGCGTGATCCGCTCCGTGTGGGTGAGGGCGGACTGCAGCAGCACCGCGTGCATCGAGGTGCCGCCGATGGCCAGACGCACATCCGCGTCCGCGATGATCGCGTTCACCTGCGTGGGCGAGGACGTCTCGTAGATCGGCACGACGACAGCGCCGGCGTACCAGGCGGCGAGGTCGGCGACGGCCCACTCGTAACGAGTCGGAGCCATGATCGCGATGGCATCACCGGCCCGCACGCCCTGGGCGATGAAGCCCTTGGCCAGAGCGCGCACCTGGCCGAGGAACTCGAGGGTCGTGATCGGGCGCCACACGTCACCGACATTCGCTCCCTTGACCTCGAAGGCGACGTGGTCGGGAGCGGCGGTGACTCGCGCGACCAGCAGGTCCGTGACGTTGCGGTACCCGTCGAGGTCGGCGAGCGGCGGGGTCGACGATTCGAGCATCGGAACTCCTCTCGGGCGCACGAGAACGGGCCCATCTGCTCCTGTTCGGAGCGGAGGAGGAAACGGATGGCAAGAGAAAACCCCCGGGCGAGCCGGGGGTCCTGTGGAGGGGCTGACGGGAATCGAACCCGCGCTATCTGCTTGGGAAGCAGAAGTTCTGCCATTGAACTACAGCCCCGCACCTGCATCCGAGGAGCGGGTGAACGCAAGCCTACCCGCCTGATCCGTCATGGCCAAAGTGTCGGCGGCGTGTGCCAACTAGGCTGGGGCCGTGCTTCTCAGCGACCGCGACATCAGAGCAGAACTCGCCTCCGGCCACATCGGTCTGGATCCGCACGAGCCGGAGATGATCCAGCCGTCGAGCATCGACGTGCGGCTGGACCGGTACTTCCGTCTCTTCGACAATCACAAGTACCCGTTCATCGACCCGTCGGTCGATCAGCCGGAACTCACTCGGCTGATCGAGGTCGACCCCGACGAGCCGTTCATCCTGCACCCGGGCGAGTTCGCGCTCGGTGCCACGTTCGAGCAGGTCTCCCTGGCCGACGACATCGCGGCTCGCCTCGAGGGCAAGTCGTCGCTCGGCCGCCTGGGGCTGATCACGCACTCGACCGCCGGCTTCATCGACCCCGGGTTCACGGGGCACGTGACGCTCGAGCTCGCGAATGTCGCGACGCTGCCCATCAAGCTGTGGCCCGGAATGAAGATCGGTCAGCTGTGCTTCTTCCGGCTGACGTCGCCGGCCGAGAACCCGTACGGTTCGGGCCCGTACGGCAACCGCTACCAGGGGCAGCGCGGGCCGACCGCATCCCGCTCGTTCCAGAACTTCCACAAGACGGACGTCGGCACGACCGACGTCGGAGCCGTAGGGGGCTGAGATGAGCAGTGACAGCAGAGATCCGTACATCCGACCGGAGGATGCTGTCATTCCGCCGCCTCCGCCCGAGTCCGAGGTTCCGGATGCGGTGATCCCGCCGCCTCCCGCGGAGTCCGAGATTCCGGATGCCGTCATTCCGCCGCCTCCGCCCGAGGCGATGCTTCCCAGCACTCGCCGGTCGCGGCCCAAGCCGGCGATCCTCACGGGCGATCAGCCGGCGCCGGTGGCCGACGACTGGGCGCAGCCGTCGGTGGCACCTGAGGTGCCGACATCCGGGGGATACCGCGCGCTGTCGGCGGTGATCTTCGGATTCCTCATCGTGCTGCTCGCGGCGGCGATCGCCGGTGCGGTCTACCTCGGCACGACGGTGTCGTTCGCGCAGTCGGCGGGTGCCCCGGATGTCGCCGCCGCCGCCGCCGCCGCGACTCTGTGGCGTGGGTGAGCTGCGACGCGACCCTGAGGTCGACGCCGCGTACGTGACGGTGGGCGCAGCGATCGCGGATGGCGAGGTCGCGAGAACCGTCGCGGTGAACCTGCCCGACGACATCTCCGGTGAGCTGTTTCTCGACTTCGATCGCGACGGCCACCTGCTCGGCATCGAGATTCTCGGTGCCTCCCGGTTGCTCCACCCGGAAGAACCGGGCGCCTGACCTTCGCGCCGTGCGACGCGTCCGCCGAGAGTGGCGCCAGTGCTTCCCTCAGCGTCTCCTCGAGGCCCAGATGTATGCGGGCACTGCGACTCCGACGACGACGACATGCATGACCATGAGCCCGATGACGGCGCTCCCCGTCGTTCCCGGGATGAAGTGGAGAACGAGCAGCAGGACGTCGGGGATGAACGACGCCATGGTCACGATCGGCACGAGGATCGAGAGCGTGCGGCGGGGGTTGCGGGCGCGGCGGCGCACGAGCGACCAGCCGATCCAGCCGACGACGATGCCCAGAGTCGTGAACAGGGCATAGGCGGGCAGTGTCAGCGGCCCGTATGTCGCCGGAGCGCCGGCAGCCACTGCGAGGAGGGCCACGACGGAGTTCGTCGCGATGGCCACGGCGATGGCGGCGGTGAGGATGAGTGCGGTGCGCAACCGGGATCCGGTGGTGCGCCGGTCTGCGCGGACGGCGGTGGTGACCATGACGGCTCCTTGGAGTGTGGTTCGGATATCCGGTACCGAGTAGTACCGGATATAAACGGTACTGCTCGATACCGGAATGTACAATGGGTCCGATGAGCGCAGATGCGATGACCAGACCGGCGGGGCGTCCTCGTGACCCCGGCGTGGAGGCGTCGATTCTCGAGGCGGTGCAGGATCTGCTGATCGAGAGCGGCTACGCCGGCACGACGATCGGCGCCGTGGCAGAGCGCGCCCGGTGCGGGCGTTCCGCGATCTACCGCCGATGGGAGACGAAGGCCGAGCTCGTCGTGGCAGCGGTCGGTGCGCTGCAGGTCGCTGCCGAGGTGCCGGACACGGGCACCCTCCGCGAGGATCTCCTCGCTGCGGCGATGCACTTCGCGAGGGCGGATGACCGCACGGCCGGCGTGCTCGCCAGCATCCTGAGCGAGATCGGACGCGACGACGAGCTGCGCGACATCGCCTATCGAGTGGTCGGCGGACCGCCCGTCGCGGCGCTCACGGCAGTGATCGAGCGATGGATCGAGCGGGGCGAGGTGCGTGCGGACGCTCCGGTCGCGCTCATCGCCGGCCTCGTGCCGACCGCGGCGTTCGGCAGCGTCAGCCTGCGGCGGCGCGCACTCGAATCGGATGCGGTGGTGCAGCTCGTCGACGAGGTCGTTCTGCCCGCTCTGCGCTAGGCGCCTCTCCGCGGCTCGCGACGGGGTCGGCGCTGTTCTCCTGGCGTGAGCTGCCTCGGGGTGCGGTTCCGACGCGCGGGAACGCCCCGTGCGCCGAAGCGAACGGGGCGTTCTGGGTGCAGCGGATGCGGGTGTGACGCCTCAGGCGTCGCGGCCGCGGGAGAAGCCGGCGTCGAAGCCGCGCTCGTAGGCGTGCTGCGCCGCGCGGGCGACGCGGTGCTCGCCGTGGCGTACGTCTCCGAAGCCACCGTGACCGTGACCACCATGGCGGTGGTCACGGTCTTCCGCGATGTCACGCGGGTGGCCGTGGTGGCCGTGGTGTGAGCGGCGTGCGTCCGCGAAGCGGTCGTGGCCCGGGTGTCCGCGGTGACCGCACCCGCGGCGGCGGAACTCGGCATCCGATTCGTGGTCGTGCTCGTGCTCGGACGCGAAGTCGGGTGCGACACCGTGATCGCGTCCGAACGGGTGCCGGTGGTGGCGGCCGAAACCGCGCCCCGGGGCGAATCCGGGTCCGAAACCGTGGCGGCCGAAGCCGCGGCGACGGCCGCGTCCACGAGGAAGCGGCGTCTGCTCGTCCCAGCCGAACGCGCGAGCGATCTGCTGGAGCGTGGCCAGTGTGGTCTCGAGGTCTTCGGGCCCGACCGCGTCGGTGACCTTGGCGCGGATGCCGTCGACGACGTCACTGAGCCGGTCTTTCGCCGTGCGGCCGTCGTCGGTGAGCGTCCAGCCGAGGTCGCTGTCGGTGTCGGCGACGACCCAGCCGCGCTCGACCAGGCTGTGCAGCTTGTGTGCGTTGAGGGGGCGGCGGGCCGGCGCGGTGCCGTCGATGATGTTCAGCATCCGCCAGTCGCGGCGGCTTGCATGCTCGCCGTCGAAAGCGGAGTCGAACTCGGCCGCCATCAGGCGGTCGACGGCCTTCAGCCAATAGCCGAAGGGGCGGGAGGTGCTGTCTGTGTTCTGAGTGTCAGAGGTGTTCATGGGTGGAGTCCTTAGATGTCATGGAGCATGTGCTTGTCGCTATGCATGTATATGTAGTGTGACATGTAGTGCAGATCCATGTCAAGTCGCATGTAAAATCGATCTGTGAGCGCCGCAGAGAACGACCCCGCCGAGGCCATCGCCCGCGCCCTGTCGCGCCTTCGCGGAAGGCGCCCCGGCGACCGTGGTCGCGGATCGCGAGGGATGGGCGGGCCGCACGGCTGGCACGGCGGACCCCACCCCGACCACCTCGAGCAGGGGAGTCACGGACGCGGGCACCCTGTGCACCCCGGCATGCCGCCGTGGGCGAACGACCCGTCTGGACGCTTCGGCGGCCCGGCGCGGATGCGGATGCTCGAGGCGCTCGCCGCGGCATCCGCTCCTCTCAGCGTCAGTGATCTCGGCGCGGCGATCGGAGTCGATCAGCCCCGGGCCTCGCGGCTCGTGCAACAGGGGGTCGCTCACGGTTTCGTGCGCCGCGAGGCCGACCCCGACGACGCGCGGCGCACGCGCATCGCGTTGACGGACGAAGGGCGCAAGGTCGCTCGGGGCATGCGCGGCGAGCGGCGGGAGGCGCTCGGCAAGGCGCTCGCCGCATTCACGGATGAGGAGCGCGATCAGCTCGCGACGCTGCTGAACAAGCTCGCCGACAACTGGGAGAACTGACTGGCGCGTGGCGGTACTGGCGGTCGGTGTGGGTAGGCGCTCGCCGGTGTTCCGGAATGCATGTCCAGTGTTCCGGAATATGCTTCTGAACTGGCCGAAAAGAGGCTGACTTCAGGGCTCGAATGTCGGTGGCCCCGTGTGTGATGGAGTCATGTCATCCCGCACTCGTGCCCTTCTCGATCAGGTCGTCTCCGACCTCGATCAGGTGCTGTCCGACGACGCGCTCGCGGGGCTTACGGATGCAGAACGGGTCGAGGTGCTGCAGGCTGCGAGCGCGGCGTTCCGGCGGGTCGAAGCCGTGGTGGTCGAGACGATCGCCGCAGGGGATGCGGTGGACTTCCCGCATGCCACGGGGTGCCGCACTCAGAACGAACTGCTGCAGCGCACCCTGCTGACAGACGTGCGAGAGGCGACGCGCGTCGGCAAGGTGGTCGCTCTGGTCCGCCGGGACGTGAATCTGGTGTCCGGCGATCGGCTGCCTGCTCGCTGGCCGGCGCTGCGGGAGGCGCTGCTCGATGGGGTGATCGGAGTCGCGGGGATGCTCGCCGCGACAGAGCCGATCGAGAAGGTGTCGCATCGCATCGGTGCCGCTGATCGGCTCGACGCCGACACGTGTCTCGCTCGCGCGGCTCGCGGCATCAGACCTGACGCCGAGGCGGGCCCCGACGGGGAGGTCCGTGGCCCGGCGCCCACACTCGATGAGCTGAAGCTGCTTGCTGAGACGCTGGTCGCGCTGCTCGACCCTGATGGAGACGGGCCGCGCGATGAGCCTGCCCGGCGTCGGGGGATAACCCTCGGGCGGGTGCGAGACGGGCTGCGGTCGATCAAGGGATACCTGACGCCCGAGGTCGCCGCGCAGTTGGAGCTGATCCTCGATGCGCTGAACAACCCCAAGGGGGACGGGCCGCCGATGCCCGGCGTCGCGTTCACGCCCGCGGCCGATCGCGGTGACGCGGAAGACGGCGATGCGGCAGACGGCGACGAGGATCCGTACAACTCCGATCCGCGTGCCGTCATCGATGACCGCACGCCGGCGCAGAAGCGTCATGATGCTCTCGCCGCGGCATTGGCGATCGCCGCCCGTCATCGAGATATGCCCGCACTCGGAGGCGCCGCACCGGTGCTGGTCGTGACGGTGGATGCGAACGACCTCGCGAACGGCACCGGGCGTGCGAGCGTCAGCGGTGCGTGGGGGCAACTGCCTCTGAGTGTCGCTTCCCACGTCGGATGCTCCGGCACCATCCAGCGAGTTCTCCTCGACGAGGGTCGGATCATCGGGATCACGACGACCGATCGGGTGTTCACCGTGCATCAACGCCGCGCGATCATCGCCCGCGACAGAGAATGCCTCATCCCCGGGTGCCATGTCCCGGCATCCTGGTGCGAGATCCATCACGTCACCGAACACGCCAGGGGCGGGCCGACGCACACCGACAACGGAGTGCCGTTGTGCTGGTGGCACCACCGGAGTCTGGGAACGTCCGGGTGGGAGATCCGGATGAATGACGGCATTCCGCAGGTGCGAGGGCCGAGGTGGTGGGACCCCGCACAGCAATGGCGCACGCCTCGGCTCAGCGCCTCGGCGCAGGGCAGAACGCGGCGGCCGCCCGTCTTCGCGCGTGCCGGATGAACTCTTCGCGTGTGCCGGATGAACTCAGACAGCTGCCCCGAACTCGAGAGACTCCTCGTCGTCGACCGACAGCGACAGCACCACCGTCTCGACGACGTCGTGCGCCTCGATCTGCTGCTCGATCGCGCGCAGGCTTCGAGCCACATCGTGCTCGCGCGCGTCACCGGTCAGGTCCACCTCGGCGACGATGAACAGGCGGTTCGGGCCCACGTACTCGATGTGCAGATACGTGAGCCGCTGGATCTGCGGAGACGAGAGCAGCGCCCGCCCGACTCGATCGCGCAGCGCGGGCGACGCGTTGGAGCCCACCAGAAACGCGATGTTGCGCCCGATGAGGATGACCGCCACGACGCCCAGCAGGATGCCGACGAGGATCGACCCGATCGCATCCCATGCGGCGACGCCGGTGACCTGGTGCATCGCGATCGCGCCGGCCGCGATCACGAGGCCGATCAGAGCCGCCAGGTCCTCGAAGAACACCGCCCGCAGCGTCGTGTCGCTGGTGTCGAGCACGTAGTCCCACGTCGACGATCCGCGCTCGCGTGCCAACCGTCGAGACTTCACCATCGCCTGCGTGAACGACGCGCCCTCGAGCACGAATGCGATGCCGAGCACGGTGTACGCGACGGTTGGGCTCTCGACCGGGCCCGTCTCGGACAGCTCTTGGACACCATGCATGATCGACACGATCGAGCCGGCGGTGAAGATGCCGAACGCCGCGATCAACGACCAGACGAACGCCGCGCGCCCGTAGCCCAGCGGATGCCGGGCATCCTTCGCCCGTGCACCGCGACGGTCGGCGATCAGGAGGAAGACCTCGTTGCCGGCATCCGCCCACGAGTGCGCGGCTTCGGCGACCATCGACGCGGAAGAGGTGATCACGGCCGCGACCGTCTTGGCGATCGCGACGAGGATGTTGGCGAGGAAAGCGATGATGACCGTCACGCGGTCAGGCTACTCCCGGGGCTACGACGTCCGCGGGCCATCACGATCAGGCCCGCTGTGTCGCCTTCACCGGCAGCAGCAGGAGGAACCCGGCGATCAGCACCAGCACGATGCCCAGGATGCCGTACGACGTCGACCCCGAGAGCACGATCAGCAGCGTCCACGCACCGGATGCCATCCAGCTCGCCGCCCGCCCGGTCGTGGCGTAGAGGCCGAAGATCTCGCCCTCGCGCCCGGCCGGGGTGATGCGGGCGAGGAACGACCGGGATGCCGCCTGCGCGGGACCGACGAATGCGCAGAGCAACAGGCCGCCGATCCAGAACACGACCGTGCCCGCATCCACGAGGAAGAAGACGGCGAGCCCCGCGATCACCATCGAGGCGAGCGAGATGAGGATGATGCGCTTCGGCCCGAAGCGGTCGTCGTAGCGGCCGGCGATGATCGTCGAGACGCCCGCGATGAGGTTCGCGGCGATGCCGAAGATCACGAGATCGAGGAAGGCGAAGTCGAACACCTGGCTGGCGATGACGGCTCCGAAGGCGAAGACGCCGCCGAGTCCGTCGCGGAACACCGCGCTCGACAGCAGGAACCAGAACGTCTGACGGGTCTCGGGGTTGCGGTAGAGGCCGACGACGTCCTTCACGAGAAGTCCGTAGGAGGCGAAGAAGCCGACCTTGCGCTCGGGGCGCCCGAGCGACGGCTCCGGCACGTTGAGGAAGATCGGGATCGAGAAGACGATCGCCCAGATCGCGCAGCCGACGGCGATGATGCGGAAGGGCAGCCCCCCGTCTTCCGGCAGGCCGAACCAGTCGAGCATGTAGAAGATGACGACCAGGACGAGAGCGATGATCCCGCCGATGTAGCCGAACCCCCATCCGAGCCCCGAGATGCGGCCCACGGTCTTGGGGTTCGCGATGCCGACGAGCATCGCGTTCGAGTTCACGGCAGCGATCTCGCCGAACACGGAGCCGGCCGAGATCAATGCGACGCCCAGCCAGAACAGCGCGGGCGTCGGCTCGACGAACCACAGGCCGAACATGCAGGCGACGAGCGCGCCGGTGCCGATCCCGAGCCAGAGCTTCTGGCGCCCCGCGGCATCCGCTCGCTGACCGAGCACCGGTGCGATCAGGAGGATCGCGATGCCGGCGATCGTCGACCCGAGGCCGAGCCCCGAGGCGAGATCGGCCTCAGCGGCTTCGCGGATCGGATCCTTGGCGTCGAGGCCCGCGATCGACGCCGGCAGGAAAGCCTCGGTCGTGAGGTACAGGGCCGTGAAGATGAAGGTCAGGATGACGGTGTTGAAAGGCTGCGTCGCCCAATCCCACAGCGCCCACGAGTAGACCTGCTTCTTCGGGGCCGGTGTCTCGCCGCGCAGGTCGAGGCCGATCACGCCGACCGCGCCGCTGTTGGCCGTCGCAGCGGGCTCGGGCACCGCGCCGCTCTGCGGGGAATCGCTCATGCTCGAAGTCTGGCGGCGCGGGGTGAACGGACGGTGACGGCGCGCCGGGTGCCGGTGCGAGGCGCGCCGCCCTCACGCGTACGACGCGGCGAGCAGCTCGGCGAACAGCTCTTCGGGGTCGCGTTCGACACGGCGGCGGGTGAACCAGTCGCAGATGTTGACGCAGTCGCGGTGCAGGAGATCCAGGCCTCGCGGGTTCGCGATGATGTCCACGATCTGCGGCAGGTCGATCACCCGCACCCGGCCGTCGTGCACGAGCAGGTTGTACGCCGAGAGGTCGCCGTGGGCGAAGCCCGCCGCAGCGAAGATCCGCATCAGGTCGACGATCTGGTCGTACAGATCCGCCAGCTCGTCCCGGTCGCTGCGCACCGCCGCCAGGCGGGGTGCCGCGACCCCGCTCGCGTCGCCGATGAACTCCATCAGCAGCTCGGTGCCGTTGACCTGCACGGGGTAGGGGACCGGCGCGCCGAGCTCCCACATGCGGCACAGCGCATCGAACTCCGCGAACGACCACTGCAGGGCGGCGACCGCCCGGCCGTGCTCGCTCTTCTTCGCGAGCGCCCTGGTGTCGCGGGTGTTCCTGGTGCTGCGGCCCTCGGTGTAGACGCCCGAGCGGTGGAAGCTGCTGTGATCGGTGTCGCGGTAGCGCTTGGCGGCGAGCAATGTGTGCTGGGCGGGGTCATCCGGCACCGCCCGTTCGAGCAGGAACACGTCGGCCTCCTTGCCGGTCTTCAGGATGCCGAGTTCGGTGTCGAGCGCGCCGGCGCTCGTCACCACCCAGGCCGGCCACGGCAGCGGCCCACGTTCAGAGGGGGTGATCGCCGGCCAGGTGGTCCAGCGCTGGCCGTCGCCGGGCTCGACATCGGCGAACGTCGGGACGGATTCGAAGGGGGAGGCGTCGAAGGTCGACGCACCGGAGAGACGGGAAGAGGATGCTTCGGAAGAAGCGAACAGATCAGACACGGTGTGGCTCCTGAAGAGGGAGGCCACGCGCGGATCAGGAGCGGGAGGCCTCGAGAGGAAGGATGTCGGCGAAGGGCACGACAGAGACGGTGGTCATGTCATCCACTCCTCTCGCTCTGGCCTTCCGGGAGAACCCCGGTGCGTCGTCGAGCCTAGGGTGCGGAGCCGACCGGTGTCCAGACCCGATCCGGACGAATGGTCGGATGCCGTGGACGCCGCGTCGGGCGGAGGGGCCGCAGCGCTGCGAGTGTAGAACCATGACGACGACCGCGCCCGTGCCCGTGACGACCGCCCGCACCGAGAGCATCCGCTACGGCGGGCTCATCGTGCTCATGCTGATGGGCTTCCTGCTCGTCACGGCGGAGTTCCTGCCGAACGGCGTGCTCACCGAGATGGCCGATGCGCTCGGCGTGACCCCCGGTCAGGCGGGACAGACCGTCACGGTCACCGCTCTCGTCGGCCTGATCGTCGCACCGACGGTGGGACTCATCTTCCCCCGCCTCGACCGCCGATCGCTGCTCGTCTGGATGGCGCTCGCCGCAGCGGTGTCGAACCTCATCGTCGCCGTCGCGCCCAACCTGATCATCGTCCTCCTCGCCCGATTCCTGCTCGGGGCCGCGATCAGCGCGTTCTGGGCGATGTCGATCACGGTCGCCGTGCGCCTCGCCGGACCCGAGCATCTCGGCAGAGGGGTCATGTTCACGTCCGCGGGCGTCTCGCTCGCCACCGTCGCCGGAGTGCCGCTGGGCGTGATGCTCAGCGAGATCGTCGACTGGCAGACGGTGTTCGCGATCGCCGGTGTGCTCATGGTGCTGCTGGCCGTCGCGCTGAGACTCGTGCTGCCCTCGGTGCCGGCGGAGCAGGCGTCCAGCATCCGACTCCTGGTCGACACGGTTCGCCGCCCCGGCATCGCACTCGGCATGGTCGGACACGTGCTCGTGGTGCTCGGGCACTTCCTCGCCTACACGTACGTGCGACTGGCTCTCGAGCGCATTCCCGAGGTCGACGGCTCGACGATCATCCTGCTGCTCGCGCTCTTCGGCGTCGGCGGTCTCGCCGGCAACCTCGGTCTCGGGTTCTTCATCGACCGCACGTTCGCCTTCTTCGCCGTCTTCGCGCCGCTCGTGATCGCGGCCTCGGTGCTGTCGATGATCTTCCTGTCGGGATCGGTCCTCGGCATCGCGATCGTCGTGCTCGTCTGGGGCTTCTTCTTCTCCTCCTGGCTGCTCGTGATCAACACCTGGGTGGGCCACCGCACCCCCGATCGCCTCGAGGCCGGGGGCAGCCTCGTGGTCGTCGGGTTCCAGGGGGCCATCACGATCGCCGCCGGTGTCGGCGGCCTGCTCGTCGACACGCTGAGCGTCGAGGTCGTCTACGTCGTGGGCGCGGCGGCTCTGCTGCTCGGTGCCGTGCTGTTCGGTGCGTCGAACCGGATGAGCACCGCGGCGGCGCGGCTCTGAGCCGTCTCGCCGTGCCCGGCAGGGCGGTCGCCGGGCTCAGGCCGGAACGGCGGTGAGCTGCGATGCCCGCCAGGCGGAGGGGGGCATCCCCGTGCGGCGGCGGAACGCACGGCTGAAACCCTCATCCGAGGCGTAGCCCAACTCGCGAGAGATCTCGCTGATCGACCGGCCCTCGCTCAGCATCCGCTTCGCCGCGTCGACGCGCACCTCGGTGACGTAGTCGGCGGGTGAGCGTCCGATCGCGCTGCGGAACCGCTCGGCGAACACCGACCGAGACATCGCGCCGACGTTCGCGAGGCGCTCGACCGTCCAGTCGCGTCCGGGCTGCTCGTGGATCGCCTCGACCACCCGGTCGAGGAACGGATCGTTCGACACCGAGGGCCAGCCGGCGGGCGCGCAACCGTTCGCCGCCCAGGCACGGATGACCGAGAGCAGAACGGTCTGAGCCATCATCCGGCAGATCACGGGATCGCCCTGACGCGAGGGGCAGGTGGCGGGGTCGGAGGGGCCCATGCTGCCGGCGAGCGCGGCCGCCGCCGGCTCGAGCGCGGCGAACGACATGACGGTGATCGGATCGGGAAGAAGCGCGGCGATCATCGAGGCGCTGTCCGAGAACTCCAGGTCGACGACCACCAGGTCGGCCGTCCCGTCGGCTTCGAGGGCGATCGCGGCGCGGCCGAGCGTCAGGAACGCGTCTCCGGCGACCAGGTTCGCGCTCAGCGGGCGATCGTCCACCGCGACGAGCTGGGCCGCGTCGTCGACGTCGAGGCGGCATCCGGTGGTCAGCGGGGGGTGCCCGTGCACCGAACCCGATGCGATGTACACGAGGGTGGCGGCACCCGAGGCGATCGGCAGGATGCCGCCGGTGGCGAGTGCGACGCGACGGGCGACACCGAGGCGGAGGTCGACGGCGTCGAGCACCTGCCCGAGGGCTGCGGAGTCGACGGTCACCATGCCTTCGGCAACGCCCGGGCGTTCATAGCTATTCCGGATACGCTGAAGGAACCCCCACCCGAGGAGTCCCGTGTTCCGCACACCCGACCGCCTGTTCCGAGTTCTCGCGATCGCGGAGGCGATCACCTGGACCCTTCTGATCTCGGCGCTCATCGCCCGTGCCGCCGGTGCCCCGGGGGTCGTCGTGACGGTGGGCGGTGGCATCCACGGGTTCGTGTTCCTCGCCTATGCGGCGACGGCCGTGCTCGTCGCGCTCAACCAGCGCTGGCACCTCGGCGTCGCGATCCTCGCCGTGGCGAGTGCGATCGTGCCCTACGCGACCATCCCGATGGAGATCTGGCTGCACCGCACCGGTCGGCTGGCCGGCGACTGGCGCCTGGAGCAGACCGACGACCCGCGCGACGCGCGCTGGTACGACCGTCTCATGCGCTGGTTCCTGCGTCGCCCGTGGGTGCTCGCGATCCTGCTCGCCGTCGGCATCGTCGCGCTGTACGTGATCCTGCTGCTGGTCGGCCCGCCCGGCGGCAAGTGAGCCGAGGCCCGGCTCACGAGATGACGACGGCGTTCTTGTCGATCACCTCGGCCATCGTCGCGTCGATGTCGCCACCGGTGCAGTCGACGATCACGTAGAGTCCGACCCCGGTCGCGGTGAAGGCGCGCGCCGCCATCGCCCACTGGCGGTCGGCCTCCTGCCCGAGGACCTGCCGGTTCTCGACCTCGGCATTGCCGCCGACCTGGTAGCTGAAGCCTCCGGTGGTCGACAGCGGGGTGATCGCGGCGGCATCCGCCTCGCCCAGGATGACGGCGAGCATCGCATCGGAGCTCACGCTGTCATCGCCGGCCACGGTCGGCACGTCGGGGATGAGCCCCTGCCAGAACTGCGCGGTGCACGTGTCGTCGACCGTGCCGTAGGTCCAGCCTCCGTTGCCGTCGTCCGGCTTGACGATCTTCCAGCCGTCGTCGACGACGAAGCCATCTCCCCACTGGATGTAGGCGCTCGCCGGGATGTCTGCGCCGTCTGCGAAGGTCATCGACGACGGCAGATCGCCGGAGGGCTCGTCGGAGGGCTGCTCGGACGGAATCGCGGTCGGGGAGGGATCGGGTCCGTCGCCGTCGGGGACATTCACCGGGATCTGCGCATACAGGCACCCGCTGAGCGGCAGCACGGCCAGCGCGACCACCGAGGCGGCGGCGAGGCGGACGAGCGGCGAGACCTGCGAGATGCGCGTCATGCCGGTCAGCCTAGCCCTCGCTGCGGGCACCGAGTCAGTGCGCTGTCGCGATCCCGACCGCGTCATGCACGATCACGGACGCGACCCTCGCGCCGGCCCCCGCGGCGACGATCAGTTGCTGAGGGCCGGGGATCGCCGCATCGCCGGCGGCGTAGAGCCCCGGGACGTCGGTGCGCCCCGACCGGTCGGTGACGAGGTGCCCGTCGTGGTCGATGGCAGGCGCGAATCCGCGGAGGAACGACAGATCCGTCTCCCACTCGGGGCGCACGAACCCGCCCTCGACCGCGACGACGGTGCCGTCGGTCAGTCTGATCGCCTCGATGCGGCCGCGGTCGCCGACGAGCTCGGCGATGGGAAGCCGCTGCACGGCCACCCCGGAGGCGGCGAGCTCGGCCTCTTCGGCGGGGCTGACGGTGTCGGCTCCGAGGGTGAAGATCGTGAGATCCTCGGTCCAGCGCGCGATGAGGCGGGCTCGTTCGGCGATGTCGGGGGTCTCGCCGATGAGCGCGAGTCGTCGGCCGCGCAGCTCCCACGCGTCGCAGGCGGCGCAGCTGAACAGGCTGATGCCGTAGAAGCCGCGGAGGTTGGGGACGTCGGGGAGGGTCTCGCGCAGGCCCGTCGCGAGCAGCACGGTCCGGGCGGTCACCACGTCGGTGGGATCCTTGCGCCCCACGGACGCCGTGAACCCGCCGGCCGCATCGGCATCCGCACCTGCATCCGTCCTGCGGAGTTCGAGCACCCTGACGCGTGTGCGCACCTCGATGTTCGGGTAGGCGGCGAGCTCTTCGCGGGCCATGCGACGCAGCTCGTGCGGGGCGACTCCGTCACGGGTGAGGAAGCCGTGGGAGTTCAGCGTGGCGGCGTTGCGCGGGCGATCGGCGTCGACCACGAGCACCCGCATGAGCGAACGGCCGAGATTCAGGGCGGCGGAGAGGCCGGCGGGGCCACCGCCGATCACGAGCACGTCGTAGGTGTCCGCCTCAGCAATTCGCACGTCCTCAGTCTGCCATCTCGGAGCTGAGGGTCGCCTAACTCGCGGTGGCCTCGGCGTGCGGGCCGAGCATGACGACGTCGCCGACGACCACGACCGCGGGGGAGCGCACCTGCCGCTCGGCGGCGAGATGCGCGATCGTCGCGAGCGTGCCGACGGTGACGCGCTGCCGTGCGCCGAACCCGTCCTCGATGATCGCCACGGGGCAGTCCCCGCCGCGCTCGCCGGCCGCGAGGACGTGCGCCGAATGGCCGAGCGTGTTCACGCCCATCAGCAGCACGACGGTGTGGTCGCGTCCGCCACCGAGCGCGACGATCTGATCATGTGCGCTGGCGACGGTGAACGTCTCGGCGATTCCGCGCTGCGTCAGCGGGATGCCGGCGAGGCCGGGCACCGCGACCGCGCTCGTCACCCCGGCGACCACCTCGACGGGAATGCCGGCAGCCTCGCAGAAGAGCTGCTCTTCGCGACCGCGGCCGAAGACGAACGGATCGCCGCCCTTGAGCCGCACCACGCGGCGCCCGTCCCCGGCAAGCGAGACGAGCAGTGCGTTGATGCCGTCCTGCGGCACCGGGTGGTGACCGGGGAGCTTGCCGACGTCGACCACCTCGGCATCCAGCAGGACTCCGTCCTCGGCGAGCTGCGCGAGCACGGCCCGGGCTCCGAGACGGTCGGCCACGATAACGTCGGCCTGCTGCAGCGCGCGCAGACCGCGCAGAGTCAGCAGGCCCGCGTCGCCGGGTCCGGCACCGACCAGCGTGACCGTGCCGACTCGGGAGGGCGTGTTCGGGGTCATGACCGTGCGGCAGTGGCGGGCAGTCGAGCCGCCGCCTCGTCGTATCGGGCGATGACGAGGTCGATCAGCGGCTGCGGCACCGTCACGCCGTCGAGCAGGGGCGCGGTGACCGAGCGTCCTGCGGTCTGGCTGATCGTGAGGTCGAAGAAGAAGCCCTGCGCGAGCAGATAGGTCGAGACGACCGCGTCGGGGTGCGCGGCGATCGATGAGGGCAGGTCGGGCTGCCGGGCCGCGAGATAGGCGAGCTCGACCTTCGCGCCGAGTCGCAGCGAGAGCAGGGAGGCCATGGCCTCGGCATCCGTCACCGACGCGGGGTCGCGAGAGCCCGCCACCGCGAGGATCACCGGCTCGAGCCGTGCCGCGTCGGCGGACGTGGCGGAGGCCGCACCTGCTGCCGCGAGTCGATCCGCGAGCACCTCGGCGAGCCGGGGGTCGGGTCCCATCGCGTCGCTGACGACGGCGTCCGGCTTCTTCGCCGCCATCCCGTGCAGGTCGTGGTGCACGTGGAAGCCGCGCGACAGCAGCAGCGGCACGATCACGACCGGCCCCTCGATCGTCGGAAGGAGGTCGGCGGCATCGGGCTGCTGCACGTCGACGAAGGCGCTGCGCACCTCGACGTCGGGAAGCGCGGCGGCGACCGCATCGACCAGGTCGGCGATCGCCCGGGCACCCTCGGCATCCGAGGTGCCGTGCGAGACGGCGAGCAGGATGGGGCGGCTCATGGTGCGACTGTAGGCGAGCCGTGTGACGACGGTGTTTCGAGGATCTCGCGGCACCTCGGGTGCGAATGTGCGCGTCTGGTCGCAAAGTTGAGCCGGGTTGTATCAACTTCATTTGACAGCCTCGGGAGGTCGGAGTACAGTTGAGTCATCGCGACTCAGGTTTCCCTGATCGCCCCGGATTTCCAGACCCACATCAACCTCAGCAACAAAGGAGAATCACATGGCACGTGCTGTTGGAATCGACCTCGGTACGACGAACTCCGTCGTCAGTGTCCTCGAAGGTGGCGAGCCCAAGGTCATCGCCAACGCCGAGGGCTTCCGCACCACCCCCTCGGTCGTCGCATTCACGAAGGACGGCGAGGTGCTCGTCGGTGAGACCGCGAAGCGCCAGGCCGTCACGAACGTCGATCGCACCATCGCATCCGTCAAGCGTCACGTCGGCACCGACTGGACGTTCGACGTCGACGGCAAGAAGTGGACGCCGCAGGAGATCTCCGCGCGCATCCTCCAGAAGCTCAAGCGCGACGCCGAGTCCTACCTGGGCGACACGGTGACGGATGCCGTCATCACCGTCCCCGCGTACTTCAACGACGCCGAGCGTCAGGCCACCAAGGAGGCCGGTGAGATCGCGGGCCTCAACGTCCTGCGCATCATCAACGAGCCGACCGCCGCCGCCCTCGCCTACGGCCTCGACAAGGGCAAGGAAGACGAGCTCATCCTGGTCTTCGACCTGGGTGGCGGAACCTTCGACGTCTCGCTCCTCGAGGTGGGCAAGGACGACGACTTCTCGACGATCCAGGTGCGCTCCACCGCGGGTGACAACCGCCTCGGCGGTGACGACTGGGACCAGCGTCTCGTCGACCACCTGATCAAGCAGTTCAAGGAGACCACGGGCGTCGACGTCTCGGGCGACAAGATCGCTCTGCAGCGTCTCAAGGAGGCGGCTGAGCAGGCGAAGAAGGAACTCTCCTCCTCGACCAGCACCAGCATCAACCTGCCGTACCTGTCGCTGACCGAGTCGGGCCCCGTCTCGCTCTCCGAGACCATCACCCGCGCGAAGTTCGAGGACCTCACCAAGGACCTCCTCGACCGCACCAAGAAGCCGTTCGAGGATGTCATCCGCGAAGCCGGCATCAAGGTCGCCGACATCGATCACATCGTGCTCGTGGGTGGATCGACCCGTATGCCCGCCGTCGCCGAGCTCGTCAAGCGCGAGACCGGCAAGGAGGCCAACAAGGGCGTCAACCCCGATGAGGTCGTCGCCGTGGGCGCAGCCCTCCAGGCCGGTGTCCTCAAGGGTGAGCGCAAGGACGTGCTGCTCATCGACGTCACGCCCCTCAGCCTCGGAATCGAGACCAAGGGCGGCATGATGACCAAGCTCATCGAGCGCAACACGGCCATCCCGACCAAGCGCAGCGAGACCTTCACCACGGCAGACGACAACCAGCCGTCCGTCGCGATCCAGGTCTTCCAGGGCGAGCGCGACTTCACCCGCGACAACAAGCCGCTGGGAACGTTCGAGCTCACCGGGATCGCCCCGGCTCCCCGCGGCATCCCGCAGATCGAGGTCACGTTCGACATCGACGCCAACGGCATCGTGCACGTGTCCGCCAAGGACAAGGGCACGGGCACGGAGAAGTCGATCGTCATCTCCGGCGGCTCGTCGCTGTCGAAGGAGGACATCGAGCGCATGGTGCGCGAGGCCGAGGAGCACGCGGCTGAGGACAAGGCGCGCCGCGAGGCCGCCGAGGTCCGCAACCAGGCCGAGACGCTCGCGTACTCGATCGACAAGCTGATCACCGAGAACGACGAGAAGCTGCCCGAAGACGTCAAGACCGAGGTCAAGGCCGACGTCGACGCTCTGAAGACGGCTCTGGCCGGCGACGACGACGAGGCCGTGAAGACCGCGTTCGACAAGCTGAACCAGTCGCAGGGCAAGATCGGCGAGGCCATCTACGCACAGTCCCAGGCAGAGGGCGCTCCGAGCGCCGACGCCGCGGGCGAGGCTCCGGCCGATGACACCTCCTCCGACGAGGACGTCATCGATGCCGAGGTCGTCGACGACGAGGACGAGAAGAAGTAATCATGACGGACAAGAACTTCGAAGGTGACGACGAGGTTCGCAGCGAGGGGTCGGATGCTCAGGCATCCGGCCCCGCGCCGCAGAATCCCGACTCGCGCGAGGCCGCGGCCGCGGAAGGATCCGACGAGACGCCGGTCGACGGCGCCCCCGACGATCTGACGGTCGATGACATCCTCGGCGCCACCCAGACCGGCGAGGCCGCAGCAGAGGATGCTGTGCTCGCCGACCTGGAGTCGACGCTGCTGAACGACCTCAAGCGCCTCCAGGCCGAATACGCCAACTACCGCCGCCGCACCGAAGAGCAGCGCCAGGTCGAGATCGAGCGCGCGAAGGGCGAGGCCGCCAAGGGCCTCATCCCCGTGCTCGACGATCTCGACCGCGCCGCGCAGCACGGTGACCTGGTCGAGGGGACTCCCTTCGCCGTCATCGCCGGCAAGGTGCGCGCGGTCGTCGAGCGTCTCGGTGTCGTCTCGTACGGCGAGAAGGGCGAGGAATTCGACCCGCAGCGTCACGAGGCGATCTTCCAGCAGCCCACCCCGGGCGCCGACAAGACCACGGTGCTCGAGGTCGTCGAGGTGGGTTACCGCCTCGGTGACGTCGAGCTGCGTCCCGCGAAGGTCGTCGTCGCCGTACCCGCAGAGTAGGTGATCGATGGCTAGCCAGGACTGGTTCGACAAGGACTTCTACAAGACCCTCGGGGTCACGAAGGACGTCAGCGACGCTGATCTCAAGAAGACGTACCGCAAGCTCGCTCGCAAGTATCACCCCGATTCCAATCAGGGTGATGAGAAGGCGGAGGCGAAGTTCAAAGAGGTCAGCGAGGCGTACTCCGTGCTCTCTGACGCCGAACAGCGCAAGGAGTACGACGAGATCCGCGCGATGGGCTCGGGCGCACGCTTCACGGCGAGCGGCGCGGGCGCGGGCGGCTTCGAAGACGTCTTCAGCCGGTTCGGGCAGCAGGGGCGCGGGCAGCAGCAGTCCGCCGACTTCGAGGACATCTTCGCGATGTTCAACCAGGGGCAGGGCGGCTCGTTCGGCTCCGGTCGGTTCGGGCAGACCTCCGGCGGATACCGCGGTTTCGGCGGACCCCAGAAGGGGGCCGACGTCACGGCGCGCACCACGCTCGACTTCGTGACGGCCGTGCAGGGCGAGACGATCACCCTGCAGGGTGAAGACGGCAAGCCGTTCAAGGTCAAGATCCCCGCGGGCGTCGCCGACGGTCAGAAGATCAGGCTGCGCGGCCGCGGGCGTCCCTCGCCCGACGGCGGCGAGAGCGGCGACGTGGTGGTCCAGATCGCTGTGCGACCGCATCCCGTCTTCACCCGTGAGGGGCTGAACCTGCGCGTCATCGTGCCGGTGACCTTCACGGAGGCCGCCCTCGGCGCGACCATCGAGGTTCCCACTCTGAGCGGCGACACGGTCAAGCTCCGTGTCGCGCCCGGTACACCGTCCGGACGCGTTCTGCGCGTCAAGGGGCGTGGGGTCACCACCTCGAAGGGCACCGGCGACCTGCTCGCCGAGCTGCAGATCGCGGTGCCGTCGCACCTCGACGAAGCCGCTCGGGAGGCGCTGGAGAAGTTCCAGGCGCTCGAGCCCGCGGAGAATCCGCGGGCCGACCTGATGGCCAAGGCCCGCCGCTAGAGAACCGCAGCACCTGATGATGACGAACGCGAACACCGAGGAAGAGGTGAGGGAACATGGCTGACCAGCACATGGATGCCGACACCCCGGTGTTCGCGATCGCCGTCGCCGCCCAGCTCTCGGGGCTGCACCCGCAGACCCTGCGACAGTACGACCGCATCGGGCTCGTCGTGCCCGGTCGGACGTCCGGCGGCTCACGCCGATATTCGACCCGCAACATCGAGCAGCTCCGCGAAGTCGCTCAGCTGTCGTCGGAAGGCGTCAGCCTTCCTGCGATCGCACGCCTTCTCGACCTCGAAGACGAGAACCGGATGCTGCGCCGCCGCGTCGCCGAACTCGACGCCGCTCTGCGCGCCGAGCGTGAGAACCGCCCGGGCATGCGCGTCTTCGCAGCAGGATCCGCCGGTGTCATCCCGATGCCCAGTGGTCGCCGCATGCGTCGATCGGCCGAGGTCGTGCTCTGGCATCCGGGCAGCGGCCGGGGCTGACAGCTCGCGGCTCGCAGGGTGCAGCCGGCACGCGTCGTCCACCCGCGCGCGGTATCGTTGCGACACGATGAGGATGACGCGTCGCACACTGCTGATCGGCGCCGGAGCCGGTGTCCTGGGAGTCCTGCTGGCCTCCTGCACGCCCGAGCCGGCGCCGTCTCCCACGCCCGATCGCTCGCCGACTCCGAAGCCGACCGCCGGGTCGATCACGCCCGCGGCGTTCGCCCGCAGCTCCTGGACGACCGACCCGTTCGCGCTGGGCGCCGCGAGCTTCACTCCCGTCGGCACGCAGGCGAGTGCCCGCGAGGCGCTGGCCGAGCCGATCGACGACCGCCTGTTCATCTCCGGCGAGGCGACGGATGTCGACGCGCCGGGCACGATCGCGGCTGCGCTTCGATCTGGAGACCGGGCCGCCGATCAGCTCCTCCGCGCGGCCGACAGCGGTGAGCGTGTGGCGATCGTCGGTGCAGGACTCGCGGGTGCGGCCGCCGCAGCTCGCCTCGTCGCCGAGGGGCTGCAGGTCACGGTGTTCGAGGCACGCGACCGCGTCGGCGGACGCGTCCAGTCCGTGGTCGACGACAAGGCCTGGCCGTTCCCCGCTCAGCTGGGCGGCTGGCTGCTCGGGTCCTCCGACGACGTCCTGCTCGACGCTCTCAACGCCCTCGACATCCGCACGGTTCCGGTCACCGGCTCGCTGTGGCGGTCGACCGACGGCGACGTCGAGCCGGTGCCGATCGAGCCGGTGCAGGCCGCCATAGCGACTGCCCAGCAGGGCCTGACCGACGCGTCTCTCGACGACGCGCTCGCGGCGGCGGGTGCCGACCTCGAGGAGCCGGGGCTGGCAGCACTGCTCGCCTCGGTGGCCGCCAGTGCCGGCGCCGATGCGTCCGATGTCTCGACGTGGTTCCCCCCGCGACTGCCGGTCGACGAGATGCTGGCGCCACTCGGCGACCTCACCCCGGCGATCGAGGGGCTGCTCGAGGGTGCGAAGCTGAGCCTCTCGTCGCCGGTCAGTCGCGTCGCCTACGACGAAGCGGGAGTCAGCCTCGGCATCGCCTCGGGCGAATCGCTGTCGTTCGACCGCGTGCTGATCACGGTGCCGCTCGGTGTGCTGAAGAGCGAGGGCCTGCAGTTCTCTCCCGCATTGCCCTTCGGTCACCGCGGAGCGATCGCCGAACTCGGCATGGGGCGCATCGAGACGGTGTGGCTGCGCTTCGAGGATCCGTTGATCGTGGCCGAGCCCGAGCCCGAGCCCGAGCCCGAGCCCGAGCCCGAGGACGAGGACGGCGCCGATGCAGCGGGTGCCTCCGCCGCCACGCTCTGGCATGTGGTCGGCGGCGATGCGCTGATCCGCACGTGGATCAACCTCGCACCGGCCACCGGCGAGAACGTCGTGGTGGGCATCGTCGGCGGAGAAGCGGCCGGCACATTCGCCGAGCTGAACGACCAGAAGGCGGTCGAGGCCGCGATCGCCTCGCTCGCGCCCTTCCTCAGTGCCCCTGCCTGATCGCACGAGCCTGCTCGCCCCCTGCCTGATCACGCGAGCCTGATCCTGCCGGCACGAGCGTGCTCAGACCTCCGGCCGCTCGTGGCCGCGCCGTCGCATCCTGCTGACGAGCACGATCACCGTCGCGACGAGAGCGAAGATCGCCAGGGCCACTGCGCTGGTGATCAGGAACTCGGGCGGGCCGGACACCTGCCGCGGGTCGAGGAAGTAATACGGGTACCAGCCCACCGACGGTCCGCGCCACATGGTGACGCCGCCCCAGGCGAGCGGGAAGGTGAGCGCCGTCGGCACCACCCACCACGGCACCCCGCGGTGCCCGGGGGTGAGCACCCAGGCGAGGGCGGTGCAGGCCGGCAGGTAGAAGTGCAGCACCTGGTCCGACCAGGGCACGTCGACGCGGATGCCGCGCAGACCCGCCTGCCAGACGATGAGCGCGAAGGCGAGCCCTGCCGTGATGGTCCAGGTGAGCACGAGGGCCAGAGCCACGGTGAACCAGCGGGGGTCCGTCGCCCGGATGAAGGCGAGCACCGTGCCGATCAGCAGCACGACCACGAGGGCGCAGTTGGACTGCACGGTGAGATAGGCGAAGAAGTTCTCGCCGGCGATCGTCCGCGAGCTCAGACCCCAGAAGAGGCGGTGCACGAGGGCGACGGTGCAGACGGCTGCTGTCGTCAGGCGCAGCACGCCGAACACCGATCGTGCCCTCACCTTCGCCTCTGCCCCTTTCCGGCTGTGCCCGATGTTCCCGTATATCGCGCATCATGCCATCCGGCGAGTCTACGGAAGAGAACGGGGCGGGCGTCTGCCCCGCGACTCGTACAGGAGACGGAAAAGTCGTCTTCATAGCGTGGATGCAGGGATCGCCCCTGCTCCGCGCCTGGCGCGCGGTGTCCTGCCACGAAGGAACACCTCCTCATGACGAACACCACCCGCCCCTCTGCCGCCGCCTCGCTGGGACTGCTCGTCCTCCGCGTCGTGGTCGGCGCCGTCTTCGCCGCTCACGGAGCGCAGAAGATCTTCGAGTACACCCTCCCTGGAACCATCGGCAGCTTCGCAGGCATGGGCATCCCTCTGCCCGAGATCGCGGCTCCGGTCGTCGCCTTCATCGAGCTGATCGGCGGCATCCTGCTGGCGCTGGGACTCTTCACGCGCCCCGTCGGCATCCTGCTCGCGATCGACATGATCGTGGCCCTGTTCGCGGTGCACCTTCCGGCTGGCCTCTGGGTCGGCGAGGGCGGCTACGAGTTCGTAGCGGTTCTCGGCGTCGCGGCCCTCGCGCTCGCGTTCACCGGCGCGGGCCGCTTCTCGCTCGACGGCGCCTTCCTGCGCGGTCGGGTTCCCGCCTGGCTCAGCTGAGCATGCGGGGGAGCGCCCCACGGGGCGTTCCCCCGTCGGTGTGTATCCTGTCAACAGTTAACAGGAGGTCACCGTGACACAGACCGTCAAGCGCGGAGAGTCCCTCGGCGCGCAGGTGGCGCAGGTCCTGCGTCAGCGCATCGTGCGCGGCGAGCTCTCGCCCGGCGCGCGCATCACCGAGGAGGCCCTCGCCGAGGAGTTCTCGGTGAGCAGGGGGCCGATCCGCGACGCCCTCACCCAGCTCAGCTTCGAGAAGCTCGTCGAAGTGCAGCGCCCTCGGGGCGTGTACATCACCGGGCTCTCGCAGGACGACGTGGATCAGCTCTACAGTCTGCGCGGCGCCCTCGAGCAGCTCGCGCTGTCGCGCGCCATGAGGGTGGAGGACGACGAGCGCTGGGCATCGATGGCGGCTGCGGTCGATCGCATGAGTCAGGCCGCAGACAGGGGCGATCACGCCGCCTTCGTCGCCGCCGACCTCGAGTTCCACTCCGAGATCTACGTCCTCGCCGACCATCCGCGTCTGCAGGGCGCGTGGAGTCAGTACCTGCCGACCTTCGCGTCGCTCCTCGAGGTGACCATCAATCACGACGACGACCTCCACGAGTCGTCCGACGACCACATGAAGCTCATGGAGGTGATGCGCTCCGGCAGCCCCGACGAGGCTGCGGCGGTGCTCACGGCCCACCTCGACGGCGCACGCGACCGGATGCTCAGCGAGCTCGCCGACCGTCCCGCCTGACGGCGCCTGCGCGTCGGATCTCTGACGGTCTCCGACAGATCTCCGTCCGGATCAGGCGGGAGGCGTGAGGCGACGACGCAGCACCCAGGTGTTGCCGGTCGCATCGCCGCTGTGCTCGAAATCGTCGAGCACAGCGCTCGACAGGGCGAGGCCGCGTCCGCTCTCGCTGTCGACGCCGGGCATCGTGACCGCATCCCAGTCGATCCTGGCCGGATCGGCCGTGTCGACGAAGGTCGCGACGAGGTCGTCGGCGCCGACCTCGATGTCGACCTCGACGGTGATGCCGACATCCGGCTCGCCCTGCGCGTCAGCGTGCGTGGCGATGTTCGTCGACACCTCGCTGACCGCCAGTGCGAACAGCGTGCGGTCCTCGGGCGCCACATGCGGGGCGGACTCCCAGAGGGCGTCCAGGGCGTCGAGGACGTGCTCGACGAAGGCGGGGCCGGCGAGGCCCGCGACGTGCGCCCGGCGCTCCTCAACGCCCATCGAACGCCGTCTCGGGTGTCGGGTGGTCGAGCAGCACGCGGTCGAGATTCGTCAGGTGCAGCACCGTCCGCACCGCCTCGGGCACTGCCGCGATGCGCAGATCGCCGCCGGCGACCCTGGCGCTCTTCAGACCGCCGACGAGGGCTCCCAGCCCCGACGAATCGACGAACTGCAGGTCGGCCATGTCGATCACGATCCTCGACTCGCCTCCGGCCACGAGGTCGTTCACCGCCTTGCGGAGCAGCGGTGCTCCCGTCGCCGTGAGGCGTCCGGACAGGGAGATCACGGCGAAGCCGTCCCTGATGTCAGTGCTGAGATCCATGGTTCTCCTCCTCGAGGGTTCGGGCCGGTCCGCGGTAGCGGGCGGCTTGGATGATGACGCTGAGCACGACGAGGTCGTACAGCACCCACACCGTGTTGACCAGGGTGCCGGTGCCGTCGCCCGTTCCGATGACGACGCGGGTGATGCCGATCACGAGCGCCACGCTGAGCACGACCATCGCGGTCAGCTGCGGCCAGATCTCGCGCCACGGCACTCCTCGCGGATCCCGTCCGTCCTTGCGCGTCACGGCGAACGACAGGGGGCGGCCGAAGACCACGTTCGCGAACGCCGTCCAGCATGCGCGGATCCAGACCGGGAACAGCGCGAGCGAATACTGCTGCCCGCGCCAGGTTCTCAGCCCCTTGGCGACCACGAGGAACAGCAGCTGGTTGACGAGGAAGTAGGGCAGGAACCGCACGAAGAAGTCGACCGACCAGGCGGTCACGGGAAGCACGCCGAACACCAGGTAGACGACCGGCGCCGTGAGATAGATCACGGCGGCGAACCCCGAGAGATAGCTCCACATCGTGGCGAAGTACATCAGCCGCTGCCCGATCGACAGTCCGCGCTTCGCGAGCGGGTTGTCGCGCAGCATCACCTGCAGCGTGCCCTGTGCCCAGCGCAGGCGCTGCGTCAGCATCGTCCGCAGATCCTCGGGCGCGAGGCCCTTCGCCAGGATCTCGTGGTGGTAGACGCTGCGCCAGCCGAGCGAGTGCAGCTGCATCGCTGTGGCCATGTCCTCCGTGACCGAGATCGTGGCGAGCGGAAGGATCGGCTGCGCCTCGTCGCCGCGGTCGAGGCGGAGAGCGTCGAGCAGCGCTCGTACGGCGTCGAGAGCAGTGATCGGCGACAGATCCGACTGGGCGAGCGCCGTCAGGCCCGCCTCGTCGACGACGATCGCGTCGAGTTGCGCATCGTGGGCGATCGGCAGGGAGCCCAGCTCCGCGAGGTCGGATCTGATGCCGGCGAGATCCTTGGCGACCAGGATCACCGAGGCGTTGTGCACCGCAGCCAGCACCGCGTCGGCGACCTCGCGCACGGGCGCCCCGCCGGCGAGATCACGACGGCTCTGGCCGATCGTCACGTGCAGTGCGAAAAGCTCGCGACGGAGTTCGGGATCGGATGCCGAGCGCATCTCCTTCTCGACCAGGGTCTCGGAGGTGCGCAGCGCGCGAGCCGCGGTGTCCGTCACCTCGCGCACGTAGCCGATGATGCCGAGCTGCATCAGGGCGTCGCGACGGAGCACGGCGTTCGATCCGCAGAAGAACGCCGCGTTCCAGCCGTCCTTGCCCTGCTGGATCGGGCCGTAGAACAGCGGCGCCTGGCTGCCGAGCGGATCGGCCTCGTCGACGTTGACGAACCACTGCGGGGTCTGCACCACGGCGACCTCCGGGTCGTCGGCGAAGTACCCGAGCGTGCGGTGCAGGATCAGCGGATCGGGGATCTGATCCGCGTCGAGGATGAGGAGGAACTCCCCGTCGGTCTCGAAGAGCGCGCTGTTGAGGTTGCCCGCCTTCGCGTGACGGGGCTTGCCCATCCAGTCGTCGGAGCGGGTGAGGTAGCCGATGTCGGCGTCGCGGGCGGCCCGCTCGAGCTCGGGTCGGGCACCGTCGTCGAGGATCCAGGTGGTGTGCGGATAGGCGATCCCGCGCGCTGCTCGCGCGGTCGTCATCACGAGCTCGATCGGCTCGTTGTACGTCGCGATGAACACGTCGACCGTGCCCTGAGGCGGCGACACGGGAGCCGGCCGCTCTTTGGCCCGCCACATCGTGAGACAGAAGAGGAAGGTGTCGATCAGGCTGTAGGTCTCTGCGATCACCAGGGGCACGGTGATCCACCACGCCGACCAGTTCACCGATTCGAGCCAGCGCCACGCGACGTAGTTCACACCGAGCAGCACCGACAGCACCGCGATGATGCGGATCGCGGCGAAGCGGGCGGTCATGCGTCGCGCCGCACCACGACCACGGTGATGTCGTCGGTCGCTCGATCGTCCGAGATGAGCTGCAGCGCCTCGTTGATCGCCCCATCGGGACCGAGCGCGTCGAGCACGCGGGCCACGTGGGCGAACGGGTCATCGGCGTCGAGCACGTCGAGCAGGCCGTCGCTGCAGCACACGAAGGCGTCTCCGGGTTCGAGGCGCGTGCTCCGGGACTCCCGAGCATCCTGGTCCGGAAGGGCGGCGCCCATCCCCAGGGGGAGGCCGGTCGAGCGAAGGTGCTCCCACGAGCCGTCGGCTCGGAGGATGAACGCGAGGCTGTGCCCGGCGTCGATCACCTCGAGATCGCCGGTCTCGGGCTGCAGCTCGGCGTGGACCGCCGTCACGAACATCGTCGTCTCGGAGAGGTCCTCCTCGAGCAGCCGGTCGGCGTCGGCGACGGCCTCGGCGATGCTGCGCTCGGGAGCGGTGCGCAGTGAGGCGCGCACGCCCGCGGCGACGATGGCGGGACCCGTGCCCTTGCCCATCGCGTCGGCGAGGGTGATGCGCAGCGCGCCGCCGTGGAGGCGGAGGTCGTAGAAGTCGCCCGCCAGGCGGCCACGCGAGGCGCCCCCGCCCGCGATCGTGTAGCCGGCGATGGTGGGGAGCGAGTGCGGTCGCAGCGCGCTCTGGATCAGAGTGGCCTGATCGAGCTCGGCGTCGGCCGCGAGCTCGGTCTGCACCCAGAAGGCGAGGTCGCGCAGCAGGTCGCGCTGCGCCTCCGAGAAGGTGTGCGGCTCGGTGTCGAGGACGCACAGCGTTCCCACCGGTTCGCCGCCGGGTGCGTGCAGCGGGTGCCCGGCGTAGAACCGGAGGTGCGGATCACCGACCACGAACGGATTCGCCGCGAAGTTCTCGGTCGCGCTGGCATCCTCGATCACCACCGTGCGGTCCTGGCCGACCGTGTAGTCGCAGAACGAATCCTGTCGGGGCGCCTCTCGCCCGCCGAGTCCGATCTCCGACTTGCGCCACTGGCGGTCGCCGTCCAGGAGCGAGACGCTCACCATCGGCATACCGAACATCTGCTGAGCCAGCCTGGCGACCCGATCCACTCGTTCATCCCGTGGTGTGTCCAGGATCCCGAGTTCCTCCAGTGCCTGCTGGCGTCTGCGTTCATCGAACATTGCTCCGCTCCCCTCGTAGCTGCTCTCATACTCGCACCTGCCGGGGCGCGGATGACAGGCGGTGGCGGAGAGTTGTATACCCGTATCAGTGTTGACTGTTAACAGTCAACACTGATACGGTCAGGGGGTCGACAACAAGGTCGACCCACGTAGAGGAGCAAAGATGCCCCGCAAGCGCATCACCCGGGCCGCCGCCGCTCTCGCGGCCGTCGCCGCCACCGCTCTCGTCCTGTCGGCCTGCACGAAGGTCGAAGAGGGTGAAGACGCGGAATCCGCCTTTCCCGAGAATGACATCCGTCTGATCATCCAGGCGAACCCGGGCGGTGGATCCGACCTGTCGTCGCGTGCCCTCGCGACCGAGCTCGAGGGCATCCTCGGCGTCAGCGTGATCCCCGAGAACATGCCGGGTGCGGCAGGTGCTCTCGCGATGGAGTACGTCGGGTCGCAGGATCCGGACGGCTACGTCATCGGGTTCGCCCCGGTCGAGATCGCGATGCTCAACACCACGCAGAGCGCGAACGTGCTGCCCGAGGACTTCGACCTGCTGGGCCAGATCATGCTCGCCCCCGGTGTCGTCACGGTCGGCGCGAACAGCGGCATCGAGACTCTGGAAGACCTGGTCGCCCAGGCCGAGGCCGGCGCCGTGACCGTCGCCAACTCCGGCGCGGGTTCCATCTGGGAGGCCGCGACGATCGGCCTCGGCGACGCGACCGGCGCCGCGTTCACGCCGGTTCCCTACGACGGTGGAGCGACGGCGGTCGCCGCCGCCGCATCCGGTGAGACCGTCGCCGCCGTGTCCGGCCTGGGCGAGGCTCTCGCGCAGGGCGAGGCCGTGCGCATCCTCGCAGTCCTCAACGACGAGCGTCACCCCGACGCCGAGGACGTGCCGACAGCCGACGAGGCGATCGGCGAAGACGTGGTCTTCGGCGGCTGGGGCGGCATCTACGCCCCCAAGGGTCTGCCGGATGACGTGAAGAGCGAGCTCGAGGCCGCCGTCAAGGAGGCCGTCGAGTCCGACACCTACCAGCAGTTCCAGAAGGATGCCGGCAACCTCGTGGTCTACCGCGACTCGGCCGAGTGGACGACGTTCGTGAACGAGCAGTTCGACCTGTTCAAGGACCTCCTGGGCTGACCGGCTCCGACTGCGGGGTCGGCCGCACGCCGGCCCCGCAGTCCGTCGCCGCACGTCAGACCAGGGAAGGAGCACCATGTCCCACGCCGATGTCACTCCTGCGATCGAGCAGGACGCGCACCAGGGGGCACCGCCCTCGCGACCGCTCGAGATCGTCTTCGGCGCCGTCGCCCTGGCGTTCAGCGCCGGCTATCTCTTCCTGGCCACGCAGATCCCGCTGCGCCGAGAGGCACTGCCCGGACAGATCGACGCGCGCTTCTGGCCCATGGTCCTCGCGGTCACGGCGGTCGTCGTCTCGCTCGTGATCCTGGCTCTGGCGATCACCCGCCCCGCTCCCGGCCGCGAAGACCTCGACCGCATCCAGCCGGGCGGCGTGGTCCGCGTCATCGCCACCCTGCTGATCGCCGGGGCCTTCATCGCGGTGTGGTCGCTCGGATCCGTCATCCTCTTCGGCTACCGCATCGAGGTCTTCCCGATCGCCGCCGCCGTGCTGATGGCCGCTCTCATGCTCCTCTACGGGCACCGCCGGTGGCTGAGCCTGATCATCTACTCCGTCTCCGTCACCGCGTTCGTCTACGTGGTGTTCGGCATGCTCCTGAGGATCCCGCTGTGAACGCGCTCATGGAGGGGCTGAACTCGCTCCTCGACATCTCGATCCTGCTGTACATGCTCGTCGGGCTGCTGCTCGGCTTCATGGTCGGCGCCTTCCCCGGCATCACCGCGACCATGGCGGTCGCTCTCGCCGCAGGATTCACGCTCACGCTGGAGCCCGTGCAGGGCCTCGCGGTGCTGCTGACGATCTACGTCGCCGCGAACTTCGGCGACCGCGTGCCGTCGATCCTCATCAACACCCCCGGCACTCCCGCGTCGATCGCGACGACTCTCGACGGCTATCCGATGGCGAAGCAGGGGCGAGCCGGTCTCGCGCTGACGATCTCGGCGATCGTCTCGGCCGTCGGCATCCTCGCCTCCCTCGTGCTCTTCGCCGTCGCCGCCGTGCCGATCGCCAGCTTCGCCCGCGACTACTTCAAGTCGCCCGAGCTGTTCGCGCTCGTCGTCTTCGGCATCGCGATCATGATCGGGATCTCGTCGAAGTCGATGCTCAAGGGCATCCTCGCGGGTCTCTTCGGCCTCATGCTCGGCACCGTCGGAACGTATGCCGCCACGGCGGACCAGCGATTCACCTTCGGAGTGCTCGAGCTGGTCGAGGGCGTTAACTTCATCGCCGTGATCATCGGACTCTTCGGCATCGCCGAGCTCTTCGACCAGCTGCTCACGTATCGCAAGTCGCACGTGCGACCGATCTCGAGCCTCGGCCGCTGGTGGCCGAATCGCGCCGAGCTGAAGCAGAGCGGTCGAGCCACCGCGGTCGGCGGCGCCGTCGGTCTCGGGGTCGGGCTCATCCCGGCAGCCGGTGGCGACATCGCCGGTCTGATCGGATGGGAACGAGCCCGCAAGGCATCGAAGCACCCCGAGATGTTCGGCAAGGGCTCGATCGAGGGCGTCGCGGCGTCAAACACCGCGTCCAGCGCCACGCTCGGCGGCTCCCTCACGACCACGATGGCCCTCGGCATTCCCGGCGACTCGGTGATGGCGGTGATGATCGGGTCGATGATCATCTGGGGCATCACCCCCGGACCCACGCTGTTCACCAATCGCCCCGACCTCGTCGTCTCGATCGTGGGCATCATGCTCGTCGCGACCCTGCTCTCCCTCGGGCTGAGCCTCGTGCGCATGAAGGGCATGGTGAAGCTGCTCGATGTGCCGCAGCCCTACCTGTGGAGCGGCATCCTGATCTTCTGCATCATCGGCACATACGCCACCTCGAACAGCCTGTCGACCGTCGTCACGATGCTCGTGTTCGGTGTCATCGGAGTGCTGCTCAAGCGGATGCAGGTGCCGGCCGGGCCGATCGTGCTCGGCCTGCTGCTCGGCCCCCTGGCCGAGGAGAACCTGGCTCGCACGCTGGCGATCCTGCCCACGCGGCCGTTCTTCGAGGTCGTCAGTCCCATCGCGATCGTGCTGCTCGCGCTCGCCGTGCTCTCGATCGTCATGCCGGCGATCCGCGCGGCCCGCACACCCCGTGCCGAGCGCGGCTCACTCGAGGACTCGATCCTCGATGCCGAGAGCCGGGAGCAGATCGAGAAGGCGCACGGCGAGCTCGCCGCCGACCCCGACCTGCTCACATCGACCGTCCGCAGCGTCCCGGCCGCCACGAGGCGCCCGCGCAAGACCCGTAAGAACTCCAAGGAGAACGAGAAGTGACCCGCTACGACATCCTCACCGCCGTGCCCACAGCCTTCCACAGCGACGGCGCACTCGACCTCGAGGGATCGCGAGCGATCTTCCGCTTCGTCGCCGAATCGGGCAACGAGGGCGCCTTCGTCCTCGGCACCACGGGCGAGTTCCCTGCCGTCGACGCGACCGAGTTCGCGGCGATCGTCGAGGCCGCGCTGGCCGAGCTGAAGGACCGCATGCGCGTCGTCGTGCACGTCGGCCAGCCGAGCACCTTCGAGGCGCTGCGTCTCGTCGAGATCGCGAAGGGACTGGGTGCGACCGAATTCGCCGCCCTCACCCCTTACTACCTCAAGGCCACGGACGAGTCGATCTTCGAGTACTACGAGGCGCTGTCGAGCGCGATCGGCGACGGTCGTCTCTACGTCTACATCTATCCCGCGCGCAGCGGGAATCCGGTGTCGGTCGAGCTGCTGACGCGGCTTGCCGCGCTGCCGAACATCGTGGGCGCGAAGATCAGCGAGCTGTCGCTCGACGACATCGCCGCCTACAGGGCCGCGGTGCCCGCCGACTTCGACCTCTACACCGGCGCCGACCGCGACCTGATCGCGGCCGTGCAGGTGGGTGCCCAGGGTGTCGTCTCGGGCGTCTCCTCGGTCACCCCGAAGCCCTTCCGTGCCCTGGCCGACGCCGGCCGTTCCGGCGATGCCGACGCCATCGCGGTCGCTCAGGCCGCGGTCGACGATGTCGTGTCGCTCATCGGCGGCGACATGGCGCGGATGAAAGAGGCCTACCGCGTGCTCGATGTGGTCGACACGCACTGCCGCATGGCGATCGCCGAGCCGACGGACGAGGAGCGTCGCGCCGTCGCGCAGGTGGTGGCGGCGCACAGCTAGCCGCTCGCATCTCGCGCCGCGTGGGGCGGGCCGGCTCACAGCCGGTCGGGGCAGGATGGACCCATGTCCGACTCCCCGTATGAATCCCGGCCATGGCTCGACTCCTACGCGGACGGTGTGCCCGCCGAGATCGACGCTCCGACGCAGACGCTGCCGGAGATGATGTCGGCGAGCATCGCCGCTTTCGCTCGTCGACCGGCGCTCGAGTTCTTCGGTGCGGTCACGACCTACCGCGAGCTCGGCGACCAGATCGCGCGCGCTGCCGAGGGGCTGAGGCGCCTGGGCGTGCACAAGGGTGACCGGGTCGCCCTCGTGCTGCCGAACTGCCCGCAGCACGTCGTGGCGTTCTACGCGGCGCTGCGCCTGGGAGCGATCGTCGTCGAGCACAACCCGCTCTACACGGCGAGGGAGCTGCGGCACCAGTTCGAGGATCACGGAGCGAAGGTCGCGATCGTCTGGGACAAGACGGTCGACACGATCGCCGAGTTCCCCTCCGATCTGCGAGTCGAGCACATCGTGAGCGTCGACCTCACCGAGGCGATGCCCGCCGCTCAGCGGATGCTGCTGCGCCTGCCCATCCCGAAGGCGCGCGCGGCGCGCGCGAAGCTGACGGCCACCCCGCGGACACGGCGAGCAGTGGCCTGGAGGAAGCTGGTCGACCATCGGCCGCTCTCGCGCAAGGTCGCCGGCCCGACGCTCGACGACACCGCCCTGCTGCAGTACACGAGCGGAACCACGGGCACGCCCAAAGGCGCGATCCTCACTCACGCGAACCTGCGCGCCAACGCGATGCAGGGCCAGGCATGGGTGCCCGGTCTGGTCGACGGCGAGGAGACGTTCTACGGCGTGCTGCCGCTGTTCCACGCCTACGGCATGACGCTGTGCCTGACCTTCGCGATGAGCATCGGCGCGAAGCTGGTGCTCTTCCCGACGTTCGACCTCGGCCTGGTCACGAAGGCGGCCCGCACCAGTCCGCCCACGTTCCTGCCCGCGGTCCCGCCGATCTATGACCAGCTCGCCCGAGCCGCATCGCGGGGGACCATCGACCTCTCGACCGTCCGATTCGCCATCTCCGGGGCGATGAGCCTTCCCGTCGCGACAGTGCAGCGGTGGGAGGAGGCCACCGGCGGTCTGCTCGTCGAGGGCTATGGCATGACCGAGAGCTCGCCCGTCGCGCTCGGCAACCCGATGGGCAGGAGCAGGCGCCCTGGCACGGTCGGAGTGCCCTTCCCGAGCACCGAGATCCGCGTCGTCGACCCCGCCGACACCGACGTCGACCTGCCCGTCGGCGAACGAGGCGAGCTGCTCATCCGCGGTCCGCAGGTCTTCCAGGGGTACTGGCGCCGTCCCGGTGACACCGCCGACGTCCTGCTGTCTGACGGATGGCTGCGCACAGGCGACATCGCCGAGGTCTCGGTCGACGGCTTCGTCACGATCGTCGACCGCCTCAAGGAGCTCATCATCACGGGCGGCTTCAACGTGTCGCCCAGTGAGGTCGAGGACGCGCTCGAAGCGCACCCGGACGTGGTCGCGGCCGCGGTCGTCGGCCTTCCGCGGTCGAGCGGGGGAGAGGAGATCGCCGCTGCGGTCGTGCTCCGCGAGGGAGCTGTGCTCGACACCGGTGCGCTGCGCGACTTCTGCCGCACGCGGCTGACGCCCTACAAGGTGCCCAAGCGCATCACGGTCGTCGACGAGCTGCCCCGCTCGCTCATCGGAAAGGTCCTGCGCAGGCAGGTGCGGGATCGGATGCTGGCCGACTGACGCGCCGGCGCAGACGAACTCTCCGTGGCGACCTGAAACCGGTTACAGTGTGCCGATGGCCACGATCTACGATGTCGCTCGACTCGCGCAGGTCTCGCCCGCCACCGTCTCGCGGGTGTTCAACGGCACCAGCGTCTCCGCCGCGAAGGTCGAGGCGGTGCGCCGGGCCGCCGAGCAGCTGCGTTTCACGCCCAACCGCACGGCTCGCAATCTGCGGCGGCAGAGGTCCGAGGTCATCGGGTTGGTGATCCCCGACATCGAGAACCCCTACTTCACCGAGATGGCCAGAGGCGTCGAGGACGTCGCGTCCGAGGCCGGATACTCGGTCGTGCTCTGCAACTCCGACTCGCAGCCCGAGAAGGAGACGACCTACCTCCAGATCGCGGTCTCCGAGCACATGTCGGGTGTGATCATCGCCCCCGCGTCCGAACGCACGAGGCTCGACGGCATCCTCGACACGGGGCGCCCCGTCGTCGCCGTCGATCGGCATACGGTCTACGACGTCGACGGTGTGGTCATGGCCAATCGCGAGGCCGGGGCATCGGCCACCGAAGCGCTGCTCGCCGCCGGATTCCGGAGGGTCGCGTACATCGGCGGTCCGGAGGGGATCGACACGGCCGCAGAGCGCGCTGCCGGCTGGCGGTCTGCGCTCGCGGCGCGCGCCCCCGAGGTCGATGCCGATGAGCTGCTGCGCTTCGCGACCTTCCGCGTCGACGGAGGCAGGGGCGCCATGGAAGAGCTGCTCGCGCTCCCGGAGCCGCCGGACGCGGTGGTGGCGGGGAACAACCTGATCGGCGTCGGTGCGATCCAGGTGCTGACGGAGCACGGCCTGACCCCGCCGCGGGTCGGCGTGGCGGTGATCGGCTCGCTGCCGTTCACCACCCTCTCGCCCACAGCGGTGACCGTCGTGCGCCTCCCGGCACGCGAGATGGGAGTCCGGGCGGCACGGATGCTGCTCGAGCGCATCGGTGGGGCCGGTGGTCCGTCGCGCACCGTGGTGCTGCCGGCCGAGGTCCAGCCCGCCCGCGCGGGCGCGACCGCCACGCACTGACGCAGACGACGCCCGGTCCTACTGCTTGCGTGCTGAAACCGATTTCACGTACAGTTGCAGGACACGTGCGATCAAGGAGGACGCGAGTCATGACCTATACCCTGCCGACGACGGCATCCCGACCGGTGTCCGCGCCGAAGACCGCGTACCTGATCGCCTCCGGCGACCTGCGCGAAGCCGCGAACACGGGCGGCTGGCCCGTGCAGGTCGAACTCGAAGCGGGCGTCACCGGCGTCTTCGAACAGCTCGGCTGGAGCGTCGTCCGAGCCAACGACGTCGATCCTGAGACCGGCCACGGCTTCATCTCGAGCCAGCGCATGGGCCTCGAGGTCTTCAAGAACATCCCGACGGATGCTCCGCTGATCGTCGCCGAGGCCGTGTGGCAGTACTCGCACCACGTGCTCGCAGGACTGCGCACCCACGAGGGGCCGATCCTCACGGTCGCGAACTTCGCCGGGGACTGGCCCGGCCTGGTCGGACTCCTCGGCCTCAATGCCGGCCTCACCAAGATGGGCAAGCCCTATTCCACGATCTGGTCGGTCGACTTCACCGACGACTGGTTCACGGATGGCATCAGGGAGTGGACGGAGACCGGGTCGATCACCCATGACGCCTCGCATGTGCGCCCTCTGCCCGAGCTGCCGGACAGCCCCGAGAAGCAGCTGGGCGAGGCGCTCGCCGCCGAGCTGCGCGCCGAGAAGGCCATCATCGGCGTCTTCGACGAGGGCTGCATGGGCATGTACAACGCGATCTTCGACGACGAGCTGCTCAACCAGACGGGCATCTACAAGGAGCGCCTCTCGCAGTCCGCGCTGTACGCCGAGATGCTCGAGGTCGGCGAGGATGAGGCGGATGCCGCCTACGAGTGGCTGCTCGATGCCGGCATGACCTTCCGCTACGGCGAGGATGCCGCCACCGAGCTGACCCGTGAGCAGGTGCAGTGGCAGCTGAAGATGTATATCGCCGCACTCCGCATCGCCGACGATTTCGGGCTCGACGCTGTCGGCATCCAGTACCAGCAGGGTCTGAAGGACCTCGTCCCTGCCTCGGACCTCGCCGAGGGCATCCTGAATTCGACCGAGCGCCCTCCCGTCACCTCTCGCGACGGTTCGCGGGTGCTGCACGACGGCCGGGCCTTCCCGCACTTCAACGAGGCTGACGAAGGGGTGGCGGTCGACGCCCTCGTCACCGACCGCGTCTGGCGCGCCATGGGTCTGGTGCCCGACAACACCCTGCACGACGTGCGCTGGGGCGAGGACTTCGACGGAGAGTTCGTCTGGGTCTACGAGATCTCGGGCTCGGTGCCCGCCTCGCATCTCGGCGGATGGCAGAACGCCGAGGGCTGGCGACAGGGTCACGTCTTCTTCCCTGCGGGCGGCGCCACGATCAACGGCGTCTCGAAGCCGGGCGAGATCGTGCTGTCGCGCGTGTTCATCGCCGACGGCATCCTGCAGGCCGACATCTTCCGCGCCTCGGTGGTGGAGCTGCCTGCGGAGGAGACGCAGCGACGCAAGGATGCCACGAACCCGGAGTGGCCGATCGCGCACGTCGTGCTGCACGGCATCTCGCGCGACCAGTTCATGGCCCGCCACAAGGCCAACCACGCGCAGCTCGTCTACGCGCCCGACGCCGAGACGGCCGACAAGGCGCTGATCGCGAAGGCCGCGATGTTCGCGGGCATGGGCATCCAGGTCAATCTCGTCGGAGATGTGACCATCTGAGCGGAGGGATCCAGGCGGTCGAGAAGGGGCGGATGCTGCGGCATCCGCCCCTTCTTCTCTGCCTTCCCGTCACATCACTTAAGCGCTATAGTCGGCGACAGGTCGCGACGGCGCGACCGGATTCGACAACGACGCCGAAGGAGACGATCAGTCATGAACCAGAACGTCAGGAATCACCGGTTCCGAAAGGGCATCGCCGGTCTCGGAGTGCTCGCCACCGCTGCTGCCGGCATGCTCGCCGGAACCACGGGTGCCGCCGCCGACACGACCGAGCCGGTCGACCCGCAGCTCGCCGTGTACGTCGAGGTGAACTCGAACGATTTAGCCAACGTCGCCGACTACACCCTTGCCGAGTCCGGAGACGCCGCCATCGACATGGCCATGATCTTCGCCGCCAACATCAACTACGACGGCGAGAAGGCGTACCTGCACTTCAACGAGCGGGTCACCGAGACGCTCGACAACGCCGAGACGCAGATCCGTCCGGTGCAGGAGAACGGCACCAAGGTGCTGCTCTCGGTGCTCGGCAACCATCAGGGTGCGGGATTCGCGAACTTCACCTCCTATACGCAGGCGGATGCGTTCGCCGCGCAGCTCGCCGACGCCGTGACGAGCTATGGTCTCGACGGCATCGACTTCGACGACGAGTGGACCGAATACGGGGCGAACGGCACCCCGCAGCCCAACCCGCAGTCGTTCGGATGGCTGGCCACGGCACTGCGCGACCGTCTCGGACCCGACAAGATCATCAGTCTGTATGCGATCGGTCCGAGCTACACGACGACCGACTTCGCGCTGTTCGACGCGGCCGGCGTGCTCGACTACGCCTGGAACCCGTACTACCCGACCTATGACGCGCCCACCGTTCCGGGGCTGGAGGACCGCACCCGACTCGGGGCAGCGGCGATCGACCTCTCGAACACGAGCGCCGCGACGGCGGAGGACTTCGCGACCCGCACGGTCGCTGACGGCTACGGCGTCTATGTCGCCTACAACCTCACCGCGACCGATCAGTCGGCCTATCTCTCGGGCATCACCGAGGCGCTGAAGGGCGAGGCGACGGAGTACCGGGCGGCGCCTCGCGACACCACCTCGCCGACCGTCACGATCAAGGACGGCGCGCGATTCACCAAGGTCGAGACCGACGGCAGCTACCAGCGCGTGAGCTACAAGCTCTTCGACGAAGGCAAGATCGACCGGCTCTCCGTGAACGGGGTCGTCAAGGACCTCTCGGACGACGCGTGGAGCGACCTGAACTTCGTGAAGCCCGGTGTCTTCGGTGCGGTCGTGGGGGAGAACACGCTGCAGGTGGTCGACGTCGCCGGCAACGTCACCGAGCTCTCGTTCGTCCTGTCGAAGTGACGACCCGCGCTCGAGGCCATCACCCGAGGTCGAAGACCTCGATCTGACGGATCGTGACCTCGGCATCCGCTCGCAGGCGGATCGCCGGGGTCACGACGCGCGACACCAGCTCGAACGGGGTCGTGCGATCGGCCGGGAGCTCCGCGTCGTAGGTGGTCGGAGCCGCCGCCCAGCATCCGTCCGCGTCGAGGATCTCCCATCGCAGCCGAGACGACGGGGCGCCGGTGGCCATCGTCACTGTGAGATCGGAGACCGCGCGCGGCTCGGCGAAACGCCATCCTGCCCATTCGCCGGCCGCCAGGACGACGCCGCTCGAACCGCTCGGGTCGCCGTCGTCGAACAGGCGGTCCGCATCGATGACGGATGCGGACGCGATGACGCCTCCTGTGTCTGCCGTGAGATCGCGGCACCAGGGCGCGATCTCATCCGTCATCCGCTCACCCGTCTCGAGGGCATCCGCGGGCTCGGTTCCGAAGACCAGTTCGAGCTCGACGTCCCCGACGAGGGCGTCCCCGGCGAGCGCATCCCCGGCGAGGGCGTCGACGGGAAGTTCGGCCCTGGGTAGGTCGACCCCGTCGAGCCGGGCACGCTGCAGCACGTGCGCTCCCGGCTCTCGGCGATGAGAGCGGATGCGCAGCGAGCGGCCGTCCGCGCGATCGACGCGGATGTCGTCGAAGAGGGGCGAGCCGATCCTCAGCACGCCGGACGCGAGCTCGAGCGGGTAGAGACCGAGCGCGGCCCACAGCCACCAGGCGCTCATCTCGCCGTTGTCCTCGTCGCCGGGGAAGCCCTGTCCGATGTGGGCGCCTGCGAAGAGACGCCCGGCCAGCTCGTGCACGATCGCGCCGGCTCGCCACGGCCGGTCGCTGAACGCGTACATGAAGGGGATGTGATGGGCGGGCTGATTCGAGATCGCGCACATGCCCGAACGCAGGGCCCGCGCCTCCCGCTGCTCGTGGATGACGGTGCCGTACGCCCCGCCGAATCGCTCGTCGGCGGTCTCCGGCTCGGCGAAGAGCGCGTCGAGGTGCTGTGCGAAGGCCCCACGTCCGCCGTGCAGCGCGGCGAGGCCGGCGCCGTCGTGCACGGCGCCCACCGACATGCCCCAGGCGTTCGTCTCGACGTTGTCGCCTCCCCAGGTGCGCGGGTCGAACTCGGGGGCGAGGTCGCCGTCGGCATCCCTGCCGCGGAGGAACCCGGATTCCGAGTCGAAGAGTGTGCGATACGACCGTGCTCGGTTGGCGAAATAGCGGGCGAACGAACGGTAGCGAGCGGCATCGCGGTCGGAGCCGGGAGCGGCTGCGCGTTCGGCTTCGAGGGCCAGACGCTCGGCGAACCGGCCCAGCGCCGCGTCGCTCACCGCGTTCTCGACGGTCCAGCTCATGCCCTCCGGCACCTCGGACGAGATGTAGCCGGTGAAGCGTCCGCGTGCGATGCCCTTGCGGCCGCGTCGCGCATCGGGCCCGGATTCGCAGGCGTTGCGCCATCCGCTCTCGAACGCCTCCGCCCGGTCGAACGCCACGCCCCACCGGGCGGCATCGGCGAAGATCTGGTCGCTGGAGGTGCCGACCATGCTGTCGACATATCCGGGCGCGCTCCACCGCGCCATCCACCCTCCGCGACGGTACTGCTCGAGCTGGCCGTCGAGCAGTCTGCCGGTCAGCGAGGGATCGAGCAGCGCGAGCGCCGGCCACTCGGTGCGATAGGTGTCCCAATAGCCGTTGTTCACGATGAGCTCGCCGTCGACGATCGGCGCGCTCGTCTCACTCTCCCCGAACGGCGCGCGTGGGGCGAACACGTCGGCGAAGCGATGCCGCGGCGCCTCTGCAGTGCCGGCATTCTCGGCGGCGGAGTTCGGATACAGATGCATCCGATGCAATGCGGCGGCTATCCGGTTTCGATTCTCCTCGTCGGCCAATCGGCGATACGGGGTCTCGGATGCGTCGAGCGGCGGGATCGTCACGCGGCCCAGCACCCGGTTCCAGGAGGCTGCGGCTTCCGCTCGCAACTCGTCATATGCGATGCCCGGAGGACACTCGATCTCGAGACTGCGCCTGGCCTGCTCCACCGACAGGAACGACACGGCCACGCGCACCTCGAGCGACCCGTCGCCGGCGACGTAGCCCGCGACCCGCGCCCGTCCGTCGTCGTCGAGGGCGCCGTGCAGACTCGTCGCAGGGTCGCCCTCGCCATGCAGCACGGCGCCCGCGAAGTAGCAGCGGGGGGAGTTGCCCCAGTCCTCGGAGCCCTCGGGCGTCCACCCCTCGAAGCCACCGCCGTCGGTCCAGTGCAGTTCGCCGTCATCGGTGGGCTGATCGATCACGAAGCCGACGACCGCGTCAGTGTCTGCGCCATGCACGCGGAAGGCGGCGGTGTGCGATGTCGCGGTCATCTCCACGCGCAGACCATCACCGAGATCGGCGGCGTACTCGTGGGGGCGTGCTCGCTCGGTGCCCGGGGCGATCCACCGGCGGCGCGCGGCGCGCTCGGAGGCCGGATGCCCGTCGAACGGCATGAGCTGGAGCACCGAGCGGTCGCCGATCCACGGACTCGGCTGGTGCGAGAACTGCAGGGCCTCGAGGCGTCGCCCGGGTGGATCGTCGTGGATGGTCGGCCGATACGGCCAGCGCGTGTCCGAGGCATCGGTCGCCGCGGTGACGAAGGTGAAGCCGTGCGGCACGGCGACGGCGGGGATGGTGTTGCCACGCGAGAAGCGCGGGCCCGAGTGGCTGCCGCGACGAGTGTCCACTCGCTCGACCGGTGGCGGGTCGGCGACGGCATCCTGCTGCTCGACCTGCTCCTCGACCATGACCTGCACGAATCCCGTGACGAGCGGCGGCAGTCCGCTCATCCCCGCCAGGGATCCGCTGCCGAGCACCAGCTCGACGGTGGCGGAGGTGTGCGGGGCCGAGCCGGGGAGCATCGGCGCCAGCGACACGGTGTCGGCGTTCCACTGCTCGGGCATGCTCCAGCGCGCCGCGAACTGGGCATCGGCGGTCATGGCGAAGTCGTACCGGTCACGCACGGCGGCTGTCTCGCCGAGCCGCGCGCCGCCGTCCCCGCGGACATCGACGGTCACCGCGAGGGCGGCATGCGGAGCCAGGGTCGCCGCGTCGCCGTCTGCGTAGAACGCCCAGTGCAGCAGAGTGTCGGGGCTGATCGCGACGTCCGCGAGTCCGGGAACATCGATCCGCTGTTCGCCCGCTGACGGATCGAACGAGTAGGCGAACACCTCACCGCGGAGCACGCCGGAGTGAGGGCGGGACGACGGAGGATCGGCGGGTCCGTCGGCGGGCGTGAGCTGGGCGTCGCTCACCCCTTGACCGCGCCCTCCTGCACGCCCTTGAAGAAGAACCGCTGCGTGAACGAGAACATGATGACGATCGGCACGAGGGCGATCATGGTGCCCGCCGCGATCAGGCGCGGGTCGACCGAGAAGCTGCTGTTGAGGTAGGCCATGCCGACGGTGAGCGTGTACTTCGACGGATCGGAGAGCACGATGAGGGGCCAGAGGTAGTCGTCCCAGGCGCCGATGAAGGCGAAGATCGCGACCACCGAGACCATGCCGCGGATGTTGGGCCACACGATGTGACGGATGCGCTGCCAGGTCGTCGCTCCGTCGACCGTCGCGGCGTCCAGCACGTCCTTCGGGATCATGCGGCAGGCGGTGGCGACGAGCAGCACGTTCATCGCGCTGATGGCGCCGGGCAGGAACACGCCCCACAGGGTGTCGGCGAGGCCGAGCGAGCGGATGGTGAGGAAGTTGCTCGTCACCGTGACCTCGCCGGGGAAGAGCAGGGTCGAGAGCAGGATGGCCATGACGATCCACTTGCCGCGGAACCGCATGCATCCGAGGGCGTAGCCCGCGAAGGTCGCGAGCACCACGTTGCTGACGACGGTGCCCACCGAGACGAGCAGCGAGTGCCAGGCGTAGAGGTACACCGGCACGATCTCGGCGACCGTGGCGTAGTTCTGCAGTGTCGGCTCGCGGGGGATCAGGTTGGGCGGGAACGAGTAGATGTTCTCCTGCGGACCCTTGAACGACGTCGAGAGCTGCCAGAGGAACGGGCCGATGACGAGCGCCAGCACGAGCAGCAGCAGCGCATAGCGGCCGATGAGCCCGCCGAGCGTCGGCTTGCTGAAGTCGCCGGAACCGCGGCGGCGGAAGATGGGTTCGCGCGTGGTCGCAGCCGGCTGATCGTCAGGGCGACGGTCGTCGTCGATGCGGGGCGGAGTGAGGGTGCTCATGCGGAGACCTTCGCCTTCTTCTCGCGATTCATGAAGGCGATCGCGGCCAGCGGGATGAGGGTGAGGAGGAACAGCGCGACGCTGATCGCCGAGGCGTAGCCGATGTTGCCGTTCAGGCCGGAGCCGACCTGGCGGATCAGCATGACCAGCGACATGTCGTATCCACCGGGACCTCCCGTGCTCTTGGAGAGCACGTCGAGCTCGGCGAACACTCTCATCGCCGAGACGGCGATGAGCACCGCGATGAGGAGCATCGCTCCGCGCACCGACGGGATCGTCACCGACAGGAAGCGACGGAACGAGCCGGCGCCGTCGAGCATGGCCGCCTCGTGCAGCTCCTTGCCGACATTGCCGAGCGCGGCGAGGTACACGACCATGTAGTAGCCGAGACCCTTCCACACCGTGAGCAGGATCGCGCAGCCGAGCAGCAGCCACCGGTCGACGAGGAACGCCATGGGCTTGTCGACGAGGCCGAGGAACTCGAGCGTCTGGTTGATGATGCCGCGGCTGTCGAACAGCCAGGTCCAGATCAGGGCGACGACGACGACCGATGCGATGACGGGGAAGTAGAAGGTGGTGCGGAAGAACGCGATGCCCGGCAGCTTCTTCTGCACGAGCAGGGCGAGCAGCAGGGGAAGGATCGTGAGCAACGGCACGCAGACGACCACGTAGATGATGCACGTGGTGAGGGCGTTCCAGAACATCTCGTCGCCGAACATCCGCTCGTAGTTCGCGGCGCCGACGAACTCGGGGGTCCGCAGGGGACGTGCGTCCGTGAAGCTCAGGAAGACGGTGTTGAGGAACGGCCAGAGCGCGAACACCAGCACCCAGACGACGGCGGGGCCGAGGAGCAGCCAGGGTGTGAACCACCGGTGCGATCGCATGGTCGTCCTCCGGCTCCGGATGCTGGTGTGCGCGCTCATGGCTTACTGGTCCACGCGGTTCGCGTTGGCGTACTCGACGATCTTGTCGAGCTGCTCCTGCGCGTCGGCCTCGCCGTTGACGGCGAGCGCGATCTGCTGGGTCATGTACGTCGCCATGTCGGAGGTCCACTGGAACGGGATCGCCTTGGCGTCTTCCATGGCCGTGAACACGGTGTCGATCGCGGAGAGCTGCTTCTCGTCGGTGATCGACGAGGAGATGTTCTCGACGACGGCGTCGCCGCCCGCGGAGGTGCCGGGTGCGGTGCCGACGGCGAGCGATGAGAACGCGACCTGGTTCTCCTCGTTCGTCGCGAACTCGGCGAACGCGAGGGCGGCCTCCTTGTTGTCGGAGTCGGCCGAGACGTTCAGTCCCTGCACGTAGAGCGGCGGGATGCCCAGTCGCTGCGTGGCGACCGTGTTCTCGAGCAGCGCGGGCGCGTCCTTCGCGAGGTCGGTCGTGAAACCAGTGCCACCGGTCGTGAAGGCCACCTTCTCCTGGATGTACGCCTCGGCGTTTCCGCCGTAGTCGCCGGTCAGCGCCTCGGCCGGCATGGCTCCGGCCGCGTACGCGTCGGCGTACTTCTCGATGATGGCCGCGGCCTCGTCGGTGTTGAAGTCGAACTCGCCGTCGTCGTTGATGACCTCCATGCCCGCCGATGTGAACGTGTCGAGCGCCGGGATCGATGACAGCAGTTGGACCTTGCCGCCGGACTCGGTCGCGACGTCCTTCGCGAGGGTGAGCAGCTCGTCGACCGTCGTCGGGAGGTTCTCCTCGGTGACGTCGTAGGGGGCGAGCTGAGCGAGGTTCCACCATGATGCGTCGCTGGACACGTACCAGGGCAGACCGTACGTGCCCTCGACACCCGGGTACTGGCTGTAGGCGTCCCATGCGCCGGTGTTGTATGCCGACTTCAGGTCGGGGTCGGCCGTCTCGAGGTCGACGAGCTTGCCGGCGGCGACGAGCGGGTAGGCGATGTCCGGCGGCAGGTTCAGCACGTCGGGCAGCGTGTCGGCGTTCGCCTGGCTCAGGATCTTCTCCTGGTAGCCGTCGCCCGGCTGGTCGAGCCACTCGACCGTGACCTCCGGGTGCTCCTTCTCGAACGCGTCGATCAGGTCTTCGAAGTAGGGCGTGAACTTCTCGTTCTTCAGCGACCAGGTCTGGAACTGGATCGTCCCGCTCAGCTCGCCGGAGGTGTCGATCGGTCCGTCGGCACCGGATGTGGCACCGCCTCCGGTGCAGCCGGCGAGCGCCATGGCGCCGATCGTGAATGTTGCCAGAGCGACAATGCGTGCGGGAACTTTCATCGTGCTTCTTCCTCGAGGCGGGCGATTGGCGGTGTCCGTCGAACGGACTACAACGCTTTAGCAGATGAAACCATCCGATCCCGTCGCTGTCAAGGTCTCGGGACTGCGTGCATCGGCGGGCCGCGGTATTCCGGGTAGCGGTCCGTTGCTCAAGCGTTATAGTGGTGCGACCACGTCCTCGTCGGAGGGCTCTGTCGGAAAGGTCCGGACACATGACGCAGCGCCGCGCTCTCGATGCTCGCCTGAGATTCGGGGCGAACTACACGCCGTCGAAGGACTGGATGCACTCCTGGCTCGACTTCACCCCCGACGATGTGCGCAGGGACTTCGCGGCGCTCGCCGAGCTCGGTCTCGATCACGTCCGGGTCTTCCCGTTGTGGACGGTGCTGCAGCCGAACCGTACTCTGATCCGCCCGAAGGCGATCGACGACGTCCGCTCGATGGTCGACATCGGCGCCGAGTTCGGACTCGACGTCAGCGTCGACGTGATCCAGGGGCACCTGTCGAGCTTCGACTTCGTCCCGTCATGGTTGTACACCTGGCACGACCGCAACATGTTCACCGATCCGAAGGCGCTCAGCGGGCAGGTCGACCTCGTTCAGACGCTGGCCGGTGCGCTGCGCGATGCGCCGAACTTCCTCGGCCTGACGCTCGGCAACGAGACGAATCAGTTCTCGGCGCACACGCACCCGTCCCCGTGGCCCGTGACGATCGACGAGGCAGGGCACTGGATCGAGTCGCTGCTCTCCGCGGCCGAGGGCGCGGCCCCCGGCCTCTCGCACGTGCACAGCGAGTACGACGCGGTCTGGTACATGGACGGGCACGGCTTCACGCCCGCGCACGCGTCTCGGCTGGGCGAGATGACCACCATCCACTCCTGGATCTTCAACGGCACGGCTCAGCGCTACGGCGGCCGTTCGGTCGCCTCCGATCGCCACGCCGAGTACCTCATCGAGCTCTCGCGCGCCTTCGCGACGGATCGGGATCGACCGGTCTGGCTGCAGGAGGTCGGCGCTCCGTCGAACTGCCTCGACGAGAGCGAGATGCCCGGATTCCTCGAGGCGACCCTGCGATCCGCGGTGCGCACCGAGAACCTCTGGGGCGTGACCTGGTGGTGCTCGCACGATGTGAGCCGCGAGCTCGGCGACTTCCCCGAACTGGAGTACTCGCTGGGCCTGGTCGATCAGAGCGGTGCGGCCAAGCCGATCGGCCGCCGGTTCGCCGAGCTGATCCCCGAACTGCGCGAACGGGCGGCCACGCCGGAGCGGGAGACGGCCATCGTCGTCGAGGTCGACGAGCGCGAGGTGCCGGTGAGTCGGGCGGCGCTGAGCCCCGGCGGTGCCGTGTTCCAGGCGTGGGTGGATGCCTGCGAGCGCGGGGTCGACCCCGCCTTCGTGACGTCTCAGACGGTGCGCGACGACGCGGCGCTCGCCGCGCGCGGCATCCGTCACCTCATCCGTCCTGATCTGTCGACGAGCGGTGTCGACCCCTACGGCTCCGTCAACACCGTCGTCAGCGGCTGAGCGCGACGCCGTAGCGGCCGAAGGGCTCCGTCAGGACGCGGCCGTCGGCGGGGCGGTGCTCTCGCGGGCGGTGAGCGTCGGCGTCGGGCCCTGCGCGCTCGGGAGGTTGGTCCCGGCGACGATCTGCTGCAGCAGCAGTGTCGCGGCCTGCTCGCCGAGCTCGAACGTGTCGCGGGTCATCGCGGTGATCGACGGATTGATCAGGCCGGCGATGACGGAGTCGTCGAAGGAGGCGATCGACACGTCGCGGGGCACCGCGCGGCCCATCTCCTGAGCGACGCGGAGGCCGGCGACGGCCATCACGTCGTTGTCGTACACGATCGCCGTCGGGCGGGGCCTCGCGGAGAGCAGCGATCGCGTGACCGCGGATGCGCGTGCGGGGGAGAAGTCCGTCGTGATCACTTCGCTCGAGACGCCGTCCGCAGCCATGCGATCGAGCACCTCGGCACGCAGCCGGGTGTGCTCGAGCTCGGCGGGACCCGCGACGTAGGCGATGCGGGTGTGTCCGAGCGCGGCGAGGTACGAGAAGAGGGTCTCGGCCACCTCGTCGTCGGCGATCCAGACGCTCGGCACCGCTCCGTCGGGTGAGGGCTTGGAGCCGATCAACACGGCGCGGGCGTCGAGGGCTGCGATCCGGTCGCTGCGCGGGTCGTCGTCGCGGGGGTCGATGAGGATGATGCCGTCGACCTGGTTCGACGAGCGCCACTGCCGATGCACCTCCATCTCCTCGGCGATGTCGGTGACCAGCCGCAGCTGCAGGCTGACCTTGCTCTCCGACAGCCGGGATTCGATGCCCGCGATGAGGTCGGTGAAGAAAGCCTCGGAGCCCAGCGAACGGGCGGGGCGTGCGAGCGCGAAGCCGACCGTGTTGGCACGGGCTCCCACGAGGGCGCGTGCCGCCGAGCTCGGCTGCCAGTGGTTCTCCTCGACGATCGCGAGGATCCGCTGGCGCGTCTCGTCGCTCACCCCCGGGCGTCCGTTGAGCGCGAACGAGACTGCTCCGGGCGAGACTCCGGCCATGCGCGCGATGTCCGCGATGGTGACGCGTTTGGCCGAGGTCATGGGCCTCACACTACTTGATCGGTTTAGCCGCTCGGTAGCCGCACGACAGAGGTCTGACACGCTCGGTGCGAGATTCACTAGATCGCTTTAGTAAATCCGATAGCATTGTCGGCACCTGCCCGAATCGGGCTCCAGTCGCGCACAACGCCTATGCACCACTCACCGTCGAGCCCGGAGAACCAGATACATGCATGACGACACCTCGCTCACCGTCGGCCGCGTCAAGAGGGTGCTCGACGAGCGCATCCGCCCGGCCGTCCACTCGGCCGCCGTCCCCCTCACCGTCGAGGTCAACCAGATCCCCGGCGAGCCGATCAGTCCCGCTGAAGGGCTCGCACTGGACTTCGCCCCGGCATCCGTGCCGAGCATGTGGGGTCCTGCCTGGTCGACGACTTGGTTCAAGATCACCGGCGCAGTGCCCGCCGACTGGGCGGGCCGTCGGGTCGAGGCCGTCATCGACCTCGGGTTCGACATCAACATGCCCGGCTTCCAGTGCGAGGCGCTCGTCTACCGGCCGGACGGAACACCGGTGAAGAGCATCAACCCACGCAATCAGTGGCTGCCGATCACCGAGACCGCGCACGGCGACGAGCCGGTCGAGCTCTACCTCGAGGCGGCCGCCAACCCGGTTCTGCTCGACTACCACCCCTTCCTGCCGACGCAGGAGGGCGACATCCGCACGTCCTCCCGCGAACCGCTCTATCGCACCCGCCGCATCGACCTCGCCGTCTTCGAGCAGGAGGTGTTCGAGCTGTCCCTCGACCTCGAGGTCCTGTTCGAGCTCCAGGCCGAACTGCCGGCGACCTCGCCGCGACGGATGCAGATCCTGCAGGCGATGGACGACGCCCTCGACGTGCTCGACCTGCAGCACATCGTCGAGACCGCTGCCGATGCCCGAGCTCGACTGGCGCCCGCGCTCGCGGCGCCTGCCGAGGCCAGCGCCCACCGCATCTCGGCGATCGGACATGCGCACATCGACTCGGCCTGGCTGTGGCCGGTGCGCGAGACGATCCGCAAGGTCGCCCGCACCACGTCGTCGATGGCGACGCTGATCGACGAGCAGCCCGACTTCCTCTACGGGATGTCGAGCGCGCAGCAGTACGCGTGGCTCAAGGAGCACCGGCCCGAGGTCTACTCCCGGGTCAAGGCCGCGGTCGCGGACGGGCGATTCCTGCCGCTCGGCGGCATGTGGGTCGAATCCGACACCGTGATGCCGTCCGGCGAGTCGCTCGTGCGCCAGTTCTCGTTCGGTCAGCGGTTCTTCGAACGCGAGTTCGGCATCCGCTCGAAGGGCGTCTGGCTGCCGGACAGCTTCGGATACTCGCCCGCGCTGCCGCAGCTCATGCGCCGGGCCGGGTTCGAGTGGTTCTTCACGCAGAAGATCTCGTGGAATCAGCAGAACGTGTTCCCGCACCACAGCTTCCTCTGGGAGGGCATCGACGGCTCGCAGGTGTTCACGCACTTCCCGTCGATGGACACGTACAACTCGCAGCTCAGCGGCATGGAAGTCGCCAAGGCATCTCGTCAGTTCAAGGAGAACCGCGTGACGTCGCGGTCGATCGCACCGGTGGGCTGGGGCGACGGGGGCGGTGGCACCACGCGCGAGATGACCGGCAAGGCGAAGCGCCTCGAGAACCTCGAAGGCAGCGCGCGGGTCGTCTGGGAGCACCCGGACACCTTCTTCGAGGCGGCCAGGGCCGAGCTGCCGAACCCGGCCGTGTGGGTCGGCGAGCTCTATCTCGAACTCCACCGCGGAACGCTCACCAGCCAGCACGCCACCAAGGCGCTGCACCGGTGGTGCGAGCACGCACTCGTCGAGGCGGAGCTGTGGGCGGCGACGGATGCCGTGCGCACCGGCGCCGCATATCCCCAGGCCGAATTCGACCGCCTGTGGGAGACGGTGCTGCTGCACGAGTTCCACGACATCCTGCCCGGCACCTCGATCGCCTGGGTGCATCGTGAGGCCGTCGAGGTCCTCTCGCGCGTGCTCGCCGATGCGCAGGCGCTCGCCGACGCCGCGCGCCGCTCCCTCGCCGGAGAAGGCGAGCGCGAGCTGCAGTTCGTGCCGACCTCGGTCGGCGGCGGTCGTGCCCTCGGCGCCGGCTTCGTCGAGGCGCCGGCCCCGGCATCCGTCCTGCTCGCAGGAGAAGACGGCGGCTGGCGGCTCGAGAACGAGCTGGTCTCCGTGCTGATCTCCGCCGAGGGACTCATCGTCTCGGCGGTGGACAAGGCGTCGGGCCGAGAGGCGGTGGCCGAGGGGCGGGCGGCGAACCTGTTCCAGCTGCACCAGGACTTCCCGAACATGTGGGACGCCTGGGACATCGATCGCTACTACCGCAACAGCGTCGACGACCTCACCGCGGTCGCATCGATCTCGGCATCCGTCGTCGACGGGGTCGCGACCGTCATCGTGACCCGGGCGTTCTCGGAGTCGACGATCGAGCAGACCATCACGCTCGCGCCGGGCGAGCGCACCGTGCTGTTGCGCAACGACGTGGACTGGCACGAGACCGAGAAGCTGCTCAAGCTCGCCTTCCCTCTCGACATCCAGGCCACGCACACCGAGGCCGAGACGCAGTTCGGCTACCAGTCGCGGGTGACGCACACGAACACCAGCTGGGAGGCTGCGAAGTTCGAGACCTCGATGCACCGTTTCGTGCTGGTGCGCGAGCAGGACTTCGGTGTAGCGCTCGTCAACGACTCGATCTACGGGTACGACACCTCGCGCGAGGTCTCGGACGACGCGGTCGCGACCACCGTGCGGCTCTCGCTGTTGCGTGCACCGCGATTCCCCGATCCCGACACCGATCACGGGCACCACGAGATCACGATCGGCTTGGTGATCGGAGCGGATGCGGCTATCGCGACGACCGAGGGGATCCGACTCAACACCGCGCCGACGGTCGTGCACGGCGAGCGCGAGGTCGCGCCTCTCGTGTCGGTGGACGGCGACGGCATCGTGGTGTCGGGCGTGAAGCTCGCGGACGATGGCTCCGGTGACGTCATCGTCCGTCTCTACGAGGCGCTCGGTCGCCGCGCCGTCGGTTCGCTGGTCGCCGACTTCGAGCACAGGGAGATCCGTGAGGTCTCGCTGATCGAGGATGCGATCGACGACCCGCGCGTCGGCGGAGAGCTGCGCCTGCGGCCGTTCGAGGTGCGGACGCTGCGCATCGTGCGCTGAGGCAGTCGGGAGGATGTTCCTCCGACCGGCGTCCTCCGCGGAAGAACCCATGGCGGGCGGGGATCCCCGAGCGGATACTCGGTTACACGAGTGGCCGATGGGGAGCCCAGACCGAAGGAGTACGACATGGACCAGTACCTGTGGGTTCTGAAGGACAAGGAGCGCGACCTCATCCGCCAGCTCGAGCCTGAGCGACTGGCGGAACTCGACGAGGACGGCCTGCTCGCCCTGCACAAACGGGTCAGGCGGGCCCGCAACAAGCACACGACGAACTATCGGCGCGGTGCGGCGGAGCGCGTCGAGCAGGCGGGCGGTCGAGGTGCCGCAGCCGCCGGGTCGGACAAGGCCCGCGGCCGGGCCTATGTGTTCGAGGAGGCGCTCTCGATCATCAGCGCAGAACTCGCTCGCGTGGCTCATGAACAGGCGGAGGAGCTCAAGGACGAGAGGCTGGCCCGCGCCCGTGAGGGCCGATGGAGCGGACCGGGCTCCGAGGCGCCCTTCGATGAGGGCGCAGGAGCGGGGCGGACGCGGGAGCACCAGCAGACCACCGGTGGTGTGAAACGAGACGCCTCGAGTCGCGCCCAGGGTGCGCGTCGACAGGCGAAGCGCGACTCGCGCTGAACGCCACCCGAGGGGCGGCGAGCGGATGCGGCCATTGTGGCGGCCGCCTCACGGGAGGACGATGGGCGGATGGCGACCGTCGATGATGTCCGTGAGATCGCTCTCGCGCTGCCCGGTGTGAGCGAGCGTGTGGGCGGACACACCGGCGAGCCCTCCTGGCGCCTGGCGAGCGGTCAGATCGCCTGGGTGCGCGGGCCGAGCAAGGTCGATCTGCGGCAGCTCGCCGACCTCGGGCTCGACTGGCCGGAGGGACCGGTGCTGGGCGTGCGAGTCGGCAGCCTCGATGAGAAGGCGGCATTGCTCGCCGCAGAGCCCGAAGGGCTGTTCTCCATTCCGCACTTCGACGGGTACCCCGGTGTGCTGGTGCAGCTCGATGCGATCGAGCGCGACCGGCTGGCGGAGATCATCGCGGACGCCTGGCTGGTGCGGGCTCCGGTGCTCGTCGCGAAGCAGTGGCTCGCGGACCGCGGGTTGGACTGACCGCTCCGCGATCAGGCCTCGTTCAGGCCGCGACGAGGAACGGTCGGGCGGCGTCGAGGAACGCGCGCGGGTCGTCGGCCCATAGGCGGATGCGGTCGACCTGATGAGTTCCGCCCTTCGGCGCGAGGCCCGGGAGCCGGATCGCGACGGGGCGTTCGAGTTCGATCTCGATGTTGGTCTCGTCCTGCATCCGCTCGGCGTACTCCGAACCGATGACCCGCGGCTGCTTGGGCTCATCGACGCGACGACTGATCGCGATCGACGCGATGTCGGCCCAGCCGATCGGCACGTCCAGCTCGAGTCCGCTGCGCACCCGGACGCCGTCGGGCCCCACGGCGTGCGGGCGCATGAGCATCGCGCACAGTAGACCGACCATCCAGGTGACGCCCCAGATCCCGAGCACCAGCAGAGTGATCCGCACGGCGGGCCACTGATGCACGATCAGGTCGAGGATCGGGATCTCGACAGCGGAGAGGCTGATGAAGATGAACAGCACGGTGAGCACGGGACGGTGATAGCCGATCCCCGTGCCGCCCTTCGGGACTGCGGGACGGCGGGCGATCGCCCGCGCGATGCTCGAGTAGACGCGACGCTCGGCGACCCATGCGCGATGGAGGAAGGTGAGGATGCGCGCGATCGGGGTCGGGCTCGGAGCGGTCGTCTGCAGATGCTCGGTCATGGCGTGCCCTCCGGTGTGGCTGCGGGGGCCGGTGCCGGCACCGGTGTGGGTGCGGGTGCCGGGGCCGGTGAGTGCGCGCTCGCCGCGGAGGTGACGAGGTTCTCGAGATGCGCGGCGACAGCTGTCAGGCCACGCTCGACCGCGGCGCGGTCGTCGGGGGCGATCGCGTTCAGCAGCGTCTCGTTGAGCTGCGCGTGCTCCTCCTGCATCTGCGACATGGTCTCGAGGGCGGTCGAGGTGAGCTCGACCAGCACGGCGCGGCGATCGGAGGGATGGGGGGTGCGACGGACGTGACCTGAGCCCTCGAGTGCGTCCACGAGAGCGGTGATGTTGCGAGGTGTCACCCCGCAGAGGGTGGCAAGGGTCTGCTGCGTCGACGGACCGGTGTGCTGCAGGACCCACAGGAGGTGCACACGGGTCGGTGTGAGATCCGTGCCGGCGAACGCGCGGGCCATGTCCTTCTGGAACAGGTCGGCGATCTGAAGGAGGCGGTCGACGAAGAGGGGTTCCATGTGGTTACCCTATTACATTGTTACTTCTATTCACAATAGGCGTCGCCTGATGGCGTGCACCCTGCGCTGTGCCATTCTGGGAGATTGGAATACGGATCTGATCTGGGGTAATTCGAGGTCGTTTCGGGTCTCGAATGTCGGTGGCCCGGGGTTGACTGGGGGTATGAACAGCACTGCGGAGCTTCTGGATCGGGTCATCGCCGACCTCGACACGGTGCTGTCCGATGACGCGCTGGCGGGGTTGTCGGATGCGGATCGGATCATGGTGTTGCGGGGCGCGGGGGCGGCGTTCCGCCGGGTCGAGGCGGTGATCGTCGAGACGATCGCGACGGGCGACGCGGCCGACTTTCCGCATTCGGCGGGGTGCCGGGGCCTGAACGAGCTGTTGCAGCGGACGGCGTCGGTGGATGTGCGGGGCGCGTCCCGGGTCGACAGGGTCGTCGATCTGGTGCGGCGTCCGGTGAGTCTGGCGGGGGAGAGGATGCCGGCCCGGTGGTCGGAGTTGCGTCTCGCGTTGCTGGATGGGGTGGTCGGTGTGGCCGGGTTTCTCGCGGCGACGGGGCCGATCGAGAAGGTGTGGGATCGGCTGACGGTGGATCAGCGGTTGGCGGCGGATGTCGCGTTGGCGGGGTGTGCTCGCGGCCACGGCGTCGTGGTCGACGCTGATGATGAGGGCCTGGAGGCTGATGAGCCGGGTCCGGCGCCGACCCCGCAGGACTTGAAAGCTCTCGCCGAGGATCTCGCGTCGATGTTCGACCCCGATGGGGAGGAACCCAAGGATGAGGACTCCCGTCGACGGCGGGGCATCACGATCGGTCGTCTCACGGACGGCGTGCACGCGATCCGCGGGTATCTGACCCCGGACGTCGCGGCGCAGTTGCAGCTGATCCTGGACGCGATCCTCAACCCCAAAGGTGACGGCCCGCCCATGCCCGGAGTGCACTTCGCCCCGAGCGAGGGTGCCGGTGCGGGTGCGGGTGCGGGTGCGGGTGCGGGTGCGGGTGCGGGTGCAGACGGTGACGATACGGATCCGTTCAACTCGGATCCGCGGTGTGTGCTCGATGACCGCACCGCGGCGCAGAAGCGTCACGACGCCCTCGCGATGGTGTTCGCCATCGCTGCGCGACACAAGGACATGCCCACTCTCGGCGGTTCCGCGCCGGTCCTCGTCGTGAACGTCGACGCGAAGGATCTCGTGGGCGGAATGGGCGGAAAGGGCGGAATGGGCGGAGCGGGCGGCAACGGTGGGTGGGCGACGATCCCGGGATCCGGTGCCCACGTCCCGGTCTCCGTCGCCGCGCACGTCGGATGCGCGGGGACGATTCAACGGGTGCTGTTCGATGAGGGCAGGATCATCGGGATCACGACCACCGACCGGGTGTTCACGGTGCACCAACGCCGGGCGATCATCGCCCGAGACAAGGAGTGCCTGATTCCCGGATGTCACGTTCCCGCGTCGTGGTGCGAGATCCACCATGTCGTCGAGCATGCGCGGGGTGGTCCGACTCATACCGATGACGGTGTGCCGTTGTGCTGGTGGCACCACCGAAGCCTCGGGACCTCGGGGTGGGAGATCCGGATGCAGGCGGGGCTCCCGCAGGTACGAGGACCGGGATGGTGGGATCCCGACGAACGATGGCGCACACCGAGGCTCAGCGTCCTGCGGAACGTGCACGTTCGAGCTGCCCCTATGCGGGTCTGACCTGACGGCGTTGACCGGAGAAGAACAGCCGAATATGGCACCTTCGCCCGCATCCACGACCCGGGAAGGTCCCGCGATCGAACTCTGGCAACCGCCGCTCGGGCGGGAGAATCGAGCTCAGGCGGGTCCGAGGCGGAGCACCTCGGGAGATTCGCCGCCCGTGACCTCATCGGCGACCCGGATGCTGCGCGCGAGGTCATCGAGCGCACCGTCGAGCGTGCCGAAGCGTTCGCGGTCGCTGCACATCGCGGTCAACGTCACCAGGTGCGTGCCGGTGTCCCAGGTGTAGGTGACGAACGGCGGAGATGCAGGGGACGGCGGCATCGCCACGACGAGCTTCTCTCCCGTGCCCAGCCAGCGGCTCGAGAAGGACTGGGTGTCGTCGTAGTCCATCGGCATCGAGGCGCGGGCGATCCGGACTTCGGGAGTCAGCGCCTGCGCGGTCGCCATCGCCACGACCAGCTCAGGGTCCGCCTTCCAGGTCCAGACGAGCACGCGCCCGTCCGCCCGGCGCATCAGCATCGGCGCCGCCTGGCTCATCGCCCAGGCGCCGAGCCGCGAGCCCGGACGCTGCGTGGCGCCGATCGCCGAGTTCACCTGCCCCAACAGCATCCGGATCGCCGCCTTGCGGTGCCGGCGCCCCCTCCATCCGAGCGAATCCGTCACGGGGATCCACAGTTGCGGGTCGGCGTCGGCAGTCAGTCGCATGCCTCCACGGTAGGGGGTGAGGCTGAGGGATGCCGGTATGCCTCAGCAGCTCGAACAAGCCCCTCGGGTAGAGTGGCGAGCGCCCGATCGGGCTCCCCTGGCCGCCGTACCGTAAGGCAGAATGTCCTCCTCTACCTCCGATCCGACGAGTGCTTCCGACGTCGCTCCCCACACGGGACCCCGTCCACTGCGCATCCTGATCGGATGCGACACCTTCGCGCCCGACATCAACGGTGCCGCGCGCTTCGCCGAGCGCCTCGCCGCCGGTCTCGTGCAGCGCGACCACGACGTGCATGTCGTCGCCCCGAACCTGGTCTACCGCCGCACGCCCGCGCGGACGGAGGTCATCGAGGGCGAGCCGATGACTCTTCACCGACTGCCCTCGGTGCGCTGGGCTCCGCATGACTGGCTGCGCTTCGTCTGGCCGTGGCGCGTGAAGCACTACGCCCGCAAGATCATCGACGATGTGCAGCCCGACGTCGTGCACATCCAGTCGCACATCGTGATCGGTCGCGGCCTCTCGCGGATCGCCCACGAACGGGGCATCCCGGTGATCGCGACGAACCATGTGATGGCCGAGAACATCCTCGACCACACCACGATGCCGAAGTTCATCGACGATCTCGTGCTGCGGTGGGCGTGGGGAGACGCGAAGCGCACCTTCGCACTGACCCGCGCGATCACGACGCCGACGCGTCGAGCAGCCGACTTCCTCGAGCGCACCGTCGCCGTCGAGAACGTCATTCCCGTCAGCTGCGGCATCGACCGCACCCAGTACACGCCGGTCGTCGCACCCCGTGACGCGAATCGCATCATCTTCGTCGGCCGACTGACCGCTGAGAAGCAGGTCGAGGTCATCCTGCAGGCGATGACGAAGCTCGACCCCGCACTGCACGCCACGTTCGACATCGTCGGCGGCGGGGATCAGCGCAAGCAGCTCGAGAATCTCTCGCACCAACTCGGCCTCGCCGACCGCGTGACGTTCCACGGACGCACCAGCGATGAGGAACTGCGGGCGCTGCTCTCGCGTGCCTCGGTCTTCACGATCGCCTCGATCGCCGAGCTGCAGTCGATCGCGACGATGGAAGCCATGGCCTCCGCGCTCCCGATCGTCGCAGCGGATGCCGTCGCACTGCCGCACCTCGTGCACGACGGCGAGAACGGCTACCTGTTCGAACCGGGCAATGCCGATGCCCTGGCGGCGCGGCTCACCGATGTGCTGACCGCGTCACCCGGGGAGTACGCCCGTATGCAGCAGGCATCTCTCGACGGCGTCGCGATCCACGACATCAACCGCACGCTCGACACCTTCGAGGCGCTGTACCGCGACGAGCCCCTGCCCGAGTGACGGCACCCGCCATGCACATCGTCTTCTTCGGCGATCAGCACCTCGACTCGCTCGGCGGGGCGCAGGTGTCGATGCGGCTGCAGCGCGAGTTCCTCGAGCGCGCGGGCCACACCGTGACCGTCGTGGCACCGAAGATGCGCGGATCGCGGGCTGCACGCGGCACCGATCCCTCGAACCTCGACCTGCCGTCGGTGCCGATCACCGTCGACCGCGAGTATTCGATGAGCTGGCCCGGACGCCGCACGGATCGCTTCCTCGATCGGGCGCTGACGCATCGACCGCCCGTGGATCTCGTGCATGTCCAGGCGGACTTCTGGGGTGCGTTCATCGGGCACCGATATGCGGCTCGACACGGCATTCCCGTCGTGCACACCATGCACAACCGCGTGGACGTGGGGATCGCCGCGGTCACCCCGCTACATGGGCCGGTGCTCTCTGCGTTGAACATCTGGCGGCGCCGGGCGCTCGCGGGGGTGGTGCCGACGATCGGCGGCAGTGACGGCTGGGCGTTCCTGCGTGGAATCGCCGGCCGCGCGTCAGCGGTGACAGCACCGTCGACCCACTTCGCCCGACGCCTCGAAGAGCATGGGGTATTCAGTCCGGTCGATGTGGTGTGGAACGGCATCGACGACGACATCCGCGACGCGACCCTCGCCGCCGCGCCCGGCGAGCGTGAACCGGGGCGCCCCCGTTTCGTCTGGCTCGGGCGCATGAGCCCCGAGAAGCGACTGCTCCCCTTCCTCGAGGCCTTCGTCGAATCGGGAGTCGATGCCGATCTCGAGATCATCGGCGGAGGCGCCCAGCGAGCCGCGGCCGAGAAGATCGTCGAGGACCTGCCGACGGTCCGATTCGCCGGCAAGCTCAGCTATCCCGACACGCTGGCGCGAATCGCCGCCGCTGACGCGCTCGTGCAGACCTCGATCGGCTTCGAGACGCAGGGGATGACGCCGTTCGAGGCGGCGACGCTCGGCACGCCGTCTGTGATCAGCGATCCCGACATCGCCGCAGAACTGGGTGGCGGTCTCTGGGCTGTCCCGGGTGCGTCAGGCACCGAGGACCAGCGACGGGCGGGTCTCGTCGAGACGCTGCGCCGCGCGGCATCCGACATCGCTGCCGGCACCGCACCTCTGCCCATGCGCGAAGTCTCGGAGTCGTTCCGTCAGTCGTCGCGCACCGCCGCGATGATCGAGGTCTACGACCGCGTGCTCGCGGCCGAGTCTCGCACTCAGAACCCGAAGTAGTAGAACAGGTTCGACACCCACGAGACGAGGGTGCCGACGACGGCGCTGCCGCCCACGCCGATCGCGACCGCCGCGAGCAGGTGGGGTGCCGGGCGCCGAAGCGCGATGAGTCCCAGCACCAGACCGGCACCCGCGCCGGCCAGCACGATGAGATTCACGAGGTTCGACAGCAGATCGACGAACTGGTAGCCGACGCTCATGTACATGAACGGGGTGACGATCTGGAAGAAGAGCCCCACGGCCGCGGCACTCACCGCCACGATCAACGCGGTGCGACCGAGGCTCCCGGGCCGCGGTGCTGTCTGCCCTGATGCGTACGGCGGCGTCGCGACTGCGTAGGGCTGGGCGGGCTGTCCGTAGGGCTGGCCGGGTTGCGCGTACGGCTGGCCGGGTTGCGCATAGGGCTGGCCGGGTTGCGCGTGCGGCTGGCCTGGCTGCGTGTACGGCCTGCCCGAATCCTGGGGGGCGTCTGGGTTCTGCTGCTGGTCGCTCATCGATTCTCCGGACGGTCAGAAGGGAAGTGCGTAGAAGAGATTCGACACCCACGAGATGACGATTCCGACGAGCTGCGATGCGGTGACGCCGATCGCGATGCCGGCGAGGATCTTCGGCCCCGGTCGTCGCACCGACATCAGGCCGAGGATGAGTCCGACGACGGCGACGACCAGCACGAGTCCGTTGCCGATCGCCGAGAACGCGCCGATCGCGAAGGGGTCGCCCGTCATCCGGAACATCAGAGGGTACGACAGCGTGACGACAAGCCCGATCGCGAGCGAGACCAGAGCGAGGAGGAAGGCGGTGCGCCCGAGGCCGGCTCCGGGCTGGGCCGGACGCTGCTCGACCGGGTACGGCTGTCCGGCATATGTTTGTCCGGCATAGGGCTGTCCGGCATAGGGCTGTCCGGCATGCTGCTGTCCGGGGTAGGGCTGTCCGGCGTGCGGCTGGCCGTCGTGCGGCGCGTGCTGCGGTTGCGTCGGCTGCGGTGTCGGCTGTGGTGCCGGCTGCGCCGGATAGTGCGAGCCCGCGTAGTCCGGGGGAGTTCCGTGTGGCTGCGCGGGAGGCTGCTGGGGCTCGCTCATGCACACGAGCGTAGCCGCGCATGCCGGCGCGCAGGGAGATTCCGCTCCGGTTCAGCGATAGACGCGCCCGGTCTCCGCTCGGTCGAGCGCGTCTCGATCGGCGACGCGGGACCAGTCAGTGGGAACGCGTCGGTATCCGTCGCGGCGGAGTTCGATGACCGTGGACACGAGAGCCCACACGGCGAGGGCTATGAGTGCGATGATGAGGAACATGGCAGAAACGCTACGATCACTGTTGATCTGCCACGAGTGGCAGAATAGACTCTGCACGTAGGAAAACTGCCAAACCGGGAGAGCGCCATGATGAAGACCGTCGCCTGCGTCGTCCAAGACGGATTCGCGCCGTTCGAGTTCGGCCTCGCCTGCGAGGCGTTCGGACTGGACCGGTCGAACGACGGGGTCCCGAACTTCGACTTCCGGGTCGTCGCTCCGCACCCCGGTGTCGTGCAGTCGAAGCTCGGCTTCTCGATCAACGTCGAGCATGACCTGTCGTTCGCCTACGAAGCGGACCTCGTCATCCTGTGTCCGGTTCCCCGGGAGTACTGGACGCAGATCGACCCGCTGCTCCTCGAAGTCGCGCGCGACGCGGTGGCGCGCGGCGCCTGGGTGCTGACGATCTGCAGCGGATCCTTCATCCTCGGCGCCGCCGGAGTGCTCGACGGGCGTCGGGCGACCACGCACTGGATGTACTCCGACGTGATGGCCGAGATGTATCCCGAGATCGACATCGACCCCGACGTGCTCTTCGTGCAGGACGACCGCATCATCACGAGCGCAGGCACGGCGGCGGGCATCGACGCCTGCCTGCACCTGCTGCGGATCGAGCTCGGGGCAGAGCTCACCAACCGCATCGCCCGTCGCATGGTCGTGCCGCCGCAGCGCGACGGAGGCCAGGCGCAGTTCATCGACCGTCCGATCCCTGTCGCCGAGAACGATTCGCTCGCCGCCGTCGCGGACTGGGCCGTCGCGCACCTCCGCGACGATCTCGGCGTCGACCAGCTCGCGGCCCGCGCGCTCATGTCTCCCCGCACGTTCGCCCGACGGTTCAAGGCGGAGTACGGCGCGACTCCGGCGGCCTGGCTGGCGCGGCAGCGTGTGCTGCACGCCCAGCGGATGCTCGAGCGCAGCGATCTGTCGCTCGAGCAGATCGCCGACGAGTGCGGCTTCGGGTCGGCGGCCGTGCTTCGGCAGAACTTCTCGCGGGTGCTCGGCACCACCCCGACGGCCTACCGTGCGCGCTTCTCGTGCGCCGACGACGGCGAGTCGTCTGCGGCCTGAGCGCGGCACCGCGCGACGCACGCTGCGCTCAGCGACGCACGCTGCACGGCGCGACGCACGCGGCGCTCAGCGGAGCACGCTGCTCAGTGATCCCAGTGGCCGGGGCTGGGAAGCGCGCGATAGTCGACGTCGACGCTGTCGGGGGTGACCGCGGCGGTGCAGTACAGCAGCGACTGGGTCGGGTATCCGTGCGGACGGTTGTCGCGGATGATCGCCCGATCGTCCTCCGGGTCCAACCGTGCCGACGAGGCGAGCAGCGTCGTCCACTCGCCGGTCCAGTCGCCGCTGTCGGCGGCGGGCCCGAGCGCCCGGAACTCCGGCAGCCACGCCGCGATCCGGGGAGTGCCGAGGTCGTCGAGGTCGTCGTGCGCGATCATGTGGATGCCGTCGCCGAGCGGTGTCTCGCGCAGCTCCGCGCCGTCCCAGCTCAGCACGCGCGCTCCCTCCGGCCGAACCTCGAGCAGGTTGAAGCCGTGCATGGGAAGCGGAGCCACCGGGGACCGCCCCATGACCGATTCGAGGGCGAGCGAACCGCGAGAGACGGCGACGTCTGCCGCGAGATCCACGACGTCGGCGCGGTTCAGCAGCACTGCGAGTCGTCTCTCCGCCGCATTCACTGCGAGCCACGCGCCACCGGCACGCCGGTCGCGGATGCCCGAGACCCCGGGGTAGGCGTCCGGCCACCATTCGCCGAGGGCATCCCACTCCCGTTGCGGGTCTTCATCGCGCACCGCGAGCAGTCGCGCGGTCTCGGATCCGGCCACATCGATCACCACGGTGCACACGGGATCCAGTCTAGAAGCGCGTCGCAGTCCCGGGCCCGCGACGTCGGATGCTGGGGCAGAATCGAACCGTGAACATCGTCGTCGGGGTTACGGGTGGCATCGCCGCATACAAGACAGTGCACCTGGTGCGTCTGCTGACGAAGGCCGGACACGAGGTGACCGTCGTTCCGACCGAGGACGCCCTGCGATTCGTCGGCACCCCGACGTGGGAGGCTCTGAGCCGGCATCCGGTCACGACGAGCGTGCATGACGACGTCGCGCGGGTGCGTCATGTCGCACTGGGCCAGAACGCCGACCTGGTGATCGTCGCCCCTGCGACGGCGAACTCGATCGCGAAGATCACCGCGGGCATCGCGGACGATCTGCTCGGCACCACGCTGCTCGCGACCGAGGCTCCGGTGCTCATCGCGCCGGCCATGCACGCCGAGATGTGGCGCAACGCCGCCACGCAGGCGAACATCGCGACCCTGAGGTCGCGCGGAGTGCATCTGGTCGGCCCGTCCGACGGCGAGCTCGCCGGGGGCGACAGCGGGCCCGGCCGCATGTCGGAGCCGGAGCAGATCTTCGAGGCGGCCCTCGCGCTCCTCGCGCCGCGTGACCTCGACGGGCTGGCTGTGGTCGTGTCCGCGGGCGGCACCAGGGAGCCGATCGATCCCGTGCGCTTCCTCGGCAACCGGTCGAGCGGCCGGCAGGGCATCGCGCTCGCGGCGGACGCCGCAGCCCGCGGCGCGAACGTCACGCTGGTCGCCGCCAACATCTCAGCGGATGTGCTGGCCGATGCCCGGCATCCGTCCGTCAGGGTCGTCCCGGTCGGGACCGCGGCCGAGCTCGCCGACGCGATGAAGGATGCCGCCGGGGCTGCCGACATCGTCATCATGGCCGCCGCCGTCGCCGACTACCGCCCCGCGACGGTGTCGGAGCACAAGCTCACGAAGGAGCAGGGCGTTCTCATGCACCTCGACCTGGTCGAGAACGAGGACGTGGTCGCCGCGCTCGCGGCATCCCGCGCCGACGGCCGTGCGCCGCAGGGGCAGACCATCGTCGCCTTCGCGGCCGAGACGTCGGAGGACGCGGACGAACGTCGCGAGCGCGCTCGCCGCAAGCGCGAGCGCAAGGGCGTCGACCTGCTCGCGGTGAACCTCGCGAACGCCGATCACGGCTTCGAGAAGCGCGACAACGCGGTCGAGATCGTCGGGGCGGGAGGTGAGGTCGTGGCATCCGCCGCGGGATCGAAGCGCGAGGTCGCCCGCGTGATCCTGGATGCCGCGCGCAGAATGCGCTAAACTTGAGTCACATCCACTCAACTTTGTGGATGCCGACCCGAAGGAGTCTCCCCAGGAGGAACACATGCCAAGCCCGCAGAGCAGTCCCCAGAACGATGACCAGCAGTCCGCCCTCCAGCAGTTCGGTATCAATCTGACCGACCGTGCCCGACAGGGCAAGCTCGACCCCGTGATCGGGCGAGACAGCGAGATCCGTCGAGTCAGCCAGGTGCTCACCCGTCGCACGAAGAACAACCCCGTGCTGATCGGCGAGCCCGGCGTCGGCAAGACGGCCGTCGTCGAGGGGCTCGCCCAGCGCATCGTGGCGGGTGACGTCGCCGAGTCGCTCAAGGACAAGGAGCTCGTGTCGCTCGACATCTCGGCCCTCGTCGCCGGGGCGATGTACCGCGGCCAGTTCGAGGAGCGGCTGAAGAGCGTCCTCAAGGAGATCACCGAATCCGACGGGCAGATCATCACCTTCATCGACGAGCTGCACGTGCTCATGGGCGCGGGCGGCGGCGAAGGCTCGGTCGCGGCGTCGAACATGCTCAAGCCGATGCTGGCCAGGGGCGAGCTGCGGCTGATCGGCGCGACGACTCTCAACGAGTACCGCGAGTTCATCGAGAAGGACGCCGCTCTCGAGCGTCGCTTCCAGCAGGTCTACGTCGGTGAGCCCACGGTCGAGGACACCATCGCGATCCTCCGGGGGCTCAAGGGCCGCTACGAAGCGCATCACGGGGTGACGATCGCCGACAGCGCGCTGGTCGCCGCCGCGGCACTGTCGAACCGGTACCTGCCGGCCAGGCAGCTTCCCGACAAGGCGATCGACCTGATCGACGAGTCGATGTCGCGGCTCAAGATGGAGATCGATTCGTCTCCGGTCGAGATCGACCAGCTGAAGCGTCAGGTCGACCGCATGAAGCTCGAAGAGCTGGCGCTCAAGCGCGAGAAGGACGCCGCGTCGAAAGAGCGACTCGCGGCCCTCCGCGAGCAGCTCGTGGGCATGGAGGCGCAGCTCGCCGAGCTCGAAGCCCGCTGGGCGCGCGAGCGCCAGGGCCTGAACCGCGTCGGCGACCTGAAGAAGCAGCTCGACGATGCGATCACGCAGCGCGACCTCGCGATGCGGGAGGCCGACTACACGCGCGCCTCGAAGCTCGAGTACGAGACGATCAAGCGCCTCGAACGCGACATCGCCGAGGCCGAGCAGGCCGAGGCGACGGTGTCGACCGAGGGTCGCATGGTCAATGAGCAGGTCACCGACGAGGACATCGCCGCCGTGATCGCCGCATGGACCGGCATCCCCGTCGGACGACTGCTGCAGGGTGAGAGCGAGCGACTGCTGCACCTCGAATCCGAGCTCGGCAAGCGCCTGATCGGGCAGAAGGATGCCGTGAAGGCCGTCTCCGATGCCGTACGGCGCTCGCGTGCGGGCATCAGCGACCCCGGCCGCCCGACCGGATCGTTCCTGTTCCTCGGCCCGACCGGTGTCGGAAAGACCGAGCTGGCGAAGGCCCTGGCCGACTTCCTGTTCGACGACGAGCGCGCCATGGTGCGCATCGACATGTCGGAGTACGGCGAGAAGCACTCCGTCTCCCGGCTCGTCGGAGCCCCTCCCGGGTACGTGGGCTATGAGCAGGGCGGTCAGCTGACCGAGGCCGTGCGACGGCGTCCCTACAGCGTCGTGCTGCTCGACGAGGTCGAGAAGGCGCACCCCGAGGTCTTCGACGTGCTGCTGCAGGTTCTCGACGACGGCCGACTGACCGACGGACAGGGCCGCACGGTCGACTTCTCGAACGTCATCCTGATCCTCACCTCGAACCTCGGTTCGCCGATCCTCATCGATCCGACGCTGTCGCCCGATGAGAAGCGCGAGCAGGTGATGGCGCTCGTGCACCAGGCGTTCCGGCCCGAGTTCCTCAACCGTCTCGACGACATCGTGATGTTCTCCGCGCTCGGTCAGGACGACCTGGCGCAGATCGTCGAGCTGTCGATCGACCAGCTGCACGACCGCCTGCGCGATCGGCGACTCACTCTGGCGGTCACCCCCGACGCACGGTCGTGGCTCGCCGAGCGCGGCTACGACCCGATGTTCGGCGCCCGGCCGCTGCGGCGTCTCATCCAGACCGAGGTGCAGAACAAGCTGGCCACGGCGCTGCTCTCGGGCGGAGTGCACGACGGCGACCTGGTCAGGGTCGACGTCGCGGTCGACGGCAGCGGGCTCATGCTCACGTCGACGTCACCCGAACCCGAGCCCGATCTCGGATCCGACGACGACGATGTGATCGACGCCGAGCTGCTCGACGAGTAGGACCCGGCCATGTGGCTCGGTCACGCCCGGGCATGACAAGAGGGGCGGATGCCATGGCATCCGCCCCTCTTCTGTGTCGCCCGTGGGCGATGCGTCAGGCGCTGAGGATGACGGTCTCGTCGATCGGGCGACGCACGCGCGGAGCGGTCTCGCCCTGCTGGAGCCCTTCAGGAAGACCGGCGGCGTCACCGAGCTCACCGACAGCGATGACGGTGAGGGCGGAGAATCGCGGCGACAGGTCGGCGAACTCGCGGATGACCTCAGGGTCGAAGCCGCTCATCTGGTGCACCAGGAGACCCTCGTGGTGGGCCTGCACCGAGAAGTGCGCGACGGCCTGGCCGAGGTCGTAGACCGCGTGGCTGATGGCCTTGCCCTCTTCGGACTCGGTCTCGGCGATCGCGACGACGAGCGCCGAGGCCTTCGAGGCCCAGAGCTGGTTGAACTCGACCAGCGAGTCGACGACCTGGTCGAACAGTGCCGTGCCGCGGCGAGCGACGATGAACCGCCACGGCTGCAGGTTGTAGGCCGACGGCGACCAGCGTGCGGCCTCGAGGGCGGCGTTCAGCTTGGCGTCGTCGATCGTGGTCTCGGCGTCGTAGGCGCGGGGGCTCCAGCGCCCGGCGAGGACGTCGAGGACGGGGTGCTCGGTGGGGGCGGTGCGGTCGATCACGGGAGTGCTCACGGAAGTGCCTTTCGAAAAGGAGTCGATCGGACTCCTTCGTCCGGGTACGGGGGTCTCAACAGATGTATGTGAACGCATATTCCCGATGACGCGAGATGACGTCGGGGACGATCCGCGCTCAGTCCAGCAGGTTGCGGGATGCGGCGGAGGCGAGAGCTCGCCGCACCGCACGGATCGACGGCGCCGCGGCCGATACCCGACGAGCGGAGGAGAAGATCTCCCGACGTGGCTCGTCGGGCAGCGGCGTGAGCGCGACGGTCGGTGCCTCGCCGGCCCACACGAGCTCGGGAAGGAGTCCGACGGCGAGACCGGCGCGGATCAGACGCACGTGCGCCGTGAGATCGGCGACCTCGAAGCGCACGTCGGGCTCGAAGCCGGCGGTGCGGCACAGCTGCTCGGCCCAGGCTCGCGACGCCGTGCCTGCGGGTTCGAGCACCCACGGCGCATCCCTGGTCGACCAGAGCGCGGCGACGGCGTCCTCGGCATCCCGGGTCCCCGGCTTCCTGGCCAGCGTGATGGAGTCGTGCACGAGCACCACGCGATCGAGATCGGCGTGGATCGGGCGGGTGCGACCGGGGTACTGCTCGGCGAGGATCAGGTCGAAGTCGCGGCTCGAGACGCCGACGAGCCCGGTCTCGGGATCGCTCTCGGTGACCTCCACGCGCAGGGCCGGATGCTGCTCGCGCAGCGCGTTGAGCGCCTCGGGGAGCAGGGAGTGCGCCGTCGATTGGAAGACCGCGATGTGCACGGTGCCGGTCACCTCCGTGAGCGACTCGGCGACCGCCACTTCGGCGTGTTCGAGCTGGTCGAGGATGCCGATCGCCTCGGCCACGAGCACGGTGCCCTGCGGGGTGAACTGCACGCCGCGCCCCACCCGGCGGAGCAGCGGGACGCCGACGTCTCGTTCGAGAGCGCTGAGCTGCTGCGACACCGAAGCCTTGCTGTACGAGAGCGCATCGGCGACGGCCGAGAGCGTGCCGCGACGAGACAGTTCGACCAGCATCCGCAGTCGGTTGACGTCGAGCATCCTGAGCCTTTCGGAGTCGGCTCCATCGTTCACTCCGGCTGAACAGAATGGTCCCGAATCGGTTGATAGACGTAGCCTACCGGCGAGGCTGACAATGATCGAGCCGCACACGTTCCCGGGTGTGCGATCCCCCTGGAAGGCTCACCCCGATGACTGTCGTCGCCGACACCACCACCCCCGACACCACGCCGAGCACCGACGAGGTCGCCGCCCTCGTGCAGCGTTGGCTCACCGAGAGCGAGACGCACCCCGTCGAGCCCGCAGCGCAGCGTCTCTCCGAGGTTCTCAAGGACCCGAACGGACTCGCCTTCACGGTCGGCTTCGTCGACGGCGTGATGCGCCCGGAAGACCTCAGTGTCGCCGGCCGCGCTCTCGCCGACCTCTCGGACATCACGCCCTCGCTGCTGCCCGGCTACCTCCGCGCCGCGATCAAGACCGGCGGCTTCTGGGCGCCCAAGCTGCCCGGCGTCGTCGTGCCGATCTCGCGCCGCGTGCTGCGCGCGATGGTCGGGCACCTCGTGCTCGACGCGACGCCGTCGAAGCTCGGCCCGGCGATCGCGAAGCTGCGCAAGAGCGGCAACCGCCTGAACCTCAACCTCCTCGGCGAGGCGGTGCTCGGCGAGCGTGAGGCCGGCCGCCGCCTGCAGGGCACCTACGACTTCCTCGCCCGCAAGGACGTGGACTACGTGTCGATCAAGGTGTCGAGCGTCGTCAGCCAGCTGTCGATGTGGTCGTTCGACGAGGCTGTGGCCGACGTCGTCGAGAAGCTCACCCCGCTGTACGAGCTCGCCGCGACCTCGGAGGCCGCCGGCAAGACCAAGTTCATCAACCTCGACATGGAGGAGTTCCGCGACCTCGACCTGACGATCGCGGCGTTCACCAGCATCCTCGACCAGCCCGGGCTCGAGAAGCTCGAGGCCGGGATCGTGCTGCAGGCCTACCTGCCCGATGCGCTCGGCGCGATGCAGCATCTCCAGGAGTGGGCCTCGGCTCGCCGCGCGAAGGGCGGTGCGCCGATCAAGGTGCGCGTCGTCAAGGGCGCGAACCTCGCCATGGAGCACGTCGACTCGGCGGTGCACGGCTGGCCGCTCGCCACCTACGGCACCAAGCAGGATTCCGACACGAACTACAAGCGCGTGCTCGACTGGTCGATGACGCCCGAGCGACTGGATGCCGTGCGCATCGGCGTCGCGGGACACAACCTCTTCGACATCGCCTACACCTGGCTGCTGGCGCAGGCCCGCGGGGTGACGGATGCCGTCGAGTACGAGATGCTCCTCGGCATGGCGACGGGTCAGGCCGAGGCCGTCCGCAAGGACGTCGGTCAGCTGCTGCTCTACACGCCCGTGGTGAACCCGGCCGAGTTCGACGTGGCCATCGCGTACCTCGTGCGCCGCCTCGAGGAGAACGCGAGCCCGGAGAACTTCATGTCGGCCGTGTTCGAGCTGGCATCGGACCCCGCACTGCTCACTCGCGAGCGTGAGCGCTTCGAGCGCTCCCTGGCCGGTCTCGAGGCCGACCGCTCCGTGCCCTCGTCGAACCGCGTGCAGGACCGTGCGGCCGAGGCCGCCGCGGGTGCCGGTGGTGAGGTCACCACCGGTTTCGAGAACCAGCCCGACAGCGACCCGGCGATCGCCGCGAACCGCACCTGGGGTCGCGAGATCCTGGCGCGGTCGGTGGAGTCGACTCTGGGTCTCGACTCGATCGCTCTCGCCAAGGTCGAGACGACCGACGAGCTCGACGGCATCTTCGCCGCCGCATCCGCCGCCGCCGTGCGGTGGGCCGCCCTGCCGGCCGCCGAGCGTGCGGCCGTGCTGCACCGCGCGGGCGACGAGCTCGCCGCCCGTCGCGGCCAGCTGATCGAGATCATGGCCCACGAGGCGGGCAAGACCATCGCCGAGGCCGACCCGGAGGTCTCGGAGGCGATCGACTTCGCGCACTACTACGCCGAGCGTGCCCTCGACCTCGAGAACGTCTCGGGTGCGGAGTTCGTCCCGTCGAAGGTCACCGTGGTGACGCCGCCGTGGAATTTCCCGGTCGCGATCCCCGCCGGTGGAGTGCTCGCCGGCCTCGCCTCGGGCTCCGGTGTGATCATCAAGCCCGCCAAGCTCACGCAGCGCTGCGGCGCGGTCATGGTCGAGGCGCTGTGGGCGGCCGGTGTGCCGCGTGACCTGCTCGCCCTCGTCGATCTCGCGAACCGCGATCTCGGCACGCGCCTCGTCGCCAGCCCCGAGGTCGACCGGGTCATCCTCACCGGTGCCTACGAGACGGCGCAGCTGTTCCGCTCGTTCCGCTCCGACCTGCCGCTGCTCGCCGAGACCAGCGGCAAGAACGCGATCATCGTGACGCCGTCGGCCGACCTCGACCTCGCGGCCGCCGACGTCGCCCGCAGCGCGTTCGGCCACGCGGGGCAGAAGTGCTCGGCGGCATCGCTCGCGATCCTCGTGGGCTCGGTCGCCGACTCGCAGCGCTTCGAGCGTCAGCTGGTCGACGCCGTCACCTCGATGCGCGTCGGCCTGCCCGACGACCCGGCGACCCAGATGGGACCGATCATCGAGCCGGCGAACGGCAAGCTGCTCACCGCGCTGACGACTCTCGAAAAGGGCGAGCGCTGGCTCGTCGAGCCGAAGAAGCTCGACGACGAGGGGCGTCAGTGGACTCCCGGCGTCAAGATCGGCGTCGCTCCGGGCTCGACCACACACCTGACGGAGTTCTTCGGACCCGTGCTCGGCATCATGCGCGCGAAGGACCTCGACGAGGCGATCCGTCTGCAGAATGCCGTCGACTACGGCCTCACCGCCGGCATCCACTCGCTCGACTCCGATGAGGTCGCCACCTGGCTCGACCAGGTCGAGGCCGGCAACCTCTATGTCAACCGCGGCATCACCGGCGCGATCGTGCAGCGTCAGCCGTTCGGCGGCTGGAAGCGCTCCGCGGTCGGTGCCGGCGCGAAGGCCGGTGGCCCGAACTACCTGTTCGGCCTCGGAGAGTGGGCCCCGGCCGAACTTCCCGCCGCAGCGCCCGGCGCCGCCGTGAACTCGGCCGTCGAGGCCGTGCTCGCCGCTGCGGGTGCAGACCTCGGCGCCGTCGAGATCGAGTGGCTGCATCGCGCCGCCGCGTCCGACGAGCGTGCCTGGGTCGACGAGTTCGGCGCCGTGAGCGACAAGTCCGGTCTCGGTGTCGAGCGCAACGTGTTCCGGTACCGCCCGGTCGCCGTCGACGTGCGCATCGCCGAGGCGGCGTCGCTCGCCGACGGCATCCGCGTGATCGCCTCTGCGCTGCGCAGCGGCAGCCCGTTCACGGTGTCGGCATCCGCTCTGCCGTCTCGCGTCGAGAAGGCGCTGCGCGCGCAGGGCGTGACTCCGAAGATCGAGAACGACGCCGCCTGGGTCAAGCGCTACGCGAAGGCCGCGGCGAAGGCCGAGCACACCTGGCAGCGCGTGCGCCTGGTCGGCGGCGATGCGTCGGCCCTGTTCGAGGCCCTCGGCGGCACGCCTGATGTCGCCGTCTGGTCGCACGCCGTGACGGGTGCGGGTCGCGTCGAGATGCTGCCGTTCCTGCACGAGCAGGCCGTCTCGATCACGAACCACCGGTTCGGCAACCCCACGACCCTGTCGGAGGGCCTGATCTGATCCCGGACTGTGACCGTCTGAACGACGAGGCCCCACCCTGCAGACGTCTGCGGGGTGGGGCCTCGTCGATGGAGGGATGTCCGAGCGACCTCAGCCGCGCAGCGCCTCGCCGAGCTTGACCCGCGACCCCATGCGCAGCAGCGAGTTCTCGTAGATCTTCGCGCCGATCATGATCGCCGCGACGCAGCTGGCGAGCAGGATCACGAGGCTGAGCAGCGGCTCCCACCACTGCGCCTCGCCGACGAACAGCCGCATCGGCATGCCGACCGGAGCCGAGAACGGCACGTACGACATGATCGTCAGCACCAGCGGGTTGTCGTTGAAGAAGATGACCAGGATGTACGGCGCCATGATCAGCATCGTGATCGGGGTGGTGGTCGAGCCGATGTCCTCCTGACGCGAGACCATCGATGCGGCAGCGGCGAACAGAGCCGCCAGCAGGATGAAGCCGAAGAGGAAGAACACGGCGAACCAGATGATCGGGGCGCCGAGGGTCGACAGCACCTCGCGTTGACCCGTCGCTATGAGACCGATGGTGGCGACCGCGGCGAGGGCGAGGATCTGCCCCATCGCGAGGATCGTGTTGCCGATCACCTTGCCCGCCAGCAGCGTGCGGGCCGAGATGGTCGACAGCAGGATCTCGACCACGCGGGTCTGCTTCTCCTCCACGACGCTCTGCGCGATGGTGCCGCCGAAGGTCGCCGCCGCACCCATGAAGACGACTCCGAACGCGATCGCGATGAAGTACCGCAGCAGCGGGTTCGTCGTCGCCGGTTCGAGGATCTCGATGTCGGGTGCCTGCGACAGCGCCGACACGAGGCTGGTCGGTGCGTCCTTGAGAGCGATGATCGTCACCCCGGTCGGTCCGTCGCCGGGGAGCACCGCGGCGTCGACCTTCTCCGATCGCACGAGCTCTTCGGCCGCGGCCTGGTCGGCGACCTCGGTGATCTCGACCGCGGGGAGAGCCGACACCTCGGATGCCGTCTCGGAGGTCACTGCGACGGGCATCGCATCGGTGTTCTTGCTCGCGAAGCCCCCGATCACGATGCCGGCGAGGGCGAGCAGCAGCAGGATTCCGGTGGAGATCAGGAACGCCTTGCTGCGCAGCTTCGACCCGATCTCCCGCTCGGCGACGAGCCAGATCATCGATGCCTGCGAGGGCGAGCCTGCAGACCCGGTGGTGTTCGAGGTGCTCACTGGATGACCTCCTTGAAGATCTGGGCGAGGGACGGATGCTTGGGGGCGAAGCTCGCGACGTCTCCGCGTTCGACGGCGGTGCGCAGCACGCGCTGCGCGGTGTCGGCGTCTTCGGCGTCGAACAGGGCGTAGCCGCCCTCGAAATCGATCACGGTCACGCCGGGCTCGGCGCGCAGCCAGCCGGCATCCCCGGCGGAGACCAGCTCGTAGCGGTCGCCGGCGTGCTGAGCGCGCAGCCCGTCGCGCGAGCCCGCCGCGCGGATCGTGCCGCCGGCGAGGATCACCAGGTCGTCGCAGAGCCGCTCGACCACATCGAGCTGGTGCGAGGAGAACAGGATCGACGCTCCCTTGGCGGCGCTCGCCTGGAGCACCGATGCGACGACGTCGACCGCGAGCGGGTCGAGGCCTGAGAACGGCTCGTCGAGGATGAGCACCTCGGGGTCGTGCACGAGGGCGGCGGCGATCTGCGCGCGCTGCTGGTTGCCGAGCGACAGCGACTCGATCGTGTCTCCCAGGCGCTCGCCGAGTCCCAGCTCGGTGAGCAGCGCGGTCGCGCGCGACTCGGCATCCGCCTTGCTGAAGCCGTGCAGACGGGCGAGGTAGACGATCTGCTCGAGCACCTTCATCTTCGGGTAGAGGCCGCGCTCTTCGGGCATGTAGCCGAAGTGGCGCCGGTCGGTGCTCGATAGCGGCCGACCGTCGAGTGCGACGGTGCCCCCGTCGGAGCCGAGCAGCCCGAGGACGATGCGCATGGTCGTGGTCTTGCCGGCGCCGTTGCCGCCGACGAACCCGGTGAGGCGCCCCGGCGCCACCTCGAATGAGACGTCGTCGAGCACGCGCCGAGAGCCGTAGCTCTTGGTGATGCCGGTGAGTACGAGCTTTCCTGTGGTCATGCCTTCACGCTATGGCGCGGTGCGGAACCGCGGCATCCCCCACGTGGCGGATCTGCGGGTGGAGTTGCGCAGCGCGGGAGGCGACGGTGGTCCGCCGTGCGGGGGAGAGCCCGCGTCAACGCAGGAAGAGCACCGAGAGGATCCCGAGCGCGAACGGGGCCATGGTCACGACGAACATGACGCCGACGATGATCCCGACGATCAGCCAGGGGCTGCGTCGCCGGAGGCGCTGGCCGGGCAGGGCGACGCCCGGCGGCGGGGGAGTGAGCAGCCCTGCGGGCGCAGCGAACGGCAGGGCGGGAGCTCCCGGATAAGGGCCAGGATGCTGCCCGGGAATCTGCCCGGGACTCTGCAGTGCTGCCGGGGATCCCGGATGCTGCGTGAGCCGCAGCCGGTCATCGCGCCAGCGCGCCCACTGGTCGAGCTTCGTGAGAAGCGCCCCGACGGCTCCGAACAGCCACGCCCAGGTGGCCGGGTCGAGGGTCGAGACATCGCGTCGTGCATAGAGGAAGAGCCAGTCGTCGACGATCTCGACGTCGAGCTGCGCGGCGTGGTCGATGAAGCGGGCCATCACATCGGGGGTGAACAGGTACAGCGCATCGACCTCATAGCCCGTCGGGCAGTAGAGCGAGAAGTAGCGGTCGAAGTCGCCCTCGAGCGAGAGGCGCTGGTCGCTTCTGAAGGCGCCAGCGAGCGTGCTGCCGAGCGTGTTGTTGCCGAGCGCGTCGAGCACGATGTTCGGCAGCGGCACGTCGAGTTTGACCGCGACGTATCCCCAGCGATGGGTCGTCGACTGCTTGCCGTTGCTGGTCGTGTACTGGTAGTTGCCGAACTCGACGAAACGCGGCTCCACGCCGCGCAGCACGTCGGTCGACATCCGACTCGAGCCCGACGAGAAGATCATGCCGGGCAGGGGCGGCTCGTCGATGCGGTCGAGATAGCTCATGGCGTTGGCCCGGGCGAATCGCGCGAGGCGGAAGCGAGTGATGTTGCGCAGGCGGATGCTGCGGCGCACGAGCATCACGACGCCGACGACGATGCCGGCGAGAAGCATGAGCCCGATGAGCGCGGCGACGGCGACCCCCGCCTCCTGACCGACCGCATAGCCGAGGCCGAGGATCATGATCCCGAAGATGGGAACGACGCAGAGCAGCGCGAATCCGACGCCGACCCAGGCGATGATCCGTGCGGCCGACGTGGGGTGAGCGGTGCGCTGGGCGCGTGCGAACGCGTCGACCTCGGCGGAATTCACCGGATCGAGCAGGGCGCGGGCGTCGAAGGACCCGGCGGGAGCACCGGCCGACGGCACAGGAGCAGGCGTGGGAAGTGTCACGCGTCCACGGTAGCCGAGCGCCTTCTCCGCAGCGTCAGCGACGGCCGGCGTGCAGAGCGGTGCGCACGAGGAGTCCGGCCACGAGAGCCCAGAATGCGGCGCTGACGCCCAGCACCGCGATGCCGGATGCCGCCACCAGGAAGGTCACCACGGCGGGGATGCGCTCGCCGGGGTCGTCGATCGCCTGCTGCACCGACGACCCGAAGGCGGCGAACAGCGCGAGCCCCGCGACAGCCGGGATGACTGCGTCGGGAGCGAGCAGCACCAGTGCGGCGAACGCTGCCGAGAAGCCGCCGAGCACGAGGTACGAGACGCCGGTCGAGACACCGGCGACCCACCGGCGCCGTGGGTCGGGATCGGCGTCGGGTGAAGCGGCGAGGGCCGCGCTGATCGCCGCGAGGTTGATCGGATGGCCGCCTGCCGTCGCGCCGATCGCGGTGCCGACACCCGTGACGAGCATCGCCGGACGCCAGGGGACCTCGTAGCCGAAGCTGCGCATGATGGCGATGCCCGGCACGTTCTGCGAGGCCATCGTCACGATGAACAGCGGCAGCGCCACCCCGACCAGAGCGCCGACCGTGAACGTGGGGGCGGTCAGCTCGATCCGGGGGACGAGGAGTCCGGCATCCACTGCCGTGCTCTCCTGCACCAACGAGACGGCCACCACGACTGCTGCCGCGACGAAGGCGAGCGGCACGGCCCACCGCGGCGCGAGGCGCGCGAAGACCAGCCACGTGATCACCACGGGAACCACGCCCCACGGATTCGCCACGAGTCCGGTGATCGGTGCGAGACAGAGGGGCAGGAGCACTCCGGCGAGCATGGCCTGCGCGATGGACGGAGGGATGCGGGCGATCAGGGTGCCGAGAGCGGGCCACAGCGCCGTGAGCAGGATGAGCGCGGCCGTGACGAGGAACGCGCCGACGGCTGCCGACCATCCGCCGTCCACTGCTCCGGTGGCGGCGAGGAGGGCGGCGCCGGGAGTCGACCAGGCGACGGTGATCGGCATCCGATATCGCCAGGCGAGGACGACGCAGGCGAGCCCCATCGTGAGGCTGACCGCGAGCAGCCCGCTGGCGGCCTGCTCGGGGGTCGCTCCGACGGCGCTGAGGCCCGTGAGCACCACGGCGAACGAGCTCGTGAACCCGACCAGCGCGGTGACCACCCCGGCCAGGATCGGTCGGGAGAGGGGCGCGGCGGTCGGCATGCGTCAGAGGCTATCGCGTGTCGAGGTCACGCCAATCCCATCCGGTGCGCGAGGACGACGGCCTGCACGCGGTCGCGCGCGCCGAGCTTCTGCAGGATGCGCGACACGTGCGTCTTCACCGTCGCCTCTCCGATGAACAGGGCGCTCGCGATCTCGGCGTTGCTGCGCGCATCGGCCAGCAGCACGAGCACCTCGGCCTCGCGGTCGGTGAGCGGGTCGGCGAGCACGGTCGCTGCGACCTGCGATGGCGCGGAGGCGGATGCCGGTCCGGATGCCGGTCCGGGTGCCGTCGTGAACCGAGCCAGTACGCGTCGTGTGACCTCGGGTGCGAGCATCCCGTCGCCCGCGGCGAGGGCCCGCACCGCGGCGATGAGATCCTCGGCGCCGGCGTTCTTGAGCAGGAAGCCACTCGCACCCGCGTCCAGCGCCTGATAGAGGTAGTCGTCGCGATCGAACGTCGTGACGATCGCGATGGCCGCGCCGACCTCCGGGTCGGCGACGATCCGCCGAGTGGCCTCGATGCCGTCCATGTCGGGCATCTGCACGTCCATCGTGATGACGTCGGGGCGCAGAGCGGATGCCTGCGCCACGGCGTCGGCGCCGGTCGCCGCCTCGCCGACCACCGTGATGTCGGGTTGCGTGTCGAGGATCGTCCGGAATCCGGCTCGCAGCATCGCGTGATCGTCGACGAGCAGAACGCGGATGGGTGCGTCGGACCCGCTCATGTGGAGACACCCGTCTCGATCGGCGACGCGGCCTGCGCGCCGCCGGCGCCGGTCAGCGGAACTCGAGCCCGCACCCGCAGACCTCCCGCCGCGCGAGGAGCGACGTCGAGCGTGCCACCGGATGCCGCGGCGCGCTCGCGCATGCCCAGCTGACCGAGTCCGGGGCGAAGCACGGCCACGGCGCGACCGGTGTTGACGATCTCGACCTCGACCCCGTCATCGTCGTAGCGCACGCGCACATCGGCGGTCGCGCCGACGCCGGCATGGCGCCGAGCATTCGTGAGCGACTCCTGGGTGATGCGATACAGGTTCACGGACACGACCGAGGGCACGGGCCTCGGGGTGCCGATCACCGCATAGTCGGTGGGCAGTCCCGCCTCCGACGACGCGTCGACCAACGAGCGGATGTCGTCGAGCGTCACGGTCGACGCGGCATCCGCCGTCTCGCCGCCGGGTGTGCGAAGCGTCTCGAGCAACTGCCGCAGCTCGTGGATCGCATCGCGCGCGGAGTCCTCGATGCCGCTGAGGATGCTCGTGGTCTTCGCAGGGTCCTGATCGATCACGAGACGAGCGGCGCCCGCCTGCACGCCCATGACCGACACGTGATGGGCGACCACGTCATGCAGCTCTCGGGCGATGCGCACGCGGTCGAGGGCGACGGCCTGCGCCGCGGTCACCTCGCGCTCCTGCTCGAGTTCGGCCGTGCGCTGCTCGAGCACCGCGCGTTCGCGTGCGGCGTGCCAGGAGCGCTCGCCGAAGTAGTAGGCGCCGCCGAAGTACAGCACGTTCAGCAGCAGCTGGATGAGCATGAACGCGAGGTACGGAGACAGGAGTCCCGCCGCGACCTCGGCCTTCGCCGCCTCTTCGATGGCTTCGCGGTACATCGTGATGATCAGCCAGACGAACATGCCGAGGATGATGCCGACGCGCACGATCATCGCGGCCCGGCGGTTGTTCATCCAGGCGCCGACCGTATAGAGCGACACGAACATGGCGATGTTGCCGACATAGATCTCGGGCACCTGGAACGAGATGGCGAGGAAGTATGCCAGCGACACGGCGATCGCGACCGGGGCCGGCCAGCGCCGACGCACGGCCAGCGGTGCGGTGACCGCGACCGCGTAGACGAGAGCCGTCCACGGTTCTGCCCGGGTGTCGCCGTAGATGTCGGCCACGGTCGAGAGAGCGGCGCTGAGGACGGCGCCGACGAACATGACCGCCGCGAGCACGAGGTCGCTGCGCTGCTCGCGGACGCTGGGGATGCGGGTGAACGGCGCTGCAGACATCCTCTTACCGTAGAGCCGGGGCGGATGCGGCGGCATCCCCCGCACGGGGGATCGTGGCGGGGCCGTGGTGACGTGCAGACAAGCGATCCTGCGAGAATCGAGCGTGACCTCGACTCCGCACACCGCGAAGCCCCGCCTCGCCCCGCTCTACCTCGCCGGATTCACCACCGCTTTCGGGGCCCACGGCATCGCGGCGGCGCTGGGCGCGGAGACCGAGGACATCGGGTGGACGCTGCTCGCGTTCGGGCTCACCCTCGCGCTCTACGACCTCGCCGAGGTGCTGCTCAAGCCGCTGTTCGGCGCGCTGAGCGACCGGGTGGGCGTGCGCCCTGTCATCATCGGCGGCCTCCTCGCGTTCTCGGCGTTCTCGGTCGTCGGCGCCGTGGTTCCCGGCATGCTCGGACTCGTCATCGGTCGATTCGGGCAGGGTGCGGCGGCATCAGCCTTCTCGCCGTCGTCGTCGGCTGCCGTCGCCCGGCTCACCGACGATGCCACCCGCGGGAAGTACTTCGGTCGCTACGGCTCGTGGAAGAGTCTCGGCTACGCGCTCGGTCCGCTGATCGGCGCCGTGCTCGTGGTCTGGGGCGGCCTGCCCGCGCTGTTCTGGGCGCTCGCCGTGCTCGGTCTCGGCGCTGCACTGTGGGTCGCTGCAGCGGTGCCACGGGTCGCCGTGCTGCCCCGCAAGCGAGTCACGCTCGTCGATCTCGGTCGAGAGCTGATCGCGCCCGGATTCCTCGTCCCGACCCTGGTGCTGGCGGCGACGACCGGCGCCCTGGCGGTCGCCGTCGGATTCCTCCCGCTGCTCGGGCGGCAGGCCGGGCTCGACATCGTCTGGAGCATGGCCATCGTGACCGTGCTCGCGATCGCGTCGAGCGTGGCTCAGCCGTTCGTGGGCGCCGCGCATGACCGCGGGCGCATCTCGGTGCGCACAGGCGCCGTCGGCGGCCTGGCGCTGATCGCGGCCGGCATCGCGCTCGCCGCGGTCACGCAGACTCCGGCCGCACTCGTCGTCACCGCGCTGCTGGTCGGCATCGGCGTCGGGGTCGCGACGCCGATCGCGTTCTCGCACCTGGCCGCATCGACCCCGCCGGAGCGGATGGGCCGCACGATGGGCAGCGCCGAACTCGGACGCGAGCTGGGAGATGCGGGTGGTCCTCTCGTGGCGGGCGCCGTGGCGACGGCATCCGTCCCCGGCGTCGGTCTCGCGGCGGTGGCCGCGCTCACGGCCGGAGCCGGAGTGCTCGCACTGGTGGGATTGCGGCGGGACCACGGAGGCTCTTGACGCGTCACTTGTATTTTGCAAGTGTTGGCGCATGAGCCTCTTCATCACCTGCCCCGTCGAGAGCGTCGACCGGGCCACCGCGTTCTACACCGCTCTCGGCTGGACCCTCAACGCCGAGATGTCCGATCACAATGTGTCGTGCTTCATGATCGCGCCCGAGCAGTACGTGATGCTCGGCAGCCGCGAGATGTATGCGAGCGTCGGCGGCACGGAAGACGTGATCGGCGGCCCTGACACCCCCTCGAAGGTCACTGTCTCGTTCGACCTCGACAGTCGTGAGGCGGTCGACGAGCTCGTCGACCGCGCGGCTGCCGCCGGCGGTCGGATCGGCGACACCGACGACTACCCCTTCATGTATCAGCGCCAGTTCGACGATCCGGACGGCTATCACTACTCGCCGTTCTGGATGAAGCCGGACGCCGATCCGGGCGCGTGAGCGACCTCGCCGCAGCCCTCGACGTCGTCGGTGCCCGCTGGGCCCTGCTCATCGTCGAGAAGCTGCTCGACGGGCCGCAGAGATACGGCGATCTGCAGCGTGAGCTCGGAGCTCCGACGAACATCCTCGCGACACGTCTGCGCGAGCTCGAAGCGGCCGGAGTGCTGCGGCGACTGCCCCTGCGGCACAACACGCGCGCCTATGCCCTCACCGAGCGAGGCGTCGCATTGCGGGAGGCGATCGAGGCTCTCGGCCGCTGGGGAGAGGAAGAGTCGACCCCGCCCACCGAGCAGAACGAGCGCATACTGTGAACATCGCCGCCCTCTCGTGCGAAGGAGCACTCTGATGACCGGACGCATTCTGATCGACCTCTTCATGACGCTCGACGGCGTCGCGCAAGGGCCGGGCGGCATCGACGAGGATCCGTCCGGAGGCTTCGAGTTCAGCGGTTGGCAGGCGGGGTATCCGTCGTCGGGGATGGGGCCCCAGGTGCAGCGGGGGATGCAGGGACTCGATGCGCTGCTGCTCGGGCGCCGCACGTACGACATCTTCGCCGCGTATTGGCCGCATCACACCGACGGTCCGTCGGGGGAGATCGGCAGGCTCTTCGATCGGGTCCCGAAGTATGTGGCGACACGGGATGCCGACCTCGATCTGTCGTGGAAGGGCAGCGAGCGCGTCGGAGACGATCTCGCCGCGGAGATCGCCGCGATGCGCGAGCGGCACGACGAGGTGCACGTGATCGGCAGCATCGACCTCGCGCACTCGCTGCTGGCTGAGGGTCTGTTCGACGAGCTCAACCTGTGGGTCTATCCGATCCTCCTCGGCACGGGCAAGAAGGTCTTCGACGACGGCGCCGAGCCGGCGGTGCTGCGGCTGCTCGAGGCGCCGGTCGCCGACGACAGCGGAGTGCTGCTGCTGCGCTACGGACGGACGGATCGGGTGCCCGAGGTCGGCACCTTCGAGGACTGAAACGGTATATCGCCCGCTTCTTCTCTCCTGCGTGGCGATCCGATAGCTTCAACTCAACGCGGCCACTCGTGCGTCGTCGGCGCGTGCACAGCTGACCGCATTGGCGACGAGGACCCGGTGACTTCTGCGGAAGGGGCCGGGTTCTCACTGTCCTGCTCAGCGGGCGCCGAGCACCCGCTCGATCACCCTCGCCACCCCGTCGTCGTCGTTCGAGGTGGTCGTCTCATCCGCGGCGTCCTGCACGACGTCCGCCGCGCCGGCCATCGCCACACCGTGGCCGGCCCAGCGCAGCATCTCGACGTCGTTGAGGGCGTCGCCGAAAGCGATCACATCGCGGCGGTCGATCTCCAAGTGCTCGCAGAGGCGCGCGAGCCCGGTGGCTTTGGTCACGCCCTCGGCCATGACCTCGACGAACGGGGCGCCTGAGAGCGTCGCCTCGAAACCGGTCAGCCCGAGGTCGCGCAGCGCGTCGAACAACGCCGTCGGGGCGAGTTCTGGGTGCCGGATCACGAGCTTGAGGCTGGGTGCGGCCAGCACATGATCGAGTTCGACGCCGCCCATCGTGCGTGGATCGCGTTTGTGGTCGGCGAGATCGGCGATCTCGGCATAGCCGTGCTGCGCGACGAACGTCTCGCCGCCCTCACGCACGCTCGCGAACAGCAGTCCGGGGATGCTGGCGCGCAGCGCCTCGGCCAGGGTGCGGATCGTCTCTGCCGGAAGCTCTTCCGCGAACAGCATCCGTCCGTCGACGAGATGTGTCGCGTAGGCGCCGTTGCTGCACAGCGCCCAGCCGTCGAAGCCCGCGCCGTCCGCGAGCGCGCGTAGACCTATCGGCTGACGAGCGGTCACCGGGACGACGTGGATGCCACGGGCGCGCGCCGCGTCGAGGGCCGCGCGGGTGCGCCGCGTGACCGATGACGAGGAGTCGAGCAGTGTCCCGTCGAGATCGGTCGCGATCAGGCGGACGGTCACAGTCTCAGGAGAAGATCATCGGCAGGTCGTCGTCTTCCTCGGCCCCGCCGAGGTCGAACTCGACGACCACGGGGACGTGGTCACTGGGCTGCTCGCCCTTGCGCTCTTCGCGGTGGATCGACGCCCCGGTGACCGCCTCGGCGAGTGTCCTCGAGCCGAGGATGAAGTCGATGCGGATGCCCTCGTTGCGAGGGAACTTCAGACGCTGGTAGTCCCAGTAGGTGTAGCCCTCGGGAAGCAGCGGGCGGACGACGTCGGTCAGACCCGCGTCGGCGAGCGCGAAGAAGGCCTGACGCTCCTGCGGCGAGACGTGCGTCGAGACGCCCTCGACGATGTCGGGGTCGCCGTTGTCGGCGTCGAACGGGATGATGTTGAAGTCGCCCACCAGAGCGAGCGGCAGTTCGGGGTTCGCCGAGAGCTCTGCCGCCGTGGACCTCTTCAGCTCCTCGAGCCAGTGCAGCTTGTAGGCGTAGTGCGGGTCGTCGAGCGAGCGGCCGTTCGGCACGTACAGGCTCCACACGCGCACACCGTCGACGAGCACGCCGAGCGCACGTGCTTCGAGCGGTGCATCCGGTCCCTCGTGTCCCTTGGCGAAGCCCGGCATGCCGTCGAAAGACGTGCGGACGTCGGTGATCGGCAGGCGGCTGGCGATCGCGACGCCGTTCCATTGATTCAGGCCGTGGACCTCGACGTGGTAGCCGGCTTCTTCGAACGGCCCGTAAGGGAACTGCTCGGGTTTGCACTTGATCTCCTGCATCGCCAGCACGTCGATGTCCTCTCGGACGGCGAACTCGACGGTGCGGGTGACACGGGTGCGGATGGAGTTGACGTTCCAGGTGGCCAAGCGCATGCGTCAAGCCTAGGCCTTGCCTCCTACACTGGATGCCGTGACCGCACTCGACGCAGACCGCCAGACCCTTCTCGACCTGATCAAGGACGAGGCGGTGTTCCACGGAGACTTCACGCTCTCGAGCGGCAAGAAGGCGACGTACTACGTCGACATGCGCAAGCTCACCCTCGACCACCGCGCGGCACCGGCGATCGGTCGCATCATGCTCGACCTCATCGGCGACCTCGACGTCGTGGCGGTCGGCGGCCTGACCCTCGGCGCCGACCCCATCGCGAACGCGGTGCTGCACGCCTCGGTCGCCGCCGACAAGCCGCTCGACGCGTTCGTCGTGCGCAAGGAGCCGAAGGACCACGGCCGCGGTCGCCAGATCGAGGGTGCAGACGTCGCCGGCAAGCGCGTCGTCGTGCTCGAAGACACCTCGACCACCGGGCAGTCCGCGCTCAAGGCCGTCGAGGCGCTGCGCAAGGAAGGGGCCGAGATCGTCGCCGTCGCCGTGATCGTCGACCGCAAGACGGGCGCCCAGGCCGCGATCGAAGCCGAGGGTCTTGAATGGCGTGCCGCCTTCGACCTCGACGACCTCGGACTCGACCCCCAGTGACCCGCTACGCGCTGGCCGTCGACGTCGGCGGCACGAAGATGGAGGCCGCGCTCGTGGACGAGCACGGTGTGCTCGTCGGCGGCAGCCGCTCGCGACAGGCGACCGGGCGCCAGGCGACGCTCGAGTCGCTGAACGACGCGGTGATCTCGATCGTGACCCACGCTCTGGCCGCGTTGCCGGCGGATGCCGACCTCGTGGGCGCCGGTGCCGGAAGCGCCGGACCCATCGACCGTGCCGCCGGAGCGATCATGCCGGTGAACATGCCGCTCGCGCGGGGCTTCGGTCTTGCGGAGTCGGTGCGCTCGGTGGCATCCGCTGCGCTCGGCCGCGAGGTTCCGACCGTCCTCGGCCATGACGGTGGCGCGCTCGCCCTGGCGGAATCCTGGCTCGGCGCCACGCAGGATGCCGGTGCCTCGCTGTCGATCGTCGTCTCGACCGGCGTCGGCGGAGGGTTCGTCGTGAACGGCGCGTACATTCCCGGAGCCACCGGCAATGCCGGGCATCTCGGACAGGTGCGTCGCGAAGGCGGGCTCACCCTCGAGGAGATCGCCTCGGGGCCCGCGAGCGCCGCCTGGGCTCAGCAACAGGGCTGGACCGGAGCCACCGGCGAGGACCTGGCTCGGGATGCCGCCGCGGGCGACGCCGTCGCCCGCGCGGCCATCGAGCGGTCGGCGAAGGCGGTCGGAGAAGCGCTCGCGGATGCCGCGACCCTCGTCGACCTCGACATGGTCGCGATCGGCGGCGGGTTCTCTCGCGTGTCCGCCGACTACATCGACCTCGTGCAGCAGGCGCTCACGGCAAGTGCCGCGCACGAGTACTCGCGGCGTACCCGGGTCGTGCGCTCGGGACTCGGCGACGAGGGGCCGCTCATCGGTGCCGCGGCGCTCGTCCTACGCTGACCTGCCGGTCACCGGGGAATCAGCGGGCCGCGACTATCAGGTGACGCTGCGGCCCTTCGAGTCGGGCCACCGCGACCTTGAGTTCGGTGACGTCGGCGGCGACTCCGTCGATGCGTGCCGTGAGTTTCTTCTCGACTCCGTCGATGCGTGCCGTGAGCCTCTGTTCGACTCCGTCGATGCGTGCGGTGAGTTTCCCTTCGACGCCGTCGATGCGTGCGGTGAGTTTCTCTTCGACGCCGTTGATGCGTGCCGTGAGCCTCTGTTCCACTCCGTCGATACGCGTACCGAGCGACGTCTCGACGCCGACGAGATCGGTGCGGAGGGAGTCGGATCGGCGGATGCACCAGGCGAAGCCCGCGAACATGGTGCCGCCCAGAGCCAGCAGGAGGCCGACGGCGCTGATGACGATCGTGATGATCTCGGCGGACACGAACATGCTCCCATTCTGGGGGTGGAGGGTGGGGTCTCGCAGAATGCTACGCGGGCGACGACCGGGGCCGTCTGCGGTGCGGGTCATCCTTCGGGCACGGGGGAGAACGCGGTCCAGAAGATGATCGTGCAGAAAAGATCGATGCTTTCCGTTCGCCTCCCTAACAAAACCGGCCTACGCTCGTAGCAGGCGACGGAAGGAACACGCATGCGCGTACTCGGACTGCTCTCGGGCACCTCACACGACGGCATCGACGTCACGGTCGTGGACTTCGCAGAGAGCGACGGAGCGCTGCGCGGCACGGTGCTGCACGAAGACAGCGTGCCGTACGCCCCCGACCTGCGGGCCCGACTCGTCGCGGCGCTGCCTCCGACGCCCACGACGTTCGCCGAGGTCTGCGAGCTCGACACCCTGATCGGCCAGGCCTTCGCCGAGGTCGCCGCCACGGCATCCGACGTCGTCGGGGGAGTGGATGCCGTGTGCACGCACGGCCAGACCGTCTTCCACTGGGTCGCCGACGGCCACGCGCTCGGCACCCTGCAGATCGGGCAGCCGGCGTGGATCGCCGAGCGGGTCGGCGCACCCGTGGTGTCGGACGTGCGCATTCGTGACATCACTGCGGGCGGCCACGGTGCACCGCTCGTGTCGTTCCTCGATGAGCTGCTGCTGCGCGGTCGGGCGGGAGTCTCGGCGGCGGTGAACCTCGGCGGCATCGCGAACGTGACCGTGGTCGGTCCCGACGGTCTGTCGGCCTACGACATCGGCCCGGCGAATGCACTGGTCGACGCGGTGGTCGTCGCCGAGGGGCTGAACGACCGAGGCTACGACGCGGATGCCGCGATCGCTCGCACCGGCACCGTCGACGACGTGCTGCTCGCCGAGCTGCTCGCCGACCCGTACTACGCCCTGCCCGCGCCCAAGAGCACGGGCAAGGAGCATTTTCACCTCGACTATGTGCGTGCGCACGTCGACCGCATGCGACCCGGCATCGCGCCGGCCGACCTGATCCGGACGCTCACCGAGCTCACGGTCCGCACCGTCGCACACGACATCCGCACCGCCGGCATCCGCTTCCTGGCTGTCTCGGGTGGCGGGTGCCACAACCCGCTCATCATGCAGGGTCTGCGTGAGGCGCTCCCCGACATCGAGGTGGTGCTCGCCGACGAGCTCGGCGCCCCGGTCGACAGCAAGGAGGCGATCCTGTTCGCGCTGATCGGATGGTGCACGTTGCATGGCGTCGCGGCCGTGACGCCCGGCGGCACCGGAGCGCGGGAAGCCCGAATCCTCGGCACCATCACACCCGGTGCGGGTCCGCTGCGGATGCCGGAGCCCGTGGATAGAGTGCGCAGCCTGACGCTGCGCTGATCGAGGGATCGGGGCGCTCAGCGCTTGCGGTCGTCGTCGTCCCAGGGGCCTTCCCACCAGCCGGCGCGCCCATCGCCCCCGCCGCCTCCACGACGTCGTGAGCGGAAGAACTGCACCACCCACACGGTCAGCGTGCTGAGGAGGATCAGGAAGATCACCAGGAACAGCAGGTCGGACTGGTTCATGGGCGTTTCCCCTCCGCGGCATCCGCCACGATCTTGGCGATCCGAGCGGACCGCGTCTCGGCACGCTTCGCCATCGCGATGTGCGTCAGGCCGAACTTCTTGACCGACTTCGGAAAGGCGTCCCAGTGGGCCCGCGCGGCGGGCAGGGCATCCAGCGCCTCCGTCAGTTCGGGCGGCTCGATCCCGGCTTCCGGGCCGTCGAGCAAGGTCCACGACCCGTCCGCCTTCGCGGACTCGAGCACGCGGATGCCGGCCGGTGCGAGCTGTCCGGCGGCCTCGAGGTCGATCAGTCTCGCCTTGTTCGTCGCTGCCCATCCGCTGCCGCGTCGTCGGGGTGAGAACCACTGGCCCACCGTCTGGTCGTCGAAGGTGCGCACCGGACCGTCGATCCATCCGAAGCACAGAGCCTGACGCACGGCATCGTCGTATCCGACACCTCCGGCCCGGTTGCCGCGAACGCTCAGCAGCCAGACTCCCGCGATGCGCTCATGATGCTCCTCGAGCCAGGCGCGCCACGCGGACGCATCCGCTGCGACGACCCGCTCTCCTTCGTCGAGCGCGCCCACGTCAGTCCTCGTCGAGCGTCGGAATCGACTCGGTGACGGTGGGCAGCAGGTCGGCGACCGAGTCGACGATCTCGTCGGGCCGGAACGGATACTTCTCGACCTCGGCCTCGTCGCTGATGCCGGTCATCACGAGCACGGTGTGCAGCCCCGCCTCGATGCCGGCGATGATGTCGGTGTCCATCCGGTCGCCGATCATGCCGGTCTTCTTCGAGTGCGCGCCGATCTTGTTGAGCGCCGAGCGGAACATCATCGGATTCGGCTTGCCGACGACATACGGCTCCTTGCCCGTCGCCTTGGTGATGAGCGCCGCGATCGCGCCGGTCGCCGGCATGACTCCGTCGGCCGAGGGGCCCGTCGCATCGGGGTTCGTCACGATGAAGCGCGCGCCCTTGATGATGAGTCGGATCGCCTTGGTGATCGCCTCGAACGAGTAGTTGCGAGTCTCGCCGACGACCACGAAGTCGGGATTCGTCTCGGTCATGATGAACCCGGCCTCGTGCAGGGCCGTGAGGATGCCCGCCTCGCCGATCACGAAGGCTGAACCGCCCGGCAGCTGCTGCGCGAGGAAGTCCGCGGTGGCCAGCGCCGAGGTCCAGATCCGCTCCTCGGGCACGACGAGTCCGCTGGCGCGGAGGCGGGCCGACAGGTCTCGTGCCGTGAAGATCGAGTTGTTCGTCAGCACGAGGTACGGGATGTCGTTCTGCTCCCACCCGGCGAGCAGCTCGGACGCGCCGGGAATGGCGTCGTTCTCATGCACGAGCACGCCGTCCATGTCGGTCAGCCAGCATTCGATGTTGTCGCGGTGTGCCATGAGCACAGCTTATGGGGCGGCGATTACGGGCAGGTGTCAGGTTGTGGCGAGGCTGTCAGGCGCTGAGCCAGACCACCTCTGCGGCGCCGTCAGGAAGCGTGGTCTCGACGCCGTCTAGCTCGATGCCCTGGTCCGTGGTCGTGATGCTCGCCGCGACGGCGACGCCAGCCGCCTCGAGGGCGCGCAGCAGCTCGGGGTCGCGGTCGTCGACGCGCAGCACGCGGCCGACGTGACCCACCGGCGCGTCGGCGAGAAGGATGAAGGGCTCGCGTTCGACGACGCCCGCGGCATCCGGGATCGCGTCGCCGTGCGGGTCGAATCGTGGCCGGCCGAGGCGTGCGTCGATGCCCTCGAGAAGGCGGTCGCTGATCGTGTGCTCGAGCACTTCGGCCTCGTCGTGCACCTCGTCCCAGCCGTAGCCGAACTCCTGCACCAGCCAGGTCTCGATCAGGCGGTGGCGTCGCACCATGGCCAGGGCACGCTGCGTGCCGGCATCGGTCAGCCGAACCGCACCGTAGGGCACGTGCGAGACGAGGCCCGCGGCGGCGAGCTTCTTGACCATCTCGGTCACCGAAGACGGAGCGATGCCGAGCTTCGCCGCGAGCACCGACGGGGTGATCGGCGCGTCCTGCCACTCGGTGTGCGCGTAGACGGTCTTCAGGTAGTCGTCTGCTGCGGGGGATGCCACTCGTCCAGCCTAGATCAGGGGTTCGCGACGTCGACGAGGATGCCGAAGGCGACCTGGCCGGCGAAGAACACGATGAGGAAGCCCAGCAGAGCGGCGAAGAGCGAGAGGCGTCCGTCGAACCCTTCGATCTCGGCGATGCCGATCTTGCGGGCGCGGAAGGCCAGCACCAGCGTCGCGATGCCCAGCGCCAGCTGCACCCACGGGCCGCCGAACGGAAGCACGGTCGGGAAGGCGACGAGGAGGCCTCCGATCACGCCGGTCGCGATGCCGGTCCACGTGAGGATGCGGACGGTGCGGCGCGCGGGTTCGGCAGACATCCTTCGAGCCTAATCGCCTGGCGAGGGCGCCGTGGACGCTGTGAATCGTGTCAATCGGGCCCGATTCCTTGACGCGAGAGGAGCGCGGCGGGTAGCTTCGACCGGGCACGGGAAAACGCTATCCGAGCGGGCTGCAGGCCCAGAGATGGATTTCGATGATGAACATCCGACACCGATCATTCCGCGCCGTCGTGGCGCTGGCCGCTGCCGGCTGCCTCGTCGCGGGCGGTGCGCAGAGCGCGGCAGCGGCGTCACCCGCAGCCCCGGCCGCGGGTCGCCACGATCACGGCACCCCGGCACCGCAACTCGAGTCGCTCGACCGCGGACTCGTCGCCGTCTCGACCGCCGAGGGCATCTTCCTCAGCTGGCGACTCCTTGCGACCGAGACGACGGGCGCGACCGAGACCGGCCTCGCCGGCCCCGACTTCGCCGTCTATCGCGACGGCGCGAAGGTCGCCACGGTCACCGACAGCACGAACTACGCGGATGCCGGCGGCTGCGCCACCTCGGAGTACTCCGTCGTCCCGATCGTGAGCGGCATCGAGCTGACGGCATCCGCGTCGGCATCCGTCACCGCCTGGGCCGACGGTCACCACGACCTGCCCCTGCAGAAGCCGGCCGACGGGGTGACGCCGAAGGGCGAGGCCTACACCTACTCGGCGAACGATGTCTCGGTCGGCGACGTCGACGGGGATGGGCAGTACGAGTACGTCGTGAAGTGGGACCCCTCGAACTCGAAGGACGTCTCGCAGCGCGGCTACACCGGGCCGGTCTATCTCGACACCTACGAACTCGACGGAACGCTGCTGAATCGCCTGGACCTCGGCGTGAACATCCGCGCCGGAGCGCACTACACGCAGTTCCTCGTCTACGACTTCGACGGCGACGGCCGGTCCGAGACCATGCTGAAGACGGCGCCCGGCACGAAGTCGGTGCAGTATGCCGACGACGGCTCGGTCGCGAGCGAGTCGTACATCACTCTCCCCAAGGACGACCGCAAGGCCGGGTACTCGAACGACGACGACTACCGCCTGAGTGCCGCGGACTACGAGCAGCGTCTGGTCGAGATGTTCCTCGGGTGGAGTGACCGCGAGGAGGTCGTGTCGGGCCAGTGGCCGGCCACTCTCGAAGAGGCGTGGGGCATGCCCGTGACGCACGACTACCCGCTCTCGCCGGAGGCCGCGCAGGAACTGGCGACCACCTTCATCGACGTGTACGCGCCGAGCCGCAGCGCGCGCAACCTGCTGCGGGAGTTCGAGGGCTTCATCGTCGACGGACCCGAGTACCTCACGGTCTTCGACAGCGCGACCGGCAAGGAGCTGCAGACCATCCCGTATCCGACCGAGCGAGGAGACGACGGACTGCTGTGGGGTGACTACGCGATGTCGCGCATCGAGCCGGCGAACCGCGTCGACCGCTTCCTCGCCGGCGTCGGATACCTCGACGGGCAGCATCCGTCGGCCGTCTTCGCTCGCGGGTACTACACGCGCACGACCGTCACGGCCTTCGACTGGGACGGCAAGCGCCTCACGGAGCGGTGGGACGTCGACAGCGGCCACGTGCCGATGACGAACCCGTTCAACGACTCCCCGCATGGCCGTGACGGCACCGACCCCGAGTTCGGCACGATCACGACGCAGGGCGATCACTCGCTGAGCTTCGCCGACGTGGATGCCGACGGAAAGCAGGAGCTCGTCTACGGATCGGCGACGATCGACGACGACGGCAGCCTGCTGTACAGCTCGTTCGACGTGCTCCCCGAGGGCAGCGCCGATCCCGGGGCGACCGTGCGCCTGGGCCATGGCGACGCCATGCACGTGACCGATATCGACCCCAGCCGCCCCGGCCTCGAGATCTGGACGGCCCACGAGGGTGCGACGAGCGCACCGTACGGGTCGGTGATGCGTGATGCCGCGACCGGAGAGTCCCTGTTCGGGGCGTACTCGGGTCGCGACACCGGTCGCGCCATGATCGGCGACGTGCGTCCCGACGTGCCGGGTATCGAGGTGTGGTCGAGCATGCCAGGCGGCACCGAGGGCAGCGGACTCCTGAGCGCGACCGGCGAGGTGCTGCAGCCGGAGACGCCAGGCACCAACATGTCGATCCGCTGGGCGGGCGACCTGACGACGCAGCTCGTGAACGGCAGCGGCGCCCAGACGCCGACCATCGACGACTGGACCCGCGGGACGCTGGTCACCGCGACCGGAACGCTCACGAACAACGGCACGAAAGGCAACCCGTCGCTCGTCGCCGATGTGCTGGGGGACTGGCGTGAGGAGCTGCTCGTGCGCACCGCGGACTCGAGCGCGCTGCGGTTCTTCACGACGACCGAGCCGACGGCGCACAAGCTCACGACCCTGATGCACGACGTGCAGTACCGGGCCGAGACCGCGCGTCAGCAGACCACCTACAACCAGCCCGCGTACACCTCGTACTACCTGGCGCGCGACATCGACTGGTCTCAGGTGCCGGTGCTGACCGCGCCGACGACTCCGAAGGCTCCGACCTTCACCGACAAGCCGGGCACCTCCCGCGACGAGGTGAAGGTGCCGAAGAACGTGACAGGAATCAGCTACTACGTCAACGGCGAGAAGGTCGAGGCGCGGGGCGGCAAGGTGAAGGTGACGGGAGAGGTGACCGTCGTCGCCGTCCCCGAGCCCGGACGGCGCATCGCCGACGGCGCGACCTCGCAGTGGACCGAGACTCTCCGCTCTCGCTGACGGCGCGGTGACAGGACGCCGCCCCGAGTCGACTCTTCCCGTGCCGGCTCGGGGCGGTTCTGCGCGCAAGGGTCGTGCTGCGCGCGCGAGGCCGGTCGCTCAGGCGCCCGTCAGCACCAACCAGAGCAGGGCGCCATTGAGCGCGATGAGCAGAACGGATGCCACGATGCCCGCCGCCGTCGTCCAGGTGCGATTCGCCCAGACGCCGAGCGTGCGACGCTGCGCGGTGAGCGCGACGAGGGGGATCAGCGCGAACGGGATGCCGAATGAGAGGACGACCTGGCTGAGCACCAGCGCCAGCGTGGGATCGAAGCCGATGCCGAGGATCACCAGCGCGGGGATCAGGGTCACGAGTCGACGCGCGAGAAGCGGGATGCGCACGTGCAACAGGCCGTGCATGATCTCCGCTCCCGCGTATGCACCGACGGATGTCGAGGCGAGACCGGAGGCCAGCAGCCCGACCGCGAAGAAGGTCGCGACGACAGGCCCGAGTCCCGCGGCGAGCGCGGCATGGGCGCCTTCGAGCGAATCCGTCCCCTCGACACCGGCCAGGTTGGCGGCCGCGAGCAGCAGGATGCCGAGGTTGACGGTGCCCGCGATCACCATCGCGATCGAGACGTCCCAGCGGGTCGCCGTGAGCAGGCGACGGATGCGCGAGGTCTCGGTTCGCGCAGTCTCCGTCGGCCCGTGCGCCGCCGCGGCACCGAACCGATCGCGCGTGAGCGAGGAGTGCGCGTAGATCGCGTGCGGCATGATCGTCGCGCCGAGGATGGAGGCGGCGAGGAGCACCGATCCGGTGCCCTCGAAACGGGGCACCAGGCCACCGACGATGCTCGCGGCATCCGGCGGTGCGATGAAGAGCCCGGCGACGAAGCCGACCGCGATGATCACCATGAGCCCGATGATCACGAACTCGAAGGGCCGAGCGCCGCGGCGGCTCTGCACCGTCAGCAGGACCATCGACACGGCGCCGGTGATGATCCCTCCGAGCAGCAGCGGGATGTCGAACAGAAGGTAGAGGGCGACCGCGCCGCCGATGACCTCGGCCAGATCTGTCGCCATCGCGACGAGCTCGGCCTGCAGCCAGTAGGCCCTACGGGCCCACGGCTTCGTGAGGCGCGCACCCAGAACCTCGGGGAGGCTCTGCCCCGTGACGACGCCGAGCTTCGCCGACAGGTACTGGATCAGCCAGGCCATCACGTTGCCCGCCACCACGACCCAGACCAGCAGGTACCCGTACTGCGCGCCGGCGGTCATGTTGCTCGCGACGTTGCCCGGATCGAGATACGCGACACCGGCGACCAGCGCGGGTCCGAGGAGCCAGAGGCTGCGGGGCGCGGTGGCGCGGGTGGGCGTCGGCCCCTTCTCGACGACAGCATTTTTCGGCATGCCGAAATCGTAGCGGATATTTCGGTGTACCTAAATCGCTGTTGCGGATGCGCCGGATAGCCTGGCTGGATGGATGAGCAGGCGCCCGCGGATGCAGCGGAGACAGGCGGATCGTCGGCCCAGCCCGGATACGGGGTCGGACCCTGGCCCGGCGGCGAGGTCGAGTGGCCTGCGGGGGAGCAGTACGACCCCGAGCTGCTGGCCGTCGGAGACACGCGCAACGTGATCGATCGCTACCGCTACTGGCGGATGGACGCGATCGTCGCCGACCTCGACACAAAGCGGCATCCGTTCCACGTGGCCATCGAGAACTGGCAGCACGACATGAACATCGGCTCGATCGTGCGCAGCGCCAACGCGTTCCTCGCAGACACCGTGCACATCATCGGCCGGCGCCGGTGGAACAAGCGGGGCGCCATGGTCACCGACCGCTATCAGCACGTCGTGCACCATGAGGACGTCGAGGCCTTCACCGCCTGGGCGACCGCCGAAGGCCTGCCGATCGTCGCCGTCGACAACGTCGAGGGCGCAGTGCCCGTCGACCGCGCGGATCTGCCGCAGAGCTGCGTGCTGCTGTTCGGTCAGGAGGGACCGGGTCTCTCGGATGCCGCGCTCGCCGCGGCATCCGCCCACATCGAGATCACGCAGTACGGCTCGACCCGGTCGATCAACGCGAGCGCGGCCGCCGCGGTGATCATGTACGAGTGGTGCCGGAGGCATGCGGGCTGACGGCGGCGTCGGACCCTCTCGACACGATGCCTGCTCGGGCGTAGCGTGAGTGCCGATCTGAGGAGGTCGACATGGCAGCGATCAGTTCCATCCGCCCGTTTCTCTGGTTCGACGGGCGGGCGCAGGAGGCGATGGAGTACTACGTCTCGGTGTTCCCGAACTCGTCGATCGACCAGGTGGTCCTGTACCCCGACGAATCGCTCGATCGACATTTCGAGGGCATGAGCGGCAAGGTCCTCAACGGCGACTTCACCCTGAACGGCTCGCCGTTCGGCTGCCTCGACGGAGGCCCCGAGTTCGCGTTCAACGAGTCGATCTCCTTCGTGATCGGCTGCGAGGATCAGGCCGAGATCGACCACTACTGGCAAGCCCTCTCGGCCGTGCCGGACTCGGAGGCCTGCGGCTGGTGCAAGGACAGGTTCGGAGTGAGCTGGCAGGTCGTGCCGGCCGGTCTGGATCTGCTCCAGCAGAGGCCAGAGCAGATTCAGGCGCTCATGCACATGAAGAAGATCGTGATCGCCGAGCTCGAGAACGCCTGATCCCTCGCGGCATCCTCAGTTCCCGAGATTCCGGGATACGTGTAGACGTCCGGAGTCGCAGCGATCGTGCAGTGCTAGACGCCGGCGGTGACCCAGCGACCCGAGCGCACGCGCCAGCCGAGAGTGCCCAGCCGAGCGAGCAGGTAGATGCCGAAGAAGGCGATGGCGAGCCAGATGAGGCCCGCTGACGCATCGACTCCGCTCGCGGCGATGATCCAGAGTGCCGGCAGGAACGGCACGAGATTGATCCCGCCGGCGATCGCGAGGTAGCGCGCGTCGTTCGCCCCCATCAGCACTCCGTCGAGCACGAACACCACCCCGGCGATCGGCTGCGCGAGCGCGAGGATCAGCAGCGCCGGCTGCACGAGCGCCGCGATCTCGGCGTCGCCGGTGAACACGACCCCGAGGACTCCGGAGAGTGCAGCGATGACAGCCCCGACCACGACGCCGAACCACGCGCCCCAGGCCACGGTGCGTTTCAGCACCCGATGCACCTGTCGCTCGTCGCCGGCACCGAGCTCTTTGCCGATCAGCGCCTGTGCGGCGATCGCCAGCGCGTCGAGCGCGAATGCCGCCGCCGAGAAGATCGTGAAGACGATCTGCCATCCGGCGAGCTCCTCGGTGCCGATGCCGGTGGCGACGGCGACCGTCGCGAGCAGAGCGACGCGCAGGCTCACGGTGCGCAGGAACAGCCAGCCGCCCGAGCGCGCTGTGCTGCCCATGCCGTCCCGTCGGGCTTTCAACGATGCGTCATGCCTCGCCGCGAGCCGCCGGATCACGAGGACGTATGCGCCGACCATGCCCCACTGGGCGACGACCGTGCCGGCCGCCGAGCCGGCGATGCCCCAGCCCAGCCCGTAGATGAACACCACGTTGAGCAGCGCGTTGGCCCCGAACCCGAGGCCGGCGATCCACAGGGGAGTCATGGTGTCCTGCATCCCGCGCAGCAGCCCGGTCGCGGCGAACACGATGAGCATCGCCGGGAGCCCCCACATCGAGACGACGAGATAGGCGTTGGCATCGGCGGCCACGGCGTCGCTCGCGCCGAACAGCGAGACCAGCCAGGGGGAGGATGCCGCGCCTGCGGCGGCGAGCACGGCCCCGATCGCGAGGGCGAGCCACATGCCGTTGATGCCGACCGAGACGGCCTCGCCCGGTCTGCCGGCGCCGAACAGTCGGGCCACCGCCGGGGTCGTCGAGTAGGCGAGGAAGACCATGAGTCCGACGATCGTCTGCAGCACCGCACCCGCGATGCCCAGGCCCGCGAGCGGCGTCGTGCCGAGATGTCCGACCAGCGCCGCGTCGACGATGAGGAACGCCGGTTCTGCGATCAGGGCGCCGAGCGCGGGGACGGCGAGGCGCAGGATCTCGCGGTTGAGAGTGCGCTCGGTCATCCTCCGAGCCTATGGGCTGGCGCGGACAGCAGGCGGTGCAGCACGCCCGCTCCGCCCTCCGGATCCGGTGCGGTCGTACCCTGGAAGGACCAGGATGCGACGGAGGTGCATCATGACGGATCCACGGGAGGCCGCGGCGCGGTACCGTGCGCGGCAGCGAAGCCGGGGGGACGGCGAGGACGACAGCGAGTCCGGTGCAGAGCCGGGCATCGCCGCAGCGACGGATCGAGCCGCCTTCATCGAGACGGCGATCCAGGTCGCGATCCGCCGGGGCGATTTCGACGATCTCCCCGGTGCGGGCAAGCCCCTCGAGGGACTCGGAACGCACCACGACCCCGACTGGTGGATCCGACGCAAGATCGAGCAGGAGAACCTGACGGGTCTCGGTCCGCCGGCGATCCTGTTGCGCACCGAGGATCGCGAGCTCGACGACCAGCTCGACCTGCTCGGTCGCGAGGCCGACGTGCGGTCGGTGCTCGAGGACTTCAACGGTCGGGTGCTCGAGGCCCGTCGCCAGCTGCAGGGCGGTCCGCCTGTCGTGACGAGTCCACGCGACATCGACGCCGAGGTGGCGGCGTGGGCCGAGCGACGCGCGGCGCGCTTCGCGGCGCGTGCTGCGGAGACGCCGGAGCGGCCCCGGCGACGTCGGTTCGGCCTCCGGCGCAGGGCGTGACCCGTCCCGCCGAATGTCGGAGCGACGCATAGGCTGGTCGGCATGACCGACGTGCTTCCCTCTGGCCTTGAGACCTCCGAGTTCAGCTCCGACATCCGCCCGCAGGACGACCTCTACCGCCATGTCAACGGCGCCTGGCTCTCCCGCACCGAGATCCCCGGCGACAAGGCGCGGTGGGGGTCCTTCCATCTGCTGGCCGAGCAGGCGGAGAAGGACGTCAGGGCGATCATCGAGGAGTCGCAGGATGCCGAGCCCGGCACTCTCGCCCGCAAGATCGGCGACCTGTTCGCCAGCTTCATGGACACCGAGCGCATCGCCGCCGCCGGGGCGACGCCCCTCGCCGAGACGCTCGCCGAGATCGACGCGATCGACGGCATCCCCGCGTTCCTGCGCACGGTCGGCGCCTACGATCGCGACGGCCGGGCGCACCTGATCGGGTTCTACGTCGACGGCGACCCGGGCAACCCGGAGCGCTACCTCCCGGTGGTCGTGCAGTCGGGCCTGTCGCTGCCGGACGAGAGCTACTTCCGGCTCGACACCTTCGCCGAGACCCGGGCGGCGTACCGCGCGCACCTCGAGCGACTGCTCGCGATCGCCGGAGTCGCGGATGCCGCGGGCACCGCCGACCGCTCGATCGCCCTCGAGACCGAGCTCGCCGGGCACCACTGGGACAACGTGCGCAGCCGCGATGCCGTCGCCACGTACAACCTGAAGACCTGGGCCGAGATCCAGGAGCTCGCCGGTGTCGACCTCGAGCCGTGGCGCGATGCCGTCGCTCCCGGCCACCCCGAGGCGTTCGCCGAGGTCGTGGTCTCGCAGCCGAGCTTCCTCGAAGGCCTCGGGTCGCTGCTGACCGCCGAGCGTCTCGACGAGTGGAAGGCCTGGCTGCGCGCCCAGGTCGTGCATGCCGCGGCTCCGTATCTGACCGACGACTTCGTGCAGGAGAACTTCTCGTTCTACGGCACCGAGCTCACCGGCGTCCCCTCGATCCGCGAGCGCTGGAAGCGCGGTGTCTCGGTGACCGAGAGCGCGCTGAGCGAGGCGATCGGCAAGGTCTACGTCGAGCGGCACTACCCGCCGACGGCGAAGGCCGCGATGGATGAGCTCGTCGGCAACCTCATCGAGGCCTACCGGCAGAGCATCACCGACCTCGAATGGATGACGGCCGAGACCCGCGAACGCGCACTCGCCAAGCTCGACTCCTTCACGCCGAAGATCGGGCACCCTGCCGTGTGGCGCGACTACTCGAGCCTCGAGATCGACCGCGTCGACCTGTTCGGCAACGTGCGCCGTGCGGCGATCTTCGAGCACGACCGCAACGTCGCGAAGGTCGGCAAGCCGATCGACCGTGACGAATGGCACATGCCGCCGCAGATGGTCAACGCCTACTACAACCCCTCGATGAACGAGATCGTGTTCCCGGCGGCGATCCTGCAGTACCCGTTCTTCGACGCGTCGCGCGACGCGGCCGCCAACTACGGCGGCATCGGCGCGGTCATCGGTCACGAGATCGGTCACGGATTCGACGACCAGGGCAGCCGTTACGACGGTGACGGCAAGCTCGAGGACTGGTGGACGGATGCCGATCGCTCCGCGTTCGAGCAGCGCACCAAGGCCCTCATCGCGCAGTATGACGAACTCGTGCCTGAGGGGCTCGCCGCCGAGCACCACGTCAACGGCGCGCTGACGATCGGTGAGAACATCGGCGACCTGGGCGGTCTCGGCATCGCGCTCAAGGCGTATGAGATCGCACTCGACGGCGCCGAGGCGCCGGTCATCGACGGCTACACCGGCGTGCAGCGCCTCCTGCTGTCGTGGGCGCAGGTCTGGCAGCAGAAGAGCCGCGACGCCGAGACGCTGCGCCTGCTCACGATCGATCCGCACTCTCCGAACGAGTTCCGGTGCAACCAGATCGTCCGCAACATCGATGCGTTCTACGAGGCGTTCGACGTGACCGAGACCGATGCGCTGTGGCTGCCGCAGGACTCGCGCGTGACCATCTGGTGAGCGCTCCGGCCTCGGCGATCGCGCCGGGTCGGGGTGCCCTGCTGTCTGCCGGATGACGTTCTGATGACCGTATACCGGAGTATGTAGGGCATCCTCACCTGGCGGGGTTACGATATCCGTGCTGCGGCGGATGGACACCGCAGCATCCCGCCAATCCAACCCCCCTGTTAAGGATCACGCGTGGGTGCTTCCGAGCCTGCCGACGGCCCGCCGCTGGCCTCGCTGCGCCGCTCTCAGCGGACCAGCCGACGCTTGCCGCGCCGTGCTGCCGCAGGGCGCAGGTCGTTCACCTCGACCTTGCGGGCGCTCGAACAGCTGGCGGATGCCGGGGCCCAGGTATCGGTGCATGTCGTCGATCTCGACAACCACACGCACGTCCTCGCGGGCGACGACCATGTGACCATGCCGGTCGCCGGACTCGGTGTCGTGCCCCTGCTGATCGAGGTGGCGGCCGCGTTCGAGGAGGGCACGCTCGATCCGCTCGAGATCGTCGAGCGCACCGCCGTCGATCCGGTGTCGACGTCGGGGCTCTGGCGCCACCTGCACGCGCCCGCCCTGCCGCTCGAAGACCTCGCCGTGCTCGCGGCCACGGCCGGCGACCCCATCGCGGTCAACGCTCTGCTGCAGCGGGTCGGTCACGACCGGGTGCGCGAGCGCATCGAGGCTCTCGGACTGCGCCGCACCGCGGTTCTCGACCGATTCCGTGACGAGCGCGGCCCCGATGATGCTCCGCACGTCGCCGTGGGCTCTGCACGCGAGTTCGCGGGTCTCTTCTCGGCACTCGTGAATTCCCAGGCGGTGGGGGCGTCGGTGAGCGCTCAGGTGTCCGAGTGGCTGAGCCTCAATCAGGATCTGAGCCTGGTGGCATCCGCGACCGGCCTCGACCCGTTCGCACACGACCACGACGCGCACGGCCTGCTGTTCATCAACAAGACCGGCCGCGACCGCGGCGTGCGTGCCGAAGCGGGAGTGCTCGCCGGGCCGCGCGCGGGTGTGGCCTACTCCCTGATCGTCTGCTTCGACGATCTGTCGATCACGCACCGACTCCGCGCGCACGACGCCTTCCGCGTCCTCGGGGTCGAGCTCATGGAGTACACCCACTGATCGCATTCCACGCCCGACGCGACGTCGGCCGCGGTTAGCATCGAGCAATGCCCCGTACAGACTGGACCCCGCATCGTCGTGATGACGGAGAACTGCTCGGTTGGATCCATCCGGAAGGCGAGGCCTGGGTCGCGATCGATGTGCTCGGGCGCGCGGTGTCCGGGCCGACGGAGTGGCTCGACGCCGAGGCGGCCCTGGAGGACCACGGGATCGCGTGGCTCGCCGACCCGTGGATGCTCGAGGGCGAGGCCGAGCGCCCCCTGCGCGTGCGCATCGTCGAGGTCACGCCCGATGGCGAGGGGAGATCGGGGCGCATCGTGGTGAAGGTCGACGACTTCGGCGACATCACTCGTCCCGCCACGCAGCAGTACGTGCTCTCCTGGCCCGCCCCTGATCGGCTGCGGACGTCATCGCCGACGGATCCCGATCCGCGGGCGTTCTGACCCGACCGTTCGTGGACTGCGGGGGCCGGCGTGCGCGGTGTGCGTGCGCGGTCAGCCCGGCAGCGAGGGGTGCTGCTCGGACGAGCGCTGGCGGGGGATGAACAGCGACAGGACGAGAGCGACGATTCCGGCGGCGATCGCGAGCCAGAAGCACACGTCGAACGCCGCCCTCGTCGGCACGGATACCCCGCCGACGTCGATGCTCATCGCGGCCAGCACGCCGCCCATCACGGCAGACGCGCTCGACGTGCCGACCGAGCGGAAGAGGGCGTTGAGTCCGTTCGAGGCGCCGGTCTCGTTCGCGGGCACCGACCGCATGATGATCATCGGCATGGCGGCGAACGTGAAGCCGATGCCGACGCCGATCAGCAGGTTGCCCACCAGGATGTGCCACACCTCGCTCGACCACAGGAGCACGAAGACGTAGGCGAGCACGATGGCTCCCGCGCCGACGGTGAACAGCGGACGAGGTCCGACGGTGCGCTCGAGCCATCCCGACAAGGGTGAGATCACCATCATCACGAGGCCGGCGGGCATGATGATCAGCGACGCCGAGACCATGTCGAGCCCGAAGCCCGCACCCGACGCGGCAGGGCCCTCGAGCAGCTGCGGGAACGTCACGTTCGACGCGAACAGCGCGAAGCCCATCCCGATCGCGGCGATGTTGGTGAAGAGCACGGCGGGGCGCGCGGCGACCCGCAGATCGAGGAGCGGATCGTTCGTCCGCAGCTGGTACCAGCCCCAGACGAGCAGTACGCCCACGCCGCCGATGATGCAGGCGAGGGTCAGCGGTGCCGTCCAGCCCCACTCGGCACCGCGGGACACGAACAGCAGGATGCCGGTGAGTCCGATCGCGAGTCCGATGGCGCCGAGCACATCGAGGCGTCCGGGGAACCGCAGCACATCCTCGGGGATCACGAGCAGCACCAGTGCGAGACCCACGACGCCGAGAGCCGCGGCGAGCCAGAACAGCCAGTGCCAGTCCGCGTTCACGGCCAGCAGCGCGGCGACCGGCATCCCGATCGCGCCTCCGACGCCCATGGTCGCGCTCATCAGGGCGACGGCCGTGCCCAGGCGTTCGGGAGGCAGCACGTCGCGCATGATCGCGATGCCGAGCGGCACCACACCCGTCACCGCGCCTTGGAGCGCTCGACCGATGATGACTCCGATGATCGAGCCCGACAGTGCGGCGATCAGGGAGCCGAGAATGAGCAGCCCGAGCAGCACGATCACCACTCGGCGCTTGCCGTACATGTCGCCGAGCCGGCCCGAGATCGGAGTGGCGACGGCGGCGACGAGCAGCGTGATCGTGACGACCCAGGTGGTGTCCTCGCGAGACGCGTTCAGCAGGCGCGGCAGCTCGGCCTGCAGGGGCACGACGAGCGTGAACATGAACGACGAGCAGAGGCCCGCGAAGGCCAGGACGGCGACGATGGCCCACTTGGGTGGTGTTCGGGAGAGTCTTCTGCGCGCGCGATCTTCGTTCTCTCCCATCGCTTCAGGCTATCGGCGTCTGCGACACCGGAGGCGCGAGACCGATGCGATCGTCAGCTCACGCCCTTCATCAGTCGCAGTACCGGCTTGACGGCGAACAGCAGACCGAGGCCGACCACGATCGCTATCGCGCCGAGGATCGAGAAGTACGGCACCTCGTTCTTCGGGTCGTAGAACTGCACGAGCCAGCCCGAGATCGCGGTGCCGAGTGCGATCGACAGGAAGAACAGCGCCACCATCTGGGTGTGGAACACCTTCGGCGCGAGCTTCGTCGTGACCGACAGCCCCACGGGAGAGATGAGCAGCTCGGCCACGGTGAACACGAAGAGGATGCCGACGATCGCGAGCAGGGGCGTGGAGTTGGCGCCGCCGCCTGCGAACGGCAGGAACAGCAGGAACGCCGCACCCATGATGATCGCTCCCAGTGCGAACTTCACCGGGGTGGAGGGCTGGCGCGGGCCGAGGCGCGTCCAGATCGCCGCGAAGACGCCGGAGAGGATGATGATGAACACGGGGTTGATCGACTGGACCCACGAGACGGGCATCTCGAATCCGAAGATGTTGCGGTCGAGGCGCTCGTCGGAATAGACCGTGAGCACGGTGAACTGCTGCTGGTACAGCGACCAGAACGCGACGCTCGTGATGAAGAGCGGCAGGAATCCCCACACGCGGGAGCGCTCGGTGCCGTCGATCCGCCGACTGCTGAGGATGACGGCGAAGTACGCGACCGTCGCGATGATGGTTCCGATGATGACGATGTCCGCCAGGTTGTCGGCCTGGATCACGCCGATGAGCACCAGCACCGCGATGAGCGCGACGGCTGCGACCGCGACGATCGCGACCAGCGGATAGCGCGACCGGGGGAGCGGGTTCGGCACGCGGCGCGCCTCGTCCGGCAGCGCCTTGCGGCCGAAGGAGTACTGCACCAACCCCAGCGTCATCCCGATCGCGGCGAGGCCGAAGCCATAGTGGAATCCGAGCGACGACTGCAGGATGCCGGTGAGGATCGGGCCCAGGAAGGCCCCGAGGTTGATGCCGAGGTAGAACAGCGAGAATCCGGCATCCCGGCGGGTGTCATCGGCGCTGTAGAGGGTTCCGACGACCGACGTGGCGTTCGCCTTGAGGCCACCGGATCCGAGGGCGACGAGCACGAGCCCGACGCCGACTCCGATGAACCCGGGAAGCAGGGCCAGGGCGACGTGCCCGCCGACGATCACGATCGCACTGATGAACAGCACTCGCTCCGACCCCAGCATCCGGTCGGCGATCCACGCGCCGAGGATGGTCGAGAGGTAGACCGACCCGCCATAGGCGCCGACGATGCCGCCCGCGACGGCCTGCGAGAGTCCGAGGCCACCCTCGGTGACCGAGAAGTACAGGTAGATCAGCAGGATTCCCTGCATGCCGTAGAAGCTGAAGCGCTCCCACATCTCGACTCCGAAGATGTGGACGAGCGCCCAGGGCTGCCCGAAGAACCTGGTGTCGGACTTCTCGGCGGTCGTATCGCTGGTTGACATCCCTCCACGGTACGCCCGCTCGCGGCATGGTTCCCAGACCGTTCGCGTCGCTCGATTCCGAAAACGGCGACCGGAGGGGCAGACTGGGGGCGTGCGAACCATCCGTGATCTGGACACCGTTGAACTCATCATCGACGCGCAGGGCCTGCTCGACTCCATCCGGGGCCCCGAGCGCGTGATCGACGCCGGCACGCTGCGCGCCCTGCAGCAATCCGGCAACTACGTCGTCGGCCTCTTCGACGCCGAGAGCGGCGAAGAGCGGATGGTGGGCGCGTCGATCGCGTTCTTCGGCGCACCCGGACGCCGGGCGATGCACTCGCACATCACGGCACTGCTGCCCGACTACCGCGGACGCGGGTGGGGGCGCGAGCTCAAGGAGCACCAGCGCCAGTGGGCGTTCTCGCGCGATGTCGGCCGCATCACCTGGACGTTCGATCCGCTCGTCGCCCGCAACGCGCACTTCTTCCTCACCGTTCTCGGCGCACGTGTCACCGGATACTCGGTCAACCGCTACGGCATCTTCGGCGGCGGGGATGCCGGGGACGAGAGTGACCGACTCGACGTCGAGTGGGCTCTCGCCGACATCGCGAAGCCACCGGCATCCGACGCGATCGTCGAGACGCTGGAGATCCCCTCGGACATCGAGACCATGCGCATCGAGGATCCGGAGGCGGCGCACGAGTGGCGTACGCGGCTGCGCGCGCAGATGGAGGGGCTGCTGGGCAGCGGCCTCGCTCTCTCGGGGTTCGATGTCGAGAAGGGCTACCTCTTCACGGCCTGAGCGCCGCACACCTGGCCTCGCCGGGGTCCTGACGCGAAGCGGTCGCGGATAAGATTGAGGTGCCCGTGATCACGGGCTTTCCCACCGCCGACCATTGGAGCCACCGTGGCCGAACAGTCCCGTCTAGACAAGGTCATCGCCCTTGCCCGCCACCGCGGGTTCGTCTTCCAGGCGGGTGAGATCTACGGCGGTTCGCGGTCCGCGTGGGATTACGGGCCCCTCGGCACCGAGCTCAAGGAGAACATCCGCCGCCAGTGGTGGCAGACGTTCGTGCGCGGCCGCGGCGATATGGTCGGCCTCGACTCGAGCATCATCCTGCCCAAGCGCGTGTGGGAGGCGTCCGGTCACGTCGCGACCTTCACCGATCCGCTGGTCGAGTGCCTCAGCTGCCACAAGCGCTTCCGTGCCGACAACCTGATCGAGGACTTCGAGGCGCGCAAGGGCCGCAAGGCGGAGAACGGCCTCGCCGATGTGCCGTGCCCGAACTGCGGCACGAAGGGACAGTACACCGAGCCCAAGTCGTTCTCGGGTCTCGTCAAGACCTACCTGGGAGTCGTCGACGACGAGTCCGGGCTGCACTTCCTGCGCCCCGAGACGGCTCAGGGCATCTTCGTGAACTTCTCGAACGTGCTCACCGCCAGCCGCAAGAAGCCGCCGTTCGGCATCGGCCAGGTCGGCAAGGCGTTCCGCAACGAGATCACGCCCGGAAACTTCATCTTCCGCACCCGTGAGTTCGAGCAGATGGAGATCGAGTTCTTCACGCCGCCCGCAGAGGCTCAGGAGTGGTTCGACCACTGGGTCGAGGCGTGCTGGAACTGGTTCATCGATCTGGGCATCGACCCCGAGAACATGCGCCAGTTCGACGTTCCCGAAGATGACCGCGCGCACTATTCGGCCGGCACCATCGACGTCGAGTACCGCTTCGGTTTCACGGGCAAGGAGTGGGGTGAGCTCATGGGCGTCGCGAACCGCACCGACTACGACCTGTCGAGCCACAGCGAAGCCTCGGGCCAGAGCCTGACCTACTTCGACCAGGCCACCGGCGACCGTTACACGCCCTACGTGATCGAGCCCTCGTTCGGCCTCACTCGCGCCATGATGGCGTTCCTCGTGGACGCGTATCGCGAAGAAGAGGTGCCGAACGCCAAGGGCGGCACCGATGTGCGCACCGTGCTCAAGCTCGACCCGCGTCTCGCCCCTGTCAAAGCCGCCGTATTGCCGCTGAGCCGCAACGAGCGCCTGTCGCCGCTGGCGCGCGAGGTCGCTGACACGCTGCGCAGCTCGTGGGCCGTCGACTTCGACGACGCGGGCGCGATCGGCCGTCGCTACCGCCGTCAGGACGAGATCGGCACACCGTTCTGCGTCACGATCGACTTCGACTCGCTCGACGACCGTGCGGTCACCGTGCGCGACCGCGACACGATGGCGCAGGAGCGCGTCTCGATCGACGATCTGCACGAGTACCTGGCCGAGCGTCTCAAGGGCGCCTGACGCGCGGACCACCAGAACGAGAGGCCCGCTGTCCGAGAGGACGGCGGGCCTCTCGCGTCAGCCGGTGACGGTCAGCTGCACCTGATCGGTGCCGCCCGCCTCTACCCAGGCGAGCGAGCGCTCGAGGATGCCGCGGAGCACGTCGAGGTCGATCTGTTCCAGGTCCTTGATGTAGAGGCATCCGACGCCGGTGCTGTGCGGGCCGAGGTTCTCGAGCGCGCCCGAGTGCGCATCGACGCCGTCGAACAGATAGATGGTGGTCGCCGCTTTGCGCGGGGCGAAGCCGAGCAGGCCGCTGTCGCCCTCGGTGCCGGTCGGGTACCGGTAGTGGCAGCTTCCGAATCCGACGATCGTGCCCCAGGTCTGAGGGTCGCGGCCCGTGATCTCCTGCATGATCGCGGTCAGCGTCTCGGCATCCCGGCGGCGGACCGCCGGAGTGGAGCGGGCGATGAGACCTGCGACGTCATCGCCCGTGGGCTTCATGCGTTCGCCTTCGCCGCAGCTTTCATGGCCTTCTTGTGCTCTCGTACTCTGGTGAGCGATTCGGGCGAGACGATGTCGGCGACGCTGCGGTACGAACCCTCGGTGCCGTAGTCGCCGGCGGCCTCCCGCCATCCCGGGCCGGTGAAGCCGTACTGCTTGCCGAGCAGAGCAAGGAAGATCTTCGCCTTCTGTTCGCCGAAGCCGGGAAGGGCCTTGAGTCGCTTCAGGACCTCGGTGCCCGACGGATCACCGTCGGTCCAGATCGCCGAGGCGTCTCCGTCCCACTGATCGACGATCTCCTGGCACAGGGTCTGCACGCGTGCCGCCATCGAACCCGGGAACCGGTGCACGGCGGGCGTCGTCTTGAACGCCTCGAGGAACTCGTCCGGGTCCATGGCCGCGATCGTGGTGGCGTCGGACGCGCCTGTGCGCTGCTCGATCTTCAGAGGACCAGCGAAGGCCGTCTCCATCGGAACCTGCTGATCGAGCAGCATCCCGACCAGCAGGGCCAGCGGATTGTCGGTGAGCAGCGCGTCTGCGGCGGTGTCTCCGGTGATGTGAAGGGCCATGCATCCAGTCTGGCACCGACTCGCTCCGATGCCGGAGTCAGATGCGCTGGAGCTTGGGAAGGGGGCCCTCGAGACGCGCGACCGAGATTCGGACATCCGCGATATCGGCCTTGAGCTCTGTCTTGACGTCGTAGATGTCCTGCTTGAGTTCCGACCGGAGCTCGGCGATGTCGCCCTTGAGCTCGGTGCGGAGTTCGGCGATCTCGGTCTTGAGTTCGGTGCGGAGCTCCGCGATGTCGCCTTCGACCCTCGCGAACCGTTCATCGACCCTGTCGAATCGCTCGTCGATCCTGTCGAACCGGACTTCGAGCCCTTTGGCCTGCTTTGCAAGCATCCGAGAGACGCCGCCGAGCACGGTGGCGGTGACGCCGAAGAGGGCGACGATGATGCCGATCAGGTTCGGATCCACGAGCATTCCCCCAGTCTGCGCCGCGTGATCGACGCTGTCATGGGTTCGACGATATGAAGCATCGAAGTGGCCGCCGGGGCGAACGCCGTGCTTCTCCCGAGTGCTGTGGAAAGACCACCGCAGAGGGCTCCTGTGCAGAAGAAGCGCGGCTCAGGCGGTCGCGGCGCCGTCGGTATCGGACGACAGCGCGGACTCGACCGGCTCGATGCCGTACAGCGTCGAGAGCGCAGTTGCGAAATCGTCCGCGCGGCCGGCGGCGGCCAGCTCGTGGGCGCGGGTGGTCGGCACGTGCAGCAGCACGCCGGTCAGGTGGCGAAGCGCCTGCTCGACCCTGCCGTCGTCATCGCCGCGTGCGCGAGCGCGGCCGATCTCGGCCTCGAGCAGCGCGAACATATGCGACCGCAGGGCGACGACCGACGGCGTGACGCTCTGTCGGCTGCCGACGACGTGGAACGTGTCAGCTGCTTCGCGCACCACGGTGCGTGCGGCATCCGTCGCCTGCAGCTCTTCGAGCGGTGCGTGCAGGCTGATGGTCTCGAGGTCGAGCAGCGCGACGCCTTCGAGCGCTGCGACGGCGGGGTCGACGTTGCGCGGCATGCCCAGGTCGACGACCATCTGGCTGTGCGACGCGACGGGGCATCCCTCGGGTGCGATGCCGGTCGGCGCCTGCAGGTGCTCAGGTGTCAGCACAGGAGCGGTCGCCGTCGTGCAGGTGATCAGCAGGCTCGAGCGCGAGGCAACGCGCGCGTAGTCCTCTGCGGCGACCGGGCGGATGCCGTGCTTTGCGGCGAACTTCTCGGCTCGGCCCGAGGGTGAGTACACCGAGATGTTGACGGCTCCCCGTTCGCGCAGTGTCGCGAGGGTGACGGCTGCGTAGGCACCGGTGCCGACGAGCAGCACGCGCTCCGTCGACCAGTCGGCGATGCGGCTGTCAGCGAGTTCGAGGGCGAGGCGCACGAGCGAGCGGCCGGCCCGGCCGAGGGCTGTGACGTTCTTGACCTTGCGCTGCGCCTGGCTCGCGCGCTGGAAAAGCCGCTCGAGCTCGGGCGAGGTGGTGCCCTCCTTGCGCGCGGACTTGAGGGCGCGACGCACCTGACCGGCGATCTCGCCTTCGCCGGAGACGACGGATTCGAGTCCCGATGCGACGGAGAAGAGGTGCTCCGCCACTCGACGACCGGAGTGCACCTCGTAGGCGCCGTCGAGTTCGGACGCGCGGATGCCGGTCGATGCTTCGACAGCCTCGAGCACCGCCTCGACACCGATCGCACCCGCTGCCGTGACGGGCTCGTCCATCTCGACGTAGGCCTCGAAGCGGTTGCAGGTAGCAAGAACGACCGCACCCTGCACGCAGGACGCCATGTCCACGACCGTGGAGGCGACGTCATCGGGGGTGCGGCTCAGGCGTTCGAGCAATTCGAAGGAGGCGGTCTTGTGACTCGCCGTGACAACCAGCAGCACATGACGATTCTACCTGAGGCTTCATGCAGGTCGGCCCGGCGGCGGATGGGAGGATGGTCGCATGGTCCTCTCCGACGCTCCGCTGCTGCGCGCCCTCACCGGCCCCCGCCCCGAACATGCTCCCGTGTGGTTCATGCGCCAGGCCGGCAGGTCGCTGCCCGAGTACCGCGAGCTGCGCGTCGGCACGCGCATGCTGGACGCCTGCCTGACTCCCGATCTCGCGGCCGAGATCACGCTGCAGCCCGTGCGTCGTCACGGCGTGGACGCCGCCGTGTTCTTCAGTGACATCGTCATCCCGCTGCGTCTCGCCGGGGTGGACGTCGAGATCGAGCCCGGACGCGGCCCCGTGTTCGCCGACCCCGTGCGGTCTGCCGCCGATGTCGATCGCATCACAGCGATCGACCCGCTGTCGCTCGACGGCACCGCGATCGCCGAGGCCGTCGGCATCGTCACGGCCGAGCTCGGCGACACCCCCCTGATCGGATTCGCGGGTGCTCCCTTCACTCTCGCCGCGTACCTCGTCGAAGGCGGCCCGTCGAAGGAGCACCTGCGGGCGCGGGCCATGATGCACGCCGATCCGGAGTCGTGGAACCGCCTCGCGGGCTGGCTCGCGCAGGTCTCACGCCGGTTCCTCGAGATCCAGCGGGATGCCGGAGCATCCGTCGTGCAGTTGTTCGACTCCTGGGCCGGGTCGCTGAGCACCGCCGACTATCGCGCGTACGTGGCACCGCATTCGCGTGTCGCCCTCGATGCCATCGGCGTGCCGAGCATCCACTTCGGCGTGGGCACTGGGCCCTTCCTCGCCGACATGCGCCTGGACGGCATCGCCGACGGCGTCGGTGTCGACTGGCGGATGCCGCTCGACGAGGCCGCCGCGATCCTCGGCCCCGACGTCTCGGTGCAGGGCAACATCGATCCGGCACTGCTGTCCGCTCCGTGGCCGGTGCTCGAGGCGCATGTGCGCGACGTCGTCGAGCGCGGGCGTGCCGCCAGGGGACACATCGTCAACCTCGGGCACGGCGTGCCGCCCGAGGCGGACCCCGATCAGCTCACCCGTATCGTCGAGCTCGTCCACTCGATCTGAAAGTCTCAGAGCGCTTCGCGGCCGAGCTTCATGAGGATGCAATATAGCGTCAGTGCTAGATTGCACCCATGACAGATAGTGCGTCGGACGTCTTCGCGGCTCTGGCGCACCCGACGAGGCGCCAGATCCTGCAGGATCTGAAAGAGGGCGAGCTCGCAGCGGGTGAGATAGCCTCGCGGTTCTCGTCGAGCGGGCCGACGATCTCGCGGCACCTCGGCGTTCTCCGTCAGGCGGGTCTCGTGAGCGAGCGTCGTGATGCCAACCGCATCCTGTACTCCCTCGTCGGCGAGCGGCTGGCCCTCTCCGTTGGTGACTTCCTGTCGACCGTGTGCCCCGAGCAGATCGTGCTCCGTGAGGTGCGCAAGCGCGGCACCGGGCGGGAATCCGCGGTGCAGACCGAGGCGTGACGGGTTTGTCCGGCCGAATGCTGGACGCCGTTTCCCCGGCGGATGGAAGGATTGACGCATGACGTCGAAGCCAGCGAACAGTGAGACGCCCCGCGCCGAACCGGCCGACCTCGCCGCGAGGGCGGCGGAGAGGCACATCGTCGTCATCGGCGGGGGCATCGGCGGCCTGATCGCTGCCCGGGAGTGCGTCAAGGTCGGCATGCGCGTCACCCTGCTCGAGGCGACGGATGCCGTCGGCGGCGCCATCCGTCGCGCTGAGCTCGACGGCGTGGTGGTGGATGCCGGCGCGGAGAGCTACGCGACGAGGGGCGGCCGTGTGCGCGCTCTGATCGAGGAGCTCGGCCTCGCCGACCGCATCGTCGCGCCCGCGGCAGGGGGCGCCTGGCTCGCTGGCATCCCCGGCATCGGCGCGGCACCGCTGCCCGTCGGCGGGATCCTCGGAATCCCCGGCAATCCGTTCCAGGAGGACGTCCGCCGCATCATCGGGTGGTCGGGCGCTTGGCGTGCGTACCTGGATCGCGTTCGCCCGCCGCTGACGATCGGCCACAGTCAGAGCCTCGGCAGACTGGTGTCGTCGCGCATGGGGGCCAGGGTGCGCGATCGTCTCGTCGCCCCGGTCACGACCGGTGTGTACTCAGCCTCGCCTGACGACGTCGACGTCGACATCGCGGCCCCCGGACTCAACGCAGCCCTCACCCGCGTCGGATCGCTCTCGGGGGCGGTGCAGACGATGCGGCAGGAGAGCGCGGACAGAGCTGCGAAGGCGCGCGGAGCCGCGAGTCGCGGCCGTGCCGCGCTCGCGCCCGGCGCGGCCGTGGAAGGGCTCGACGGCGGTATGACGGTGCTGATCGAGGCGCTGGTCGTGGATATCGAGAAGCTCGGTGGCGTCGTGCACACCGGCGCGCGGGTGACGCAGCTGACGCGCACCGCCGAGGCGTGGATGGTGAAGGCTCACGCCGACGTCGCTCCCGTGGCAGACGCCGTTCTCGGCGACGCTCACGCGGAGGAGATCGAGTTCGCCGCAGATGGCGTGGTGGTCGCGACCTCCGAGGCCGCCGCGAGGCGACTTCTCGAGAAGAGCGTGCCCGCACTGGCGGAGACCGCGCCGGCGGATGCTCCGGAGATCGAGATCGTCACACTGCTGCTGGAGCCGTCGGCACTGGCGGGTGCTCCACGGGGCACCGGCGTGCTGACCGTCCCCGGCAGTCACACAGCGAAGGCGCTCACCCACTCCAGTGCGAAGTGGGACTGGGTGCGCGCCGCGGCCGGCCCCCGGCACGTCGTGCGGGTCTCGTTCGGAGCCCAGGGCGAACCCGCCGCCACCACCGCGCTCGACGACGACGCCGCGGCTCGACTGGCGCTGAGCGAAGCATCGGCTCTCCTCGGCGTGCCGCTCGCGGCGGGCGACCTCGTGGCGTCTCACCGCGCGAGGTACGTGCAGTCGCAGCCTGCATCGATCATCGGCTCCGGTGCGCGCCGAGAGGCCGCGAGGTCGGCTGTGCAGGGCGTGCACGGGCTCGCCGCCGTCGGCGCGTGGCTGGCCGGCACGGGTCTCGCCCAGGTGATCCCCGACGCGCGCGAAGAGGCGGACCGGCTTCGTCGGGCGCTGCTCTGGGACTGACGCCGTCGCACGAACCCGAAAGTCGCTCCGCTGTCAACCCTCTGCGTGACAGATGCCGAAATCGGCATACGGGGCTACGCTGGACACCTGCAGGCGGCTCCGAGTCGTCGGTTCGCCCCAGGCGTTCACACCGGAACAACGTGAGGAGACCCCATGAAGGGGAAGATCGGACTCGTCGTAGGAATCGGCGTGGGATACGTGCTCGGAACCCGCGCGGGCCGCGAGAGGTACGAGCAGATCAAGACGCAGTGGCTGAAGGTCTGGAACCTCGACCCGGTGCAGGAGCAGGTCGACAAGGTCAAGGGCTACGTCGGCGACAAGGCGGCGGCAGTGCCCGGTGCGATCTGGACCGGCGTGCAGAAGGTCGTCAAGTCGGCCGGCGGTGGCGACAAGACCGCTGGGCAGCGACTCGACTCCGCCGTGGCTGCGGGGCGCAAGGCCGCTGACGACATCGTCGACGCCACCGAGGACGCCGTCGAAGAGGTCAAGGACGCCGCGAAGAAGGACGACGCGAAGAAGCCCGCGGCCAAGAAGCCGGCAACGCCCGGCTCCACCGCCGCGAAGTCTGGCAGCTGACATGCCCCGCGGATACCGCGATCGCGCCGAGGACAGCCTGCTGTCCCTGATCGGCGATCTTCCCGAGCTCATCAGCAGCCTCGTCAAAGCCGAGATCAACGCGGCCAAGACCTGGATCTCGAAGACGGCGAAGGACGCAGGAATCGGCTCCGTCTGGTTCCTCGTCGCTCTCTTCTTCCTGTTCTGGGCCGTGCCGGTGATCCTGGTGTTCGCGATCGCCGGGCTGTCGTCGTGGTGGCCGGTCTGGCTGTCCGCCCTGGCGGTGCTCGGCATCCTGATCCTCGCCGTGCTGCTGTTCGCGCTGCTCGGCATCCTGAAGTTCCGCAAGGTGCTCGCTCGTAAGAACCCCGCGCAAGCGGTGGGCGAAGACATCAGACTCGTGAAGGAAGCCGGCAATGACGAACTCTGAGATCACGAGGCCTCTGCCCAAGACGGCGGTTCCGGCGGGCATCGTCGACCCGGTCCAGTCGGCTCGGGCGGAGCTGAAGGCCGCTCTCGCGGCGATCGAGGTCAAGGGCAACTTCCCCCGGCGCATCGACACGGCCTCCAAGCGCGCCGCGGCGAAGGCGCGGGTCTTCGCCGACCGCAACCCGGCTGCCGCGATCGCGGGAGCCGTGGGCGTCGCGGTGATCGTCGGCGGTGCCGTCTGGGCGATCGCCCGCGCGCTCTCACGCTGACCGCAGGCCGAATTCCTCGCATCCTGACTCGCGTTCGCGAGTGCTTCACAAAGGGGGCAGACTGGATCCATGTCCGATGCGCGCGAAGAGAACCCGTCCGGCTTCACCCTCTGGGCAGTCTGGCGACGAAACCCCGATGTGGCTGTCACCGAGTCCGACTCCACGGAGCTCGAGACGATCGTCTCGTACATCGAGGACTCCGGCGTCACGGTCCGCGGCTTCTACGACGTCTCGGGCCTGAAGGCGGACGCCGATCTGCTCGTGTGGCTGCACGGCGACACTGCCGAAGACCTGCAGAAGGCTCTCCGCCGCCTCCGCCGCACCGAGTTGCTGCGCACCCTGCTGCCGGTCTGGAACGTCATGGGCGTGCACCGCGATGCCGAGTTCAACCGGGCTCACGTCCCGGGATTCCTTCGCGGCGTGGAGCCGAAGGACTGGCTGTGCCTGTACCCGTTCGTCCGCACGCCGGAGTGGTATCTCGCGCCCGAAGAGGAGCGCCGGAAGATGCTCGCCGATCACGGACGCAAGGGAGCGGCGTTCACCGGGGTCATCGCGAACACGGTCGCCGCGTTCGCCCTGGGCGACTACGAATGGATCCTGCCGCTCGAAGCCGACGAGGTCACCGAGCTGGTCGATCTCATGCGCGACCTGCGCTACACCGACGCGCGCCTGTACGTGAAGGAGGAGGTCCCGTTCTACACGGGTCGACGTCTCCGGTTCGACGAGATCGCGGACGTGCTGCAGTAGGTCGACGATGAACACTCAGAGTCAGACCTCCTCCCCGATCCGATTGGGCACCCGCCGCAGCGCGCTCGCCCAGGCGCAGTCGGGGCACGTCGCCGCCGCGCTCGAGAAGATCTCGGGGCGGCCCGTCGAGCTCGTGCCGATCACCAGCGAGGGCGACACGAATCGTGCGTCTCTGTCGGAGATCGGCGGTCAGGGCATCTTCGCCACGCGTCTGCGAGAGGCCCTGCTCGCCGGCGAGTGCGACTTCCTCGTGCATTCGCTCAAGGACCTTCCCACCGCGATCCCCGACGGTCTCGTCATCGCAGCGACCCCGGTGCGTGAGGACGCGCGCGACGTCGCGATCACTCGCGGCGGCACACCGCTGCACCAGCTCCGTTCCGGCAGCAAGGTGGGCACGGGATCCCCCCGGCGCATCGCGCAGGTGCACCGGAGGGCTCCGCACGCGGAGGTCGTGGACATCCGCGGCAACGTCGATTCTCGTCTGCAGCGAGTAGCGTCCGGCGAACTGGATGCGGTGATCCTGGCTGCGGCCGGTCTGTCGCGCCTCGGCACGGACTCCCCGCTGCGCCGCGAAGAGCTGGGCCTCTCCGAATGGCCGACAGCGCCGGGGCAGGGATCGCTCGCCGTGGAGACGCGCACGGATGCCCCCGCAGAGCTGCTCGCCGCGCTCGCCGAGCTCGACGACTTCGACACGCGTCTGGCGGTGACCGTCGAGCGTGCCGTTCTCGAGGGGCTGGATGCCGGATGCCAGGCGCCGATGGCCGCACATGCGGTCGTCGAGGGCGACGAGATCCGCATCAGGACAGTCGTCTACGCCACCGACGGTGGGCGCCGTATCGGCCTCGACGTCACCGAAGCCGTGAACGGGGAGTATATTCGTCGGAACGGCAGCGGCAATGGAGCGGATGCTGCCGGTGGTGCAGACCCGATGCACGCAGCACGCGAGATCGGGTTGTCTGTCGCCCATCGGCTGCTCGAGCAAGGGGCGGCCGACCTCGTCTCCCGAGAGCATTCCTCATCATGACCAATTCGAAGCAGGACCGACCGCTGGACGGCTGGCGCATCCTCGTACCCCGCGGAGGGCCGTGGGGCGACGGTGTCGCCGCCAGTCTGCGCTCCCGTGGCGCGGTGCCCGTCGTGGCACCGCTGATCAATTTCGCCGCCACCACCGACCAGGCAGCCCTGGACGTCGCTCTCACCCGGCTCGCGGATGGAGAGTACGACTGGCTGACGGTGACGAGTGCGACGACCGTCGACGTGATGTTCGCGCACCGCGCGATCGTCCCGCGCCGCACGAAGATCGCGGCCGTCGGCGAGACGACCGCCGCCGCCCTGCAGGCGGTCGGCTACGAAGTCGCGATGGTGCCGGACGAAGACAATTCGGCAGCGGGCATGGCCGAGCAGCTCATCGCCCTCGAGACCGAGCCTCGTCGCATCCTGGCGCTGCGCAGCGAGATCGCGAAGCCCGTGCTCAGCGTCCTCCTGCAGGAGGCCGGTCACGATGTCGACAGCGTTGTGGCATATCGCACGGTCGGCGTCCCGGTCACGGAGCGCATCAAGCGTGATGTCGAGAACGGACGGATCAACGCGATCCTGATCACGAGCGGTTCGGTCGCCGAACAGGTGCGCGAGCAGTTCCCGCTGATCCCGGACGACACGCTGCTGGCGGCCATCGGTCCGCGCACCGCGAAGGATGCCGATCGGGCAGGTCTGCCGATCACCGTCGTCGCCGACCGTCAGACTGTGGACGCGCTGATCGACGCGGTGTCGAGCTACACCCTCCCGCACGCGGCGGACGAGTTGGCACCGTGAGCTTCCCCGACGTACGACTGCGCCGCCTCCGCCAGTCTGCTGCAGTCCGTGGACTGGTGCGCGAGACCTCGATCGAGCCCCGTCAGCTGGTGCTTCCACTGTTCGTTCGCGAGGGACTCACCGAGGCCGCGCCCATCGGATCGATGCCGGGAGTCGCGCAGCATTCGCTCGACTCTCTGCGGGCCGCCGCGACCGAGGCTGCCGAGGCGGGTGTCGGCGGTGTGATGCTGTTCGGCGTGCCCGCCGTGCGCGACGCTCAGGGCTCGGGCGCCGACGACCCCCAGGGGATCCTCAATGTCGCGACCGAGGCGCTGGCCGCCGAGGTGGGCGATGCACTCGTGGTGCAGACGGATCTCTGCCTCGACGAGTTCACCGATCACGGTCACTGCGGCGTTCTCGCAGCTGACGGGTCGGTCGACAACGATGCGACCCTCGAGCGGTACGCCTCCATGGCGCTCTCGCAGGCGCGCGCCGGCTCGCAGCTGCTCGGTCTGTCGGGGATGATGGACGGCCAGGTCGCGGTCATCCGCGAGGCGCTCGACTCGGACGGCTACACCGACGTGCTGCTGCTCGCGTATGCCGCCAAGTACGCGAGCGCGTTCTACGGCCCGTTCCGTGAAGCCGTCGACTCGCAGCTCACGGGCGACCGTCGTACCTATCAGCTCGACCCGGGCAATCGTCGCGAGGGTGTGCGCGAGGCCGTCGTCGACGAGGAGGAAGGCGCCGACATCGTCATGGTGAAGCCGGCGATGGCGTTCCTCGATGTGCTGCGGGAGGTGCGCGACACCGTCCACATTCCTGTGTGGGCATATCAGGTCTCCGGTGAGTACGCGATGATCGAGGCGGCCGCTGCGAACGGCTGGATCGATCGTCGTGCATCGGTCCTCGAGTCGCTGCTCTCGATCCGCCGTGCGGGTGCTGACGTCGTCCTGACCTACTGGGCGACCGAGGCCGCCCGCTGGCTGCGCGGCTGAGTCGCGCACGCCTTCGCTGAGAGCCCCGTCGATCTGAGTCCCGCCCTCAGGTCGGCGCATTAGCCTGGATGGGATGCCGGGAGAGGTCCGCGCATCGTTGAGGAGTGTGCTGTGACCGACCGCAATGACGACCTGTTCTCCGCTGCCCGCACGGTGATCCCCGGAGGGGTGAACTCGCCGGTGCGCGCGTACGGCTCGGTCGGCGGCACGCCGCGCTTCCTCGCCTCGGCGAGCGGCGCGACGGTGACGGATGCCGCAGGCAACCGCTACGTCGACCTCGTGGCATCCTGGGGGCCGGCGCTGCTCGGCCACGCGCAGCCGGATGTCGTCGCCGCCGTGCAGGAAGCGGCCACCCGAGGCCTCTCGTTCGGCGCTCCCACGGAGGGCGAAGTCGAGCTCGCTCAGCTGATCGCCGACCGCGTGCGGTTCGGGGAGGTTCGGCCGGTGGAGCGGGTGCGGCTCGTGTCGACCGGAACCGAAGCGACCATGACGGCGATCCGCCTCGCCCGCGGCGCCACCGGACGCGACCTGCTGGTGAAGTTCGCCGGGCACTATCACGGGCACTCCGACGGTCTGCTCGCCGCGGCGGGCTCCGGTGTCGCGACGCTCGCGCTTCCGGGTTCCGCGGGTGTGCCTGCGCCCATCGCGGCTCAGACGCTGGTGATCGACTACAACGATCCCGACGCTCTGGCAGCTGTGTTCGCCGAGCACGGCCCGCGCATCGCAGCGGTGATCGTCGAGGCCGCAGCGGCGAACATGGGTGTCGTTCCGCCGCTGCCGGGGTTCAACCGCCTGCTCGCCGAGACCGCTCACGCGCATGGCGCCCTGCTGATCCTCGACGAGGTGCTGACGGGCTTCCGCGTGCACCCGGCGGGCTTCTGGGGGCTCCAGGCGGCCGCCGGTGAGGACTATCTGCCCGACATCATCACCTTCGGCAAGGTCGTCGGCGGAGGGATGCCGCTGGCTGCGCTCGGAGGCCGTGCGGAGATCATGGACCTTCTCGCTCCTCTGGGACCCGTCTACCAGGCGGGCACGCTGTCGGGTAACCCGCTGTCTGTCGCCGCGGGTCTCGCGACGCTGCGCCTCGCCACGCCGGAGGTGTACGCGACCGTCGACGCGGCCGCAGCGCGAGTCTCCCGCGCCCTGGATGAGGCGCTCACGGAGGCCGGTGCGACCCACGCCGTCGCCCATGCCGGCAACCTCTTCAGCGCCTCCTTCCGCGGATCTGCACCTCGCGACTACAGCGAGGCTCAGGCGCAGGAGTCGTTCCGGTACGCCCCGTTCTTCCATGCGATGCGCGAGCAGGGCGTGGCGCTCCCTCCGAGCGTGTTCGAGGCGTGGTTCCTCACCGCCGCTCACGGTGAGGAAGAGCTGCAGCGCATCGAGGCAGCTCTGCCCGTGGCTGCGCGCGCCGCAGCTGATGCCGCCGCGACTGCCTGAGCGGAGCTGACCCCCAGCCGCCGTCCGCCGTGACGGCTCCCTCGCGGAAGGCCTCCAGGACGCGCGGGTGGCCCCGCTCGAGGAAAGCAGCATCCGTGAAGGCATACTCGATGCTGCCCTGAGCGATGCGACCGGCTGTTCGTCCTCCAGCCGCGATCTGCCGCCGCTTCTCGACCCAGGAGTCGAGAAGCTCTGCACGCTGCACGCTGCTCGAGGCCGGGGTCGGTGGCGAATGTCATGTTCCGAATCTAGTAGATTTGTTCGAAAGTCGAGCGGAACACCGGAATGGAAAAGGGGTGGAATCGTGGGAACCGACAACGGATCGTTGCCTTCCTGTGAACAAGACACAGACATCTGGAAGGGTGCCGCTGGCAGACTGGACGCATGGTGACGTTGCTGCTGGACCAGACGCAACTCGAGATCGTGCTCTCGCCGATCGAGCGTGCGGCGAGCTTCCACCGGGACAACGTGCGGCTCGTGCGCGACACCATCACCAAGGTCCAGCTCATCGATGATGCGTGGACCTGGTTGCGTGGCGTGCCGAACCCGGGGACGCACATCCCCGGAGTGCTCGCCGCAGGCACGTGGAAGGCCGCAGGCAGCGTCGACTTCGTCCTCATCCGCAAACGTCGTCCCAGCGTGGTCATCGATCTCTCCGGGGACGCGCAGTACCGGCGTCTGATCCTCACGACGAGGCACGGCCTCGCCCTGACCCAAGCGCTCCGACTCGATGTGTCGGATGAGCCGGCGGACGTCGAGGAGATCGTGGCGACGTCACCCACGCCGGTCTCGAAGGGCAGCCGCCGCCCAGTGATCCGCCCGCGTCCCGCCTGACCTTCACGGAACGGGAAACGCCCTCCGCAGCCTTATGGCGCGGAGGGCGTTCGCAATGGGGGAGCGACCTCAGGAGCGGTCGTGCTCACCTTCGTGGTGCTCGTGGTGCTCGCCCTCGTGGTGCTCACCTTCGTGGTGCTGACCTTCGTGGTGCTCGTGGTGATCGCCGTCGTGGTGCTCGCCCTCGTGGTGCTCGCCTTCAGCATCCGTCGTCGCCTGCGCGTCGGCTGATGCGTCTGCGTCTCCGAGCGGATAGTCCTTCGGCTCGTCCTCGTAGTACGCGCGCGCTGCTGCAGCGAGCATCGAGGTGACGGCCGCGGATCGGGGGTCATCGTCAGACGGCGCGGCGACGTCATCCGACGACTCCGACGCGTCTTCGGAGTCGTGCGCGTCGCCGAAGAACTCGACGCCGGAGTGCTCCTCCGCGCCGCTCTCGGCCGCCGAGGGCACATCGGGATCGGTGGGAGCATCGACAGGGGTCGTGCCGAAGAGGATGTCGTCGAAGGAGGGCTGAGGGCGCTCCTCGGCCGGGGTCTCGTGCTGGGTCGATTCCCCCGTCGAGTCGTCGTCGCCGGAGACCTCGTCACCGCCCGCATGCGCGGCGTCGGAGGCCACATCAGCCGCATCCTCGGCGTCGTTCGCATCCGAGGCGTCCGCTGCGTAGCCGAGCTCCGCCGCGGCGTACTCGATGTCGCGAGCCGCATCCGCTGCATCCGCGGCGGCGTCAGCCTCGACGTCGGCCGCATCGGCCTCCGCGCGTTCGGCGTCGGAACCGGACGAGTCGGCTTCGGACGAGTCGGCTTCGGACGCGTCGGCATCGGACGCAACGGCGTCGGACGCAGCAGAATCGGGGGCACTCGGACCGGACACGTCCTGAGCGTCGGGCGTCGCAGGGACCGCCGCGAGCGGCGTTGGCGCATCCGCGACCGGCGTCTCCGACTCGATGACCGGTGCAGCCGTGATGGCATGCGGGGCGAGTCTCCCGCCGCGCACGAGCTCGATGAAGACGTCTTCGAGCGTCGGGCCGCGCTGCACCAGGGTCGCCAGAGCGATGCCGGCCGATGCGGCGATGGCGCCGACGGCGCCGGCATTGCTGCCGCGGACCGTGAGACCCGAGCGGAGCACCTCGACCTCGAGGCCGGCGGCCGAGAGCGCCGCCTTCAGGGCGGCGCGGTCCTCGGCGTCGACCACCACGGATCCGGCGGACGGGTCGGCCAGCTTCTCGATGCCGCTCGAGAGGACCAGCTGGCCCTTCGAGAGCACGAGCACATGGTCTGCGACCTGCTCGATCTCGCTCAGCACATGTGAGGAGACGAGAACCGTGCGGCCCTCATCGGCGAGGCGGCGCAGGAGGAGTCGGATCCACCGGATGCCCTCGGGGTCGAGCCCGTTCGCCGGCTCGTCGAAGACGAGCGCGCCAGGGTCGCCCAGCAGCGCGTGCGCGACGCTCAGCCGCTGCCGCATCCCGAGCGAGAAGCTGCCGATGCGTCCTTCCGCTTCGTGCTCGAGCCCGACGAGAGAGAGGACCTCGTCGACACGCGAGAGCGGGATGCCGTTGGCCTTGGCCGCGATGGTCAGCTGGCGGGCCGCCGAACGCCGCGGGCGGTAGGCGGTCTCCTCGAGGACGGAGCCGATGGTGCGCAGCGGGTGACGCAGTTCAGGATGTGCGACTCCGCCGATCGTGGCGGTGCCGCTCGTGGCGCGCACCTGACCGAGGAGGATGCGCAGCGTGGTGGTCTTTCCGGCGCCGTTCGGGCCGAGGAAAGCGGTCACGACGCCGGGCTCGACCCGCGCGGAGAAGTCGGACACCGCCGTCACGTCGTTGAACCGCTTCGTGACGTGCGTGAACTCGAGCACCTGTCCGTCGGGCATCTGCGACCTCTCGTTGCAGTGGGCAGTTCTGTCTATCCTGCCGGAAAAGCCGCCGGATCGTGCATTTACCGTACAGACACGGCCGGATGCAAGGCTCAATCCACCGGGTAGCCTGGCAATCGTGACCGAATCCAGCGCCGCTTCCCGGGTCCTCGTCCGTACCGAGGGAGCCCTCGGCAGGCTGACCCTGAACCGACCGGAAGCGATCAACGCGCTCGACTTCGGCATGGTCCAGGAGATCACGCGCACGCTGGAGCGGTGGCGGCACGACACCGATGTGCAGATCGTGCTGATCGACGGCGAAGGCGACCGAGGCATGTGCGCCGGCGGCGATGTGCGGGGACTTCACGCGCAGATCGTGGAGGGCCGATCCGATGAGACGGCGGAGTTCTTCCGCGCGGAGTACGCGCTGAACGCGATGATCGCCGAGTACTCGAAGCCCGTGGTCACCGTCGCCGACGGCATCACGATGGGCGGAGGCGTCGGACTGTCGGGCCACGCGGCCATCCGCATCGTGACCGAGCGATCGAAGCTCGCGATGCCGGAGACGCGGATCGGCTTCACGCCCGACGTGGGCGGCACGTGGCTGCTGTCACGCGCTCCTGGGCGGTTCGGCGAGTACTTCGGGCTCACGGGGGCGTCGATGAACGGAGCGGATGCCGTACTGCTCGGCTTCGCCGACCATTTCGTGCCCTCCGATCGCCTCGACGCGCTGCGCGAGGCACTCGCGTATCGTGCCGATCCGACAGGACCGGCCGAGATCGTGCTGCTGTTCGACGAGACTCCCGATCCGTCGACGCTTCCGGCCTCTCGGGAATGGATCGACCACGCGTTCTCCGCCGACACGGTCGCGGAGATCGTGTCACGGCTGCGCGCGGACGAGGCCCCGGATGCCGCGGCGACCGCGGATCTGCTCGAGAGCCTGGCGCCCACCGGGCTGGCCGTCACGCTCGACGCCGTGCGGGAAGCACGTGCGCTGCCGAACCTGCGTGCCGCCCTGGAGAGTGAGTATCGCCGCGTGATGTGGTTCGTCCTGCGGCATCCCGACCTCGTGGAGGGGATCCGGGCGCAGCTGATCGACAAGGACCGCAATCCGAAGTGGAACCCGGCGACGATCTCCGAACTGCCTGCAGACCCCGGCGCCGACGCGCGACACTTCACGCCCGAAGACCCCCTCTTCTAGAGCATTTCGATATATCCGCGGTTGTTCGCCGCGGTGCATAAACCGCTGGCCGCGCCCGAAATGGTTCGCTGTGAGCGAAGGTCCGCCCACAGGGGGATACGAATGTCCGGAGTTCGTGCCACCCTTGCATGTGCGCGATCGTCGGCCTGCGTCCGCCCGTCGGGAGATCCGCCGATTCATCCTTCCTAGAAAGTCCGCCTGTGCTGGGAAAAATCCTCCTCCGTTATCTCGCCCGCTATAAGTGGCTGCTCGTCGCCGTGCTGGTGTTCCAATTCGCCAGCGCTCTGGCCACCCTCTACCTCCCGCGCCTGAACGAAGACATCATCAACAAGGGCGTGGCCCAGTCCGACACCGCCTACATCTGGCGCACCGGGCTCTTCATGCTCGCCGTCTCGCTCGGCCAGATCATCGCGTCGGTCATCGCGACCTACTTCGCGGCTCGCGCGTCGATGGGTGCGGGGCGCGACATCCGTGCCGACGTCTTCGCCAAGGTCAGCGGATTCTCCGAGCGAGAGGTGTCGCAGTTCGGCGCCGGCTCGCTCATCACCCGCAACACGAACGACGTGCAGCAGGTGCAGATGCTCGCGATGATGGGCGCGACGATGCTCGTCACCGCGCCGCTGCTCGCGATCGGCGGCATCATCTTCGCCGTGCAGACGAACATCGGCCTGAGCTGGCTCATCGCCGTGTCCGTCCCGCTGCTGCTGATCGTCGCCGGTCTCGTCGTCAGCCGCATGGTTCCGCTCTTCCGCAGTTATCAGGGCAAGCTCGACACCGTGAACCGCGTGCTGCGCGAGCAGCTCACCGGCGTGCGCGTGGTCCGTGCCTTCGTCCGAGAGGGCATCGAAGAAGAGCGCTTCCGCGGTGCCAACACCGACATCATGGTGGTCGGCCGCAAGGTCGGCTCGCTGTTCGTCCTGCTGTTCCCGCTGTTCATGCTCATCCTCAACGTCACGATCGTGGCGGTCGTGTGGTTCGGCGGCATCGAGGTCAACAGCGGCACGGTGCAGGTCGGCACGATCTTCGCCTTCATGCAGTACATCGGCCAGATCATGGGCGGCGTCATCATGGCCAGCTTCATGGCGATCATGATCCCGCGCGCGGCAGTGTCGGCCGAGCGCATCGGAGAGGTGCTCGAGACGCAGTCGAGCATGGTGCGGCCGGCCGACGGCGTGACCGACTTCCCGACACCCGGTTCGGTCGCCTTCGACGGCGTCGAGTTCACCTACCCGGGCGCCGACTCTCCCGTTCTCAAGGGCATCAGCTTCGCGGCCGAGCCCGGCGAGACGGTGGCGATCGTCGGATCGACCGGTGCCGGCAAGACGACCCTCGTGTCGTTGATCCCGCGACTCTTCGACGTCTCCGGCGGAGCCGTCTTCGTCGGCGGCGCCGATGTGCGCGACGCCGACGTCGAGTCGCTGTGGGCGACCATCGGCCTCGTTCCGCAGCGTCCGTTCCTCTTCACCGGAACGGTGGCCTCGAACCTCCGGTACGGCCGCGAGGACGCGACCGACGAAGAGCTCTGGCATGCGCTGGAGATCGCTCAGGGACGCGACTTCGTCGAGGAGATGCCCCAGGGGCTCGACTCGAGGATCACCCAGGGCGGCACCAACGTCTCGGGAGGTCAGCGTCAGCGCCTGGCGATCGCCCGCGCGATCGTCCGTCAGCCGCAGATCCTGGTCTTCGACGACTCGTTCTCCGCGCTCGACCTCACCACCGACGCCCGGCTGAGGCAGGCGCTGTGGCGTGAACTGCCGCACGTGACCAAGATCGTGGTCGCGCAGCGCGTCTCATCCATCACCGATGCGGACCGCATCGTCGTCCTCGAAGGGGGCACCATGGTCGGCGTCGGCACGCACGAGGAGCTTCTCGAGACCAGCACGACCTACCGAGAGATCGTCGAATCGCAGCTGGGGGTGGACGCATGAGCGAGCAGGACGCTCCCCGGACCCGCCGCGGTCGCGCGGCCAAGGCGGCGGACACGACCACTGCGGTCGAGCCGGCGCTGACAGACGAAGAGAAGTACGAGGCCGAGCTCGCCGAGAAGGCGCGCCAGGACGGCGGCGGCTGGGACAGCGTCGCTCCCGGAAAGGCCGACAACTTCGGCAAGAGCTTCAGCCGGATGATCGGGCTGCTCAAGCCGTCGGCCGTCTGGTTCATCCTGGTGTCGATCGCCGGCGCCGTCGGCGTCGTGCTCACGGTCGCGGCGCCGAAGGTGCTCGGTGAGGCCACGAACCTCATCTACAAGGGCTTCATCTCCGTGCAGCTCGCGCAGGCGAACGGGGACTTCCCCGGGTTCCCCGCCGGCACTCCGCAGGACGATGTCGTCGCGGCACTCCGCCAGGGAGGGCAGGACGACTTCGCCAACCAGGTCGAGGCCCTCGGCGCCTTCCGTGTCGGTGACGGTGTCGACTTCGACGCGCTGCGGTGGATCATCATCGCCGTGCTGGCGATCTATGTCACCGCCGCCTTCCTCAGCTGGATCCAGGGTTACGTCATCAACGTCATCATGGTCCGCACCATGTGGCGTCTGCGCGAGCAGGTCGAGGCGAAGATCAACCGTCTGCCCCTGTCGTACTTCGACAAGGTGCAGCGCGGTGATCTGATCTCGCGCGTGACCAACGACATCGACAACATCACCCAGACCATGCAGCAGTCGCTGTCCGGCGCGATCACGGCCGTACTCACGGTCGTGGGCGTGCTGGTCCTGATGTTCTCGATCTCCTGGCAGCTCGCTCTCGTCGCGCTCGTGGCGCTCCCGCTCATGGGTGTGATCTTCGGCGTCATCGGCCCTCGCTCGCAGAAGGCCTTCGGCACGCAGTGGCGCAAGGTCGGCCGTCTGAACGCTCGCGTCGAAGAGGCCTTCTCCGGTCACGCGCTGGTCAAGGTCTTCGGTCGCGAGCAGGACGCGCTGGAGAAGTTCCAGGGCGAGAACGAGGAGCTGTTCCAGGCCAGCTTCAAGGCGCAGTTCCTCTCCGGCATCATCATGCCGGCGATGACCTTCGTCGGCAGCCTCACCTACGTGGGCATCGCGGTGCTCGGCGGTCTCATGGTCGCCAACGGGCAGCTGCGTCTCGGAGACGTGCAGGCGTTCATCCAGTACTCGCAGCAATTCACGCAGCCGCTGTCCGAGCTCGGTGGAATGGCGGCCGTCGTGCAGTCCGGTACGGCATCGGCCGAGCGGGTGTTCGAGCTCCTCGACACCGAAGAGCAGGAAGCGGACGACGCGGATGCTCCGAAGCTCGCCGACGGCAAGGGCGTCGTGGAGTTCGAGAACGTCGCGTTCTCGTACACTCCCGACCGTCCGCTGATCACCGACCTCTCGTTCCGGGTCGAGCCCGGTCAGACGGTCGCGATCGTCGGTCCGACGGGGGCGGGCAAGACCACTCTCGTCAACCTCATCATGCGGTTCTACGAACTGAACGGCGGGCGCATCCTGCTCGACGGTCAGGACATCTCCGAGGTCACGCGTGACCAGCTGCGCTCTCGCACCGGCATGGTCCTGCAGGACCCGTGGCTGTTCGCCGGGAGCATCCGCGAGAACATCCGGTACGGACGCTCGACCGCGACCGACGACGAGGTTCTCGAAGCGGCGAAGGCGACCTATGTGGATCGCTTCGTGCATGCCCTCCCCGAGGGCTACGACACCGTGCTCGACGAAGACGCGTCGAACGTCTCGGCGGGCGAGCGTCAGCTGATCACGATCGCGCGAGCGTTCGTGGCCCAGCCGTCGATCCTGATCCTCGATGAGGCCACGTCGGCGGTCGACACCCGCACCGAGCTGCTGCTGCAGCACGCGATGGCGGCGCTTCGACAGGGACGCACCTCGTTCGTGATCGCGCACCGCCTGTCGACCATCCGCGACGCCGACCTCATCCTCGTGATGGAGCACGGAGACATCGTCGAGAAGGGCACGCACGACGAGCTCATCGCCGCGCAGGGCGCCTACTGGCGCCTCTACCAGTCGCAGTTCGAACAGGCGGCGACCGACATCGACGCAGAGGACGCGCTCACCGGCTCGACTCCGGTCGTCATGAGCGGCGACGCCGAAGACGCGGCTGCGTCGGCACAGGTCGGCGTCTCGGTGGGGGCGCAGACTCCCGCTGCCGAGGCAGCGGCCGCGCAGGCAGTGGTCGAACGGCCGGATGCCGGAGGCTCCTCACGCGCCTGAAGCGCCAGAGCGCCAGAAGCGCCAGAAGCGCCAGAGCGCCAGAGCGACAGAGCGCCTGAAACGACAGAACGCCTCGCCTCCCGAATCCCGGGCGGCGAGGCGTTCTGCGTCCGTCGGGCTTTCGCTGGAGGGACGACGCGTCAGCGCTGGTCGGCCGTGATGCCGAGGAGTTCGAGGGGGTGGGTCAGCCGCCACCACGGGCTCGGGGCATCGACATCGTCGGCGAGCGACAGCGACGTGGTCACCGTGTTCAACGGCCCGACGCTCGTCATCGTGCCGACCTCGTCGCCCGCTTCGCGGTTGTCGCCGAGTGAGAAGTCCGTCGAGGTCTCGGCGACGGCGCCGTTCCACAGGACCACATCGGCATCCGCATCCGTGACGACATCGGTGCTCGCGCCCCACGCCGTGGTGACGGTGCCGACGACCGTGCCCTCGGCGACGGCGGGAGTCTGCTGCTCCAGCGCCGTCTCGACCTGCGTGAACAGCGAACGGGTCTCCGTGAGGCGCTGCGCGTCGTCGGCCTGACCGAGAACCGACGCGTACAGATGCACAGTCGTGTCGTCGACAGTGACGACCTTCGCGGTCAACAGGTTCCAGCTGTCGCCGAGCGTGCCGGTCTTGACGCCGACGACGCCGGGGTCCGCCAGCATCCCGTTCGTGTTCACCACCGTGCCCGCACCCGGAAGATCGACCGACGGAGTTCCGACGATGCCGGCGAAGACGGGGTTCTGCATCGCGATCTCGGCCAACGCGACGAGCGACTCGGGTGTGGCCCGGTTGCGGTCGTCGAAGCCCGACGGAGTGATGATCGTGATGTCGTCGAGACCACGGTCGCGCAGCCACACAGCTGCTGCGGCGGTGAACGACGACGGGGAACCCCAGATCTCCGCGGAGAGCCGGTCGATGTAGTTGTTGGCCGATCCGAGCAGCGTTCCCTGGAGGAGCTGGAACTCGGTGAGAGTACCGCCCACGGGCACGTCGAGCGCGGACTGGTCGGAGCGGCGGTAGTCCCAGTAGGCCAGGTTGTCGGCTCGCGTGAACGAGAACTCGGGGCCCTGCTCGCCCACGGCGAGGGGCATCCGCTCGAGCACCATCAAGCTCGAGACGACCTTGGTGACGCTTGCGATCGCGGCAGCGTCGAGCGACGATGACGTCGTGCCGATGCCGCCGATCCCCACGGCAGCGCTTCCCTGGGCAGGGAAGGTGATCGCGGCAGCGGGCGCTGCGACGGGGGCGAGCTCGACGGCCTGAACCGTCGGCGCGACCTCGTGCAACGGCCACAGCATGGCCGATCCGGCGTAGGTGCCGAGCAAGCCGACGAGGACGCCGAGCGGCACCAGCACGCCGGGCCGGGCGATCGCCGGGCGCAGGTGCGCTCCGGTCAGCAGCGCACCGCCGCTCTCCACGGCCGGCGCGTCATCGAGCGCGTCGGTCGCCGGGTGCTGGGCCACGTCGACCGGGTCGACCCACGTCAGGGGAGTGCCGCCGCTGTCTTCCTCCGCCCACTGCGCGGGGGGAGTCGCCTCAGGAGTGAAGATCGCAGAGACGTCGTCATCCGCAGGAACGGCGGAGGCGGTGGCCTCGGCGGAATCGGGAGCGGTCACCTCCTCACGGTACCGAACTCGTGCGGGGATCCGTGTCGCTGCAGCGGGAGAGGACGCGGGGTGTCGCCTCTGGGTAAGATCGTGGGTACAACCACGGGAGTCCGGCGAGCCGGGCTGAGAGGGAGCGAATCGCGCTTCGACCGTCGAACCTGATCTGGGTCATGCCAGCGCAGGGAGGAGTCACAGATGAGTACATCCACGTCCGGATCCACCACGGGATCGGCATCGGCCACGCAGTCATCGACGGGCCTCGGTCGCCCGCAGCTCTGGCGCTGGCGGGTCGTCGACATCGTCGTGGCGAGTGTCATCGCCGTCGCATGCGCGATGATCTTCCTGCTCTGGAACGTCGGCTACGAGGTGCCGAGCAGCATCCTGACGCCGCTGCTCCCCGGTGTTCAGGGCCTGCTCGCCGGCCCCTGGCTGATCGCCGGAGTGCTCGGCGGTCTGATCATCCGCAAGCCCGGTGCCGCTCTGTACACCGAGCTGGTCGCCGCGATCATCTCAGCACTCGTCGGCAACGCGTGGGGCCCGCTCACGATCGTCTCGGGCCTCGTACAGGGTCTCGGCGCAGAGCTGGTGTTCCTGATCTTCCTGTACGGCGTCTGGCGGCTGCCTGTCGCGATGCTGGCTGGTGCCGGTGCGGGTCTCGCCTGCGGCATCAACGACCGCATCCTCTGGTACGCCGGCGCCGACACGCTCTTCACGAGCGTCTACATCGTCTCGACGACCATCTCGGGCGCGGTCATCGCCGGACTCGGGGCATGGTTGATCGCCCGAGGCCTCGCCGCCACGGGCGCCCTCAGCCGGTTCGCCGCCGGCCGCGAGGTCACCGCACGGGTGTGAGCTCGCTCACGACGCCCGCCACCCTCGAAGCCCGTGGCTGGGGGTGGCGGTACGCGACGCGACGGCGCTGGGCGGTGCGCGACGTCGACCTGCGCATCGAGCCGGGGGAGCGGGTGCTGCTGCTCGGCGCCTCCGGCTCGGGCAAGTCGACGCTGCTCCAGGGGTTCGGTGGGGTGCTCGGCGGTGCGGATGAGGGCGAGACGCACGGTGCGCTGCTCGTCGACGGCGTGCCGCCCACCGACGCCCGGGGACGGGTCGGGATGGTCCTGCAGGATCCCGATACGCAGACGATCCTCGCGAGGGTCGGCGACGACGTCGCCTTCGGCTGCGAGAACCTCGGCGTCCCCCGAGACGAGATCTGGCAGCGGGTGCGCGCGGCGCTGGACGCCGTAGAGCTCGACGTCGACCTCGATCGATCCACGGCCGCGCTGTCGGGCGGTCAGAAGCAGCGTCTCGCCCTCGCCGGCGTGCTCGCGATGCGACCGGGCGCCATCCTGCTCGACGAACCGACGGCGAACCTCGACCCCGAGGGGGTGCGGGACGTACGGGATGCCGTGGCCGCCGCCCTCGATGCGACGAGTGCGACCCTCGTGGTCATCGAGCATCGCATCGACATCTGGCTGCCGCTCGTGACCCGGGTGATCGTGCTCGGCGCCGAGCCGGATGGAACGGTCGTGCTCGCCGACGGCAGCCCGGACGCGGTCCTCGGCGCTCGGGGCGCGGAGCTCGCGGCATCCGGTGTCTGGGTTCCCGGGCACCCGCCCGCCGTCCCGCCCGCACCGGCGCAGCGGCCGGGAGCGACGCTGCTGGAGGCCCGTGGTCTCACCGTGTCTCGCAGGCGCGGGCTCGCCGTCGCCGGTCCGTTCGACGTCGATGTGCGTGCCGGAGAGGTGCTCGGGGTCACCGGCGCGAACGGCGCAGGCAAATCGACGCTCGGGCTCACGCTCGCGGGATTGATCCCGGCCGAAGAAGGTCGGGTCGCCGCTCTGCCGCCCCTCGCCGCCGGAGAGAAGCCCGATCCCATCCACTGGTCGTCGCGCGCGCTGCTCACGCGCATCGCATCGGTCATGCAGACGCCCGAGCACCAGCTGCTCGCCAAGACCGTGCGCGACGAGCTGTCGGTCGGGCCGCGGGCGCTGAAGCTGCCGGACGCCGAGATCGCCTCCCGAGTCGACGACCTGCTCGAAAGACTGCGGCTCACCTCGCTCGCCGCAGCCAATCCCTACACCCTGTCGGGCGGAGAGAAGCGGCGGCTCACGGTCGCCGCCGCCCTCGCCACGCGGCCCCGGATGCTGGTGCTCGACGAGCCCACCTTCGGGCAGGATGCGACGACCTGGGCCGAAATCGTCGGCCTGATCGCACGTCTGCGCGACGAGGGCACGGCGATCGTGGCGATCAGTCATGACGAGGCCGTGCTCGAGGCTCTGCACGCTCGGCGCATCGAGGTGGGACGATGATCGATCCGCTGACCGCCCGCGTCGAACGATCCGGTCCGATCGCCCCGCGCTCGGCCCTCGCGAAACTCATCGCGGCGCTTCTCATCGCCCTGCCCCTCGTGCTGACGATCGACGTGGTGTCGGCATCCGTCGCCCTGCTGCTCGAGATCCCTCTGCTCGTGCTCGCAGGCCTGCGCGCGAAGGAGTTCTGGACCCGCACCGCGGTGCTGTGGATCGCGGCGCCGCTCAGTGCGGTCACGATCGCTCTCTACGGCGCGACCAGCGGCACCGTGCATGTCGAGTGGCTCGTCGTGCGCATCAGCGACGGGTCGCTCGCGCTCGCTGCGGCGACCGCCGTGCGCGTGCTCGCGATCGGACTCCCCGCGGTGGTGCTCTTCATCACGGTCGACCCCACCGACCTCGCCGACGACCTGGCGCAGCGGGTGAGGCTGCCTGCGCGATTCGTCGTCGGCGCGCTCGCGGGGATGCGGATGCTGGGCCTGCTCGTCGACGACTGGCGGGCGCTCTCTCTCGCGCGGCGTGCGCGCGGGGTGGCCGACGAGGGGCGGGTCCGTCGTGCGCTCGGCATGGCGTTCGCGCTGTTCGTGCTGGCGATCCGTCGTGGATCGTCGCTGGCGACGGCCATGGAGGCTCGCGGCTTCGGCGGCTCGGCACCGCGTTCGTGGGCGCGGGAGTCGAGGTGGGACCGACGCGACACGGCGCTGGTCATCGTCGCGGCGGTGATCCCGGCGGTGGCGATCGCGGCGGCGGTGCTCACGGGTGCGTGGAACTTCATCCTCGGCCCGACCGCCTGACGAGCCCACGACCTGACATCGCCGCCCGAACCACCGGAACCGGAAGCATCCACTCAGCTTTCTCATAGCTGGAATGCCGATGTATTCGCTAGCATCGAGTGAACCCAAGGGGAGTACTCCACCACGGGCGGCTCGTCATTACGGATGTCCCTGCATCCCGGGTCCCCGGTCCTCGTTCTCGAGGATGGAGAAGACCTTGGCGTCGACCTCGTCACGCCTCGTCTTCTGGAGACCTCCTTGAACATCACCCCCCTCGTGTGGATCATCACGATCGCCGTCACGATCGCCTTCTTCGTGTACGAGTTCTTCGCGCACGTGCGAAAGCCCCATGAGCCCACCATCGGCGAGTCCGCCCGCTGGTCGGCGTTCTACATCGGTCTGGCACTGCTGTTCGGCGTCGGCATCGGCACCGTGTCGGGCTGGACGTACGGCGGTGAGTACTTCGCCGGGTACCTGACCGAGAAGGCGCTGTCGATCGACAACCTCTTCGTGTTCCTCATCGTGATGACCGGCTTCGCCGTGCCGCGCATCTATCAGCAGAAGGTGCTGATGATCGGCATCGTCATCGCGCTCATCATGCGCGGTGGATTCATCGCGCTCGGCGCCACGCTGATCGAGAACTTCTCCTGGATCTTCTACCTCTTCGGTGCGCTGCTGCTGTTCCTGGCCTACCGCCAGGCGTTCGCACAGGGCGACCACAACCCGGCCAACGGCCGATTCATGCGCTTCGTGCGCCGTATCCTGCCGGTGAGCGACGAGTACAACGGCGACCGCCTGACCGTGCAGCGCGACGGCAAGCGATTCTTCACGCCGATGTTCCTCGTGATCATCGCGATCGGCTTCGTCGACCTGATCTTCGCGGTCGACTCGATCCCCGCCATCTACGGTCTGACCGAAGAGGCCTACATCGTCTTCACGGCCAACGCCTTCGCCCTCATGGGCCTGCGCCAGCTGTACTTCCTCATCGGCGGCCTGCTGCAGCGCCTCGTGTACCTCGCGCAGGGTCTCGCGGTCATCCTCGCGTTCATCGGCGTCAAGCTCGTGCTGCACGCGATGCACGTCAACGAGCTCCCGTTCATCAACGGCGGCGAGCCGATGCTGTGGGCGCCTGAGATCCCGATCTGGTTCTCGCTCGTCTTCATCGGCGCGACGATCGCCGTCGCCACCGTCGCGAGCCTCATGAAGACGCGACGCGACGACAAGCGCGACGCGCTCGACACTCCTGATCCGTCCAGCTCTGCACCGCTCACCACCGACACCCAGAAGGAACACTCGTGAACCAGTCGCGCCGCTCCGACGCGTCCGCAGACCCCGACAGACCCGGCGCCCGAATGACCTCGGGCACCCCCGCACCTCGTGAGGTGGCCCGCTGATGGGCGACCTCGCGGTGAACATCGCTCTGGTGTTCGTGTTCGTCCTCGTCGGCGGCGTGTTCGCCGCGACGGAGATGGCCCTCGTCACGTTGCGTGAGAGTCAGATCAATGCGATCGCTGCTCGTGGCAGACGAGGCGAGAAGGTCGCGAGCCTGGCTCGCAACCCGAACACCTTCCTCTCGGCGGTGCAGATCGGCGTGACGGTCGCCGGCTTCGCCTCGGCCGCGTACGGTGCGACCTCGATCGCCCCGTCGGTCGCGCCTCTGCTCGAGAACCTCGGGGTCGCCGCTCCGCTGGCTCTCACCCTCTCGACCGTGCTGCTGACGCTCGTGATCGCCTACCTGTCGCTCGTGCTCGGCGAGCTCGTGCCCAAGCGGCTCGCCATCCAGCGCAACGCCCAGTTCGCGTATGCCGTCGCGCCGGTGCTCGACGGCTTCGCCGTGGTCATGAGGCCGGTCATCTGGCTGCTGTCGGTGTCGACGAATGCGGTCGTGCGTCTGCTGGGCGGCGACCCGCACAAGGCGGCGGACGAGCTCAGCGAGGAGGAGCTGCGCGACATCGTCGCGACGCATCAGAGCCTCCCCGACGACGAGCGACGCATCCTCGACGACGTGCTGTCGCTGCGCGGACGTCAGGTGAGCGAGGTCATGCGGCCCCGTCCCGAGGTCGTCGCGCTCGACGGCGCCGCGACGCTCGCCGAGGCCATCGCGGACGTGCGCGAGCTGCCGTTCTCGCGGTACCCGGTGATCGACGCCTCGCTCGACGACATCGTGGGCTTCGTGCATGTGCGCGACCTCTTCGAGGCCGCCGCCGACGACGCGACGCGCGCGGTGCTCGGACTCATGCGTCCCGTCGAGTACGTGCCCTCGACCGCGGGCGTGCTACCCACCCTGACCCGCATGCGGGCGGCCGGTCACCAGATCGCCGTCGTGGTCGACGAGTACGGCGGCACTGACGGCATCGTGACGCTCGAGGACCTCGTCGAAGAGGTCGTGGGCGAGATCTTCGACGAGTACGACACGGAAGACCGGATGCCGGACGCCGGCGGCGCACTCGACGGCCGCCTCAACCTGCAGGACTTCGCCGAGATCACCGGGATCGCGCTGCCCCGTGGCGCATCGGACACGGTCGCGGGCTTCGTCACCGAGATGCTCGGCCGCCTCGCGGTGGTGGGTGATTCGGTCGAGGTGCCCGGTGCGACGATCCGCGTGACGGCCGTCGATCGTCGCCGGATCTCGGAGATCCGAGTGGCCGTGCACGAGGACGCCTCGCCGACCGACTGAGTCGAGTCTCAGGTCTCGTTCCAGAGTCGGCGGTAGTACTCGAGCCGAGGCGGCTCGTGCAGGTCGGCCGGCACCGTGACTCCGCGCTCGACCGCGTTCGCGATCCTCCATGCGGGGCTCCAGGTCCAGGGGCACTGCTCGACGGGCAGCGAGTCGTGCATCGCGCGCAGCGCGGTTCCGACCGCGCGTACGGCGGTCTCGGGGTCGTCGATCCATCGGGGGTCCACAGCGCTGCGGCCCGGGAGTGCAGCCGTGACGAGCCACTCGTGCGTGGCGTCCTCACCCTGATCGATCACCTCGGGAACCGCGATCCAACGCCGTGCCCACCGCATCCGCTCCGCTTCGTCCCGCATGTTCGCCTCGGCGTCATGCGGGCCCCACTTGATGTAGCGCCCGTCGTCGGTGCGAAAGGTGAGCCCGCCGATGCCGTTCAGCCATACCGGCGTGAGCGTGGCGCCCGCGGCCAGTGACCGCACGATCGGCGGGATCTCCGTCGTCGTGGAGGGGATGCTCATGGGGCGCTCATCTCATGTTCGAACGTATATCGGTATGCGTGTATTTTTCCGGCTCCGGGCGGCGGGACGCGGTTAGTCTCAGTCGCGGTCGCCGTCGGCGGCCGCATCATCCATCCCACTCGACACATCAGAGGTCTTCGTGCGCGTTTCGTCCCGGTCACAGTGGTGGCGGCGGCAGGGCAGCGATGCCGATGCCTCCTCGTCCGCATCCGCGGCTTCCGAGGTCGCACCCGGTGCCGATTCCGATGCCGCTCACGCTACCGCGGTCGGGCTGCCGAAGGCTCCGGCGATCTCGTCGCAGGAATCCGGCGAACGGGATCTCGACCAGTTCGTCGAGTGGATCTGGAGCGGCGACGTTCCGGCATCCGCACAGGCACCTGACGCCGGCGTCGAGAGCACACGCATCACCATAGAGGAGCAGTACAACATGAGTTCACTTGACGACGCCCTGCAGCAGCTGCTGGCCATCGAGGGCGCCACCGGCGCCGCGATCGTCGACTACGGCAGCGGAATGGCACTCGCCCAGGGCGGCAACCCCTCATTCGACCTGGGGATCGCCGCCGCGGGCAACTCGAACGTCGTGCGCGCCAAGCTGGCGACGATGCGCGACCTCGGCATCACGGATGAGATCGACGACATCCTCATCACCCTGAGCTCGCAGTATCACCTGATCAACGTGCTCAACACGACCGGTGCGAGCGGGCTCTTCATCTACCTCGTGCTCAACAGCGCGTCGGCGAACCTCGCGCTCGCACGTCACAAGCTGAAGGGCATCGCCGCGCAGATCCAGGTCTGATCTCGCGAGTCATTCCGAAGGGGCGGGGCCGTCATGGCCCCGCCCCTTCGACGTGCGCGGCGTAGGCTCGGGGTCGACACCGTCGCGAGGCCTCTGGCGATGTGTCGCCTGAAACTCGGAATCAGCTAAACTGACACTGAGTCGCGCACGTTTCGAAGGAGAACCGCATGCAGATCCAGGGCTCGAGTGCTCTCATCACCGGCGGTGCGTCCGGTCTGGGCCTCGCCACCGCGCGAACGCTCGCCGCCGCCGGCGCCGTCGTCACCATCCTCGACCTGCCCTCGTCGGCCGGGGCCGAGATCGCCGCAGACCTCGGCGGGGTGTTCTCGGCCGGAGACGTCACGAGCGCTGAGGATGCCGCTGCCGCCGTGGCCGCAGCGCAGGCCGCCGCTCCGCTGCGGATCGTCGTCAACTGCGCCGGCATCGCCCCGCCGGCGAAGGTGCTCGACCGCGAGGGCAACCCGGCCGTGCTCGCCGACTTCGAGCGCGTCGTCCGCATCAACCTCGTCGGCACCTTCAATGTCCTGTCCCAGGCCTCCGCCGTGATCGCGAAGAACGACGTGACCGACACCGGCGACCGTGGCGTCATCGTGAACACCGCGAGCGTGGCCGCTTTCGACGGGCAGATCGGCCAGCCGGCGTACTCGGCCTCGAAGGGCGGCGTGCACGCCATGACGCTTCCCGTCGCTCGCGAGCTCGCTCGTTACGGCATCCGCGTCTGCACGATCGCTCCCGGCATCATGGAGACCCCGATGCTGATGGGCCTGCCGCAGGCGGCGCAGGACTCGCTGGGCCAGCAGGTGCCGTTCCCCTCGCGTCTCGGACGCCCCGACGAGTACGCCTCTCTCGTGCAGCAGATCGTCGAGAACGGCTACCTCAACGGCGAGACGATCCGCCTCGACGGCGCGATCCGCATGGCACCGAAGTAAGCCCGAACCCCGAAGTCCCGAAGCCCCGACGCTCCAAGGAGAATCCATGTCACTGGCAGGCAAGACCATCCTGATGTCCGGCGGCAGCCGCGGCATCGGACTCGCGATCGCACTGCGTGCCGCGGCTGACGGCGCGAACATCGCGATGCTGGCGAAGACCGACACCCCGCATCCGAAGCTCGAGGGAACGGTGCACACGGCCGCCGACCAGATCAGGGCGGCGGGCGGTCAGGCGCTGCCGATCGTCGGGGACGTGCGCGACGACGACGACATCACCGAGGCCGTGCTCAAAACGCAGGGCGAGTTCGGCGGCATCGACATCGTCATCAACAACGCCAGCGTCATCGACCTCTCGCGCTCGCTCGACCTCGGCGCGAAGAAGTATGACCTGATGCAGGACGTGAACGTCCGCGGCACGTTCATGCTCTCGCGCGCGGCGGTGCCGATCCTCAAGGACGCCGAGAACCCCCACATCCTGTCGCTGTCGCCGCCCCTGAACCCCACGCCGAAGTGGCTCGGTGCGCACACGGGATACACGCTCGCGAAGTTCGGCATGACGATGGTCACGCTCGGCCTTGCCGCGGAGTTCGCCCGCGACGGCATCGCCGCCAACACCCTGTGGCCGCGCACCACCATCGCCACCGCCGCGGTGCAGAACCTGCTCGGCGGCGACAAGGTCATGGCGGCGAGCCGCACGCCCGACATCTACGCCGACGCCGCCTATGCGGTGCTGCTCAAGCCCGCGGCCGAGTACACCGGTCAGACCCTGATCGTCGAGGACGTGCTCGAGGCCGACGGTGTGACCGACTTCTCGCATTACGCCGCCGTCCCCGGCACTCCCGACGACCGGCTGTTCCCCGACATCTTCCTCGACTGAGGCGGTTCTGCCGCGGGGAGCAGGCGCTCAGAACAGCAGGTAGACGGCGCCGGCGATCGTCAGCACGATCACGATGCGGTCGAACAGCACCTGGTTCATGCGCTTCGCGAGGCGGATGCCGCCCAGAGCGCCGAGCACCACGAGCGGCGCGAGCACGGCATCCATGAGCAGCACGTGGCCCTCGAAGAGGCCGAGGCCCGCGAGGAACGGGATCTTCACGAGGTTGATGATCGCGAAGAACCAGGCCGAGGTGCCGAGGAACACCTGCACGGGCGTGCGGGTGGCGAGGAAGTACATCGACATCACGGGTCCGCCCGCATTGGCGACCATGGTCGTGAAGCCCCCGAGAGTGCCGTAGACGCCCGAGAGCACGATGCCTCCCGGTGCGGGCGCCGCGGCATCCGCCCGGTCCTGCCGCCATCGCCGCCACAGGGTGACTGCGATCATCGCCAGCAGGATCACGCCGATCGCCCGACGCACGATGCCGTCGCCGGCGAGCGCGAGGAACGCGAAGCCGGCCAGCAGCCCTGCGAGTACGGCGGGCGCGAGGCGCAGCAGCGTCGGCCAGTGCGCGTGGCGGCGATAGGTGATCAACGCGAACACGTCGCCGACGATGAGCAGCAGGAGCATCGCGGCGGTCGACGTGCGCGCGGGGAGCACGGTCGCGAACAGTGCGATGGCCAGGATGCTGCCGCCGGGGAGCGCGGTCTTCGAGATGCCGATCGTGAAGGCGGCGAGGCCGAGCGCCGCCCAGGCGAGGGGTGCGAGTTCGATCACCGGGTCATCGGCCGACTCAGCTGCGGGTCGCAGCGAGCGCCGCGGCGAAGCGGGCCGAGCGCTGTTCGATGTCGGCCCAGTCGGATGCAGCGAGCGAGGCGCCGTTCGCGAGGTCGCCGCCCGCTCCGACCGCCACGGCTCCGGCGCGGAACCAGTCGGCGAGGTTGTCGGGGCTGACGCCTCCCGTCGGCATCAGCGGAGCATCCGGGAACGGTCCGCGCAGCGCGCCGAGGTACGAGGGCCCGCCGAGGGACGCGGGGAAGATCTTGACCACGTCGACGCCGAGCTCGAGCGCGCCCATGACCTCGGTCGGGGTCATGGCACCTGTCATGACGACGCGGCCGGTCTCGAGCATCGCTCGGGTCAGAGCGGGCAGGGTTCCGGGGCTGACGAGGAACTCCGCACCGGCATCGGCGGCGAGGGCGGCCTGCTCGGCAGTCGTCACTGTGCCCGCGCCGATGTAGGCCGCGTCGCCGTGGCGCGCGATGAGTTCGCGGATCACCGAGGGGGCGTCGGGGGTCGAGAAGGTGACCTCGATGCCGGTCACGCCACCGCGGATGATCGCCTCGGACGCCTCGAGTGCGAGCTCGGGCGAGGGTGCGCGCAAGACGGCGAGGACGCCGGCGGAACGGGCGCGGGAGAGGCGGTCGGGCATGGCGAAGACTCCTTCGATGGGGGATCGGCTCCATTCTCCCCGACCGCAGCCTGTAACTACAAGTGGCGCGGGTGTGGCCAGGCCTCGACGACGTCCTTCGCCTGCTTGAGGCCGAGCCCGGTGTGCTCCCTGACCAGCTTGATCGCCTGGATCTTCTGCTCGGCGGCGATGAGCCGGTCGACCTCGGAGGCGACGGATGCCGGCAGCGCGCCCCGCACCGACGACGGCGTCGCCGTGATCGACGAGTGGGCGGCCGAGGCGTTCGAGACGGCCGCGAGGTGCGGTGCCGTGGTGCTGACGGACCAGTGGTCGATCCGGTCCTTGGCCTCCTGCAGGCGCACGCCCGTGTGCTGCCGGTAGAGCTTGATCGCGTGGATCTTCTGCCCGGCCGCGACGAGACGATCGATCTCGGCGATCGCCGCAGGCGTCAGCTGCGATGCCGAGGCGGTCGACGTCGAAGCGGATGCCACGGATCGGGCCATCGTCGGCGACGGGGTGAACACGTGCGGCTCCGGTGCCTTCGGGCGCATCGATCGCAGGGCGGCGCCGATGATCACCACGCCCACGACGACAGCTGCGATGACCGCGCCGACAGCGATGATGATGTCCATGGGGTCAGTCTAGGGACGCCGGGGCCGGCGCCCCAGGCGCTTCCCACCCGGCACCGCGTACCCTGGAGGTATGACCGAGACTCCCCGCACGCGCGAGACGCGCCCCGCCACGGCACCCGCGTCGTCCCGTTCGGGGGCAGTCCGCTCGACCGGCACCCCGCAGGTGCGTCCTGCGACCGAGGGGTGGACGCAGCAGAAGGATGCCGAGGGGCGGCCGCTGCTGCAGTTCGCGAGCCCGAAGCGCGGCAAGCCGCCGGTGCATCTCGCCGACCTCACGCCCGCCGAGCGCGTCGAGAAGGTCAAGGAGCTCGGCCTGCCCGGCTTCCGCGCGAAGCAGCTCTCGACCCACTATTTCCGGCACTACACGTCGGATGCTGCGGAGATGACGGATCTTCCGGCCGACACCCGGGAGCAGCTCGTCGCCGGCATGCTGCCGCCGCTGCTCACCGAGGTGCGCCGCCTGGAGACCGACCGCGGCGACACGATCAAGTTCCTCTGGCGTCTGCACGACGGCGCGCTGGTCGAGTCGGTTCTCATGCGCTATCCGGGCCGCATCACCCTGTGCGTCTCGTCGCAGGCCGGGTGCGGCATGAACTGCCCGTTCTGCGCCACCGGCCAGGCGGGTCTCACCCGCAACATGTCGACCGCCGAGATCATCGAGCAGATCGTCCGCGCCAACCGCCTGATCGCCGAGGGCGGTCTCGGCGGCAAGAAGGCCGACGACCACTCGATGGAGCGCGTGTCGAACATCGTCTTCATGGGCATGGGTGAGCCGCTCGCCAACTACAAGCGCGTGATGGATGCGGTGCGCTCGATGGTCGCGCCCCAGCCCGACGGCCTGGGCATGAGCGCGCGCGGCATCACGGTGTCGACGGTCGGACTCGTGCCGGCCATCAAGAAGCTCGCCGACGAGGGCATCCCCGTCACCTTCGCGCTGTCGCTGCACGCACCGGATGACCACCTGCGCGACGAGCTCATCCCGGTGAACTCGCGCTGGAAGGTCGACGAGGCGCTCGACGCCGCCTACGACTACTACGCCAAGACCGGCCGCCGTGTCTCGATCGAGTACGCGCTGATCAAGGACATGAACGACCACGCCTGGCGCGCCGACCTGCTCGCCGACAAGCTCAACGAGCGCGGCCGCGGCTGGGTGCACGTCAACCCGATCCCGCTGAACCCGACGCCCGGCTCGATCTGGACGTCGTCCGAGCCCTCGGTGCAGAACGAGTTCGTGCGCCGCCTCAACGACGCAGGCATCCCGACGACCCTCCGCGACACTCGCGGCAAGGAGATCGACGGTGCCTGCGGTCAGCTCGTCGCGACGACCGAAGACGAGGCTGCCTCCGCCGCCATGGCCTGAGGGCCGGTGCCGCGATCGCGAAGGCCGTCGCGGCGACCGAGAGTCTCGGCGCGCGACAGCCACGACTCGATGCGCGCGGGGCTCGCGTCCTTGACGCCCAGCATCCGCGTGGTGCGCACCGAGCGGATGCCGCAGAACCTCATCGTCCCGCGGGCGACGTGCGTCTGCGCCGGGAGCCCGGTGAAGGGCGTGAGGAACCACGGGGTGTCCGCCAGCAGGAACAGGCGTCCGTTCGCAGCCGTCAACAGGCCTTCGGGCATCCCGAGCTTCGAGTACCGGTACTCCTGCTGCGGCAGCAGGGCCCGATCGAAGAAGCCCTTCAGCAGCGCCGGCACCGACCCCCACCAGAGCGGCGTGAACACCACGACCGTCCGCGCTTCGGCCAGTGCGCGCTTCGCGTCGATCAGGTCGGGCTCGAGCTGCATGCGCCGGCGGTAGCCGAAGCGCAGCGACGGATCGAAGTCAAGATCGCGCAGAGCGAGGACACGGGCGTCGCCATGCGCGGCGGCATAGCGTCGGGCCAGTTCTGCGGTGAGGGATCCGGCATCGGGGTGGCCGTCGATGATCAGTGCGGATGACATGTGCGCTCCTATGTTGACAGTGTCAAGCAATGGTGGACACTGTCAAGATAAGCAACAATGTTGCTTGTGTCAAGTTCCCGATCCGGCTATCACCACGGTGACCTCGCCCACGCCCTCGAGGCGGCGGCGATGCAGCTGCTCGCCGAGAAGCCCGCGGGGGAGATCAGCCTGCGCGAGGTCGCCCGCGCCGCCGACGTGAGCCATAACGCCCCGTATCACCACTTCTCCGACCGGCGCGGTCTGCTCAAGGTCCTCGCCGAGCGCAGCATGGCCGACCTGGTGGCCGCGGTGCGCGGCGGGATCGAGGAGGCGCCGGACTCCGCATCCGCCGTGATCGAAGGCGGTGCCGCGTACATCCGCTACGCGGTCGAGCATCCGCACGGCTTCGACGTGATCTACGACCCCACGGTGTGCATCCCCGGTGAGCCGAGCGAGACCATGGCCCCCCTGATCGATGAGCTCGAGCAGCTGCTGTCGGAGGCGTCCGTGGCCGCGGGCCTCGACGCACAGAGCGTCACCGGAGTGTGGGGCCTCGTGCACGGACTCGGAACGCTGTGCGCCGCCGGGCATTTCTCGCTCGACGACGCGCTCGCCGCGTGCGCCGATGCGCTCGTCCGCATGCTGCCGCGCTGACCCTGACGAGGCCCGCGGAGGCGGAGACACAGGGTTCGTGCACGTTTTCCACAGGCGACATTTCGTAGATTGTCGGAATGCCCTATTCCGCTCACCGCCCAGGACGGTTCGATTCGCAGGGTCGGATCATCCTCGACAGCGACCCGAACGCTGACACGGACGACCTCGACTTCCTGCGCGCGTACGAGCCCACGGGCGCCGATCTGCCGCAACCGCAGCAGGCACCCGAGGTGCCCGATGCGCCGGAGCAGGAGCAGGATGCCGCGGCATCCGCCCGTCCCGTGCGTGAGCCCAAGCCCCGGCGTCAGCCGCGCGAGCGCGCACCGCGCGTGCCGGGTTCGCGTCTGCGCAAGCTCGCCATCCTCGGCGGAGCCGAGGGCGAGATCCTCGACCGCGTCCCCGGCGAGACCCCGCGCTTCGTGCAGATGTTCTTCGTGCTGGCCGGAACCGCACTGGTCTCGGCGATCTCCATGCTGTTCGCACTGACCACGGGCGTGCAGGCCGCGATCTGGCTGGCCGTGCCGCTGGCGGTCGTCTGGGCGCTCATCATCTTCAACCTCGATCGCTTCCTCACCTCGACCATGACGTCGACCCGCAACGTCTGGAAGCTCATCGGCCTCGCGATCCCACGTGTGATCATGGCCGCGATCATCGGCTTCGTCGTCGCCGAGCCGCTCGTGCTGCAGATCTTCCACAACGACATCGCGCGCGAGGTCGCCTCGACGAACATCACCCAGGCGCAGGCCGACCAGGATGCACTCGAGACCGGCCCCGAGAAGAAGGCGCTCGACGCCGCATCCGACCGCGTCGCCGAGCTCGAGAACCAGGCGGCGACCGGAATCGTCGCCGGCACCGACTCGTCGTCGGCGACCGAATCGGCCGCGCAGGCCACGGTCGACGACCTCACGGCCAAGATGACCGAGCAGCAGGCCGTGATCGACCAGGCCCGCGTCCTCTACCAGTGCGAGCTCACCGGCGAAGGTGCAGGCACGGTTCCCGGCTGCACCGGCGTGAACGGCGAGGGTGCGAGCTCGGATGCCGCCCAGGCCCAGCTCGCCGAGGCGCAGCAGACCTACGACGCGCTCGCCGCGCAGCTGCGCACCGCCAACGAAGAGCTGGCAGCCGCGGGCACCGCCGCCAAGGAGAACACCAGCACGTCGGAGTCGCAGAACCGTGAAGAGGCGCAGTCTCAGCTGCCCGCCGCGCGCGACAGCTATGACACCGCGCTCGCCGCGTACAACGCGCGCGCCGAATCGGTGGCGTCCGGCAACGCGGGCGCGATCGGTCTGCTCAGCCAGATCAGCGGTCTGAACAGGCTCAGCGAGAAGGAGCCGACGATCCTGTGGGCGCACATCCTCATCGCCGCACTGTTCTTCATGATCGAGCTGCTGCCCGTGCTCGTGAAGGTGCTCACCTCCTACGGCGACCCGTCGCTCTACGAGAAGGCCGTCGCGATCCGCAAGCAGGTCGCGCTCGACAAGGTGACCGCCGAGGGGTTCCGCGACCGCGCGGCGATCGTCACCGTGCAGTCGCAGGGGATCCAGGCGGATGCCGGATCAGGCGAACCGCAGACCCGCGCCGAGCGCAAGGAGGCCGCCCAGGCCGCCGAAGAGCGTGACGCGGCGCAGGAGCGCGAGCTCGCCGAGAAGCGCGCCCAGGCGCAGACGCTCGCCGAGCAGGAGCAGCTGGTCGAACCGCGCGTCTGACCGCCTGCAGCGTTGGTTCCGATTGCAGTCGGTGCCGTCTGGTCATGCCGGGTGGATGCCCGCTGGGTGGCACCGGTGTCGCGTGGCGGGAGTATCGGGCTGCTCTCAGCGAGCGCCTTTAGCGTGACGGCATGAGAAGACGGCGTCAGACGATCATCGTGTCCACGGTCGGAGTGGCCGTCGTGGTCATCTACGCCGGCCTGGCCGCACTGCAGATCCTCGTGTTCACACCGCTTGCCGCGGCGCCAGGACTCTCTCTCGCAGAGGTCAAGGCCGAGATGCACAGTGCAGGAGAGTCGCTGAACGAGGCCAGTACGATCTCCATCCTCGCGATCGGCCCGCTGATCGCCGTGGTCGTCGCCGCGATCGCGGTGAGAGCTCGCGCACACCCCGCGATTCCGGCCATCACGCTTCTCAGCGTTCTGATGTTGGGCGGGCCAGGGCTCTTCGTCGCGTCCTTCGGACCCGGCATGGGGATGGCGGACACCTTCATGGTGGCGGGCGGGATCTTCCTCCCGGGGGTGATGCCGTTCTTCGTCGTCAGCGTGATCGCGGGGGTAGCCCTGACGGTGGGGGTGATCCTGGCGGCGACACTCGCGAGAGGGCGTGCGCGTCCGGAGCCGGCCTCACGTCCGTCGGTCTGAGACCGGTCACGGAGATCCGGGCCCGGCGTCTGCCACGGCCGGTAGCGTTATGGCATGGTCAACTATCGCTATCTCGGCAACAGCGGTCTCAAGGTCTCTGAGATCACCTACGGCAACTGGGTCACGCACGCTTCGCAGGTCGGCGACGACGCCGCCGTCAAGACGGTGCACGCGGCGCTCGACGCCGGCATCACCACATTCGACACCGCAGACACCTACGCGAACACCGCGGCAGAGGTCGTGCTCGGCAAGGCGCTCGAGGGTCAGCGCCGCGAGGGTCTCGAGATCTTCACGAAGGTCTACTTCCCGACCGGCCCCAAGGGTCCGAACGACACCGGGCTGAGCCGCAAGCACATCCTCGAATCGATCAACGGCTCGCTGACGCGACTCGGCACCGACTACGTCGACCTCTACCAGGCGCACCGTTTCGACTACGAGACCCCGCTCGAGGAGACGTTCCAGGCATTCGCCGACGTCGTGCGCCAGGGCAAGGCCCTCTACATCGGCGTGTCGGAGTGGACGGCCGAGCAGCTGCGCGAGGGGCATGCGCTCGCGAAGCAACTCGGCGTGCAGCTGATCTCGAACCAGCCGCAGTACTCGATGCTGCACCGTGTGATCGAGGGCAAGGTCGTGCCCGCATCAGAGGAGCTCGGCATCTCGCAGATCGTCTGGTCGCCGATGGCGCAGGGCGTGCTGTCGGGCAAGTACCTGCCGGGTCAGCCGGTTCCGGAGGGCTCCCGCGCGACGGATCCGCACAGCGGCTCCGACTTCATCAAGGGGTTCCTGCAGGACGACATCCTCACCGCCGTGCAGAAGCTCAAGCCGATCGCCGAGCAGGCCGGCCTGTCGATGCCGCAGCTCGCGATCGCCTGGGTGCTGCAGAACCCGAACGTCGCCGCAGCTCTCGTCGGAGCCTCGCGCCCCGAGCAGCTCGCCGAGACGGTCAAGGCCTCGGGCGTGACGCTCGACGCCGACACGCTCGCGGCGATCGACACCGCACTGGGCGACACGGTCAACCGCGATGCAGAGGCCACGTACTCGGTGTCGCCGAAGGCCCGCCTGGTCTGACGGATGCATGACGAAGGCCGCCGTCCCTGAGGGGCGGCGGCCTTCGTCATATCCGGATGCGCTTACTCCTTGACGGCGCCGGCGGTCAGGCCCTGCACGATCCAGCGGCTCGCGAGTGCGAACATCACCATGGTCGGCAGGATCGTCAGCACGGCTGCGGCGCTCATCGAGCCCCAGTCGATGTTGAAGGTCGAGATGAACCCGTTCAGCGCCGACGGCACGGTGCGGTTCTCGTCGGTGTTCATCAGCACGACCGACAGGAACAGCTCGTTCCAGCAGTTGACGAAGTTGAAGATGAAGGCCGCGATGATGCCCGGGGTCATCACCGGCACGAGCACCCGGAACAGCGCGCCGAAGCGCGAGCATCCGTCGATCATCGCCGCCTCTTCGAGCGCGTCCGGCACGTTCTCAAAGAAACCGCGCAGCATGACCGTGGAGAACGGGATGCAGACCGCGATGTACACGAGGATCAGGCCGGGCTTGGTGTCGACGAGGCCCAGGTCGGTCATCATCGAGTACAGCGGCCCCAGCGCGATGAACGCGGGGATCATCTGCGTGAGCAGGAACGCCACCAGCACCGTCCCCTTGCCGCGGAACTCGAAGCGCGCGATCACATAGGCGCTGAGCAGAGCGATGAGCGTCGCGACCGCACCCGCGATCGTCGCCACCAGAGCCGAGTTGCCGAGGAAGACCCCGAACGAGCTCTGCTCGAACAGGCTCACGTAGTTGTCGAGCGACGGCTCGCTGGGCCAGTACTCGATCGGGAAGGAGTTGATCGTTCCCGGCGACTTGAACGACGTCAGCGCGATCCAGTACAGCGGGAAGAGCGTGATGACGAGCCAGAGGGCGAGACCGACGACGCGCACGACGCCGCCGACCGAGACCTTGCGCTTCGGACGCGGTGCCTTCGCGATGTCGGGGACGGTGAGACGCCGGGTCTCGGTGACCGTGGTTCCGGTGATGGTCATCGCTGGACCCTCCGCATCGCCATGAGGTAGAACGCGCAGAACACGAACAGGAACGCGACGACGATGAGTCCGATGGCGCTCGCGATGCCGTAGTTGCCCTGCTGCGTGTAGTTGATCATCCACGTCGTGATGATGTGGGTCTGGTTCGCCGGCCCGCCGTTGGTCATCGCGTAGATGATGTCGGGGAAGTTGAAGATCCAGATGATGCGCAGCAGGATCGTCAGCAGCAGCGTCATCGAGATGTACGGGATGATGATCGAGAACAGCTGACGCACCTTGCCTGCGCCGTCGAGGCTCGCGGCCTCGAGCATCTCATCGGGCACGGACTGCAGAGCCGCGAGGATCATGATCGCAAAGAAGGTCACGCCGTACCAGATGTTGGCGACGATGACCGCGAACATCGCGAGCTTCGGATCCGCCAGCCAGGGCAGCGGGGCGTCGATCAGGCCGGCCTTCATGAGCAGGTCGTTCACGACGCCGAACTCGGCGTTGAACATCCAGCGGAACAGCATCCCGATCAGGAAGCCCGAGACGGCCCACGGGAAGAACACGAGCGCCTGGTAGAGGCCGCGGAAGCGGAAGCGCTTGCGCAGGGCGAGCGCGATCAGGAAGCCGATCACGAGCTGAGGCACGAGCGAGCCGACGACCCACAGGACGGAGTTCCAGGCGACGATCGGGAAGGCAGGGTCCTGGAAGACGGTGACGAAGTTGTCGAAACCCACCCACGGGGTGGAGGTGAGATCCCACAGGTTCCAGTCGTGGAAGGCCATGCGTGCGCCCTGCAGCATCGGCCAGTAGGTGAACCAGCACACGAACACGATCGCCGGGGCCATGAAGGCCAGCAGCGTCAGCGCGTGGCGGCCACGGAAGGGGCGGCGCCGGCGGGATGCCGGGGAGGCCCCGCCGGCGGTGCCGACGGAGCCCCCTTCGAGAGTGGTCCGGGTCACGGATCAGCCCTTTTCCGCAGCGTACTTCTCGGTCCAGAAGGTGTCCCACGACTCGAGCAGCTCGGTGGTCGACATGTTGCCGAGCAGCACGTTCTGCACGTCCTGGTCGGACTTCTGGATCCACTCGGTCCACCAGCTGACGCCGCGAGGCTGCTTGACGTTGACGTAGGTCTCGGGGTCCTCGGTCATCGTGACATAGCTCGTCCACGGGCCCGAGGAGTAGAACTCGTCATCGGCTGCCTCGGAGATGATCGGCACGAGGCTGTTGGCCTGCGCGAACTCGGTGGCCGGCTCGGCCGACGAGAGGAACTCGACGAGCTTGACCGCAGCATCCTGGTGCTCGCTGTTCTCCGCGACGCCCCAGCCGGCGACGGCCAGCGGCTGCGCGGCCTTGCCCGACGGCCCGACGAGCAGCGGGGCGGTGTCCCACTGATCCTCGGTCAGAGAGGAGTCCTGCACGGTCGCGATGACCTCGGGGTCCTGCAGCAGGAACGCCGTGGTGCCGTTGGTGAAACCGGCGACCATCTCGGGGTAGCCCCACGACACGGCGGACGGCGGCGACGCCTCCTTGAAGAGGTCGAAGTAGTCGTCGACGGCTTCCTGTGCCTCGGGAGCGGCGAAGATCGTCGACCCGTCCTCCATCAGGAAGGCGTCATCGACGTCGAGGCCGTCGATCGTGTAGGCCTCGATCGCCGCGACCACATTGCTGTTCGCGTTCTGGCCACCGCGGAACGCATAGCCGTAGATGTTGTTCGCGGGGTCCTGGATGGCGCTGGCCTGCTCGAGCAGATCCTTCCAGCTGTGCGGCGGGCCGTCGAAGCCCGCCTCCTCGACGAGGTCGGTGCGATAGAACAGCGAGAGGCCGTAGAAGCCGTACGGCACGAAGTAGCTCTTGCCGTCTGCGGCCACGGACGCGGACTGCGCGTTGTCGGTGAGGGCATCCCAGCCGTCCCACTTCTCGAGGTCGGCCGAGATGTCATGCAGCCAGCCGTTGTTCGCGAACGGTCCGACGGTGATGTCGCGGACCTCGAGGACGTCGACGCCCTTGCCCGACTGCAGCATCTGCTGGATCTTCGCGTCGGCCTGCTCGGTGGGCGGCGAGACGAGCTTGACCTTGATGTCGGGGTTCTCCTTCTCGAAGTCGTCGAGGAGTCCGCGCAGCAGGTCGGTGCGGGCAGGATTGGTCAGGCTCTCGACCATCTGCAGGGTGACGGTGCCGTCGGCGGACTCGCCGCCGCCTGCGGAACAGCCGGTGAGCGCGAGTGCGGCGACGGTGCCGATTCCCGCGGCGGTCGTCAAGATTCTGTTCTTCTTCACGAGGTGCCTCTCAGTTGGTGATGGTGGTGGGTCGGGTGGTGGGTGGAGGGGTGGGTCGGGTCAGGAGACGATGATGGAGTCGGCGGTGCGGATGCCGGCACGGCGGAGGATCTGCGGGATGCAGCGCTCGACGAAGGCCTCGAAGTCGGACGCCTCTGTGTAGAGGTGCGCCGACAGGCGGAAGTAGCCGACGCCGCGGAAGCTGGTGAACGCGGTCTCGACGCCGGTCTCGTCGAGCAGGTCCATGCGCAGGGCATCGGCCTCTTCGCGGGTCGAGCCGAGTCCGAGCGGCAGTCGTACGAGTCGCATCGACGGCACGGGCGAGGGCAACGGAGTGAGGGGGTCTTCGTCGCCGTAGGGGCGCAGGCCCTCGGCGATGATCTCGGCCCCGGCATCCGCCATCTGCGCCATCGCCTGGCGGGCGTTGTGCCACCCGAACTCGGACTCGATGAACTCGATCGACGCCGGGGTGGCGAGATAGGTCGTCGCGTCGATCGTGCCCTGGGTGTCGAAGCGCTCGGGGTAGGGCTCGTTCGCCGCCCACGAGTCGATGAGCGGCCACAGGTCGTCGCGGTCGGGGGCGTTGGTGACGAGCAGGGCGGAACCGCGCGGGGCGCAGGGCCACTTGTGCAGGTTGCCGAACCACCAGTCGCCGCCGGCGACCGCGGCGGCATCGGCGACGAGACCGGGAGCATGAGCGCCGTCGACGAGGGTGCGGATGCCCCGTTCCGCCGCGAGCTCGGCGATGCGCCGGGTCGGCAGCATCCGCGCGGTCGGCGAGGTGATCTGGTCGACCACGATCAGGCGGGTGGCCGGAGTGAGTGCGTCGGCGAAGCGCTGCACGACCTCGTCGTCGGAGGCGAGCAGCGGCAGCTCGACGGCGCGGACGGATGCTCCGAAGCGGCGGGCCAGGCGCTGCGCGCCCATGGTGATCGCTCCGTAGCCCTGGTCGGTGACGAGGATCTCGTCGCCGCGCTCGAGGCGCAGGGCGTTGTAGACGACGGTGGCGGCCCCGGAGGCGTTCGGGACGAAGACGCTGTCTTCGGCATGGGCGCCGAGGAACGGAGCCGTGCGCTCGCGAGCGTCGCGCACCCGTTCGGCGATGCGAGGGAACCACTCGACCGGGCTGAGGTCGGCACGACGTCGCAGGGCATCCTGCTGCTCGACGACGGCCGTGGGAACCGCGCCGAACGAGCCGTGGTTCAGGTGGATCACGTCGGGATCGAGCGGCCACGCATCACGGGCTCGGATGCCGGAGTTCAGCGTGAGCGGTGCGGGGAAGAGTGGTGCGGGCATCGGTCCTCGTCGGTGCAATGGGGGAGTTGTTGCACAACTTTGCCACACGGCTTTCGAAATGGCTACGAAAAGGCGAGGATGAAACATAGTTGTCATACGAATTTGACGAAGGGTCTGCGTCCGACAGACTCAGCAAGGGGATCGGGCGGTGTCAGGAGGATGACGATGAGCGCACTGGACACAGCGCTGCACGGGCTGCGCGCGCTGATCGCGGACGGCGAGCTGCGTCCCGGCGACCGTCTGCCGAGCGAGGGGGAGCTGTGCGAGACGCTCGGCGTCTCACGCGGATCGCTGCGCGAAGCCATCCGCATGCTGGCCGCCCTCGGTGTGCTCGAGACCCGGCACGGCTCGGGCAGCTACGTCAGCGAGCTGCGCGCCGCCGACCTGATCGGCAGCCTCTCTCTCACAGTCGGACTCCTGCCCATGGCCGGGGTGCTCGAACTGACGGAGCTTCGCCGGGTACTCGAGCCCCATGCGGCTGCGCTCGCCGCGGCCCGCATCGACGCCGCCACGATCGAGACGCTCAGCGGCGTGCTCGATGAGATCGAGGCGAGCGACGACTTCGAGGACCACTCCCGCCTCGACCACGCCTTCCACATGACGATCTCGGAGGTCGCCGGCAACGACGCGCTCACGAGCCTGATCGACGTGCTGCGCTCACGCTCGCGGGCCTATCGGATCCCGGATGCCGGCGACGCCGCCGAACTCAAGCTCCACTCGGATGCCGGGCACCGGGCGATCCTCCGCGGACTCGCGGCGGCGGACCCGGTCGCGGCGTCGGCTGCGGCATCCGCCCACGTGGCTCAGACCGAGTACTGGGTGCGCCGGTACACCGATACGGATCTGCGCGCCGAAGGATCGTCCGTCGAGTCGCCCTGAGTGACGACGATCGCCCTCTCATCTCGCCCGTTCTGCACAGTTCGCCTCGGTCTGCACAGGCGTGCGGTCGCCCCGTGGGCCGTGCGGGACGCTGTGTGCGTATCGGGCGGAGGGGACGCCGCGGTCAGGCGAGGGTGATGTCGACCTGGATCTCCGTGGCGATGCGCTCGAGGTCGCGACGCAGGGCATCGATGTCGACCGACGACGGAACCCGCGCGATCACAGAGGCCTCGAACAGACGGCCGCCGGCCATCGCGGCATCCCGGGTCTCGGTCGCGAGCTCCTCGATGCTGAGTTCGTGCGCGTTCAGCACGTTCGAGACCTCGCGGACGATGCCGGATCGGTCGTTGCCCAGCACCCGGATCTCGAGTCGCTGCTCGTCCTCCGCGTCGTCATCAGGCGTTCCGGTGAGGACGGCGAGCGTCAGGAGCCCCTGTCCCTGAAGTCCGCGGAGCGCCGTCTGCAGCTCGTCGGAACGGTCGGCGGCGACCGAGACCTCGATCACTCCGGCGAAGGTGCCCGCGAGCTCGGCCAGCGAGCTGTTCTCCCAGTTTCCACCGTGGGCATCGACGACATCGGCGACGGCTGCGACGAGTCCGGGGCGATCGGCACCCGCGACAGTGAGGATGAGAGTAGTCATGCGGCCAGCGTAGCCGGAGCGCCTCGGCCCGCGACGTGCCATGACTCCGGAGAATGTGGCGGCTCGAACCCGAGGAAGCGTGTTCTCCCGGGTGACCTGCCCGGATCTCCGGAGTCATGGAAGCGGAACGAGGGTCAGTCGACCCAGACCCCGGTCTCGAGGAAGTGATCGAGGCGGGTGCGATGCGGGTCGAGGTCCCAGCCCTGCTCGGCGACCCACTCATCGTTGAAGTACGTGCCGGCGTAGCGGATGCCGCTGTCGCAGATGAGCGTGACGATGCTGCCGGTCTCGCCCGCCGCGCGCATGCGCGCGATCAGCTGGAATGCGCCGTACAGGTTGGTGCCGGTCGAACCTCCGGCCCAGTGCAGGGTGCGCTCGCGCAGCATCCGGATCGCGGCGATCGACCCCGCGTCGGGAACGCGGATCATCTCGTCGATCACACTGGGCACGAACGAGGCCTCGACGCGCGGGCGGCCGATGCCCTCGATGCGACTGGGGCGTCCGGCCGGCGCGTCGACGGTGCCCGCCCATCCGTCGTAGAACGCCGAACCCTCGGGGTCGACGACCGCGATCTGCGTCTCGTGGCGGCGGTACTTCACGTACCGGCCGAAGGTGGCGCTCGTGCCGCCGGTGCCTGCGCCCACGACGATCCAGCGGGGGATCGGGTGGCGTTCCTGCGACAGCTGGCTGAACACGCTCTCGGCGATGTTGTTGTTGCCGCGCCAGTCGGTCGCCCGCTCGGCGAACGTGAACTGGTCGAGGTAGTGGCCGTGGCATTCGGAGGCCAGTCGCTGAGCCTCAGGAGACATGTCCTCGGCGCGGTCGACGAAGTGACAGCGTCCGCCGTAGAACTCGATGAGGTCGATCTTCTCCTGGCTGGTCGAGCGCGGTACGACGGTGACGAAGGGCAGCCCCAGCATCCGCGCGAAGTACGCCTCGGAGACGGCCGTCGATCCGCTGGACGACTCGACGAGAGTGGAGTCCTCGGTGATGCGTCCGTTGACGAGTCCGTACAGGATCAGCGAGCGCGCGAGACGGTGCTTGAGCGACCCGGTCGGATGCACCGACTCGTCTTTCAGGTACAGGTCGATGCCCCACTCGGGTGGCAGCGGGAAGAGGTGCAGATGGGTGTCGGCGCTGCGGTTGGCGTCGGCTTCCAGCAGGGCGATCGCGGTGCTGGTCCAGTCGCTCATGCTTCGAGCGTAACGCTCCTCTAACGGGGCGTGTAGCCGCCCTCGCCCGTCTCGCCGTCGTACGTGAAGATCTCGTCCTCGAGGGTGATCTGGATGTCGTCGCCGAGGGGCTGCTCGGCGAGCAGACGCTCCTCGAGCATCGTCATGCGCTCCTCGTACTCCTGCGCCTGCGCATCGTCGACACCCCAGATGGTGGCGACCTTCATGTCGGTGAGGAAGTAGAGGAAGGCGGAGACGGCCGTGCGGTTGAACTCGGTGTCGGGGATGCTCTGCCAGAGCGCGCCGCTGTCGCGCAGGCGCTTGTACTCGTCGATCTTCGCCTGGAGCGCGTCGGCGATGGCGGAGGCGTCGGCGTCGGCGTCGCCCGAGCCGTCGGAGTCCGGGTCGCCCTGCGGTGCCTCGGAAGGCGCTGCGGGCTCTTCCGTGACGCTCGTGGCCGGAGGCGCGGTCGCCGGTTCGGTGCGCGAGCTCAGCAGCAGGCTCACGGCCACCGCGATGCCCACGACGACGATCAGCACGAACGCCGCGACCGCTGCGATGACGATGCCGACGGTCCGTCCTGAACGCGGAGGAGGAGGCGCGGACGGGGAAGCATATGCGGCGCCGTAGGGAGGCGACGGCTGCCCCGGGTGCGGCGGCGGGTACGCGGCCATCTGCGGATGCTGCCCCGGCTGGGGGGCAGAGGCGTACGGCGGCAGCGGCGGGGCGGGCGGCCCGGGCATCCCGCCCAGCGGCGGGGCCAGCGGGACGGAGGATCCGAGCTGTCCCGGCGCCGCGGCAGGCGGCGGAGGGATGACCGGGTCGGAGTCGGATGCCGGTGGATGCGCGTCGTCGACCATCGTGTCTTCCCCCCGATCGCATCGCCCCGTGCGATGCGTGCTCTCGTTCCAGGCTAGTCCGCGACCCGTGCTCGGCCGACTCGCCTGTGAGTGGATGCCGCGCGCGGATGCGGCTAGCGGACGGTGCCGGCGCGCGAGGTGCTGCCGTCGCCGTCGACGTGCAGCAGCGACGCCTGCGACTGCTCCTGCTGCAGCTGGAACTCGAAGCGCGAGCGGTCGCCGCGGTGATGGGCCACGAAGTACTCGATCGGCGTGCCGTCGGAGGAACGGCTCACGCTGCGCAGTCGCAGCAGGGCGGAGCCGGCGCTCACCCCCAGATGCTGCGCCTGCTCGTGGGTCGCGACGGTGGCCTCGGCCGAGCGGACCCCGCTGGTCGCCACGATGTCGTGATCGGCGAGCAAGCGGTACAGGGACCGCTCCGAGAGGTCGACGCCGAGCGTGACTCCGCCGACGGCATCCGGCATCCAGGTGGTCGAGAGCGACCAGGGTTCGCCGTCGACGTGACGCAGACGGTCGAGCACCACGACCGGTGCGCCAGGGTCGACCTCGAGTGCCGCCGCGATCTCGTCGTCGGCGAGAGTCTGCTCGTGGCGCAGGACGTCGCTGTGCACGTGCCCGCCGCGGCGCTCGACATCGTCGTAGAGGCCGATCAGCGTGTGCACCAGGCTCTCGCTCGTGCGGGGACGCGACACGAACGTGCCCTTGCCCTTGACGCGTTCGACGAGCCCCTCGTGCTCGAGCTGGGCCAACGCCTGGCGCACCACGGTGCGCGAGATGCCGTACCGCTCGCAGAGGCGGTGCTCGCCGGGCAGCGGGTCGCCGGGCTGCAGGCCGTCTCGCGAGATGCCGTCGACGATCAGCTGACGCAGCTGGTCGTACATGGGCGCGGCGGAGTGGCGGTCGATCGTGTCGTTCATATCAGTACGCCACTCCCGCGTGCAGGATCACGTTCGCGTAGGGGGTGAACTCTCCCGAGCGCACGAACGCGCGCGCCGAGTGGGTCAGCTTCTTGAAGTCGACGTGCGGGATGAGCTCGATCTCGAAGTCCTGATCGGCGAAGCGCTCGCGCAGCGCGGCCAGCACCTCAGGGCTCTTCTCGGCGACCTCGGCCGACACCGTCGCTCCCTCCACGACGAGCTCGGCGAGCACGGTGTCGAGCACGTCGAAGAATCCCGGAGCGCCGGGACGATAGGCGAGGTCGATGCGCTCGGATCCGGGCGGGATGGGCAGGCCGGCGTCGGTGACCACCAGCAGATCGGTGTGGCCGGTCTCGCTGATCACGCGCGAGAGTGCGGGGTTGATGGTCGTCGCTGTCTTGCGCATGATGTCTCCTCGGGGATGTCAGTGGGCTTCTCGGGCGGCCAGGAAGGCGTCGACCTCGGCCCGCAGCGGCAGGCTGGGCGAGGCGCCCTGCTTCGTGACGGCGAGGGCTCCGGCGGCGGTCGCCAGGCGTACGGCATCCGTCAGCTCCCAGCCGTTGGCGAGGGCGGCGCCGAGATACCCGGCGTAGGCGTCGCCGGCCGCGGTGGTGTCGACGGCCTCGACAGGGAACGGCGGGATGACGGATGCTCCCGCTGCGGTCACGACGCACGAGCCCTGACCCGCGAGCGTGATCACGGCGGCGCCGACGCCCCGGTCGAGGAACCAGCGTCCGGCGATCTCCGCCGACGCGGCATCCGTCACCTCGACCCCGCTGAGCACCGAGGCCTCGGTCTCGTTCGGGGTGACGATGTCGATGCTCGCCCACACGGCGTCATCCAGCGGAGCGGCGGGGGCGGGGTCGAGGATGACGGTCATGCCGTGCTCGCGTCCTCGTGACGTGATGTGCGCGGTGAGCGCCGAGGGCGTCTCGAGCTGGGTGAGCAGCACCGACGTGGTCGGCGCGAGGGCTTCGAGCGCCGCGTCGATCTGCTCGGTGCTGAGCGCGGCGTTGGCCAGAGGCACCATGACGATGTCGTTCTGCGCCGAGGCGTCGACGCGGATGTGCGCGATGCCCGTCGGCCCCGGCACCGTGCGGAGGTGCGTGAGGTCGACTCCGGCCTCGCTCAGCCCGTCGACGACGAGGTCGTGGAAGAGGTCGTCTCCCACGCATCCGACGAAGCTCGTGCGGGCCCCCGATCGTCCGGCGGCGACCGCCTGATTCGCGCCCTTGCCGCCGAGCATCAGGGTGAACTCGTCGCCGAGGATGGTCTCTCCGCGGGCGGGGAGCCTGGTCGAGAAGGTCGTCACGTCTGCGGTCACGCTGCCGACGATGACGACGCCGGTGCGATCGGGCGAGGTGGCGGCTGTCATGGCACTCCTGATCGTCGTCGATGCGGGGTGCTTTGACATCCTCCGCGGCTGTCATTACATTAGCCGAATCCGAACCTGTAACGACAGGTTGTGCACAAGGAGACCCGATGATCGCGCTGGCCCCCCGTCTCTATGTCGACAGCGCGGACGTCGACCGCGTCGCCTCCCTCCTCACCGCGGGCGTCGTGCACGGCGTGACGACCAACCCCACGATCCTCGAGCGCGGTGGCCGCACCGCCGCGGAGATCCCCGACCTCTACGCCCGCTGGTCGGACGAGGGCGCCCGCGAGATCTTCTTCCAGACGTGGGGCGGCGACACCGCATCCTTCCTCCGCAACGCCGAGGGCATCCGTGCGCTGGGCGATCGCGTGGCCGTGAAGGTGCCGGCGACCCGCGACGGCTTCGCCGCGGCATCCGCTCTGGTGCGCGACGGCGCGACCGTGCTCGTCACCGCCGTCTACTCGGTCGCACAGGCGCTGGCATGCGCCTCGATCGGGGCGCAGTACATCGCCCCCTACCTCGGACGGATGCGGGATGCCGGCATCGACGGGGATGCGGTGATCGCCCGCATGCAGGAGGTGTGCGCGGGCAGCGACTCGAACGTGCTCGCGGCCAGCCTGCGATCACCTGACGACATCACCGGTCTGCGTCTCGCGGGGGTGCCGTACTTCACGGCGGCACCCGACGTGATCGAGCAGGTGCTGTTCCACGAGGTCAGCGACAGCTCCGCCGCCGAGTTCGACGCGGCGATGGGGCGGCTCGGGGCCTGAGTCGCACTTCGGCGGGTGGGCCAGCGTCGGCCAGACGCACCAGATTCGGCCCGACGTCACGGATACGGCCGAGCGAAGCGCATCTGGCCGAACGTGCCTGTCGGGGCCCGGGCGACGAAAGCGTGCAGGGAAGGCCCGAGGGACGCGTGGCCGAGAGAAGGGTCGCTGCGTCAGGCGGATGCCGCCTGGCGCAGCCACCGCTCGACGCCGGCGATGTGCGCCGTGGCCAGCGAGGTGGCGAGACCCGAATCGCGCCGGGCGATGGCGTCGGCGATCGCCCGGTGCTCCGAGAGGGTGCGCTCGACCGCTCCGCCCTCGGTGAGACCACGCCACACGCGGGCGCGCACGGTCTGACTGCTCAGGTGCTCGATGAGGCTGGCGAGATAGGCGTTGCCGGCCATGCCGACGATCTCACGGTGGAAGCGGATGTCGTGCTCGACGAGCTCTTCGATGCTGACCGTCGGATCGATGGAGGCGACCTCGCTCTCGAGGCCGGCGATCGCGTCGTCGCTGCCGAGGGTGGCCGCGAGGCCCGTCGCCTGCGACTCCAGCATCCGTCGCACCGCGAAGATCTCGAGCATCGAGTCGTCGTCGTGCATGTCGACCACGAACGAGATCGCCTCGAGCAGCAGGTGGGGCTCCAGGCTGGTGACATAGGTGCCGTCACCGCGGCGCACGTCGAGCACCCGGATCACCTCGAGCGCCTTCACGGCCTCGCGCATCGAGTTGCGTGACAGGCCGAGCCGCTCGGACAGCTCCTTCTCGGGAGGGAGGCGATCGCCGGGTGCGAGTTCGCCCGACACGATCATCGCCTTGATCTTCTCGATCGCGTCGTCAGTCACTGCCATGGCGTCATCCTAGCCATTCATCGGATGTCTGCGGCAGGATGGGGGCATGCGCGTACTCGATTCGCACCTGCACCTCTGGGACCCCGAGCTTCTGCACTACACGTGGCTCGAGGGTCCGCTCGCCTGGCTGTTCGGTGCGACCGAGATCGAGCACGCCCGCATCGCCCGCGCGACGACCGAGCGCGCGGTGTTCGTGCAGGCCGAGACCGTCGAAGACGACTTCCTCGAAGAGGTGCGGTGGGTGGCCGGGCTCGCGCCCCGCGTCGGGGTGGTCGGCATCGTCGCGGGCGCGCGTCTGGATCGCGGCACCGACACCACCGCGCACCTCGAAGGACTCGCCGCCGAGCCGCTCGTGGTCGGCGTGCGGCACAACCTGCAGGGCGAACCCGACGGACTGGCGGTCTCGGCAGACTTCGTCACCGGGGCGCGCGAGGTCGCGGCGCGCGGCTGGGCCTTCGACGCGTGCGTGCGCGCCGCGCAGCTGCCCGAGGTGGCCCGACTCGCGGGGGCGGTGCCCGAGCTGCGGATGGTGCTCGATCACCTCGGCAAGCCCGAGGTCGGCACGGCGAAGGCCCCGGTGGCGCCGACCATGGAATGGGTGCGCGATCTCGACGACCTGGCACGGCATCCGAATGTGTGGTGCAAGCTCTCGGGGCTGCCGGGAGAGGCCGGAGGCGACTGGTCGGCCGAGCAGCTGCATCCGTTCCTCAACGCCGCGGCCGACGCGTTCGGCGTCGATCGGCTGATGTGGGGCAGTGACTGGCCGGTCTCGGTCATCGGACCCCCGGAGGAGGGCGACCCGTACGCGAACGTCGACGGATCGCCCATGTACCAGCCGACGGCTCGGATCAGATGGGCGGATGCGGTGATCGCCTGGGCCGAGCGCCGCGGGCACGACGTCGACGCGATCATGTGGACGAACGCCGAGGAGTTCTACCGGATCGGAGAGCGGCCGACGCATGAGGACTCTCGGGAGGAGCGGCCGCGCCGCGGCATCCTGGGTTGGCTGCGCGGCGGTCGCTCATAGCGCCCGCTGTCCGGGGCCGGGACCAGGACAGTGGGCGACGCGGCGGTCAGCCCCCGACGGGACGGAGCCGCAGCTGAGCCATGCCGCCGTCGACCTCGATGAACGTGCCCGTGGTCGAGCCTGCGGCGGGGCTCACCAGGTAGGCGACCGCCGCGGCGACCTCGTCGGGTGAGACCAGGCGGCCATGCGGCTGGCGGGCCTCGAGGGCGGCGCGCTCGGCGGCCGGGTCGTCGGCCGAGTCGAGCAGACGGCCGACCCACGGGGTGTCGGCGGTGCCGGGGTTGACGGCGTTGACGCGGATTCCCTCGCGCAGGTGATCGGCGGCCATGGCACGGGTCAGGGCCGAGACGGCGCCCTTCGACGCGCTGTAGAGCGCGCGCTGGGGAAGGCCGGTGGTCGAGGCGATGGATGCCGTGTTGCAGACCGCCGCGCTCGGCGACTTCTTGAGCCACGGCAGCGCCGCCGACGTGACGCGGGCGATGCCCGTGACGTTGATCGAGAGCACACGCGCCCACTCGTCGTCGTCGTTGGCGCTGATGTCTCCCTGGGCGCCGACCCCGGCGTTGTTCACGACGATGTCGATGCGCCCGAACCTCTCGGCGACGGCGGCCACGGCGGCATCCACCGATGCACGGTCCGACACGTCGGCCTCAAAAGCGGCGAAGGCGGCATCCGCTCCTGAGGTGTCGCGGTCGAGCACGGCGATCTGCGCGCCGTCGGCGTGCAGGCGGGCGGCGATGGCCGCTCCGATCCCGGATGCTCCGCCGGTCACGATCGCGACGAGTCCGTCGAGTGCGCTGCTCACTTCTGTGCCTCCCATGCCACGAACTCCTGGCGCTGATGCCCGAGTCCTTCGATCTCGATCTCGACCACGTCGCCCGCCGTCAGATAGGGGAACTTGCCCCCGAAGGCCACGCCCTGGGGAGTGCCCGTGAGGATCAGATCGCCCGGCTCGAGCGTGACGTACTGCGACAGGTGGTGCACGATCACGCGCACGTCGAAGATCATGTCGTCGGTGTTCGAATCCTGACGCGCTTCGCCGTTCACCCAGCTGCGCAGCCGCAGGTCGTCGACGTCGACCTCGTCGGGTGTCACCAGCCAGGGGCCGGTCGGGTTGAAACCGGGGGCGATCTTGCCCTTCGACCACTGCCCGCCCGAGACCTCCATCTGGAAGGCGCGCTCCGAGACGTCGTTCGCCACCACGTAGCCGGCGATGTGGGCGTCGGCGTCGTCGGGCGAATCGAGGTAGGCGGCGCGGGCGCCGATCACGATGCCGAGCTCGACCTCCCAGTCGGTCTTCTCGCTGCCGCGGGGGATCGTGACCGCATCGTTCGGGCCGACCACCGTGTTCGGCGTCTTCAGGAACATGATCGGGACGGTCGGCGGCTCGGAGCCGGACTCGCGGGCGTGCGCCGCGTAGTTCTGGCCGATGCAGATGACGGCGCTCGGGCGCGCGATCGGCGCGCCAATGCGCATCGCCGCGGCATCCCCGAGAACCGGCAGTTCGTCGGCGGCGCGGGCCGCGGCGACGCGAGCCCGGAAATCACCGGCGAGGAAATCACCGTTCACATCGGATGTCACAGAGCGCAGATCGAGGTAGCGGTCGCCTTCGACGAGGACGGGGATCTCGGCGCCGGGGGTGCCTAGCCGTGCGAACTTCATGTCTCTCCTGCTCAGTGAGGTGTCCGTGGGTGACGAGGCGCGTCAGTGCGGCCCGTCTCGTTGACAGTATAGACATCCGATGTTTACACTCCAAGAGATCTGCACGGATATCCGTCCCGTGCACGAGAGGAACCCGTGAGCCGCATCGTCGCCCTCGACACGACCGACATCCGCTTCCCGACATCGCTGAGTCTGGACGGATCGGATGCCATGAATCCCGACCCCGACTACTCGGCGGCATACGTGATCGTGCGCACGGATGCCGAGGACGGCATCGACGGCCACGCGTTCGTCTTCACGATCGGGCGCGGCAACGATGTGCAGGTCGCCGCGATCGACGCGCTCGCCGGGCACCTCGTCGGTCGCGAGATCGAGCCGCTGCTCGACGACATGGGCACGACGTTCCGCGACATCATCGGCGACTCGCAGCTGCGCTGGCTCGGCCCCGAGAAGGGCGTCATGCACATGGCCATCGGCGCGGTCATCAACGCGCTGTGGGACATCAAGGCCAAGCGGGCCGGGCTGCCGCTGTGGCAGCTGCTCGCACGGATGACGCCCGAGGAGCTCGTGGGCCTCGTCGACTTCCGCTACCTCACCAATGCGCTGACGCCCGAGGACGCCCTCGAGATCCTGCGCGCCGCCGAACCGGGACGCCTCGAGCGCGAACGAGAACTGCTCGCCACCGGATACCCCGGCTACACGACCAGCCCCGGATGGCTCGGATACTCCGACGAGAAGCTCGAGCGGCTCGCCCGCGAGGCGATGGCCGACGGCTTCACCCAGATCAAGCTCAAGGTCGGCGCCGACCTCGACGACGACATCCGCCGTTTCCGCAAGGCCCGCGAGGTGTGCGGACCGGACTTCCCCATCGCGATCGACGCCAACCAGCGGTGGGAGGTGTCGGAGGCGATCGAATGGATAGGCGCGCTCGCCGAGTTCCACCCCGCCTGGATCGAAGAGCCCACGAGCCCCGACGACGTGCTCGGTCACGCCGAGATCGCCAGGGGGGTGGCACCCATCCGCGTCGCCACCGGCGAGCACGCGCAGAACCGCGTCATCTTCAAGCAGCTGCTGCAGGCCGAGGCGATCTCGGTCATGCAGATCGACGCCGTGCGCGTCGCGGGCGTCAACGAGAACATCGCCAACCTGCTGCTGGCCGCGAAGTTCGGTGTGCCGGTCTGCCCGCATGCCGGCGGCGTCGGGCTGTGCGAGGCCGTGCAGCACCTCTCGATGTTCGACTTCGTCGCCGTCACCGGCACCCGCGAAGGACGGATGATCGAATTCGTCGACCACCTGCACGAGCACTTCGTGATCCCCACCGACATCCAGGGCGGGTCGTACATGGCACCCACGGTGCCCGGATCCGGCATGGAGATGAAGGCCGAGAGCATCGCCGCGTACACGTGGACGGGGCAGCATGTCGGGGTCTGACGCTCTGGCGGTTCCGCCCCTCGGATACGGGGCCGCGAACGTCGGCAACCTCTTCCGCGCGCTGAGCGACGACGAGGCGTGGGCGGTGCTCGATGCGGCGTGGGACAGCGGCATCCGCTACTTCGACACCGCTCCGCATTACGGGCTCGGGCTCTCGGAGCGTCGTCTCGGGGCGTTCCTGCAGACCAAACCGCGCGACGAGTACGTGCTGTCGACCAAGGTCGGGCGCCTGCTGCGACCGAACCCCGACCACGACGGCGGCCTCGACACCGCGAACGACTTCCATGTTCCCGACGATCTGCAGCGCGTGTGGGACTTCTCGGCTGACGGGATACGCACCAGTCTCGATGAGTCCCGCGAACGTCTCGGGATCGAGCGCATCGACCTGCTCTACCTGCACGACCCCGAGCGGCATGACCTGGATCTCGCGCTCGCCGAGGCGCTGCCGGCGCTCGAGCAGCTGCGGCGCGACGGCGAGGTGACTGCGGTCGGCATCGGCTCGATGGTGTCGGATGCGCTCGCCGCCTCCGTGCGGTCGGCCGACCTCGACCTGGTCATGGTCGCGGGCAGATACACGCTGCTCGAACAGCCGGCGGCGGCCGAGGTGCTGCCGGCGTGCCGAGAGACCGGGACAGGCATCGTCGCGGCATCCGTCTTCAACTCCGGGCTGCTGGCATCGAACGAACCTCGCCGCGACGGGCGATACGAGTACGGGCAGCTTCCCGACGAGCTGTGGGAACGGCTGCTGCGCATCGCACGGGTGTGCGCCGAGCACGACGTGCCGCTGCCCGCCGCCGCGATCCAGTTCCCGCTGCAGTCAGACGTGGTGCGCTCGGTGGTGGTCGGAGGAAGCCGGCCAGGGCAGCTGACGCAGAATGCCGAGTATGCGGCGCTCGAGATTCCTGGCGCGCTGTGGAACGAGCTCGCCGCAGAGGGGCTGATCCCGGGCTGAGCCGGACGGCGCGCGTTCACACTTCAGCATAGGTCTGCGCTGGTGGGCGGTCTCGGGCTTCGGTGGCGGCATCAGTGCGGGTTCGTGCTGAATTGTGAACCGAGCCCGCACCGGCGACGCGACGGCGGAGACGAGGCTCAGCGGCCGACGGTCGACTCGCGCACCACGAGCTCGGCGGCGAACGGTGTGGGAGCGGGGAGGTCGGCCGTGGGGTCTGTGAGCTGACGGATGAGTGCCGCGCCCGCCGCCCGGCCGATGTCGTACCCGGGCTGCCGCACGCTCGTCAGCGGCACGACACTCTGGTGGGCCTGCGCGACGTCGTCGAAGCCGACCAGCGCGATCTCCTCGGGCACGCGGATGCCCCGGCGCAGCAGCTGGGTGAGCACGCCGATCGCCACCATGTCGTTGGCGGCGAAGATCGCGTCGGGGCGTTCGGTGGCAGGCATCTCGGCGATCCGCGCGCCGACGTCGAGGCCGTCCTCGGTCGTCAGGTGCGGCACGTCGATCACATCGGCCGTCGCCCCGGCCGCGGTGACGGCCTCGCGCAGCCCGAGGAGTCGGTCGTTCGACTGGCTGACGCTCGGCGCCCCCAGGAAGAGGATGCGGCGGCGGCCGAGCGACAGCAGGTGCTCGCCCGCCAGCCGTCCGCCGCCGCGGTCGTCGAACAGCACCGAACCGACGGTCGGCGAATCGGGGATGGGGCCGACGACGACCGAGCGGATGCCGCGATCGGCGAGCTGTTCGAGCCGGGGCACCACGTCTTCGAGCGGGTAGATGACGATGCCCTGCACCCGGTGCGCCTCGAACATGTCGATGTTGCCGCGTTCGGTGTCGGCGTCGCGGTTGCTGTTGCTGAAGAACAGCGACCAGCCGCCCTCGCGGGCCACGTCTTCGACCCCGCGCGAGAGCTCGTGGAAGTACGGCAGCCAGGCGTCGAGCAGGATCAGCGCCAGCGCCTTGCTGGAGCCGGCTCGCAGTTGACGGGCGGATTCGTTGGGCACGTAGCCGAGCTGCGCGATCGCCTCCCTCACCTTCGCCGCGCTCGATTCGCCGAGCACATGCGGGTGGTTGAGGTAGTTCGAGACGGTCGAGGAGGACACCCCGGCGAGAGCGGCGACGTCTTTGACGCTGGCGGGCATGGAGCTCCTGTCGACTGCGCGTCGACGCAGGACTGTCGGCGGCGAGTCCAGAGTAGCCCAGCGATTGCAACGTGCCAAGAAAGTTCTTGACACCGCATCCCCGACCCGCGTACGGTGACCTGAACGCAGAGTTGCAACGTGCCAATCCTGCCGAGGCGAAGGTGCCGCACACCCGTCTCCGAGAGGTCTCATGAACATCGGATGCCACGGGCTCGTCTGGACCGGAGACTTCGATGCCGACGGCATCCGTCTCTCCGTCGAGAAGACGAAGGCGGCCGGATTCGACCTGATCGAGTTCCCGCTGATGGACCCGTTCTCGTTCGACGTCACCGCGGCGAAGGACGCGCTCGAAGAGCACGATCTCGCCGTCAGCGCCTCGCTCGGACTCTCGGGAGCGACCGACGTGACGAGCTCCGACCCGGCCGTCGTGGCCGCGGGGGAGGCGCTGCTGCTCAGGGCGGTCGACGTGCTCGCCGACCTCGGCGGCCAGCACTTCTGCGGCGTGATCTACAGCGCGATGCAGAAGTACATGGACCCGGTGACGGCCGAGGGGCTGGAGAGCAGCCGGCGCACGATCGCCCGCGTCGCCGACCATGCCGCAGAGCGCGGCGTCTCGGTCTCGCTCGAGGTCGTGAACCGATACGAGACGAACGTGCTGAACACCGCACGCCAGGCGCTCGCCTACCTCGCCGAGGTCGATCGGCCGAACCTCGGCATCCACCTCGACACGTACCACATGAACATCGAGGAGTCGGATATGTTCGCGCCGGTCCTCGACGCGGCTCCGGCCCTGCGCTACGTGCACATCGGGGAGAGCCACCGCGGCTATCTCGGCACCGGCACCGTCGACTTCGACAACTTCTTCAAGGCGCTGGGCCGCATCGGCTACGACGGTCCGATCGTGTTCGAGTCGTTCTCGTCAGCCGTCGTCGCCCCCGATCTCAGCCGCATGCTCGGCATCTGGCGCAACCTGTGGACCGACAACGTCGAGCTCGGAGCGCACGCCAACGCCTACATCCGCGACAAGCTCGTCGCGGTCGACTCGATCCGGCTGCACTGAGCCGGGCCGTCGCCTCGATCCGCCGACCTGTTGCCAACTTGTTATTACAGGTCTTCCCATCCGAAGAAGTCTTAGTTACATTTAGATACAACTTGCGCAGGGTGGGGCGTAAGACGCAGAATTGATCCGATGTTTCCGGACCCGACCGGAATATCGCATCACGACCTTCAAGGAAGCAGGTGAGCACATGAGTGACCCCATTCTCAGAGTCGACGGGATCAGCAAGGGATTCCCCGGTGTGCAGGCTCTCAAGGATGTGCACCTCGAGGTGCGAGCCGGCGAGGTGCTGGTGCTCGTGGGCGAGAACGGCGCCGGCAAGTCGACCCTGATGAAGATCCTCTCGGGGATCTACACCAAGGACGAGGGCACCATCACGTTCGAGGGCCAGGAGGTCGAACTCACCAGCCCGCTGCAGGCGCAGCAGCTCGGCATCACGATCATCCACCAGGAACTCAACCTGATGCCCGATCTCACCGTGGCGCAGAACATCTTCGTGGGTCGCGAGCCCACCACCGGCCCCTTCCTGTCGGAGCGCAAGCTCAACGCGCAGACGGCCGAACTGCTGCAGCGCCTCGGCATCAGGGTCAACCCGCGACAGCTCGTCGGCGAGCTGACCGTGGCCGAGCAGCAGATGGTCGAGATCGCCAAGGCGCTCTCGTTCAACGCCAAGGTGCTCATCATGGACGAGCCCACCTCGGCGCTCACCGACTCCGAGACCGAGACCCTGTTCCTGCTGATCGAGCAGCTGCGCGCCTCGGGGACCGGCATCGTCTACATCTCGCACCGCATGGACGAGCTGCGGCGTCTCGCCGACCGGGTCACGGTGCTCCGTGACGGCACATACATCGGATCACTGGAGAAGTCGGAGGTCAGCGTCCCGAAGATCATCGAGATGATGGTCGGCCGCGTGATCGACGAGGGAACCCGTCCGCAGGCCCGCGATCACATCAACGACCCGATCGTGCTCGACGTGCAGGGACTCTCGACCAAGAACCTCCTCAAGGACGTCTCGTTCCAGCTGCACAAGGGCGAGATCCTGGGCTTCGCCGGGCTCATGGGCGCCGGGCGCACCGAGACCGCGCGGGCCATCATCGGTGCCGACCACCGCGACGGCGGCACGATCGCGATCGGCGGCGACCCGGTGCGAATCGGACAGCCGGCGGATGCGGTCAAGCACGGCCTCGGCTACCTCTCGGAGGACCGCAAGCTGCTGGGCCTGATGCTCGAGCAGGACGTGACCTTCAACACCGTGCTCGCCTCGCTCGGGTCGTACGCCAACGGCATCGGCTGGATGGGCGACGCGAAGGCGAAGAACCGCACCAAGGAGTACGTGCAGCAGCTGCGGGTCAAGACGCCCTCGGTGAACCAGGTCGTGAAGCTGCTCTCGGGAGGGAACCAGCAGAAGGTCGTCATCGCCCGGTGGCTGATGCGCGACTGCGACATCCTCATCTTCGACGAGCCGACCCGAGGGATCGACGTCGGCGCGAAGGAGGAGATCTACCGCCTCATGCAGCAGCTCGCTGACCAGGGCAAATCCATCATCGTCATCTCATCGGAGCTCCCCGAGGTCCTCCGCGTCGCGAACCGCATCGCGGTCTTCGCGAACGGTCGGATCACCGGGACGCTCCGCAACGAGGAAGCCAGCCAGGAGAAGATCATGCAACTCGCAGCCCACGGGGAGGAAGACTGATGAGCACCCCACAGCAGTCCGGATCGTCGACGACGACGATCATCCAGACGGCGGTCGATGAGAACACCGACAAGCGCGACTTCGGCGGGTTCCTCCGCCGCCAGCTGCAGCAGTCACTCGCCTTCGGCACGCTGATCGTCCTGGTGATCTTCTTCTCGATCGCCAGCCCGAACTTCTTCACCTTCAGCAACATCGCCACGGTGCTGCTGTCGACGGCGGTCATCGGCATCCTCGCCCTCGGCACGACCTTCGTCATCATCACCGGCGGCATCGATCTCTCGATCGGCACCGGCATGGCGCTGTGCGCCGTGATGACGGGTGTCTTCGTCACCAACATGGGGCTCCCCGTCTGGGTCGGCGTGATCGGCGGTGTGCTCACGGGTGTCCTCATGGGACTCGTGAACGGCATCAACATCACCTTCCTCCGGCTGCCGCCCTTCATCGCGACCCTCGCGATGATGATGATCGCCGGCGGACTCGCCCTCGTCATCTCGAACGTCTCGCCGATCTACTTCTCGACCTCGGCCCCCGACTTCAAGAAGATCGCGCTCGGCGTGATCATCCCCGGCATCCCGAACGCCGTGCTGATCACCGCCGTGGCCGCGATCATCGCGTGGCTCGTGCTGTCGAAGACGCTCCTCGGCCGCTACACGTTCGCGATCGGCTCGAACGAGGAGGCCACCCGGCTGTCGGGTGTGAACACCCGCCGCTGGACGATCCTCATCTACATGTTCGCGGGCGCCTTCACGGGCATCGCGGGCATCGTGATCGCGGCCCGTCTCGACTCGGCGCAGCCGCAGATCGGCACCGGCTACGAGCTGCAGGCGATCGCCGCCGTCATCATCGGCGGAACGTCGCTGCTCGGCGGACGAGGCTCGATCCTCGGCACCGTGATCGGTGCGCTCATCATGAGCGTGCTCGTCAACGGCCTGCGCATCATGTCGATCCAGTCGGAGTGGCAGAACATCGTCGTCGGCATCGTCGTGCTGCTGGCCGTCTTCCTCGACTCGCTGCGCAACCGCCAGCGCACCTGACCCACAGATCTACACCCCCCACCACCACACAGAGAACAATGGAGTTTCCATGAAATTCGGCAAGAAGACCGCATTCGCGGCACTCGTGGCCGCATCCGCCCTCGTCTTCGCGGGTTGCGCAGGCGGCGGTGACGTCATCGAAGAAGGCAGCGGCGACGGAGGCAGCGGCGACGGCGAGATGTACATCGCGCTCGTCTCGAAGGGCTTCCAGCACCAGTTCTGGCAGGCCGTCAAGACCGGTGCTCAGGAGAAGGCGGACGAGCTCGGCGTGAAGATCACGTTCGAGGGCCCGGCCGCCGAGACCGAGATCGCCCAGCAGCTCGAGATGCTCACCACCGCGATCGACAAGAACCCGGATGCCATCGCCTACGCCGCCCTCGACCCCGAGGCGTGCGTCGCCCCGCTCGAGCAGGCGAAGGCCAAGGACATCCCCGTCGTGTACTTCGACGCTCCCTGCGACGGCGACGTCGGACTCAGCCTGTCGGCGACCGACAGCAAGGTCGCCGGTGCGCTCGCCGCAGAGCACATGGCCGAGCTGATCGGCGGCGAGGGCGAAGTCGCCATCGTCGGCCACTCGAACATCAACTCGACCGGTGTCGAGCGTCGTGACGGATTCGTCGAGAAGATCGAGGCGGACTTCCCCGACATCAAGATCGTCGACATCCAGTACGGTGACGGCGACCACCTGAAGTCGGCTGACATCGCGAAGACGCTGATCGCCGCTCACCCCGATCTCAAGGGCATCTACGGCACCAACGAGGGCTCGGCCATCGGCGTCGTGAACGCCGTGAACGAGCTCGGCCTCGAGAAGGGCAAGATCACGATCGTCGGCTTCGACTCGGGAGCTGCCCAGATCAACGCGATCAAGGACGGAACGATGGCCGGCGCCATCACGCAGGACCCGATCGGCATCGGCGCGCAGGTCGTCCAGGCGGCGTACGACGCGGCCAACGGCGAGGACGTCGAGGAGTTCTACGACACGGGTTCGTACTGGTACGACAGCACGAACCTCGAGGACGAGGACATCGCAGCGGTCCTCTACGAGTGACCCGCTGAGAAAGAAGCCCCTCACCTTCGGGTGGGGGGCTTCTTTCGCGCCGGGGGTGCGGGGGCGCGTGGCGGGGTGCGTCAGATGCGTCGGAGGAAGGTCAGCACGGATGCCGGCTCGACGATCAGCTGCTGCAGCGCCTCATTGAACGGGACGCCGGCCGGGGCCGAGATGTGCGCCTGGAAGGCCGCCTCGTCGCGGTAGACCTCGTAGACGAAGAAGCGGTCGGGGTCGTCGACGAGCCGCGTCGCATCGAACACGACGTTGCCCTCTTCGGCGCGCACCACCTCGGCGAAGTCGCGCAGCAGCGCCGCGACCTCGTCGCCCTTGTCGGGGCGTGCGGTGAACACGGCATGCAGGATGGTCGGCTCGGTCATGCGGACTCCTCGGGTGTGGGCTGGCGGGGTGGGACGGTGCGGTCAGGCAGCGGTGTGGTCAGGCTGACAGGGTCAGGTCGACAGGGTGAGCAGGCGCGCGGGGTTGGCGACCAGCATCCGCTCGACCACGTCGTCGCCCACCGCGGAGCGCAGCCGCGGCAGGTAGCGCTCGCCGAGATAGGCGAGACCCGGCATGCCGCCGTACGCGAGGTAGCGGGTGCGGCGGGCGACATCGCCGCCGAGAAGGATGCGGTCTCCGCATCCGAGGGCGACGGCCTTCTCGGTCAGGGCGAGCAGCTCGGCATCCGACCTCGTGCGCGGACGCGCGAAGCCGTCGTAGCCCAGGTAGGCACCGCGCTCGGCGAGCGACGCGTGCAGCCCGGCATCCGGATCGCGGTCGGCATGCGCGAGCACGACGCGATCGGATGCCACGCCTTCGCCCTCGAGCAGATCGAGGACCTCGTGCGCGGCGGTGCAGAACTCCAGGTGCACCATGACCGGCGCGCCGGTCGCTCGGTGCGCCGCTGCGACCGCGAGCAGGGTCGTGTGCTCGAAGGCGGTGATGCTCCAGTAGCCGACGCCGGCTTTCAGCATCCCGGCGCGTACCGGCGGTCCCTCGGGCGCAGCCGCCCGGGGCACATCGGGGGTCTCGAACACCAGCGCATCCTCGACGAGCATCCCGCGCATCACCTCGGCGATGAACAGCTCGGCCAGGCGCTCGACATCCCACACCTGCATCGGATGGTCCTCGCCGTAGTGCGCCTCGCGGTGGCGCCCTGTCGTGGCGACGATGTGCAGTCCGGTGCCGGCGCTGATGCGTGCGACCCCCTCGGGATCGCGCCCGAGCCCGAACGGCGTCGCATCGACCATCGCCACGAAGCCGCTGGCCCGCAGCAGGGCGGCCTCCTGGCCGGAGAGCTCCTCATCGTCGAGCTCATCGCCGACCAGCAGCGGCGAGATCTGAAACAGGTGCTCGTGATAGTCCGTCGCCCCGAGACGCGTCGGGTCGATGTCGCCGAGCACCGTCCGCACGACGGGCATCAGCGCACCGATTCGGCGGCCTGGGCGAGCCGCTCGACGATCTCGGGCGTGAGGTCGATCTCGAACACGTCGGCGACGACCTGCGACCACCCGTGGATGAAGTAGCGCCAGCCGTCGACCACGTGCAGACCGCGCGCGCCCTCCTGCGCACGCGCCTGATGCAGGAACTCGAGCGAGCCGCGGTAGTTGAACTCCCACACCCACGCGTCCTCGGGGAACGCGACGTCGTCGGGCAGCGGCGAGCCCGGGCGGTCCTTGCCGAGGCCGGTGGCGTTCACGATCAGCGAGCCCGCGGGAGCGCCTGCGACGATGGCCGCGGCATCCTGCACCGTGTCGGTGCGCACGTACGTGATCAGCCCGTCGGGGGTGCCGTGCTGGCGGTGCACCTCGCGCAGGTGGTCGAGCTTGTCGTCGTCGCGAGCGGTTACGGTGATCTTCGCCGGAGCATCCGTCCTCTCCGCCAGCGCCCAGCTGAGCGCGGTGCCCGAGCCGCCGGCGCCGAGGATCACGACCTCCGCCCCGGTGCGGGCGAAGTGGTCGGTCGGCAGGAAGTCGTCGAGTGCGAGATCGACGGTGAGGGGGTCTTTGGCGCGGCCGATCAGGCGGTCGCCCCGCTTCGAGATGCTCGAGATCTCGGAGCACGAGACGGCGAACGGGTCGAGCTCCTCGAACAGGTCGGATGCCGCGGCGAACACGTTCATCTTGTGGGTCGTGACCAGTGCGCCCCGGTGCTGCGGGTCGTCGCGGATCTGCTCGACCATGGCGACGTACTGCTCGGGAGTCGCATCCATCGGAAGGTCGTGTCCGATGAGGTTCTCGGTGGGGAGGCCCAGCACCTCGGCCCACTTCGGGAACACCTTCATGATCGACGACGAGCCGGTGCTCACGCCGACGAAGCCCATGTAGCCGCCGGTCGTGGTCGCGGGGGTCGCGGTGTTCTCGGTGATGGTCATCGCTGGGTCCTTCAGGGTCGGGGAGAGACGGGGTGGGCGGGCGCGGTGCCCGCGAGAACCGCGAGCACATCGTCGAGGGACATCGAGCCCATGTTGTCGACGGCCTGGGTCGTCTGCGCGCCGAGATGCGGGGTCACGGTGACACGGTCGGCGAGGTCGTCGGCGAGCAGCGGACTCGCGCTCGCCGCGGTGTCGCCGGTCAGGGTGTCGGCGGCGTATCCGCCGAGGCGTCCGTCACGCAGGGCGGCGGCGAGTGCCGCCTCGTCGACGAGATCGGGGCGGGCGGTGTTCACCAGGATCGTGCCGGGGCGGAGGCCGTCGAGTCGCGCCGCATCGACGAGCGTCTGCCCGCCCGGGGCGTGCAGGGTGATGACGTCGGCGGTGCGGAACAGCTCGTCGAGGTCGACCGGTTCGGCGCCGCGCTCGGCGATCACGTCGGCCGGCAGGAACGGATCTGCCGCGAGCACGCGTGCGCCGAAACCGCTCAGACGTCGCGCGACGCCCTGGCCTATGCGACCGAACCCGACGATGCCGACCGTGGCGGCTCCGAGCTCGCGACCGCGCCGCACGGCCCAGTCGCCGGCCCGCACGCGGCGATCGCCGTCGGGGATGAACCGGAGCGCCGCGAGCATGAGGCCGACGGCGTGGTCGGCGACGGCATCCGCGTTCGCCCCCGGGGTGTTCGTCACCGGGATGCCGCGCCGCAGCGCCGCGTCGAGATCGACTGCCTCGGTGCCGACGCCGTAGCGGGCCACGACCCTGAGGTTCGGCGCGGCGGCCAGGTGGTCGTCGGTCACCGGACCCGTGCCCGCGATCCACCCCTCGGCGGCAGCGAGCAGGGGTGCGAGCTCGGTGAGCCCGTGGTGGGCGGGGCCCCGGACGATCTCGTGGCCGGCGGCCCTTGCTCGGCCGACGAGGTCGAGGTCTCCGTCCGAGAACGACCGGCTGGTCGCAAGGATGACTCCCATCAGGCGCCTCGAGTGGCGGGGGCCTGGGCGAACCACGGCTCGAGCGCGGCGTAGGCGCCGACGAAGCGCGAATGCCGCTGCGCGTGCACGGCGTGCCGGCCGGCATCCGGAGTGAACTCCGCCGTGACCTCGCTGAGCGCCCGCGCCGCCGAGAAGTCGGCGAGGCCGAGGCCGACGGCACCGGTGACAGCGGCGCCGAGGCTGTTGGCCTCTTCGACGATCGTGCGCCGTCGGATCGGCACACCCCAGACGTCGGCGAGGATGCCGAGCCAGGCGTCGCTCTGCGCTCCGCCGCCCACCGCGTCGATGCGGTCGATCGACGCACCGGATTCGCGGAACGCCTGGATGCAGGTGAGCAGGTTGTACGCGACACCCTCGAGCACGGCTCGGGTGAGGTGCGTGCGGGTGTGATGACGGGCGAGGCCGACGAAGGCTCCGCGGGCGTGCGGGTCCCACAGCGGGGATCGTTCGCCGAGCAGATAGGGGAGGAAGTAGAGGTCCTCGGTGTCGAGGTCGCCCCCGGCCTCCGCGGTGAGCCGGGCGGTGTCGGGGCGCGCGGGGTCGGGGGAGAGGGCTTCGGCGATCCACTGCACCGAGGCGCCGCCGGCCTGCATGGTCGCGGTCGGCACGAAGGATCCTGGCACGACGTTGTCGAACGTCATGGTGCGCATCTGCGGGTCGTGCAGCGGTGTGAGGCTCGCGAACGAGATCCACGACGAGGTGCCCAGGCACACGTACGCGCCGTCTTCGGGCGCGACGATGCCCGAACCGACGGCGGCCAAGGGGCCGTCTCCGCCGCCCATGACGACGCGGACGGATGCCGGAAGCCCGAGGTCGGTGGCCGATTCGGCGGTGAGGGACCCGGCGATCGTCGTCGATTCGAGGATCTCGGGGAAGAGGGCGGGGTCGAGTCCCGCGGCGGCGAGCACATCGGCCGACCACTCGCCGCGCACCTGGTCGTAGGCGTTGGTGCCCGAGGCGTCGGAGCGCTCGGTGGCGAGGCGTCCGGTGAGACGGTAGACGATGTAGTCCTTCGCGACGCAGAAGTGCCGCACCCGCGCCCAGACATCCGGCTCGTTGTCGCGCACCCACATGATCTTCTCGACCGAGTAGGTGGGGTTCAGTCGATGGCCGAGCACGCGGTAGGCGTCCTGTGCTCCGAGACGCTCTTCGAGCTCACGGGTCTGCGCGCCCGAGCGGGTGTCGGCCCAGATGATCGCGGGGCGCACCGGCTCGCCGTGTGCGTCGAGCAGCACCGTGCCCATCATCTGGCCGCTGACGACGAGTCCGCCGACGGTCGACGGGTCGACGCCCGCACGGTCGATCAGCTGTCGGGTCGCCGAGACGACGGCATCCCACCAGTCCGCCGGATCCTGCTCGGCGATGCCGCCCGCGGCGAAGTGCGCGGGGTACGGCACCGTGACCGAGGTGACGAGGCGTCCGTCGTCATGGTGCAGGGAGGCCTTGTCGCCGGTGGTCCCCAGATCGTGCGCGATCAGCATGGCCGGAGCCTATTCCGCGGAGGGGGACGCGGAATAGGGGCGCAGGTCCACGCCCTCGGTGGCGCGATAGGCCCGAGAGCCCATCCCGTGCTCGATGACCCAGCCGTAGTCGTGGCCGGCGCCGCCCGGGTACACCGCGAGGAACGAGTAGGGCTCGTCGCCCGTGTTGACCGAGCGGTGCGCCCAGCCCGGCGGGATGTAGCCGATCGTGCCGGGCAGCATGTCGAGCCATTCGGTGCGCTCGCCGTCGAACATGAGCAGCCCGCCGCGGCCCTTCAGCGCGAGGTAGATCTCGCCCTGGTGGTTCGGATGCTGGTGGCCCTTGGTCATCCAGAGCTCTCCCGAGGTGTCGCCGGGCATGATCGTGGTGATCGACTGCGGCAGCTCGCGGTCGACCTCGGGCACGGGAGAGCTGACCACGGTGTAGACGACGGGGTTGTCGCCGGCGGCCGCGGCAGCCCAGGCGTCGGCGTCGAGGAAGAGTCCCTCGAGGTCGGACATGCGCCGCGTCAGAGTGGGTCCCTCCGGGGAGAGCGTGAGCTTCTCGGCGTCGAAGGCGATCGCCATCGGCGAGATCGGGGGAGTGTGGAACTGGGGCATCGGTGCTCCTCGTGCGGATGCTGCGGCGCTGCGCAACCTGTAATGACAAGTTGAGTGTACCTGTGATGACAAGTGGCGTCCAGTGCTCGGATGCGCAGGCCGGGGAGCGCGGGTGTGCGCCTGCTCCTCGCTCGCCCGGACCCGTCGGGCTCGCCATGCGAGTTTCTCCGGAGTCATGGAGCGGAGGCGGCGCGCAGTGCGCGCGCGAGGTGGGCGCGGCCGCCTCTGACGGACTCGGCTGTCACCTCGTCGGCGCCTGGATAGTCGGCATGGCCGGCGGGAAGGACGGCGAGTTCGAGCATCCGCGCCGCGTTCGCGACGCCGAACTGTCCGGGCGGCGGCACATACGGGTCCCACAGTGCCGCCTCCACGCGCACCGGAACGCGGGCGAAGCCGAGGGTTGACGAGGCGTCGAACCAGCGCAGAGCCTCGCGCGCGTCGGGATGCGCGGCGACGTGATCGCGCACGGTCTCCCCGCTGCCGAGGCAGTGAACGGCGAGGCGCTCGTCGTACTGCCCGAAGCTCGGGACGATGAGGGTCGCCCCGATATACCGGTCGTCCCACGGCAGGGCGAGCGCTCCGATGCCGCCGCCGAAGCTCTCGCCGACGTAGTAGAGCGGCACGCGTCCGACGAGCGCGGTCAGGGCATCCGCCGCGAGCCAGAGGTCGCGGGCGCAGAGTCCCAGCACGTAGTCGTCGGGGTTCTCGATCCCGGCCAGCACATGCTCGGCCTGGATCTCGGGGGCGCCGATGCCCGTGTTCAGCGTGGGCAGCCCGCGGGCTACGGGAAAGATCGCCGCCGCATCCTCGGGAATACGAGCGAGGTCGATCGCATCCCGCCCGCCGTATCCGTGGCTGTGCACGACGCCCACCCGCGCGGGCGGCGAGACGGGCTCGACGAGCCAGGCACGCAGTCGGATGCCGTCGACTCCGGCGTGCTCGATGATCGACACCCGCCGGCCGTGGATGCTCTCGGTGGACAGCACGGCGGGTGCGGCATCCACCGTCTTCGCCTGTGCGCGCCACGCCTGCCATCGCGCGGTGAAGCCGTCCGGCGCTGGAACCGGTGCGATCTCGCGGAGCGTGGCGAGCGTGTGTCCGTAAGCGGCGTCGAACTCGGCGTCGGGGAACCAGGTGTCGTAGGGAGGGGGGAAGGTCATGACGAGACGACGCTACCGAACGTCCTCCGGATGCCGCGGCTCAGGCGCTCGCGCGCCGCGCACGATACGCCGCCACCGCGTTGCGATTCGTGCAGGTCGTCGAGCAGTAGCGCTTCGACCGGTTGCGGGAGAGGTCGAGCGCGAGCGCCTCGCACGTGTCGTCGGCGCAGGTCGAGATGCGGGATCCCTCGTCGGTGCGGATGACGTCGATCAGCGCCATCGCGGTCTCGATCAGCACGCGCTCGGCGAGGGGGCGCTCGTCGGCGACGGCGTGCAGGTGCCAGTCCACACCGTCATGGCGCACGAGTCGCGGCGCGAGAGACGCTTCGGCCAGCGCGGCGTTGACGTGCTCGGCCATCTCGTCTCGTCGCGCGATGAGCATGGAGCGCAGGCGCGGGCGGATCGCACGCAGCGAGGAGAGCTCGGCGTCGTCGCGGTCGAGGCGGCCGGAGTAGGGGAAGTCCGCGAGAAAGGCGTCGTAGTCGGCGAGCGTCTCGAGGGTCTCGGGCTCTTCCGCCGAGTTCACGAGCCGGATGGCTGCGCGGAGCGCCTCTTCCGTGTCATCGGTGAAGTTCATGTTGACACCTTACAACGTGCACGAGTAGCGTCACCTGTCATGAGCGAAGTTGCGAATGACATCTCGATGCGCGGCGTGCGTTTCGGTCTGCCTCTGGCGATCGGCGCGGCCTTCGCGTTCGGGATGTCCGGCGCCTGGGCTCGCGGGCTCATCGATGCAGGGTGGACGCCCGGTGCTGCCGTGACCGCGCGTGTCTGGGTCGCCGCACTCGTGCTGCTCGTGCCGACGGTCCTGTCGCTGCGCGGGCGGTGGGCAGTGCTCCGCAAGAACGCCGGGATGGTCGCCGCCTACGGACTGCTCGCCGTCACCGCCACGCAGCTCTGCTACTTCCAGGCCGTCGCCGTGATGGACGTCGGTCTCGCACTGCTCATCGAATACACCGCGCCGATCGCCGTCATCCTCTGGCTGTGGCTCCGCCGGGGCGAGCGGCCGAGTCGGCGCAGCGTGATCGGCGCGGCCATCGCCTTCGTCGGACTCGTGCTGATGCTCGACATCATCACCGGCGCCGAGGTCGATGTCGCCGGCATCCTCTGGGCACTCGCCGCGATGGTGGGTGCGGCGACGTACTTCCTGCTCTCGGCCAAGGCCGACACCGGACTGCCTCCGATCGCGCTCGCCGGGGGTGGGCTGCTGCTCGGCGCGATCGCGCTGACGGTCGCCGGACTCGCCGGCATCCTGCCCATCGCCTGGACGACCGACGACATCACCTATCGCTTCGGCACCGTGCCGTGGTTCGTGCCGGTGCTCGCGATCGGCCTGGTCGCGACGGCACTCGCCTATGTGCTCGGCATCGCGTCGACGCGGATGCTCGGCTCCCGCCTCGCATCCTTCGTCGCGCTCTCCGAGGTGGTCGCCGCGCTGCTCTTCGGCTGGCTGCTGCTCGGACAGCTGCCCGATCTGCTGCAGGCCCTCGGCGGGGCGCTGGTGCTGGTCGGCGTCGTCGTGGTGAAGCTCGGCGAGCCGCGTCCCGCCGAGTTCGTCGAGCCGGTGCCGGATGCCGTGGAGCGGCCGCAGCGGTAGCGCAATGTATACGCGAAGCACCCGATAACCGCTCCCCTGATCATCGAAACGTATTTGTGTATACACTGAGGGCATGAGCTCTGTCGCCGATCGCATCACCGCCGGCGATCGAGCCCACGCCGCGCTGCTCGAGGAGATCCAGTCCGGCGCCCTCCCCGCGGGGTTCGTGCTCGGCGAGGTCGAGCAGGCCGCCCGCCTCGGCATCAGCCGCACCCCGATGCGCGAAGCGCTGCGCCGCCTCGCCGCCGACGGCCTCGTCGTGCAGCAGTCGCCGCGAGTGACGGTGGTCGCCGACCTGGATGCGGACGACATCCGCGCGCTGTTCGAGATCCGCCGCGCGCTCGAAGAGACCTCCGCCCGACTCGCGGCCCAGCGGGGTGACGCCGCCCTCTTCGCCGCCCTCGCCGACGAGTTCGCGCACGTCGACCTCACCGCCGTCGAGGGCCGCGACGCGTACTACGCCCTGATCGCCCGCTTCGATGCCGCTCTCGACGGTGCGGTCGACAACGACTACATCGCCTCGGCCCTGCGCACCGTGCGCACCCACCTCGTGCGAGTCCGCCGCATGGCCCGCGACAAGCCGGCCCGCCTCGCAGCCTCAGCCGCCGAGCACCGAACGATCGCGCAGGCCCTCGCCGCCCGAGACGGTGACCTCGCCGCCCACGCCACGCACGTGCATCTGCACAATGCGCTGACCGGCATCCTCGACTCCCTGACCGCCAACCCAGAAGGTGTGAAATGACCGTCACCCACCACGTCCGCGTCCACCGCAGCGATGAGAACCTCGCCCGCGAAGACCAACTCGCCTGGAAGATCGCCGAGGTCGCCGCCGACCCGGTCGAGGTCGAGCAGGACGTCACCGACATGATCATCAACCGCATCATCGACAACGCGTCGGTGGCCGCGGCATCCCTCACCCGCGGGCCCATCAACGCGGCTCGCACCCAGGCGTTCAGCCACCCCGTCTCGACCGGCGGCATCGGCGCCACGGTCTTCGGCGCGGCGCTCGACCACCGCACCAGCCCCGAGTGGGCGGCGTGGGCCAACGGCGTGGCCGTGCGCGAGCTCGACTATCACGACACGTTCCTCGCGGCCGAGTACTCGCACCCGGGCGACAACATCCCGCCGATCCTCGCCGTCGCCCAGCACGTGCAGGCCGACGGCCGCGCGCTGCTGCGCGGCATCGCCACCGGCTACGAGATCCAGATGGACCTCGTGCGCGCGATCTGCCTGCACAAGCACAAGATCGACCACGTCGCGCACCTCGGCCCGTCGGCCGCCGCCGGCATCGGCACGCTGCTCGGGCTCGACGTCGAGACGATCTACCAGGCCGTCGGTCAGGGCCTGCACACCACCACCGCCACGCGTCAGAGCCGCAAGGGCGAGATCTCGACCTGGAAGGCGCACGCCCCGGCCTTCGCCGGCAAGCTCGCCGTCGAGGCGGTCGACCGGGCGATGCGCGGTCAGACGAGTCCCGCGCCGATCTACGAGGGCGAAGACGGCGTGATCGCCTGGATGCTCGACGGCAAGGACGCCGCCTACGAGGTGCCGCTTCCTGCCGCGGGCGAGGCGAAGCGCGCGATCCTCGACTCGTACACGAAGGAGCACTCGGCCGAGTACCAGGCGCAGGCGTGGATCGACCTCGCCCGCAAGCTCGGCACCGAGAATCCGGCGCTGCGCGACCCCGCCAACATCGAGGCCATCGTGCTGCACACCAGCCACCACACGCACTATGTGATCGGCTCGGGTGCGAACGACCCGCAGAAGTACGACCCCACTGCATCCCGTGAGACGCTCGACCACTCGATCCCGTACATCTTCGCGGTCGCGCTGCAGGACGGCGGCTGGCACCACGTCGATTCGTACACCCCCGAGCGGGCCGGTCGCGCAGACACGGTCGCCCTGTGGCACAAGATCACCACGGCCGAGGATGCCGAGTGGACCCGCCGCTACCACTCCGAAGACCCCGACGTGAAGGCGTTCGGCGGGCGCGTCGAGTTCCGCCTCACCGACGGCACGACCGTGGTCGATGAGATCGCCGTCGCGGACGCGCACCCGCTGGGTGCTCGTCCGTTCGCCCGCGAGAACTACATCGCGAAGTTCCGCCTGCTGGCCGAGCCCGTGCTCGAGTCCGCGGAGATCGAGCGGTTCCTCGAACTCGTGCAGCGCCTGCCCGAGCTCACGGCCGCGGAGGTCGGCGAGCTGTCGATCATCGCGAAGCCCGGCCTGCTCGAGGGCGCCGATGCCCCGAAGGGCCTGTTCTGATGCTGTATTCGCACGTCACCCCGGCCGAGAAGCGCCGTCTGTTCCGCGAACGGCTCGCGAGTGGCGAGCTGCTGCGCTTCCCCGGCGCGTTCAATCCGCTGAGCGCCCGACTGATCGAGCAGAAGGGCTTCGACGGGGTCTACATCTCGGGTGCGGTGCTCTCTGCCGACCTCGGGGTGCCCGACATCGGCCTCACCACGCTGACCGAGGTCGCCGGTCGGGCCAAGCAGATCGCGCGGATGACCGACATCCCCGCGATCGTCGACGCCGACACCGGTTTCGGCGAGCCGATGAACGTCGCCCGCACGATCCAGGAGCTCGAGGATGCCGGCCTCGCCGGCACGCACATCGAAGACCAGATCAACCCGAAGCGTTGCGGCCACCTCGACGGCAAGAGCGTCGTCGACGAGAGCACGGCGATCCGTCGCATCCGCGCCGCCGCCGACGCTCGACGCGACCCGAACTTCCTCATCATGGCGCGCACCGACATCCGCGCGGTCGAGGGACTCGAGTCCGCGATCGATCGTGCGGAGGCGCTGGTGGATGCCGGGGCGGATGCCGTCTTCCCCGAGGCGATGCGCACCCTCGGCGAGTTCGAGGCGATGGCGAATGCGCTCGACGTGCCGATCCTCGCCAACATGACCGAATTCGGCAAGAGCGATCTGTTCTCGGTCGACCAGTTGCGGGATGCCGGTGTGAACATGGTCATCTGGCCGGTGTCGCTGCTGCGCATCGCGATGGGCGCGGCGGGCGGTGCGCTCGATACGCTGAACGAGGAGGGGCACCTCACCTCGAAGCTCGGTGAGATGCAGCACCGTGCCGATCTCTACGACCTGATCGACTACGAGTCCTACAAGCAGTTCGACTCCGGCGTCGCAGGCTTCACCGTCACGAAGGAGTGAGCATGACCGAGCCGGACATCAAGAAGGGCCTCGCCGGGGTCGTCGTCGACACGACCGCGATCTCGAAGGTCAACCCCGAGACGAACAGCCTGCTCTACCGCGGTTATCCCGTGCAGGAGCTGGCGGCGACCCAGCCTTTCGAGGCGGTGGCCTACCTGCTGTGGCACGGCGAGCTGCCGACGGCCGACGAGCTGGCCGCTTTCCGCGCGGAGGAGCGCCTCCACCGCGCTCTGACCGACAGCGTGAAGACCGCGATCGACCTGGTTCCGCTCGACGCGCATCCGATGGACGAGGTGCGCACGGCGGTCAGCCTGATCGGTGCCTCCGACACGAACGCGGGCGGATCGGTGCTCGATGCCGGCGGCAGCCCGGAGGAGAACCTCGAGCGCAGCATCCGTCTGTTCGCCGCTCTCCCCGCGATCGTCGCGTACGGTCAGCGCCGCCGCCGGGGGCAGGAGACGATCGCACCGCGCGACGACCTCGACTACTCGGCGAACTTCCTCTGGATGACGTTCGGCGAGGAGCCCGATCCGGTGGTCGTCGACGCGTTCAACCGCTCGATGATCCTGTATGCCGAGCACTCGTTCAACGCCTCGACGTTCACGGCCCGCGTGATCACCTCGACGCTCAGCGACCTCTACTCGGCGGTGGTCGGGGCGATCGGCGCGCTCAAGGGTCCGCTGCACGGCGGCGCCAACGAGGCTGTGCTGCACATCTTCGACGAGATCGGCGAGGCCTCGAACGTCGTGCCGTGGCTCGACAAGGCGCTGGCCGAGAAGCGCAAGATCATGGGCTTCGGGCACCGCGTCTACAAGAGCGGCGACTCGCGGGTGCCGACGATGAAGGCGGCGCTCGACACCCTGGTCGAGCACTACGACAAGGCGGAGGTGGCAGAGCTGTACGACGCTCTCGAGTCGGAGTTCGTGGCGCGCAAGGGCATCTACCCGAACCTCGACTACCCGTCGGGCCCTGCCTACAACCTCATCGGCTTCGACACCCTCACCTTCACGCCGCTGTTCGTCGCGGCGCGGGTCACAGGGTGGACGGCGCACATCATCGAACAGGCCGGTGCGAACGCTCTGATCCGCCCGCTGTCGTTCTACGACGGCGTCGACGAACGCCACATCGAGAACTGATCGGCGCACCGGCCCGGGTCGACGACCCGGGCCGGTGCCGGATCGGATGCCGCACTCCGCGGCGCGACGTCAGCTCGCGCGCGGGAGGGTGCCCAGCTCCGTGCCGGACGCGTCCTTGATCACGAGGACGTCGCCGTCGATCTCGACCGCACGCACGCCCCGCATCCAGCCGTCCACTCCGGGGCACGCCTTCAGCGTCGAGGCGAATCGGGCGAGATCGACACGGTCGCCGTTCACCGAGTAGGTCGTCGTGATGCCGTTGCAGCCGTCACTGCCGTGCACCTCGCCGTCGGCGGTGAACTCGAGGTGCGGCTGACCGGAGGCATCCTCTCCCCACAGTCCGACGAGCTTCTCGACGACGGCGCTGTCTTCGCCGTTCGGGTCGGCGCTCGACGTCGGCGCACTGCTGGGGCCGCCGGTCGCGCAGGCTGCGCCCATCACGGCGAAGGCTCCCAGGATCGCGAGGCCGACGAGGGTGCGTGCTCTGCGGTGGGTGCTCATGGTGGCCATGGTAACCGTGTCGTCTGCGAACGCAATCCGTTGTGCGGCGGGCGGTCGTTCTGCCGTATCGCAAACGAGAGGGCCAGGTCAAGAGGCGAAATTCTGGTAAACAATTTCCCCATTCTGTGGATTTACTGGGTACGCTTCTGGAGATCCCTGCTCGTCTCGACGAACAGGATCCTGCTTGTCGGGGGGCCAGCGTCGCAGTTCACGCCTCCACCGGGAGGCGAACGGTTCTGTGTGCACAGCACACTGCCGACTATGAAACTGACTGACGATCCGTGACCAGCAAGGACATACATCACATGAAGCACAGAGTGACAGGCCGCCGCCCACTGGCGCTGACGGCCGCCACCACGCTCGCCCTCTCGGGGCTCTTCCTCGGAGCGCCTGTGGCGTTCGCGGACGACTCCGCAGAAGCACCCGGACAGGACGCTCCTCTCGAGGTTCTCAACACTCGGGCGGAACTCGACAAGGTCGGCACCGACATGGTCGCCGTCGGCCAGACCGCGGATGGCGGCAACGTGGTCGTCGTCACCGCGGACAGCGCGGCCTCCGACGCCGAGATTTCGCAGATCGCGGCAACCGAGGGCTTTCCTGATGCATCCGTCGTGAAGGTCGACCGCACCCTGTCTGCTTTCGCCGAAGGCGATGTCGTAGGCGGACAGGGCTACCTGTCAGTCGCGCCCGACCTCCCGGGCTTCCTCGCGGGCGAGCCCGACGCTGCAGCCTGGTCGTGCTCGCTCGGCTTCGCTGCGTTCTCGCCCGCCGGTGACCCGGCGCTGCTGAGTGCCGGACACTGCGCATTCGATGAAGATGGCGAGCCGCTCAGCGACACCACGCTGACCGTTCCCAGCAGCGAAGACGCAGCCGGTGGTACCCAGACCGCGCTGCCGGCCACGATCGACCTGCTCGGTACGTTCGGCTTCGCCCAGTTCGGCGGCGCGGACGGCGGCCTCGGTTCGAGCGGTGAGACCACTGCGACCGACATCTCGGTCATCGACATCGCCCCCGACTCCGGCTGGAACCTGGTTCCCGCGGTCACCGACTGGTCCACGGCCGGCGACTCGCTCAGTTCGCTCGCCGACAGCGTGATCGACATCAAGTCGGTCGCCGCTCCGGTGCTCGGAGAGGTCTCGAAGAGCGGCCGCACGACCGGTTTCACCACCGGCACGGTCGACGGCGACGACATCCTCGACGGCTGGGCGCCCATCGACGGCCACTGGGTGCGCGGCTTCTCGAGCAACACGCTCGCGGGCCCCGGTGACTCCGGCGGCGCGGTCATCCAGGGCAATGCGGCCGTCGGCCTCATCAGCGGTGGAACTGAGGCGACCGAGACCGAAGAGCAGTTCACCTGGGCGGCATCGCTTGTGACCGCTCTGCCCCAGACCGGTGGTTATGAGGTCGCACTCGACCTCGACGCACCGGTCGTCACCAGCCCGACCGATGGCGCCGAGGTGCAGCCCGGAACGGCCATCACCGGAACCGCTCCCGGCGCGGAGAAGGTCACGGTCAGCGGCTTCGGCGCAGACCAGACCGTCCGCGTCGTCGACGGCGCGTTCTCGGTGGTCGGCCCGGTCGAGCTCGGCGAGCAGACCATCTCGGTCCGTGCCCGCACCGGCTTCAGCTCCTCCGAGACCGTCACGCTCGACGTGAAGGTCGTGCCGGCTCCGCTCGTCGCGCCGGTCATCACCTCGCCCGCCGACGGATCGACCGTCAACGAGACGGTCACCGCGATCAGCGGCACCGGCCTGCCGACCACCGCCATCACGGTGACCGACGCCCAGACCGATGACGTGCTCGGCACCACCGAGGTCGCCGCAGACGGTTCCTGGACCGTCGACGGACTCACCCTCGAGTACGGCTCGCACAGCGTCGTCGTGACGCAGACCCGCACGATCGACGGCGAAGACGAGGTCTCGCCTGAGGCCACCTCGTCGTTCTCGGTCATCCCCGTCTCGCCGGCCGTGACCTCGGTCGCGAACGGCGCGGAGTTCGCCCACAACGACGGTCCTTCCGGACTCGCCGGCTCGGGCATCGACGGAGCGACCGTGACGGTGAAGCTCACCGGCGCCGAGCCGACCACGGCGAACACGGCGGCCCTCGCGGGCGCCTTCGCCGCGGCGAGCGGCACGTTCACGGCCACTGTCGAGGACGGCGCCTGGAGCGTCGACTTCGGTGCGGCTCTCGAGTCGGGCACCTACACGGTCTCGGCCACGCAGGCCATCGACGGCGTCTCGTCGGCTCCGACCGACCTGGCGTTCGCTGTTCTCGCCGCACCGGTCGCCGGCGGTGGCGGAGCCGCTCCCGCTCCCGGTGAGGGTGGCGCAGCCGCCCCGGGTGACGGCGGTCTCGCCGCGACCGGTTCCGACATGCTCGTCCCGCTGACGGCCGGAGCCATCGCGCTCGCCCTGCTCTCGGGCGGACTGCTGCTGGTCGTGCGTCGTCGCCAGCAGATCCAGAGCTGATCGCCTGATCACGATCTGACGGAGTGACCGGCCTCGGCCGTGAACCCCATCGCTGAGAAGCCCGGTATCGATCGATACCGGGCTTCTTCGCGTCTGCGGGGTGCTTCGTGGTGCAGGCGCGCGGGATGCCGGACACGCAGAAGGCCCGACATCGGAATCCGATGCCGGGCCCTCTCCTGTCGAGCCGAACCTCAGGCGAGTTCGATCACCGACCACGACAGCGGCGGCAGCGTCGCACGCACCGACCCGTCGACGACCTCGGCGGCGCCGAGCGGCACCATGTGCACGGCATCCTGCGTGGTCTCGAGGTTCGCGGTGCGACGGTCGCCACCCTCGGGGATCGTCAGCGTCTCGGCGTTCACGACGCGGAGGCCGGTGAGGCCGCGCAGCTCGACGGTCAGGTCGCTCTCTTCGGTCAGCGAGCGGTTCGCGACGAAGACGACGACTCGTCCGGTCTCCTCGTCCCACGTGGCCGCGGCATCAACCGAGTCGACTCCGCCGTAGCGCTTCGTCTCGATCTGCGGAGCCGCCACCGCGAGGCGCAGGATGCGGCCCTTGGCGAGACGGGCCATGCGCTCGAAGGGCCAGAAGCTCGTCTGACGCCAGGCCGGACCGTTCTCCTCCGAGCGGATCGGCGCGATCACGTTCACGAGCTGCGCCTGGTTCGCGATCTTCACGCGATCACCATGACGCAGCAGGCTGTTGAGCAGCGTGCCCACGACGACGGCATCCGTCACGTTGTAGGTGTCCTCGATCAGACGCGGGTGCTTCTTCCACCCGGCCTTCGCGATCTCGACCGACTCGACGTCGTTGAACTTCACCTGGTCCCACACGTTCCACTCGTCGAACGAGATGTCGACCTGCTTCGTGTGCTTGCCCGCCGCCTTCACCGCATCGATCGTCGCGATGACGCCGTCGATGAACGCATCCATGTCGACCGACTCCGCGAGGAACGACTCGGCGTCGCCGTCATGCTCCTGGTAATACGCGTGCATCGAGATGAAGTCGACCTCGTCGTACGCGTGAGTCAGTACCGTGTGCTCCCAGGTGCCGAACGTCGGCATCGACCGGCCGGACGAGCCGACGGCGACGAGCTCGATCGTCGGGTCGACGAGCTTCATGGCCTTGGCCGACTCCTGCGCCAGCCGCCCGTACTCCGTCGCGGTCTTGCCGCCGATCTGCCAGGGGCCGTCGAGCTCGTTGCCCAGGCACCACAGCTTGATGTCGAAGGGCTGCTCGGCGCCGTTCTTGCGGCGAAGGTCCGACCAGTACGTGCCGCCCGGATGGTTGGCGTACTCGACGAGCGACCTGGCCTCCTCGACACCCCGGGTTCCGAGGTTGATGGCCTCCATGACCTCGACATCGGCATCCTTCGCCCAGTCCATGAACTCGTGCAGGCCGAAGGCGTTGGTCTCGATCGTGTGCCAGGCGCCGTCGATGCGCACCGGGCGGTCTTCGACCGGGCCCACCCCGTCTTCCCAGCGGTAGCCCGAGACGAAGTTGCCTCCCGGGTATCGGACCACGGTCGGACCCATCTCCTTCACCAGGGCGAGGACGTCCTGACGGAAGCCGCGCTCGTCGGCCTGCGGGTGCCCCGGTTCGTAGATGCCGGTGTACACGCAGCGCCCCATGTGCTCGACGAACGACCCGAAGAGCCTCCGGGGGACGTCGGCGATGGTGAAGTCGCGATCGATGGTGATGCGGGCCTGAGACATTGCTCTCCTTGTTTCTGGCTCTCGAGCCGGGTGGGGGACTACTGACCGCCGAAGCCGCTGGTCGCGACGCCCTTGACGATCTGCTTCTGGAAGATGATGAACACGATGATTAACGGCAGCGCCGCCAGCACGGCCTGAGCCATCACCTGGGCGTACTGCACGCCGTAGGCGCTGATCACCGTCTGGAGGCCGACCGGCAGCGTCATCAGCGTGGTGTCGTTGATGACGAGGAACGGCCAGAGGAAGTTGTTCCAGGCGCCGATGAACACGAAGATCGCGACGGATGCCAGGATCGGGCGCGACAGCGGCAGCACGATCGACCAGAAGATGCGCAGTCGGCTGGCGCCGTCGACCCGGGCGGCGTCTTCGAGCTCGATCGGGATCGCGTCGAAGAAGCGCTTCAGGATGAACACCATGGCCGGCGCCACGACCTGCGGCAGGATCAGACCCCAGTAGGTGTCGATCATGTTGAACGCGAGCATCTCGTAGAACAGCGGGATGATGAGCACCTGCGGCGGCACGACGATCGAGGCGATGATGGCGACGAACAGCCACTTGCGACCGGTGAAGTCGAGCCGCGAGAAGGCGTAGGCGGCCAATGCCGAGATCGTGAGCGTGATCAGGGTCACGGCGATCGACGTCCACAGGCTGTTGAACGCCCAGGTGTAGACGTTGCCCTGCGACAGGATCGCGGTGAACGCCTCGATCGTCGGGCCCGAGGCGCCGATCCAGGACGGGTCGCCGCTGGCGGCATCCGTCTCGGTCTTGAACGCCGTCGCGATCGCCCAGAGGAAGGGCAGCAGCCAGCCGACCGCCAGGACGATGAGGACGACGAGTGCGCTGATGCGCAGCACGCCGAACGGCTTCTCGCCCGGCAGGTGCGGGCGACGGGCCCGGGCGGGCTTGGTCGTGGTGATGGTCTCGGTGAGAGTGGCGGTGGACATCACAGCTGCGACTCCTTCCGGCGGCGCGTGATCAGAGCCTGCGCGACGCCGATGATGACGATGAGGGCGAAGAACACATAGGAGATCGCGGCCGAGTAGCCGAATCGGTAACTGACGAAGCCGGCTTCGTAGATGTACTGGACGATCGAGCGGGTCGTGTCACTCGCGACACCGCCGAGCATCTGGTACGCCTGATCGAAGAGCTTGAGCGACGCCAGGATCTGCAGGATCAGGATCAGGACGGTCGCCGGTCCCAGCTGCGGAAGAGTGATCGACCAGAACTGGCGCCACGGCCCCGCGCCATCGAGCGATGCCGCCTCGTACTGCTGCGGCGGGATGTTCTGCATCGCCGCGAGGTACAGCAGGAAGTTGAATCCGACCGTCCACCAGACGGTGGCGATCACGATCGACAGCATGTTGGTGTCGGGATTCTGGAGCCAGGCGAGCGGCTCGAGACCGAAGAACTCGAGGATGTTGTTCGCGGCACCGATCTGCGGGTTGAAGATCCACACCCAGATCTGCGAGATCACGGTCGAGGCGAGCAGATACGGCATGAAGAACGACAGTCGCCACAGCCACTGACCCGGGATGCCGCGGTCGACGAGCGCCGCCATCAGCAGGGCGATAACGACGAGCGGCACAGTGGACAGCAGGGTGAACCACACCGTGTTGCCCATCGACTGCCACATCTTCGGATCCGTCAGCGCCTCGGCGTAGTTCGCGAAGCCGATGAAGGAGCCGCCGGCGCCCGTGAGCGATTGGTCGGTGAAGCTGAGGATGATGCCGTGCACGATCGGCCAGGCGAGGAACAGCACGAACGCGAGCAGGAACGGAGCGAGGAACGCCCAGCTGATGAGCTGCTCGCGGTTGCGGGAGCCGGCGCGACGGATCGGGATGGCGGCCTTGGAGCCGGTGACGATGGTGCGCGTGGAGTCGGTTGCCGTGGTCATGATGCGAACGTCCCCTCGGGGTCTGCCGGGTTGGGCTGACGGAGCAGGGTGTTCACCCGTGCCTCGAACCGGTCGATCGCCGCCGCGGGGTCATCGCCCGACAGCAGGACGCCCTGCACCGCGGCGCCGAACTCGCCCTGGAAGTTGGAGCCCGATCCGGTGAACCACGCGGTGGGGTCGTACACGACGTGCTGCGCGGCCTCGGCGTAGTGGGCCTGGGGGACGAGATCGGCGTACTCGGGGGACTCGGTGACCGGCAGGAAGGCGGGGATGTGCCCGGCCTCGGCCCAGCCGAACGAGCCCTTGAGCATGTCGGCGACGAACTGGTACGTCAGGTCGCGCTTCTTCTCGTCGGCGTTGGTCTGATGCGGCAGCACGAACGAGTGCGAGTCGGCGTAGACCGCCGGGGTGCCGTAGAGCGTGGGGATCATGGTCGCGTCGAACGGGATCTCCGCGTTCTGCATGGTGCGGAGCTCCCAGACGCCGGTGAACAGCATGCCGCTCTTGCCGGTCGCGAACTCGGCGACGGCGCTGCCGTAGTCGGCCTGGGCGAGGGCGATCTCGCCGTCGAGCAGAGTGCGCATGAGCGAGAGGGACTCGACCGCGGCATCCTTGTCGATCACGGCCTTGCCGCCGGCGGGCAGCTCCATCGCACCGCCGTGCTGCGAGTAGAAGGTGTAGAAGAGGCGCCACATCTGCGCGCCGTCGCCGAGATATCCGTACGACAGCGCGTGGCCGTCGGCTTTGCCGCCGATCGTGCGCAGCTGCTCGACGAACTCCTCGGGAGACGACGTCTCTGCGAGGCGACCGTCGCTGTCGAGCACTCCGGCGGCATCGCAGATGTCGGTGTTGAACATCGCGACGAACGGATGCGCGTCGAGCGCGACGCTGTACATGTTCTCGCCGACGAAGCCCTTCTCCCAGATGGGCTTCGGGAACGTCGATGCGTCGACGCCGAGGTCTGCCAGTCGGTCGAGATCCCACGGGTCGAGCAGACCGCCGGGGGCCCAGCCGACCGTTCGGGTGGCGTGCATGATCGCGACGTCGGGGGCGCGGCCACCGGCGCCCGCCATCGCGAGCTTCGTGTAGTACGGGGTGCCCCAGGCGAGCACGGTGGGGCGGATGCGGTACGCGTTCTGCGCCGCGTTCGCGGTGTCGAGCAGCTGCGACATGGTGACGCCGTCGCCACCCGAGAGCAGATGCCAGAACTGGAGGGTCGTGGTGTTCGAGCCCGGGACTGTGCCGGGGGCGCAGCCGGCGAGCAGTGCCGCGGCGGCCGTGACGGAGGCGGCAGTCAGGAACTGCCGTCTGGACATATCGAGCGGGGGCGTCATCGTCACTCCTTCGTGACAGCGGGCGGGGTCGGGGTACATCATTACATCGATGTAATCGGCGGCGCAAGAGTGAGCCGATGCTTCCGTGCCGCGTCAGGGGCGGTAGCCGCGCGGGGTGCCCCGCGTGCTGTCGCGCTCGAGCAGATGATGCGAGAGGGTGAGCGCGCGCGGGGGAGCGGAGCGGTCGTCCATGCGCGACTCGAGCAGCGTGAGGGCCGCGTCGGCGAACGCGCGACGATCGAAGGCGATCGTCGTGAGCGAGGGCGACGTGTACCGCGAGAACTCGACATCGTCGAAGCCCGTCACGATCACATCGTCCGGCACGCTCACGCCGTGATCGTGCAGCGCGTGCAGCGCTCCGAGCGCGAGCGAGTCGGTGAAGGCGATGATCGCGTCGAATGCCACACCCCGCCGGAACAGTGTGGCGACGCCATCCGCCCCACCCGTCATCGACCACGGCATCGGGTTGATCTCGAGAGCGGTGTCGCGCGGGATGTCGACCTCTCGCAGCGCGTCGTGCACGCCCTCGAGTCGCAGGCGACCTGTGGCGGTCGCGACCGCCGCGTCGTCATCGGCGCCGATCACCGCGATGCGGGTCGCCCCGCGAGACAGCACATGCCGGGTCACGTCAGCGGCGGCGCGGCGACTGTCGATCCGCACGTGGTCGGCCCTGTTCTGCTCGACCTCCCCGAGCACGACGAGCGGGGGCAGCCGGTCGGCGTACTTCAGCACGCTGTCCTCGAGGCGGATCGGGTTCAGGATCAGCCCGTCGACCAGGTGCGCGCGAGCGCGCGAGACGAGCTCCCGCTCGCGTTCGGGATCAGTCGCGGTCTCCTCGATCTGCACCGCCAGGCCCCGATCGTGCGCAGCGTCGACGATGCGATGCATCAGCTCGGCCGAGAACGCGGTGGCGAGGTCGGGCAGGGCCACGGCGATGATGCCCGAGCGGCCCTTGCGGAGCCCGCGGGCGTTGAGGTTGGGCACGAAGTCGAGCTCCACCATCGCCGACTCGACCCTGAGCCTCGTCTCCTCGCGAACGGCGACCGTGCCGGTGACGACGTTCGAGACCGTCTTGGGTGAGACGCCGGCAAGTGCGGCGACGTCCTTCATCGTCGCGCGCGGCGGCGGCATCGCAGTCATCCGGTCAGCCTATCCATGCGCATACCGAGCGCGGTGCCTCTCCGATGGCGGGCGAGGCTGCCGTGGCTACTATGGCCCGATGACCATCGAACGCAACTGGGCCGGCAACCTCACCTATCGTGCATCCGCGATCGAGCACCCGAGCTCGATCGATGAGCTGCAGGGACTGCTCGCCCGGGGCGGGGCCGTGCGCATCCTCGGGTCGCGGCACTGCTTCAACGACATCGCCGACACCGACGGGGTGCTCATCGCGCTCGACCGGCTGCCCGTCGTGTTCGAGGTCGCCGACGCCCGTGACGCCGTGCGCGTGTCGGGCGGGCTGCGCTACGGGGACCTCGCCCCGCTGCTCGATGCCGAGGGGCTCGCGCTCGCGAACCTCGCCTCGCTGCCGCACATCTCGATCGCGGGAGCCGTCGCGACCGGAACGCACGGCTCGGGAGACGCGACGGGATCGCTGGCCTCCGCCGTGCGCGCGCTGACGATCATCACACCGGCGGGGGAGATCCGCTCGCTCGCTCGCGGAGACGACGACTTCGACGGCGCGGTCGTCAGCCTCGGCGCACTCGGAGCGGTCGTCGACGTGACGCTCGATGTCGAGCCCGCCTACGAGGTCGCCCAGCACGTGTTCGAGCATCCGTCGTGGGATGCGATCCTCGCCGACTTCGACGAGGTGACGAGCATCGGAACGAGCGTCAGCATCTTCTCGCGGTGGGAGCACACCGACGTCGCCGACCAGATCTGGGTCAAGCAGCGACAGCCCGAGGCGCGCGAGAACACCCGCGCCGATCTCTTCGACCGACTCGGAGCGGAGCCTGCGACAGCGAAGCGGCATCCGATCATCGGCGTCGACCCGGTGGCCTGCACCGAGCAGCTCGGAGTGCCGGGGCCGTGGTTCGAGCGTCTCGCGCACTTCAAGCTCGAGTTCACGCCGTCGGCGGGCGCCGAGATCCAGAGCGAGTACCTGGTGCCCCGCGCCGATGCGGTCGCCGCGATCCAGGCGGTCCGCACGCTCGCCGGCCAGATCGCGCCGCTGCTGCTCGTGAACGAGATCCGCACGGTCGCCCCCGACTACCTCTGGCTGAGCTCATCGCAGGGTACGGATGCCGTCGGCATCCACTTCACCTGGAAGCCCGACGAGGCGGCCGTTCGCGAGTTCCTGCCGACGCTCGAAGCGGCACTGCCCGAGACCGCCCGCCCGCACTGGGGAAAGGTGTTCACGCTCGATGCCGCCGAGGTGCGCTCTCGCTACTCGCGCTGGGATGACTTCGCCGACCTCGCAGCGCGGTTCGACCCCGAGCGCCGACTGGTGAACCCGTACCTGGAGCGCCTGGGCCTCTAGCGCCTGCCGCTGCCGCGGGATCCATTGCACCACCGGGGTTGTTCTCGGTAACATTCTCCGAGGCTCGGCCGACGGAGGTGTGCATGGCGAACGTCGGTTCAGACAAGCCCAACATCCGTCAGGTGGCGACCATCGCGGGCGTCTCGCACATGACGGTCTCGCGTGTTCTCAACGATCACCCGAACATCAAGCCCGACACGAAACGCCGCGTGCTCGAGGCGATCGAGGAGCTCGACTACCGCCCGAACCTCGTCGCGCGGGCTCTCGCCACGCAGCGCACCCGCCGGATCGGCGTGATCGTCGAGAGCGCGGTGGCGCACGGTCCGACCAGCGTCCTGCGCGCCGTGGAGCTCTCCGCACGTGCCACCGGATACTCCGTCACGCCGATCGCTCTGCACGAGGGCGACCCGCTGTCTCCGCAGGAGGCGGTCGACAATCTCGTGACCCAGGGAGTCGATGCGCTCTGCGTCATCGCGCCCCGCTCGTCGTCCGTGGCGGCGCTGCGCCGCATCGCCATCACCGTGCCGATGCTGGTCGTCAAGGCAGACGCCGACCCGACGTTCCTCACCGTGTCGATCGACCAGCATGCGGGCACGACATCCGTGGTCGACCACCTCGTCGCACTCGGCCACCGCGACATCCTGCACCTCTCGGGTCCGCTCGACTGGCTCGACGCGAGGGCTCGGGAGCGGGCCTTCCATTCGCGGGCCAAGTCGTGGGGCATCCGCGAACGGCCCATCGTCGTCGGCGACTGGTCGGCCGACTTCGCCTACGACTTCGCGAAGGGGCTCACGCGGCTGCCCGACTATACGGCGATCTTCGCCGCGAACGACGACATGGCGATGGGGCTGATCCACGGTCTGCACGACCGGGGCTTCGAGGTGCCGCGGGATCTGAGCGTGGTCGGCTTCGACGACATCCCGCTGGCGCGGCACTTCATCCCGCCGCTCACAACGGTGCGCCAGGACTTCGGGGCGCTGGGCGTCGCGGTGGTCGAGATGCTGCGCGCGGCGATCGAAGGGCGGGACATCCCCACGCTCACCCGGATCCCGACCGAGCTCGTCGCCCGCGGCTCGTCGGCCGCACCTCGGGAGGTGCGATGACCTCCGACCGTGGTCCCGCGCCGGTCGTGCGGCTTGCGGGCATCACGGTCGAGTTCCCCGGCGTGCGCGCGCTCGACGACGTCGACTTCCGGCTGTTCCCCGGCGAGGTGCATGCCGTCATGGGCGAGAACGCCGCTGGCAAGTCCACCCTGGTCGCGGTGATCACCGGCACCCTCGCGCCGGAGGAAGGCACGGTTCTCGTCGACGGCGAGCCCCGTCGGTTCTCGGGGGTCGCCGACAGTCGAGCGGCGGGGATCGCGACCGTGTTCCAGGAGACCCAGCTGAGCCCGAATCTCAGTGTCGCGGAGAACGTGATGCTCGGGCGGGAGCGCCGAGGACGGTTCGGCATCGACTGGCGGAGGACGAGAGCGGATGCCGCGGAGGCGCTCGCCAGACTCGGGCTCGACGGCCTCGATCCGAAGACGCCGCTCTCTCTGCTCACGCCTGCGCAGAAGCAGCTCGTCGCACTCGCGCGCGCGGTCGTCGACGAGCCGAGGGTGCTCGTCCTCGATGAGCCCACCTCCAGCCTCGACGTCGCCGAGGTCGCGACCCTGATGCGCGTCATCCGCGGTCTGCGGCAGCGGGGGGTCGCGATCCTGTTCGTCTCGCACTTCCTCGAGCAGGCGTTCGCGATCAGCGACCGCATGACCGTGCTGCGCAACGGGCGGCGCGTGGGGGAGTATGCGACGCGAGACCTCGACCGGGCCGACCTGATCTCGAAGATGCTCGGCAAGGACATCGACAGCCTCCGAGCGCTCGGCTCTGAGCGCAAGGCCCACCACTACGCGTACGACGGAGAGCCCGCGATGCAGGCGTCCGGTGTGGGGCGACGCGGTGAGCTCGAGCAGATGGATGTCGAGATCCAACGCGGAGAGATCGTGGGCCTCGCGGGGCTGCGGGGTTCCGGGCGCACCGAGCTCGCGTCGCTGCTCAGCGGTTCGACGCGGGCCGACAGTGGCGAGCTCTGGGTCGACGGCGAACGGGTGCAGCTGCGGAGTCCGTCGGCGGCGCTGCGACACCGGATCGCGCTGTCGGCCGAGAACCGGGGGACGCAGGGCATCATCGGAGAGCTCACGGCGCGCGAGAACATCATCCTGTCGCTGCAGGCGTTGCGCGGGTGGACTCGTCCGCTCTCGCACGCGGAGTCGCGGGGGCTTGTCGAGACCTACGTCGAGGCCCTGCATCTGGATCCCGCCGACCTCGACCGCCCGGTCGGCCTGCTCTCGGGGGGAACCCAGCAGAAGGTGCTGCTGGCCCGTGCGCTGGCGGTGCGTCCGCACGTGCTGATCCTCGACGAGCCCACTCGGGGGATCGACATCGCGGCGAAGATCGATGTCCAGAGACGCATCAGCCAGCTCGCCGGTGATGGAGTGGCCGTGGTCTTCATCTCGTCCGAACTCGAAGAGGTGGTGCGGCTGAGCGATCGCATCATCGTGCTGAAGGACCGCGAGAAGATCGGCGAGCTCAGCAACGGTCCCGGTGTCACGGTCGACACCGTGGTCGAGATGATCGCCGCTGAGCTCAGCCACAGCGTCGAGCTGTGATCGGTAACAAGATCTTTCGCTTCCTAGACCGTTGATTTTCGTTTGACCTCTTGTGTTCCAGAAATTGTTCCCGGTAACATCACCGCAGGACATGCGATGCAGGTGTCCTGCAATCACGATCGGACCATGACTGGTCCACCACCGCCGGAGTGACCACCGGCATCTCAACGAGGAGAAGAAATGTCCGCGAAGAAGCGCATTCGCATCGCGTTCGGCCTGGCAGCAGTCGGCGCACTCACCATCGGCCTTGCGGCCTGCTCGACCGGCGACTCGGGCGACTCGGGCGACGGGGGTGGCGACGGCGACGACGTCACCACGGTCGGCTTCGTGGCCGTCGGTCCCGAGGGCGCATGGCGCGAGGCCAACGAGCAGAACATCCAGGACACCTTCACGGAGGAAGCCGGATACGACCTCAAGTACGCACCCGCCACCAACCTCGACCAGAAGTCGCAGATCGACGCGTTCACGTCGTTCGTCGACGAGGGTGTCGATGTGATCCTGCTCTCGGCCACCGAGGCCTCGGGCTGGGAGGACTCGCTCAAGCGCGCACAGGAGGCGGAGATCCCCGTCATCCTGCTCGACCGCGGCATCGAGCCCGACGACGACAGCCTGTACGTCACCCGCATCGCTCCCGACAACGTCGAGGTCGCGAAGGAGGTCGGCACCTGGGCTGCGGCGACGTTCCCCGACGGAGGCAACTACGTCGTGCTCGAGGGCCCGGCCGGCGTCGGCGTCGTGAACGAGCGCAACACCGGCTTCGACGAGGGCCTCGGCGACTCGTCGCTCACCAAGCTCGACGCGCAGACGGCGAACTGGTCGGCGGAAGAGGGCAAGAGCGTCTTCGAGACGATGCTCAAGTCCTCGAACAACGACATCCAGCTCGTGTTCGCACAGAACGACGAGATGGGTCTCGGCGCTGCGCAGGCCGCTGAGGAAGCCGGCCTGGTGGTGGGCGAGGACGTCAAGATCGCCACGATCGACGGCACGAAGAACGCCATGCAGGCGCTCGCCGACGGCCAGCTCAGCTACGTGCACGAGTACAACCCGCTCTTCGGCGAGACGGCCCTCGAGGTCGTCGAGAAGGCTCTCGCGGGTGAAGACGTCGACTCGTACATCGTCGTCCCCAGCGAGGCGTTCGATTCCGCAGAGGCGGCACAGGCCGTGCTCGCCGACCGCAAGTACTGACCCCGCCGCCGGAGCGATCAGCCAGTGAGCCCGGGCGGTGCCGCCACAGCCGCACCGCCCGGGCTCTTCCGGAGGAGGAGACACCGATGAACGAAGCACTGCCCATCGTCGAGATGCGTGGGATCTCGATCGAGTTCCCTGGCGTGAAAGCCCTCGACAAGGTCGATTTCCGGCTGTTCCAGGGCGAGGTCCACGCGCTCATGGGCGAGAACGGCGCGGGCAAGTCGACCCTGATCAAAGCCCTGACCGGCGTCTACCGGATCGACTCCGGGTCGATCGTCGTCGCCGGGCAGGAGCGCAGCTTCGGCGGCGCCGGCGACGCGCAGGATGCCGGGATCTCGACGGTGTACCAGGAGGTCAACCTCGCCCCCAACCTCTCGATCGGCGAGAACGTGATGCTCGGTCATGAGACGCGAGGTGTGTTCGGCATCAACTGGACGGCCACCCACCGTGCTGCGACCGACGCCCTCTCCCGACTCGGCCTGGGGCACCTCGACACCCGCCGGCCGCTCTCGACCCTCTCGATCGCGCTGCAGCAGCTCGTCGCCATCAGCCGCGCGATGGCGATCAAGGCCAAGGTGCTCATCCTCGACGAGCCGACCTCCAGCCTCGACGCCGCCGAGGTCGAGGGCCTCTTCACCGTGATCCGGGCACTGCGAGACCAGGGGGTCGCGATCCTCTTCGTCTCGCACTTCCTCGATCAGGTCTACGCGATCAGCGACCGCCTGACGGTGCTGCGCAACGGACTGTATGAGGGGGAGTACCTCACCCGGGACCTCGACCGCCACGCTCTCATCTCGAAGATGATCGGCAAGGACCTCGATGCGCTCAAGTCGCTCGGAGGCAACCGCCGCCGCGCGCCGCGCGAGGCCGATGAGAAGCCGCTGCTCGCGGCATCCGGAATCGCACGCCGCGGAGCGGTCGAGGCGACCGACCTCGACATCCGCCCCGGCGAGGTCATCGGCTTCGCCGGGCTGCTCGGCTCCGGGCGCACCGAGCTCGCCCGACTGCTCTACGGCGCCGACCGCACCGACGAAGGCGCGATCGAGCTGCATGGACGCCGGGTCGACCTCAAGTCGCCCGCCGATGCGCTGCCTCGTCGGATCGCCTTCTCGACCGAGAACCGCCGCGACGAGGGGATCATCGGAGACCTGACCGTTCGCGAGAACATCATCCTCGCCGTGCAGGCGGAGCGCGGATGGGCGCGTCCCATGAGCCGCAAGGAGCAGGATGCGATCGTCGACCGCTACATCGCGCAGTTCAACGTCCGTCCGGCCGACCCCGACCGGATGATCAAGAACCTCTCCGGCGGCAACCAGCAGAAGGTGCTGCTCGGCCGCTGGCTCGCCACGCAGCCCGAGCTGCTGATCCTCGATGAGCCGACCCGCGGCATCGACGTGGGTGCGAAGGCCGAGATCCAGGAGGCGGTGGCCGAGCTCGCCGAAGACGGCGTCGCCGTGGTGTTCATCTCTTCCGAGCTCGAAGAGGTCGTGCGCCTCTCCGAGCGGATCGTCGTGCTGAAGGACCACCGGAAGATCGGCGAGATCCAGAACGGACCGGACGTCACCGCGCAGGTGATCGTCGATGTGATCGCCGCTCACGGAGTCGAGGCCGCTGCCGAGACGCTCGACGACACCGACGGCGCCGTGCCCGATAGCATCGCCCCCACGACCGACAAGGAGGCAGCGCGATGACCGCGTCAGCCGGCACCACCATCTGGCGGGACCTGATCCACAAGCCGTTCTTCTGGGGCATCGTCGCGATCTTCGCGCTGCTCGCCCTGAACGTGATCAAGGACCCGACGTACCTCGCGCTCTCGATCAACCCCAACAACGGCAACCTCGTCGGCAACCTCATCGACATCCTGCGCCAGGCGGCGCCGATCATGATGATCGCGATCGGGATGTCGCTCGTGATCGCCACCGGTGGCATCGACCTCTCGGTCGGATCTCTGATGGCCGTCGCCGGAGCCGTCTCGATGGAGTTCCTCAGCGCCGCAGGCGACTCCTTCGGCGCAGCGCTCGCCGCGGTAGGACTCGCGCTGGTCATCACCGGCATCCTGGGGGCGGTCAACGGCGTCCTCGTCGCCTATGTCGGCCTGCAGCCCTTCATCGCCACGCTCGTGCTCATGCTCGCCGGCCGAGGCATCGCCAAGGTGATCACCGGCGGGCAGAACACGACGGCATCCAACGATGCGTTCCGGTGGATCGCGAACGGCTTCGTGATCGGCATCCCCGTGGTGTTCATCCTCGCGGTGCTGATCGTGATCGCCGTCGGCTGGGTCGTCAGGCGCAGTGCGCTGGGCCTCATGATCGAGGCGATCGGCATCAACCCCCGGGCCAGCCGCATGGCGGGTATCAAGCCGAAGGGACTGCTGCTCACGGCCTACATCATGAGCGGCATCCTCGCCGGGATCGCGGGCATCATGTCGGTCGGCAGCGTCATGACCGTCGACATCTCCCGCACCGGCTACCAGCTCGAGCTCGACGCGATCCTCGCGGTCGTCATCGGCGGCGCATCGCTGGCTGGCGGCAAGTTCTCACTCAGCGGCGCCTTCGTCGGCGCGCTGCTCATCGCGACGCTCGACAAGACCGTGCTGTATCTCGGCGTGTCGTCGTCGGCGACCCCGGCGTTCAAGGCCATCGTGATCGTCGTCCTGTGCCTGCTGCAGTCGCAGCGCGTGCGCAGCTGGTTCCGGACGCGACGCAGAGCCCGCCCGGTCGAACAGATCATCGCGAAAGAAGAGGTGTCCGCATGAGCGTCATGACCGCCCCTCCGGCTCCTCAGGCGACGGAGAGCGTCGCCGACCGTCTGCGACGCATGATCACGGCGAACCCCTCGGTGCTGCCGACGATCGCCTCGGTGGTCATCTTCGTCGGCATGGTGATCTTCGGCGAGGTGGCCTACGGCCGCATCCTGCAGTTCAACACGCTGTCGAACCTGCTCATCAACAATGCGCACCTCATCGTGCTCGCGGTCGCGCTGACCTTCGTGATCCTCACGGGCGGCATCGACCTCTCGGTGGGATCGATCATCGCGGTCTCGTCGGTCGCCGGTGTGATGCTCTCGAACGCCGGCTGGAACGCCTTCGCCGTGATCGTCGCGATGATCGGCATCGGAGTGCTCTTCGGCATCGTCTCGGGAGTGCTGATCCGGTACTTCGACGTGCAGCCCTTCATCGCGACACTGGCGATGATGTTCCTCGGTCGGGGCCTCGCCTCGCTGCTCAGCACCAAGCCCGAGCGGCTGGGTGAGGAGTCGCCGATCCGCTGGATCGGCACCCAGCTGAAGATCATCGACGGCCCGAAGGTCAACGATCTCGTGATCACCCCCGCAGTGCTCATCGCGGTGATCGTCGTGGCCGCCGCGTTCTTCGTTCTGCACCGCACGCGCACCGGCCGCACCGTGTACGCGATCGGAGGATCGGAGAGCTCGGCGCTGCTCATGGGTCTGCCCGTGCAGCGCACCAAGGTGCTCGTCTACGTGATCAGCGGCGGTCTCGCCGGTCTCGCGGCGGTGCTCTACACCGCACGACTCGGCACCGCTCAGAACATCACCGGCATCGGGTGGGAGCTCGACGCGATCGCCGCGGCAGTGATCGGCGGCACCGTGTTGACAGGGGCTTACGGATACGTGCTCGGCTCGGTCGTCGGTGCGCTGGTGCTCGGTCTGATGAACGTGCTCATCACGCGTGACGGAGGCATCCCGCCCGAGATGACGACGATCATCACGGGCGGCATCCTGCTCGTGTTCGTGCTGCTGCAGCGGGCGGTCACCCGAAAACGGGAGTAGCTTCCGCTCCATCGCCTGAATGGCCCCATCTCGCACCGAGGTGGGGCCATTCGCATGTCTGAGCACCCTAAAGGTCCCATCTCGGAACACCGGTATTCGAGCTGCGGATGTCGGTGACGTCCTCACATGAAGACGTAACGTTGTCGTTCGTGACCGAGGGCGTGCGATGACGGATGTCGAGACCGACGAGCTGCGCGCCTTCGCGACGAAGGCCGCCAGTCTGCGGGGCGACTTCGGCTCGGCGGTGGTCGCGCAGTCGTCCGGACTGGGCGCACGCTCGATCACCGCAGCGGTGGCGCGATTCGGCGACGCATGGACGACGGCACTGGGGCGCCGTCTCGCGGACGTCGACATGGTGGCGGAGAACCTGCGGCAGACGGCCGAGGTGTTCGACCGGGGCGATGAAGCGTCGAGCAGCGAACTCGACCAGATGATCTGGGCCGAGAGCGACTACTGATGTCCGAGCTGGGGATGACGAACGACCCGGTCGCGCTGATACCGGGCTCGTATGCCGCAGCGCATACGGTCGCGTCCGCGTGGCGGTCTCGGTCCGAGGCCGCCACTGCCCTTCGGGACGGGTTGCGGGGCCTCGAGGTCGATTCCGCGTGGACGGGGTACCCGTATGAGAAGTACCTCGAGCGGGCGGAATACGTGCGGTCGTCGTGGCAGAGGTGCGGCGAGTACTTGATGAGTGGCGCCGCCGCTCTGTCGGCCTATGGCGATGCTCTGCGATGGGCGCAGGACGAAGCCGCACGCGCCATCGACCTGTGGGAGCAGGCCGAAGCAGCGACGATCGCTTCACGCCAGGAGCACCAGGTGAAGGTGCGTGAGCTGGAACGCGACCTTCACCTGCGACACGTCGAACTCGACGTCCCGTTCGTCGACGGCGGCGCGGACCTGCGCGCACAGGCGGTCGACGTCTTGACGAACGCACGGGGTGTGCTGGATCGCTACGCCGTCGACGCTGCCAACGCCATCCACGCAGCGGCGGATGCCGCGCCCCTGCAGACGCCGAAGCAGGCCGAAGGCGCGACGAAATGGGCAGTCGTCGGGGCGATCGGCACGGTCATGTTCGAGACGGCGGTGCTCAACCCGACGATCGAGCAACTGAACTTCATCGCCTCGATGGGCAACGCGCTCATCGACCACCCCGACATCCTCCTCGAACTCCTCGGCGGAGTCGCGCTCGTGGTCGGTGGCGGCACGATGATCGGCGGCGGAGGTGCCCTCGCGCTCGCCGGGGTCGGCGCAGCCCCGGGTGGCGGCCTGGCGTGGGTCGGCGCGGGGGTCGTCGGGGCCGGGGTCGCGGCTGCCGGGCACGCCGGGACGCGATGGATGAACGAGGCGACCGGGGATGATGCGGTCCGCATCGTGGAGCGCCCGCCACCCCACCCCGAACACGGGGGCCGTGACATCAAGGGCCACTGGAACGGCGACGGGCAACGCCCTTGGGCCGATACCGAGAAGATCGGGTTGGATCGAGTCGCTGACAGACGCAGCGTCGAGGTCATCCACGACAAAGTTCGTGCGACCATCGACGGGTACCGTCACAAGCCCGACGCGACGTCAGATCAACACCGCTACTACGACGGCCTCTACGAGAATGCCGATGGGACCTACACCGGCATCGAGATCAAGGGCGGCACCGGCAGCCGTGACGCAGCCCAAAAGGGATTCGACAGCACGGTCAGTCCCGAACGCCCCGCGACCGCCACCCTCAACGGCAAGACGATACAGATCACCCGAGTGGTCCTGGAGACTGTGAAATGAGTACACCTACGCATATCGACCAGATCAATGGGGAGAGCCGTGGCCCTTTCGTCGACTACGTCCGCCCGTACCCGGAGCAACTGCGGGCGTCACTGAAGGGCATGAACGGATCCACGTTCTGGTCCTACAGTCTGTGGCGTGCGCCCGAAGGTGCGGACCTCCTCGAGGACATCCCGTTCAGTGAGGAGTACATGCAGTGCGCGGGAACCGCTGACGCGCTGGCGCTGGAGGTGCGCCGTATCGAGGCCGACGGCACTCCCCACCAGTACGCGATCGGCAAGCCCGGCGGCGACCGCGCAGGCGAACCCACCGAGGTGATCCACTACGACGACGGTCGCCACAGCACCACGGTCTACCCGCACGAGGTCTTCACCGCCGACGAGGCGGCCGTCGTCTTCTACACGTACTTCCTCACCGACGACGTGTCTCAGCCCTACGAGCTCCGCGATCTGCACCTGAGCTGGCCGAAACCTGAATCCGAAGAGGGCGCCGGCTGATGCGCATCCGCGTCGAGCACGAACCGCTCGCCCAGTCGATCGCGACGCTGGCCGACACCGCGCAGCAGATCCGAGCGCTCCTTGACGACCTGGACGCCGAAGCAACCGGGCTGAGGCACCTGTGGACCGGGGCCGCCCAAGATGCCTACTCCCGCGCTCACCGCGAATGGAACGAGTGTGCCGACGGCATGCAGACCGCTCTCACCAGCGCCGCCACCGCGGCCGCCCGCGCGCAAGCACGCACTCGCGAGGCCGAGGCTCACGTCGCCGACCTCTGGAGCTGAATCACACCGTCGGAATCCAGACCCGCATGGTCGACGGACCGCGCCGCGCCCAGTCGTGATAAGCGATCAAGGGGGCGTCGACCGTCTCGCCGGTCGAGCGGTGGCGCACCGGCAGCACCACGTGACCGTCGCGCTCGACGGGCTCCCCGGCCGCGACCGCGTCGCCGATGTCGCCGCCGAGGTCGATCGACTCGAGTGCCAGCACCTCGGGGCCGCGTTCGATCGCGACGCTGCCTCGCACGGCATCCACCATCGGATGCGGTGACGTGGTCCTCGCCACGATCGGCAGGTTCAGTTCGACGATGTCGCCGACGCGGAACGCACGAGCGACTTCGACCGCACCCGGAGGTCCAGGCAGCTCCGTGACCTCATTCCCGCTGTGCACACGCACCGTTGCTCCCGACGCCCACGACGGCACTCGCAGCGTCAGTGTGAACTCGGCATCCTCGGTGATCGTGACGCGAACATCGCCCTTCGCCGGGTAGCCCGTCGAGACATCGAACGCGACGATCCGGCCGTCCGGCAGTGTCGTGCGCACGGTCGACGGTGCGTACTGATGCAGCTGCACGCCGTCATCATCGGCCGTGGCGACATACGCGGCGAGGCTCGCGAACGTGCGCGCCACATTCGGCGGGCAGCATGACACCTCGAACCACGGCGCGCGCAGCGATGACGAGGCGCGCGGCGACGTGGCATCCGGATCCGCCGGGATCCCCGGCGTGCGCTGATGCAGGGTGTTGGCGTAGAAGAACGAGCGCCCGTCGTCACCGGGCGAGGTTGCGACGACGTTGAACAAGGTCCGCTCGATCAGGTCGGCGTACTGCGCTTCACCGGTCGCGAGCAGCAGCCGCCACGAGAACATGATCGACCCGATGCCGGCGCAGGTCTCGGAGTAGGCGCGATCCGGCGGCAGCTCCCAGTCGTCGCCGAAGGCCTCGTCCTGATGGTGCGACCCCTGGCCCCCCGTCACATAGGTGCGGCGTTCGACCGTGCGATCCCACTGCGACCGCAGGGCGTCGAGCAGCGAGTCGTCGGAGAGCTCGGCGGCGACGTCGGCCGCGGCGGAGGACAGGTAGTTCGCCCGCACGGAGTGCCCGCGAAGAGCCTCGGCGTCGCGCACCGACACGTCGTCCTGGAAGTAGCTGCGCCCCCACTCGATCTCGCCGAGCGACCCGCGACCGTGCCGCTCGACGAACAGCGCGGCCTGATCGATGTAACGCTGCTCGCCGAGCGCTCGGCCGAGCTCGGCAAGCCCCGCCTCGACCTCGGCATGCCCGCAGATCGCGTCCCGGCCGTCGACGCCGAACTCGCGGCAGATGAGGTCGGCGGCGCGGCGGGCGATGTCGATCAGACCGTCGTCGGCATCCGGTCTCGTGCGCACCCGGGCGACGGCCGCCTGGAACAGGTGTCCGAGGCAGTACAGCTCGTGCCCCCACTGCAGCGCAGACCAGCGTTCGTCCTGGCCCTCGCGGCCGAACATCGTGTTGAGGTACCCGTCGGGCTCCTGCGCGGCGGCGACCCGGTCGACGACCCGGCGGAATCGCTGCTCGAGGTCGCTGTCGGCTGCGGCATCCGTCCGCCCGATCTCCCACGCCAGCGCCTCGAGGTACTTGTAGATCTCGGAGTCGGCGAACTCGCGTCCCCGACGCCCGTCCGGCAACGTGCCGGCGGCGGCGAGGTCGAAGTTGGGCAGCCATCCCTCGGACTCGAGTCGCGACTCGATGTGGCTGAGAGTGGCAGAGCCGTTGACGACCTGGCGGTCGGCCCAGAACCCCCCGGTGATGCGCACCTCGTCGAGGCCGAGCGGGCGCAGACGCCCGTGCGTGGGAACCACCGGGGCGGCCGGTGCAGTGGTGTCGAACATGGTCATCCCTTGAAGGCGCCGGACATGAAGCCGCGCACGTAGTGTCGTTGCAGGATCAGGAAGAGAAGGATGCAGGGGAGCGCCAGCACGACGACTCCCGCCTCGGTCGCGCCGTAGTCGACGACGCCCTGCACCTGTCCGCGGAGGTTCGCCACAGCGAGCGGCAGCGTCATGCGGTTGGTGTCGTTGATGAGGATCAGCGGTGCCATGAAGTCGTTCCAGGCGGTGAGGAACGCGAACAGCCCGACGGTCACGAGCCCGGGCTTGACGGCGGGCAGCAGCACCCGCCACAGGGCGCCCCAGCTCGAGCATCCGTCGACCATCGCCGCCTCGTCCATCTCCCGCGGGATCGACTCGAACGAGATGCGCATCATGAACATCGAGAACGGCAGCTGGAACATCGTGATCACCAGCGCGACGCCGACCAGCGAGTTCTGCAGGCCGACCGCATTGAGGATCACGTAGAGCGGAATGAGCAGGGTCGCATACGGCACCATCAGGATGGCGAGGGTGAGGAGGAACAGTGCGTTCTTGCCGGGGAACGAGAAGCGCGCGAACGCGTATCCGCCCAGCAGCGAGATGAACAGGGTGAGCGCGACGGTGAGCACCGAGACGAAGAGCGAGTTGCCCAGGTACACCCAGATGCCGGCCTGGTATTCGCCGAGGGCGGCGTAGTTGCCGAAGCCCCAGCCGTCTGTCTGGCTGGTGCCGGCCATCGGGCTGACCGACGAGACGCCGGTCCAGATGAGCGGATAGAGGAAGATCACGGCCAGCGCGGTCGTGAACACCCAGTACGGGATGCCGAGGAAGACGCGAGCGGCCTTCGAGCGATAGCGCGGCGGGGTCGGCTGATGGTTCGGAGCGACGATCGTGCGCGTCAGCGTCTGGGACATGATTCTCAGCTCTCATCCGTGCGGCGGAACGCGCGCAGCTGGAAGACGTTGATGACGATGAGTGCGAGCAGCACGATCACCGAGAGGGCGCCGGCGATGCCGAGGCTGTTCTGCCCCTGGAAGGCGACGTTGTAGATGAGCTGCACGACGGTCATGGTGCTGTTGTCGGGGCCGCCCTTGGTGAGGATGTAGAACTGCTCGAACGCGAGCAGCGACCCGGTCACGCACATCACTGTCGTGAGCGCGAAGGTCGGCTTGAGCAGCGGCACGGTGATGTCGCGGAAGGTCTGCCAGCGGTTCGCGCCGTCGATGCGGGCGGCTTCGTAGACGTCATCCGGGATTCCCTGCAGGCCCACCAGCATCAGCAGCATGTAGAAGCCCGCGTATCGCCAGACGATCAGGAAGATGGTCGACCACAGTGCGCCCTCCGGCGTGCCGAGGAACGTGATGCCCCACGACTTCATGAGGTTCGCGAACGGGCCGGCGATAGGGGAGTACAGCACGTAGAACAGCAGTGACGCGGATGCCAGGCCGAGCGCGCTGGGGATCAGGAACGCCGTGCGCAGGAACCCCTTCCAGCGGGTGGACTCCTGCACGAGCAGGGCCAGGCCGAGCCCGAGTCCGATCAGGATCACGGTCGTGATGACGGTGTAGAGCAGAGTGAAGCGGATCGAATCCCAGAAGAGGCGGTGAGTGACGGCATCGGCATAGTTCTCCGGGAAGTTGATGCCCTGGTTGCCGCTCAGCAGGGGCCAGTCCGAGGCTGACATCTGCAGCACCAGCACCAGCGGCACGATGAACAGCAGGGCGACGAAGATCGCCGTGGGGGCCGCGTACAGCCAGCCCTGCACCGGGCCGCCGAAGGCGGTGCGCCGTCTGCGGCGATGCAGCGGGAGTGTGGCCTGGGTCATCACGTTCTCTTTCGATGGGGGGCTGACGAGGGGGGATGCGGGGGCGACGCGGTGCGCCGCCCCCGCGTGGTCACTGCGACAGGATCGCCGTGATCTCCTCGTTGTCGGCGGGCACCGAGTCGTCGCCGTTGAGCACGGCGTTGCGCACCAGGGTGAGCCACGGGCTGCCCGGGGCGTTGAACGCCTGCTGGAAGTTCAGGGCCACCGGGGTGTCGCCCTGGGCGGCGACCTCGTTGATCGTCACCAGTCGGGGATCGGCGGCCGCATACTCGTTGTCGGCCAGGTCTCCGCGGGAGACGGCGTTGCCGTCTTTCGCGAGCACCTCGACCTGGGCGTCCTCGGACATCATCCAGTTGAGGAAGTTCCAGGCCTGCGCGGCCTTCTTCGAGTCCTTCGAGATGCCGATGCCGTCGCCGCCGACGAACGTCGAGGCGCCGCCGTCGACACCGGGGATGCCGGCGACTCCCGCGTCGAACTCGAGCGAGGGGAGCAGCGTCGCGGGGAACGGCATCACGCCGACCTTGCCCTCGCTGAACGCGGCGGTCCAGGTGGGGCCGGCCTCATCGGTCGAGCTCGGGAGAACCGCACCCGCCTCTTCGAGGCCTGCCCACGTGTCGTAGACGGCCTGAGCCGAGTCGCCGTCGAGCAGGGACTCGGTGCCGTCGTCGCTCATGACCTCGTCGCCCGATGCCCAGATGGAGGGGAACCAGGTGAAGACCAGGCATCCACCGCAGTTGAGGCCGGTCGCGGTGCCGTAGGTGTCCGGCTTGTTCAGCGCCTGCACGGCCATGGCCGCTTCGGCGAACTCCTCGAGCGTGGCGGGCGCCTTCTCGGGGTCGAGGCCGGCCTCGGCGAAGAGCTCCTTGTTCCAGAACAGCATCGAGAGGTCGAGGGCGAACGGCAGCACGTACTCGGCGCCGTCGACGGTGCCGGCCGACAGGTGCCCGGGGTTGATCTCGTCCTTGAAGTCGAGGGCGTCGATCTGCTCGGACATGTCCTGGAACAGGCCCTGCTGCGCCCAGTTCGGCACGTAGACGATGTCGGCGGCGAAGAGGTCGGGCAGGCCGCTCGACCCTGCGGCGGCGCCGACTTTCGCGACGTAGTCGTCGTTGGGCACGACTGTCAGCTCGACCTGGTTCTCGTGGCTGTCGTTGTAGGCGTCGACGAGCAGCTTGGCCTGGCGCTCGATCGGCGCGCGGGTCCACAGCGTCAGGGTCGTGCCGTCGTCGGTGCCTTCGGCGGGGATGGGCTCGTCGGAGGCGGCGTCATCGCCGGCGGGGGCGCAGGCGGCGAGTCCGCCGACGAGCAGGCCGGCCGCGATGACGGCGGCTGCTGCCCGACGTGCGGCGTGGGTGCGAATGGTGTTCATGGGCGGGGGCTCCTCTGGGCTCGTCCTCGAGCGGGTGCGGTGTGGCGCTTCGGCAGTGCAGCGCCGGGAGTGGAGATGAGGGTGGAGATCAGGTTCTTCGAAAGTTACGAAAACCCTTTCGAAAAGGTATAGCGTGGTTTCGGAGGGCGCGTCAACCCTCGTTCCGATAACCTTTCAGCACGAAGGAGTGGGATGACGGATACGACTGGAGCACGAGCTGCGACCCTCAGTGACGTCGCCGCGCGCGCCGGAGTCTCGATCTCGACCGCATCCAAGGCGCTGAACGATCGGGGCGACGTATCGGTCGCCACCCGCGCCAAGGTGCGCGCGATCGCCGAGGAGCTGTCCTTCACCCCCAATGCCATGGCGCGAGGACTCCTCGCCGGGCGCACCGGCACGGTCGGCCTTCTCACCAGCGACCTCGAGGGCCGCTTCATGCTGCCGATCCTCATGGGCGCGGAGGATGCGTTCGGCGCAGGTCGCATCAACGTCTTCCTGTGCGATGCGCGAGGTGACGCGATCCGTGAGCAGCACCACCTGAAGGAGCTGCTGAGCCGCAGGGTCGACGGCATCATCGTCGTCGGCCGTCAGACGGATCCGCGCCCCTCGCTCGGGCAGGAGATCCCCGTGCCCGTGGTCTACGCGTACGCCCCCTCGGATGACCCGCGCGACCTCTCATTGACTCCCGACAACTACGCGGGCGGGCGTCTCGCGATCGAGCACCTGTTGGCCTGCGGACGTCGGCGCATCGCGCACATCTCGGGCGACCCGACCTATGCCGCAGCCCAAGACCGCCTCGCCGGCGCCAGAGCGGCACTCGGCGAGGCGGGGCTCGAACTCGTGGGCGAGCCGATGTTCTCGGAGTGGACCGAGCACTGGGGTCGGGATGCCGCGGCGATGCTGCTGCAGCGGCATCCGGACATCGACGCCGTGTTCTGCGGATCCGACCAGATCGCTCGCGGTGTGCTCGACTCGGCCCGCGATCTCGGCCGCACCGTGCCGGACGACCTCGCGGTGATCGGCTACGACAACTGGGAAGTGCTCGCGACCAACGCCCGGCCCGAGCTCACCAGCATCGACGCGAACCTGCAGCAGCTCGGTCGTCAGGCGGCGCTGCGGGTGTTCGATGCGATCGACGGCATCGACATCGGCGAAGGCGCGCACCACCTGCCGGTGCGGCTCGTGATCCGCGGATCGACCATCGCCCGGCGCTGAGGGGCGCTCGCGCGTGCCGGAGTTAGTTCAGGCGTGGTCGCGCCAGGAGTGCTGCGGGTCGAACCCGAGCACGCGGCGGGCCTTGTCGATCGACAGCAGCGTCTCGTTCGGGCCGAACTCGCGGGCGACCGGCACATCGGGGAAGATCTCGGCGAGCAGCTCGGCGTTCGGACGCGTCATCACCGTGTCGGCCGCCGCGATGATGAAGTTGTCGAACCCGGGTGCCGCCACCTCGAGCGCACGCTCCACCGCCTGAGCGCCGTCGCGGGCGTCGATGTATCCCCAGAGGTTCCACTTGCGGCGCAGCGCATCGGCGTCGAAATCGGGGAACTCGGCGTAGTCCTCGGGGTTCATCACGTTCGAGAACCGCAGTGCGGTGATCGACAGGTCGGGATGCCAGCGCACGAGCTCCCTCGCGAGCTGCTCCTCGAGGGTCTTCACGAGTGAGTAGACCGACTCGGGGCGGGCGGGGTAGTCCTCGTCGACCGGCACGTAGGGCGGCGGCACGTCGAATGGCAGGCCCAGCACGGTCTCGCTCGAGGCGTAGACGACACGGCGGATGCCGAGGCGCACCGCCGCCCAGAAGACGTTGAACGTGGCGGGCATGTTGTTGTGGAAGGTGGCGACGTCGCTGCGGATGCCGGGCGCCGGGATCGCGCCGAGATGCACCACGGCGTCGATGCCGTCGTGCCGGTCGCCGACGGCCGTGAAAGCATCCACGACCTGGCCGTAGTCCGTGAGGTCGACCTGCACGAAGTCAGGGCCGCGGGTGCCCGAGACGTCCATGCCGATGACCTCGTGTCCGTGAACGCGGAGCTCCCGCGCGACGACGCTGCCGAGCTTGCCCGATGATCCGGTGAGTGCGATGCGCATGTCACCAGAGTGGCACGAAGACGAGGCGCCGGGGCCGCTCGGCATACACTCGTCGGCGTGAGTGACACCAGCAGCCAGCCGCCCCGCACCATCGGCGTGCGCGACGTCGCCGTGCGCGCAGGGGTGTCTCGGCAGACGGTGTCGCGTGTGCTGAACGACCACCCCGAGGTCGCTACCGAGACTCGAGAACGCGTCATCGCCGCCATGGCGGAACTCGGCTACCGCATGAACAACGCGGCCAGAGCGCTGGGCACCCGACGCTCCCGCACCCTCGGGGTGCTCGCCACCGACGCACTGCACTATGGCCCGTCGCGCAGCATCGCAGCGCTCGAGGCGTCGGCCCGCGAGGTCGGCTACTGGCTGAGTGCGGCCTTCGCAGATGCGGGGGACACGGATGCCGTGGTCGCCGCGGTCGACCACCTCGTTATGCAGGGAGTCGAGGGCATCGTCGTCGTCGCGCCTCACGCCCACACCCTCGACGCGCTCGACTCGGTGCGCATCGGCGTGCCCGTCGTCACCCTGCACGCAGCCGATCGCGGCGCGCGCGGCCTCTCGGTCGATCAGGAGGCCGGGGCTCGACTCGCCGTCGCGGCACTCGCCGACGCCGGGCACACACGCATCGCGCACCTCGCCGGCCCCGCCGACTGGCTCGAGGCCGAGTCCCGCGCTGAGGGGTTCCAGGTCGAGCTCGCCGCACGAGGACTCGCCGCCGGACCGGTCATCGAGGGCGACTGGACCGCCGGCTCGGGCTATGCAGCGGCTCGCGCCGTGCGCGACTCGGGTGTGACGGCGGTATTCGCGGCGAACGACCAGATGGCCCTCGGTCTGCTCGGCGGTCTGCAGGAAGTCGGGCTCTCGGTGCCCGCAGACATCAGTGTCGTCGGGTTCGACGACACTCCGGATGCCGCCTACTACTGGCCGAAGCTGACGACCGTGCGGCAGGACTTCTCGGAATTGGCGCGTCGTGCGGTGGCGGCGGTGCTGGCGGGCAGTGCCGGAGCGGCGGCATCCGACCTCGCGCCGGTGGCACCCGTGCTCGTGACCCGCGATTCGGTGGCGCCGCCGCGCTGAAACGGCGCCAGGGTGTGTGCCGGCGCGGTGCGGGGTCAGTTCTGCATGTGCGGCGCGGTGCGGGGTCAGTTCTGCACGTGAATACGCCGTATCCGATGCGAAAGTGGCCCCGCACGAGACGGGAGATGCGAAAGTGGCCCCGAACACCGCGGCGCCGAGCGGTCGCCGGTGTCTTGACGGTCCGCCGACCTCCGTGACACACTTCTGTGACCGGTCACAGTGACCACCGCCGACCCTGAGGTATCCGTGAGCAACGAAGCCCCCGTCTTCTCCCCTGAGATCGACGCGTCCATCCAGGCCGTCCGCGAGGATGTCGCCCGTCTGCACGGTGAACTGGTCCGTTACGACCTCATCGTCTGGACCGGCGGCAACGTCTCGAGCCGCGTGCCCGGAGCCGACCTGTTCGTGATCAAGCCGTCGGGCGTCAGCTACGACGACCTCACGCCCGAGAACATGATCCTGTGCGACCTCGACGGCGCCGTGATCCCCGGCACTCCGGGCAGCGACCGCTCTCCCTCGAGCGACACTGCCGCCCACGCCTACGTCTACCGCCACATGCCCGACGTCGGCGGAGTCGTGCACACGCACTCGACGTTCGCCGTCGCGTGGGCAGCCCGTGGCGAAGAGATCCCCTGCGTCATCACGGCCATGGCCGATGAGTTCGGCGGTCCTATCCCTGTCGGTCCCTTCGCGATCATCGGCGACGACTCGATCGGCCGCGGCATCGTGCAGACGCTCTCGGGTCACCGCAGCCGCGCGGTGCTCATGCAGAACCACGGTCCCTTCACCATCGGAGTCGACGCGAAGGATGCCGTGAAGGCCGCCGTCATGGTCGAAGACGTGGCCCGCACCGTGCACTACGCCCGCGAGGCCGGACCGCTGATCCCGATTCCGCAGGAGGCCATCGACAGCCTCTTCAACCGCTACCAGAACGTCTACGGACAGAACTCGGACGCCCGACGATGAGCGACACGAACATCACGACCGCCCGCGACGACATCCTCGCCGGCCGCACGAGCCTCGGCATCGAGCTCGGCTCCACGCGCATCAAGGCCTGTCTGATCGGATCCGACGCCACCGAGGTGCTCGCGACCGGGTCGTTCTCGTGGGAGAACCGCCTCCAGGACGGCCTCTGGACCTACGCGATCGACGAGGTGTGGACAGGCCTGCAGGCGGCATACGCCGGTCTCGTCGCCGACGCGGACGAGCGCCACGGCGTGCGCCCCGAGACGTTCGGCGCGATCGGGATCTCGGCCATGATGCACGGATACCTCGCGTTCGATGCGCAGGGCGAGTTGCTCACGCCGTTCCGCACCTGGCGCAACACCAACACGGGCGCCGCGGCGGCCGAGCTGACCGACCTGCTCGGCGTGAACATCCCGCTGCGGTGGTCGATCGCCCACCTGCACCAGGCGGTGCTCGACGGCGAGGCGCACGTGCCGCAGCTCGACTTCGTCACCACCCTCGCGGGCTATGTGCACACGAGGCTGACGGGCGAGCGCGTTCTCGGCGTCGGCGACGCCTCCGGCATGTTCCCGATCGACTCGGCCACCGGAGACTACGACGAGCGGATGCTGCAGGCCTACGACGCCCTCGCCGCCGACCGTCTTCCCGCCGCAGCCAAGGACCTGCTCCCGACCGTCCTTCCCGCCGGCGCCGCCGCCGGGACGCTCACCGCCGAGGGCGCGGCCCTGCTCGATCCGTCGGGCGCGCTGCCCCCCGGCATCCCGCTCTGCCCGCCCGAGGGCGACGCGGGCACCGGCATGGTCGCGACGAACTCGGTGTCGCCGCGCACCGGCAACGTCTCGGCCGGAACCAGCATCTTCGCGATGGTCGTGCTCGAGCGCCCGCTCGCCGAGGTACACCACGAGCTCGACCTCGTGACGACACCCGCGGGCGACGCCGTCGCGATGGTGCACTGCAACAACGGCGCGAGCGAACTGGCCGCCTGGGCAGGGCTCTTCACCCGTTTCGCCGCCGCCGCGGGGCAGCCGCTGAGCGATGACGCCGTCTTCGACGCACTCTTCCGCGAGGCTCTCGAGGGAGAGGCGGATGCCGGCGGCCTGCTGGCCTACAACCACCTCGCGGGCGAGCCGATCGCCGGCCTCACCGAGGGGCGCCCGCTGTTCGTGCGCACCCCCGACAGCGCCTTCACGCTGGCGAACTTCATGCGCTCGCAGCTGTACGGCGTGTTCGGCACGCTCGCGCTGGGGATGCAGGTGCTCGCCGCCGAAGGAGTCGAACTCGACCGCATGTTCGCGCACGGGGGCATGTTCCGCACCGCGGGGGTCGCGCAGCGTTTCCTGGCCGGAGCGCTCGGCGCTCCCGTCGCGGTGGGCGAGCTCGCCTCCGAGGGCGGCGCGTGGGGCATCGCGGTGCTCGCGTCGTATCTCGCGCACTCCGAGACGGCGTCGCTGGGGGAGTACCTCGAGCGCGACGTCTTCGCCTCGGCATCCCTCGCGGTCGCCGACCCCGACCCTGTCGACGTCGCCGGCTTCACCGCCTACCTCGACCGCTACCGCGCGGGCCTCGCGATCGAAGCCGCCGCGACCACCGCTCTCTGACCCCCACGCGCACTCTTCACGCCGACACCGGAACACCCAAGGACTCTCATGCCCCGCACCCCGCTCACCACTTCGCTCGACGGCTACGAGGTCTGGTTCCTCACCGGCAGTCAGCACCTCTACGGCCCCGAGACGCTCGCGCAGGTCGCCGAGCAGTCGCAGGAGATCGCCCGCATCCTCGACGAGGCCGGCGAGGTGCCCGTGACCATCGTCTGGAAGCCGGTGCTGACGGATGCCGCAGCCATCAAGCGCACGGCCCTCGAGGCGAACGCCGACGACCGGGTCATCGGCCTGATCGCATGGATGCACACCTTCAGCCCCGCGAAGATGTGGATCGCCGGTCTCGACGCGCTGCAGAAGCCGCTCGCGCACCTGCACACGCAGGCGAACGTCGAGCTGCCGTGGGCCGACATCGACTTCGACTTCATGAACCTGAACCAGGCGGCGCACGGCGACCGCGAGTTCGGCTACATCCAGACGCGTCTCGGCGTGCCGCGCAAGACCGTCGTCGGTCATGCGAGCGACCCGCGGGTGCGCCAGGAGATCGCGACGTGGCAGCGTGCGGCCGCCGGCCTCGCGGCATCCCGTTCGCTCAAGCTCGCCCGCTTCGGCGACAACATGCGCTTCGTCGCGGTCACCGAGGGCGACAAGACCGAGGCCGAGCTGCGCTTCGGCGTGCAGGTCAACACGTGGGGCGTGAACGACCTGGCGGATGCCGTCGCCGCGGCATCCGACTCCGAGATCGACGCCCTCGTGGCCGAGTACGAAGAGCTGTACGAGGTCGTGCCGGAGCTTCGTCGCGGTGGCGACCGCCACCAGTCGCTGCGCGACGGTGCCGCGATCGAGATCGGTCTGCGGACGTTCCTCGAAGAGGGCGGCTTCGGCGCCTTCACGACCTCGTTCGAAGACCTCGGCGCCCTGAAGCAGCTGCCGGGCCTCGCGGTGCAGCGTCTGATGGCCGAGGGCTACGGCTTCGGCGCCGAGGGCGACTGGAAGACCGCGATCCTCGTGCGCGTCGCCAACGTCATGGGCGCGGGCCTGCCCGGCGGGGCGAGCCTCATGGAGGACTACACCTACGACATGACGCCCGGCGACGAGCTGATCCTCGGGGCGCACATGCTCGAGGTCTCGCCCTCGCTCACGACGGCGAAGCCGACCCTCGAGATCCACCCGCTCGGCATCGGCGGCAAGGAAGACCCGGTGCGCCTGGTCTTCACCGCCGACCCCGGCCCCGCGATCGTCGTCGCCCTCAGCGACATGCGCGACCGCTTCCGCCTCACCGCGAACGTCGTCGAGAACGTGCCCCCGCGCCAGTCGCTGCCGAAGCTGCCGGTCGGCCGCGCCGTGTGGAAGCCGCAGCCCGACTTCACCACCTCGGCCGCCGCCTGGCTGACCGCGGGTGCTGCGCACCACACGGTGATGTCGACCGCCGTCGGGCTCGAGGCCTTCCGCGATTTCGCCGAGATGGCCGAGGTCGAGCTGCTCGTGATCGACGATGCGACCACCCTGCCCGAGTTCCAGAAGCAGGTCCGCTGGAACCAGGCCTACTACCGACTCGCGCAGGGGCTGTGATGACGGGAGCGGGCCGGCCGCGCTCGGGGCGTCAGCTGCGCATCACCGGGCACGGATACGAAGCCGTGATCGCGAGCGTCGGCGCCTCGCTGCGCCTGCTCGCATTCGAAGGACGCGACCTGGTCGTGCCCTTCGACGCCGACGAGGTGCGGCCCGGATACCGCGGCACCACCCTCGCACCGTGGCCCAATCGCATCGTCGACGGTCGCTACACGTTCAGCGGCGCCGAGCATCAGCTGGCCCTCACCGAGCCCGCCCGCGGACAGGCGCTGCACGGGCTGCTCGCCTGGGCCGAGTTCGAAGACCGACTGGTGCTCGACGACCGCGTCGTGCTCGCGGCCGTGATCGAGCCGCAGACCGGCTATCCGTTCCGCGTCGAGGTGGAGACCGAGTACCGCATCGACGGCGACGGCCTTCAGCAGACCGTCACCGCGCGCAACCTCGGGACGGATGCCGCGCCCTGGGGCACAGGGCCGCACCCGTATCTCGTCGCCGGACCCGATGGCCGGGTCGATGACTGGACGCTGACCCTGCCGGCATCCGAGGTGCTGACCGTCACCGACGACCGGCTGAGCCCGGTGGCGCTCGAGGGAGTGTCCGCGCATCCGCAGTGGGACTTCCGCGTTGCGCGCCCGATCGCCGACGTCTTCATCGACCACGCGTTCTCCGGCCTCGCCCGCGAGGGCGGAGTCGCCGAGGTGCGCGTGGTGACGGATGCCGGAAGCGGCGTCGTCATGACCTTCGACGAGCGCTGCCCGTGGGTGCAGGTGCACACGGCCGACAACCCCGGCATCGACGCCATCCATCGCATCGGCCTCGCGGTCGAGCCGATGACCTGTCCGCCGGACGCGTTCAACTCGGGGACCGACCTGGTCGTGCTCGAACCCGGCGCGACGCACGCAGCATCCTGGCGGATCGCCGCCGTCTGACGCGTGGCGGCCGGCCCGAGTCGCTCGCGGCCGGTCGTGGCGCCGATGCGGGGCCAGTTCGGCATCCGGGACTCGGTGCGGGGCCAGTTCGGCATCCGGGACCCGGTGCGGGGCCAGTTCGGCATCCGGGACCCGGTGCGGGGCCAGTTCTGCATCCGGGACCCGGTGCGGGGCCAGTTCGGCATCCGAATGGGGCGTTTCCGGTGCGCAACTGGCCCCGCACGCATGGTGCGGGTGTGGGTGCGGGTGCGGGTGCGGGTGAGGGTGCCGGATGTCGCGCCTGCGGACCGCGCCTCTCCGATCAGGCGAGTGCCGCGACCAGCGCCCGGGCTGCGGATGCCGACGACTGCGGGTTCTGGCCGGTGATGAGCAGTCCGTCGACGATCGTGTGATCGCTCCACGGGTCGGTCACGTCGATGTCGGCGCCGAGCTCGCGCAGAGAGGTCTCGAGCAGGAATGGCGCGCGGTCCGCGAGCCCTCCGATGCGCTCCTCCTCGTCGGAGAATCCGGTGATGCGCCGTCCGGCGACGAGCGGCTCGCCCGCAGCATCGCGTGCGGGCAGCAGGGCCGCGAGTCCGTGGCACACTGCGGCCAGCGGACGTCCCGCCGCGACGGTCGCCGAGATGAGCGCCGCCGAATCGGCATCCACAGCGAGGTCCTGCATCGGTCCGTGCCCGCCGGGGTAGTAGACGGCCGCGTAGTCGGCGCTGTCGACATCGGCGAGCACCAGGGGAGTGCTGAGCCCCGGGATCTCCGCGAGCGCCGCGGCATCCCCGTCGCCGAGGCTCGACGCATCGGCGACCGGCTCGACACCGCCGGGTGTCGCGAACACCACGTCGTGCCCCGCGGCAGTGAGCAGGCGATAGGGGGCGAGCAGCTCTTCGGCCCAGTAGCCGGTGGGGTGCTCGGTGCCGTCGGACAGGGTCCAGGTGCGGGCGCCGGAGACGACGAAGAGGACGGATGACATGGATGCTCCCAGGGTTCGGACGACGGATGCCGTGCGGATGCGATATCCAGGACAACGGCCCGCCGTGACGAACGATTCCGATAGATTGCCGATATGAGCAATCGGAATGCCGATGGATTGCCCGATCTGGGGCTGTGGCGCACTTTCCTCATCGCGCACCGATCGGGGTCGGTGTCGGCGGCAGCGCGCAGGCTCGGACTCGCGCAGTCGTCGGTCACGACGCAGTTGCAGGCGCTGGAGGCGAGCGTCGGCGAGCCGCTGTTCGTCCGTCATGCCCGCGGCATCCGTCCGACGCCCCGAGCCGACGAGCTCGCCGCGCGGCTCTCGGGCCCGCTCGACGCGTTGGCGGATGCTCTCGGCACCCACCCGGCCCTCGAACCGCCGGTCATCCGCCTCGGCGGGGCGGGGGAGTTCCTGGCCGCCGTCGCCGCCCCGGCTCTCGCGAGTGCTGTGGCCGGCGGACTGTGGCTTGCGGTGACCACGGGCCTGGCCGACGACCTGCTCGATCAGCTGAGGGTCGGCAGCCTCGACCTGGTGATCTCCGCCGTGCGACCTCGCGGACGGGCGCTTCCGAGCATGCCGCTGTTCGACGAGGAATTCGTGCTCGTGGCCTCGCCGTCGCTGAGCATCGACCCGTCTCCGGCCCTCTCACCGGACGCGATCGCGCACGTACCTCTGCTCGCATACGACCGAGACGTCCCGATCGTCCGCCGGTACTGGCGCCACGTGTTCGGCATCCGTCTCGACCGGGAACCGGCTCTCGTCTTCCCCGACCTGCGCGCGCTCGCCGCCGCTGCGGTTGCGGGGGCGGGCGTCACCGCCCTGCCGACCTACCTGATCGCCGACGAACTCGCCGATGGCAGACTCGTCGACCTGCGACCCACCCAGGACCCGCCGATCAACACGCTGTATCTCGTGCGGCGACCGGGTCCGCTGTCCGACGGGGTCGCGGCCGTGGAGAAGGCGCTGCGCGCCGCCGTCGCCGACCTCTGACGCTCGTCGCGGCGGCGGTGCGGGGTCAGGTGCGCATCTGGAGTCCGGTGCAGGGTCAGTTTCGCATCCACCATCCGGTGCGGGGTCAGTTTCGCATCCACCATCCGGTGCGGAGTCAGTTTCGCATCGGAAACGCCCGATTCGGATGCGGTAGTGGCCCCCGCACAGATGCACTGCCTGGCCTCACAGATGTGCAGCCGCTCGCGCGGCGAACGCACACGACGGACGGATGCCGCACCTCACGGACGCACGCGTCTCGCGGACGCACGCGACTCACGGACGCACGACCTCACGGACGGATCGCACACGGCAGGTGCGGCAGACCCGATGCGGCAGTGGCGACCGAACCTCAGCGGTTGAGCCAGTGGCGCAGCGTGCGCGTGACCCAGGGCAGCACCCAGTAGGTCATGATCGGCGTGAGCACGACGGTCGTCGCGAGCACGCGCAGCCAGATCGGCAGCTCGTTCCAGCCGGGCACGGGGCTCAGCGCATAGGTGAAGGCGAGGTTCAGCGGGAAGAACCCGAGCCAGATCGACACGGCCTGCTTCCACCGCGGCGGGGTGCTGACCATCGCGACGGTGGTCGTCGAGCCGTCAGCGCGGGGGAGGGTGATGGTGTCGGTGGTCGGCTCGTCGAACCAGCCCTCGATGCCCGTGCGGCGGCGCACGCGCTCGCTGCGCACGAACTGCTCGCCGGTCGACTTCCACCACTCGCGCTCGCCCGACTGCTCCCACGCCACAAGCGACTTCTCGTCGGAGAAGCGGTACAACATGTGCCAGACATGCGAGTCCTCGCCGTCGCGCACCCAGCCGGATCCGAGGAACCCCGGGTATCGGTGCGCCAGATTCACGCCGGTCTGCACCCAGGCGGTGGCGGCGGCCACGTGCTCGGGGTCGACCTCGCGGCGGATGGAGACGGTGATGGGTTCGCTGGACATGGTGGGGTCCTCGGAGAGAGCGGATCGCCCGGGTCACGGGCGCCTCGACGGTGGGGGATGCGCCGGGGTGCGGGCGCGTGTTCGATTGTATTTCGGATGCCGGGTGTCGCCGGTCGTTTTTCGCCGCGCGCGAAGACGGCATCTCGGGGTGCATGCCCGACGCCGATGCCGGATGCCGATGCCGGGTGCCGGGTGCTTCGGAAGGCCGAATGCGCCTGCGACGGCCGGATGCCGGGAATCCGGCCGTCGCGGGCGCGCATGGCCGAGGCTGGTGCAGGGCAGCGACGCGGCATCCGTCCCCGCACTCCGCGACAGGGCGAGAATAGGAGGCATGAGCACGCGCAGCGAAGCCGTCCTGATCGATGTCGTCCGCACTCCCGTCGGACGCGGCAAGCCGGGCGGCGCGCTCTCGGGTGTGCATCCTGTCGACCTCGCGGCGGGTGCTCTCGCCGCGATACTCGAGCGCAGCGGGCTCGAGTCGAGGCAGATCGACGACGTGCTGCTCGGTTGCGTGAGTCAGGTGGGGGACCAGTCGTCGAACATCGCGCGGCAGGCTGTGCTCGCCGCGGGTTTCGACGAGTCGATCCCCGCGACGACGATCGACCGCCAGTGCGGGTCCAGCCAGCAGGCCGTGCATTTCGCCGCGCAGGGGATCATGGCCGGCGCGTATGACGCGGTCATCGTCGGCGGCGTCGAGTCGATGAGTCGGGTGCCGCTCGGATCGTCTGCGTCCGGCGGGTCGCCGATGTCGCCTCGCCTGCGTGAGCGCTACCCCGAGGGACTCGTGAACCAGGGCGTCTCGGCCGAGCTGATCGCCCAGCGCTGGGGCATCGATCGCGCAGCGCTGGATGAGTACGCCGCCGAGTCGCACCGCCGCGCGGCCGCCGCGTGGCACGAGGGATTCTTCGACCGCACCGTCATTCCGGTCGCCGAGGCTCCGGATGCCGCGGGCGACGAGACCGTGCGCGCCGGGACGACGGCCGAGGGGCTCGGGGGACTCAGCCCCGCGTTCCGCACCGACGCTCTTGCCGCCCGATTCCCGGACGTCGACTGGCGGATTACTCCCGGCAACTCCTCGCCGCTGACCGACGGAGCATCCGCTGCGCTCGTGATGAGCGCCGAGCGTGCCGAACAGCTGGGACTCACGCCGCGGGCGAGGTTCCACGCGTTCACGGTGGTCGGCGACGATCCGCTCATGATGCTGACCGGCCCGATCCCCGCGACGCGGCGCATTCTCGAACGCACCGGACTGACGATCGATGACCTCGACGCCTACGAGGTCAATGAGGCCTTCGCGTCGGTGCCACTGGCCTGGGCCGCGGAACTCGGGGCGGATGCCGCCAAGCTCAACCCGCGCGGAGGTGCGATCGCCCTCGGGCACGCACTGGGCTCGTCGGGCACCCGCCTGCTCGGCACCCTGATCGACCACCTCGGCGCGGTCGGCGGCCGCTTCGGGCTGCAGACCATGTGCGAGGGCGGTGGCATGGCGAACGCCACGATCATCGAACGGCTGTAGGCCGGCACCCGGCACCCGCTGTGCCCCTGCCGGGTCGATGTTCGCCGGACAGGACAGAGAAGACCCCCGCCGACCCGATTCGGCGGGGGTCTCTTCGGGAGCAGACGCTCACCGTATGCGCGGATGACGTGACTACCCGATCCGGTCTGAGTCTGTGTCCGCGCATCTGCAGTTGTAGTCGGCGAAGGTGTCCGAGCGGTGAACGCGGCGAGAAATCCTCCTCACCCGGGATTCGCGATCCTGGAAGCGTTTGCGACTTACGGCCATCAGCAGCATTCCCACCCCTGACTTTTCGCCAGAACGCTACTGCAAGCGCTTGCAGTTGTACACCCCGCCCTGCTAGCTTCACTCGCAAGCCTCCGGACACGTCGTCGTGTCCGCCGCCATCAGGGAGCATCATTTGTTCAAGTCGGCTCGGTCGAAGACGACCGCTTCACGTCCGCTCGCTCTACTCGCCGCCACCGCGCTCGTCGTCTCGGGCTTCGGCGCGGCCGGCACTCTCGGCGGCTCATCCGCCGCGGCGGCCGATCGCACCGTGGCTCTCGTGGGCTCGCTGCAGTCCGAGCTCGGCTGCGCGGCGGACTGGGCGCCCGACTGCACCGGGACCGAGCTCCAGCCCACGGGCGCCGAGGGCATCTACTCGGCCGAGTTCGAGGTCCCTGCGGGCACGTGGCAGTACAAGGTCGCGGTGAACGACAGCTGGGACGAGGCGTACGGGCTCGACGGCGGGGCCGACGACATCCCTCTGACGGTGGCCGGCCCGACGACCCTCCGCTTCACGTTCGACGACACGCTGAAGCGCGTCGGGCTCGAGGCCGCCGACCTGCGCGGCGGCTACACCTCCGACGATGAGGCGCTCATCGCGAGCCCGGCCCGACAGGCGGGTGCCGGCGAGCAGTTCTACTTCGTGATGACCGACCGCTTCGCGAACGGCGACACGGCCAACGACACCGGCGGTCTCGAGGGCGACCGGCTCACCACCGGTTTCGACCCCACGGACAAGGGCTTCTATCAGGGCGGCGACATCGCCGGAATCCGCGAGAACCTCGACTACATCGAGGGGCTCGGCACATCGGCGATCTGGCTGACGCCGAGCTTCGCCAACAAGCCGGTGCAGGGTGAGGGCGCCAACGCCTCTGCTGGCTATCACGGCTACTGGATCACCGACTTCACCCGCATCGACCCGCACCTCGGCACCAATGAGGAGCTGCAGGCCCTGATCGCCGACGCGCACGCCCGCGACATCAAGGTGTACTTCGACATCATCACGAACCACACCGCCGACGTCATCGACTACGCCGAGGGGCAGTACTCCTACATCGACCAGGCGACGAGTCCCTACACGGATGCCGCGGGCACGGCGTTCGACCCGGCCGACCACGCGGGCACCGACGGGTTCCCCGAACTCGACCCGGCGACGAGCTTCCCCTACACGCCGGTGATCGACGACAGCGAGGCCGACGTCAAGGTGCCGGCCTGGCTGAACGACCCGTCGCTCTATCACAACCGCGGAGACTCGACCTGGTCGGGGGAGTCGGTCACATACGGCGACTTCAGCGGACTCGACGACCTGATGACCGAGCACCCGACGGTGGTCAACGGCTTCGTCGAGGTCTACGACAAGTGGATCGACCTCGGCATCGACGGCTTCCGCATCGACACCGTCAAGCATGTGAACTTCGAGTTCTGGGAGAAATGGACGGCCGACGTCCTCGACTACGCGCACGAGAAGGGCAACGACGACTTCTTCATGTTCGGCGAGGTCTACGACGCCGACCCCGTGAAGCTCGCACCGTACGTGCGAGACACCGACATGAACTCGATCCTCGACTTCACGTTCCAGTCCTCCGCCGTCAGCTACGCGTCGGGCAATTCGGCCAAGGGCCTGCAGTCCCTGTTCGCGGGCGACGATCGCTACACGACACCCGACTCGTCGGCGACGGCACTGCCCACGTTCCTCGGCAACCACGACATGGGCAGGGTCGGATCCTTCCTCCAGACGACGGATGCTCCGCTCGAGCGCGACGAGCTGGCGCACGAGCTCATGTTCCTCACCCGGGGTCAGCCGGTCGTCTACTACGGCGACGAGCAGGGCTTCACCGGCCCCGGCGGCGACAAGGACGCCCGGCAGTCGCTCTTCGCCACCCAGGTCGCCGACTACGCGAATCAGAACCTCATCACCGGTGAGCAGGCCGGCTCGGTCGACCGCTATGCGACGGATGCCGCGCTCTACGAGCACATCGCCGCGCTGTCAGAGCTCCGGGAGTCGAACCCGGCGCTCAGCGAAGGCGCGCAGATCGAGCGGTACGCGGCATCCGGTGCTGGTGTGTACGCGTTCTCCCGCGTGGATGCCGACGACAAGGTCGAATACCTGGTGGCCGTGAACAACGCCGCCACCGCGCAGACGGTCGGCCTCACCACGCTGACCGCCGACGCCTCGTACGAGGTGCTCTACGGTGACGCCGCGTCCCTCGCCACGGATGCCGGTGCGGCCGCCTCGATCACGGTGCCCGCTCTGTCGGCGGTGGTCTGGAAGGCCGACTCGACCGTCACGGCGCCGTCCGAGGCGGCATCCGTCGAGGTCGTCGTGCCCGCCGCCGGGGCCGGTGTCACCGGACAGTCCGCCGTGCAGGCCGACATCGCCGATCAGTGGGCGCAGACGAGCTTCGCCTGGCGCGTCGTCGGCTCCGAGGAGTGGCAGGCGCTCGGCACCGCGGAGGACACCGACCCCCGCGTCTTCCACGACATCCGCGATCTCGCGAACGGCACGCTCGTCGAATACCGGGCCGTGACGACGGATGCCGCGGGCAACCACGCCGCAGCCTCGACGTACGCGTCGGTCGGCAACGCCGTGACGCTAACGGCCGGCGAGGAGCCCGAGTCTCCGATCGACATGGTGACCGTGCCCGGCAGCCTCAACTCCGAGATGGGCTGTGCGGGCGACTGGGACCCTGCCTGCGAGAAGGCGAAGCTGACCCTGCGCGCCGACGGCGTATGGGAGGGGGCTTTTGATCTGCCGGCCGGCGACTACGAGTACAAGGCCGCGATCAACGGCAGCTGGGCCGTCAACTACGGTGCGAACGGTGTGCCGGACGGCTCGAACGTCACGCTCACCCACGCGGGCGGGCCGATCACCTTCTACTTCGACCCGCGCACGAACATCGTGCAGTCCTCGGCCGACGGACCCATCGTGACGCTGCCGGGCTCTCTGCAGGACGAGCTCGGCTGCGCGGCGGACTGGTCTCCCGACTGCCTCGGCACCCTCATGGCCGACGGCGACCGCGATGGCGTCTACGAGTTCTCCACCGCCGACCTGCCCACCGGAGCCTACGAGCTCAAGGTGGCGCACGGCCTGAGTTGGGCTGAGAACTACGGCGCCGACGGAGTGCCGGGCGGCGCGAACATCTCGTTCAGCGCGGCCGAGGGCAGCGTGACGTCGTTCCGCTACACGCTGGCGACGCACGTCCTCGAGGTCGTGAGCGCGGACCCGCAGCTCCCCGGAATCGGAGAGCAGCGCGCGCAGTGGGTCGACGCCGAGACGATCGCCTGGCCGGCGACTCTCGGGTCTGTCGACAAGGCCGCCTATCAGCTGTACTCCTCGGCGGACGCCTCGCTCGCGGTGGCAGACGGCGACATCGCGGGTGGCGAGTCGATCGCGCTCGAGGTGATCGAGGGCGGCCTGACGGACGAGCAGCTCGCCCGGTTCCCCGCGCTCGACGGATACCTCGCCCTGCGGGTGACGGATGCCGATGCGGCGGCACTGCTGCGCACGCAGCTCGCGGTCGTCCAACGTGACGAGACGGGGGCGCCCTCCGCATTCACCGGCGTGCAGATCGCCGGGGTTCTCGACGATCTCTATGCCGCAGCCCTCGACGACGTCGACCTGGGCGTGACGTTCTCGGGCAAGAAGCCGACGTTCCGGCTGTGGGCGCCGACGGCGCAGAGCGCGACCCTTCTCACCTGGGACGAGGGCGCCGAGGGCGACCCCGCTCGGCACGAGGCCGCGTGGGATGCGGCGTCCGGCGTCTGGTCGGTCGCGGGCGCCAAGGATCTCAAGGGCGACGAGTTCCTGTGGGAGGTCGTGGTCTATGCGCCGACGACCGGTGCGATCGAGACGAACCGGGTCACCGATCCCTACTCGACGGCGCTCACTCTGAACTCGCGGCGTTCGGTCGCCATCGACCTCGACGACAAGGCCTGGCAGCCGAAGCAGTGGCAGAAGGCCGAAGCGCCGGTCGTCGAGCGCGCGGTCGACCGGGCGATCTACGAGCTGCACATCCGCGACTTCTCGATCAGCGACGAGACGGTTCCGGCCGACGAGCGCGGCACGTACCTGGCGTTCACCCGCGACAGCGCGGGCACCGATCAGCTGAAGCAGCTCGCGGATGCCGGGATCAACACCGTGCACCTGCTGCCCTCCTTCGACATCGCCTCGATCGAGGAGGACCGCGCAGCGCAGGCGGTGCCCGACTGCGACCTCTCCTCGTTCGGCCCGGCCGACTCGGCACAGCAGGCGTGCATCCAGGCGGTCGCGGATGCCGACGGCTTCAACTGGGGCTACGATCCATACCACTACTCGACGCCCGAGGGCTCGTACGCAGTCGACGCCGACGGCGGCGCCAGGGTCAGCGAGTTCCGGTCGATGGTCGGCGCTCTCCATGACATGGACCTGCAGGTCGTGCTCGATGAGGTGTTCAACCACACGGCGGCATCCGGTCAGGCCGAGAAGTCGGTGCTCGACCAGGTCGTGCCCGGCTACTACCACCGGCTGAACGCGGCCGGCGGCGTCGAGACCTCGACGTGCTGCCAGAACGTCGCGACCGAGCACCTCGCCGCGCAGAAGCTCATGGTCGACTCGATCGTGACCTGGGCGCGCGACTACAAGGTCGACGGCTTCCGCTTCGACCTCATGGGCCACCACTCGACGACGAACATGCAGGCGATCCGCGACGCGCTCGACGCCCTGACCCTCGCGAAGGACGGCGTCGACGGTTCGGCGATCCATCTGTACGGCGAGGGCTGGAACTTCGGCGAGGTGGCGGACGATGCGCTGTTCGAGCAGGCCACCCAGGGGCAGCTGGGAGGCACCGGCATCGGCACGTTCAACGACCGCCTGCGCGACGCCGTGCACGGCGGCAGCCCGGTCGACTCGTCGTCGACGTTCCGTCAGGGCTTCGGCACCGGTCTCGGCACCGACCCGAACGGCGATCCGATCAACGGCACGGTCGAGCAGGCGCTCGCCGACCTCGGCCACGAGACCGATCTCGTCAAGCTCGGGCTGGCAGGCAATCTGCGCGACTTCGAGTTCACCACGAGCGACGGCTCGGTCACGGCAGGAGAGGCGATCGACTATCGCGGCTCCGCGGCGGGCTATGCCGATCAGCCGGACGAGACGATCAACTACGTCGATGCGCACGACAACGAGACGCTCTACGACCTCTCGGTGCTCAAGCTCCCGGTCGACACGACGATGGCCGACCGCGTGCGGATGAACACGCTGGAGCTCGCGACTGTGACGCTCTCGCAGTCGCCGTCGTTCTGGCATGCAGGCACCGAGCTGTTGCGGTCGAAGTCTCTCGATCGCAACAGCTACAACTCCGGTGACTGGTTCAACCGCATCGACTGGACCGGTCAGGAGTCGACGTTCGGCTCGGGGCTGCCGACCGCGGCGGACAACGAGGAGAAGTGGCCGATCATGGCGCCGCTGCTCGCCGATCCTGCGCTCAAGCCGGCCGCGGCCGACATGGCGGCCGCAGAGGCATCCGCTCTCGATCTGCTGCGCATCCGCGACGAGGTCGATCTGCTGCGGCTCGGCTCGGCCGAGCTGATCCAGCAGAAGGTCACGTTCCCGAACGGCGGGGCGGGGGCGGCTCCGGGCGTGATCCTGATGCAGATCGACGACCTGACGGGTCCCGACGCCGACGCCGATCTCGACGGGGCGCTCGTCGCGTTCAACTCCTCTCCTGCGCCGGTCACGCAGACCGTCGCGGGGCTGGCCGGGCGTTCGTTCGCGCTGACCCCGGCTCAGGCGAACGGAGCGGATGCCGTGGTCAAGACCACGACCTGGGACGCCGCGACCGGCACCGTGACGATCCCCGCCCGGTCGGTCGCCGTGCTGGTCGACGACCCGGTGCAGCCGATCGATACGCGGGTGCGCGCCTCCTCCGACCTGCTGGTGAAGTCGGGCAAGAGCGCCACCGTGAAGGTCACCGTGGCGGCCGACGACGGCAGCGCGCCGGTGGGCACGGTGACGGTGCACGAACGCGGCAAGGTCGTCGCCACGGTCGAGCTGGCTCCCTCCGACAAGGGCAGGGTCACCGTCTCGGTGCCGAAGCTGAGCCGTGGGGTGCACCTGCTCACGGTCCGCTTCGACGGCACGGAGCCGTGGCAGGACTCCCGCAGCACGCGCAGCCTCCCGGTGATCGTCTACTGAGGTCGAGGCGAGGGGTGCGGCCGCGCGCCGCACCCCTCGACTCGCGCGACCGCGGCCGTCCTCGCGTGATCAGTCCCGCGCGTCGACCCCGCTCGTGTCGATGAACGCCCAGCCGTATGCGCCGAGCTCGCGGCGCGCCGCGGTCGACCCCGTGATCACATCGCGGCCGGGCACATCGACCGCCAACGGCTCCGCACTGTGGTTGATGGCGGTGAGGATGCCGCCTCGGCGTGCGATCTCGACGTGCTCGGGAAGGCCCTCGATCTCGGCGGTCACTCCCGCCTCGACGGCGAGCCAGCGCAGCACGGCTGCCATGCCGGCGTCGTCCGGGATCGTCGCGAGGTAGTAGCCGTTGCCGTCCCCGAAGGCCTTGCGGGTGAACGCCGCGCGCCCGGCGGTGCGACCCTCGGTGAAGCGACCCAGCACCTCGGCATCCTGCACGAGGAGCTCTTCCGCGAAGTACTGGCCGACGATCGTCCCCGCGGGGCCGTCCACTGGCGCCTCCGACTGGCCCGGCCCGTCGGGCACGGCGTGGCTCGCGACCTCTCCGGCCGAGTCGGCCGATCGCACCGACTCGGGCGGCACCAGCGCCCCGAAGTCCTCGAGCGCGACGCCGAGCGCGTCCCGCAGCGAGACGATGAAGCCGCCCTCGCGGAACGCGTCGTCCTGGTCGACGACATCGCTGAACGCCGAGACGAACAGGTTGCCGCCCTGCGCGACATACGCCGTGAGATTCGCGGCGCCCTCATCGCTCAGCAGATACTGCTGAGGCGCGACCACGAGTGAATAGCCGCGGAGATCGCTCGTCGTGTTCACGATGTCGACCGCGAGGTTCTGCCGATGCAGCGCCGCATGCCAGCGGTGCGAGAGCGTCAGGTAGTCGAGCACGATCGGGTGGTCGCGCCCGTCGATCGCCCACCAGTTCTCCCAGTCGAAGACGAGAGCGATCTTCGCCCCCGACGAGACGTCCGGCATCTCGGGGAGCTGCGCGAGCTGTCCGCCCAGCTCGACGACCTCCCGCCAGGTGCGGGTGTCGAGCCCGGCCTGCGGCACCATCGCCGAGTGGAACTTCTCGCTGCCGCGGCGCGACTGCCGCCACTGGAAGAACATGATCCCGTCGGCGCCTCGGCCCACCGCCTGCGCGCTGATCGCCGCCATCTGACCGGGTGCTTTCGGGGCGTTGGTGGGACGCCAGTTCAGGGCATTGGTGGACTGCTCCGTGAGGATCCAGGGCACCCCGGGCTTGAGACCGCGCATCAGCTCGCGTGCGAACGCGGCCCCGCGGAACGACTCGGGGTCGTTGGGATCGGGGTAGTTGTCGTCGCTGATCACGTCGACCTCGGCCGCCCACTTCCAGTAGTCGGCCGGCGGGAACGCGCCCATGAAGTTGGTCGTGATCGGCTGGGTCGCTCCCGCGGCGCGGATGATGTCGCGCTCCATCACATACAGCTCGAGCAGGGTGTCGGAGGTGAACCGTTTGAAGTCCAGCACGCTGGTCGGGTTGATGCTGTACGGCGCCTTGCGCGGCGGCACGATCTGATCGAAGTCGGTGTAGCGCTGCGACCAGAAGTCCGTGCCCCAGGCGTGGTTGAGGGCGTCGATCGTCGCGTACCTGCGCTGCAACCATGCGCGGAACGCGTCGCGCGCGGCGTCGGAGTAGTCGTAGTGCAGATGGCATCCGTACTCGTTGTTGACGTGCCACAGCACGACGGCAGGATGCTGCGCGTAGCGCTCCGCGAGAGCGGTGACGAGTTCGGCCGCGAGGCGTCGGTAGACGGGAGAGGAGGGCGCGAAGGCCTGGCGGCTGCCGGGCCAGAACGTCGAGCCGTCGGCATCCTGCGGCAGCATCTCGGGGTAGGCGGTCGAGGCCCACGGCGGCGGGGATGCGGTGGCGGTGGCGAGGTCGACCTGGATGCCGCCCTCGTGCAGCAGCCCGATGATCTCGTCGAGCCACTCCCAGTCGAACTCGCCCTCGGCCGGCTGGATGCGCGACCACGAGAAGATCCCCAGGCTCACGAGCGTCACGCCGGCCTCGCGCATCAGCCGGACGTCGTCCGGCCACACCTCTCGCGGCCATTGCTCGGGGTTGTAGTCGGCGCCGTAGTGCATGAGTCTCCTGGGTCGGGTGTTCGGCCTGCTCTCTCGACCCTAGCGGGGAAGCGCTTTCCAGCACAGTCGTCCGGCGGGCGCCCGAAACTGCAAGGACACCCTAGTAAATATGCGGATGCCGAAGTACCATCGTCATAGTGCCAACGACGGCGCGAAGGGACATCGCACAATGACTCGTACCATTCCCCACTTCGTAGGCGGAAAGCACCTCACCCCCGAGGGAGGGCGCTTCGCCGACGTGTTCGATCCGAGCACGGGATCCGTTCAGGCGCGCGTGCCGCTGGCCTCCGCGCAGGAGGTCGCCGATGTGATCGCGAACGCCGAGGCCGCGCAGGTCGAGTGGGCGGCGACCAACCCCCAGAAGCGCGCACGTGTGCTGCTGCGCTTCCTCGATCTCGCGCAGCGCGAGATGACCGAGCTCGCCGAGCTGCTTGCGAGCGAGCACGGCAAGACGGTCGACGATGCGAAGGGCGACATCCAGCGGGGTCTCGAGGTCATCGAGTTCTCCGCGGGCGCGCCGCACCTGCTCAAAGGCGAGTACTCGACGGGTGCCGGCGCCGGCATCGACGTGTACTCGATGCGGCAGCCGCTCGGAGTGGTGGCGGCGATCACACCGTTCAACTTCCCGGCGATGATCCCCTTGTGGAAGGCGGGCCCCGCCCTCGCCGCCGGCAACGCCGTGGTGCTCAAGCCCAGCGAGCGCGACCCCTCGGTGCCGGTGCGCATCGCCGAGCTGTTCCTCGAGGCGGGGCTTCCCGCCGGGGTCCTCAACGTCGTGCACGGTGACAAAGAGGCCGTCGACGCGCTGCTCACCGATGACCGCATCCGCGCCGTCGGCTTCGTGGGCTCGACACCGATCGCCGAGTACATCTATTCGACGGCGGCCGCGCACGGCAAGCGCGCGCAGTGCTTCGGCGGCGCCAAGAACCACATGATCGTCATGCCCGACGCCGACCTCGACCAGGCCGTCGACGCGCTGATCGGCTCGGGATACGGATCGGCGGGCGAGCGCTGCATGGCGATCTCGGTCGCGGTGCCGGTCGGCCAGGAGACGGCGGATGCTCTCGCCGCCAAGCTCGCCCAGCGTGTGGCGCAGCTGCGGATCGGCCCGTCCCTCGCCTCCGACGTCGACTACGGGCCACTCGTCACCCGGGCTGCCGTCGAGCGGGTCGAGGGGTACATCCAGCAGGGGGTCGACGAGGGCGCGACCCTCCTGGCCGACGGTCGCGGCTTCACGGTGCCCGGTCATGAGCAGGGCTTCTACCTCGGACCGACGCTGTTCGACGACGTGACCACCGACATGGCGATCTACCGCGAGGAGATCTTCGGACCGGTGCTCGTGATCGCCCGCGCCGCCGATTACGAGGAGGCGCTGCGCATGGCATCCGAGCACGAATACGGCAACGGCGTCGCGATCTTCACGCGCGACGGAGACGCGGCACGCGACTTCGCCGCACGGGTCGAGGTCGGGATGGTCGGCGTCAACGTGCCGATCCCGGTGCCGATCGCGTATTACACGTTCGGCGGCTGGAAGCGCAGCGGGTTCGGCGACCTCAACCAGCACGGCGCCGATGCCTTCCGCTTCTACACGAAGACCAAGACGGTCACGAGCCGCTGGCCGTCGGCCGGCATCCGCGACGGCGCCAGCTTCGTGATCCCCACCATGCACTGACCTCGCGACGCCCACAAGGAATCGACATGACAATGACCACCGTCACCACCACCGCCGAAGAGCGCGAGGCCATTCTCGACGCCGTCCGCGAGTTCGCCGAGACCGAGCTCGCACCCTTCTCCGCCGAACGCGACGAGAAGCACATCTTCCCCCGCGAGTCGCTCGGCAAGGCCGGAGAGCTGGGCCTCGGCGGCATCTACGTGAGCGAGGAGTTCGGCGGCACGGGCCTCAGCCGCTCGGACACCGTGGCGATCTTCGAAGAGCTCGCGAAGGGCGATCCCGCCGTCGCCGCCTACATCTCGATCCACAACATGGTGGTGTGGATGATCGACACCTACGGCGACGATGCACAGCGCGGCCGCTGGCTGCCCGACCTCACCGCCATGCAGGAGTTCGGCGGCTACTGCCTGACCGAGCCGGGCGTCGGATCCGATGCCGCGAACGTCGCCACGAGCGCGGTGCGCGACGGGGACGACTACCTCCTCACCGGCGTGAAGCAGTTCATCTCGGGTGCCGGCGAGGCCGCCGTCTACGTGGTGATGGCCCGTACCGGCGAGCCGGGAGCCCGGGGCATCAGCGCCTTCCTCGTTCCCGGCGATGCCGAGGGACTCAGCTTCGGGGCGCCCGAGAAGAAGATGGGCTGGCACGCCCAGCCCACCCGTCAGGTGATCCTCGACGGCGTGCGCATCCCCGCATCCGGAATGCTCGGCGACGAGGGCCGTGGCTTCGCGATCGCGATGTCGGCGCTCAACGGCGGTCGCCTCAACATCGCGGCCTGCTCCATCGGAGGTGCCCAGTGGGCCCTGGATCGGGCGGTGCAGTACGTGCACGAGCGCGTGGCGTTCGGCGAGCCGCTGGCCGAGAAGCAGTCGATCCTGTTCGCGATCGCCGACATGCGCACCGACCTGCAGGCCGCTCGCCTCATGGTGACCGACGGCGCGCTGGCGGTCGACGAGCACGCCCCGGATGCCACGATGCGATGCGCGATGGCCAAGCGCTTCGCGACGGATGCCGGATTCGACGTCGCCAACCGCGCGCTGCAGCTGCACGGCGGCTACGGCTACCTGCAGGACTACGGCATCGAGAAGGTCGTGCGCGACCTGCGGGTGCACCAGATCCTCGAGGGCACGAACGAGATCATGCGCCTGATCGTCGGGCGCGAGATGCTGCGACCGGCGGGATCGGCCTCGATGCGGAGCGCATCATGAGCGAGTCGTCGAGCGTCCGGATCGCCTTCCTCGGACTCGGCCACATGGGGCTGCCGATGGCGAAGAACCTCGTCGCCGCAGGGCACGAGGTGCACGGGTTCGACCTGGTGCCCGCGGCGATCGAGGCGGCGCAGGCCGCAGGCATCCCCGTCGCGGCCAGCGGAGCGGATGCCGTCGCCGACGCCGACGTCGTCATCACGATGTTCCCGGCGGGAAGGCACGTGATCGACGCGTACCGCACCGAGCTGCTCGCCGCAGCCGGCCCCGGCACCCTGTTCATCGAGTCGTCGACGATCGCGGTCGACGAGGCCCGTGCCGCCCACGCGCTCGCGCTCGCCGCGGGGCATCGCAATGTCGACGCCCCGGTGTCCGGCGGCGTCGTCGGTGCCGAGAACGGCACGCTCGCGTTCATGGTGGGCGGCTCGGACGAGGACTTCGCCGCCGCACTGCCGGTGCTCGAGATCATGGGCACGCGCATCGTGCACTGCGGGGGGTCGGGGCTCGGCCAGGCCGCGAAGGTGTGCAACAACATGGTGCTCGCCGTCTCGCAGATCGCGGTGGCCGAGGCTTTCGTGCTCGGCGAGCGGCTCGGGCTCGAGCACCAGGCGCTGTTCGACGTGGTGTCGCAGGCGTCCGGTCAGTGCTGGTCCATCACGACCAACTGCCCCGTGCCCGGCCCCGTTCCGACGAGCCCGGCGAACCGCGACTACCAGCCGGGCTTCGCCGGTGCTCTGATGGCGAAGGATCTCGGGCTCGCGCTGCAGGCGATCGAGCAGACGTCGACCGACGCGCGGATGGGGCGGCTCGCCCAGCAGCTCTACGCCGCCTTCGCTGCGGGCGACGGCGCGACCCGCGACTTCTCCGGCATCATCACCGACATCCGCGACGGCAGCGTGTGAGCCACGCGAGATACTGAGATGACCACGACGGAGAGGCCTTCACGATGACGGAATACGAGACGATCCTGGTCGAGCAGCGCGGACGTGTGGGGTGGATCACCCTGAACCGCCCCGAGGCGCTCAACGCGTTGAACAGCCGCCTCGCCGACGAGGTCACCGCGGCCGCTGTGGCCTTCGACCTCGACGACGGGGTCGGCGCCATCGTCGTGACCGGGTCTGAGAAGGCGTTCGCCGCCGGCGCGGACATCAAGGAGATGGAGGGCATGTCGGCCTCCGAGATGCTCGAGACCGATCATTTCGGCGTCTGGCATGAGTTCGCGGCGGTGCGCACGCCCGTGATCTCCGCCGTCTCAGGGTTCGCACTCGGGGGAGGATGCGAGCTCGCGATGATGTGCGACATCATCCTCGCCGCCGACACCGCGAAGTTCGGGCAGCCCGAGATCAACCTCGGCGTCATTCCCGGCATGGGCGGCACGCAGCGGCTCATCCGCGCCGTGGGCTACTACAAGGCGGCCGAACTCGTGCTGTCCGGTCGGTTCATGGGCGCCGAGGAGGCGGAGCGCTCCGGCCTCGTGTCGCGCGTCGTGCCGGCATCCGACCTCCTCGCCGAGGCTACGAGGCTCGCCGAGACCATCGCGTCGAAGTCGCTGCCATCGGTGTTCGCCGCGAAGGCCGCGCTCGACGCGGCGATGGAGACGACGCTCGCCGATGGCCTCGCCCACGAGAAGCGGGCGTTCGCCGAGCTGTTCGACACCGCCGACCAGAAGGAAGGCATGTCCGCCTTCCGGGAGAAGCGTGCGCCCGACTTCCAGAACCGCTGAGCGCCGCTCCACAACTCCGGAGGACTGCGCCCGTTCCGTGCCGAGCACCCGCCGGCAAGCCCGAGCCCCCTCGGATCTCCGGAGTCATGGAGCAGAGCCTGCACGCAGGCGGCGGGAGACCTCAGCCGCGCAGCGCGTCGACGATCTTCGCCACGCGCCGCTCGCGGGTCGCATCCTGCTTGGCCTCCGCCACCGAGCGGGCGTGCTCCTTGCGCACGGAATAGGGGAGCGCGTCGAAGGCGGCGCGCAGCGCGGTGTCGGCGTCGAGCGCCTCCGCGAGGGAGGCGGGCACCTCGACAGTGCGCTCGGCCGCATCCAGCCGGATCACCGCATCGACCTCCTCGTCGATCTCGACGCCGAGGTCGGTGCGCACAGCCTTGCTGAAGCCGATCATGTTCGCACCTCCCATCCGGGCCAGGCGCAGACGGGCGGTGCGTCCTCCGATCGTGACCGCGACGGGGAACGCCTTCCCCGCTCCGAACGAGGCGACCTGCTCGTCGGTGAGGATGATCGCGGCCGCGGGGCCACGGCCTTCGAGGATCGTGTGCAGGCGCAGTTCGCTCATGCGGGCAGTGTACGCCCGCGTCCCTCGGCCTCGGATGCCAGGTGGGCGTTGCGCTCCTCGATCAGGCGTCGCATGTACTCGCGAAGGATCAGACGGTCGACGAGGCGTCCGATCGGACCGAACGGCGAGTGGAAGACGATCGTGTCGCGGGCCAGCGTTCCCTGCGGATGCTCCTCGAACACGTGCTCGTGCTCGAACGCTCCGAACGGCCCGGAGAGCTGCCGATCGCGGAACCCGCGCGGCGGGTCGACGTCGTACACGATCGTCCGCAGCCGGAACGGGATGCCGAAGTGCCGTGCCCGCCATGTGACGGTCGACCCCTCCGTGAACACGCCGCCGGCGGGAGCCTCGATCATGGTCTCCCGGTATCGCGCCATCGACCGCAGGTGCATCCCGGGGTCGAGGGCGACCGCGAACACCGTCTCACGCGGTGCGGCGATGACCGTCTCGAGCACGAACTCGGCCATGTCAGAGCGGCTCGGGCTGCGGCCTGGGGTCGGTGAAGTCGCCGGCGGCCTTGCGCATGCGGGCGACGATCGCGACGAGCTCGGCGGCATCCTCGCGGCTCATCCCCGGGTCGGCGAAGACGTCGGCGTTCAGGGCGTCCGTGGCGCGAGCCACGAGTTCTCGGCCCGACTCGGTCAGGGCGAGCAGTGCCGCACGGCCGTCGTGCGGGTGCGGTTCGCGCACGATGAGTCCGTCGCGCACGAGGCGCTCCGCGGTGCTCGTTACGGTCGTCGCGTGCACCTGCAGTCGGGCGACGACGCTCGACAGCGGCAGTCGGCCCGACCGGCTGAACGCCAGCAGACGCAGCATCTCGTATCGGGCGAAGCTGAGCGCGAAGGGCTTGAGCGTCGCGTCGACCCGCGCGAGCAGCAGCTGCTGCGCGCGCATGACGGAGGTGACGACGGTCATGCCGCCGGCGGCATCGGTCCATCCGTGCGCGAGCCACTGCCGCTTCGCCTCGGCGAGCGGATCGACGGGCAGCGGACGCGGTCGGTTCACGGTTCTACGGTAGGCCATCGCGTCGCCGCAGCCGGGACCCGGCACCCGGGAGACGACTGGTGGTCCTCAGTCGCTCATCGGGTGGGACTCAGTATCAAGGGACTAGAATCGACGCAGTCGTGAGGAGCAATCGATGAAGATCTTCGTCCTGGTCAAAGAGGTGCCGGACACCTATGGCGACCGCAAGCTGAACCTCGAGACCGGCCTCGCCGACAGAGGTGCCGGCGACGTGGTGCTCGATGAGATCACGGAGCGCGCGCTCGAGGTCGCGCTGAGCCATGCCGACAAGAACGAGGGCACCGAGGTGGTCGCGGTCGCGATGGCTCCTGGCGGCTCGACCGCATCGGTGCGCCGAGCGCTCGCGATCGGCGCAGGCTCCGCAGTGCACATCGCCGACGAGCAGCTCGCGGGGGCCGACCTCGGCCTCACTGCCGAGACGCTGGCCGCGGCGATCCGTCGCGGCGAACCCGACCTGGTGATCACCGGCAACCTGTCGACCGACGGCTCGGGCGGCGTCATGGCGGCGATGCTCGCCGAGCACCTGGGGTGGGCGCAGGCGACAGCGCTGACCTCGGTCGAGATCTCCTCGGACGGCATCACCGGAACCCGAGGGGCGGATGCCGGAGCGCAGCCGATCTCGGCATCCCTCCCGGCGGTGATCTCGATCACCGAGGCACTGCCCGACGCGCGCTTCCCCAACTTCAAGGGCATCATGGCGGCGAAGAAGAAGCCGCTCGAGGTGCTCACCCTCGACGACCTCGGTGTCTCCGCGGACCCGGCGGCCGCACCCCGCACCATCATGACGTCGGTCGCCGAGAAGCCGCCGCGCGCGGCCGGCGTGAAGATCGTCGATGAGGGCGATGCCGCCGAGAAGCTGGTCGAGTACCTCGTGCAGAACAGGCTGGTGTGACATGACCTACCCCGAGAACGCCATCCTCGTCATCGTCGACCTCGACCCCGCGGGCAACCCCGCCAGCAGCACGGCGGCACTGATCGGCGCGGCCTCGACCGTCGGCGCTCCGGTCGCGCTCGTCGTCGGAGGGTCCGCAGACGCGGCGGCTCAGGTCGCCGCGGCCGGAGCGTCGGTCGTGCTCACGGCCGACGGCGACCCGACGGTGCTCACCGTGCCGATCGTCGATGCACTGCACGCGGCCTTCGAGCAGGTGCGGCCGGATGCTGTGCTGATCTCGAACTCGATCAGCGGACGCGATGTCGCCGGGAGGTTCGCCGTGCGCGCGAAGCTGGCGCTGTCGGTCGACGCCGTCGGCGTCTCGAGGGATGACGAGGGCATCGTCGCCCACCACTCCGTCTACGGAGGCGCCTACCTCACCGACTCGGCTCCCACGTTCGGCGCACCGGTCATCACGGTGCGTCAGGGCGCGGTCGACGCGCGAGCCGAGGCGGTGGAGTCGCCGACGATCGACGCGCTCTCCGTGTCGGCATCCGGCACCGTCGGGGCGACCGTCGGCGCGGTCGAGGCCGTCGAGTCCACGTCGACGCGGCCTGAGCTGCGCGGCGCCACGCGGGTCGTCTCGGGTGGTCGCGGCCTCGCCTCGAAGGAGAAGTTCGTGCTCGTCGAAGAGCTCGCCGACGCTCTCGGCGCAGCGGTCGGCGCCTCGCGCGCGGCGGTCGACGCCGGCTACATCCCCCAGTCGCATCAGGTCGGTCAGACGGGCGTCTCGGTCTCGCCGCAGCTGTATGTCGCCCTCGGCATCTCGGGTGCGATCCAGCATCGCGCGGGCATGCAGACGGCGAAGAATATCGTCGCGATCAACAAGGACGGCGAGGCGCCGATCTTCGACGTCGCCGACTTCGGCATCGTCGGCGATCTGTTCACGATCGTCCCGCAGGTGATCGCGGCCCTCGAGGCGCGGAAGAAGTAGCCATGGCGACGCGGATGCTCAGGCGCGGGCTCCCGCGCGTTCCCGGCGGCGAGCCGTGGCCTCCCGGCGACATCGCCGTGGAGGCGCCTGCGGATGCCGAGCACGCATCGCCGCTCTCGGCGCCGTCGACCTCGCTCGATGGGCCGGAGGAGGCCGCCCCGGCGGCTGCTGCTCCGGTGGCTGCCGTTCCCGAGACTGCCGTGCCGGGCCCCGAGTCCTCGGTCGTCGAGCACGCGGTGCCGTCTGCGGCGAGTGGCGCGTCCCTTCGCCGAGGCCTTCCGCGCACGCCGGGTGGCGAACCGTGGCCTCCCGCAAGCGTGGCGGCTGTCGCAGGCGCTGCCACGGCGCGGGCATCGTCTTCGACGCCGGAGCCGGCGGATGCCGCCACCGACGCCGCGGCAGACGTGCCGACCCGGGCCGCCTCGCCGTCCACGCTCGACGAGCCGGCGCCTGAGTCGGCCCCGGTCGTCGCGCAGACGGGATCCGTGCGTCGCGGTCTGCCGCGAGTCGCCGGCGGAGATCCGTGGCCCCCGGCGGATACCGTTCCGCTGATCGCAGTCACCTCGGACGCGGCCCCATCCATCACCGTCGATGCCCCGGATGCAGCCCCCGAGGTCGCGGCATCTGCACCGGCATCCGCACCGGCCGCCGCTCCGGCATCCGCACCCACCACGGCCGTCGCCACCGCCGCCGCGTTCGCGCTCGGGGATCCTTCGATCCCGCTGCCCGCTCCCCGCACCGTCTGGAACGGCAGTGCGCCTCGGCACGTCACGGCGACCGCTCCGGCATCCGACCGACCTCGGCCGACCTGGACCCAGGCGATCGCCGTCCTTCTCGGCGCCGCGGCGCTCGGCATCCTGGCGGCCGCTGCCGTGGCGTTCGTGCGGGCGCTGCTGAGCTTCCCGTTCATGCAGGACTTCCTCGCCGCGTTCCCCGGCGAATACGAGCCGGCCGTCGCCGTCGAACCGGGATTCGTCCCGTGGACCAACTGGGCGCACTTCTTCAACGTGTTCCTGATGGTGCTGATCATCCGGTCGGGCCTCCGCATCCGCAACGAGAAGCGCCCGACCGCGTTCTGGACCCCGCGCAACGATCCCAAGGGCAAGGTCAGCCTGACGATCTGGTTCCACCAGGCGCTCGACATCCTCTGGCTCGTGAACGGCGTGATCTTCGTGGTGCTGCTGTTCGTCACCGGACACTGGGCGCGCATCGTGCCGACGAGCTGGGAGGTCATCCCGAACGCGCTGTCGGCCGCGCTGCAGTACGTGTCGTTCGACTGGCCGACCGAGCACGGCTGGGTGAACTACAACAGCCTGCAGCAGCTGGCCTACTTCGTCACGGTGTTCATCGCGGCTCCCTTGGCGGCGGCGACCGGGTTCCGCATGTCGGGGATGTGGCCGAAGAAGGCCGAACGTCTCTCGAAGGCCTACCCGATCGAGTGGGCCCGCGCGCTGCACTTCCCGATCATGATCTACTTCGTGGTGTTCATCATCGGACACGTCGCGCTGGTGTTCCTCACCGGGTTCCTGCGCAACCTCAACCACATGTACGCCTCCTCGGACGCCGTCGGCTGGACCGGATTCTGGGTCTTCGTGGCATCCCTCGTGGTGATCGCCCTCGGCTGGGTCGCCGCCCGGCCGCTCGTCATCGCCCCGATCGCGAAGCTGTTCGGCACCGTCTCCGGACGTTGACCCGTCCACGATTCAGCCCAGACCGCTTCCGACGCAGCGAAACGGCCCCCTGCCTGAGGCAGGGGGCCGTTCATGCGAAAACGTGAGCGCGAGGCCACGAGGCGCGGGCTCAGCGCACGAAGCGCACCTCGGTCAGCGTCTCGCCGAGGAACGGCTCGGTGTGGCTCGCGCCGTCGAGCGTGAATCCGTTGCGCGTGTAGAAGCGGTGGGCGCGGGGGTTGTCCTCCGCGACCCACAGGTAGAGAGGTTCGTCCTTCTCGACGGCGGCGTCGAACAGCTTCTGGCCGATGCCCGTGGAGTGGTACGCGTCGAGCAGGTAGATGAAGTACAGCTCGCGGAACGCCGGGGCGTCCTTGTCGCGGGCGGGGCCGGAGCCGACGAACCCGACGATCTCTCCGTCGACGAGCGCGGCGCGCATGGTGAACTCGGGGCCCTGCGAGGCCCAGTGCGTCCACAGCTCGGCCATGCGGCGGGGCGAGACCTTCTCGAGGGCTGCCTTGCTGATCAGGTGGTCATAGGTCTCGTGCCAGCACTGCGCGTGCACGCGACCCAGGGCTTCCGCATCCACATCACGGACCGGACGGACGATGACTTCAGGCTGGGCTTCGGCGCTCATATCGCGACTCTACGCGCGGGGTCCGCGAAGAGGAAATCGAACGGAAGCGTTCCCGCAGCACCGATATGTCGCTGGAGACATCGCACAACGATGTTCGCGAATCGTTCGTCGCTGGCTACGATCAGTGCTCGTGAACGTGATCTGGCGCACTCTCCTCGTGATCCTCTCCGCCCGTCGCCGCGTGCGGCGAGGCAAGACCCTCGACGCGGGGTCCGTCAGCAGCATCACACTGACGACGCTCCCCACCGACATCGACATCCTGCGCCACATGAACAACGGTCGTTACCTGTCGCTGTTCGACCTCGGTCGCTGGGACCTGCTGATCAGCACGGGGCTGTTCGACGCGATGAACGAGCGCGGCTGGTACGCCGTCGTATCGAGCGAGACCGTCACCTTCCGCAAGTCCCTGCAGCTCTGGCAGCGGTTCGAGGTGCAGTCCCGGTTCATCGGACACGACGACAAGGCCGTGTTCCTCGAGCACCGAGCCGTCGTCGACGGCGAGATCTACGCGCGGGTGATCGTGCGCTCGCGGATGCTGCGCCGCACCGGAGGCACGGTCAGCAACGAAGAGCTGTTCGCCGCAGTGGGCAAGCCCGAGGGCGTGCCCGAGATCGATCCGTGGGTGCACGACTGGGCCGCGGCATCCGCTCTGCCTTCCGTGCGCACCTCCGCGCCGAGCGTGTGGAACTGACCCCGTGACCGATCCATGGGGTCTCGAGACGCGCGCACCGGGCTCGGTGCTCCTGGTGGGATGCGGCAAGCTCGGCGTGCGACTCGGCGAGCGGCTCGTCGAGCAGGGCGCACAGGTCACGGCCATGCGCCGGAGTGCAGGGGAGCTGCCCTTCCCGACGATCGAGGCGGACCTGCGGCATCCGCTCGACCGCGACCTTCCGGCCTTCGACTCGGTCGTGGTCACGCTGCCGCCCAGCACCGAGGGCGACTCGATCTATCCACCGGCGCTGCGCGGGCTCGCGAAGGCCCTGCCGTCGATGCCGGAGCGGGTCGTGTTCGTGTCATCGACGCGCGTGTTCGAGGGACGTCCTGGCGAGACGCCGCTGACCGAGCGCGACGCGACGCGGGTCTCGAGCGAGCGAGGCGGCGATCTGGTCGAGGGCGAGCAGCTGGCCATGGAGCTGTTCGGTGCTCGCATCGTGCGGCCCGCCGGCATCTACGGCCCGGGACGCGACTTCCTCATCCGACGGGTGCGAGAGGCGGCACCGGTCGACCACACGCGTCGCACGAACCGGATCCACGAGACGGACCTCGTGCGGCTGCTCGAGGCGATGCTGCGTGCCGACTCCGCGCCACCGCTGATCCACGCCGTCGATCGGGAGCCGGTGCTGCTCGGAGACGTGGTCGCGCATATCGCCACCCGGCTCGGCGTCGAGCCGCCGCCGCACCTCGACCCCGAGGTCGGCGGCGGGACGGTGCTCGACGGGCATCTGCTGCAGGAGTTCCTCGGCGATCTCGATTACCCGACCTTCCGCGAGGGATACGACGAGATGATCGCCGCGCTCTGAGCGGTTTCACCTCTTCCGGTCGCAGTTCGTGCCGCCCGGCCGCGCGTTCGACGGCACGAACTGCGGCCGGAACCGCACGACGCGATCGTCGCTCAGGGCCAGGTGCTCACCGCAGTCCTAGGCTGAGGTCATGGCCGACCCGATGCCCTCCACGGATCCCGAATCCGTCTCGCTCGCGGACCGTGCGGTCGAGCTCGCCCGCCGCTGGGTGATCGAGGCCGCGGCCGCCGATGTCGACCCGGCGGCCGAGCGCCTGGCCGGTGTGCTGCAGGATGCCAACGGGCTGCCTTTCACGCTCGGATTCGTCGACGGGGTCATGCGCCCCGAGAGCCTCAGCGCCGCGGCATCCCAGCTGCACCGCATCGCCCCGATCGTGCCCGACTTCCTGCCGTGGTACCTGCGGTCGGCCGTGCGCATCGGCGGCGGAGTCGCGCAGATGCTGCCGAGCCCCGTGGTGCCCATCGCCCGCCGGGTGCTGCGCGAGATGGTCGGTCACCTGGTGGTCGACGCCCGACCGGCGAAGCTCGGCCCTGCGATCGCGAAGATCCGCGAATCGGGCGCACGACTCAACCTCAACCTGCTGGGAGAGGCCGTGCTCGGCGAGGCCGAGGCGCAGCGGCGGCTCGACGGCATCCATGAGCTGATCCGTCGTCCCGATGTCGACTACGTCTCGGTGAAGGTGTCGGCGATCATCAGCCACATCTCGATGTGGGCGTTCGACGAGGTCGTGGAGTCGGTCGTCGAGCGACTCCTTCCGCTGTATCTGACCGCCGCGTCGGATCGCACCTTCATCAACCTCGACATGGAGGAGTATCGCGACCTCGATCTGACGATCGCGGTGTTCACGCGCATCCTCGAGGATCCGCGGCTCGAAGGTCTCGAGGCCGGCATCGTGCTGCAGGCCTATCTGCCCGACGCCCTGCCGGCGCTGCAGCAGCTCACCACCTGGGCTCGCGAGCGCGTCGACCACGGCGGCGCCCCCATCAAGGTGCGGCTCGTCAAGGGAGCCAACCTCGCGATGGAGCGGGTCGAGGCGCGGATGCACGGATGGACGCAGGCGACGTACGACACGAAGCTCGACACCGACGCCAACTATCTGCGCTGCCTCGACTGGGCGCTGCGCCCCGAGAACGTCGCCGCCGTGCGTCTGGGGATCGCGGGTCACAACCTGTTCGGCATCGCCTATGCGTGGCTGCTCGCGGGGGAACGGGGCGTCCGCGCTCTCGACCCGGGATCGGCGACCGCCGCCAACTCGCAGCCGCCGATCGAATTCGAGATGCTCCTCGGCATGGCGCAGGGGCAGGTGCAGGCCGTCTCCCGCGAGGTCGGCGAGGTGCTTCTCTATGTCCCGGTCGTGAAGCCGAGCGAGTTCGACGTCGCCATCAGCTACCTGGTGCGGAGGCTCGAAGAGAACGCGTCGAGCGACAACTTCCTGTCCGCAGCATTCCGCCTCGGTGACGATGAGGCGCTGTTCGTGCGTGAGCGCGACAGGTTCCTCGATGCGGTCGACCGCTCGGCGTCCCCGACGCTGCAGGTGGGGGCGCTGCGCAGCCAGGACCGACTCGCACCCGTGCACGAGTCCATGCGGCCCGTGCCCGTGGCGCCTGCGCCCGAGGAGGGGCTGACCCAGGCGGTGCTCGGAATCTCGCGCGGATCGGATGACCCGACCGGGCCGTTCCTGGAGACCGCGGTCTACGCCCCACGCGAGATCGATGAGGCGACCGGCGGCGCGCCGGGCTTCGCGAACACGCCCGACAGCGACCCGTCGCTTCCGGCCAACCGGGACTGGGCCCGCGAGATCACCGCCCGGATCGACGACTCCACCCTCGGCGTCTCGACGATCGAGGCCGCCCGGATCGACGATGCGGACACGCTCGAGGCCACGATCGCGGGCGTGCACGACGCCGCGGCGCTCTGGGGTGCTCGCCCCGCCGCCGAGCGGGCCGAAGTGCTGCTGCGCGCGGCCGCCGCTCTGGAAGGGCGCCGCGGAGACCTGATCGAGGTCGCCGCCTCCGAGACCGGCAAGGTCTTCGCCGAGGCCGACGTCGAGGTCAGCGAGGCCGTGGACTTCGCGCGCTACTACGCCGCCAAGGCGCGGGAGTTGGATGCCGTCGCCGGCGCCACGTTCGACCCGGCGCGCGTGACGGTCGTCACCCCACCGTGGAACTTCCCTCTCGCGATCCCCGCGGGCGGCGTGCTCGCCGCGCTCGCCGCGGGCTCCGGAGTCGTCTTCAAGCCGGCTCCGCAGGCTCGCCGCTGCGCGGCGGTCATCGCCGAGACGCTCTGGGAGGTCGGCGTTCCCCGCGACGTGCTCGCCCTCGTCGACATCGAAGAGGGCGATCTCGGCCGCGAGCTGATCTCGCACGAGTCCGTCGATCGGGTCATCCTCACCGGTTCGTGGGAGACGGCGGCGCTGTTCCGCTCGTGGCGCCCCGAACTGCCGCTGCTCGCCGAGACCAGCGGCAAGAACGCGATGATCATCACCCCCTCGGCTGATCTCGATCTCGCGGTCGCCGATCTGGTGCGCAGCGCCTTCGGGCACGCGGGGCAGAAGTGTTCGGCGGCCTCCCTCGCGATCCTCGTCGGACCCGTCGGACGCTCCCAGCGCTTCGCCCGTCAATTGGCCGATGCCACTCGGTCGCTGCATGTCGGCTGGCCCACCGATCCGCTCGCCGAGGTCGGACCCGTGATCGAGCGACCCGAGGGCAAGCTCGCGTGGGCGCTCACCGAGCTCGAAGGCGACGAGCAGTGGCTCATCGAGCCCGCCGTCTCGACCGACGACCCCACGGGGCGCCTCTGGCGACCCGGCATCCGTGTGGGAGTGCAGCCGGGTTCGCGGTTCCACACCGAGGAGTTCTTCGGCCCGGTGCTCGGCGTCATGCACGCGCCGACGCTGGAGCGGGCGATCGATCTGCAGAATGCGGTCGAGTACGGTCTGACCGCCGGACTGCACACGCAGGACCCGGCTGAGCTCGCGCTCTGGCTCGACCGCGTGCAGGCCGGCAACCTCTACGTGAACCGGGGCATCACCGGTGCGATCGTGCAGCGCCAGCCGTTCGGTGGGTGGAAGCGCTCCTCGGTGGGCCCCGGCGCCAAGGCCGGCGGCCCGAACTACCTCATCGGACTCGGATCCTGGCGGTCGAGCGGGTCCGGCACCGTCTCGAGCACTCTCCATCTGCGCGGGCTGGACTCGCGCATCACCGACCTCATCGAGTCGGCGCAGCCGTCGCTCGACTTCGAGGCCTTCGAGTGGCTGCGTCGTTCTGCGCTCTCGGATGCGCTCGCCTGGGACCGCGAGTTCGGGCAGGTGCGCGACGTGTCGCACCTCGGGATCGAGCGCAATCTGTTCCGCTACCGCCCGGTTCCGGTCGCGATCAGAGCCACCGCGGATGCCAGCTGGCAGGAGCTGCTGCGCGTCGTCGTCGCCGCGGTGCGCGCCGGCGCCCGGTTCGTGCTGTCGACGCCCGTCGGTCTTCCGGCGCCGGTTCGCCGCGCTCTCGGCGAGCTCGGCGCCGTCGTCCACATGGAGAGCGACGACGAGTGGATCGAGCGGATGCGGCGGCGCGGCGAGCAGCCGTCCGCGACGCTCGAATCCCTTGACGACGAATTGCGACCGAGCCGGGTGCGACTGGTCGGGCCCCGCGACTCCGTGGCAGCGCTGCACCGGGCACTGGCGACAGCCGTCGGCGGCGATCCCGACCTCGCGGTGTACGACGGCGAGGTCACCTCCGCCGGGCGCATCGAGCTGCTGCCCTTCGTGCACGAGCAGGCCATCGCGATCACCGCGCACCGCTACGGCAACCCCGACGCCTGGAGTGCTTCCGTCATCTGACGCCGCGCGAGCGCGGTGTAAAGAATTCTTGACACAGCGGATGCCGCAGGCGTAACCTCGTGTCAAGAATCTTTTACACGGGAGGGTGTCATGGTCTACGAGGAGCGCAACGTGTGGGTCGGTCTCGTCGTCAGCCTTATCGCCATCACGGCGTACGTCGTCGCGGTGCTGCAGCAGGCGGCCGGCGGTCCCGTGACCGAGGTCGACTGGCCGCCGCTGATGCTGTGGATGATCGGCGGCGGAATCGTCGTGACCATCGCGATCAGCATCATCTGGGGCATGATCGCCGGCGCACGTGACCCCGAGGGCGTGGGCAAGTCCGACATCCGCGATCGGGACATCGGTCGCATGGGGAGTCGTGTCGAGCAGGCGTTCGTGGCCATCGCGGGCACCGGCGTGATCCTGCTCTGCGCGATGAACGCGGACGTCTTCTGGATCGCCCACGCCATGTTCGCGGGCTTCGCGGTCGCGACGATCGTGGGCGGGATCGCGCGGGTCGTGGCCTATCGCCGGGGTCTCGTCTGATGGTCAAGCCGACGCTCGTCTCCAACCGCATCCGTGCGCATCGGGAGGCCGCCGGTCTGACCCAGGCCGAGCTCGCCCGCCGTGTCGGCGTGACTCGCCAGACGCTGATCGCGATCGAGCAGGAGAAGTACTCGCCGACCCTCGAACTGGCCTTCCAGATCGCCCGGGCATTCGGCGTCGGCATCGACGACCTGTTCCAGTACCCCGAGCCCACGAGCGCGGAGGTGTGAGATGACCGAGACGATGCCTGCCTGGGTGCGTGAGACGTACGGCCCGTCCGACGGAGTGCACCTCGAGCAGATCCCCGTTCCGATTCCGCGTCCGGGCGAGGTGGTGCTGCGCGTCGAGGCGACCGCCCTCAACGCCGGTGACATCCGCCTCATGCTCGGAGACCCCCTGCTCGTGCGTCCGGTCTTCGGCCTGACGCGCCCCAAGCATCCGGTGCGGGGAATGGAGGTGGCCGGCACCGTCGTCGCCGTCGGATCCCAGGAGATCGGCGCCGAGGTCGGCGAGCGCGTGGTGGGCGAGCTCGTCGGAGGAGGGGGACTCGCATCGCATGTCGCTGTGCCCGCGACGCGCCTCGTCCCGATCCCGCCGGATGTGACCTCCGTGACTGCGGCCTGCCTGCCGATCGCCGCAGGCACCGCATGGCAGGCCCTCGACCACGCGGGGATCGGCTTCCGCTCCGTCAAGCACATTGCGGCGGGCCACGTTCCTCGAGTCCTGGTGCTCGGCGCCTCCGGGGGAGTGGGCACCTTCGTGGTGCAGCTCGCGGCGCTGCGCGGTGCCGAGGTCTGGGCGACGTGCGGCGAACGCAACGCGCGCCTCGTCGAGCACCTCGGCGCCGTGCGCACCCTCGACCACCGTCGCTCGCCGCTGACGGAGCTGCCCGCAGCACACTTCGACGCGGTGATCGACATCGCCGGAGGGATGCCGCTGCGCGACCTGCAGCGCCTCGTGATCTCCGGCGGCCGGGTGGTGCTCGTGACGGGCGACGGCGGCCACGTGCTCGGCCCGATCCCGCGGATGCTGAAAGCGGCGTTCCTGTCGATCGGTTCGAGCCGCCGCATCCGCCCGCTCGCGGCGAGCCCTCGTCCGGAGATCCTCGCGAAGCTGCTCGAGCTCACCGCCGAGGGGCGGATCACACCCGTGATCGAGCGCGAATTCGGATTCGACGAGGCCCGCGCGGCCCTCGCGCATCTCGAAGCCGGGCATACGGTCGGCAAGGTCGTCGTCCGCGGAGCCTGAGCGAGAAGCGCCTGCGCTCTGGCGGCGTCCAGGGGGCGGGTGACAGAATGGATGCTGGCGTGCCCGAGTCGCATCTTCCCCGGGCGCCGGCTCTCATCGAGCGGCGCGGGTCGAAGGACCGCCGGGCCCCTGGACAGCGTCCGCCGCATCCGTTCGAGGAGCCCCATGTCTGTCGAAACCACTGCGCCGGCATCCGAGACCGCAGCCCCGGTCCGCACCGCACACCACCGTCACTACCTGATGTGCACGCCGTCGCACTTCACGGTGAACTACTCGATCAACCCGTGGATGGAGCCCTCGAAGCCGACCGACACGGCCAGGGCGGTCGAGCAGTGGCAGAAGCTGCACGACCTGTACCTCGAGCTCGGCCATGAGGTCGAGCTGATCGAGCCTCTCGCCGGGTTCCCCGACATGGTCTACACGGCGAACGGCGGGTTCCTGATCGACGGCCGCGCCTACGTGCCGAAGTTCCGCTTCGTCGAGCGCCAGGGCGAGGCACCCGCGTTCGCCGACTGGTTCCGCGCCGCGGGCTACGACATCGTGATCCCCGAAGAGGTCAACGAGGGCGAGGGCGACTTCCTGCTCGTCGGCGACGTGATCCTCGCCGGCACCGGGTTCCGCTCGACCGGCGACAGCCACCGCGAGGTCGGCGACGTCTTCGGCCGTGAGGTCGTGTCGCTCAACCTGGTCGACCCGCGCTTCTACCACCTGGACACCGCGATCGCGGTGCTCGACCCCGTGCAGGGCGTAGAGAACGGCGGCCCCGAGCGCGCGAACATCGCGTATCTGCCCGGCGCGTTCGATGACGAGAGCCGGGCGATCCTCGAGGAGCGCTTCCCCGAGGCGATCCTCGTGTCCGACGAGGACGGATCCGTCTTCGGTCTCAACTCCGCGAGCGACGGCTACAACGTGATCATCTCGCCGCGCGCGAAGGGCTTCGAGAAGCAGCTGCGCGAGCGCGGCTACAACCCGATCATGATCGACCTGTCCGAGCTGCTGCTCGGCGGCGGTGGCATCAAGTGCTGCACCCTCGAACTGCGCGGTGCGGTGTGACCGCCGTCGACTCCGGCGTGAGCGCCGAGGTGACGGCGGAGCCGCACGTCGCCCACAACTACCACCCGCTGCCGGTCAACATCGCCCGGGGTGAGGGTGCGTGGGTGACGGATGTCGAGGGCAAGCGGTACCTCGATCTGCTCGCCGCCTATTCGGCGGTGAACTTCGGGCACCGGCATCCGGCTCTCGTGGCGGCCCTGACCGAGCAGCTCGGTCGCGTCACCCTCACGAGCCGCGCCTTCATGAGCGATCGGCTCGAGCCGTTCGCCGCCGCGCTGTCGACTCTCGCCGGCAAAGACATGGTGCTGCCGATGAACACCGGCGCCGAAGCGGTCGAGACCGGCATCAAGGTCGCTCGCGCATGGGGGTATCGCGTCAAGGGCATCGCGGACGACCAGGCGCGCATCATCGTCGCGGCCGGCAACTTCCACGGCCGCACCACGACCATCGTCAGCTTCAGCGACGACCCCGAGGCGCGGACGGACTTCGGCCCGTACACGCCGGGATTCGACGTGGTTCCCTATGGGGACGCGGATGCCGTCGCAGCGGCCATCACCGAGAACACCGCCGCCGTGCTGATCGAGCCGATCCAGGGCGAGGGCGGAGTGGTGATCCCCCCGGAGGGGTACCTGCGCCGCATCCGCGAGATCTGCGACGAGAAGAACGTGCTGTTCATCGCCGATGAGATCCAGTCGGGTCTCGGCCGGGTCGGCGAGACCTTCGCCTGCGATCGGGAGGGCGTCGTGCCCGACCTGTATCTCCTGGGCAAGGCGCTGGGCGGCGGGATCCTTCCGGTGTCGGCGGTCGTCGGCAACGCGGATGTGCTCGGAGTCATCCGCCCGGGTGAACACGGTTCGACGTTCGGGGGCAACCCACTCGCCGCGGCCGTCGGCCTGCGGGTCGTCGAGATGCTCGAGTCCGGGGAGTTCCAGGAGCGCGCGCGCGCACTCGGCGCCCACCTCGCCGCCGGCCTCGAGCCGCTGATCGGGCACGGGGTGACCGAGGTGCGCATCGCCGGGCTGTGGGCCGGCGTCGACATCGACCCCGCCAAGGGCACCGGCCGCGAGATCGCGGAGAAGCTCCTCGACCGGGGTGTGCTCGTCAAGGACACCCACGGTCAGACGATCCGCATCGCCCCTCCGCTGGTGGTCCGCGCGACCGAACTCGACTGGGCGGTAGAGCAGCTGAAGCTGGTTCTCGGGGCGTGACCCCCTGTCCGCCGGGCGACACGCCCGGCGGACAGCCCGGATTTGCCGGAACCTCGGAACCCACGTAACTTATTACTTGTTCGCCCCACAGGGAAGCGGAGAGGCCGAGAGCCTTACCCCCCTCAAGCGGAGAACCACCTCCACTCGATCAGCTCTTCGGAGCAGATCGCAGACACACTTCTGTCTGACCTGGAGCTTCCACTTCGGAGAAACGGTCGATTTGACAGCGACTCCGGAACGGATAAGCTAGTGAAGTTGCCTCGGCGGCCTTGAGCCCCGAGCTGCAGATCTGGTTCTGAGCCTCACGGCGTGTCGATTTGACAGGCCGAATGGCACAGATAAGATAGAGAAGTTGCCCTTCGGGCCTGGTTGTGATGACTGGGTCGTGGGAGCATCCGATCCTTGAGAACTCAACAGCGTGCACTTGTCAAATGCCAAATAACCTCGATTCAGCTTCGGCTGGATGAGATTCCTTTGGATCAAAGACCAACCTCCTTGTGGGGTTGGCAACGGATAAAGTCAGCAATGATTTGTCTCTTTGGTCAGCATCAAACTCGCTGCGTCACCGTTTTCCCGGTGTCGTATGCATTTCTTTTTTACGGAGAGTTTGATCCTGGCTCAGGATGAACGCTGGCGGCGTGCTTAACACATGCAAGTCGAACGGTGAACACGGAGCTTGCTCTGTGGGATCAGTGGCGAACGGGTGAGTAACACGTGAGCAACCTGCCCCTGACTCTGGGATAAGCGCTGGAAACGGCGTCTAATACTGGATACGAGTAGCGACCGCATGGTCAGTTACTGGAAAGATTTATTGGTTGGGGATGGGCTCGCGGCCTATCAGCTTGTTGGTGAGGTAATGGCTCACCAAGGCGTCGACGGGTAGCCGGCCTGAGAGGGTGACCGGCCACACTGGGACTGAGACACGGCCCAGACTCCTACGGGAGGCAGCAGTGGGGAATATTGCACAATGGGCGCAAGCCTGATGCAGCAACGCCGCGTGAGGGATGACGGCCTTCGGGTTGTAAACCTCTTTTAGCAGGGAAGAAGCGAAAGTGACGGTACCTGCAGAAAAAGCGCCGGCTAACTACGTGCCAGCAGCCGCGGTAATACGTAGGGCGCAAGCGTTATCCGGAATTATTGGGCGTAAAGAGCTCGTAGGCGGTTTGTCGCGTCTGCTGTGAAATCCGGAGGCTCAACCTCCGGCCTGCAGTGGGTACGGGCAGACTAGAGTGCGGTAGGGGAGATTGGAATTCCTGGTGTAGCGGTGGAATGCGCAGATATCAGGAGGAACACCGATGGCGAAGGCAGATCTCTGGGCCGTAACTGACGCTGAGGAGCGAAAGGGTGGGGAGCAAACAGGCTTAGATACCCTGGTAGTCCACCCCGTAAACGTTGGGAACTAGTTGTGGGGTCCATTCCACGGATTCCGTGACGCAGCTAACGCATTAAGTTCCCCGCCTGGGGAGTACGGCCGCAAGGCTAAAACTCAAAGGAATTGACGGGGACCCGCACAAGCGGCGGAGCATGCGGATTAATTCGATGCAACGCGAAGAACCTTACCAAGGCTTGACATATACGAGAACGGGCCAGAAATGGTCAACTCTTTGGACACTCGTAAACAGGTGGTGCATGGTTGTCGTCAGCTCGTGTCGTGAGATGTTGGGTTAAGTCCCGCAACGAGCGCAACCCTCGTTCTATGTTGCCAGCACGTAATGGTGGGAACTCATGGGATACTGCCGGGGTCAACTCGGAGGAAGGTGGGGATGACGTCAAATCATCATGCCCCTTATGTCTTGGGCTTCACGCATGCTACAATGGCCGGTACAAAGGGCTGCAATACCGCGAGGTGGAGCGAATCCCAAAAAGCCGGTCCCAGTTCGGATTGAGGTCTGCAACTCGACCTCATGAAGTCGGAGTCGCTAGTAATCGCAGATCAGCAACGCTGCGGTGAATACGTTCCCGGGTCTTGTACACACCGCCCGTCAAGTCATGAAAGTCGGTAACACCTGAAGCCGGTGGCCTAACCCTTGTGGAGGGAGCCGTCGAAGGTGGGATCGGTAATTAGGACTAAGTCGTAACAAGGTAGCCGTACCGGAAGGTGCGGCTGGATCACCTCCTTTCTAAGGAGCATCTGACTCTTCGGAGTCCAGAACCCAGATCGAAGACGTTCGTTCTTCGCTGGGAGCTCATGGGTGGAACATTTGACATGACATCAGCGCAGCTGAGTCTCGTGAGTACGCTGACCTTCGGGTTGGTTGGAAAGTGGGGCTTCGTGAGCGGGGTGTCTGCACGCTGTTGGGTCCTGAGGGACCGGATGCGATCTTCGGATCGTTTCTGTACCTCTGGGCCTCTTGTTGTTTCCCCTGTGGGGGTGGCGAGAAGGGGTACCGCCCGTACTTTGAGAACTACACAGTGGACGCGAGCATCTTGCAGCCGGCTTCGGTCGGTTGCACAAGATGATCTTAAAGATCATTAGTCAATTTCATGCCAGGCCTTCGGGTCTGGTGTCGATTCTGATTCAAACTCATGTGATTTCAAGTCTTTAAGAGCAAACGGTGGATGCCTTGGCATCTGGAGCCGAAGAAGGACGTAGCAATCTGCGATAAGCCTCGGGGAACTGATAAGCAAGTTTTGATCCGAGGGTGTCCGAATGGGGAAACCCCGCTGGGCGGCGTGCCGACCTAGTGACTCCCGCCTGAATATATAGGGCGGGTAGAGGGAACGTGGGGAAGTGAAACATCTCAGTACCCACAGGAAGAGAAAGCAACCGCGATTCCGTTAGTAGTGGCGAGCGAAACCGGAACAGGCTAAACCTAGCGTGTGTGATAGCCGGCAGGCGTTGCACGTTGGGGGTTGTGGGACTTTTCAGTCATCTCTGCCGAGATGGCGGCGTTACACGATGGTATAGACGAACGGTCTTGAAAGGCCGGTCATAGAGGGTGCCAACCCCGTAGTCGAAATGCCAACCGTGGCGCGAAGAGTATCCCAAGTAGCACGGGGCCCGTGAAATCCCGTGTGAATCTGTCAGGACCACCTGATAAGCCTAAATACTCCCAGATGACCGATAGCGGACAAGTACCGTGAGGGAAAGGTGAAAAGTACCCCGGGAGGGGAGTGAAATAGTACCTGAAACCGTTTGCTTACAAACCGTTGGAGCAGCCTTAGTAGCTGTGACAGCGTGCCTTTTGAAGAATGAGCCTGCGAGTTAGCGATATGTGGCGAGGTTAACCCGTTGAGGGGTAGCCGTAGCGAAAGCGAGTCTGAATAGGGCGATTCAGTCGCATGTCCTAGACCCGAAGCGAAGTGATCTATCCATGGCCAGGTTGAAGCGACGGTAAGACGTCGTGGAGGACCGAACCCACTTAGGTTGAAAACTGAGGGGATGAGCTGTGGATAGGGGTGAAAGGCCAATCAAACTTCGTGATAGCTGGTTCTCTCCGAAATGCATTTAGGTGCAGCGTTGCGTGTTTCTTGCCGGAGGTAGAGCTACTGGATGGCCGATGGGCCCTACAAGGTTACTGACGTCAGCCAAACTCCGAATGCCGGTAAGTGAGAGCGCAGCAGTGAGACTGTGGGGGATAAGCTTCATAGTCGAGAGGGAAACAACCCAGACCACCAACTAAGGTCCCAAAGCGCGTGCTAAGTGGGAAAGGATGTGGAGTTGCCTTGACAACCAGGAGGTTGGCTTAGAAGCAGCCACCCTTGAAAGAGTGCGTAATAGCTCACTGGTCAAGTGATTCCGCGCCGACAATGTAACGGGGCTCAAGCACGCCACCGAAGTTGTGGCATTGACATTATTGGTAGGCCTTCGTGGTCCAGCCGTGTTGATGGGTAGGAGAGCGTCGTGTGGCCAGCGAAGCGGCGGTGTAAACCAGCCGTGGAGGCTACACGAGTGAGAATGCAGGCATGAGTAGCGAAAGACGTGTGAGAAACACGTCCTCCGAAAGACCAAGGGTTCCAGGGTCAAGCTAATCTTCCCTGGGTAAGTCGGGACCTAAGGCGAGGCCGACAGGCGTAGTCGATGGACAACGGGTTGATATTCCCGTACCGGCGAAGAACCGCCCAAGCTAATCCAGTAGTGCTAAGTGTCTGAATCCCAGTGACTGATCCCTTCGGGGTGACGCGTTGGGCCTAGCGCACGACCCCATTCTGGTGCGGTTAGCGTATTAACAGGTGTGACGCAGGAAGGTAGTCCAAGCCAGGCGATGGTTGTCCTGGTGCAAGTGCGTAGGCCGAGAGATAGGCAAATCCGTCTCTCACATAGGCTGAGACACGATGCGGATAAAAAGTGGATGATCCTATGCTGCCAAGAAAAGCATCGACGCGAGGTTCTAGCCGCCCGTACCCCAAACCGACTCAGGTGGTCAGGTAGAGAATACCAAGGAGATCGAGAGAATCGTGGTTAAGGAACTCGGCAAAATGCCCCCGTAACTTCGGGAGAAGGGGGGCCTTCGACGTATTAGGACTTGCTCCGAAAGCGTTTGGAGGCCGCAGAGACTAGTGGGTAGCGACTGTTTACTAAAAACACAGGTCCGTGCCAAGTCGCAAGACGATGTATACGGACTGACGCCTGCCCGGTGCTGGAAGGTTAAGAGGACCGGTTAGCCGCAAGGCGAAGCTGAGAATTTAAGCCCCAGTAAACGGCGGTGGTAACTATAACCATCCTAAGGTAGCGAAATTCCTTGTCGGGTAAGTTCCGACCTGCACGAATGGCGTAACGACTTCCCAACTGTCTCAACCGCGAACTCGGCGAAATTGCATTACGAGTAAAGATGCTCGTTACGCGCAGCAGGACGGAAAGACCCCGTGACCTTTACTACAGCTTGGTATTGGTGTTCGGTGTGGCTTGTGTAGGATAGGTGGGAGACTGTGAAGCATGGACGCCAGTTCATGTGGAGTCATTGTTGAAATACCACTCTGGTCACTCTGGATATCTAACTTCGAACCGTAATCCGGTTCAGGGACAGTGCCTGGTGGGTAGTTTAACTGGGGCGGTTGCCTCCCAAAAAGTAACGGAGGCGCCCAAAGGTTCCCTCAACCTGGTTGGCAATCAGGTGTCGAGTGTAAGTGCACAAGGGAGCTTGACTGTGAGACTGACAGGTCGAGCAGGGACGAAAGTCGGGACTAGTGATCCGGCAGTGGCTTGTGGAAGCGCTGTCGCTCAACGGATAAAAGGTACCTCGGGGATAACAGGCTGATCTTGCCCAAGAGTCCATATCGACGGCATGGTTTGGCACCTCGATGTCGGCTCGTCGCATCCTGGGGCTGGAGTAGGTCCCAAGGGTTGGGCTGTTCGCCCATTAAAGCGGTACGCGAGCTGGGTTTAGAACGTCGTGAGACAGTTCGGTCCCTATCCGCTGCGCGCGTAGGAAATTTGAGAGGATCTGACCCTAGTACGAGAGGACCGGGTTGGACGAACCTCTGGTGTGTCAGTTGTTCCGCCAGGAGCACCGCTGATTAGCTACGTTCGGGATGGATAACCGCTGAAAGCATCTAAGCGGGAAGCCGGCCTCAAGATGAGATTTCCATACCTTCGGGTGAGAGGCTCCCAGCCAGACTACTGGGTTGATAGGCCAGATGTGGAAGTGCAGTAATGCATGCAGCTGACTGGTACTAATAAGCCGATGACTTGATAACACACCGTTTGTTGGTGCTACGCGTCCACTGAGTGGTTCTCGATGTACGGTCGAGAACCCTACAGACAACAATGATTTGTCTATAGGTTTGATTGAAACATCAATAGTGTTTCGGCGGCCATAGCGTGAGGGAAACGCCCGGTTTACATTCCGAACCCGGAAGCTAAGCCTCACAGCGCCGATGGTACTGCAGGGGGGACCCTGTGGGAGAGTAGGACACCGCCGGACTTCTTTTAAGCAAATGGCCACCCATCGTTGGGTGGCCATTTTGCGTTAACAACATCTAGAACAGGGAGCATCATGCCGGAAGAGGAAGAGCGCCGTCCGCGTCGCAACGACGACCAGGGATCGCGCAGTAACCGACCTTCCGGAGGACGCTCGGAACAGAATCGCAGCAGCGGTCCGCGTCGCGACGACGCACCCCGCCGCGAGGGCGGTTACAGTCGTGACGGAGGAGCCCCCCGTTCTGGTGGGTACAACCGCGACAATCGCGATGGTGGCGCTCCCCGTTCGGGCGGCTATAACCGCGACAACCGTGATGGTGGCGCTCCCCGTTCGGGCGGCTATAACCGCGATGGTGGTGCCCCGCGCACTGGCGGCTACAACCGCGATGGTGGTGCCCCGCGCACTGGCGGTTACAACCGCGATGGTGGTGCCCCGCGCACCGGCGGTTACAACCGCGACGGTGGGGCTCCCCGTTCGGGTGGGTACAGCCGTGACAGCCGTGATGGTGGTGCTCCTCGCACTGGTGGGTACAACCGTGATAACCGTGATGGTGGTGCTCCTCGCACTGGTGGGTACAACCGTGATAACCGTGATGGTGGTGCTCCTCGCACTGGTGGGTACAACCGTGACAGCCGTGATGGTGGCGCTCCGCGTTCGGGCGGTTACAACCGTGACAGCCGTGACGGTGGCGCACCTCGTACCGGTGGCTACAACCGTGACGGTGGCGCTCCGCGTTCGGGCGGTTACAACCGTGACAGCCGTGATGGTGGCGCTCCCCGTACCGGTGGCTACAACCGCGACAATCGTGATGGTGGCGCACCTCGTACCGGTGGCTACAACCGCGACAATCGTGATGGTGGCGCACCTCGTACCGGTGGCTACAACCGCGACAATCGTGATGGTGGCGCACCTCGTACCGGTGGCTACAACCGCGACAACCGTGATGGTGGCGCTCCCCGTACCGGTGGCTACAACCGCGACAACCGCGACGGTGGCGCCCCCCGCACCGGTGGCTACAACCGTGACGGTGGCGCTCCGCGTTCTGGTGGGTACAACCGTGACAGCCGTGACGGTGGCGCACCTCGTACCGGTGGCTACAACCGTGACGGTGGCGCTCCCCGTACCGGTGGGTACAACCGTGACAGCCGTGACGGTGGCGCACCTCGTACCGGTGGCTACAACCGTGACGGTGGCGCTCCCCGTACCGGTGGGTACAACCGTGACAGCCGTGACGGTGGCGCACCTCGTACCGGTGGGTACAACCGTGACAGCCGTGACGGTGGCGCACCTCGTACCGGTGGCTACAACCGTGACGGTGGCGCTCCCCGTACCGGTGGGTACAACCGCGACAGTCGCGACGGCGGCGCTCCGCGTTCGGGCGGCTACAACCGCGACAGTCGCGACGGCGGCGCCCCCCGCACCGGCGGCTACAACCGCGACAGTCGCGATGGCGGCCCCCGCACGGGTGGCTACAACCGTGATGACCGCGCGCCGCGGCAGGACCGCGACTCGTCGCGCTCGTACCCGCAGCGTGGGGGAGTGGACCGTGAGCGTCCGGTGCAGGCAGCGGGCGATCGTCCTCGCTTCAACGACCCGCACATCCCCGATGACGTCACGGCCCGCGACCTGCACACGTCGGCGCGCAATGAGCTGAAGACCCTGAGCAAGGAGAACGCCGACCTCGTCGCTCGTCACCTCGCGATGGCGTCGCGTCTCATCGACGAGGATCCCGCTCTCGCTCATGAGCACGCTCTCGCAGCATCCCGCCGTGCCGGCCGCATCGCGATCGTCCGCGAGACCCTCGGGATCACCGCCTATGCGACCGAGGACTTCGCTCTTGCGCTGCGTGAGCTGCGCACGTACCGCCGCATCTCCGGCAAGGACGATCAGATCGCCCTGATGGTCGACAGCGAGCGGGGCATCGGCCGCCCCGACCGTGCGCTCGAGACCGGTCGCGCTGTCGACCGGACCGCTCTGACCACGCCCGTCCGTGTCTCGCTGGCGATCGCCATGTCGGGTGCACGTCTGGATCAGGGCGACCTCGAACTCGCGCTCGGCGAACTCGAGATCCCTGAGCTCGACCCCGACCGCGCATTCGAGTGGAGCCCCGCGCTCTTCGCTGCGCGCGCCGCCGTGCTCGAGGACCTGGGGCGCACCGACGAGGCAGAGTTCTGGGCGCATCGCGCCGAGGTCGCTGCGGAAGCGCTGGGCGTCGACGAAGCCGGTGATGAGGAGATCATCATCGAAGACGGTCTCATCGAAGGTGACTTCGATGACGACCATGCTGAAGACGGCCGGTCCGACTCTGAGTCTGACGATTCTGAGTCCGACGATTCTGAGTCCGACGATTCTGGCTCTGACGATTCTGAGTCCGACCTGGAGCCCGCCGAGTCCGACGAGACCATCGCGGCTGCAGGTGCTGAAGAGGCGGACACCGAGTCCGATATCGAGCCGGAACCGTCGATCGACGATGAGGTGCGTGAGCTTCTCGGCGAGGACGAGGACGAGGACGAGGACGGCGATCCCGCCGACACCGACGCGAAGCGCACAGCATCCGAGCCCTCTGAGGAGGCGTAGTGGGGCTGTTCTCCAAGAAGTCCGCACTGCGCACGCCGCTCGACGGCGTCGACGCCGTGCTCGCTGACCTGGATGGCGTCGTCTATGCGGGCCCTGGCGCGCTGCCCTACGCGGTGGAGAGCCTCAACGCGGCCGGTGAGACCGCGAGACTCGGTTACATCACGAACAACGCGTCGCGCACCGACGCGTCGGTCGCCGAGCACCTCAGCAGCCTGGGTCTCGACGTCGCCCCGGCTGATGTCATCACCAGCCCGCAGGCCGCCATGCGGCTGCTCGCCGGGATCGTGCCCCCTCCGGCGACGTTGCTGATCGTCGGGGGAGCCGGGCTCGTGGACGAGGCCGAGAAGGCCGGTTACACGGTGACTCGCAGTGCTGAGGATGTTCCGGATGCGGTCGTGCAGGGCTTCGCCCCTGAGGTCGCCTGGACGGACCTGGCAGAAGCGGCATTCGCCCTGAAGCTCCCCGAAGATGAGGGCGGCATCCCGTGGATCGCCACCAACACCGACTGGACGATCCCGCGCGAACGCGGCGTCGCCCCGGGCAACGGGACGCTCGTGTCCGCCGTGCACACGGCGATCGGTCGGCTCGCGACAGTGGCAGGCAAACCGGAGACTCCGATCTTCGAGGAGGCCATGTCGCGCTTCGGCGCGACGAAGCCGCTGTTCATCGGCGACCGTCTCGACACCGACATTCTCGGGGCGGTCAGGGCGGGTATCGACTCCGCGCTGGTGCTCACGGGCATCGACCGGCCGAAGCACGTGCTCGCGGCACCGGAAGGATCCCGTCCGACGTACATCCTGAGCGATCTGCGGGAACTGCACCAGCCGTACCCGGAGGTCACGTCCAAGGACGGCGTCTATTCGGTCAACGGCGCGTCTGTGCGCGTCACCGGTGCGGATGTCGAGATCATCGCCGAGGGCGAGGCGCAGATCGATCTGCTGCGCGCCGGGGCAGCCGCGATCTGGGCTTCCGGGACACCGGTGTTCGTGCTTCGCGTCCCTGAGCGCCTCTACGACGACCCCTTCCACCGGCCCTGACGGGCAGTCGGGCCCTCGCCGTGGCTCCGCCGACGTGTCGGCCCTGCCGCGTACAGTAGAAGCGTGAGCGAAGAGACGACGGACGCACCGACCGATGGTCTGTGGAGTCGCCTGCGCCTGATCGAGGGGCAGCCTCTCGCTGCCAGAGCGGACGCGTACTCCGGGCTGCATGACGAGCTGTCCCGCCGCCTCGACAGCGGCGCGAGACTCGATCAGCGCGATGCGCCGGGCGCCCGATGACGCGACTTGACGCTGCCCTCGCCGCGCGAGGACTCGCCCGCTCACGCACCCACGCCGCAACCCTGATCGCTGACGGTCTGGTGAGCATCGACGGCCGACCGGTCGTGAAGGCGTCGACGCCTGTCAGCGATGAGGCCGAGATCTCCGTCGCGGGTGCCGACCACTATGTCGGTCGCGGCGCGCACAAGCTGGTCGCCGCGCTCGACGGCTTCGGCATCTCTGCCGAAGGGCGCCTAGCGCTCGACATGGGCGCCTCCACCGGTGGCTTCACCCAGGTGCTGCGTGAGCGCGGAGCGCGCCGTGTGCTGGCCGTCGACGTCGGACACGATCAGATGGCCGCTGCCGTGGCATCCGATCCCGGTGTGGTGCGCGTCGAGGGGTACAACGTCCGATACATGACCCCAGAGAACCTGAGGGACGTGACCGGGGAGGACGCAGCCCCCGACCTCATCGTGGGCGACCTCTCGTTCATCTCGCTCGAGCATGTCCTGCCGGCCGTCGCGAGCGTGGCAGCGGCGGGATCCGACATCGTGCTGCTGGTCAAACCCCAGTTCGAGGTCGGTCGAACGGCCGTGCGCGGGGGACTGGTGACAGATCCCGCCACGCGCGCCGACGCCGTCGCGCGGACGGCGTGGAGCGCTTGGGACGCGCGGCTCGGCATGCTCGGCATCCTGTCCTCCCCGATTCTCGGGACCCACGGGAACACGGAATACCTTCTGCACCTCGCACCGGGCCGCGGCAGTGATCCGTCAGAATGGTCGGACCGCATCAACGAACTGACAGGGAGACGATGAACGAGCGCAACATCCTGGTCGTCGCCCATGCCGGGAGGGAAGACACGGTCGAAGCGGCCCTCCGCGTGGTCGATGCGCTGCGCGGCGCGGGGGCGCGCCCCGTGCTCGCTGCCGACGACAGCCTCGACCTGCGTGCCGTCGATGCCCGCTTCGCGGATGTCGACGTGCTCGGCGAGACGGTGCAGCAGGAGCAGCTCGAGCTCGCGATCGTCCTGGGCGGCGACGGCACGATCCTGCGAGCCGCCGAGCTGGTGCGCGGCTGCGCGGCTCCCGTGCTCGGGATCAACATGGGCCACGTCGGATTCCTCGCGGAGATCGACCGCGATGACATGGATGCCGCCATGCGCCGCGTCATCGACCGCGACTACGAGGTCGAAGAGCGTCTCGCGCTGTCCGTCCGGGTCAAGGACGTCGACGGCGAGGTGGTCTACGAGACGTTCGCCCTCAACGAGGCGACGGTCGAGAAGGCGAGTCGGGAGCGCATGATCGAGGTCGTGCTCGAGATCGACGGACGCCCCCTCTCGAGCTTCGGATGCGACGGAATGGTCGTGTCCACTCCGACCGGGTCCACGGCCTACAACTTCTCCGCGGGCGGTCCGGTCATCTGGCCGAGCGTCGAAGCCATCGCGGTGGTGCCGCTCTCGGCGCACGCGCTCTTCGCCAAGCCGCTGGTGGTCAGCCCCGATGCCGCCGTGGCCATCGAGATGCTCGAAGGCACGTCCGGCGCTGGCATCCTCTGGTGCGACGGGCGACGGTCCCACGACCTGCCGCCGGGGGCCCGAGTCGTCGTGCGGCGATCATCGCGCCCCGTGCGCCTCGCGCGTCTGCACCCGACCGCGTTCACCGATCGTCTGGTGCGCAAGTTCCAGTTGCCGGTCGCGGGATGGCGCGGGCAGGGGGCAGCCTCATGATCGAGGAGATGCGGATGCAGGGACTCGGCGTGATCGCCGACGCCGTGCTGCCTCTCGGGCCCGGATTCACCGCGATCACAGGTGAGACCGGTGCCGGCAAGACGATGGTCGTGACCGGCCTCGGCCTGCTGCTCGGTCAGCGCGCCGATTCCGGAGCGGTGCGTGCCGGTGCCACCCAGGCCTCGGTCGCGGGCGTGTGGATCGTCCCCGAGACCGGCGACGTCGCGGACATCGTGGCAGACGCCGGGGGCGAGCTGGAACCCGCCGGTTCCGGTGCCGCAGAGCTGTACGTCTCACGCACGCTGAGCGCCGAGGGACGCAGCCGTGCGAGCGTCGGAGGACGCGCGGCGCCTGCGGGTGTGCTGTCGGCCCTGGCCGAGGAGCTGGTCGTCGTGCACGGTCAGTCCGAGCAGCTCAGGCTGCGCTCTGCCGCTGCGCAGCGCGATGCGCTCGATCGCTTCGGAGGAGCGTCGATCGCCCGGGCGCTCGACGCCTACGCATCGTCGTTCACCCGGTGGCGCGAACTGGATTCCGAAATCGCGGACATCACCGAGAACCGTGATCGCCGAGCCGACGAGGCCTCCCGGCTTCGGGAGGCACTTGCTCTCATCGAGGCTGCCGCCCCCGAACCGGGCGAGGACGTCGAGCTGTCGGCACGGGCCGAGCGCCTGGCGAACGCCGAGGAGCTGCGCCTCGCGGCCTCGCTCGCCCACGGCGCGCTCTCGAACGAAGAGGGCGAGCCCGACGCATCCGCGTTGATCGCCGAGGCGCGTCGCGCGCTCGAACGGGTCTCCGACGCCGCGCTCACCGAGATATCCGCAGGCCTCGCCGACATCGGCTACCGGATCGCCGACATCGCCGGACAGCTCTCCGCCTACCTCGCCGATCTCGACGAATCGGGACCGCACGAGCTCGCTGCTGTCGAAGAACGGCGCGCGGCACTGAGCACGCTCATCCGTGCGCACGGTTCGCTGGACGAGGCACTCGAGCTGTGGCAGACCGGATCGACCCGGCTCGCCGAACTAGAAGACGACGGCGAGCGGCTCGCACGCCTCGAGGCCGAACGGGACGCCGCTCGCGCTGAGCTGGATTCCCGGGCCGAGGCACTGACCGCGAAGCGCACCGCAGCCGCAGCACGACTGGGCGTCGCCGTGAGCGATGAGCTGCACGAGCTCGCCATGCCGGACGCGACTCTCGAGGTCGCGGTCACGCCCGGGGCGGAGAGCGCTCACGGCCGCGACGACGTCGCCATCCTGCTCGCGCCCCACCCCGGTGCCGAACCCCGCTCCGTCTCGAAGGGGGCATCCGGCGGTGAGCTGTCGCGCGTGATGCTCGCCATCGAGGTCGTGATCGCCGGCACCGACCCCGTGCCGACCTTCGTCTTCGACGAGGTCGATGCCGGGATCGGCGGTGCGGCGGCGATCGAGGTCGGCCGACGACTCGCCCGACTCGCAGAGAAGTCGCAGGTGATCGCCGTGACTCATCTGGCTCAGGTCGCCGCGTTCGCCAACAACCACCTGTCCGTCGTGAAATCCCACGACGGAGCAGTCACCGCATCGAGTGTCCGCCGTCTCGAAGGCCAGGAGCGCGAGGCCGAGATGGCCCGACTGCTGTCCGGATTGACCGATTCGGATGCCGCGATCACCCACGCCCGAGAACTTCTCAGCCTCGGCGCCCTCACCTCCTGATAGGATCGAAGCCCGTGATGAACTCTTCTTCTGCGGGGCCCAAGAACGACACGACCAAGCACATCTTTGTGACGGGTGGTGTCGTTTCGTCTTTGGGTAAGGGGCTCACTGCCGCAAGCCTCGGCAACCTCCTCACCGCACGCGGACTCCGCGTCGTGATGCAGAAGCTCGACCCGTATCTCAACGTCGATCCGGGCACGATGAACCCGTTCCAGCACGGTGAGGTCTTCGTCACGGATGACGGTGCCGAGACCGACCTCGACATCGGCCACTACGAGCGCTTCCTCGACATCAACCTGTCGCAGGCGGCGAACGTCACGACCGGTCAGATCTACTCGCAGGTCATCGCCCGCGAGCGTCGCGGCGAGTACCTCGGCGACACCGTGCAGGTCATCCCGCACATCACCGATGAGATCAAGCGCCGCATGCGTCTGCAGGCGACCGAGGATCCTCGCCCCGACGTGATCATCACCGAGGTCGGCGGAACGGTCGGCGACATCGAGTCGCAGCCGTTCCTCGAGGCCGCTCGTCAGCTGCGTCACGAGCTCGGACGCGACAGCGTGTTCTTCGTGCACGTCTCGCTGGTTCCGTTCATGGGCGCATCCGGTGAGCAGAAGACGAAGCCGACCCAGCACTCGGTGGCGGCCCTCCGTCAGGTCGGCATCCAGCCCGATGCCCTCGTGCTCCGCAGCGACCGGCCTGTGAGCGAGAGCAACCGCAACAAGATCGCACTCATGTGCGACGTCGACGCCGAGGGCGTCATCAACACGGTCGACCTGCCGAGCATCTACGACATCCCCTCGACGCTCAACGACCAGGGGCTCGACTCGTACATCGTGCGGCGCCTCGGACTCGACAAGAAGGCTGCCGACGAGGTGGACTGGTCGCGCTGGAGCAAGGTCCTCCACGCCGTGCACAACCCGAAGCACGAGGTCACCATCGGCCTGGTCGGCAAGTACATCGACCTGCCGGACGCCTACCTCTCGGTGACCGAAGCGCTGAAGGCCGGCGGTTTCGCACAGGAGACCAAGGTCAACATCCGCTGGATCCCGTCGGACCGCTGCGAGACCCCCGAGGGCGCCCGCGAGCAGCTCGCCGCACTCGACGGCATCTGCGTTCCCGGTGGCTTCGGCATCCGTGGGATCGAGGGCAAGCTCGGTGCGCTGAAGTTCGCGCGCGAGCAGGGAATTCCGACCCTCGGCCTCTGCCTCGGCCTCCAGTGCATGGTCATCGAATACGCCCGTGATGTCGCCGGCATCGAGGGCGCGTCGTCGAGCGAGTTCGACCCCGAGACGACCGAGCCGGTCATCGCCACGATGGCGGAGCAGATCGAGATCCTCGACGGTGGAGACCTGGGCGGCACGATGCGGCTCGGCCTCTACAAGGCGGCGCTGGCGGAGGGCTCCCTGGCGAGCGAGCTGTACGGCGGCCCCGAGGCGTCGGAGCGTCACCGCCACCGCTACGAGGTCAACAACGCCTACCGTGTGCGTCTCTCCGAGGCCGGTCTGGTCTTCTCGGGTCTCAACCCCGAGCTCGACCTGGTCGAGTACGTCGAGCTCCCGCGGGACGTCCACCCGTACTACATCGCCACCCAGGCGCACCCGGAGCTCCGCTCGCGCCCGACCGACCCGCACCCGCTGTTCCGTGGCCTGGTCGGGGCTGCGATCGAGCGTCACCGCTCGAGCGAGCTCTTCGACGTCGGGGCCGATGCCGAGTTCGGCGAAGCAGTCGCCTGAGCGTGGCGAAGCCCATGTCTGAGTTCTATGAGCTGAGAGACGAGCCCTTCCAGCCGGAGGTTCTGCAGAGTGACCTCGTCTACGAGGGTGCCGTCTGGAATGTGCGCGACGACCGTGTGCGTTACGGCGACGGGGAGATCCGCCGTCAGTATGTCGCGCACACCGGCGCCGTAGCGATCCTCGCGCTCGATGACCAGGGTCGCGTACTGCTGATCCAGCAGTACCGGCACCCGATCCGTCACCGCGACTGGGAGCTGCCGGCAGGTCTGCTCGACATGCCGGGGGAGGAGCCCCTCGCGGCAGCTCAGCGCGAGCTGGCGGAGGAGGCCGATCTCGTCGCCGCGCACTGGGAGCCGCTCGTATCGTCGTGGACGACCCCGGGTGGCAACGACGAGGTCATCCACGTCTTCCTCGCGAGTGGTGTGTCGACGGCGAACGAAGCGCACGCGCGCGTGGACGAAGAGGCTGACATCCGCGTGGAGTGGGTGCCGCTCGATGCCGCGGTCGCCGCGGTGCTCGATGGGCGGATGCGCAACGGCATCCTCAGCATCGGCGTCCTCGCGGCCGCGCAGAGGCTGCGCGACCGGAGCTGAGCATGCAGCTCGACCGAGCGTTGGACACGTATCTGCGCCACGTCACGATCGAGCGCGGTCTCAGCGAGCACACCATCTCCGCGTATCGACGCGACCTGGACATGTATCTGGAGTGGCTCGTGTCCGAGGGGGTGACGGACACCGCTGAGATCAGCGCTGCGGTCGTCGGACGCTTCATCGCCGATCGCTCCGGGGCCGATCCGGCGCCTGCGGCGACGAGCCTCGCCCGCCTGCAGTCGTCGGTGCGCGGATGGCACCGGTTCCTGGCGCGTGAAGGGATCGAACCGGATGACCCGAGCGGCCGTCTCCGTCCGCCCAAGGCCCCGCGGCGTCTGCCGAAGGCGCTGACGATCGACCAGGTCGAGAGCCTCCTCGGCGCCCCCAGCGCGGAGGATCCGCTGGGCATCCGTGACCGGGCCCTGCTCGAGCTGCTCTACGCGACCGGCGCTCGTGTGTCGGAGGCCGTCGGGCTCGACGTCGACGACCTCGCTCATGGCGATGTCCTGCGCCTCCGCGGCAAGGGGTCGAAGGAACGTATCGTGCCGATCGGCTCGTTCGCCCGCGCAGCGGTTGACGCGTACCTCACCCGGGTCCGTCCCGGGCTCGCAGTGAAGGGTCGGGCGTCGGCGCGGCTGTTCCTCGGCGCGCGCGGTGCGCCCCTGTCACGCCAGAGCGCCTGGCTGGTCATCCGCGCGGCCGCGGAGAACGCGCACATCACCGCCGAGGTCTCACCGCACACGCTGCGGCACTCGTTCGCCACGCACCTGCTGCAGGGCGGCGCAGACGTGCGCGTCGTGCAGGAGCTGCTCGGACACGCCTCGGTCGCGACGACCCAGATCTACACGCACGTGTCTGTCGACACGCTGCGCGACATCTACGCGACGTCGCACCCTCGCGCCCGGTGAGCCGAGCTGCGGCCAAAACGCGGGATCGCCGCGGCCGAGGCGTGGAACCCTCCGGGCGATCGGTAGACTCGATCAAGCACGAAACGAGCAGGAGAATCGGTGGCTGAGAACGCGGCGAAGTCCAGGGCGAAGACGTCGAAGACCGACGACACCCCCATGGGACCCACCGGGCGTCCCTATCACGGCTTCGCGACCCCTGCTCCTCTCGCCTCGCATGGTCCCGCCCGCATCATCGCCCTCTGCAATCAGAAGGGCGGCGTCGGCAAGACGACTACCTCGATCAACCTCGCCGCGGCCCTCGCCGAATATGGCCGGAAGGTCCTCGCGGTCGACTTCGACCCGCAGGGCGCACTGTCGGCTGGTCTCGGGATTCAGACGCACGATGTGCCGACGATCTACGATCTGCTGCTCGACACCAAGCGCGACGCACATGATGCGATCGTGCACTCGGGTGTCGAAGGCCTCGACGTCATGCCGGCGAACATCGACCTGTCGGCCGCTGAGGTGCACCTCGTGAACGAGGTCGCCCGCGAGACGATCCTCGCCCGTGTCCTCCGCCAGGTCGCGGGGGAGTACGACGTCATCCTCATCGACTGCCAGCCCTCGCTCGGTCTGCTGACGGTCAACGCGCTGACCGCCGCTCACGGCGTCATCATCCCGCTCGAGTGCGAGTTCTTCGCGCTTCGCGGTGTGGCGCTGCTGATCGAGACGATCGACAAGGTGCGCGACCGGCTGAACCCGTCGATCACCATGGACGGCCTCCTCGCCACCATGTACGACCCGCGCACCCTGCACTCGCGTGAGGTTCTCGAGCGTGTGGTCGAGGCGTTCGGGGACGACGTCCTGGAGACCGTGATCGGTCGAACCGTCAAGTTCCCCGATGCATCGGTGTCCGGTGTGCCGATCACCGAGTTCGCTCCGGAGCACGCTGCCGCGCAGGCGTACCTGCGACTGGCGCGGGAGCTGGTCGCCCGTGGCGCTGTCGCCTGAGCTCGAGCCGCCAGACACCCCGGCTCAGTCCGTCTCGCCTCAGTCCGTCTCGCCTCAGTCCGTCTCGCCTCAGTCCGTCTCGCCCGTTCAGTCCGTCGCGGACATCGGCTCAGACATCGCTGACACCGCACCGCCGGCGGATGCCGGGTTCCGCGTCTCCCTGTCGAACTTCGACGGCCCGTTCGACCTTCTGCTGAACCTCATCTCGAAGCATGAGATGGACATCACCGAGGTGTCGCTGAGCGCCGTCACCAACGAGTTCATCGCATACCTCAAGGAGCTCGACGACGACGAGGAGCTCGATCAGGCGTCCGAGTTCCTGGTGGTCGCAGCGACGCTGCTCGACATGAAGGTGGCGGGACTGCTGCCTCAGGGCGAGCTGGTGGATGCCGAAGCCGTCGCTCTCCTCGAAGCACGTGACCTCCTCTTCGCGCGACTCCTGCAGTACCGCGCCTTCAAAGAGGTCTCGGCGTGGTTCGCCCGATGCCTGCAGCGCGAGGACCGTCGGCACGTGCGTGCTGTCCGGCTGGATGAGAAGCACAGGCGAAAGACCCCCGAGCTCGTGTGGTCGCTCAGCGCGGATGACTTCGCCGCGCTCGCGCTTCTCGCGTTCGCGCCGAAGGAGATCCCGCATGTCGGCCTCGATCACCTGCACGCTCCGCTCGTCAGCATCCGCGAACAGGCCGCGATCGTGGTCACTCTGCTGCGCGCGGCGGAGTCCGTGAGCTTCCGCGAGCTGGTCGCGGGTGTGAGCGAGCCCGGGATCGTGGTCGCGCGGTTCATCTCCGTGCTGGAGCTCTACCGGCACGCCGCACTCTCCTTCGAACAACTGGAACCGCTCGGCGAGCTCACGCTGCGCTGGGCAGCCGACTCCTGGTCGGACGAGACACTGGCATCCCTGGGAGCCGACTATGACCGATGACACCGTTGACGCAGTGACCGGAGCCGTGACCGAGCCGGCCGTGCGTGACACGCCTCTCTCCGAGCGCATCGAGGCGATCCTGCTGATCATCGACGAGCCGATCGGACTCGTCGCTCTCGCCGCTGCCGTCGGATCACCGGTCGCGGCCGTCCGACAGACGATCGAGACGCTGGTCGACGACTACGACGGCAAGGGTCACGGACCGCGACGGGGTTTCGAGCTGCGTGAGGTCGGCGGGGGCTGGCGCCTGTACGTCCGGGAGGACCACGACGACGTCGTCGCGGAATTCGTCGGGGGACAAGCGCCAGCGCGACTCTCGCAGGCGGCGCTCGAGACGCTCGCGGTGATCGCCTACAAGCAGCCCGTCACGCGCAGCCAGGTGGCGTCGATCCGCGCGGTGAACGTCGACTCCGTCGTACGGACGCTCCTCGCACGAGGTCTCATCACCGAGCTGTTCGCGGACTCCGAGACCGGCGCCATCAACTACGGCACGACCGACGCGCTGCTGCAGCACCTGGGCATCAACTCGCTCGACGAGCTGCCCCCCATCTCTCCTCTGCTCGACGACGGCGCGGACGGCTTCGACGAAGGGACCATCCGATGATCTCGGTCGTCCTGACGGCAGCGACCGGCCGCGACGGCGCGACGCGCAGAATCAGTTTCAACGAAGGGACCATCCGATGAGCGGCTTCGAGACACCAGAGGGCATCCGCCTGCAGAAGGTGCTGTCGGCGGCAGGCGTGGCCTCGCGACGCGTGATCGAGCAGTACATCGTCGAAGGGCGCATCCGTGTCAACGGCGTGACCGTCACCGAGCTCGGCCGTCGCGTCGACCCCGAGACCGATCTCATCGATGTGGACGGCACCGCTGTTCAGCTCGACGTGTCGAAGCGCTATGTGATGCTGAACAAGCCCACCGGGGTCGTCAGCAGCATGCGGGACGAGAACGATCGCCCGGATCTGCGCCGGTTCACCGAGGACTACGAGGAGCGGCTCTACAACGTCGGGCGGCTCGACGCGGAGACCAGCGGGCTGCTCGTGCTGACCAACGACGGAGACCTCGCTCACGTGCTCGCTCACCCGTCGTTCGGGGTGACCAAGGTCTACATCGCCAAGGTCGAAGGCGAAGTGACCGCGCAGACGATCTCGAAGCTCACCCGGGGCATCGAGCTCGACGACGGTCCGATCGCGGCAGACAAGGCGAGGCTGCTCGACACCTCTCGCGGGTCGAGTCTCGTCGAGCTGACACTGCACTCCGGGCGCAATCGCATCGTCCGACGGATGCTGGCAGCGGTCGGCCACCCGGTGACCGAACTCGTGCGCCGCCAGTTCGGCCCGCTGCACCTGGGAACCCTCCCGGTTGGGAAGACGCGCGAACTGACTAAAATCGAACTCGGCGCACTCTTGACTCTGTCGCGCCGTGATTCCGGTGTCGCCGAGGCGCCAGGCGAGCAACAGGAGAACGAGTGACCGATACGACGAGTGCGCCCACGGGGGCTCGGAGTTCTGTCGCGCCACGAATCGCGGCCAGACTCTCGGGAACCGTTCGCGTCGTCGGCGCCGGGCTGCTCGGCGCGAGCATCGGACATGCCCTTCGTGCGAAGGGTGTCGACGTGGTGCTCGCCGACACCTCGCCCGCCCAGCTGCGTCTCGCGATCGACTACGGGGCGGGCCGCTCGGCCGCCGAGGACGATTCGCCGGTGCTGATCGTGGTCGCCGTGCCGCCGGACGTCACCGCGGATGTCATCGAGTCGGAGCTGAGTCGTTTCCCTCACGCTGTCGTCACCGACGTGGCGAGCGTCAAGCTCGAGCCCCTGCACAGCCTGCAGCACCGTGGCGTCGACCTCACCCGCTACATCGGCTCGCACCCCCTCGCCGGACGCGAGCGCGGCGGAGCGATCTCTGCGCGCGCCGACCTCTTCGTGGGCCGCCCCTGGGTGGTGTGCCGGGATGCCGACACGACCGCCACCGATCTCGCGCTCGTCGAAGCGCTCGCCCTCGATGTCGGAGCGATGCCGCTCGAGATGACTCCCGAGGAGCACGACCGCTCGGTCGCTCTCACCTCCCACGTTCCTCAGGTCGTCGCGAGCCTGCTCGCCGGCCGTCTCGCCACCGCCGACGAGGGTGCGCTGCGCCTCTCCGGCCAGGGCGTCCGCGACACGACGCGTATCGCGGCATCCGCACCCGAACTCTGGGTGCAGATCCTCGGAGCGAACGCCGGGCCCGTGGTCGAGATCCTCGACGCTCTGGCATCCGATCTCCGCGAGGTGTCGGACGCTCTGCGCGCGCCCGAGGCCCCCGGGGCTCGGCGTGTGGTCGCCGAGACGATCCGGCAGGGTAACGACGGCGTCGAACGTCTTCCCGGAAAGCATGGGCAGAACCAGCGATTCGAGTCCCTGGTCGTGATGGTCGACGACACCGCCGGCCAGCTCGGTCGACTGTTCGGCGAACTCGGAGAGCTCGGCGTCAACGTCGAGGACCTCCGTCTCGAGCACTCGCCGGGCGCGCAGTTCGGCCTGGCCGAGATCAGCGTCGACCCTGCTGCGCTACACGGGGCGATCACCGGACTTCAGGAACGCGGCTGGCGGATTGCAGGTACGACCAATGACTGATTTCATCGCGATCGACGGGCCCGCCGGCTCCGGCAAGTCCAGCGTGTCCAAGGCGGTCGCTCGGGCTCTGGGCTTCGGCTACCTCGACACCGGCTCCGCGTACCGCGCTCTCGCCTGGCATGTGCTGGATCGAGGCGCCGACACGGCGGATGCCGCGGCGGTGCTCGACGCCGTCTCCGACTTCCCTGTGCGCCTCGGCCTCGACCCCGACGAGCGCACCGTGCTCGTCGGAGAGGTCGACGTCACGGACGCGATCCGCGAACCATCGGTCTCGAGCGCGGTGAGCGGCGTCGCCCGTGTGCCCGAGGTGCGGGACCGGGTCAATCGTCTCTTCCGCACCCTCGTCGCCGAGGCGCCGTACCCGGCGGTCGTCGTCGAAGGGCGGGACATCACCACCGTGGTGGCTCCCGACGCCCCGGTGCGCATCCTCCTCACGGCTGCGCCCGAGGTGCGCGCCGCACGACGTGCCGGCGAGCTCGCCGGCGAGAACGCCGAGGCCGTCGCGGCCGCACTGCACAAGCGCGACGCATCAGACAGCGCCGTCGTCGACTTCCTGAACGCCGCAGACGGCGTCGAGGTCGTCGATTCGACGGAGCTCGATTTCACACAGACCATCGACGCCGTCCTCGCGGTGATCGAACGAATCCGAGGAGTACACCATGGCTGACGACGAATACGAAGGCGGCCCCGACCAGCTCGCCGAGAAGATGGAGTCGCTCGACGAGCAGCTCGCGGAGGCGCGCGCCGAGACCCTGCGCGCCGGCCTCGCCGACTACGACCTGGACGATGAAGATGCCGCCCTTCTCGCCGGCATCACGATGGGCGAGGACGGGATCCAGTTCTTCCCGGCCCTGCCGGTCGTCGCGATCGTCGGTCGACCGAACGTCGGCAAGTCGGCTCTCGTGAACCGCATCCTCGGCCGTCGCGAGGCAGTCGTCGAGGACACCCCCGGTGTGACCCGCGACCGCGTGACGTACAAGGCCGAGTGGGCCGACCGTCGCTTCTCGCTCGTCGACACGGGCGGCTGGGAGCCCGACGCCCGCGGCATCGACCGCTCGGTCGCCGCGCAGGCGGAGGTCGCGATCGACCTCGCCGACATCGTGCTGTTCGTCGTCGACGCCATGGTCGGCGCCACGTCGACCGATGAGCACGTCGTGAAGCTGCTGCGCAAGAGCGGCAAGCCGGTCTTCCTCGTCGCCAACAAGATCGACGACGCTCGTCAGGAACCTGAGGCTGCGGCTCTCTGGAACCTCGGCCTCGGCGAGCCCTACCCGGTGTCGGCGATCCACGGTCGTGGCGTCGCCGATCTGCTCGACCAGCTGCTGAAGAAGCTGCCGGATGTCTCCGCGGTCGCGAAGGCCGAGATCGGCGGGCCGCGGCGCGTCGCGATCCTCGGTCGCCCGAACGTCGGCAAGTCCTCTCTGCTCAACAAGGCGGCCGGCGAAGAGCGCGTGGTCGTGAACGACCTCGCGGGAACCACCCGTGACCCGGTCGATGAGATCGTCGAGCTCGGTGGCAAGCTCTGGCGCCTCGTCGACACCGCCGGCATCCGCCGCCGGGTGCACATGGCGCAGGGTGCTGACTTCTACGCGTCGCTGCGCACGTCCGCTGCTCTCGAGAAGGCGGAGGTCGCGGTCGTCGTCCTCGATGTGTCCGAGACGATCAGCGAGCAGGACGTCCGCATCATCGATCTTGTGCTCGAGTCGGGCCGCTCTCTCGTGCTGGCATTCAACAAGTGGGATCGTCTGAACGACGACGACCTCGAGAACGCCGATCGACGTCGGTACCTCGAGCGTGAGATCGAGCAGGACCTGGCGCACGTCGCCTGGGCGCCCCGAGTGAACATCTCGGCCAAGACCGGTCGTCACCTCGACAAGCTCGTGCCGGCGCTCGAGACGGCGCTGGAGAACTGGGACCGTCGCATCCCGACGGGTAAGTTCAACGCCTTCCTCGCAGAGCTCGTCGCCGAGCACCCGCACCCGCTGCGTGGCGGAAAGCAGCCGCGCATCCTGTTCGGCACGCAGGCATCGACGCGTCCGCCGACGTTCGTGCTGTTCACGACGGGATTCCTCGACCCGGGCTACCGCCGCTTCATCCAGCGTCGTCTGCGCGAGCTCTACGAATTCGACGGAACTCCGATCGTCATCAACATGAGGGTCCGCGAGAAGCGCCAGCGCTGATCGCACCCGATTCGACAGCTGTGCCCGCGCGAATCCGCGCGGGCACAGCTGTTCCCGCGTATGACCCCGGCGGATGCCGACAGCCGGATGCTGTGACAGGCTGAAGGGGTGACTGTCGTACCTCCCGCCGCAGGTGAACCCCGCCGCCCAGATGGGCCGCGAAACCCGGGCGACGCCTGGGTGATCGCCCCCTCGGGGGAGAAGTACTGGGGGCGCTTCGGCGCGGCTGGACTGCTCGCCGTCGATCCGGAACGCGGGATCCTTCTTCAGCACCGGGTGTCCTGGTCGCACTTCGGTGGGACATGGGGGTTGCCTGGCGGCGCCATGCACGAGGGCGAGAGCGCGATCGTGGGCGCAGTGCGCGAGGCGCAGGAAGAGGCCGGGGTTCCGGATGCGGCCGTGCGACCCCGGTTCACCAGCGTGCTCGATCTGGACGTGTGGTCGTACACGACCGTCATCGCCGATGTGGTGCGTGCGTTCGACCCCGTGATCAGTGACCCCGAGAGCGTGGCTCTCGAGTGGGTGCCCGTCGATGAGGTGGACGCACGGCCGTTGCACCCCGGTTTCGGTAGCGCCTGGCCCGCTCTGCGCACCCTGCTCGATGTGCGCCTGTCGCTCGTCGTCGACGCCGCCAACGTGGTCGGCTCTGTGCCGAACGGATGGTGGAGAGATCGTGCCGGTGCGACGGCTCGTCTTGCCTCGCGCCTCGACGGACTCGCTGTGCCCGCGGCCGACCTCGGGGTCGGGGGAGCGACCTGGTTCCCGGAGATCGCTCTCGTCGTCGAAGGGCAGGCGCGCGGGATCGTGACTCCGTCGTCGGACGCCGATGCGGAGGTGCCCGAGCTGCTTCCCCCAGGTGGCGTCTCGATCGTCCGCGCCGACGGGGGCGGAGACGATGCGATTGTGGCTGAGGTGGAGCGTCGGACGCATGCTGGGCAGCATGTCGTGGTCGTCTCGAGCGACCGCGAGCTGCAGAACCGCGTCGACGCAGCGGGCGCGGCGCAAGTGCGCTCGGCGGGCTGGCTGTTGAGCGTGCTCCCGCAATAGTCGGGGCCGCTTTCGTCTCAGTGCGTGCTCCGCTCCGTCTCAGCGCGCGCTCCGCTTCGTCTTGGCTGTGCGCCCCCTCGTCCGACGGCGGCTGCGCTCAGCCTGAGGGGTGTTGCGCTCAGCGTGACGCGTGCTGCGCTCAGCGTGAGGATGCTGCGCTCAGCGTGAGGATGCTGCGCTCAGCGTGACGTGTGATGCGCTCAGACGAACATCACTCTTCGTCGCGGTGGGTCGACATACTCGCGGCCGAGCGGACTCGTCCACGTGAGCGACCCGTCAGAGGTCTGGCGCGCCGTCCACCGATGCCGCTCATGGATGTCCGGATGCTTGAGCGAGTGGTGCGTCGTGCAGAAGTGGCTGAGATTGTCGACGCGCGTGCGTCCACCACGGGCGTGGTCGTGGTTGTGGTCGACCTCGCAACGATGCACCGGCATCCTGCATCCGGGAAACCTGCAGTGCTGATCGCGTGCTCTGAGGAACCGTCGCATCGGCTCTGTCGGGGAGTATGAGTCGGTCTCCGTGACCAGTCCCTGCGCGTCGAGGAACAGACGTGCCCACCCGGTGCGATGTCCTGCGAGTCCCCGCGCGACGTCGGGATCGAGCGGCCCGTGTCCGTCGAGTTCAGCGGGACGATCGTCCTCCCCGGCGAGAGTGCTTGCAGCGACGGTGACCTGGATGCGGGCGGAGATGTTCTCCAGCCCTGTGCCTGTCGCTTCGCTCGGATCGGCAGTGAGGAGCAGGTCAGCCAGCACATCGGCGCGCATCTGGTCGAATGTGCGAGCGTCGCCGGAGAGGTGCTCGATGTCAGGGCTCGAGGGGTCGGCCATCGGGTCGATCAGTCCGGCAAGCGGGTCGGTGACGAACGTGCCGTCGGCGGCGATCACCCCTGTGTCGAAGTAGGACTCGTATCGGGGATCGTCGGGCGAGAGGTCGTCGAGGTAGAGCGAGCCCTCCGGTTCGTCCAGCGGCTCGAGGATAGGCTCCTGCTCGTTGCGGGTGCGAGTGATGTGCCGGGCCATCTGCGTGAGCCGATCGGAGATCGCCACTGCGACCCACTCGGGCAGGATCGCCGTGAGGGCCGCAAGCCCGTCGCCGACGGACTTGACGGTGACACACCGTTCCGCGGCCGCTCGGCGATGCTGCTCGACGACGGTCTCGCCGACGAGAGCTGCCGCCACCTGACGTGCATGGGTCTTCGTTCTCGGTGCCGTGTCGTTCTCAGCGACCACCAGAACGGCAGCCTCGTAGACGCTCATCGTCTCGGCGTCCACCCGCCCATCGCGGATGGCGTCGTCGACGATCTCGCTCGCTCGCACGATCTCACGGACATGACGCACGCCGATCGACCCGACAGAGAAGGCGGCCTGCACGGCCGGGAGCGTGCGCGTCAGAGTGCGTGCATCGGTGAAGGCGTACTCGACCGAACCTTTCGGGATGTGACCGGCCGCGGAGTACTCTGCGACCATCGAGCGGTAGATCGCCTCGCGATGGTGCGGGCTCTCCGAGACGTCGCTGTCGTGCATGCCGATCCGCTCGACCAGCAGCGCGTAGGACTCGGCCTCGAGCGCAGCGATCTGGCGGCGCGTGGCGACCCATTCGTCGAGCAGGCGGCAGCGCTCCTCGAGATCGAGGTCGAAGTCGGTACGCCGGGTCATAGGTCCACATTAGAACCTATGTTCGACCGCATCCAGGCTCAACCCTGGAATATGCCGTCATCCTCGTATCCTCGCCCGCGCAGCTTGTCGATGTCGCGACGCTCGCGTTTCGTGGGTCGCCCCGCCCCCCGATCACGCAGTCCGAGAGCCGCCTGCGGTTCGCGCTCCGGTGTGCGATCCTCATACGCCAGCGCAGCGAGAGGGGCGCCGACGCGCTTGACGAGCAGCTGACGCACGATGAGAATCCGATCGAATCCGGCGATCCGGATGCGCAGTTCGTCGCCGACGCGGATGTGCTGAGCAGCCTTCACTTTGTCGCCGTTCACGCGCACATGCCCCGCACGGCATGCAGTGGTGGCGGCCGAGCGCGTCTTGTAGACGCGGATCGCCCAGAGCCAGCTGTCGACCCGTGCTGCATCCGCCATCAGATGTCTCGCTTTCTCAGTGCGATCAGGGTGCCGGCGATGATCAGACCCTGCCCGAGCGTGTAGGTGGCCATGATGGCGGGGCTGCTCCAGTCCGGCAGGGAACCGGGCAGGAAGAGCCGAAGAGCCAAGAGAGTGTCACTGGCGAGAAAGAAGGCGCCGCCGATCGACACGAGCGCAGAGCATCGAGTGGCGGCGGCCGCTGTGCTCGCGAGGACGAGACCGTAGACAGCCACCGCGATCAGCAGCCCACCGGCGTGCGGGCCGATGAACACCAGCATCACCACCCACCACGCGGCGTAGACGAGCGCCCACCACGGCATCCGCCGCGCGGCGAGATGGCGCATGAAGAGCGCGATGTATGCCAGATGCGCGATGCCGAAGAACAGGAGCATCAGAGGCACTTCTGGCGCCGCGGGGAAGAACACCCCTGCGCTGTCGCCGAGCCACGAGAACAGGAGCGCCGCGATGGTCAACGCCAGCGCGGAGCGCTCCGCGGCGCGACCCACCGACACGAACACGGGCACGGCGAGCAAAGGCATGAGCAGGAGCTTCGTCGGGCCGGCTGCGGGGCTGCCGACGCTCAGCAGCGCCACGTGCGTCGCCGATGCCGCCGCATAGGGCAGAAAGGCCCAGAGAAGCGGGTCGGATGGACGGCGTCGCTGCATCTCACCATCGTAGGGCGGGATCGAACGCGGTCAGCCTCGCTCAGGATTCGACCGTGACCTGGGTGATCTGACCGTCGGCACCGAGGTGCACGGCGGGCCAGTAGCCCTCGGGGAAGTGCTGGCCGCAGGTGTCGATGAAATGGAGCACGACCGTGCCATCGGACGAAGCTTCGAGCGTCTCGAGGGTGAGGTCGGTCGCCGCGTCGTCGAGCTCGTGCTGCTCCGGGGCCGCATTGCTGAAGGCGGCGACGACCGCATCCGTCGCCAGTCGTCGTAGGACGCCGAGGGCGGCTATGGTCTGATGCACATGGGGGAGCAGTGCGGCAGCCTCATCGGCATCGGTGCCCTCGATCATGAGATCGAGCGGGGTGCCGGCGACGACCGTGCCGCCTGCATACCAGTCATGGGTCAGTACCGTTCCGTCGGACAGCTCGGTCGTGGCGCGCGTGAGGGTGCCCAGTTCGGGATCTTCGATGGTCGGGTTCTCGTCGCTCATGTCACCACGCTAGCGCTCGCTCACGGCCCGAGAGTCGAGCCGCGGGACTCGAGGTGCTCGCGCAGGATGCGAATGGCCTTGGGCCCGACTCCGTGGATCGCGAGCAGCGTCGTCTCGGACGCGCCGTCGAACTGGTCGAGACGCGTGAACCCGTGGAGCGCGAGCCCTCGTCGTGCGACCTTGCCCATGGACGCCGGTAGGTCCGTCTCTTCGCTCATGACGACAGATCCAGCGCGACCAGGGTTCGGCCGGGCTTCATCTCCGCGCGTTCTTCGAATCCCGCCGCCAGGAACGTGGTGAGCGTGCCGTGGAACAGATCGTTGGTGCGCTTCTTCTCGCCACGGGTGTCGACGGGGTACCCCTCGACCAGTCTGGCGCCGGAGCGTCGAGCGAGATCGACGGCGGCGCGCAGCAGCTCGAGGGTGATGCCCAAGCCGCGGTGTTCGCGACGGACCACGAAACATGTCACGGCCCATACGGACTCGTCATCGAAGGGTTCGGTTGATGCCGCCGCGATCATGCGCGTGCGCGGCACCCGCTGCTGCAGGGTTCGCGGACCGATCCTGATCCACCCCGCGGCCTCGCCGTCGATGTATGCGATCAGACCAGGTGGAGGGCCCGCCTGGATCTCATCGTGCAACATCTCTGTGCGTTGCGGCGTGGTGGTCTCATTCCACTCCTTGTTGTTCAGCATCGGCCAGATGCACTGGCAGCTGGCACCGTCGCCGCCGCCCGTCAGCGCATGCTGAACGTCATCCCATCGGGCGCTGGTCGCCACCTCGGTCGTGATCGTCACCATGGATGCGACCGTACGCCGGGGCTCCGACACCTCGCAACGCCCGGCGCTCACCCGGTTCGCGGAGTTCCGTCGAGTGGGGCTAAGATAGGGGAGTTGCCTGCGCGAGAGTGCAGAACAACGGGCTGTGGCGCAGCTTGGTAGCGCACTTGACTGGGGGTCAAGGGGTCGCAGGTTCAAATCCTGTCAGCCCGACCACAAAGCCCCGGAGAGCCGCAGAAGTACGCGGAACTCCGGGGCTTTTCTCGTGCCCGGAAACGGTCGTAAATCGGGGCGTCCAACATGCGTCCAACATGGAGATGCACGCCGGAAGTCAGAGAGCGCGCAGATCCCCGAGGCCGAGAGCCTTCGCACGTCGTCGCTCGACGGCGTCGATCACCTCATCGACACGATTTGGCCATAGGTGCGAGTAGGTGTTGAGGGTCTCTGTGGCGTCCTTGTGGCCGAGCATCAGCTGCACGAGCTTCACATCCGCGCCGGCGGCGACGGCGTTCGTTGCCGCAACGTGGCGCAGGTCATGCGCCGAATAGCCCGAAGCGGACTGAACCGCGCGGCGCGCCTTCAGCCAGATGCGGTTGCACCAGTTCTTTTCCGTCGACGGCTGCACCGCGGACCGTGCGCGACGAGGTCACCGGCCTTCGCGCAGAGGTCACCGAAGTGCGCCGCGCCGACACCCGAAAGATGCAGGCCGTCGCGCGTATCCTCCGCGCCCTGTTCGACCAGTGGCCCGGGCACGACACCCCCAACCTCGACCCCGAAGACATTGCCGGAGATCGAAGACACCGTTCCGCCCGCGTGGGTTCGCCGCCGGGCCGTCTGACAAGGAGAATGATGGACATCGCAATCCCCGTCGCACCCCTCGGCGTGCTCACCCTGCTCGGCTTCTTCGCGCCCCATGCGGTCGGCGCGCTGAACGGCGCTCTGCCGTTCGTGAAGACGGCCTGGCAGAAGAAGATCGTCTCGGTCACCGTGGCGCTCGTGCTCGCCGCGATAGTCGTGGTCTTCTACTACGCGATCACGAAGGAACCGATCACCGACTGGTGGTTGTTTGCCCTCCTGGCGATCGTGATCGTGAACGCGTCCTATGCGCTGATCACTCGCAGCTCGGCATCCGCTGTCGAGCGCGCCGCCGATCCGAACGTCATCACCGTTCACGAGAAACGCTGAGCTCCCTCGCCCGGCACGACAAAAGCCCCACCTGGCCTTCGGGCCGGGTGGGGCTTTCGTTGTTCATGGCCGGTAGCCGGCCGTGGTGATCGCGGCTCGCAGCGCGGCCATCGTTGGTTCGTCGAAGGGCCCTCTGTGGGGCCGCCGGATGAGCTTCAAGGACGCGTCGTTGGAGTATGTGCGAACCGCGTCGAGATAGATCTCTTCTAAGCCTGATAGCCAGTGGCGGAGTAGATCGTCGAGGGCGCGATTGTCGGGTGCGCCATCGAGGATGTATTTGATCGAGGCTACAGACTCGTCGACCTGGCTGTAAACGATCGTTTCGCTGCCGTCTGGCAGTTCGACAGTCCAGTACGAGAGGCCCATGGGGCCTCCGATGATGCGGGACTTTGCGCCTGGGGGAGGATCGCGCATGAGATCGGCCGTCGATGCCCTGTTCAGGATAATCGAGGTAGATCCTTCGCCGTGGGTGCCTCGCTTCTCGATGTCGTTGCGCATCTTGACGAAGTACTTCGCAATGGGATCCGCCTTCAACCTCTCCACGTGGGGGCTCGTACCACTCGCCAAAATCAGCGACTGACGAAGTGAGGTTCTGAAGAACGATCGTCACGGACCGGCCAGCGGAGACGGCGTTATAGAGCCCGGAGAGCGCTCGATCAGCGCCCTCGAGATAGTCTGCTTCGCCTTGCAGAGCGTTCTCCAGAACTCGCTTTGCGGACTCCAGTACGTCTGCTACTTCGCGCGCCATAGGGTGAGCCTACGGTCCACGCCGAACGCAGCAACAGATCGACAGTGCAGACACCGTCGCCGACGACCTCGCGAAGCACCGCAGACCCCCACCTAGCCTTCGAGCCGGGTGGCGGTCTTTCGTCGTTCAGCGCACCGTGTAGTGGTTACCGAGAGCCGAACAGCATCTGCAGGACAACACCCTTCACGGGGGAGTCCTTCCCCGCACCGATGAGCGAGAATCGCTTCGTTTCGAGTCGCCACTGTCCGTTGGCGTAGATCCGCGCATAGATCGATCGCAGCGGTTCGGACTCGAGTAGATCAACGCCCTCCGCTCCCAGCTCGAGGACGGTCGCGTTATTCATCGGCCGGTCAAGACCGCGGGCGCGAGCGATGTTGAGCATGAACTCTGGCGGACCCGCGGGCACGTCATCAGGCGTGCCGAACACTGCATACGGTGACAGATTCGACGCGTCGATCGGCCCGCCCAGGACTTTGAGTCGCCCCTCGATGTAGGCCGGCGAGAGATCCTTTGTCGCCCGCCCCGGTTTCCCCTTGTCGTAGGGCATTGCTGCCAGCTCAGGGTTCAGCGCGATGCATACGTCGTTGACGATCGAAGGCTGGTAGCTGGTCGGATAGGGGAGCTCGTTCTTCGCGGAGTGCGCCAGCGCCACGAGCTTGTTCTGTAGCAGCGGAGCGAACCCCAGCATCTGCAGAGGTCGTCCGGTGCCCCCATGCAGGGCAAAGCGGTAGTTCCCATAGTGAAGTTCCGAGGCACGCCTGATCGTCGGGTCGGCGCCGACGGCTTTCAGTCCACTGACGCCTTGCTCGTAGAGCGCTGCAGCGACAGCCGGGTGCGGGTTCGTGAAGGCCTCGACGATTGTCGGCCAGGAGCGCCACCCGTAGTTGCCCCGAGTCACCTCACCACCCATCCCCGTGAGGTTGATGTGCTTGATCGGGTTCCGCACGGACTTTGGCCGGGTCATGTAGTCGTACATGCCGAGGTCCGCGAGACCCCACATCATCAGCGGTGTGGCCTTGTATGTGCGGTCGGAAAGTCTGCCGGCGGTGGAGCGGCCGTTCAAGGTCAGCCCAAACCGCTCCGCGACGAGCGTCGCGACCGCGAAGTCGTCGGCGTGGTGGGGTTGTGTGTTCTGAGTGTTGATCTGCATGTCGCCCGCGATGCCAGCCGCTATCGCGCCTGCGAGAGGAACTCGAGAGTCGTAACCGCCTGAGAAACTGAGCGCGGGCTTCCAGTCGCCGAGTTCCATGAACGTCGCCATGGTCCGCGCGATGTTCTCGGCGCTCGTGCGGAGGGCATCCCGGTACGTCTCGCCCGAGTTCAGGTGCAATCCGTCCATCGCGCCACCGGACGCGGTTGCCGTCGGCGTCTGGCCCAAGCTCACACGAAGCGTCTGACGCGCTGGGACGAATTTAATCTGCTCGACATAGGTGTCGGGGCTGAGCTGCTGACCGCCATATACGGCGAGCAAAGCCCGGGAGAGAAGCACCTCCTCGTGAGGCGTGATCTGATCACTCATGTGCTGGCGGAGATCGGTGAGCGCGAGCATGGAATCGGACACAGCAACGTATCCATTCCCCTGGGTATGCACGAGTGGCAGCATCCCGAACGCGTCGCGGGTGAACGTGACGTTGCGTTGATCCCACCGGGCGCGGAGGAACTGGCCGCCGTAGGCGGCTGGGGCGATCAGGTGCTTCGCGGCGTAGGCCTTCCACCCCGTGAGTCCGAACACTACGGAGCCGGTGCGCTCGTCGATCATGTGCCCCTTGAAGAAGGTGGCGCTCGAGACGTCGAGACTATTGCCAAGGTCATGACTGACGATCGTCAGAGAAACGCCGGGAGCGACCTCCTGGCTGCGGACCTCGGTTTCTGGAGCCCCGACTGCACTTCGGTGCTTCTCAAGCCAACCTTCGAGCTTCGGCTGGGCAGCGTCGTTCGCAACGATGAATATGTAGTTCGACAACGATGCTCCCCCGTGAGCGTTCTGAGCCGACGCAGGCTCTCTCAGATTGCACCCGCGACGACGCGGCGCTCCGGCAAGCATATGACAGGCTCGGGTCAGTCATTCGCCGAGCCGGGGGGATATCGTGCGGACCTCAGTCGACTAGGTCCGGCTGCCAATCGACTCGCTTCGCCGTCCACACAAAGTCCGCGTCGTCGTCAGAGTTGGGGCAGCGGTCGTTCGAGCACCGCTTAGGAACGTGAGCACCGTCGAACTCCATGTACACGAGCTCCGAACCGCATTGGGCGCACACAAGATCCATGCAGACCAATCTACCTGTACGCGGATCGCTCCGGCCATGATGCGCCAGCGTGCGCGATAGGGGTCGGGTGGTCGGGCTGCGCGCGGCGGTTCGCGCCGACCGCGATCCACGGCTCGAGCCCTGGTAGATCACGCAGAGCCGTGCAGAGGGTGCGGGTCTCGGCGTCCGCGACGAATCGACCCACGTCCCTACGGACTCGGTCAGGACGTGGAGCCGATCACCTGCTGTCGCGAAGAGCTCGGCGATCACCGGCGCGGGGTCGGTCGTGTATCGGTTCCTGGAGCAGATCGCGTCGAGTGTGGTGCTGAGCAGCACGTAGGGGAGACCCTTCGGGGCATGGCCAGGTGTCCTTCCTCCTGCGGAGACGATGAGTTACGTCGCCGTTCCGATGTCGATGACCCGTGCGCCGTGCCCAGCCGTCACTCGACGACCGTAGTCGACTATCGACCCATGATTCAAGGTCTGGGCGGCGGAACGCATTGGGACGGCCTTGCTTGAAACACCTTGGACCATCACCTGCTGAGAGAAGATTCCGCAGAGTTTGGGCGGAGATTCCGCAGTACGCTGCAGCCTCCTTAGTGCGGAGCACCTACGGCTCGATAGCGTCCGATCGGGGAGGCGCCGTACGAGACAGAAGCGGCTCCAACCTCCGTATAACGGCTTCCGCGATCTCGTCACCCATGCTTGTTTGCCACTGGGCTATGTCACTATCGTTGCCCGCCTCGGAGGTGGCCGCCATTCCTGGCGGGATCGACGAGAAGTAGCATTGCGCGCATGAGAATGGTGTTCGAGCCAGACGAGCGCGCGGGGGCGCCGCTGTCGCGGCGAGAACCGTCGGACGAAGCGTGGCATCGATCGGGTGATGTCGCTGCGCGCATCCTCGAGAACCTCGCGCTTAGAGACGCTCGACTTGATGCCGAAGCGCGAGCGGCCAACATCCGTCCAACATGACAAAGTATGTGACTGTCTTTTGATGTCCGTCAGGGTCTGCAGCGAATGTGTCCAAATTACCTGATCAGGCGCTGTAACTGCGGGCGGCTATCTGTCATTGTCCATCGCTGCCTATGCCCCTCTGCTAGTCAAGGGGTCGCAGGTTCAAATCCTGTCAGCCCGACCGAGAAAGGCCCGGAAACTCGCAAGAGTCTCCGGGCCTTCTGCATGTCCGGGACAGTCCGAGGGCAGCAGGCATAAGGCCGTCACGCTGGGCGGCGTCGAGTGTGCCAGACACGCCCTCAGCACGGAGGCCGGCGACGGCCTGCCGGGTCTGCGCCTTGGCTTAGGCCCGGCGGGCCCTCGGTTGAACATCGAGACCGAAGCCGTCCATGGAGTGAGCGGCGGTGCTGACACGGAGGTACAGCATGGCGTTCATCGCGATTCCTGCATACTGAGCACATGAACATCGCTGACCCTCACGGGCCCATGAGTCCGTATGGCAAGGTCGGCTCGATCGTGAATGTCGTCATGTCCGCAGTATTCGGCGGGATCGCCGTCGTGGTGGGCATCGTTATCGGTGAGCCAATGCCGTTCGTCGGGGGCTCGGCTTCTGGGCGATGTGTGCCTTCGCCTTCGTGCCGATCATGCGTCGCGCGATCAAGTACGAGCGCGAGAAGAACGCGCGCCGCGCTGGCGCGATAGCCTCCCCGCATGAGGACATACCCAACCGTGGAGATCGCACTCTGGACTGAGGACGCGATCGTGCTGATGGACTGGCTGGAGACTGTCGACTTCGACGAAGTTCCGTCAGAGCACAAGGCAGTCAAGCAGGCGCTGACGGACCTCGCGTCGCGGCTGGAGGAAGTTGTCCCGTATGAGTTGCCCATGACGCCCGAACGAGTCGCGACTTCGCAAGAGGCTGTCAGTCGGGGCATGGGCAGGTGACCAGAAGTGACGAATGTCGATGCGGGGGAGGCGGTCTCTCCGTCAACTGATGATTCCGGGCCTGCCGCCAATTCCGTAGAACTGGCGGTGACCGGAAGAATCGGCGTCGTCCGCCATGAACAGGAGACGCTCGATGCTGATGCCGAGTTCCCGGCGACGGCGGACCCGGTCGATTTGTCTGCACTCATTCGCGCTGCCGATTGTGGGGCTCGCTCGTCGTGGACCGGAATCCGGCGGCGTCAAGACTTCACGTGCGAGGAGGCGGCCACAGGCATTGGGGCGGGCAGTACGGTGCCCCGACCGGCCCTGGGGTACCTATCGGGACACCTAGCCGGCTTCGCTGGGGAACTCCACCGGCTCGGGGCCGCGTCTGTGTGGCCACGGCCAACGTAACCCCAATGCAGCGCTGTATCTAGTGGTTGCGGACGCGCCTCAGTCCGATCGTGTGAACGGCGGTCGTCGGATCTCCGTTCATGTGCGGCGGCATCGAGATGCCGAGGCCCATCGCGTTTCGTGCAGAACAGCGTACGCCCGCACGCCGTCGTCCACCACGCCATATGACGTGGCTCCTATCGGGCGTATCCTTCGCTCGAGAGCCTGCCCCGACCACGGTCTGGGGACCCCGGCGGGGTCGCTCCGGTCGAGGGACTCTTCCTTCACATGATCACTCGTGATCCGGAGAGAGAGTCCCTCCGCTGTGCGATCCGTCGTCCTTCCGTCCGATTCCTCCTCACGTCAACCCCCTCCTCGTGTGCGTGGTCGACCGCATACCGTCGCCTCAACCGACAGAGGAGATGCAATGAGCGATCTGCAGAACACGCACGGAACTCCCGGTGGCGACGAAGAGGCGGACACCGCCTCGGGCGGTGCGCCCGAGGAGTCGTCGTCGAAGAGCACCGACGAGATCATCGAGGACGAGACCACCGACGAAGACGGTGCGCCCCTCGAGAACCCGTCCGGCGGCTGACCTCGACGACGTCCACACAGAGAAGACCCCCACCGGCACTGAGTCCTGTGGGGGTCTTCGTCGTCGGCGGGTCGCTGCACCTAGGCCGTGCGCACCGTCAGCATGCGCCACCCCTCGGGCACCTTCGCCTCGAGCGACGCCATGTCGTCGGCCTCGATCTCGCGCACGCCGTCGATACGGGTGAACGTGCCCGTCGCCTCCATCTTCGCTTCGCCCTTCAGCATCCGCACGGGCGCCGACGTCAGATAGAAGCCCGGCTTGCGGTGCTGTTCGAGCTCGACGAGCACCTCGGCCAGCGTCGTGCCGATGACGTCTGCAGTGCTGGTCTCGATGGGACGAATCAGAGCGATGAGCATCAGGCCAGCCTATGGCGCGGCCCTTGGGATTCGACGTACCGCTCCGCGCAGCGCATCAACTGACCGTCGTCGCGAGCGGAGGAAGGTGCGGGATCGTGACCGGCGACGTCGATCGGCTCGGCGGGTTGTGGAACCGCTGCAGGTCGCTGAGCACCTCTTCCGCCGACATGTACGAGCTCGCCAGGGGAAGGTTGCGCAGCCAGAGCACATCGACCTCGACGGCGTCGACCTGATAGATGCAGGCGACAGTCTGGCGCGCATCGTGCGGCTCGTACCTGTGGTCGACGATCAGCCACTCGGTTTCCGTGACCCTTCGGAGCTCGAACCTCGGATCGGGCATCGCGGACATCTCAACACTCCAATCAGTCGTTGTCACCATCGGCTGACAGAGGGAGCGCTCCGCGCCCGGGCGGGAAGACACCACCGCCTGGTCGACGGGCGCCCTCTGCCCGCCAGAGTTCACCAGAATTATAAGAACTCACCGGTATATCGCTCAAGTGAGCCGTGAGGGATGCGGCGGACAGCGCGCCTCAGGCTTCGTGCGCGGTCTTCCCGGCGATCACGGTGCGCAGGACTCGCGCTGTGAGCAGAGACGCGCTGCCCTCCGAGAACGGATCGACGTCGAGCACGGCGAAGTCTGCGACCTGGCCCACCGCGATCCGGCCCCGCCAGTCGCCATCTCCGATCGAGAGCGCCGCGTCACGAGTCGCATGCATGACCGCGCGTTCGAGGGGAAGAGCGAACTGCGGATGCACCGCCGGCACATCCGGGTCGAGAGCGGACGCCCGCGTTGTGGCGACGTACATGTTCGCGAGCGCCGCGTGCGGTGCGGTGGGGGCGTCGGTTGAGAAGGCGAGCAGTGCACCGGCATCCTCATACTCGGGCCACGCGAAGGCCCGATCCGCCCGGTCGTCGCCCAGCTGTGCTGCCCAGTTGGCGAAGATGGCGGGGTCGGCGTGGACCGGCTGCATGGAGGCCGTCACGCCGAGCCGTGCCATGCGCTCGGCCGTGCCGGGTGCTGCGTACTCGAGATGCTCGATCCGGTGGCGACGGGGGCGATCGCCATTGACGGTGATGGCGTGCTCGATGGCATCCAGCGCGAGGGCGCTCGCCTCGTCGCCGATGGCATGCAGCGCGACCTGCAGTCCGGCGGCATCCGCGGCCGCCACCACAGGGAGCAGCCGATCAGCGGGCCAGATCGGCGCGGCGTGGGAGCCATCCGCATACGGTGCGCGCATCGCCGCCGTGCACGCGTCGATCGTGCCGTCGAGCACGAGCTTGATCCCGATCACGCGAACGGTTCCGGAGTCGGCGCCGGCACGCTCGGCCGCCTCGGCGACCTGAGCCAGGTTCTGGGCATCGTCACCCGTGTTGGCGACGAACCAGTGGGCGGCGATCCGCAACGGCAGCGCGCCACGTCGTTCCGCGCGCTCGAGCGCTTCGAGCGCGAGCGCGTCGAACGCCATGTCGACGGCGCCGGTCACACCGGCCGCGAGGTACGCCTCGACGACGCGCTGCACCGCCGCATCCCGCTGCTCGTCGGTGGTGGTGGCATCGCGGTGCGCCCACGCGAACTGCTGCGCGGCCGTCTCGTAGAGCATCCCGGTCGGCTCGCCGTCGGCATCCCTCTCGATCCGACCGCCGATCGGGTCAGGGGTGTCGCGGGTGATGCCGAGCTCGCCGAGCGCCGCGGAGTTCACCCAGCACGAGTGGTAGTCGTTCGCATCGAGGTAGACGGGGACGTCAGCGACGACGGCGTCGATCATCGCCGCCGTCGGCGCGCCGCCGGGGATCGCATCGAAGAGCCATCCGCGTCCGCGGACGACGCCGGCAGAGGTCTCGCGTGCCGCTGTCACTCTGCGCTGGATCTCGTCGAGCGACCCGGCATCGGTGAGACCGATCTGACCGAGCGCCTCGCCCATCATGAGCAGGTGCGTGTGCGCGTCGATGAAGCCGGGAAGGACGACCCGTCCCTCGAGATCGACCACCGAGTCCGAGGAAAGGGCGTCGGATTCGGTCCCCACGAAGACGAACTCCGCGCCGTCGACGACGACTGCGTCGGCCCAGGCGGTGTCGTCGGCCGTGAAGAACCGGGCGTTGCGATACAGGGTGCGGGTCATCGGAGCGTCTCCTCGTGGGCGGCGGCACGCTCGAGGCGTGTCGAGAGCAGGGCGATCGCGCTTGCGGGCACGGCGAGAACGAAGCTGGCGATACCCAGTGCGACGGCGAATCCCTCGAAGCCGAGCACGCCGACCAATGCCGCACCGATCACCGGTGTGAGTGCCGAGCCGACGAGGTAGACGGCCAGGAGGGGGCCCGACCAGCGGCCGTCGGCATCGAGGGCGGCTGAGGTCGAGACGAAGTACATGAAGGCGATCGCGTAGACGGTGTTCCACGCGATGAACACGATGATGAACGCGGTCGGATCTGAGGTGAACCCCTCGACGATCTTCAGGACGCCTCCGGCCACCAGCAGCACCGCGAGCGGCAGTGCTCTTCCGAGCCGAGATCCGACGACCATGAGCAGCACAGATCCGATCAAGCCGCCCGCCGTCGCGCCGCTGAGCGCGAGGCCCAGGCCTTCGGGGGTCAGCCCGGTCTGCTCAGCACCCATGATGCCTGCCATGGCCCAGAGCGAGTCCTCACTCGCCGCCCACAGGGCGAACACGACGAGAAGGCCGAAACCGGCGATGGTGACAGTACGCGAGCGCGCGGGGGAGAGCCGCACCGTGCCGGTCGGTGGCACATCGATCGGCATCGCCTCGGCGACCGCGGCGCCGGCCTGTGGGTCGAGCACAGGCGCCGCGGGCAACCAGGCCGAGACGAGCAGGCCCACGATGCTGAAGAGCGCCAGCGCCCCGAAGACATCGATCGGGGCGAGCCCGATGAGGGGGATCACGGCCAGCACGATCGTGATCACGCCGCGATTCGCGAGACCGTTGAATCCGGCGACCCTGTCGGGGTTGCGGAACGCGGCGAGAGCGGCGCCCGAGGCGGCGACGGCCCCACCGGCTCCCGCACCGCCGACGAGCAGCCCCGGAAGGATGAGAGCGGGGACCGCAGCGGCGGTGGCGAAGCCGACCGCGGCGATGGCGAGTCCGGTTCTGGCTACGACCCGCCGGTGACTGCCGGCGCAGAGGGGGGCGATGGCCAGCCCGGTGACAGCCGTGAGCAGAAGAGTCGCGGTGACGAGCCAGCTGGCCGCGAGCACGTCCATGCCGAGACCCGTCTGAGCGGCGGTGATCATGTAGGGCGACAGGTTCACGCCCAGATAGCCGGCGATTCCGATCGCGAACGTGGCGGTGGCGGTGGGCAACCGGAGCGGAACCCGGGTGCTGAGGTCGATGGCGGTCATGGTTCTCCCACTGAGAGGGCACGGCGGTGTGCGCGAGGTGATGACGACGCGCATCGGGTGGGGCGCGGATCTCATAAACGAATGGTGTTCGTCAACGAATGGTGTTCACTATTATGCACAGGAGGGATGCCGGAGGGAAGAGATTTCTTCGTCGCCCGTCACAGAGAGCGAGGATGCGATGCCCAGGCCGTCGAGCCCCCTGCTGTCCCCCGACATCATCGGCGCGGCAGGCCTCGCGCTGTCGAGGGCCGGAGAGCCGTTCGGGGTGAACGCGATCGCGCGCAGGCTCGGTGTCCGGCCCTCTTCGCTGTACAACCATGTCGACGGCATGGACGGCATCATCGAGCTGATGCGCGGCCGTCTGGTCGAGGACTACCGGGTGAGGCCCGAGGAGAAGCAGTGGGACGACTTCCTGGTCGATCTGCTCAGACAGCAGCGCCAGATGTATGCCGATCACCCGCAGCTCGTACCGCTGCTGATCGGCAAGACGATCACTCATCCGGCGGTCATCGCCGCCTACGACGACCTGGCGACCGCTCTCGTCGACGGCGGTTTCCCCGAGGACGAGGTGCTCACGGTGATCGCGATCATCGACGCGTTCGCGATCGGCTTCGGCCTCGATCTGGCATCGCCGGACGAGGTCTGGGAGCCCGGGGAGGGGACGCGGACGCTCGGGCGCGTGATGGAGGGCGCCGAGCGCGGGACAGCCCGCGCGGATCGGACCTTCGAACTCGGCGTCGGGTTGCTGGTCGATTCGCTCCGTGCTCGCCTCACCCGATGACCCGGGAGCCGGTGGAGCGGCGGTGGCTGCTCAGGATCCGGTGCGTGCGGTGACGAGCGCCTGAAGCGCTGCCGCATCGTGCGGTGCGTGCCCGCGCGCGTCGTTGTCGAAGTAGACGTACACGTCGCGCGGTCGGCCGTCGCCGGCGCCCGTGCCGTCCGACCAGGCGCAGAGCAGGTCGGCCCATTCGTCGAGCTCGGCGGCGGTGTAGGCGCTGTGATAGAGCATCTGTGCGCCATGAAGCCGGACATAGACGACCTCGCTCGTCAGTGCGTCGAAACGTGGCCATCTGCCGGCGGTGTCGGCGATGACGAGCGAAGCGCCGTGGTGACTGAAGATGCGCAGTGCCTCAGGATCGTCGAATGTCTGCGACCTCGGCTCGATCGCGTAACGGATCGGCTGGTCGCTCTCGAGCTCCGTCCAGGCTCGTCCGTCGAGACGCGAATCGTGCGTCATCGCCAGCTTCTGAGCATCGCCCGTCGTGCGGGGGAGTGAATCGAGGAATCGTTCCAGGACCTCGGCGTCGAACTTCTCACGCTCCGGCAGCTGCCAGAGGATCGGTCCGAGTTGGGTTCCGAGGGCGAGGATGCCGGAGGCGAAGAAGTTGGCGAGTGCCTGTTCCGTGTCGCGGAGCCGCAGCATGTGCGTCACATAGCGGGATCCCTTGATGGCGAAGCTAAAGTCGTCCGGCACCTCGCTGCGCCAGCGACGGTAGCTATCCGGGCGTTGCAGCGAGTAGAACGATCCGTTGAGCTCGACGGTGGGGAAGTGCTGTCCGATGTGCTCGAGCTCCCGGCGTTGAGGCAGACCCCGGGGATAGAAGTCACCGCGCCAGCTCGCGTACCGCCAGCCCGACACGCCTATCCTCACCTGCGCAGCGCGTGCGGCGGTCATCGACTGATCCTCCTCCGCTGCCGCCGTGATTCGGGCGGCGTGAGGCGACGATAGGTGCGATGCCGCAGATGGGGAGCGGGGTTGACGCCCGTGGGCCACGTTGGTAGCGGCGTGCTCTCTCGCTCGGCTGTACGTGAAGACGAGGATCGCGCGTGGTGCGAGGACTGGTTGCCCTCTCGAGTCGTCCAACCCCATTTGGATCACTCGAGAGGGCTCACCGTCCTTCCCGGACGGTAGGGGAGGCGGCGAAGATTTTCGCTGCTCTCTCGACTGATATCCCCAGATGTTCAGCCGGTAGCCCCCGCTACTCCTTGCAGAATATCGCTTAATAGCTCTGTCCGCCATTTGGGGGACAAAGAAATCTACGAATGTTTCTTCCAAGACTGGGGCTTGCCGCGAGAACGTGCACTCATAGAGTGGGTTCATGGACAGAAAGCTCGTGCTGAACGCGCACCTCGCCATCGCCCACGGGCACCGCGTCGAGGTGACGGAGCGCATCGACGAGCTGACCGGAGAGTCGCTGATCCTGTCGGTCAGAGACCTCGACACGGGCATCCGGTATCGCCGCGTCGAAGAGCCGCGGGGTGAGTTCCTCCGGTGGCTCGGCCGTGTCGTCGACTGCACCGTGACCATCGGCGGCCACTCCTCGCAGACGACTCTCACCGTCGACGCCGACAGGGACGGATCAGGGGCGACGAGCGCCAGGGCTGCTCTGAACGGGGCGGATGCGGCGGTCGACGCCGCGAAGGCTGAAGCCGATCGCTGGGGCGGCGGAGACCGCGTCCCCGAGCCTGAGCCCGAACGCTTCTGGTGAGCCGCTCACCGGAAGTCCCTCGAACGATGCGTCACCCCCGTTCGGAGATCTTCGAACGCGTCGGCGAGGACGTTCACGACGCCCTCCGCTGAACGCTCGAGGATGCCGCGGATGATCAGCGCAGGAGAATCGCGCGCCACCCGGTGGTAACGACCCCACACCCCAGTCGAGCAGATGACGTTGACGAGACCGGTCTCATCCTCGAGGTTGAGGAAGGTGACACCGGCTGCGGTCGCCGGACGTTGACGGTGGGTCACAAGACCGGCGACCTCGATGCGTCGCCCCGTCTCGTGGCTCTGCAGATCTGCTGAGGTGAGCACGCCCCGTTCGCGCAGGAGCCCGCGGAAATGCGCCATCGGATGGTCGTCGGTCGAGACGCCGGTCGCCCAGAGATCTGCGGAGAGCCGCTCATAGCTGGACTGATCGCTGAACAGCGGCGGTTGCACGGCGATCGTCGTGCCGGGAAGGAACCGGGATCGGTCTTCAGCGGCTGCCCCGGACAGCCAGATCGCCTCTCTGCGCTGGAGGCCGAGGCACTCGAACGCGCCGGCGGTCGCCAGGGACTCCAGCTGCGCAGCGGTGGCATCCGTGCGCCTCACCAGATCGTTCAGATCGCGGAAAGGTCCGGCTGCCTCGCGCTCGGCGACGATCTTCTCCGCCAGTTGAGTGCCGATGCCGCGCACACCGCTGAGACCCATGCGCACCGCATAGGCGCCATCTCGACGGTGTGCCGCCGATTCGTCCGGAGAGGAGCGATCGAAGCGCGGTACCCGGGGCTGCAGAGGGTCGCTGCAGGTGTCCCGCCCCGTCGGCATCCGCAGCGGTGAGCCCTCGAGGGGTTCGAGAGTCTCGGTGGCCCCCGAGGCGTGCAGATCGGGTCGACGCACCTCGACCCCGTGTCGTCGTGCATCCGCGGTGAGTGTCGACGCGGAGTAGAAGCCCATCGGCTGCGACCGGAGGAGCCCCGCGAGGAACGCCGCGGGATAGTGCAGCTTGAGCCAGGAGCTCGCATAGACCAGGAGCGCGAAGGACAACGAGTGGGACTCTGCGAATCCGAAGTTCGCGAAGGCCTGGATCTGCGCGTAGATGCGATCCGACTGCTCGGCGGAGAGTCCGCGTCTGGTCATCCCCGCGTAGAGCTTGTCTCGCACCTTGTCGATCTTCTCGAGCCCGCGCTTGGACCCCATCGCGCGTCTGAGCAGATCGGCCTCGTCGGCGGTGCAGTCGCCGATGGCCGTCGCCATCTGGATCAGCTGCTCCTGGAAGATCGGGATGCCCAGTGTCCGCTCGAGGATCGGCTTGAGGTCATCGTGCGGATACGGGATCTCGAGCACCACGGGCTCTTCGCCACGGGCGGCTCTGGCGAGATTCTCCTCGTCGAGCGCATCCTTCGCCATCTTGCGGCGGACGAAGGGATGTACGGCCCCGCCCTGGATGGGCCCGGGGCGGATCAGCGCGATCTGGATGGCGAGGTCGTAGAAGGCCCGAGGCTGCAGGCGGGGGAGAAGGCCGATCTGCGCACGGGATTCGACCTGGAACACCCCGATCGAGTCGGCGCGGCAGAGCATGTCGTAGACGGCCGGCTCTTCTTTCGGAAGGGTCTCGAGCGTCCACCGCTCACCCGTGGCGTCGTGGATCAGGTCGAAGCAGTGCTGGAGCGCAGCCAGCATCCCGAGCCCGAGGAGATCGAACTTCACCAGCCCCATCCAGGCCGCGTCGTCTTTGTCCCACTGGATCACCGTGCGGTTCTCCATGCGTGCATGCTCGACGGGAACGACCTCGCCGACAGGACGCGCGGTGAGCACCATGCCGCCGGAGTGGATGCCGAGATGCCGGGGAGCCTTCAGCAGTTCGCCCGCGTAGTCGAGCACGTTCGCCGGGATGTCGTGCTCGTCGGCCACCTCGAGTCCGGCGCTCCACCCATCGACCTGCCTGGACCAGGCATCCTGCTGTCCCGGAGAGTAGCCGAGAGCTCTCGCCATGTCGCGCACCGCGTTCTTCGGACGGTACTGGATGACGTTCGCCACCTGTGCCGCACGTTCGCGTCCGTACTCGCGGTACACCCACTGGATGATCTCCTCACGGCGATCGGAGTCGAAATCGACATCGATGTCCGGTTCTTCCTGTCGGGTCGTCGCGAGGAAGCGCTCGAAGGGCAGACGGTAGAGGATCGGGTCGACGGCGGTGATGCCGAGCAGATAGCAGACGGCGCTCGCCGCGGCCGAGCCGCGCCCCTGGCACAGGATGCCGCGACGGCGCGCCTCGGCGACGATGCCGTGCACGATGAGGAAGTAGCCGGGGAAGTCCTTCTCCTCGATCACATCGAGCTCGCGTCCGATCCTGCGACGGCCGTCGGCATCCAGGCGCGGATACTTCGTCGGCACGGCATCCCACACCAGGTGGCGCAGCCAGCTCATCGGCGTGTGTCCGTCAGGGACCTCCTGCTTCGGGAGGGCAGGTCGTGCACGGCGGAGGGAGAAGGCCGACGCTGCGGCGAGTTCGAGGCCGTAGGAGATCGCACCGGGGTGGCGCCGGAAGCGCGCTGCCATCTCCGCGCCGCTGCGCAGATGCGCTCCTCCGTGAGTCGGAAGCCACCCGTCGAGCTCGTCCATGCTGCGCACGGCGCGCACGGCGGCGACCGCTTCGGCCAGTGATGCACGCTCGGGCGCTGCATAGTGCACGTTGTTCGTCGCCACCACCGGCAGTCGCATCCGTCTGGCGAGATCGGCGAGAGCGTCGTTGCGTCGTGTGTCCAGCGGGTCGCCGTGGTCAAAGAGCTCGACGGCGACGTGATCCTGGCCGAACAGATCCACCAGTCGGCGCAGCGGCGTCTGAGCATCTCCCGCCTCTAGGCCACGGCGGACCCCGCCCTTCCGGCATCCGGTGAGGATCGTCCAGTGCCCGTCTGAGGCGGCTGCCAGCTCCTCGAGGTCGTAGACGGGGCGCCCCTTCTCGCCACCGCGCAGGTGGGCGGCCGTCATCGCGCCGGAGAGACGGTGGTAGCCCTCCAGCCCGTCGGCGAGCACCAGCAGATGGTCGCCGACGGGATCGGGGGCGCCCCGCTGCGGTGCGTCGAGGCCGAGCGAGAGCTCTGCGCCGAACACGGTCTGGACGCTCACATCCATCAGCTCTGCGACCTCGGCGAAGCGGGCAGCACCGTAGAAGCCGTCGTGGTCGGTGAGCGCCAGTGCAGTGAGTCCGAGACGCTCGGCCTCGGCGAGCAGGTCCTCCGGTGAGGAGGCGCCGTCGAGGAAGGAATAGGACGAATGCGCATGCAGCTCGGCGTACGGGACGGCGTCCTCTGGCCTGCTGACGGACGTCGGTGGGTTCCGTGTGCGCTTGGTGCTGACGGGGCCGGGGTCGGGTCGGCTGCCGGGCGGGATGCCTCCCGTCGGGTAGGGCGATTCCTCGCCGCTGAGAGTGCGCTCCAGCTCGTTCCAGGACAGGGGAGGGTTGTGCCAGCCCATCAGCGGTACCTCCCCTCAGCCCACCACCGGCCTCCGGTGCAGAAGACGAGCCAGGCCCGATCATGATCGTCGACGATCTGCAGGCGGTGCCCTCTCTTGCCGCCGGAGTCCTCCCATCGGCGTTCATGGATCGGCCACGGACCGGCCCACGCCTGAACGTCGTCGCCGTCGATGCGAGCGGGCGCCGCCGAGAGCGCACCCCGTTCGTCGACGAGGACTGTCTCGCCGTCAGGGGAGAGCACTCCGATGGGGCGAGGAGGGCGGAACACCTCGGCGGGGAGAGGGTCGGGAAGGCTCCCCGGCCAGGGCTGCGCTGGGTCTCTGGGGGCGACGGCGCGTTCGCCCCACGGAGTGAGCACCTGACGATCGGCGAGCCAGCGCCCGCCGGAGAGGGCAGCGGTGACGACGCCCTCGTGGCCGAGCATCGTCTGCACGCGCGAGATGGCGTGATGCAGGCGTTCATCAGTGCCGGACCCGAAGAGGCCGGGCTGGTGATGGGCGGCATCGTCGACCGCCACGGGGACGATCCGCACCAGAGAGATTCCGCCGAAGGCACGAGCCTCATCGACCGGCTCCTTCGCGGATTCGGCTCCCAGTGCTTCGAGCTGCCAGCGCACCCGGTCGACGAGATCAGCGGCATCGAAGCAGGTGGGATGCAGCCAGGGGCGCGAGAACACCTTGCCGTCGTCGTCGGTGAGGTCGATGCGGACCTCGGTGCACACCACCGAGGCCTCACCGAGGGCGAGCATGACCGCATCGGCCGTCTGCCGCACGGCGAAGGCCACCTGATCGGCTCCGGCGAGTGGCGAGTCGAACTCGATGGAGCGAACGAGCTCGGGGTCAGGAGGTCGTGCCACCACCGCGCGGGAATCGGCGCCGGCGGCGAGGGCGTGCAGACGCGCGCCGCGCTCGCCGAAGCGATCGCGCACCTCGATCTCGTCGAGGGCCGCGAAGTCGCCGAGCGTGCGCACACCGAGCCGGACGAGCAGACCGGTGAGCTGCTCGTCTCTCAGAACGTTCACCGGGAGTGGGGCGAGGAAGTCCTTCGCGAGGCCTGCAGGTACGACGGTGCACGGTGCGCTCCCTCGCGCGGCGAGCTCGGCGGTGAAGGGGCCGTCGGCGATGCCCACGCGCACCTCGGGGAACCCGGCGTCGGTGAGGATGTCGATCAGGGCACGCCCCGCCTCGGCCTCGCCGTCGTGATAGCGCGCGATGCCCCGTGCCCGCACCGCCGCCAGCCCTGGACGCAGCAGTGCCGCACCGGGCGCGTGCTTCTCGATGAGTTGCAGCACGGGGAGGAACGCTCTCTCGTCGCGGGCGGGGTCGTGGGGCATCACGCGCAGTGAAGAGATATGGCCCTGAGCGACGCGGCGACGTTGGCCGGCGCGCACGCCGTGCTCCCTCGCCGATGCGGTGCACGCCACGACGGTGTTCGCATGCACCAGAGCGGTCGGCGGATGAGGCGGTGGCCCGCCGAGAACTGCTCTCAGCGGCCAATCGGGAAGCCACAGGACGAGGACGCGAAGTGGAGCGGCGGTCATCCGGCCACCGCCAGACGCGGGTACTCGAGCGGAGCGGCCTCGCCGCCGCGCAGGCCGGTCAGCCCTGTGATCTCGGCCATGGTCTCGGTGGCGACGTGCTCCGCCGGCAGCTCTTCCACTGCGCCGTGGGAGCCGGGAAGACGCACGCGCACGCTCGACGTCAGCGGACTGTGCCTCGTCCGCGCCGACACCGTCGCCGTGGAGCCTTCGATGAGCCCCCACCCCTCGCCGATGCCGAGCCAGTGCTGGTCGTGCAGCCGGATGGACCCCTCGCTCTGCGGCCAGGCGCCGGACTCCGCGGACTCGGTGACGAGCAGGGTGCTCCCGCGGTCTCGCAGTCGTGCGCTCAGTCGGGACACATCCGCATCGCGGGCCCTCCCTCCGGGCTGCACGGCGATCAGCGGAACCACCTCGGCGAGCGCAGAGGCCACGGCGAGCCAGCGGTCTCCTGGTTCGGGGACGAGGATCAGGCGAGGAAGCGCGATTCCGAACGCCGCTGCGGCTTCGACACCCAGTGTGGGCATGCCCACGACCGCGCACCAGTGGCCCTTGCCCGAGGCCGCGGCGAGCAGTGCGAGGACGAGACTGGGGGAGGGAGAGACGGTGTATGTCGCCCCCGTCTGCAGCCCCTCTTCGGGGAGCAGCGAGGAGAAGGCCGGATCGAGAGGGAGAAGCGGGTGCTCGCTGCGTCTGCGCTGCATGCGGCTGATCTCCCGGCGCAGCCGAAGAACCTCTCCGGCGCGGGAGTCGCCAGCCGGAGAGAGCGCGGTCACCGCATCGAGCCCGATCCCCATGAATCCATCCTCGAAGATATGTACTAATAAAGCAACTGGAGTAGATGACGATAGTTCGAACCTCCGACATCGCGGCGTGACGTTATCCACACGCGGTCATCGCCGCCGTCCGAGTTCTCCTAACCTGCGGGCATGGATCTCCGTACTGTGGCCGTCGTGACCGTTCATCTGGCCCTGTTCGCGATCGCCTGCCGACTCGTCGCCGTCGACATCCGCACGCATCGGCTGCCGAACCGGATCGTGCTCCCCACCCTCGCGGCGCTCATCGTGCTCGGAGTCGTCGACGCCATCACGGTCGGCCAGAGCGCCCCGTTGATCAGGGCCGTATCCGGGTTGCTGATCCTCGGCGGCTTCTACGCGACGCTCCGTCTGCTCAGCCGGGACGGCATGGGCGGAGGCGATGTCAAGCTCGCCGCCGTCATCGGTCTGGTCCTCGGATGGCACAGCTGGCAGGCGCTCGCCGTGGGAGCAGCATCCGCCTTCGTGCTCGGCGCCGTGTTCTCCCTCTCGCTGATGATGCTCCGCAGGGCGGACGGCTCCACGCGGATCGCCTTCGGACCGTGGATGATCATCGGCGCGCTCCTCGGCATCCTGATGGAGTGAGGCGCCGTGCAGGGTGCCGTCGGCGATAGGGTGAGGACATGGCACTCGCACGACTTCACGGCGGCCCGCTCGACGGGCAGATCATTCCTCTCGGCGACGCGGACGACAAGCTGATCGTCCCCTACAGCGAGACCCAGGTGGTGTACAACCGGCGCGGTGACGCGCAGAACACCGGCGACACCGACGGTCCCACCGAGATCGACTACTGGTACGACGAATCCCTCGAGGACATCAGCCCGTCGGATGACTGAGCACCCCAGCGAGTCGCCGTCTGGCTCCGAGCCCTCCAGGGTCGTCGAGGTCGAGCGCAAGTACGACGTCGATGACTCCACGCCCCTTCCGGTGTGGGTGGGGATCCCCGGAGTGGATGCCGTGTCGTCCGGAGAGGTGCGCGAGCTCGACGCTCGCTACTTCGACACCGTCGATGCTCGGCTCTCCCGTGCAGGGGTAGCCCTTCGTCGCCGCACCGGCGGCCCCGATGCCGGATGGCACATCAAGGGACCGCGAGAAGGTGACGGTCGCCTCGAGATCGGCTGGCCCCTGGGCGAAGACGACAGCATCCCGGATGCCGTGACCGAGACCATCTCGCGATGGGCGACGGCGCCGCTCACACCCCTCGCGCGGATCGAGAACACCCGCACGGCGTACCTGCTCACCGGGACGGCCGGAGTCGTCGCCGAGTTCGTCGATGACCGCGTTCGCGCGACCGATCTCCGACACGACGTGCAGCGGGAATGGCGGGAGTGGGAGTTCGAGCTCGGCCCCGCCGCGCCTGCCGATGCGGCGGGGCGAGCAGCCCTCTTCGACGCCGTGGAGCGGGTCGTCTCCGATGCCGGGGGTCGCGACGCGTCATCCGGCTCGAAGCTCGCGCGTGCTCTGGGTTTCTGACGCCCGATGCAAGCCCCTTCCGTGCTGGCGCGCGGTCATGCTTGAGTGACAGACATGACCCGCGCTGCCGTGCTCCGCTCATTGCGGACGATCGTTCCCGACACCGTCATCGAGCAGCACGAGGTGCGCGACATCTTCGCCTCGCAGCCCGATGTCGGACGCCTCGCCCAGCGGATCATCGGGGCGTCGTTCAACGGCTCGGGCATCGACACCCGCCACACCGTCATCCGAGAGCTCTCGCCCGCGGCCGGCACGGACGACAAGATGTTCTTCGACCGTGAGACGGGCCGCCTGCAGTCGCCGGGCACCGCAGCCCGCAACGACCTCTATACGCGCGAGGCGTCGCGTCTCTTCGTGGAGGTGGCGCGCAGCGCCTTGGATGCAGACCCCGACATCGTCGCCGCAGACGTCACGCACGTCATCACCGCATCCTGCACGGGCTTCCACGCGCCGGGCCCCGAGTACGAGATCGTGCGCGGGCTGGGGCTGTCCGACAGCGTGCAGCGCTATCACCTCGGATTCATGGGCTGCTACGCCTCGCTGCCGGCGCTCCGTGCGGCGAGCCAGTTCTGCGCAGCCGACCCCACGGCCGTGGTGCTCGTGGTCAGCGTCGAGCTGTGCACCGTGCACCTTCGCTCGTCGGAGGACCCGGATCTCATCGTCGCCAACTCGCTCTTCGCCGACGGGGCGGCTGCCGGCATCGTCACCGCACGCGACCTCGCCACTCCTGTTCCTGCGGTGCGTCTCGACGGCTTCCACACGGCGATAGCCGCGGAGGGCGAGAAGGACATGGCCTGGACCATCGGCGACCACGGCTTCGAGATGATCCTGTCGACGAAGGTGCCGCAGATCATCGGGGAGACCATCATCGGGGCGATCCGTCCGCTGTACGCGCGTGAGGGCGAGCTCGCAGCCGCGTTCGACGAGGGGCGCGTGGGGGAGCGGGTGGAGCACTGGGCCATCCACCCCGGTGGACGCAGCATCCTCGACCGCGTGCAGGAGCGACTGAATCTCAGCGACGATCAGCTCTTCCCGGCCCGGGAGACGCTGCGCGAGAACGGCAACATGTCGAGCGCCACTGTGCTCTTCGTCATCAAGCGGATCCTCGACGACGGCGCGAGGGACGGGTCGCGCGTCGCCGCGATGGCCTTCGGCCCTGGGCTGACCGCCGAGAGCGCACTGATGACGGTCACCACCGGCATCTCGTGAGACACGACCTCTCGACACGCGCCACCGAGGCGCGCGAGCTCATGGACGACCCGCACGCGGACATCGGGATGCTGGAGCGCACCTACCGGCGCTTCCGTCTCGTGAACGCGCTCGTCTCCCGACCTCGACTGCTCTATCGCCAGGACATCCTGCCGCGCGCCCGCCGCGGCCCGATCCGCATCCTCGACATCGGCGCGGGTGGCGGAGACGTATGCCGGATGATCGCGGCGCGAGCGCGGCGAGCGGGTCTCGAGGTGGAGATCACGGCGCTGGACGCCGACGAGCGGGCGATCCGCTGGGCGGCGGAGCACGATGGAGGGGCCGGCATCGCATATCGCTGCGCCTTCTCGTCAGACCTCGTGGAGGAGGGCGAGCAGTTCGACGTGGTCTTCTCGAATCACGTGCTGCACCACCTCACCGGGGCGCAGCTCTACGGCCTGCTGCGCGACTCCGAGGCGCTCGTCGGCAGCGGCGGTGTCGTGGTGCACCGCGACATCGCCCGCACTCGACTGGCCTACGTGTTGTACGACGTCGCGACGTGGGTCCTCGCGGGCACGCTGTTCCGGGGCTCGTTCATCCGAGAGGACGGCCTCATCAGCATCCGTCGCTCGTACACGAGGGGAGAACTCGCCGCGCTCGTGCCGTCCGGGTGGACCGTGCACTTCGGACTCCCCTCCCGGCTGGAGCTGCGCAGGCGAGCCGACGCGGTCTCATGACGCACGAAGGCCCGGCCACGCGTGAGCGTGCCGGGCCTTAGAGTCGATCGCGGTGATCAGAAGTTGATCATGTGACCTGCGAGGCCGTGGAAGCCCTCCTGCAGCGCCTCCGAGAGCGTCGGGTGCGTGTGCACGTTGCGAGCCAGCTCGAGGGCCGTGAGGTCCCACTTCTGGGCCAGCGTCAGCTCGGGCAGGAGCTCCGACACGTCGGGGCCGATCATGTGGGCGCCGATGAGCTCGAGGTGCTCGGCGTCGGCGATCAGCTTGACGAATCCGACGGGCTCGCCGAGTCCGTGCGCCTTGCCGTTGGCCATGAACGGGAACGTCGCGACCTTGATCTCGCGTCCCTCGTCCTTCGCCTGCTGCTCGGTGAGACCGAACGAGGCGACCTGCGGCGAGCAGAACGTCGCGCGCGGCATCATGCGGTAGTCGCCCAGCGTCTGGGTCTCCGCGCCGCCGATGGTCTCTGCGGCCACGACCCCCTGCGCCTCGGCCACATGGGCGAGCTGCAGCTTGGCGGTGACGTCGCCGATCGCGTAGATGCCCTCGACGTTCGTGCGCATGTGGTCGTCGATGTCGATCGCGCCGCGCTCGGTGAGCTTCACGCCGGTGGCCTCGAGACCGAAGCCCTCGATGTTGGGGGCGAAGCCGACCGACATGAGCACCTTGTCGGCCTCGATCGAACTCTGCTGACCGTCCTTGCCGGTGTAGGAGACGGTGACGGACGAGCCGTTGTCCACGACGGACTCGACCTTGGTGGAGGTCAGGATGTCGACGCCGTAGTTCTTGTACTGCTTGGCGATCTCCTTCGACACGTCGGCATCCTCGTTGGGGAGGGCACGGTCGAGGAACTCGATGATGGTGACCTTGACGCCGTAGTTCGTCATCACGTACGCGAACTCCATGCCGATGGCGCCGGCGCCCACGATGACGATGGACTTCGGCAGCTCACGCGAGAGGATCTGCTCTTCGTACGTCACGACGTTGTCGCTGAGCTGGACGCCCGGAAGAAGTCGGACCTTCGAGCCCGTGGCGATGATCGCGTTGTCGAAGGTGACCTCTTCGGTCGAGCCGTCGGACTTCGCGACCGAGATCGCCTTCGGGCCAGTGAAGGTGCCGCGACCGTCGTACTCGGTCACCTTGTTCTTCTTCATCAGGAAGTGGATGCCCTTGACGCGACCGTCGGCGACGACGCGGCTGCGGTCGAACGCCTTGCCGTAGTCGATCGTGAACTCACCCGAGATGCCGAAGAAGTCGGCCTTGTGGTTGAGCGTGTGCGCGAGCTCCGCGTTCTTCAGAAGAGCCTTGGAGGGGATGCAGCCCACGTTGAGGCACACACCGCCCCAGTACTTCTCTTCGATGATGGCGGTGGACAGACCGAGCTGCGCGCTGCGAACCGCAGCGACGTATCCGCCAGGACCTGCACCGAGGATGACGACATCGTAATGTGGCATGCCTTAAGCCTATCGCTCCGAGGAGAGGTCGGAATCGGCGGATGCCGGGTCGCGACGACCGCGGACGACGAGCCAGACGACGATGCCGACGAGCACGAGGACGCCGACGATCGAGAGCACCCAGATCATCGTCATCGGCGCCGCTGAGTCGTCGCTCTCGGGGGCCGGGGTGGCGTCCGTCCCGGGGCCCGCGGTCGCAGCCGGCTCGGGTGCTGCGGTGGCACTGGCAGTGGGCTCGGAGCCGGGCTCCGAGGTGGGCGCGGCCTCCGTGCTGTTCGTGACCGTGAAGTCGAACTCTCCCGAGGTCGGATGGCCGTCGCTCGACACGACCTTCCAGATCACGTGATAGACGCCGGCTGGGGCCTCGGCGGCGAGCGGCTGAGTGACGATCGCCCCCTCGACCGTGGCGGCTCCGTCGGTGACCGAGTTGCCGGACGGATCCGTCACGACGACCTCGGTCGCGCCGGTCTCATCGATGAGCTTCGCGCTGAAGGTGAGTGTCAATGCGGTGGGAAGCGTGTCGACCGTGCTGTCGGCCTCAGGGGAGGAGGCGAGCAGGCTGTCGTGGGCTGAGGCGGAGAGAGGTGCGAACAGCACGAGGAATGCGGTCAGGAGGGCGGCCGCAAGGGCGATCGGAGCTGCGGGGAGGCGACGGGCTGTGGTTTTCACGTGCTCAGCCTATGAAGTGTCGGTATGCGGTGCCTGATAGTGACGCGAGCTCCCGCGAGCGCCGTCCGATCAGTTAGTCTGGAGGACTAGGAGGGCATAGTGACAGACAGCCAGAATCGATCGGGCGGAGACGCCGCGATCCACCGTCCCGGCGAGCAGAGGCACGACGTGACGCAGACGTTCGGGCATGACTCGGACCTCTCCTTCGTGCCTTTCGGCGTGGAGCTCACCGACGTGGAGCAGGGCGCCATCGCGGCCCTTCCCTCCGGTTCCGCACTGCTTCTCGTGCGCTCCGGAGCTCTTGCGGGGGCCCGCTACCTTCTCGACACCGATGTGACGACCGTGGGCCGCCACCCCGAAGCCGACATCTTCTTCGACGACGTGACCGTCTCGCGCCGCCATGCGGAAGTGACTCGCAACGGATCGACGTTCGAGATCATCGACCAGCGTTCGCTCAACGGCACGTATGTGAACGGTGAGCGCGTCGACCGCAGTCCGCTGGTCGACGGCACCGAGCTTCGCGTCGGCAAGTTCCGGTTGAACTTCTTCGCCTCTCCCGTCGATCGCGTCGCGGCGATCGACTGATGGCGGCTTCCCCCGCCCGCGAACGCTCAGCGTCCGCGGGCCTTCTGAGCATCGGGCAGGTGCTGGCCCGGCTCACGCCCGAGTTTCCCGAGCTCACCTCCAGCAAGCTCCGTTTCCTCGAGGTGCAGGGGATCGTCAGCCCGTCGCGCACGGAGTCCGGCTACCGCAAGTTCTCGCAGGCCGACATCGAGCGACTGCGTCTCGGTCTCACGCTGCAGCGCGACCACTACCTGCCGCTCAGCATCATCCGCGAGCAGCTCGACGAGGCAGAGGCGAACGGTGAATCCGCGACCCTGGCTCCGCCGCCCTCGATCGCGCCCACTCCCCGGCGCTACCGCCGAGGAGAGCTGCTGTCGGCAGCAGGCGCGGGCCCCCAGCTTCTCAACGACGCGATCAGCACCGGCGTGATCGTCGCGCAGGAGAGCTACCCCGAGTCGACCGTCACGCTGCTTCGCGGCCTGGTCGCCCTCGATCGCCACGGCATCGAGCCCCGCCACCTGCGCTCGCTGAGGCAGGGCGCCGAGCGAGAGGTCGCACTGATCGAGTCTGCGATGTCGTCTCTGCTGCGTCGTACGGACGCCGCGTCGAGGGCGAAGGCGAGTGAGATGGCACCGAGCCTCGCCTCGAAGATCGACGAGGTGCGCTCGCTCTTCGTCAAGGACGCGCTCACCAGGTTGCTTTCGTAACGAACTGATTGCGACACACCTTCGGTGTCCCACGGATGTCATTGCCGGTGCCGGAGGCCTGCTCTAGCGTGGAGGTAACAGCTCCAGGGAGGATTTCAAATGAATGCGGATGAGCGTGCAGGCGACCCGCGGTTCGTGCCGGAACTCCTCTTCACCGACGGTCTGCCGGCGATGGACGACGAGGTCGGCTACCGCGGTGCGGTAGCGGCGCGGGCGGCCGGTATCACCTACCGGCAGCTGGACTACTGGGCTCGCACCGAGCTGGTGGAGCCCACGGTGCGCGGCGCCAGCGGTTCCGGGTCGCAGCGTCTCTACGGCTTCCGCGACATCCTCGTGCTCAAGCTCGTGAAGAGCCTTCTCGACACCGGCATCTCGCTGCAGCAGATCCGCACGGCGGTCGATGAACTCCGCCGCGCCGGCATCCGCGATCTCGCAGGAACGACGCTGATGAGCGACGGAGCCTCCGTCTACCTGTGCACCTCGAACGACGAGGTCATCGACCTGGTCAGTCGCGGTCAGGGAGTGTTCGGCATCGCTGTGGGCAAGGTCCTCCGCGAGGTCGAGTCGACGCTCGTCGAGTTCGATGCGACAGTGCCCGACCCGGTCGACGAGCTGTCGGCACGGCGCTCGAAGCGTTCCGCCTGAGCATTCGCCACCGAAGTCCCGCGAGCAGAGTCGCGCGACACGAAGAAACGGCCACCCTCGCGAGAGGATGGCCGTTCTGCTGTCCGGGGTGAGTCAGGCCTGCACGCCCGAGTCGGCGACCTGGATCCGGCCGGTGCGGATGATCCGGTCGAGCAGCTGATCGAAGTCGGAAGCGAGCTCCTGGGCCGAGTCGCCCGGCCAGATGTGGAGCGGCTTGGCTGCTCCCTGAGCCTGCTGCAGCGAGGTGCGCTCGGGAAGCTGGGGGGAGAGCACGAGCGGACCGAACATGTCGCGCAGCTCCTTGATGCGGAACTGGTGCTCGATCGACTGGGGGCGCACCCGGTTCACGACGATCCCGAGAGGCTGCAGTCGGGGGGAGAGGCCGCGACGGATCTCTTCGATCGCGCGCAGCGCGCGGTCGGCCGCAGCCACGGAGAAGAGCCCGGGCTCTGTGACGACCATCACCCGATCGCTCGCTGCCCACGCGGTGCGGGTGAGGGCGTTCAGCGACGGGGCGCAGTCGATGAGGACGAGGTCGTAATCGGCCTCGACGGCAGCGAGCGCCTCTTCGAGCTTCCAGACGTCGCGCACGCTCGGGTGCGGGCCGTCGAAGTTGATCGCGGACGGACTGCCGATCAGCACGTCGATGGTCCCGGGGTGCACCTTCGCCCAGCCGCTCGAGGTGATCGCCTGACGGACGACCTTCTCCTTCGGGTTCGCCAGGACATCGGCGATGTTGAGCCGACCTGCCACCTGGATGTCCATCCCGGTGGACACATCGGACTGTGGGTCGAGGTCGACGACGAGCGTTCGGACACCACGGGCGAAGGCTGCTGAGGCCAGGCCGAGTGTCACGGTCGTCTTGCCGACGCCTCCCTTGAGAGAGCTGACGCTGAGTACGTGCACGAACACCACGTTACCTTCCCCTAGGCTGGGTGCACACTCAGCCCCGCCCCATGCGCGCCGTATCCCGATGCGTATCGAGCTTCCAGAGGTGTGCATGTTCCAGAAGATCCTTGTGGCGAACCGCGGCGAGATCGCGATCCGTGCCTTCCGTGCGGCTTTCGAAGTCGGGGCCAGGACTGTGGCGGTGTTCCCGCACGAGGACCGTGGTTCGGTCCATCGGCTCAAGGCCGACGAGGCCTACGAGATCGGCGAACGCGGTCATCCGGTGCGCGCCTACCTCGACGTCGATGAGATCATCCGCGTCGCGAAGGATGCCGGGGCAGATGCGATCTACCCCGGATACGGCTTCCTCTCGGAGAACCCTGAGCTGGCCGAGAAGGCCGCCGCCAACGGCATCGTCTTCATCGGGCCCCCTGCGAAGGTCCTCGAGATGGCGGGCAACAAGGTCGAGGCCAAGCGTCATGCCATCGAGGCCGGCGTTCCGGTGCTCCGTTCGACGGAGGCGTCCGATGACATCGATGCACTCGTCGCCCAGGCCGCCGAGATCGGCTTCCCGCTGTTCGCGAAGGCCGTCGCCGGCGGTGGCGGACGCGGCATGCGACGCGTCGAGTCCGCAGGTGAGCTCGCTCCGGCACTCGCAGAGGCCATGCGCGAGGCCGCCAGCGCGTTCGGCGATCCGAGGATGTTCCTCGAGCAGGCTGTCCTTCGTCCTCGGCACATCGAAGTGCAGATCCTCGCCGACAAGACGGGCGAGACCGTGCACCTCTTCGAGCGGGACTGCTCCGTGCAGCGCCGTCACCAGAAGGTGGTGGAGATCGCCCCGGCACCGAACCTCGACGACGGCATCCGCACCGCGCTGCACGGCTACGCCGTCGCGTTCGCCCGTTCCATCGGATACGAGAACGCGGGAACGGTCGAGTTCCTGCTCGAGACCGCGGGGGAGCGCACCGGCGAGGTCGTCTTCATCGAGATGAATCCGCGCATCCAGGTCGAGCACACGGTCACCGAGGAAGTGACCGACGTCGATCTCGTGCAGAGTCAGATGCGCATCGCGGCGGGACAGACGCTTGTGGAGCTCGGTCTCGAGCAGAAGGATCTCCATGTGCGGGGAGCTGCGCTGCAGTGCCGCATCACGACGGAGGATCCCACTCAGGGGTTCCGTCCGGACACCGGCAAGATCACCACATACCGCTCACCGGGTGGCGCAGGGATCCGGCTCGACGGCGGCACCGTCCATCAGGGCGCGCAGATCAGCCCGCACTTCGACTCGATGCTCGCGAAGCTGACCTGCCGTGGTCGCGACTACCCTGCTGCGGTGGCGCGCGCGCGGCGCGCGCTGGCGGAGTTCCGCATCCGCGGCGTCTCGACGAACATCCCGTTCCTGCAGGCGCTGCTCGAGGATGACGCGTTCATCGCCGGCGACGTGAGCACGTCCTTCATCGACGAGCGTCCCGACCTGCTGCGCGGACGCGAGTCGAAGGATCGCGGTACTCGGATCCTGAACTGGCTGGTGGACGTGACGGTCAACAAGCCCCACGGCATCCACCCCGGCTCGTTGGATCCGCGGGCCAAGCTTCCGGCCGTGGACCTGTCCGCCACCCCGGCATCCGGTTCACGGCAGCGCCTGCTCGAGTTGGGACCGGAGGGCTTCGCGAAGAGCCTCCGCGCGCAGAGTGCCCTCGCCATCACGGACACGACCTTCCGTGATGCGCACCAGTCGCTCCTGGCCACCCGGGTGCGCACGAGGGATCTCGTCGCGGTCGCACCGCACATCGCCAGGCTGACGCCGGAGCTGTTCTCGGTCGAGGCCTGGGGAGGTGCCACCTACGACGTCGCTCTGCGCTTCCTGGGCGAAGACCCCTGGGAGCGTCTCGACAAGCTGCGGGCCGCCCTTCCGAACGTCGCGATCCAGATGCTTCTCCGGGGACGCAACACCGTGGGCTACACGCCCTACCCGACGGCGGTCACCGAAGCGTTCGTGAAGGAGGCGGCGGCGAGCGGGGTCGACATCTTCCGGATCTTCGATGCCCTCAACGACATCGAGCAGATGCGCCCAGCGATCGAGGCGGTGCGGAACACGGGTACGGCCATAGCCGAGGTGGCGCTCTGCTACACCAGCGACCTGCTGAACCCGGCCGAGGACCTGTACACCCTCGACTACTACCTGAACCTCGCCGAGCAGATCGTCGGGGCCGGCGCGCACATCCTGGCGATCAAGGACATGGCGGGCCTTCTGCGTCCTGCGGCGGCGGCGAAACTCGTCACCGCGCTGCGCGAGCGCTTCGATCTGCCCGTGCATCTGCACACGCACGACACCCCCGGCGGACAGCTCGCCACCCTGCTCGCCGCCAGCGCGGCGGGAGTGGATGCGGTCGACGCGGCATCCGCTCCGCTGTCCGGCACGACCAGCCAGCCCTCCCTCTCATCTCTCGTCGCCGCGCTCGCGCACACGGATCGGGACAGCGGGATCTCGCTCGACAGCGTCTCGAACCTCGAGCCGTACTGGGAGTCGGTCCGTCGGATGTACGCGCCGTTCGAATCCGGACTTCCGGGCCCCACAGGCCGGGTCTACCACCACGAGATCCCGGGCGGTCAGCTGTCGAACCTGCGTCAGCAGGCGAAGGCGCTCGGCCTCGCAGAGGACTTCGAGCTGATCGAGGACATGTACGCCGCCGCCGATCGGATCCTCGGCCGGGTTCCCAAGGTGACCCCATCGTCGAAGGTGGTCGGCGATCTCGCGCTGCACCTGGCAGCGGTGAAGGCGGACCCCGCCGATTTCGAGGCGAACCCCGAGAAGTACGACGTGCCCGACTCCGTCGTCGGGTTCATGGCGGGTGAACTCGGCGACCTCCCGGGCGGATGGCCCGAGCCCTTCCGCACGAAGGTTCTGGCGGGACGGTCCGTGCGCACAGGCATGACGGAGATCTCGGCCGACGATGAGGCGGCCCTCGCAGGTGACGGTGCGACCCGTCGGGCGCGACTGAACACGCTGCTGTTCCCCGCGCCGATGCGCGAGTTCACCGAGCGACGCGACGTGTTCGGCGATCTCTCGGTGCTCGACACGGCCGACTACCTCTACGGTCTCGTCCAAGGACAGGAGCACGTCGTCGAGATCGATCGCGGCGTCCAGCTGTACGTGGGGCTCGAAGCCATCGGCGATGCGGACGACAAGGGCATGCGCACCGTCATGACGACGCTCAACGGTCAGCTGCGACCGGTGTTCGTGCGCGACAGATCGGTGGCAGTGGACGTGCACGAGATCGAGAAGGCCGACACCTCGGTGCCCGGTCAGGTGGCCGCACCGTTCTCGGGCGTCGTGACGCTCAAATCGGAAGTCGGTGACTCGGTGCGCGCCGGCGAACCGGTCGCATCCATCGAGGCGATGAAGATGGAGGCCGCCATCACGGCCCCCGTCGACGGTGTGGTCGAGCGGCTCGCGATCGGTGCGACGCAACAGGTCGAGGCCGGCGATCTTTTGGTCGTGATCCGCCCGGCGCACTAATCTTGTGCGGGCGAGGCCGCGTTCGACGAAACGCACCCGAGGCCCGCACAAGCTTGGAGTGACACAGTGACCCCGAAGAACGTGGCAGACAACCCGGACGATGAGTCCAGAGGGGTTCTCGACGACGCGACGTCGTTGGACACCTCGGCGATCGGGATACTAGGCAACACCGCACAGGTGAGCGTGGTGTTGCCGACGGACGATGACGACGACCTGGAAGACGATGGCGTCATCGAGGGCGAGGTCGTCGCGGATCTGATCGTCGACGAGCCCGTCGCCGCTGCGAAGGCTGCGGCGGAGATCGCACCGGCACCGCTCGGTGCGGCGCCGATGATCATCGAGCTGCCGCCGGAGCCCGCGAAGGAAGAGATCCAGCGCCCCGAAGTCGAGGCGGAAGCAGAGCCCCAGGCGGAGCCTGAGCCTGCGGTCGAGCCTGAGTCTGAGGTCGAGCCTGAGCCTGAGGTCGAGCCTGAGCCTGAGGTCGAGCCTGAGCCTGAGGTCGAGCCTGAGCCTGAGGTCGAGCCCGAGCCCGAGCCCGAGCCTGAGGTCGAGTCCGAGCCTGAATCTGAGGTCGAGTCTGAGTCTGAGGTCGAGCGTGAAATCGAGCCCGAGCCCGAGCCCGAGCCCGAGCCCGAGCCCGCGGTCGCTCCCGCGACCGAATCGCAGTCGGAGACCGAACAGGACGCTCAGCCCGAGCCCCGGCGCACGCGTGAAAGCACTCCGGTGACTGCATCAGCCACGGATGCCGGCGCCGTTCCGTCCGCCAAGCCGGCTGCAGCGCCTGCTGACGCCGTCGCCGCGGAGGAGGCCGCTGCCGCCGCGGCGTTCATCGCGAAGGCGAAGGCGGACTTCGACGCCGCGCCGACCTCGAGGAGAGCGTCGGCGGCATCATCTCTCGCCAAGAAGGAGACTTCGGCAATGGACGCACAGAAGCCCAGGAACGCCGCGGCACCCGCGACTCGATCGACCCGTGCCGATGTGCAGCTCTCGTCGAAGCGTCTGGACGACCTCGGCGACTCCTCTCGCGAGAGCGCCGACCTCCTCACCGCCGACCGACTGCTCGATCCGCACCGTCTCACCAAGCCCGAACCCGAAGGGGCGTGGAGTCACTTCCTCTACGCCATCTCGGGGCGTCGGATCAACATCGGTGACGGACGCCGCGCCCGCGAGCGGAAGGCTCTGAGCGCGCGGATCGCCGCTCCGATCGTCGGGGGAGCCCGGTTCGTCCCCGTGCTGTCGCGGAAGGGCGGAGTCGGCAAGACGACGATCACCGCTCTGCTGGGCATGGCTCTCGCCGACGCCAGGGACGATCGCGTCATCGCGGTCGACGCCAACCCCGACCGCGGCACCCTCGCCGAGCGCGTGGTGCGGCCGCACCACAACAAGTCGGTGCGCGACCTCGTTCGCATCCATGACGAGGTCAGGGGGTATCACGACATCTCTGCGATCGTCGCGCGAGACGCCACCCGCCTCGACGTGCTCGCGTCCGACTCGGATCCTCGGATCGCCGAGGCGTTCAGCGACAGCGACTATCGCGACGTGGCAGGCGTCGCCGCACACTACTACTCGCTCGTGCTCACGGACACCGGAACAGGCATCGTGCACTCGGTCATGTCGGCCACGCTCGATCTGGCCGATCAGATCGTGATCGTGTCGGGGCTGAGCGTCGATGAGGCGCGGCTGGCGTCGGAGACCCTGACGTGGCTCGAGAGCAACGGATACGCGGAGCAGGCCCGCGAGGCGGTCGTGGTGCTGAACCAGTCGACGCCCGGCGCCCCGCTGGTGCGCCTCAACGAGCTCGAAGCGCATTTCGGCACGAGGGCGAAGCATGTGGTGCGGATGCCGTATGACTCGCAGATCGCCGGGGGCGGGACCATCGTCTTCGCCAATCTCCAGCCTGAGACACGGGTGGCGGCACGGGAGCTGGCTGCGCTGCTCGTCGAAGGTCTGCGGGCGAAGGGCGCCTGATGGCGGTCCGTGAGATCCGGGTCTTCGGAGACCCCGTGCTTCGCACCGTCTGCGCACCGATCGACCGTATCGACGAGGGGGTGCGCGCGCTCGTCGCCGATCTGATCGACACCGTCGAGCTGCCTGGCCGTGCCGGTGTCGCGGCTCCGCAGATCGGCGTCGCGCTCCGCGCCTTCAGCTACAACATCGACGGTGACATCGGCTACGTGCTCAATCCCGTCCTGACCGAGGTCCGGGGTGAGCCGGTGCCCACGGGGGAGGGCTGCCTGTCGGTTCCCGGCCTGTGGCACGACGCCCTGCGACACCCGTGGGCCCGCGTCGAGGGCATCGACCTCGACGGCGAGCCGGTGGTGCTCGAAGGAAGCGGTCTGCTGGCGCAGGCGCTCCAGCACGAGACCGATCACCTCGATGGGAAGCTCTACCTCACGAGGCTGGATGCCGAGACCCGCAAGCGTGCGATGCGCGAGGTCAGAGAGAGCGCCTGGTTCTGATCCCCGGACACTGAGAAAGGCCCCGCCGGAGCGGGGCCTTTCTGCTGTCTCGCGAGCCTCAGCCGCCGATCGCGACGTTGGTCGTCGAGACGGGTTCGTCGTAGATGGCAGCGATCTCGTCGGCGAAGTCGCTCATGATCACGTTGCGCTTGATCGACAGCTTCGGAGTGAGGTGACCGGAGGCCTCGGTCCACTCGCTGTCGAGAACGGTGAACTTGCGGATGGACTCCGCGCGCGACACGCGGGCGTTGGCGGCATCGACCGCCTTCTGGATCTCGGCACGGACGGCATCGTTCGTGGCGGCCTCGGCGAGCGGCATCTCCTTCGGGAGGCCGGCGTTGCCGAGCCAGGTCGGAAGCATCTCGGGATCCAGCGTGACGAGCGCGGAGATGAACGGACGCTGGTCGCCGACGACGACGACCTGTCCAATGATCGGATTCGCGCGGATCGGGTCTTCCAGCGCGGCCGGCGCGACGTTCTTTCCGCCGGCCGTGACGATGATCTCCTTCTTGCGACCGGTGATGGTCAGGAAGCCCTCGGAGTCGAAGCTGCCGATGTCGCCCGTGTGGAACCAGCCGCCGTCGCTGAACGCCTCTGCGGTCGCCTCGGGGTTGTTCCAGTACTCCTTGAAGACGTTGATGCCGCGGACCTGGATCTCACCGTCGTCCGCGAGTCGCACACCCACACCGGGGAGCGCGGGGCCGACGGTGCCGATCTTCGACTTGTCGGCCAGGTTCACGGTCGCCGGAGCAGTCGTCTCGGTGAGACCGTATCCCTCGAGGATCACGACGCCGAGGCTGTGGAAGAAGTGGCCCAGACGTGAACCGAGGGGAGCGGAGCCCGACACCGCGTAGACGACTCTGCCGCCCATGGCTTCACGCAGCTTGCTGTAGACGAGCTTGTTGAAGAGTGCGAACTTGAGCTTCGTCCCGATCGGGATGCTCTTGCCCTCCTCGACGAGCTTCGAGTGCTGGATGGCGACGTCCGCGGCGGCGCGGAAGATCTTCCCCTTCCCACCGGCCTCGGCCTTCTGCTCGGCGGAGTTGTAGACCTTCTCGAAGACGCGCGGCACGGCGAGGAGGTAGGTCGGCTTGAACGACCCGAGCGCCGGCAGCAGCTGTCGAGTGTCGGGCTGGTGTCCGGTGCGCACGCCGGCGTGGATGTTGAGGATCGAGATGAAGCGCGCGAACACGTGCGCTGTCGTGATGAAGAGCAGCGTGGAGGAACCCGGTGTCTGAACCACTGCGTCGAGTGCCGTCGCGGAATTGCGGCACAGCTCGACGAAGTTGCTGTGTGTGAGGACGCAGCCCTTGGGGCGGCCGGTCGACCCCGAGGTGTAGATGAGGGTGGCGATGTCAGAACCGACGGCGATGTTGCGGAGACGCTCGATCTCGGCATCGGTGACGGATGCCCCCTGGGCGGTCAGCGAATCGATCGCTCCGAGGTGCAGCTGCCATACCTCGCGGAGCAGCGGGAGGTCGCCGCGCACCTCGTCGAGCCGAGCGAAGTGCTCCGGCGACTCGACCACGAGGGCGATGGCACCGGAATCCTCGAGGATCCACTGGATCTGCGAAGGAGAGCTGGTCTCGTAGATCGGGACCATCACGGCGCCGGCGTAGAACAGCGCGAAGTCGACGAGAGTCCACTCGTAGGTCGTGCGTGCGAGGAAGCCCACCTTCTCACCCGGCTGGATGCCCGCGGCGACGAAGCCCTTGGCCAGCGCGATGACCGCAGTCTCGAAGTCGGCTGCGGTGATGTCGCGCCATCCGTCGCCATCGGGCACTGCGAAGAGGGGGCGATCGGGAGTCGCCTGGACGCGCTTCGCCAGCAGGTCGGCGATGTTCGCGTCTGGGTCGGCGGGGACGACGGCGGGGACTTCAAACTGGACCACGGCAGCTCCTTCGGTACCGGTCGGGCACTGGGTTGCACACGAGTCTAGAGCATGACACTCGGTCGCATATCAGGTGACACTCAGTCGCCGATCGGGTCTCGCGAGACCGCGGCTGTTGCGGATGCCGAGCACGACGCTAGACTTCACCTCGATGTTCTACTGGCTGATGAAGTACGTGGCGATCGGTCCCGTGGTCAAAGCGATATTCCGACCATGGGTGGTCGGGCGCGCGAACATCCCGGCGAACGGCGCGGCGATCCTCGCCAGCAACCACCTCTCCTTCGCCGATTCCATCTTCCTGCCGCTGATGATCGACCGACCGATGTCGTTCCTCGCCAAGAGCGACTACTTCACCGGACGCGGGATCAAGGGCTGGGCCACCAAGTTCTTCATGAAGGCGACGGGGCAGATCCCGATCGACCGCTCCGGCGGCAAGGCGTCCGAAGCCTCTCTCAACACCGGCCTGCAGGTCCTCGGACGCGGCGACCTGCTCGGCATCTATCCGGAGGGCACGCGGAGCCCCGACGGCCGGCTCTACCGTGGCCGCACGGGGATCGCCCGGATGGCGATGGAGGCGAAGGTCCCGGTGATCCCGGTGATCATGGTCGACACCGACACCGCGATGCCCATCGGGCAGCGCCTGCCGCGCGTGGTGCGGGTCGGGATCGTCATCGGAGAGCCCCTGGACTTCTCCCGCTACGCGGGCATGGAGAACGATCGCTACATCCTCCGCTCGGTCACGGACGAGATCATGGTCGCCCTCCAGCGACTGGGTGAACAGCAGTACGACGACGTGTACGCATCGACCGTGAAGGACCGGCTCCCGGCCCGCGTCACACAGCGCTCCTGAGGCATCCCGGCTTCGTCGCGAGCACTAGGCTGGACACATGCTCCAGCACCACATCGACGCGCTTGATGCGTGGCGCTCGCTCCCGATCAAACAGCAGCCTCAGTGGCTCGACGCAGAGCGTGTCTCCGAGGTCTCCACGCAGATCTCGACGCTCCCGCCCCTGGTGTTCGCCGGCGAGGTCGACAACCTCCGCGATCGTCTTGCGCGAGCAGCGTCCGGCAAGGCGTTCCTGCTGCAGGGCGGCGACTGCGCAGAGACCTTCGCGGGTGCCACCGCCGACCAGATCCGCAACAGGATCAAGACGGTCCTGCAGATGGCCGTGGTGCTGACGTACGGCGCATCGATGCCCGTGGTGAAGATGGGTCGCATGGCCGGCCAGTTCGCCAAGCCGCGGTCGAGCGACACCGAGACCCGTGGCGATGTCACGCTTCCCGCCTACCGCGGCGACATCGTGAACGGCTACGACTTCACCGAGGCGTCCCGCCGCGCCGATCCCGGCCGCCTGCTGCAGGGATACCACACGGCCGCGTCGACGCTGAACCTCATCCGCGCGTTCACGCAGGGTGGCTTCGCCGATCTGCGCGAGGTGCACTCGTGGAACAAGGGCTTCGCGCAGAACCCGGCGAACCAGCGCTACGAGCGCATGGCGGCCGAGATCGACCGGGCCATCAAGTTCATGGAGGCGGCCGGCGCCGACTTCGACGAGCTCACCCGCGTCGAGTTCTTCACCGGGCACGAGGGCCTGCTGATGGACTACGAGCGCCCGATGACCCGCATCGACTCCCGTACGGACACGCCGTTCAACACCTCGGCGCACTTCCTGTGGATCGGGGAGCGCACGCGCGAGCTCGACGGTGCGCACGTCGACTACTTCTCGAAGATCCGCAACCCCATCGGCGTGAAGCTCGGTCCGACCACGTCGCCCGATACGGCGCTCGCGCTGATCGACAAGCTCGACCCTGACCGCGAGCCGGGCCGTCTGACGTTCATCACGCGCATGGGCGCGGGCAAGATCCGCGACGCGCTGCCGCCGCTGCTCGAGGCCGTCCGCGACTCGGGCGCGCAGCCGCTGTGGGTCACCGACCCCATGCACGGCAACGGCATCACGACGCCCACGGGGTACAAGACGCGTCGCTTCGATGATGTCGTCGACGAGGTCCGCGGCTTCTTCGAGGCGCACCGGGCCGTGGGCACGTTCCCCGGCGGCATCCACGTCGAGCTCACCGGTGACGACGTCACCGAGTGCCTGGGCGGATCCGAGCACATCGACGAGGCCGCCCTCGCGACCCGCTACGAGAGCCTGTGCGACCCGCGTCTCAACCACATGCAGTCGCTCGAGCTCGCCTTCCTCGTGGCCGAAGAGCTCGAGAAGCGCTGACCACGATCCATCAGACAGAAGGGTCCTCTCCGTAGTCGGAGAGGACCCTTTCTGTGTGGCGGCTGCGTCAGGCGGCCGACGGCGTGCGGCCGCGGACGATAGGGGCGGAGACCGCCCCCCTCCTAGAACGCGCTGCTGCGGATCTGGAGAGTGATCTCGGTGCCCTTCGGGCGCTGCGCGCCGGCACCCGGATCGGACCCGCTGACCTCGGTGAAGTCGTTGGGGAAAGCGTTCCAGATGCCGTTCCAGGTCGGTTCGAAACCGGCGTCCCGGATCACCTGGGCGGCCTCGTCGCGGCTCATCCCCTCGACCTCGGGCACGGGGAACAGTTCGGGTCCTTTCGAGACGATCAGCTGAACAGTATCGCCGGGGCGCCGATTGCCCTCTTCGGCGCGGTCGGTGACGCCGATGACGACATCCTTCGCGACCGAGTCGCTGAAGACGAACTGCGAGTCCGGGTTGACCTCGACGCCCTTGTCGCGCAGCGTGTTCGTCGCCTGATCGACGCTCATTCCCGCGACATCGGGGAACGCGCCGGCGGAGACGTACAGCTCGACCGTGTCGTCCTCGCGCAGCTCGCAGCCCTCGGCGCACGCATAGACCTCGCCGCCGTCGCGAGGCGTCACGAAGGCGTTGATCACGCGCCCGGCCTCGGCGTCGGAGAAGAGCTGCAGGGAGTTCTCTGTGACGTTGATCCTGATGTCCGCGAGGTAGTCGCGAGCTTCCTGCTCGGTCTTGCCGTTGAGGGTCTCCACCGTGTGCGACGCCGGACCCGAGGACACGAAGACGGTGATCTCGGTGCCCTTGTCGAGGCGTTCGCCCTCGCCGGGGTCCGTACGGATCGTCTCACCGGCGGCGATGTCGATGGAGCTCTCCTCGCCGCGCACCGGCACGAAGCCCTCTGCAGTCAACGCCGATGCGGCGTCGTCGTACGACAGACCGGCCACCCCCGGGACGGCGACGAGTGAACCAGGACCGGACCCGAACCACCAGCCGACACCACCGGCGACGGTCGCGAGAAGCAGCACCAGCGTCAGAAGGAACGCTCCGCGCGCGCGACGTCGTGATGAGCGGCGACGCAGGAGCGTCGCGTTGTCGACGGCAGCCGTGACCGGGGCGGTCGGGTCGGCGATGACCATCGTGCTCGGCATGACCTTGGTGAGGTCCGCGGAGTCGGCCTGCGAGCGCTGCGACGTCGTCGCAGCGGCGACGGCGGGTGCGATCCCGAGCCCGCGCTCGATCTCGCGCAGTCGCTCCAGCATCTGCTGCGCATCGTCGGGACGCTCATCCGGCGATTTCTCCGTGGCCCAGAGCACGAGTTCGTCGAGCTCCTCCGGCACGCCGGGATTGCGCACGCTCGGGCGCGGCACGGACTCGGTGGCGTGCTGGAAGGCGATCTGCATGGGCTGCTCGCCCTTGTACGGCTGTTCGCCGACGAGCATCTCGTACAGCATGATGCCCAGCGCGTAGATGTCGCTCCTGGCGTCGGCAGTGCCGCGAGTGACGAGCTCAGGTGCGAGATAGGCGATGGTTCCGAGCAGCTGCTGTCCGGTGGCCGTGTTCGCGGTGGTAGCACGGGCGAGACCGAAGTCGCCGATCTTGATGCGTCCGTCTTCGGCCAGCAGCACGTTCTCGGGCTTCACGTCACGGTGCACGATCCCGGCGCGGTGCGCTGCGGAGAGGCCGGCGAGGACGGCATCCATGATGGTGATCGTCTGCGGGATCGTGAGCCGCTTCTGCTCGCGCAGCAGTTCGCGCAGCGTGATGCCGGGAAGGTACTCCATCACCAGGTATGCGAGTTCGCCGTCCTGGCCCTGGTCGAACACGTTGACGACGTGGGGATCGGCCAGCCGCGCGGCAGCTCGTGCCTCTTGGATGAACCGGCTCTGGAAGGCGGAGTCGTCGCTCAGGTGCGCGTGCATGACCTTCAGAGCGATGCGCCGCTCGAGGCGGAGATCGGTGGCGACATAGACGGTCGCCATGCCTCCCCGGGCGATTCGGGCGCGCACGCGGTACCGACCGTCGACAAGCCGCCCGATGAGGGGGTCGGCCTGCTGATTGGTCGTCACGTCAAGATTCTATGGAGAACTGCCTGAAAGCCCCGGGAGCGGCTCGCCCCTTGCACCTGCGGGTTTGCCCGGAAGCGCGTCACCCGTGGACACCGAGCCACTGGTGGGCCTGGGTCTCCCACTGGCCGTAACGATCGGGATACGCGGAGATCTGGACGGCCTGCGCGGCATCCGTGAACGACATGCTCTCCCAGCCTGAGATGTCGAAGAGACCCCGGGAGGCCTGCCCGTTCGGGTCCGACGAGCCGCCGAAGAAGACACGGGTGCTCCGGTCGGCGTCGACCGCCTGCTCGGGCGAACCCCAGCCCATGCTGGGGCGCTGCTGGAAGAGGCCGAGGGAGTCGCGGTCACCCCATGACAGATTGCGCATGCTGGATTCGACCATGGCGGTGGCGAGAGCGATCGCGATGGCGCGGTCGGGCGCGCCGAGCTCGCGTCCGACGCGGATGATGAGCGAGGCGTTCGCGGCCTGTTCGGCGTCGAGGTTCGCGAACAGCTGGGGAGGGGGCGTGGCCGCCGCCGGGGCGGGCATCGGAGCCGGAGCCGGCGCTGGCGCCGCCGCGACGGTCAGCGACTGGCCGGGGTAGATGATGGCTCCGGAACCCAGGCCGTTCAGCGCGAGGAGCTGCGCGACGGTCGTGCCGTACTTCTTCGCGATGGCGAACAGGGTGTCTCCTGCGGCGACAGCGTGCGCCTGGCCACCGGTCGCGGTCGGAACGGGGGCGGCTGTCTGCGCGGGGGATGCCGGTGGTGCGGCCGACGGAGCTGACGCGCCGCTGAGCGCGAGCTGCTGGCCGGGGTAGATCACGGACGACCGGTCGAGGCCGTTCGCGGCGAGAACAGCGTCGACGCTTGTCCCGTGCTTCTGCGCGATGCCGAACACGGTCTCGCCGGCGACGACGGTGTGCGTCGCCGTCGGAGCCGCCTGAACCGGGGCCGGGGCCGGCGAGGGGGCGCTCGCTCCTGCCAACGACAGCGTCTGCCCCGGGTAGATCACCGAACGCCAACTGAGTCCGTTCCAAGCGAGGACGTCGACGGTGCGCAGACCGAACCGGTTCGCGATCGACGAGATCGTGTCGCCCGGCCGCACCGTGTACACGGCAGGAGGCGCCTCGGTCGGCGCGATCCGCGTCGGCGTCGCCTGCAGTCGTTCGATCGGAGACGAGACCGCGTCGGCGGATGCGGGGGTGGCAGCGATCCCCGCAGACAGCGTGCCCAGGAGGGCGGCGGGCACCCCGAGCTGAAGAGTGCGCGTTCGTCGCGCGACGGCAGGCGTTCTCACGGGGATCCCCCTTGTTCGGCGTCCGCCCACGCTGACACGGATGTAAACGGATGTCAACAGGAGTGACGGATGGTGCGGATGGTGCCGATGTGAACCGAACCCCCGATGCGGAAAGTGCGATCGGCGCTCAGAGGTGAGATAGTTGCAACGTGTCTGTGCCGTCTGAAAGCAACCCGTCTGAAACCTCGCAGCCCGAGGCTGCGTCCGCGAACGCTGTGAGCGCCGCCGGCGTCACCGCCACCGAGTGGCTCACGATGCCCGACCTCGTGGAGGTCCTCGACGAGGCCCTGGGACGTGTGCGCAGGCTCATCGACGAGCACTACCTCGTCGGCTCGCGCCGCTCCGGCGTGTTCGCGGTTCCGTCGGTGTTCATCGTCGACAACCACCCGCTGCCCTCGCTGCGAGGCACGATCATCGTGCTGCAGGATGCGGGCTTCTCCGACGACGAGGTCATCGACTGGCTCCTCGCTCCCGAGGAGGAACTGGGTCGCTCGCCGATCGACGCGCTCCTGGCCGGACACAAGAGTGCTGTCCGCAGGGTCGCCCGCACCCTCGCCTGAACCGAGCTCTCTGGAGCGGTTCGCGCTCAGGCCGAGCGCACCGTCGCAGCGCGTGCGAGATCGCGCAGGTCTCCGACAGCGGTGGTGTCGAGCCGCGCTCCGGAGAGAGCGCGATCGGCTTCCCGCGCATAGTCGTCGATCATCCGCTCCACGCGCTCCAGGGCGCCGGAGGCCGTGATCGTCGCCTGAAGGAATGCGACCTGCTCGCTGGTGAGGTCGGGATCGCCGAGCATCTCATCGAACAGGGTGCGAGCGGACGCGTCGAGAGTCTGCCTCGTCAGAGCGACCAGCACGGTGCGCTTGCCCTCGCGCAGGTCGTCACCAGCAGGTTTGCCGGTCACGGCGGCGTCGCCGTAGACGCCGAGCAGGTCGTCGCGCAGCTGGAAGGCCATCCCGACCGGATGGCCGAACTCGCGAAGCGCCAGAAGCTGGTCCTCGTCGGCATCCGCGATCGCTGCTCCGAGCACGAGGGGCTGCTCGATGCTGTACCTCGCGGATTTGAGGGAGACGACGCGAAGCGCACGCTCGACGTGCGAGTCCGTGGCGTGGACGCTCCAGGCGGACTCCTCCGCGATGTCGAGGAATTGGCCCACGGTGACGTCCCGGCGCATCCGTCCGTATTCGCGGCGGACCGCCGAGGCATGGGGGAGCGGCTCGATCGCCTCCTCGAGGAGGTCGTCGCTCCAGGCCACCAGCAGGTCACCGAGCAGGATCGCCGACGAGCGGCCGAAGGCGGCGGGGTCGCCTCGCCATCCGGCTGCGACGTGCGCGCCTTCGAGCGCGCGGTGGGCCGCCGGACGTCCCCGCCTCGTGTCGGAGTTGTCGATCAGGTCGTCGTGCACCAGTGCGGCCGACTGGAAGATCTCCAGAGCCGCACAGACGTCCCAGAGGCCCGTCGATTCTTCGGCGTCGTGGTCGCGGAAACGTGCGATCGACTGCCATCCCGCGTGGCAGAAACGGGCCCGCAGGCGCTTGCCACCCACCAGGGTGTCGGCTGCCGAGTCGATCAGGCCTTCGGCATCCGGGCCGTATTCGGCCGACTCGCCTCGCATCCGGTCGAGGAAGAGGCGCAGGCGTGCGGCGACGGCGTCGGAGACAAATGAGGGGGACGGCACGACTCCCAGCATACGTAAAGCCAACGGAGGCCCTTGAAGCTAGCCCGCAGCGGCATACCGCGCGTAGAATGGACGGACGAATACCCGAGGGGGACGAAATGCCACTCTCCGAACAGGAGCAGCGTCTGCTCGACGAGATGGAACGCCATCTCCTCCACAACGACGCCGATGTCGTCACTGCGCCGTCTGGTGACCGCGCTCTCAGCTACCGCAACCTCGTGTACGGAGCCCTTCTGCTCCTCGCCGGTGTGGGCGGGCTGATCGTCGGAGTCGTCCTCGGGGATGTCTGGGGAGTCGTGGTCGGAGTGATCGGATTCGCCGCCATGCTCGGCGGCGTCATGATCGCTGTGACCCCCGTCCGCAAGCCCCTCTCCGCTGCACCCCGCGAACGCGCGGCGAAGCAGCAGAGCTCAGCGTCCTTCATGGATCGCATGAACGATCGATGGGACCGCCGCCAAGACGGCAACTGACCCACACACCTTCACGAAGGCCCGGATGCTCTGAGCATCCGGGCCTTCGTGCGTTCGGGCCCGTATGCCGGCCCGGGTCTGCGTCGTGATGCCGGGCTCCGTCCTCCACTCGCGCTCCACCATCCTCCACCGCCCTTGAGCCGCGGAAATCCGCGGCTCTTTGTTGTACGCGCACTCACAAAAGCGGTCTGGACAGGGATTGATCGTAGGTTTGTGGAGGAAAGTGGAGTAAAGTGGGGCGCACCTCGAGTTGGCCGGACGGAGAGGGGGTGATGGCTGATGTTGCTGGGAACGCATTCTCCGAAGTTGGACGACAAAGGACGGGTCATCCTTCCTGCGAAGTTCCGCGAAGACCTCGGTGGCGGCATCGTCGTCACCCGAGGGCAGGAACGCTGCCTCTACGTCTTCAGCACGGCCGAGTTCGAGACGATGCACGAGCGGATCCGCCAGGCGCCGCTCGCGAACAAGCAGGCGCGTGACTTCATGCGCCTGTTCCTCTCCGGTGCGAGTGCGGAGATGCCCGACAGTCAGAACCGCATCACCATCCCCGTGCACCTCCGTCAATACGCGGGGCTGCAGAAGGAGCTCATCGTCACCGGAGTCGGCGCCCACGCCGAGATCTGGGATGCGGAGAGCTGGAACACCTACCTCGCAGCAGGCGAGGAGACCTACGCAGATCTCGAGCAGGAGGTGATTCCGGGCCTCTTCTGACCACGGCTGTGATGCCCCGCCGCTCCTGCCCCGACACACTTCCCCGGTGCCGGGTCGTGAAGCGGAGGGGGATCAGGGCCCTGGTCACCGAGATACAGAGATCACCCGAGAAAGATCATGAACCTCCGCGACATCCACACCCCCGTACTCCTCGAACGCTGCGTCGAGCTTCTCGCCCCTGCGCTGCAGGCGGACGGAGCGGTGCTCGTCGATGCCACCCTCGGCATGGGCGGTCACTCCGAAGCGCTGCTCGAGCGGTTCCCGAACATCCGCCTCGTCGGCCTCGATCGGGACACCGACGCTCTACGCATCGCGGGGGAGCGTCTCGCTCGTTTCCGTGACCGGGTGACGCTGGTGCACACGGTCTATGACGAGATCGGACTTCACGCTCAGGGCGCATCGGGCATCCTCTTCGACCTGGGCGTCTCGTCGCTGCAGCTCGATGAAGCCGAACGCGGCTTCGCCTATTCGAAGGATGCGCCGCTGGACATGCGGATGGATCAGACGAGGGGCGTGACGGCCGCCGAGGTGATCGCGACCTACACCGAAGGCAACCTGCGTCGCATCTTCGAGCGCTATGGCGAGGAGAAGCTCGCGGGACGCTATGCGCGCTTCATCATCGCCGCACGCGAGAAGAAGCCGATCACGCGCTCCGGCGAACTCGTCGAGATCCTCCAGGCGGCGACGCCCGCAGCTGCTCAGCGGGCCGGGCACCCGGCCAAGCGCGTCTTCCAGGCGCTGCGGATCGAAGTGAACACCGAGCTCAACGTACTCGCGGATGCGATTCCCGCAGCCATGGATGCGCTCGCGGTCGGCGGACGCATCGTGGTGATGTCATACCAGTCTCTCGAGGACCGACTCGTGAAGCAGGCCTTCGCCGCCGGTGCAGCCTCCACCGCACCGCGGGGACTCCCCGTCGAGCTGCCGGAGCACGCGCCGCGGTTCCGCATCATCACCAAGGGTGCGGAGCTCGCCGACGACGCCGAACGGGCTCGCAACCCCCGCGCCATCCCTGTCCGACTGCGTGCCGCAGAGAAAGTGCGTGAGAGCTCATGAGTCTGAACGTCGCAGCGCCGAGACCGAGGGCGCTCCCCGAGGCACCCGAACGCGCACCGCGTCGGCGTCTCGAGCCGGTGACGGGAACCCCCGTCCGCCGCAAGCCGAAGCTCGCCTACGCGCTGGTGGCGCTCGCAGGAGCCATGGCCATCGGAGGCGTGCAGATCGGCCTCTCGCTGGCGATCACCCAGGACTCCTTCGTGCTGGCAGGGCTCACGTCGCAGCAGCACGAACTGGATCTGCGGACGAACGCCCTGCAGGAGGATCTCACCGGGATGAGCTCACCCCAGTCGCTCGCCGCCAGTGCCGCATCCCTGGGCATGGTCGTGGCAGGGGCCCCGTCCTACCTTCGCCTGAGCGATGGAGCCGTCTTCGGCCAGGGAACCGGCGCGACCGGCTCGTCGACCATCGATCCGAACGGCGCCGGCGCGGTGAGCAACTCCCTGCTGAACGACGTGCCGGTGAACGCCTCCACGGCAGACGACCCCGCGCCCGACGGAGCGGCCGGGCAGTCTGCGCAGGAGCTTCCGCCGGCGATCACCGACGGACTCCCGAGCCCCAGCACTCGCTAGACGACCACACCCACCATCGAGACCTGACGGAGAGAGTCCATGACGACACGAGCCACCCGGACACCCCGGCGACGCACGGTCGTCGCTCTCGCGGTGATCCTGGCGATCCTGGCCGCCTTCGTCGTGCGGCTCGTCGACATCCAGGTGGTGAAGGCCGACGAGCACGTCGCACAGTCGCTCGAGTTCATCGCGCACCGCACCGCGATTCCCGGTGAACGCGGCTCGGTGGTCGACAGCGACGGATCCGTGCTGGCCGAGAGCGTCATGGTCTACGACGCGCAGCTCAGCCCCCAGGTCATCCGCCTCCTGGAGGAGGACGAGAAGAACCCGCCGCCACTGCCCTGGGCTGAGGCGTCGACGCGCATCGCCGAGATCATGGGGCTGGATGCGGACGAGCTGCGTGCCGATGTCGCCGCTGCCCTCGCCGAGAACCCCGATTCGCAGTACCTGCCGCTGGTCAAGGGCCTCAGCACCGAGAAGTACATCGAGCTGCGCGACCTCAAGGTCGGCTCGTATCTCGTGATGAAGCCGCGCGAGGTCAGGGTCTACCCGAACGGCGCCGTGGCGGGAAACCTGCTCGGATACCTCGACGGGACCGGCACTGCGCAGGCCGGCATCGAGAAGATGGACGAGAAGTGCCTCGCCCCCACGGACGGCGAGGAGTCGTACCGCACCGGCAAGAACTCCGTCGTCATCCCCGGCAGTGAGAGCAGGGTGGACGCGGTCGACGGCGGCACCGTGCAGCTCACGATCAACAGCGACCTGCAGTGGTACATGCAGCAGATGATCGCCGAAGAGGCGCAGGCCCAGGGTGCCAAGGGCGGCACCGTCACCGTCGTCGAGGTGGGCACCGGAAAGATCCGCGCCGCGGCCGAATGGCCCACCATGGACCCGAACGATCTCGACGCCTCAGCGCCCGAGACGTGGGTGAGCAAGCTCTTCACCTACCCGTTCGAGCCGGGATCGACGTTCAAGGCCGTGACGGCCGCTGCGGTGATGGAGAACGGCGGTGTGACGATGACGAGTCCCACGGTGTCGGCCTCCTCGCACGAGAAGTTCGACAACGGCGCCGTGATCAACGACGCGTTCGTGCACCCGACCTTCCAGTACACCCTCGCCGGCGCGCTCATCGATTCATCGAACGTCGCGCTGTCGAAGTTCGGCACGATGGTGAGCCCGGATGTCCGTCACGACTACCTCGAGCGCTTCGGCGTCGGCGAGACGACGATCGGCTTCCCCAGTGAGACCTCGGGGGAGATCCACCCCACGAGCGAGTGGGACAACCAGTCGCTCTACACCACCACGTTCGGTCAGTACTTCACGGTCACGGCGCCGCAGCTCGCCGGCGCCTACCAGGCGATTGCCAACGGCGGCGAGAAGATCGGTCTCTCGCTGATCGAGTCCTGCACGGCCGCTGACGGCACGGTGGTCACGCCGGGTGCTCCCGAGTCCGAGCAGATCATCAAGCCCCAGACCGCGGCCGACCTCACGCGGATGCTCGAGAACGTGGCCGTCCAGGGCGGCAACGCCGACCGCATCCAGGTTCCCGGCTACCGGGTGACCAGCAAGACGGGTACCGCGCAGATCCCGGACGGCAAGGGCGGCTACAAGTCGGGCGTGTACTACACGAGCATGGTGGGCTTCGCGCCGGTCGACGATCCGCAGTACGTCGTGGTGGTGACTCTCGACGAGCCGACTAGAGTTACATCGTCTGCTGCTACCGCTTCTGCCTTCCAGAAGGCGATGACCCAGACCATGAAGACCTACCGCGTGATGCCGTCCTCCAGCCCGATGGACGCACTGCTTCCGAAGTTCGAATAGACGGCGCCCCGCCGCGCCTGGAGACGTCATGATCGCCCTGTCGCTTGCTGAGATCGCCGCCGTCCTCGGGGGTGACCTCCGCCTCGCCGGTTCTGCCACCGCCGACACCGTCATCGACGGTGTCGTGGACACGGACTCGCGCACCATGGCCCCCGGCTCCGTGTTCGTCGCGAAGCCGGGCGCAGAGACGGACGGACACCGGTTCGTCGGCGCTGCGCTCGCTGCGGGGGCAGCGCTCGCGATCGTCGAGCACCCGGTCGACGAGGAGATCACCCAGATCGTCGTCCCTGACGTCATCGTCGCCCTCGCCGATCTCGCCCGCGAGGTCGTCGCCCGCGTTCGCGCAGCCGGAGACCTCAAGATCGTCGGGATCACGGGGTCGAACGGCAAGACGACGACGAAGAACTTCCTCGCCCGCATCCTCTCCGACGAAGGCGAGACGATCGCCCCCATCAACTCGTACAACAACGAGGTGGGCGCGCCCGTCACCATGCTGCGCATCACGTACGGCACGCGGTTCCTCGTCAGCGAGTTCGGAGCCGACGGGCCCGGCAGCATCGCCCGCCTCGCCGGACTCGTCGAGCCGGACGTCGCTGTGGTGCTGATGGTCGGCATGGCGCACGCGGGCGGCTTCGGCGGCATCGAGGCGACGGCCAAGGCCAAGTCCGAGCTCGTCGCCGCCGCGAGGCCCACGGGTACGGCGGTGCTCAACGTCGACGACTCACGCGTCGCGGCGATGGGCGCGCTCGCGACGTCCCGCGGGATGCGGGTCGTCGGCTTCGGTCAGAGCGACGCGGCCGATGTCCAGGCGCACGACCTCGAGGTCACGGCATCCGGCACCTCGTGTGTCATCGACGCGGCGGGGGAGCGTCTTCCGCTCCGCCTGCAGGTGCTCGGCGCCCACCACGTCGGCAACGCCCTGGCGGCCATCGCCGCCGCGGGCGTTCTCGGGGTCTCGACGGCCGACGCGATCGACCGTCTCGAGACGGTCGAGATCGCGGAGCGCTGGCGTATGCAGCCCATGGGCAGCGACCGCGTGCGCATCATCAACGACGCCTACAACGCCAGCCCGGACTCGATGGCCGCAGCGCTGCGGACTCTCGCGCAGATCACCGGTCCCGGCGAGCGGACGGTCGCCGTGCTCGGCGCCATGAGCGAGCTCGGCGAGACCGCGGGCGAGGAGCACGACCGGATCGGTCTGCTCGCCGTGCGTCTGAACATCCAGCGCATCGTCGTCGTCGGCCCCGAGGCCCGCCGCCTCTTCATCTCCGCGATCGGCGAAGGATCCTGGGACAGCGAGGCCGTGTTCTTCGCCGACCAGGATGCCGCGTTCGAGTACCTGCGCTCCGAACTCCGCGACGGCGACCGGGTGCTCGTGAAGTCCTCCAATTCCGTAGGGCTCCGGCACCTCGGCGATCGTCTGGGAGAATTGTTCTCGTGAGATCTCTCATCATGGCGGCGGCCATATCGCTCGCCTTCACTCTTTTTCTTACTCCCGTCTTCCTCCGGCTCTTCCGGAAGTGGGGCTGGGGCCAGGTCATCCGCACCCCGGAGGCCATCGAGAACCCGAACCACGAAGCCAAACGTGGCACGCCGACCATGGGCGGCGTCATCTTCATCGTCGGCACGATGGTCGGCTACTTCACGGCCACGTACGTCGGAGGCGGAACTCCCGCGCTGTCCGCGCTTCTCGTGATCTGGCTCATGGTCGGCTTCGGGGCAGTGGGCTTCATCGACGACTACATGAAGGTGCGCAGTCAGCGCAGCCTCGGGCTCTCGGGGTGGCGCAAGATCATCGGGCAGCTCGTCGTGATGATCCCGTTCGGCATCGTCGCGCTGAACTTCCCGAACGCCTTCGACCAGACTCCGGCATCCGGCTCGATCTCGCTCTTCCGCGACATCCCGTGGTTGAACCTGTTCGCGTTCACCGCGATCCTCGGCTGGGCGCTCTATCTGCTGTGGATCTCGATCATCGGCGTCGCGACCTCGAACAGCGTCAACCTCACCGACGGGCTCGACGGTCTCGCAGCCGGCGCCGGGGTCATCGTCGTGGGGGCGTACAGCCTGATCGCGTTCTGGCAGTTCAAGCAGTCGTGCGTGGGCGAGGGGGTCGAGACCGCCGCGCTCGGCGGATGCTACGAGGTCCGCGACCCGTTCAGCCTGGCGATCATCGCGGCCTCCTTCGCCTCGAGCCTGATCGGCTTCCTGTGGTGGAACGCTCCCAAGGCGAAGGTCTTCATGGGCGATGTCGGCTCGATGGCGATCGGAGGCGTCATCACCGCGATGGCGATCCTCACCCGCACCGAGCTGCTGCTGTTCGTGATCGCCGGCGTCTTCGTCCTGGCCTCCGGATCGGTGATCCTGCAGCGCGCCTACTTCAAGATCACGCGCGGAAAGCGACTCTTCCTGATGAGTCCGTTCCACCATCATCTCGAGATGCGCGGATGGTCCGAGGTCACGATCGTGGTCCGCATGTGGATCATCGCGGGCCTGCTCGCGATCTCAGCAGTCGGACTCTTCTACGTGGAGTGGCTGACTCGTGTCGACTGACGAGAGGCTCGCGACGCTGACCAGCTGGAACGCCGACTGGTCGGGCCTGCGCGTCGCCGTTCTCGGACTGTCCATGACCGGCTTCTCGGTGGCGGACACGCTCACCGAACTCGGTGCGGACGTCCTGGTGCTGACCGAGTCGGCGGAGGAGGAGTATGCCAAGCTCCTGCCCGTGATCGGTGCTCGTCTGGAGCTGGGAACGCTGGACCGGGTCCCTGAAGCTCTGACCGCATTCGCGCCGGAGGTCATCATCGCCTCGCCGGGATTCCCTCCCTCGCACACCGTGATCCGCTGGGCGCAAGATGCCGGCATCGCGCTCTGGGGCGATGTCGAACTCGCCTGGCGTCTGCGCGACAAGGTGACCCGCGCCGACGGCTCCCCGGCCGACTGGGTGCTCATCACGGGCACCAACGGCAAGACGACGACGACGCAGCTGACCGCGTCGCTCCTCGTCGAGGGAGGTCTGCGTGCGGCGCCGTGCGGCAACATCGGCGTGCCCGTTCTCGACGCGGTCCGCGACCCCGCCGGTTTCGACGTGCTCGTCGTCGAGCTCTCCAGCCACCAGCTCTGGTACCTCGGACTCTCCGAGACCGAAGGCGAGCTGTATCCGCACGCCTCGGTGTGCCTGAACCTCGCGGACGACCACCTGGTGTGGCACGGCAGTGCGCAGGCGTACCGCGATGCGAAGGCCCTGGTGTACCGCAACACGAGAGTCGCCTGCGTCTATAACAAGGCCGACGAGGCGACCAGGCTCATGGTCGAGGACGCCGAGGTGGTCGAGGGTGCCCGCGCGATCGGATTCGATCTCGGCATCCCCGGCCCCAGCGATGTCGGCGTGGTGGAGGGGCTGCTCGTCGATCGTGCGTTCTTGGACGACCGGGCCAGCAGCGCACTCGAGCTCACGACCGTCGCCGACCTGCGAGACGCCGGCCTGGCCGCCCCGCACATCGTGCAGAACATCCTGGCGGCGAGTGCGCTCGCTCGTTCTCTGGGCGTCGAGCCGCGCGCCATCCACTCGGCTCTGCAGTCGTTCCGTCTCGACGAGCATCGGATCCAGGTCATCGCCCGCCATCGCGGCATCACCTGGGTCGACGACTCCAAGGCCACCAACCCCCACGCTGCCGCGTCATCGCTCCGCGCATACCCTGGTGCGGTCTGGGTGGTCGGCGGCGACCTGAAGGGCGTCGACATCGGCGAGCTGGTCGCCACGGCCGGGACCACCGCCCGGGCGGCGGTCGTCATCGGAGTCCAGCGCTCAGCCGTCGTCGCCGCATTCGAGCGACACGCGCCGGGGGTTCCGGTGTTCGAGGTGGATGCTGGCGAGACTGGTCAGGTCATGAATCGCGTCGTGGAGATCGCCGCGGGAATCGTCGATGGCGAGGGAACAGTTCTGCTGGCCCCCGCCGCCGCGTCCTTCGATCAGTTCTCCAGTTACGCGGATCGAGGACACCGCTTCGCCGAAGCGGTGCGGGACTGGATAGACCGGGGGAGCACCGATGACGCAGGTCGAACGCCCCCCGCGCTCTGATCCCGGCAGCACCGGCTCCCGCGGTCTCGCGGCGAGAGTGTCGCTCGGGCGTCGTTTCACCCCCGTGTCGACCGAGTTCCTGATGATCGCATCGGCTGCGCTGATGCTGACGACCTTCGGCCTCGTGATGGTGCTCTCGGCGACGAGCGCGACCGCGGTCTCGAAGGGTGAGAATCCGATGGACGGCGCGCTTCGGCAGGGCATCTTCGCCGTGCTCGGCGTGCCGCTGATGTTCCTGATCTCCCGACTCCCGATCACGTTCCTCAAGCGCATGGCGTGGCCGGCACTGTTCGGATCCATCGCGCTCCAGCTGCTGGTCTTCACCCCGCTCGGCATCGAGGACGGCGGAAACCGCAACTGGATCATGATCGCCGGGTTCACCCTGCAGCCGTCGGAGTTCCTCAAGCTCGCCCTCGCGCTGTGGATCGGCTACGTCCTGATGCGCAAGCAGACCATGCTCGGCACCTGGCATCAGGTCTTCATCCCCGTGGTGCCCGTGGGAGCCCTGGCGATCGGGACGGTGATCGCCGGCAAGGACCTCGGCACCGCGATGGTGCTGGTCATCATCCTGCTCGGCTGCCTCTTCTTCTCGGGGGTGAAGCTCCGGCTGTTCATCCTGCCGGTGCTGCTCGGCGTCGTCGCCGTCATCGCGCTGGCCGTCACGAGCCCTGACCGCATGCGTCGTATCACGGCGACGTGCTCCGACATGTCGGCGTACACCGGCGACTGCTACCAGTCGATCCACGGGATCTGGGGAATGGCGTCGGGAGGAATCTTCGGCGTGGGGCTGGGCAACTCGCAGGAGAAGTACGGCTGGCTGCCCGCCGCCGGCAACGACTTCATCTTCGCCATCGTCGGCGAAGAGCTCGGCCTGATCGGCTGCATCGTCGTGCTGGCCCTCTTCACGCTGTTCACCATCGGTGCCTTCCACATCATCCGCAAGACCGCCGATCCGTTCATCCGGGTCGTAGCCGGCGGGATCACCGTCTGGATCACCGGTCAGGCCGTGTTCAACATCGGCGTCGTGATCGGACTGTTCCCCGTCATGGGAGTGCCGCTGCCGTTCATGTCGCAGGGAGGCACGGCTCTCCTCGCCGTCCTCATCGCGTGCGGAGTGCTGCTGTCGTTCGCGCGCACGATCCCCGTCGCCGAGGGTCGTTCGGCGGCACGGACCCCTTCAGCAGGGCGGGGTAAGGTCACACGGTGACCACGTACCTTCTCGCCGGCGGTGGAACCGCCGGTCACGTCAACCCTCTGCTCGCCGTCGCCGATGCGCTGCGCGCCCGGGACGCCGATGCCTCGATCCTGGTGCTCGGAACGGCCGAGGGGCTCGAGTCCCGACTCGTGCCGGCTCGAGGGTATGAGCTCCTCATCGTCGACAAGGTGCCGTTCCCGCGTCGGCCCGACAAGCAGGCCGCGTTGTTCCCCGCCAGGTTCCGCCGCGCCGTCGCCCAGGTGCGCGATCACATCCGCGCTCACCGCGTCGACGTCGTCGTGGGCTTCGGCGGCTATGCCTCCGCCCCGGCCTACGTGGCAGCAGGCCGTGAGCGCGTGCCGTTCGTCGTGCACGAGGCCAACGCGAAGCCGGGCCTCGCGAACGTGCTGGGTGCTCGACGCGCCGCGGCCACGGGAGTCGCATTCGCCGGAACCCCCCTGCGCGGCGGCGAGGTGGTCGGCATGCCGCTGCGTCGAGAGGTCATCGAGCTCGACCGCGCGGCCTCTCGCGATGAGGCCGCCGCGCACTTCGGGCTCGACCCGGCGCGCCCGGTCCTTCTCGTCTTCGGCGGGTCGCTGGGGGCCCAGAGGCTGAACGAGGCCATCGCAGACTCCTGGGGCGACATCCTGGCCGCCGACTGGCAGCTGCTGCACGTCACGGGCGAACGCAGTGATCTGGCCGACCCCGAGGTGCCGGGATACACCATGCGCCGATACGTCGACCGGATGGACCTCGCCTTCGCGCTCGCCGACCTCATCGTGTCCCGTTCCGGCGCAGCCACCGTGAGCGAGATCAGCGCCCTGGGGATCCCCGCGCTGTACGTGCCGTACTCCGTCGGCAACGGGGAGCAGCGACTGAACGCGGCGTCCGCCGTGGCAGCCGGGGCCGCTCGTCTTCTCGACGACGCCACCTTCGACGGCGACGCGGTGCGCCGCCTCGTGATCCCCGTCATGAACGATCCGCAGCAGCTCACGGCTATGCAGTCCGCCGCCGAGCAGGTGGGCACCCGCACCGGCACGGAGAACGTCGTCGCACTCGTGGATCGCGCCCTCCGGTCCTCCTGATCTCACCGTCGACACGGCTCCTCGACGCCGAATCGTCCTCACCGAAAAGTAGACTGAAACCGACATGATCAGACCTGACCTCTCCCTCCCGATCCCCGAGTCGATCTCCTCCGCGCACTTCATCGGCATCGGCGGATCCGGCATGAGCGGCCTCGCCAAGATGTTCCTCGACGCGGGGATCCGCGTCTCGGGAAGCGATCGAGCCGACAGCGACAACCTGCGCGCACTCGCGGCCGCCGGAGCGGATGTGCACGTCGGGCACGACGCGGCGCATCTCGGCGATGCCGACACGGTCGTCCACACCGGAGCGATCTGGCCGGAGAACCCCGAGTTCGTCACGGCGAAGCAGCGCGGGCTGCACGTGATCCACCGCTCGCAGGCCTTGCACTGGCTGATCGGATCGCGTCGACTGGTCTCCGTGGCCGGCGCGCACGGCAAGACGACGTCGACGGGCATGATCGTGACCGCGCTGCAGCAGCTCGGAGCCGACCCGAACTTCGTCAACGGCGGCGTGATCGAGCAGCTCGGCGTCTCGAGCGCCACCGGATCGGGTGAGCTCTTCGTGATCGAGGCGGATGAGTCCGACGGCACGTTCCTGCTCTACGACACGGCTGTCGCGCTGATCACCAATGTCGACCCCGATCACCTCGACCACTACGGGTCCGACGACGCGTTCCACGACGCGTTCGTGCGGTTCGCCGACGCGGCCACGGAGGCGGTCGTGATCTCCAGCGACGACGCCGGCGCCCTGCGAGTGGGAGCGGGGCTCTCGCACCCGAACGTCGTGACGTTCGGGCAGGCGGAGGATGCCGATGTCAGGGTGACCGACATCGTGGCGGCCGGGCCCGTCTCGGCCACCGTCAGCTCCGGAGCCGAGAGCGTGCGCCTCCAGCTCGCCGTGCCCGGCGTGCACAACGCCATCAACGCGGCAGGCGCCATCGCGGTCCTCCTCTCGGTGGGCTTCGGCCTGACCGAGTCCGCCAAGGCCGTCGAGGGCTTCGCCGGCACGGTCCGCCGCCTCGAGCAGCACGGCGTCGAGCGCGGCGTCACCGTCTACGACGACTACTCCCACCACCCGACCGAGGTGCGGGCGGCTCTCGAGGCGATGCGATCGATCGCCGGCACGGGCAGGATCATCGCGATCCAGCAGCCCCACACCTACTCGCGAACGCAGCACATGTTCCGCGAGTTCGCGGACGTGCTGGAGACGTATGCAGACCACACGGTCGTGCTCGACGTCTACGGTGCTCGCGAGGATCCGGTCCCGGGCGTCACGGGAGAGCTCGTGAGCGGGGCGTTCCACGACCCGTCGCACGTCCACTTCGTCGCCGACTGGCAGCAGGCAGCCGATTACACGGCGTCCGTCGCTCGCGACGGCGATTTCGTCGTCACGCTCGGCTGCGGCAACGTCTACCAGATCATCCCGCAGGTGCTCGAGTCTCTGCGGACCACCGAGGTCTGACGCATGCGTCGTCCGCCTCCGCTTCCCACGCCTCCCGCGGGCACCGCGGAGGACACGCCCAGGCGACGGGAGGGTCCGGCGACGCGAGGGCGCGCGCGGGACGTCGAGCAGGACGAACGCACAGGTCCGCAGGCCGCGGCGGTCGGCCTCGACTCCGACGTCCGTGCGGACATCGACGGGGATGCCGGGATGCGGCCGACATCGACGCGGGACGTCTGGCGGGCGGCGCGAGCGAGACGCAAGGCGCTGCGGGCCGAGATCCGACGGTTCACGCAGCGCTCCCGACGGCGTCGCATCATCTGGCTGAGCGCGGTCGGTGCTGTCGTCCTGCTGATCGGTGGCACCACCGCCGCGGCGTACAGCCCGCTGTTCGCCGTGGAGAAGATCACGGTCGTGGGCGCGACGACGCTGGATGCCGCGGCGGTGGAGGCCGCCCTCGGCGAGCAGGTGGGCACCCCCTTGGCGCTGGTCGACTCGAGCGAGGTCAAGGCCGCGCTGCTGGGATTCCCGCTGATCGAGACCTATGCGCTCGAGGCGAAGCCGCCGCACGATCTCACGGTGCGGATCGTCGAGCGCACGCCGGTCGGCGTGATCCGCTCGGATGCGGGCTATACGCTCGTCGACGCCGCGGGCGTCGCGCTGGCGACGACCTCCGATCAGCCGGCGGGACAGCCGGTGCTCGACATCGACGGCGGCACCGACTCGGTCGCGTTCGAGAGTGCGGGTCTCGTGGTGCGCTCGGTGCCCGCTGATCTCCGAGCGCTGCTGACCGGAGTGCAGGCCACGACAGCTGATGACGTGACGTTGACGCTCAGCAGCGGGCTGACTGTCGTCTGGGGCAGCTCGGATGACTCCCCGATGAAGAGCGAAGTGCTCACGAAGACGCTGCTCAGCAATCCTGAGGCGTCGACGATCGATGTCACATCGCCGCATGCGGTGGTCGTGGGCTGAGGTTTCGACGGCAAACGGGCGACACGCCCGTGTCGCTGCGTGTGCGCGGGGACGTGACGCTTACCTTCGAACAAGAGAAACCAATACCGGGAAATACTTTACACCTCTAGTTGAGGTTTAAGGTTCGGCCCGCGGAATCTTACCCCAGACAGGCTCGACTATTCGGAGGCCGGCCATGAGCCAGAACCAGAACTACCTCGCCGTGATCAAGGTCGTCGGCGTCGGCGGTGGCGGCGTCAACGCCGTCAACCGCATGATCGATCTCGGGCTCCGCGGAGTCGAGTTCATCGCAGTGAACACCGACGCACAGGCGCTGCTCATGAGCGATGCCGACGTCAAGCTCGATGTCGGTCGCGAGCTCACTCGCGGACTCGGCGCCGGCGCTGACCCCGAGGTCGGCCGTCGCGCCGCCGAGGATCACGCCGAGGAGATCGAGCAGGCGCTCACCGGTGCCGACATGGTCTTCGTGACCGCAGGCGAGGGCGGTGGAACGGGAACGGGTGGAGCCCCCGTCGTCGCGCGCATCGCGAAGTCGATCGGCGCACTGACCATCGGCGTCGTGACGAAGCCCTTCTCGTTCGAAGGCCGTCGTCGTCAGAGCCAGGCTGAAGCCGGTGTGGTGAAGCTGAAGGAAGAAGTCGACACCCTCATCGTGGTGCCGAACGACCGTCTGCTCGAGATCAGCGATCGCGGCATCTCGATGATCGAGGCCTTCGCGACCGCAGACCAGGTGCTCCTCGCCGGTGTCCAGGGCATCACCGACCTCATCACGACTCCCGGTCTCATCAACCTCGACTTCGCCGACGTCAAGTCGGTCATGCAGGGCGCCGGTTCGGCGCTGATGGGAATCGGATCGGCACGCGGTGCCGACCGTGCCATCAAGGCCGCCGAACTCGCGGTCGAGTCGCCGCTCCTCGAGGCCAGCATCGAGGGTGCTCACGGAGTCCTGCTCTCGATCCAGGGTGGGTCGAACCTCGGCATCTTCGAGATCCACGACGCTGCGGACCTCGTGAAGGAAGCCGCGCACCCCGAGGCCAACATCATCTTCGGTACGGTCATCGACGACACGCTCGGCGACGAGGTGCGTGTCACCGTGATCGCGGCCGGCTTCGACAGCGGTGAGCCTTCGCTGCGCCTCGACCCCATGGTCGTCTCGCGGCCCGCCGCGGCCAGCACGCTGCCCGAGGTGGCGCTCTCGAACGACGAGGAGAGCAAGCCCGCTGCCGAGGCGCCCGCGCCCGAGAAGCCGCAGCAGCGCGTCCCGGCGACGAGCATCGAGCCTGCTTTCGCGGACGACGACATCGACATCCCCGAATTCCTGAAGTGACGCAGGCGCAGGGCCAGGCCGGGTCCGGTCTGGCAGCGCGGCTGTCGGCGATCGATCATCGGATCGCCGACGCCGCGCGCCTGGCCGGCAGGGACCCGGCGGAGATCTCCCGCATCGTCGTGACCAAGTTCCACCCGTCGTCGCTCGTTCGCGAGCTGCACGCGCTGGGTGTGCGCGAGGTGGGGGAGAACCGCCAGCAGGAGCTCTCGTCGAAGACCGCCGAGCTGACGGACCTCGACCTCCGGTGGCACTTCATCGGGCAGGCGCAGACCAATAAGGCCGGTGCGATCCGCCGCAGCGCGGATGCCGTGCACTCGGTAGACCGCGACCGGCTGGCCGACGCACTGCATCGGGCGGCCGACGGGGATGACCTTCTCGACGTGCTCGTGCAGGTCAATCTCACCGATGATCACGGACGCGGCGGCGTCGCGCCCGCCGAGGCGGCCACTCTCGCCGAGCACATCATGACGCTGCCCTCGCTGCGGCTTCGCGGTGTGATGGCGGTCGCGCCGCTCGATGAGGAACCCGCTTCCGCGTTCGCGCGCCTGCACTCGATCGCAGAGAGCGTGCGCGCCGTCGAGCCGTCGGCGACCTGGATGTCCGCAGGGATGACGGGCGATTTCGTCGAGGCCATCGAGGCCGGCGCGACACACCTGCGGATCGGCTCCGCAATCACGGGACCCCGCCCCGACCGGGGTTAACCTGTGAACAGACCAACCCGACACGTTCGAACCGGAGGACACGATGGGTAACCCGCTGAAGAAGACCATGGTGTATCTCGGCCTCGCTGACGAGGAAGAGGTCTACGAGGAGGAGCCGACCCCGGCCCGCTCGCACCGCGAGCGCGAACGCGAGGAGCCCGCTCCCGCGCCCGTGACCCCGCTACGGCGCCCCGTCGCCGTGCGCCAGCCCGCAGGAGGGGCAGTGAACGAGATCCTCACCGTGCACCCGAAGCAGTATCGCGATGCTCAGCTCATCGCGGAGAGCTTCCGCGAGGGTGTGCCGGTCATCATCAATCTCTCGCAGATGAGCGACGCAGACGCCCGCCGTCTGATCGACTTCGCCTCCGGACTCTCGCTCGGCCTGTACGGCCGCATCGAGCGGGTCACGTCGAAGGTCTTCCTCCTGTCGCCGGAGAACATCGCGGTCTCGGGTCACGGGGGAATCGCGCACGCGGACGCCGAGTCCGCGGGCTTCGACCAGTCGTAGACCGTGGGGTTCGTCGTCTCCATCGTCGCCAGCATCGTACATCTGGCTCTGCTGCTGTACCTGCTGGTGCTCTTCGCCCGACTCATTCTCAGCTACATCCCGATGTTCAATCGGGAGTGGCGACCGAAGGGCGCCGGACTCGTCGCGGCTGAGCTCGTCTACACGGTGACCGATCCGCCCGTCCGGTTCTTCCGGCGGATCATCCCTCCTCTGCGAATCGGCTCGCTCTCCCTGGATTTCGGCTTCTCGATCACCATCCTGATCGTGCTGATCCTGATGAGTGTCGTCCGAAGCTTCATCTGAGACCCCTGGGACTTCGGCGCTCTGGAGTGTCGCGGGATCGCGACTGACAGGCTCGGGGACTATGCTTGGCTCCCAGGTGCGCGCCCCGGGTTCGCGCCGAATCTCGACCACGCCATTCCAAACTGGCAACCGAACTCATCGAAGGAGCCACCATGGCACTTACCCCGGATGACGTCGTCACCAAGCAGTTCCAGCACGTCCGCTTCAAGGACGGCTTCGACCCGGACGAGGTCGACGACTTCCTCGACGAGATCGTCATCGAGTGGCGCAAGGCCCTCGAAGAGAACGTCGAACTCAAGGCCAAGCTGGCCGCGTACGAGTCCGGCGATGCACCGGCCGCTCCCGCAGCCGCTGCAGAGGCACCCGCCGCCGTGGTCGAAGAGGCTCCTGCGCCTGCTGCTGCCGCTCCCGCGGAGCCCGCTCCGTCGGGTTCGGCGACTGCGACCGCCGGCATCATCGAGCTCGCTCAGCGCCTTCACGACGAGCACGTCGCCGAGGGTGAGGCCAAGCGCGCCCAGCTCATCGCCGAGGCCGAAGGCGAGGTCAACCGCATCCGCACGGAGGCCGAGGCCAAGCAGCGCGAAGAGTCGGCTCGTCTCGAGCGCGAGCGCAACGCCCTCGAGGCCCGGATCACCGAGCTCCGCAACTTCGAGCGCGATTACCGCTCGCAGCTGCGCGGCTACATCGAGGGTCAGCTCCGCGATCTCGACGAGAAGTCGGCGTCGACGGACTCGACTCCGGTTTCCGCGATCGGACTGTAGGTCGTCCTTTTGCCAGGACGCCGTCCCCTTCGTCGGTCGGCGGCCGGCGCGATAGTTGCGGTTCTCGCAGCGATCGTGCTGGCCGCCGATCAGTTTGTGAAGTACCTCACGACCGAGAACCTGCCGCTCCAGCAGCCGGTGCCGGTGCTCGGTGAGTTCCTTCAGCTGTACTACGTGCGCAACCCCGGCGCAGCGTTCTCGCTCGGATCCGATGTCACATGGATCTTCACCATCGCTCTGGCGGTGGTGGCCGGTGTGATCGTGTGGAAGGCCCTGGGTCTTCAGTCACGCCTCTGGGCCGTCGTCCTGGGCTGCCTGCTCGGTGGAGTGCTCGGAAACCTCACCGATCGTCTCTTCCGCGATCCTGGTTTCCCCATGGGGCACGTGGTCGACATGATCTCGATGCCGTGGATGATGCCGGCGATCTTCAACGTCGCCGACATCTTCATCGTCACCGGGATGATCTCGGTCGCGCTGCTCGTCGTGCTGGGACTCCGCTTCGACGGCACCCGGGAGCGTGACCACGCTCCTGTGGAGACCGATGACGAAGCCGAGGCTGCCGCGTTGGCCGAGGAGACCGGAGGCGAGACCTCTCGCCCGGGTACCGCCTCTCCGGATGCCGCCGCCGCGGACGGACGCTGAGCATGGAATTCCGCACCCTCCCCGTTCCTGACGGGCTGGACGGGACGCGCGTCGACGCGGCACTCGCGAAGATGCTGGGCTTCTCGCGCACCTTCGCCGCCGAGGTCGCCTCGGCGGGCGGCGTGCGCGTCGACGGGGTGACGCTCGACAAGTCCGATCGCCTGCGCGGCGGAGGGTGGCTCGAGGTGGAGTGGCAGCCGAAGGAGGAGCCGCGGATCATCCCGATCGCGGTTCCGGAACTCGGAATCGTCTACGACGATGACGACATCGTCGTGGTCGACAAGCCCACGGGCGTCGCCGCTCATCCCTCGCTCGGATGGGAGGGGCCGACCGTCGTCGGCGCTCTCGCAGCGGCGGGGTTCCGGGTCGCCACGAGTGGCGCTCCGGAGCGGCAGGGGATCGTGCATCGTCTGGATGTCGGCACCAGCGGGCTCATGGTCGTCGCCAAGAGCGAGACGGCGTACTCGTCGCTGAAGCACGCGTTCAAGGAGCGCACGGTGGAGAAGATCTATCACGCCGTCGTCCAGGGGCACCCCGACCCGCTGACGGGGACGATCGATGCTCCGATCGGCCGGCATCCGAATCACTCCTGGAAGTTCGCCGTCGTTCCCGACGGCAAACCGTCGGTGACCCACTATGAGACCCTCGAGGCCTTCCCGGGAGCCTCGCTGCTCGAGATCCATCTCGAGACCGGACGCACGCACCAGATCCGCGTGCACATGGCGGCCCTACGGCACCCGTGCGCGGGCGACCCGCTCTACGGAGCGGATCCGACGCTGTCGGCACGGCTCGGACTCACCCGACAGTGGCTGCACGCGCACAAGCTCGCCTTCACCCACCCGGCGACGGGGGAGTGGGTGCAGTTCGAGTCGGGGTACCCCGCGGATTTCGAACGTGCCCTGGAGATCCTGCGCGGCGAGTGAATCGACGTCGTCGATGTCGGCGGTGTGGGTCAGACTGAGCCCATGAGCATCGAGGTGCGACCCGCTACCGACTTCGACGACGTGGCCGCTCTCGTCGGCCCCAAGAAGCCGACGTCGAACGTGTGCTTCTGCCTGAGCTACCGCATCGGCAGCGCCGAGAACAGGGCGCTGCGAGGCGATAAGCGAGCGGAGCGCGTGCGTGAGCTCTGCCACCAGGATCCGCCTCCAGGCGTGATCGCGTACCTCGACGACGAACCCGTGGGCTGGGCGGCGGTGCATCCGCGCAGGGAGACGAGCTTCGCGCGCAACAGACTGATCCCGCATGTCGACGATCTCGATGTGTGGTCGCTCTGGTGCATCCGCGTCCGTCCAGGCCATCGGAAACAGGGCATCTCGCACGCTCTGATCGACGGAGCGGTGGCTCATGCGAAGAAGAGCGGCGCGCCCGCGATCGAGGGGTATCCGGTCGACAACCGTGGCGAGACGGTGAATCTCACGATGGCCTACGTCGGCACGATGGGGCTCTTCGAGAGTGCCGGATTCGCGAAGGCGGCCGATACCGGCTCGACGCTCGACGGCTTCCCGCGGGTGCTCATGCGACTCGATCTGCGAGATCCGCGGAAGAGAGCGAAGAAAGCGTGAACCCGACTGCACGTCAGAGGCAATACATAGTGTGAGCACAGACAGTGAGATCATCCGGCGGTCGCTGAGTCGGCCTGAGGCGTTCGCCGAGCTGTTCGACCGACATGCACGTGCGGTGAACGCGTTCGCGACATATCGGGTGGGTGCCCATGCCGCCGAGGACGTGCTCAGCGAGACCTTTCTCGTCGCCTTCCGCCGTCGAGGGGACTTCGACCTGAGCAAGCACTCAGCCTCTCCCTGGCTGCTCGGAATCGCCTCGCGGCTCATCCGTCGGCACAGAGCCGTCGAGGCACGGCATTGGCGCTCATTCGCCGCGGTCGTCGGGGAGGACCATACGTCGCTCGGTGGACTCGATGACGCGATGCGGCGCGTGGACGCCGAGCGCGAAGTGCGTGCCCTGCGGCAGAAGATCGCGGCGTTGTCCCCCAAGGATCGAGAGACGCTTCTGCTCTACGCCTGGCAGGGGCTGAGCTACGAAGACATCGCGGAGACTCTCGGTGTGCCTGTGGGCACCGTGCGCTCCCGGTTGAATCGCGTTCGCACGCGACTCGATCCGGCGCGAAAGGCCCGTTCGTTCGAGATGCAGCAGGAAGGAGAAGTCCGTGGACGTGTTTGAGAAGGTTCAGAAGACCAAGCCGGATGTCGATGGTGCGGACTCGCATCTCGACTCGGCCCGCGCTCGACTGATGAGCGAGATCGCCGCGGGGAAGACCTCGGTGTCCGCTCGCCCTGCCGCACCGAAGCGGCTCGTGGCCGGCGTGCTCGTGGGCGCCGCATTGGCGGCCACGGCGGGCGTGCTGGTGAACACGGGACTCACCGAACAGCCGAAGCCCGTGATCGAGGCCGTTCCGACGCGGGAGCCAGGACAGACGCTGAAGCCGTCGCCGACGCCCGCGCCGACACAGGAGCCGATGACGGCTGCGGGGGCCTTCGGCGCCGCCGCGACTGCGGCTCGGTCCTTCACCGGCCTGACGCTGGCACCGGGACAGTACCTGCGCGTGCACACGCAGTCGGAGCAGATCGTCTATCACCAGCCCGATCCGAACGGCGGGCAGTATCAGGCTGATCGGTCGAACGCTCAGAACGCCTGGCGCGGAAGCTCCTCCTGGAACTCCTATGCGCCGGCCGACCCGACGCAGCAGTGGTTCTTCGCCACCGATCAGCCCTGGACGGTGAGCGACACCTTCGGGCCGGACGCCGCGGCGCTCGCCCAGGCGCACAAGGAGGCGATGGCCTCGGGCGGCGATCCGTACTTCTCGAACGGGCCGTCAGCACCCTGGGCCACCCCGGACGGGTACGGGCTCGTGGCGTTCTTCTCGGCGATGCCCACGGACCCGGCGGCGCTCATCGCGTGGATCCGAGAGAATCAGGGGATCGTCGCGGGCGATCAGGACTACAAGGTCGGGTGGGTCCTCATCGAGCTTCTGTCGTACAACATGGGGTCGGGTGCTGAGCGGGCGACGATGTACGACGCCCTCAGCATGCTTTCCGGGTCTGAGATCGTGTCCGCCGATGCGACCTCGGCGACGCTGCGGTTCTCGGCGTCGACAGAGGCTCTGTCGGGTCAGCCAGCGGTTCAGCGGCGCTCGATCACGATCGACACGACCACGGGGCTCGTCACGGAGACGACCGCGGTGCTCGACGTCGCCTCTTCGCTGATCCCCGCATCCCTGGCAGACGAGAGGCATGTCTTCACCGTGAGCGTCGTGGACTCGCTCCCCTGAAGCGACGCAGGACCCCGGAGCGGCAGGTGCGGCGACGCTCGATGTCGGATGCCGAAAGTAGACTCGAAGGCATGGCATCCGACTCCTTCGTCCACCTGCACGTGCACAGCGAGTACTCGATGCTCGACGGGGCGGCGAAGATCGCGGCGATGACGCAGGCGGCGGCAGATTACGACATGCCGGCCATCGCCGTGACCGATCACGGCAACACCTTCGCGGCGTTCGAGTTCTACAAGGCGGCGAACGCCGCGGGCGTCAAGCCGATCATCGGTCTCGAGGCCTATGTGACTCCCGGCACGCATCGCAGCGACAAGACGCGTGTGCAATGGGGCTCCCCGGATCAGAAGAGCGACGATGTCTCCGGCTCCGGTGCCTACACCCACATGACGATGTGGAGCGAGAGCACGCAGGGGATGCACAACCTGTTCCGTCTCAGCTCGCTGTCGAGCATGGAGGGCTACTACTTCAAGCCCCGCATGGACCGGGAGCTCCTGCAGACATACGGCAAGGGCCTGATCGCCACCACAGGATGCCCCTCGGGTGAGATCCAGACGCGACTGCGCCTCGGCCAGTACGACGCCGCACGTGCGGCGGCCGCCGAGTTCCAGGACCTGTTCGGCAAGGAGAACTACTTCGCCGAGATCATGGATCACGGTCTCTCCATCGAGCGCAGGGTCATGACCGATCTGATCCGGCTCGCCAAGGATCTGAACATCCCGCTCGTCGGCACCAACGACTCGCACTACACGCACCAGCACGAGGCCGATGCCCATGAGGCGCTGCTGTGCGTGCAGTCCGGTTCGACGCTCGACGATCCCAACCGGTTCAAGTTCGACGGCGACGGGTACTACATCAAGACCGCCGCAGAGATGCGTCAGCTGTTCCGCGACCACCCCGAGGCCTGCGACAACACGCTGCTCATCGCCGAGCGGTGCGAGGTCGAATTCAACACGGCGGCCAACTACATGCCGCGCTTCCCCGTGCCGGACGGCGAGACGGAGGACAGCTGGCTCATCAAGGAGGTCGAAGCGGGCCTCCACTACCGATACCCGAGCGGCATCCCCGACAAGGTGCGCAAGCAGGCCGAGTACGAGACCGGCATCATCCTGCAGATGGGGTTCCCCGGCTACTTCCTCGTCGTCGCCGACTTCATCAACTGGGCGAAGGACAACGGAATCCGCGTCGGTCCGGGCCGTGGCTCGGGCGCCGGGTCGATGGTCGCCTATGCCATGAAGATCACCGACCTCGACCCGCTCGAGCACGGTCTCATCTTCGAGCGCTTCCTCAACCCCGACCGCGTCTCGATGCCCGACTTCGACGTCGACTTCGATGACCGTCGCCGCGGCGAGGTCATCGACTACGTGACGAGGAAGTACGGCTCCGAGCGCGTCGCTCAGATCGTCACCTACGGCACGATCAAGTCGAAGCAGGCTCTGAAGGATGCGGGGCGTGTGCTGGGATTCCCGTTCAGCATGGGCGAGCGGCTGACGAAGGCGATGCCGCCGCCCGTCATGGGCAAGGACATGCCTCTCGACGGCATGTTCGACTCGGCGCACCCCCGCTACAAGGAGGCGAGCGAGTTCCGTGCGCTCATCGAGACCGATCCCGAGGCGAAGACGGTCTTCGACCGCGCCCTCGGTCTCGAAGGTCTGAAGCGCCAGTGGGGCGTGCACGCCGCCGGTGTGATCATGTCGTCCGAGCCCCTGCTCGACATCATCCCGATCATGCGCCGCGAGCAGGACGGCCAGATCGTCACCCAGTTCGACTACCCGTCCTGCGAGTCGCTCGGGCTGATCAAGATGGACTTCCTGGGGCTCCGCAACCTCACGATCATCTCGGACGCTCTCGACAACATCCGCACCAACCGCGGGGAGGAGCTCGACCTCGAACACCTCGCCCTGGATGACCGCGGCGCCTACGAGCTGCTCGGTCGCGGCGAATCGCTCGGCGTCTTCCAGCTCGACGGCGGGCCGATGCGATCGCTGATGCGCCTGATGCGTCCGGACAACTTCGGCGATATCTCCGCCCTCATCGCGCTGTACCGCCCGGGTCCGATGGGTGCGAACTCGCACACGAACTATGCGCTGCGCAAGAACGGCCAGCAGCCGATCACACCGATCCACCCGGAGTTCACCGAATCGCTCGCCGACATCCTCGACGAGTCCTACGGCCTGATCATCTACCAGGAGCAGGTGATGGCCATCGCCCAGCGCGTGGCCGGGTTCTCGCTCGGCCAGGCCGACATCCTGCGCCGAGCGATGGGCAAGAAGAAGAAGTCCGAGCTCGACAAGCAGTTCGAGGGCTTCCAAGCCGGCATGCACGCGAACGGGTACTCCGACGGTGCCGTCAACGCGATCTGGGAGATCCTCCTCCCGTTCTCGGACTACGCCTTCAACAAAGCGCACTCGGCGGCATACGGGGTCGTCTCATACTGGACCGCCTACCTCAAGGCGCACTATCCCGCCGAGTACATGGCCGCGCTGCTCACCAGCGTCGGCGACTCGAAAGACAAGATGGCGCTCTATCTCAATGAGTGCCGTCGAATGGGCATCAAGGTGCTCCCGCCCGATGTCTCAGAGTCGATCAAGTACTTCGCCGCTGTCGGCGACGACATCCGATTCGGGCTCGGTGCCGTCCGCAACGTCGGCAGCAACGTGGTCGAGGGCATCATCGCGGCCCGCAAGGATGAGCGATTCTCCTCGTTCCATCACTTCCTCGAGAAGGTCCCGCTGCACGTCTCGAACAAGCGCACGGTCGAGTCTCTGATCAAGGCCGGCGCGTTCGACTCGATGGGCGACTCGCGCCGCGCGCTGCTCGAAGTCCACGAGGATGCCGTCGAGGCGGCTGTGGATCGCAAGCGGAACGAAGCACAGGGTGCGATCGGCTTCGACTTCGACAGTCTGTACGACGGAATGGAAGAGGCGCCGCCTGCCAAGGTGCCCGCCCGCCCCGAATGGATCAAGAAGGACAAGCTCGCTTTCGAGCGCGAGATGCTCGGGCTCTACGTGTCGGACCACCCCCTGGCCGGGCTCGAGGTGCCGCTGGCGAAGCACGCGTCGATCTCGATCCACAACCTCATCAACTCGGAGGACATGCAGGACGGTGAGCAGGTCACCGTCGCCGGTCTCGTCACGAGCGTGCAGCATCGCGTCGCGAAGGCCAGTGGCAATCCGTACGGAATGATCACCGTCGAGGACTTCAACGGCGAGGTGACGGTCATGTTCATGGGCAAGACGTACACCGAGTTCCAGCACATCCTGCAGCAGGACTCGATCCTCGCCGTGCGCGGCCGGGTGTCGAAGCGCGATGACGGACTCAACCTGCATGCGCAGTCGGCGTTCGCGCCGGATGTCGGTTCCTTCGACGCCGCGGGTCCGCTCTCGCTCGTGCTCGCCGAGCAGAGGGCGACGGAGCGGGTGATGCACGAGCTCGCCGACGTGCTGCGCCGTCACAACGGGGACACCGAGGTCGTGCTGCGGGTGCACCGCGGCGGCACGGCGAAGGTCTTCGACGTGCCGATGCCGGTCAAGGTCTCGGCCGATCTGTTCGGAGATCTCAAATCGCTGCTCGGGCCGACCTGCCTGGGCTGAGCACCAGCGGACGCTGCCGCTCGATGGGTCCTCACGGACGCACCGGGTAGTATCGGGACGCGTTCGGGTGCACGACGACTAAGGCTCTGCACCGTGGCGAAAGGACCCTCCCCATGAGCACGGAATCACCCTTCCTGAACAGTGACGACTCAGCTGCAGACCGGTCGTCGGCGTCAGACGAGTCACCTCTCGACGAGGACTTCTCCGATGACGACGGCGTCCTCTATGACGATGAGGTGACGCCGGAGTACGGCATCCTCGGATTCACCCTGCGGGAGCTGCTCATCGTCGGCGTGTGGCTGATCGCCTTCATCGCGTCGTTCTTCCCGTACGTCGGGGACTCGTCCATCTGGGGTGCCGGAATCCAGTGGGTCCTCCCGATCGGCGTGCCGACGGTCGCCGTGTTCCTGCTGGTCCTCCGCCGTTTCTCACCCGACGGCATCCGCCGGGTCGGCTCGCTGGGGATCGACCAGTTCGCTTCCGTGGCGTTCTCCGTCTCAGCGGTCTTCTGGCTCGGCGCACTCTGGAACGCCGTCGCGTTCGCGATCGAGTTCAGTGTCTTCGGGCTGCCCTGGAACGGCGTCGTTCAGCTGCTCGCAGCGCTCGCGCTCGTCGTCCTCACGGTCTTCGCTCCGCTGGTGCCCGGCCTCAAGGAAGACTTCCAGGGCCGACTCGTCACGCTCGCGCACCGCAACGCCAATCCGGTCCGACCGGTCATCGCGCGTCCCCGCCCCGAGCCTGCCGCCCCGGGCGCCGACGCTCCCGTCGCCGTCGAGGCCGATGCTTCGGCCGACACGGACCTGCGACCTGCGTCGTACGCATCGCCCGCCTCGTCGAGCGATGTCGCTCCTGAGGCCCACACCGCCGCGACGGATGCCGCGCCGACGGCCTACGGGACGGACGCCGCGCCGACGGCCTACGTGACGGACGCCTGCGGGACGGACGCCGCGCCGACGGCCTACGGGACGGACGCCGCACCGACGGCCTACGCGACGGACGCTGCCCCGACCGCCTACACGACACCCTCGGCGGAGGGGATCGACGTCGAACTGTCCCGTGAGCAAGCGACCGATGAGGTCGCCCGTCTCGATGTCGCCGAGCAGGTGCCGCTGTCCTCCCACGCGTCGGGCGGGGGGACCGGGACCGAGGAGACGACCTCCGATGAGGAGTACACCCCGGCGTACTCGCGCCGGTCGCGCGGCCAGGAACCCGAGATCGTGTCCGACACCGGAAGCATCGAGTCGCTTCTCGGTGCGACCGCGCGCGATGTCTCGTCGCCCGAGACGACCGCGTTCCCCGCCGTCGAACACGACTCGGACTTCGCCGCGACGAGCCCTCAGGACGCCTACTCGACCCCGCAGCCCTTCTGGATCCTCGCGCCGACCGAGCGGGACGTGCATGACGAACGCGGCGAGGTCATCTTCCGAATCGGACCGAATGCGTGGGCGCTCGTCATCGAGGACCGCGGTGGCGCCTATGTCATCCGACACGACGACGGTCGCATCGGCTACCTGCACGACATCTCAGACATCACGAAGGGCTGATCTTGCGCACGATCGATCTGCGAGGGCGCACGCTCTCGCCGGCTGACATGCTCGCGGCCGTGCCGCGAGCCACCCAGGCACGGGCCGAGGCTCTCGACACCGCCACGCGCATCGTCGAGGACGTGCGCGAGCGCGGCGAAGAGGCGCTGCGCGAGCAGGCTGAACGCTTCGATCGTGTCACGGGTCATGAGATCCGCGTGCCCGCGCAGCACATCGCCGATGCTCTCGAGACCCTCGCGCCTGGTGTCCGCGATGCCCTCGACGAGGCGATTCGCCGGGTGCGCATCGCCTCCGAAGCCCAGGTTCCCGAACGTCGGATCACCCGGATCGGCGCCGGCGCGACGATCACCCAACGCTGGCAGCCTGTGCACCGCGCGGGCGTGTACATCCCCGGCGGCAAGGCGGTGTATCCCTCCAGCGTCATCATGAACGTCGTCCCCGCCCAGGTCGCGGGCGTCGAGCAGATCGCGCTCGCTTCACCGCCCCAGGCGGATCAGGGAGGTCGCGTCCACCCCACGATCCTCGCCGCGGCAGGCCTCCTCGGCATCACGGAGGTGTACGCCATCGGCGGCGCCGGCGCCATCGGTTCCTTCGCGCACGGCGTCGCCGGCATCGGACTCGACCCGGTCGACGTGCTGTCAGGACCCGGCAACAACTACGTCGCCTCCGCCAAGCGGGCAGTGGCCGGGGTCGTCGGCACGGACTCCGAGGCGGGGGCCACAGAGATCCTCGTCGTCGCAGATGCCGCCGCCGACCCGCGTCTCATCGCCGCCGACCTCGTCAGTCAGGCCGAGCACGACGAGCAGGCTTCGGCCGTCCTCGTCACCGACTCGCCTCAGCTCGCCGATCGTGTCGCCGAAGAGGTGGCGCGGCAGGCCGGCGCGACCCGTCACGCGACCCGGGTGGCCGCAGCTCTCGACGGACCGCAGTCCGCGATCGTGCTCGTCGACGACCGTGCCATGGCCACGGCGTTCAGCAATGCGTACGCTCCCGAGCACCTCGAACTTCACCTCGAGGATGCCGAGGACGCCGCCGACAGCTTCACGAGCGCAGGTGCGGTGTTCGTCGGCGACCACACGCCGGTGAGTCTGGGCGACTACATGGCGGGCAGCAACCACGTTCTGCCGACCGGGGGACAGGCGCGCTATGCGCCGGGACTCGGCGCCTACACGTTCCTTCGTCCGCAGCAGGTGATCTCCTACGATCGGGCCGCCCTGGCCGAGGTCCGTGAGGGGGTCGTCGCCCTCGCCGAGACCGAAGTGCTCCCCGCGCACGGCGAGGCGATCGAGGCGCGTTTCACCGCGTAGGATCGGTCAGATGCACTGCCCCTTCTGCCGTCACTCGGACTCTCGCGTCATCGATTCCCGCACCAGCGACGACGGTCTCTCGATCAGGCGCCGTCGTCAGTGCCCTGAGTGCGGCGGGCGTTTCACGACCACCGAGACGGCCAGCCTCAACGTCATCAAGCGTTCGGGCGTCATGGAGCCGTTCAGTCGCGAGAAGGTGATCTCCGGCGTGCGCAAGGCGTGTCAGGGGCGCCCCGTGACCGAGGCCGATCTGGCGGTCCTCGCTCAGCGTGTCGAGGAGGCCGTGCGGCAGACAGGTGTCTCGCAGCTCGATACGAACGAGATCGGCTTGGCCATCCTCGGACCCCTCCGCGACCTCGATGAGGTCGCATACCTGCGGTTCGCGAGCGTGTATCAGGCTTTCGATTCGCTCGAGGATTTCGAGAGCGCGATCACGGATCTGCGCGCCGACCACGTCAAGCCGGAGCCTGCCGACCGGTAATCTGGCAGTGATGTATCCGCTGCTCTTTCGCGCTGTCCTGTCGCGCTTCGACCCCGAGTTCGCCCACCACGCCGGTATGGCGGTGATCCGCGTGCTCGGAGTGCCTCCGCTCTCCTGGGCGACGCGGGCACTGACGAAGCCGGACCCGTCGCTGCGGGTGGACGCACTCGGCCTGAGCTTCTCCTCGCCCTTCGGCATCGCCGCCGGGTTCGACAAGAACGCGATCGGCGTCCGCGGTCTTGCAGCGCTCGGCTTCGGCCACGTCGAGGTCGGCACCGTCACCGCGATCCCGCAGGAGGGCAACCCGAAGCCCCGACTGTTCCGGCTGATCGCCGATCGTGCGGTCATCAACCGCATGGGATTCAACAACGAGGGCGCGGATGCCGCGGCCCGGCGCCTCGCGCGGTTGCGTCGCGGCGCCCCTGACACGGTCATCGGAGTCAACATCGGCAAGAGCCGTGTCGTCGACGTCGAGGACGCCACTGCCGACTACGTCGCTTCGGCGACGCGGCTGGCCCCGCTGGCCGACTATCTGGCCGTCAACGTCTCGTCCCCGAACACCCCGGGTCTTCGGGGACTGCAGGCGGTGGAGACGCTGGCTCCGCTGCTCCGGGCGGTGCGCGCGGCATCCGGAAAGACCCCGCTGCTCGTCAAGATCGCCCCCGATCTGGCTGACGACGAGATCGCCGCGATCGCGAAGCTCGCCGTCGACGAGGGCCTCGCCGGCATCATCGCGCACAACACCACGATCAGCAGGGATGGACTCACGACGGACGCGGCGACGGTCGCGGCCATCGGAGCGGGCGGCCTCTCCGGCGCGCCCCTCAAGGAGCGCTCGCTTCAGGTGCTGCGTCTGGTTCGCTCGACCGTGCCCGCAGAGTTCTGCGTCATCGCCGTCGGGGGAGTGGAGACGCCCGCGGACGTTCAGGAGCGACTCGAAGCGGGCGCGACGCTCGTGCAGGGCTACACGGCGTTCCTGTACCGCGGTCCGTTCTGGGGACGCGAGATCAACCGGGGCCTCGTCGCACGCTGAGAAGCTGCGCGTACGAACAAGAGAGGCGCCTCGTGCTCATAGAGCACGAGGCGCCTCTCTCGATGATTCAGGGGATCAGGCGGGGCGGTCGCCGCGCTTGACCTGCGGCTTGGGCAGACGCATGAACCGCATCTGCAGCGACCGCATCGCGGCGTACCAGCCGAGACCGCGCTCCATGCGGTCCTTGCCGAACTTCGCGGCGACCTTGCGCTTGACGCGCATCCCCAGCAGGATCATGCCGCCGATCGCGAGGATCAGGTACGCCATCATGACCAGGTACGCCCAGCCGGCGATCGCGAAGCCGCCGATGGCGAGGTTGGCCGGAAGGAGCGAGATGAGGATGACGAGCACCATGACGCCCATCACGAACTCGGCGGGGTGCCATCCGGCGTCCACGTAGTCGCGGACCCAGCGGCGCTGCGGGCCCTTGTCGCGAGCCGGGAGGTACTTCTCCTCGCCGGCCGCCAGACCGGCCTGCGCGCGGTTGCGTCGCTCGCTGAGCTCGGCGCGCGCTGCGGCCTTGGCCTCCTTGGTGTTCGCGACCAGAGGACGGCGGCGGGCCGCTTCCTGCTCGGCCCGGGTCGGCGTCGCGCGTCCCTTGCCCGACGCGGTCGTCTCGGCGGCGTCGTCGTTCGTCGAAGGGGGGACAGGGGTAGTGGCCACGAGGTTCCTCGGTTCAGTGAAGGCGGATCACCTTAAGATTACTCGCATGACATCTCCTGCCCAGCCCGGCGACCAGAATCTGTCCAGCGAACGCGAGCCGGCCGTCCTCGAGGCCGCAGCCACAGGGTTCCCGGCCGCGCTGAGCGACCTGGGCGCACTCGTCCGCATCCCCGGCATGGCCTGGCCTGCGTTCGACCAGACGCAGCTCGAACGCAGCTCGGAGGCGGTCGCCGCGCTCGCGACGGCGACGGGGGTCTTCGACGACGTGCGAGTGCTGCGCGCCGCGATCCCCGGCACCGACGAGCACGGGCAGCCTGCCGTGCTCGCGACGCGTGCTGCGCGCAACGGCAAGCCGACGATCCTGCTCTACGCGCACCACGACGTGCAGCCTCCAGGAGACGACGCGCTGTGGGAGACGCCGCCGTTCGAACCAACGGTGCGCGACGGACGCCTGTACGGGCGCGGAGCCGCCGATGACAAAGCGGGCATCATGGCGCACATCGCCGCGATCCGCGCTGTGGCCGAGGTCGTCGGAGACGAACTCGAGCTCGGGATCGCGATGTTCATCGAGGGGGAGGAGGAGTACGGATCGCGCTCCTTCGCTCAGTTCCTCGCGGACAACAAGGAAGCGCTCCGGGCGGATGCGATCGTGGTCGCCGACTCTGGCAACTGGGATTCGGTCACCCCCGGCCTCACCGTCTCGCTCCGTGGCAATGCGCGCTTCACCGTGCGCGTGCGCACCCTCGACCACGCGTCCCACTCGGGCATGTTCGGCGGAGCGGTTCCGGACGCCATGATGGCCACGGTGAGGATGCTCGCCACGCTCTGGAACGAGGACGGCTCCGTCGCCGTCGAGGGGATGACCGAGCGCGACGCGCCGACGCCGGAGTACACCGAGGACACGCTCCGCGATGAAGCGGGTCTTCTTCCTGGCACGTCTCCGGTCGGCGGCGGCAGCATTCTCAGCCGGATCGGGAACAAGCCGGCGGTCACGGTCATCGGGATCGATGCGACGAGCGTCGCCGCGGCGTCGAACACCCTCCTTCCCGAGGTGACGGTGGTCGTGAGCGCGCGCGTCGCGCCAGGTCAGACGGGGGAGGAGGCGTATGCCGCCCTCGAGGCGCATCTGCGCGCGAACGCGCCGTTCGGTGCGGAGCTGACCTTCACCGACGTCGACCTGGGAAACGGCTTCCTCGTCGACACCAGCGGCTGGGCGGTCGCCCTCACCCGCGATGCGATGCGCGACGGGTACGGTGTGCCGCCGGTCGACCTCGGCGTCGGCGGTTCGATCCCGTTCATCGCTGATCTGGTGCGGGAGTTCCCCGACGCGCAGATTCTCGTTACCGGCGTCGAGGACCCGCACTCGCGTGCCCACAGCCCGAATGAATCGCTGCACCTCGACACGTTCCGCCATGCGGTCGCGACCGAGGCTCTGCTGCTCTCGCGCATGAACGACATCATCATCTGAGCCGCATCCGCGAGCCTGAGGGTAAAATCGAGATATCAGCCGTGCGAGCGCGGCCCGTCACAAGGAGCGACATGAGCGACACCACACTGACTTCGGCAGAGACCACCCAGGCGCACGGCGTGAAGCTGACCGATGCCGCGGCCACGAAGGTCAAGAACCTTCTCGAGCAGGAGGGCCGGGATGACCTGCGTCTGCGCGTAGCCGTTCAGCCCGGCGGATGCTCCGGCCTGATCTACCAGCTGTACTTCGACGAGCGATTCCTCGAGGGCGACGAGACCGTCGACTTCGACGGCGTCGAGGTCATCATCGACAACATGAGCGTCCCGTACCTCGACGGCGCCTCCATCGACTTCAAGGACACGATCTCGGAGCAGGGCTTCACGATCGACAACCCCAACGCCGCAGGCAGCTGCGCCTGCGGAGACAGCTTCCACTGATCCGAACCCCTCCGCCAACCTGCGTGGTTGGCATGAATCAGGTGTGAGGTTGCCCTAGACTTGGGTGTGCCCTGTCCGCAATCTGAAAGGTGCATCGTGCCCTCGAAACGCCGCCTTCGTTGGGCCGCTCTCCCCCTGGGAGTAGCGGCAGCCGTGGCCCTGGCGGGATGTACTGCCACTGAGCTGAACGGTTACCTCCCGGGCTTCGTGGAGGGTGAGCCTGCGGCCACCAACCAGACCGAGCGCGTCTCGTCGCTCTGGGTCAACTCCTGGATCGTCCTCCTCGCCGTCGGCGTGATCACCTGGGGCCTGATGGCCTGGGCCGCGATCGCCTACCGTCGCCGGAAGGGTCAGACAGGTCTGCCCGTGCAGATGCGGTACAACATGCCGATCGAGATCTTCTACACGGTCGTGCCGCTGATCCTCGTGCTGGGCATGTTCTTCTTCACCGCGCGTGACCAGTCGGCGATCGAGACGAAGTGGGACGAACCCGACGTCGAGATCACGGCCATCGCCAAGCAGTGGGCGTGGGACTTCCAGTACGACGGTGAAGAAGAGGACAACTCCGACGCCGTCTGGACGATGGGAATCCAGGCCCAGCCGGACGCGGACGGCACCATCGATCAGGCGCAGCTCCCGACGCTGGTGCTGCCGGTCGACCAGAAGGTCACGATCAACCTGCAGTCCCGCGATGTCATCCACTCGTTCTGGATCATCGACTTCCTGTACAAGAAGGACATGTACATCGGGAAGGACAACTCCTGGTCCTTCATCCCGACCCGAGTCGGCGAGTACGCCGGCAAGTGCGCCGAGCTCTGCGGCGAGTACCACTCGATGATGCTCTTCAACGTCAAGGTCGTCGAGCAGGACGAGTACGACGCCTACCTCCAGACTCTCGAGGAGGAAGGCAACACGGGAGACATCACGGACGCGTACGACCGTCTGTCGAACTACCCGGGGACCACCGCCCCGACCTCCGAGGAAGGAGAGGAGTAAGCCATGTCGACCACTGAAGCCCCCCGCACCGACGAGGCCCCTCGCTCTCGACCCACCACCCTGCCCGCACGTCAGGCTGCTCTCATGAGCTCGTCGCGTGTCGAGCAGAAGGGCAACATCGTCGTCAAGTGGATCACCTCCACCGACCACAAGACGATCGGGTACATGTACCTCATCGCCTCGGTGCTGTTCTTCCTCCTCGGCGGCGTGATGGCACTCGTCATCCGTGCAGAGCTCTTCGCTCCGGGAATGCAGATCATCCCGACCAAGGAGCAGTACAACCAGCTCTTCACGATGCACGGCACGATCATGCTGCTGATGTTCGCGACACCGCTGTTCGCCGGCTTCGCCAACGCGATCCTGCCGCTGCAGCTCGGCGCCCCGGACGTCGCCTTCCCGCGTCTGAACGCGTTCGCGTTCTGGCTGTTCCTCTTCGGCTCGACGATCGCCGTCGCCGGCTTCCTCACCCCGCAGGGTGCGGCCTCGTTCGGATGGTTCGCCTATCAGCCGCTCGCCAGTGCGTCCTTCTCTCCGGGTGCCGGTGGAAACCTCTGGATGCTGGGTCTCGGCATCTCGGGCTTCGGAACCATCCTCGGCGCCGTGAACTTCATCACCACGGTGATCACGATGCGCGCACCGGGTATGACGATGTGGCGCATGCCGATCTTCTCGTGGAACACGCTCATCACGAGCCTCCTCATCCTGATGGCCTTCCCGGTGCTCGCCGCCGCGATCTTCGCCGCAGGTGCGGACCGCGTGCTCGGCGCTCACATCTACGACCCGGCCAACGGCGGTGTCCTGCTCTGGCAGCACCTGTTCTGGTTCTTCGGTCACCCTGAGGTCTACATCATCGCTCTGCCGTTCTTCGGCATCGTCTCCGAGATCTTCCCGGTCTTCAGCCGCAAGCCGATCTTCGGATACAAGACGCTCGTGTACGCGACGATCGCGATCGCCGCACTGTCCGTCGCCGTGTGGGCTCACCACATGTACGTGACCGGCTCTGTGCTGCTGCCGTTCTTCGCCCTCATGACGATGCTCATCGCAGTGCCGACGGGTGTGAAGATCTTCAACTGGATCGGCACGCTGTGGCGTGGATCGGTGACCTTCGAGACCCCGATGGTGTTCGCACTCGGCTTCCTGGTGTCGTTCGTCTTCGGTGGCCTGACCGGTGTCATCCTCGCGGCTCCGCCGCTGGACTTCCACCTGTCCGACTCGTACTTCGTGGTCGCGCACTTCCACTACGTCGTCTTCGGCACCGTCGTGTTCGCCATGTTCGCCGGGTTCTACTTCTGGTGGCCGAAGTGGACCGGACGCATGCTCAACGAGCGCCTGGGCTACGTGCACTTCTGGATGCTGTTCATCGGCTTCCACATGACGTTCCTCATCCAGCACTGGCTGGGCGTCGACGGCATGGTGCGTCGCTACGCCGACTACTCGCCGGAAGACGGATGGACGTGGGGCAACCAGGTCTCGACGATCGGCGCGATCATCCTCGGTGCCTCGATGCTGCCCTTCTTCCTGAACGTGTGGATCACGGCTCGCAAGGCTCCGAAGGTCACGGTGAACGACCCGTGGGGCTACGGCGCTTCGCTCGAGTGGGCGACGTCCTGCCCGCCGCCGCGTCACAACTTCACGTCGATCCCGCGTATCCGCAGTGAGCGTCCCGCGTTCGACCTGAACCATCCCGAGGCTGCGGAGTTCACGCCCGCTGCGCCCGGCGAGCGAGAGGGCCACTGAGCCATGCGCGACAATGTCATCCTCTGGTGGGTCCTGACCGCCTTCTTCGCCCTGGTCGGCGTCGTCTACACCGGCTGGCACATCCTCGCCACGCCGTCGGACAACTTCGCCGCGCGGATCGAATGGGTCGGCACCGTGGCGCTGTTCTTCGCCGCGTTCATGGGCGCGATGATCGCGTTCTACCTCGACCGCACGCACAAGGCTCAGAACGGCGAATTGCCTGAGGACATCCTCACGAGCGACATCGACGACGGAGACCCCGAGCTCGGCGAGTTCAGCCCCTGGTCCTGGTGGCCGATCGTCCTCGCGGGTTCCGCTGCCGTCTTCGTCGTGGGACTGGCCGTCGGACACTTCCTGCTTCCGATCGGCCTGGCGATCTTCGTCGTCGCGATCGTCGGCTGGGTCTACGAGTACTACCGCGGGAACTTCGCCCGCTGATCTGCATGCAGAAAGCCCCTGGGATCTCCATCCCAGGGGCTTTCTGCATGTCCTGTCGCTACGCGCGGCTGCGGACACGGGCGATGCCCGTCAGCGGGTCGACAGGCCGACGGTGGACGCCGTCGGCGTCCTCCACGGGATAGCCCTCCCTGACCCAATACTCGAACCCGCCGATCATCTCGCGAACGGCGTAGCCGAGCTTCGCGAACTCCAGAGCGCCCTTCGCGCCGGCGTTGCACCCCGGGCTCCAGCAGTAGACGACGACGGCGGCGTCGAGGGGGATCTCGGCAGGAGCGCGGCTCGCGATCTCGCTGTAGTGCATCTGTGTCGCTCCAGCGACGCGTCCCTGCGCCCACGCTTCCTCTGAGCGGACATCGATGATGACGATGTCGTCTTCGGAGCGGAGAGCGGCATACACATCGCTCGCATCGGTCTCGTAGGCGAGCTTGGCGGCGTAGTAGTCAGCGCGATCGATCATGCGCTCAGCCTAGGCAACGGCGCGAGGTCCCGCCGTCATCATCCGGACGGCGGCGCACTGGAATCCGCCAATGTGGACTGCAGGCTCAGAGCTCCACTGTCATCTGGACGCGGCGTCCGTATCGGTCGAGGCCAAGGGAGGCCTCGGTCTCCACCAGGCCGCGCTGGAACGGCGTCTCCGGGATGCTCTCGAGGAACCCGCACGACGCGTAGAAGGGCGCGTTCCACGGGATCTCGGCATAGGTCCGCAAGGTCATGCGCGTGTAGCCGCGATCCCGCGCCTCATCGAGTGCAGCGCTCACAAGGCGGCGTCCGAATCCCTGTCGTCCCACGGTGGGGAGGACAGACAGCTGTTCGAGGTGCGCATGACCGTCGGAGTCCAGGACATGGACGAAACCCACAGGGGAGGAGCCCTCTGACTCTTCCAGAACGAGAACGAATCCCGGCTCGGCGAGGCGTTCGGCACCGTTCGCAGCGGGAGGCCATACTGGCGCCCCCAGACTGTCGATCAGGAGAGCGTCAGCCTGGGCCTCGATGGCGGTCAGGAGCTCCGCATCCTCGGACGTGGCGGGCCTGATCGCAGCGCTCATCGGTTCGTCTCCGCGATCGCAGCGACCGCTTCGATCTCCACCAGCTGGTCGTCGTACCCCAGCACGGTGACGCCCATGAGGGTGCTCGGTACGTCGTGCTCCGCGAAGGCCTCGTGAACGACGTTCCATGCCGTGACCAGATCAGCCTGAGACGACGACGCCACGAGGACCCGCGTGCTGATGACGTCGGCGATCGTGGCGCCACTGGCGCGCAGCGCGAGATCGAGGGTCTCCAGGCAACGTGACGCTTGCGCGGCGTAGTCGCCGGGGGCCGTGGTGGTTCCGTCGTCCTCGAGCGGGTAGGCGCCCGCGAGGAAGATGAGTCGGGAGCCCGCCGGAGCAGTGGCGGCGTAGGCATAGGGGGCGGCAGCGAGATCGGCGGATCGGATGAGTTGGACTGCTGAGCTCATGGCACGATCCTTCCACGTTCACTTGAGAGCCTCCCGGACATGAAGAAGGCCCTGTCCGGAACGGACAGGGCCTTCTTGCGGGGAAGCGGCGATGTTACTCGTCGTCCTCGGACTTCTTCCTGCGAGGCTTCTTCACCGGCTCGGTCGCGATGACCGTGCTGGGAGTGTTCGCTGTCTCGTCGACGTGCGTCTCGCTGACGGTGATCGGAGCGTCGGGGACGCCCGCGCGCTCGTGGGCGCCCTGGATCTCGGCCGCCTCGGTCTCATCGTTCTGAGCCGTGACGTGGTGCTGGTGAGCGTCCGCAGCTTCGATCTCCGCCTGCGTGAGCGGCGCGAGCCGGTCCTCGAAGAACCACCGTGAGATGGAAGAACGGAGGTTCTCCGTCCACGAGATTCGTCCCTTCGCGTTCGGACGCACGACCAGAGGCTCGTAGTTGTCCACATCGATGAGCTTCCAGCGGTCGTACGTGTCGACCGGCTGGTGCACCTCGATGAACTCGCCGCCGGGAAGGCGGACGATGCGTCCGGACTCGAAACCGTGCAGCACGATCTCGCGGTCCTTCTTCTGCAGCGCGAGGGCGATCCGCTTGGCGATGAAGTAGCCGAGGACCGGTCCGACGAACAGCAGCGCCTGGAGCGCGTGGATCACGCCCTCCATGGTCAGCATGAAGTGCGTCGCGATGAGGTCGGAGGATGCTGCAGCCCACAGGACGGCGTAGAAGATCACGCCGGCGACGCCGATCGCGGTGCGGGTCGCCGCGTTGCGCGGGCGCTGAGCGATGTGGTGCTCGCGCTTGTCTCCCGTGATCCACGCCTCGATGAAGGGGTAGATCGCGACGAGCACGATGAAGAGCCCGAGGACGACCAGCGGCAGCAGGATCCCGAACGACCAGGTGCGATCGAGGAAGACCACGTCGAGGTTGGACGGAGCGAGGCGCAGGGCGCCGTCCGCGAATCCGATGTACCAGTCAGGCTGAGTACCGGCGGAGACGGGGGAGGGGTCGTACGGGCCGTAGTTCCAGATCGGGTTGATCTGGAAGAACGTCGCGATCAGCACGATCGTGCCGAAGACGATGAACAGGTAGCCGCCCATCTTCGACATGTACACCGGCATCATCGGGTAGCCGACGACGTTGTCGTTCGTGCGGCCGGGGCCGGCGAACTGCGTGTGCTTGTTGACGATCATCAGCATGAGGTGCACGGCGATGAGGCCGATCACCAGCAACGGCAGAAGCAGGATGTGCAGCGTGTACAGGCGTCCGACGATGTCCGTACCCGGGAACTCGCCGCCGAAGAGGAGGAACGAGGTCCAGGTGCCGATCAGCGGGATGCCCTTGATCATGCCGTCGATGATGCGGAGGCCGTTGCCCGAGAGCAGGTCGTCGGGAAGCGAGTATCCGGTGAAGCCCTCGGCCATCGCCAGGACGAACAGCACGAAGCCGATCACCCAGTTGAGCTCGCGGGGCTTGCGGAATGCGCCGGTGAAGAACACGCGCAGCATGTGCACGCCGATTCCCGCGACGAAGACGAGTGCGGCCCAGTGGTGGATCTGGCGAACCAGGAGACCACCGCGGAGGTCGAACGAGATGTGCAGCGACGACTCGAGTGCCGCCGACATCTCGATGCCGCGCATCGGAGCATAGGCGCCCGTGTAGTGCGTCTCGACCATGGAGGCCTGGAAGAAGAACGTCAGGAAGGTTCCGGACAAGAACACGACCACGAAGCTCCACAGCGCGATCTCGCCGAGCATGAACGACCAGTGGTCGGGGAAGATCTTGCGGCCGAGCTCCTTGACGAAGCCGGAGATGCTGGTGCGCTCATCGATGTAGTTCGACGCGGCGCCGACGAATCGGCCGCCGAGAGGCGCCTTGTTGTCCTTGTCCTCTTTGGACAGCGTTGCGGTGCTCAATGGCGCTCCCAGAAGCTCGGGCCGACGGGCTCGGTGAAGTCACTGCGTGCGACGAGGTAGCCCTCGTCGTCGACGGTGATGGGCAGCTGCGGCAGCGGACGCGCGGCAGGTCCGAAGATGACCTTGGCGTGATCCGTGACGTCGAACTGCGACTGGTGGCAGGGGCAGAGGAGGTGGTGCGTCTGCTGCTCGTAGAGTGCCACCGGGCATCCGACGTGCGTGCAGACCTTCGAGTACGCGACGATGCCGTCGTACGACCAGTCCTTGCGGTCTTCGGCCTCGATGAGCTGCTCGGGGCGCAGGCGCATCATCAGCACGATGGCCTTGGCCTTCTCCTCGAGGTAGCCGTCGTGGTGGCTGAGCTCTGCGAGATCCTCGGGGATCACGTGGAATGCGGATCCGAGGGTCACATCCGCTGCGCGGATCGGTGTGCCGTCGGGGTCGCGCACGAGACGCTGGCCCTTCTCCCACATGGTGTGCTTCAGCAGCGTGACCGGATCGCCCGCGGTGGGGTCGTCGGGTGTGCTGTGCGGAGCGAGACCGCGGAAGAGCGTGACACCGGGGATGATCGAGGCCACGATCGCCGCGAACAGCGAGTTGCGTATCATCGTGCGTCGTCCGAAACCGGACTCCTCGTTGGCCGTGGCGAACGCCTCGACGACGGCCTCTCGCGTCGAGTCCTTGCCCCGGGTGGGGTGACGGTGCTCGATGTGCTCCTTGTCGCTCATCAGCGCCTTGGACCAGTGGATCGCGCCGATGCCGATCGAGAGCAGCGCGAGTGCGATGCCCAGACCGATGAAGAGGTTGTTCTGACGGATGTCGATGAGCGCGCCGCTCTCGATGGGGAAGAGCATGTAGGCGGCGACCGCCCAGATGCTTCCTGCCAGCGAGAGATAGAACAGCGTGTAGACCGTGCGTTCTGCAGCCTTCTCAGCGCGCGGGTCCTTGTCGGTCATCCGCGCGCGGTGCGGCGGCAGCCCCGGGTTCTGCACGGGATCGCTGACTGCGACACCCAGCCCCGGAGAGGGCTGGTAGGCCCTGTCAAGAGCCTGCGAGTCGTCGTCGTGTGCCATGGTGCTCCTCGTACGTTCCTCTTCGATGAATAAGCGTCAGTTGGACTTCGCCGTGATCCACACGGTGATGGCGACGAGCGCGCCGATGCCGAAGATCCAGACGAACAGGCCCTCGGAGACGGGACCGAGCGAACCGAGCGAGAAACCGCCGATCTGCACGGACTGCTGCTGGTAGAGCAGAGCCGAGATGATGTCGCGCTTGTCTTCGTCCGACAGGTTCATGTCGCCGAAGACGGGCATGTTCTGGGGGCCGGTGACCATGGCTGCGTACATGTGCAGCGCGCTGGTCTCGGTCAGTGCGGGGGCGTACTTGCCCTCGGTGAGTGCTCCTCCGGCGGCCGCCACGTTGTGGCACATCGCGCAGTTGACGCGGAACAGCTCCGCGCCGTTGGCGACGTCGCCTTCACCGTCGAGGATGTGGTCCTCGGGGAAGGTGGGGCCGGGAGCCGACTCCTGCACGAAGGAGGAGATCGCGAGGATCTGCTCCTCGGTGAACTGCGGCTCCTTCTGCGGCGCCTGGGGCCCCTGCATCTGCAGCGGCATGCGGCCGGTCGACATCTGGAACTCGACCGCGAGCTCGCCGACGCCGTAGAGGCTCGGTCCGTTCGCCGTGCCCTGCAGATCGAGACCGTGGCAGGTGGCGCAGTTGGCCGTGAACAGCTTCTCGCCGTCCTCGACGGTGAGCGTGCTCGCCGCGGTGGTCTGGGTGTCGGTCGCAGCGAAGGCTGCGGACGTTCCGGCGTACACGGCGCCGGTGATCATGAGGCCTGCTCCGATGAGGGCTGCCGCAGCCAGGGGACTGCGACGGCCATTCGAACGGCGCTTCTTCTCTCGTGCCATCTCGTGGATCAGCTCCGCTCTTATTTCAGGAAGTAAATGACGACGAACAGCACGATCCAGACGACGTCGACGAAGTGCCAGTAGTAGGACACCACGATCGAGGAGGTCGCCTCCTTGTGCCGGAAATTCTTGACGGCGTACGCACGGCCGATGACGAGGAGGAAGGCGATCAGACCGCCGGTGACGTGCAGGGCGTGGAAGCCGGTCGTCAGGTAGAACGCGGATGCGTAGGAGTCAGCGCTGATCGGCATGCCTTCTGCGACGAGCTGCGCGTACTCCCAGACCTGCCCGGAGACGAAGATCGCGCCGAGGGCGAAGGTGAGGAAGAACCACTCGACCATGCCCCAGCCGAACAGGCGACGGCGGCCGGCGCCGTTCTTCTGTCCCTTGGCGATGCGGTACGGCTGCAGGTCCTCGGCCGCGAACACGCCCATCTGGCACGTGAACGAGGAGAGCACGAGGATCGCCGTGTTCACGAACGCGAACGGGACGTTCAGCAGTTCGGTGCGGTCGGCCCAGAGCTCGGGGGAGGTGCTGCGGAGTGTGAAGTAGATCGCGAAGAGTCCCGCGAAGAACATCACCTCGCTGCCGAGCCACACAATGGTGCCGACAGCTACCGGGTTGGGGCGCTTGATCGTTCTTGCCGCCGGGGCATACGTCGCTGAGGTCGTCACCATTCCATTATGGCCGATCTCCGGGCGTGATTCTCGCACCGGAGGCCCTCGTTTCGCCCGCGAACGACTTAGGGGACCCTAAGAAAACGCTGCGAATCCTCGGTGAATACGCGGGAAACGAGGGATGATCGACGTCCGGCGCCCGTTCCGCAAGAGTCTGCACGTTTTCCCTGCGCCGATAGGATCGCACACATGGCTGATTCCCTGACCTGGTCCGACGTGCTCACCACTCTTCTGGAGCGTCGCGACCTCAGCGTCTGGGAATCGACGTGGGCGATGCGTCAGATCATGCGGGGCGACGTCACGCAGGCGCAGCTCGCCGGTTTCCTCGTCGCCCTCCGCGCCAAGGGAGAGACGATCGATGAGATCGTCGGATTCCGTGATGCGATCCTCGAGGCGGCGGTGCCGCTGCCCGTGTCGCCCGACGTCCTCGACATCGTCGGCACCGGCGGTGATCGTGTCGGCACGGTCAACGTGTCGACCACCGCGGCGGTCATCATCGGGGCGACCGGCATCCCGGTGGTCAAGCACGGCAACCGCGCAGCCAGCTCCGCCTCCGGCTCATCCGACGTGCTGAGCGCGCTCGGGCTGGAGCTCACCCTCGATCCCGCGGCGGTGTCGTCGATCCTCGACCGCACGGGCATCACGTTCGCCTGGGCGGGCGCCTTCCACCCCGGGTTCAAGCACGCGGGCGCCGTCCGTGCCGAGCTCGGCGTCCCCACCGTCTTCAACATGCTCGGCCCCCTCTGCAACCCGGCTCGGGCCGAGGCGAACGCCGTCGGGGTGGCGCAGCTCGAGCGCGTCCCCCTCATCACGGGAGTGTTCCGGACGCGGGGCGCCACGGCCCTGGTGTTCCGCGGAGACGACGGCCTCGACGAGCTGACGACCACGGGGCACAGCCGCATCTGGGAGGTCACGCGCGGTGACATCCACGAGCACGATCTCGATCCTCGAGATCTCGGGATCCCGATCGCGGACCTCGCGGATCTGATCGGCGGAACGCCCGACCACAACGCGGCGGTGCTGCGCCGGACGCTCGAGGGGGAGACGGGCGCGGTGCGAGACATCGTGCTCCTCAACGCGGCGGCCGGGATCGTCGCCTTCGAGCTGTCCCAGGACGCGACTCAGGTACAGCGACCGATCCTCGAGCGTCTCCGCGAGGGCTACGAGCGGGCAGCCGCGGCGGTCGACGACGGTCGCGCCATAGCGAAGCTCGACGAATGGATCGGCGTCAGCCGCGAGCTGGCATCCGCATAGGAGATGTGATGGACCCGATCGCCGCCCTGCTCGAGATCGCCTCGCTGCTGGAGCGGGAACGCGCGTCGCGGTACCGGGCGAAGGCCTTCCGTCAGGCAGCTGCGACCCTGCAGCAGCTGCCTGAGGACGTGCGCTCGGATCCGACGAGGCTGCGCGCGGCGAAAGGGATCGGCGAATCGACCTTCGGAGTCATCCGACAGGCGCAGAGCGGAGAGGTTCCCGACTATCTCGTGGAGCTCCGAGGCGACGTGGAGCCCGAGCGCGTGTCGGCCCTGAGAGCGAAGCTCCGAGGGGACCTGCACGCGCACACCGACTGGTCGGACGGAACCACGCCTATCGGCGTGATGGCGTCAGCGGCGCGGGCTCTCGGTCACGAGTATCAGGCGATCACAGATCATTCCCCGCGTCTGCGGGTCGCCCGCGGACTCTCCGCGGAGCGGCTGCGCGAGCAGATGCCGCTGGTGAGGGCGGAATCGGGTGACGGGTTCACGCTGCTGGCGGGGATCGAGGTCGACATCCTCGAAGACGGCGCGCTGGATCAGGAGGACGCCCTCCTCGGGGAGCTCGACATCGTGGTCGCATCCGTCCATTCGAAGCTGCGGATGGACGCCCGGCCCATGACCGCACGGATGATCGCCGCCGTGAGCCACCCGCGCGTGAACGTGCTCGGGCATTGCACCGGACGGCTGGTGCAGGGGGACCGAGGCACTCGTCCGGAATCGCAGTTCGATGCCCGTGCCGTCTTCTCCGCATGCGCCGAGAACGGCGTCGCGGTCGAGATCAACTCCCGGCCGGAGCGTCAGGACCCGCCCGACGATCTGATCGCGATCGCCCTCGAGGCCGGCTGCCTCTTCTCGATCGACTCGGATGCGCACGCACCGGGTCAGCTCTCGCTCCTCGATCACGGTGCCGAGCGTGCCGAGAAGGCGGGGGTGCCTGCCTCCCGCATCATCACGACCTGGGGTCTCGACCGAGTGCTGGCCTGGGCGAGCTGAGTCAGGCGTCGATCGTCGCGATCGCGGCGACGGCCCTGGTCATCGAGCCGCCCAGGTTCCACCGCTCAGCCAGTGCGGTCGCAGCATCAGCCTCGGACGGGTCGAGCGGACGCAGCGGGTCGCTCGGCGAGCTGATCGGGAGGTCGGTCGCGACGGCGACGACGGTGGGGGCGACCTCGAGGTACGTCGCGGCGGCGAGCACCTTCGCCCGGACCCCGGCGCTCATCCCCTCACCCGCCTCAGCAGCCGCGCGGATGCCGGCGAGATCGCCATGGGCCTGCAGGAGCGTGGCCGCGGTCTTCTCGCCGACGCCGGCCACGCCGGGAAGTCCGTCCGATGCGTCGCCGCGCATCGTCGCGAAGTCGGCGTACTGGCTCGGCAGCACGCCGTACTTCGCGACGACCACGGCATCCGTGACGATCTCGAGATTGCTCATGCCTCGTGCGGTATAGATGACGCGCACGTTCCTCGCGTCGTCGACGAGCTGGAACAGGTCTCTATCGCCCGTGACGATGTCGACCGGCATGGTGGCGTGCGTCGCGAGCGTGCCGATCACGTCGTCCGCTTCGTGCTCCGCGACGCCGATGATCGGGATGCCGAGCAGGGCGAGAGTCTCGCGGATGAGGGGGATCTGCGCCTCGAGGGGGTCGGGGACCTCCTCGACGTCGGGCCCCGCGGGCACGACCTCGACGACACGGTGCGCCTTGTAGCTGGGGATCAGGTCGACTCGCCACTGGGGTCGCCAGTCGTCGTCCCAGCACGCGACCACATGGGTCGGCTCGTACAGCGTCACCAGCTTCGCGATGATGTCGAGGAGTCCTCGTGCGGCGTTGATCGGGGAGCCATCCGGCGCCGTGACCTTGTCGGGCACCCCGTAGAACGCACGGAAGTAGAGGCTTGCGGTGTCGAGCAGGAGAAGCTTGTCGGCGCGGGGCATGCAGACAGTCTGTCAGCGCGCCGAACGCGGATGGTATCGAGTCCGTCATATCGTCTCGGGATCTGATAACCTTGACTGTCACTCGTGGCGTGCCTATGCATGCCCGGGAGGCAGAAACCAATCAATCGCTGCAGAGCTCATGATCGGCCGTGCGCGGCCGGAGCCCTCAGCCCGAGTCTCCATTCACAAGGACAACCCACTACATGACTACCGCAACGACCGCCCCGGCCACCAAGCAGGTCGCCATCAACGACATCGGATCTGCTGAGGACTTCCTGGCCGCGGTCGAGAAGACCCTGAAGTTCTTCAACGACGGCGACATCATCGAAGGCACGATCGTCAAGATCGACCGCGATGAGGTCCTCCTCGATGTCGGATACAAGACCGAGGGCGTCATCCCCTCGCGCGAGCTCTCTATCAAGCACGACGTCGACCCGAACGAGGTCGTCAAGGTCGGCGACGAGGTCGAGGCCCTGGTTCTCCAGAAGGAGGACAAGGAAGGCCGTCTGATCCTCTCCAAGAAGCGTGCTCAGTACGAGCGTGCCTGGGGAGACGTCGAGAAGATCAAGGAGAACGACGGCGTCGTCACCGGTACGGTCATCGAGGTCGTCAAGGGTGGACTCATCGTCGACATCGGCCTCCGCGGCTTCCTGCCGGCCTCGCTCATCGAGCTGCGCCGCGTCCGCGACCTCACGCCGTACCTCGGCCAGGAGATCGAGGCCAAGATCCTCGAGCTCGACAAGAACCGCAACAACGTCGTGCTCAGCCGCCGTGCGCTGCTCGAGCAGACGCAGTCGGAGTCGCGCACCACGTTCCTGAACAACCTGCACAAGGGTCAGGTCCGCAAGGGTGTCGTGTCGTCGATCGTCAACTTCGGTGCATTCGTCGACCTGGGCGGCGTGGACGGCCTCGTGCACGTCTCCGAGCTGTCCTGGAAGCACATCGAGCACGCCTCCGAGGTCGTCGAGGTTGGCCAGGAGGTCACCGTCGAGATCCTCGAGGTCGACCTCGACCGCGAGCGCGTCTCCCTGTCGCTGAAGGCTACGCAGGAGGACCCGTGGCAGGTCTTCGCCCGTACCCACGCGATCGGACAGGTCACGCCGGGTAAGGTCACCAAGCTCGTTCCGTTCGGTGCGTTCGTTCGCGTCGCAGACGGCATCGAGGGCCTCGTCCACATCTCCGAGCTCTCCAGCAAGCACGTCGAGCTGGCCGAGCAGGTCGTGTCGGTCGGCGAAGAGGTCTTCGTCAAGGTCATCGACATCGACCTCGAGCGTCGTCGCATCTCGCTCTCGCTGAAGCAGGCGAACGAGGCAGTCGACGTCAACGGCACCGAGTTCGACCCGGCGCTCTACGGAATGCTCGCCGAGTACGACGAGGCCGGCGAGTACAAGTACCCGGAGGGCTTCGACCCCGAGACCGGTGCGTGGAAGGAAGGCTTCGACACCCAGCGCGAGGCATGGGAGCAGGAGTACGCTGCAGCCCAGGCTCGCTGGGAGGCGCACAAGGCTCAGGTTGCCAAGGCAGCCGAGGCCGAGGCGGCCGCTGGCGACGACTTCGGTGGTCAGGTCTTCTCGAGCGAGGCCGCAGGCGCGGGCACGCTCGCGGATGACGAGGCTCTCGCGGCTCTCCGCGAGAAGCTCTCGGGCGGCAACGCTTAAGCATCACGCTCTGAACGGGCCGTCATCCTTCGGGATGGCGGCCCGTTCTGCGTCTCGACGCGTCCTCGGATCTCCATGACCGATCATTACGCTCGCATTCGTCACATTCCGGCGGGTTGGACAGCATGGGGACATGACCTCTCTGCTCTCCGCGCCCTCGACGGCCGGCGCGTCGGCGATCGCCGGCACCGCACAGCCGGTGCGCCTGCAGGGGGTGGAGCGCAGCTTCACGCTCTCCCGCGGCCGGCGCGACGTCCTCCGCGACGTCGACGTCGACGTCGCCGCCGGTGAGATCGTCGCCATCGTCGGTCCCTCCGGGTGCGGCAAGTCGACGTTGCTGCGGCTCGTCGGGGGACTGGATGCGCCGACCGGCGGCAGCATCCGCATCCAGGACACGCGCGTGGCCGACGTCGACGAGCGCACCGCCGTCGCGTTCCAGGAGCCCCGCCTGCTGCCATGGCGGACCATCGCCCAGAACATCGAACTCGGTCTGCCCCGTGGCACCGCGCGCCGCGAAGGCCGGGAACGTGTTCGGGAGCTCATCGAGCTCGTCGGCCTCGAGAAGGCCGCTGATCAGCGGCCACGCGAAGTGTCGGGTGGCATGGCGCAGCGCGCCTCGCTCGCACGCGCCCTCGCTCGCAATCCCGGCGTGCTGCTGCTCGACGAGCCGTTCGGTGCGCTCGATGCGCTCACCCGCCTGCGGATGCACGATCTGCTCCTCAAGATCCATGCGGCTGAGCCGACCACCGTCCTCCTCGTCACGCACGATGTCGAAGAAGCCCTCTATCTCGCCGATCGTGTGCTGCTGTTGCGCACGCTCGGCGACGCCGACACGGAAGCGCCGTCCATCGTGCGCGCGATCACCGTCCCCGGCATCCGACCCCGGGACCGCGCCGATCGCGGTCTCGCCGACCTCCGCGCAGAGCTCCTCGAAGGACTCGGCGTGGACACCCACCACCGCACCGCCACCGAGGAGACCCGATGAGCACCATCACCCGACGAATCATCCCCGCGATCACGATCGCAGGGACGATGATGCTCGTCGCCACCGGCTGCGTCGCCGGTGAGAACGCCACCGCCTCGGACTCGTCGTCCGACGATGCGGCAGCCTCGGGGGAGTGGTCGGCGGACACTCTGTCCATCGACTTCGCGACCTACAACCCGCTCAGCCTCGTGATCCGCGACCAGGGGATCCTCGAGGAGATCCTCGGCGACGACGTCGAGGTCGAGTGGGTGCAGTCCGCGGGATCCAACAAGGCGAACGAGCTGCTGCGCTCCGGCTCGATCGACGTCGGCTCCACGGCCGGCTCGGCGGCACTGTTCGCCCGATCGAACGGCTCACCGATCCAGGTCATCGACATCTTCTCGCAGCCCGAATGGTCGGCGATCGTCGTCGGCCCCGACAGCGACATCACCTCGGTCGAGGACCTCGCGGGCAAGTCGGTCGCGGCGACGAAGGGAACGGACCCCTATTTCTTCCTGCTCCAGTCTCTTGAGGAAGCAGGCCTCTCGGTCGACGACGTCGAGGTCCAGAACCTCCAGCACGCCGACGGCCGTGCCGCTCTCGACAGCGGCTCGGTAGACGCCTGGGCGGGCCTCGATCCCATCATGGCCGCGGCCGAGGTGGAATCGGGCGATGAGCTCATCTACCGCAACGTGGACTTCAACACCTACGGCTTCCTCAACGCCACCGAGGACTTCATCGAGAACCACGCGGACCTCGCGCAGGCGGTCGTCGACGCATACGAGCAGGCGCGCGAGTGGGCCCTCGAGAACCCCGACGAGACCGCGGCGCTGCTCGCCGAGGTCGCAGGAATCGACCCCGCGGTCGCGACGACCGTCATCGAGGAGCGGTCGAACCTCGACGTCAGCGGCATCCCCGGTGAGGCGCAGATCGCGGTGCTCGAGAAGATCGCGCCGGTGCTGGTCGAATCCGGAGATGTCCAGGGTGGCGAGGCTTCGGTCGAGAAGGCTCTCGACTCCCTCATCAACGCCACCTTCGCCGAGAAGGCGGTCGGCGGCGAGTGATCACTCCCGACCAGCGCGTGGTGGTGCCCGCGGATGCGCAGGACGCGATCGACGCGGCGCGCGGAGTCCGGCGTCGTGACGAGGCCGGTGCCCGTCATGCCTGGGATCGACCCGCGGTGCGTCTCGTCGGCGGACTGCTGCTTCCGCTCATCATCGTCGGTGCCTGGCAGCTGGTCACGACCACCGGGCTCGTCGCGCCCTACCTGCTCCCTTCGCCGGCATCCGTCTTCACCGCGGGGGTCGAGCTGGCCGAGCGCGGCACGCTGTGGACGCACGTCGTCATCTCGGTGCAACGGGTCCTGCTCGGGTTCGCGGTCGGTTCTGTCATCGGACTCGCGGTGGCCGGCATCGTCGGTCTGTCACGGGTCGGCGACGTGCTGCTCAGTCCGACGCTCTCCGCGATCCGAGCGGTGCCGTCGCTCGCCTGGGTGCCGCTGCTGATCCTGTGGATGCAGATCGGCGAGGAGTCCAAGGTGACGCTGATCGCCATCGGCGCCTTCTTCCCGGTCTACACGACTGTCGCGTCCGCACTCCGCCACGTCGACCCGCAGCTGGTAGAGGCGGGACGCTCGTTCAGTCTTCGCGGATGGTCTCTCTTCCGCACGGTGCAGCTGCCGGCCGTCGTGCCGTCGGTCGCCGCGGGGCTCCGGCTGGCGCTCGCGCAGGCGTGGCTGTTCCTCGTCGCCGCCGAGCTGATCGCGTCGTCGATGGGACTCGGCTTCCTGCTGACCGACTCGCAGAACAGCGGCCGCGTCGATCGGATCATCCTCTCGATCGTCCTGCTGGCGCTGCTCGGCACGATCACCAACGCGATCCTCGTGGTGGTCGAGAAGTACCTGCTCCGCCGGTGGATGTGACGATGGCCGAGGCGCGCCTGCACGAGACCCGTTCGTACCCGGCCCCTGCTGCGTTCGCCGCTCAGGCGAACGTCGCCGATGAGGCGTATGCGAGGGCCGCCGCGGATCCCACGGCCTTCTGGGAGCAGGCCGCGTCCCGACTCGACTGGGCAGAGCACTGGCACACGGCCCACGAGTGGGATCCGCCTGCGGGCGATGCCGTCCCGGCGGCGCGCTGGTTCGTGGGCGGGCGCCTGAACGTGGCGTACAACTGCGTCGAGCGTCATGTCGACGCCGGGCGCGGGGACAAGATCGCCCTCCACTTCGAAGGAGAGCCGGGGGACAGGGCTTCGGTCACGTACGCGGACCTCCAGCGTCGCGTCTCGCAGGCGGCGAACGCGCTGACCGCGCTCGGCATCGAACCGGGCGACCGGGTGGTCGTCTACCTGCCCGTGCTGATCGAGACGGTCGTGATCACGCTCGCATGCGCACGGATCGGCGCCGTGCACTCACTGGTGTTCGGCGGCTTCTCGGCCGAAGCGGTGCGCTTCCGTCTGATCGACACCGGCGCCAAGCTGCTCGTCACGAGCGACGGGCAGTTCCGCCGCGGCACCGCGACCGAGGTGAAGTCGACGGCCGACATCGCCGCAGCGGATCTGCCGGACCTCGAGCATGTGCTGGTCCTGCGGCGCACCGGCCAGGACGTGCCGTGGACAGACGGCAGAGACGTCTGGTGGCACGACACGGTCGGCGCAGCCTCGTCCGACCACATCGCGCAGGCGTTCGACTCCGAGCATCCGCTGTTCATCATCTACACATCGGGGACCACCGGAAAGCCCAAGGGCCTCGTGCACACCTCCGGTGGCTACCTGACGCATGCGAGCTGGGCACACTGGGCGCACTTCGACGCGAAGCCCGACGACGTGCACTGGTGCACGGCGGATCTCGCGTGGGTGACCGCTCACACCTACGAGATCTACGGGCCTCTCTCCAACGGGCTGACCCAGGTGATCTACGAGGGAACGCCGGACACCCCCGATCGCGAACGTCATCTCGAGATCATCGAGCGGTACGGCGTGACGGTGTACTACACGGCGCCGACGCTGATCCGCACCTTCATGACCTGGTTCGGGCCCGAACTCCGGTCGGGTCACGATCTCTCGACCCTCCGTCTGCTCGGGACCGTCGGCGAGGCGATCAATCCGGAGGCCTGGATCTGGTTCCGCCGGAACTTCGGACGCGATGAGCTGCCGGTCATCGACACCTGGTGGCAATCCGAGACCGGGGCGGCGATGATCGCGCCGCTGCCCGGAGTCACGACCCTCAAGCCGGGGTCCGCGTCCGTGCCGCTGCCCGGCATCGATGCGACGGTCGTCGACGCGGACGGCCACGAGGTCGCTCCCGGCCGGTCGGGCACGCTCGTGGTGCGCCGCCCGTGGCCGGGTATGGCGAGGACGGTGTGGGGCGACCCTCAGCGCTACCGCGATGCGTATTGGTCCGCCTACGCCGGGCACGGCGAACACGGCGGCTACTACGTGGCGGGCGACGGTGCGACGAGAGACGCCGACGGCTACATCTGGATCCTGGGGCGGCTCGATGACGTGGTGAACGTGTCGGGCCACCGGCTGTCCACGATCGAGATCGAGTCGGCGCTGGTGGCGCACGAGACGGTCGGCGAAGCGGGAACGGCCGGCGTCGCAGACCCCATCACAGGCCAGGCGGTGGTCGCCTTCGTGACTCCCTCCGGACGATCCGAGGTGTCGGTCGCCGCGCTGCGGTCGCAGGTGGCGGCTGCCATCGGTCCTGTCGCCAAGCCGAAGCACATCGTCGTGGTCGCCGACCTGCCGAAGACCCGCTCGGGGAAGATCATGCGCCGACTTCTCGCCCAGCTGTGGGAGGCCGAGCAGGATCGTCGCTCGGGACGAGCCCCGGCTCCGCTGGGAGACACGACATCGCTGCAGAATCCGTGGGCCGTCGGCGAGATCGCCGCCGTGCTCGAGAACGCTGAACTGAGGACATCATGACGGAAGAACATCGCTTCGGGTTTCGCACGAGGGCGCTGCATGCCGGCGGGACTCCCGACGCAGCGACCGGCGCCAGGGCCGTGCCGATCTACCAGACGACGTCGTTCGTGTTCGACGACGCGGCGGACGCCGGCAACCTCTTCGCCCTCCAGAAGTACGGGAACATCTACTCGCGCATCGGCAACCCCACCGTCGCCGCGCTCGAGGAACGTCTGGCCTCGCTCGAGGGCGGCATCGGCGCGGTCGCGACCGCCTCGGGGATGAGCGCGGAGTTCATCACGTTCGCGGCGCTCGTCGAAGCGGGCGACCATGTGGTCGCCGCGGCGCAGCTGTACGGGGGCACGGTGACCCAGCTCGACGTGACCCTGCGTCGTTTCGGCGTGGAGACGACGTTCGTCGCGTCGACCGATCCCGCCGACTACGCCGCCGCCATCCGTCCGGAGACCAAGGTCGTCTACGTGGAGATGATCGGCAATCCCTCGGGTGAGATCGCCGACATCGAGGGGCTGGCCGAGGTCGCTCATGCCGCAGGTGTGCCGCTGGTCGTGGACGCCACGCTCGCCACCCCGTACCTCGCGCGCCCTCTGGAGCACGGCGCGGACATCGTCATCCATTCGGTCACCAAGTTCCTGGGCGGACACGGGACGACGCTCGGCGGCGTCGTTATCGGGAAAGGCACCTTCGACTGGGGCAACGGCCGCTTCCCGCAGATGACAGAGCCGGTCGAGTCGTACGGCGGCATCAAGTGGTGGGACAACTTCGGCGAGTACGGCTTCCTCACCAAGCTCCGCACCGAGCAGCTGCGTGACATCGGCCCGGCGCTGAGCGCGCAGTCGGCGTTCAACCTCCTTCAGGGAGTCGAGACGCTGCCGCAGCGGATCGATGCGCACCTTGCGAACGCGCGGATCGTGGCCGAATGGCTCGACTCCGACCCCCGGGTGGAGTATGTGACGTGGGCGGGTCTCGAGCATCACCCGCACCACGAGCGCGCAGCGAAGTATCTGCCGCTCGGTCCTGGTTCGGTGTTCGCGTTCGGGGTCAAGGCCGACGACGGTCGCTCGGCGGGCGAGACGCTCATCGAGAATCTTCAGCTGGCATCGCACCTCGCGAACATCGGGGACGCGCGCACGCTCGTCATCCACCCGGCATCGACGACCCACCGTCAGCTCACGGAATCGCAGCTCGTCGCGGCGGGCGTGCGACCTGACCTCATCCGCATCTCGGTGGGCCTCGAGGACGCAGAAGACATCATCTGGGATCTTGACCAGGCCCTCACGACAGCGACAGGAGCCACTCGATGAGCGGAATCGAGACCACCGGCGCCGGCGCCGACGCCTGCGCGCTGCCGACCGCCCAGGATTCTGCGGCCTGCGCCCTGCCCGCATCCGCGCCGGCGCACCCGGATCGGACCTGGGAGGGCCCCAGCCAGCAGCAGCGCTTCGGCATATTGCGACGCGCGAAGTCGGTCGCCATCGTCGGCGCGTCGAACAATCCCGCGCGCGCCTCGTACTTCGTCGCGACGTACCTGCTCTCCAGCACCGCATACGACGTCTATCTCGTCAACCCGCGGGAATCGGAGATCCTCGGTCAGCCGGTCTACTCCTCACTGTCCGACCTGCCCGTGGTTCCGGACGTCGTCGACGTCTTCCGCCGCCATGACGACCTGCCCGGCGTCGCCCAGGAGGCGATCGAAGCCGGGGCGCAGACCCTGTGGCTGCAGCTGGGATCGTGGAACGAGGATGCCGCGGCGATCGCCGAAGGCTCAGGGCTCTCCGTGGTGATGGATCGCTGCATCAAGATCGAGCACGCCCGGTTCCACGGAGGCCTCCACCTGGCCGGTTTCGACACCGGCGTCATCAGCTCGCGACGGCAGCTGCTGGCCCGCTGATCCACGATCTCAGCCCCGTTTAGACTGGCGAGATGCCTCTCATCGCGCTCACCGGCGGCATCGCCTCGGGCAAGTCGACCATCGCACGACGACTCGCAGAGCTCGGCGCGGTGGTCGTCGACGCCGATCAGATCGTCCGCGACGTGCAGTCGCCCGGCTCCGAGGTTCTGGCTCGGATCGAGGATGCCTTCGGCGCGGACGTCATCTCGGCGGACGGCGCACTCGACCGCGCCGCCCTGGGGGCCAAGGTCTTCGCCGATCCGGAGCAGCTGGCACGACTGAACGCGATCGTGCATCCGGCCGTCCGTGCCGAGTCGCAGCGACGATTCGAGGCGGCAGCGGCCGCCGAACCGGGCGGTGTGGTCGTGTACGACGTGCCCCTTCTGGTCGAGGCGCGCGTCGATGACCCCTGGGACCTGATCGTCGTCGCCCATGCGCCTGCCCAGGAGCGCAGACGGAGGCTCGTGGAATTGCGCGGCATGGCGGAACAGGCTGCGCAGGAGCGGATCGATGCGCAGGTCTCGGACGAGCGTCGGCTGGCGATCGCCGATGAGGTCGTCGACACATCCGGATCCCTGGAGCAGACGATGCTGCAGACCGATGCCCTGTGGGAGCGGATCCGCTCGTCGTGACCTTCACCGGTCACGCACCCGGATCCCCTGCCTATCGGCGTCTCATCGTCGGGCTCTTCTTCGCCGGCATCGCGACATTCGCCCAGCTCTATTCGCCGCAGGCCGTTCTGCCGCAGCTCTCGTCCGATCTCGGGATCACGCCTGCCACCGCGGCACTCGCTGTATCGGCCGCGACGCTCGGTCTCGCGGCGGCGGTGATCCCGTGGTCGATGGTCGCGGATCGCATCGGCCGAGTGCCGGCGATGGGGACCGGCATCCTCGCCGCTACCGTTCTGGGTCTGGTCGCTCCGCTCAGCACCGGCATGGAGATGCTGCTGGCGCTGCGCCTGCTCGAGGGCATCGCACTGGGCGCCGTGCCGGCCGTAGCGCTCGCGTACCTCAGCGAGGAGGTGAGTGCGCGGCATGCCGCGGCGGCCGCGGGGAGCTACATCGCCGGGACGACCGTGGGTGGTCTGCTCGGTCGCGTCGTGTCCGGATTGGCCGGCGAGCAGTGGGGGTGGCGTGCGGGAATCTGGGTCGTGGCCGGTGTCTGCGCGATGGCGGCCGCTCTCTTCCTCTGGCTGACGCCGAAGGCCCGGGGGTTCGTGCCCGGTCGGCTTCGCCAGGGTGCGACAAGCGGGATGCTCGCGCGTCTCGTGTCGCCGATGCGCTCCGCACCGCAACTCGCCCTCTACGCGCAGGGCTTCCTTCTCATGGGGGCGTTCGTCGCGGTGTACAACTACCTCGGATTCCACCTCATCGACGCGCCGTTCTCCCTTCCGAGCTGGCTGGTGACCCTGCTCTTCCTCGCCTACCTCGCGGGCACCGTCTCGTCACCGACCGCCGGTGCTCTCGCATCTCGCTTCGGTCGGTACCCGGTGCTGCTGTGCTCGATCGCGGTGATGGGCATCGGAGCGCTCGCCATGCTCAGCCAGGCCGCGCTGCCGGTGGTCCTCGGGCTGCTGCTCTTCACTGGCGGCTTCTTCGGCGCACATGCGGTTGCGTCGGGGTGGGCTCCGGCCGCTGCCACGCCGGACAGTCGTGCGCAGGCATCGTCGCTCTACTACTTCGGCTACTACGCGGGCTCGAGCCTGTTCGGATGGGCGCTGGGCATCGTGTTCGGCAGGGCGGACTGGGCGTGGTTCGTGGGCGCGATCATCACGATGTGCGCGGTGTCGGCGGCACTCGCGGCGCGCGCGCTCCGGTCGTCGCCGACAGGACGCATATGATCGCGAGGCGGCACCGCCGCGCAGCCGCTCGCCGGCGCGACCGACCCGAAGGACCAGCACCATGCGCATGAGGCATCTTGCAGCGTACGACCACGAGCTGCGCACGGATGCGGGAGTGGTGCATGCCCTCGATGTGGCGATGCACGGACCGCTGCGTCTCGCCGTTTTTCCGGGCGGGCGCGGTTTCGTGTCCTACGCCGATCTCGGCGGGGTCGATCAGGGCGGCATCGAGGCGCTCGTCGATGCCGCGCTCGCGCACTTCGGGAGGCGGAGCGAGATCGACTCGATCGAGTGGAAGACGCGCGGGCATGACCGGGCACCGGGTCTCGGCGGGACTCTCGAAAGCCGAGGCTTCGTGCCGGAGGAGACGGAGTCGGTGATGATCGGCGAGGCGGAGCTGCTCGCCCAGCCGGTGTCGCTCCCCGCCGGAGTCGAGCTTCGGCGCGCGCGAACGGAGACCGAGGTGTTCGCGATGGAGAAGATGCAGGGCAGGGTGTTCGGCGATCCCCGGTGGCGGGTGCGGGTCGAGACGACGCTGCAGCGCATCCGCGAGGACGACACGGTGGAGCTGTGGACCGCCGTCGCCGGAGACGAGGTGATCAGCGCTGGACGGCTCGAACCGGTCACGGGCACGCGATTCGCCGGTCTGTGGGGAGGTGCGACGCTGCACGAGTGGCGGGGCCGCGGCGTCTATCGGGCTCTGACGGCCCAGCGGGCGCGATCCGCCCTCGCCCTCGGCAAGGTGTATCTGCACTCGGATTCCACGGAGTTCTCGCGGCCGATCCTCGAGCGGGCCGGGCTCGTCACGGTCACGACCACCACTCCCTACGTGTGGACGCGGTCGACTGACTGACGGGCAGGGATTCCGCTGGGGGCTCTCGTGGCCCCGATGTCGGTGGCCCGGCATACGCTGGAGGTATGCAAACCACGCGCAGCGTCCGTCCTTTCGAGGTCATCAGCGAATACGCGCCCGCCGGCGACCAGCCGAAGGCCATCGCCGAGCTCGCGTCGCGCATCAATGCCGGCGAGACAGACATCGTCCTGCTCGGTGCCACGGGTACCGGAAAGTCCGCGACGACCGCCTGGCTGGTCGAGCAGGTGCAGCGTCCGACGCTCGTCCTCGCGCACAACAAGACTCTCGCCGCGCAGCTCGCCAACGAGTTCCGCGAGCTGATGCCGAACAACGCCGTCGAGTACTTCGTCTCCTACTACGACTACTACCAGCCGGAGGCGTACGTCCCGCAGACGGACACCTTCATCGAGAAGGACTCGTCGATCAACTCCGAGGTCGAGCGTCTCCGCCACTCGACGACCAACTCGCTGCTGAGCCGTCGGGATGTGATCGTGGTCTCGACGGTCTCCTGCATCTACGGTCTCGGTGCGCCGGAGGAGTACCTCCGGGCGATGGTCGCGCTCCAGGTGGGGGAGCGCTACGACCGGGACGCGCTGATCCGACAGTTCATCTCGATGCAGTACAACCGGAATGACGTCGACTTCTCCCGAGGCAACTTCCGCGTGCGGGGAGACACCATCGAGATCATCCCCGTATACGAGGAGCACGCGATCCGCATCGAGCTGTTCGGCGATGAGATCGAAGCGCTCTATTCGCTGCATCCGCTCACCGGAGAGGTGATCGAGAAGCTCGACTCCGTGCCGATCTTCCCCGCCTCGCACTACGTCGCCGGCACCGACGTGATCCAGCGCTCCATCGGCACGATCGAGCACGAGCTCGAAGAGCGGCTCAAGGAGTTCGAGCGTCAGGGAAAGCTCCTCGAGGCCCAGCGCCTGAGGATGCGCACCACGTTCGACCTCGAGATGCTGCAGCAGCTCGGGTTCTGCTCGGGCATCGAGAACTACTCCCGGCACATGGACGGGCGCCAGCCGGGCGAGCCGCCGCACACGCTGCTCGACTTCTTCCCTGACGATTTCATGCTCGTGATCGACGAGTCGCACGTGACGGTGCCGCAGATCGGTGCGATGTACGAGGGCGACGCCTCTCGCAAGCGCACGCTCGTCGAGCACGGCTTCCGGCTTCCGAGCGCGATGGACAACCGGCCGCTGCGCTGGGACGAGTTCAAGAACCGAATCGGACAGACCGTCTATCTCTCTGCGACACCGGGCAAGTACGAGATGGGGATCGCCGACGGCGTGGTCGAGCAGATCATCCGCCCGACCGGACTCGTCGACCCGCACATCATCGTGAAGCCGTCGAAGGGGCAGATCGACGACCTCCTCGAGGAGATCCGGCTTCGGGTCGAACGCGACGAGCGTGTGCTCGTCACGACACTCACGAAGAAGATGTCCGAGGAGCTCACGGACTTCCTCGGCGAGCACGGCGTACGCGTGCGATACCTGCACTCGGACGTGGACACTCTGCGACGGGTCGAGCTGCTCAGTGAACTGCGTGCCGGGGTGTACGACGTCCTCGTGGGAATCAACCTGCTCCGAGAGGGGCTCGACCTGCCTGAGGTGTCCCTCGTCGCGATCCTCGACGCCGACAAGGAAGGCTTCCTCCGGTCAGGCACCTCGCTCATCCAGACGATCGGTCGCGCGGCGCGAAACGTCTCCGGCGAAGTGCACATGTACGCCGACAAGATCACCGACTCGATGGCGAAGGCGATCGAAGAGACCGATCGCCGCCGCGAGAAGCAGGTCGCGTACAACCTCGAGAACGGTATCGACCCTCAGCCGCTGCGTAAACGCATCGCCGACATCACCGAGGTGCTCGCGCGTGAGGGCGCCGACACCGCTGAGATGATGTCCGGGCGCGGGAGAGCGACCGGCAAGGGCAAGTCGCCGACGCCGAACCTGCGGCGCACCGGCATCGCCGCAGAAGGAGCTCAGCAGCTCGAAGCGGTGATCCAGGACCTCTCGGATCAGATGCTCGCGGCTGCCGCCGAGCTCAAGTTCGAGCTCGCCGGGCGGTTGCGCGACGAGGTGCAGGACATGAAGAAGGAACTGCGCGCGATGGAGAAGGCCGGCCACGCCTGAGAAGCTCGGAGGCACCAGGATGGATGCAGCGGGCGAGGAGCTCGCCGATCGAGTGCGAGCGCTCCTCACACTCGACGAGAACGTCGAGGAGAAGCGCATGTTCGGCACGCGCGCCTTCCTCCTCGATGGGCACATCCTCGTCGGAGCGCGCGCGGGCGGGGTTCTGCTCGTCCACGTCGATGGCGAACACGGTGACTCGCTGATCACCCGCCCCGGGGTGGCGGTCGCGGTCATGGGTGCGCGGACGATGGGCACCAGCTGGCTCGATGTGTCGCCGAGCGTGCTCGTCGACGACGACGATCTCGCCTCGTGGCTCGACGTCGCACGCCAAGACGCGCAGCACGACGACTGAGAGCGAGAGTCTCAGCTGACGCGCGAGAGCGAGTCTCAGCCGACGGGTGAGAGCCTGTGTCAGGGGCAGTGAACGAGGGTCTTCGGACCTGAACGGTCGATCTCGTGCTCGCTCATCGGTGCACCGCACAACGGGCAGGCGCGCTCTGCCCGCTCGGACGGGCTCGGCGGGGGAGTCTTCTCGTAGGGGCCGACGGAGGCGGGGCCCGCGAAGCGGATCAGATTCGAGTTGATCCACGCGTACAGTCCTCCGGCCTCGCGAATCCGAGTGCGGAGCGGAGGTCGATCGTCAGAACTGGACATGTTGCTTAGTGTACTAACTATTAGGGTCAATGTATATTCGAAGCCGTGACCGCATCGGACGACCTGCTCAAACTCGACAATCAGCTCTGCTTCGCCCTGGTGACCGCAGCGCGCAACGTCGTGGCGATCTACCGGCCGATCCTCGAGCCGCTCGGGCTCACGCATCCGCAGTATCTCGTGATGCTGGCGCTCTGGGAGCGTGCTCCGCGTCCCTTGAACGATCTTGCGGCTGACCTCGCTCTCGAGCCGGCGACGGCGTCTCCCCTGGTGAAGCGTCTGGAAGCCGACGGGCTGGTCGCCAGACAACGCAGCGTCGAGGACGAGCGCCGTCTCGACATCACCCTCACGGACACGGGTCGAGCTCTGCGAGATCGCGCTCTCGACGTTCCTCGACAGGTGATGGCCGCCGTGGGGATGGATCTCGAACAGGTAGCCACACTGCGCGACGGGTTGTCGGCATTCGCGGGTCGCCGCCCCGCCATGGAGTGACCGCACCGTAGGGTGTGGGCATGCCGAGCGAACCCCAGACGCGTCTTGCGCGCCGGAGCGTCGATCGCATGGTCCTCTCGACTCTCGTCGTGGGACTCTTCGTCGTGGCCATGATCGCTGCGGCGATCCAGGGCGCGCCGACGTTCCGCCCCGCCGCGCCGATTCCTCGGGGGACAGCGGAGCCGCTGCCGTCCAGCGATCCGGGTGCCACCGGGGTTCCCGAGCCGATGGAGATCGACTCCACCGCCGCCGCGGTCGTTCAGACGCTCGCCGTGATCCTCATGGCGCTGGTCGCTGCGGGGCTCATCGCGCTCCTCGTGATCGCCGCGAGAGCCCTGCTGCGAGCGTGGCGGGATCGCCCGCTGGGCCGTCGTGACGCGGCGGCGGTCGCATCCGAGGTCGATCACCTCACCTCGGCGCCGGAACCCGAGATCGCCGTCGCTGTGATGCAGCGCGGGATCGCCGGGGCGCTCATGCAGATAGACGAGCGCGCCCGAGCGTCTGATGCCATCGTCGCCGCGTGGATCGGCCTCGAAGAGAGTGCCGCAGACGCAGGGGTGAAGCGAGCGGCGACCGAGACTCCCGGCGAGTTCGTGGTGCGGATCATCACTCTGCGGCCCGGGGTGGCCGGGGACGCCGCGTCGCTGCTGCGTCTCTACGAGAGCGTCCGATTCGGAGCCGGGTCGGCCGACGAGGGCGACCGGGCCTCGGCGAGAGAGGCCCTGCGACGCATCGAGGAGGTGTGGCGGTGACTGTCCGCAGAACGCTGGTCGCAGCGGGGGCGGCGGTCCTCGTCGCTCTGGCGCTCCTCGGCTTCGGCTTCACCTGGCCGTTCGTGATCGCATGGGGTCTCCTGATCGGTGCGGTCGGTCTGCTCGCGCAGCTCGCGATGCCGCTCGAGCCGGGGTTCGACGCGCCGCGCATAGACGTGGAGCCGGATCGACGACCTACCGAGATCTCTCGCATGGCGTGGGCACTGAACACACACACCGGCATCGCGGGAGCGCAGATCACGCGCCGTGTCGGGGTGATCCTGCGTCAGCGGCTGATGCGCCACGGAGTGGATCCGGATGACCCTGCCCACCGCGACCGACTCCCGCGGCTGATCGACCCGGGAGTCTGGGAGCGCCTGACGGGACCGGAGACGACGATCGTCGACGTCGAGAGGGCGCTGGACGCGATCGATCGACTGGATCCCACCTCGCCGGACGAACCGTCACCCCGGTTGCACGTACCGACCCCCGACCACGGGCGGCCCTCGCCGCCGCGTCGATGAAGGAGATGCCATGACGAGCCCCGCAGAGATCGCCGCCACCGGAGCCCGGATCCTGGCCGCCGTGCGAACAGTCGTCGTGGGCATGGACGACCCGGTCGAGATCGCTCTGGCCTCGATCCTCGCCGGCGGTCACGTGCTATTCGAGGATGTGCCGGGCCTGGGGAAGACGCTCGCCGCGCGCAGCCTCGCCTCGGCGCTGGGGCTGTCGTTCCGGCGCTTGCAGTGCACTCCGGACATGCTCCCCGGCGATGTCACGGGGTCGTACGTCTACGCTCCGGACTCGGGGGACTTCGTCTTCCGGCCGGGGCCGATCTTCACCGGACTGCTGCTCGCCGACGAGATCAACAGGACCACGCCGAAGACGCAGTCGGCGATGCTCGAGGCGATGGCGGAGCGTCAGGTGACCGTCGAGGGCAACAGCTTCGCCCTGCCCGCGCCGTTCCATGTGATCGCGACGTCGAATCCGATCGAGTACGAGGGCACGTACGCGCTGCCCGAGGCACAGCTCGACAGGTTCATGGTGCGGCTGTCCGTCGGCTATCCGGCGGCGGAGAGCGAGGCCCGCATCCTGGAGAACCGCGTGAGCAGGCGCCAGGAGGCTGCTCACATCGCTCCGGTCATCGACGCCGCTCAGCTCATCTCCCTGCAGGAGGCCGTCGAGGCCATCCACGTCGACCCGGACATCTCGCGCTACTGCGTCGAGATCGCACGCGCCACCCGGACCGCGGCGAACGTCGAGGTCGGTGCGTCGCCGCGCGGTTCTCTGGGGCTGCTGCTGCTGGGACGAGCGCTCGCGGCTCTGGATGGCCGCGACTTCGTCCGTCCGGACGACATCAAGCGGATCGCCGTGCCCGTGCTGGCGCATCGTCTCACGCTCACACCCCAGGCGTGGGCTCAGGGCGCGTCGGCATCCGATGTGGTGCGCTCGGTCGTCGGACAGGTGGCTGTTCCGCCGACCGTCGGAGTGCTCGGATGACGGACGGGCCCGACGCGGGGCGTCGCGGTCCTGTGTTGTCCGTGGCGATCGGAGGCGCTGCCCTGCTCGCCGCGGTCGGCCTTCTCGCGGGAAGACCCGACGTGGTGGCGATGGGGCTTCCTCTGGCCATCTGGAGCGGTCTCGCGATCGCGCGGGGCACATCCGGCGCGGTGGCGAAGATCGCGATCGACCCGGTGCCCGGGCGCGATGGCGAGCTGCTCACGTCGATCGCGGTGGACAGCGATGCGGATGCCGTCGAGGTGGTGGTCGTGCAGTCGGAGCGTCGCAGCAGACGCGTGATCGTGCCCGGCGGTGGCTTCACATTCACTGCGCGGAGCAAGGTCCTGCACTCCGGTCCGACGATCCCGGTCCAGGCGGCAGCGAGGGGGTTCTCCTTCGAGGGAGCGGCGCTCTCGTCGACGTCGGACCTCGCCGCCATCAGGCGTCAGGTGGCCCCGCCCCGCCGATCACTCGACGCGCTCCCGCTGCCGCGACGACTGACGGGGTCGCACGGCGCGCACGAGGGGCGCCGGGCGGGTCAGGGCGGCGACTTCCGGGACATCCACCCCTTCGCGCCCGGCGACGAACTCCGCCGCGTGGACTGGCGGGCGACGGCGCGGATGTCCCGCCGGCCAGGCGATCTGCTGGTCCGTCGGACCAACACGCTCAGCGACTCGTCGGTCGTGGTCGCCATGGACACGTCTGAGGATCTGGGTGAGGTCGTCGCCTCGTGGGGGAGCGGCGACCGCGAACGCAGCGGCGTGACCTCCCTCGACCTCGCGAGGGAGGCTGCGCGAGCCATCGCCGACTCGGCCATAGGCGAGGGCGACCGCGTCGCACTTCACGTGCTCGTGCACGGCGGCCGGTCGTTGAGGAGCGGCGGCGGCTCGAGGCACCTGGCACGAATCGTGGCGGCCATCGCCGCGACGGGCCAGGCGAGAGACGACGCGACTTTCCGTCGCACTCCTCCCGTGCCGCACGGCTCGGTGGTCTTCGTGCTGTCGACCTTCTTCGAGGGCGCCGCCGCTCGGACCGCGCTGATGTGGAGGGCCAGCGGCCACAAGGTCGTCGCCGTCGATGTCCTCCCTCCGCTCGACCGTGCTCGGCTCACCCGTGCGCAGCTGATCGGCTTGCGCACCGTGCTCGCAGAGAGGGGGAACGTGTTCGCGGATCTCCACGGCGCCGGAGTCGACGTGGTCTCGTGGGCCTCGGACCCGTCCTCGGCGATGCGTGCGATCGCGAGGGCCAGGCGATGAGAGCGAACGACACGCTACGGACGGGTCCTTCCGTCCCGGGACTCGTCGTGAGGGGCGCGCTCGTCGTCGCCGTCGCCGCGGGTGCTGCGATGCTGTGCCCGTTGCTCGGATGGCAGGTGGCGGCAGTCGTCCTGGCGATCATCGCCGCCGCTCTTCCGCAGACCTTCGCGGCCTGGGGGTCGATCGGATGCCTCGTGATCGGGATGCTGATCTCGGAGCCCGACGTCGGGCGCGCGATGATCGCTGTGCTCGCGGTGCAGGTGATCCATGTCCTCATGTCGCTCTCCCTCGTGATCCCGGCCGGCTCCCGCGTGATCGTGGCCGCCCTCCGTCCGAGCCTGGTGAGGCTGATCGTCGTGCAGGCGATCGCCCAGCCGATCACCGTGGCCGTCATGGTGGTCATGCGCATCGACACCCCCGCGTCGCTGCCGACAGTGCCCTGGGCCGCTGTCGCCGGGGCCGGAGCCGTGGTCGCACTCGTCGCGACCCTGCTCACGCGGGCGAACCGCGGTACTCGGGAGCGCTGATCGCTTCCCTGTGAGCCCTCACGGAGCCAATGTCGGTGGCCACTCGTAGACTTGATCAGTGCCTATCGTCCCGGTTGCAACCCCAGGAAAACTCAGTGTCCGCGGTGCCCGCGTACACAATCTCAAGAACGTCGACATCGACATCCCACGCGACTCCCTCGTCGTGTTCACCGGCCTGTCCGGATCGGGAAAGTCCAGTCTGGCCTTCGACACGATCTTCGCTGAAGGACAGCGTCGCTACGTCGAGTCGCTGAGCGCCTACGCGCGTCAGTTCCTCGGTCAGGTCGACCGACCGGACGTCGACTTCATCGAGGGTCTCAGCCCTGCGGTGTCGATCGACCAGAAGTCGACCAACCGCAACCCGCGGTCCACGGTCGGAACCATCACCGAGATCTACGACTACATGCGTCTGCTGTGGGCACGGATCGGGATTCCGCACTGCCCCGAGTGCGGTGCGCGCATCCAACGTCAGACCGTCCAGCAGATCGCCGACCAGCTCATGGAGCTGCCCGAGCGCACCCGCTACCAGATCGTCGCGCCCATCGTCTCGCAGAAGAAGGGCGAGTTCGTCGACCTGTTCCGCGAGCTGGGGGCCAAGGGCTATTCGCGCGCGATCGTCGACGGCGACCTCATCCAGCTCGCCGAGCCGCCCACGCTCAAGAAGAGCTACAAGCATGACATCGCCGTCGTCGTCGACCGCCTCGTCGCGGCAGACGACATCCTCGGCCGAGTCACGGACTCGGTCGAGACCGCGCTCGGGCTCGCCGGCGGCGTGGTGCAGATCAACTACGTCGACGCAGAGGGCGACGACGCGTGGCAGTCCTTCTCCGAGAAGCTCGCCTGCCCGAACGGCCACGCGCTCACCCTCACCGAGATCGAACCACGCACATTCTCGTTCAACGCGCCCTTCGGTGCCTGTCCGGCCTGCTCGGGTCTCGGCACCCGCATGTCCGTCGACATCGACCTGATGCTCGGCGACGAGGAGCTCTCCATCCGCGAGGGCGCGATCATCCCGTGGACCACTCAGGGCAAGGGACTCTTCCAGTACTACGAGCGGCTGCTCGAGGGATTGGCCGACGACCTCAACTTCTCTCTCGACACCCCGTGGCAGGATCTGCGCGTCGACGTTCAGGACGCGATCCTGCGCGGCGACAACTACAAGGTCACCGTCAAGTTCAAGAACCGCTATGGGCGCGAGATGCGCTATGCATCGGGGTTCGAAGGCGTCGTGCCGTACATCGAGCGGCAGTACGCCCAGGCCGAGTCCGACACGCAGCGCTCGCGCTGGGGCGAGTACCTCCGCGAGGTCCCCTGCCCGGTGTGCGACGGCAACCGACTCAAGCCCGAGGTGCTCGCGGTGCAGGTGCACGGGCATTCGATCGCCGAGGTGTCGCACCTGAGCCTTGCCGACGCGCGGTCGTTCATGGAGACCCTCACCCTCACCGATCGTGAGGCGAAGATCGCGGCTCAGGTGCTGCGTGAGATCCGCCTGCGACTCGACTTCCTCCTGCAGGTCGGGCTCTCCTACCTCAACCTCAGCCGGTCCGCCGGGTCCCTCTCCGGTGGAGAAGCGCAGCGCATCCGGCTGGCGACGCAGATCGGCTCCGGGCTCACCGGCGTCCTCTACGTCCTCGACGAGCCGTCGATCGGTCTGCACCAGCGTGACAACCGTCGTCTGATCGACACCCTTCTGAAACTTCGCGACCTCGGGAACACGCTCATCGTCGTCGAGCACGACGAAGAGACGATCGAAGCCGCTGACTGGGTCGTCGACATCGGACCGGGTGCCGGCGTGAACGGTGGAGAGGTCGTGCATTCCGGTCCGTATTCGGCTCTGTTGAACGAGCCGAACTCGATGACGGGCGAATACCTCTCGGGTGCGCGCGAGATCCCCACTCCGGCGAAGCGTCGCAAGCTCGACAAGAAACGCATGCTGAGCGTGGTCGGCGCCCGCGAGAACAACCTCAAGAACGTCAGCGTGAACTTCCCGCTGGGCGTTCTCACGGCGGTGACCGGCGTGTCGGGTTCGGGCAAGTCGTCGCTCGTCAACGACATCCTGTACCAGGTGCTGGCCTCGCGGCTCAACGGCGCCCGCACGGTTCCCGGAAAGCACACGCGTGTGTCAGGGCTCGACAACCTCGACAAGGTCGTGCACGTCGATCAGGCACCGATCGGCCGCACGCCGCGGTCCAACCCGGCCACCTACACCGGCGTGTTCGACCGCATCCGCTCGCTGTTCAGCGAGACCCCCGAGGCGAAGGTCCGTGGCTATCAGCCAGGGCGATTCAGCTTCAACGTCAAGGGCGGTCGCTGCGAGGCGTGCTCGGGCGACGGCACGATCAAGATCGAGATGAACTTCCTGCCCGACGTGTACGTCGACTGCGAGGTCTGCCACGGCAAGCGCTACAACCGCGACACGCTGTCGGTGCACTACAAGGGCAAGAACATCGCCGAGGTCCTCGAGATGCCGATCGCGGAAGCGGCCGAGTTCTTCGAGCCCATTCAGGCGATCCACCGCTACATGAAGACCCTCGTCGACGTCGGGCTCGGGTATGTGCGCCTCGGTCAGTCGGCGACGACTCTCTCCGGCGGCGAGGCGCAGCGCGTCAAGTTGGCCACCGAGCTCCAGCGGCGCAGCAACGGTCGCAGCATCTACGTCCTCGACGAGCCGACCACCGGTCTGCACTTCGAGGACGTGCGCAAGCTCCTCGAGGTACTGAACGGACTCGTCGACAAGGGCAACACGGTGATCGTCATCGAGCACAACCTCGATGTGATCAAGTCCGCGGACTGGGTGATCGACCTCGGGCCCGAGGGCGGCTCGGGCGGCGGCGAGATCCTGGCGACCGGCACTCCCGAGCAGATCGCGCGAGTCGAGGACAGCCACACGGGTCAGTTCCTCGCCGAGATCCTGGGTGAGGGGCGCTCTGCGCGGAAGGCCAGCTGATGGCCGACGTCCTGCCGTACAAGCCGCGGGCTGGTGAGATCCCCACCAACCCCGGCGTGTACCGCTTCCGCGATGCTGATGGACGCGTGCTGTACGTCGGCAAGGCCAAGAACCTGCGCCAGCGACTGTCGAACTACTTCGCTCCGCTGCGCACGCTCCACGAACGCACGCGGCGGATGGTCACCACGGCGTCGTCCGTCGAGTGGACCGTCGTCTCGACGGACGTGGACTCGCTTCAGCTGGAGTACATGTGGATCAAGGAGTTCGATCCGCCCTTCAACGTCCGCTACAAGGACGACAAGTCCTACCCGTTCATGGCCGTGACCCTGGGTGATGAGGCGCCGCGCGTGATCGTGACCAGGAACCGCAAGATTCCCGGTGCCCGATACTTCGGTCCTTATCCCAAGGTCTGGGCGGTGCACGAGACGATCGACCTAATGGTCAAGGCATTCCCGATCCGCACCTGCAGCGACTCCAGCTACAAACGCGCGATGCAGACCGGCCGGCCGTGCTTTCCCGGGCAGATCGGCAAGTGCGGCGGGCCGTGCTCGATGACGGTGACGATCGAGGAGCACCGTGCCATGGTTGATGACTTCGTCGCCTTCATGGCGGGCGGCGATGAGCGCTTCACCCGAGAGCTGACCAAGCGGATGCTGGCGGCGTCGGCCGCGATGGATTATGAGGCCGCCGCCAGATACCGTGACAAGCTCACCGCGATCGAGGCCGTGCTCGGCAAGAGCGCGCTCGTGCTCGCGACCGACGAGGATGCCGACCTCTTCGGCATCGCGGAAGACGAGCTGGCTGCCGCCGTGCAGCACTTCGTGATCCGCGGCGGGCGCGTCCGCGGTGTCCGCGCGATGACGATCGAGAAGGAGATCGACATCTCGACAGCCGATCTCGTCGACCAGGTGCTGCAGCGCGCGTACGGCGATGCGCAGGATGTGCCCCGGCGGATCATCGTGCCGACCCTTCCCGACGACGCGGCCGAGCTCGAGGTCTGGCTGCGCGAGCGGCGAGGCAAGAAGGTCGAGATCGCCATCGCCCAACGGGGGCAACGCGCTGATCTCATGCGCACGGCGACCCTCAACGCGCAGCAGGCCCTGATCAGGTACAAGACCCGTCGTACGAGCGACTACGTCGCACGAACCCAGGCTCTGACCGATCTGCAGGAGGCGTTGGGGATGTCGGAGGCGCCGCTTCGCATCGAGTGCTTCGACATCTCGCACCTCGGTGGCACGAACGTCGTCGCCTCGATGGTGGTCTTCGAAGACGGACTTCCGCGCAAAGACCAGTACCGGTCGTTCAACATCGCCGAGACCACCGACGATACGGACTCGATGTACCAGGTGCTGCGTCGTCGACTCGCCTACCTCGATCGTCCGGAAGAGATCGATGAGCCCGCATCCGCAGCGGTCCCCGTGGAGGCGGGAGACGAGTCCGAGGACGTCGTCGTGGAGGTCAAGCGCAAACCGCGCTTCGCCTATCCGCCTCAGCTGCTGCTGGTCGACGGTGGACAGCCCCAGGTCGAAGCGGCGGCACGTGCACTGCGAGACGCCGGGCACACCGAGATCGCCGTGTGCGGCATCGCCAAACGGCTCGAGGAGATCTGGCTCCCGGGGGAGGACTTCCCGGTGATCCTGCCGCGCACCAGCGAGTCGCTCTACCTGCTGCAGCGGCTGAGAGACGAGGCCCACCGGTTCGCGATCACGCACCAGCGCAAACGACGCAAGAACGACATCACGTCGATCCTGGCCGAGGTGCCAGGCCTCGGCTCCTCGAGGATCAAGGTCCTCCTGAAGCACTTCGGCTCCGTCACCGCGCTGCGCTCCGCGCCTCTGGAGGCGATCCAGGAGGTGCAGGGGATCGGTCCTGTCCTCGCACAGAACATCCATACGCATCTCTCCACTCGCTAGGCTGGAGCCAGCGGGGGAGAAGGAGTAACCATGACTGACGGGGACAAAGGCGAGTTCCTCATCGTCACGGGCATGTCGGGCGCAGGGCGCACGACGGTAGCCAACGCACTCGAGGACCTCGGCTGGTACGTGGTCGACAACCTGCCGCCGCAGATCCTCCGACCGCTGCTCGACCTCACGGACATGGGCGGTGACGCTCTGCCGAAGGTCGCAGCGGTGGTCGACGTTCGCGGGCGCAACCTCTTCGACGACTTCCCGGGCGTCGCGAGGGCGCTGAGATCGCGTGGTTCCGTCCGCGTGCTGTTCCTGGACGCGTCGGACGATGTGCTCGTGCGTCGGTTCGAGGCGGTTCGCCGACCCCACCCGCTGCAGGGGGACGGCACTCTGCTCGACGGCATCCGCGTCGAGCGCCAGCGACTGGCGCCGATCCGCGAATCGGCCGATCTCGTGGTCGACACCTCCGCACTCAACATCCATCAGCTCGCCACCCAGGTCTCCGACCTCTTCTCGGAAGCGGGCGCAGCGAGGCATCGTGTGACGCTCATGAGCTTCGGTTTCAAGTACGGTCTCCCGACCGACGTCGACCTGGTCGCGGATATGCGCTTCCTCCCGAACCCGTTCTGGAACGAAGAGCTGCGGGGCCTGACCGGTCAGGACGAGTCCGTCAGGGACTACGTGCTGTCACGCGAGGGCGCCGCCGAGTTCCTCGATTCGTATTCGGCGGCACTCACTCCGGTGCTCGAGGGGTATCAGCGCGAGAACAAGAGCCATTCGACCGTCGCGATCGGCTGCACCGGCGGAAAGCACCGCTCCGTGGCCATGGCGGAGGAGCTGGCCCGTCGGCTCGCCTCCGTGCCGGGAGTGGCCGTCAACGTGCGTCACCGGGACCTCGGCAGGGAATAGCAAGAGCCTCCGTCAGAGTAGGCTGGAGGTTTGCGCCGCGATCCGGCGCGTGAGCGTAGAGGAGTGTCGTGGCACTAACGACCGACGTCAAGGCTGAGCTGGTCAGCATCCGTAATGCACCCCCGACGGTGCGTGTCGCGGAGGTCACCTCGATCCTCCGGTTCGCCGGCGGACTGCACTCCATCGCCGGGCGGGTCGCCGTCGAGGCGGAGGTGGATGCCGAGATCCTCGCGCAGCGTGTCGCGCGCGACCTCGCCGAGATCTACGGAGTCCGACCGGAGATCGCACAGGTGCAGTCGAGCACGGCGAATGACGGCGCGCGATGGGCTGTCCGGGTCATCGCCTCGGGGGAGACCCTCGCACGCCAGACCGGTCTGCTCGACCAGCGTCGGCGTCCGGTCCGCGGACTCCCCAACCGTCTCACCACTGGCTCTCGCGCTGAAGTGGCCGGTCTCTGGCGGGGTGCGTTCCTCGCCGCGGGAACGCTGAGCGAACCCGGCCGATCGGCCATGCTCGAGGTCGCCTGCCCGTCATCCGAGGCCGCCATGGCACTCGTGGGCGCGGCGCATCGCCTGGGTGTCGCCGCCAAGGCGCGCGAGGTGAGAGGCATGCCGCGCGTCGTCGTGCGTGAGGGCGAGGCGATCCGCACCATCCTCAGCGAGATGGGTGCTCAGAAGACCGCGGTCGCCTGGGAGGAGATGCGCCAGCGTCGCGAGGTGCGTGCGGGCGTCAACCGTCTCGTCAACTTCGACGATGCCAACCTCCGTCGCTCCGCGCAGGCCGCCGTCGCCGCCTGCGCGCGCGTCGAGCGGGCCCTGGAGATCCTCGCCGACGAGGTGCCCGACCACCTCAAGGTCGCGGGCGAGCTGCGTCTCGCGCACCGCGACGCGAGCCTCGACGAGCTGGGCCACCACGCCGATCCGCCCATGACCAAGGACGCCGTCGCCGGCCGCATCCGCCGTCTTCTGGCGATGGCGGACAAGCGTGCCCAGCAGGAGGGCATCCCGGGAACGGAAGCAGCCGTGCCCGCGGGTCTCGACGTCTGACCACAGCGAACGACATCAGCGAGGCGATCCCTGTCAAGGGGTCGCCTCGCTTCGTCATATGGGGGAAGGATCAGGGTCGGCGACGCGTTGTCGTCACTAGGATGAGTTACGTCCGCTCTACGTCGCACATCGGCGGCGCAGAGGATCGGCAAGCGCCGCGGCGCGGCGCGGATTGGATGAAAGCGACATGGCGACCTACACGCTCCCCGACCTTCCCTACGACTTCGCAGCCCTCGAGCCGCACATCAGCGGCAAGATCATGGAGCTGCACCATGACAAGCACCACGCGACCTACGTCGCCGGCGCCAACACCGCCCTCGAGCAGCTCGCCGAGGCGCGCGACAGCGGCAACCTGGCGAACGTGAACAAGCTCGAGAAGGACCTCGCGTTCAACCTCGGCGGTCACGTCAACCACTCCATCTTCTGGACCAACCTCTCGCCGACCGGCGGCGGACAGCCCGAGGGCGAGCTCAAGGCAGCCATCGACGAGTTCTTCGGTTCCTTCGAGAAGTTCCAGGCGCACTTCACCGCGAACGCCCTCGGAATCCAGGGCTCCGGATGGTCCGTCCTCAGCTGGGACTCGATCGGCCAGCGACTGATCATCCAGCAGCTGTTCGACCAGCAGTCGAACACGGCACAGGGCACCGTGCCGCTGTTCCAGCTCGACATGTGGGAGCACGCCTTCTACCTCGACTACCTCAACGTCAAGGCCGACTACGTGAAGGCCGCGTGGAACATCGCCAATTGGGAGAACGTCGCCCAGCGCTTCGAGGTCGCCCGCGAGAAGACGAACGGCCTGCTGGTACTGTCGTAATCGGGTCGCGTCCCGACGGGCCAAGTCTCGTCGGGACGCCATCTCAGCCAAAAACCCCCGCGCACCGCGCACGCACGATTGCTGCGCACAGCGCACGAGAAACAGGGAGACCTGAGTGTCTGTCAAGATCGGTATCAACGGCTTCGGCCGTATCGGACGCAACTACTTCCGCGCGGCTCTCGCGCAGGGAGCGGACATCGAGATCGTCGCTGTCAACGACCTCACCGACAACAAGACCCTTGCCCACCTTCTGAAGTACGACTCCGTGGGCGGCGTCCTCGATGCTGACATCAGCTACGACGACGAGAGCATCACGGTCAACGGCAAGGCCATCAAGGCGTTCGCCGAGCGCGACCCCGCCGGCCTCCCGTGGGGCGAGCTGGGCGTCGACATCGTCATCGAGTCGACCGGCTTCTTCACCAAGGCCGAGCTGGCCAAGAAGCACATCGAGGCAGGGGCCAAGAAGGTCCTCATCTCGGCTCCCGGCACCGGCGTCGACGGCACGTTCGTCATGGGCGTGAACGAGGACACGTACAACCCGGAGACGGATCACATCATCTCCAACGCCTCCTGCACGACCAACTGCCTCGCCCCGCTGGCCCAGGTCTTCAACGACGCCTTCGGCATCGACCGTGGCTTCATGATGACGGCTCACGCCTACACGGCAGACCAGAACCTGCAGGACGGTCCGCACAGCGACCTGCGTCGCGCACGCGCCGCAGCGATCAACATCACCCCGGCGTCGACCGGTGCCGCGAAGGCGATCGGCGAGGTTCTGCCCGAGCTCCAGGGCAAGCTGAGCGGCTCGTCGTACCGCGTTCCGGTTCCCACCGGCTCGATCGTCGACCTCACGCTGATCACCGACCGCGAGAACCTCACGGTCGAAGAGGTCAACGAGGCGTACAAGAAGGCCGCTGCCGACGGACGCCTCGCCGGTTTCCTGCAGTACAACGAAGACCAGATCGTGTCGAGCGACATCGTGCACAACCCGCACTCGTCGATCTTCGACGCCACGCTGACCAACGTCAGCGGCAACCTGGTCAAGGTCTCCAGCTGGTACGACAACGAGTGGGGCTACTCCAACCGTCTCGTCGACCTGACCGAGTACGTGGCAGAGCGTCTCTGAGACATCTCCCATGACTCTGCGCACCCTGGATTCACTGGGTTCGCTCGAGGGCAAGCGCGTCATCGTCCGTTGTGATCTCAACGTCCCCCTGCGGGATGGGATCATCACGGACGATGGCCGTGTCCGCGCCTCGTTGCCTACCCTCAACGCACTGATCAACGCGGGCGCCCGCGTCATCGTGTGCTCGCACCTCGGCCGCCCCGACGGTGCGCCCGACCCGCAGTACAGTCTCGCGCCGGTCGCCCAGCGGCTGTCCGAGCTGCTCGGCAAGCCGGTGGCGTTCGCTCGCGACACCGTCGGCGAGTCGGCGCAGGAGGCCGTGGCCTCGCTCGAGGACGGCGGCATCGTCGTCATCGAGAACCTGCGGTTCAACCCGGGGGAGACCTCGAAGGACGACGCCGAGCGCGGCGCCTTCGCGGCTCAGCTGGCAGAGCTCGGAGACGTCCTCGTCTCCGACGGCTTCGGTGTCGTGCACCGCAAGCAGGCGAGCGTCTACGACCTCGCCGAGCTGCTGCCGTCGGCCGCCGGTCTGCTCATCGCAGCCGAGCTGGACGTGCTCGACCGTCTCACCGAGAACCCCGAGCGCCCGTACGCGGTCGTCCTCGGCGGGTCCAAGGTCAGCGACAAGCTCGGAGTCATCTCGCACCTGCTGCCGCGCGTGGATCGCATCCTCGTGGGCGGCGGCATGCTGTTCACCTTCCTGAAGGCGCAGGGCCACGCGGTGGCGTCCAGCCTCCTCGAAGAGGACCAGCTCGAGACGGTCCGCGGCTACATCGCCGAGGCCGAGAAGCGCGGTGTGGAGCTGGTGCTCCCGACCGATGTCGTCGTCGCATCGTCGTTCTCCGCTGATGCGGAGCACGAGGTCACCGCTGCCGACGCCATCGAGCGCACCGCGTTCGGCTCCTCGGGCATCGGCCTGGACATCGGCCCGGAGACGGCTGCGCGGTTCGCGGAGGTCATCCGTGGGTCGAAGACGGTGTTCTGGAACGGCCCGATGGGCGTGTTCGAGTTCCCGGCCTTCGCCGGCGGCACCAAGGCCGTTGCGCAGGCGCTCACCGAGGTCGACGGCCTCAGCGTCGTCGGCGGCGGGGACTCGGCCGCGGCCGTGCGTCAGCTCGGCTTCACCGACGACCAGTTCGGTCACATCTCGACCGGCGGCGGCGCAAGCCTCGAGTTCCTCGAGGGCAAGAAACTACCCGGCCTGGAGGTGCTCGGATGGGTGTGAACACCCGTACCCCGCTGATCGCGGGAAACTGGAAGATGAATCTCGACCATCTGCAGGCGGTCGCCTTCGTGCAGAAGCTGCACTGGACGCTCAAGGACGCCAAGCACGAGGACGGCTCCGTCGAGGTTGCGGTCTTCCCGCCCTTCACCGACATCCGCAGCGTGCAGACGCTCATCGACGCCGACAAGATCCCGTTCGCCCTCGGCGCGCAGGACCTCTCGGCTCACGACTCCGGCGCCTACACCGGGGAGATCTCGGGAGACTTCCTGGCGAAGCTCGATGCGAAGTACGTGATCATCGGTCACTCGGAGCGCCGTGAATACCACGCGGAGTCCGATGACGTCGTCGCGGCCAAGACGAAGGCCGCGCTGAAGCACGGTCTGTCGCCCGTCATCTGCGTCGGGGAGACGGCTGAGGACCTCGAGAAGTTCGGGGCCAGCGCAGTGCCCGCGGGGCAGCTCGAGGCCGCTCTCCAGGGTCTGTCGAAGGATGCGGACATCGTCGTGGCGTACGAGCCGGTCTGGGCCATCGGCTCCGGGCAGGCAGCGACGCCGCAGCAGGCGCAGGATGTCTGCGCTGCGCTGCGCACGGTGATCGCCAAGGTTCTCGGTGACGACGCTGCGGCGCGCACCCGGATTCTGTACGGCGGATCGGTCAAGGCGGCCAACATCGCCAGCTTCATGCGCGAGCCTGATGTCGATGGCGCACTCCTCGGAGGCGCGAGCCTCGTGGTCGACGAGTTCGCGGCGATCATCCGCTTCGAGAAGCACGTCGGCGTGTGAGTGTGGCGGGGCTCCGGCCCCGCCGCACCGTATACTTGACCGTTACCGGGGCAATCCTGCCCCAGCGAAAGGCTCTTCCTCGTGGAAATTCTCGAGTTCGTCCTGCAGGTGGTGCTGGGCATAACCAGCGTCCTGCTGACTCTCCTCATCCTCCTCCACAAGGGTCGCGGTGGCGGCCTCTCCGACATGTTCGGTGGAGGCATGACGTCAGCTGTCGGCTCGTCGGGTCTCGCTGAGCGCAATCTCAATCGCTTCACGGTCATCCTCGCTCTGGCGTGGTTCGTGTCGATCGTGGCGCTCGGTCTCATCACGAAGTTCGAGGTGATCTGATGGCTACCGGCGGCAATGCGATCCGAGGGACCCGAGTGGGTTCCGGCCCCATGGGCGAGCAGGACCACGGCTACCACGCCGACCGCATCGCGGTCTCGTACTGGGACGGTCTCGGCAACGAGACGGTCCGCTACTTCGCCGCGGGGCTCCCTGAAGAGGAGATCCCCGAGACGATCGACCACCCGCAGTCCGGTCTTCCGGCGGGTCGCGACAAGGCCAACCCGCCTGCCCTCGCGAAGCCGGAGCCCTACAAGACGCATCTCGCGTATGTGAAGGAGCGTCGCACCGACGCAGAAGCCGTCCAGCTTCTCGAAGATGCGCTCACCCAGCTGCGTGAGCGTCGGGGTCAGTGACCTCGATCTGATCTCCTGACAGAAGCCGCCGCGATCCGATCGCGGCGGCTTCTCTCGTACCAGGCGGACGTGCTCACCGGCACCCGTACGCGGCGTCGATGTAGGACTGAGGTGGGTAGCCGTACGCCCAGACGCCGTTGGCATCGTCGGTGAAGCCCATGCTGATCGCCCACGCCGTGGCCCACTTCTCGATGCTGTCCTGCGTCGACGAGTCGTACATGTCCTCGCACTTCACGCTGATCGCGTGGCCGACCTCGTGGGCGATGAGAGCCTTGCTCCGGTCCGCCGGCCACTGCTCGGCGACCGAGTTCGACAGCTCGATGGCGGCGCGGTCGGGATCGTCCCACCACCAGGTCGTGAGGCCTCCCATGCTGCCGTTGGAACCGGCGTTGTTGACGATCCGGTTCCAGTCGAACTCGAGCAGCACCCCGGGTGCGAGCGACCGGGCGAACGCCTCGATCTCGAGGCGATCGCCCTGCAGCGGTCCCGCCTTCTCGGCGAGTTCGGCCTGTTCGGTCGCCACGACCTGTCCTGCGGCGTCCTGCATGGACACCAGTGATTCGACCGCCGTCACATCGAGGAGCATGGTGTCGGGTACTCGCGACGCCGCATCGCGCAGGGCGATGACGGCGTCGTTCTTGGCCGAGAGGTGTGCCGACTCGAAAGCCGGGGCTGCGTCGGCCGCCGAGCGCAGGAGGGCCACGCCGGCCTCGGTCACTTCGGCACTGGCGGCAGTCATCGCAGGTGTCGCCGCGTCGAGGTCGGCAGCCAGCTCGTCCAGGTCGCCGGCGTCGACGGCGAGCTGATCGGATGCTGCGAAGAGCTCCCAGAACGCCGACGGCTTGGAATCCGCCGAAGCCAGCGGTTCGGTGAGCAGTTCCTCCGCCGGGCCGGCGGCTTCTTCGGCATCCGTCGACGCCGTCGTGAGCGCGTCCCTCGCGGAGGGCACGGTGAGAACGCCGGTATCGGCCGTCTTCAGCAGATCAGCGACATCGATGACGGACGTGAGCGTGTCGAGCTCCTGCTGGACCGTCGTCGCGCTGTCGCGAGCCGAGGCCGCTGCTGCGTCGAACTCGGCGCGTGCCCCGTCGTATCCGAGGTTGGCGGTGACCTGGAGCACGCCGACGGCCGCCGCGACCAGGACTCCCGCAGCGCCCAGCATGAACCCGATGCGCCGTCCTCGGCGATTCGGTGCTGCGCCGTCGGTGCTGGCGAAGTGCGGGGGGAGTGCGTGGCCTCCGGCGGGGGAGGTGGCCACGTCGACGGATGCAGTCATGCGGGGGGACCTCCGTGGGGAACCGGCTCATGATGACTCTAATCAGTGAGCCGTCCGGTGCGAGAACCCCCGGGGACGAGAAAGGCCCCCGCATCGCGGGGGCCTTTCTCGAGTGGAGGGGCTGACGAGAATCGAACTCGCATCATCTGTTTGGAAGACAGAGGCTTTACCACTAAGCTACAGCCCCGTTGTCAGCTGCATCCGGGAGGACTGTGCCGACTCATCGATCATAGCGGACTGACGGAGGTGCTCGTGTCCGTTAGACTCGGTGGGGCTGAATCTGCATGCGGATTCCCCGGGGCGTAGCTCAGTTTGGTAGAGCGCCCGCTTTGGGAGCGGGAGGTCGCAGGTTCAACTCCTGTCGCCCCGACATGGCTTCAACGGCCTGACAGCCGCGATTCAGCGCGGAAATCACAAGGAGAGCACACCAGAATGGCGAACAGCACCGTCGAGAAGCTGACCCCGACCCGGGTCAAGCTCAGCATCACGGTCACCCCTGACGACCTCAAGCCCAGCATCGCGCACGCCTACGAGCACATCGCTCAGGACGTCCAGATCCCCGGCTTCCGCAAGGGCAAGGTCCCCGCTCCGATCATCGATCAGCGCATCGGTCGTGGCGCGGTCATCGAGCACGCGGTCAACGAGGGCCTCGACAAGTTCTTCCGCGACGCGACCGTCGAGCACAAGCTCCGCGTCGTCGGACGTCCGGCCGCCGACATCACCCAGTGGCCGAACGAGAAGGACTTCTCGGGCGACCTCCTGGTCGACATCGAGGTGGACGTGCGTCCCGAGATCGAGGTCCCGGCATTCGACGGCATCACCCTGACGGTCGACGCCGTCGAGGCCGATGACGCCGCGCTCGACGCAGAGCTCGAGAACCTGCGCGCGCGCTTCGGAACGCTCGTTCCCGTCGACCGTCCCGCCGCGAAGGGCGACTTCGTCGAGCTCGACCTGGTCGCCACGATCGACGGTGCGGAGATCGACCGCGCCGAGGGCGTCTCCTACGAGGTCGGCTCGGGTGAGCTGCTCGAGGGCATCGACGACGCGATCGAATCCCTCACCGCCGGTGAGGACACCACGTTCCGCTCTGCGCTCGTGGGCGGCGACCACGCCGGCTCCGAGGCTGAGGTCTCCGTCACCGTCAAGGCGGTCAAGGAGCGCGAGCTCCCCGAGGCCGATGACGACTTCGCGCAGATCGCGAGCGAGTTCGACACGATCGCCGAGCTCCGCGCGAGCCTCGCCGAGCGCGTCTCGCAGCAGGGCGTCTTCACTCAGGGTTCCGCGGCTCGCGACAAGCTCGTCGAGACGCTGCTCGAGCAGATCGAGATCCCCGTGCCGCCGAAGCTCATCGAGGACGAGGTGCACAACCACCTCGAGGGTGAGAACCGCCTCGAGGACGACGTGCACCGCGCCGAGGTCACCGAGGCCAGCGAGAAGCAGTTCCGCACGCAGGTTCTGCTCGACACGATCGCCGAGCAGGCTGACGTGCAGGTCTCGCAGGAGGAGCTCTCGCAGTACCTCATCCAGTCCGCCTCGCAGTACGGCATGGCTCCCCAGGAGTTCGTCGAGGCTCTGCAGTCGTCGAACCAGCTTCCGGCGCTCGTCGGAGAGGTCGCCCGCAACAAGGCCCTCGCGATCGCCCTGGGCAAGGTCAAGGTCGTCGACACGAACGGCAAGCCCGTCGATCTGTCCGACTTCGTCGTGACCGACGACGAGGCCGAGTCCGAGACGGCTGCCGACGAGAAGCCGGCCAAGAAGGCTCCCGCGAAGAAGGCTGCCGCGAAGAAGGCCGACGACGCCGACACCGCTGAGAAGCCGGCCGCGAAGAAGCCCGCTGCGAAGAAGGCGCCCGCGAAGAAGGCCGACGACGCGGAGGCCGCTGAGAAGCCCGCCGCGAAGAAGCCCGCAGCCAAGAAGGCTCCGGCCAAGAAGGCTGCCGACAAGGCGGAGTGATCGGACACGATCTCATGAGGGGCGGATGCTGCGGCATCCGCCCCTTTCGCGTCAGCGGGGAGAGCAGATGAACGAGGAGACCATGAAGACCTGGGACGAACGCATCGACGAGGTGTGGGACGACGCGTCCGGCGAAGAGGTCGGAGACCAGACGATCGCCCGGATCGACGCGCTGGCCGCCGAGCGCGGCGTCGATGACGCCCGCGCGGAGTTCGAGCGCGCCGGGGCACGTGATTCGGCCGGCCGCCCCGCCGAGGCAGTCGAACTCTACCGGCGTGCGCTCGCACTGGGTCTCGACGACGAGCACCGCCCGCAGTGCGTGATCCAGCTGGCGAGTTCACTGCGCAATCTGGGCGAGTACGACGATGCCCTCGCCGTCATCCGTGCGGAGGAGGAGCTCTCGGCGGACGGCCCCTACCGGGATGCCGTGGCGACGGTCCACGCGCTGATCCTGGCGAGTTCCGGACGCCCGGCGCGGGGCCTGTCGGTCGCTCTCCTCGCACTCGTGCCGCACCTGCCGCGGTACCACCGCTCGATGACCGCGTACGCACACGAGATCGCGGAACTCGACGCCTGATATGCCGACGGCGAACACGGCCTGAGCGCTGCGTTGTCGCCGGTAGATTCGAATCACTGAAACACGGAATCAGGAGCTGACATGGCTGCAGAACCCCTCCTCGCTACGAGCGTCTTCGACCGACTGTTGAAAGACCGCATCATCTGGCTGGGATCGGAGGTGCGCGACGACAATGCGAACGAGATCTGCGCGAAGATCCTCCTTCTCGCCGCAGAGGACTCCGAGAAGGACATCTACCTCTACATCAACTCGCCCGGTGGATCGATCACCGCGGGCATGGCGATCTACGACACGATGCAGTTCGTCCCGAACGACATCGTCACCGTGGGCATCGGCATGGCCGCATCGATGGGTCAGCTGCTGCTGACCGCGGGCACGAAGGGCAAGCGCTACATCACGCCCAACGCCCGCGTGCTGCTGCACCAGCCGCACGGTGGCTTCGGCGGAACGTCGAGCGACATCCAGACGCAGGCGCAGCTGATCACCTCGATGAAGAACCGCCTCGCCGAGATCACCGCGGCGCAGACCGGCAAGTCGGTCGAGCAGATCAACGAAGACGGTGACCGCGACCGCTGGTTCACCGCCGACGAGGCGCTCGAGTACGGCTTCGTCGATCACATCCGCGACTCGGCCACCGACGTCATCGGTGGCGGCGGAACCGACCAGGACATCAAGTAACGGAAAGCGAAAGGACTCTCATGTACGCACCCACCTTCCGCTCTGCCGGCGATCTGCCCTCCAGCCGCTACGTGCTTCCTCAGTTCGAGGAGCGCACGGCATACGGCTTCAAGCGCCAGGACCCCTACAACAAGCTGTTCGAAGATCGAGTGATCTTCCTCGGCGTCCAGGTCGACGATGCGTCGGCCGACGACGTGATGGCGCAGCTGCTCGTTCTCGAGAGCCAGGACTCGGAGCGTGACATCACCATGTACATCAACTCGCCCGGTGGTTCGTTCACCGCGATGACGGCGATCTACGACACGATGCAGTACGTCGCGCCGCAGATCCAGACCGTGGTGCTCGGCCAGGCGGCTTCGGCCGCATCGGTGCTGCTCGCAGGCGGTCACCCCGGCAAGCGCCTGGCTCTGCCCAACGCCCGTGTGCTCATGCACCAGCCGGCGATGGGCGAGGCGGGGCACGGGCAGGCATCCGACATCGAGATCCAGGCGGCCGAGATCCTGCGCATGCGCACCTGGCTCGAGGAGACCATGGCTCGTCACACGGGCAGGTCGGTTGAGCAGGTCAACCGCGACATCGACCGTGACAAGATCCTGTCCGCCGCTGAGGCGCTGGACTACGGCATCGTCGACCAGGTGCTCACCTCGCGCAAGCGCATGTGATCGCATCTCCATGGTGAGAGGACGTCGGCCCTTCAGGGTCGGCGTCCTTTCGTCGTCTCCGGCGAATGTGCGACCACTGGAAGCGTCAATGCTCATATGAGCATCAAGGTGCGCGAACGGTGCCACGGACGTATGCTGGAGACGGAAGGAGGATGCCATGGAAGAAGAACTGATCATGGTCCGCGTCGCCGAGCTGTACTACGACGAGGACAAGACGCAGGACGAGATCGGCGCCCTCCTCAAGCTGTCCCGCTGGAAGGTGGGGCGCCTTCTCACACAGGCCAGAGAACGTGGCATCGTCCGCATCGAGATCGTGCACCCGCGTGCGCGCCGACTCGGACTCGAGCGCCAGCTCGTCGAACGCCATGGCCTCACGGCTGCCGTCGTCGTTCCCTCCCCGGACGGCGATGACGGGACCCTCGAGCGGGTCGCCCAGGCCGCGGCCGACTACCTCACTGCGATGCGGCCGGTGCCCCGCACGCTAGGCGTCAGCTGGGGGCGTACGTTGCGCGCCGTCGCAGAGTCGCTGCCCGAAGGATGGGCGACCGGCGTCACCGTCGTGCAGCTCAACGGGGGAGTGAGCCTCAACCGCCGTTCGGGCGGAGCCGCGGGCCTCGCCGTCACCATCGCCCAGCGTGCATCCGGACACGTCTCCCTCCTGCCGAGCCCGGCGATCCTCGAACGCGTCGAGACCAAGCAGGCGATCGAAGCCGACCGCACCGTCGCGGCCGTCCTCGTCGAAGCGGCCGAGGCGCAGGCGTTCCTGTTCACCGCGGGGCCCTGCGATGCGACCTCCGCGCATGTCGAGAACGGCTACCTCTCGGCATCCGATGTCGAAGAGCTCGCGCGCCGTGGTGCCGTGGGCGACGTCCTCGGACGGTACATCGACGCCGACGGCAACATCGTCGACCCGCAGCTCGACGCCCGGACGGTCGGAGTCGACCTCGGGCGCCTGCGCGCCGCGAAGCGCTCGATCTTCGTCACCGCCGGTGACGCCAAGCATGACATCGCGCGCACAGTCGTGACCAGCGGCCTGTGCAGCGTTCTGGTGACAGATGAGACCACAGCACGAGCATTGTTGGAGGAACGATGACGACCCAAGAACTCAGCCGCAGATCGGCGGTGGACGTTCTCGGCGGTGAGCCGGATGACGCCACGCTCCGCCGGTTCCTGCACGGACTCCCGGGGGTCGACGCCGTCGGCCTGGAGCAGCGCGCGGCCGCACTCGGCACGCGTTCGATCAAGACCACGTCGAAGGCCTGGGCACTCGACACGATCATCAAGCTGATCGACCTCACCACCCTCGAAGGCTCCGACACGCCGGGCAAGGTGCGCTCGCTGGTCGCCAAGGCGAAGAATCCGGATGCCGCCGACCCGACGACCCCCCGGGTCGCCGCCGTCTGCGTGTACGGCGACATGGTCGGCGACGCCGTCGAGGCGCTCGGAGCTCTGCACGGCGATCCGGACGAGGGACTCATCTCGGTCGCCGCGGTCGCCACCGCGTTCCCCAGCGGACGTTCCTCGCTGGCCATCAAGCTGGCCGACACCGCCGAAGCGGTCGCGGCCGGCGCCGACGAGATCGACATGGTCATCGACCGAGGAGCGTTCCTCTCGGGCCGATACGGACTCGTGTACGACCAGATCGCCCAGGTGAAAGAGGCATGCCGTCGTGCCGACGGTTCATACGCCTCGCTCAAGGTGATCCTCGAGACCGGCGAGCTCAACACCTACGACAACATCAAGCGCGCATCGTGGCTCGGCATCCTCGCCGGTGGCGACTTCATCAAGACCTCCACCGGGAAGGTGCAGCCGGCGGCGACGCTGCCGACGACGCTGCTCATGCTCGAAACGGTGCGCGACTGGCACCGGGGTACGGGAGAGCGCATCGGCGTCAAGCCCGCCGGCGGGATCCGCGCGTCGAAGGATGCGGTGAAGTACCTCGTGACGGTCGCCGAGACCGTGGGGGAGGAATGGCTCCAGCCGCACCTGTTCCGCTTCGGTGCCTCGAGCCTGCTGAACGACGTGCTGCTGCAGCGCCAGAAGCTCACCACCGGCCACTACTCCGGCCCCGACTACGTCACGATCGACTAGGAGCCCGCATATGTCATTCCTGGAATACGCTCCGGCACCGGAGTCGAAAGCAGTACTCAACCTCAAGGACAGCTACGGACTGTTCATCGACGGCGAGTTCGTCGACGGATCGGGCTCGAGCTTCGCGACGATCTCGCCGGCTGACGAGAGCCACATCGCCGAGATCGCCTCGGCGAGCGACGCGGACGTCGACCGGGCGGTCGCCGCCGCGCGTCGCGCCTACGAGAAGACCTGGTCGAAGATGAGCGGCCGCGATCGCGGCAAGTACCTCTTCCGCATCGCACGTCTCGTGCAGGAGCGGGCTCGCGAGCTCGCGGTCGCCGAGAGCCTCGACAACGGGAAGCCGATCAAGGAGAGCCGCGATGTCGACGTGCCTCTCGTCGCCTCCTGGTTCTTCTACTACGCGGGGTGGGCTGACAAGCTCGACTACGCCGGACTCGGCGCCAACCCGCGTGCGCTCGGCGTGGCCGGGCAGATCATCCCCTGGAACTTCCCGCTGCTGATGCTCGCGTGGAAGCTCGCTCCTGCTCTGGCGGCAGGCAACACCGTGGTGCTCAAGCCTGCGGAGACCACGCCGCTGACGGCGCTGATCTTCGCAGAGATCCTGCAGCAGGCGGATCTGCCGGCCGGTGTCGTCAACATCATCACGGGTGCCGGTTCCACGGGGGCCTCGCTCGTGCGTCACCCCGACGTCGACAAGGTCGCCTTCACGGGTTCGACCGGTGTCGGCCGCGACATCGCACGGGCCGTCGCGGGGACCGACAAGAAGGTCACGCTCGAGCTCGGCGGCAAGGCCGCCAACATCGTGTTCGATGATGCGCCGATCGACCAGGCCGTCGAGGGCATCGTGAACGGCATCTTCTTCAATCAGGGGCATGTGTGCTGCGCCGGAAGCCGACTGCTCGTGCAGGAGTCGATCCATGACGAGGTCATCGATCGCCTGAAGAGCCGCCTGTCGACGCTGCGCCTCGGCGACCCGCTCGACAAGAACACCGACATCGGCGCGATCAACTCGGCGGCACAGCTCGCCCGCATCCGTGAGCTGAGCGACATCGGCGAGGCCGAGGGCGCAGAGCGCTGGACCGCGGACTGCGCGATCCCCGACAAGGGGTTCTGGTTCGCTCCGACGATCTTCACCGGTGTCGAGGCGTCGCATCGCATCGCCCGCGACGAGGTCTTCGGCCCCGTCCTGTCGGTGCTGACGTTCCGTACGCCGGCCGAGGCGATCGCCAAGGCGAACAACACGCCGTACGGCCTCTCCGCCGGCATCTGGTCGGACAAGGGCTCGCGCATCCTCGCGGTCGCCGACCGTCTGCGTGCCGGTGTCATCTGGGCGAACACGTTCAACCGATTCGACCCGTCGAGTCCGTTCGGCGGCTACAAGGAGTCCGGATACGGCCGTGAAGGCGGACGTCAGGGTCTCACCGCATACCTGAAGGGGGCCTCCGCATGAGCAAGCGATTGACCGTTCCGAAGACTTACAAGCTGGCGATCGGCGGCGCCTTCCCGCGCAGCGAGTCCGGCCGCACCTACGAGGTGCTGTCGGCGAAGGGGGCATTCCTCGCGAACGCCGCCCAGGGCTCGCGCAAGGACGCACGGGACGCCGTCGTGGCCGCACGTGCCGCCGTGAAGGGGTGGTCCGGCGCCACCGCATACAACCGCGGGCAGGTGCTGTACCGGGTCGCCGAGGTCCTCGAGGGTCGCCGCGCGCAGTTCATCGACGAGATCGCCGCGCAGGAGGGCGTCTCCACGTCCGCCGCCGCCGCGCAGGTCGACGAGGCGATCGACCTCTGGGTCTGGTACGCCGGCTGGTGCGACAAGTACGCGCAGGTCGCGGGCAACGCGAACCCGGTCTCGGGTCCGTACTTCAACATCTCGGTGCCGGAGCCGACCGGCGTGGTCGCGATCGTCGCACCGCAGGACTCCGCGCTGCTCGGTCTTGTCTCGGTCGTGGCTCCTGCGCTCGTCGCAGGCAACACGGTCGTCGTGATCGCGAGCGAGCGGTTCCCGCTGTCGGCCATCAGCCTCGCTGAGGTGCTCGCCACGAGCGATGTGCCCGGGGGCGTCGTCAACGTGCTCACCGGGTCTCCCGCCGAGATGGCGCCCTGGCTCGCCTCGCACCAGGACGTCAATGCGCTCGATCTGGCCGGTGCCGGCGATCTCGAGTGGATCGACATGCAGATCGCCGCCGCCGAGACGCTCAAGCGCGTGCTGACTCCCGGCGCGGTCACCGTGTCTCCGGAGCGCATCGGCGCCTTCACCGAGGTCAAGACCGTCTGGCACACCAAGAGCCTCGTCTGACGTTCGAGCATCACGAAGCCCGTCTCCCCGCACCGAGGAGGCGGGCTTCGTCGTGCAGACGCGGACGGGCGATACGGACTCGAGATGTACGACGCCGCGCCAATGCGTCCCGGTGTCGGATGCAGCGGTTAGGCTCAGTAGACGATCTCAGGATCCCCCCTAGGAGGACGCGCATGGCCCGTATCGGCGAAAGCGCTGACCTGTTCAAGTGCTCATTCTGCGGAAAGAGCCAGAAGCAGGTGCAGCAGCTCATCGCAGGACCCGGTGTGTACATCTGCGACGAGTGCGTCGAGCTGTGCAACGAGATCATCGAGGAGCGGATGGCCGAGTCCTCCGCCGACGGCACGGCGGACTTCGAACTCCCCAAGCCGCGCGAGATCTTCTCTTTCCTCGAGGAGTACGTCGTCGGACAGGAGCCAGCCAAGAAGGCACTGGCCGTCGCGGTGTACAACCACTACAAGCGGATCCGCGCGCACGGCACCCTCCAGACGGCCGAGCAGAAGGCCGAGAGCGTCGAGATCGCGAAGAGCAACATCCTGCTCATCGGGCCGACCGGATGCGGCAAGACCTACCTCGCCCAGACCCTCGCGAAGAAGCTCAACGTGCCGTTCGCTGTCGCGGACGCCACGGCGCTCACCGAGGCCGGCTACGTCGGCGAGGATGTCGAGAACATCCTGCTCAAGCTCATCCAGGCGGCGGACTACGACGTCAAGCGCGCAGAGCAGGGCATCATCTACATCGACGAGGTCGACAAGATCGCCCGCAAGGCGGAGAACCCCTCGATCACCCGCGATGTCTCAGGTGAGGGCGTTCAGCAGGCCCTGCTGAAGATCATCGAGGGAACGGTCGCATCGGTGCCCCCGCAGGGCGGGCGCAAGCACCCGCACCAGGAGTTCCTCCAGATCGACACGTCCAACGTGCTGTTCATCGTCGCGGGCGCTTTCGCGGGCCTCGAGGACATCGTGTCGGCACGCGTCGGCAAGCACGGAATCGGCTTCGGTGCTCCGCTGCACGACAAGGGCAAGGACCTCGACCTGTTCAGCGAGGTGCTTCCGGAGGACCTGCACAAGTTCGGTCTGATTCCCGAGTTCATCGGTCGTCTTCCGGTCGTGACATCGGTGTCTCCGCTCGACCAGGATGCGCTCATCGACATCCTCACGGGTCCGCGCAACGCACTCGTCAAGCAGTACCAGCGCATGTTCGAACTCGACGGCGTTCAGCTCGAATTCGAAGAGGGCGCGCTCCGTTCGATCGCCGACCTCGCCGTCGAGCGCAAGACCGGCGCTCGCGGACTGCGGGCCATCCTCGAAGACGTGCTCGGTCCGATCATGTTCGAGATCCCCTCGGCCGAAGACGTCGCCAAGGTCATCGTCACCCAGGCGGCCGTCGACGAGGGCGCTCCGCCGACGATCGTGATGGAGCGCAAGCGCAAGAGCGCGTGAGTTCCGCTCCCTCGCCCTGGCGGGTGGTCGACAGCAAGCTGGTGCATGCAGACCGCTGGATCCGCGTGCGCGCGGATGACTGCGTCGACGAGCGAGGACACTCGATCGCTCCGTACTACGTGCTCGAATACGGCGACTGGATCTCGGTGCTCGCCGTCGATCGGGATGGCCACGCGATCGTCGTCGACGAGTATCGCCATGGTGCAGGAATCGTCGCGGTCGGGACGATCGGTGGCGGTGTGGAGGCCGGCGAGTCACCGGAAGTGGCCGCGATCCGCGAGCTGCGCGAGGAGACCGGGTACGAGCCCGACGAGATGATCGACCTCGGTCCCACCTGGGCCAACTTCGGCAGCCACACCAACCGGGTGCATCACTTCCTCGCGCGGGGCTGCGTGCGAGTCACCGAGCAGTCGCTCGATGAGAGCGAGGCGATCGCCGTGCACGTCGTGTCTCTCGACGGCCTCGGCGATCACCTCGCGCAGAGCTACCACCAGCTCACCTGGTACAAGGCGATGGAGCTGCTCGACCGCTGAGGTCACGTGGCGTGCGACCTGATCACGCCTCGAGTCCGCGCCGCTTCAGGAGCGGTGCGATCTCTGCATCGCGCCCGCGGAAATCGCGGTAGGCGTCGAGCGGATCCTTGGACCCTCCGACGCCGAGGAGACGGGAGCGGAACCGGTCGCCGTTCTCGCGGGTGAGTCCGCCGTTCTCGCGGAACCACTCGACGGTGTCCGCGTCGAGAACCTCACTCCAGATGTAGGAGTAGTAGCCGGCGCTGTATCCGCCCGAGAAGACGTGTGCGAAATAGGTCGACGAGTAGCGGGTCGGCACGGCAGGATCGTCGAGTCCGATGTCGGCGAGGGCGGCGGCCTCGAAGTCGGCCACGTCGAGGATCTCCGTCTGCGTGCTCACGCGATGCCATGCCTGGTCAAGCCAGGCGGCTGCGAGGTATTCGCTCGTGTCGTGGCCCTGGTTGAACGTCTCCGTCGCGCGCAGTCGTTCGACGATCGCGGGGTCGAGCGGCTCTCCCGTCTCATGATGCCGGGCATAGTTGTCGAGGACCTCGGGCCACAGGATCCACATCTCGTTCACCTGACTCGGGAACTCCACGAAGTCGCGGAAGACGTTCGTTCCGGCGAAGTGCGGGTAGGTGACGACGGCGAAAAGGCCATGCAGAGCGTGGCCGAACTCGTGGAAGAGCGTCGTGACCTCGTCGAGGGTGAGCAGCGTGGGCTCTCCCTCTCCGGGGAGCGCCACGTTGAGGTTGTTGACCACCACGGGCAGCGTCCCGCGCAGGCGCGACTGGCTCACGATCGGATTCATCCAGGCGCCACCGCGCTTCGAGTCGCGGGTATAGAGATCGAGCACGTACAGTCCGACCGCGCTCCCGTCCGCGTCCCTCACCTCGAACACACGCGCACCCGGGTGGTAGGCCCGGAGGTCCCGGCGCTCTGCGAACGTCACCCCGTAGAGCTTCGTCGCAGCGAAGAACACGCCGTCCTTCAGGACCCGCTCGGCCTCGAACCACGGACGGAGCGCGCTCGTGTCGATCGCGTATCGGGCGGTCCGCACCTTCTCCGTGTAGAAAGCCCAGTCGTGCGCCTCGACCGCGAAGGGCGTCGCCTCGGTCTCGTCGACGATCGCCTGCAGGGCTTCCTTCTCGGCTCGTGCGTTGCGTGCAGATGGCGCCGCGAGATCGCGCAGCATCCGCTCGACCGCGTCCGGCGTGCCGGCCGTCTCATCTGCCGTCACGTACGCGGCGTGCGAGGCATAGCCGAGCAGTGCCGCGCGCTCGGCGCGGAGGCGCACGATCTCGGCGAGCACGGGACGATTGTCGTTCCCGTTGTAACGCGACGCGCGCGACTGCGAGGCCGCCAGGATGCGGCGACGCGACTCGCGATCGCGGAGCTGCGCCAGGTACGGATGCCCGGTGAACAGCGGGAGGGAGATGACGAAGCGTCCGTCGAGGCCGCGATCCGCCGCCGAGCGAGCCGCTGCGGAGAGCTCACCGCTGCTGAGGCCCGCGAGCTCCTCGGGCGAGTCGAACACCACCGCGAGGTCGTTCGTGTCGTTGAGGAGGTTGCGCTCGAAGGTGTTGTTCAGCGTCGACAGCTGCTGGTTCAGGGCGGTGAGTCTGCTCTTCGCCTCGTCGCCGAGGGCCGCGCCCGCGTGGGTCATCTCGCGGTGGTGCCGTTCGACGAGGTACCGCTGCTCATCATCGAGCTCGAGATCGTCGAGGTGCGAGTGCACCTGCTGGACGCGCCAGTACAGCGCAGCGTCGAGAGTGATGGCATCCTGATGGGCCGCCATGAGAGGAGCGAGCTGTTCGTCGATCTCCTGGATCTCCGGCGTCGCATCGGCCGAGGTCACGGTGTAGAACGCGTGCGCGACGCGGTCGAGCAGCTCTCCTGAGCGCTCCAGCGCCTCGATCGTGTTCTCGAAGGTGGGCATCGAGCGCACCATCGTGATCCGGGCGATCTCTCGGAGGTGCTCGTCGAACGCGGCCTGCAATGCCGGCAGGTAGTGCTCGGGCCTGATGGCAGCGAAGTCGGGAAGACCGTAGGGGAGCGTGGACGGCTGAAGCAGGGGATTCGCGACGTCGGTCATCCTCTGAGCCTAGCCATCACCCGCAACAGGGACTCGCTTCCCGGCGGCGGCGTCCGTGACGGCACGGGCTCTGGCCGTATGACGCAGACGCGTGCAAAGTTTAATTTGCAAAGATTAGTTTGCAAAGAAGTCTTTGCAAGAGTACCGTCGACGGTATGGAAGACGAACTGCAGTTGCGACGCCTCGACGCGGGGGCGCTCAAAGCCCTCGCTCACCCGCTGCGTGTGAGGATCTTCGACCTGCTCAGCACTCACGGGCCGCAGACGGCGAGTTCGCTCGCCTCGATGCTGGGTGAGACGTCCGGGTCGACCAGCTATCACCTGCGAACGCTCTCGGCGCACGACCTCATCCACGAGGTCGAGGGCCGCGGCACGGCCCGAGAGCGCTGGTGGGAGCTTCCCGAAGGACGCATCGACATCCCCGGTCCCAGTCAGAGCATGTCACCGGCGAATCGAGCCGCGGCGCAGATCGTCTCGTCCGAGTTCTTCCGACTTCGCCACGAGACCCTGATGTCCTACGTGAATCGGCCGGACACGGACGTGCCCGAGGGCTGGAAGGACACCGGGTTGATCGCCACGACTCTGCTCGAGATGACCCCCTCGCAGATGGCGGGTCTCAAGGATGAGCTCATGGCGGTGGTCGACAGCGCGGTCGAGCGATTCCGCGGCCAGACCGGGCCGGATGTGCGCCGGGTGTCGCTGCGCACCGAGCTCTTCGACCTGCCGGCCTCCGGTGCTGTGCTCGCGGATGCCGCCGACTCGAAGACGGAGGAATCATGACCAGCGCGACCATCCGACTCGTCGCCCCGACGCGCACTGAGCGCAGGCTGCTCGGCCTCGCCGGTCTGCTCACGGCCTTCGTGGAACGTCGCATCGAACGTCGGGCCGAGAAGCGGACGCTCGCGCTGGATCTCCTGCGCGAGCAGCAGACCAGACGCCAGGATCCCCACGCCGTCGACCACATGCTCGCGCAGCTCGGCCTGCCGCGTCGATGACATCGCCACACGCAGCGAAGCCCCCTGTCTGGAGTTCCGGACAGGGGGCTTTCTGATCAGATTCGTCAGTCCTCGAAGGGGCGGGCGATCACGTCGCCGGCCCCGGTCTGCACGACCTCCCAGCCCGCATCGAGCTCGGCGATCGCACGGCCCTCGAGCCATGTGAGCGTCCAGTGTCCGGTGAGGCCGCGGGATTCGACCTCGACGATCGCCGGCCGGAGCGCGGCGGGAACGGATGCCGGCGGCTCCGAGCCGGTGGCCCACCGCGTACCCAGCTGCATCATGCCCCCTCGACCGGAGCGAGCTCGATCGCGGTGACCGCGAACTCGTCGGCCTCGGTGAACTCGAGGTCGGCGATGCGGCCGACGGCCTTGAGATCTTCGGCTGCGGCGCGGAGTGCGTCGAGCTTGGCGGCGGGCGCCGCGATCGCGGCACGAGATACCGGAGTCTTCTGCGATGCCTTCGCCTCGGTCTTGGCGCGGCGGATGCCGATCAGTGCCTCACTCGCGGCCGACAGCACCGCCGTGTCACCGTCGATGCCGAGAGGCTCCGGCCACGCGGCGGTGTGGACCGAGCCTTCTTCGAACCACGACCACACCTCTTCGGTCGCGAACGAGAGGATCGGCGCGAGAAGGCGCAGCAGCGTGGACAGCGCCAGGCGCAGTGCGAGTGCCGCGGAGGCCTGGCCCACGTCGTTCTGGTTGTAGGCGCGCTCCTTGACGAGCTCGAGGTAGTCGTCGCAGAACGTCCAGAAGAACCCCTCGGTGACCTCCAGCGCCTTGGCCTGGTCGTAGTTCTCGAACGCCTTGGTCGCCTCGGCGATCACGGCGTCGAGGCCTGTCAGCATCGAGGCGTCGAGGGCGTGCGTCACCTGGGCGCCTTCGGGCACCGGGAACGACAGCACGAACTTCGCCGCGTTGAGCACCTTGATCGACAGTCGGCGGCCGATCTTGACCTGCGTCGGGTTCTGCGGGTCGAAGGCGGCATCCATTCCCAGGCGGCTGGAGGCGGCCCAGTAGCGCACCGCATCCGATCCGTGGGTCTCGAGGATGTCCGCCGGCGTGACGACGTTGCCCTTCGACTTCGACATCTTCTTGCGGTCGGGGTCGACGATGAAGCCCGAGATCGCGGCGTTGCGCCACGGCGAGCGCCCGTCTTCGAGGGTCGAGCGCAACATGGTCGAGAAGAGCCAGGTGCGGATGATGTCCTGTCCCTGCGGGCGCAGGTCGAACGGTGCCGTGAGCTGCCACAGCTCCTCGTCGCGCTGCCATCCACCGGCGAGCTGCGGAGTGAGCGACGAGGTGGCCCAGGTGTCGAGGATGTCGGCCTCGGCCTCGAAACCACCGGCCACGCCGCGCTGATCCTCGGTGTATCCCTCCGGCACGTCGGTCGTCGGGTCGATGGGGAGACTGGCGTGATCGGGAGCGATCACGCGGTCGTAGTCGCGCTCGCCGTTCTCGTCGAGGCCGTACCAGAGCGGGATCGGCACGCCGAAGAAGCGCTGACGCGACACGAGCCAGTCTCCGGTCAGACCTCCGACCCAGTTCTCGTAGCGAACCCGCATGAAGTCCGGGTGCCACGCCAGCTGCGTTCCGCGCTCGAGCAGCTCGTCGCGCAGGTTCGCGTCGCGTGCGCCGTTGCGGATGTACCACTGGCGGGTCGAGACGATCTCGAGAGGGCGGTCACCCTTCTCGAAGAACTTCACGGCGTGGTTGAACGGCTTGCCGACGGCCGTCATGTCTCCGGTCTCCTGCAGCTTCTCGACGATGGCCTTGCGCGCGGAGAACACCGTCTTGCCCGCGAGCTCGGCGGTGTACCAGTCGATCGCGTCGGCGTCGGCGACGATCGACGGCGCCGTCGGGAGGAAACGTCCGTCGAGGCCGATCGTGGTCATGTTCGGGAGGTGGTCGCCCGCCGCCGTGCGCAGCTCGCGCCACCAGATGATGTCGGTCACATCGCCGAAGGTGCAGACCATCGCGGCGCCGGTGCCCTTGTCGGGCTGTGCGAGGTGGTGGCCGTGGATCTCGATCTCGGCGCCGAAGAAGGGCGTGCGCACCTTTGTGCCGATCAGGTGCTTGTGCGGGCCCTCGGGATGGGTCACGATCGCGATGCACGCGGGAAGCAGCTCGGGGCGGGTGGTCTCGATCGTGATCGAGCCGGATCCGTCGGCGAACGGGAAGTCGATGGTGTGGTACGCGGCCTGCTGGTCGCGATCCTCGAGTTCGGCCTGGGCGATCGCCGAGCGGAAGTCGATGTCCCACAGCGTCGGAGCGAGCGACTGATAGGCCTCGCCGCGCTCGAGGTTGCGCAGGAATGCGAGCTGGCTCTGACGGATCGTGTCGTCGGAGATGGTGCGGTAGGTCTGCGTCCAGTCGACCGAGAGGCCGAGCTGGCGGAACAGCGCCTCGAACTGCTTCTCGTCCTCGATCGTCAGACGTTCGCAGAGCTCGATGAAGTTGCGGCGGCTGATGGGCACCTGGTCGGCAGCGCGGCTGGACTTGTTGTCGCCGCCTTCGAACGGCGGGGTGAAGTCGCTCTGGTAGGGGAGCGTCGGGTCGCACCGCACGCCGTAGTAGTTCTGCACGCGGCGCTCGGTGGGCAGTCCGTTGTCGTCCCACCCCATCGGGTAGAACACGTTCTTGCCGCGCATGCGCTCGAAGCGCGCCTTGACGTCGGTGTGCGTGTACGAGAAGACGTGCCCGATGTGCAGGCTTCCGGATGCGGTCGGCGGGGGAGTGTCGATCGAGTAGACGCCCTCGCGGCCGGACTCCGCGGCGCGGATGCGGTCGAACAGGTACGTGCCCCGCTCGGACCAGGTCTCACCCCACTTCGCTTCGAGACCTTCGAGTGCGGGCTTGTCGGGAATAGCGGACATGAAGGTTCTCCTCGAGCGATGTATGCGGCACTGTGTGAGCGTGCCTGAGTGTGGATTGTGTCCCACAGTCTAATCGCCCGCGGCGGTGCAGAGTTCCGGTCCTGCCGCGCAGCGCCGGGGCGGAGAGGACGCTCTAGAATTGGATCCAGTCCAACAAACGACGCGTCCGCGTCCCTTCGCCTTCCCTCCCGAGGAACAGCATGCCCATCACCTTCCTGCGCCGCGCGATCCCGCTCGGTGCCACCGTCGCCGTGAGCGCCCTCCTGCTCAGCTCCTGCGCCGCGCCGTCCTCCGAGTCCGACGGCGGAGAGCTCGTCTGGTCGATCGAGGGCGCGAACCTCTCTGCCGGGCACATGGATCCGCAGGTGAGCCAGCTCGACGTCTCCGGCATGGTGCAGCGGACAGTGCTCGACTCGCTGGTCTTCCAGGAGGACGACGGCTCCTTCAGTCCCTGGCTGGCGAAGGAGTGGACCGTCTCCGACGACAGCACGGAGTACACCTTCGTCCTCCGTGACGACGTGACGTTCACCGACGGCGAGGTCTTCGACGCCGAGGCGGTCAAGGCAAACTTCGACCGCATCGTCGACCCCGAGACGGAGTCGGCGCAGGCGGCGTCGATGCTCGGAGCAGACTTCTACGCGGGTACGGAGGTCGTCGACGAGCACACCGTCACGGTCAGCTTCACCCAGCCGTACGCGCCGTTCCTGCAGGCGGCCAGCACGCCGCAGCTCGGGTTCTACTCACCGGCCGTGCTGGCGGAGTCCGCCGACCAGCTGAAGGCCGGAGGGCCCGATGTCACGGTCGGCACCGGTCCGTTCGTGCTCACCGAGTACACGCCCGATCAGGAGCTGGTGTACACCCGGAACGATGACTACGCCTGGGGGCCGCACGGCGAGGATGCGGCGGAGGTCGAGACGCTGCGCGTCGAGATCCAGCCGGAGGCCTCCGTGCGCACCGGCGTCGTGCAGAGCGGCGAGGCGGACCTCGCGAGCAACATCCCCCCGAACCTCGCGGGAGATCTCGGCGACGGCATCACCGTGGACTCGGTCGAGTACCCCGGCCTGCCGTACTCGCTGTACCTCAACGAGAAGTACGGTGTCTTCGCCGACGAGAAGGTGCGCCAGGCATTCGCTCGGGGCATCGACGTCGACGCCGCCGTCGAGGAGATCTTCTTCGGGCAGTTCCCACGAGCATGGAGCGTGCTCGGCTCGACGACTCCCGGGTACGACGCCTCCCTCGAGGACAGCTGGCCTTTCGATGCAGCAGCGGCGAACGCTCTCCTCGACGAGGCCGGCTGGACGGAGCGCGACAGCGACGGCATCCGCATGAAGGACGGTAAGCGCCTGTCTGCGCGGTGGATCGCATGGACCCCGGTGCCGGACGACCGGGCCGCCCTGGCGAACGCCATCCAGTCGGATCTCAAGGGGATCGGGTTCGAGGTCGTGCGCGAGGTGCTGGAGCCCGGCGCCTACAACGAGCAGTACGGTCCGAAGACCTTCGACCTGACGGACTGGGGATTCTCCGGCGTCGACCCCGACTTCCTCCGTGCGCACCTGCACACAGAGGGGTTCCAGAACGCCTCCCAGGTCACCGATCCGGAGATCGACGCTCTGCTCGACCAGGCCGTCGCCTCCAGCGACCAGGACGAGCGCAACAGCATCTACACGCAGCTGCAGGAGTGGAATGCGGAGTACACGGCCATCGTCCCGCTCTACAGCCCCTCGGCGATCACCGCCGTCGGCGAGCGGGTCAGCGGTCTCGACTACGACCTGTACGGACGTCCGCTGTTCTACGACGTGAGCGTCGGCTGACCGCTGAGCCGTCGAGCACCCTTGGGCATATCGCTGCGGTATCGTTCGTGAGCGAGCGCCGCGTGCCGAAGGGTGCTCAGAGATCGTCGAGAGGGCGCCAACGGTGAAGGCAGCGCTCATCCGGATCGCCGGTCTCGCGGCATCCGTCGTGATCGTGCTCTGGGGTGCGGCGACACTCGTCTTCCTGGCGTTCCGCGTCATCCCGGGCGATCCGGTCTCGGTGATGCTCGGGCCGCAGGCTCAGGTGAGCGACGCGGTCAAGGACGGCATCCGTGCGGAGCTCGGCCTCGATCGACCCCCGCTCGAGCAGTATCTGACCTTCATCGGTCAGCTCGCCCGGGGAGACCTGGGCGAGTCGTATCAGCTGCGGATGCCGGTGACCGAGGTCATCGGCCGTCAGCTCGGATCGACGCTGCAGCTCTCGGCGCTGGCTCTCGTGATCGCCGTGCTGCTCGCGCTCGCCGTCGCCCTGCTGGTGCGAGGCCAGGCAGGACGAGCCGTCGCCGCGGGCATCGAGCTCGTCATCCTGTCGTCGCCCGTGTTCTGGATCGGACTGATCCTGCTCAGCGTCTTCGCATTCGGACTGGGGTGGTTCCCTGTCTCGGGTGCCCGCAATCCGGCGACGATCGTGCTGCCGGCCATCACGCTCGCGCTTCCCGTGGCGGCGCTGCTCAGCCAGGTGCTGCGGGATGGACTCGTGCAGGCCGAGCGGATGCCGTTCGCCGAGACCGTGCGGGCGCGGGGTGCGAGCCCGTCCTGGTTCACGCTGCGTCACGGACTGAGACACGGTGCCGCGAATGCCGTGACCCTGGCGGCCTACCTGACCGGATCGGTGCTCGGAGGAGCGGTGCTCGTAGAGACCGTGTTCGCCAGGGCGGGCCTCGGCCGGGTCACCCTCGCGGCCATCACGAACCGCGATCTGCCGGTGATCACCGGGATCATCCTGCTCAGTGCCCTCGTCTTCGTGATCGTGAACCTCGTGATCGAGCTGCTGCATCCGCTCATCGATCCTCGGCTGCGCACCGGGCGGGGAGGAAGGCGATGAAGCGCGCGCAGACCGTGCTGCTCTGGTGCGCCGTGGCCGTGCTGCTGGTGCTCGCATTCGCTGCGGCCTTCCCCGCTGTCCTCGCCACGCACGACCCTCTTCAGACCGACGTGCGCGCATCGCTTCTGCCGCCCAGCGCCGAGCATCTGTTCGGCACCGATCAGAGCGGGCGTGACGTCTACTCGCGCGTGCTCTACGGGGCCGGGCGCTCGATCGGCATCGGCCTGCTCGCCACGGGCATCGCGCTCGCCGTGGGGCTGCTCATCGGTGCGCTCGCGGGCCTCGCCCCGCGGGGAGTCGACGCGGCACTCATGCGGGTGAACGATGTGCTCATGGCCTTCCCCGAGTTCCTGGTCGCGCTCGTGGTCGTGGCGGTGCTCGGGCCCGGACCGGTCAACATCGCGATCGCCGTGACGCTCGCCGCCGTCCCCGTCTACATCCGGCTGGCGAGGGTGCAGACCCGCACCCTCCGCAGCGCCGAGCACGTCGAGGCCGCCCGGATCCTCGGCGTCCCCCCTGTGCCCGCGTTCGTCCGGCATGTCGTGCCGGGTGTGCTCGGGTCGCTGAGCGTGCTCGCGACGATCGGCATCGGCTCGAGCATCCTCGCGGCCGCCGGACTCAGCTTCCTCGGTCTCGGCCCGTCGGAGCCCACTCCCGAGTGGGGCCTCATGCTCGCCGGAGGACGCAACGTGCTCGGACAGGCCTGGTGGATCGCCGTGTTCCCCGGCATCGCGATCACCGTCACCGTGATCGCGGCGACGATCGTCGGCCGCGTGCTGCGTGCCAGAGCAGAGGGGCGGACGTCGTGACGGAAGCGCTCGAGCTGCAGGGGTTGCGCATCGACTTCGGTGGGACGCCCGTCGTCGACGGGGTGTCGCTGTCGGTGGCGCGAGGGGAGTGCGTCGCCATCGTCGGTGAGTCGGGCGCGGGCAAGTCGCTCACCGCGCGGGCACTTCTCGGACTGACGCCCGCAGACGCACGGGTGCGGTTCGAACGGTTCATCATCGACGGGACGGATGTCGCGCGGTTCGGCGAGCGGCGTTGGCGGTCTCTGCGCGGCGCGGGCATCGCGCTCGTCTCGCAGGATGCCCTCGTCTCGCTCGATCCGCTGCAACGGGTGGGATCGGAGATCGCCGAACCCCTGCGTCTCCACGGCCTCAGGTCCGGACGAGCGGCGCTGCGCGAAAGAGTGCAGGAGCTGCTGCACCGCGTCTGGATGCCGGACGCCGCCCGCCGAGCGCGGCAGTACCCGCACGAGCTCTCCGGCGGACTCAGGCAGCGGGCACTGATCGCCTCGGCCATCGCGGCCGAACCCGCGATCCTCGTCGCGGACGAGCCGACCACGGCTCTCGATGCGACGGTGCAGGCGAGGATCCTCGGACTCCTCCGCGACATCGCCGACGCCGGCACCGCGATCGTGTTCATCAGCCACGACTTCGCGGCCGTCCGTCGCATCGCCGATCGCGTGCTGGTCATGCGCAACGGCGTGGTCGTCGAGTCCGGGCCCGTCGGCGAGGTTCTCGAGAAGCCGCAGCACGCGTACACCCGACAGCTGATCGCCGCGACGATGCACGAGCCGCGTGTGACCTCTACCGACGACGTGACACCCGTGCTCGTCGCCACAGGCGTCACAGGGACATACGAGGAGATCGCCGCCGTGAACGACGCGTCGTTCGCCGTGCATCAGGGACGCACACTCGGCATCGTCGGGGAATCGGGGTCGGGCAAGACGACGCTCGCCCGGATGATCGTCGGTGTCGAGCAGCCGGACGACGGCGGCCTGCGCTGGATCGGCGAGCACCGCGTGCAGCTCGTGCACCAGAATCCGCTCGGCGCATTCGATCCTCGATGGAGCATCGGGCGGTCGCTGAGGGAGGCGCTCGCCGCGGGCGGCGTGCCTCGGGCGCTGCGGGCCGCGCGGGTGTCCGAGCTTCTCGCCGAGGTCGACCTCGACCCCGTTTTGGCGACCCGGCGGCCGTCCGCGCTGTCGGGTGGGCAACGACAGCGTGCCGCCATCGCTCGGGCACTGGCTGCCGAGCCCGAGGTGCTCGTGCTGGACGAGCCGGTGTCGGCTCTGGATCCGTCGGTGCGTGAGCGCGTGATCCAGCTGCTACTGAGGCTGCAGCGCGAGCGTCGGCTGACCATGATCTTCGTGTCGCACGATCTCGATGTCGTCGGGGCGGTCGCCGACGACGTGCTGGTGATGCAGGACGGCGTCATCGTCGAACAGGGTGCAGTCACGGACGTGTTCGAATCGCCGCAGCATCCGTTCACTCAGGAGCTGCTCGACGCGAACCGGCCCGTCAGTCCCTGACCTGGATGCCGATCCCCGCCGCGAGTACCGGTGCGAGCTGCTGCACCTGGAAGCTGCTCAGGGTCGTGCCGCGGAGGCTGTTCGCATCGAGGAACGCCGAGGCGTCGAGCCCGCGCAGGTCGACGTGCGCGGCGCGCATGCCGCGGGAGTCCACCTCGTCGCAGCGCGTGTCGGTGAAGCGCACGCGGGTGAGCTCGGCCTGGGGCATGTCGATCGTCCGGATGCTGCACGCGGTGATCTCGACGTCCGTGGCCTTCGACGCCCCCAGGTTCAGATAGTCGATCCGCACGTCGCGGAGCTCCAGCTCGTCGATTCGGGCGCTGCTCAGATCGAGCGTGCCGATGCGTCCGCCGCTGATGCGCACGCGACGGATGCCGGCATCCCGCATCTTGAGCGAGGCGATGCGGACACCCGTCATGTCGACGTCGATGAGGGTGGCTCCGGTCAGATCGACGCTGTCGGCGTCGGCCGTGATCGTGCACTGCTCGAGTGAGGCGTGGGCGAGATCGGCTGCGACCTCGAGATCGAGCTGTGCCGCCAGCAGGTCTGCGCTGCGCCGAGCCGTCGCGGACTCGAACTCGAGGGGAAGGTCGGGAGGCGAAACGCGGGGAGCCGCAGGGGATTCGGGGGAGCGGGCCATGCTTCGAGGGTAGGGGGTGGGTGAGACACTCCTCGGTTCGGCCGCGCCTTCCTCGGTTCGGCTGCTCCTTCCTCGGTTCGGATGCGCTTCACTCGGCCTATCGCGCTGAATCGGACCGAGGGAGGTGGATTCGGCCGAGCGAGAGCGGGAGCACGAGAGTGGCGAGCGAGCGACGTCTGCGGACGCCTCGACCGGTCCTGCACAGAACGCCACGAGACGCCGTTGTGCGCACAAGCCTGGAACGGGGGGGCGACGCGCACGCGATACGTCCCACACTGGCTGGGTGCGGAGAACGTCAGAGGACTTGCTTGCGACGATGACGGAGCTCGGCGGCGTCGTGCGTGTCACCGTCATCCAAGAGCGCGGATTCGCTCGGAGCCTGGTCGCGTCGGCGGTCGAAGGCGGTGTGCTGATCCGGCCGCGACGAGGATGGCTCGCGGTGCCTTCCGCCGACGGGATGCTGATCAGCGCGGCGCGCCGAGGCGTCGTGCTGACCTGCCGTACTCAAGCCGCTCGGCTCGGTCTCTGGCTGCACGACGATTCGGGCAAGCCACACGTCGCCGTCGGGCCGAACGCCGCGGGGAGGCGACGTGTCGACGCGCAGGTGCACTGGGGCAGTCCGATCGTGCCGCGTCATCCGGATGTGCTCGTCGATCCGATCGAGAATGTGCTGGCGTACATCGCTGAGTGCGAGCCTTTCGAGCGGGCGCTCGCGACCTGGGAGTCAGCGCTCAACAAGTCGCTCGTCACGATGGAAGCTCTGCGCGGATACTCGTGGAAGCCGGCGGCGCGGCTGATTCTCGAACGGGCCACTCCTTTCGCCGACGCGGGGCTGGAGACCTACCTTCGTGCGCGACTGCGGTGGTTGAGAGAGCCGATCCGCGTGCAGATCTGGATCGCGGGCCACCGCGTCGACGCTCTGATCGGCGACCGATTCGTCGTACAGATCGACGGGGCCCACCACGTCGGTGCGCAGCGATCCGAAGACATCCGGCACGATGCCGAACTGCGGCTGATGGGGTATCACGTGATGCGCGTGTCGTACACGCACGTCGTGTTCGACTGGCACATCGTGCAGGACCTGATCATGCGCGCGGTCGCGCAGGGACTGCACCGCGCGGGGTGAGTGACCCGCCGTTCAGACGCTTCGCACCGTCGGACAGATGGTCGTACCTCGGCCGAATTCCCGGAGACTGGCCGACGGAGGTGCATTCGGCCGACGGGGGCGCGGGCTCCGAAGACAGAACCGACATCGGAAGCGCGCACGGACTTCGGCCGCTCTCAGGAGGCAGGAGGCGCACGCGCCGCACCGCGCGTACAATGGGAGACAAGAGCTGTGATCCGGACATCACCGGGGAGCTCTCGGAAGAACGGTCGGCTCGCGAGGGCGGACTCAGTAGAACCGAGCGGGGCAGGCCCGTCACAGCCGCAGTGAGAGTGGCTCCGCCGTGAGGCGCGGCACGCGAGGTGGTACCGCGGTCCCCGGAACGACAAGCCGGACGGATCGTCCTCGCAGCAGCATCCGCCACGACTCCTGCGAGACGACATGACCTACCCGCGTTCCTCCTTCGGCCCCGCCGCCGACCAGGCTGCCTCCGTCGCCCCGAGCCCTCGGTTCCCTCAGATCGAGCGCGAGGTGCTCGACTTCTGGGAGACCGATCAGACCTTCCGCGCCTCGATCGAGCAGCGCGAGGGCGAAGACGAGTGGGTCTTCTACGACGGCCCGCCGTTCGCCAACGGCCTGCCGCACTACGGGCACCTGCTCACGGGCTACGCCAAGGACGTCTTCCCGCGATTCCAGACCATGATCGGCAAGAAGGTCGATCGTGTCTTCGGCTGGGACACCCACGGTCTGCCCGCCGAGCTCGAGGCCATGAAGCAGCTCGGCATCACCGAGAAGAGCCAGATCGAGGAGATGGGCATCGACGTCTTCAACGCGAAGGCGAAGGACTCGGTGCTCAAGTACACCCATGAGTGGCAGGACTACGTCACGCGTCAGGCTCGCTGGGTCGACTTCGAGCGCGGATACAAGACGCTCGACCTCGGTTACATGGAGAGCGTGCTCTGGGCGTTCAAGACCCTGTTCGACAAGGGACTCGCCTACGAGGGATACCGCGTGCTGCCGTACTGCTGGCGCGACGAGACCCCGCTGTCGGCGCACGAGCTGCGCATGGACGACGATGTGTACCAGAACCGTCAGGACCCGTCGGTCACCGTCACGTTCCCGCTGACCGGTGCGAAGGCTGAGGCCCTCGGTCTCACCGCCGTGCGGGCACTCGCCTGGACGACCACCCCCTGGACCCTCCCCACCAACCTCGCGCTCGCCGTCGGCCCCGACATCGAGTACGTCGTGCTGCCCGCCGGTCCAGGAGGAGCCGCCGACGTGCACCAGGTCGCGGGAACGACGGATGCCGCCGTCGAGGCCTCGCCCCACCGCTACCTTCTGGCGCGTGAGCTGCTCGGCGGCTACGTCAAGGAGCTCGGATACGAGAGCCTCGACGAGGCGCTCGCCGCGGTCGACGCGACGGTGCGCGGAGCCGAGCTCGAGGGCGTCACCTACGACCGGCTCTTCGACTACTACGCCGACGCCGAGACCTACGGCACGGAGAACGCCTGGCGCATCCTCGTCGACGATTACGTCACGGTCAGCGACGGCACCGGCATCGTCCACCAGGCTCCTGCCTACGGTGAGGACGACCAGCGGGTGGCCGGTGCTGCCGGCATCCCGACGATCCTGTCGCTCGACGATGGCGGACGATTCCTGCCGAACGTCACCGACGTCGCCGGGCAGCTGTGGATGGACGCGAACACGCCGCTCATCCGCCTGCTGCGCACCGAGGGGCGCCTCCTGCGCGAGCAGAGCTACGTGCACTCGTACCCGCACTGCTGGCGGTGCCGGAATCCCCTGATCTACAAGGCCGTGTCCAGCTGGTTCATCCGCGTCACCGACATCAAGGACGACCTGCTCGCGAACAACGAGCAGATCACCTGGGTGCCCGAGAACGTGAAGCACGGCCAGTTCGGCAAGTGGCTCGAAGGCGCGCGCGACTGGTCGATCAGCCGCAACCGCTACTGGGGCTCGCCGATCCCGATCTGGAAGAGCGACGACCCCGAGTACCCGCGCGTCGACGCCTACGGCTCGCTCGAGGAGATGGAGCGCGACTTCGGCACGCTCCCGCGCAACCCCGAGGGCGAGATCGACCTGCACCGTCCGTACATCGACGACCTCACCCGTCCGAACCCCGATGACCCGACCGGCCGGAGCACGATGCGCCGCATCGAGGACGTCTTCGACGTGTGGTTCGACTCCGGCTCGATGCCGTACGCGCAGGTGCACTATCCGTTCGAGAACCAGGAGTGGTTCGACACGCATGCGCCCGCCGACTTCATCGTCGAGTACATCGGGCAGACGCGTGGCTGGTTCTACGTCATGCACGTGCTCTCGACGGCGCTGTTCGATCGACCGGCGTTCACGGGCGTCAGCTGCCACGGCATCGTCCTGGGCAACGACGGCTACAAGATGTCGAAGTCGCTGCGCAACTATCCGGACGTCTCCGAGGTGCTCGACCGCGACGGCTCCGACGCGATGCGCTGGTTCCTCATGTCGAGCTCGGTGCTGCGCGGCGGCAACCTCGCAGTGACCGAAGAGGGCATCCGCTCGGGCGTGCGCGAGTTCCTGCTCCCGCTGTGGAACTCGTGGTACTTCTTCGCGACGTACGCCAACGCGGCGAAGCCCGGCGGATACGAGGCGACCTGGCGCACTGATTCGACCGACGTCCTCGACCGCTACATCCTCGCTCGTCTCGGCGACCTGGTGCGCGAGGTGCGTGCGGACCTCGAGGGTCTCGACTCCACGACCGCGTCCGCGCGTCTGCGCGACTTCGCCGAGGTGCTCACCAACTGGTACATCCGTCGCTCGCGCGACCGGTTCTGGGAGGGGTCGAGCACAGACGCCTTCGACACGCTCTACACGGTGCTCGAGACGCTGACCCGGGTCGGCGCGCCTCTCGTGCCGCTCATCAGCGAGCGCGTGTGGCAGGGGCTCACGGGCGGACGCAGCGTGCACCTGCAGGACTGGCCGGATGACACCGCGTTCCCCGCGGCGGACGAGATCCGCGACGCGATGGATGCCGTTCGCGAGCTGTCGAGCGTCGGCAACGCCCTGCGCAAGAAGGAGAAGCTCCGTGTGCGGCTGCCACTCGCACGCCTCACGGTGGTGTCACCTCTGGCGGCCACGCTCGGCCAGTTCGAGGACATCCTGCGCGAGGAGCTCAACGTCAAGTCGGTCGAGCTCGTCCAGCAGTCGGACACGACCGCCGGCGGATACGGGATCAGCCACCGGCTGAGCGTGAACGCCCGTGCGGCGGGTCCGCGTCTGGGCAAGAACGTGCAGACGGTGATCAAGGCCGCGAAGTCCGGCGACTGGTCGGAGGTCGACGGCGTCGTGACCGCGGGCGGCATCGTGCTCGAGCCGAGCGAGTACGACCTCGTGCTCGAGACCACCGGCCGCCCCGAGGGGGAGGCGCTCGCGATCGTGCCGAGCGGCGGATTCGTCTTGCTCGACACGACGACGACTCCTGAGCTCGAAGCCGAGGGACTGGCGAGAGACGCCATCCGCGTCGTGCAGGAGGCCCGCAAGAATGCGGACCTCGATGTGAGCGACCGCATCGTTCTGGCACTGAACGTGGGCCCGGCCGATGCCGAGGCGCTGCAGGCGCATGCGGACCTGATCGCGGGGGAGACCCTGGCCATCGCGTTCGCGGTGCAGGCGACCGACGACATGGACACCCTCGTGCAGGAGGTCGCCAGCCCCGGCGACGGCGTCTTCCGCAGTGGTGCGACCGCCCTGGGCGCCGACAAGCGTCCGATCATCGTCACGATCGACGTCACGACGAAGGAGCCCGCCGCATGAGCGCACGCGACAAGGCCGATGCCGTCTACGACAAGCTGCTGAGTCGTGCGGGGGAGCGTTGGGTGCAGCCGCGCAAGGAGCGCACAGCGCGCATCCTCGCGTATCTCGACGATCCGCAGCGCACGTATCGCGTCGTCCACATCACGGGTACGAACGGCAAGACCTCGACCGCTCGCATGATCGAGACCCTGCTGCGCGCGCACGGGCTGCGCACGGGCCTCTTCACCAGTCCGCACCTCGAGCGCTTCACCGAGCGCATCGTGATCGATGGAGAGCCGATCGAGGATGCCGCCGTCGTCGACGCCTGGAACGAGATCGAACCGTTCGTCGAGATCGTCGACGCCGAGCTCGAGGCAACGGGTGAGGAGCCGCTCACGTTCTTCGAGCTGCTCACCGTGCTCGCCTTCGTGGCGGTGGCGGATGCCCCGGTCGACGTGCTCGTCCTCGAAGTGGGAATGGGCGGCCAGTGGGACTCGACCAACACGGCCGACGGTGATGTGGCGGTGTTCGCGCCCATCGACATCGACCATGCCGATCGTCTCGGCGGCACGATCGCCGAGATCGCGACCGTGAAGGCGGGAATCATCAAGGAGGGCGCTGCCGTCGTGTCGGCCCAGCAGCCGGCGGAGGCCGCCGAGGTGCTGCGCCGTGTCGCTGCCGAGAGGAACGCCACGATCGCCTTCGAAGGGGAGGAGTTCGGACTCGCCGAGCAGAAGCTCGCCGTCGGCGGACAGCTGCTGACCATCCGCGGTCTCGCCGGAGCGTATGTCGAGGAGTACCTGCCCCAGTACGGAGCGCACCAGGGACACAACGCGGCCCTCGCGGTCGCAGCCGTGGAGTCGCTCATCGGCGGGGCGCAGCAGCCGATCGCCGCCGACATCATCTCGGAGGGCCTGCAGGGCTCGACCTCGCCGGGGCGACTTCAGCTGTTGGGCGTCGCTCCCACGGTGATCGTGGATGCTGCGCACAACCCGCACGGCGCAGCCGCGCTCGTGCAGGCGATGGATGACAGCTTCGACTTCGACGAGTGGGGTGTGGTGCTCGGCGTGCTCGCTGACAAGGATGCCGCCGGTATCGTCTCGAAGCTCGCGCCCGCGGCGGCCCATGTGTTCGCCACGGCGCCCGAGTCCGACCGTGCGAGCGACGCGGATCTCATCGCCGATCTCGTCGAGTCGACGGGACAGCGCGCGACGGTGCACCCGACGCTCGCCGAGGCAGCGGACGCCGCCCGCGAGTGGGCGGCGTCATCGGATCGCCGGGCCGTCGTGATCGCCGGCTCGGTCGTGCTCGCCGGCGAGGCGATCGCTCTCGCCGAGGAAGAGGACTGGAAGTCGGGATGGCGCGCGTGACCGCTGCATCCCGCCCGGCCCGTCCGCCGCGTCCCCCACGCACTCTGGTGCAGAAGCTGGCGCCGATCGTGCTCGGTTTCGAGTCCATCGTCGTCTTCCTCGCGGGGCTCACGGTCTTCGGTCTGAAGACGCTGCCCGCGGGCATCCCGCAATGGTGGGGGATCGTCGGCGGTGCCGTCGTCGGGCTCGCCTGCCTCGCCCTCGCCGGCATGATCACGAAGCCGTGGGCGATCACGGCGGGCTGGGTCCTGCAGGTCGTCATCGCTCTGGCGGCTATCCTGGTCCCCGCGATCCTGCTCGTCGTCGTGGTTTTCGGCGGCATGTGGGGGTATGCGACGATCATGGGGGCCCGATTGGACGCACGACGTCCCGACGGGCCCACGACTGAGACTCAGACAGAGAGTGAATGACATGGCCACCGAAGAAACCCTCGTCCTCGTCAAGCCCGATGGTGTCGCCCGCGGCCTCACCGGCACGATCCTGGCGCGCATCGAAGCGAAGGGCTACGCCCTCGTCGACATCCGCCTGGTCGAGCCCGACCGCGACCTGCTCGCCGAGCACTACGCGGAGCATGAGGGCAAGCCCTTCTACGAGCCGCTCCTGGAGTTCATGCTCTCGGGCCCGTCGGTCGCCATCCGCCTCGCCGGCAACCGTGTGATCGAGGGCTTCCGCTCGCTCGCCGGCACGACCGACCCCACCACCGCCGCGCCCGGCACGATCCGTGGCGACTTCGGCCGCGACTGGGGTCTCAAAGTGCAGCAGAACCTCGTACACGGCTCGGACAGCCCCGAGTCGGCCGCACGCGAGCTCGGCATCTGGTTCGACTGACCGATCCGCACACGACGAAGCCCGCCGCACGAGATCGTGCGGCGGGCTTCGTCATGTCCGGGCGGGGTCAGAAGATGATGCGCGCCATCTCGCCGAGGAAGTCCAGGCCCTGCAGCTGCGCCATCATGATGATGACCGCGTAGGCCAGGATGGTGGCCAGCGGAACCCAGACCATCAGCTTGTCGGCGCGTTCCCGGGTCTTCTCGTTGCGTGTGAAGGTGCCGTTGCGGGTCAGATGCAGCATCGTCGCGAAGAAGGTCGGGATGGTCACTGCCCACGTCACCATGCACCACGGGCACAGAACCCCGAGGTTCGCGGCGTAAAGGCTCTGGCCGATGAGCCAGCAGACGAGTCCGAAGGCGAAGGTGATCCCCGCGCCGAAGGCCGCCCAGAACCACCGCGGGAACCTCGCCCCGGCGAGGATCGCGACGCCGATCACCAACGGAGCCATCCAGCCGGTCAGTCCGAGCAGCGGGTTGGGGAAGCCGAAGATCTCACCCTGCCAGGACCCGAGGTTCTTGCTGCACTGGATGAAGGGGCTCACATCGCAGGCGAGCGCATCGGTCGGGTTCTCCAGAAGCACGAACTTCTCGACCGTCAGCTGGAAGGCGGCGAACCAGCCGATGACGCTCGCGATGATCAACCACACGGCATAGACGACGGGGCGGGTGCGCTGCTCGCTCATGTGTGGATTCTCTCAGCGATCGCTATGTATCGGGCGTGAGCGCGCCGGAGAAAACGACCCGGAGTCGCGAGGATGCCGCGAACCGGGGCACTTGGTGCGATAATGGCCTGTGATGCATCGCTCGACCCCGTCGTGGCGCGCATCGACGCAGACTTCGGGGCCGTATGCCCCTCGTGATCAGAGCCATGGGCCGGTCGCACACCGAATGAGTTCGCGACACCTGCGGGTGTCGCATGAGAGTTAGCGGAACACGAAGTGTCCGCGCGAGGAGCAAGCCAGAGATGGCCGATGAGAACAATGACTACGACGCCCCTACCCTCGACTTCACTGCGGATGCTGACGCGCCCGCAGAGGTAGTCGCCGACGCTCCGGAGGCTGAAGCATCCGACGCTCCGGCCGACGGCGAGGGTTCGACGAGCGAGACCGCCTCGGCCGAGGAGACTCCTGCGGAGGAGGCTCCTGCTGAGGGGGCTCCTGCTGAAGAGGCTCCTGCTGAAGAGGCTCCCGTCGAGGAGACTCCTGTCGAGGATGCCCCGGCTGAGGATGCCGCTGCTGCGGAGGCTCCGTCGCAGGACGCGCCCGACGCCGCTGCAGAGCAGCCCGACGCCGCTGCAGAGCAGCCCGACACCGCTGCAGAGCAGCCCGACGCCGCTGCAGAGCAGCTCGCTGTCGAAGCCGCACCCGAGCAGCCCGCTGCCGAGAAGCCCGCTGCCGAGACCGCACCCGAGAAGCCGGAGGAGCCCAAGCCCCTCACCGCCGTCTCGCTGGGGCTGCTCCCCGAGGTCTTCGTCTCGCAGGTCTCGACCCAGCTGCACTTCTACGCACCCGAGGTCCTGCCGCTTCCTGCGCGCACGGGTCGCGAGCGTGTGTTCGACCGCATCGCCGACCGCGAGCAGGACGAGCCGGCCGGTCGTCGCGGCCGCCGTCGTCGCGGCGGTTCGGACGACCTCGACACTCGCGATCAGCGTGAGCCGCGGGAGCAGCGCGATGAACCGCGCCAGCCCCGTCAGCGCGTCGTGGAGTACATCACCGAGCCGAAGGCCATCAAGGGCTCCACGCGCCTGGAGGCGAAGAAGCAGCGCCGCCGCGACGGACGTGACGCAGGTCGTCGTCGCCCGGTCGTGACCGAGGCGGAGTTCCTCGCGCGTCGCGAGTCGGTCGACCGCAAGATGGTCGTCCGCTCCAAGAACGGCCGCACGCAGATCGGCGTCCTCGAAGACGGCGTGCTCGTCGAGCACTACGTCGCTCGCAACCAGGACGCATCGCTGATCGGCAACGTCTACCTCGGTCGCGTGCAGAACGTGCTGCCGAGCATGGAGGCAGCGTTCGTCGACATCGGCCGCGGCCGCAACGCCGTGCTGTACTCCGGTGAGGTCGACTGGGACGGCGTCGAGACCGGCAACCAGCCGCGTCGCATCGAGCTCGCGCTGAAGGCGGGCGACCGCGTCCTCGTGCAGGTCACCAAGGATCCGGTGGGCCACAAGGGCGCGCGTCTGACCAGCCAGATCTCGCTCCCGGGCCGCTACCTCGTGTACGTGCCGGGCGGATCGATGAACGGCATCAGCCGCAAGCTTCCCGACAACGAGCGCACGCGCCTGAAGCGCATCCTCAAGGAGGTCCTGCCCGAATCCTCCGGCGTGATCGTCCGCACGGCGGCCGAAGGCGCCACCGAGGACCAGCTCACGCGTGACGTCCAGCGGCTCACCAGTCAGTGGGAGCACATCCGCAAGCAGGTCGAGAACCAGCAGGCACCCGCACTGCTGCACGCCGAGCCCGACCTCCTCGTCAAGATCGTCCGCGACGTCTTCAACGAGGACTTCACGAAGATGCTCATCCAGGGCGAGGACGCGCAGCGCACGATCCGCGCCTACCTCGAGAGCGTCGCACCCGACCTCCTCGAGCGCGTCGAGTCGTATGAGGACGAGACCGACCCGTTCGACGCTTTCCGGATCACGGAGCAGATCGAGAAGGCGCTCGACCGCAAGGTGTGGCTGCCCTCGGGTGGTTCGCTGGTCATCGACCGCACCGAGGCGATGACCGTCGTCGACGTGAACACCGGCAAGTTCGTCGGGTCGGGCGGAAACCTCGAGGAGACCGTCACCAAGAACAACCTCGAGGCGGCCGAGGAGATCGTCCGCCAGCTGAGGCTGCGTGACATCGGCGGCATCATCGTCGTCGACTTCATCGACATGGTGCTCGAGTCCAATCGCGACCTGGTTCTGCGTCGCCTGATCGAGTGCCTCAGCCGGGACCGGACGAAGCACCAGGTCGCCGAGGTCACCTCGCTCGGCCTCGTGCAGATGACCCGCAAGAAGCTGGGCCTCGGCCTGCTCGAGACGTTCAGCGAGGCGTGCGACGTATGCGCCGGCCGCGGCGTCATCGTCCACCACGACCCCGTCGTCAAGCACCGCTCCAGCAGCAACGGGAACGGCAACGGCAACGGGAACGGCAGCTCTCAGTCCAACCGTCGCCAGCGCGGCGGCAACGGTCAGTCGCAGAGCGCTGCTCCGGCCGCGGTGACGACGCACAGCATCCCCGAGGGAGCGAAGTCGGCACTCGCGCAGATCGCAGCCTCGACGCGCACTCCGAACGCCGACGAGCCGGCAGAGGCCGTCGCTCCCGTGGCTGAGCCGACGGAAGCGACCGCACCGCAGGAGCGCGCCAAGAAGCCTCGCAAGAAGCGTGGATCCGACCGCAAGTCGTCGCCGAAGTCCCCGGCGGAGGCGCTGCTCGATTCGGTGCTCGATGCTCTTCCCGAGCCGAAGGCGCCCGGTCAGGGTCGCGGTCGTCGCCGCGTCTCGACGGCTGCCCTCACAGGCACGCCCGTCTCGGTGAACTCCGAGCCGTCAGCGCCGGTCGCGAGCGGGGATTCGCAGTCCTGAGGCGATCAGCCGCCTGACCAGCTCCTTGCCGCCGACATGCTGTGCGCCGGCGGCGAGGAGCCGGGGGATGATCTCTTCCGGAACGTCGTAGTGGTCGAGATCGAACGCGCGCGCGGGCACGTCCTGCGCCCTCGCGAAGTCGTGCAGCTCCTGCAGGGTGTCATCGCTGACGAGATGAGCCCACAGGCGCCCGTGCGCAGGCCACAGGGGGTCATCGACGAGAACGGTCATCCCTTCAGCCTATGACCGGACACACCGGGCGGCACGTTTTGCCACAGTGTCCCGCATCCGGTAAAGTAGTCCCTTGGTGCGTATGCCGCGTCGTCCTGGACGGTCGGAGCGGAGAGTCTTGCGTTCGTGCCCGTCGCCCCGCGATGCATGCAAGCAACAGTCTTCCCGTGAGATCTCGGAGCCGCGAGCTCCCCAACGAAACAGGTATGAAGTGGTTTACGCAGTAGTGCGCGCCGGTGGGCGGCAGGAGAAGGTCGAGGTCGGCACGATCGTTCAGCTCGACCGTGTCAAGGCTGCACAGGGCGAGAAGATCGAGCTGGCCGCAGTGCTGCTCGTCGACGGCGCCTCGGTGACCACCGACGCTGATTCGCTGGCGAAGGTCAAGGTCACGGCAGAGGTCATCGGCAACCTCCGCGGCCCGAAGATCATCATCCAGAAGTACAAGAACAAGACCGGCTACAAGAAGCGTCAGGGCCACCGCCAGGAGCTCACGCGCGTCAAGATCACCGGCATCAAGTAAGACCGAGGAGACCAGGACATGGCACATAAAAAGGGCGCAAGCTCCACCCGTAACGGTCGTGACTCCAACGCTCAGCGACTTGGCGTCAAGCGCTTCGGTGGACAGCAGGTTCTCGCCGGCGAGATCATCGTCCGCCAGCGCGGCACGCACTTCCACCCCGGCGTGAACGTCGGCCGTGGTGGCGACGACACTCTGTTCGCTCTGGCCGCCGGTGCGGTCCAGTTCGGCGCGAAGGGCGGCCGCAAGGTCGTCAACATCGTCGCCGCTGCTGAGTGATCACAGCACGACACTAGTCATCCGATTCGGGGCGGGCTTCGGCCCGTCCCGAATCTGCGTTTCCGGCCGAGTCCACATCTCAGGCCGCATCAATTGAGGAGAGAGACATGGTCAGCTTCGTCGACACCGTGACGCTGCATCTGCGCGCGGGCAAGGGCGGCAACGGCTGTGTCTCGGTGCACCGCGAGAAGTTCAAGCCGCTCGGCGGCCCCGACGGCGGCAACGGCGGTGATGGCGGCGACGTCGTGCTCGTCGCCGACACGCAGACGGGAACGCTCCTCTCGTACCACCACTCTCCGCATCGCAGCTCCGGAAACGGCGGCCCCGGAATGGGCGACCACCGTGCGGGGTTCATGGGCGAGGATCTCGAGCTTCCCGTTCCCGTCGGCACCGTGGTAAAGAACCCGGCCGGCGAGGTGCTCATCGACATGATCGAGCCCGGTGAGCGCTACGTCGTCGCCAAGGGCGGGCATGGCGGACTCGGCAACGCCGCACTCGCCACCCCGAAGCGCAAGGCTCCCGGGTTCGCGCTGCTCGGGACCCCCGGGTACGAGGGCGATGTCATCCTCGAGCTCAAGACCGTGGCAGACGTCGCTCTGGTCGGCTACCCCTCGGCGGGCAAGTCCAGCCTGATCGGCGCGATCTCGGCCGCACGCCCCAAGATCGCCGACTACCCCTTCACCACGCTGCACCCCAATCTCGGTGTCGTGCAGGCAGGGGACTCGCGATACACGGTCGCTGACGTCCCCGGACTCATCGAAGGAGCGAGCGAGGGACGCGGTCTCGGACTGGAGTTCCTCCGTCACGTCGAGCGCTGCACCGCACTGCTGCATGTGCTCGACTGCGCAACGCTCGAGCCCGGTCGCGACCCGATCTCCGACCTCGATGTCATCCTGGGGGAGCTCGCCGCATACGAGGTTCCCGAGGGGCAGACCCCTCTGCTCGAGCGCCCGCAGCTCATCGCCCTGAACAAGATCGACGTGCCGGAGGCCCGCGACCTCGCAGACCTCGTGCGCCCCGACCTCGAGGCTCGCGGATTCCGTGTCTTCGACATCTCCACGATCTCGCACGAGGGTCTGCGCCCGCTGACCTACGCGCTCGGCGAGATCGTCGACCAGCACCGTGCCGAGCTCGCCGCGACCGAGGTCCCGCGTGAGCGCGTCATCCTTCGCCCGCGTGGCCCGAAGAAGGGCTTCGAGATCCGCGTCGAGGGCGGCAGCTACGGCAACGTCTACCGCATCCTCGGCGAGAAGCCGGTGCGCTGGGTCCAGCAGACCGATTTCCAGAACGAAGAGGCGGTGGGCTACCTCGCCGACCGTCTCGAGAAGCTGGGCGTCGAGGACGAGCTCTTCCGCCTCGGTGCCGTGCAGGGGTCGACGGTCGTCATCGGCGAGGGCGACAGCATCGTCTTCGACTGGGAGCCCACCATGACGTCTGCGGCCGAGCTGATGACCGCACCCCGTGGCACCGACCCGCGTCTCGCCCCCAACGGGCGTCGCACCACCTCCGAGCGTCGTGAGAACTACTACGAGCGCATGGATGCCAAGGCCGAGGCTCGCGCCGAGGTCGAGGCTCAGCGGCTCGCGGCCTACCGCGAGGACGGGGAGTGACCGCCCGCACGAGGGCGGATCTCGCCACAGCCTCACGGATCGTCGTCAAGGTCGGGTCCTCCTCGATCAGCGGGGAGTCCTCCTGGCGCATCCCCGTTCTGGTGGAGGCACTGGCGGCAGCGCACGCGCGCGGGGCCGAGGTGATCCTCGTCTCCTCCGGAGCGATCGCCACGGGCATCCCGTTCCTGCGTCTCGATGCTCGCCCCACGGACCTGGCCACTCAGCAGGCCGCAGCCGCCGTCGGACAGAACATCCTCGTGTACCGCTACCAGGAGTCGCTGCGTCCTTTCGACATCGTCGCGGGACAGGTGCTGCTCACGACCGGTGATCTCGAGAATCCGACCTCGCGCAGCAACGCGCGACGGGCGATGGAGCGACTTCTCGGTCTTCGCATCCTGCCGATCGTGAACGAGAACGACACGGTCGCGACGCAGGAGATCCGATTCGGCGACAACGACCGCCTCGGCGCGCTCGTGGCCCAGCTGATCGAGGCGGATGCGCTCGTGCTTCTCAGCGACATCGAGTCGCTGTACACCAAGCCGCCGTCCGACCCGACCGCTGAGCCCATCGACGTCGTCGCTCCGGACGCCGATCTCTCAGGCCTCGAGTTCGGCTCGACGGTCGTCAACAGTGTCGGCACCGGGGGAGCGGCGACGAAGGTGTCCGCCGCCCGACTGGCGGCCGCGTCCGGAATCGGTGTGCTCGTGACCAGCGCCGACCTCGTCGACAAGGCCCTCGCGGGCGCCGACATAGGGACCTGGTTCGAGCCCGCGCTCTCCTAGACTGGGCGGATGACCGACCAGACCCCGCAGGTGCGGCTCGAGCGTGCCAAAGAGGCGTCCCGCGCCACGGCCAGACTGACCAGCGACGACAAGTCCCGCGCGCTCGAAGCCATCGCGGTGGCTCTCGAGGGGAATGCAGCCGCGATCATCGAGGCCAACGGCCGAGACATCGAGCGCGGTCGATGTGACGGCATCGGCGAGTCGCTCATCGACCGACTGCGCCTCGATGAGAAGCGCGTCGCCTCCCTCGCCGCTGCGGTCCGTCAGGTGGCGGCTCTTCCCGACCCTGTCGGTCGGGTCGTCGGAGGGCACCGGATGCCGAACGGCGTCGCTCTCGAGCAGGTGCGGGTGCCGTTCGGGGTAGTCGGGGCGATCTACGAGGCGCGCCCCAATGTCACGGTCGACATCGCGGCGCTCGCGCTGCGCTCGGGGAACGCCGTGATCCTGCGCGGTGGCAGCGCCGCACGAGACTCCAACGCGGTGCTCGTCGAGATCATGCGCCAGGCACTCGAGGAGGCAGGCGTCACCGCGGAAGCGGTGCAGACCGTCGACGACTTCGGTCGCGACGGCGCCAACGCCCTCATGCACGGACGGGGTTACATCGACGTGCTGGTGCCTCGCGGCAGTGCGGGGCTGATTGAGACCGTCGTGACCGAGGCGACCGTGCCCGTGATCGAGACCGGCGCCGGCAACGTGCACATCGTCCTCGACGAGAGCGCCCCTGACGACTGGGCGCAGGACATCGTCGTGAACGCGAAGGTGCAGCGCCCCAGCGTCTGCAATGCGGTCGAGACGGTCCTCGTGCTCCGTCAGGCCGCGCCACGGCTCGTCCCGCTGGTCGCGAGTGCGCTGCAGAGCGAGGGCGTGGCCATTCACGGCGACGACATGGTGGTCGGCCTCGTCTCGAACGTGATCCCGGCGACCGAGGAGGACTGGGCGACGGAGTATCTGAGCCTCGACATCGCGATCAAGGTCGTCGACACGCTCGATGACGCTCTCGACCACATCCGTCGCTACAGCACGGGCCACACGGAGTCGATCATCACGACGGATTCGCGCAACGCGGAACGGTTCCTGGCCGAGGTCGACTCGGCGGTCGTGATGGTGAACACCTCCACGCGGTTCACCGACGGCGGGGAGTTCGGGTTCGGTGCCGAGGTCGGGATCTCGACGCAGAAGCTGCACGCGAGGGGCCCGATGGGGCTTTCCGAGCTGACCAGCACGAAATGGCTGGCGCGTGGGGCAGGGCAGACGCGCGGCTGAGGGCTAGACTAGGGGGCGCTGTGGCTCTTCGTGAGCCACGCCCGCCAGCCACGAAACGGAGTCAGGATGAACCTCGTCGCACAGATCGCGATGGTCGCTGCCGAAACCGAGCACCACGGCAATGTCCAGCTCGAGACGCTGATCTTCGGCGTCATCGCGATCATCGTCTTCGCCTTCCTCGGCCTGGTCACGCTGTCATACAAGAACGTCGCCAACCGTCACTCCGCCAAGGCTGACGCCTGGGCCGCGAGGCACGGCAAGGACGGCCACGAGGCAGGGCACGGCCACTAGGCCCATATGAACGACACGACCTCGCGTCCGGCGCGCATCGGTGTGATGGGCGGCACGTTCGACCCCATCCACCACGGGCACCTGGTCGCCGCGAGCGAGGTCGCGCACTCCTTCGATCTCGACGAGGTCGTCTTCGTGCCCACCGGACACCCGTGGCAGAAGTCGGATGTCACCCCCAGTGAGCACCGCTACCTGATGACCGTGATCGCGACGGCGTCCAACCCGCAGTTCACGGTGAGCAGAGTCGATATCGACCGTGAAGGGCCGACGTACACGATCGACACCCTCCGCGACCTGAAGGAGAAGCGGCCCGACGCCGAGCTGTTCTTCATCACGGGTGCCGATGCCGTGGCGCAAATTCTCAGTTGGAGGGACCATGATGAACTGTGGGAGTTGGCCCACTTCGTCGCGGTCTCACGTCCAGGACACGTCCTGAGCACTGACGGCCTCCCGAGCGACAACGTCAGCCAACTGGAGGTGCCGGCGCTGTCCATCTCGTCGACGGCCTGCCGGGCGCGGGTCCGTGACGACGAGCCGGTCTGGTACCTCGTCCCCGACGGAGTCGTTCAATACATCGCGAAGCATCATCTGTATCGGAGCAAGGCATGAGTACATCGGATCGGCAGGAACAGGGTCCGCTGACGCGAAAGCAGTTGCGTGAGATCCGGTTGACCGGCTCCACACCGGTCATCTCGGCGGAGGAGGCTGCTGCTGCCGCTGCGGTCGCGACTCCGCCCGCCGCAACGCCGCCCGAGGAGCAGGACGCCGCCGAGACCGAACCCGCTGCACCGTCGGCACCGGCCGTCCGCGGCGAGACCGAGCCGGGGAACACGCCGCTGACGCGTCGCCAGGTTCGCGAGCGCGAACGCTCCATGACCGGATCCGTTCCCGTCGGCGACGCCGACGAGTCCGACGCGCCGGACAGTGCGGATGATGCGGACTCGACCGACGAGGTTCCGCTCGTCGAGGTCCCCGCGGCCGAGGCGGCCGAGGCCCCCGACTCCGACGTCCACGACTCCGATGTCCACGACTCCGATGTCCACGACTCCGATGTCGTTGACGACGATGACCAGGAAGACGAGGACTCGGCTGCGGCGGATCTGCCCGCACCGGTCAGCGCCTCGACGAACCTCGACACGACGGACGACGACCGCGAGCCGGTCACCTCCGGCGCGAGCGACACGAGTGCCGCCGTCGCGGAGCTCGGAATCGATGCAGAAGCGACCGACGAGGTCGACGCAGGCGACGTTCTGGCGGATGTGGACGACGCTGACGACGACATCGCGGACGGGGAGCGCCCCGTGGTCAACTCCGCCTTCGGTCAGGATCTGCTCAGCGACGACGCGGAGACACGGAAGCCCTTCTCGCCGTCGTTCGACGAGCTGCTGACCGTCGGCGACTCGACCGGTTCCCAGCATCTCGCTCCGAACACCCTCATCTTCAACCCCTCCCCGGGAGAGGGGTCGCTCTCAGGCCCCGTCGCCTCCACGGGGGAGATCCTCGTGACCGGTTCCTACGAACTTCCCAAGGGACTCGGCTCACAGGGCCACGCGCACGGCACCACGGACGGCAAGGACGTGGACGCCGTGCTCATCGACGGCGAACTGCCCCCGGCATCCTCGCCCACGCCGATCGCCGCCAGCGCGGCCGTCAGCACCATCAAGCCCGCCGGCGAGGTCATCCGCCCGCCCGCCCCCGAAAAGGGCAACAAACTCATGCTCATCCTCGCGATCGTGGCGGGTGGTCTCGCGCTCGCGCTGGGCGTGTCCCTGATCGTCGCCTTCACCACGAATGTGTTCTGATGCAGTCACCTGAAACCGCCGAAGAGATGCTCCAGCTCGCGGCCGACGCCGCCGTCTCGAAGGGCGGTGAGGATCTCGTCGCGCTCAACGTCTCGGAGCCTCTGCCGCTCGTCGACATCTTCCTGCTCGTCACCGGAAACAGCGAGCGCAACGTCGCCGCCATCGCCGATGAGATCGAGGACAAGCTCATCGAAGCCGGTCACAAGCGGGTCCGCCGCGAAGGTCGCGCGGAGGCCCGATGGGTTCTCCTCGACTTCGGCGATCTGATCGTCCACGTCTTCCACCAGGAAGAGCGCGTCTACTACGGCCTCGAGCGTCTGTGGAAGGACTGCCCCGTCGTGCCGTTCGAGCTCGCAGACTCCGCCGCAGCAGACCGCGACTGACGTGACCGTCCACCTGATCACCGGTGCCGGATCCGGCATCGGCGCGGTCGTCGCGCGCCGCCTCCTCGATCGGGGCGATCAGGTCGTGGTGCTCGCCCGCGATGCCGGGCGCGCCAAGGAGATCACCGCGGCACTGCCTGGAGCCTCGGCCGTGGTCGGCGACCTCGCGCAACCCGGCAGGCTGTCGTGGGCACTGTCGAAGCAGGCGCTTCCCGAGCGCATCGACTCGCTGGTGCACGCGGCGGGCGTCGTCGACCTCGGAACCGTGGCCGACCTTCCGGCGAATCTCTGGGAGCGCCAGCTCGCGGTCAACCTCGTGGGGCCTGCCGAGCTCACCCGTCTGCTCCTGCCGGTGCTGCGCGTCTCTCGCGCTCGGATCGTGTTCGTCAACTCCGGTGCGGGATTGCACGCGCACGCCGGATGGTCGGCATATGCCGCATCGAAGCACGGACTCAAGGCTCTCGCCGACGCATTGCGGGCCGAGGAGAGCGAGCACGGTGTGCGGGTCACATCGATCTACCCCGGACGCACCGCGACCCCCATGCAGGAGCGAGTGCACCAGCAGGAAGGGCGGGATTACGATCCGGAGCGGTTCATCACGGCGGATTCCGTCGCGACGACGATCCTCACCGCGCTCGACCTGCCGGACGACGCCGCTCTCACCGATCTGACCATCCGCCCTCGGGCGTGACCCCCTGAAGTCTCTCGTCTCAGCTGTCAAGCCCCTGTGACCTTTCGGTCGGAGCGGGGATGATCTTGAGTGGGGAGAGAGTCTTGGAGGGAATCACATGTCCGGAGATCCAGATCCTAGATACGTGCTGCATCGCGTCACACCGTCGGAGTGGGTGATCAACGACCGACGATACGAGACGAACGATCCGCGGCACGTGGTGGCATGCGTCTACGAGTACGCGGACACCGAGGTCGAGGTCGTGTGGCTTCGCGACCTGCCTCTGGCAGTGCGATACACGACCGCGTACGAAGTTCTCGAAGAGGTGACGCGAGTGCAGGATTCGAGCCGGGCGACGAGGCCCATCGCGATTCCGCACCTGCCCCCTCTTCTCGCGACCTGAACAGGCTGCGCGGCAGGACCCGGGGAGGGGCCTGCCGCGCAGGGGCGTGCTGGGCGAGGATTCAGGAGTCCTCGCCCAGCGGCTTCTCCGACGCCAGGCGGTCGGCCGCGGCGCCGTCGACCTGGTCGGCATCCGCATCCGTGTCGAGAACGGGCTCGCCGTCGACGTCGCGGTGAGGCACGCCGTCGATCTCTCCTTCGTCGTCCGGGCGGGGGACCAGCGGCGGTATCGGGTTGTTGGTCATCATCGACTCCTCTCGTGAGATGTGCGCGCCACGATAGGTCGGGCGTGCACCGACAGGGAGTGGGTTGACGACCGAGGTCCGGAGGAGTATCCGGCGGTGCGACGATTCTGCGGCACTCGATGGGTCGGCGGCGTCACACCGTTTCGGGGCGCTTCTTGCGGAACGGCTTCGCGGGGGTGTGCGGGCCGTCCCACACCGTGATGATGCCCCAGGCGACAGCGGCGATCGGCACCGAGAGCACCGCGCCGACGATGCCGCCGAGGATGGTGCCCGTGGTCAGGGCGAGGAGGATCACGAGAGCGTGGAGCTTGAGGGAGCGGGCCATCACGACCGGCTGAAGGAAGTTGCCCTCGAGCTGATTCACGAGCACGACGATGCCGACGACGATGAGGGCTGCCACCGGGCCGTGCGTGACGAGCGCCACGAGAGCCGCGAGGATCCCGGCGGCGGTTGCGCCGACCAGGGGGATGAACGCCGTCAGGAAGACGATCACGGCGAGGGGGAGTGCAAGAGGGATCTGCAGGATCGCCAAGCCGATGCCGATGCCGAGAGCATCGGCGGCGGCGACGATCGACGTGCCGCGGATGTAGCCTCCGAAGACGTCGACGGTCTTGTCGCCGATGCGGCGCGCACGCTCATAGCTGTTCCCGGTGAAGGGACGGAGCAGGAACTCCCAGATGCGCGGTCCGTCCTTGAGGAAGAAGAACAGCACGACGATCATCAGCGCGAGACCCGTGAAGAAGCTCGCAGTGGCCGAGACCCCCGCGAGAGCTCCGCGACCGAACGAGGCGCTGGTCAGGAAGTCGCCGACTCCTGCCCACACCTCGTCGAGATCGATCGATGCGATGTCGAAAGGCAGGGTGTCGAGCCAGGCCGTCACCTGCGTCACGCCGTCGGTGGCCGACTCGATCAGATCGTCCCACTGGGAACGGACCGTCAGCACGATCACCCAGACGATGCCGCCGAGGATCGCGAGGATGCCGATCAGCGCGATCCAGGTGGCGAGGATCGACGGCACTCCGCGACGCCGCATGAACGCGACGAGCGGGTGGATGGCCGAGGCGAGGATCAGCGCGATCGTCACGGGGATGAACACGAGAGAGAGCTGCGTGATCACCAGCACGCCGATGGCGACCAGGGCGAGCACCGAGAGGGTCTGCAGACTCCGTGTGGCGGCGAGGCCGAATCCCCGCGACCACAGTCGCGTCTCCGTCATCGGGGTCGATGCGTCTGACAGAGACGATGACATGGTCTCCGGTCGTCGGAACAGTCCCAGCACGTGCGTCCTCCACCTCGTCGAAGACCGTCTCGGTGACGAAGACGGCCTGGCCTTTCTATCCGTCGCAGCGGACGATGGCAAGTCCCTGGCATTCTGCCGTGGGCGACCCTTCGCCGATGACGAGGGCGCCCGCGCGCGCCGGTGTGCCGGATGAACGAGAAGAAGGCCCCGCGATCTCTCGCGGGGCCTTCTATCGGGTGGACCTGGGGGGACTCGAACCCCCGACCCCCTGCATGCCATGCAGGTGCGCTACCAGCTGCGCCACAGGCCCAGAACTGCTTCCTCACTGCTCGAAGCAACTTGAACAGAGTACTACACGGATCGCGCGCAACACCAATCGGCGCGGGGCCCCCGGGCGCGTCGCATTAGGCTGACCGCATGACGACGATCACCGCCACCGTAGAGGCCGACTTCGACGAATGGGCCGGTCTGTGGCGCGGGTATCTGACCTTCTACGGCACGGAGCTCCCTGACGAGATCACGACAGAGTCGTTTCGGCGGATCGTCGAGGGGCGGGATCTGCACGGAGCGGTCGCGCGCGACGGCGACGGGCGCGCGATCGGCATCGTGCACTGGCTCACGCACCCGGCGACGTGGAGCACGTCGCCCTACTGCTACCTGGAGGACCTCTATGTCGACGGCGAGTCCCGAGGCTCCGGGGTGGGGCGGCTGCTGATCGCTCACGTGCGTGCCTGGGCTGTCGAGAACGGGTGCGAGAAGGTCTACTGGCTGACGCAGGAGACCAACATGACAGCCCGCGCGCTCTACGACAGCGTGGCGACGCACACCGGGTACACGCACTACCAGATCGCCCTCTGACGCCCCGGAACAACCGCGTGATCGCGGGTGTTGTCATCATCGTGAGCATCCTGGACAGCGTCGTGATCGGCGCCGGTCAGGCCGGTCTGTCGGCCTCCTTTCATCTGACCCGTCTGGGCATCGGTCATGTCGTGCTCGACTCGGACTCCGAGCCCGGAGGCGCATGGCGGCACCGGTGGGATGCTCTGACGATGCGCGACGTGCACGGCGTGGCGGAACTGCCGGGGGATTCTCCACCGCCGCGAGACGGGCAGCGCGCCAATATGGCCGTCCCGGCATACTTCGCGGCGTATGAGCGCGCTCATCGCCTGCCGGTGATCCGGCCCGTGGGAGTCGACCGGGTGGTCGACGAGAACGGCCTCCTGGTCGTGCGCGCGGGGGAACAGGAATGGCGCAGTCGGACGCTCGTCAACGCGACCGGGACGTGGACGCATCCGTTCCTGCCGCACTACCCGGGGATGGAGACGTTCCTCGGCGAGCAGCTGCACACGGTCGACTATCCGGGACCAGAGCACTTCGTGGGCAAGCGCGTCCTCGTCGTCGGCGGGGGCGCGTCGGCTGTCCAGTTCCTCGGAGCTCTGGCGCCGATCACCGACACGCTCTGGGTGACGCGGCGTGAGCCGGTGTGGCGCAGCGACGACTTCACGCCCGAAGCAGGAGCAGCCGCTGTCGCGCTCGTCGAGCGACGGGTCGCCCAGGGGCTGCCTCCCGAGAGCGTGGTGAGCGTCACAGGGCTCATGCTGCGGCCGCAGGAACGGGAGGCGGAGAGGCTCGGCGCCTACGCTGCTCGCCGCCCGATGTTCTCGCGCATCGAGCCGGACGGCGTCCGCTGGGCCGACGGCACCTTCGAGCGGGTCGACGTCATCCTCTGGGCGACGGGGTTCCGCCCGGCGATCGCGCACCTCGCGCCGCTGCACCTCCGCAGTGCGGCCGGGGGCATCCAGCTCGACCGCGGCGGGCGGGGGACGACCGCGGTGCAGGACCCGCGGATCCAGCTCGTCGGCTACGGTCCGTCGGCGAGCACGATCGGTGCGAACAGGGCGGGACGCTCAGCGGCGAAGGGCGTCCAGCGGGCGCTGACCGTCGCATCGGTCCGGAGCCCCTGAGCGATCTCGGCCCGTTCGTCCCGAGCCGACGTCAGCGAGGGCGCGTAGGGTGAAGACATGTCGCGAATCATCGTCTTCGGCGGCCACGGCCGCATCGCACTGCTTCTCGCTCCTCTTCTCGTCGAGCGGGGTGACGAGGTCACCTCGGTCATCCGCAATCCCGACCACGTCTCGGAGGTCGAGGCGACAGGGGCGCATGCGCTCGTCGCCGACGTCGAGACCCTCGACACGTCTGAACTCGCGGAGATCATCCGCGGTCACGATGCCGTCGTCTGGTCGGCCGGGGCCGGTGGGGGTTCCGCGGATCGCACGTACGCCGTCGATCGTGACGCGGCGATCCGCACCATGGATGCCGCAGAGGCGGCGGGCGTCATGCGCTATGTCATGGTCTCGTGGCTCGGTTCGAAGGCCGATCACGGAGTGGCTGAGGACGACGGGTTCTTCGCCTACGCGGATGCGAAGTGGGCGGCGGACGAGCACCTGCGATCGACGGACCTCGACGGCACGATCCTCGGCCCCGGCACGCTCACGTTCGATGAGCCGACGGGCCGTATCCTGCTCGACCCGGACGGCAAGGGCGAGGTCGCGCGCGCCGATGTGGCGGCTGTGATCGCGGAATCTCTCGGCAACCCCTCGACGTTCGGTCGCACCATTCGATTCGGAAACGGCACGGCCGACTCCGGCGTGCCCATCGCCGACGCTCTCACCACCTGACCTCATGCTGCGACGTCGCTTCGGAGCGGTCAGTGCCGCGGCGTTCGTCGCCCTCGCGACGGCGGCCGCACCGGACTCTGCCGCGGCTGTCGGCTCGGTGCAGGGCGGTCTCGCCCATGCGCAGATTTCCTCACCAGCAATCGGCGAGCACGCCGAGGCTCTCGTCGCCGAGATGACGACGGTCGAGCAGGCGGCGAGCGTCGTGATGGGGCACATCCCGACGACGGATGCCGGAGCGCTCCGCGCCTACATGCAGCAGGGCCTGGGCGGTTTCATCCTGATGGGAGCGAACATCCCGGCGACCGACGACGAGCTCCAGACCCTCACGTCTGCTCTCACGGTCGACCCCGCGCTGCCTCCGCTCGTGGCGGTCGATCAGGAGGGCGGGATCGTGTCGCGCCTCGTCGGCGATGGTTTCCCCGCCTCGACCGTCTTGAAATCGCAGCCGGTCTCCGACACGTCGTCGGCCTTCTCCGCCCGCGCGGCGCTGGTGGCGAGAGCGGGGATCACCGTGAACTTCGGCACGGTCGCAGACGTGACGTCCGATCCGTCGTCATTCATCTACGGCAGGGCACTCGGCACCGACCCCCAGACGGCCGCCGAGCGAGTCGCTGCCGCCACCACGGCGCAAGAGCAGATCATCGCCTCCACGCTGAAGCACTTCCCCGGTCATGGGGCGGCGCCGGGCGACTCCCACAGTGCTGTCCCTGCCACAGCCGAGACCATCGATGAGTGGCGTTCCACGGACGCGGTGCCTTTCGTTGCAGGTATCGAGGCCGGTGCCTCTCTGCTGATGTTCGGCCACCTGGCCTACACCTCGATCGATCCTGCTCCCGCGTCTCTGTCGGCGCGCTGGCACGAGATCGCCCGTGAACAACTGGGATTCGACGGCGTGATCGTGACCGATGACCTCGGGATGCTGCAGTCCTCGGGGATACCCGAGTACGCCGACCCTGTGACGAACGCCGTGTCGGCGGTCGTCGCCGGGAGCGACCTCGTGCTGATGATCGCCGGTTCGACTCCCGACACGGCCGGCCAGATCGTCCGCGGGCTCGCGGATGCGGTCGATGCGGGGGTGCTGCCCGCCGATCGGCTCGCCGACGCGGCCACCCGTGTGATGACGCTGCGCCTGCAGTCGACGTCGGCGACCACCGACTGGGCACCGTGCCCGGAGTGCGAGCCGGCGGACTGATCGCTCAGCCCGCTCACGCCGGTCAACCCGCGAGCGTGGCGGCGGCGGCGGTGGAGCCGAGCCAGGCATGCAGCAGCTCGCCGCGCAGATGCCCACCGCGCTCTGCGAACACGCGCTGCCGGCGGACGTACTCCGCCTTGCCCTCGGTCGTCTCGATCGGTACGGGCTCGACACCCCACGGTGCCAGGTCGTACGGCGCGGCCTGCATGTCGAGAAGGCGGATGTCTCTTGCGAGCTCGAAGGTGTCGAGCAGAAGTTCGCCGGGCACGAGGGGGCCCAGCTTGACCGCCCATTTGTACAGGTCCATGCCGGCATGAAGGCATCCCGGCTGCTCGAACAGGGGCTGCTCGTCGCGGGTCAGTTCCGTGCGGTTGCGAGGCACGGCCGCGGGTGTGAAGAACCGGAAGGCATCGAAGTGGGTGCATCTGAGGTCATGGCTCTCGACGACCAGATCCGTTGCGTCCTGCCCAAGACGCAGGGGCACCGCGTGTCTGTGCTCATCCGCTCGATAGACCATCGCCCACTCATGCAGTCCGAAGCATCCGAACTGCCCGGGTCGAGAGGCGGTGCGACGCAGCATCCGCTCGATGAGGCCGGCGAGGTCTGCCTTCTCGCGCGCGAAGGCAGCGGCATCCGGCACCGCACCGGCTTCGGTCGCGCCGGGGGAGTACCACCGCCAGGTCAGCCGCTCGTCGGCCTCCTCGAGCTCGACCCCGGCGCCGGGGTGCCACCGACGCAGCTGCGCGGGCTTGTAACCGTAATAGGTGAACAGGAAGTCCCATACCGGGTGCTTCTCGCCCCGCGCGGCTCGTTCCCGATGCTCAGCCGTGAGGGCGTCGGCTCTCGTCTGGTGCGCTCGTTCGCGTTCCAGCCAGTCGGTCCGCGCCAGCGTCATGGTCACCTCAGCGGAGGATGCCGGCTTTGCCGAGCAGGTCACGGAGCCCCGCGCCGTCCTCGGCACTGACCCAGGGGGCGACGTCGTCGGAGTGCGGCTCGTGGCCCGCGCGACCACCGGCGAGCACGGCCTCGGCCGGGAGCAGCCGACGGATGGCGACGCCGGCGACGGAGTCCGGGTGCTCATCCATGAACTCGGAGTAGATCGCCTCGTCGTGCTGGCCGTCGTCGCCGATCAGCAGCCATTTCACGTGCGGGAACTCCGTGGCCAGGCGACGCAGGTTGGTGAGCTTGTGCTCGCGCCCGCTGCGGAACCATCGGTCATGCGTGGGGCCCCAGTCGGTGAGGAGCATGGAGCCTGCGGGGAACAGGTGGCGCCCGAGGAACCGGCGGAGAGTCGGGGCGACGTTCCAGGCTCCGGTCGAGAGGTAGACCATGGGAGCACCGGGATATTCGCGGAGCACCTGATCGAGCAGCACGGCCATGCCCGGCACGGGGATGCGCGCGTGCTCGTCGACGACGAAAGAGTTCCAGGCGGCGATGAAAGGTCGGGGGAGGGCGGTGACCATCACGGTGTCGTCGACGTCGGAGACGACCCCGAAATGGGTCGACTCGGCCACGATGAATGCGGTCGTCTCGACCGGGTCCTGACCCTCGACGGAGAACGTGAAGGTCTGCCATCCTGGCTCGAGCTCGGCGTGCACGACCGAGTCGATCACACCGCCCCGGTCGGCGACGACATAGTGCACCGAGTCGCCGATCTGCACGGCGACCTTCGCGAAGCTCACGGGGATGCCCACGAAGCTCCGCCAGCCGCGGACGCTGGCCGGCTCGCCGTCCTTCGTGCTCCGTGCGGGAGGGACGATGAGAACGCGACCGACGACACGCACCCAGCCGGGCCCGCCGTAACCGGGGAACGGGAGGATGGTCGCGGTGCGGCCGCGACGGCGCGCTCGCCCCTCGCGCCACACGTGGAGGCGGTGTTCGAGGCGCGCGAACCAGTGGATCCGGGGCGCCGGAGGTGACGAAGCCATTGCTTCAGTCTTTCACGTCGGTCGCGTCCTTCGCGTCGGAGATGTCGAGATGGCGCGCCTCGAGGCGCGAGATCACCTTCTTGCCCACGAACACGGCGACGAGGAAGAGGGCGATGATGCCGACGAAGATGTATCCCGCGTAGTGCACCCGGTCGGCGAGCTCATCGAAGCTGCCGGCGGCGAGCGAGGTGATGCTCACGTAGGCCGTCGCCCAGAGCAGGCAGGCCGGCGCCGTCCACGCGAGGAAGCGCCGATAGGAGTAGTGGCTCATGCCCACGGTCAGCGGCACGAGGGAGTGCAGCACCGGCAGGAACCGCGAGAGGAAGATGGCGATGCCGCCGCGGCGGGCGAGGTAACGCTCCGCCCGTACCCAGTTCTCCTCGCCGACGCGGCGGCCGACCCAGGAGGCACGGATGTGCGGGCCGATCCACCGCCCGAGCCAGAAGCCGATGCTCTCGCCGATCAGCGCGCCGACGACGACCGAGACGACCATCGCCACGGCCTGAGGGACGCTGGTGATGCCGATGGACGCGACGAGCACGACAGTGTCACCGGGGAATACCAGCCCGATCAAGACGCTCGTCTCCAGCATCACGGCGAGCCCCGCGACGAGGGTGCGAGTGATCGGGTCGATGGACCGCATGAAGTCGATCAGCCACGGCACCAAGTCGTCCACCCCTTGAGAATACGGGAGTGCGCGCCGCTTAGGCTGAGAACGTGCCCGAACCTCTGAGCGCCCGCGTCCTGCCCGATCGGGTGACGCCTGACGCGCTCTTCCTCGCCCTCGAGCGGTCGTGCGCCGACCTGTTCTGGCTCGACGCCGGGGCGGAGGCGACGGAGGGATGGAGCTTCGTCGGGACGGGCGATCCGGCGTCGTTCCCCGGTGAAGTGCGGATGGATGCCCGCACGGCCGCCGCGCATCCCGGTCCTCCGCTGCGGGGCGGGTGGGTCGGCTGGTACGACTACGAGACCGGCGCCCGAGCAGCGGGAGCATCCGTATCGGAAGCCGCTGACGAGCCCGGCGGCGCCTGGTTGCGGGTCTCCCGGCTGGCGGCGTTCGATCATGCGACCGGCACCGTATGGGTTGCCGCAGCCCATGCCGATCTCGACGAGTGGAGCGCCGTCGTCGCTCGCGTCACCCCCTCCGCCGTGCCGCGAGGGGAGACGGTGTTCAGTGCTGCCTCGTCCGTACGCAGCGAGGCGCGACACACTCCGACGGAGTACGCAGGACTCATCGAGCGCTGCCGCGAGCTCATCAGAGCGGGGATCGCCTACCAGCTCTGCCTCACCACCCGGTTCACCGTTCCGGGGGAGCACGACGGAGTCGCGGTGTACCGACGCCTCCGTGCCGCAACTCCGGCGCACCATGGCGGCTTCATCCGGATCGGCGGCCGCTCCTTGCTCAGTGCGAGCCCCGAGCAGTTCCTCCACGCTGACGGCGGCGTCATCCGCACGCGGCCGATCAAGGGGACGCGGCCCCGCGGCGCGGACGCCGCGCACGATGCCGAGCTCGCCGCCGAGCTCGCCGCGGACCCGAAAGAACGTGCTGAGAACGTCATGATCGTCGATCTGATGCGCAACGATCTGTCGAGGGTGTGCCGACCCGGGTCGATCAGGGTCGAGGCGCTGTGGGCCGTGGAGACGTATCCGGCGGTGCACCAGCTCGTCAGTACCGTCAGCGGCACGGCGGCCGCGGGCACGACGGCGAGCGAACTTCTCGCAGCGACCTTCCCGGCGGGCAGCATGACAGGCGCGCCGAAGCTCTCGGCGATGACGCGCCTGCATGAGCTGGAGGGAGGGCCTCGCGGTATCTACGCCGGGTGCTTCGGTTACATCGGCGATGAGGGGTCGCTCGACCTCGCGATGGTCATCCGCAGCATCGTGATCGACGGTGCGGGCGCTGTGGTCGGCGCAGGCGGGGGGATCACCTGGCGATCGGTCGCCGCCTCGGAGGTCGCCGAGGTCGCGACGAAGGCTCGGGCGCCGCTCGCTGCGCTGGGAGTGGAAATGCCCGCGGCCTGGGCTTCCGATATCCTGAACTGATCCCCTTTTCCCTTCAGATTGGTCGTGCGTTCGTTGTCTGAGAACCTGTCCACCTCTCCCGTCGCCGAGGAGACCTCCTCGGCGCACGCTATCCAGGCCAAGTGGCAGAAGTACTGGGCGGAGAACGAGACGTTCCTCACCGGCGGCGACGATGACAAGCGGCCCCGCCGCTACGTGCTGGCGATGTTCCCCTACCCCTCCGGCGACCTGCACATGGGGCACGCGGAGAACTACCTGTATTCGGACATCGTGGCCCGGTTCTGGCGCCACCGCGGGCACAACGTGCTGAACCCGATCGGCTGGGACTCCTTCGGTCTGCCTGCGGAGAACGCGGCGATCCGTCAGGGTGCGGATCCCCGTGAGTGGACCTACCAGAACATCGCTCAGCAGAAGCAGGCGTTCCAGAACTACGGCGTCTCGTTCGACTGGTCGCGAGTGCTGCACACCTCCGACCCCGAGTACTACCGCTGGAACCAGTGGCTGTTCCTGAAGCTGCACGAGCGCGGTCTGGCGTACCGCAAGAAGAGCGCGGTCAACTGGTGCCCGAACGACCAGACCGTGCTCGCGAACGAGCAGGTCGTCGACGGCCGTTGCGATCGCTGCGGTGCCGAGGTCGTGAAGAAGAAGCTGACTCAGTGGTACTTCAAGATCACGGACTACGCCGACCGGCTGCTCGATGATCTGAACCAGCTCGAGGGCTTCTGGCCGCACAAGGTGCTGCAGATGCAGCGCAACTGGATCGGACGCTCGATCGGCGCCGACGTCGACTTCCGCATCGAGGGGCGCGACGAGCCCGTCACCGTGTTCTCGACGCGTCCTGATACCCTGCACGGAGCGACGTTCTTCGTCGTGGCCCCTGACTCCGACCTGGCTTCGGAGCTCGCAGCGGATGCTCCGGCCGACGTGCGCGAGCGATTCCAGAAGTACCTGGCCGATGTGCAGAAGACCACCGACGTCGACCGACAGGCCACCGATCGCCCGAAGACCGGGGTCTTCCTCGAGCGGTACGCGATCAACCCGGTCAACGGCGAGAAGCTGCCGGTCTGGGCGGCGGACTACGTGCTGGCCGATTACGGTCACGGAGCGGTCATGGCCGTGCCGGCGCACGACCAGCGAGACCTGGACTTCGCCCGCGCCTTCGACCTGCCCGTGAAGGTCGTCGTCGACACGACGGCGCCGGTCACCGGTGCGATGCCGGTCATCGAGGTCGATGAAGAGGGCGTGCCGATCGACACCGGCGCGGCGCTCGACGAGCAGAACCCCGCCTCCACCGGCATCGCTCTGACGGGAGAGGGCCGGATGATCAACTCCGGACCGCTCAACGGTCTGTCGAAGCGCAATGCGATCGCCCGTGCGATCGAGCAGCTCGAGGCGTCCGGCACCGGGCGCGCCGCCAAGAACTACCGTCTGCGGGACTGGCTGATCTCGCGTCAGCGCTTCTGGGGCACGCCGATCCCGATGCTGCACGCGGAGGACGGCCGGATCATCCCCGTTCCCGAGGAGCAGCTGCCGGTGAAGCTGCCCAGCGTCGAGGGGCTCGACCTCAAGCCCAAGGGATCGTCGCCGCTCGGCGCCGCTGAGAGCTGGGTCCGCACGGTGGATGCCGCCAGCGGTGACCCCGTGCTGCGCGATCCGGACACGATGGACACGTTCGTCGACAGCTCGTGGTACTTCCTGCGATTCCTGTCGCCGAACAGCGACACGGTCGCGTTCGACCCGGCTCAGGCCGCCCGCTGGTCGCCGGTCGACTCCTACATCGGCGGCGTCGAGCACGCCATCCTGCACCTGCTGTACGCGCGATTCATCACCAAGGTGCTGTTCGACATGGGGCTGATCGACTTCACCGAGCCCTTCTCGAACCTCATCAACCAGGGCATGGTCCTGCTCGACGGCGCCAAGATGTCGAAGAGCAAGGGCAACCTGGTGCTCTTCGAAGAGGAGCTCGACGCCTACGGCGCCGATGCGCTGCGCGTGGGTCTCGCGTTCGCCGGACCGGTCGAAGACGACAAGGACTGGGCCGACGTCTCGACGACCGGTGCGCAGAAGTTCCTGGCCCGCGCGTTGCGCATCGCCCACGAGGTGTCCTCTCCTGTCGACGTCGTGTTCGCGGGCGGAGATGCGGCGCTGCGTCGAGCCACGCACAAGCTGCTGGCAGATGCTCCTGGGCTCGTCGAGCAGACGAAGTTCAACGTCCTGGTCGCGCGCCTGATGGAGCTGGTCAACGTCACCCGCAAGACGATCGACGGTGCCGCAGGCGCCGCTGATCCGGCGGTGCGTGAGGCGGCCGAGACCGTCGCCGTGATGCTCGATCTGATCGCCCCGCACACCGCGGAGGAGATGTGGGAGATCCTCGGACACAAGCCGTCCGTCGGGCTCGTCACCTGGCGCTCCGCCGACCCGGCGCTGCTCGTCGAGGACACAGTGACCGCCGTCGTGCAGGTGGGCGGCAAGGTCCGCGCTCAGCTCGAGGTGCCCGCGCGCATCGGCGAGGCCGAGCTCGAATCGCTCGCCCGTGCCGACGAGCGGGTCATTCGCTCGATCGGCGACCGCGAGATCGTCAAGGTCGTCGTGCGCGCCCCGAAGATCGTCAGCATCGTCGTGAAGGGCTGACCGACCGCGTAGCCAGCCGCTCTGCACATCCGGCCGCCCACGGGGGTTCTCCCCGACGGGCGGCCGGATGCATGAGAGGCGTCCGTTCGCGGGCATAGCGTTGCGGAATGCCCGAATCCGCCGCTTCCTCACCGGCGCCGCGCCGGTTGCGGCTGGGGGTCGGCGCCGCCATCGTGCTGGCGCTCGTCGTGCTGTCCGCGGCCGTCGGGCTCGGGCTGATGCGGGGGCAGGCCGTGCCGACCGAATCGGTGCCGTTGGCTACCGAGGCCGCCGAGAGCGGCGGATCGACGGGAGAGCTCTACGTGCACGTGCTGGGCGCGGTCGAGCATCCGGGACTCTATGTCCTCGATCTCGACTCCCGGCTGGTCGATGCGGTGGCGGCGGCCGGCGGGACCACTGACGATGCCGACCTGACCGCGGTCAATCTCGCCCGCGTGCTCTCGGACGGCGAACAGATCAGCGTGCCGGTCGTGGGTGCCGCAGCCGCGGAGGGGCCGCCGGGAGCAGGCGCGCCCGCGGACGATCTGGTGGATCTGAACACCGCAGATCAGGCGGCGCTCGAGACTCTGCCGCGCATCGGCCCTGCCCTGGCCGAGCGGATCATCGCCTGGCGTGACGAGAACGGTCGGTTCACATCGGTCGATGACCTGCTGTCGGTCCCCGGCATCGGAGAGAAGCTGCTCGCCGGCATCCGCGACGGTGTGCGGGTGTGATGCGCGGTCTGCGGGCGCTGTCTCTCTCTCGCCTGAGTCCGAGCGTCGTCAGCTGTGCAGCGACGTGCCGCTTCTCGAAGCCCCCGAGTCGGTCAGGACGGCACGTGCGGCACGCTCGCCGGAAGCGAGGGCGCCTTGGATCGACGCGGTGTCTCTGTGATCCCCGGCTGCATACAGCCGCTCGGCGTAGCGCGGCGATCGCGGTGGGCCGAGCGGTGCCGGTTGGGTAGGCAACGCGTCGACGATGTCGTCGCGCCGGATCAGCTGCCACGCGCTGATGTCCGTACCCCAGACCTCTTCGAGGTGGCGGCGCACGTCGAACTCGTCGGCGGGTGCGCCGACACGCGGCAGCAGGCAGGTCGCGGCGATGAGGTGACGTCCGGCCGGCGCATACGAGGGCACGGTGTGCGTCATCACGACGGTGTTCACGACGGGGCCTCCACCTCGGCCGTCGACGGTGAGCAGTGCGGATCCGCTGGGAGGTTCAGTGGCGGCGAACCACCACGTCTGCAGACCTCTCGTGACCGGACGGGCGAGACCGGTGAGGTCGCTGACGGCATCGGCGCCGACTGCGACCACCGCCCGAGCCGCTCGCACGGAGTCGCCGTCGCTCAGCCCCACCGTGATCTCCTCTCCTCCTGCTGAGATGCCTCCCGCGCGCGCGCCGAGACGGATGTCAGTACCCGCCGCGCGCGCGTGCGCGGCGAGCTGCTCGGGGACAGCGGCGATCCCCTGTGCGGGAAGCCCGGGTCGGCCGAGCGCGAAGTAGCGTACGAGCAGTCGCGCGAAGGCGTTCGATGTCTCGCCGCCTCTCTCCGCCAGAACGCCGGCGAGAAACGGCTCGAGTACAGCGGTGCGAAGCGGGCCACGAAGCCCCGCGGCATCCCATCCCTCGCGCATGGTGGCATCGTTCCGAGCCAGATGCGAGAGCGGACTCACCAGTGCCGGCGCGGCCCAGCGTGCCAGCGCGACGGCATCCCGACCGCTCACCAGGCCTCTGCGCAGAGACGTGACGATCGACAGCGGATGCCGAAGCGGATGCCGCAGCTCAGCCACCCCGTCCGTCGTGCGCACCCGCACGCCCACAGGGAAGCTCCCGAGCGCGAGTGCGTCGAGATCGACGCTGCGCCGAAGTGCCGGGTAGGCCGGGTTGAGGACCTGGAACCCGCGGTCCAGCCGGAAGCCGTCGATGATGTCGGTGCGCTGGCGTCCGCCGACCGCATCCGCGGCCTCGAGGACGACGACGTCGAGTCCGTGAGCGGAGAGCAGTCCCGCGCAGCGGAGCCCTGCGAGGCCGGCGCCGATCACGATCACGTCATGCATTCGCGATGACCTCTCCTCGGCGCGTCAGAAAGTCTCGCACCAGAGTCAGGCGAATGGGCTGGTGCTCTGCGATGTCGCGTACGTCGACCATTCCCCGAGTATGCCTGAGTCGCTCGGTGTGGTGGACGGTATCGGCTGTCGGAACGACTCGCGGTCGGTGAATCGAAGTGCCCGCGGTCCTCACTCAGAGATCATCGCTTCGCATTCGGCGCTCCTGCACGCCGCGTCGGCATCGATGTGTTGTCCACCGACCGGGGCGCGGTTGCGCTGCGAGGTGGTCGCACGCCCCTACGTTGTCCTGATGCACCGGCTGCCGATGAGATGCGACCCGCGGGTTCGACCGCGCGATGACGCGCGGTATGAGCCGGGATCTGCGTCTGCTGCCGATCGCGGGCGGAGTGTGGGCGTTCGCCCTGGTCTGCGTGTTCGTGCCTCCAGCTGCGCAGTGGTGACTTCTCGGTGGCGTGCTGGGGGCGGCGGCGTCGCTGTTGTGGATGCTGCGGCGGTCGTCCGCCGCGGCGTCCATGGCCGGGGTGGTGCTCGTGATGCTCGCCGCGATCGCCGCTGTCTCCGTCACTGCTCTTGCCGCGACACCGGCGCGCGAGGGCGCCGCGTCGTGGGACGGACGTGTGGTCGAGGCGACGGGGGAGGTCAGCACCTCGGCGTCGGTCGGTCGGGATGGGCGCCTGTGGATGGAGGTGCAGCTCACGGGCATCGGGTCGCCGGGGTCGGTGCGGGCGGCATCGGCTCCGGTGCGGGTCGGCTTCGATCCGGCCGAGGGGTTCGATCTCGGCGCCACAGTCCGGGTGAAGGGCGAGGCGGCGGCGACGGATCCGGGGGAGAGGGCAGCGCTCGTCGTGTTCGCGAGCGAGGCGTCGGTCGAGGAGCCGGCATCCGGGGTCTTCGCGGTCGCGGCCGGATTGCGCAGCGCTTTCATCGACCGGGCGCAGCGACTTCCCGAGCCCGGAGCGGGTCTGCTTCCCGGACTCGCAGTCGGCGACACCCGCGCGGTGTCGACCGAGCTGAACGATGACATGCGCACCAGCGGTCTCAGCCACCTGACGGCGGTCTCCGGAGACATCATTCACTTAGGAGGTGGGTGTGCTAATCGGCTTGCCATTCGAGACTCCACATTCTCTAGGGTTGTGTCGAACGCTTGCCGTGTTCGCGGTCACTAGAGTTGAACCATGACCACCTGACGGTGGCCGGCGGGTCGTGCCCGTCGCAGAGCGCGGAGGAGCGGTCTTGTATATCTCTCACCTCGATCTTCGCGCCTACCGGCGCTTCGAAACATTCACTATCGATTTCGACAGGTCTCTTACGGTCATCGCCGCGCGGAACGGTCAGGGCAAGACCACGGTGCTGGAGGCGATCGCTTCCGCGCTCGGGCCATTCGTCGGCGCATTCGACGATGCGCGCGGTCAGCACCTCCTTCGCACCGACGCTCACAGGCGCGTCGTCGGAACCTGGCCGACGAACGAGCCGGTTTATCCCGTAGTCGTCGCAGCGGAACTAATCGATGACAGCGGCTCCTCAATTTCGTGGAGCAGACGCCTCAACAGCGGGAAGAAGAGCGCAAAGACAACGATCAAAGAAGCCGCGCCCCTAGCGCAGTGGGGAAAGCAGCTTCAGGAGGAGGTACGCGCTGGATCGAGGGTTGATCTGCCTGTCATCGCGTACTACAGCTCGAAGCGTCTCTGGCTCAGCCACAAGAATCACGGGCTTCGCAGTAGTGGAATCCTGGTGCAGAGCCGGACGGCAGCGTATAGCGAATGCCTCAGTTCGACTGTGTCAAGCTTCGCGCAGATCGAATTATGGATGCAGCGCGCGACTCTAGCGTCGATGCAGGCGCGAACCGAGGCGGGTGCCGCAGGTGAGTTTGAGAGCCAGCTCGCGGGGATCTCGCGCACCGTCGACATGGTTATGTCGAATGAGGGCTGGAGTGATTTTCGTTACAGTTTCGCGCTTGACGAGCTCTCTCTGACTCACCGCGACCACGGCGAGCTGCCGGTGAGCATTCTGAGCGACGGGGTGCGGGCCGTGGTCTCGCTGGTCGCTGATCTAGCATTGCGCTGCGTGCGGTTGAACCCGCACTTGGGGGAGAGAGCCTCAGGTGAGGGCCGCGGAGTCGTCATGATAGACGAGGTAGACCTACATCTTCATCCGGCGTGGCAGCAGCGAATAGTGGCTCGTCTGCGTGAAGCGTTCCCAAATATCCAGTTCATCCTCACGACGCACAGTCCGCAGGTGCTTTCGACCGTAGAACGAAAGAGCATTCGCATCGTGTCTCGAGATGGAGAGGGGCGCTGGTTCGCAGCAACGCCCGGAGCGGAGGTGAAAGGCCTGGAGAGTTCCGTCGCACTGAACGACGTGATGGGCGTAGATCCGGTGCCCGCTGTCGCACAATCGAAGCTCATCAGCGACTACACGGTTGCCATAGAACGTGGGGAGCAGGAAAGCGACGAAGGCCGTCGTCTACGAGGTGAGCTTGAGGATTTCTATGGATCGACTCATCGTGTCCTGCGCGATGCTGACCGCTTGACTCGGTTCCAGCAGATGAAGCTAAGAGCTGAGGGTAAGAAAGGCTCCGCGGGAGATCGGCAAGAAGGCTGATCCGTGCATCTTCTAGATCGTGGGGGTGTCCGCGCACCCGATTGTTTGGACGACTATGACTATTCCGATCACACGTGGAAACAATTCGGCAAAGCGTGTAAGAGAGAAGTCAGAGCCCGCCTAGTGGAGATGCAGGGCATACCGGGCGTCAGCGCCGCTTCTGGCGCGAACGAGTATGGCGTCCGTTGCGCGTACTGTGAAGGTCCCATTTACGTCGACGGCCATATTGAACACTTTCGACGCAAGAACCCCGCGCATTTTCCGGAATTAACGTTCGAATGGAGTAACCTCTTTCTCGCATGTCGTTCCGTCTCCCACTGTGGACACTTCAAGGATCGACGCTCCTCAGATTCGTACTCGCCGGCCGATCTAGTCAAGCCGGACGAGCGTGATCCTGAGGCGTTCCTGTTCTTCTCATCGAACGGACGGGTCTATCCCAAGGATGGTCTCGACTCGGTCAACATGCACATTGCCACGGAGACGATCAGGGTCTTCAATCTCAACGATGACGCCCTCGCGGCACGGCGCCGGAGTGCCCTGAAGCCATACTTCGAGCAGATCTCTGAATTTCTCGATCTCGGGATTGAACTTGACCCCCACGAGCTTTTCGACGACCTGGCCAGCGAGATCCTGCGCACCCAATACGAAGCCTACGCAACTACAATCAAGCACTTTCTTCGGCCGCACTAAGGGTGGGTCATCCGCGCGGTGACGACGTGGCTGCGTTCAATCGATGATTTGTGCTCGTAGCATGCAAACTCATGCTGGTGGCGTGGGCATGCTCGCCCACTGCACTGAGCTCTAACGTCCGCACTCACCGCACGGGTGGTTGCCGCGAGTGTGCCCATTGCAGCCAGCCGCGAGCATCATCATCCCGAGGAAGCGGGTTCGCGCCGATAGTCGGGATAAGTGGTCTTATCGTGGCCAATGGGCCAGACGTTGAAGTGAGATGAGGCTGAGTAGGTGCCGGGCGCCTAGGCAGTGCTCGAGCGGGATCGCGGGAGTGCGTGCGTCTGCAAAGAGCAGTGCCGCGGAGCTCGATGCACGGCCTCCGCGACTCAGCCAGTCACAGCGATGCAGGTGCGTTCCGCTCAGATTTCGGTGGACGCCAAGCGGGCTGCTGTCTCAGCAAGACGCATCGAGAATCCGGCCTCGTTGTCATACCAAGCCGCCACGGAAACCATGCCGTTGAATGACTGGGTCAGCGGAAGGTCCACGATCGAGGAATGCGGATCTCCGACGATGCGGGCCGAGGTCCACTCGTCTTCGAACACATCAAGGATGCCGCGGAGGGGGCCCGCGGTCGCAGCTCTGCGGAACGCGTCGCGAAGATCCTCCGTCGCGATCTCGTGCTCCGGAATCACGTTGAGCTCCACGATGCTGCCGGTGCGGACGGGCACCCGATAGGCCTTGCCGGTGATCTGCAGATCCGGCCAGATGAATCCCAGGGCCTTCGCAGCGCCGGAAGAGGAAGGGGTGATGTTCTCCGCGCCGGCCCAGGAGTCTCTCCTGGACTTCATCGGCTGGTCCGTCAGCGACTGAGTGTTCGTGTAGGCATGGACAGTCGAGAAGACACCGAAGCGGATGCCCGTGGACTCGAGGAGAACCTTGACAACGGCCGCAAGTGCGTTGGTGGTGCAACTGGCCATGCTGATGATCTTGTGCGCACCGCTGTCGTAGTCGTCCAGGTTGATGCCCGGTAGCAGCACGGCGTCGCAATCCGCAGCAGTCTTGCTCGGGCCGCTGATCAGCACGCGCTCGGCTCCGTTTGCGAGATGCCGCTCAGCCGCTTCCCGGGTGACGCCGCGGCCGGTGCAATCGACGACCAGATCGATGCCGAGCGCGTTCCAGTCCGGCATGCCCTCGCGGGAGTTGATGTATGTGATTCGTCTACCGTCGATGGAGATGGACGCGTCGTCGTCTGAGGCGACACCTGGCCACCGCCCGTAGTTCGTGTCCACCTCAAGGAGCGCGGCGAGGTCACCGGCCGAAGCAATGTCACAGACGACGCTCGGGAGGAAGAGGTCGTTCTGCACGGCGCTGCGCACAAGCTGGCGGCCGATACGTCCGAAACCGTAGACGGCGATGTTCTTCATGATGTGATCCTTCGAGTGAGGAGGTGGTCGCTGGGTGTATGTCCCGGATGTTTCGCGTCGACCAGGTCCCCATATTCCGGATTCTGGTTGATGTAGGCAGAAACCAGGGGACAGTAGATGGTGACGAGCAGACCGCGATCGCGCACGTCGTCAAGGGCGTAAGCGATGAGCTCTACAGCGATACCTCGCCCTCGGAACTCCGGAACAACCGTCGTTGAGAGGATCACGACCCGGTTACCCATCTGCTTGAACGCGATCGACGCGACCTCGAGCTCGTCGAGGCTGGCCACGTAGTGACGTCGAACGTCGTCGCGGTGCACGACCATCTCGAACTCCGCGTCCACCGAGGGCAGATCGACGTCGCGAAGACTGTCCCTGCGAAGGTCCGCCAGGCCGTCCCGAAGGAACCTGTCCTCGGCTGTGTGGACTGCGGATTCGGAGCCTTCGCTCTCGCCGCTGTTCTGTTGCGTGCTCATCATTCGCGTCCATTCTTCAGGGGATCGGTTTCAATCGACCGCGCATCGTGGATGTCGACCGCCGGTCATGAGGCAGCGGGTCACCCGATGAAGACGAATCCGCCCTCGGTGGCATTGGCTTCAGAGAAGGTGATCGCCATCTGGAGGTAGCACAACGCCTCCTGTGCCTCGGCGCGGTCAAGGCTGCCGACGTCAAATGTCTCTGCCCCAGCACGGCTCGCCATATCGAGGACAAATGCCGCGGCATCGCGGTCATCGGATGAAGCAAGCACCGTGAGCGGCTGGTCGTCGATACCTGCGGCCTTCAGATGACCGGCGTAGTTGGTGTTGAATGCCTTGACGATCCGGCTGTCGGGCAGCGCCTCAGCGAGAGCGGCAGCCGCGCTCCCTTGCGGGGCGCGTACCCGAGCAAGCGGGTCGAAGGTGACGGGGTTGCTGATGTCGATGACGATCTTGCCCGCGAGAGCTTCGCTGTGATCTCTGATGATGTGTTCGTGCGCGGTGTGGGGAACAGCCAGGAGGACAGCATCGAAGCCTGAAGCATCCCACTCCTCGCCACGGCCGACGGCCTTGGTTTCGACAGACGCTCTCGCCAGAAACTCGCTGATGGCGCTGGCCATGTTTCCGTTGCCAAGAATCAGGATCGATGTCATGAGCTTTCTCCTTCTGTAGGCATCATCGCTTCGCGCATGTCGACAGCGAGGGCTGGGCAAACTGCGCTGCTCACAGACTGCTTCAGTCGATGAGAGAAGCGAAGAGTCATTCGACCCAGAACTACTCAAGTCATCGCCCGGTGTTGTGAGTGAGTGCCCTGATTGCGCCGGTCAGTGAAGACGAGTGAGTAGCGCGCTGGGTCGACTTCGAGTCATCTGACTGCTGACTTCGCACGCCGCGGACGCGAGCCTGAATGCCTAACGGAAGGGGTCGAAGTGGATCCGACGAGAGAGCCAGACGGCGGGGCGATCTGCCGACTGGAGCGTGAACTAATCGTCAGGGATTTCCTGGCGACATTCAACGCTGCACCTCGCGATGCTGAAGGCACGGCTTCGATCGCTGCCTTCCTGCACCCCGATGTGGTGTACCGTCCTTCCCTGTGTCATGGGGCTGTCGGTCGCGACGCCGTCGCGCGCGTCTGTGAGCAGGTGCGCGGTGCGTTCGAGACATTCGTGATCGAAGTCGAGTCGCTACTGGTGGGGGAGGGGGTGATTCTCGTCGAGCACGCGATGCGCATAGGTCTCATCGGGGTTCCCGTGCAGAACCTGATGGGCTTCTCCAGCTTCCAGATCAGCGGCGAGCTCATCAGCGAGTGGCATCAGGTGCATGTATGACCCCTCGCGCATGAACAGCGCGCGTTGCGCAACGGGCAATCGATGAGTCATGTGACCCGAAGACGCATGCGCGTTTTTCGTCCAAAGTGAGTGGTGTCCACTACTGAGTGGGCTGCGGTCGAGGAGAGATGATGGCAACCCAGCACGAATCCCAGGATCAGTCGTACGCTCGCTCTCCTGAGGAGGTGCTCCGAGTCCTCGAGGTCTCTCGCGATGGGCTCCGCCAGGACGAAGTGATTGCGAGACAGCGGAGCTTCGGGCCGAACCGGCTTCCTGAGGCCAGAAGACGAAGCCCTGTCCTGCGATTCCTCGGCCACTTCAACAACATTCTCATCTACATCCTGCTCGCATCGGCTGTCGTGAAGGCGGTCTACCGGGATTGGATCGATTTCTGGGTGATCTTCGTCGTCGCCCTCGCCACGGGGCTCATCGGTTTCCTTCAGGAGGGCCAGGCCGAGCGCGCACTCGCCGGTATCCGACGGATGCTCTCCTTGCATGCGACAGTGCTGCGAGATGGTGAATGGTCGGACGTAGTCGCCGAGGAACTTGTGCCGGGAGACATAGTGCGTCTTCGCCCGGGCGATCGCGTGCCCGCCGATCTGCGCCTTTTGACCGTCGAAGGCTTGGAGATCGATGAGTCCCCCCTCACCGGCGAATCGGTACTCGCGGTCAAGGGGACGGGGGCTGTGCCTATCGGAGCGGTGATCGGTGATCGCGTCGGGATGGCGTTCTCTGGAACGGTTGTGGGCGCCGGTACAGGAATCGGCATGGTTGCGGCTACGGGAAGCGACACGGAGCTCGGTCGGATCCAAACTCTCATCGACGAAGCGGATCCCCTCGGGACTCCTCTGACGGGGCAGCTCGATCGCCTCGGCAAACGGATCGCAGCGTTTATCCTGGTGCTGGCGGGAGTGATGACGGTTGTCGGTTTGCTGCTGCACGGTGACGGGCCGGAACAGCTGCTCGACTCTGCGATCACTTTCGCCGTAGCTGCAGTCCCGGAAGGGCTGCCGGCGATCGTCACGATCACACTCGCTCTCGGCGTGCGGCAGATGGCCCAGCGCAACGCGATCACGCGGAAACTCACGGCTGTCGAGACGCTCGGCGAGGTGACGACGATCTGCTCGGATAAGACCGGAACTCTGACGTACAACGAGATGACAGTGCGCTCGCTCGTCACATCGGTGGGTCGGTACTCGATCACAGGGGTCGGGTACAGCCCCGAAGGCCACGCGGTCTCAGAGCACTCGGGGGAGGCCGCTTCCTTCCATGAGCGTCGCGACCTGCACGAACTCGTGATCGCTCTTTCCCGCTGCACGGACGCAGCCGTCCAGAAGACTGACGATGGCTGGTCAGTCGTCGGTGCGCCCACAGAAGGAAGCTTGGTGGTGCTCGCGCGCAAAGCGGAGTTCACGGGGGAGGGATACCAACGGACGGCCGAGCTACCGTTCAACTCCAAGAACAAGCTCATGGCTGTGCTCGACCGCTCTCCGGACGGCAGCGTGCACCTGATAGCGAAGGGGGCGCCCGATCGACTCCTCGATCGATGCGCGTACCAACTCGACGCGAATGGGGGGAAGACGCCTCTCCGACGAGAAGAGTGGGACGACGCGGTGGACTCGTTGGGTCGTCAGGGGTTGAGAGTCCTCGCTGCTGCTGCTGCTCCCTCATACGGAGCGTCGACCATAGAGCTTGGGGACGTGCACAGTCTCACACTGTTGGGACTTGTCGCGATCGCGGATCCACCACGCGCCGAGGCGATCGAGGCGATCCGTCGCTGCCGAGAGGCAGGCATTCGGGTCACGATGATCACCGGAGACCACGCATCAACTGCATCCGCGATCGCGGCGGAGCTCGGTATCGCGGGGCGGTCTTTTCCGCGGGTGGTGACCGGCGCCGAGCTGCAGGGGATGTCGGATGTTGATCTTGCAGATATCGCACCGACCGTGGATGTCTTCGCTCGTACGAATCCGGAGCACAAGATACGAATCGTTCGTGCGTTGCAGTCGCGACGTCAGGTGGTTGCGATGACGGGGGACGGTGTGAACGATGCCCCTGCTCTCACCCGTGCTGACATTGGCATCGCGATGGGCATCAACGGGACCGAAGCAACGAAAGAGGCGGCAGACATCGTCCTCGCCGACGACGACTTCGCCACGATCGAGCGGGCGGTAGCCGAGGGGCGGCGCATCTTCGACAACATCCAGAAGTCACTGATGTTCATCCTGCCGACGACTTTCGCCCAAGCGCTGATAGTTCTGACAGCGGTCATCATCGGGTTCGTTCCGCCGCTTCAGCCGACTCAGGTGCTGTGGGTGAATCTTGTGACCGCCATTACTCTCTCCCTGGCTCTCGCATACGAGCCGGCCGAACAAGGGCTGATGTCCCGGCCGCCTCGAGCCGTCACATCCTCGATGATCGACGGAATCCTCATCGCGCGGATCACGGTCGTGACGCTACTGATCACAGCGGCGTCGATCGGCATCTTCTTCGTGGAGTTGGGGTCTGGGTCGTCGTTCGCCATTGCGCAGACCAGCGCGGTGACCGTGCTCGTTCTCGGACAGGTTGCGTACCTGTTCAACTCACGATTCTTGCGCGTCTCGAGCTTCTCCCTTCGTGCGCTCCGCGGCAACCCAGTCGTCTGGGTATCTGTCGGTATCCTGCTCCTGCTTCAGCTCGCTTTCACGTACGTGCCAGCTATGCAGGAGTGGTTTCACACGGCACCACTCACATGGCGAGAATGGGGCATCGCCCTCTCGCTCGCTGTAGCGATCTTCCTGATTGTGGAAGTGGAGAAGGCGATCGCTCGGGCGGCCCGGAGACACCGGGCGCCTCGCACATACCGTTGATGGCAACGCGCGGCAGCCAGGCTGACCTGACGATCAGCCTTCCCTGGCGAACAAGTCGTCGAGCTCAGCGAAAAGGCCCTCTGCGTCACCATCGCAGGTGAGCAGCGCCGCATTGGACGGAACCTGCGCAGCTGCGTCGACGCCAACCACGACGGAAACAACGGGAGGTGCCGGTCGGCGCGCGAACGCCACAGCTGCTTCCGGGAGCGTAAATCCGTGGCGAGCGGCAATCGATGCCAGCTTGCGAGCTCGCGTCACGATTGCATGAGAGGGCTTCGCGTATTCGAAATGCGACGATCGGTCGGGGGTGGGTGAGGCAAGAATGCCGCTGTTGAAGACGCCCGCCGACATGACGGCGACTCCGCGGGCAAGGCACTCAGGAATCAGTTCGTCGAGTGCGGTTCGATCCAACAGCGTCAGTCGGCCTGCCACCATGACGACGTCGATGTCGCTCTCGCGCACGAACCGCAGGAGTGTGGCGACATCCTTGGTTCCCACCCCGATGGCGCCCACCTCTCCAGAAGCGCGCTTTCGCTCGAGAGCCGGTGCTGCCTCTGAGATTGCTTGATCGACGTGTTCGTCCGGGTCATGAATGAAGGCGATGTCGATGTCATCCAATCGGAGGCGATCTCGCGAGGAATCGAGCGATCGTGACACTCCGTCCGAAGTGAAGTCCCACCGGCGATAGGCTGCGGCTCCGACGCCTTCGATGATGCGGCCGACTTTGGTGCTCACAACGATCTCGGCCCTGTCCACTCCCACCAGCGCTCGACCGAGCCGGCATTCCGACAGCCCGAGTCCGTAGTGGGGGGCGGTGTCGAAATGGCGGATACCGTTGCTCAGAGCACTCTGCACGATGGCGTCCGCCTCGTCCTGGTCGAACGAGTCGTAGAGGTCTCCGAATTGAGCCGTCCCGAGCCCCATCTCAGTGACCGCGACGCCGGTAACGCCGATCGCATTCGACTTCATTGGTTCTCGCCCCCCAGGCGCGTCGTCACGGCGAACCCGCTCAAGCAGTGCGGCTGTCTCGCCAAGCCTCGTACTCCGCGCGGCTGTTGGCAGACAACGGATAGTAGTCCGAGAGCCGGGCGCCCTGTTCGAGACGCATCCGGCTGAAGACCTCCCAGTTCTCGTGATCCTCGGCTGACTTCACCAGTTCGAGGGCTTTTCCCTGTGGCACGATCACAGCGCCGTCGTCGTCGGCGACCACGACGTCGCCGGGGAGAGCGAGTACCCCACCCACTGCGACAGGAACGTCGTATGCCCATGGGAACAGGTCTGTCTGCGACGCATAGTGTGGGGTCGTTCCCGTGCACCAGATGGGCACGCCCAGCTCGCGGACGCGTGCTGCGTCTCGGATTCGGCCGTCGACGACGATCCCCGCTCCTCCGCGACGCTTGAAGTAGCGGACGAGCATGTCACCGAAGCAGCCAGTGAACGCGCTGCCGTATGCCTGGACAACCAGCACGTCGCCCTCCTGCACGGTTTCAAGGACTTCCCACAGTGCAGTGTGGCGTTCGATGTACTCCTGATCGACACCGCTCGCGATGTCCTCGCGCTGGGGCATGAACTGCAAGGTGAGCGCGGAGCCGACGACACGGCTCCCGCGTTCAAACGGCATCGGTCCCTGCACGGCGGTTCGGGTGATGCCCATGCCGTTGAGCTTCGCGCAGGCTGTCGCCGCGCTGATGATGTTCATACGGTCGATGATGTCGGCGTCCGCGCGGTCGAAAGTATCGCCCCGGACAGGCAGCGGCCAGACGTTCGAGAGGTTCTCGGTTGCGGTGTTCATTAGTTCTCCTGTGTCGAGCGGATGAGCTGGTGGGTGGCGCGATATACGCGGCGTGCGATCGCGAGTTCGAGGGTGATACGCGTACGAGGGGGCAGCGAGACGGTCAGGCGAGGGCCATCTATCTGGCGAACGTCGTAAGAGATGGAAGGGCGCGGAATTGTGTAGTCGTGCGGATCGCCGGGGTAGTTCCCTCCCCGATCGAACGCGACCGAGGCGATGTGGTCTTCGCCGAACGACCCGGCGGTCACCTCGACCTCGCGGTCGTAGTCGCCGACATTCACAAGTTCGAGCGAGACCGAATCTTCGCCGGCGCGGCGGACGAGGGCCGCAACATCCTCCGGTAGTCCCGGTCTCCCGCGCTGCGCGTCTGCAATGATCACCCGAGCGAAGGGAAGTCCGCCGTAATAGACAGCTGGCGGTGCTCCGGTCACGAGTTGGGTGAGGACCTCAGTTACGACCGGGTTGAGCCTTTGCCAGAAATGGATGTCACCGTCGGCCGGCGTTTCGTCGGCTCGATCGATCAGCGCGAGCCGGCGCAGGACCTGACCGATCGCCATGTCCAGCGCTTTTTCGGGGTAGTCCTCGTTGCGGCCGTCGAGGAACTCGAGCCAGGGCGCCTCGTGCCCCTGCTCCTCCTTGTCGTGGAACCACCGCACCTCGCGCCAGTCGGTGCTGGACGACGTGCGGATGCGATCGAGCAGATCGCGGGCCTCGGCCGCGTGACCGATCCAGTCAAGCCACATCGCCGTTTCGATCGGCACGGGGTGGTGGTCGAACCAGCCGTGCGGTCCATAGCGGTAGGGGACGAGGAGTTCGGTGGCGTCGTCGTCGGCGCCCAGACGTTCAGCCCAGCCGGGACCGAGGCTACCCCGCGTGGCGATTCGATCCCATGTCACGGCGTGAGCCAGCACTGTGTCCAGCAGTCCTTGGGCAAGGTCTAGCCGCCCCGTTTCTCCGGACAGCACGACGCTGTTGAGTGCCGCGACCGTGGCGGCACTGGCGATGGTGTGAAGACCGTGGGGCCATGACCAGCCGTAGTGCCCGCCGTACCAGGCTCCGCCGTGGAGCTCTCCGACCTGACCGCTGGGCCCCACGTTGTCGGGGAGCACGCCGTCGTTCGCCGCGGCTCGTTCGCGCCACGCGTCGATGTAGTCGAGCGCCCAATCGCGGTACCGGTCGTCGTGGTCGTAGAGCCAGGCGTTGGTGGCGAGCGTCGTCGCGGTGAGGTTGACGGCGGTGTCACCGCGCCCCATTCGCTCTTGCATGGAGGCGCCCATCCGTGCGGCGGCGCCCGGCGCACGGAGATCGTCCCAAGAGCTAACACCCTCAACGTCCAGCAGGGGCAGTCCGTAGATCTCCATCCCCGGCTGGTCCGCGCTGTACTCCGCCCAGTCTTCGCCTACGCCCCAGCGTGGGCCGCCGGCTCCGGTGTGGGGAGCCACGATCATCCGTGAGGCGGAATCGTAGTTTCCGGTGGGGGAGTCGGGGAGGTAGTACCCGGCAAATCTTCTCGCTCGCTCGCGGAACAACAAGTCAGCCGGGTCGGCGGCGCAGATGCCGAGGAACAAGGACAGTGACTCGCCCTGATGGAACCAGTCATAGCCGACCTCGTATTCGTCTCGGACAAAGCCGAACGCGGTCATCTGGGACGTGATTCCCTCCCAGTGCCGCTTCGCTGCGTCGAGGAGATCATCTGCTCCGCCAAGTCGGTACAGCGCCGGCCAGTTGAAGAACGGCTCGTAGAAGTCATCTACGCCATCGCGGCCGTACATGCTCCCGTTGTAGCGGAGGCTGCCGTCGGGCTCGCAGAAGCGCTCCTCGAACCGACGCCAACCGAGATCGAGGAGGCGTAGGAGCTCGCGCTCAAGGAGGGCCCATCGCGGTATGCCGCGAAGCGGGACGGATGCCGTGATGCGCGTCATCCCTTCACCGCCCCTGAAGTGAGGCCGCCGATGATGCGCTTTTGCAGGACTACGTAGAACACAATGACCGGCACGACGGCGAGGAGCATGTTGGAGTACACGAGCGTGTAGTCGGTGGAGTATTTGCTGATCGCGGCGAAGACGCCGGTCGTCACCGTGTACAGTCCGGATCCCGGTCCAAGGATGATCCGCGGATTGACGAAGTCTGCCCAGACACCCACCGCATTCAGCACCACTGCGGTGGCGATCGCGGGCGCCATCAAGGGGAAGATCACCCGCCAGAATGTCCCAATTCTCGATGCCCCGTCGATGCGCGCGGCCTCGTCGAGCTCGCGCGGGATGCTCTGCACGTATGCCGTGAACAAGAACAGTGTCGTCGGGATCGTGAGTGCAGTCTGGAAAAGGATGAGCCCGGGCATGGTGCCCATGAGCCCCACGGTCTTGAGGACATAGATAACCGGGATCACGATGGTCTGGCTCGGAATAAAGAGACCGGCGAGCATCACGAGCATGACGGTGCGGTGGATGCGCCGGGTGCCCCGTGCGATCGCGTAGGCAGCCGGCCCGGTGACGAGAATGGAGAGGACATTCACGATCACAACGAGGAACGCGGTCGTGCCGTATGCGGCGATCACGTTGAAGTCCGTCGACGTTGCTGCGGCAAGCAAGTTGTCTATCGTGAAGCCCTGGGCTGGCGGTGCGAAGGGTGCACCGAGGATGTCGTCCTCTGTCTTGAATGCGTTCGAGATGAGCAGATAGAGCGGGGCGCCCATGAGGGCGACGAGGGCGAGGACGGCGACGAGCCAGGCAATGCGACGGGCCATCATGCGGACACCGCCTCCTCGCTCCGACGGCGTAGCTGCGTGAGCGCCACGGTGACAACGATGATGACCATCATGAGGACGACCGACTGGGCTGCACCGTATCCGAGCTGGGAGCGACTGAACGACGTGGTGAGAATCGTGAAGACCACGGTCTGGGTCGTGCCCGCGGGCCCGCCGGCCGTGAGCGCGAGCACGATCTCGTAAACGCGGAGCAGACCGATGGCTGCCAGCACGATGTTGAGGGTCACGGTGGGGGCGAGCACCGGGAGCTTGACCCGCCAGAACGTTGCCCAGGGGCCGGCGCCGTCGATCGTCGCGGCTTCGAGTAGCGACGCATCGAGGGTCTGAAGACCCGCAAGGTAGAGGATGACGTTGAGACCAAAGCTCGCCCAGATGATGACGAGGACTGTCGTGACCATTGCCCACGTCGGATCCGCGAGAAATGGCACCCGGTCGACGCCGAGGGACGTCAACAGGGAATTGACGGCACCGTTGGTGCCAAGGATCGAGGCCCAGAGAAAGCCCAGAATGATGGGGCCGATCACATACGGCGAGAAGACGAGAACCCGCATCACTGTGTTCACCCGCGAGTTGCGGTTGAGGAGCAACGCGATGCCGAGGCCAAGTGCATTGCACGCGAGAGTGCCGACGACGGCGATCACGCCGGTGTACGTCGCCGCGTGGAAGACCTCAGGGTCCTGCAGGAGCCGTTCATAGTTGCGAGTACCGATCCAGGACGGCGGGATCGTGAATCCGTCCCAGTCGGTGAAACTCAGGTAGGCGGCGATTGCGATAGGAATGAGCACGAAGAGGGCGACCAGCGCAAGCGCCGGTCCAATCATCACCGCGTCCGTCAACAACTCCATCCGTTCACGGCGCCGCCTCCGCGCGGCCGAGGCCGACGAGGAGATCCCCTCGTCGACCTCGGTCAATACGTCATTGCGTGGCATTGAGGCCCCACCACGCGTCAAGGGCGGCGGCAGCATCGGCAGGGGTCGTGCCCACATAAAGCGCCTGAACCTGCTTGTTCAGCTCGTCGCCAAAACCTCCGGGAATGCCGGGACCAGAGGTGCCGATCACAAGGCCAGGTGCAGCGTCGAGGATCGCTCCGACCTCCTGGTTCAGCGGACTGCCTTCGTAGGTGTACCCCTGACGGAAGTTGCCCTCCGACTCGAGGGAGGTTGTCACGGCCTTTTCGTCGGTGACCAGATACTCAACGAGCGAAAGTGCGAGCTCCTTGTTCTCGGACCCCTCAAGGATCGAGTACGGCTGCGCGGGCCCGCTCATCTGGGGAGCTGTGTCTCCCGTGAGCGACGGGGCGGCAAACACGCCGACCTCGAAGTCGACGCCAGCCTCGTCGATCGAAGGGACAAGCCAGTTGCCCATGACGATTGAGGCCGAGGTTCCGCTCGTGAAAGCATCGATCGAGTCCTGGTACTTCAGACCGAGGGCTGCGGGATCGACCATGCCGTCAGCGATCCAACCGGAGTACGCCTCCAGGAAGTCAGCGTAGGGGCTGTCCGCGAAGGACGCGTCGCCGTCGGTCACCTCAGTGTAGAAGTCACCCGATTCGAGCAATGCCGGGTTCGACATCATCGCAAACTGTGCGCCGGTGACCCACTCTCCAGCGGTGCCCAGCGGGGTGACACCGCCCGCGGCCTTGACAGCCTTCAGCGCCGCCGTGAAGTCATCGACGCTGGTCGGGGCTTCGGTGACTCCTGCGGCGGCGAACAGGTCCTTGTTGTAGAAGACGAGTGACTGGATCTGCGCGCCTGTAGCGACCTGCCAGATCTTGCCGTCAATCGCGTTCTCCTGTGCGAGCGGGGTGTCGAGCACCCATGATTCCTCGGGGAAGGCGAGCAGTTGAGGTGCGACCACCGGGTCGAGGTTGCTCGCGACGATGTCGGGGATATCGCCGGACGCCAACTCCTGCTGCAGCGTGGACTGAACGTTCTCGCCGCTGGGGACCTCGATCGTGACGGTCACTCCCTCGTGCTCGTCGACCCAGGGCTGGACGAGTTTCTCGTAGTACTCCTTGGTCAGCACGGGTGTGATGTTCGCCAGAATGCGCAGTTCGGTCTCACTGCTGTCGCCGCCACCGCCACTCGTCGAGCAGCCCGCCAAGAGCCCGGCTCCGAGAGCCGAGGTGGCGATCAGCGCGACGACACTTCGGGTGTTGTGTCGCATGAATCCTCCTTGATCAGATGCAATCGCCTATCGATAGGCGATTGCAATGTAGCGCGAAACCACAAGCGATGGCAACTACGCGCTCGGATGGTCGAGCGCACCGGATGCGTGCTCCGCGAAGGCTGCAGCTGCCGCGTCTGCATCTCCGTCGACCAGCGTCTGGATCAGGTCGCTGTGCCAGGACACCACACGACTGCGGTCGCCAAGATATCCGGGGTCGCCGATCGCACGCTGACTCACAAGCATCGGCTCGAGCGTGTCCCAGAGGCGGGCGAGTACAGCTCGGCCTGTTGACGCGATCACGCTGCGGTGAAACTCGACGTCGAGCGCGCGAAAGGCCGCACGGTCGTCGGCGTCGATCGCCTGCTGCATCCGAGAGACCACCCCGCGCAACTGCTCGAGCTCGGTGTTTGTGGCCACCTCGGTGGCGATCCTTGCTGCCTCGCGCTCGATGGATGCGCGCATAGTCCGCGCTAACTCGAACTCGTGGGGGGAGATCTCGGTCACAAAGCTCCCGTGGCGCGGCACGGATTCAACGAGGCCCGCATGGACCAGGCGCTTTACAGCTTCGCGGACGGGAGCCTGGCTGATGCTGAGCTGCCGGGCGATTTCCGACTCCACGACCCGGGTTCCGGGTGCGCGGCTGCCATCGAGGATCGAGGCGAGGATGATCTCGTATACCTGGTCGGACAACAGTCCTCTGCTGATCATCGTTTCGGGCATTGTTGCTCCCTCTCATCGTGCGCGGTCCTGCAACACTAGCGATAGTCGATCAGGAGGTACGGCATGGGCGCGGTGGTCGAGGGCTATCGGACACGACTGCGCGCGGGGGTGGCTGCGGAGTACCTGCGCGTGCACTCTCGGATCCCTGAGGAACTTCACGCTGCCTTGAGCGCGTGCGGGCTGGTTCGGTGGCGGATCTGGGTGGACGGCGAGACTCTGTTCCACGTGATCGAAACCCGCGGCGGCCGCGATCGGATGGTCGAGCGGATGGAATCCCGCGAGCTCGTGGACCCTGCATGGGATGCGGCTATCGCAGCCTTGGTCGACGACGCCGACGGCAGCTCGTCGACGCTGCCACCGGTGTGGGATTCCCTCCTCGGGTGAGCTTGTAGCGCCCGACACGTACTGGCACAGTGCAGAGCGCCTCCCTGTGCGGTGAAGGCTTGGGGCATTGACGACGATGCCTCGACGTGGTTTGATCTCGATCAGCCATAATCGACTATCGATTGGAAAGATCAATGAAGATCCGACGGATGGTTGCCTTCGCAGCCGCGGGTGCTGTCGCAGCCGGCGCTCTCTTGGGCGGAGTCATCGCTCCCGCAGCGAGTGCCGGCGTACTCGGGAGCTCGCTCCACGTATCGACATCGGGGGATGATGCAGGGGACGGCTCCTCGTCGTCCCCGTTTCGCACGATCCAGCACTGCGCCGATGTCGCCCGTGCGGGTGACACCTGTGTGATCCGCGAGGGCACTTATCGAGAGACGGTGACACCGCAGCGAAGCGGCACCGCGATGTTGCCGATCACCTTCCAAGCTGCGGAGGGTGCCCGTGTCGTGATCGACGGCTCTGAACAGCTCGACGGATGGGAGCCGGTGACCGCATCGGACCTCGCGGATCTTGTCGTGGCCGATCCGAGTCTCGAAGGCTCGGAGTTCGCGAGCTCCGTTGAAGGGGGCACCGTGTTCCGCGTGGACGTGGACTTGCCCGCGGGTCTTCCAGGTCAGCAGATCTTCATCGATGACGCTATGGCACCGGAGGCTGCCTGGCCGCACGCCGGCGATGACCCGGCGCACGCGGCGAAAGCACACGCCGACTGGGGTACGCAGACGCAGCTTGGCGATGATGCTCTGTCGCAGCCCGAGGGCTACTGGGTCGGTGCACGGCTGCTGTCGCACAACTGGTTCGTGAGCGAGACGGGACGAGTGACATCGTCATCGCCGGGCTCCGTGACCGTCAACACTCTGCCAGCCTGCGTAGGCCTGAGCCCGAACACGACGAACTACTACGCACTTTCGGGCAAGCTCTCCCTCATCGGGCGTGACCGGGAATGGCACTACGACGATCAGGCAGATGCTCTTTACGTGCGAGTTCCCGGTGGCGACCCCGCCTCCGTCAAGATTGAGGCGAAGCAACGTGAGTTCGGATTCGACCTCTCTGCACGCTCCCACATAAACGTCATCGGTCTCAGCCTGAAAGGCACGAGTATTCTCACTTCGTCAACGACGTCCCACGTCGTGCTCGACGGACTCTCCGCGCGGTATGTCTCTGAGTACGCCGACCTCGTGATCGACCCCAACACGGTCACTCCCTCGGACCCCTGCGATGTCTTGACCGCCGGAGAGACAACTAGCGGCATCCAGCTTCACGGCTCGGACAACGTCCTGCGCAACTCTTCGATCGCGTACAGCGCCGGTAACGGCGTCGTCGTGACGGGGGAGCGCAACAGCGTCCTGAACAACGTCATCACCGATACCGACTACATGGGCAGCTACGCGGGCGGCGTCAACGTGTTGGGTACCGATAACACGGTGATGCATAACACCATCGCCGGCACGGGGCGCAGCAGCATCAACATCGACAACAAGGTTGCGGGCTACGACGCCTCTGGCCACCGCATCGCGTACAACGACATGAGCCACTACGGAAAGCTCGTGCACGACGTGGGCGCGGTTTACGTGTGCTGCCGGGTGGACCTCGGCGACACTCTCATCGACCACAACACCATGCGCGATGCGGCGCCCGTGTCGACTGTTGCTCCCGCCCCAGGGGTCTACCTCGATCTGGAGACCATCAACGGAGTGGTTGCCGACAACGTGACGTGGAACCGAACCACCTACGGGGTCGTGTTGATCAATCCGAACGGCGGTCACGCCTCAGGCACGAAGGTCATCAATAACACCAGCGGCACCGACCGCAAGGCGCTGAGTCTCTTCGGCGGCACGTACGAGGGCATCGAGGTCACGAACAACCTCGGCGACGTCGACAACGCAGCAGGTGTGACCCTGACAACCAACCTGCCCAACCAGGAGGCCGAATTCACGAACCCGGCGACGCATGACTTCACCGTGGGTGAAGGATCCTCCGCACGCAACGGCGCAACCCCGCGCCCTCCCTACTCGGACGGGTCCACAGACACCGCGCCGACAGTGGGCGCGTACCAGTTCGGAGCGCCAACCTGGCGGTCCGGGGCGACGCTCGTAGGCGGCACGGTCGAGGCTGAGTCCTACACAGCGTCATCAGGCACGTCGACGAGGGCCGGTGCGAGCGGCACGGTCGTCGGTAGCTTCGACGGGGGCGACTGGGTGTCCTACAGCGGAATCGACTTTGGCGCCGGGCGCGACCTCATGCGCCTCAACGTCGCGACCGACGACCCATACGAGAACCAGACCTTCGAGGTCCGAATCGATGCAGCGGATGGTCCTGTGATCGCGAACTTCCGTGTCGATTCGACAGGTGGTTTCGACCGATTCTCGGAGCAGTACACGAGTATCGTTCCGACCTCTGGAGTGCATGATGTCTACATCCGCTCGATCGGCTGGGCAGGCATCGGCGATGTCGATGCCTTCTCATTCCTCAACACAGGTACGCAGCTCGAGGCGGAGAGTGCGGCCCTCAGGATAGGGACTTCGACGGACCGCGGGGGAAGCGGCGTCGTGGTCACGAGGATCGACCGTGCGAACGTGCTGCTGTTCCGCGACGTCGACTTCGGAGCTGGCCGCACGGAGTTCGCTGCGTCCCTCGCAACAGATGCCGCGGGGGCGAAGTACGCGATCCGGCTCGACTCGCCTCTGGGGACGAAGATCGGCACCCTGAGCGCAACGTCCACCGGATCCACGGTCCGGTTCGAGACGCAGGAGGTCGCGGTCACAGCGACCACCGGAGTCCACGACGTCTACCTCATTCCATCGGGCGGGCGAAAGCTGGGTTCACTCGATTGGATCGCGTTGCGCTAGTCGAGGTGACGCGGCCGCAGGACCTAGGGGTTCGGGGGCTGCCTTCGACGCCGGGCTCATCGGTGCCGTCGACTGGCTCGAAGCTGATTGTGAGCCGCTCTCGAGTCGAATGACTTATCGCCGACCGCACCCGACATGGCTACGGTTTCCGGATGAGAGATATCGACCCGAAGGCGGTCCCAAGCGGCACGGGGTGCGTGGACTGCGACGATGTGGGCTCGTGGTGGGTGCACCTCCGCCGCTGCGCGGCATGCGGCCACGTGGGATGCTGCGATAACTCCCCGAATCGCCATGCGACAGCTCATGCCGCGACCACGGGCCACCCACTGATCCAGAGCTTCGAGCCGGGGGAGGAGTGGTTCTGGAATTACGACAGTGAGCAGTACGTCGACGGACCGGTCCTTGCTCCGCCCCAAAGTCATCCCGATGACCAGCCCGCCCCGGGGCCCGCCGGTCGAGTGCCCGCTGACTGGAGGCAGATCCTGAGGGCCCAGGGCACGTGAATCGTCATTGACGGTGAGCGGGTGAGAGCACCGAATCGAGTCGATTGACCTACGCCGACAATCAGCGGCTGCGGGATAGTCAGATCATGGAGCACAAGAAGAAGATCGTCGTTGTCGGCGGCACCGGACTGGCTGGGTCTGCAGTGGTAAGGACGCTCTCCGAGCAGCCCGTCGACCTCGTCGTAGCGTCTCGGGCCACTGGGGTGAACTCATTCACGCGCGCGGGTCTTGAGGAAGCGCTTGATGGAGCGGACGTCGTCATCGATGCCACCAACTCCTCCTACACCGATGAAGAGGCAGCTCTCGAATTTTTCGAGGTGTCGAGCTTGAACCTGGTGAATGACGGACGTGCAGCGGGAGTCTCGCATCACATCGTGCTCTCCATCGTCGGGGTCGAGAAACTCGCGAACTCCGAGGGCGGCTATTTCCGAGCGAAGGCTCTCCAGGAGCGAATCGTCGCAGAATCTGGAGTGCCCTACACGATCATTCACTCCACACAGTTCTTCGAGTATCTCCGCAGCATCGCAGCGTTCGCGACGCGTCAAGGTCGGGTGACTGTCCCCGATGCGCTGGTCCAACCAGTGGCGGTCGAGGAAGCCGCGAAGGTGATCTCAACGGTCGCCTTGTCTGAACCTCGCAACGGGGTGCTCGAAGTCGCAGGTCCGCAACGCGGCCGGCTGAAAGACTTCATCCGCTTCGATCTCGCCTCGGTTCTCGACGATAGGCAGGTCGTCGCCGACGCCTCCGCCACGTACTTCGGAGAACTTCCGACGGACGATCTATTCCTTCCGGGGCCGTCCGCTCAGCTGTCCGACGTGACGATCTCGGAGTGGCTCGAAACTGCGCGCGCGGCTCAACCAGACCTGTTGCATGTGAGCTGGCCGTTCCCGTGAGATTGAACCCCCAGAGATCGGAAGAATGATGTCCACACAACATGAGGCCCCTCTTCCGGAGGACGTGGAGCAGGGCGTCCTGATTGCCGGCGCGATCCCCGGAGGCGACCCCGCGGTACTCCATCACGCAAGCGCTCTCGCTCAGGCGATGGATGTGCCATTGCTGGTCGTGCATGTCGATACCACCATCGAAATCGACTTGCCCGATCCTGATGGCTACGTCCGTCCTGTACTCGAGGCGCTTCGGCGCGGCGAAGCGGATCTTGAGATCGTTCGCAGAGAGGCGAAGTCAGTTCTCGAGCAGACAAGTGTCGAGTGGACCGTGGTCCAGGTGGCCGGTGATCCGGCGATGGCTTTGCATCATCTTGCTGAGCGCTACCACGCGTCGATGTTCATTGTCGGTACTCGGCGCGGCGACATCGGAGACGCCGTTCGTGAATTCTTGGACGGCTCCGTGGCGTTGCGCCTCACTCGCCATCAGTCCCGCCCGGTCGTCGTGATTCCGACAGGAGTCATCCACCCCTGGCATATCGAGCGCGACGGATGAGAAATGCCAGCGTGCGGCGCCGAAAGGGCCTGTGATGGAGACCCTGAATGAGGTGGTCCTCCCGTATGCGGAATGGCAACCCACGAAAGAGACGATCCACAGGTACCTGCAGATCGTAGGGAAGCTGCGCCTCGCCGTCAGCCCGAGGCGAAATCACTGGTGGAATGTACCGTTCCATGTGACGGCTTCGGGTATCACTACTCGCCCGATGGGCCGAGACCCGGTGTTTGCGATCGACTTCGACTTCATCGATCACCGCTTGATCGTGGCCACGAATCACGGGTCTCGAAGTTCCTTTTCTCTCCAGGGACTGAGCGTGGCAGAGTTTCACGATGCGCTCGTCCACGCGATGCTTGCGGTGGGTGCGGACCCGTTCCCCATATTGCTGTCCCGCCCGTTCGATCTCCCGGATAGCGACCGTCAGTTTCGAGTCGACGACGAACATCGCTCCTACGATCCTTCAGCTGCCGCAACTTACTGGCGGGTGCTCGCCGACGTGAACATCCTGTTGGAGGAGTTCTGCGGCCGATACTCCGGAAAGACGAGTCCGGTCCACCACTTCTGGCATACCTTCGACATCGCAGCGACACGGTTCTCGGACGCCATCGTTGAGCACGGCGGCGGCGTCGACCCCGTCACACGAGAGGCCTATTCGCGCGAGGTCATGAGTTCGGGCTTGTGGTTCGGTGACGCAGAGACACCGGAGCCGGCGTTCTACGCGTACACATCGCCGGAGCCAAACGGACTGTCTGACCAAGCGCTACCCGAGGGCGCGAACTGGCGGCCTCGAGGCGGCGAGCACCTTGCGGTGTTCCCGCTCTCCGCGGCGCAGCGCACTGGCGACGTCCGAATGGCTGCGTTGGAGTTCTGGGAGGTCGCTTACCGCGCCGGTGCGATGCTTGCCAACTGGGACATCGATCGGCTGTCCTGCCCCGATGGGGTGACTGATCCGTTACTGCGCATCTCGGGCGCTTCGACTGCGGCGCCGCTCAGGGCGTCCCGCAGCTGAGCCCTCGTCGTCACGCCTAGTTTCGGGAACAGCCGATACAGGTGCCCCGCTACGGTTCGCGGCGACAGGAACAATCGCCGGCCAATCTCCTTGTTCGAGAAGCCGGCGGCCGCCAACTCGGCGACGCGCGCTTCCTGCTCCGTGAGAACGGACACCACGTCGTCGAGTGGTTCCCTTGTGGTGGTGCGCAGTTCGCGCTGCACACGGTCGACCCAGGCCACCGCTCCGATGTTCTGGAAGTCCATTCTCACTCGTAGTAGCTGATGCCGCGCCTCAGTGATGCGTCGCACGCGGCGAAGGCGTTCTGCGTAGACGAGCCTTAGACGAGCGGCCTCGTACACAAACGGCAGACCTTCGGCCTCAAGAAGAAGCCCCTCCATACGTTCCAAGGCGTAGTCGTTGTCGAGGATCGCCTCGCACGCCTGGAGGACGAAGTCCGCACGAGTCGAGCGGAAGGTCTGCATCAAAACCGTCGACTCTTCCAGGCGCTTCTTCGCTTCCGAGATCATGTCGATCTTCGTGGCGAAGTCAACAAAGTCGAAGACCTCGATCGGACCGTAGGGGCCGACAGTGAGACTGAGGTGGTCTGGTCGACGCGTCAGTAAAAGAGCCAGGGCAACGTCGTAGTTCCCTCGTGACCCTTCGAGCAGAATGATCACCGATTCAGTTACGGCGCGGAGGCGGTGGGCACGGCGTATTCCTGGATCGGAGAGCACGCGTTCCACACGCTCACCCGCTCGATCGCGTTCGCCACGGAAGGCTTCGACAACGGCCAGCATGGTCTCCGCGTTTAGAGCCAGGAGATTGCTTTCGATTCGACGAGCGAGAGTGAGCGCGTCAGCAGCCGTCTCTTCTGCCGCCGTCCAGAACTGCGACTGGATCTGCACGTGCGAGAAGAAGGTGGTCCGGATCAATCCCGCAAGAGCGTTGGGTGAGGTCCTGCCGACCGGTTCTGAGGTCGCATGCCCGGCCAACCTCATCGTCTTGAATGCGTCAAGGACGTCCGCGATGCTTTCAACAACCTCCACCCAACTCCGTCTTCTGTCTGGCTGTGCGTCAGAGATGCGAGCGACATCGGGGGCGTTGACCGCTGACATCGTGGCTGCGATGCGGTTCAAGGTCGGATGTACTTCGTTGACCTCGGATGCGACCGTCTCGATGTACTCGCCCCACCCAGACTCCTGAGGGTCCACCATGCAGCGCAGCGCGAGAACCGTCAAGCATTGGTTGCGGATGTCTGGGTCGGTCACTTTGCTCAGCGTCGCATGAAGGGTGCGATGCGAAGCTTGCATGTCGTCCTCATGAAGAAGCTGAATGAGCGCACGGGCGGGCGCGGTCCAGTTCAACAGGCCGTCGCCCTCGCCGAGAGCCGCACCCCGTGCGATCAGCCGGCGGGCGAGGCCAAGGTCGCCTTCAAAGGCAGCGACGTTGGCGGCTCGAGCGACCAGCAGCGCAATCTCGATAGGTTCCGATCGCTGTTCCGCCGCGGCGAGCAGCCACGCCACCGCCCATGACGGGGCCCCCACTCGTTCGAGGTGCGCGCCAGGGTCGAGGGCAGTGAGACTCGCGCCCTCGAGCAGAGCGTCGCTGACCTCCGTCGGGTTCGCGGTGGCGAGTGCGACCACGCGGCGCGATGAATCCGCGGTATGGAGAGCGCCATCCTCCCGACGCAGGATGAAGCCGATCTGGACAGCTTCCTGCTCCTGCGCGGTCTCCACAGATGGGTGTGGAGCCGAAGTCGTCGCAACACGCAAGATGAGGGACCGCGCTTCCGGGCTCGCATCGCGGAAAGCGCGGACCGCCTGCTGATCAAGGTCGAAAGACGAGGGCTGCGGGATGTCACCGGTCCAGGCCGTGGAGATGAGCTCGTCCGGCGGAGATGCCGGAAGGGGGTGCTCGGAGCCGTAGAGGTCGAGCATAAGACGCACGGCGAGCGGTGACAGCTTCGGGAAGCGGCTGCCGATGGAAAGTATGTCGCTCATACAAGCAAAATAGAAAAGATTGATGTTCCGCACATCACACGTATTCCGGGCGCGTTAACATGCGTGCGGCACCAGCGAGCAACGGAGAGAAAAATGAGCGACGACGAAGCCGTAGTTGGCTCGGATGGTGTGGCAAAAAGCATCCGCGGCAGGGACACAGAACTCGCGCGGCTGCGGCACGCCGTGAGCGCGCTCCGCGAGGGAAAATCCGCGCACGTGCTCGTGCTCGGCGAGCCCGGGGCTGGTAAATCGACGCTGCTCGACTTTGTCTGCGACGCGGCGCGCGCGGCGTCCATACCTGTGGCACTCGTGCGGGCCGGAGGAATCCCATCGGCGGGCGTGGCGGCAACGCTCGCCGAGGCGCTTTCGGCACCGAACGTGGCGGCCATCGATACCGCTACCGCCACACAGATGGATTCGTCCGTCGAGCTTCGGTACTGGTGGGTTCAGGAACTCGAGGCCGCGATTGAGAGACTTGCGCAACCGGTTCTGGTCGTCATCGATGATCTGCAATTCGCTGACGAGCTCACACGCCTTGCGGCCCGTGCGCTGCCGTTGCGACTGGGACGCTCTCCGGTCGCTTGGGTAGTCGCTCAGCGCACCAGAGATTTCGAGCAACGCTCAACTCACAGCCGTGGCGGTAGCGCAGCTCTCGATGATGCCATTGTGCTTCCGCGGCTGGACGAGCATGCAGTGTTCGAGGTGGCAGCAGACATTCTCGGAGGTGCGCCCAACACAGAGATCAGGACGCTGCTAGCGCATGCCGACGGGCTTCCTTTGCGCGTGACGAGCTATGCGCGCGAGCTACGCGACGCCGGCGTAACGCAGCTTAGTGAGGGGGTCGTTTCTCTCGCGGTCGACTATGCGGGGGAGCACGATTATTTCGCGGACCCCGTCGAGCGACGTTTCGGGCTGCTTAGCTTGCCTGCACGTCAGCTCGCCCTGTCTGCGTCGGTCCTTGGGCTGCAGTTCACTATGACTGAGGTGCTCGCACTTACCGGTCTGCGGGCGGGGCAGATCCTCGAGCCAGTAGAAGAGCTCCTTCGATCGGGAATTCTGCATGATTCCGGTGGAGCTCTCGAGTTCGAGCATGAGATTGTGAGGAGTGCTGCGGAGGCGCAGCTGGACGAGGGGAAGCGCAACCTTCTGCGTCGTGCAGCGTATGCCCTGAGTAGGGACGACGGCGGTCGCCCCACCACCCTGGGTCAACGTGCGCTTCGCGCTGTCGAGCACACCGAGTTCGAGGAGGAAGGAGCGCCGTCGCGCGTCGACGCGCTTGCGATCGTCGAGGACGCGCTGACCATCGTCCTCGATGAAGATGCATCTCTGGCTGCAGATCTCATCGAACGGCGTCTGCAGCTGCTCGATGTATCGGGAGCTGGACTGCGGGCGGCGATGGCCGACGCGATCCCCGTGATGCTGCACGCTGGGCGAATGGCCGAGGCCCGTGAGCTCGCGCGTCGAGGGATCGCCGCGAATATGGACCCTGACGAAGAGGTAGCGGCCCGTCTCGCTCTTGCTCAGCTGACAACGCTGGATGAACCGCGCGCAACCCGCGAGAACCTCGATGTCGCCCTGCGGTTGCCGGTCAAGTCTCCAGTTTTGAAGGCGCGCCTGGCCGCGCTCAGCACCCGACCGTATACCACCGACTATCTCTACGATGCGCTGGAACTGGTGCTACCGGCGGTTCGCGAAACCGTGCTGGCAGCCAAAGACGATGTTGCGCTCTCGACGTTCGAGCATGTGGAAGCGATCGCGGCGTTCCACCGACACGAGTGGGCGTTCGCGCGTGAGGCGATCAGCAGAGCTGAAGAACGAGGCCAGCGCACCGGCGGATCAGAGACATGGTTCGCGAGTCTCATCAGGGTCTCGTTGTTGAGATCCGTGGGGCGTCCGCTAGATGCACTGCTTTCGATCGACCGAGAGATCCGAGCGGCGGATGAGCGGCGGCAAGCACTGGCACTTCTGCATCTGCAACTGGTGCGGGCGAACATCCTGCTGGACCTGGGCCGACTCGACGAGGCGGAGATTCAAGCTGAGGCGGTGCGCGAGCTCGCTGAAGACATCGGTGCCGAGTGGACGGTTGATGTGGGGGCAGTGTCGATACTTGCGCAGATCGCTGTGCACCGCGACACTCCAGATGTGAGGGACAGACTCGGTCCAGCGGCCGCGCGGTTCGCAGAGGACAAGGTAGCCCATCAACGCCTCGGGGGTGAGTGGACTGAGCTGCTCCTCGCGGATATCTCAGGGGATCGGACGACGATCGAGATGCGGACGCGCGGAGACCATTACCGGTCGCGTATCCTCGGGCCGCCAGTGGGCGGCGCGTCAGACATCCTCGACGACGTGTACTTCACGCGGCTGGTACTCGAGAACGGCATGCCGGAACGGGCGCGCAACGTCGAGAGCATGGCGCGCGAGCGCGCGCGCATCACTGAGGCTCCGATCGCGCACGGGGTGTTGGACCACGTCGTAGGACTGATTGATGGAAACCCGCGACGACTTGAGTCTGCTGCCAGGGTGTACAAGGAGATCAGTCGCCCGCTGGCGGAGGCTGCGGCATGGGAGGACCTCGCTGTTGCACAGAGCGTCGCCGATTCCGTAACCTCGGCCGACGCGCTGCGGCGCGCTCACACGCTGTTGTCGTCTTGTGACGCTACCCGATCGCTGGCTCGCGTCGAAGGGCGACTGAGAGATTTGGGGGAGCGCCCCCCGGTCCGTGTCAGTACACGGAATGCACTCGGTCTGACGGCCGCAGAGCAGCGAATCGTAGATCGCGCGGTAAGAAACGAAACCGCGGCTGAGATCGCGGCGTACCTATACCTCTCCAGGAATACGGTCACCGCGCACCTCCGTCGCATCTACGCCAAGCTCGATGTGAGATCACGACAGCAAATGATCGAGGTCGTCAGGGCCCATGGCGTCGCCCCGCGGTGACGCCGCCTCATGCCATTGACGTAACTCGTCGCGCGAACTGATCCCAAGTTTGATGTAGACGCTTCGCAGATGCGCCACGACTGTGTGGCGCGAGAGCAAAAGGTCTGCAGCGATCCGCGTCATGGAGGGCCCAAGGACGGCGCGTTCAACGATCTCCTCCTCCATCCAGGTCAGACCGCGGCCGCCGTGTGTCTCTCCGGTCGGAGACTGCCGGATCGTGCGCCCGCTCGCGCGCAGCTGTCGTCTCATTCGTGCCGCACGTCGGGTCGCGCCGGCGCGGTAGTACAACCGGTGCGCTGACTCCAGATCAGGTACGCCCGATCGTGCGGCAAGCGTCTCAGAGAGCTCGCCGGCGGAAGCGAGCGCATCCGCTTCCAGCAACGGGCGCGTGAGGCGTTGCCACAACGCAGCCGCTGTCCTCAGCTGATCGGGCCGACTGAACATAAGCCCCTCCACGTGCGCAGCGATCGCCCGGGCGATCGCTGCTTGCGGGTTTTGCCGTTTACGCTCTTTCGCTGAACGAAGGCATCGCTCAGCCAGATCTGAGTACTTCAGGTTCACGCAGGTCTGCATCAGGAACACGTCGTCCTCGGGATCAGTCCAGGGCAGCACCTCGTGTCCGTGCTCAAGGGAGGCCCTCAACTCTGACGCGGCGATCGTGATCGCGTGCTCCTGCTCGAGCTCCTCTGCTAGGAGAAGTCGCCACGTGGCGCGCCGAACCGCGGCGTCGTCGTTCCCCGCTGCAGGCGGGGCGAGGAGCTCGTCGACCTCTGCGAGCATCTCGCGATCTCCTCGGAATAGTGCGGCATGCAGCTTGGTCCGAATAGCGACAGACTGCATTCTGTCCTCGATGCGAGGCGCGTCAGAGTCCTGCGGGTGAAGAGGAAAAGAAGTTGCGTGATCCAACCGACCGAGCGACATCTCGACGGATGCCCGAAGAGCTGCGAGCGGGCGGAGTACGACCGTCTTGCCTTCGGTGTTCGCACGGGCAGTGACGTCGTCGTAAAGGGCGAGCGCTCCCGCCGAGTCGCCAAGAAGATGTTGCACGTGCCCCTGCCACAGAGCCGGAATCCCCCAGTAGCCGAGCGGTATGTCTGCGGACCGTAGCCGAGCGACAGCAACCCCAGCCAGGGCCCTGGCCTCATCGAAGTGTGAGGCCTGCATCCGGGCGGACGATAGCGCGAGGTGGAGAAGGCCCAGAGACTCAGAGTCCTCCAAGAAGGCCGCAGCCACAAGCGCTTCGGGAGCCTCAGCGGAGACTATCTCGTCGAATCCCAGACGGGCGAGGTAGAACATCCGAAGCGCGCGCAGCCTGATGTGCGTCGCCGAGTCCGCGGCCGCGAGTGTGAGGCCTTCTTCGGCCAGACGAAGGGCGTCCTTGGCGAGTGGCTCGATCCTCGCGAGCCACACCATGCCGTGTGCATCGAGTTCGTCATTCGTTCGACCGATGAATACGCGCGCTACAACCTCCACGGCCTTTTGTGTCTGCGAGGTCTGCCAAAGCAGCATCAGTAGGGAATCGGCTACCGGTCTCAGGCGGGGGTCGTCGTCGTCGGGGAACAGGGACATCGCGTGCTCCCCGAACTGAATCGCCTCACGCGGACTCACGTCTTTCAGTTCGTGCATGGCATCGACCGCCATCTCGCGTAGCCCGGTGTCGATGCTTCTGGTGCGGCTCAGAGAGAGATTGGTCCCCTCTGTAAGGGCTTCTCCGAGAAGGAGCGCTGCGGGTACACCTCGATCTCGCAACGCCCCGACAATCTCTCGACGCAGACCGATGCGGACGGCAGGAGAAAGGCTCTGCTCGGCTTCCTCTGATGTGAGTCGGCTGGCAGGTAGGATCAGCTCTCCTCTGTTCCACAACAGCCCCCGCTCGACCGCGGCGCGAACATTGACGCGAACCTCGGTTTCGCTGGTAGCTATCAACACACTGAGGACCTCCACCGAGAGCGCAACCGGTGCGACGGCGGCGAGGGCAACTAGCGCGTGAGAGTGGGCGGGCAGCTCGTGAGTCCCGGCCACTGGCTCGCGGCCATGCGCTCCGGACGCAGCCGCATCCGTCGGCGAAAGTCGCGTTGTCTCCATCACTGCCCAGACCGCGTGCCGGGGGCCCTGCCGTCGCGAGAGCGATCGGTACACCTCGGCGATGACAGGGTCCTCGTTCGAGCGGGGCGAGACGATCAGCACTGGCTGATCTCTGGCGAGATCATCGAGCGCCTCCACGATCATCCTCGACAAAAGACGCTGGTTATGGTCCAAGAGACGCCAAAGCGGAACGGCGGCAAGCGGGGTCGGCAGGAACCGGTTGATCGCGAGAAGAAGATTGCCGCCCGCGATGAGATGGCAGTCTGAATCGTCGTCCGCACGAACAACAATCGCACCCGAAGCAATCGCGGCGTCAACGAGCATCCCGGTATCTGTCAGGCCCGGGGGAGCGGTGAAGACCCCGCCTGCTCCCGAGATGAGCGCGCTCAGAACATCGCTCGTCCAGCGAGCGAGCCCATCCTCGGGTGCCATCATGCGTGTGTCAGCGGTCCGTCCCGACCGGCGCATCGATCCCGTCGCGGGACCCTACGATCTCCGCAGTCGGCAATGCCTCACGAAGCTGCCGGCGATCAGCGTCGCTCAGAACAATGGATGCCGCCTTGACGTTCTCCTCGAGTCGGCGGCGGTGGCGCGTACCAGGAATCGGCACAACGCCCTCGGAGATCACCCATGCGAGAGCGATCTGGGCGACGGATGCGCCGTACCCCTGCGCAATTGACTCGACCTTGTCGACAAGGCGCCTGTTCGCTTCGAACGCATCCGGTTGGAAGCGAGGAAGACCACGCCGCGCGTCACTCGGATCAAGGTCGTCCAAGGACTTGACTCCGTCAGTGAGAACTCCTCGACCGAGCGGAGAGAAAGCCACGACGCCGATACCCAGTTCGTCGGCGACGGCCTTCTCATCGTTCACGAGCATGTCGCGCGCGAACAGCGAGAACTCGGACTGCACGGCAGCAATCGGATGCACTGCCTGAGCGCGTCGAAGAGTGGGCGCTGATGCTTCGGAAAGCCCGATGTGGCGAACTTTCCCCTCTTTCACCAACTCAGCAAGACCCCCGACGCTCTCTTCGATTGGCACCGCTGGGTCGACGCGGTGGAGATAGTACAGATCGATGACGTCCATCCCCAGGTGACGTAGCGAGCGTTCGCATGCGCGACGGATGTATTCCGGGGTGCCGTTGCGACCGTGGATCGTGCCATCGTCGTCCGTCTCTGCTGATGCCTTTGTTGCGATGATGATCTCGTCGCGGCGGTTGCCGAGCGCCCGACCGATCAGCTTCTCGTTCTCAAAGGGGCCATAGGCTTCGGCAGTATCGATCAGAGTGACGCCGAGATCGACGGCGCGGTGCAAGGTGGCAATCGCCTCGGTTTCGTCCGTGGCGCCGTAGTAGGCGCTCATTCCCATGGCGCCCAGGCCGATCGTCGATACGCTCAGCCCGTCGCCGAGATTGAACTCCCTCATTTGATCCTCTTTTCATTCTGCAATGTGGCCCGGTGTTCGACCACGTCGCGGTAGGCGTCGATCTTCGTCTGCAGCGCTGCGAGGTGACGGTGGGTTCGGGTCAGCACGTCAAGGACGGACTGGCGATGCTCCTCGAGCACCCTCAGCCTCTCCGCCTCCGACCCTTCGCGACGAGAGAGATCGGCAAGCACCCGCATATCTCCGATCGACATGCCTGTCTCTCGGAGCATGAGAAGACCATTGATCCACTCCATGTCGTGTCGGCCGTAGCGTCGATGGCCGGAGGGGTCTCTGCGAGTCGGGTCAAGCATCAACCCTTCGCGCTCGTAAAAACGAAGCGCTTGAACGCTGAGTCCCGTCACCCGCGCAACCTGGCCGATCGTCAAGCCGGCATCGGGGATGTCGACATCGATCGTCGGCAAGGTGATCGCGTGCATGTTCCTATCCTGAAACCTATAGTGCGGTAGAGGTCAAGTCGTGAGACGCATCGAATGTCGGGTGAAGCGTGCGCCGCACACAAATAACGCGCGGCGCACGCCCCAGATCACCGTGTGGCGTGGAAGGCCGAGAGGATCGTCTTCGCCACAGCCGCCGGCTGAGACACGGCGAGTGCATGCGACGCGCCATCGATCACCGTCGCCTCGCGCGCCCCCGCACGCTCGGCGAGGAAGGCGATGGCTTCAGCGGGGATGTTCCGATCAGCGCCGGCGTAGATGAACCACGACGGCACGGACTTCCACCCGGGCTGCGCTGCGGGCAACGGTTCGTTGAGCGCTGTTTCGGTGATCGGCCTCTGAGTCTGGGCCATGAGTCGCGCGGTGGCATCGTCCACGTCAGCACAGAACTGTGCGTGGAAGACGTCCTCGCGGATCGTGAGGTCCACCTGCCCTGACGTCAGGACGTTCGGCTGCAGTGATTCTCCCAGGGTGCTCCCGGGGAACTTGCCGGCGAGATCGGCCGCGGATTCGCCGGTGTCAGGAGCGAAGGCTGCGACGTAGACGAGCGCGCGCACGTTGTCTACGAGCGACGATGCCTCCGTGGCGACGACTCCGCCGTAGGAGTGCCCGACGAGCACCACCGGGCCATCGATCGAGCGGATGACATCCGCCACGTACTCGCCGTCGGAGGTGACCGAGCGAAGCGGATTCGCAGCGGCGATCGCGTGGACTCCTTCAGCAGCGAGGAGCGAGATGACGTCGTTCCAGCTGGCGGATTCGGCGAAGGCGCCGTGGATGAGTACGACAGTTGCTTCCTGAGACATGGTTTCAGTCCTTCCGGTTGGTGCCGAGTGCTTTGCGGAGTACGTGGACGGCGACGCCCACGGCCGCGGTGGACGCTGCGCTTGTGCGCAGCGGGTTGAGCATCATGAAGTCGTGGATGATGCCGTTGAATCGAATCGACGTCGTGCGGACGCCTGCCTCGATGAGTCGGCGGGAGTACGCCTCACCTTCGTCCCGCAACACGTCGTTCTCATCGACGATGACCAGCGCTTCCGGCAGACCGCTCAGTTGCTCGATGCTCGCCCGCAGGGGCGATGCGGTCACCTCGTTGCGGACCTCGAGATCCGGAGCGTATGCGTCCCAGAACCACGCCATCGACTTGGCGGTGAGGAAGGGCCCGTCGGCGAACTCGGCGTAGCTGGCGGTGTCCTGTCCGGCATCCGTCACGGGGTAGTACAGCGACTGGTGCACGAAAGAGACCTCGCCGCGCTGTTTGGCGAGGATGGTCACTGCGGCCACCATGCATCCGCCAACGGAGTCTCCCGCGATCGCCATCCGCGAGGAGTCGATTCCGTGCGCATGACCCTCGGCAGTGAGCCACCGGGCCGTCGCGTACGCCTGCTCGATGGCGACGGGGTAACGAGCTTCCGGCGAGCGGTCGTATTCCACGAACGCGACGGCAGCATGGGCCCCGACCGCGAGCTCACGTACGAGCCGGTCGTGCGTTCCAGCGTTGCCCAGGATCCACCCGCCACCATGGATGTAAAGCACGACTGGGAGTTCGCCGGTCGCGCCTTTCGGGCGGACGAGGCGCACCCGAACGTCACCGACCTTCGCGAGAACGGTGACCCATTCCTCGTCGATCTCGTGCTTGTCGATCGGCGCCGACTGCACGTCGTCGAGAACTTTGCGTGCCCCCTCCGGACCGAGCTCGTACAGGAACGGAGGTTTCGATGTCGCGTCGGCAAAGGCTTGCGCTTCACTCTCAAGGACATGAGGTTTCATGACAGAACTCCTTCAGTCGGAATATCACTCTCTGAAACGAGGGCGTGAGGCGATCGTGCTCCTCACGGGGTCTTGGATGAGAGAGTCGAATGACTCAGGCGAGTCTGCTCAGAGTTCCATCCAGCCACTGCGCTTCCTCGGAACGGAGCGGATACCTAGGTACGAGGTCACTGCACCGGCGAACATCAGTGCAGCGGTGACGATTGCAGCGCGATGAAAACCGTCGAGGTCCAACGTTCCGCCGACGACAAGGGCGAGCAGCGCAACGACAATCAGTCCCGCCACGCGGGAGACGGCGTTGTTGACCGCTGATGCGATGCCGGATCGGTCCGGTCGGGCTGCGCCCAGGACTGCAGACGTAAGTGGCGTGACGGTGAGGGCGAGTCCCAATCCGGTCAGGATCATGCTGGGCAGCATCTGCCACCAGTACGAGAACTCCGAACCCACGGTGAGCAGAAGCAAGGCGCCGAACCCCATGAAGGCCGGCCCGACGGTCATGAAGATTCGTGGACCCCAGCGCCCGCTGAGGACGCCGATGCGTGAGCTGAGGAAGACGAGAAGTAGAGTCATCGGCAAGCTGGCAAGCCCGGCCAATGTTGCCGGAAAGCCTGCGTTCTGCTGCAGGTGAACAACGACCACGAATCCATTGAGTGAGATCCCCGCGTAGACGAAGGCCGTTGTCAGGTTCCCGGCCGTGAAGTTCCGCTTTCGGAACATGTCCAGCGGAAGGATCGGTTGCGGCGTGTGAGCCTGGCGGACGATGAAAGCGATGAACAAGATCGCACCGCCCGTAAGTGGTATCCAGATGGCGGGGGCGTTCCAACCGAGCGCAGGTTGCTCGATGAGCGCGAACACCAATGCGCCGAGGCCGAGAGTGCAAAGGGTGGCGCCGATCCAGTCGATTCCGGATCCTCGTTGCCGGGAGTCTCTCAGGCGACCGCGCGCGAGCAGAGCAAGCGTCGCAGCTATGGGAACAACGTTGACCACGAACGCCCAACGCCACGAGAGTAGATCCACGAAGACGCCTCCGATGACAGGGCCGACGATCATGGCGGCAGTGGTCATCGCAGTCCAGATTCCGATAGCCCTCCCGCGGTCCGTCCCGGAGAAGTTCGACGTGATGAGCGCCAGAGAACTCGGAACGAGAAATGCCCCGGCTGCGCCCTGAACAGCGCGCGCGACGATGAGGAACTCCGCGGTCGGCGCAAGCGCGATCCCGATCGACGCGACCCCGAAACCGAGAAGGCCGATGCGAAGAACAAGGACTCGGCCGAAGACATCACTGATCGAGCCAGCAACGAGTATGAGCGCGCCCAGAGTGATCAGGTAGGCGTCCACAACCCACTGCTGCGTACGCAGGCCTCCGCCGAGCTCTTCGCTGATTGATGGGAGCGCGACATTCACGATCGTGCCATCCAGGAAGGCCACGAACGAACCGAGTACTGCAACCCAGAGAACAAGCCGCTGAGTAGAGGTCAGCGGTCCTGAGGAGAGTGGGGTTGAGTCAGCGGAGGTGGCGGTCATGGCGATCACGGTAGTCCGACGCCGCCCGTGCGCGGTGCGTGTCAGCTACTCGGCTGAGTCGAATGACCTAACCCCGGATCGGAGCGGACCAACACACTTGCAAAGTGGATCGAATCATGAAGATCAAGAGCCTGGCGATGAACGCACTCATGCGCACGAGGTCGTCCTTGTGAACCCGCCGCTGAATGCGACAAACCGCATCCAGGCGGGAGAGCTTTCCATCGCATACGTCGATGAGGGCCGGCATGACGCGGAGCCGGTTGTTCTCCTCCACGGCTTCCCCTACGACATCCATAGTTACGACGACGTCGTTCCCCTGCTCGTCGAAGCCGGCTTCAGGGTCCTCGTACCGTACCTGCGCGGACACGGCCCGACGACGTTCCTGAGACCGGACGGCCCTCGTTCAGGCCAACAGGCTGCGCTCGGTGCCGACCTGCTCGCGTTCATGGACGCCCTGGGGCTGGAAAAGCCGATCCTCGCCGGGTACGACTGGGGCGCGCGTGCGGCCTGCGTCGTCTCGGCACTTTGGCCGGACAGAGTGCGCGGCCTCGTGTCGGTCAACGGGTATCTCATCCAGGACATCGCGACTTCTCAGTTGCCGATACGTCCGGACCTCGAGGCGGGGCTGTGGTACTTCTGGTACTTCAGCACAGATCGTGGACGCGCCGGACTATCAGAGAATCGCAAGGCGATCGCCGAGGTGATCTGGAAGCGGAACTCCCCGGAATGGCATTTCACCCGAGACCACCTCGACCTCGTCGCAGAGTCGTTCGAGAACGCCGCATACGTCGACGTCGTCATCCATTCGTACCGGCATCGGTTGGGGCTCGCTCCCGGAGATCCTCAATATGAGGAGATCGAATCGGAACTCAGCAAACGACCGGTGATCACGGTACCCACTGTCACCCTCGACGGGCAGGCAGACGGGAATTTCCCCGCGACCGATGGAAGTTCCACCGCTCACCTGTTCTCCGGGCCCCGCTTGCATCGTCAGGTCCCGCGGGCAGGCCATAACCTCCCGGCAGAATCCCCGCGTAGCTTCGCGGAAGCCATCCGCGATGTCGCCGACCCTTCCGGACTCGGCAAGGGAACCCCATGACTGTCGCAGAGCAATCACAAAGCAAGGAGCATGAAATGAAGATCGTCGTTTTCGGAGGCACGGGCCGCATCGGATCGCAAGTGGTGGAGTTGCTTCGTGATGAAGGTCACGAAGTTGTCGTCGCGGCCGTTCCAGAGGTGGACGCCCTGAAGGGCACGGGCATCGCAGCAGCGCTCGCGGGCGCAGATGTCGCCGTCGATGTGACGAACGCCATGATCTTCGACGAGGAAGAGATCGTCTCGTTCTTCACGACGACCAGCCGCAACATTCTTCAGGGAGAGATTATGGCCGGCGTCGGTCGCCACGTCGTGCTCTCCATCGTCGGTGTCGATCGTATGAATGCGACCTCGTACCTGGCCGGCAAGGTCGCTCAGGAGCGCACGGTGGCTGAAGGCGGAGTCCCATACACGATCGTCCGTGCCACTCAGTTCCAGGAGTTCCTTCCGGGGATCGCAGACATGAGCACCGTCGACGGTGTTGTGAGAGTGCCCCCGATCCTTCTCCAGCCCACGGCAGCAATCGACGTCGCACGAACAGTCGCAGACGTCGCGGTTCACGATCCCGGCACCACCGTCGTCGAGGTGGCGGGGCCGGAACGGGCACGGATGTCCGAGTTCATCGAAGAGGCGCTTCGTCGCGCAGATGACGAGCGCACGGTGGTTGAGGATCCGGAGGCGTTGTACTCCGGCGTCTTCCTCCCGGAGGACGGGTTGGTGCCGGTCGGCGACGCGCGGATCGGTGAGATCTCGTTCAACCTGCGCGGACAGAGCTGACCGATGAACGGGACTTCGAAAGTAGGCGCGCTTCAGTACTCCGCCTTGATCGCAACCGTGATCATCGCCGCGGTTGTGGGAGTCTGGTCCTTCGCGTTCCCGCAGTCGTTCTACGACCATTTTCCTTCCGTTCTCGGGGAGTGGATCTCGCAAGACGGCCCGTACAACGAGCACCTGGTGAGGGACCACGGGGCGATGTACCTCGCTCTCGGAGCAGCCAGCGTGGCGGGTTTCTTCTGGCGCGAGCAGGCTGTCTACCGGGTACTGGGCATCGCGTGGACCGTCTTCGGCGTTCTGCACTTCTCGTACCACGTCACCCACCTCGGCCACATGTCAGCTTCAGACGCGACCAGCCAGGTCATCGTTCTCATCGTCGCGGTGGTGCTCGGCGTCGGACTGTTCATCCCGCCCCGGGCGCGACGGTCGAAAACCGGTGGCTGAGCGATGAGGATCGCCATAGCCGGAGGAACAGGCACGGTCGGGAGTCACGTGTCACGAATCGCTGCGGAGCGGGGCCACGAAGTCGTGGTTCTCGCGCGCAGCCGAGGAATGGACTTCTTGACGGGCGCGGGGCTGACGAAAGCCCTCGAAGGAGTGGACTGCGTCATCGACGTTTCCAACATCACGACGCTTTCCGCTGTGACGGCGACACAGTTCTTCGTTGCCGTCACAGGAAACCTCGAAACGGCCGAGACGGAAGCTGGCGTGGGACACCACGTACTGCTCTCCGTGGCTGGTATCGATGCGATCAACTCTTCGTACTATGCGGGCAAGCTGGCACAGGAGCATGCCGTGCGTGCAGCTCGGACTCCTCACACGATCGTGCGGACTGCGCAGTTTCACGAGTTCGCCGAGCAAGTCGTCCGGCAGACATCATTCGCCGGTCTTGCCCTAGTCCCGAGGACTCTTACTCGGCCGGTCGCCGCTCGAGACGTCGCTCGCAGACTCGTGAATTCTGCAGAGGCGGGGCCGCGCGAGAGCCTTCCCGATCTTGTCGGCCCGAAGGACGACACGCTCATCAGTATGGTGCGGCGAATGATCGAGTTCGATGGCGCTTCAAGAAAAGCCATCGAACTGAGACTCCCCGGTCGCTATGCGCGCGGGCTCGCCTCTGGTTCCTTGCGCGGATCCGCTGATAGGGAACAGTCCGCTCTCACGTTCAACAAGTGGCTCACCACCCCAGACCACACCCGAATCGATTGAAGAGCTGAGCCGCACGGCAACGGGTCGATCGAACGGGCTGCGAACGAGGAAAGCAGAGGTGCGACCGATGGATCAGGTGGTTGTCGCTTTCGGTCTACTTCTCGCGGTGGTGGCCGCTTTCGTCACGAATCGCCTTCCACCGGTCCTCGTTGCAGCAGCCGTGCCGATCGCGCTGTGGGCAACCGGGCTGTTGACGCTGGAAGAGTCGTTCGCTGGTTTCGGAGATCCGCTCGTCATCTTCATCGCTGCCCTTTTCATCGTCGGGGAAGCACTCGTTGCCACCGGTGTGACGGCGTGGCTCGGGAAGCAGATTCTGAGGCGGGCGGGGAGACGTCGTGGTCGTCTCACCCTCGTGATCGGCTTCGCAGCCGCAGGCCTAGCTGCTTTGATCAGTATCAACGGCGCCGTCGCCGCGCTGCTCCCGATCGTGGTTGTCGTCGCGGTTCGAGCGGGCATCGTGCCCTCGAGGATGCTGATTCCACTTGCATTCGCCGCGAGCGCCGGCTCCCTCCTCACGCTTACCGGCACTCCCGTAAACGTCGTCGTATCTGACATCGCGGCACAATCCGGTGAACGCGAGTTCGGCTTCTTCGAGTTCGCGCTGGTGGGGGTTCCGCTCGTTGTTTTGACGATCGGCTTCACGGCTGCGCTGGGAGGGACCCTGCTGCCGCATCGAGTGGCAGAACGTCTCGACGAACAGGTGAGCGATCCCGAGGAGAGCGCTAGAGCATGGGGCGCAACGTATGACGTGGACGTGAGACCTGGTCATCATTTCGGCCCGGATGAGGGTGTCATCGAGATCCTGATCGCACCTCGATCAACACTCATCGGACGCCGCGTGAGCCCGGGTATGCGCACCCGGGATGAAAACTTGGTGGTCTTGGCCCACAGCAGGTTGGGCGACGGCAGGGCATCGGACCCTGATACTGACGGTGTCGTCCTCCGTGCTGGTGATTCGGTGCTTGTCCATGGGCCTTGGGAGTCGTTGCACCGTTATGCTGCATCGTCAGATGTCATCGCGGTGACGTCCCCGCGATCGCTTCAGCGTGGTGTCCCTCTCGGACATGGCGCTCGTCGCGTGCTGACCATTCTGGTGACGATGATCGTGCTTCTTGCAACCGGACTCATACCGGCCGTGATGGTCGGACTACTCGCCGTCGGCGCGCTGATCATCACTCGAGTCCTCACACCGCTTCAGGCGTTTCGCTCGGTGTCATGGGAGTCGGTCGTCCTCATCGCCTGCATGATTCCGTTGTCAACCGCGTTCATAACCACCGGGGCGGCCGATGTCGTCGCGACCGGTCTTCTGGCGCTGGTAGGGACCGCCGCCCCACAGCTCGCGTTGCTGGCGATCTGCATCGCGACGGTTCTGCTGGGAATGTTCATGTCGAACGTCGCGACGGTACTTGTCGTCGCGCCTGTGGCCGTCGCTGTCGCCGCCACACTTGAACTGAGCATCCTTCCGTTCATGATGGCGTTGACTGTCAGCGGCGCGGCGGCCTTCTTGACCCCGGTTTCTACGCCCGTAAACCTCATGGTCATGCAGCCGGGCGGGTACCGCTTCGGCGACTACTGGAGGGCAGGGCTGCCGCTGACGGTCCTGTACGTCGCTGTCGCCGTCCTCTACGTTCCGCTCGTCTGGCCGTTCTGACGCACCGTCCTCACATCTGCGGCCGCTGCGTCGTCACATATTTGAGAGAGAGAAGGTAGCACCGTGAAGGACATCGTGATTGTCGGCGGCGGGTATGCGGGCTTTTACACCGCCTGGAAGTTGGAGAAGAAGCTCCGCTCGAGCGAAGCACGCGTCACAGTCATCGACCCTCGGCCGTACATGACGTATCAGCCCTTTCTTCCCGAAGTAGCCGCGGGCTCAGTGGAAGCGCGTCATGTCGCAGTTCCGCTGCGACGGCACCTTCGACGCACGCGACTCATCGCCGGAGCCGTCACGCGAATCGATCATGCGTCTCGCACCGTGACCGTCACTCCCAAAGACGGCGGACCGTTTCCGATCAGTTACGACATCATCGCGGTAACCGCTGGTGCCGTCACTCGTACCTTCCCCATCCCCGGTCTTCTCGAGGAGGCGATTGGGTTGAAGCAGATCGAGGAGGCGGTCGCAATCCGTGACCACATCATGACTGCCTTCGATCGAGCGTCTGTTTTGCCGGCGGGACCAGAACGCAGCAAACTCCTCACCGTCACGTTCGTTGGCGGCGGCTTCTCCGGCGTCGAGGGCTTCGGGGAGACGCTGTCTTTGGCTACGGCTCTCCTGAAGTCTTACCCTGAGCTCGCCCCCACCGATATCTCCTTCCATCTCGTCGAAGCACAGGGCCGGATTCTCCCTGAGGTGACCGCAGGCCCGGGGCGTTGGGTAGTGCGTCACCTGGAGAAGCGCGGTGGCCGGATCCACTTGAACGCTCAACTGCAGTCTGCTGTAGGTGGGCACGTCGTGCTCTCCACCGGCGAGCAATACGACAGCGGACTCATCGTCTGGGTCGCAGGCAATGCAGCGAACCCGGTTGTCGCGACTCACACCGATCTGCCTCTCAACGAGCGCGGTCTCGTACGCGTTCGAGCCGACCTTCGCGTCGAGGACGCCGACGGTGTCGTCGTAACGGATGCGTGGGCGGCCGGGGATGATGCGGCTGTGCCCGACCTGGTGGCTCCGAGGGCAGGAGCGCTTGCTGTCCCGAACGCTCAGCACGCTGTGCGCCAGGGCAAACGTCTCGCCAAGAACCTCATCGCGACGCTCAGAGGGCAAGAGCCGGCCGACTACGTCCACCACAACCTTGGCGTTGTCGCCACGCTCGGGCTGGGGCGGGGAATCTTCCAGTACAAGAAGATCGTCATCACCGGATTTCCGGCATGGGTGATGCACCGCGGTTATCACGTGTTGGCGGTTCCGACGTGGGAGCGGAAGTTCCGCGTTCTTCTCATTTGGATCAGTGCCGTCTTCGCGGGTCGAGACATCACCTCTCTCGCGTCTGTGAAAGACCCTCGCCGCGCCTTCCTCACCGGTGGGAAGGTGGACGAGTGACGGCCAGTGGGGATCCTCATCGCATGTCCGAGCCAGATGGGCAGGACGAGAGTCTGCTCGATGTCTTCGCGGAGCGACGACGACTCGTAGCGATCGGCTACCGCATGCTCGGAACGATCGCCGAGGCAGAAGATGCCGTGCAGGAGACGTACATCCGCTGGTACCGGATGACTGATGCGGAACGAGCCGCGGTCGCCAACAAGCAAGGATGGCTGACACGGGTCATGAGCCGAGTCTGTCTCGACGTCCTCGGTTCCGCACGCGTTCGGCGGGAGAAGTACATCGGCGAATGGCTGCCGGAGCCTGTTCCCTCCGACTTGTTCTCGGGCCACGCGCTTGCGGCATCGAGCGCGAACGCGGATCCGCTGGACAAGGTGTCTCTCGATGAAGAAGTCAGCACGGCGCTGTTGATCGTCATGGAGAGTATGACTCCCGCGGAGAGGGTCGCCTTCGTGCTGCACGACGTCTTCGCCGTGCCGTTTGATGAGATCGCCACCATCGTCGGACGCAGCACTCCGGCCGTCCGGCAACTAGCCGCTTCAGCACGTCGACGTGCACGCGAGCACGATGTCGTTCCCGGTCGCACACGCGAGCACGACGAGGTCATCGTGGCTTTCGCGGCAGCATGCGCGGACGGGGACCTGGTGCCATTGATGGCGATGCTGGACCCGTCTGTCACCCTCCGGGCAGATGGCGGAGGGATTGTGAACTCTGCCCGCCGTCCGGTTCTCGGAGTGTCGAACGTGGCCCGCTTCATGATTGGGATGCTGCAGAAGCGGCCGTCGCTCGTCATGGATCAGCAGAGGACCGGTGACGGCATCGCTCTCGTGATGAGAGATCAAGGGCACCCCAGAGGCGTGATGAACATCAAGGTCAGAGGCGGCTTGGTTACCGACGTATGGCTCCAGGTCAATCCCGCGAAGCTCAGCGCGTGGCGAGCGAGGCACTGACCTCACAAAACCGCGCCCCGGATCGTCATGATGATGAGCCGACAGGTGTCGGACGGGAAGGGAACATCCAATGAAGATCCTGATCATCGGCGGCAACGGACATGTCGGCACACGCCTCACTGCGCGCCTCCGCGAACTCGGACACGAAGTCACGGCCGCCTCGCGCGGGAACGGTGTCGACGCTCTCACCGGTCGAGGCCTGGGAGAGGCGATGGAGAACGTTGACGCCGTCGTCGACGTCCTCAACACGATGGAGATGGATGCCGCGGCAGCGACTGCTTTCTTCCGTGGAACCACAGAACGCGTCCTCGCCGCCGAGCACTCTACCGGCGTACGCCACCACGTGCTGCTCTCCGTGGTGGGCGCCGACCGCGCGCTCGCGAACGGATACTACGCGGGCAAGGTCTCTCAGGAAGACGCTGTCCGCGACGGCGACATCCCGTTCACGATCGTCCGCGCAACTCAATTTCATGACTTCGTGCCGACGATCGCCGACTGGCTCACCGTCGACGGAGCGGTCAACGCGCCGCGGATGAAGCTTCAGCCGGTTGATGTGGACGACGTGGTCGAGCTGCTGGCTGAGATCGCTCAGGGCGCACCGCTCAATGGCACCGTCGATCTGGCCGGGCCAGAAGTTTTCACTCTCGACGAGCTCCTGCGCTCGTCGCTTTCGCTGGCAAACGATGAACGTCCGGTCGTGACGGTAGAGGGTACGGCTCTCGGCGCTGACGCTCTTGACTCCCTCGTGCCGCTCGGAGACCATCGCAGCGGCAAGACCCGCTACCCGTCCTCGACATCGCTGTGAGGCGAACGCCAGTTATCCGGAATAGATTCCGGATAACTGGCGTTTCCAGTTCATGTCCGCATGACGCGGCCACTGACAGGAAGAAGCAGCATGTACGACAACGACCACCAGTCCCCGCGCGACATCCTTGTGATCACGGGTGCGAATGGGTATCTGGGAAGCCACCTTGTGGCCCAAGCGCTAGACGCTGGATACCGAGTGCGCGCAACGGTTCGTGAGGATCGGCGCGGCGATGAACTACGTGAGGATCTGACACGCGCAGGACAGGCCTCGCTCGAGAACTTGGAGATCGTCCTCGCGGAGCTTGATGCAGACGCGGGGTGGGCCGGCGCAATGGAAGGGGCCAGATTCGTGCTGCACGCCGCGTCACCCTTCCCTGCATCCGCGCCCGCTCATGAGGATGAAGTCATCGCTCCAGCACGAGACGGAGCGATTCGTGTCCTTCGAGCTGCGCGAGACGCCGGTGTAGAGCGGACGGTTATGACTTCGTCGTTCGCTGCGGTCGGATATTCACCGAAGGAGTCTGCGTCTTACACGGAAGCTGATTGGACTGATCCCGAGGGGGATCTCCAGCCCTACATCAAATCGAAGGTTGTTGCGGAACGCGCGGCATGGGACTTCGCTACGACGAACCCCGGGTTCGATCTCGTCGTGATCAATCCGGTCGGAATCTTCGGGCCTGCGCTCGGGCCGAAGCTCTCGACGTCCGTGGGGTTCGTCAAGGCGATGCTCGATGGCGCCATGAAGAGCGTGCCGAGGCAGCACTTCGGTGTGGTGGATGTGCGTGACACAGCTGCGCTGCATCTGGCCGCGTTGACCCACCCCGCTGCCGCCGGCGAGCGATTCCTCGCTGTCGCCGATGGACCGTCCGTGAGCTTCTTGGACGTCGCAAGGATGCTCAAGGAGTCGCTCGGTGAGCGCGCATCTCGCGTCCCCGATTTGGAAGACAGCATGAGCAGCGACGGATCGGATGCCGCAACGATTCCGTTGATCAGCAACGCCAAGGCGAAGCAGCTTCTCGGATGGGTGCCGCGTCCGGTGCGAGAAACCATCGTCGCGACAGCGGATTCACTGACGGGACTCGGTCTCCTCGATCAGTGAGTCGCGGGCGAGCGGTGCTATAAACGGGCTACACCCTTTGCCCAGACGAAAGCGGACGCATGAGCTCGACCAGCCGACCACTTCGGGCGGACGCGCGTGCAAACCGAGCCCGTGTGCTCGAGGCCGCGCTCCGAGTGTTCGCGCAGCGTGGCGGCGACGCCAGCTTCACAGATATTGCTAAGGAAGCTGGCGTGGGGGTCGGCACGGTCTACCGTCATTTCCCGACGCGAGAGGATCTCATCGATGCCGCTTACGCGGACGAGATCCGATCACTGACCGATGCCGTCCCTCAATTACTCCTGCAGATGGAACCGCGGCAAGCCCTGAGACGCTGGATGGACCTGTTTGCCGCGTACCTCGGAGTGAAGAGCAACCTGATCGCGTCCGGAGGATCCAGCGCCTTCGCAAGTGGCACCCACGCACACAGCCGCGAGCAGAACATCGCGGCTGTGGCGATGATCCTTGACGCGCGAGACGATGCGACACCGAGGCTCACGGCCGAGGAGTTGCTGTTGTCGACAGGGGGCATCATCTTGACCACTGACTCCCCGGATCTGGTGACCCAGCGAGCAAGGATGCTGGACTTCTTGGCAGAGTCGGTCTGGACTAAGTCGCGCGCGTAAGTGCGGCCGACGGGTGGGCCCGCATCGGCGAGTGGCTCACTCCGGACATGGCTCGTTGCGATCAGGATGGACTTACAGCGGCGCGAGCGCCGTCAAAGCGAGTGAAGAGGAATGCATTGATGCCAGGCCTACCCGAGCACAGCTCCGACACTGCGGCGCGCATCCTTGCGGCCGCCAGCGATCTCCTTCTCCGACGAGGCGAACGTGCCGTAACCATCGCGGAAGTCGCCCAGCGCGCGAAAGTCGGCAAGGGCACGGTCTACCTCTACTGGGCGAGTCGAACGGACCTGATCTTTGGATTGATCGCTCGCGACTTCTTGGCTTTAGCTGAGGAGTTCACTCGGAAGTTCAGCGCCGATCCTGATCTCGCGCGCCCGTCTCGTCTTTTCCCGGAGTTGCTGAGAACTGCGCCGGGACGGCCTTTCGTTCGTGCCGTCCTGTTGGAAGACGAAGACCTTCTCGGGGTTCTGGCTGCCGACCCACGGTCGAAAGCCATCACGGATGCGCTCGGCCCGGAGAAGTTGATGATGGCCGTCCTGCCATCGTGGCGCGCAGGCTCTCTCGCGAGCGACGACTGGACATTGGAAGACCAGGCCTACGCTGTGCTGGCCGTGTTCCGAGGATTTCTCTTCAGTCACGAACTTGAGGCCGATGGTGACGCACAGGTTGATACACCGGAGATCTTCGGAAGAAGTATGGCGGCGGTTCTGGGGGAGAAGCGTGCGGCTCGCGGTGAGGTGACAGCGGCAAGTGAAACGATCATCCGCTACCTAGAAGAAGGTACGGATCTCGTGCTCAGCAAGATCGCCTCGTAGGCCAGAAGGAGAGTAAACTGACCATATGACCAAAACAGTCAGTTACTCAGAATCCATCCAACTTCCCCAACGTCGTGCTCTCGTGGTGGGAATGGGGGTGACTGGACTTGCTACCGCGGGGCGCCTGGCCGCCGCCGGGTGGGAGCCAGTCCTCATCGAACGCTCCGCGGATCGTAGGCGTGGCGGGTACTTCATCTGTCTCTTCGAAGCGGGACGGTACGCCGCCGAACGACTCGGCATCCTTCCGTTCCTCCATGACCGCAATCCGCAGGGGCGCACTTTTCTCACGGATCGGAAACTGCGGTCCCAGCGTGCGCTCGGACTCAAGGACCTTCCCGGTTCGCCTTGGATGCTGTTGCGCAGCGATGTCGAGGACGCGGCTTTCGAAGCGCTTCCTGACGACGTCGAGATCCGGTACTCGACCGTTCCGGTGTCTGTGGACGCCGATGGAGATGGGGTCGACGTCACTCTCCGCAACCTCGCGAACGGTACGGAGCGAACCGAGAGGTTCGACCTAGTGGTCGGAGCTGACGGCGTGAGGTCGTCCGTGAGACGGCTGGCGTTCGGACCCGACGAGGATTTCCTGCAATCGTTCGGGTACATGATCTACGCCTTCCAGTACGAGGGTCAACCTCGCGGGATGCGGACGGGTCAGAGCCTCACCCTCGTGGAACCGGACCGTGCCCTGTGGGGGTTCGGGTTCGCCGACCACGACCCGACCATGATGCTGAGCTATCGCACGGACGACCCCGCGGGAGAACGCGCCAAGATGCCTGCTGAACGGCTACGCGAGGTGTTCAGCGACAGCCCACTCGGCGAGACTCTCAGCGATGTGCTCGAAGCGGCGGAACACGCGCCTTCACCTCTGTGGGACACGGTCGAGCAAGTACACATGCCGAGCTGGCACCGCGGAAGAGTGGTTCTGGTCGGCGACGCCGCGTGGTGCGTGACTCTGTTTGCGGGGATGGGAGTGTCCGCGGGACTGATCGGGGCCGACGTCCTGGGATCTGCTCTAGAGCGGCACCCGGAGGATGTCGACCAAGCCCTCTCCCACTGGGAAGAAACGATGCGCCCGACGATCGAGAACTATCAGCAGATCGGCGTCACCCAGCAGGCTCTCTTCGTCCCGAGAAGCCGTCGCCAGATCGCCCTCCGGCACATGATCGCGTGGTTGTCGCGTCGACGCTACGGGCACCTCGTCCTCGATCGACTGCTGCACAGTGAAGCCGACTCGCGTACCACTGATGTCGTTCTCCCTCCGGCGCCCTCATCCAACAACGGAGAGCACATGCTCGTCGCCTGATCGTGCACATCGGCCTCATGTGGGGGTGAGGGCGAGCACACCTCACACCTGTGGTGCCTGTGTCGTCAATACTTCGAGGCACACCTCGATCGCCTCACCACGAAGGGAAATCCATGAAGATCGCAATCGCAGGTGGAACCGGCACGGTCGGGCGTCACGCCGTGAGCTCGGCGCAGCAGCGCGGCCACGAGGTCGTCGTCCTCTCGCGCAAGAACGGTGTCGATGTCATCGACGGCGCCGGCCTAGATCAAGCGCTCGTCGGAGTGGATGTCGTCGTCGATGTCCTCAACACGACCACGCTTTCCACCAAGAAGGCCGTGGACTTCTTCAGCACCGTTACGCGAAACCTTCTGGCCGCAGAAGCACGGGCCAGCGTCTCACATCACGTGGCGCTGTCGATCGTGGGCATCGATTCGATCGACACCTCGTACTACGCCGGAAAACTGGCTCAAGAGCGCCTCATCCTTGCGTCCGATGTGCCGCACACCATTGCTCGCGCGGCGCAATTTCACGAGTTCGCCCAGCAGATTGCCTCTCAGACGACAGTAGGACCCGTCACCCTCGTTCCGAGAACTCTTTCGCGTCCCGTGGCCGCGTTCGAGGTGGGCGCCCATCTCATCGAGGTCGCCGAGTCGACGCCTGCAGGGCGCGCGCAAGACCTGATCGGGCCTCAGAACGAGACGCTCGTTGGCATGGTGCGTCGTATGTATGCCCACGACGGCATCTCTCGTCGAGCACTGGACATTCGCTTCCCGGGCTCGTACGGCGCTGGTCTCGCATCGGGGGCGCTGCATGGTGACGAAAGCGTGTCGCGCATCAGCGCAACCACCTTCGACGACTGGCTGGGATCCGCCACCAGAGTCAGGTAAATCGCTACTCCTCTCGTCGCGGCCGACTTAGGCCGTACTCCCATCGGTCGGTGCGAAGCGCAGGCAGCGATTTCACGTGCTCTGTGAGTCGATTGACTCTCTCGCTGCACGAGTTCCGATCGGGATACTGGCGTCGGAGGTTGTGACTCATGGTGATACTGCTCTGGATATTGAACGGCGTGCTGGCGATAGTGTTCGCCAAGACTGGTTCTTTCAAGCTAAGTCGGTCAAGGGATGATCTTCGCGCTGCCGGTATGGGTTGGGTAGACAGTTTTCCGCGCGGATCCGAGAAGGTAATCGGGTTCGCGGAGATCTTTGGGGCGATCGGATTGGTTGCCCCGCTGGTCACTGGAATCGCGCGAGTTCTCGCTCCGATCTCGGCGCTCGCGCTCATGTTCTTGCTTCTCGGCGCGATCGGGACTCACCTGCGCCGCAAAGAACGCGCGACGTTCCCGCTCGTGCTGGCTGCGTTCTGTCTGCTCAGCGCCCTTCTTGGCTTCGTGGTGATACGCGACTAAGCAAGGCAGCAGAGAACAGAGCACGCGATCTCGAGGCCCGTCTACCGTGATCTGGCGGTAGACGGGCACTCGATATACCGACGAGCTCTAGAGCTCAGTCCGCGGTCGGGATGTCGCGAACCGGGTAGAGCACGCTCCCCATTCGATACTCGCCGCGAGGGACCATGGCATCGATCGGCCCGTCGCTCTCGACCGTGATCACCTCGCGTGTGTCACCGGATGCGGCGAGGGTTCCACGCAGCAGGTCGTCCATATGGAAACGCTCCGGCCCCGCGATCTCCACTTCGCCCAGCGGTGCTGCAGCCAGAGCGACCTCGCCCAGCAGCGCTACAAGTTCATCGAGTTCCACGGGCTGAATCAGATCGCGAGGCGCCATCACTTTGCCCTCCACCGTGTGCTGGTCGGCGAGGACCGGAACGTAGCTCTGGAACTGGGTAGAACGCACGATCGTGTAGGGAAGCGTTCCCTCCTTGAGTGCGCGCTCCTGCGCCACCTTGCCGAGGTAGTAGCCGATCTCCGACGCGTCACCTTCTCCGACACCGACGATGGAGAGAAGGATGTGATGCTTGACGCCAGCTCGCTCACCCGCCGCGGACAGTGCTTTAGTCGTCCCCTCGAAGAAGTCAACAGCACCTTCTTTATCGAAACGCCCGGTATTCAGGACGTTGATTATGGTGTCAACGCCTTCGAGCACTTCCGCGACCCCTGTGCCCTGGATGTAGTCCACGCCGTCGTCGAGTCCGCCGGAGACCACCTCCACGCCGTTCTGCTCCAACAGATCTGCGACCTTCGAGCCGACTCGTCCTCGCCCGCCCGCAATTAGCACCTTCACGACTTAATACTCCTTCCGTGAAGCGGTGGTTCCGCCCACAAAGGAGTGACGATTCACGTCGGGGTAATGTGAGGACGCCTCGCTCAGCTCGTCAGCGCTGCCGAGGTCAGTATCGACTGTGAGCGCGAGTTTACGTGTTCTGACGTGTCGACTCGTCGTGTCCGGCAGGCCCTAGGGAATGATTGAGTCGATGTAGCCGCCGTCGACGCGTACCGCGGCACCGGTCGTTGCGGACGCGAGTGGGGATGCGAGGTACGCGACCATGTTCGCGATCTCCTCGGGCTCGATGAGTCGCTGCAGCAGCGACTGCGGACGGTGCAACTTCATGAACTCGCGCTGCGCTTCGTCCCACGGCAGATCCCTGTCGACCAGCTCGTAGACGAAGTCCTCCACGCCGCCAGTGTGGGTCGGGCCGGCGAGCACGGAGTTGACCGTGACGCCGGTGCCCGCAGCGTCCTTCGCGAATCCGCGGGAGACGGCGAGCAACGCCGTCTTCGACATCCCGTAGTGGATCATCTCCGCCGGTATGACGACCGCCGAGTCGCTCGCGATGTTCAGCACCCGACCCCAGCCGCGCTCCTTCATCCCGGGAAGCGACGAGCGGATCAGCCGAACGGCTGCGAGCACGTTCACATCGAAGTAGCGCCGCCACTCGTCGTCAGTGATGTCGAGGGCGGGCGCCGAGCCGAAGATGCCGAGGTTGTTGACGAGGATGTCGACGCTGCCGACGGCAGCGAGCACTGCATCTGCACCATTCGGATCCGTGACGTCACCGGGAGCCGCGATCAGGTCACGATTCGGATCCTCGCTTTCGAGATCAGCGACGACGGACGCAACGGTTTCAGGTGAGCGCCCGTTGATGGCGACACGAGCTCCCGCGTCCGCCAATGTCGCTGCTATCGCTCGCCCAATGCCCTGGGTAGAGCCGGTGACCAGGGCGGCCTTGACTTCGAGGTCGATGCGCATTTTAGGGTCCCTTCCGCCATTGTGCTGTCTCGTCCGACAACTGGAGTAGCGCTCACGCATATCGGAGACGATTGATGAGCAACGTTACGCCGAAGGTCGTTGTGCGTGTGCCGTGCCGGTTCTGCTCTTCCGGTTAGGGACGAGGTGGCCCGGAACTGATTGCACCTCGACCGGTCTGCACATGGAGCAGCTTTCCGGCGTTCTCCACGGTCGTTGGGACGGCGGCAAAGCGTACTGATGGCGCACTCGTATGGTGTTTCGATGTCCGAGCCAGCCGAGACCAAGGATCTGAGCGAGAAGATGCTGACAGGCAGTCGTGACAGGGCACGCGGGTGAGGCGCGATCTGCGTCTTCTCCCCATCGCCGGGGCGGTATGGGTGGTCGCGCTGCTCGGCGTGTTCGTACCCCCCTCGGCGGGGTGGTGCGTGCTCGTCGGGGTCGTCGGGGCATGCGTGGTGCTGGGTGCGATGCTGCGGCGCCGTGCCGTTCGAGCATCGGCGGCGGGCGTGGGGCTCGTCGTGCTCGCAGCTGCGGCGGCGGTGTCGATCACAGTCATGGTCGCGACACCGGCGCGCGAGGGCGCCGCGTCGTGGGACGGACGTGTGGTCGAGGTGACGGGGGAGGTCAGCACCTCGGCGTCGGTCGGTCGGGATGGGCGCCTGTGGATGGAGGTGCAGCTCACGGGCATCGGGTCGCCGGGGTCGGTGCGGGCGGCATCGGCTCCGGTGCGGATTGGCATCGATCCGGCCGAGGGGTTCGATCTCGGTGCCACGGTCCGGGTGAAGGGCGAGGCGGCGGCGACGGATCCGGGGGAGAGGGCAGCGCTCGTCGTGTTCGCGAGCGAGGCGTCGGTCGAGGAGCCGGCATCCGGGGTCTTCGCGGTCGCGGCCGGATTGCGCAGCGCTTTCATCGATCGGGCGCAGCGACTTCCCGAGCCCGGAGCGGGTCTGCTTCCCGGACTCGCAGTCGGCGACACCCGCGCGGTGTCGACCGAGCTGAACGATGACATGCGCACCAGCGGTCTCAGCCACCTGACGGCGGTCTCCGGAGCGAACTGCGCCATCGTCGTCGGGGCGGTGTTCTGGCTGGCTGCGCTGTGCGGCGCCGGACGGGGGACTCGAGTCGTCGCGGCCGCTCTCGGTCTCGCGGGCTTCGTCGTCCTCGTGACGCCGGAACCCAGCGTGGTCAGGGCGGCGGTCATGGCGGGTGTCGCGATGCTGTCACTGCTTCTCGGGCGGCCGAGCGCGGGTGCGGGGATGCTGGCGCTCAGCGCGAGCAGCATCCTGATCGCCGACCCGTGGCTGGCCTCGACTGCGGGATTCGCGCTCTCGGTCGCCGCATCGGGTGCGCTGATCCTGCTCTCGCCGTCGCTCACCCGCGGACTCGCGCGATTCATGCCGCAACCTCTCGCTCTCGCGATCGCCGTGCCGACGTCCGCACAGCTCGTGTGCGGCCCCGTCATCGCCCTCTTCGCAGAGCAGCAGTCTCTCGTGGGGCTCGTGGCGAACCTGCTGGCTGCGCCCGCGGCGCCGATCGCCACTGTCATCGGCCTCCTCGCGTGTCTCGCCGCTCCGGTGGGCGTTCTCGCCGACCTTCTGGCGGCGTCGGCATGGTTGCCCGCCGCGTGGATCGCGCAAACGGCCAGCATCACGGCCAGGCTGCCGTTCGCTCAGATCGCCATGGTGCCCGGCATCGCCAGCGCCGTGCTGGTCGGCGTCGTGAGCGCGGCGATCGGGGTGATTCTCGCCGATGGGTACCGCGCGGTGCCGGTCGTCAGGGGTGTCGCAGCCGCCGTGCTGGCAGTCGCGCTCGGACTGGGCGGTGCGCATGTGGTGCTCAACGGTCCGCTGGCGAGCGCGACCACTCCCGACGAATGGTCGGTCGCCGCCTGCGATGTGGGCCAGGGAGACGCACTCGTCGTGCGCTCGAAGGGGGCGATCGCCCTGATCGATACCGGGCCGGAACCGGAGCCGCTCGCCTCGTGTCTGCGCGAACTGGGTGTCGAACGCGTGGATCTGCTCGTGCTCACGCACTTCGATCTGGATCACACCGGCGGGGTCGAGGCTGTTCAGGGGAGAGTCGGCGCGGTGCTGCACGGGCCACCGGGGGAGAGCGGTGACGAGCGGATGCTGCAGCACCTCGCCGACGGCGGTGCGACGGTCGGTCAGGCGGCAGCGGGCATGCGGGGTGACCTGGGCGCGGCGTCCTGGCAGGTGCTGTGGCCGCAACGTGGGTCGGAGGCGTTCCCGCCGGGCAACGACCAGAGCGTGGTTCTGGAGATAGGTGGCGGCGGCGTACCCCGCTCGCTTTTCCTGGGCGACCTATCGGGGGAGGCGCAGCGGATGCTGGAACGCACCGCGCATCTCCGAGGCGGCTACGCGGTGGTCAAAGTCGCCCATCACGGCAGCGCCGACCAGGACTTCCCGCTCTATCAGGACCTGCACCCGAGTGTCGCGCTGTTCAGCGCAGGCGTCGACAACGACTACGGGCATCCGCGAGCGGAGACTCTGGCATCGCTCGAAGCTGCCGGTGCGCGAGTGCTGCGGACCGACCAGCAGGGCCGTCTCCTCGTCGGCCTCGCGGGAGAGGAGCTTCAGCTGTGGGCCGAGAAGCAGCCACCCTGACGACGGGGTCGACGTCTGTGGCCCCCGGTAGTCTGGAGGCATGGCTGCTTCTCGTACTCCTTCCCGCGGTGGGACCAAGGCAGCCAAGGTCCCGCAGGTGTCGTGGCGCGATCCGCGTCCGGCGCCGGTGGTGCTCGTGTTCGGCCCGGAGGAGGTCTGCGCAGAGCGCGCGATCGCCGGAGTCCGCGACTACCTCCGCACCGAAGACCCCGCGCTCGAGGTGACCGATGTCCGCGCTGATGACTACGCGCCCGGGACTCTCCTCGCGCTGACCTCGCCGTCGTTGTTCGGGGAACCCCGGCTGGTGCGTGTGTCGGGGGTGGAGAAGTGCTCGGATGCCTTCTTGCAGGAGGCTGTGTCCTACCTCGACCACCCGCAGGAGGGTGCGACAGTGATCCTGCGCCACACCGGGGCCAGCGTCCGAGGCAAGAAGCTGCTCGATGCGGTGCGCGCCGGGACGGGCGACGGCATCGAGATTCCGTGCCCGGCCATCAAGCGCGACGGCGACCGCGTCGACTTCGCTGCCGGCGAGTTCTCTGCGGCGAAGAAGCGGATCGCCCCGCCTGCGTTGCGCGCTCTGGTCTCGGCCTTCGCCGATGATCTCACCGAGCTCGCGGCGGCATGCCAGCAGCTGATCGGCGACGTCGAGGGCGATGTCACCGAAGAGGTCGTCACCAAGTACTACGGCGGGCGGGTCGAAGTCTCTGCCTTCGTCGTCGCTGACACGGCGATCGCCGGACGCTATGGCGAGGCTCTCGTGGCCCTGCGCCATGCCCTCGCCTCCGGCGCCGACCCCGTGCCGATGGTCGCGGCGTTCGCCATGAAGCTGCGCACCATGGCGCGCGTCGCCGGAAACCGCGAGCCGAGCCGTCAGCTCGCGCAGCGACTGGGAATGAAGGACTGGCAGGTCGACCGTGCGCGACGCGACCTCGCCGGATGGAACGAGCGTTCGCTGGGAATGGCCATCCAGGCGACGGCGCGCGCCGATGCCGAAGTCAAGGGTGCCGCCCGCGACCCGATCTTCGCTCTCGAGCGGATGCTCACCGTCATCGCCACCCGCCAGCCGTTCGGCGAGTGAGCGCGGTCTGACGCGCGGCAGCTGCCTCGTCCGTCGAGATCGCTGGCACATACGGTTCCGAGCACGCGAAAGAGCCCGCCCCGCGAACGGGACGGGCTCTTGTCACACCGTCAGGCGTGGAATCGGCTCAGAGAGCGGAGACCTGCTTGGCGATGGAGGACTTGCGGTTCGCAGCCTGGTTCTGGTGGATGACACCCTTGCTGACGGCCTTGTCGAGCTTGCGGGAGGCAGCCTTCAGAGCAGCCTCGGCTGCAGCCTTGTCACCGGAGACGACAGCGGCGCGGGTCGCGCGGATGTGCGTCTTCAGCTCGCTCTTCACGGCCTTGTTGCGCTCGTGAGCCTTGTCGTTGGTCTTGTTGCGCTTGATCTGCGACTTGATGTTTGCCACGTGTGGACGCTTTCTGTACGGAGTTGTTAGGAAATGCCGGCAGAAGAAGAGGGCTTCCACTCGGCGGTCGTGAGGGAAGAACCCACACGCAAGCCAAGAAACAACTCTACCAGCATCCGGGCGGTTCACCCTAAACGAGCGAGGTGTCCTCGTCACTGATGCGGTGTCGGTGCGTGTGGGTGCACAATCATCAGTATCCCGACACTCGCGTCGCGACCCCGACGTCAAGGAGCGACATGAGCCCCGCCCTCCCATCCGGATCGCCGGTGTCCGCTCTGCGGAGAGTCGGACCGCCATGGATGACCGTCTTCACGCTCGCCTGGCTGGCGATCTGGACGGTGCAGCTCACTCCGGTCCAGTTGCTCCTCCCCTTGCAGTTGAACACGTCTGAGAAGGACTGGATACCCGGCGTCATCTCGTCCGGGCTGGTGCTCGGCATCGGCGGTCTCGCAGGGATCGTCGCGGGCCCGCTGGCCGGGACGCTGTCGGATCGCGCGGCCGTCGGACGGCGGCGTCGGCGACCATGGGCGATCGGTGGCGTGCTCGTCACCGCGCTGTTCCTCGTGGTGACCGGTTTCAGTGACGGGCCCTGGGCCGTGGGAGGAGCCTGGGTCGGGGTGTCGATCGGCGTCGCGGTGTCGTCGGCCGCCTTCACCGCACTGATAGCGGACCAGCTCCCGGCGACCCAGCGTGGCGCCGCGTCCGCCGCCGTGGGCTCCAGTCAGGCGGTGGGCATCGTGCTCGGCGTCGGGCTCGTGGTGCTCCTCGGGCTCGGTATCCGTGAGGGGTACCTGCTGCTCGCCGCGATCATCGCGACGGTGGGAATCGGCGCAGCGCTGCTTCTGCCCGATCCGCCCGCGGCTGTCGACGCGACTCCGGTGACGCGTGATCGTCATCTGCTGGCATCGCTGCGCGATCGGGATTTCGCCTGGATGCTGTCGGGCCGGCTCGTGACCAACATCGGCAACGCGCTCGGCACTGCACTGTTCCTCTTCTTCCTGCTCCATGGTCTGCACCAGGAGACGACGGTGGCGCAGGACAACCTGCTGCTCCTGATCGTGGTCTACACGCTGTTCGTGGTGCTCGCATCGGTGTTCACCGGTGTGCTCTCCGATCGCACGGGCAACCGGCGTTCCCTCACGATCCTGGCGACCCTGGTGCAGGCGGCCTCCGGCGTCGTGATCGCCGTCGTGCCGACCTTCGAGGCGACGATGGTCGCCGCCGCGCTCATGGGGCTCGGCTACGGTGCGTTCTCGACCGTCGGGCTCGCCTTCGCCGCCGACCTGCTGCCCGGCGAGAGGGACCACGCCCGTGACCTCGGCATCGTCTACGTCACGGCGGCACTCGGCCAGCTGATCGGCCCGGTGCTCGGGGCGGGGCTCGTCGCGCTCGTCGGGGGATTCTGGCTGGTGTTCGCAGCAGCCGCCGTGCTGTCGCTCGTGGGCGGTGCGCTCACGGCTCTGGCGAGGCAGCCGGCGCGGGAGCCGCGGCCTCACCCGTAGCCTCGGATTCGATGGTCGCGACGGCCAACCGCAGGACGGCGTTGAAGATCTGCGGACGCATCGCCGTGACGAGGTGCGTGGTGCGCGGCACGACGATGAGCTCTGCGTGAGGCGCGAGCCGTCGGAAGAGGGCCTCGTTGACTCGCAGCTGATCCCACTGTCCGTTCACGAACCACAGCGGCACGCGGATGCGGGCGACCGCTGTCGCGAGATCGAGCGTGGCGAGATTTCGCAGTGCCGTGTCCTGGGTGTCCAGCGCATAGCCGCCGGCGGCGAAATCGGAGCGCGTCTCTTCGGGGATCGTCGCTTCGAGGATGCGCTTCGTGATCCACATCCCGCGATCGGGCAGCCGATCGACGGCGCGCGCGATCGCGCGATACGCCGCGAGACCGGCGCCTCGGGGGAGCGACGTGCACGACGCGGCGACGAGCCCCGCGACCCTCGGTGCCTCCGCTCCGCCGACGTAGGCGAGTGTCAGCAGGCCGCCCATCGAGTGCCCGACGAGCAGCACGGGACCTCGCGTCGCTGCGTCGCGCACCGCGACGTCGATGGTGTGGAGCGCCTCGTGCAGGGTGAAGTCCTCCTCCATCCGGGTGCCATGCCCGGGAAGGTCGACAGCGACGGCCCCGATGCCCTGCTCCTCGAGGAAGGCGAGTTGCGACCGCCACATCGTCGCGGACGTACGGATGCCGTGCACGAAGACGATCTGGACGCTCACGCGTTCAGCATAGAGAAAAGCGGGGCCGGTGGATGGACCACCGACCCCGCTGCGAAGCTCTGACGAGTCAGGCTCCGAATGGATTACTTCTCGTATCCCACGTTCTCCACCGGCGTGATGCCGAAGAGGTCGAGACCCACGTAGGGCTCGGGCGTGAGGTTGGCGAGGCCTTCCTTGACGGTCCAGATCTCCGGGCCGTTGAGGACCGGGATGATGCCCCAGGTCTTCGCGAAGATCTCGGACTCCATCTCCATGGCCTTCTTGGTCTGCTCGACCGGGTCCGAGATCGTCTCGAGCTCCTCGTGGATCATCGTGTCGATCTCCTCGGTGCCGGTGCCCGACAGGTTCAGGCCGCTGTCCGAGCAGTACAGCTGGCAGAACCAGGCGGCACCGAACGGGTCGGACGACGTGAAGTTGAGGAAGAAGATGTCACCGTTCTGCGTGGTGTAGTCCTCGGCGAAGTCAGCGGACGGGCGGGTGTCGATCGTCACCTCGACGCCGACCTCCTTCAGCTGCGCCTGAACGGCGAGCGAACGCGCGCGTGCGGTCTCGGTGTCGGAGTGCACGGGGAAGACGAGCGACAAGCGCTGGCCGTCCTTCTCGCGGATGCCGTCGGCACCGGCGACCCAGCCGGCCTCATCGAGGAGCTTGTTGGCACCCTCGGTGTCGCCGTCCTTGCGGCCGGCCTCCTCCAGCGCGTTGACATAGTCAGGCTGGAACGAGAAGAGGGTCAGGGACCCTGCGGGCTCCTCGGTGTAGTTCAGACCGTTGAAGACGATGTCCTTGACCTGCTCGATGCTGATCGCCTCGAACACGGCCTTGCGGACCTCGAGGTCGGACAGCACCGGGTTGGTCGAGTTCAGCGTGAAGATCGCGTTCGCGGTCGCCTGACCCTTGTAGGTCTTGACGCCTTCGAGACCCTCGACCTGTGCGAGCAGCTCGGCGCTGCCGGTCTCGGCCATGTCGACCTCGCCGTTGCGCAGTGCGTTGACCGCCGCGGTCGGCTCCATCTGGATGAAGGAGACCTTGTCGAGCAGCGGGGCGTTGCCCCACCACTTCTCATTCGGGACGAGCGTGACGACGCCGCCGGTCTTGTCGAAGTTGTCGACCGTGTAAGGGCCTGCGGCCCATTCCGGGTGCCAGTCGCCGAGGAACGCCGTGTTGAACAGCTCAGGCGTGTTGACGGCCGGGTGCAGCAGCTGCGAGTAGACCATCTCGGGCCAGGCGAACTCGCCCTTGAAGGTCACGATGACGTCGCGGTCGTTCTCGCCGGCCTCGACGGACTCGATCTCCTTCCAGCCGTCGGTCGCGTTGGGCTGGTACTCCTCGTTCTCGCCGCTCTGGGCTTCCCAGGTGGCCTTGAACGCGGTGACGTCGATGGGCGTGCCGTCGTTCCAGACGGCCTTCTCGTTGACCTTGAAGTGCAGGACGGTCTTGCCGTCTTCGACACCGAAGGAGTAGTCGTCGAGGTATGCGTCGTTCTTCTTGACGGTGCCGTCAGGATCCATCAGCAGGATCTGGGGGCGGAACCACGTCCCGATCTGGGTGACGCGGGCGTCACCGTCGCTGTGGAAGTAGTTCAGCTGCTCGGCGATGTTCGAGACGGGGATGCGGAGTTCGCCGCCCTCTGCGAGGTTCTCACGGGGCTGCGGGTTGTAGTCCGCGCCCTCGACCGTCTGAGCTTCGCCTTCACCGCTGTTGCCGCCGCCGTTGCCTGCCGGTGCGCACCCGCTCATGACGAGGGCGAAGGCGGCGCCGAGAGCAGCGATGCCCATCAGCTTCTGATGCCGTTTCATGGTACTCCTTAGTGCCTGTCGGCCTTACTTGGGATAGGGGCAGACTAACCCCGCAACTCTCGGGCGAAACCCCAGTGACACGGAACCGTTATCGGACTGTGCACATCGGTACACAGGTCAGCTGACGGCGACGGCCTCTGCGTCGAAACCCTCGACGGGAAGGATGATCCGCTCGCGCGTGCGCTCGATGTCGGGGTCGGGGATCGGGATCGCCGAGAGCAGCGCCTTCGTGTAGGGGTGCTGCGGATCGTCGAACACCTGATCGACGTCTCCGTGCTCGACGAACGAGCCCTTGTACATCACCGCGACCCGGTCGGCGATGTGGCGTACGACGGCGAGGTCGTGCGCCACGAACAGGTAGGACAGCCCGAGCTTGGCCTTCAGCTCGTCGAGCAGGTTGATCACGCCGGCCTGGATCGAGACGTCGAGAGCCGAGACGGGCTCGTCGAGCACCACGATCTTGGGGTTGGTCGACAGCGCTCGTGCGATGCCGATGCGCTGACGCTGACCGCCCGAGAACGCCTGGGGGAACCGGTCGCTGTGCGCCGGGTCGAGACCCACGAGCCCCATGAGCTCCTCGACGCGATCGAACACGTCGTCCTTGCTCATGCCGATCGCGAGCATCGGCTCGGCGATGATGTCCCAGACCGTCATGCGAGGGTCCAGCGCCCCCATCGGGTCCTGGAAGACGATCTGAAGATCACGACGGAGCTTTCGCTCCTCCGCTCGGTTCTTGATGTCAGCGACGCTCGTGCCGCCGATGCGGATGTCGCCGTCCTCTTGGGCGACGAGATCCATGATCTGGAGGAGCGTCGTCGTCTTCCCGCTGCCCGACTCGCCGACGATCGCGAGGGTCTCGCCCTGGCGGATGTCGAAGCTGATCCCCTTGACGGCGTGCACCTCGCCGACCTTGCGCTTGAAGAGCGCACCCTTCATGAGGGGGAAGGTCTTGTTGAGGTTGACCGCCTCGAGGGTGATGGGACGATCCTCGCGGGGCACCTTCGCCAGCCCGCTCTCGGGGATCTCCGGGACGGGGAAGACGGGGAGCCCGCCGATGCGTCCGTCGTCGTCGATGTCGTTCGCGCGGATGCAGGCGACGGAGTGGTCGGAGTGACCCTCGGTGGAGATGGGGAGCAGATCGGGCTCGCGCTGCAGGCACGCGTCGATCGCGATGGGGCATCGCGCCGCGAACGGGCACGCATCCGGCAGATTGATCAGGAGCGGGGGGTTGCCCTTGATCGGGATCAGCGGCACCTTCTCGGTCTTGTCCACCCGCGGGATGGCACCCAGAAGGCCGATCGAGTACGGCATCCGGGTGCGGTAGAACAGCTCGCGCACCGGGGCCTGCTCGACGGGCTTGCCGGCGTACATCACCAGCACGTCGTCGGCGGTCTTGGCGACCACCCCCATGTCGTGCGTGATGATGATCATCGCGGCGCCGGTCTCCTGCTGCGCCTTCTCCATGAGCTCGAGGATCTGCGCCTGGATGGTGACGTCCAGCGCGGTCGTCGGCTCGTCCGCGATGATGAGCTTGGGATTGTTGGCCATCGCGATCGCGATCACGACACGCTGACGCATGCCGCCGGAGAACTCGTGCGGGAAGGCCTTCATGCGGCGCTCCGCCTCGGGGATCCCGACGAGCTTCAGCAGCTCGACGGAGCGATCCCAGGCGTCCTTCTTCGACAGCCGACGATGCACCGTGAGAGCCTCGATCAGCTGGTCGCCGATCGTGAACACGGGCGTGAGCGAGGTCAGCGGGTCCTGGAAGACCATGGCCATCCCGTTGCCGCGGATCACCGAGAGCTGCTTGTCGGACTTGCCGAGCAGTTCCTGGCCGTCATAGATGATCGACCCGGTGACCTTGGCGTTGTCGTCGAGCAGGCCCATGATCGCGAGCGAGGTGACGGACTTGCCCGAACCGGATTCGCCGACGATGCCGAGGGTGCGACCCTCTTCGAGGTCGAACGAGACGCCGCGCACGGCATCGACTCGACCGGCTTCCGACGGGAAGCTGACCTTGAGGTCTCGGACGGAAAGGACAGTACTCATGCGCGACCTCCAGCCGCAGAGGTCGGATCCAGGGCGTCGCGCAGACCGTCGGCGATGAGAGCCATCGAGACGGTGAGCAGGGTGAGCGCCGCTGCAGGGAAGTAGAAGAGCCACGGTGCGCTCACCAGAGTGCTGGAGCCGTAGCCGATCAGGGCCCCGAGCGAGACGTCGGGCAGCTTCACACCGAAGCCGAGGAACGAGAGCGCGGTCTCGGTGAGGACGGCCGACACGACGCCGAGCGTGAAGTTGATCACCAGCAGCGACCCGATGTTCGGGAGCATGTGACGCAGGACGATCCGCATCCCCGAGAGCCCGGCGTAGCGAGCGGCATGCACGTACTCGCGCTCGCGGATCGACAGCGACAGGGTCCAGATGATCCGGGCAGGGAAGAACCAGCCGACGACGAAGATCATGACGAGCGAGATCACCAGCCAGTTCCCGCCGGCGTCGTTCGAGATCATCGCGAGGATCAGGAAGTTCGGGACCACCATCATGAAGTGGATGATCGCGAGCATGATCCGCTCGTACCGGCCGCCGAAGTAGGCGGCGGTGGCACCGATGAGTGCAGAGACGACCGTGGTGCCGATGGCCACGAGGGCAGCGATCATCATGGAGCGCTGAAGACCGACGGCGACCTGGGCGAAGTTGTCGTTGCCCGAACCGTTCGTCCCGAACCAGTGCTCGGCCGAGGGAGCCTGGCGCAGCGCGAGGAAGTCGAGGTCGGTGTGCGAGTACGGCGCGATGAGCGGTCCCACGATCGCGAACACCACCAGAAGCGCGAGGATGACGACGCCGATCAGGGCACCGCGGTTGCGCAGGAACCGACGCGTGTACAGCGTCAGCATCGAGGTGCGCTTGCGGTTCTTCGGCTTCTCCGGCTCGGCGATCTCGGGGGACACCCCGATGGCTTCCAGGGACATCAGCTCACCCGCACTCTCGGATCGAGGACGACCACGGCGACGTCAGCGAGGATCGCGCCGATCGCCGTCATCAGGGCGCCGAACGCCGCGACTGCGACCACGCCGTGAATGTCGTTGTTGTTCAGGGTCTGGATGAAGTACCGACCCATTCCGTTCCAGTTGAAGATCGTCTCGGTCAGCACCGCTCCGGTGAAGACCGCGGGGATCGTGAACGCGACCTGCGTCGTGACGGGGATCAGCGACGTCCGCAGCGCGTGCTTGCGGATGGCCTGCTGCTTGGTGAGTCCCTTGGCACGGGCGGTGCGAACGTAGTCCGCCTTGATGTTGTCGAGCAGCAGCGAGCGCTGCAGGAAGTGGATGGACGCGTAGCCCGTGAGCACCAGGCCGAGTGTGGGGAGCGTCAGATGTTGGAGGACGTCTATGAGGACGGGGAAGAATCCCTCGACCCCCTGACTGGAGGATCCGACGACGTAGAAGACGGTCGTGCCGACCGCGTTGTTGAAGTTGATCGCGAGCAGAACCAGAGCGAATCCCGCAACGACCGTGGGGATGTTCATCGTGATGATGCTCGTGCCCTGACCGATGCGGTCGGCCAGTTTGTACTGACGGGATGCCGTGTAGACACCGAGTGCGATGCCCAGGATGGTCGTGATGATCGTCGCCCCGAGCACGAGCTCGGCGCTGATCCAGACGCGGTATGCGACCTGCTCGTTGACGGACTCGCCTGTGGGGCCGACTCCCCAGTCCCAGCGGAAGAGGATGCTGGAGAACCAGGTCCACCATCGTTCGATCAGGGGGACCGATTCGCTGAGGTTGCGAGGCTTCAGCAGCGCATCGATCTGATCGGGCGAAAGCGGAGGTCGACGTCCGACGTAGTTGTTCTCGGGATCGAGATACAGCCACGCGAGGAAGTAGGTGATGTTCGTCGCGATGACGATCATCAGCACCCATCCCAGCAGGCGGCGCAACAGATACTTGATCAAGGTGATGATTCTTTCTCTTTTACAGACGCGCGCGGGATCCGCCGACGCAACGCTGAGCCGGGAAGACAGTCAATCACCATCAGCCGATCTGCGCGACACGACGCCTGCACTTGGTCTGTGACGGAGTCTTATCGCTCACGGGATCCGGTGTCACGGATGGCTCCCGGGCAACCTCGGCAGAATATCACCGGATCGCACGAAGCGGGCATAAGCCTCACCTCACCGTAGAATCGTCAGGACATGTCACCACGCGCTCTCACTCCGCTTCAGCCTGCCGCGACGCCTTCGGCGCAGATCCGCAACTTCTGCATCATCGCGCACATCGACCACGGCAAGTCGACCCTCGCCGACCGCATGCTCCAGATCACCGGCGTGGTCTCGGATCGCGACATGCGCGCGCAGTACCTCGACCGCATGGACATCGAGCGTGAGCGCGGCATCACCATCAAGAGCCAGGCCGTGCGGATGCCGTGGGAGATCGACGGCGAGACATTCGCGCTCAACATGATCGACACCCCGGGGCACGTCGACTTCACCTACGAGGTGTCCCGGTCTCTCGCCGCCTGCGAGGGCGCGATCCTGCTCGTCGATGCCGCCCAGGGCATCGAGGCCCAGACTCTGGCGAACCTCTACCTCGCGCTCGAGAACGACCTGCACATCATCCCGGTGCTGAACAAGATCGACCTGCCGGCGGCCGACCCCGACAAGTACGCCAAGGAGCTGGCATCGCTCATCGGCGGCAAGCCCGAGGACGTGCTCCGTGTCTCGGGCAAGACCGGTGTCGGCGTCGAGGAGCTGCTCGACCGACTGGTCAAGGAGATCCCCGCACCCGTCGGAGACGCCGATGCTCCGGCCCGCGCCATGATCTTCGACTCCGTCTACGACGCCTACCGCGGGGTCGTCACCTACGTCCGCATGGTGGACGGCAGCCTGTCGCCCCGCGAGCGCATTCAGATGATGTCGACGGGTGCCAACCACGAGGCGCTCGAGGTCGGCGTGTCGAGCCCCGAACCGGTGCCGTCCAAGGGGCTCGGCGTCGGCGAGGTCGGCTACCTCATCACCGGTGTGAAGGACGTCCGTCTGTCGAAGGTCGGTGACACGATCACGACGGCACGCAGGCCCTCGACCCAGGCTCTGCCGGGCTACACCGACCCGAAGCCGATGGTCTTCTCGGGGATCTACCCGATCGACGGCAGCGATTACGCGGAGCTCCGGGAGGCGCTCGACAAGCTCAAGCTCTCCGACGCCTCGCTGCAGTACGAGCCTGAGACCTCCGTCGCCCTCGGTTTCGGCTTCCGCTGCGGGTTCCTGGGACTCCTGCATCTCGAGATCATCACCGAGCGTCTCGAGCGAGAATTCGGCCTCGATCTCATCACCACCGCACCCAGCGTGATCTACGAGGTGCTCACGAGCGACACGGGCGAGACCGTGACGGTGACGAACCCGAGCGAGTACCCCGACGGTCGCATCGGCTCGGTGTCGGAGCCGATGGTGAAGACCGCGATCCTGCTGCCCAAGGACTACGTGGGCACGGTCATGGAGCTCTGCCAGTCGCGTCGCGGAGCACTGCTGGGCATGGAGTACTTCTCCGAGGAGCGCGTGGAGCTCCGCTACATGATGCCGCTCGGTGAGATCGTCTTCGACTTCTTCGACCAGCTCAAGTCCAAGACCCAGGGCTATGCCTCGCTCGACTACGAACCCGCCGGACAGCAGGAGGCGGACCTGGTCAAGGTCGACATCCTGCTGCAGGGTGACAAGGTCGACGCGTTCAGCTCGATCGTGCACCGCGACAAGGCCTACGCCTACGGCACGCTGATGACGGAGCGACTGCGCAAGCTGATCCCTCGCCAGAACTTCGAGGTGCCGATCCAGGCCGCCATCGGCGCCAGGATCATCGCCCGCGAGACGATCAGGGCGCTGCGCAAGGATGTGCTCGCCAAATGCTACGGCGGTGACATCAGCCGCAAGCGCAAGCTCCTCGAGAAGCAGAAAGAGGGCAAGAAGCGCATGAAGATGGTCGGTCGTGTCGAGGTGCCGCAGGAGGCGTTCATCGCAGCGCTCTCCGGCGACGTCGAGGGCAAGGACAAGAAGTAGGACCTTCGGGCCGGGCTGTTCCCGGCGTGGAGGGTGATCGTCCAGGGAACGGGAAGTAGGCTGGAACGCATGCGGCGCGGGACTTTCCGAGACGACACGGTTGACTATGCGGCCGTGGGTGCGACCCACGCGCCCGATCTGATGCAGTACCCGCCGGAGCGCAGCATCCCGGCGGAGAACTCCTGGCGGATCGGCAGCGGTCATGACCGCTTCCAGTCCGCGGGCGAAGCGCTGCTGACCTGGACCGCGCAGCGCGCGGCGGGCCTCAGCATCGAGGATGTGCGTCCCGCGCCCGGTCCCGCCTACGCCGGTGTCAGCTTCGACGCCGAGGGCACTCCGATCGCACCGAGCAAGAACGACGTCGAACAGCGCTTCGACGCGGAAGGCACCCCGTTCGCCGGCCCGGGCATGACGTTGCGTCTGCATGGGCGGGTTGCCGGCATGCGGGCGGATGCCGAGCTGCGCGTGATCTCCGTGACCGAGGAGAAGCGCCGGATCGGATTCGTGTTGGGCACGGTCGGAAGCTCGGTGGTGCGCGGCGAGGAGTCCTTCGACATCGACTGGCGTGAGGACAACGACGAGGTGTGGTTCTCCGTCCGTGCCTTCGACGCGCCGAACTCCCTGCTCTACCGCGTCGTCCCGCCGCTGGTGAAGCGCCGTCGCCGGGAACTGTTCGCACGCTATCTGCGGGCGATCTCGCCGCTGTACGCGACTCCGGTCTGATGGTCGCACCTCTCTGATGGCCGGTCCGCTTCCACTCGGCGATCCGGCACCGGCAGACGGACATCTGCCCTCCGATCTGCCGATCGATTCGTCCGTGCCCTTCTCCGCATATCTGCACGTCCCCTTCTGCCGGGTGCGGTGCGGCTACTGCGACTTCAACACCTACACCTCGGGAGAGCTCCGCGGCGCGAAGCAGGAGGACTACGCCTCGACGCTCATCACCGAGATCGCCCTGGCGAGGCGCGTTCTCGCGGATGCGGGCGCGCTGCGTCCGATGGACACCGTGTTCTTCGGCGGCGGCACGCCGACTCTTCTGCCCGCGGGAGATCTCGCCCGGATGCTCGGTGCGGCGACCGACGCGTTCGGCCTCGTCGATGGCGCCGAGATCACGGTCGAGGCGAACCCCGACACGGTGACGCCCGAGGTCGCGCGGACCCTCGCGGATGCCGGCGTCACGCGACTGTCGATCGGCATGCAGTCGGCAGTGCCGCATGTGCTCGCCGCTCTCGACCGCACCCATCGCCCCGAGAATGTGACGACAGCGGTCGCCGCGGCGAAGGACGCAGGCCTCGCCGTGAGCGTGGACCTCATCTACGGCGCCCCCGGTGAGTCGATCGGTGATTGGGAGGCGTCGCTCGACGCGGCGCTCGCACTCGAGTCGGACCACATCTCGGCGTACGCGCTGATCATCGAGGACGGCACGAAGCTCGCGCGACAGATCCGCCGAGGCGAGGTGCCGGCGCCGGACGACGACCTGCAGGCCGACATGTACGAGCTCGCCGATGCGCGTCTCGCAGCGGCGGGCTTCGACTGGTACGAGATCAGCAACTGGTCTCGCTCGCCCGAGCAGCGTTCACGGCACAATCTCGCCTACTGGCGGGGGAGCGACTGGTGGGGATTCGGTCCCGGCGCGCACAGTCACGTCGCCGGCCTGCGGTGGTGGAACGTCAAGCATCCGGCCGCGTATGCACAGCGGCTCGCCGCAGCGGAGTCTCCCGCCGCCGGCACGGAGCGGCCGGACGAGCAGTCGACGACGCTCGAGCGCATCCTGCTGCTGAGTCGCATCCGCGAGGGCATCGCCGTCAGCGACCTCGCCGCGGACAAGAGGACACGCGTCGCGGGTCTGATCGCGGATGGGCTCGTCGACCCGGCCGCTGCCGTTCGCGGACGCGTGCAGCTCACACTGCGGGGGCGCCTGCTCGCCGATGCCGTCGTGCGTGAGCTCACCGACTGATCGGCGACCGCTGAGTCCGGACATCGTGCCGGATCAGCACGTGGTCGGCGTCGGCGGGTAGAATTGGCACTCGTAGCCAGTGAGTGCCAAGAGGGAGGGAGTTGCGATGGTCAGCGAAAGAGGCCTCCAGGTTCTCCGCGCGATCGTGCAGGACTACGTCGAGACCCATGAACCCGTCGGCAGCCGATCGATCGTCGACCGATACTCCTTCGGCGTGTCCGCGGCGACGATCCGCAACGACATGGCACTGCTCGAAGACGAAGAGCTGATCGCCGCCCCGCACACCTCCTCCGGTCGCGTTCCCACCGACAAGGGCTACCGCGTGTTCGTGGATCATCTCGCCCAGCTGCGGCCACTGTCGGTCGCGCAGCGCACGGCCATCGAGTCCTTCCTCACCGCTCCCTCCGACCTCGACGACCTGATGGTGCGCACGGTCCGAGTGCTGACGCAGCTCACGGGGCAGGTCGCGCTGGCGCAGTACCCGTCATTCGCGCGCGCGCATCTCACGCATCTCGAACTCGTGGCGCTGGCGCCGAATCGTCTGCTCATCGTGCTCGTCACCGACGCGGGCGGCGTCTCGCAGCGCATCGCCCCGCTGCCCGTCGACGTCGACGACGCCGACATGGCGCTGCTGCGTGCTCGTCTCTCCGCCCTGATCACGGGCCGGGCGGTGAGCGACGCCGCTGAGCGGCTGCAGGCGCTTCTCGCGGACGACGCACACAGTCATGACGTCGTACTGCGCGCTCTCGCGACGATCGTCATCGACGAGCTCGGCGCCTTCCGTCAGGAGCGCCTGGTGATGGCCGGAGCAGCGACTCTGGCTCGACGCGAGCAGGACTTCCGCGGCAGCATCCACCCTCTGCTCGAGGCGATCGAGGAGCAGGTGACGCTGCTGCGGCTGATGAGCGAGATGGAGGCGGACTCCCACGGTCTCGCCGCCAGCATCGGCACCGAGAACGCGTCCTTCGGCCTCGGCGAGGCATCGATCGTGGCCAGCAACTACGCCGCCCCCAGCGGCACGGCGCGAGTCGGCGTGATGGGGCCGACGCGCATGGACTATCCGAGCAATCTCGCGGCGGCGCGGGCCGTGGCCCGCTATCTGTCTCGGATGCTCGACGAAGACGAGGCGGCCCGCTGACGCGGCCGCCCAGAGAACAGCACACGCAGAAGGGCCATTGTGGCAGACCACTACGAGGTACTCGGCGTCTCTCGTGACGCCTCCACCGACGAGATCAAGAAGGCGTACCGACGCCTCGCTCGTCAGCTCCACCCCGATGTGAATCCGGGTGAGGACGCGGCCGAGCAGTTCAAGCTCGTCACGCATGCATATGACGTCCTGAGCGACGACGATTCGCGTCGCCGCTACGACATGGGCGGCGGAGACGGCGCCGCCGGCAACTTCCAGGGCTTCGGCGGCTTCGGGGACATCTTCGAGACCTTCTTCGGCGCGGGCCAAGGCGGTGGCAGGGGCGCGCGTCCGCGGTCACGCCGCGAACGTGGACAGGACGCCCTCGTCCGGGTGACCCTCGATCTCGGCGACGTCGTCTTCGGTGCGCACCGCGACATCGAGGTCGACACGGCCGTGCTGTGCGAGACGTGCAACGGCTCGTGCTGCCAGGAGGGCACGTCGCCCGTCACCTGCGACATCTGCGGCGGGTCCGGCCACGTTCAGCGTCAGGTGCGGAGCCTGCTCGGCAACGTCGTGACCTCCCAGCCCTGCGGCACCTGCGAGGGCTACGGCACGACGATCCCGTATCCGTGCGGCACCTGCGGCGGCCAGGGGCGGGTGCGCTCGCGTCGCACCGTCTCGCTCGACATCCCCGCCGGCGTCGAGACCGGGCTGCGCCTGCAGCTGCCGGGCTCTGGCGAGGTCGGCAAGGCGGGTGGCCCGAACGGCGATCTGTACGTCGAGGTCACCGTGAACCCGCACCCGTCTTTCAGCCGCGACGGCGACGACCTGCTGGCGACGCTGGAGGTGTCGATGCCGGATGCGATCCTCGGCACCGAGACCACGATCCAGGGTCTCGACGGCGAGGTCGATCTCGAGATCCGCTCGGGCGTCCAGTCCGGCGACGTGCTGACGATCAAGGGCCGCGGCATCACGCCGCTGCGGGGCAACCAGCGCGGCGACCTCCGCGTCGGCGTGCAGGTGGTCACCCCGACCCGGCTCGACTCCGCGCAGCGCGCGCTCATCGAGGACTTCGCGAAGAAGACCAAGGCACCGGGCCCGCAGCTGGCGCAGTTCCAGCAGGGGCTGTTCTCGAAGCTCCGCGACCGCTTCCGTTCGCACTGATCCGGGCGGCGCTCATGGCACTCCACTTCCTCGTCGAGAACTCCTCGGATGCAGCGGTCGGCGACCTCGTGTCGCTCACCGGCGCCGAGGCGAAGCACGCCGCCGTCGTCCGACGGCTCCGCGTCGGCGAGGCGGTGACGGTCGGCGACGGCTCGGGGGTGTGGCTGACCGGCGTCGCCGAAGAGGTGTCTCCGTCCCGCGTCGACGTGCGCGTGGCCGAGCGATCGGTCGACCCCGCGCCCAGCCCTCGCATCGTGCTCGTGCAGGCTCTCGCGAAGGGCGATCGCGACGAGCTCGCCGTGCAGGCGGCATGCGAGCTCGGCGTCGATGAGATCGTGCCGTGGCAGGCGAGCCGAAGCGTGTCCCGATGGGATGGTCCCAAGGCCCTCAAGGGGCGCGAGCGGTGGGCGACGATCGTCCGCGAGGCGGCGAAGCAGGCTCACCGGGCGTGGGTCCCGGAGGTGGCGCCTCCGGCGTCGACCGCCGACCTCGCGAGACGCGCCGCATCTCAGCGGGTGCTGCTTCTGGACCCGACCGCCCCCGTGCGGTTGTCCGAGCTCGAGCCGGACGGCAGGGACATCGTCCTCGTCGTCGGGCCCGAGGGCGGTATCTCCGACGACGAGCTCTCGAAGCTGTCGGACGCCGGCGCCGAGCGTGTGCTGCTCGGAGACACCGTGCTGCGCACGTCCACGGCGGGCCCGGCTGCGATCGCCGTGCTGTCGGTCGCACTCAGCCGCTGGTGATCAGGCTACGGACCCGGCAGTGCTGCGGTCAGTAGACTGGGAGCATGTCCGAGCCCTCGATCTTCACGCGCATCCTCAACGGCGACATCCCGGGTGAGATCCTGCTCGACACCGGCCGCGTGTTCGCGATCCGGGACATCAACCCGCAGGCACCGCTGCACGCGCTCGTGATCCCCAAGACCGAGGACTACCGCGACGTCACGGAGCTCGCCGAGGGCGACCCCGGTCTGCTCGCGGAGATCGTCGCGGCTGCGAAGCAGCTCGCCTCCGAGCATGCGAACGGCGAATACCGCCTCATCTTCAACAACGGCGCCAGCGCCGCCCAGTCCGTCTTCCACGTGCACGCCCATGTGCTCGGCAACATCGAGGAGAGCAAGCTCGTTGGCTTCTGACGAAAACGACCTGACCGCATCCGACACCGCCGTCGAGAAGATCTACGCCGACGGCGTCGCCATGGTGCAGCTCCTCGGTCCGCAGGATCGACTGCTCCGGATGCTCGAGAAGGAGCACCGCGACGTTCAGGTGCTCGTGCGCGGCAACGAGATCACGCTCACCGGCGCGCCGGAGGCAGTCGCGAAGGCGAAGACCCTGGTCGACGAGCTGATGACCATGACCAAGGCAGGCCACGACCTCGCCCCGAGCGACGTGACGAGCTCGGCCCGCCTGCTGCGCAACGACGGCGGCCCTCGCCCGAGCGAGGTGCTCGGAGAGGCGATCCTGTCGACCAGGGGCAAGGTCATCCGTCCCAAGACGCTGGGGCAGAAGGAGTACGTCGACGCGATCGAGGAGAACACGATCGTCTTCGGCATCGGCCCGGCCGGTACCGGAAAGACCTACCTCGCGATGGCCAAGGCCGTCCAGGCCCTGCAGCGCAAAGAGGTCACCCGCATCATCCTCACCCGCCCCGCGGTCGAGGCTGGAGAGCGGCTCGGATTCCTGCCCGGCACGCTCACCGACAAGATCGACCCGTACCTCCGCCCGCTCTATGACGCGCTGAACGAGATGATGGACCCCGAGATCGTCCCTCGTCTGATGGCGACGGGCACGATCGAGGTCGCCCCTCTCGCCTACATGCGCGGCCGCACGCTCAACGACTCGTTCGTGGTGCTCGACGAAGCGCAGAACACGACTCCCGAGCAGATGAAGATGTTCCTCACGCGTCTCGGCTTCGGGTCGAAGATGGTCGTCACCGGTGACATCACCCAGGTCGATCTCCCGCAGGGATCCTCGGGACTCCGGCTCGTCACCCGCGTGCTCGACGGCATCGACGACATCCATTTCGCGCGGCTCACGAGCGACGACGTGGTGCGTCACTCGCTGGTCGGACGGATCGTCGACGCCTACAGCGAGTATGACGAGCGGCGCACCGCCCAGCGCTACGAGCGCGAGCAGGCGGCGGAGTTCGCCAACCGTGCCGACCGGCGGGGCGCACAGCGACCAGGACCCCGAGACCGGATGCCGAAACGAGGCCTCTCCTGATGAAACGAGCACAGCCATGATCGAGATCAACAACGAGTCGGCCATCGACGTCGACGAGACCGTGCTGCAGCGCCTGACAGACTTCAACCTCGCGCAGATGCATGTCAGCCCGGACGCCGAGGTCGCGATCGTGCTCGTCGACGAGGCTGCCATGGAGGCCCTCCACGTGCAGTGGATGGATGAGCCCGGTCCGACCGACGTGCTCAGCTTCCCGATGGACGAGCTGCGCCCGGGCACCGAGGATCGCCCCACGGCCCCGGGGCTGCTGGGAGACATCGTGCTGTGTCCTCAGGTCGCCGAGGCTCAGGCCCAGGCCGCCGGCCACACCCTGATGGACGAGCTGATCCTGCTCACCACCCACGGTCTGCTGCACCTCCTCGGCTTCGATCACGCCGAGCCCGACGAGGAGCGCGAGATGTTCGGACTGCAGAAGGAGCTCATCCAGGGCTTCGCCGCGGCTGAACGTCGACGATGACCGCGGCCCTCCTGCTCGCAGGCGCTGTCCTGCTCGTCGCCTTCGGCGGCCTGATGGCGGCGATCGACGCCGCCTTCGGCGTCACGTCCCGGTCGGACATCGAGGAGATGGGCGCGGAGGGGCGCAACGGCCCCCAGCTGGTGCGCATCGCCGCCGACCCTGACGCACACGTCAACGCCGTCGCATTCATCCGCGTGCTCGCCGAGACGGCGGCCGCGGTGCTCGTCACGGTGGCGTTCAGCATCCTGTTCGACAACATCTGGTGGGCGATGCTGGCCGCAGCGCTGCTCATGACGGGTATCAGCTTCGTGCTGGTGGGGGCGAGCCCTCGATCCTTCGGGCGGCACCACGCCGAGGGCATGCTCCGGGCCAACGCACGCATCGTCCGCGGGCTGCGCATCATCCTGGGCCCACTCGCTCACGGACTCGTGGTGCTCGGCAACCGGGTGACCCCCGGGCGGGGACGCAGCTCGTTCACGTCCGAGGAGCAGCTGCTGAGCATGGTCGACGAGGCCGCCTCGAACGATCTGATCGAGGCTGACGACCGCGACCTCATCCACTCCGTGTTCGACTTCACCGACCAGTTCGTGCGTGCGGTGATGGTGCCGCGCACCGAGATGGTGACGGTCGATGCGACGGCGACCACGAGCGAGGCGATGACGCTGTTCCTGCAGCGGGGCGTCTCCCGAATGCCTGTGGTCGACGACGACGCCGATGACGTGGTCGGAGTGCTCTATCTGAAGGACCTGGTGCTGTTCGCCTTCCGCGACGAGAACGCCTGGCGAACCGCATCCATCCGTCCGATCTCGCGACCCGCGACCTTCGTGCCGGAGTCCATGCGCGCCGAGACCCTTCTGCAGCAGATGAAGCGGGACGCCGTGCACGTGTGCCTCGTGATCGACGAGCACGGCGGCATCTCGGGGCTCGTGACCCTGGAGGACCTCATCGAGGAACTCGTGGGCGAGATCTCCGACGAGTACGATCAGGTATCGGCAGAGGTCGTCGAACTCGGCGACGGACGCTATCGCGTGAGCTCCCGACTCTCGCTCGAGGATGTCGGCGATCTGTTCGGCCTCGAGCTCGAGGACGAGGACGTCGATTCCATCGGCGGTCTGCTGGGCAAGGCACTCGGACAGGTCCCGCAACCGGGATCCACAGCGACGGTCGAGGGATTGACCCTCACCGGCGGCGCGTCTCGAGGACGAGGGCGCGGGATCGCGACCGTCTTCGTGGAACGAGCGGCAGACGACGCGGGTCATGCCGCAGATGAGAGAGACGGAAACGATGACTGAGCAGACGCGGAGCGGGTTCGTGACCTTCGTGGGACGACCGAACGTCGGGAAGTCCACTCTCACGAATGCGCTGGTGGGCGAGAAGATCGCGATCACCAGTGAGAAGCCGCAGACGACGCGGCGGGCGATCCGCGGGATCGTGAACCGTCCGCAGGGGCAGCTCGTCATCGTCGACACCCCCGGCATCCACAAGCCCCGTACGCTCCTCGGCGAGCGCCTGAACGACCTCGTCGAACAGGTGCTCGGCGACGTCGATGTGATCGGCTTCTGCGTGCCGGCGACCGAGAAGGTCGGGCCCGGCGACCGCCGCATCGCGACGTCCCTCGACGGATACCGTCGTGCCAAGAAGATCGCCATCGTCACGAAGACGGACGCGGCCAGTCGCGACCAGATCACCGAGCGACTGATGGAGGTCGACGCGCTGCGCGAGGACTGGGACGCCGTGATTCCGATCTCCGCGCTCACGAACGACCAGCTGGAGGTGCTCGCCGACGAGGTGCTCGCACTGATGCCCGAGGGACCGGCTCTGTACGGCGAGGGTGTCACGACCGATGAGTCGGAAGAGGACCGGATCGCCGAGATGATCCGCGAGGCCGCGCTCGACGGGGTCCGCGACGAGCTTCCCCACTCGATCGCGGTCGTGATCGACGACATCGCCCCGCGTGAGGGAACCGACCTGACCGATGTGCATGCATCCATCGTTGTGGAGCGTGACAGCCAGAAGGCGATCATCATCGGCCACAAGGGCAAGCGTCTGGCCGATGTCGGACGCCGGGCACGTGTCGGGATCGAAGAGCTTCTCGGCACGAGGGTGTTCCTGGGCCTCCATGTGAAGGTCGCGAAGGAATGGCAGCGCGACCCGAAGCAACTCGGCCGCCTCGGCTTCTGACCCTCGACACGAGAGACGGCGAGGATCCGGCGCTCCAGCGGCACGGCCGCAGGACTCTCCCGCAGGGGTAGGGTCGCGATATGACACTCGCACAGCACTGGATCGCATCGTCGTGGGGCGCGCCTGAGACATGGGAGTTCGTCGACTACGAGGTGCCGTCTCCCGGCCGCGGTGAGGTGACGATCCGCGTGGAGGCCGCCGGGGTGAATCCCGCGGACGCCAAGCACGTCGCGTCTGCTCACCAGGGCGTGCAGCTGCCTGTGCCGATCGGCTACGAGGTCTCGGGCACGATCAGCGCGATCGGACCCGGCACGCGGATCGGCTCGGGGGATGCGAAAGAAGGGGACGAGGTCGTCGCCTTCCGCGTGCGCGGGGGATACGCGACCGAGCTGACCGTGCCCGCCGCGAAGGCCTTCGCGAAGCCGACCACACTCACGCACGCGGAGGCCGCGAATCTGCTGCTCGCCGGCACCACGGCCGCTGAGATGCTCTGGGTGACCGGCGCGGCACCGGGGGAGACGATCCTCCTGCACGGCGCGTCCGGAGCGGTGGGAGTGAGCGTGCTGCAGCAGGCCGCGCTGCGGGGGATCCGAGTGATCGGCACCGCGAGCGCCGAGCGGTTCGACGTCGTCCGTCGTCTCGGGGGAGTCCCCGTGCGATACGGGGCCGGCCTGGCGGAGCGGGTCCGGGAGGCCGCGGGCGAGGCGGGCGTCTCGGCAGCCCTCGACGCGGTGGGCACGGACGAGGCCGTGGACGTGTCCCTCGAGCTGGTCGCAGACCGCCAGCGCATCGTCACGATCGCAGCGATGGGCAGGGCCGCCTCCGACGGCATCCGGGTGATCGCCGGTTCGATGCCCGTCAGCGCCCGATTCCGGGACGAGGTGCGCGGGGAACTGATCGCTCTCGCTCAGAACGGAGATCTGATCGTTCCCGTGGCGCGGACGTTCGCCCTGGAGGAGGCTCCGGCGGCACTCGCTCTGCTCGCCGAAGGGCACCCCGGCGGAAAGCTCGCTCTGATCCCGTCGTCCTAATCGATCTCGCGCAGCGCCGAGGTCACGACCACGACCCCATCGCCGTAGGCCGCATCCATCGCGTTCTGCACCGACCCGTCGTCCCACACGACCTGCATCCAGACATAGCCGCGTTCGGTCCACAGGGTGAGCGCATCGCGTCCCACGGCTTTCGACAGCTCGTCGGACACCTGCGCCAGCTCAGCCTCGGAGCTCGCGCCTGGGACACCGCCCGTGGGATCCTCCGGTCGGACAGGGTCGTACAGGGCGAGCATGATCGGAGGATCGGTGACCGCATATCGCTCGCCGTCGAAGGTTCCGTACACCGCGTAGGTTCCCCACGTGGTGCCGCCGCTGGATTCGCTCCCGTCTACCCCGTCCCAGGTCCAGCCGTCGAGGGGAAGGCCCGAGCACTGCGGTGGATACGACTCGGCGACGATTCCGAGGCAGAGCCGAGGCTCACCGTCCACATCGAGCACCGTGCCGGTGCCGATCACCCGTCCTTCCGGCGGTGGGACGCTCGCGGCATCCCAGGTCGGTGAGGCCGAACTCGTCGGCGCGGATGCAGCTCCGGAACCGGACGAGCAGGCGGCGAGGCCGCACATCCCGATGACGGCGACGGCGGCGAGTAGCATGCGGCTGTGCGATGTGCTCATGCCTGACAGTGTCTCGTGACGGGTGATCGTCTCACGGCGGCTCTGAGCGGATCGGCATCCCTGCTACCATGGCCGCATGCCTTTCGGCGGTCTGCTTCTTCTTAGCTGCCGCGACGAGTCCTAAAGCTAGGGCCTTCCTCGTCGCGGCGCTTGTGTTGGCCCGTTCACAATTCTGACGAAGAGAAGAAGCCCCATCATGCAGAACACTCAGCGCCCGTCTGCGATGCCGATCCACAAGTATCGGCCGTACCACGAGCAGATCACGGTCAACCTGCCCGACCGCACCTGGCCGGACGCCCGCATCACCGAGGCGCCCCGTTGGTGCGCAGTCGACCTCCGCGACGGCAATCAGGCGCTCATCGACCCGATGTCGCCCGAGCGCAAGCGCGTCATGTTCGAACTCCTCGTCAGCATGGGGTACAAGGAGATCGAGGTCGGATTCCCCTCGGCGAGCCAGACCGATTTCGACTTCGTCCGTCAGCTCATCGAAGAGAACCTGATCCCGGATGACGTCACCATCCAGGTGCTGACCCAGGCGCGCGAGCATCTGATCGCCCGCACGTACGAGTCGATCTCCGGGGCCAAGCAGGCGATCGTGCACCTCTACAACTCGACCAGCGTGCTGCAGCGCGAGGTCGTCTTCCGCACCGACAAGCAGGGCATCATCGACATCGCGCTCGAGGGTGCTCGGCTGTGCCGTCAGTACGAGAAGACCATCCCCGACACGAAGGTCTACTACGAGTACTCGCCCGAGAGCTACACGGGAACCGAGCTCGAGTTCGCCGTCGACGTCTGCAACCAGGTGATCGAGGTCTTCGAGCCCACCCCCGACCGCAAGGTCATCGTCAACCTGCCGGCGACCGTCGAGATGGCCTCGCCGAACGTCTACGCCGACTCGATCGAGTGGATGAGCCGCAACCTGGCGCACCGCGAGAACGTGATCCTGTCGCTGCACCCGCACAACGACCGTGGCACGGCGATCGCGGCGGCCGAGCTCGGCTACATGGCCGGGGCCGACCGCATCGAGGGCTGCCTGTTCGGCAACGGCGAGCGCACCGGAAACGTCGACATCGTGGCGCTGGGCATCAACCTCTTCACGCAGGGCATCGATCCGCAGATCGACTTCAGCGACATCGACCAGGTCAAGCGCACCGTCGAGTACTGCAACCAGCTGCCGGTGCCCGAGCGGTCGCCGTGGGCGGGCGACCTGGTCTTCACCGCGTTCAGCGGGTCGCACCAGGATGCGATCAAGAAGGGCTTCGAGGCGATGGCTGCCCGTGCCGAGGCTGAAGGCGTCACGGTCGACGACATCGAATGGGCCGTCCCCTACCTGCCGGTCGACCCGAAGGATCTCGGACGCTCCTATGAGGCCGTGATCCGTGTGAACTCGCAGTCCGGCAAGGGCGGCGTCGCCTATCTGCTCAAGGCGGACCACGCGATCGACCTGCCGCGCAAGCTGCAGATCGAGTTCTCGGGCGTCGTCCAGAACAAGACCGACGCCGAGGGCGGCGAGGTCACGAGCGAGCAGATCTGGTCGATCTTCAACGACGAGTACCTGCCTGCCACTGACACCGAGGCCAAGTGGGGGCGGTTCGAGCTGCTCTCGACGCAGACCCGCAGCGACATGTCGGGTGACGTGGTGCTCGACGTGACACTGCGCGACGACGATCAGCAGGTGTCCGTCGCCGGTAACGGCAACGGACCGATCGCCGCGTTCATCGAGGTGCTGCGCGGTCAGGGCTTCGACATCACTCTCTACGACTACGTCGAGCACGCACTCAGTGCAGGTGGCGACGCGCAGGCTGCGGCGTACGTCGAGCTGCAGGTCGGCGATCAGCGCCTGTGGGGCGTCGGCATCGACGGAGACATCTCGACGGCATCCCTCAAGGCGATCGTCTCGGGCGTCAACCGCTCGATCCGCACGCGCCAGCTGGAGCTGGCAGCGGTCTGACGGTCGACGAGAACGCCCCCGCGGTCATCGACCGCGGGGGCGTTACGTCTGCCCCGTGCCGAGGATCGGTCACTCAGGGCTCGGCTTGACGACCTGGATCACTCCGGTCTCTGCGGCGACCTTGCGGCGATACAGACGACGTTGCTCCGGAAGAGAGACGTCGAAGCTCACGGCGAGCACTCGGATCACCGCGGTGACGACGATGCCGAGCACGGCGGCGAGCGTGATCGACATCCCGAGTCCGTTCGCGGTGGCGATGAAGACGCAGCCGGCACCGGCGGCGACGGCGTAGAGCGAGCCGACATGCATGATCGAGGTCGGCAGGCCCATCAGCATGTCGCGCAGCACGCCGCCGCCGACCGCTGCGCAGACGCCGATGAACACCGCGGGAACGGGAGGGATGCCGAAGGCGATCGCCTTGCTCGTGCCGAACGCGCCGAACATGCCGATCACCACGGCGTCGAGCACCACGATGACGGTGTTGAGACGGTTGAAGAGTCCCGCGAGCAGCATCCCGAGCAGCGAGGCGCCGGTGGCCGTGAGCAGGTACCAGTTGCTCTGCAGCGTGGCCGGCGTCTGGCCGAGCAGGATGTCTCGGATGAGACCGCCGCCCATGCCGATCATGATGCCGATGATCGCGACGCCGAGCCAGTCGAGTCGTCGCTGCCCCTGGAACCCCGACGCGAACATCGCGCCCTGAACGCCGCCGAGGCCGACGCCGAGGAGGTCCGCCCAGAGCGGAATGGTGAAGAGCGGTTCGGTCACGCCTCTATTCTCCCGCACGGAGGATAATCGAACGGTGCCCACCTACCGAGACGAAGCAGTGATCCTGCGCACCCACAAGCTGGGTGAGGCGGATCGCATCGTCACCATGCTGTCGCGTCAGCACGGCAAGATCCGTGCGGTGGCCAAAGGCGTCCGGCGCACGTCGTCGAAGTTCGGGTCGCGCCTCGAGCCGTTCATGGTGGCCGACGTGCAGCTGTATCAGGGACGCTCGCTCGACATCGTGCAGCAGGCGGAGTCGCTCGGCTCCTACGGTTCCGACATCGCGGCCCACTACGACCGGTTCACATCGGCGAACGCGATGGTCGAGACCGCCGATCGGCTGAGCGACTCCGAGGCGACGCCCGAGCAGTACCTGCTGCTGGTGGGCGGGCTGCGTGCGCTCTCGCGGGGCGAGCATTCCCCCAGGAGCATCCTCGACTCCTACCTTCTGCGCGTGATGGCGCTGTCGGGATGGGCGCCGTCTCTCGGCGACTGCGCACGATGCGCCGCCCCCGGCCCGCACGCGCACTTCGTCGGTCAGCTCGGAGGCGCCGTATGCGTGAACTGCGCGCCGGCCGGAAGTCCGAAGGTGGCAGAGAAGACCCTGTCGCTGCTGCGATCCCTCATGACCGGAGAGTGGGAGGCGATCGATGCCGCGCCTCACGCGGACAACGCCGCGGCATCAGGTCTCGTCGCTGCCTATGCGCAGTGGCACCTGGAGCGCGGCATCCGCTCGCTGGCCCACCTCGTGGCCGACATCCCTCGAGAAGGAGCACGGTGAGCCCCAAGCCCTACACCCACAAGGATGCCGTCGCCTATCGTCCGCTCGACTGGACGGGCGTCCACCCGCCGGCGTTCCGAGCGGTGCCCGAGCACGTCGCCATCGTCATGGACGGCAACGGCCGCTGGGCGAACCGCCGCGGACTGAACCGCGTCGAGGGGCACAAGGCGGGGGAGGAGGTGCTCCTCGACGTCGTCGCCGGTGCGATCCAGGCAGGGGTCAAGCATCTCTCCGTCTATGCGTTCTCGACTGAGAACTGGGCCCGGTCTCCCGAGGAGGTGCGCTTTCTCATGGGGTACAACCGCGACGTGCTGCACCGTCGACGTGATCAGCTCAACGAGTGGGGCGTGCGCGTGCGATGGGCTGGACGCAAGCCCCGGCTGTGGGGCAGCGTGATCAAAGAGCTGCAGTACGCGGAGCAGCTCACGAAGAACAATGACGCGCTCACCCTCACCATGTGCGTGAACTACGGCGGGCGTATCGAGTTGGTCGACGCGATGCGCGCGATCGCCGCCGATGTCGCGGCGGGACGGGTGAAACCGAACGCGATCACCGAGAAGATGATCCGTCGCAACCTCTACGTGCCGGACATGCCCGACGTCGACCTGTTCCTGCGCAGCTCCGGCGAGCAGCGCACCTCGAACTTCCTGCTCTGGCAGGCGGCGTATGCCGAGATGGTGTTCCTCGACACGCTCTGGCCCGATTTCTCTCGCGAGGAGCTCTGGCGCGCGATCGGGGTCTACCTGTCCCGCGATCGTCGTTTCGGCGGGGCGATCGACACCCCTGACGCTTCCGCCTGAGCCCGCAGCCATCGTTCCGTCTCTCGCGGGTGGCGCAGCCGGACGATGAGAAGATGGGGCTGTTCGCTCACGACGCCGGGCATCCGCTCGGTCCACTTGTGCAGCGTTAGCGTCTGCCAGGCGATGATGTTCTCCTCGGGATCTCCCGAGAACATCCGCCAGATCGGCTTCTCGACGTTGCCGTTCCACATGCGGGTGCGCAGGATGCTGCGCCCGAGCGTGCGCCGCAGCAGACGTCCCCGGACCACGCGATACGGGTAGTCCAGCCAGATCACGACCTTCGCACGAGGAGCGAGGATCTCATCGGTTCCCTTGCTCGTGTACTGCCACTCGGTGACCCAGCGGTCCTCCGCAGCGAAGGCGCGGACATCGTCGAGGAAGGACGGCCGTGGAGTCCAGTTCTCACCGTGGAAGAGTCCGTCGATCTCGACGTGACGCAGATCCCAGAGGTCGGCGATGCGTCGTGCGAGCGTCGTCTTGCCCGATCCTGTGACACCGGCGATCAGCACTCTCTCCGGCCGAAGCGGCAGCGGATCGTCGGCGGAGAGCATCTGAGAATCCTAACGACGGAATAGCCCATAGGTGCATACGGTTGGATGTCAATGTGAGTGAAGCCATCTCGATCGACATCTGGTCCGACATCGCCTGCCCGTGGTGCTACATCGGCAAGCGCAACCTCGAGAAGGGTCTCGAAGCCGTCTCCGGCGACGACGACGCGCCGCAGGTGAACATCACCTTCCATTCGTTCGAGCTCTCGCCCGACACCCCGGTCGACTTCGACGGGGATGAGATCGACTTCCTCGCCGGTCACAAGGGGATGCCGCGCGACCAGGTCGAGCAGATGCTGTCGCACGTCACCGGAGTCGCCGAGAACGCCGGGCTCGCGTACCGCTTCGACCTCCTCCAGCACACCAACACCGTGAAGGCGCACGAGCTCCTTCACTTCGCGAAGGCACAGGGTGTGCAGCACGCGATGGAGGAGCGGCTGATGTCCGCGTACTTCACCGAGGGCAAGCACGTCGGCCGTATCGACGACCTGGTCGACCTCGCGGTCGAGGTCGGACTCAACCCGGATGACACGAGAGAAGCACTGGTGTCCGCTCGTCACCTCGCCGACGTCCGCCAGGACCAGGCGCAGGCCCAGGCCTATGGGATCCAGGGCGTGCCATTCTTCGTGATCGACGGTCAGTACGGCATCAGCGGAGCGCAGCCGCCCGCAGCGTTCGAGAACGTCCTGCGTGACCTCTGGGCCAAGCGCGGTGAGACCGAGCCGGAAGCCGAAGCCGAGACGGCCGCGGTCTAGCGGGTCAGCGCGGCTTCGATCGCGCCGACGATCTCGGGGTCGTTCGGCTTCTGCTTCGGGCGGAAGCGGACGACCTCTCCGTCGGGAAGCACCAGGAACTTCTCGAAGTTCCACTCGACGCGACCCGCCTTGCCGCCGGCATCCGGGGTCTCCTTGAGCGTCTTGTAGAGATCGGTGGCGTTCTTGCCGTTGACCTTCACCTTGTCGTTGATCGGGAAGGTCACACCGTACGTGGTCGAGCAGAACTCGAGGATCTGATCGACCGATCCCGGCTCCTGCCCGAAGAACTGGTTGCAGGGGAACCCGACGACGCTGAACCCGCGGTCGCCGTACAGGCGCTGCAGCTCCTCGAGCTGCTCGTACTGCGGAGTGAGGCCGCACTTCGAGGCGACGTTCACCACGAGGACGACATCGGCACCCAGATCATCGAGTGTCTTCTCGTTGCCGTCGGCGTCTGTGAAGGGGATGGAACGGACTGCGGGATCGGTCATATTCACAGCTTAGGTCGATGCGCCGAGACCGGCTCCGTGTCTGGGAGAATGGAGGGGACATGACTCTCGCCACCGCCTCAGCTCGCACCCTCAACATCGGTCCGATCGCCCTCGACGTGCCGGTCGTCCTCGCACCCATGGCGGGTATCACGAACACCGCGTTCCGCAGGCTGTGCCGCGAATACGGTGCGGGGCTCTACGTGAGCGAGATGATCACCTCGCGCGCGCTGGTCGAGCGCAACGAGACCACGATGCGACTCATCCGCCACCACGAGTCCGAGACTCCGCGGTCGATCCAGCTCTACGGCGTCGACCCGCACACGATCTCCGAGGCCGTCCGCATCATCGTCGCCGAAGACCACGCCGACCACATCGACCTGAACTTCGGATGCCCGGTCCCCAAGGTCACGCGCAAGGGCGGGGGAGCGGCGCTGCCGTGGAAGAGCTCTCTCTTCTCGCAGATCGTCACCCAGGCGGTCAAGGCGGCGGGCGACGTGCCCCTGACCATCAAGATGCGCAAGGGCATCGATCCCGACCACCTCACGTTCCTCGACGCCGGGCGCGCTGCCGAAGACGCCGGTGTCTCGGCCATCGCGCTGCATGCGCGGACGGCGAGCGAGTTCTACTCCGGCTTCGCGGACTGGAACGCGATCGGCGAGCTCAAGCAGGCTGTCACCAGCGTCCCCGTGCTCGGCAACGGCGACATCTGGTCTGCCGACGACGCCGTGCGCATGATGCAGCAGACCGACTGCGACGGAGTCGTCGTCGGACGTGGATGCCTCGGTCGTCCCTGGCTCTTCGGCGAGCTCGCGGCGGCCTTCGGCGCGGAATCGCATCCGGTCGACGCGACCCTCGGGTTCGTGGCCGATGCCTTCCGTCGCCACGCCGAGCTGCTGGTCGAGTTCTTCGAGGATGAGGACCGCGGATGCCGCGATGTCCGCAAGCATGTCGCGTGGTACTTCAAGGGCTATCCGGTCGGCGGCGACATCCGGACGGGGCTCGCGACAGCATCCAGCCTCGCCGAGATCGACGAGCTGCTCGGCCAGCTCGATCATTCGGCGCCGTACCCCGGCGCCGATGCCGAAGGACAGCGCGGTCGGTCCGGTCGCCCGAAACGCCCGGCGCTGCCGGACAAGTGGCTGGAGTCGCGGGAACTCGCGGCGTCGGCCTCAGAGATGATGCGAGGGGCGGAGATCGAGAACAGTGGCGGCTGATCCTCAGGCATACCCGGCTCGCGGACGCTCGGACGGATACGACCCGCGCGATGCCGAGCGATTCTTCGCCGAGACCCATCGATCCGAACGAGACGACTTCGCCCGCGACCGTGCGCGTGTGCTGCACTCGGCGGCTCTGCGTCGACTGGCCGCGAAGACCCAGGTGCTCAGCCCGGCCAGCACAGCCGATTTCGCCCGCAATCGTCTGACCCACTCGCTCGAGGTCGCCCAGGTCGGACGCGAACTCGCCACCGCACTCGGAGTCTCGGCCGATGTGGTCGACACCGCGTGCCTCAGTCACGATCTCGGACACCCTCCCTTCGGGCACAACGGCGAGCGTGCGCTCAACGAGTGGGCCGAGCCGATCGGCGGGTTCGAAGGCAATGCGCAGTCGCTGCGCATCCTGAGCCGTCTCGAGGCCAAGGCGATCGACGACGACGGCCGCTCTGTCGGACTCAACCTGACGCGAGCCAGCCTCGACGCGACCTGCAAGTACCCGTGGACCGCCGACAGCCCCGTGCCCGACCCGGGAGGTCGACTCAAGTTCGGCGTGTATCCCGAGGACGAGGCGGTCTTCCGGTGGCTGCGCGAGGGAGTCCCCGGACGCCGACGCTGCATCGAGGCGGAGATCATGGATCTGTCCGATGACATCGCCTATTCGGTGCACGACTTCGAGGATGCGATCGTCAACGGCTACGTCGATGTCGCGCAGCTGTCCGATCCGCGTCAGCATGAGGCGCTCATCGACCGCATCCAGCAGTGGGTCGGGTACGACTTCACCCGCGACGACCTCGCCGATGCCCTGTATCGACTCGCCTCCCAGCCGATGTGGCTGCAGTCCTTCGACCGATCACGGCATGACCTCGCCCGGCTCAAGAACCTGACGAGCGACTTCATCGGCCGCTTCGCGAGAGCAGCCGTCTCGGCGACGCGTGAGGCATACTCCGGCCCCGCTCTCGTGCGCTACAACGCTCACGTCGTGGTGCCCCGGGTGATCGAGGCTGAGATCGCCGTGCTCAAGGGCATCATGGGCCAGGCGATCGTCACGATCGATGCCCGCAAGGGCGTGTACAAAGAGCAGCGGCGGGTGCTGAAGCGTCTGGCCGATGCCCTCTGGTCGACCGACGCGCTGTGGTCTGCCGGCGCGGACGTGCTCGAGCCCGCCTTCTCGGCGGACTTCCTCGCGGCGACGAGCGACGCCGAACGCGCCCGCGTGATCGTCGATCAGATCGCGAGCCTCACCGATCAGAGCGCGATCGACTGGCACAACAGGCTCGTCGGCGAGATCGACCCTGCAGAGGTCGGGATCTGGACTCCGAGACATGCGCGACCGGGTGCTCGTCAGCACACGCCGCGTCAGGCGGTCATCGAAGGGGTCGGCTGATGCCCCGCATCCGCCAGGCCGACGTCGACGAGGTCAAGGCCCGCACGAACATCGCCGACATCGTCGGGGAGCGCGTCGCACTCAAGTCCGCCGGAGTGGGTTCGCTGAAGGGCTTGTGCCCGTTCCATGACGAGAAGAGCCCCAGCTTCCACGTGCGGCCCCAGGTCGGCTACTACCACTGCTTCGGATGCGGTGAATCGGGCGACGTCTACTCGTTCCTGCGCGAGATGGACCACGTCAGCTTCACCGAGGCCGTAGAGCGACTGGCCGGCCGCCTCGGCTACGCGCTGCACTATGAAGACGGCGGGTCGGCACCGGAGACGAGCGGACGCAGTCGTCTCTATGCGGCCAACACCGCCGCCGCCGAGTACTTCCGCGGCCAGTTGCTCACCGCCGATGCGGAGGCGGGACGCCGGTTCCTCGGGGAGCGCGGCTTCGACGCCGGCGCTGCCGCGCACTTCGGCGTGGGGTTCGCGCCGCGCGGGTGGGACAAGATGTTGAAAGCCCTCACGGCTCAGGGGTTCACGCGCGAGGAACTGAGTGCTGCCGGTCTGGTGTCGACGGGTCAGCGCGGCGTCTACGACCGCTTCCGCGGCCGCCTCGTCTGGCCGATCCGCGACGTCTCCGGTCAGACGATCGGGTTCGGTGCGCGCAAGCTCTTCGACGACGACCAGGGGCCGAAGTACCTGAACACACCTGAGACGCCGATCTACAAGAAGGCCCAGGTCCTGTACGGCCTCGATCTCGCCAAGCGCGACATCTCGCGGGGCGATCCTCGCAGGGTCGTGGTGGTCGAGGGGTACACCGATGTCATGGCGTGTCACCTCGCCGGCCTCACGACCGCGATCGCGACGTGCGGCACGGCGTTCGGAACCGATCACATCAAGGTGCTCCGCCGGGTGATGGGCGACGACAACGCCTCCGGAGAGGTGGTCTTCACCTTCGACGGCGACGAGGCAGGTCAGAAGGCCGCGCTTCGCGCCTTCACCGAGGACGATCGCTTCAACGCGCAGACGTTCGTGGCTGTGGCGCCCGACGGCCTCGACCCGTGCGACCTCAGGCTGCAGCGCGGTGATGCCGCCGTGCGCTCCCTCATGGAGACCAAGCAGCCGATGTTCGAGTTCGCGATCGACAGGAAGCTCAGCGGCTTCGACCTCTCGACGGTCGAGGGCCGGGTGGGCGCGCTGCGCGCGGCAGCGCCGATCGTGGCGGAGATTCGCGATCGTCTGCTGCGACCCGGATACGAGCGGGTGCTCGCGCGAAGGCTGGGCATGGACCCCACCGAGGTGCGCAACGAGGTCGAACGTGCCGCACGTGGGGGAGCGCAGTCCGCGCGGCACGAGGCGGCCAGGCACGAGACCACGATCGACCCCGCCACCGGGGCGCCGGGCATGGCTCCGGTCACTCTTGCGAGCCTGCCGCGAACCGCGGATGTCGCGGTCGAACGCGACGCGCTGATGGGCGCCCTGCAGTACGGTCACCAGATCGATCAGGCGCTGCTCACCCGCGCCCTCAGCGCTCCGTTCCGCACCCCGGGGCTCGACGCCGTGCGCGAGGCCGTCGCGGCCGCGGCTGACCGCACCCGCGCCGGTTGGGTGACGGATGCCGTGAACTCGGTGCGCGAACCCTACCGATCGCTCGCGGGCGAGCTGCTGATGACGCCGTTCCCGGCTCGCAACGAAGACGGCGCCGTCGCCTCGACGACCGATCTCGCCAAGCGGCTCATCATGCGCATCCTCGAGCACGAGAAGCAGGAGCTCCTCGGTGCCGTGCAGCGGGTTCCCGCGGACTCGGACGGCGGGCGCGCCCTGCGGATGCGTCTTCGCGACATCGACGTCGAGCGTCAGCGGTTCGCCGAGTCGTAACGCCGGCTGTCAGGCGCGGCAAGGCAGGATGGAGGAATGTTCTCCCGGCCCGAATCGACCAACGCGATCGACAGCTCTGATCTGGTCATCGATCGAATCGGGCACAGCGGCCCCACCCGCGCGATCGACGGGGTGAGCTTCGCGCTCGCACCGGGCGAGCTCATCTGCGTCGCCGGCCCGACCGGCTCGGGCAAGTCGACGCTCGTCGCGGCGCTGGCAGGATCCACGGATCCGTCGGTCCGGGTCGTCGGAGGCAGCGCTCAGGTGTGCGGAGTCGACATCCGCCGGCCGGGACGCAAGCATCGCCTGCTGACCTACCGCACGGGATTCGTTCCGCAGGGCGCCGGTGCCGACCTCCCTCCCCAGCTCACGGTGAGCGAGATCATCTCAGAGCCGATCCTGATCCGCGAGAAGCGGGTCAATACCCAGGCGCTCTCCATCCGCGTCGCGACGCTGCTCGACGAGTTGCACCTGCCTCTCGGAACAGCAGCGAAGTTCCCGTACGAGTTGAGCGCAGGCATGCGTCAGCGTGTGGCGATCGCGCGATCGTTCGTGCTCGAGCCCTGGGTGCTCATCGCCGACGAGATCCTCGCCAACCTCGATCTCGAGGTGCGGCCTGTGGTGTTCGACGCGATCACCCGTCGGCGCAAGGAGCAGGGGATGGGCGCGCTGCTGGTGACGAACGACGCCGACTTCATCCGTGAGCTGAATGCGGAGACGCTGATGCTGCGCGGGGGTCACGTGGTCGCCCGCGGTGTCGGCAAGGACCTGCTGTGGGCGCCCAACGCCGAGGCGGATTCGGGCCACTGACAGGGGTGCCGACGACACGCCCGACCTGCGGCCCGTGTCACGAGCACGCTCCGGAGTTTGCTAGGATTGACGAGTTGCCCGCACAGCGGAGCACATTCCTCGGTAGCTCAATTGGCAGAGCAGCCGGCTGTTAACCGGCAGGTTCTTGGTTCGAGTCCAAGCCGGGGAGCCAATGAAAAGCCCCTCTTCGGAGGGGCTTTTCCCTTTCTGCGGTGCGAGTCCCCGCTACTGTCTCCTCGAGGTCATTCGATGGTGACCTCCGGATACGCGAACGAGGCCCCGTCGGATGACGGAGCCTCGTTCGGTGGATCAGAGCGAGATCAGCGCGCTGCGCCCTTGAGTGACCCGGTGGTCTGGCCGGCGGGGTCGGAGATCACGCACTGCACGACGCGGTCGTTCAGCTCGTCCCAGGTCTGCTGGGTCGGCGTGATCGGGTAGACCTCGAGCACCGAGGCCTCGAAGGCGACACCGACGAAGCTCGTGTAGGCGTCGCCGATGCACTCCTGCGACGCGGCGTCGATGTTCTCCTCGGAGAACTCGCCGTCGTCCATCGTGATCTCGTAGTAGACCTCTTCATCGTGCGGCTGGTCGCATGGGACGACGTCGGCGTCCTCGATGAGACCGCTTGCACTCGCCATCTTGCAGTCGCCGAGCTTCAGCGAGAAGATGTCGATGTTCGAGCTCTCGGTCACCTGTCCGGTGTCCTCGTCGCGGTCGGCGTCGCCCGAACCGCCCCCCAGGATGCCGTTCAGCGCGCTGCAGCCGGTCAGTGCGACCGACAGCGCCACAGCAGAACCTGCCAGCGCCAGTGCGCGTCGCGTGCGCATCTTCATCATTTCGTCCCCTCCAGAGCCTCTTGGTGAGTGGCATATTGAAATACCACCTCAAGCACGGTATCCGGGCCGGAGTCTGTGATGCAACTCCGAGAAGACTGTGAGCGGGCTGGGAGGGAAGGTCAGGCTTCCAGATCGTCGATGCCGGGGACCCAGCTCGCGCCGGGCTTGCCCCACCCGCGCTTCTTCGCGATCTTCTGGACGGTCTTCCAGTCGCCGTCCGAGAGGCGGTCGATGTAGAGGATGCCGTCGAGGTGGTCGAACTCGTGCTGCATGATGCGGGCGCGCCAGCCGTCGACCGCGATCTCCACAGGCGCCCCGTCGAGATCGACGCCTGAGACCCGCACCCGCTCCGAGCGCCGCAGCGGGAATCGCTCACCCGGGAACGAGAGGCAGCCTTCGGACTCCAGCTCGTCGTCCGGCTCGCCGGGCTCCAGCGGCACCATCCAGAGCTCAGGGTTGATGATCACGCCACGCCACGGCTGCTCGTCATCGTCGACGTACGCGTACGTGTAGATGCGCAGCGGCACACCGACCTGGGGTGCGGCGAGACCGACTCCCGGGGCCCGGTCCATCGTCTCGAACATGTCGGCGACGAGCGTGCGGATGTCGTCGGAGATCTCCTCGACGACGGAAGCGGGGGAGTGCAGGACGGGGTCGCCCATGATGCGAATAGGAAGAACAGCCACGCCATAACCCTACTCGGCGCACATCGCCGGGTAGGGTCGAAGGGTGAGCATCTCCGTATGGATGACTGGGGCGGAAGACGTCACCGAGCAGCTGGTCGGTGTCTTCCAGAACCCGAAACTGCTCCTCGGCATCCCCCTCGCGCTTGCGGGTGCCGTCTTCATGTCTCTCGGCGCGCAGTATCAGCATCGTGGCGTCGAGAAGGTGGAGCGGCTCAGCGGATCCGACGGAGCCAGCGGTCTGAGCATGAGCCAGATGAAGGGCCTGCTCACCCGGCCCTCCTGGATAGCCGGAACGCTGATGCTCGGCCTGGCGATCGTGTGTCAGCTCGCGGCGCTCTCTCAAGCGCCGCTGATGGTCGTGCAGCCGCTCGGCGCCATCGCGCTTGTCATCACCACGCTGCTCAACGCACGGATCTCGGGTCATTCGCCGACCAGGAAGTCGATCATCGCGATCGTCTGCTGTGTGGGCGGCATCTTCCTGTTCGTCTTCTTCGCGGCGATCTACGCCACGGAGAAGGAGATCACCGACACCGAGCTCTTCACGATCCTGGCGATCCTGCTGGTCGTCATCATCGTGCTCGGCGCCTGCTGGCTGGTGCTCCGCCACCGCATGCGCGCTCTGTTCTACGTCATCGGCGCCGGCATCCTCTACGGTTTCGTCGCCACTCTCGCCAAAGCCGTCATCAGCCGGATCAGCGCCGGCAACTTCGAGTGGATCACCCTCGTGTGCGTCATCGCGCTGATCGCGGCCGGCGCCGTCGGAGCGTACTTCGTCCAGTCCGCCTACAGCTCGGGGCCGCCGGATCTCGTCATCGCCGGACTGACGGTCGTCGACCCCATGGTCGCCGTGCTCATCGGCATGGTCGTGCTCGGAGAGGCCGCGGCGTCACCGCCGTGGGTCCTCGTGATCTTCGCCGTGGCCGGTGCCATCGCGATCTGGGGCGTCGTCAACCTCGCGCGGTACCACCCGCAGGTGCTGAGCGACAGCCAGGACCTCGGGATCACGCGCGGCAGTGACGACGCGACAAAAGACCCCGAGGCCTGAGTTCTCTCGACTTCAGTACGCCGGGTCGATGAGGTCGGGCGAGACCTCTGACGCAGCGGCCTCGTCGACGAAGAAGACGGTGCGCTTGCGGCCCTTGGCGCCCGCGGCTGGAACGTTGGTGTAGCTCGCTCCCGCGAGGGCGAGTCCGAGCGCCGACGCCTTGTCCGCGCCGGTGAGGACCAGCCAGACACGCTTCGACGCGTTGAGCACCGGGCGCGTCAGCGTGACACGCTCCGGCGGAGGCTTGGGAGAGTCGCGAACCGGCAGCGCGGCGGCGTCCGTCACGGTGACCTCGGGGCGATCGGGGAAGAGTGAGGCGATGTGGCCGTCGGGCCCCACGCCGAGGAAGCAGACCGCGAACGACGGCCACGGGTGCTCGTCGGTCCCGTAGCGCGCGAGATCCGCCGCGTACGCCGAAGCCGCCTCGTCGAGGGTCAGCCCCTCGTCCGCAGCAGCGACCTCGTGGATGTTCTCGGCGGGGACGGGAATGTGGTCGAGCAGGGCCTCACGCGACTGCACCGCATTGCGATCGGCGTCGTCGCGAGCGACGAACCGCTCATCGCCCCACCAGAAGTGAACCAGCGACCAGTCGATCTGACTCGACCTGGGGTCGTCGCGCGTCGCACGCAGAACCGCACCGCCCATCGAACCGCCGGTGAGGGCGATGTGGGCGATGCGGCCGTTGCGCGTGCGCGCACGAAGGCGCGTCAGGAATCTGTCGGCCACGCTCGCGGCAAGTGCTGCGGGCGTGGCTTCGACCACGACCCGCTTCTCTGCGGGCGCTGTCTTCGTCGACATCATTCTCCTGTCTGGGGCGGACCCAGTTTCTCCCAGCCCTCGGTGATCACTCGACCGTACAGGACGTCGGGGTCGAGGCGACGCAGCTCCTCGGCGAGGCACTCCCGCAGCGTGCGGCGCGGCAGGTGCAGGTCGTGGTCGGGCTGGTCGGGCTGCGTGAGCACGGCCACGCCGGGCGTGGGGCGCTCGAGCAGGATGTCGCCCGACGAGCGGCGCAGACGCACCGACTTGATGCCCTCCTGCCAGTGCTCGGGGTCTTCGTACGACCAGGTCACCGGGACGTCGAGGGCCATCTGCAGCCATGCGGCGAGAAGCGCGGTCGACGGCGAGGCCGATCCACCGCGCACCTCGACAGCGGTGACCTCTTCGAACGGCGGCTGATCGAGCACGGCGGCGAGCTGCTCGCGCCAGTGCGTGAGACGGGTCCACGCGAGGTCGGTGTCGCCGGGCGCGTGGGTCTCGCCGAGCAGTCCCAGGCGGTCGCGAACATCGGGTGCGGTCGCGGCATCCGTGATGCGGCGCTGCGCGATCTTGCCGAGGGGAGACGAGGCCGGCGATGTCGGCGCCTCTTCGGGCCACCAGGCGACGACGGGGGCGTCGGGCAGGAGCAGACCTGTGACCAGGCTCTCCTCGTTGCTGGCGGCGTCCCCGTAGGCCCGGAGGACGACGACCTCGGAGGCGCCGGCGTCACCGCCGACGCGGATCTGAGCGTCGAGACGCGACTCGCCCTCACCCGTGGTGAGAACGATGACACGCATGGGGTGCTCGCGGGACGCGTCGTTTGCCGCGTCGATCGCTGCCTCTGCGACGCCGTTGCGTGCAGAGATGATCAGCGTGAGCACACGGCCGAGTGCGACGGCGCCGCCCTCTTCGCGCACCTTGACGAGCTGCTTGGCGACCTGGCTGACGGTCGTGTCGGGAAGGTCGATGATCATGGGCGTCTCCACACTCGTCCATCACGGGCAAGGAGGTCGTCGGCGGATGCCGGACCCCACGAACCGGGTGCGTACTGGTCGACCGGGCCGCCCTCGGCTGCCCAGTACTTCTCCACCGGGTCGAGGATCTTCCAGGAGAGCTCGACCTCCTCATGGCGCGGGAACAGCGGCGGGTCGCCCAGGAGCACGTCGAGGATCAGACGTTCGTACGCCTCGGGGCTCGCCTCGGTGAACGCGTGGCCGTAACCGAAGTCCATGGTGACATCGCGCACGTTGGTGCCGTTTCCGGGCACCTTCGATCCGAAGCGGATCGTGACGCCCTCATCGGGCTGGACGCGGATGACGAGCGCGTTCTGGCCGAGCTCTGCCGTGTTCGAGCGGCCGAAGAGGTGCTCCGGTGCCTTCTTGAACACGACGGCGACCTCGGTCACACGACGCCCCAGACGCTTCCCGGTGCGAAGGTAGAACGGGACGCCGGACCAGCGCCGGGTGTCGATCTCCAGCTTGATCGCGGCATAGGTCTCGGTCGCGGACTCGGGGTTCATCCCGTCCTCGTCCAGGAATCCGGTCACCTGCTCGCCACCCTGCCAGCCGCCCGCGTACTGCCCGCGGGCGGTCGCGAGCGAGAGATCCTCCGGCACGTGGACCGCAGCGAGAACCTTCTCCTTCTCGGCACGCAGGTGCTCGGCGGACAGGCTGATCGGCTCTTCCATGGCGGTGAGCGCGAGCAGCTGCAGCAGGTGGTTCTGGATGACATCGCGCGCCGCGCCGACGCCGTCGTAGTAGCCCGCACGGCCACCGACGCCGATGTCCTCGGCCATCGTGATCTGCACGTGGTCGACGTAGTTGCGGTTCCAGATCGGTTCGTACAGCTCGTTCGCGAAGCGCAGGGCCAGGATGTTCTGGACCGTCTCCTTGCCGAGGTAGTGGTCGATGCGGAAGATCGAGTCGGCGGAGAACGCCACCTCGAGGGCGGCATTGAGTTCGCGCGCCGACTCGAGGTCGTGGCCGAACGGCTTCTCGATCACGACACGTCGCCAGCGCTCATCGTCGTCGTCATTCGCTCCGACGAGGCCGGAGTCCTTGAGCTGCTTCGCGACGAGGGGGAAATCCTTCGGCGGGATCGACAGGTAGAACGCGTGGTTGCCCATCGTGCCGCGTTCGACGTCGAGCTGATCGACCGTGTCGCGCAGCTTGCGGAAGGACTCGGGGTTGTCGAACTCGCCCGAGACGAAGCGGATGCCCTGCAGCAGCTGGGCCCACGTCTCTTCGCGGAAGGGCGTGCGTGCATGCTGCTTCACGGCGTCGTACACGACCTGGGCGAAGTCCTGGTCCTCCCAGTCTCGACGGGCGAAGCCCACGAGGGCGAATCCGGGAGGCAGGAGTCCGCGGTTGGCGAGATCGTAGACGGCGGGCATGAGCTTCTTGCGTGACAGATCTCCGGTCACACCGAAGATCACGAGGGCGCTGGGCCCGGCGATCCGGTTGAGGCGGCGATCATCGGGGTCACGCAGCGGGTTGTGCCCGCGCGAGATGGGAACAGACATCGGTGGGGGATTCTCCTGGCTGTTACTTCTGTGCGGCTTCGAAGAGGGTGAGGACGTCGGCCGACGAATCGGTGATCGTCAGGGAGACGACCGGACGGCCGTGCTCGGCGAGGACACCGGCATCGCCGGCGGCCTGTGCCTCGATGAGCTGTCCGAACGTGAACGGGCGCTCGGGGATCTCGAGGTCGACATCCGTGCGCTCCAGGATCTGCAGGAACACGCCCTGCGCCGGCCCGCCCTTGTGATACTGGCCGGTGGAGTGCAGGAATCGGGGTCCCCATCCGAACGTCGTCGGCCGACCGGAGTCGGCGGCGACGAGCTCGCGGAGACCCTGCAGCTGCGGGACGTCGAGCCTGTTGACGTATGCCTGGATCGACACGTAGCCGTCTTCCGGCAGCGCAGCCCACAGCGCGTCGAGCACGCCCTCGACGGTGCCCGACGCCGCGAGAGCGGGGTCGGAGACGCGGACCTCGACGCCGTTCTCGACGAACGCCGGTGCCGTCGGAGCGGGACGTGCATCCAGCAGTCCACGGGCGGCGACCTTCGCCGACTCGACGTCGGGCTGGTCGAACGGGTTGATGCCGAGCAGATACCCGGCGATGGCGGTCGCGTACTCCCAGACGATGAGCTGCGCACCCAGCGAACCGCTGACGAGGATCTCGCCCTCGTGACGTTCGCGCAGGTGGAACTCGTTCGCGTCGTCGACGAGCCGCACGATCTGGAGATCGGCGGGTCGGGAGTCGAGCTCCGGCGACACGGGCAGCAGGACGACGGGAAGGATGCCGGTGCCGTCCTTGCCGGTGGACTCCGCGATGAGCTGCTCGATCCAGTCGGGGAGCCCGTTGATGTGCGTGCCGTCGGTGATGAGACCGAGCTTGTCGCGTCGCGGCGTGGTGGCGGAGATCGCCGCGGCCAGCCGGAGTGCCGGGTTGTCGGCCGAGTCGATGGCGACCTCGAGGAGCGAGGCCTCGGCCTCGTCGAGGAGCTCGGCGATGTCAGCGCCCGCGAGCCCCGACGGTACGAGGCCGAAGGCGGTGAGGGCCGAGTACCGTCCGCCGACGTGCGGGTCGGCGTTGAACACGCGGTAGCCGGCTTCACGGGCGGAGACGTCGAGCGGCGAGCCCGGGTCGGTCACGACGATGATGCGCTCGAGCGGGTCGATGCCCACGTCGCGGAACGCGGCCTCGAAAGTGCGACGCTGCGAGTCGGTCTCGACGGTCGAGCCTGACTTCGAGGAGACGACCAGCACGGTGTTCTCCAGGCCCTCGTCGAGCGCGGCGAGCACCTGGCTCGGCGCGGTCGAGTCGAGAATCGTCAGCGGGACACCGGCGGTCTGGGCGATCACCTCGGGGGCGAGCGATGACCCGCCCATGCCGGCGAGCACCACCCGATTCACACCCTTCGCGTGCAGATCGGCGCGGAGGGCGACGATCTCGGCGACGAGGGGGCGCGAGACGGATACCGCCTCGACCCAGCCCAGGCGGATCGACGCCTCGGACTCGGCGGCGGGACCCCACAGGGCTGCGTCACCGCCGGTCACCCGCGAGGCGACCAGGTCGTGGACGAGAGCGGGAACCGTCTCGTCGATCGCGACCCGAGCCGCGCCCGAGGCGTGGATCGCAAACGTCATCGCTGCGCCTCGAGGCCCTCAGCCACCTGCGTCAGCAGATCGTGCCAGGAGTCGATGAACTTGGCGACGCCCTCGTCCTCGAGCACCTGGGTGACGTCGGTGAAGTCGATGCCGAGGTCGGCGAGACCGGCGAACACGGCGCGAGCCTCGTCGTAGCCGCCCGTGATCGTGTCACCGGTGACGACGCCGTGGTCGAAGGTGGCCTCGAGCGTCTTCTCCGGCATCGTGTTGACGACGTCCTTCGCCACGAGCTCGGTGACGTAGAGCGTGTCGGGCAGGGCCGGGTCCTTGACGCCGGTCGACGCCCACAGCGGACGCTGCGGGTTGGCGCCCAGCTTGATCAGGTCCTGCGCACGCTTCTCGGCGAACTTCTGCTCGTAGAGCTCGTAGGCGAGACGCGCGTTCGCGAGGCCTGCCTTGCTCTTGAGCGCCTCGGCCTCGTCGGTGCCGATCGCCGAGAGGCGCTTGTCGGTCTCGGTGTCGACGCGCGACACGAAGAACGAGGCCACGGAGTGGATGCTCGACAGATCGAAGTCGGCGCTGTGCGCGCGCTCGAGACCGGTGAGGTAGGCGTCGATGACCTCGGCGTAGCGCTCGAGGCTGAAGATCAGGGTGACGTTGACGCTGATGCCCGATGCGATCGCCTCGGTGATGGCAGGCAGGCCCGCCTTCGTCGCGGGGATCTTCACGAGCAGGTTCGGACGGTCGACCTTTGCCCACAGCTGCTTGGCCTGTGCGACGGTGCCCTCGGTGTCATGCGCGAGGTCGGGGGAGACCTCGATGGAGACGCGGCCGTCGACGTGGCCCGACTTCTCCCACACGGGGCGGAAGACGTCGAGAGCGGCGGCGACGTCCTGCGTGGTCGCGGCGAACACGGCCTCTTCCGCCGTGGCGCCCGACGCTGCGAGCTCGGTGACCTGAGCGTCGTACGAGGTGTTGTTCTTGTCGGTGATCGCGTTCGCGAAGATCGTCGGGTTGGTGGTCACGCCGACCACGTTGCGCGACTCGATCAGCTCGGCGAGGTTGCCGGACGAGATGCGGGTGCGGGACAGGTCGTCGAGCCAGATGCTGACACCGGCTGCTGCGAGGTCTGCGGTGGGGGTGCTCATGCGTTCTCCTTGATGGTCTCGCGTGCGGCCGCGATGACGGCCTCGGTGGTGATGCCGAACTTCTGGAACAGGGTCTTGTAGTCGGCGGAGGCGCCGAAGTGGTCGATGCCGACCGAACGGCCGCGGTCGCCCACGATGCCGCGCCAGCTGAGGACGGAGCCGGCCTCGACCGAGACGCGGGCGGTGACGGCCTTCGGCAGGACCGACTCGCGGTATGCCTCGTCCTGCTCGTCGAACCACTCGAGCGACGGAGCCGACACGACGCGGACGTTGACGCCCTCGTCGGCCAGGGCCGCACGGGCATCGACCGCCAGCTGGACCTCGGACCCGGTCGCGATGATGATCACGTCGGGGGTGCCGTTCGGCGCCTCGGCGAGCACATATGCACCCTTCGAGACACCGTCTGTCGAGGCGAAGAGGTCGCCGTCGGCTGCACCCTGGCCGCGCTCGAACACCGGGATGTTCTGACGGGTCAGCGCGATGCCGGTGGGGCCCTCGTGGCGTCGGAGGATCTCGAGCCAGGCAGCCGAGGTCTCGTTGGCGTCAGCCGGACGCACCAGGGTGAAGTTCGGGATGGCGCGGAGCGTCGCGATCTGCTCGACGGGCTGGTGCGTCGGGCCGTCCTCTCCGAGTGCGACGGAGTCGTGGGTCCAGACGAAGATGCTGGGGACGTTCATCAGCGCGGCCAGACGCACCGGCGGGCGCATGTAGTCGCTGAAGATGAGGAAGGTGCCGCCGAAGGCGCGCGTCGGGCCGTGCAGCACGATGCCGTTGACGATGGCGCCCATGGCGTGCTCGCGGATGCCGAAGTGCAGCACGCGGCCGTAGGGGTCGCCCGACCACTCGTGGGTCGACCACTCGGCGGGGATGAAGGACTTCGAGTCCTTGATCGTGGTGAGGTTCGACTCGGCGAGGTCGGCCGATCCGCCCCAGAGCTCGGGAAGCTCGGCGGCGAGGGCGTTGATGACCTGACCGGAGGCCGCACGCGTCGAGACGTCCTTGCCGCCTTCGAAGACGGGGAGCGCCGAGGTGATGTCGGCCGGCAGCTCCTTCGCCTCGAGGCGGTCGAGCAGCGCCTTGCGCTCAGGGTTGGCCGCCGCCCACGCGTCGAACGACTTCTGCCACTCGGCGCGGGTCTCCGCGGCGCGATCCGCGAGTGCGCGGGTGTGGGCGATGACGTCGTCGGCGATGGCGAAGTGCTCTTCGGGGTCGAAGCCCAGGACCTTCTTCGTTGCGGCGAGTTCGTCGCCGCCGAGCGCGGAGCCGTGGATCTTGCCGGAGTTCTGCTTGCCGGGCGAGGGCCAGCCGATGATCGTCTTCAGGATGATGAGCGACGGCTTCGAGGTCTCGCCCTTCGCGGCCTCGATGGCCGCGTTGAGCTCGGCGACGTCCTCGACGTACTCGCCGGTCTTCTTCCAGTCGACGACCTGGACCTGCCAGCCGTAGGCCTCGTAGCGCTTGGCGACGTCTTCGGTGAAGGCGACGTTCGTGTCGTCCTCGATCGAGATCTGGTTGGAGTCGTAGATCGCGATGAGGTTGCCGAGCTCCTGGTGGCCCGCGAGCGAGGAGGCCTCGCTGGTGACGCCTTCCTGGAGGTCGCCGTCACCGGCGATCACGTAGACGAAGTGATCGAACGGGCTGGTGCCCGCCTCTGCCTCGGGGTCGAACAGGCCGCGCTCGTAGCGGGCGGCGTAGGCGAAGCCGACGGCGGAAGCGAGTCCCTGTCCCAGCGGGCCGGTGGTGATCTCGACGCCCTTGGTGTGACCGTATTCGGGGTGGCCCGGGGTGAGGGAACCCCACGTGCGCAGCGCCTTGAGGTCGTCGAGCTCGAGGCCGAAGCCGCCGAGGTAGAGCTGCACGTACTGGGTGAGAGAGGAGTGTCCGACCGAGAGGATGAAACGGTCACGACCCAGCCAGTCGGTGTCGGTCGGGTCGTGACGAAGCACCCGCTGATAGAGGAGATACGCGGCCGGAGCCAGGCTCATCGCGGTGCCGGGGTGGCCGTTGCCGACCTTCTCCACGGCATCCGCAGCCAGAAGACGCGCGGTGTCCACCGCGCGTCGGTCGATCTCATCCCACTGCAATTCCGACACTGTGAAGCCCTTCTGCAACTGTTCGAGAGCGCCGGATTGCACGATCGCAGTCCGCAACGATACGGAGGGGTTTGTGATGTGCGCCGGACGCGCGAGTCATTTCAGCATAGCGCCGAGGTTCGACTCGTTACCCCCCTTTACAACGCTCCACCCGTCCAGTAATTCCATGCCTTCGTCGAGGCTTGCGATGAGCGGTGGAACTGCGGATCAGGAGTCCTGGAACGCGATCCCGTCGCGTCCCGGGAGCCCGGATGCGAGGGTCGGTGGAGCGATGATCATCGGGGCGGGCGAGCCCTGCGCCCGGCGTGCCCTAGACTGGGAAACGCTGTCGTGACGCGTGTGGAGGAGGCGATCGAGATCTCGACGATGTCTGATCAGACCGTTGTGAAGAAGTCCATCGGTCGCACCGTGAAGGCGTACGTCGCCCTCACCAAGCCGCGCGTCCTCGAACTGCTGCTGGTGTCGACCGTCCCGGTGATGTTCCTCGCTCAGGGCGGTCTCCCCGACATGTGGCTGGTGCTGGCCACCGTGATCGGCGGCTCGCTGAGCGCCGGCTCGGCTGCGGCGTTCAACATGTACCTCGACCGCGACATCGATGCCCACATGCATCGCACGGAGAACCGTCCGCTGGTGACCGGCGAGATCAGCCCGCGAGGCGCGCTGATCTTCTCCTGGACGCTCGCCGTCGTCTCGACCGTATGGCTGTGGTTCACCACGAACTGGCTGGCGGCCACGCTGTCGGCATCCGCCATCTTCTTCTACGTCGTCATCTACACGATGATCCTCAAGCGACGCACCGAGCAGAACATCATCTGGGGCGGCATCGCCGGGTGCTTCCCGGTGCTCATCGGCTGGGCTGCCGTCACCGGCTCGCTCGACTGGCCCGCGTTCATCCTGTTCGCGCTCATCTTCCTCTGGACGCCGCCGCATTACTGGCCGCTGTCGATGAAGTACAAGGACGACTACGACGACGTCGACGTGCCCATGCTCGGTGTCACCCGCAACGCCTCACAGGTCGGCCTCCAGGTCATTCTCTATGCCTGGGCGACCGTCGCCTGCTCGCTGCTGCTGATCCCGATCGCGAACATGGGCCTCGTCTACGGCGTCTCCGCCGCGGTGTTCGGCGGCTGGTTCATCTATGAGTCGCACCGCCTGTACAACCAGGCGGTGCGGGGCAACGAGGCGCGGCCGATGCGAGTCTTCCACGCCTCGATCACCTATCTGACGCTGATCTTCGTGGCCGTCGCGGTCGACCCGCTGCTGCCGTTCTGATCCTGCTCGGCGTCGCCGACCAGCTCGTCGTCCGCCGCTGTCGCGGGGATCTCGGAGTCGATGGGTTCGGCCTCATCGGCCTCAGCTGACTCGTTCGTCCCATCGATCGGCCCGACGACTGCGGGTGCAGGAGAAGGCAGGAGCGCCTGCACCGCACTCAGACCGACGGCGATCAGCACGCCGATGACGCCGGCGCCCAGAAGCGCGGCTCCGACGACGACGAGCGACTGCCCCACGTAGACCTCGATGCCGGTCGCCGTGCCGTCGAGCAGAGTGCTCGTCATGGTGCCGACCTGGCCGGCGATCAGCCACCCGCCCACTCCCGCTGAAGCGAGCGAGAGCACGAGGAGGAGCCAGAAGCCGATGCTGCGTGTCAATGACTTGTTCATGTCCGCAACGGTGCACGACGAACTGATGAGCCGCTGATGCCCGGGCTATGCGTCCCCTGTGCGCAGCCGGGGTCAGGCCTTCGCAGCGGCCGGCTTCTTCAGGTTCAGCACCACCACGGTGTACGCAGCCGCCGACAGCGAGGCGAGCACCATGTGGATGCCCACGAGCACCGGCGGGAGGCCTTCGCGCGCCTGCCACACGCCCACGCCGACCTGCACCAGGATCGCCAGCACGAGCACGAGCAGCCATCTGCGCGGTCGTAGGTGCAGCACCCACGCGGCGATCGTCAAGGTGACGACGAGCGCGGCAAGGATGTATCCCGGCCAGGAGTGCACGTGGGCGAGCACCGTGGCGTCGAATCCCTGGCGCTCGACGGCCGCGTCGCCGGAGTGCGGCCCGGAACCGGTGGTCAGCACGCCGAACAGGATCGTCACGGCGAGGGCGAGACCGGTGATGTGGCTCAGTGCCGCGAACCAGGTCGGCACCGCGCGCTCACGCGGTCCGGGCGCGGCGTAGAGCCTGACCAGGAAGGCCGCGGTCACGCACACAAGGAGGAGGGACGACACGTAGTGGAATCCGACGATGAAGGGGTTCAGTCCCGTGAGCACCGTGATGCCGCCCACAAGAGCCTGCGCGACGACGCCGATCAGCACGACCCAGGCGAGGATGACGAGATCCCGCCTTTCGGTCGTCACCCTGACCGATCTGACCGTGGCGGCGATGACCGTCACGAGCAGAGCCGCCATCGCGAAGGGCGTGGCGGGGAGGTCGACGAGCGTGAAGATGAAGAACACGACCCCGGCCGCCAGGATTCCGGCGGCGGCGAAGCGGAGGGCCGAGAACACCGTGGCCTTCCCCCCGGTGCGCGCCAGCACGAGCAGCAGGACGGCGAGGGCGATGACGCCGACCACACCCGTCATGACGCGGTTGCCGAACTCGATGATGCCGTGGATTCCCTGATCGGCATAGATCGGGACGAGCGACTCCGGCGTGCAGAGCGGCCACTCGGAGCATCCGAGGCCTGATCCGGTCAGCCGCACGGCGCCGCCGGTGCCGATGATGATGGTCTGTGCGAGGAATGAGAGCCAGGCGAAGACGCGAAGCGCTCGCCCCCAGAGGATCGCATGCGTCGACGCTGCCGCGTTCGTGGGGGAGGAGATCGTCGTCTCGGGCATAAGTCTCTCCGAACCGCGCCGGACACGGCGAGCGGCCCTGTCTTCAGGCGGAACCTGTAGAATCGGATTGTTGTGATGAGCGCTGACCGCGCTGAAGCATCGCTAACAGTTTAGGCGCGATGGATGCGCCGGTGATGAGGGCCCACCAACGGCACCCGCTCCCGCAGACTCGACGGGGATCAGGTGTGTCGGGGCGGATGACACCGTTTGGGACCTGTGAGGAGAGTGTGTGATGTCGGATGTGCTGATCGACCGCCCGGAGCTTGACGGCCTGGGGGTGTACGAATTCGGGTGGCATGACGAAGATGCCGCCGGAGCCATCGCCAAGCGCGGTATCTCCGAAGAGGTGGTCCGCGGGATCTCGGCGCTCAAGCACGAGCCCGAATGGATGCTGAAGACCCGACTCAAGGGCTATCAGCTCTTCGGTCGCAAGCCGATGCCGACCTGGGGTGCAGACCTCAGCGAGATCGACTTCGACAACATCAAGTACTTCGTGCGCTCGACCGAGAAGCAGGCCCAGTCCTGGGAGGATCTCCCGGCTGAGATCCGCGAGACGTACGAGCGCCTCGGCATCCCCGAGGCCGAGCGTCAGCGCCTCGTCGCCGGCGTCGCAGCGCAGTACGAGTCCGAGGTCGTCTACCACCAGATCCGCGAGGATCTGGAGGAGCAGGGCGTCATCTTCATGGACACCGACACCGCGCTCCGCGAGCACCCCGAGTTCTTCGAGGAGTACTTCGGCACCGTGATCCCGGCCGGCGACAACAAGTTCGCCGCGCTCAACACGGCCGTGTGGTCGGGAGGTTCGTTCGTCTACGTCCCCAAGGGCGTGCACGTCGAGATCCCGCTGCAGGCGTACTTCCGCATCAACACCGAGAACATGGGCCAGTTCGAGCGGACCCTGATCATCGCCGACGAGGACAGCTACGTCCACTACATCGAGGGCTGCACCGCTCCGATCTACAAGTCGGACTCGCTGCACTCGGCCGTCGTCGAGATCATCGTGAAGAAGAACGCCCGCGTTCGGTACACGACGATCCAGAACTGGTCGAACAACGTCTACAACCTCGTCACCAAGCGAGCCGTCGCCCATGAGGGCGCGACGATGGAGTGGGTCGACGGCAACATCGGCTCCAAGGTGACGATGAAGTACCCGTCGATCTACCTGATGGGCGAGCACGCCAAGGGCGAGACCCTCTCGGTCGCCTTCGCGGGCCCCGGCCAGCACCAGGATGCCGGCGCGAAGATGATCCACATGGCTCCGTACACGCAGTCGTCGATCGTCTCCAAGTCGATCGCCCGCGGCGGTGGACGTGCGGGATACCGCGGCGAGGTGAGGGTGGACGCGAACGCGCACCACTCCGCGAACACCGTGCGCTGCGACGCGCTGCTGGTGGACACGAAATCGCGCTCCGACACATACCCGGCCATCGACATCCGGGTCGACGACGTGCAGCTGGGCCACGAGGCCACCGTCTCGAAGGTCAGCGAGGAGCAGCTCTTCTACCTGCAGTCCCGCGGCATGCCCGAGGACGAGGCGATGGCGATGATCGTGCGCGGCTTCATCGAGCCGATCGCGCGCGAACTGCCCATGGAGTACGCGATGGAATTGAACAAGCTCATCGAAATGGGCATGGAAGGATCGGTCGGCTAAATGGCGGCCTCGACGACAGCGCCCAGCGAGGCGCAGCACACGAACGCGCACATCGACCCCGCAGCTCAGGTCTCGGATGCCGGATTCGTCCCGGTGCAGACCCGCTCGGAGCGTCCGCACTCCTTCGAACCCGCGGACTTCGGTTCGCCGACCGGCCGCGAGGTCAACTGGAAGCACACTCCGGTGGCCAAGCTCTCCGCCCTCTTCGAGGTGGCAGGTCTGACCGAGGGCGTGCGCTACTCGTTCGGTGACGGCGAGAAGTACGTGGCGGCACCGCTCGCCGCGGGTGATGCCCCGCGCGGGGAGGTCTTCCTGGCCGAGGACATCACGGCGGCCGTCGCCTGGCAGGGCTCGTCCGAGGCGCTGCACATCCGCATCCCGCGCGAAGAAGAGGTCGCTGAGCCGATCCTCGTCTCGATCGAGGGCCTCGGCGCCGAACTGCGCGCCGATGCCCACATCGTGATCGAGGCCCTCGAGCACAGCTCGGCCACCGTCGTGCTCCAGCACACCGGAGCCGCGCAGTACTCGCAGAACGTCGAGATCATCGTCCGCGATGGCGCGAAGCTCACTGTCATCAGCCTGCAGCAGTGGCAGGACGAGGCCGTGCACACCTCTGCGCATCAGGCCAGGGTCGATGCGGATGCCACGCTCAAGCACTTCGTGATCAGCTTCGGCGGCGGAGTCGTGCGCGTGAACCCGAGCGTCGAGCTCGCCGGCGGCGGATCCGAGGGGTACCTCTACGGACTGTCCTACGCCGATGCCGGGCAGCACCTCGAGAGCCAGGTCTACCTGCACCACAAGGGCCCGCACACCAAGGGCGACGTGCTCTACAAGGGTGCGCTCCAGGGGCAGGGAGCGCACAGCGTCTGGATCGGCGACGTGCTCATCGGCGCCGACGCGACGGGCACCGACTCCTACGAGGCGAACCGTAACCTGGTGCTCACCGAGGGTGCACGCGCCGACTCGATCCCGAACCTCGAGATCGAGACCGGGGACATCCTCGGCGCCGGCCACGCCAGCGCCACGGGGCGCTTCGATGACGAGCAGCTGTTCTACCTGCAGGCCCGCGGCATCAGCGAAGAGGAAGCGCGCCGACTCGTCGTGCTCGGATTCCTCACCGACATCGTTCAGCGCCTGGGAATCCCGGCACTGGAGACCGAGCTGCTCGACGCGATCGAGACGGAGCTCGCCGAGGTGAACGCATGAGCGCCGAGCGCGTGTGCGGCGTCGCGGAACTCGAGCAGGACATGCCGATCCGCGTCGAGCCGAACGGCGTCCCGATCACCGTGATCAAGGACTCCGAAGGCGTGATCCACGCCATCGGGGACACCTGCACGCATGGCGACATCTCTCTCGCCGAAGGCTTCGTCGAAGGTGACACGGTGGAGTGCTGGGCCCACGGCTCCGCGTTCTCGCTGCTCACCGGCAAGCCCCAGAACCTCCCTGCTTATGAGCCCGTTCCGGTCTACGTCGTCGAGATCGACGGCGACGACGTGCTCATCGACCCGACTGTGACGAAGGAAGTCTGAATGTCTGTTCTCGAAATCCGCGACCTGCACGTGACGGTCGAGACCGAGGCGGGTACCACCCCGATCCTCAACGGAATCACCCTCACCATGAACACCGGTGAGACGCACGCGATCATGGGCCCCAACGGCTCGGGCAAGTCGACGCTCGCGTACACGATCGCCGGCCACCCGAAGTACACCGTGACCTCCGGCTCGATCACCTTCGACGGCCAGGATGTGCTCGCGATGAGCGTCGACGAGCGCGCGCGCGCCGGCCTGTTCCTCGCGATGCAGTACCCGGTCGAGATCCCCGGCGTGACGGTGACGAACTTCCTCCGCACCGCCAAGACGGCACTCGACGGCGAAGCTCCGGCGATCCGCGGCTGGACCAAGGACGTCAAGGCGGCCATGGCGAACCTCCGCATGGACCCGAAGTTCGCTCAGCGCAACGTCAACGAAGGCTTCTCCGGTGGCGAGAAGAAGCGTCACGAGATCCTGCAGCTCGAGGTCCTCAAGCCGCAGTTCGCGATTCTCGACGAGACCGACTCGGGCCTCGACGTCGACGCGCTGAAGATCGTCTCGGAAGGCGTCAATCGCGCCAAGGAGTCGACCGGACTCGGCGTGCTGCTGATCACGCACTACACCCGTATCCTCCGCTACATCCGTCCGGACTTCGTGCATGTGGTCGTCGCGGGCAAGATCGTCGAAGAGGGCGGCCCTGAGCTCGCAGACCGGCTCGAGGAAGAGGGATACGACCGTTTCCTCGACCCCGCAGCCCCCATCGAGGCGTAGGCTGATTCGCATGACAGCCACCCTCACGGACGCGAAGTACGACGAGGTCACCGAGGCGCTCAAAGACGTCATGGACCCGGAACTCGGGATCAACGTCGTCGACCTCGGCCTCATCTACGACCTCGCCTGGGATGACGAGAACGATGCTCTCGTCATCCACATGACGCTGACCAGCGCCGGCTGCCCCCTGACGGACGTGCTCGAGGACCAGACCGCGCAGGCTCTGGACAACGTCGTCGACCGCTTCCGCATCAACTGGGTGTGGATGCCGCCGTGGGGTCCGGAGAAGATCACAGACGACGGGCGCGACATGATGCGCGCCCTCGGCTTCGCCATCTGAGAATGCTCGAAGTCACGGCTCTGCCTCTGGCGGAGCTCAGACGACGTAGCAGCGAGAAGTGGCGGGAGTATCCCGCCGACGTGCTTCCGCTCTTCGTCGCGGAGACCGATTTCCCGCTCGCACCGGAGGTCTCGAACGCGTTGCGTCGCGCCGTCGAGCTCGGAGACACGGGGTACATCGCCTCGCGGACACCATTGCCCGACACCTACGCGGCGTTCGCACGCCGTCGCTTCGGCTGGGAGGCGGATCCGACGCGGATGCGCACCACGGCCGATGTGAGCATGGGCATCGTCGAGATACTCCGCCGCGTGACGCAGCCGGGAGAGCGCGTGGTCGTCACCCCTCCCGTGTACCCGCCGTTCTTCGACCTGGTGTCCGAGGCCGGCGCCGAGGTGGAACGGGTGCCTCTCATCGACACGGGGATGGGGTGGGAACTCGATCTCGACGGCGTCCGTGCAGCGTTCGAGGACGGCGCGACCGCGATCCTGCTCTGCAATCCTCACAACCCGACGGGCACCGTCCACAGTCGCTACGCGCTCGCGGCGCTGGCCGAGATCGCCGACGAGTTCGGCGCGGCGGTGGTCTCCGACGAGATCCACGCACCGCTCGCCCAGCCGGAAACCGGCTTCACGCCGTTCCTCGACACGGGCGAGGCCGCCGAGCGCGTGGGGTATGCGGTCGTCAGCGCGAGCAAGGCTTTCAATCTGGCCGGCCTCAAGTGCGCCCTCATGGTGACCGCTTCCGAATCGACGAGCGCGGTCGTGCGCGGGTTGCCGATCGAGGTCGAGTGGCGCACCGGTCAGTTCGGTCTGCTCGCGGCTGTTGCCGCCTTCTCGGAGGAGAGCGATGAGTGGCTGGACGGGCTGCTCGCGACACTCGACGCGAACCGCGTACTCCTCGAGGACCTGCTCGCATCGAAGCTCCCCGGTGCCCGCTACCGGATGCCCGATGCCGGCTACCTCGCCTGGATCGATCTCTCGGCTCTCGGATGGGGCGACAACCCCGCGCGTCGGATCCTCAAGGAGGCGAAGGTGGCCCTGCACTTCGGCCCCGCCTTCGGCGAGCAGGGCAGGGGATTCGTGCGGCTGAACTTCGGGACGAGTCCGGAGATCATCACCGAGGCCATCGAGCGCATCGCGACGCTCGTGGATCGATGACGGTCGATCGCGCGACATCGTCGATCTGGGACCGAGAACGCCTCTGGGTCACCGCCGGCGCGGTCGCGTTGATCTTCCTGGCGGCGATCGAGGCTCTGGCGGTGACGACCGTCATGCCGATCGTCAGCGAGGCGCTCGACGGCCAGGCGCTGTATGCGGTGGCCTTCGCGGGGACACTGGCGACGAGCGTGATCGGGATGGTCGCCGCGGGTGCCTGGTCGGACGCGCGCGGGCCCCGGGGTGCGCTGTACGCCGCCGTGTCGCTGTTCATCGCCGGCCTTCTGCTGTCGGGGTTCGCGGTGACGATGGATCAGTTCCTCATCGGCCGCCTGGTGCAGGGGCTCGGTGCGGGCGGACAGACGGTGGCCCTGTACGTCGTGGTGGCCCGCCTGTATCCGCCCCACCTGCACGGAAGGGTCTTCGCGGCGTTCGCCGCGGCCTGGGTGGTGCCGTCGATGATCGGCCCGTTCCTCGCGGGTGCCGTCGCCGAGTACCTCGACTGGCGGTGGGCATTCCTCGGGGTGGCCGTGCTGACGACGGCCGCCTTTCTCATGATCGCGATCCGGTTGCGCGGCGTCGACCTCGGGCATGGCGAACCACAGGACCGTCGAGCTCTCGTGACTCGTCTGATGCTCGCCGTCGTCGTCGCGGTGTTCGCCGTGCTGATCGGCTTCACGGCCGAGATGACCGCGCAGATCGGATGGTCGGTCGCACTGGGCTCGGTGGCCGTCATCGCCGTGGCCGTGCTGCCGCTGCTGCCTCGACACACTCTGCGCGCCGGCCGGGGCCTGCCGAGCGTAGTACTCATGCGGGGCGTCGTCGCCGGCGCGTTCTTCGCCGCGGAAGCGTACATCCCGTACCTGCTCATGGAGAGGTTCGGGTTCACGGCGACGTGGGCGGGCATCGCCTTGATGTTCGCCGCCTTCGCCTGGGCCGGCGCGTCCGCGCTGCAGGGGAGGTTCGGTGAACGCCTCGGCAACACGAGGATCACCGTCATCAGTCTCTCTCTGCTGGTCTGTGCGCTGGTGTTCGTGCTCCTCGCAGCGCTCTGGGGGTTCTCGCCGCTCTTCGTGGTGGTGGGATGGGCCTTCGCCGGCGGCGGCATGGGGCTGCTCTATCCCCGCCTCACCGTGCTCACGCTCGCGTACTCGGATGCCGGCAACCAGGGCTTCAACTCGTCAGCTCTGTCGATCTCGGACTCCACGGGCGCCGCGGTCGTCATCGCTCTCGCAGGTCTCGCCGTCGCCAGCCTCGGCGGTGGTGCGAGCGCCTTCGGCGTCGTCTTCGCGTTCTGTCTCGGTCTGGTGCTCCTGGCGTTCGTGCCAGGACTCAGGCTGGGTCACGCCGCGGAGCTGACGGACGCGGAGTCGCCCGAGCGGTGAGGTCGGCGCCGGATGACTCTCCGGCGAGCGCGGCCACACCGAGGTCGAAGATGCGGTCGAGTCCCGCTGTGACGTCGATCGTGTGGTCGTCGAGCGCTGCTCCGTGGCTGTCGGCGTGCATCCGCTGCTGAACGAGAGTCGCATGGCCGAGCACGAAGTGCAGGAGTGCGGCTGCTCGCTCCGGTGCGTCCGACCGGCCGTGGCGCGTCAGCGCGGCTTCCAGTGCGGTGTGCGCATACGACGAGCCGAGACGCAGGGCATACGTGCTGAGCACGAGTTCGGCCCCGTCGCGATAGGTGAAGAGCGCGTCGCGGATGCTGCGGGCGGTGGTCAACACGTCCGCATCGTCGCGCGGGATGCCCGCGGTGATGCGATCGGCCAACTCCGCCAGCAGCTCCTGCTTGCTCGAGAAGTGCCAATAGAGAGCACTCGGCTGCACATCGAGCCTGCCGGCGATCCGCCGCATCGAGAGGTCGGCGAGGCCGACCTCGTCGAGGAGCGCGAGTGCAGCGCGCGCGACGCCGTCGCGGTCGTGACGGGTCGAGTTGTGCTCCGGGGTCATCCCGTCAGTATAGTGAACACCGTTCAAGTGAACGGTGTTCAGGAAGGTGATGGATGATGGCTCGGCACGCAGACGACCTCGGTCGCGAACTCGCGAGGGTGGCGATCTTCGCCGCGCTCATCATCGTCCTCGGACTGGTGACGATCCCGATCCCCGGCGGGGTGCCCATCACCGCGCAGACCCTGGGGGTGATGCTCGCCGGCGCTGTACTCGGCCCGCGGTCGGCCCCGCTCTCGGTGCTCCTCGTGCTGGTGCTGGCAGCGGTCGGGCTCCCCGTCCTCGCCGGTGGCCGTGGCGGTCTCGGCGTCTTCGTCGGTCCGACAGCCGGCTACCTGCTCGGGTGGCTCCTGGGCGTCATCGTCATCGGACTGATCGTGCGCAGCGGTCGGCCCAGCTGGTGGCGGATCGCCCTCGGGGTCGTCGTCGGCGGCATCGTGGTCGTGTACGTCTGCGGGGTGCCCGTCACCGCGCTCGTACTCGGGCTCGACCTGGGACCCACCGCACTGGCGAGTCTCGTCTTCCTCCCCGGCGATCTGCTCAAGGCGGCAGCGGCCACAGCGCTGGTCCTCGCGCTACGGCGCGCGTACCCTCGAGCTTTCGGCACGAGTGCCTCATCCGTGCCGGCATCCGTCCGTGCGGTCTGAGACCACGACCGGATCGATCTCGGTCGACGATGTCACCGTCGAGCGGGAGGGGCAGCCGATCCTGCGCGATGTGAGCATCGAGCTCACGACGGCGAGGATCGCGGTCATCGGCGCGAACGGTTCAGGAAAGTCGACTTTCGCGCGTCTGCTGAACGGCCTCGTGCTCCCGGATGCAGGGCGCGTCACGGTGCACGGTCTCGATTCTCGTCGGGATGTGAAGGCTCTGCGGCGGCGCGTGGGTTTCGTCTTCACCGATCCGCAGGCGCAGATCCTCATGCCGACGCCAGCCGAGGACCTCGCGCTGTCGCTTCGCGGATCCTCTCGTGCGGACGTCGACAGACGCGTGGCCGCGGCACTCGCCGAGCACGGCTTGACCGATCGGGCGGACGTGCCGGCGTCGGAGCTGTCCGGCGGTCAGAAGCAGATGCTGGCTCTCGCGTCTGTCCTGATCACCGAACCGCAGCTGATCGTCGCCGACGAGCCGACGACCCTGCTGGACCTGCGCAACTCCCGACGGATCTCGGATCTGCTGCTGGCGCTTCCCGCCCAGGTCGTCATCGTCACCCACGACCTCGAGCTCGCAGCGAGGTGCGACCACGCGGTCCTCTTCGAGGCGGGCTCGATCATCGCGTCGGGCGCCCCGCCGGACGTGGTCGCCGAGTATCGCGAGCTGGCCGCGTGATCCAGTCCTATCGGCCGGGGGCGAGTATCGTCCACCGGATGCCGGCGGGCCCCAAGCTCGCCGTCTTCGCCGTGCTCGCGCTCGTCTCGTCCGGCTATCCGCACGATCGATGGAGCGTCACAGCCGCGCTTCTCGTCGTCTGCCTGCTCTATCTCGCCGCCGGCCTTCCGGTGACGACCCTGCTCGTCGAGGCGTGGCGGCTGCGGTGGCTCGTACTGGTTCTCGGGGCCGCACTGTGGATCTTCGCCTCACCGCTCACGGCATGGGTCAGCACGGCCAGGGTGGCATCACTGCTGCTGCTGGCGTCGCTTCTCACGATCACCACCCGGATGGGCGATCTGCTCGCGGTGCTGCATCGGATGCTGAGACCGCTGCGCCGACTGGGCATCGATGCGGATGCCGTCGCGATGACGATCTCACTGACCCTCACGATGATTCCGGTGGTCGCAGGCTTCGCCCATGCGGTCACCGAGGCCCACCTCGCACGCGGCATCCGTCGCGGCGTGCGAGGCGCGGTGCCGCTCATGGTCAGGACACTACGCCACGCGGACGACGTCGGCGACGCTCTCGCCGCTCGCGGTCTCGTGTGATCGGCGGGCGATGCGCAGGGACAGCAGCATCCCGCCGGCGGCGACCGAGGCAGTGAGCACGGTCGTCCCCGCGACGAGGAGCAGGACGACGGAGGCGATGCCCAGGACGGCGGCGATCACGACCCGGTGCGTCCTGTCAGCGGATCGCGGCGACGGCTGCGTCTCGATGCGGGTGAGGGAGGTCGCGATCGCCGCTGTCAGAGTCAGGGCGACGGCGAGCCAGATCGGACGCGACACCCACCAGGAGACGGAACTCGGATCCGGCAGCGCGATTCCGCTGACGAGTGAGGCGACGGCCGAGATCCCCGCCATGGCGAGCAGTACCGGCATGTGCCACAGGTAGATCGTCATGGTGCGGCGATTGACGAAGGCGCCGAACGCGGCGGGGACCGGCCGGTGGCTGAGCGCGTCGATGCGATCGCGCAGAAGCGAGACGGCGCTCAGGTGCACGACGCCGACGAGCAGCAGCGCGGCGGTCGGGGGATTGATGTTCGCGATGAGGTCGGGGGAGTAGATCCCGGTCGCGAACGCTGCGATGAGGGCGGTCAGAGCCGCTGCTCCCACCAGGGCCCGCGTCGCTCGAGGCAGCCGGTCGATCGTGCCGTCGGCGAGGAAGAACCCGATCTGCTGGAGTGCGAGCCACACGAAGGCGAGATTCAGGAACCCCAGTCCCTCGACCCCGGTGCTCGCCCGGGCCACATCGACGCAGACCGATGCCCACACGAGGGCTGCGACGGTGATCAGGGGCCTGCGCGCGTGGGCTCTCGAGAGTGCCGGGAGGAGCGCCTGGCAGCCCAGGAAGACTCCGAGGAACCACAGCGGCTGGCTGTAGCGGAAGCCGGCGGTGGCGATGATCTCGGCGGGAACACCTGCGACGCGAAGAGCGGCGAGCGCGACGCCGACGACGGCGATGGCGAACAGTGCGGGCCGGAGCAGGCGATGCACGCGGGCTGCGATGAAGTCGGATGCGGTGCCGCCGCGCGCCTGCGACCGCCGGAAGGCGATGTGACCGGCGAAGCCTCCGATGATGAAGAACAGCGGCATGACCTGGAGGACCCAGCTCACGGGGATGATCCACGAGGTGCCCTCGCTCGCGTTCGCGAAGACCGGGCTGCCGTCGGCGATCGTGACGCCCACCATGATGGCGTGAAGCAGCACGACTCCTGCGACGCAGATCGCTCGCAGCAGGTCGATCGCGGCATCACGACCGGCCGGCAGCGGGGGGCGGGGAGCGATGCGGGGCGGCGCTTCGACGATGGCCATGGAGTCCTCCTCGGATGGGTGTCCGAGGAGCGTATGGACGCGGTGCCGGTCGGGGGATCACCCTCCGGGCTGGTTCGCACCCCTACTGCGGTGTGACCCGGAGCAGCGGCTCAGGAGGGCTCGACGAGACCCGTGTCGTAGGCGAGGATCACGGCGTGCACGCGGTCGCGGAGTCGGAGCTTGGCGAGCACCTTGCCGACATGCGTCTTCACGGTCTGCTCGGCGATGAAGAGGTCGGACGCGATCTCGCTGTTCGACCGTCCGCGACCGATGAGCACCAGCACCTCCCGCTCCCGATCGGTCAGGTCCGCGAGCGAGGTCGCCGCCTTCGCAGTGCGGGGCCGACGTCCGGCGAACTGCTCGATCATGCGCCGCGTCACACTGGGGGCGAGCAGGGCATCGCCGCCGGCGACGACGCGCACGGCGTGCACGAGCTCCTCGGGAAGAGCGTCCTTCAACAGGAATCCGCTCGCGCCGGCCTCGAGCGCGTCGTAGACGTAGTCGTCGATGTCGAAGGTCGTGAGCATGAGGATCCTCGGCACATGAGCCGCAGGGTAGGCGGGTCCGAGGATGCGCCGAGTGGCCTCGATGCCGTCGACCTGCGGCATCCGCACGTCCATCAGGATGACGTCCGGATCGAGGCGGGCAGCGAGGGTGATGGCTTCGGCTCCGTCGGCCGCCTGACCCGCGACACGGATGCCCTCGTGCGCATCGAGCAGAGCGGCGAATCCGGCGCGCACCATCGCCTGGTCGTCGGCGATGAGGACGCTGATCGTCACGGGTTCTCCTGGGTGATCGGAGCGGTGGTCTCGCTCGATGGACGCTCGTGCAGCGGGAGGGAGGCGATGACCTCCCACCCGCCCTCGGCGGTGGGGCCGGCGGTGAAGGACCCGCCGAGCAGTTCGACGCGCTCACGCATGCCGCGAAGTCCATAGCCTCCGCTGGGGTGAGCCGGTGGGGTGGTGGCGCGGCCGTTGCTGACGCGGATGCCGATGGCGTGGAGATGCGCCTGCAGGCGCACCGTGACGGCGGCGCCGGACGCGTGCCGTACCGCGTTGCTGAGCGCCTCCTGCGCGATGCGGAAGGCGGCGATCTGCACGGCCTGCGGGGCGTCGGTGAACGCGCCCGTCATCTCGAGCCCCACCGTCACGCCGGCGCGCCGGATCGTGTCGACGAGGGCCGGGATGTCGTCGATGCTCTGCTGCGGCGCCAGCTCGGCCGCCTGGTCCTCGGTGCGCAGCACGCCCAGCATCCGCCGCATCTCGGTGAGCGATCCCCGCGCTGTGGCCGCGATGCTCTCGAACTCCGACGTCGCCGCGTCGCCGATCTCGGGCAGTCGGTATCGAGCAGTGGACGCCTGCACCTGGATGACCGACATGCTGTGGGCGATGACGTCGTGCAGTTCGCGAGCGATACGGGTGCGCTCCTCGACGAGCGCGCGGCGGGACTCTTCGAGGGCTGAATGCTCCCGTTCCTTCGTGAGCTCGGCAGATACCCTCACGCGTCCTGCGACCAGTATGGCGACCAGGAACACGGCTGCGGCCACAGACGTGGTCACGATGAGATCTGCCGTGGCGCTGCCTGCCGTCGCCGGAGTGGCGACGATCTCGGGGCGCAGCAGCGGGGCCGTGAGGGAGAGCAGCGCGCCGACGCCGAGCGGGACGACGCCCAGGCGCGCGCCGTGGACGAAGGTCACGACGCCCACGAAGAGGACGAAGGTGACGAGCGCGGGCACCGACCACGGCCACGGCGCCTCGGTCGCCTGATCGGGCACGACCAGCAGCGGGAGCGCGAACGCCGCAGAGCAGAACATCGCGATCGCCCACCGCGGATACCGCAGGGAGAGCAGCGGTGCCGAGCAGAGTGCGGCGCCGAGGATGAACGTCAGCGGCAACGCGGTGCCGTACAGCACGGTCTGCAGCGACACGAGCACCGCGAAGAGCGCCAGGCTCGCCACGGTGAGCGCGGCGAGCGCGGCCGTTCGACGACTGATGCGGGGAGTCCGCGGTGTGCGGGGTGTGCGGGGCAGGCGACGTGCCATGAGTGTCATCCTGCCAGTTGCGAGATGGGGGCGCGTCGACGCCGGGCAGCGGTGACGCGGTCGATGACCAGTCCGATGATGAGAGCGACCCCGATACCGATCCCGGCGCTGGCGAGGGGCTGATCTTCGATCCATGATCCGGCGAGCAGCCCGATCGCCAGGCTCAGCGCGCTCCAGCTGAGACCGGCCACGACGCTCAGGGGAAGGAAACGCCTCCAGGGGAATTGCAGCGCGCCCGCCGACATGTTCACAGCGACACGGCCGACAGGGATGTATCGAGCGCCGAGGATCAGAGCCGCACTGCGCTGGTCGAGGGCGCGTTCCGCGTGGGCGAAGGCCGAGGCGATCCGCGGTCGACGCATCCACGCCCAGCGGGTCGTGCCGAGTCGACGACCGAGCACGAATGCGATGTTGTCGCCGATGGTCGCGCCGACGGCGGCGACGAGCCCGAGCGGGATCAGCGCCCATGGCTCTCCTGAGGATGCCAGCACGGCGGCTGCCGCCACGAGCACGGTCTCACTCGGAACAGGCGGGAAGAAGCCGTCGATGATCGTCACCGCGAGCAGCACGGCATACAGCCAGGGGGAGGCGACGGTCTGCAGGATGAGCTCGTTGATGACGTCCACCTCAGCAGGCTAGAAAGCGGAGGGCACGCAGGGCATCACCCTGAGGTATCGATCGCATCCACCCGCAGAGGTAGATCTGTGCACAGGCCGACGACTGCACCACGATCCGTACGTCGACTGAACACCCAGCCGAGCGATCTATACTGGGAGTTTGGCCCCTCGGCCTGAACCCCCTTGAAAGAACGGACATCCCACCTGTGCTTGCCGTGCACGAACTCGAGATCCGCGTGGGCGCACGCCTCCTGATGGAGAACGTGTCGTTCCGTGTGAGCGACGGAGACAAGATCGGTCTCGTCGGCCGCAACGGTGCAGGCAAGACCACGCTCACCAAGGTGCTCGCCGGCGACGTCCTTCCCTCTGGGGGCACGGTGACGCGCTCCGGAGAGCTCGGCTACCTGCCCCAGGATCCCCGTTCGGGCAACCCGGAGGATCTGGCGCGCACGAGGATCCTCGATGCCCGCGGACTCGGACAGCTGAATCTCGGCATGACCGAGGCCTCGCTGGCCATGGGCTCGGAAGACCCCGCCGTGGCCGAGAAGGCGATGAAGCGCTATGCGCGCCTCACCGAGCAGTTCGAGGCACAGGGCGGATACGCCGCAGAAGCCGAGGCGGCATCCATCGCCAACAACCTCTCGCTGCCCGACCGCATCCTCGATCAGCCGCTCTCGACGCTCTCGGGCGGACAGCGTCGTCGCATCGAGCTCGCGCGCATCCTGTTCTCGGATGCGGAGACGATGATCCTCGACGAGCCGACCAACCACCTCGACGCCGACAGCGTCGTGTGGCTGCGCGAGTTCCTCAAGAACTACAAGGGCGGGCTGATCGTGATCAGCCACGACGTCGAGCTCGTCGGCGAGACCGTCAACCGCGTCTTCTACCTCGACGCGAACCGCCAGATCATCGACACCTACAACATGAACTGGAAGAACTACCTGCGCCAGCGGGTGGCCGACGAGGAGCGCCGCAAGAAGGAGCGAGCCAACGCCGAGAAGAAGGCCACCACGCTGCAGCAGCAGGCGGCCCGCTTCGGTGCGAAGGCGTCGAAGGCCGCTGCCGCTCACCAGATGATCGCGCGTGCCGAGAAGCTCCTCGCGGGTCTCGACGAGGTCCGCCAGGAAGACCGGGTGGCGAAGCTCCGCTTCCCCAAGCCCGCCGCCTGCGGCAAGACCCCGATGATGGCGACGGGGCTGTCGAAGTCGTACGGATCGCTCGAGATCTTCACGGATGTCGACCTCGCGATCGACCGCGGATCGAAGGTCGTCGTGCTCGGCCTCAACGGTGCGGGCAAGACCACGCTGCTGAGGATGCTCGCCGGAGTCGACGAGCCGGACACGGGTCAGCTCGAGCCGGGCCACGGACTCAAGGTCGGTTACTACGCGCAGGAGCACGAGAACCTCGACGTGAACCGCTCGGTGCTCGAGAACATGGTCTCGGCCGCTCCGCACATCACGGAGATGGAAGCGCGCAAGGTGCTCGGATCCTTCCTCTTCACCGGCGACGATGTGCTCAAGCCCGCCGGGGTTCTCTCGGGCGGCGAGAAGACGCGTCTCTCGCTGGCGACCCTCGTGGTCTCCTCGGCCAACCTGCTGCTGCTCGATGAGCCCACCAACAACCTCGATCCCGCGTCTCGCGAGGAGATCCTCGGCGCTCTCGCGCACTACGAGGGTGCAGTGGTCCTCGTCTCGCACGACCCCGGTGCGGTGCAGTCGCTCAACCCGGAGCGCGTGCTGATCCTTCCCGACGGTGTCGAGGACCTCTGGAGCCAGGAGTACCAGGACCTCATCGAGCTCGCGTAACGCGTCCGGGGTGGGCCACGTCCGACGGGAGTGGCATAGTCGACAGGGTGACCCATGACGACTCCGACCTCGCCCTCGATCCGCTCAACGACTGGCTGAGAGGACGCCACGCTCTCACCGGCGTCGCGCCGGACTGGGACATCCGCGACCTGCCGGATGACCCGGCGGTCCTGTTCGCCGAGTGGTTGCGCGCCGCCGCCGCAGCCGGGGTGGCGGAACCGCACACGGTGACGCTGGCGACGGTCGACGAGGACGGGATCCCCGATGCGCGCACGCTCATCCTGAAGCGGATCGACGAACGAGGGTGGGCCTTCGCGAGCACGCGGTCGTCCCGTAAGGGTGCGCAGCTCGGCGCAGTGCCGGCCGCGGCTCTGAACTTCTGGTGGCAGCCGCAGGTCCGTGCAGTCCGCGTGCGCGGCCGCGTGGAGGAGGCGACGCCGGAGGAGAGCGCTGCCGACCTCGCCGCTCGCTCGGCGGCAGCACAGGCCGGCATCGCCGACGGGGACTGGGTGCTCTGGCGCATCGTCCCGAGCCGCATCGAGTTCTGGCAGGGGGAGACCGATCGGAACCACACCCGTCTCGTGTACGAGGCATCCGCGGATGGCTGGAGCCGGGCGCTCTCCGGTCGCGCCGCTGACCGCATCGAGGAGGAGGCTCGCGCATGAGCGACTTCCAGGTCATCGAGATCGGTGCGCTGGACGAGTGGCGTGAGCACCACGGCGGCTTCGATGCCGCGCGCTCCCGCGACGGGCGCCGCGTCGTCGACCACGAGCTGACGATGCAGTTCATCGGACTCACCGCGAACGCCCTCGCTCCGGGTGAGGAGGCGGGGTACTGGCACGTTCATTCACGCATCGAGGAGCTCTACGTCTTCCTCGAGGGGCGCGGGCAGATGGGTCTCGACGACGAGATCGTCGAGGTCGGCCCCGGCACCGTGATCCGAGTCGGTCAGGGGGTCGCCCGCACCTGGCGGTCTCACCCTGGCAGTGCGGGGGAGCTCCGCTGGCTGTGCATCCGGGCCGGAGGCCAGGAGCTGCCGCATCTTCCCGATGACAGCGCGCGCCTGCCTGACCGGCCGCTGCCCTGGTCCGACTGAACGATGAGCGAGGTTCTCCCGCCTCCGCCGTCAGGGGTCCCGAGCTTCGCTGACGACTTCTCGGCGGGGCTCGACGACGAGAAATGGGTCGCCCACTACCTCCCGCATTGGACGGTTCCCGAGAGGTCGGCGGCGCGATATGAGATCGTCGACTCGGTGCTGCGCCTGCGTATCGACAGCGATCAGCTCGATTGGCGGAAGGAGGATGCCCCGCTCCGTGTGTCGAATGTGCAGACCGCGGTGTTCTCCGGATCCGTCGGGTCGGCGCGCGGCACGCACCGACATCGTCCGGACGGTCTGGAGGTGCGAACGGAGACGCCTCTGCACTTGCTGTTCGCTCCCGCCCGCGGACGCATCGATGTGACCGTCGCCGCGAGCGCCGACGAAGGATGCATGCTCGCCGCCTGGCTCGTCGGGATCGAACACCTCTCGGAGAGGGATGCCGGCGAGATCTGCATCTTCGAGATCGACGCGGATGCGGTCTCGAATACGACTCGAGCGCGGACCGGCATCAAGGCGCACGGTGATCCGCGTCTGCAGACCGACATGGCCGAGGTGGTGCTCCCGTTCGACGCGAGTGAGCAGCACACCTGGACAGTCGTCTGGGGTGACGGCGAGACGGTGATCGGCTGCGAGGGGAGGGTGCTGCGGCGGATCCCGCAGTCGCCCGACTATCCGCTGATGCTCCTGATCGATCTCTTCGAGATCGGGACGCCCTCGGGCCGCTACCCCAAGACCGCCCTCGTCGTGGACGTGCGGGCCTGGGGCTGACGCGCCTCAGCGAGCGTCGAGGAGCTCGTCCTCGACGTCGGCATCGCTGTCACGGCGCCGGGACTTCTTGACGGGTGCCGGCATCCCCTCCACCTCTTCGCGGTGCTTCACGATCTCGGTGCGGATGATGTAGCCGATGAACACGAAGCCCATCAGCGCGAACAGGATCCACTGGATCGCATACGACAGATGCGGGCCGGGGTCGTCGGTGGGGGAGTCGAAGCGGCCCAGGGTGCCTTCGCCCGCCGGTTCCTCGCTCACGATCTGCCCGTACGCGCTCGTGATCACGTCTCCGTCGACCAGCTCGGCGATCGAGGGGAGGTTGATCGTCGGCACCTGGCCCTCGGGAGCGCCGCGTCCCGAGGCCGGCAGCTGCTCTCCGGGACGCAGACGCACGATGACCTCGATTTCTCCGCTCGGAGGCGCAGGAACGGCATCCGGGGAATCACCGTCGCCGGGCGGCACCCATCCGCGGTCGACGATGAACACACGTCCGTCGACATCGCGGAACGGCACCAGAACCTCGAACGCACTCGTGCCGCCATGGGGCCGATTGCGCACGAGGAGCTGGTCATCGGCGATGTACTCGCCGTTCAGAACGACAGGATGCCAGACGTCGCCGGGCTCGAGGGCTCCGTCGGCGCCGATGAGGTCGGAGAGCGGGACGGGATCCGCGTCATAGTTCTTCTCGACGAGAGCGATCTGCTCGGATCTCGTCTCGTTGCGCTCGAACTGCCAATTCGACAGGAAGGCGCACCCGACCGCGAAGCCGATCGCGATCAGCACGTACACGGTCCATCGACCCATCCGGGCACTCACGAGGGCATACCATCTCTCACTGTCACGGGGAAGTCTCTGGCAGCCAGATAGTCGTGGAGGAACGCGACATGCTCGTCGCACGCGAGCCAGATCTTCTCACGGTCGGCGGCATGGATACGCGGATTGCGCCACACCACCTGCGTGGTCGCCGCGCTCCGGCATCCGGCACGCGAGCACTCCAGTCCACTCACTCGCGATCCTGGCGGCTTTCGTGGATGGTGATGACGTGAGGCGGCGGATCCTGTTCGACCGGAAGCGTCGGGGCCGGGGCAGGTGCCTCCAGCTGCTGCACGGGAGATTCCGCCGTCGTCTCGGTGCTGTCGCTTCCTGCGTTCGCGAACACCACCGCGATGTAGGGAAGGAGCGCGGCCGCGAGCGCGAAGACCCATGTGTACCAGCCGTAGGGCTGCACGAACATCATGAGCGCGAAGCAGACGATGCGGATCGTCATCGTGAGCGCGTATCGGCGCACGCGGTGGTCCGCCTCGTCTTTCGGCGACTGCGGAAGCGAGGTGACAGCAGGGACCAGTGGCTTGCTCTTCACGATGAGTCCAGCCTACGCCGGTGCGGGCACCACGGCGCGCCCGTCTGCCGCTCAGGTCGAGAAGAGGAAGGGCAGAGTGAAGGCGCCGAAGAACAGGAACCCGATGACCGTCATGACGATGCCGATTACGAGCACCGCGACCATGATGTACCCCATGATGAGGCCGGCGAAGGCCATGCCGCGTCCGCCGATCGAGGGGTTCGCCTTCGTCTGCCGGAGCGCCATGTGGCCGGTGATCACGGCGACGATCGAGGCGAGCAGAGGCACCACGGCCCAGAAGAGCACGACTCCGGCGATTCCGCAGATCAGCGACGTGACCGCGAGTCCGCTCGCCGGGCGAGGTGCGGGATAGTTCGGTGCCGTGTAGTTCGGTGCCGCGTAGTTCGGGTATCCGGTGGCGGGTTGGCCGGGAGCGGACGTCGGGTAGGGCGACGCTGCAGGCGCTGAGCCGTAGGGGTGCATCGATCCGCCGTCGTGGACAGGTTGGCTCGGCGCGAAGGAAGGAGCGGCGCCCGGGTACGCCTGGGTGGGCGACGCCGGAGGGGCAGTCGGGTACGACGGCGGCTGCGCCGCCGGAGAAGCTGCCTGGTAAGGCTGTGCGGGTGGTGCCGGCGCTGCGGGCGGCGGGGGAGTCGGCTGCGGTCCGCCCGAAGGGGTGGGGATGCTGTTGTCGCTCACGGTGGCGCCTTTCGTCGGGTTCAGCGTTCCAGTCGCGGCGTCCGTCTGTCAAACGACGCCGGTCGGACGGCGGCATCCTCGGTAGGATCGAGGACGACCAGGCCCCGACCCCAGCGGCCAGATCAGGAGTGGAAATGAGTTCTCGCGTCGTCCTCGTCACCGGCGGCAACCGCGGCATCGGCCGCGCCATCGCAGAGCGATTCGTCCGTGACGGATACCGCGTCGCAGTGACGGCGCGGAGCGGGGAAGGCCCCGACGGCACGTTGACGGTCCGCGCGGACGTCACGGACGCCGCGGCTCTCGACGCGGCATTCACCGAGGTCGAGCAGCAGCTCGGGCCGGTGGAGATCGTGGTCGCCAACGCGGGGATCACCAAGGACACTCTCCTCCTTCGCATGAGCGAGGACGATTTCGACAGCGTCGTCGCCACCAACCTCGGCGGAACGTTCCGTGTCGTCAAGCGCGCGTCCAAGGGCATGCTGCGGGCTCGTTTCGGACGCGTCATCCTCATCTCGAGCGTCGTGGGCCTGTACGGCTCGGCGGGGCAGGTGAACTACTCTGCATCGAAGAGCGCACTGGTGGGCTTCGCGCGATCGCTGACCCGCGAACTCGGCGGACGCGGCATCACCGCGAACGTCGTCGCGCCGGGCTTCATCGAGACCGACATGACAGCAGAGCTGCCCGAGGAGACTCAGAAGCAGTACAAGGCGAACATTCCCGCCGGACGCTTCGCCACTCCTGACGAGGTCGCGGGCGTGGTCACCTGGCTCGCGGGCGACGACGCCGGCTACATCTCGGGCGCGGTCATCCCCGTCGACGGCGGCCTCGGGATGGGGCACTGAGCCGAGGCCGACGCCCTGTCGTCACCGACGGGAGACCGCCGCGTCGATGAGCTCGGCCAAGCGGCCCGGAACCGAGAACTGCGGCCAGTGTCCTGAGCCGATGCGGATGACCTCGGCGTCGCCGATCGCTCGGAATTCGTCCGCGTACGGGCCCCACTGCTCGAGCTCCGACTCGAGAGTCTCCTGATCCATCGCGCCCATCAGCAGTGTCACGGGGACCCCGTGGCGCTGCTCCGAGCGCAGCTCGATCGGATCGGTGGGCACCCGCGCGGGAACGCTCCGAGCGAGCGGAGCGGTGCGGGCGCGGGTCGAGTCGTCGAGGTCGTCGACGTCTTCGGCGGGGAAGTAGTCCCACCCCGGGAACGGGACGACGCCGTCGACGACCTCGAATTCGCTGATGCCGAACCCGGAGGGCGGCGGCACCGTGTCGACGAAGACGACCCGCGAGACGAGGTCGGGCCGTGCGTCGGCGACGCCCCAGGCGACGTTGCCGCCGCCGCTGTGACCGACGACGGCCACGGGTGCCCCGATGTCGTCGACCGCGGCCACGGCGGCATCGACCCACTCGGCGATTCCGATGTCGGAGGAAGCGGCGGCGGGGAGACCGACGCCGGGCATCGTCAGGGGATGCACCGAGTGCCCCGCGCGTTCGAGGTCGGCGGTCACCTCGCTCCAACTGGACGCGTCGAGCCAGAGACCGGGGATGAGGATGATGTCCATGCCTCGACGCTAGACGGGGCCTCGGACATCCGCTAGGGCAGCAGCGCGATGACCTCGGAGAGGTCCTGCGGGCCGATCACGAGACTCGCCGCCGCGCGTACGGCAGGCTTCGCATTGAACGCCAGTCCGAGACCGGCGACGGCCATCATCTGCAGGTCGTTGGCTCCGTCTCCGATCGCGATGGTGGCGTGACGGGGGACCCCGAGCTCGTCGGCCCATTGCTGCAGTGAGGCGGCTTTCACGGCGGCATCCACGATCTCGCCATCGACGCGGCCGGCCAGGGCGCCGTCCACGATCTCGAGGCGGTTGGCGCGCCACCGGTCGACGCCGAGCCCGGGGGCGACGTCGTCGAGGATCTCGTGAAACCCTCCGGACACGACTCCCACGACACCGCCGCGCTCATGGACGGCCGCAGTGAGCTCGCGCACCCCAGGGGTCGGTTCTATGCGCGCCAGCACGCGCGCGAACCCCGACACCGGTACGCCTTCGAGCGCAGCGACGCGGGAGCGCAGGCTGGTGGCGAAGTCGATCTCGCCGCGCATCGCGGCTTCCGTGGCCGCCTGCACCTCGGGGCCCCGCCCGACCTCATCGGCGATCAGTTCGATCACCTCGTTGCGGATGAGGGTGGAATCGGCATCGAGGACGACGAGGAAACGCGCGGCAGTCACGCCTTCGAGCCTATCGACAGCAGAACGGCCCGCTGTGCAGCCGCGTATCGCGGCGACACCGTCACCTCTCGATGAACAGGCCCTTGCCCACCACGGTGATGCCCGACTCGGTCACGGTGAACCCGCGAGCCAGATCTCGCTCGCGGTCGACGCCGACGGTCGCACCGTCCGCCAGGACTACGTTCTTGTCGAGGATGGCTCGATGGACTCTCGATCCCGCTCCCACCCGCACACCGTCGAAGACGACGGAGTCGGTGATGGTGGATCCTCCTCCGGCGAGTGTCCACGGACCCACGACGCTGCGCTCCAGATGAGTGCCCGAGAGCACGGATCCGAGCGACACGATCGAGTCGATCGCATTGCCGATGCGCCCGACGGAGTCGCGCACGAACTTCGCGGGCGGCGAGTTCACGGCCTGCGAATGGATCGGCCACTCCATGTTGTAGAGGTTGAAGATCGGAAGCGTGGAGATCAGGTCCATGTGCGCGTCGAAGAAGGAGTCGATCGTACCCACGTCGCGCCAGTACGAGCGGTCGCGCGGCGATGAGCCCGGGACATCGTTCCGCTTCATGTCGTAGTAGCCGGCCTCGCCCCGATCGACGAAATACGGCACGATGTCGCCGCCCATGTCATGCCCGGAGGTCGGCGACTCGCCGTCTGCCTCGACCGCGGCGATCAGCGCATCCGCGTCGAAGATGTAGTTGCCCATCGAGGCGAGCACTTCGTGGGGCGAGTCCTCGAGGCCGGCGATGTCGGTCGGCTTCTCGAGGAACTGCTTGATGCGGCCGGACTCGGTGTCGGCGTCGATGACCCCGAACTGGGACGCCATGGCGAGCGGTTGGCGGATGCCCGCGACGGTGGCCTTCGCGCCGGACTCGATGTGGGCGTCGAGCATCTGTCGGAAGTCCATGCGGTAGACGTGGTCGGCGCCGATCACGACGACGATGTCGGGCTTCTCGTCGTTGATGAGGTTCAGGCTCTGCAGGATCGCATCGGCCGAGCCCGAGAACCAGCGCTTTCCGAGACGCTGCTGCGCGGGCACCGAGGTCACGTACGAGTCGAGGAGAGCCGACATGCGCCACGTCTGCGAGATGTGGCGATCGAGACTGTGCGACTTGTACTGCGTGAGCACGACGATCTGGCGCAGACCCGAGTTGATGAGGTTCGAGATCGCGAAATCGATCAATCGGTACTGTCCGCCGAAAGGCACTGCAGGTTTGGCCCGATCGGCCGTGAGGGGCATGAGACGCTTTCCCTCGCCGCCGGCGAGGATGATGCCGAAGATCTTCTTTGGTGCGGACATGCACCAACCATAGATGCGATTCGGCTCGGCTAACTAGCATCTGGACAACTGAGTCACTACCGTCTAGACATGCGCGTCGAGATGATCACGAAGGAATACCCGCCGGAGATCTACGGAGGTGCCGGTGTGCACGTCGCCGAGCTCGTCACGGCCCTGCGGCAGAATATCGATGTACAGGTCAGAGCCTTCGGAGCTCCTCGTGACGAGGAGGGAACTTTCGCCTACCGGACACCTGCAGGACTGGCCTCCGCGAACCCCGCGCTGCAGACGCTCGGGACGGACCTCGAGATCGTCGCGGCGATCTCGGACGCCGATCTCGTGCACAGTCACACCTGGTACGCGAACTTCGCCGGGCACATCGCCTCGCAGCTTCACGGCATCCCGCACGTCCTCACCGCGCACAGCCTGGAACCGCTCCGCCCGTGGAAGGCCGAGCAGCTCGGCGGGGGATACGCGGTGTCGAGCGGAATCGAGAAGCTCGCGTACGAGAACGCGGCGGCGGTGATCGCGGTCAGCGCCGGCATGCGCGAGGACATCCTGCGGAGCTACCCGTCGGTCGACCCGACCCGGGTGCGCGTGATCCACAACGGCATCGACGTGGATCGCTGGCGGCCGGTGCAGAACCCGGCGTTCCTCGAGTCGGTCGGTATGGATCCGACCAGGCCGTCCGTCGTGTTCGTCGGCCGGATCACCCGGCAGAAGGGCCTGCCGTACCTCCTTCAGGCCGCTCGTCTGCTGCCCCCGGAGGTCCAGCTCATCCTCTGCGCCGGCGCGCCGGACACCCCCGAGATCATGGCGGAGGTGCAGGAGGGCGTACGACTTCTCCAGCAGACCCGCGAGGGCGTCGTCTGGATCGATCGGATGCTGCCGCGCGACGAGCTGTCGGCCATCCTCACCGCGGCGACGACATTCGTGTGCCCGTCCGTCTACGAGCCGCTGGGAATCGTGAACCTCGAGGCCATGGCCTGCGGCGCTGCCGTCGTCGGCACGGCGACCGGCGGCATCCCCGAAGTCGTCGACGACGGGGTCACCGGCCGCCTGGTGCCGATCGAGCAGCTCCAGGACGGCACGGGGACGCCGGTCGATCCGGAGCGCTACGTCGCCGACCTCGCTGACGTGCTCACCGAGGTGACGTCCGATCCCGAGCGAGCCCGTGCCTATGGTGCGGCCGGCCGGGAGCGGGCTCGCGACGAGTTCAGCTGGGGCGCGATCGCCGACACCACGCGCGCGCTGTACGCGGAGCTGACCGCCTGAGCCGATAGGCTGGAGGCATGTCGAGCGCTCTGGAATTCACCGACGTCGTCGTGCGCCGCGAGGGGCGCAACATCATCGATCACGTGACCTGGCAGGTCGACGATGATCAGCGGTGGGTGATCCTCGGACCCAACGGCGCAGGCAAGACGACGCTGCTCCAGCTGGCTGACACGCTGATGCACCCGACGTCCGGAACCGTCACGGTGCTGGGAGAGACCCTCGGACGCACGGATGTGTTCGAGCTGCGCCCGCGCATCGGCTTCGCGTCCTCCGCGATGGCGAAGCGCGTGCCGCGCGAAGAGACGGTTCTGAACACGGTGCTCACAGCGGCATACTCGGTGCTCGGGCGATGGAACGAGAGCTATGAGGACATCGACGAGCGTCGTGCGCTGCGCGTCCTCGGCGATTGGCGACTCGACCACCTCGCCGACCGGACCTTCGGAACGCTGAGCGACGGCGAGCAGAAGCGCGTGCAGATCGCCCGCGCCGTGATGACCGATCCCGAGCTGCTGCTGCTCGACGAGCCGACCGCGTCTCTCGACCTCGGCTCTCGCGAGGAGCTCCTTTCACTCCTGAGCGGCTATGCGTCGTCGCCGACGACGCCGGCGATGCTGATGGTCACGCACCACGTCGAGGAGATCCCGGTCGGATTCACTCATGTGCTGCTGATGCGCGAGGGGCGCATCGTCGCCGCCGGGCCCGTCGCCGAGACTCTGACGGCCGAGGCTCTGACCGAGACGTTCGGCATGCCGATCGTCCTCAGCAGCGAAGAGGGTCGATATGCGGCCCGCGCGGCATCCTGATGCGCATCTGATAGAATCGATCCTTGGTGCTCTCTGCACCGCAGACTTCCCTCGTCCCTGGCACAATCCAGGGCAGCAACTAAGGAATCCCATGAAGACTGACATTCACCCCGTGTACAAGGCTGTCGTGTTCCGCGACCTCGGCTCGGGCGAGACGTTCCTCACCCGTTCGACTGTCTCGAGCGACAAGACCATCGAGCTCGACGGTGTCGAGTACCCGGTGATCGACGTCGAGATCTCCTCGGCATCGCACCCGTTCTACACGGGCAAGCAGCGCATCATGGACTCGGCCGGTCGCGTCGAGAAGTTCAACCAGCGCTTCAAGGGCTTCGGCGGATCGTCCAAGTAACGACCCCCCGCGATCGAAGGCCCCGTGTTCCTCGGAACACGGGGCCTTCGTCGTCTGCAGTGGGTTCGTCTTCTGCGGTCGGATCGCGCGCGAGTCGTCAGACGTCGATGACGATGCGCTCTCCGTCGATGCGGCCCAGCGGGTCGCCAGGGGCCGGTGCGGGGGCGGTGCGCTGAGTCTGACGGTCTCGCTCGGCACCGGCTTCGTGCGCCGACGGCATCCACACCGCGTCGAACGATCCGCCCAGGCCGCCGCCCGCGCTCTCGTACTTCTTCTCGAGCGGAGTACGGGAGTAGACCGCCACGATCACCACCACGACCGCGGTCGCGGCCAGGAGGAGGAGCGCGATCGTCAGCAGGGTCCCGAGAATGTCGGCCATGACTCCAGGCTAGGCGGGACGACTCCGATCGGCATCCGTCTGCAGGAGGATCCTCAGCGGATGCGTCGGCCCTGGGCGAGATCGATGAGATGCGTCAGCACGGGACCCGACCGCAGGCCGTTGTGCTCGTGTTCGCTCGTCACCCAGAGCTTCACGCCCGGCAGCAGGCGCGCGGTCTCGAGGGAGTACTCCAGCGGCACGTAGACGTCGTTCACGTACACGGCGGCCGCGCCCGTCGCACCCGAGGTGGCGATGGCGACCTCGTCGTAGATGCGCGGCCACTCGAACTCGGCCAGCGCGAGCGTCACATCGCGCCACGGCCGGAAGGCCGGCACGGTCTCGGTCCAGTCGCGGCGGATGTGCTCTCCGGTGAACAGCGTGACGTCGTCCCGGAAGTCCTGGGGCTCCGCCCGCTCGGCGGACCAGCGGGTCGCGTGTCCGCTGGCGTAGCTCGACTCGTGGAAGACGAAGTAGAGCGGGTTGCGACCGCTGTAGGGCAGCGCGTGCATGAGGTCGTGGCGGAACGCGTTCGATGCGGCATCTCGCTCCAGGAGCGACCACAGGGTCTGCCAGCCCTCGTTCGTGCCGAGCGCCGAGCCCACAGAGCGCAGTCGAGACGGCGACACCACCTCGCCGTCGGGGAGCACGATGTCGCCGGCTGCTGCCCGGTCGACCAGACCCCGCATGACGTCGCGATGCTGCGGGAATCGCCGGTAGTACTGCTCGGAGGCCGCGCGCATCTTGTCATAGCAGAGCGCGTACACCTCATCGGGATGACGATCGACGGTGCTCAGGCCGCCCGTGATGAAGACGTCCGCCAGCGAGTCCGCGTCGGTGGAGAGATAGGCCAAGGTCGTGAACCCGCCGAACGACTGGCCGAGCACGCTCCACGTCTCAGCGCTGAGGTGCTCGCGCATCGCCTCGCAGTCCCGGACGATCGAGTCCGCGCGGAGATGGGTCAGATACTCGGCCACTGCCTCGGAGCCTCGTGCGAGGTCGCCGTCGCCCACGGGCGTGGACAGGCCGGTGCCGCGCTGGTCGAGCATCACGACGCGGTAGTGCGCGAGGGCCTCGTCGAGCCAGGCGGGGGAGGATGAGGCGTGGAAGGGTCGCGGCGCTTCGTGACCGGGGCCGCCCTGGAGGTAGACGAGGAAGGGGAGTCGCTCGCCTCCCTCGCGGGTGACGACGCGGGCGAAGATGTCGATCGTGCGGGTGTCTGAGGCGTCGCCCCAGACGAGCGGCACGGTCAGCGTGTGCTCCTCGATCGTGAGGTCGAAGAGGCGGTGGATGGTGGTGGTCATGTCACATCACATTCCCGATGAAGGAGTACTTGACGAAGACCTCCGAGGCGATGTCGGCCTCGTGGAGCACGCCCTGCACTGCGTTCATCATGTAGTTCGAATCCCACCCCATGTAGAGGTGGTGCGTCTCGTCCAGCTGGTCCCACTGACCCTTCCAGGCCATGGTGTCGTAGATCGGACCGCCGTGAGCGGCGCAGTACGACACGGCCGCCGCGCGGGTGTCGGTCCAGGCGCGGCGGAAGACGCGGTTGAAGAGGTGCTTGACGTCGAAGACCTCCCAGCGCTCTCCGCGGTATTCGACGTACTCGAACTCGCGTTCCCACCCGGCGGGCCATCCACGGCGGCGGACGGCATCGAGGATGGGAGTGAGGCCGTCGTCATCGATCTCCGGCAGTGCGGGGCGGGCCCAGATCCGCAGCAGGTCCGCGGTCAGGCGGATCGTGCGCTGCGAGATGGCCGCGGTGCCCCAGGTGTCGGTGGCCGCGAGCGCCTTGGTCTCGGCGATCGTGCTGCGGGCGTACGCGGAGTCGCGCTTGACGGAATAGGACTCTCCGAAGACCCGCTCCGCCAGTCGCTGCTCGAGAAGCGTGAGGTTGCCGAGCGTGGGGGCGAGAGCGCGATGCGCGTTGCGTTCGTCGTCCGAGTACTCGATCCACTGGCGCACGCCGTCGCCGGACCAGCTGTCGCTGGGCACCGTGGGCACGATGTGCTCGACATCGAAGTCGATCGGGTCGTCGACCCCCTCGATGCGGCCCAGCACGTATGCCGGGTGCGCGAGCTCGCTGTACTTCACCACCGCACTCACCCGCTCGTCAGACGGGGTGATGCGGGCGAAGGCGCGAGCCAGGGCGTCGCGCCCATGCGCACGTGCGCGGCAGAGACGGGCGACCAGGCGCTCGTTCGGAAGATTGACGAGTGTCCGCCGCAGGTACATCGCCTGGATCCACTCGAGAGTCTCGACGAGCTCATCCCGCTCGATCAGACCTCGGGCGTGGTCGCTGTAGACGCTGAGGACGAGAGGGTAGGACGCCCGACCGAAGGTGTTGACGTAGCGCAACTGCCGGGCGATCTCCGGGTCCTGCTCGCGCGAAGGATCGAGCAGGATGCCGTAGATCTCCGCGTAGTGGCGCCAGACCTCGGCATCCGCCTGCAGATGGTCCAGGTCGACGCGAGGGAACGACTGCCGGAACGCGCTGTAGACGCCGTGCTCGCCGTTGGCGGCGACCTCCCGTCCCGTCGTCATCACCAGATAGTGCCGCCAGAAGGCTCCGATCGCCTCTCCGGTGTGCCGTTCGATCGGAAGCCAGAACCGCTCCTCGACCTCGAGCTGCTCCGTGTGGGTCAGGCCCATGAGCATGTAGTTGTGGATGAGCTCGTGGTCGCGCAGCGGCTCGCCCGTCGAGTTCAGGCTCGCGAAGATCTGCTGGGCGTTCGCGTCGGCACCGAGCGTGATCGACACGTGCTCGAGCTTCTGCAGGCCCGCCCAGATGAGCGGGGCTTCATCGGCGTGCACCTGGCTGCGGAAGAACGCGTAGTTGTCATCGAACCGCGACTCGCGGTCGGCGTGACCGTCGCGTTCGAGCACCACGGATTCGTAGAGCTCGGCCCATGCGTCGTGCGGGCGCAGCTTCGTGCGGGTGGGGTCGTCGGGGCGCACGAGCACGCGGTCGAGGTCGGCGGCGAGCCGAGGGTCGGAGTCCTGGACGGCATGCCGAAGGGCCGCGACCAGCAGCATCAGCGTGGTGATGCGCTGCTGCCCGTCGATCAGGACGAGGTCGGTGTCGGCATCGCTGTCGTCGGCCGCCGACAGGATCGACCCGATGAAGTGGCGGTGGGATGAGTCCTCGCGGGCGACCGCACGGACGTCCGAGAGAAGCTGCTCGCACCCGCCGATGTCCCACCGGTACTGGCGCTGGTACACCGGCACGACGATGGTCGTGGAGTCCTCTGCGAGCCACTCGATCGTGTTGACAGCTGTCGCCTCGACGTTGGTCGCAGTGCTCATGCTGGTGTCTCGTCCTCCCGTAACGCCCGGCGCCGAGGAGTCGCCAGGCGCCCGATTCAGTCTATTCGCTTATTCACGGCGGCCCTCGGCGGCGCTCCAGAGGTGCCCTGTTAGGCTTGCCTTATCAGGGCCTGTTAAAACGTGCTGGCCCCCGATGAAGGGACATGACCTAGATCATGGGATACATCAAATCGAAGGCGCTCGAAGACAAGGGCTTCGTCGTGCTCGACAGCTACGACCAGGAGCTCGACCCCAAGGAGTGGCTCGACATCGAGTACAACGACTGGAAGTCGTCGGGCGACACCCGCTTCGCGCCGCTCGCCAGCGCCAAGGGCGAGATCGAGTGCAACGGCTTCTGGAACCACAAGCCGCCGCGCACCGACAAGGACGGCGTCTGGATCGACTCGCAGACGGCGAAGGCTCCGAACCTCACGCGTCGTGCACAGGAGCCCGGCGCGAACGTCGGTCGCTGCCGCGTCATCGAGCTGCAGCCGACCCCGTACGGCGAGTGCCTGTACAACCTCCACCAGGACGACAACAACCGTCTGAACCCCGACGGCACCGGATGGGTCGTGCGCGGATTCTTCAACCTCAGCGACGACAAGGACAGCTTCTTCGTCCTGCGCGAGAACCGTACGGACCCGAGCATCGAGTACCGCATCGCCCTGCCCGCCGGTGCACAGCTCATCGTCGACACGCAGCGTCTGTGGCACGCCGCGACGCACGTGGGCACCGAGCCCCGCTACTGCCTCATCACGTCGTGGACGTCCGGCCCTGAGCTCGACGCCTACATCGAGAAGTACCACGGCACCCAGGACGTGCCGAACGTCGAGGTCCCGCAGGAGGTCCTCGAGGCGGGCTACGCCGAGCAGGCTCGCCGTGACGCCGCCCGTGCCGCGTACTACGCCGCCAAGGGGCAGCAGGTCAAGCAGGCCATGAGCGAGGCCTGAGCCTCATCCGAATCAGGACCGGCGACGGTCCGAAGGCCCCGGTCCTCGCGACCGGGGCCTTCTTCGTGGAATCACATGCTTGTGATTTCGCCTGGTCTGGGCGAGAATAGCCCCATAACCGCATATTCACGCCAGTTCTCGGTGTTTCAGGTCGTTGGGGAAGACGCACCTGATGAAACGGAGAGATCATGGCGACGGCTTACGCACGCGGAGTGGTGTTCATCCACTCTGCACCTCGCGCGCTCTGCCCGCACCTGGAATGGGCGGTAGGACGCGCCATCGGTCGTGCGGTGAACTTCGACTGGAGCGACCAGCCCGTGCTCGATGGCGCACGCCGTGCCGAGTTCTACTGGGATGGTCCGGTCGGCACGGGCGCTGCTCTCGCGACCGCGATCCGCGGCTGGGAGCATCTCCGCTTCGAGGTGACCGAGGATCCGACGCCTCGCAGTGACGGCGGGCGCTGGCTGCACACTCCCGACCTCGGGATCCACTACGCCCAGACGGATGCGGCCGGCAACATCGTCATCGGCGAGGACCGCATCCGCTACGCGATGGAGATCGCGGCCGGGAGCGCGACCGAGCTGCAGCGTGAACTCGACATCGCACTCGGCTCGGCCTGGGACGAGGAGCTGGAGCCGTTCCGCCACGCGAGCGATGACGCGCGTGTCGTGTGGCTGCACAAGGTCGGCTAGGTAGCCGCCCACAGACCTGGAAGGGGAAGGCGCGAGTATCGGATGCCGGTGAGCGATCCCGGACGCTGAGAAGGCGAATTCCCTTTCCATACATGACGAGGACCCCGCCCCTGGACAGCAGGGACGGGGTCCTCGTCCGTCAGATGACGGCTGACCGGGCCATGTCGGTGCGGGCGGTGGTTCCGCCGGACATCACGTCGTCCCACGCGAGCCGCAGTCGCTGCATCGCCTCGGCGGTGCGCTCCGGGGGCAGCGTGATCGGGATGCGCAGGCGCCGCTCGAGCACGCCACCCGTGGAGAAGCGAGGTCCGGGCGGGAGGATCAGCCCGTGATCACGTGCGGCCAGCGACAACTCCGTCGAGACGGGAGCGCCGAGATCGAGCCAGGCGGACAGTCCGCCGTTCGTCTGAGGCATCGAGAGGCTCTCGATCGATTCGAGTCCCGCCGCCACGGCATCCCGACCCGCGTGCAGGCGTGACGCGACGTGCGCGGTGAGAGCGGGCATCTCGCGCAGCAGCTCGACGGCGATGCACTGCTCGAGCAGCGCCGTGCCGAGCTCGAACGAGGGGCGGACGGCGAGCAGGCGGGTGATCATCGCGCGGTCGGCACGGATCCAGCCGATGCGCATGCCGCCCCAGGCGATCTTCGACATCGAGCCGACGGTGATGACGCGCGGGCCGAACGCCGCGAGAGGACGTGGAGTCCAGCCTCGATCGATGTCGAGCTCCGCGGTCGTCTCGTCGACGACGAGATGCGTCCCGACGCTCTGCGCCGTCGCCGCTATGCGTGACCGGGCCGTGTCGGGCAGCGTCGCGCCGGTGGGATTGTGGAAGTCGGGGATCAGATACGCCAGGTGGGGGCGACTGCGAAGAAGCGTGTCGGCGATGTGGCGCTCATCCCACCCGGTGACATCCACCGGAGTCGGCACCAGTCGGTAGCCATGGCGGTGGAGCGCCTCGAGAGCGTGCGGGAAGGTCGGCTGCTCGACGAGTGCACGCTCTCCGCGTCGGCCGATCGTCGCGAGCACCAGGTTGAACGCGTGGAGAGCGCCGGACGTGATCATGATCTCGTCGGCATCCGTCGGGAGCCCCCGCTGCGTGAAGCGCTCGGCGACTGCGTCACGCAGCTCGGGGAGGCCCTGCAGCGAGTATCCGCTCGTGCCGCGCAGCGCGGCCAGGCGGGGGAGCGATCGTACCGTCGCGTCGTACAGCCCCGGCGTCGAATCCATCGAGGCGATCGACAGATCGATCGCCGAGGCGTCAGCCACAGGACCGACACGTGCTGCGGTGTGCGGAAGTGTGACACGGGTGCTGCCTCCGTGCCGACGCGAGACGTAGCCGTCGACCTCGAGGAGCCCGTACACGCGGGTCGTGGTGGAGCGGGACCGTCGCAGCTCGAGGGCGAGCGCTCGCTCGGACGGCAGACGCTCGCCCACCGTCAGTCGACCGTCGAGGATCAGCGCACGGATCTGTTCGGCCAGGGCCTTCGCTGTACCGCCGGCGACGTTCTGTGCGCCGAGCTGCTGGACGAGTCGTGAGGTCATCTCTCCAGCATGCCGCAAAGTGGCCTGAGGAAAGCAGGCCACTTCTCGTCGAGTGGACGTCTGGCGCGCATCCTCGGCGGGTGCACGATGGAGGGATGCAGCTCCGTTCCGTCTTCCTCCCCATCGCAGCCACCAGTCGTCGTGACGTCGTCGAGCGCATCGTCCAGCTGCTCGTCGGCCTGTTCCTCTACGGTGTGGCACTCGGTCTGATGGTGCGCGGAGGCATCGGCGTCGCGCCCTGGGATGTCCTCGCTCTCGGCATCGCCGGAAACGCAGGCATCGGCTACGGGGTGGTGACGGTGCTCGTCTCCGTGCTGGTGCTGCTCCTGTGGATCCCCCTGCGGCAGCGCGTCGGTCTCGGCACGCTGCTCAATGCACTGCTCGTCGGACCGAGTGCAGATCTCGCACTGTTCGTCCTCCCCGTGCCCCCGTCGGTGTGGGTGGGTGCCCCGATGTTCGTTGCGGGGCTGCTGCTCCTCGCGTTCGCCACCGGGCTCTATATCGCCGCGGACTTCGGTCCCGGCCCGCGCGACGGCCTCATGACGGGTCTCGTCGGGCGAACGGGCTGGCCGGTCTGGCTCGTCCGCACTCTGATCGAGGGCAGCGTGCTGCTGATCGGGTTCCTGCTCGGCGGACCTGTGGGCGTGGGAACCGTGCTCTTCGCGTTCGGGGTGGGGCCGCTGATCGGGTGGTTCCTGCCCTGGACGACGCGGGTGCGGGCGGCTCGCTCACGGCAGCTCGCCCGCGCGTAGTCCCACCGCTGTCGACGACAACGGCCCCCGGGATCACCCGGGGGCCGTTCTCTCTTCCACCTCAGTCAGTCGGCGCTTGCGAACACGGCGACGGCGTTGTGCCCGCCGAAGCCGAACGAGTTGCTGATCGCGTAGAGCTGACCGTCGCCGAGGGGCTGCGGTTCGCCCGAGAGCTTGAACGGCACAGCCGGGTCGGGCTCGGTCATGTTGATGGTCGGCGGAGCGACGCGGTCCCGCAGGGCGAGCAGCGAGAAGATCGCCTCGAGGGCTCCGGTGCCGCCGAGCAGGTGCCCCGTCGACGCCTTCGTGGCCGACACGGGGATCTCATCGATCCGGTCGCCGAAGACCTTCTTGAGTGCGACGTACTCGTTGGGGTCGCCGACCGGGGTCGACGTCGCGTGGGCGTTGATGTGGGCCACCTGGTCGGCGCTGATGCCGGCCTCGTCGAGAGCCTGGGTGACGGCGCGGGCCGCACCGTTGCCCTCGGGGTCATTGCCCGTGATGTGATAGGCGTCTGCCGTGACGCCACCGCCGAGCACGTAGCCGTAGATCTTGGCGCCGCGCGCCCGGGCGTGCTCCTCGGTTTCGAGGATCAGCGCCGCAGCGCCCTCTCCCATCACGAAGCCGTCACGGTCGATCGCGCCGGGGCGCGAGGCGGTCGCCGGGTCGTCATTGCGCCGCGACAGGGCCTGAGCCGAGGCGAAGGACGCCATCGTGATCGGGTGGATGGCGGATTCGGTGCCACCCGCGATCACGACGTCGGCGAGACCGTCCTGCAGGTGGTGGAAGGCGTGGATGATCGACTCGGTGCTCGATGCGCAGGCACTCACGACGGTCTGCGCGTAGGCGCGAGCCTGGAACTGCAGCGACAGGTTGCCGGCAGCGGCGTTCGGCATCAGCATCGGAACGGTCAGGGGCATCACCCGGCGCGGTCCCTTCTCGCGCAGAGTGTCCCAGGCGTCGAGGAGGGTCCAGAGGCCGCCGATGCCGGTGGCGAAGTCGACACCGAGGCGCTCGGGTGCGACCTCGGGCGAGCCGGCATCCGCCCATGCCTCGCGCGCCGCGATGAGCGCGAACTGCGACGACGGGTCGAGACGCTTCGCCTCGTGGCGGGGAAGGACCTCTTCGGGGCGGACGATCGCCTCAGCGGCGAAGGTCACGGGGAGTTCGTACTGCTGCACCCAGTCGTGCTCGAGAGTGCGGGTGCCGGACTGGCCTGCGAGCAGGTTCGTCCAGTTCTCGGGAGCTGTCCCGCCGATGGCGGACGTGGCGCCGATGCCGGTGACGACGATGCGCTTGGTCATGTGTGGTTCCTTGTCAGGCGGGTCGAGCAGAGGGCGGGCAAGGCGGAGGATGCCACGCCCCGCAGATGCGGGGGTGGCATCCTGCGTGGATTACTCCTGGCCTGCGACGATGAAGTTGACGGCGTCGCCGACGGTCTTGAGGTTCTTGACCTCGTCGTCGGGGATGGTGACGCCGAACTTCTCCTCGGCGTTGACGACGATCGTCATCATCGAGATCGAGTCGATGTCGAGGTCGTCGGTGAACGACTTCTCGAGGGCGACCTCGGAGGCGTTGATGCCGGTCTCGTCGGTGATCAGCTCTGCGAGGCCAGCGAGGACCTCATCGTTGGTGAAAGCCATGTGGTCTTCCTCTTTCTTACGGGTTGTATTCGGAACCGTGGAACAGTCTAGGGAAAGTCGGCGCGTTGTCAGGGAAGGACGACGACCTGAGCGGCGAACACGAGACCCGCGCCGAAGCCGATCTGCAGTGCGAGGCCGCCGGAGAGCTCGGGATGCTCGGCCATCAGACGGTGACTCGCGAGCGGGATGGAGGCCGCCGACGTGTTGCCGGTGGTCTCGATGTCGCGGGCGATCACGGTGCTCTCCGGAAGCTTGAGCTGCTTCGCGAACTCGTCGATGATGCGCATGTTCGCCTGGTGCGGGATGAACGCGGCGATGTCCGTCGGCTCGACGCCGGCCCGGTCGAGCGCCTCGCGCGCGACCTTCGCCATCTCCCAGACCGCCCAGCGGAAGACCGTCTGGCCCTCCTGACGAAGGGTGGGCCACGGCACCTCGCCGTCGCGGAACTCGGTGAGCGTCGCATTCATGCCGACAGCGTCGGCCTTCGACCCGTCCGATCCCCACACTGCGGGCGCGATGCCCGGCGTGTCGCTCGGGCCGATGAGCGCGGCTCCGGCACCGTCGCCCAGAAGGAAGGAGATGCTGCGGTCGGTCGGATCGACGACGTCGGACAGCTTCTCGGTTCCGATCACGAGCGCGTAGCGGGCGGCGCCGGACCTGATCAGCGCATCCGCCTGGGTGATCGCATAGGCATAGCCGGCACAGGCGGCGTTCACGTCGTAGGCCGCGGCGGGGCTCGCACCGACGCGGTCGGCGACGATCGCGGACACCGACGGCGACTGCTTGGGGTTGCTGATGGTGGCGACGATCACGAGGTCGACCTGGTCAGCGGGGATGCCCGACTTCTCGATGGCCTCAGCGCCGGCGATCGCGGCGAGATCGATCGCGTCCGTGTCCTTGTCCGCGCGGACACGCGTGACGATGCCGGTGCGCTGGCGGATCCACTCGTCGCTCGAGTCGATCGGTCCGATGAGGTCCTCGTTCGGCACGGCGTTCTCGCCCCGGGCAGCACCGAAGGAATAGATGCGGGTGTAGGCGGGACCGGTGATCTGGTTCAGGGTGGGGCTCATGCGGCTTCTCCGTTCAGCAGCGCGACGGCCGCATCGAGATCATCGGGGGTCTTCACGGCGACGGTCGGCACGCCGCGCAGGCCACGCTTGGCGAGACCGGTCAGCGCGCCCGCCGGGGCGAGCTCGATCAGGCCGGTGATGCCCTGGTCGGCGAACGAGGCCATGCACAGGTCCCAGCGCACGGGCGAGGAGACCTGGTCGACGAGATAGGTCAAGGCCTGCGAACCGTCACTGACGACCGAGCCGTCGCGGTTGGTCCACAGTGTGATGTCGGGATCTGCGGGAGTCACGGTCGACACGGCGTCACGCAGTGCGGCGACGGCCGACCCCATGAACGAGGTGTGGAACGCGCCCGCCACCTGCAGAGGGATGACGCGGGTGCCCTTGACGGGCTCGGTGGCGAGAGCGTCGAGCCCGGCGAGCTCACCGGCCACGACGAGCTGGCCGCCGCCGTTGTAGTTGGCGGGGGAGAGGCCGAGCTCGCTCAGACGGGTGAGGATGGCCTCCTCGTCTCCGCCGAGCACGGCGCTCATGCCGGTCGGAGTCTGGGCGGCGGCATCGGCCATCGCGCGGCCGCGGATGCCGACGAGGCGCATGCCGGTCTCGGCATCGATCACTCCGCTGCCGACGAGTGCGGCGATCTCGCCGACGGAGTGTCCGGCGACGCCGTCTGCTCGGCGTCCCGCGCGAGCGGTGAGTGCGGCGGCGGCGATGAGGGACGCGGCGACGATCAGCGGCTGGGCGATGCGCGTGTCGCGGATCGTGTCAGCATCCGACACCGTTCCGTGCTGCCGGAGGTCGACCTCGGAGGCCTCGGAGTACGAGGCGAGAGTCTCCGTCACGCCGTCCAGCTCGAGCCAGGGGGAGAGGAAACCGGGGGTCTGCGAGCCCTGTCCAGGGCATACGACGACAATCACCACCCCAGTCTGCCAACGATCTGACAGAAGTGGTGGATGATCCATCACAAGATTCCGAAGAACCCTTGTGTGTGGCGTACAGCTGAAGGGCGTCTGGTGCGGCGATCAGCGTGAGGGACGCCGCAGCGGAGGGCGACGTCGCACCTGCTCGGCGGCGCCGATCGAACCGAGGATGAGCGCCGTCTGCAGGATCAGAGCCTCGCGTGGGCCCGTGGCGTCCCAGCCGATGACCTCGCTGACGCGCTTCAGGCGATAGCGCACGGTGTTCGGGTGCACGAACAGCTCGCGGGCGGTCGCCTCGAGGGAGCGACCGTTGTCGAGGTAGCTCCACAGCGTCGTCACGAGGTCGGTCGAATGGGCCTGCAGCGGTCGGTAGATGCGCTCGATCAGCGTCTGCTTGGCGAGCGGATCACCGGCGAGGGCGCGCTCGGGAAGCAGGTCGTCGGCGTCGACGGGCCGCGGAGCGCTCCGCCACGCCCGCGCCACGGCGAACCCGGCGAGGGCGGCTCGTGCGCTCTGGCTCGCGTCGACGAGCGCGGCGACCGCGGGGCCGAGCACGACGTAGCCCGGACCGAAGGAGGGCTCGAGGCGCGTCGCGATCTCTTCGAAGCCGAGTTCCTCCTCTTCGCCCTCCGCGAGCTCCTGGCCGGCGACGCGTGCGCGCCCGATGACGAGAACGAGGCGCGAGCCCTGCACGCCGATCAGCACATCGACCGCGAGCTTGCGCGCCGTGCGACGCACCAGATCGACATCGAACTGCGGGGGAGTCGTGCCCACCAGCACCGCGACCTCGCCGTGTCCGTGCCAGCCCAGCGCGGCGATGCGACTCGGCAGCTCTTCGTCGGCTTCGCCGGTCAGGATCGAGTCGACGACGAGCGCCTCGAGCCTGGCATCCCAGAGGCCGCGGGCCTCAGCAGCGCGGGCGTAGACGTCGGCCGCGGCGAAGGCCACGTCGCGAGAGTAGAGGAGGATCGCCTCGCGGAGATCTGCACCCCGACCGGCGACCCTCTCTTCCGTCACCTCGACGGTGACGCGGATCAACTGGAGGGTCTGCTGCAGGCTGACGCTGCGGAGCAGCTCGCGCGGTGCCGCCGCGAAGATGTCGGCGGCGATCCACGGCGTCGACGTCGGGTCCTCGTACCACTGGATGAACGAGGTGATGCCCGCCTGGGCCACCAGCCCGACCGCAGAGCGGCGGGCTGGTGGCATGTCGGCGTACCACGGGAGGGTGTCCTCGAGGCGCTTGATCGTCACCGAGGCGATGTCACCGGAGATCCGGCGCAGCCAGGTGAGCGTGGCGGACTTGTCCATGCCGCGCGAAGAGGAACCCGTCACCGATGACTCAGCTTTCGCCGCCCGCGTTGCCGCTGGTGCCGGCGTTCACGTCGAGCAGGCTGTACTTCTGGATGGCCTGCGCGGCGAGAGAGCGGTCGACGACCCCGTCTTCGGCGAGCGACTGCAGCGTGCGGACGACGATCGACGGACCGTCGATCTTGAAGAAGCGACGAGCGGCCGCACGCGTGTCGGAGAAGCCGAAGCCGTCGGCACCGAGCGTCGCGAACCGCTGCGGGACCCAGGGGCGGATCTGGTCCTGCACGGCGTGCATGTAGTCGCTCACTGCGACGACGGGACCCTCGGCACCCTGCAGCTTCTGCGTGAGGTACGCGGTGCGGGGCTCTTCTTCGGGGTGCAGGAAGTTGTGCTCGTCGGCGGCGAGGCCGTCGCGGCGCAGCTCGGTCCACGAGGTGACCGACCAGACATCGGCGATCACGCCCCAGTCGTTCTTCAGCAGCTCCTGTGCTTCGAGAGCCCAGGGGAGTCCGACGCCCGAGGCGAAGAGCTGGGCACGCGGGCCCTCGCCCTCGCCGACGGAGATGCGGTGGATGCCGCGCACGATGCCGTCGACGTCCACGTTCTCCGGCTCGGCCGGCATCACCATCGGCTCGTTGTAGAGCGTGATGTAGTACATGACGTTCGGGTCTTCGTGGTTGCCGCCGTACATCCGCTCGAGACCGGAGCGCATGATGTGCGCGATCTCATAGCCGTAGGCCGGGTCGTACGAGACCGTCGCCGGGTTGGTGGCGGCGAGCAGGTGCGAGTGGCCGTCGGCGTGCTGCAGGCCTTCACCCGTGAGGGTGGTGCGGCCGGCCGTCGCCCCCATGATGAAGCCGCGCGCCATCTGGTCACCGGCGGCCCACTGGGCGTCACCGGTGCGCTGGAAGCCGAACATCGAGTAGAAGAGGTAGATCGGGATCAGCGGCTCGCCGTGCGTGGCGTACGACGTGCCGGCCGCAGTGAACGCCGCGAGGGCGCCCGCCTCGTTGATGCCGACGTGCACGATCTGTCCCTGAGGGCTCTCCTTGTAGGCGAGGAGGAGCTCGCGGTCGACCGAGGTGTAGTGCTGGCCGTTCGGGTTGTAGATCTTCGCCGAGGGGAAGTACGCGTCCATGCCGAACGTGCGGGCCTCGTCCGGGATGATCGGGACGATGCGGTGCCCGAAGTCCTTCGAGCGCAGCAGGTCCTTCAGCAGACGGACGAACGCCATGGTCGTGGCGATCTCCTGCGTGCCGGAGCCCTTCTTCGGAAGCGCATAGGCCGTGTCGTCGGGGAGCGAGAGTCCCACGTGAGTGGAACGGCGCTCGGGCAGGTAGCCGCCGAGAGCCTGGCGACGCTCGAGCATGTACTGGATCGTCTCGTCCTGCGGGCCCGGGTTGTAGTACGGGGGCAGGTAGGGGTTCTCCTCGAGCTGCGCATCCGTGATCGGGATGTGCATCGCGTCGCGGAACGTCTTGAGGTTGTCCAGCGTCATCTTCTTCATCTGGTGGGTCGCGTTGCGGCCCTCGAAGTGCGGACCGAGGCCGTAGCCCTTGACGGTCTTCGCGAGGATGACGGTGGGCTTGCCCTTGTGCTCGGTCGCGGCCTTGAACGCGGCGTAGACCTTGCGGTAGTCGTGGCCACCGCGCTTCAGGTTCCAGATGTCGTCGTCGGAGTAGTCCTTGACGAGGGCCGCTGCACGCTCGTCGCGGCCGAAGAAGTGCTCGCGGACGTACGCACCGGACTCGGCCTTGTAGGTCTGGTAGTCGCCGTCGGGGGTGACGTTCATCAGGTTGAGCAGCGCACCCTCGGTGTCGCGGGCGAGCAGGTCGTCCCATTCGCGACCCCAGACGACCTTGATGACGTTCCAGCCCGCGCCGCGGAAGAACGACTCGAGCTCCTGGACGATCTTCCCGTTGCCGCGCACCGGACCGTCGAGACGCTGGAGGTTGCAGTTGACGATGAACGTCAGGTTGTCGAGCCCCTCGTTGGCTGCGACCTGCAGCTGTCCGCGGCTCTCGACCTCGTCCATCTCACCGTCGCCGAGGAAGGCCCAGACGTGGGACTGCGAGGTGTCCTTGATGCCGCGGTTCTCGAGGTACTTGTTCGACATCGCCTGGTAGATGGCGTTGATCGGACCGAGTCCCATGGAGACGGTGGGGAACTGCCAGTACTCCGGCATCAGACGCGGGTGCGGGTACGACGGGATGCCGTGCGGTGCGTGCGACTTCTCCTGGCGGAAGCCGTCGAGCTGGTCTTCGCTCAGGCGACCCTCGAGGTACGAGCGCGCGTAGGTGCCGGGGGAGGCGTGGCCCTGGATGAAGATCTGGTCGGCGCCACCGGGGTGGTCTGCGCCCTTGAAGAAGTGGTTGAAGCCGACCTCGTACAGAGCGGCCGACGATGCGTACGTCGAGATGTGGCCGCCGACGCCGATGCCGGGGCGCTGCGCGCGGTGCACGGTGATCGCGGCGTTCCAGCGGATCCACGCACGGTAGCGGCGCTCGATCTCCTCGTCACCCGGGAACTCGGGCTCGTTCTCCGGCGCGATCGTGTTGATGTAGTCGGTGGTCGGGACCATCGGCACGCCCAGGTGCAGCTCCTTCGAGCGCTTGAGCAGGCTGAGCATGATCTCGCGGCCACGACCGTGGCCCTTCGCGTCGACGAGCTCGTCGAGAGACTGCTGCCACTCGCCCGTCTCTTCCGGATCGCTGTCGAGGGGGCCCTGGGAATACGGATCCTGGTCGTGCACAGTCACGGGGAGCCTTTCGTCAAGCTGGCAGGTCATGCCAATGAAACGGGAAGCGACGCGGGCAGCCTTGTCGGCTGTGCACAACGCGTGCCGCCCTCAGCCTATCCCTCTTCCACGACATCAGCGCGCATCGGGTCATCTGTAGACTGGGACGCACCAGGGCCTTTAGCTCAGCTGGTAGAGCGCCACGTTTACACCGTGGATGTCGTCGGTTCGATCCCGGCAGGGCCCACCGCATCGATCATCTGCTGAAGGCGGACGCTCCTCCACCTCGTGTCTCCGACGGGGCGCAGAACTCTACTCCGCAGGGTCGAGAATGGCCAGGGTCGGCTGATTTCTTCCTGCGGCGTCGCGCCGCTCGTAGAGTTCTCCGTGGACTCTGAGCGGCTTGCGGACGTCGAGGCGATGCCGGAAAGGAGGCCACGTGGACATCTGTCGAGAGTGTCGGTTCATCGTGGTCAATCCGGTGGGCCGACTCACCGTCTCGCGTGTGGGACTGCTCTCCGACGCCCGGTTCCCCGGCCGGAGCATCCTGAGCCTCCGCGATCACTACGACGACATCGCCGACGCGCCGGCGGAGATCGCCGAGCTCTTCCTGGTCGACATCCAGTTCGCCTCTCGCATCATCCGCCGAGCGACCGGAGCCGATCGGGTCGACGTCGTGCTCTCCGGAGCTGCAGGGCCGCATGTGCATGCGCACCTCGTCCCGCGCCGCCGAGACCGCGACCCTCGTCCTGACCACGGCCCCGACGAGGACCCGAGGGCGTGCCGGCCGCTCGAGCCGCTTCCCGAAGCGATGGCCGTCGGACTGCTCGCCGCGGCCTTCGACGTGGCCGGGGCCGGTCTCGCCGGGACATAGCGATGGCGCACCCGGACTCTCGGTTCGGATGCGCCATCGTGTGCCGCGTGGGCGGCTACTGCTGGATGAAGGCGAGGATGTCGGGATTGATCACATCGGCGTGCGTCGTCAGCATGCCGTGGGGGAACCCGGGATAGATCCTCAGGGTCGAGTCGCTCAGGAGCTCCGCCTGCTTCAGAGCGGCATCCTTGTACGGCACGACCTGGTCGTCGTCGCCCTGGATCACGAGGACCGGAACGGTGATCGCCGTGAGGTCTTCGGTCTGGTCCGTCTCGGAGAAGGCCTTGATCCCCTCGTAGTGAGCGAGGGCGCTGCCCGTCATGCCCTGTCGCCACCAGTTGTCGACCACGGGCTGCGACAGCGTGACACCATCGCGGTTGAAGCCGTAGAAGGGCCCGGAGGCGACAGCCTGGAAGAACTCGGCGCGATTCGCGGCGAGTGCCTCGCGGAAGCCGTCGAAGACCGAGATCGGGGTGCCCTCGGGGTTGCTGTCGGTCTGCACCATCAGCGGCGGCACCGACGAGACGAGCACCGCCTTGGCGACGCGGCCCTGAGGCTGTCCGTACTGCGCGACGTAGCGCGCGACCTGGCCGCCGCCCGTCGAGTGCCCGATGTGGATGGCATTGCGGAGGTCGAGGTGCTCGACGACGGCCGAGGCATCGCTGGCGTAGTGGTCCATGTCATGGCCGGTGCCGATCTGCGACGACCTTCCGTGGCCCCGGCGGTCGCTCGCGATGACGCGGTAGCCCTTGTCGAGGAAGAACAGCATCTGCGCGTCCCAGTCGTCGGACGAGAGCGGCCAGCCGTGGTGGAACATGATGGGCTGCGCGTCGGGGCTGCCCCAGTCCTTGTAGTAGATCTCTGCGCCATCATCCGTGGTCACGAACGCCATGATCAGCCTCCAGGTTTCCGCCGTCCCGAGAGAGATCCCGGACGACTGTCGAACGCCCCACGTCAGCTTCGTGGGAGCGCGACCACGCTAACCCGTCCGTCCTCACGGCGCGCTCGACATCTGTCCAGAATCCGTCCCCGCCGTTTTCGACATCTGTCCGGTGCGGCGTCGAGGCCGCATCGATAGCGTCTCGACCATGTCGAACTCCCGGATCTCGCACGGGGCGGGATTCTGGGTGGTCGCCTCCGCCTTCCTGCTCGTGATGGCGTACGCGACCGTGCCGACCCCTCTGTACCCGCTGTACCAGGAGGTCGACGGGTTCCCGGTCTCGGTGATCACCCTGATCTTCGCGGCCTTCGCCGTCGGCGTCGTGCTCAGCCTCTTCCTGCTCGGGCATGTCAGCGACTGGATGGGGCGACGGCGGATGCTGGTGATCGCGATCCTCATCGCGGCTCTCAGCGCCGTCCTGTTCCTCACATGGCACGAGGTGCCGGGACTGCTCGCCGCGAGGCTGGTGAACGGCGCGAGCGTCGGCATCCTCACCGCCACCGCCACCGCGCATCTGGGTGAGCTGCGGGCCCAGGCGCGCCCCAGCGAGAACGCGATCGTGGCCGCATCCGTGGCGGGTGCCGCCAATCTCGGCGGACTGGCGCTCGGACCGCTGATCGGCGGTCTGTTCGCCGAGTTCCTGCCCGCGCCGCTGGTGCTGCCGCACGCGGTCTTCCTCGTGGTGCTCGTCGCGGCCGCGATCGCGGTGTCCGGTGTCCCGGAGACGGTGACACCACCCGGCGAGCCGAGACGGTACAGGCCGCAACGCATAGCCGCACCGCCGCGATCGAGGGCGGCATTCATCGCCGCGGGCTTCGGAGCATTCGCCGGATTCGCCCTGTTCGGCCTGTTCACCTCTCTCGCGCCCACCATCCTCATCAGCACGTTCGGCGAGCATGACCACCTTCTCGCCGGGATCACCGCGTGCTCGGTGTTCGCTGCCGCGGCAACCGGCCAGGTGGCTCTCGCTCGGGTGCCGCTGCGCATCCAGCTGACGGTCGCGGCTGTCTGCTGCGCATGCGGGCTCGTCGCCGTCGCCGCAGGAACGCTGGTGCCGTCGCTCGCGGTGTTCCTCATCGGAGGCGTCGTCGCAGGCGTCGGCGTCGGGCTGCTGTTCAAGTCGTCGGTCGCGACGGCCGCGGGCCTCGCCGAGCCGGGACGACGGGGGGAGACGCTCGCGCTGGTCTTCCTCATCGCCTACTGCGGCCTCGCGCTTCCGGTGCTCGCGATCGGAGTGATCCTCGCGTTCGCATCGCAGACCACGGTGCTCCTCGTCTTCATCTCGATCGTGTCGGTCGCGACCGTCTCGGCGGCGGTCGTCATGCGTCGCGCGCTCGTCGGCCAGGAGCCCGGCGCGAGGGCCGGACGTGCAGTGTCCGGTCCCGACGAAACCGCCCCGTAACCGGCGCGCCATCATCCCGCCGACGAGACCTGCCAAGCTGAGATCAGCGAAAGGCGGACGTCGTGACACAACCCTCACCCTTCGGGCTGATGCTGCGCTCGTTGCGCGTGGGCCAGAACCTGACTCTCGAAGCGCTCGCGTCTCGATCCGGGGTGAGCGTGCGCACGATCGGCGACCTCGAGCGCGGAGCGAGCGCCTCGCCGCAACGGCGCACCGTCGATGCGCTCGCCGACGGACTCGGACTCGATGTGGCCGATCAGCATGCGTTCCTCCGCGCTGCGCGTGCCCGGCCCCGTGCCGCCGTCGCGACAGAGCCCGCGGGGGCCATAGCCCCGCACCGGGTGTTCGACTTCTCGGGCCGGCAGGCCGAGATCGATGAAGCACTTCGCATCCTGCACGGCCCTCCGCCCGCAGATCGGCAGCGACCGGCGCTGGTCATCAGCGGCGCGCCGGGAATCGGCAAGACGACCGGCGCCGTCGAGATCCTGTCGCGTGGAGGAGAGGCCGACCGCCGTCCGCTGGTCTTCGTGGGGCTGGACGGCTTCAGCTCGTCTCCGCTGACACCGCTCCAGGTGGTCACCGCCATGCTGCGGCAGCTCCCCGGAGCGGAGCAGAAGCCGCCTGCTGATCTGGCGACGGCGCGGACCCAATGGCAGGCAGCGGTCGCGGAGGCTCCCGTCCAGGTGCTGCTCGACAACGTCGCGAACGAGGCGCAGATCCGTCCGATCCTGTCGATCTGCGCGGGAGATGTCGTGGTCGTGACGTCGCGCCGCAGTCTCGCAGGCCTCGAAGGGGTGCGGCGCCTGCGGCTCGGGCCCCTGCAGCGGGACGAGAGCATCGCGTTCCTCGGTCGTCTCATCCCGCATGACGATGCCTCCGACCTTGATGCGCTGAGTGAGATCGCGGCCCTGTGCGACGACGTGCCCCTCGCGCTTCGAGTGGTCGGCAATCGCATCGCCAGTCGCCCCTCATGGACGGCCGCCGATCTCCTGAGCCGACTGCGCACGTCGGAGGACAGGCTGCGCATGCTCGTCGCCGGTGACCTGGCCGTGGAAGCGGCCATCTCTCTCTCCTACGAGGAGCTGGACCCGCGCACTGCCGCGCTGTTCCGGTGGATCTCGCTCATCGACGGTCGCACCTTCGGGGCCCATCTCGCAGCGGCTGCCGTGCGATCGTCAGATGTGGCCGAGGTGGAGCGACGGCTGGACGACCTCACGGACCTGGGAATGCTCGAGGCGCGCGGTGGCGACCGCTACCGTCTGCACGACCTGATGCGTCTCTTCGGGCTGGGCAAGCTGCGCGATGCTGTCGGATCCGACGAGATCGCGCGGCGGCACGCCCATATCCGCGCGTGGCTGCTGGGGAGTCTGGAGCGCGCCGGCGCCTGGTACGAACCGGGAAGGGATGCGAGCGCAGTCTCACGCAACGGCCGCAGCTTCATCGATGCCGAGGCCGCCGCGGTGTGGATCCGCGAGGAGGTCGAGCACTGGTGGCCGGCGTATGCGGAGGCAGCGGAGCTCGGCGAGGACGCGATGGTCTGCGACGTCGCGGATGCGCTGCACTGGTACTCCGACATCTGGATCACGTGGGGACACTGGCATCGATTCTTCTCTCTCGCGGCTGCGGCGGCGAAGAGGCTGGGCGACCCGAGAGCAGAAGCCGCGCAGCTGGGGTACGTCGCGTGGGCGGAGATCGTCGAGGTCGGTGACCGGGCGCACGCGGTGCTCACCGGGCATGCCGCGCTGGAGGCGGCCACCCGCGCGGGTGATGCCGCACAGCAGGGCTGGGCGCACTACTACATCGGGTGGGCGAGCTGGACGCTGGATCGTCTCATCGAGGCCGACGCGGCGGCCGCGGCCGCCATGGTCGCCTTTCGCGCGGCTCAGGAGACGACAGGGGCGGAGAACGCGCAGGTGCTCTCGTCGATGGTCAAGGCCCGACGCGGCAAGTACCTCGAGTCGATCCCCGAGACGGAGGCGACGCTCGCACGCGTCCGATCCGCCGAGACCACGGACAGTCTGACCAGCATCGTCACGCAGTTCGCGGCGTGCCTCGACCTCGTCGACGCCTACGTCGCCGTCGGACGACACGAGGACGCGGTCCGAGTCGGCGCGCTGGGCATCGAGATCGCACGATCGCTCAAGGACGACACCCGTGTGCTGCTGATGATGCGCCGACACATCCGTGCGCTGATCCACGCGGGCGACGGCGAGGCTGCGATCGCCGAGGCGGATGAGGCGCTGGCCATGCTGGGGCCGGGGAGCAGCGAGGCGTTCATCTTCGACAGAGTGCGCCGGGAGGTGTCGCTCATCGGCACGTCTCGCGCACCCGGTTCGGAGGGCGATGCAGCGTGATCGTCCGGCGGGGTCACGCGGTCACAGGCGGCCGGTCGACTCCCAGAGCCTGATGAGCTTGAGCGCAAGATGGAGAGTGCTGCGCGCGACGCCGTCGTCGAGCGCCTCTCTGACCACCTCGGGCAGACGCTCGAGCCGGTAGTAGAGCGTCGTGCGATGGACGAACAGGATGCGGCACGCCGCGACGACGTTCGCCCCCACGTCGAGATACGTCTCGACGGTCACCCGCTGGCTGTCGTCTCGCTGGGAGTAGAGCGCATGCGCGGCGGGCGAGATGATCCGGAGTGCTGCCGGATCGGCTGACGCCGAGGCGAGCAGCCGCCATCCGCCGAGAGCGCTCGAGTCGACCGAGGGGTGGAACTGCGGGAGGGCGGCCGCGAGAGAGGCGGCGATGACGGCCTCATCGGCGGCGCTGCGCAGGTCCGACGCGCCCTGCGCAGGGGACGCGGTGCCGATTCCGAGAATGCGGATGCCGCGTCTCGCCGCCTCGTCGAGGAGGAGGTCGGTGAGGCCGCTGTCGGACGGCTGTCCCACGAGCAGGACGACACCGCGCTCCAGCCCGATGAAGTGAGCCGGCACGGGCCGGAGGTGCGTCAGGTGACGTCCGAAGGCGATGCGGTCGACATCGCTCACCGTCGCATCGATGAGGACGGCGCGAGCGACCGTCCCGGGGCCCGGCCGGAGCCACCGCTGCTGGACGGCGTGCGCGAAGGCGCCGCGACGCACGGACTCGTCGGCGTGCAGCAGATCGACCAGGATCGACTCTCGATCGACACGCGACGAACCAGGGGCCCTGCGCAGGGCGATACGGGTGAGGGCGACGGCCGCATCGATCGCCTCGAACTCGCTCGCCGTGAGCTGCGGCCCATCTCCGAGGTCGATCTCGATGACGGCGACCGGGACACCGTCGTCATGCACCGGAACAGAGAGGAGCGAGGCGGATGCCTGAGGTGATGCGGACAGCCCGCCGTCGGACGCCGCCGGACCGAACTCGTGCACGACCACTCGGCGGTGCAGGGATGCTGCGAGTTGGAGGGCGATCTCCGGCAGCGCCGTCGAGGCTGCGGGGGTCGTCGTATCGCTGATCGTCATGGGTCGCTCCTGTGCGGGGGATGGGCTCACCGTGTCGCTCTGCGTCGATGGACGCGGACGTCACATCCACCGAACTCGAGTACGCCCCATAGAAGCGTCTTCCGAGCAGCCGCACCAGGCGGAAAGCAGGCAGAAGTGAGGAACGACCGTCTTCGACTCCTGTCGCATGGTCGTGAGTCTGACGGTTCATAGATTCGTATTCAGCGGACGAAGGGACACGAGGTGACGCGATGATGAGCAGCAGCACGGTCGTCCTCGTGCACGGAGCCTTCCTCGACGCATCCGGTTGGTGGCCGGTCGTGCTCCGCCTGCTAGACGGCGGACACCGGGTGCTCGCTCCTCCGGTGACCGGCCGCAGCTTCCGCGGCGACTGCGACTACATCCGCACGATCGTCGAGCACGTCGACGGAGAGGTGCTGCTCGTCGGACACGGGTATGGCGCGGCCGTCATCACGGTCGTCGGCGAGGCGACGAACGTCTCAGGGCTGCTCTTCATCGCGGGCTATGCGCTGGAACGGGGCGAGAGCATCGCCGAGATGCGAGACCTCTTCGCGCCGGCAGAGGCATCCGCGTATCTCGTGGCCACCGTGTTCGCGGGTGAAGACGGCGCACGGCGAACGGAGCTGACCGTCGCACCCGACCAATTCGCGCGCCTTCTCGCGCAGGGCCTTCCCGCCGACGAATCGGGAGTCCTCGCGGTCTCACAGCGCCCGATCTCCGACTCCGTGTTCGCCGAGCGGGCGTCCGGCGCGGGCTGGAGCGTGACGCCGAGCTGGGGCGTCGTGGCGACTCACGACCGTCTCATCAGCCCGCACCTCCAGCGCTTCGGATATCGGCGAGCGGGATGTCGAGCGGTGAGGGAGCTGGACGCACCGCACCTGGTCACGCAGACGCACGCCGCGGAGATCGTGCGGTTCATCGACAGCATCCTCGACGAGATCGAGACCCGTGGCTGAGCAGCAGGGGAGTGCTGTCGACACCCGCCCCGGTTGGACGGCGGGGTTCGCGCCGCTCGCCGTCCCGATCTTCCGCCTGGTGTGGCTGGCATCGATCGTCAGCAACATCGGGAGCTGGATGCAGACCGTCGGCGCTCAATGGCTCCTGGTGCAGAACGACAGCTCGCCGCTGCTCGTCGCGCTCGTGCAGACGGCATCGGCAGCGCCCGTGCTCCTGTTCGCGATCCCGGCCGGCGTCATCGGCGAGTTCCTCAACCGTCGGCGCGTCCTTCTCTGGTCGCAGACGGTCCAACTCGCCGTCGTGCTGGGTCTCACGTATCTGACCGCGGTCGGCCAGACGACCACGACCATCCTGCTGGCGTCGACGTTCGTGCTGGGGACGGTCTCGGCCATCCAGCTGCCGGCGTTCCAGGCACTCGTGCCGGACATCGTGCCGCCGAAGCTCCTGATCGATGCGGCGAGCCTCTCCTCGATCGGCGTGAACATCGCCCGCGCGGTGGGACCGGCGATCGCCGGGCTCGTGGTCGCCCAGTTCGGCGTCGCGGCGGTCTTCCTGCTCAATGCGCTCTCCTTCCTGGTGTTCCTGGGCGTGCTGCTCTTCTGGAAGACCTACAGTCCGCCGGTGGCTCGGCCCGAGCCCTTCGTCGATGCGACGCGGGCCGGCATCCGCTACATCCGCCACTCGCGGATCGTCCGCCGCATCCTGCTGCGGCTCGCCGTCTTCCTGATACCGGCGAACGCGCTCTGGGCGCTGCTGCCGACCATCGCCAAGAACTCGCTCGGGTTCTCTGCGAGTGGCTACGGCCTTCTGCTGGCAGCGCTGGGAGCAGGATCGATCGTCGGCGCGTTCGTGCTTCCGTGGGCGCGGCGCGTCGCAGCGGTCAACGGTGTGGTGCTGGTCTCGTCCGTGGTCTTCGGGGCAGGACTCGTGATTCTCGTGACCTCGCCGACCCTGTGGATCACCTTTCCGGCGCTCGTGGCCACCGGTCTCGCCTGGATCGGGGTCATCGCGACCATCAACGGCACGGTGCAGGCGTTCCTGCCCGTCTGGGTGCGTACGCGCGGCCTGTCGTTCTACCAGCTCGTCCTCTTCGGCTGCACGGCCGCCGGGTCTGCGGGCGCGGGCGTGCTCGGGTCCGTGTGGGATCCCGGGCTCGTGGTCATCGGGGCCGGGATCCTCTGCGGCCTGGGCGGACTCTCCCTGCTCGTGTGGCCCATGCCGGCGACGAGCGGCATCGGCCGCGGCATCGTGGAGGTGCCGGGGGTCGAGGACCGGCCCCGCCTGGACGGTGCTGACGACGCGCCCGTTCTGGTGGTCATCCGGTATCGCATTCCGGTCGAGCGGAGACAGGAGTTCCTCGACACGATGACCGGCGTGCAGCAGACCCGTCTGCGGACGGGGGCGCGGGGGTGGCAGGTGTACGTCGACGCCGACGACCCGGGGTCGGTCATCGAGGCGTACTCCGTCGGCTCGTGGCGCGAGCACGTGAGTCAACACGAAGGTCGCACCACCGAGTTCGACGCCCAGCAGATCGCCCGTGCGCGCGCGATGAGCACCCAGGAGCTCGAGGTGACGCACCTGCTCGCCATCCCCCTGCCTCACCACCGCGGCGTCGAGAAGCGCCGCACCCGCGACAAGAGACGGAGCATCCCGCGTGGAACGTGACGACAACCCCACCACTCACCCCGAGATCCCGTCGCTGGGCGACCCCGATCTGCCGCAGGAGGGGGAGGTGAACATCGCCGACCGCCCGCAGAGCAACACGATGACCGGTCCGCAGAACGAGGTCATCGAGTCGCAGTTCCCGAACCAGATGCACGCGCCGGCGACGGACATCAGCACGCAGCCGTTCTTCTGGTCCTCGTTCAACATCTCACCCCGCCGGGTGCAGCGCGGCGGCTGGGCGCGGGAGCTCACGAAGCAGGACTTCCACATCCCCGACGAGATCGCCGGGGTCAACATGTACCTCGAGCCCGGCGGCATCCGCGAACTGCACTGGCACCAGACCGCCGAATGGGCGGTCATGACCCGCGGCAAGGCGCGCGTGACGACTCTCAGCAGGTCGGGTCTGCCCGCGGTGGAGGATGTGGAAGAGGGCGACCTGTGGTTCTTCCCGGCGGGCACCCCGCACTCCCTGCAGGGGCTCGGGCCCGACGGGGCGGAGTTCGTGCTCGCGTTCGATGACGGCGACCAGTCCGAGTCGAACACACTGCTGCTGACCGACTGGTTCGCCCACACCCCGCCCGAGGTCCTCGCGAAGAACTTCGGCGTCGCGCAGTCGGTCTTCTCCGACATCCCGCTGCACAGCCTCTGGATCTTCCCCGGCGAAGAGCCACCCCCGCTCGACATCGACCAGGCCGCCGCGGGTGTGGAATGGGGCATGGAGCCGGTGATCTTCCGGCTGTCGCGCTCGAAGCCCCTGTATGAGAACTCCGGTGGATCCATCCAGATCGCCGACTCCACCAACTACGCCTACTCGAGCACCGTCGCTGCAGCGCTCGTGACGGTCGAGCCGGGGTCGATGCGGGAACTGCACTGGCACCCGAATGCCGACGAGTGGCAGTACTACCTGCGCGGCTCCGCCCGCATGACCGTGTTCAACACCGGCCCGCACGCGAACACGACCGACTTCCGCGCCGGAGACGTGGGTGTGGTGCGCAAGAATCTCGGCCACTACATCCAGAACACCGGCGACGGCGTGCTGCAGTTCCTCGAGGTGTTCCGCACCGACAAGTACGAGGAGATCTCCCTCGCGAACTGGCTCTCCCACGTGCCCCCGCAGCTCGTCTCCGCGCACCTGAACATCGACCCCGCGGTGCTGGCCACGTTCCCCCGCGGAGCACAGGGCATCACACCACTGCGCTGATCAGCGCCCTCCGAGCGCGATCAGCGTTGAGCGCCTTCGGCGAGGTATCGGTGGATGAGGGTGACGGCCATCGCGCCCTCGCCGACGGCGGATGCGACGCGCTTGACGGAGTTCGCACGGACGTCGCCGGCCGCGAAGATCCCGGGGACGGATGTCTCGAGGTAGTAGGGCGAGCGTGCCCGCGGCCACTTCTGCAGGTCGTCGGCGGAGAGGTCCACGCCGGTGAGCAGGAACCCGCGACTGTCGAGCTGCACATCCGTCGTCGCCGCCCACTCGGTGTTGGGAGCCCCGCCGATGCAGACGAACAGGTGGGTCGCGGGCACGCGTGTGGTCGTGCCCGCCTGGTCGAGGGTGATCTCTCGCAGATGCTCGTCTCCGTCGACCGCGACGACGCGGGTGTGGACGAGGATGGTGACGTTGCTCTGCGCGGCGAGCCGGTCGAGCAGATAGGCCGACATGGTCGACGAGAGCGAGGGGCCGCGGACGACGACAGTGACGTGCGCCGCGTGGGCCGCGAGGTTCATGGCCGCCTGTCCTGCGGAGTTGGCGCCGCCGACGACGTACACGTGCTGACCGATGCAGGCGGAGGCTTCGCTGGTGCCCGCGCCGTAGTAGATGCCGGCACCGCGGAAGCCCTGCTCGCCGTCGAGGCCGAGTCTGCGCCACTGCACGCCGGTGGCGCAGAGCGCCGCGCGTGCATGGATCTCCGACCCGTCGGCGAGCCGAGCCCGCACGTCGTGGTCCCTGAACGTGCGGGCGATGCCGTACCTCATGACGATGAGTTCGGCGCCGAAGGAGAGCGCCTGCCGGCGGGCGCGCTCGGCGAGCTCCGCCCCGGAGATCCCCCCGGGGAAACCGAGGTAGTTCTCGATGAGGCTGCTGAAACCGGCCTGCCCGCCGACGGCGTCGCGCTCTACGACGGCGACGCTGAGACCCTCGGATGCCGCGTAGACGGCGGCCGAGAGTCCGGCGGGTCCTGCTCCGTAGATGATGAGGTCGTACGTCGACTGCGCCGGAGGCTTCACCCAGCCGAGAGCCGCAGCGACCTGCTCGGGATTCGGGTCCTCCAACACGGCGCCTTCGGGAAGGACGACCAGCGGTAGCCGCCTGCCGGTCAGGTCGATTCCTGCCGCCGCGGCGGCACCTCGGGGAACCATGATCGGCAGGAACGGAACCTCGCTGCGGGTCAGATAGTCGCGCAACGCGAAAGCCTGCGGCCCGTCGGCGTCGGCGATGAGACGCAGGGGCGACCGCTGGTCGGGTGCCTCGGTCACGCGTCGCCTGCGAGCTGCTCCTGCCAGTCCGCAGGCACGCGCTCAGCCGGGCCGGGGGTGGTCTGCGACCGCGGATGGCTGTGCGGGGGAGCGAGGACGGGACCGTCGAAGGCTGTCTCGGTGCCGAAGTCCCAGAACCAGTCCTCACCGGGCTCGAAGCTCTGGATCACTCGATGGCCGCTCGTGTGCGCGTGCTTCGTCGCATGCTTGTGCAAGGAGTCGTCGCAGCATCCGATGTGCCCGCAGTAGGCGCACCGGCGCAGATGCAGCCACCACGAGCCGATCGCCTCGCAGTCCAGACACCCCGGGCCGGAGGGGGGAACGTCCGCCCGGATGAAGTCGCTGACGTCGCTCATGGGTGCATCTCCTGTCGTCGGTATGCCGTCGGGGTCATGATGTCGGGATTCCGTGTCGTACTCAAGGGTGCCCGCGGGAGTCCTCATGTTCCTTCGACACCCGTCGAAGCCGTGCTCGTCGACATCCTCTAGGTTCGGGGAGGTGAGCACCTCTTCCTCCCGCCGGGTCCCGATCGAATCGCAGAAGGTCGATGCGCCGCTGACGTCCAGCGCGACGTTCCTCGTGTTGCAGATCGCTGACGGAGCGGATGCCGCGTCGACCGCGCGCGACGCGATCGCCGGTATCGACGACCTCGTGAAGAACGTCGGATTCCGTGATCTCGACGCGATGCTGTCGTGCACGGTCGGCATCGGAGCCGCGGCGTGGCCGCGCCTCACCGCGCGCCGGGTTCCGGCCGAGCTGCACCCCTTCGCACCGGTCGTGGGCCCGGTGCACACCGCGCCGGGCACGCCCGGGGATCTCCTCTTCCATATCCGTGCGAACCGCCAGGATCTCGTGTTCGAGTTCGAGCGCCAGTTGCTCGACGTGCTGGGCGACGCCGTGACCGTGGTCGACGAGACCTCGGGATTCCGGTATTTCGACGTGCGCGACCTGCTCGGCTTCGTCGACGGGACCGCGAACCCGGTGGGGAACGCCGTCGCCGAGTCGACGCTGGTGGGCGCAGAGGACGGTGATCACGTCGGGGGCAGCTACGTCGTCGTCCAGCGATATCTGCACGACCTCGGTCAGTGGCAGGCGCTGACGACCGAGCAGCAGGAGGCCGTGATCGGCCGCAAGAAGGCCGACAACGTCGAGCTCGACGATGCGGCCGTCGGGCAGAAGTCCTACAAGACCCTCGCCACGATCATGGTCGACGGTGTCGAGCACGACATCCTTCGTGACAACATGCCTTTCGGCAGCCCGGGCTCGTCGTCCTTCGGCACCTACTTCATCGGATACTCGCGCTACCTGTGGGTCATCGAGAAGATGCTCGAGAACATGTTCATCGGTGACCCGCCCGGCGCCTACGACCGACTCCTGGACTTCTCCCGCGCCACGACCGGCAGCACCTTCTTCGCGCCGTCCGCGGACTTCCTCAGCGGGCTCGCCGACGAGCCGATGCCCGAGCAGCGCATCTGACGGCAGACGAGCGGACAAGAGTCACCTCCCATCTCGCGCCGCACGCGCGTAGCGTTGATATATGGGAAGACTCTTCTACGGAGCCGCTCAGCCGCCGATCCTCATCGAGGACCGAGCGTTGGCTCACCTCAAGATCGTCGTCACGACGAAGCTGCGCCGCAACGAGAGCTTCACCCTGTCGTGGATCCACAAGGACGGCGAGGCCCCCGGTCGATCGACCATCTGGCTGCATCCATCGATCCCGCTGCGCTTCGTGTTCGACGAGACGGAGGCGCCGACGCTGAACCGTCGGTGGATCGAGGAGCTCTCTCAGACACTCAGCAGCACGGGCGGCGTCTGCCTGACTGCGGAGATCATCGATCCCACCGAAGGCGGGGAATCGGAACGCGCAGGCGGAGGGCGGTGACCGACTCGCTCACAGGGTGAGGCGGCGGTCGACGATCTGCTGCGCGACATCGTGCAGTCGCCCACCGACAGAGCGCGCGTGTCGTCGAAGGATGGTGAAGGCATCGTCGATGGAGACGCTGCGCTGAAACGACAGCGCGCCCTTCGCCTGCTCGATCACGATCCTGCTGTCGAGCGCGTGCTGAAGCTGCGCGGTGCGGTCGGCGTGCGCGCGGAGCGTGCGATGCTGCACCAGACCGATCGTGGCGAACTCGCCGAGTGCCTGAGCGACGGCCGCATCCTGGTCGGTGAGCACACCGACCCGGTCGAAGAACAGGTTCAGCGCACCGAGGTGCTGACCGCGCAGAGAGAGCGGTACCGCGTAGCCGGCGCGAAGGCCGCGTCGTACCGCGAGAGGAGCGAACTGGGGCCACCGATCGGCACTCGACCGCAGATCAGGTGTCTCGACCACGCGCCCGGACCGGAAGCTGTCGAGGCAGGGCCCCTGCTCGATGCCCAGCTCTGCCTCCTCCACATCGCTCGCACGTTCACTCGTCGAGCCCAGCACGTGGAGCCGCCCTCCGGCATCGGCCAGGACGATGCCGGCGTCGACCGCAGGGGTGAAGCGCGTCGCTGCCTCGACGAGGAGGTCCATGGTGTCGATGACGTCATAGTCCGGATCCAGAGCGTCAGCCAGGCGCCGGAAGACACCGGTCAGGTCGTTCGGCGAGTGCGGGTCGCGGGTCACATCGAGCGGCATTCGGATCCGATCCTCAACTCACGCCCACGGCATGGCCCTGCTCTGCGCCCACGTTCTCGGGTTCGTGAACCAGATACAGTCCGGACGGCGCATTCGCGGTGAACGCGAGCGCCTCGATCCAGTGCCGATTGAGCTCGGGGACTTTGCCCCCGCTGTACTTGAAGACGAGGTTGCAGCCGGGGTGCATCCAGACCGAGCTCCGACCGCCGCCGATGCTGGCGTCCTCCCTCCAGGTGAAGAGGAACGGCTCGCCGCGGCGCAGCTTCGTCGTCATCACGACCTGCAGATGATGGAGCGCGCGGTCGTCGATCTCCACCTTCTGATTTCCCTCGTACACGAACTTGCCCATGATGGGATGTCCCTTCGTAGATCTCCTTCTGTGCCCAGACCTACAGGGGTGGGGTGCCCCCCGCAAGGCCCTTGCAGACCGATCGAGAGTGTTCCTGCGCCGTTCGCAGGCGTCTCGGTCGGACGCCTTTTACACCCGAGACCTCGATTTCGGCAAGGGTGCTGGAACGGCTTTCTCACCCCGTTAGACCAGTGCTCACCAATCCAGCGGATCGGTCGACGAAGTCGTTCGATCCGAGACGACCCCGCACGAAGGAGCACTGATGTCGGACACTTATGGCACGACGAGCCTGAGCGGCTCGGACGCGCATCACGAGCAGGATTCAGGGAAGGCGGAGGCTGCCAAGAACGAGGCGGCCGGTCTTGCCGACACGGCCGGCGCTCAGGCGAAGGACGTGATGGGCACCGCCAAGGCAGAGGCGGCGAGCGTCGTCGGCGAGGCCAAGACGCAGGCGAAGGACCTGTACGCGCAGACCACCCGTGAGCTGAAGGAGCAGGCGCACACGCAGCAGCAGCGCCTCGCCGGTGGGCTTCGGTCGGTCAGCGACGAACTCGGTTCGATGGCTGCGAACTCGGAGGGCAGCGGTGTCGCGAGCGATCTGGTGCAGCAGGTCGCCGGACGGCTGTCGGGCGCGGCGAGCTGGCTCGGGGACCGGGATCCGGCCTCCGTGCTCACGGAGGTGAAGCGGTATGCGAGACGCAAGCCCGGAACCTTCATCCTCGGGGCGGCGATCGTCGGCGTCGCCGTCGGCAGGCTCACCCGAGCGCTGGCATCGAACGCCTCGGCAGATGACACGCATACATCTTCACGGCCGGTGACGCCGCCCCGTGAGGTCCACCCGGACCCGGCCGTACCGGTGCCGGTCGGCTCACCCGCGGGCCGTGCCGCCGACAGCGGCGGGGCGACGGCTGCAGACCTCACCGGCGCTCCGACACGCACGGAGACAGAAGGTCTCACACCTCCGACCCGTCGCGGCGGCGCACAGACCGCCTGGACCGGATCGGGCGCACTCGGGGAGGGTGGCGATGAGCGACCCCACACCCTCTGAGACGAAGGCCGCGTCGAGCTCGCTCGGTGATCTGCTGGGTGAGGTCTCGCGAGACCTGTCGACGTTGATGCGTCAGGAGCTCGCACTCGCTCGCGCGGAGCTGCGGGAGACCGCGACGAAGTCCGCGAAGGGCGCGGGCATCATGGGTGCCGCCGGCTATGCGGCGCTGATGGCGGTGTTCTTCCTGTCCGTCGCACTGTGGTGGGCGCTGGGCTCGCTCATGGGGCGCGGCTGGTCGGGCGTCGTCGTGGCCGTGATCTGGGCGATCGTCGCGCTGATCCTGTTCGTGGTCGGCCGAAGCCAGCTGAAGCAGGTCGAGGGCATGCCGCAGACCGTCGACACGGTCAAGGAGATTCCGGAAGCACTGAAGAGAAATGAGGAGAACCGATGAGTGATTCACCCGATGAGATCCGCGCGAACATCGAGCGGACGCGACAGGAGCTGGGGTCGGATGTCGACGCGCTCGCCGACAAGGTGACGCCGTCGAAGATCGTGGACCGGCAGATGGGGAAAGTGCGCGGTGCCTTCACCTCGGTGCGCGAGCGCGTCATGGGGTCGGCGGACGATGCGGGATCCACGCTCTCGGACGCCGGTGACCGCGTGACCGAGGTCAAGGACCGCGCCATCGCGAAAGCCGAGGGCAATCCGCTCGCGGTCGGCCTGATGGCCTTCGGGGCGGGGCTGCTGATCGCATCGCTCGTTCCGGCGTCGTCGAAGGAGCAGCAGCTCGCGAAGACGGTCAAGGACCAGGCCCAGCCGCTCCTCGATGAGGTCACGGACGTGGCCAAGGAGGTCGGCGAGCATCTGAAGGAACCGGCGCAGGCGTCGGTCGAGTCCGTGAGGGAAACGGCGCAGGAATCCGTGGCTGTCGTGAAGGACGAAGCGCAGACCGCGGCCGGTGAAGTGACCGATCAGGCGCAGCAGGCGCGCGAGAACATCGCGGGCAGCTGACCGCCATCGACCGGACGGACCCGTCGCACGCGGGTAGGCGACGGGTCCGTCCGTCATGAGAGGAATGAAGATGTCGCAGCCGCACACGGAGGCCCGAGACGGGAATGTCGATCCCGAGGCCTCGAGCAAGCCCGACTCCCCGGACGATCTCCACGGACGATCATGGAAGTACGTGGCGAAGAAGGCCTTCCGTGAGTTCTCGTCCGACCAGTGCACCGATATAGCTGCCGCGCTGACGTACTACGCGGTGCTGTCGATCTTTCCCGGTCTGATAGCGATCTTCTCCCTCCTCGGCGTCGTCGGTCAGGGACAGGCCGCCGGGGAAGCGGTGATCGGCATCGTCGAGCAGGTCGCCCCGGGCGACACGGCGGACGCCCTCCGGGGCCCGATCGAACAGGTCGCGGACTCGCCGGCCGCCGGGTTCGCACTGATCAGCGGCATCCTGCTCGCGATCTGGTCGGCGTCCGGGTACGTCGGCGCCTTCAGCCGAGCGATGAACCGCATCTACGAGATCGACGAGGGGCGACCGTTCTGGAAGCTCAAGCCTGCACAGCTGCTCGTGACGGTGATCACCATCGTGCTGTTCGTCATCGCGGCGATCATCCTGGTGGTGTCGGGGCCGGTCACGCGAGCCATCGGCGACTCACTCGGACTCGGCACCGTGCCTCAGGCCATCTGGTCGATCGCGAAGTGGCCTCTGTTGGGGTTCATCGTCGTCCTCGCCGTCGCGATCCTCTACTACGCCACTCCCAACGCGAAGCAGCCGCGCTTCCGGTGGATCAGCCTCGGGGCGCTTCTCGCGATCATCGTGCTGGCTGTCGCCACGGCGGGCTTCGCCTTCTATGTGGCGAACTTCTCGAACTACGACCGCACTTACGGCTCCCTCGCGGGCATCGTGGTGTTCCTGCTGTGGCTGTGGATCGCCAACCTGGCGCTTCTCGTCGGAGCGGAGTTCGACGCCGAACTCGAGCGAGGTCGCCAACTGCAGGCGGGCATCGCCGCATCCGCGAGCATGCCGATGCAGAATCGGGGCACCGCGAATCCGACGGGTCCGACCGTCGATGACCGATCAGCGTGCGGTCGGCGGAAGCTTGTCCACGCCGTGCCGGTTCGGCTTGTCGGGCTCCGCGGCGGTATCGGGAGACGCGTGCGCGGGTCCGGTCGGCCCCGCTTCGGACGTCGGATAGTGCGGCTCGTCGATCTCGACAGCCTTGTCTCGCTCGTCGAGAGGAGGCAGATGGTCGAGCGGTTGCTTGATGTCGTCTGGGTGGCTCATGCAGACAGGCTCCGCCACCGGTGACGTGGGCGAACAGGGGCTTGTCATCGAAAGGATGATGTGGTGGGCGACTGCTCTCCGGTGAGGCGTAGGGTCGATTCCATGCACGCCCGGCCACTTCTCGTCTATGACGGCGATTGCGCGTTCTGCACCACGTGGGTGCAGCGACTCGAACGCTGGCTCGGCAGGTTTCCCGAGGCTCAGCCGTGGCAATGGCTCGACCTCGATGAAATCGGACTGAGCTCCGCGGATGTCACCCGCTACGCGTGGCTGCTGGTCGGCGCGCGTCGGATGCGCGGACATGCTGCCTTCGCAGGATTGCTCCGCATGCAGCGATCCCGGCTGCTGCGCTTCGCCGGCGTGCTCCTCGTGACGCCCCCGTTCTCCTGGGTCGCTGCGCTGGGCTATTCGCTGATCGCGCGCTTCCGACACCGTCTTCCCGGCGGCACGGCCGCCTGTGCGCTTCCGCGGGCCTGAGACAGCACCCGACGATCCTCCGGTTGTCAACGCCCCTTCACCCGGGCGGGCGCTCACCTAGCATCGCCGGATGGGACGCCTCAGGTATGACAGCACACTCGACCCGATCGTCATCGACGATGTGACGCTCGCGCACATGAAGATCGTCGTCGGCACGAAGCTCAGGCGGCAGGAGAGCTTCATGATGTCCTGGATCCCGGGAGACGATTCCCGCGACGGCCGACTGACCGCATGGATCCATCCGAGCATTCCGCTCGTCCTGGCGTTCGACAGCGTCGAGCCGATTCACGTGGATGCCGAGCGCGTGTCACGGATGATGAACAGCCTCAACGCTCACGGAGAACTGCTGATCGAGGATATGTAGGCCGCTCACACCACTTACATCGGGATCCCGTCGGCTGTCAAGAGAGGCGAAGTTCGGGCCGCGCGGTCCAGAGAATGAACCGCATGAACCCATCCCCGCACCTCCTCACCGCCCACGCATCCTCCGACGCGAGACTCGCACGGACTCTCCGGAGCATCGACTACCCGGCAACGAAGGATGACCTGCTGAGAATCGCCGTCGTCGATCATCTCGAGGTGAGGACCATCGACGCCATCCACGACCTGCCTGCTCGCGACTACCACGGAGTCGCCGAAGTGCTGAAGACGCTCGACGGGGCCTGACTCTGCCGCCGGCGCACTCTGCAGGGTGAACGCAGACTTGTCAATACCCTGCGAGAGGCCTCGCGGTCTTCCTACCCTGGCACCATGTCCGACCTCACCGGCGCGCCACTGACGCTCACGTGGCCGCACGAATCCGATACATCGTCGCCGTCGCGACTCCCCGTGCACGCGCCGCAGGGAGGTGCATGATGGGCAGATTCATCTATGAGGGCTCGATCAGGATCGAGATCGAGGATCGTGCGCTCAGTCACCTGCAGCTCGTGATCACCGCGAAGCTCCGACGAGCCGAGCCCTTCAACTTCAGCTGGCGCGAGGATCAGAGCATCGGGAGAGGCCGCACCACTGTCTGGCTGCACCCGGGGAGTGCGCTGGTCTATCGGTTCCTCGGCAGCAGGCAGCCATCGATCAACCGGCGGTGGGTCGATGCGCTCGCATTCACCGCGAATGCCCCGACCGGGCTGTACCTGGTCGCAGAGCCCGACGACATGTCGGCAGGGGAGAAGCTCGGAGTGCCCGCCGACCTGTAGCCGAGCGGCGCCGCGATCCTCAGGGTGGAGATGCGTTCCGCGCATCTTGTCAATACCCGAGAGGGGGCGAGCGAACCCGATCTATCGTGCCGCCATGAACGGCGCTCCACTCCTGGACATCGAATATGTCCTCCCGCTGCGATGGGGGAGTGACGAGACGATGGACGATCTCACGGCCTACCTCACGCGTCTGCGCGCGTGGGCCGACGTGACGGTGGTCGATGGATCCGACCCCGACCGCTTCGCCTCGCACGCGTCGGCCTGGTCGAATCTCGTCCGGCACATCCCGTGCGACGAGACCACGGGCGCGAACGGCAAGGTGCGGGGCGTGCTCACGGGCATCGCATCCGCTCGGCACGAGCGTGTCGTCATCGCCGACGACGACGTGCGGTACGACTATCGCGCGCTTGCCGCGGTGGTCTCCGAGCTCGAACGCGCGACCCTCGTGAAGCCGCAGAACCATTTCGCTCCGCTGCCCTGGCATGCCCGGTGGGACACCGCTCGCAGCCTCCTCAACCGCGCCCTCTCGGACGACTACCCCGGAACCTATGCTCTGCGGCGCTCGGCACTGCTCTCGGCAGGTGGATACGATGCGGACACGCTCTTCGAGAATCTCGAGATGGAGCGCACCATCCGCGCGACCGGCGGTCGAATCCACTCCCGACCCGACATCTACGTCATGCGGCGCCCGCCCACCGCCCGGCACTTCCTGTCGCAGCGGGTCAGACAGGCGTACGACAGCTGGGCGCAGCCGCTGCGCCTCGCGATCGAGGCGGCGATCCTTCCCACGGTGTGGATCCTGCGCCACCGACCGGGCTCGCTGGCGCTCGTGCTGCTCATGATCGTCGTGCTCGCCGAGCGCGGCCGACGACGGCTCGACGGCCGTTCGGTGTTCCCGGCGACCAGTGCATTGTGGGCGCCGCTGTGGGTTGCCGAGCGTGCGGTGTGCTCGTGGCTCGCCATCGCCGCGCGGCTGCGCGGAGGGGTGCGGTACGGGGGAGCGCGTCTGAGTGTTGCCGCCCATAGTCGGCGCCGCATCCTGATGACGATCCGAGAGCGGAGAGATCGGCACGAGAATCGCCACGTCTCGTCACGCTGACTCCGGTAACCTCATGCGCATGGCCACCGCAACGACGCAGACCCCGAAACGCGAGGCCTTCGGCTCGCGCAACGTCTTCATCCTCTCTGCGATCGGCTCTGCCGTCGGGCTGGGGAACATCTGGAGATTCCCCTACGTGGCGTACGAGGGCGGAGGCGGGGCGTTCCTCATCCCGTATCTGTGTGCGCTTCTCACTGCCGGAATCCCGCTCCTCTTCTTCGACTACGCGATCGGCCACCGATTCCGCGGGTCCGCGCCGTTGGCCTTCCGACGGATGCACCGCAGGGCCGAGCCGCTCGGCTGGTGGCAGGTGCTCATCTGCGTGGTGATCGCGGTCTACTACGCGGTGATCATCGCGTGGGCTGCGATGTACACCTGGTTCTCGGCGCAGCTGACCTGGGGGCCGGGCAACGAGAACGACTTCTTCTTCATCGACTTCCTCCGCTCGGCCGATGTCGCCGAGGTGGGCATCTCGACGGACTTCGTGCCGCAGGTCGGCCTCCCGCTCGTGGCGGTCTGGCTGATCGTCATCGTCATCATGGCGCTGGGTGTGAAGCGCGGAATCGGCCGGGCGAACATGATCCTGATGCCTCTGCTCACGGTGATGTTCGCGATCCTCGTGGTGCAGTCGCTGTTCCTGCCGGGCGCCATGGACGGGCTGAACGCGTTCTTCACCCCCAACTGGGAAGCGCTGGGCGACCCGGCCGTCTGGGCATCCGCCTACGGCCACATCTTCTTCTCGCTGTCGGTGGCCTTCGGCATCATGGTGACCTACTCGTCGTACCTGAAGCGCAAGACCGACCTCACCGGTTCCGGTCTGGTCGTGGCGTTCGCGAACTCCGGCTTCGAGATCCTCGCGGGAATCGGCGTGTTCGCGGCCCTCGGCTTCATGGCGCAGGCGCAGGGGACCGAGGTGGCCGGTGTCGCGTCGTCGGGTATCGGCCTGGCCTTCATCGCCTTCCCCACGATCGTCTCTCAGGCGGCGGGCGGCTCGATCATCGGCGTCCTCTTCTTCGGAGCGCTGGTCTTCGCGGGGGTGACCTCGCTCATCTCGATCCTCGAGGTGATCGTCGCGGCGCTGCAGGACAAGCTGGGCTGGGCGCGCATCCGCACGACCCTCACGGTGTCCATCCCGCTCGCGATCGTCTCGTTGGCACTGTTCTCGACGACCACCGCGCTGTCGGTGCTCGATACCGCTGACGCCTTCGTCAATGCCTTCGGCATCATGGCCGTCGCCCTGGTCGCGGTGATCGTGGTCGCATGGCTGCTGCACAAGCTGCCGGCACTCGTCGACCACCTCGATCGTCGGTCGAGCTTCCGGGTCGGGCGAGTGTGGATGCTGCTCGTCGGCGCGCTCGCGCCCCTCGTGCTCGGGTACCTGCTCGTCACCGAGCTGATCTCGAAGATCTCCGAGCCGTACGGCGGCTATCCGGGATGGTTCCTCGCCGTCTTCGGGTGGGGCATGGTCATCGCACTCGTCGTGATCGCACTGCTGCTGTCGGCGCTGCCATGGAGCGGTCGCTCCCACGCCAAGGATGATCCCGAGTACGACGAGTTCCTCACCGAGGAAGACTACGAACCGGATGCCGAGACCTCGTCGATCCCGCTGATCGCGACCTCGGAACCGCACGCGACGGAGAAGGGAGCGGGCGCATGACCACGACAGCGATCGTCATGATGATCATCGCGATGGTCACGATCTGGGGCGGCCTCATCGCCGCCGTCGTGAACCTCGCTCGTCACCCCGAGGCAGCGGATTCGGAGCCGGCGCCGCCCGTCGAGCTCTGACCGTCTTACCCGCACGGGGAGCGGGAATCAACCCGCTCCCCACGTTCCTCGATCCTGACTACTTTCTCTTCCAGAAGCACTGTCGACGGAAGAGGAGCCCATGAGCAGGACGCGGCCGAGATTCGATATCGACGAGTGGAGCATCGGTGCCGACGGCATCGACGTCGAGAACCTCGCCCATGAGGAGTCCGTCTTCGGCCTCTCGAACGGTCATGTGGGCTGGCGGGGGAACCTCGACGAAGGCGACCCGCGCGGCGTCGCGGGAAGCTATCTGAACGGCCTCTTCGAAGAGCACCCGATGCCGTATGCCGAAGAGGGATACGGCTACCCCGAGTGCGGGCAGAGCGTCATCAACGCGGCCAACGGCCAGCTCATCCGGCTGATCGTCGGGGACGAGCCGTTCGACGTCCGTCGTGGATCGCTCACGTCGCACACCCGTCGTCTCGACTTCCGCGCGGGAACTCTCGAACGCGAGGTCGAGTGGACCAGTCCGACCGGCCAGCGGGTGCGGATCCGGTCGACGAGGATCGTCTCCTTCGCGCACCGCTCCATCGCAGCGGTGCACTACCGTGTGCAGGCGCTCGGCGGTCCGGCGGACGTCACCGTCATCTCCGAACTGCTGGCGAACGAGCCGCTGCCGATCACGCACGACGACCCCCGGGTGCAGGAGCTGCTGAGCGAGCCGCTCGAGGGGGTGGCCTCGGCCGCCGACGCGGGTGCCGCCACCCTCGTGCACCGCACGAGGATGAGCGGGCTCACGACCGCTGTCGCGATGGACCATCGCGTGAGCGGTTCTCCCCGGAACGAGCCGAGCGTCGAGACGGATGTCGATGCGACGGGCGACCGTGCGCGTACCACGGTGCGCGCATCCCTGGCTGCCGGAGAGACGCTCGAGATCGTCAAGCTCGTCGGTCATGAGTTCTCGTCCGACCTCTCGACCGCCGCCCTGCGGGACCGGGCCGAGACGGCGGTCGGCGACGCGCTGCGGGCCGGATGGGACGCACTGGTCGCCGATCAACGGGCACGGCTGGACGACTTCTGGGAGTGCGCCGACGTGCGGGTCGACGGACCGGCACGGCTGCAGCAGGCCGTGCGCTTCGCGCTCTTCCAGGTGTTCCAGGCCTCCACCCGCATGGAATTGCGATCCGTTCCGGGCAAGGGGCTGACCGGCTCCGGATACGAGGGGCACACCTTCTGGGACTTCGAGGCGTTCGTGCTCCCCGTCCTCACCTCGACCCTCCCGCACGCCGCCGAACAGGCGCTGCGATGGCGACATTCCGTGCTCGACCGCGCTCGTGACAGGGCGGCGCAACTGCATCTGCAGGGTGCCGCATTGCCGTGGCGAACCATCGACGGCAGAGAGTCGTCGGGGTACTGGCCTGCCAGCACGGCCGCGTTCCACATCAACGCCGATGTGGCCGGAGCGGTTCTGCACTACGTGCGGGCGACGGGCGATGTCGACTTCGAACGGGAGGCCGGCCTCGAGATCCTGGTCGAGACCGCTCGCCTCTGGGCCTCGCTCGGTCGGTGGGACCCGCACGGCGGCTTCCACATCGACGGCGTCACGGGGCCGGACGAGTACTCGGCCATCGCGAACGACAACGTCTTCACGAACCTGGCGGCTCAGAAGAACCTTCGAGGGGCGGCGGCCGCTGCCCGACGGCATCCGGAGGTCGCGTCGGAGCTCGAGGTCGTAGACGACGAGATCGCGAGGTGGGAACTCGCTGCCGCGGCGATGACGGTGCCCTTCGATGACGAACGGGGCGTGCACCCGCAGTCCGGCGGCTACACCGACCTCGAACGGTGGAACTTCGAGTCGACGGCGCCGGACGAATACCTGCTGCACGACCACTTCCCGTACTTCGACCTCTACCGCAAGCAGGTCGTGAAGCAGGCCGATCTGGTGCTCGCCCTGTTCTTCTCGCATGAGTCGTTCACCGCGGAGCAGAAGGAGCGTGCGTTCGAGTATTACGAGGCGATCACCGTGCGGGACTCGTCGCTGTCGGCGGCGGCGCAGGCCGTGGTCGCCGCAGAGGTCGGTCACCTGGATCTCGCGCTCGACTATCTCGCCGAGGTCGCGACTCTCGATCTCGACGACCTTCATGGCAACACCGGTCAGGGGCTTCATGTCGCCGCTCTCGCGGGGGTCTGGACGGCCATCACCGCGGGCTTCGGCGGGATGCGCGACAGCGACAGCGGTCTGCGGTTCTGCCCGCGTCTTCCGTCCGAGATCGACGGGCTCGAGTTCGGGGTGCGCATCCACGGCTGCGTCCTGCGTGTCGATGTCCGCCAGGCGGAGGCCACCTATCGGCTCGCCTCGGGCGACCCGCTCACCATCACTCACTACGACGAGCAGGTGACGCTCGACGCCGGACATCCCGTCACCAGAGGGATTCCACCACTGCAGTCGCGGGGGCCGCAGCCACGGCAGCCTCGAGGACGAGCGCCCCGACCGGCGCTCGAAGCGTTCAGTGGCTGACGTGGCACAGAGAGAGGAGACAGTCATGTCGGATCGAACCATCGGTCGCGCATCGATGCGAATGGCCTTCTGGTCATGGACGCTCATCATCGTGGTCGGGCTGGCGACCATGATCGCCCTGCCTCTGACGGGGAGGTGAACGAGATGCGTCGCTTCGTCAGAGACGGGGGACTCAGCCTCGTCTTCCTCGCGATCTTCGCGCTCAGCCTGATTGGGCAGTCGATCGCGGGACAGGCCTACAACAACCAGGAGCTGGCTCAGCACGGTCAGCCGCCCACTCCGTATCTGGAATTCGTCACATCCTCCGACTTCCTCGTCGATGTGGCGGAGAACTGGCAGTCGGAGTTCCTGCAGTTCTTCCTCTTCATCCTCGCGACCATCTGGTTCATCCAGCGAGGATCACCTGAGTCCAAGAAGCCGGGCGACGAGGGAGTGGGGTCGGACGCCGATCAGCTCGTCGGAGAGCACGCGCATGTCGACTCTCCGCGTTGGGCGAAGGTGCACGGAGTGCGCGGGTGGATCTACTCCAACTCGCTTCTGCTCGCGATGGGAACGATCTTCGTGCTCTCGTGGCTCGCCCAGTCGCTCGCCGGGCAGGTCGTCGCCAACGAGCAGAACGCGCAGCACGGCCTGCCACCGGAGACCTGGATCGACTATGTCGTCTCGGCGGAGTTCTGGAACCGCACGCTGCAGAACTGGCAATCGGAGTTCCTGGCCGTCGGCGCGATGGTCGCCTTCTCGATCTATCTGCGGCAGCGCGGCTCGAGCGAGTCGAAGCCGGTCGGCGTGCCGCATCACGTGAGCAGCGTCGAGTCCGAGTAGCGAGGACCTTCTCGCGTCGATCGTCAAGCCCCTGTCTGCAGCGAAGTCGGAAGGGTTTCCTGGCACGAAACCGATCGACAGGAGCGGATGATGAAGCACGTGAAGTATGCCGAGAAGTCGGTTCTCGTGGGTGATGACGCGGCGGACACGCTGATGGACTACGCCCGGGTGCTGGCGAGTGAGGGGAGCGCCGACACGGTGACGCTGCGGGTCGTCAGCCCGGACGGGAACATCGTCGACGCGTCCTTCCTGCTCACGCCGAGCACTGAGCTCATGGTCGAGTCGACCAACTCCCAGCTCGAGGAGCCGGACAACGGGGAGCCCGTGCAGGAGATGCGCGATCGCATCGCGTCGTCGCGCTCCACCGTCGTGACCGAGACGGAGCCCCCGTGGATCCTCGAGAGCACTGAGGAGATCTAGCCGCGCGTGGGGCTCAGGCCTTGCGCCACTCGTGCGACTCGATGCTCGCGCCGGCCTGCGGCCCCATCTGCAGCATCCCTCCGTCGATCACCACCGATGCTCCGGAGATGTAGGCGGCCGGCGGCGACGCGAGGAAGGCGATCAGCGCGGCGACCTCGCGTGCGTCCCCCGGGCGTCCCAGCGGGATGCCGGGGCGGTCCTGCGTGTGCGGATCCACATCCGTCTGCCCGGTCATCGGGGTCGCGATCTCGCCGGGGGCGACGCTGACCGCGCTGATCCCCGCCGAGCCCAGCTCGAGGGCGAGGTTCTTCATCAGTCCATCGAGTCCGTGCTTCGCGGCGTCGTACGCGCTCGAACCGACCATCGGCTGATGCGCATGCACGCTGGTCACGGCGATCAGGCGGCCGCCGTTGCCCGCCGCGACCATCGCGCGCGCGGCGCGCTGCAGGCAGACGAAGGCGCCGGTGAGGTCGGTGTCGATGACGTGCTTCCAGTCATCCAACGAGAGGTCGAGGAACGGAGTCGACGTCCCGGTCCCCGCGTTGTTCACGAAGACGTCGAGGCCGCCCAGTTCCGCGATCAGGCCGTCGATCACGTCGCCGCACGCGGGGATGTCGGCGACGTCGAGCTGCCCCGTGATCGCCCGCGCTCCGTGGGTGCGCACCTCTTCGGCGGTCTGCTCGGCGCCCGCCTGATCGGAATGCCACGTGATCGCCACGTCCATCCCGGCGGTGGCGAGCGCCACCGCCGTGGCGCGGCCGATTCCCGAATCGCCGGCCGTGACGATCGCCCTACGGGGTGTGTGTGCGTGGTCGGTCATGCCGTTCTCCTCATCGTCGGGTCTTCTCATCCACCGGGCCTGGCGATCAGCTGGCCGTCTTCTCGTATGCGCGCATCGCCGCGTCCTGAGCGTCAGCCAGGGCATCCTCGATGGACTTGTCGCCGAGCAGCGCCGCAGTGATGGCGTTGTTGAGCTCGTTCTGGATCTCCTGACCGGCGGGCGACGAGCCGAACGACTCTCCGTACTCGACGACGTCGTAGTAGGTCGAGATCACCTGATCGAATTCGGCGTTGCCGCTCTCGGTGACCCACTGATCGCGGATCTCCTGGTCAGATGCCGGCGACCCGGTGAAGAGGCCGGTGTTGATGCCGCCGTCCTGCTCGCGGACCTCGGCGCGCGCCTCGCCGGCCGCGTTCCAGGCCTCGTCGGAGGTGAGTTCCACCATCCATGCGCAGGCAGCTGCGGGGTTCTCCGCACCGACCGGGATCACGAACGCCGTGCCTGACGCGACCGAGAAAGGCTCGCCGTCCGATGAGCGGAACGGGACCGCTTCGAGCTCGAGCTGGTCGACATACGGGGAGAGCACGTTGGGGTACCACTGGGCGTTGACCTGCCCGCCGACCTGTCCCGCCACGTACTGGTTGTTGTCGCCGAAGGTGTCGAAGGAGTCGGTGAAGCTCTTCACCGACGCGAATCCGCCCTGGGCGTCCGTGATCTCCTTCAGCATCTCCAGCCCGGCGACGTTGCTCGGATCGTCGAGCGTGGGAGCCCCTTCTTCATCGTTGAGCTGCCCGCCCATCGCCAGCACCCAGAGCCCGCCCTGGCCGGTCGCGACCGGGTCGAAGCCCAGGCGGGTCGGCACTCCTCCCGACTCCTGGTAGATCTTCTCGATCGCTCCCATCAGGGCATCCGGCTTCGACGTGTCGAACTCCTCAGCCGAGACACCGGCCTCGGCGAGCACCGCCTTGTTCAGCAGGATCGCCGGCGGCTGGTAGAACTGCGGCACGGCCCACACGCCGTCCTCGTACGTCACATCGTCGACGACGAAGGGATACCAGTGATCGCGCGGCGAGACGTCGTGCGCCTCGAAGCACGCGTCCAACGGCATGATCAGATCCTGTGCCGCATACGTCGTGACGTAGCGTCGGTCCATCTGCACGACATCGGGCACATCGCCGCTCGCGATGCGGGTGGTGAACTTCTGCGCGTCGAACGCCGTGGCGTCGAGGTCGACCTCGACATCCGAGAGCTGCTCGGCGGCATGGTCCATGCGCGAGGTGCCGACATCATCGGCGTTCTCGAAACCCCAGGCCTTCAGGGTTCCGGTGGCGTCCGCGCCGAAGTCGACCGACTCTGCGGCGCTCTCGCCGCTTCCCCCACCGCACCCGCTGAGCAGCAGAGCGGATGCCGTCACGGCGGCGGCGGCTCCGAGGATTCGTGTCTTCATGTCGTTCTCCATTCATGTGGGGGCGGATACCCGCCCTGCGAGATAGGGATCAGCCCTTGCGCCCCTGCGTCGCGACGCCCTCGATGAAATACCGCTGGCCGAAGGCGAAGAGCAGCAGCATCGGCAGGGTCACGATGAGCGATGCCACCATCACGTATTGGTAGTCGCCGTGACCACCGGCCGTCGGGCTGTACTTCGTCATCGCGTAGGCGATGCCGAGAGGCGCGGTGAACTCGTCGACGGACCCGGCGTTGAGGTAGATCAGCGAAGCCTGCAGGTTGTTCCAGCTGGCCTGGAACTCGAAGAGGAACACGATCACGAACGACGGGATCGAGAGCGGCATCGCGATGCGCCAGAACAGGCCCCAGGCGCTCGCTCCGTCGAGTCGCGCGGCCTCGAACAGCTCTCGGGGAAGTCCGAGGAAGAACTGGCGCTGCAGGAAGATGTAGAAGGCGGAGCCGAACAGGTTCATACCCCACAGCGGAACCCAGGTGCCGAGCATGCCGGTCTGCTTCCAGATGAGGTAGACCGGGATCATCGTCACCGCTCCCGGCAGCATCATCGTCGCCAGCACCAGTCCGAACAGCAGCTTGCGGCCCGGGAATCGGAAGTAGGCGAACCCGAAGGCCACGATCGAGCTCGAGATGGCGACGGTGCCCGCAGCGAGCAGGGCGATGGCGACGCTGTTCCACACCCAGCTCAGCAACGGCAGCTGATTCCACACCTCGATGTAGTTCTCGGGAACGAAGGTGCGCGGGAAGAGACTGTTGTCGAACACCTCTCCCCGGGGCTTCAGGCTCGCGGCGATCAACCAGACGAAGGGGTAGAGGAACAGCAGGCCGAAGCCGATCAGAACGATCGTGAGCAGGATGCGTGCGACCAGACTCTTCGGTCGAGCGAGGCGTCGACGTCTGCGCGGCTGCCCCGGGGTCGTGACGGAGACCGTGTCGGTGCGGGGTTCCGGTCCGGGAGGCGGGGTGAGCGGGACAGGTCGGATCGTCGTCGACATCAGCGGTCTCCCTCGTAGTAGACGAAGCGGTTGCCGACCTTCACCTGGATGAGCGTGATCAGCATGATGATCACGAACAGCAGCCAGGCCATCGCGGCCGCGAAGCCGAAGTCGAACTGGCGGAAGGCCTGCTGGAACAGGTAGATGGCATAGAACAGCGACGCCTCGGGGGAGGCGTTGCTCTGATCTCGCCAGAACAGCAGATAGGCCTGGTCGAAGATCTGGAAGGCCGCGATCGAGAGGACGATGACGTTGAAGAACATCGCTCCCGAGATCATCGGCAGAGTGATCGAGAAGAACCGGCGGATGGGCCCCGCGCCGTCGAGCGACGCCACCTCGTAGAGTTCGGTCGGCACGTTCTTGAGCGCGGCGAGGAAGATCACCATCGTTCCGGCGACCGTCCAGAGCGTCATGATGACGATGCTCGGTTTGACCCATGCCGGGTCGACCAGCCACTGCGGCCCCGAGATGCCGAACACGCGGAGGAACTGGTTGATCGCCCCCGAGTTGCCGTTGAGCAGGAGGAAGAAGACGGCGGCCGTGGCGACGGCGGGGGTCATCTTGGGCAGGTAGTAGAGCACGCGGAAGAAGCCGGCGCCGCGGCCCACCCGATTGAGCAAGAGTGCGAGGACGAGCGCGAAGATGATCTCGAGAGGCACGGCCATCACGACGTAGAACAGCGTGTTGGCGAGCGAGAGCCCCACCCGAGGGTCGTCGAAGAGCTCGGCGTAGTTGGCGATGCCGATCGGACGCGCCGAGTTGGTGGCGAGGTTGTAGTTGCTGAACGAGATGTAGAGGCTGTACGCCATCGCACCCGCCGTGAAGATCAGGAATCCCAGGATCCATGGCGAGATGAACAGGTATCCGGCCAGGACCTCACGCCTGTTGTACGGATCGCGCTGCCGTCGCTGCCGGTGTGCCGTCTTCATGAGAGGAGAAGCTAGACGCGCGGGGAGAAACAGGCGCGGGGCTTGTCACCGAACGGTTGTTGTGCAACTCTCGGACTTCATAGGTGCCTCCATCGCGCCGCCCGTCGGCTGGCGGTATCGTGAAGAGCACTATGAGTGAGTCATTCGACGATGCGCTGAACGATCTGGAGCGCTCCGGTCGTCAGCTGGACGCGCTCAGTGGTTTCTTCATCGATCGGTTCCCGGTCACGGGTGCCGCGGTCTCGACCGTAGGGGACGTGCTCGGGAGCGAGACGATCTCCGCGACCGACGACGTGGCGGCACGCCTGGATGAGCTCCAGTTCGACCTCGGCGAAGGCCCGTGCTGGGAGGCCATGCGCACCTCTGCCGCTGTCCTCGAGCCCGACTTCCGGCACCGCGGCGTCTCTCGGTGGCCCGCCTTCGCCTCGGCTGTGGAGGACGACGCGGAGGTCGCGTCGATGTTCGCCTTCCCGCTGTCGGTCGGCGAGATCAAGATGGGGGCGGTCGACCTCTACTCGACAGCACCCGTGGCGCTCACTCCGAGCGAGTGCACGCAGGCGCGCGCCATGGCGGATGTGGTGAGCCGGCATGTGCTGAGGGACGCGCTGTCGGACTTCGCGGACAACGACGCGCAGACGGGCATCTACTCTCGACGAACCGTGCACCAGGCGACCGGCATCGTTCTCGCGCAACTCGACATCGGTCCGGACGACGCGCTGCTCATGCTTCAGGCGCGGGCATTCTCGACCGGGCAGCGCGTCATGGAGGTCGCGCAGGCGGTGGTGGACGGTTCTCTCCGCTTCTCGCGCACGTCAGGCGGAATCGAGGCGGGGTCATGACCGCGCCCACGCGCGAAGCTCGGTTGCTGGAGCTCTTCGCCACGCTCGCGGACACGATGGTCGACGACTACGACGTCGTGGACCTGCTGCAGACACTCGTGGATGCGTGCCAGGAGCTGCTGGACGCGAGTGACGCCGGCATCCTTCTCGCCGACCCCGCGGGTGATCTCGAACTCGTCGCATCCACGAGCGAGGCGACGGAACTCGTCGAGGTGATCCAACTCGGTGCGGAGGCAGGGCCCTGCATCGAGTGCTTCGTGACAGGGACGGCGGTGTCGGTTCCCGACATAGCCGCCGGTTCAGGGAAGTGGCCGATGTTCCGCCAGGCGGCGCTGGAGAACGGCTTCGCGGCCATCGAGGCGATACCGATGCGGCTGCGGAACACGACGATCGGCACCCTCAACCTTCTCCGATCCGACACCGGGTCGCCGCCCGCGGAAGACCTCTCCGCGGCGCGAGCGTTCGCCGATGTGGCAACGATCGGGATCCTGCACGAGCGCAGCCTCCGAGAGCAGGAATCGCTGTCGTCGCAACTGCAGACCGCACTGAACAGCCGGGTGATGATCGAGCAGGCCAAGGGTGTGGTCTCGTTCACGGCGGGAGTGCCGATCCCCGATGCCTTCACGCTCATGCGCACCTTCGCCCGTGATCGCGGCCTGCGTCTGAGCGAGGTGGCTGAACGCATCGTGCGGCGGGACATCAGGCTTGAATCACCTGAATCCTGAAAGCGCAAGGGGGGTCGACCTCGCACACGATCGGGCCTAGCGTGAAATCGCTGCCCCGGACCCGGTAGCGGAAATGCAACCGTCGAGAGTTCCGGGAGTGATCATGAAGTCCCTCATCACCCAGGTCGGCACCTACCTGACGGGTGACGCGACCGCAGACGCGGTGCTGGAGTACTGGAAGGCGTTGGCGGAGGAGCGGCGCTCGGATGTCGTGGAGATCCCCGTCGTCGGCCCCGCGGGCGGTCGGTCGAGTGTGCGGGTGACGCTCGGTGCCATGCTGCCGATCGCGGTGGCGCACGCGGAGTTGTCGCCGCAGATCGAGGACGATGATGGCGCAGCTGAGGGGATCCGGGCTCGTGCTCTGGCGCTTGTGCCGACGGCGACCACGGCATTCGAGCCTGACGACGTCCGTGAGGTGTTCGACGCCGAATGCGACTCGGGCCCCGTCTGAGCGCCGGTCGCCGACGAGCGAGCTAGTCGCCGTCGGAGGCCCACTCCAGGCGGGACAGAGCCCCGACATCGAGCGAGTACCGCCCGTCGATCTGAAGACAGGTCAGCAGGGTGTGTCCGCATCCGCGACACAAGAGGATCACGCCGGCCGGATCCAGTTCTGCGACGGCGTCGCCGAGCACGGCCTTGCGATCGCAGCGCGTGCAGGTGGCCCGAGCACCGGTCATGTCCCTGCCGAACACTTCGATCAGGATCCCGCCAGCGGCGTTGCCGTCGACTCTCGTGCGATGGCCGGGGTGGGCAGCGTCCATCAGGCACCTCCGAAACGCTCGGTACGGATGCGGTCGGGCGGATGCCCCGCCGCGACGAGCAGATCGGCGACCGCCTCGACGAAGTTGGTCGGCCCGCAGACGTATACCGAGGGGCGCTGGGCGGCGGGGATGGTCGAGGCCTCGAGCGTCGCGGCATCCACCCTGCCCGCGGGGCGAGCGAAGCCGACCGGTGCCGAGCGGCTGTACGCCCAGTCGACGCTGAAGGCGTCGTCGGCGAGATCGCCCAGTTCGGCCGCGTAGAAAGCGTCGTCCGCGGAACGCACCGCGTACAGGAGCCGCATCGGTGCGGAGCTGGCCGAGCGCGCATGCTCCCGGGCCATCGCGAGGAGCGGCACTATCCCTGAACCGCCGGCGATGAGCTGAACGGGCTCGGGCTGGGCTGGGGTCCACACGAAGTAGGCGCCGATCGGACCGCGGACCTCCAGCTCGTCGCCGGGCCGGACGTCCTCGACGAGATACGGAGAGACCTCGCCATCCGGCACCTCGTCGACGGCCAGCTCGAGCACGTCACCCTCTCCGGACGATGCGAGCGAGTACGACCGCACGGCCTGATAGCCGTCCTCAGCGGTCAAACGCACATCGACGTGCTGTCCGGCGAGATTCCCCGGCCACCCCTCGACCCGGAGGGAGAGCACGCGGCCATGGGGTGTGGCTCGTCTGACCTCGATGACACTGGCGACAAACCACAGCGACGACGAGGTCACCAGTAACGCTCCTCTTTCCACGGATCGCCGTACATGTTGTATCCGTTCTGCTCCCAGAACCCCGGTTCGTCGTTCTCGAGAAGATCCAGGCCGTGGACCCACTTCGCGGATTTCCAGAAGTAGAGGTGGGGGACGAGGAGCCGGGCGGGGCCGCCGTGCTCTGCGGCGAGCGGCTCGCCCTCGAACTCGAATGCGATCCACGCCTTGCCGCCGGTCAGGTCGGCGCGGGGAACATTCGTCGTGTACCCGCCGTAGGAGAAGACCCGGGTGAAGTCGCCGTCTCCGGCATCCTGCAGCAGATGATCGAGCGAGACTCCGCGCCACTGCGTGCCCAGCTTCGACCACCGCGTCACGCAGTGGATGTCGGTGGTGATCGTATCGATCGGGAGCGCCTGCAGCTCATCCCACGACCAGGTGCGGCGAATGCCGTCGAGCCCGACGACCGCGAACTCCCAGGTGTCGGTCGCGACTCGGGGTGTCGGTCCGGCCGAGAGCACCGGGAAGTCCTCGGTGAGGTACTGACCCGGGGGGAGCCGGTCATCCGACTCGCGTCGCCGGGCGCCGAAGCCGCGGGAGATCACAGCCATGATCGCCTTCTTTCGTTGGTCCCACTCATTCCACCCGATTGAACGGGCGGACGCCTCCTGCAGGTGTCGAACGCGGCACGCGCGGGTCGCCCCGATTCTAGGACCGTGGGGCGCGGTGTCGCACCATTCGAGGGCGGAGAGCGCCGGACGGCGTCTCCGCCCTCGAGAGGTCAGACGACCTCGGCAGCCGCCTCGACGATGAACTGGATGACGTCCTGGGGGAGGGCGCGCATCACGAGGTGCGGTGCGTCGAGTTCGATGACGCGACGGAAGTTGCCGCGGGTGTAGCCGAAGCGCTCGACGTCCGGGTTGATGGTGTGGTCGGCAGCGGACACGATGCCGAAGGCAGGCTTGGTCTTCCACGCAGCGACCGGTGCGGCCTCGCTGAACGCAAGGGCTGCGAGGGGGCGCTGTGCGACGGCGAGGACCTCGGAGATGGCGGGGTCGATGCCGGCAGCGAAGACCTGCGGGAAAGCCTCGACCTTGACCGAGACGTCCGTGCCGTCCTCAGCGCCGGGGCTCGGGAACGGAGTGTAGACGAGGTTGGCGGCCAGCTCGGAGTCGGGGAACCCGCCCTGCAGCTGGCCGAGGCTCTCGCCTTCTTCGAGTGCGTAGCCCGAGAGGTAGACCAGCCCCACGACGTTGTCCGCAGCACCGGCGACCGTGATCACTGCGCCACCGTACGAGTGGCCGACCAGGAGGACGGGCCCCTCGATCTTCTCGACGACAGAGCGGATGTACGCCGAGTCGCCGAGCAGACTGCGGTTAGGGACGGCGGGGACGACGACCTCATGGCCGAGATCGAGAAGACCGCGAGTGACGGGCTCGAAGCTCGCGGCGTCGGCGAATGCGCCGTGGACGAGGACGATGGTGAGGTTCGACATGATTTCCTTTCGGGGGTGGTGGTTATGACGCTAGGTTCGGCGGCCGATCCTGTGGTGTCCCTCCCAGGGTCCCCATCCGGCGGGCGTGCTGCGTCCTACTATTTGAGCGAGAGTGCGGGATGACACCAGCGGGAGAGCATGAACGAACAGCGGACGCCGGTGTCGGAGTATCTGCGGGCTCGGCGCAATGTGCTGCAACCCGAGGACGTCGGCCTGCCCCGTACCCCGGGACGACGCGTCGTCGGGCTTCGCCGCGAAGAAGTGGCGGCACTCGCAAGGATCAGCCCGGAGTACTACGTGCGGCTCGAACGCGGCCATGACCACCAGCCGTCTGCGCAGGTGCTGCTGGCGCTCGCCCAGGCGCTGAAGCTGGACGACGCCGCCACGACGTATCTGCTGCGGTTGAACAGTGGGTGGAGTCCGTCTGCGATGGAGCGATCACCTGCCTCCCAGAAGATCCCGGAGTCCGTCACAGCGCTTCTGAAAACACTGCAGGACGTGCCCGCAGTCGTCGTCGACGGCAACCAGGACGTACTCGCTGCCAACCCCCTCGCGCAGGCTCTCCAGCCGGCTTCGATGCAGCCGGGACGGAATCTCCTCCTGGCGACTTTCAGTGCCGGCGCGCGGGACCGGGTCGGTGAGACATGGAGGAGTCTGGCCGAAAGGCTTGTGGCGTCATTCCGTCTGCGGAGCAATCCGAACGATCCTCGTTTTCGGGAACTCCTCGCGAACCTGCTTATTCAGGATGCCGACTTTCCGGGGATCTGGGCACGGCACGAGGTCGCGGATCTCAGCTTCGACACCACCCAGCACAGGATCGAGCCGTTCGGAGTGGTGACGGTCACCTGGCAGCACTTCCAGGTGCCCGGTACTGACACCTATCTCGTGCTGTTCGCGGATCCACCGGGCTCGCCTGCCGCGGCGGCCATCCGCTACCTCGCCGAGTCGATCCGCTGAGCGGGCACATGTCGGGTGCGTGACCACAGTTCGCGCACTGCGGCCGCCGAAGAGTCGTCGGCGGGAGTCCACAGCAGCACTCTGTGGTCGCTGCCATCCGCCGATATCCGTGCCTCGTACTGCTGCCGTCCTGTCATCGGGTGGAACACGTCGATGAGCTGCGAGGCGGGGCACTCATCGAGCTCGGTCCGCGCCCACTGCTCCCGGAATTCCTGGCTGTGCGCCCCGAGCTCGCCGATCAGGTGCGCGAAGCGGGGGTCCTGTCCGAATTCGACGAGGTTCGCGCGCAGCAGGCCGGCGACCTGTCCGGCGATCTCACTCCAGCGCCCCAGCGTCTCGGCTGCTTCGGGATTCAGGAAGAATGACCGCGCGAGGTTGTTTCCGACGGTGAACGCGGCCGTCAGGGCCATCGCCAGAGGCGTCGTCGACACGACATCCAGATGACGGTTCACGACCACCGTGATCTGGGGTGATGGTGATCCGGAGTGCTCCATTGCTGTCTCGCGATCCATGACGGCCACGATACCTTCGGCCTCGGGCCCCACAGGGTCCCTCTCGAGGCCTGCCACGGGGGCGTCCAGACGTGCACAATGCCCTGCAGGGCCCGCCGAGTCAGGGGCTGCGATTATCGTGTCTTCTCATAGTCCGCTGCCAGCCAGTCGTGTCGCATGGGAAAGGTGTCGAGTGAGCCGTCATACTCCACTCGGATCCGAACGCACGCTGACCGTGCGCGGGATGCGGTTCCGCGTGATCGAGAGCCGGGCGGACGACGCGACCGAGACGATCGTGCTGATCCACGGCATCGGGATGTCTCACCGCTACTTCGCGCGACTGCACCACGTGCTCGCTCGGTCGGTTCGCGTCGTGTCCCTCGACCTGCCGGGGTTCGGGGGGCTCCCCAAGCCCGGTCACGACATCACGATCGAAGAGATGGCCGACGCCATCGGAGAGCTGGTGGTCGCAGTGAGCAGCCGCCCGGTGGTTCTCGTCGGCCACTCGATGGGAGTCCAGTGGGCAGTCGAGACCGCGGTTCGCCATCCGGCGCGGATCGCCCGAGTGGTCGCGATCGGGCCGGTCGTCGACGACGCGCATCGCAGCCTCGGCGCACAGGCGCGTGCGCTGGCTGTCGACACGTTGGGGGAGACCCCGGCCACGAACGTCATCGTCTTCAGCGACTACGTGAGGTGCGGCCCGCGCTGGTATCTGCGACAGGCTGCCCATATGCTGCGTTATCCCACCGAGGATCGGGTTGGGAGTCTCACCATGCAGCTGCTCGTCCTCCGCGGAGCGAAGGACCCGATCGCCGGTGCCGCGTGGTGCGATCGCCTCGTGTCGAGCGCCCGCGACGCGGACATCGTCGCGATTCCCGGCAGACATCACGTCGTACAGCGATCTGCGCCGGATGCGGTTGCAGACAGCATTCTGGAACCGACTCCGGGATCGCGATCGGGGTGACCGCCGGAGTCGCCGCGCCGATAGTGCTCCTTCGATCAGCGCGATGTCAAGACCGTCTCCGACAAGAGTCGGGATTCGTAGCGTGGCCGCATGAATCGCACTCGATCCTTCACGGAGGTGGCACCCGGCTTCTTCTGCGTATCGGTCGCCGAGGTGAACTGCTACCTGATCAAGACAGTCGATGGGCTCACGCTCGTCGACGCCGGACTGCCCGGCAGTCGACGACCGCTGCACGCGCTGCTCGAACACCTGGGCGCCCGCGAGTCGGACATCGACGCGGTCATCCTCACCCACGGGCACTTCGATCACGTCGGAGTCGCCTCGAGCATCCGCGCTCACGGGGCGACGGTGCTCGTGCATTCCGCGGACGCGCGCCTCGCCCGGCATCCGTACAGCTATCGACCCGCGAGTCCGCGGGTGCCGTATCTGCTCTCGCACCCGCGCGGCATCCCCGTGATCGCTCGGATGGCGGCGCACGGGGCGCTCGGCGTGCGCGGCGTCGACGCCCTCGGTCGGATCCACCACGGGCAGCCCGTCGACGCCCCCGGTGCGCCGACCGCGCTCTGGACTCCCGGTCACACGGCAGGGCACTGCGCCGTGTTCTTCGAGGACCAGGGGATCCTGCTCTCGGGCGACGCGCTCGTGACCCTCGACCCCTACACCGGCGAGGCAGGTCCCCAGATCATCGCGCGCGCCGCGACCGCCGACACCGCACGGGCGCTCGCCTCGCTCGACACACTCGCCGAGACGTCGGCTCAGCTCGTGCTGCCCGGACACGGCGGCCCCTGGCGAGACGGGATCGCGGCGGCGGTCGCGGAAGCCGCACGACGCGGCGCCCACTGAAGACGGGCACCGCGCCATCAGCGCTCAGCGCGATCGACGGGCGCGCTGCACCGCTGCCGCCGCCGCCGCGACGGTGAGGATCCACGGCCCCGCGACGATGATGGGGTCGAGCCAGGCGTGCCGCAGATCGCGGCGTCCGCGTCCGAATCGAGATGCGATCGGGCGGTGGCGCGGTTCGGAGGTCACACCGGTCAGGGTCACGGGATCGTCCGGCCGGGTCGTGAGGAAGGACCTGGCGTGAGCGGTGACGGCATCGATCCGGTCGCCGAGCACGAGCAGCAGCCACCGGGTGTTCTTCGTCTCACTGAACCGGTCGTACGCGAATCGACGGACCACGCCGGAGACCCCGTGCAGCGGCTGGGCGGTGCCGAACACGGGAGGGAGCATCGAATGCTCGATCGACTTCTCGCGCCGGGGGTCTTCGTCCTGACGCTCGGGGAACGTCCACCGAGCCCCCGTGTCCGGAAGGTCATCCCGCTGGTCCCAGGTTCTGCGGTGCTCAGGGTCGAGATCGGCGCCCCACCCGGGGATCCGCTCGCGCAGCTCGTCCGCGGAGGGCGCGAGGCCCGGACGATCGGCCGTGTAAGGCATGATCACTCCTCTCCGACGACCACGAGCGGTTTGACGCAGTCGTCCAGCTTGGCGGAGAACACGTGATAGGCCTCCGCGATGTGCTCTAACGGGAACCGATGGGTGAGAAGCTCCGACGGGCGCACATGGCCGTCCCGGATGTGTTCGAGCAGCCGTGGCCACTGGCGCTTGACCGGAGCCTGATTCGCGCGGAGGGTGAGCCCCTTGTTCACGACATCGCCCATGCGTACAGCCGAGGTGAGCGGGCCGTAGGCACCGATGACCGAGACGGTGCCGCCCTTGCGCACGGAGTCGATGGCCCAGTTGAGTGCGACGGGTGACCCGCCTTGGAGCTTCAGCTTCGCGCCGGTGACGTGCTGGACGACGCTGCCGTCCGCTTCTGCGCCCACGGCGTCGATCACGACGTCGGCCCCCAGATAGCCCGTCGCCTTCTTCAGCGCGAGCACGATATCTCGCGCCTCGGCGAGATGGATGGTCTCGGCGTGGGCGAACGTGCGCGCTTTCTCGAGTCGGTAATCGATGTGGTCGACGACGATCACGCGTCCCGCGCCGAGGAACCACGCCGAACGCGCGGCCGCCAGGCCGACTGGACCCGCGCCGAAGACGACGACCGTGTCGAGCGGAGCGATCTCGCCGAGCTGGGCACCGAAGTACCCGGTCGAGAACGCGTCGGTCAGCAGGAGGGCGTCCTCCGAACTCAGCCATTCGGGGATGACGGACGGGCCCACGTCGGCGAACGGGACGCGCACGAACTCCGCCTGACCGCCGTCGTATCCGCCCGTGCTGTGCGAGTAGCCGTAGATCCCGCCGACCGCGGTCGCGTTCGGATTCACGTTGTGGCAGTTCGAGAAGAGCCCGCGACTGCAGAAGAAGCACGAGCCGCAGTAGATGTTGAAGGGAACCATGACCCGATCGCCGCGCTGCAGCGTCTGGACCGAGGAGCCCACCTCTTCGACGACGCCGACGATCTCATGCCCGAAGGTGTGACCGATGCGCGTGTCCGGCATCATGCCGTGGAACAGGTGCAGGTCGGAACCGCAGATGGCCGCCCTCGTCACCCGGACGATCGCGTCGTTCGGGTGCTGGATGCGTGGCTCCGGTTTCTCTTCGACCCGCACCTTGTACGGGCCGCGGTAGGCCATCGCCTTCATCTCGGTGCCTCCGTCTGTCGGTGCAGTGTGGTCATGGTCGTGCGCTCCTTCGACTCGCTTATCGGGTTATCCGTCGGCTCCCCGCCGGTCGGGTCGGCCCCCAGCGCCGACCCCGACCGGACGTCGTGGCCTCACTCCTTGTTCGTCATGTCCTGAACCGCTCCCGCCACCTTCTCGACGACGTTGGGCAGCTCCGTCGTGCCGTAGAAGCGCGAGTCGGGGTGCGTGGGCGGAGGCATCGGCGCGGTGGTCGTCGGACCCTCGTGATAGCTGAACTCGCCGTGGCCGTCAGGAGTGGGTCCGCTCGCCCAGCTGCCCTCTGCGGCGGCGGGGCCGTCGCTGAAGTTCAAGTACTGGTACGAGACGTCGCGGTGCTCCTTCGACAGCGGGAAGTTGCTCGGGACGGGAAGGGTCTCGGCGCCTTCGGCCTTGAGCTCCTCGACGGCGGCGAGCCACTGGTTCTGGTGCATGGTGTCCCTCGCGAGCAGGAAGCTCAGAAGATCGCGCACTCCGTGATCGTCGGTCATGTGGTACAGCCGGGCGACCTGCACGCGGCCCTGCATCTCGGCGTTCGCGTTGGCGGTGAAGTCGGCGAGCAGATTCCCGCTCGATGTGATGTACGAGCCCTGCCACGGGTTGCCGTTGCTGTCGACGGGTCGCGCTCCGGCGCCCGCGACGATGCCCTGCTGGACGTCGGTGCCTCCGATGATCGCGGCGACCGTCGGGTCGTCCTGGACGGCATCCTCGGCGATTCCGAGCGGCGACTTCTCGAGCAGCTGCGCGATCATGATCGCGAGCATCTCGACGTGACCCATCTCTTCGGCACCGATGCCGAAGACCAGGTCGCGGTACTTGCCGGGGATGTGCATGTTCCACGCCTGGAACTGGTACTGCATGGCGACCGTGATCTCGCCGTACTGGCCGCCCAGGACCTCCTGGAGCTTTCGGGCGTAGACGGCATCCGGGGCTTCGGGGGTGGCGGTGAACTGAAGTTCCTGACGATGGAAGAACATGGCTGCCTTTCTGGTCGGATCGTGATGGGTGCCCATGAGACCGGTTCTCGCTGCGACGGGATAAGGGCTTCACAGACCGCCGGGCGACGAGGATAATCCGCGAACCGGATCCGGAGAACCGAGCGACTCGAGGATTGAGTTCCGCGTTTTCTGCTCATAAACGTGTTGTTCGTGCTAGCTTCACTCGTAAAACAGTTGTTCTAGCCACGGAGTCACATTGCTGAGTAGTTCTGCTGTTTCCGCTGATTCCACTCAGCCCCCGGAAGCCCCCGCTTCGCCCGAGAAACTCGCACGCGACAACATGCCGCTCGCCACCTTCCTGGCTGTGGAGAAGGCGCGGTCGGCGACGCACGTCGATCTTGACGACCTTCTCTCCGCCGCCCGCCTGGGCCTCGCCCGCGCGGCCATGTCGTATGACGCCGCGCGGGGCATTCCTTTCGGTGCGTTCGCGAGCAGCCAGATCAACTGGGCGATGCTGTCCGAGATGCGTCGCGCCGACCCCGCCGGCGAGCGAGGACGCGACAAGATCGAGCGCGTGAGAGTCGCCGCCGAGACGGTGCTCGCCCGCACCGGCCGAGCCGCGAGCACGGCGGAGCTCGTGCGGGAGTCGGGGCTCACCGCCGAGGTCGTCTCGGAGATGATGAAGCTCGACGAGATGGTGCGCACCGCGATCAGCTTCGAGGAGCACTTCGACGCCGAGACCGGCCGACAGGCGGTCGACCTCACCGACAGCGTCATCCTCCCCGAGCACGCCGTCGAGCAGTCCGAGACGCGAGCGATGATGAACCGAGTGGTCGACGCTCTGCCCACGGCGATGCAGCAGGTCGTGCGCGGCATCTATCTCGAAGACCGCATGGTGAAGGACATCGCCGAAGAGCTCGCCGTCAGTCATGCCTATGTGTCGAAGCTGCGCTCGCGTGGTCTCGAACTGATGCGCGAGGCCATGGAGGCCTGGGAGAACGGCACGACGGGTGACCGATCGACCAAGGCCAGGGCCGAGTTCTTCGAGGCGCTCTTCGGGCCCGTCCGCGCCGAGTTCCGCGACCGGTCGAGCGAGCTCCTCGCCGCCGTGTGACGCGACCCGTGGAATCTTCCGGATCCGTGGTTACGCCGGCGGTCGATGTCGCGAATATCGGTTGTGCAGGCCCACGGATGGGCCCGCGTCCAGCCCCATAACCACGGAGGAATTCTCATGGGTCTTCAGATCGCAACCAACGTCGGTGCACTCAACGCGTACCGCAACCTCTCTGTCAACCAGAACGACGTCTCGAAGTCGCTCGAGAAGCTCTCGAGCGGTCTGCGCATCAACCGTGCAGCCGATGACGCCGCCGGCCTCGCCATCTCCGAGGGCCTGCGTTCGCAGGTCAACGGTCTGAACGTCGCAGCCCGCAACGCTCAGGACGGCATCTCGGTCATCCAGACCGCAGAAGGCGCGCTCACCGAGGTCCACTCGATCCTGCAGCGTGTCCGCGACCTCGCGGTCCAGGCCGGCAACGACTCGAACAACACCGAGTCGCGCGACGCCATCAAGACCGAGATCGACTCGCTGGGCGAGGAGCTCACCCGCGTCGCCGCCAGCACGAACTTCAACGGGATCAAGCTGCTCGACAGCGCGAACACCCTGACGTTCCAGGTCGGCGCAGGCTCCGAGGCCGCCGAGGACCAGATCGGCGTCACGCTGACCGACTTCTCGGGCCTGGGCGCCACGATCGGCGCTCTGACGGTCGACACCGCGGCCAACGCACTCACCTCGATCGGCGCGATCGATGACGAGATCACGGCCGTCTCGACCGCTCGTGCGGGTCTCGGTGCGGTGCAGAACCGCTTCGAGTCGACGATCAACTCGCTGCAGGTCTCGGCCGAGAACCTCGCCGCAGCGAAGAGCCGCATCGCGGACACCGACATGGCCGCCGAGATGGTCAAGTACACCGCCTCGAACATCCTGCAGCAGGCCGGCACCGCCATGCTCGCTCAGGCGAACCAGTCGGGCCAGGGCGTCCTGCAGCTTCTCCGTTGAGTCGCTGCGCCTGAGGCGCACAGGGCGCCCGGGCGGAGTCACCTCCGCCCGGGCGCCTTCCTGTAGGACACCTTGACCGCAACGCACGGAAGACGACCGGGATGAAACTCGACGGACTGGTATCAGGGCTCAAGACCGAAGAGCTCATCAAGGCGCTCATGGACGTCTCGGCGATCCCGAAGACGCTCATCACGAACAAGATCACCGACCGCAACTCGGTCATCACCAACCTGCAGTCGCTGAACAAGACGCTGCAGGAGCTCGTCGACAAGGCCAAGACCGCCGCGGGACCCAGCTCTCTGGCATCCTTCACCGCGTCCTCGTCGTCCGAGACGGTCACGATCACCGCCGGCAGCAAGGCGACCGCATTCTCGACCGCCATCGTGGTGGATGCCGTCGCCACAGCGCACTCCGTCGTCACCGCTGCCGCAGGAGGAACAGCGTGGGGCGGCACCTTCACCCTCGTGGGATCCGACGGCGAAGCCGTCGAGGTCACTCCGCTGGGCACCGGTCCGCAGGACCTCGCGAAGGCGATCAACGCGTCGAAGGCCGGCGTGAGCGCGACCGTCGTGCCCGCGGGAACGGATGCCGACGGCAAGCCGCTCTCGCGCATCCAGCTCACCTCCGCCGAGACGGGCGCGGCTGGTGCCTTCACCCTGCACCGCGGAACCGCGGCGGAGGTCACCGCCGGAACCGCGGTCGATCTCGGTGCCGCCCCCGGCGCCGCACTGCTCACCCAGGGCGCGGATGCCCGCATCCGCCTCTTCGCCGGCACCGACGCCGAGCAGACCCTGAACAGCGCGAGCAACACCATCACCGTCGGAGAGGGCATCGAGGTCACCGTCACGAAGGCCAGTGCCGACCCCGTCACCGTGACCGTCGCACGCGATGCGAAGAAGCAGAGCTCGACGGCGGAGGCGTTCGTCAAGGAGATCGCCGCGCTGCTGGTGCGCATCGACAACGGCTCGAAGGCGACCATCGGCGAGGTCGGCGAGACCACGACCCTCGGCGTCTTCACCGGCGACAGCACGGTGCGAAACCTCCGCGGCGCGCTGGCGACCGCCGTGCAGCATCCGATCGACGGCATCTCGCCCTCGACGATCGGCATCACCGTCAGCGACAAGGGCGTGCTCTCGTTCGACGCCGAGAAGTTCGCCGCAGCTCTCGCAGAAGACCCGGAGGGCACGCAGGAGCTGTTCTCGGCGGTCTCGGCGCGGGTGCAGGACGTGACGACCCAGTACTCCGACAAGTACGACGGCCTCCTGACCAAGCGCATCACCGGCCAGGAGGACGAGGTCAAGACGCTCAAGACCCAGGTCGAGCGCTGGGACATCCGGCTCGAACAGCGCCGCGCCACCCTCGAACGCACGTACGCGCAGCTCGAGGTGCAGCTCTCGAAGCTGCAGTCGCAATCGTCGTGGCTGACCAGCCAGCTCGCCGGACTCACCCCGTCGGATTCCTGACCTCGTCCTCGTGACATCGCATCGCATCGGAGCACGTACTCATGGCACTCACCTCACTCGACCGGGCCAAGCAGCAGTATCTGGAGCAGCAGGTGGCCTCCGCCACGCCTGAGCGCCTTCTCGTGTTGCTCTACGACCGCCTCCTGGTCGACATCGAGCGCGCGGACGCCTGCCAGGAAGCGGGGGATTGGGCGGCTGCGGGGAACCACCTCGTGCACGCGCAGCAGATCGTCGCCGAGCTCAACGGCTCGCTCACCGATGAGTGGGACGGCTCCGCAGAGCTGCACGGCGTGTACACCTACCTCACGGGGCGCCTGATCACCGCCAACATCGCTCGAGACCGCGCGGCCACCGCAGAATGCCGAGCTCTCGTCGTGCCGCTCCGCGAAGCGTGGCATGCGGCGGCTGCCGCGGTCTCGTCGACCGCGCAGACCCCCATCACGGCCCTGGCCTGAGCGACCGTGCCCGATACTCTCTCGGCCTGGCTGACGGTGCTCGACCAGTTCGAGCGCGCCCTCGACGCCGCCGACGAGCACCTCGACGAGCAGTCCTTCGAGGCGCCGGACGGCCCGGTCCCCGAGGAGCTGCGCGAGCGTGCCGAAGCCGTGCTCGCGCGGCAGCAGCTCATGATCGGCGGACTCGTCACATCGCGCGCCAATGTGGCTCGCGAGATCGCCGCACTGCGGCGCGTGCCGACCTCCACCCAGAATGTGCCGGCATATCTCGACGTCGAGGGTTGAGCACAGCGGTTACATGGATGCCCGGGTGTCGCGATAGTCGGCACAGAGCACGGATCGCTCGACGATTGGCCAGGGATCGGCCTCTCCACCAACATCCCGGAGTGCCCCCGTGCTCGAATCCGTCACGTCCTCTGCGCTCATCAGCGCGCTCGACGGGCTGGCCCTGCGCCAACGCTCGATCGCCGAGAACATCGCCAACGTTAACACGCCGGGCTACCAGGCCCAGCGCGTGCGGTTCGAGGATGAACTCCGTTCTGCCGTCCAGGGCGGCTCCGGAAGCGTCGCCGCGACGGTCGAGCGGTCGCTCGAGCCGACCAGGCTGAACGGCAACAACGTCAACCTCGACACCGAGACGCTCTCGAACATCGACACCGTGCTGCGTTTCCAGTTCGCGAGTCAGGCGATCGGCGGTCAGGCGGCCTCGATCACCAAGGCGATCGGGCAGGCCTCCGCATGACCTTCGACGCGATCGGCATCGCCGGCACCGGCCTGACCGCGCACCGCAAGTGGCTCGACGCGCTCAGCGACAACATCGCCAACGTGAACACCGCGACACCCGCAGGCCAGGAGGCGTTCCGGGAGAAGTTCGTGACCGTGCAGGCCGGCACCGACAGCCCCGGCGTGTACGTCGCCGGCGTGGTCGAATCCGAGGCCGACGCGAAGCTCGTGTACGACCCCGAGCACCCCTACGCGAACGAGGACGGCTACGTGCAGTACCCGAACGTCGAGCTCGGCGACCAGATGAGCATGCTGATCCTCGCCCAGCGCGGATACGAGGCGAACGCCGCTGTCGTCGACCGGGCGAAGACGACCTACGAGGCAGCGCTGCAGATCGGCCGCAACTGATGTCGGGCATCGAGGCCATCGGCGCCTCCGGTGTCGCGCCGCTCTCGGCGCTCAGCTTCGAGACGGGCCCGGACGCGACCAGCGCTCCTGCCTCCGGAAACGCCTTCGCCACGACGCTCTCGGGGGCGATGGAGAACCTGCAGCAGCTGCAGTCGACGTCGAACGAGCTCGCCGTGCAGGCGGTCACGGGAGACCTGCAGGACATCCATCAGGCGATGATCGCGTCGACGCGCGCCTCGGTGACGCTCGACCTGGTGGTGGCCGTGCGTGACCGCAGCGTCTCGGCGTTCAACGAGATCATGAGGATGCAGGCCTGACGATGCCCAAGATGCTCACGACCTACTACGACCGCGCCAAGCAGGTCGTCTCAGGATTCTCCCTCGCACAGCGCACGATCGCCATCATCGGTGTCGCGCTGCTCGTGATGGGCGCCATCGCCCTCGGCGCGTGGCTCACCAAGCCGCAGATGAGCCCGCTCTTCACCGGCCTGAGCGCCGGCGACGCGTCGGCCGTCGTCGAGCAGCTGAAGTCGGCAGGCGTGAGCTACGAGCTCGCCGAGGGAGGCGCGACGATCCTCGTGCCCGACGACCAGGTCTATCCGCAGCGTCTCGCGGCGGCATCCGCCGGGCTGCCCGGCGACACCAGCGAGGGCTACACCCTGCTCGACGAGATGGGTGTGACGGCGAGTGAATTCCAGCAGTCGGTGACCTACAAGCGTGCCATCGAGGGCGAGCTGGCCAGCACGATCGGCGCGATGGAGGGCATCTCGACGGCGTCGGTGCAGCTGGCGATCCCGGAGGAGAGCGTCTTCGTCTCGGAGCAGCAGAGCCCGACCGCATCCGTGTTCGTGAAGACCCGCAACGGCTCAGGGCTCAGCGACGAGAAGATCGAGGCGATCGTGCACCTCACGAGCGCCGCCGTGCCGGGGATGACGCCGGAGGACGTCGCGGTGACCGATCAGGACGGCCGCGTGCTCTCGGCGGTCGGCACCGGGCTCACCGGGAACTCCTCGAAGCAGGCGACGGAGCATGAGGCCAAGGTCGCGGCATCCGTCAGCAAGATGCTCGAGACGATCGTCGGGCCCGGCAACGCGACGGTGACGGTATCGGCCGATGTCGCGAACTCCACATCCGAGCGCATGGACGAGACGTACTCGGCCCCCGAGGGCGAGCTGAGCGCATCGGAGCAGACCAAGACCGAGACGTACAACGGCGGCGAGGGTGGAGGTGCCGGCGTGCTCGGCCCCGACAACATCGCGGTTCCCAACGGCGCCGAGGGGACCGGCGCCTATGAGTTCGAGGAGACCTCTCGCAACAACGCCGTCAACAAGTCGACGGAGAAGACCATCACCCCCGCCGGAGAGGTGACGCGGCAGACCGTCAGCATCGCGCTCAACCGAGGGACGGTCACCGGAGTGACGGCGAACCAGATCGAATCGCTCGTGGCATCTGCGGCCGGGATCGATGTCGAGCGCGGTGACGAGATCGCCGTCGAGTTCGTCGAGTTCAACCAGGCGGGTGCGACGGCGGCGCAGACAGCGCTGCAGGCGGCGGAGGCCGAGCGCGACGCGCAGTTCCAGCAGGAGCTGCTGCGCTCTGCGATCATCGGCGGCGCGATCCTGCTCGCGGCGATCATCCTGATCGTCTTCCTCGTCGTGCGCCGCAAGATGAAGCGTCGGGTGATGTACACCGAAGACGGACCGATCGAGTACTTCGCGACGGTGACCGAGAGCGAGGAGCAGAAGCTCCGCTCGCTCAGAGGGCTGAAGGAGGCCGAGGCGATCATCGCCCCGGCGCCGACCAAGCTGCTGCCGTCCGCGTCGGCCGATCTCGACGACGAGCCCGAGCCCGACAAGGTGCTGGTCGAGCGCCGTCGCCAGGAGATCGACGACCTCGCCAAGCGCGAACCCGACACGATCGCCAGCGCACTGGCAGACCTGATGGATGAGGCGACCGTATGAGCGCGCTGACCGAGCTGCTGGACGCGCAGGCCGACACGGTCGAGGTGTCGGCCGTCGAGGCGCCGGCGCCCGTGGCTGCGCCGGAGATGAGCGGACTGCGCAAGGCCGCGATCGTGCTGATGAACATGGATCGCGCCGCCAGCGCCGAAGTGCTCCGCCACCTCGGCGAGGAGCGGTCCGAGATGCTCGCGGCCGAGCTGACACAGCTCGGGGGAGTGGACGTGGCCTCGACGGCCCGTGCTCTCGGCGAGTTCCGGCGCATCGCCACCGGCGGCTCGGTGCCGTCGCGCGGCGGACAGGAGCTCGCCACCGGACTGCTCGAGACGGCATTCGGCCGCGAGAAGGCGGTCGGGATGGTCGGTCGAGTCATGTCGCAGGGGTCGGTCTCGTTCGACTTCCTCAATGCGGCGGACCCGGCCCAGCTCGCCACGATCATCGAGGGTGAGCTTCCGACCACCGTCGCCGTCGTACTGGCCAACCTCAGAGCCGATCGTGCGGCGGCGGTTCTCGCAGCCCTGCAGGATCCCCTGCGCACGGACGTCGCTCAGGCGATCGCGACGATGGGCACCGCCACGCAGGAGGCGATCTCGATCGTGGCCGACTCGCTGCGCTCGCGCACCGGCGTCTTCGCGATGCGCGACAACCATGAGTCCATCGGAGGCGTGCAGCCTCTCGTCGAGATCATCAACCGCTCGGACACCGCGCTCGAGAAGTCGCTCCTCGCAAGCCTCGAAGGCCGTGATCTCGCCCTGGCCGAGGACATCCGCAGCCGCATGGTCACGTTCGCCGACATCGCGCGCCTCGAGGATCGCGACGTCCAGCGGGTGATGCGCGGTATCGACCTGCGCATGCTCGCCCTCGCGCTGAAGGGCGCGGACGACCAGATCACCGACAAGGTGAAGAGCAACATGACGGAGCGCAACCAGGAGAACCTCGCTGAGGAGACCCGAGTCCTCGGTCCCGTGCGCATGCGTCAGGTCGATGAGGCCAGAGCCGAGATCGTGCGCATCATCCGCGACCTGGAAGCCGCGGAGGAGATCACGATCTCGCGCGAAGACGAGGATGAGCTCATCGAGTGATCCCTCTGACGGCAGGTGAGTCGGCCGATCCGGTTACGGACGCAGCCGGGTGTCGCGATAGTGGGTCTGGAGCACGGATCGCTCGACCTACGGGCCACGGACAGGCCTCGCCCTTCGATTCCGAGGTGTCCGCCGTGCTCGATTCCGCCTTCACGCCACTGGTCGTGCCGCGCGTCGGCGAGACGCCCATGGACCTCCGCGGCGAGGCCGACAGGGCCCGCACCCGTGGCTATGCCGACGGCTTCGCCGAGGGCCGCAGGCTCGCCCTCGACGAGGGAGAGGTGCAGCACGCCGCGCAGCAGCAGCGGATGCACGAACTCCAGGAGCTGTACCTGCATGAGCGCGGCTCGGGTCTGCGCGCGTTGGAGAGCGCGCACGCGGCCCTCGACCGCCGCATCGACGAGCTGAGCATGCTCGCCGCCGATCGCATCGAAGAGCTCGCCGTCGCCCTCGCCACCACGATCCTCGGAGCAGAGCTGTCGGATCCGGCACGTTCGGCGGCGCATGCGCTGCGCCGGGCGCTCACGGAGATGCCGGCGGAGCGCTGGACAGGGGTCGCCTTCAGCGAGCAGGACGTCGCAGTCCTGCAGGACGAGATGTCATCGATCGACGCGTTGCGCGGCATCCGGATCTCCGCCTCTCCGGCCGTGGACAACGGCGGCGCCATCGTCGAGATCGAGAACGGGGCCGTCGACACGCGCATCACGTCGGCGCTCGCGCGCGCGGCCGCAGCACTCGACGGAGACGAAGAGGATGCCGAGGTGATCGTGTGATCACCGCGACGCGGTCGTGGAACCGTGCGCTCCTGGCAGCGCGCCCGGAGCGCTCAGGAACCGTGAAGGCCGTGCGAGGGCTCGGCGTCGAGGTGCTGGGCATCGACGGCGCGGTCGGCGACCGCATCCGCATCGACGCGACCGACGGCCGTGTGGTGGATGCCGAGATCGTCGCCGTCGACGGAGCCGCCGCCCGCTGCATGCCGCTGGGCAGGCTCGACGGGATCACCGCCCGTGCCCGCGTGCGGCACGGGGGAGCGCCGCTGCAGGTGCCGACCGGACGAGCGCTGCTCGGACGCGTGCTCGACGGACTCGGGCGGCCGATCGACGGCAAGGGGCCGCTCGACCGGGGTGTCGCTCCCGTCTCGCTCGACCACGATGCGCCGAGCGTCATGGATCGCCAGCGCATCGATCGTCAGCTCGGCCTCGGCGTCCGCGTGCTCGACACGATGACGCCGGTGGGCTCGGGGCAGCGTCTCGGGCTCTTCGCCGGCTCCGGCGTCGGCAAGTCGTCGCTGATGTCGATGATCGCCCGTGGCTCCACTGCCGATGTGAACGTCATCGCCCTCGTCGGGGAGCGCGGTCGTGAGGTGCGCGAGTTCCTCGAGGACGACCTGGGCCCCGAGGGTCTGGCACGGTCGGTCGTGGTCGTCGCGACCTCGGATCAGCCCGCGATGGCGCGCCTGCGCTCGGCATTCGTCGCGACCAGGATCGCCGAGGCGTTCCGCGACGACGGCCTCGACGTGGTGCTGATGATGGACTCCCTCACGCGCGTCGCCATGGCTCAGCGCGAGATCGGGCTCAGCGCCGGCGAACCGCCCGCCACCCGCGGGTATCCGCCGTCGACGTTCTCGGTGCTGGCCCGCCTGCTCGAGCGCGCAGGAACCGGACCCGTCGGATCGATCACCGGCCTGTACACGGTGCTCGTCGACGGCGACGACCACAACGAGCCGATCGCGGACGCCGCGAGAGGAATCCTCGACGGCCATGTGGTGCTCGACCGCGCGCTGGCGATCCGCGGACACTTCCCCGCGATCGACGTGCTCGGCTCGGTGTCTCGCGTCGTGTCGAAGATCACCACTCCTGAGCAGCGTCAGGACGCGGTGATGCTGCGCAGCGTCCTGGCGGCTCGTCGCAGCGCGAACGACCTCATCGAGATCGGCGCCTACCGCCAGGGAGCGAACCCGATGGTCGACGCCGCCCTCGCGCACGAAGGCGCGATCTCGCGCTTCCTCACCCAGCGGATGGACGATCTTGCGGCGTCCGACGACTCCTGGCAGCGGCTCGCCGCCCTCACCACCGACTTCGGAGGACTCACCCCATGACCTTCCCACTGGCTGGCCTGCTGCGCGTGCGCGGCGCCCAGGAGCGTGTCGCCGCCGAGCAGCTGTCGCGTGCGAGCGCGGAACGGGCGCAGGCCGAGCTCGACGAGCAGACCGCGATCTCGAGCCTCGCCGACATCAGCGCGCAGATCGACGATCCACGAACGCTGATGGCCATGGCCGCCGCTCGCGCAGCGGGACGCAGCACGCTCAGCGATCTGCAGGCGCTCGTCGAGATGAGGCGCGGCACGGAGTCGGAGGCGAAGTCGGCCCACGTCGAAGCGCGGCGCGACCTGAAGGGACTCGAGCGGCTCGAGAGCACTCACCGCGTGGAGGCGACCAAGGCCGAGCTCGCTGCGGAGCAGTCGGCGCTCGATGAGATCGCTGTGGTCCGCACCTCGCGACGTGAGGGGAGCGCCGCATGACCGGGCTCGCGGCGGTGATCGCCCGCGTCGACGCGATCGAGACGCAGATCGTGTCGCTGGATCCGGCAGGCCGCGCGGCGGCGGCGTCGGCTGCAGCGACCGCGACCGCGGCGACCGCCGAGACGTCGGCGGCGAGCGCGACGACGTTCGCTGGAGTCCTCGAAGCGGCGAAGGCGGCCTCGACCCCGGAAGCACCCGCTGCCGGCCAGACCCCGCAGACTGCGGCGGCGGCAGCCGGCACGGGAGCGGGCGGCGAAGCGAGCGCTGAGGTCATCTCGGCGCTGCAGACGCTGTTCTCGGCCAATGCCACCGGCGCAGACAGCTCGACGGCGTCGATGCAGAAGATCATCGAGATGCTCCGATGACCGCCGTGGGGCTGCTCGCGACGGTGGCGGGTTCAGGAACCGGCGAAACGGAGACAGGTGGACGATCTTCGGCCGTTTCGGGCTCTCTGTTCGGCGACGCGCTGATCGCCGCTGGACGGGTGCTCGACGGTGCGACGGATCAGGACGCAGCGACGCTCACGCCGGACGGACAGGACGCGCCGACTGCCGAGGAGACTGCGGCATCCGACGACGCGAGCGGGGCAGAGGCGCCGATCGCGACCGTGATGCACCTCACCGCGCAGTTCGCTCCGGCCGTGGCTGCGGCGGCCCCTGCACCCACGTCGGCGCCTGCGCAGAGGGCGCCGGACGCGACGACGCCGGATGCGACGACGCTCGTGCAGACGGCGCCGGAGGCAGCGGGGAGCGCCCGCAGCGCTCTCCCCGCTCCCGCCGCAGCGTCGGGCGAGGCGCGCCCTGCCGAGCTCCCCGCAGGCCAGGCCGCGGCAGCCGTCGAGACGGGCGCGACGGTGACCTCCCCGCCTGTCGCCGTGTCGGCGGCGGAACGGACTCCTGCGCCCGAGATTTCATCGGCGTCGGCATCGGCATCGGCATCGGCGTCGGCATCGGCGAGCGGCGCTGACGGGGCGCCTCCGGTGGCCGGCGCCCGAGTGCGCCCGGAGACCCTGTCGAGCGACGCTGCCCGTGACGCTCGGGTGACGGGTCAGCAGAACCCGGCGGAGGGCGTTGCCGACCCGGCGACATCCTCCGCTGCCGCTGCGGCTCCGCGGTCCGAGTCCCCGCGGAACGCGGCACCGTCGACTCCGATCCCGACCACCGTCGGCGTCTCCGCTGCGTCAATGATGGGCGGCCAGGCAGAGCCGCTGCCGGCGAGCGACTCCGTCGATCCGCTGCCGGGTCCGCAGCCCGGGTCGCCTTCTATGACTCTCGCTCCGGTCGCATCTCCGGCCGCGGCGACGGCCATGCCCGTGTCCTCGCCCGAAGCGGCCGCGTCGACCAACCGGGCCGTCGCCGCGCAGGTCGCACCCGTGGTGGTGAGCATCGCGCAGCGCCCGATGGGCACCCATCAGCTCACGATGACGGTGAACCCGGACAGCCTCGGCCCCGTCACCGTGCGCGCGCACATCAGCGCAGCGGGCGAGGTGCAGGTCGAGGTCAGCGGCGCCACCGATGCAGGGCGCGACGCGCTGCGGACCATGCTCGTCGACCTTCGCCGTGATCTCGCCGCGGTGATGCCGCACGCGACTCTCAACGTCTCCCACGGGGCATCGGCGGACACCGCCGGAGACCGCGGCCAGCAGGGAGCGGGCGATGCGTCACCGGAGCAGGGCTCCGGTGATCGCGACGCGCAGCGCGGACGCTCCGACCAGCGCCGCGGGGCCGAGCAGAGCCCCGATCTTTCCCGCATCATCCCGACGACGTCCTCTGCCGCATCCGGTGCAGGGCTCGACATCTTCGCCTGAGAGGACGACCGAATGACTGTCGACGCAGTGACCGCACCGAGCTCCATCCACACGGGAGGCACGACCGATCCCGCAGCCCGCAAGCAGGTGCTCGACGGCGAGGTGTTCCTCAAGCTGCTGGTGACGCAGCTGACCCATCAGGACCCCTCGAGCCCGATGGACACGAACGAGATGATCTCGCAGACGACCCAGCTCGCGATGATGGAGCAGCTCACCACGCTCGCCGACAACGGCGCCGAGGCCTTCGCCCTGAACATGCGTCAGGCGGCGAGCGCCCTGATCGGACAGGAGGCGAGCTACAAGGACGCCGACGGCAAGACCGTCTCGGGCATCGTGACCAAGGTCTCGTTCGACGGACCGATCCCGCAGGTGACCATCGGCGACAAGACGGTCGCGCTCGACGTCATCACCGGAGTCGCGACCGCACAGACCACCCCCGCACCGACCACCCCCGCACCGACCACCCCCGCTGCGCCCACCCCCGCCGCAGTCTGACCCCGTCTCACCCAGGAAGAGAGAAACCCCATGCTTCGCTCGCTCTACTCCGGAATCTCCGGTCTCCGCTCGCACCAGACCATGCTCGACGTCACGGGCAACAACATCGCCAACGTCAACACGGCAGGGTTCAAGGGCTCGTCCGTGCTGTTCCAGGACTCGCTGTCCCAGCTCATCGGCAACCCGGGCATCCCCGACGACGAGGTCGGCGGTCGCAACCCCGCCCAGGTCGGTCTGGGCGTGCAGGTCGCCGGCGTGCGCACCAACTTCGCTCAGGGTTCGGCCCAGGCGACAGGCCGCGGTGGCGACCTGATGATCTCGGGCGACGGCTTCTTCGCGGTCCGAGCCGGCGGAGAGACCCTCTACACGCGGGCGGGCGGCTTCTCGTTCGACCCCACCGGCAAGATGGTGACCGCCGACGGCTCGATCGTGCAGGGCTGGTCGGCGCAGGACGGCGTGGTGAACACGGGGCAGGCGACGGGCAACATCGTGCTGCCGCTCGAGGCGGTGTCACCTGCGAAGGCGACGACCTCGGCGACGGTGACCGGCAACCTGCCCTCGACCGCCGCGGTCGGTGACGAGCTGGTGCGCGACGTGACCGTCTACGACGCCCAGGGCACGCCGTCGACCCTCAGCCTGACCTTCACGAAGACGGCGGCCGGATGGGACGTGACCGAGCCGACCAGTGGCGCGACGGGGGCGCTGACCTTCACCGACGGCAAGCAGGCCGGCGCAGGCCTCACGCTCGCAGCCGGCGCCGTCAGCGTCGACCTGGGTGCGGTCACGGGCTACGCGAACATGTCGACGGTCGCCGTGACGGAGCAGGACGGATCGGCTGCCGGCACGTTGAAGTCCTACAGCATCACCGGCGACGGATCCATCGTCGGCACGTTCAGCAACGGCGCGACGCAGACGCTCGGCAAGATCGCCATGGCGACGTTCGCGAACCCCGAGGGGCTGGAGAAGGCGGGCGGCACGGCCTACCGCGCATCCGTGAACTCCGGAGCTGTGCGCATCGGGGAGCCGGGCCAGGCCGGTTTCGGAAACCTCGTCTCGGGTGCGCTGGAGATGAGCAACGTCGACCTCTCGCAGGAGTTCACCAACCTCATCGTCGCCCAGCGCGGGTTCCAGGCCAACGCGCGCATCATCACCACGAGCGACGAGGTCCTGCAGGAGCTCACGCAGCTCAAGCGCTGATCGCCTGCGCCGACTCGGTCGGACACGCGCGACGAGGCCCGCCCCTGGTTACCGGGGGCGGGCCTCGTCGCGATAGTCGGAGCAGACTTCCCCCTCTCATCCGAAGCCCGGAGAACCCCCGATGATCATCGTCACCCGCCTCGACCGCACCCGGTTCGCGGTGAACCCCGACCTGATCGAACGCATCCACGCCTCGCCGGACACCACTCTGCACATGGTCGACGGTCATGTGTACGTGGTCGAGGAGGAGCTCGACGCCCTGATCGATCTGATCGTCGCGTACCGGGCGCGCGTGCTCGGTGCAGCCCAGGCGCTGACCTCGCAGACGGGGGCATGACGGTGGATCCCGCATTCATCATCGGGGTGGTCCTGGCGTTCGGCGCGCTGGTGGCGATGATCACGATGGAGGGGGCGAGCTTCGAGGCTCTGCTCATTCCGGCGCCGATGATCCTCGTGCTCGGCTCGACGATCGGCGTCGGCATCGCCAGCCACACCCTCCGCGACACGATCCTCGCTGTGAAGAGCCTCGGGCGCATGGTCAGGGGCCCGAAGATGACGCCGGAGGCGGTCATCCCCTTCCTCGTGGGGTATGCCGAGAAGGCCAGGGGCGAAGGTCTGCTGGCACTGGAGCAGGAGCTCGACTCGGCACCCGATGCCTTCACCCGACAGGCGCTGCAGGCTCTCGCCGACGGAACGGATGCCGAGGATCTGCGCACGGTGATGGACGACGAGATCGCCGCGACGTCGTCGCGCAACCGCGTGGCGTCGAAGTTCTTCGGCTCGCTGGGCGGATATGCGCCCACGATCGGGATCGTCGGCACCGTCGTCTCGCTGACGCACGTGCTCGAGAAGCTCGACGAACCCGACCACCTCGGGCCGATGATCGCCGCGGCCTTCGTCGCCACGCTGTGGGGTCTGCTCTCGGCCAACTTCATCTGGAACCCGATCGCCGGTCGCCTCGGACGTATCGGAGCCGTCGAGCTCGAGCGGATGACCCTGGTCTCGGAGGGCATGCTCGCCATCCAGGCCGGAAGCGCACCGCACCTGCTCCAGGAGCGACTCGAGGCGCTGTCGACCGTGAAGCCCAAGGCCGCCAAGAAGAAGCGCGAGCCCGAACGGCCAGAGGGCGTGCAATGAGCGCAGCCCGTCGAGCTCGCGGTCGCGGGCATGAAGATGACTCGCACGATGAGCCGGACGAGCGTTGGGCCGTCTCGTACGCCGACATGGTCACGGTTCTGATGTGCCTGTTCATCGTGCTCTTCGCCGTGTCGAACGTCGACAAGACGAAGTTCGAACTGCTCGCGAACAGCCTCGCCACGGGCTTCGGGCAGGAGAGCACCGAGGGCGGTGCCGACACGGCCGAGGGCGTGATCGTGCCGCCTGAACTGCAGGACGATGACGGGGTGGTCGACCTCGCGGCGCGTGCCGAGATCGAGTTCGAGTCGCTCGAGGGACTGCGCGATCGCATGAGCACCTCGCTGGCGGCACAGGGCCTGCAGGACACGGTGCAGTTCGTCATCGACGACCGGGGGCTCCAGGTGGGGCTGGTCGGCGCAGAGACGTTCTTCGCCGACAACAGCACCGACCTCTCGGCGAAGGCGGACGCCGTGCTCGACACGATCGGAGACGTGCTCGTCACGGTCGACAACCAGGTGAGTGTCGAGGGGCACGCCGACCACCGCGTCTCCGCCGCACCCTTCGCCACCAACTGGGAGCTCTCCGGCGGGCGTGCGACCCAGGTGGCGCGGTTCCTCGTCGAGCACGAAGGCGTCGGAGGACCCCGTGTGAAGGCGACGGCGTTCTCGGACACCCGACCCATCGTGCCGGGCGACACCCCTCAGGCGCTGGCCAGCAACAGACGCGTCGACATCATCGTCGAATCGAACGAAGAAGAGCAGGTGAGAGCGCTGATACCCGCTCTCGCGGCTGCTGCGAACAACTGAGCTCACGTGAACACCACCGTCGAGGAGACCGTCATGACCGCATCCGCCGTGCTCGATGACCCCGCCCTGCGCCATCCGGCGTACGATTTCGGACGCCCCGCCCAGCTCGGACGCGAGAGCACCCGCCATCTCGAAGCGGCCTTCGAGTCGTTCGCCCGCCTGTGGTCGTCCCAGCTCACGGCGAAGATCCGCGTGCGCGCCCACCTCGCACTCGAGACCGTCGAGCTCGTGTCCTACGAGGAGTACGCCGACACCCTGCCCGGCACGACGGCCATGGTCGCCGGCTCGTTCGCCGACCGCGACGAGCCGTGCGTCGTGCAGTTCGGTCTCGACAGCGCCCTGCTGTGGGTGGTGCAGATGATGGGCGGCAGGAGCACGTCGCTTCCCGAAGCCCGCACATTCACGCCGATAGAGCTCGCCCTCGTCCGCAACCTGATGGAGGGCACCTTCGAGCACCTCCACGCCAGCCTCGGCGCCCTGCTCCCTGGTGCACCGCGCTTCACCGCGGTGCACTACAACCCCCAGTACATGCAGGTCATCTCCGCGACGGCGGCGGTGATCGTCGCCCGATACACCATGCGTCTCGGCGATTCCGAGTCGACCGCGACGGTGATGCTGCCGGCGACCGCGGTCGTCGACCGCCTCGCGGCCACGGGATCGGACGCGGCATCGGCGCATTCGACGGATCAGACCCTGGAGCAGGTGCGCAGCACGCCGTTGGAGCTGACGCTGCGCCTCGCGCCCATCACGATCGGCACCGGAGAGATCCTCGATCTCGCACCGGGCGACCTGCTGCGCCTGCCTCACCCCGAGACCCGGCCGTACGAGCTCATGGCCGGGCAGACCCGGATAGCTCTCGCGACACCGGGCAGCAGAGGCTCGCGCCTCACCTGCAAGATCACGACCACCCATGAGGAGACCCACTGATGAGCACCTTCCACGAGACCGCCATCGCCGCGGCGATCGCCGGCAAGCTGCCGTTCGGCTACCCCGTGATCCCCGCACCGTCCACCGACCCCGGCGCGTCGGGCGACGCGGTGGTCGTCACCTTCACGGGCAGCCCCGGGGCCCGCATCGCGATCCAGGTCGTCGACCCGTCGCAGCTCGAGGACGGCTCCAAGAACGCTCAGCTGCCCGATCGCCTGCACCCGATCTTCGAGGCGGCCGCCGCCGTGCTCGGCAGCGGCTCGCTCGGCGACGGAGCCGTGGTCGACGCCGCCGAGGTCTTCACCGACTCGGGGACCCAGGTGTTCGACATGGTCGACGCCGACGGCAGCGTCGTGGCGCGTGCATCCGTGCGCATCGACGGAGCCAGGGCGGCATCCGCGTCGGGTCCGCAGCGGCTCAACCGCATCGCGGGCGTCGAGATGGAGCTCGTCGTCGAGATCGGGCGCACGCGGATGCCGGTGCGCGACGTGCTCTCGCTCGAGCCGGGCCGTGTGGTCGAGCTCGACCGCGCCGCCGGGTCGCCCGCCGACATCAAGCTCAACGGCCGACTGATCGGGCACGGCACGGTCGTCGTCGCCGAGGGCGACTTCGCGATCCGCGTCGAGCGCATCCTCGACAGCGCCGAGACGGTCTGAGCGTGGACGACATCCTCGTCGCACTCCGTGCGATCGTCGCGCTGGGAGCGGTGCTCGGGCTGCTGCTCTTCCTCAGCCGCCGCCTGCAGAAGTCGCAGGCGAAGGGCGTGAGTCCGCTGGCAGGGCTGATGCCGAAGAAGCTCGCCAAGCTGACCGAGCTCGTGCCGACGCGGCCCGCCGCGGCGCCGCGTGCGCGCCCGGAGAAGATCACCGTGGTGGCGAGGTCGGGCATCGGCGGCAAGGCACAGCTCGTCGTGGCGGAGTTCGGCGGCATCCGCTACGTGCTCGGCGTGACGGAGCACGGGATCAACGTCGTCGACACCCAGGAGGCTCCTCCTCTCGAGCAGGAGGAGGACGTCTCCTCGGACGTACGATCCGCCTCCGTCGAGATGCCCGATGACATCGTCGACCGCGCGCTGCGCTCGGTCGCCTGATACGCGGTCAGCGCATCGGTCGACGCGGTTACGTGCACCTCGTGATGTCGCGATAGTCGACTGCGAGCACGGATCGCTCGACCCCCTGGCTACGGATCGGCCACGCCACCCATCTTCGGAGTGCCGCCGTGCCCGCATCCGCCGCAGTCGCCGCGCCGCCGTCTGCGCGCGCACCGCGTCTGCCTCGCCGCGTGTGGGTGCTGCTCGCCGCGGTGCTCGTCGTCGTGACGGCACTCGTGCTGCTGCAGGCCACAGGGGCGCACGCAGCGGCGATGCACGTCCCGACTCAGGTCGGTGACGGCGAGGGCGACGGCGTGACGATCAACGGCATCAACGGGGCGCCGTCCGACAGCATCATGACGTTGCTGGGCATCACCGTGCTCAGCGTCGCTCCGGCGCTGCTGCTGATGATGTCGAGCTTCACCAAGATCTTCGTCGTGCTGGCCCTCACCCGGAACGCGCTCTCGCTGCCGTCGATCCCGCCGAACCAGGTGCTGGCCGGTCTCAGCCTGTTCCTGACGCTGTTCATCATGTGGCCGGTGCTCACCGACATCAACACCGTCGCCGTCGCGCCGTTCACCGACGGCCAGATCGACTTCGGCAGGGCGTTCGAGCTCGCCCAGGAGCCCCTGCGGCAGTGGATGCTCTCGTACACGCGCGAAGAGGACATCGCGCTGATGCATCGCGCAGCGCAGATGGAGAACCCCACCGACGCCGCGAGCATCCCGCTGCAGACGCTCGTCCCGGCCTTCATGATCAGCGAACTGCGCGCGGCGTTCCTGATCGGGTTCATCATCTTCGTGCCGTTCCTCGTCATCGACCTGGTGGTCGCGAGCGCACTCATGTCGATGGGCATGATGATGCTGCCGCCCGTCATGATCTCGTTGCCGTTCAAGATCCTCCTGTTCCTGCTCATCGACGGATGGGGCATGGTCATCACCGCGCTCGTCCAGTCCTACAACGGGGGTGGCGGGTGAACCCCGAAGCGGTCATCGACATCGGTCAGGCGGCGCTCATCGTCGGTGCGAAGCTCTGCGCGCCCCTGCTCATCACCGCCCTGGTGGTGGGCTTCGCGATCTCGCTGCTGCAGTCCATCACCCAGGTGCAGGAGATGACGATCTCGTTCGTGCCGAAGCTCGTCGCCGTCGGCATCGCGCTCCTCGTCACGGGGCACTGGATGATCGCCGAGATGATCGCGTTCACGAACGAGATGTTCGCGCGGATACCGTCGCTGCTGAACGGCGGCTGATGAACATCCCGATCGATTTCACCTGGCTGGAGGCGACCTCGCTCGCCTGCGTGCGGATCACGGCATTCCTGGTCCTCGCCCCGCCGTTCAGCCACGGCACGATCCCGATGCGGATCCGCGCGATGCTCGGCGTCGGTCTCGCTCTCGCCGTGTCGCCGGTCGTGACCGCTGGATATGAGCGCCTCGACACCGGGGCCTTCATGCTCGCACTGGCAGGGCAGGCCCTCACGGGGGCGCTCCTCGGCTTCCTCGTGATGGTGCTCTTCAGCGCGATCCAGGGCGCCGGCCACCTCGTCGACACCTTCGGCGGGTTCCAGCTGGCTCAGGCCTTCGATCCCGGCATGGCGATCAACGGCGCACAGTTCACCCGACTGTTCCAGATGACCGCGATCATGCTGCTGTTCGCCTCCGACGGATACCAGCTCGTGCTCGGCGGTCTGTTCCGATCGTTCGACGCGGTGCCGGTCACCGGCATGATCGATCTCGCCAAGCCCGCCGAGGCGCTCGTCGGCGCTGCGGGACAGATGATGCTCAGCGCGGTGCAGATCGCGGGACCGCTGCTCATCGTGCTCTTCCTCGCCGACGTCGGACTCGGTCTGGTCAGCCGCGTCGCACCCGCCCTGAACGCCTTCGCGATGGGCTTCCCGATCAAGATCGGTCTCACCCTCCTGCTCGTCGGATTCGTCTACGCGGCGCTCCCGAGCGTGGTCGCCGTGATCGCCGAGGAGGCTGCGCGACTGCTCCTGGGGGTGACCCGATGAGCGAGACCGACACCGGCGAACGCACCGAGAAGGCGACCGAGCGTCGCCTGAAGGAAGCGCGGAAGAAGGGCCAGATCGGCCGCAGCCAGGACTTCACGGCCTGGGTCTGCATCGCCGCCGCGGCCGTCATGATGGTGCCGACGATCGCCTCGGGCACGCAGGTGGTCACCGAGCTCTTCCTCGCCGTGACGCCCGTCGCGATGAACCCCACCGACGGCGCCGCCATGGATGTGCTGAGCTCGGCCATCACCTCGCTCGGGGGCATCCTGCTTCCGATGCTGGTGGTGGTGCTGCTCGCCACCACGGCCACCGCGGTCGCGCAGGGCGGCATCCACCTGCGCGGCGTGACCATGCGCACCGAGCAGTTCAACATCGTGTCGGGCGTCAAGCGCGTCTTCGGCCGGCAGGCGCTCTGGGAGGGCGCCAAGGCGCTGCTGAAGACCGTGGCCATCGGGCTCGCACTGTGGATCGTCGTCTCGGGTCTCGTCCCGGTACTGATGGCCAGCGGCAGCCACAACATCACCTGGCTGCTCGAGCAGGCGGCCGGGGGAGCGGTCGCGCTGCTGCAGGTCGCCGTGGCGGTGGGCATCCTGCTCGCAGCGATCGACGTGGCGGTGGTCATGCGGCGCAACCGCAAGCACACGCACATGACGAAGAACGAAGCCAAGGACGAGCACAAGAAGACCGAGGGCGACCCGCTCGTGCGCTCCCAGCGCCGCTCGCGGCAGCTCGCCATGAGCCGCAACAGGATGATCGCCGCGGTGGGCGACAGCGACGTCGTGCTCGTGAACCCCACGCACGTGGCGGTGGCGCTGCGCTACGAGCCGGGCAAGTCGGCGCCACGGGTCGTGGCGAAGGGCGCGGGGATCGTCGCGCAGAAGATCCGCGAGAAGGCGGAGGAGAACGGCGTGTCGATGATCAGGGACATCCCCCTCGCACGCGCGCTGCACTCGGCCTGCGAGATCGGGCGGGAGATCCCCGAAGAGCTCTACACCGCGGTCGCCCAGGTGCTCGCCTTCATCGAGCACCTCAAACGTCGAGGCTCGGCCAGGGGAACGCACACGATGCCCTTCGCCAGCACCAGGGACCGCGGCCTGTGAGTCCGGCCGCGAGCACATCAGAACGAGCAGAGAGAATCAGAAGGCGAGACGCATGATCGGTCAGCTGTTGTCCAAGGGGGCTGTTCCCGTCGGTGTGGTGGGGATCATCCTCCTGCTCATCGTGCCCATCCCGACCGGTCTGCTCGACGTGCTCATCGTCCTGAACATCTCGTTCGCGCTGCTGATCCTCCTGACCGCGATGTTCGTGAAGAAGCCTTTGGACTTCTCGGTGTTCCCGAGTCTGCTGCTCGTCGCGACCCTCTTCCGGCTCGGCCTCAACGTCGCGTCGACCCGCCTCGTGCTCAGCGAGGCCCACGCGGGTCAGGTGATCCAGGCGTTCGGTCAGATCACCATCAGCGGCTCACTCGTGATCGGTGCCGTGATCTTCCTCATCCTCACCGTCATCCAGTTCGTCGTGGTCACCAAGGGTGCCGAGCGCGTCGCCGAGGTGGGCGCGCGCTTCACGCTCGACGCCATGCCGGGCAAGCAGATGGCGATCGACGCCGACCTGAACGCCGGTCTGATCACGGATGACGAGGCGCGCAGGCGACGCGCAGAGGTCGCCGCGGAGGCGGACTTCTACGGTGCGATGGACGGTGCGTCGAAGTTCGTCAAGGGAGATGCGATCGCGGGCATCGTGATCGTGGTCATCAACTTCGTCGGCGGCATCATCATCGGCATGGTGCAGCACGGCATGGACGTGGGCGAGGCGCTCGAGACGTACAGCATCCTCACCATCGGCGACGGGCTGGTGACCCAGATCCCCGCACTGCTCATGGCGGTGTCGACCGGCATGATCGTCACGCGTGAGAACGCGGAGGCCGAGATGGGTCAGGCCGCCGGCCGTCAGCTCATGCAGTCCCGCAACGCCCTGGTGATCACCGGACTCGCCGCCATCGCCATGGGGTTCATCCCCGGGATGCCGCTCGTGATCTTCCTGGCGATCGGTGCAGTCCTGCTGTTCGCGGCATCCCGCGTGAAGGCGAACGAGGACCGCGATGCCGCACGTGAGGCGGATGCCCTGCAGCAGGAGGCCGTCGAGGCCGGCACCGAGGGCCCGGAGGACCTCATGGACCGGATGCGCGTGCACGCCCTCGAGATCTCGCTGTCTCCCGACATCGTCGATCTCGCCTCAGGGGGAGCGGGAGATCTGCTCACCCGGGTGAAGTCCCTCCGCCGCAAGCTCGCCCTCGACATCGGCATCCTCATGCCGCCGGTGCGCACGCGGGACAACATCGAGCTGCCCGCGCAGACGTACTCGATCCTCATCGCCGGGGTCGAGGCCGGACGCGGGTCGGTTCCTCGGGGCCACGTTCTCGCGATCGGCACGGGACTCGAGCAGCTTCCGGGCACGGCCGTGGTCGACCCGGTGTTCGGTCTCGAGGGCAAGTGGGTCCCCGCCGAGATGTCGCACGCCGCCGACATGGCCGGCGCGACGGTGATCGATCGGGCGAGCGTCATCATCACCCACCTCTCCGACATCGTGCAGAGCCAGGCCGACCGCCTGCTCTCCCTCGAAGACGTCCGCCAGCTGACCGAGCACTTGAAGCAGTCCAGCCCCGCGACGGTCGAGGAACTCACCCCGGCCGTGCTGTCGCTCGCCGCGATCCAGCGCGTGCTGGCGGGGCTCCTCTCCGAGCGTGTGCCGATCAACGACCTGGCGCGTATCTACGAGGCGCTCGCACTCCGAGGCAAGACGTCGACGGAGACGGCGGGTCTCATCGACGCGGCCAGGGCGGCGCTCGGGCCGGCGATCGCCTCGCGCTTCGCCGAGGACGGACGCATCCGGGTCGTCATGTTCGAGCCGATCCTCGAGCAGCAGATGCTCGAGGGCATGCGCGTCGTCGACGGTCACCCGCAGATCGTGCTGACGCCGGAGGCGACGATGCAGGTGCTCGAGAACGTGCGTCGCACGGTCGCCGAACTCGACCAGGTCGGTCCGGAGCCCGTTCTCGTCTGCGCGCCGTCACTGCGACAGGCGGTGCGTCGGATGGTGTCATCGCAGGTCAGCGGCCTTCCGGTGCTCTCCTACGACGAGGCTGCGGCGGGCGGTCTCGCGACCGACGTGGTCGGTGTCGTCCGCATGACGCAGTCGGCTCTTCCCAGCGGCGCGTTGTAGCGTTCGATTCTGCTCATTTATGAGTTGAGTGCGATACGTTTGTGAGCAGAGGGCGCACCGGCGCTCACGCCATGGAAGGCAGACGACGCATGCTGGTACTGACGAGACGCGCCAACGAGAGCATCGTGATCGGCGACGACATCACCGTCACGATCCTCGCCGTGACGCCGAGCGGTGTCCGTGTCGGCATCGACGCCCCTCGCGACAAGCGCATCAACCGCGCCGAGATCGTCATCGCCGTGAGCGATGCGAATCAGGAGGCCGTGCAGACCTCCTCCGACGACTCCGCCGAATCGCTCATTCTCGGCGCCCTGGGCAGAACCACCCCTGCTCCATGATCGGACGCTCGGAGTGTCATCTCCGGGACTCCGAGTTACTGCGTCGAGCGTTGTCGCGATAGTCGTTCATGTGACGGGCGATCCCGTCATGGAAACCGCGACATGACGAGGTGACGAATCGTGGCCGCTCACGACCTGAGCATGCAACTGATGCGAGAGCGCGATCTGCTGGAGGTGCTGCTGTTCAAGCTCGACGAGCAGCAGATGCTGCTCGCGACCGGACGCAACCGGTGGATCCACCATGCGGCGAACGAGATCGAGCGGGTCCTCGCGGCCATGCCGACCGTCGCACTGTCGCGCGACACGCTGGTCATCGCGGTGGCTGACGAGTGGGGCGTGCCCGAGGCGACGACGCTCCGCGATCTGATCGAGGCTGCGCCGACCGACGCGTGGCGCGAGATCCTGTCGGGGCATCTCGAGGCCATGACCACTCTGGCCGACGAGATCGGCGACATGAAGAAGGTCAACGAGCAGCGTCTGCGCACGGCGATCCGGGTGACGCAGGAGACGATCGCCGGCCTCGGGGTGCCGACCGGCGAATACGACACGCACGGCGACGTCGTCCGCGGCGCGGACGCCCGACTTCTCGACACCAGGGTCTGAGGTAACCATGTCTTCCTTCGCAGGGCTCCGCCTCGCAGAATCCGCGCTCTCGGCCGCACGCGCGGGGATGACCGTCACGGGTCAGAACATCGCCAACCAGACGACTCCGGGCTACACGCGCCAGCGGGTGGAGCAGACCTCGCTCTCGGCGCCGGGGCAGACGGGGCTCTGGCCATCCGGCATCGCCATCGGCGGGGGAGTGGGCGTGACCGGGATCGCGAGGCTCGGCGACGACATCCTCGATGCCCGTGTGCGCGACGCGCTGTCGACCTCCGGCTTCTGGTCGGCTCGTGCGACGGCAGCGAGCCGCGCAGAGGACGTGCTGGCCGAACCCACGAAGGACGGTCTCGCCGCGAACCTCAACAGGTTCTGGTCGGGCTGGTCCGACCTCGCCAACACGCCGGATCCGGCAGCGGCGCAGGTCGTGCTCTCGAATGCCGACGTGCTCATCGGACAGATCGCGGAGGGCTACCAGACCATTGCGGGGCAGTGGAACGACCTGCGCAGTCAGGTCGACGGTCAGCTCGCCGACGTCAACGCCGCTGCGAGCCAGGTGGCCACTCTCAACGGACAGATCAGGGAGGCGCTGCAATCGGGGCGCAACGCCAACGAGCTCATGGACCAGCGCAGCGTCCTCGCCCAGCAGCTCTCGTCGGCCGTCGGTGCGAAGGGCATCGTCGAGCCGGACGGCACACTGACTCTTCGCGTCGACGGCAATGCGCTCGTGTCGGGCGACAGCAGCCGAGCGCTCGTCGCGAGCGGACCGCGTGACATCGCGGACGCAGGTCGGATCACCGTCTCATGGGCGGATCGACCGAACCTCGCGGTGCCGATCACGGGTGGCGTCGTCGGCGGCACGATCAGCGCTCTGGCCCCCGCGTCCGACGGGGGGACGCTCGCCGGTGTCGCGGCCGCCTACAACGAGACGGCGACCGCGCTCGCGACCGCCGTGAACGACGTGCACCGCACCGGCGTCACCTCGTCGGGAGCGGCCGGAGGCGACTTCTTCGCGCTCGACGGTTCGGGTCCGGCGGCGCTGGGACTCCGTGTCGTCCCGACGGGACTCGATCAGCTGGCACTGGCAGCGCCGGGTGCGGGCGCGAAGGACACCACCATCGCCGACCGCATCAGTGCGCTCGGGACATCTGCGACGGGGCCCAGCAAGACGTGGTCGACGTTCGTCACCGGCTTCGCAGTCGCCGTCGCCGGGGACCTGCAACGCGCGGACATCGCCGATATGGGCGCGGTCGCGGCGGTCACCGCGCAGCAGTCGAACGCCTCGGTGGACGGCGACGAGGAGACGATCAACCTCCTGACCTACCAGACCGCATACCAGGCGGCGGCTCGCGTTCTGACGGCCGTCGATGAGGCACTGGATCTGTTGATCAACCGCACCGGCCTCGTCGGCCGCTGACTCTGGGGAGAGTGAAATGATCGGTCGAATCACGACCAGCACCATGACGCAGCAGTCGCTGCGCACACTGCAGACCAACCTCGCGGATCGCGCACGGCTGCAGGATCAGGCCGCGTCGCAGCGCGCCTTCCGCTCGCCGAGCGACGATCCGGCCGCCGCGGCCACGGCGCTCGGTGTGCACGGTGATCAGGCGCGCGTCGCTCAGTTCGCCCGCAACCTCAGCGACGGGATGGCGTGGGTGACCACGGTCGACACCGCTCTCGGCGCGAGCGCCGATCTGCTCAACCGCGCGCGTGATCTCACCGCACAGGGAGCGAACTCGGGCGCGCTGAGCCCGACCGCTCGCGAGTCGATCGCCCAGGAGCTCGAGTCGATCAGCGCAGAGCTGCTCGCCAAGGCGAACACGAGGGTGCTCGGCCGCAGCGTCTTCGCGGGAACGAGCGATGCGGGAGCCGCGTTCGATCCCACCACCTTCAGCTTCAACGGCGGCGCGGGCGACGGCGTGCATCGCCGCATCAGCGAGAACGAGACCGTGCGCGTGGACTTCGACGGCGCTCAGGCGTTCGGCGAAGGGGCCGACAGCGCCTTCGCCCTGCTGAACGACATCGCGGCGGAACTGCGCAGCGGTGCCGAGGTCGGCTCGCGTCTCGGCGACATCGATGCGCGGCTGAAGGACGTCACCGCGGCTCGCGGATCCACGGGCGCTCGTCAGGTGCAGATCGAGCGGGCGTCGGCGCAGAATCTCTCCTCGTCGATCGACCTCGAAGCGCGCCGTGCCGAGGTCGAGAACGTCGACAGTCTCGAGGTGCTCGTGCACCTGCAGTCGGCCGAGCTCGTGTTCCAATCCGCCCTGCAGGTGACGGCCCGCTCGCTGCAGACCAATCTGATGGAGTTCCTGCGATGAGCGCACCCACTGACCGGACGACGGCGACGCTCGACGTCGAGTTCGCTTCGCCGATGCCCGGACTCGCTCCGCACACCTCTTTCACCCTCGAGCAGATCGACGGAGCGGAGGGCCTGCACGCGCTGCGCGCGACGGATGCCGACGTCCGCCTGTTCCTGCTCGACCCGCGATCCGGGGACTACGGCTACGAGCCGAGCATCCCCGCGGACGTGCGGTCCGAGATCGGCGCCGCCGACGAGTCGGAGATCCGGGTGTTCGTCGTGGCGAACCCGTCTGCCGACGGCGTGTACATCAACCTGCGTGCGCCGATCCTGATCCACACCGGATCCGGCCGTGCCGCACAGGCGATCCTCGAGGATCAGCGCTACCCGATCCGCGCCCTGCTGAGTGCCTGAGCAGGGCGTGACGTTCGACGGCTCTTTCGACATGGTGGGCTCCCGGCACGGGGAGAATTCCGAGATTCACCGCATATACCAAGGAAGAGCATCTATCCTCTAAGAGCACAGGCTGGGGTACTGGCGGGATCCCGGCGTCGTCGCAGGAGATCGGGACCTGGGGCACGTCATGGATGCGGTTGGTAGGGGTACAGCGCACGACGCTCGGTGACGAGCGACATTCCATGGGACGGAAGACGACATGAGCACATCAAGGACGCTCGAGACGAATCGGGTGAGCAAGCGGGAGTTCGTGCAGAGATTCGCACGACGCGGTGGCATCTCGGTTCAGGCCGCACAGACGGCGTACAACGCGATGATCGACGAGCTCCTCGACCTCGTGGGCCGCGGGAACACGGTCACACTCACCAACTTCGGCAAGTTCTATCCGCAGACGCACAAGGGGCACCGGGTGCAGTTCGCGAAGGACGACGGAGACGCCGAAGTCAACGACTACACCGTGCTGAAGTTCTCCGCGACGCGCGAGGTGAACCGCCGCGTCAAGGTGAACGATTAGTCATCGTTATCTGAACGTAAACGAGAATCCCCGGAGGTTTTTGCCTCCGGGGATATTTCTTGCCCGTCGCACCCCTAGTCTGTAGTCAGATGTAGTTCTGGCCACTGGGGAGAGGCCGCGCTGTGAGTCGCTGGGGAGGGCTTGCACTTACAGTGAAAGAGGCGAATCCGATGCCTATGCGTGCCCGCAACCAGCTCGTGGTCGATCACCTGCACATCGTCGGTGCGGCGACGGCATATGTGGCGTCTCGACTCACGCATGTCTCCCGTGACGACCTCGCCTCTGCCGGTGCGTTCGCGCTGGTCCGCGCCGCCGAGAAGTTCGACGCGACCCTCGGCGTGCCCTTCGGCGCGTTCGCTCGAGGACGCGTCAACTGGGCGCTGAAAGACGAGCTGCGGTCGATGGACTGGGCGCCTCGAGATGTTCGGGTGCGAGCCAAGCAGACGACGAAGGTCCGACAGACACTCACGGCCGCCCTCGGTCGCACGCCCACTGTGGCGGAGATCGCGGCAGCCATGGGCGTCGACACCGCCGTCGCGCGCGAAGGGCTCGCCGACGCCGAGCGTCTGCTGACGAGTCTCGATGCGCCGGACGCGCCGGAGATCGTGTGGACCGGCTACCTGCCCGAGGAGCTCGCGATCGCCTCCGAGCGCGACGAGTTCCTGCGGCGCGCCGTCGACGCGCTGCCGGAGCGCAAGCGGGCGATCATCACGGCGATCTATTTCGAGGACCGCACGGTCAAGGATCTCGCGGAGCAGCTCGGCGTCTCCCACGCCGCCGTCTCGCAGCAGCGTGCGGAAGCGGTGCGCATGCTGCGAAATGCGCTGGATCGGCACTACGCCGACACCCCTCAGCGTGAGGCAGTACCGGCAGCGCGGTCCTCCGCGTCGGCGCTGGACGCGTACTTCGAGCGCCTCGCGGCCGGCGGTCAGCGGTTCACGCGCGCGATACTGTCGCACGCGGTCGGCGTCTGATCCGTCGCGCGCACGCGCGTGGCCGCAGGGCCGTCAGAGACCGAAGCCGTAGCTGGGCTGACCCACCAGGATGAGACTGACCGTCGTCGGGTAGACCTCGGGCTCTTCATCCTCATCGTCGAGCAGCTCGAGCTTGTGGATCGGCACGAAGATGCCGCCGTCCGGCTCGAAGATCAGATCCTTCGGCACGAACGAGGCGAAGATCGACCGTGTCGCGTGGCGCAGCTCGAACGTGCGACCGACGTCGCCGCGCTCGAAGAGGTTCATCTCGACCTCATCCGACCACACCTTGCCGTCGGGGAAGCGAGCCTCGATGCGATAGGTGCTCGGTTCGACCGCCTTGATGTTGAGATCCTCCACGACGTCCGCGAACAGTGCGTCCGGCTGCTCGAGTTCGAAGGCGATGGCGCGGAGGTGGTCGTAGTTGAGGCGAGCGCGACGCGAGAACAGCGCGACGTTCTCGATCTCGTCCGGGTCCGCGTGGGGGGCCTGATCGATGAGGTACTGGCGCACCTCGTCGGGACCGGGGTACTCGAATCGCATGTGGTAGTGGAACCGGCCGGGGCGGTTGACGATGTACGTGCTGACGTCGCTGATGTCGTTCACCGTGAGGCAGTAGATGCGCTTCGCGGACGAGAGGCCGTCGAACAGGGACAGGAACTGGTTCTGTCGATTGCCTCCCTCTGCGCCCCCGCGGCGGCCAGCGGGGAAGATCTTCTCGAACTCGTCGAAGATGATCAGACACTCGTCGAGGGTGTCCAGGAACTCCACGATGCCGTCGTTGTCCTCTGAGACGATCACGACGGGCAGGCACTGCTCGAGGGCCTCCTCGGCGACCATGCGAAGGAACAGCGTCTTGCCGATCCCCTTGTCGCCGGAGAGCATCACGCCCAGGCTGCGGTCCGAGAGGGCGTAGGACCGGAAGATCTTGTCGACCTTCCTGTCTCGGCCGCCGTAGACGCGCTCGGTGCCGACGGTGAGGTCGTCGATCTTGATCAGGCTGAAGCCCTCTTTCGAGGTGAAGTGCACCCGATAGGTGCCGAGAGGGAACTCATGATGCGTGCGGACGGCGTCGTCGTAGACGCGGACGTGTCCGCCCGTCTCGATGTAGGTGCTGGTCAAGATCCTTCTCCTTCGCTCCCCGTGTTGATATATCGGTTGAGATCGGACTGCCGTAAGGCGTTCGGCGAGATATTTTCGCAGTACTCTGAGCGGACAGCGGGCGTGGGGACGCCCGGGTCAGGGGAACCGCTATGGGGACGAACGCAGGCGAGCAGCCGATCGCGGGGTCGATCGTCATCGTGGTCGAGGCCGCGCCGCAGGGGCTGCTGCAGTACACGCTGGATCCTGACGAACGTCAGCCCGAATGGCAGGTGATCCTCATCGCCCACGACGATGCCGTGATGGGCGCCGCGACGACACCGGAGCAGACGGCGGAGCTGCTGGTGCGCGGCAGCGTCGAGTGCATCAGGCAGAGCATCCCGAGCCTCGAGGTCGGCGGACTCACCATGCGGCCGGAGCTCGGGCCGAACGACAACGCCCAGGTCGTCGCCGCCGGCGAGGCCATCTTCCTGCAGTCCGAGTGGGATGCGGTCGTGAAGCAGGCGGGCGATCTCCCCGAGGTCTGACTGCGAGCGTGCCGCTCCCGACGGCACCGTCAGTCCGGCGTCAGGAACGCATCGACGATCAGCGCCCCGCGGATCTCGCGAAGCTCGTCGATGATGCGATCGATTCCCCGCGCGGTCACCGAAGGCATCTGCAGATCGTGGGGTCCCAGTGGTTCGAGCCGTCCGGTGCGAACCCGGATGACCTCCCAGCCGGCGGAGCGCAGCGCGCGATCCTTGCGGAGATCGGTCTGCTCGCGGGTGCCGACATGCTCGAGTCCGTGGCGCCCGACCGTGTCGTACTCGATCGCGACACGGAGCTCCGGCAGCAGGATGTCCGGCCACACCTCGGTATGGCGGAAGAACGGGCGAGAGACTTTGACCGCGTTGACACCGGTCGTGACGGAGATGCGGGCGGCGAGCATCGCGCGGAGTCTGGCCTCGGCGGCGGATGCCGGTGCCGGGGCGCAGACGCTGGAGAAGGCTTCGCCGGAGGGGAGATCGGGCGTCTTGCTGCAGAGGGTGAGCGGGCGTTTCGGCCGCCGGGGTATCGCGCGGGCTTCGCCCAGCACGACCGGCTGGGGCCTGGCGAGCGTCGAGCATTCCGGGCACCACGCCGACTGGCGGCGCACCCGACCGGGGCGTTCGCGCTGCTCAGCGGGGGTGGCGGCGAAACGATGGCCCACTCGGCATTCCCAGCACAACAGCACATCGGCCGCCAACGGCACCTGCGAGAGTGCGATGCCGTGATTGAGTTCGGGGTGGTACTGGCGGATCAGTTCGGGGTAGGCGGCCCACTGCGAACGATAGGTGCCGATCTCGTAGGGCACCTCCCGTCCTCGCGAGAACTGGCGTCTCGCCCACCACGACTGCACGGGTTCGGTCACGTCGGGCAACCTACCGGGCACTCCGGACATCGCCAGGAGGGGCTGGACGTGACAGACTCGCGGAGAGCAATGAGTCCGATGAACGGACAGAGGGAGTCGTCATGCCGCAGCGGATCGTGATCAGTGGCGCATCGGGCCTGATCGGCACGGCGCTCGCCTCGTCGCTGCGGTCGGACGGTGTGGAGGTGACGACCCTCGTGCGTCGCCCTCCGCGTGATCCGTCTGAGGTGCAGTGGATGCCGGGGGAGCGCGAGCTCGACCCCGATGTGCTGGCGGGCGCTGTCGCCGTGGTCGCGCTGGGTGGTGCGAGCGTCGGGCGTCTGCCTTGGACGCGACGGTATCGCCGCGAACTGGTCGAGTCCCGACTGACGGGCACCCGCACGCTCGCGACGGCGGTGCGCACCCTGCGAGACGATGCTCCGGCGTTCGTGTCGGCATCCGCTGTCGGCTACTACGGCTCGGCGCCGGGCGAGGTGCTGACCGAGGCGTCGCTCGCGGGCGACACGTTCCTGGCGCAGCTGTGCGTCCGATGGGAGCAGGAGGCGCTGCGCGCGGGGGAGCAGACGACGGTCGCGCTGCTGCGCACCGCTCCGATCATCCATCGCAAGGGTGTGCTGAAGCCGCTCATCCAGCTCACTCGCTTCGGGGTCGCCGGTCCGATCGGGCCCGGCACCCAGATCTGGCCATGGATCTCTCTCGACGATGAGGTGCGCGGCATCCGACACGTGATCGACCAGCGCCTCGAGGGGCCCGTCAACTTCACCGGGCCGACGCGTGCCTCGGCGAACGACATCGGTCGCGCCCTCGCGAAGAGGATGCGCCGACCGTTCTGGATCCCGGCTCCCGCCTGGGCTCTCCGGCTCGCGCTGAGTCGGTCGGCCGCCGATTCGCTGCTGCTCTCCGATGCGGACGTCAGACCCGGCGCGCTCGAAGGCTCGGGCTTCGAGTTTCGGCACACGACAGCCCAGCAGGCCGTCGACGCCGCGCTGTGATCGGGCGACGACGACTGCCGTGCAGGCTCAGTGCCCGTGCGGGTCGCGCCGATTGAGTGTCTCGACCACCTGCGCATAGTCTCCCCGTGCTTCGCCGTAGCGCAGGAACTTCACGTTCTCGACCTGGATCTCGGTCGCATCCGGCTGGGTCTCGATCAGGTCGACGACCTCGCTGACGAACTCGTCGAGCGGCATCGCGAACTCGCTGGTCTCCTGCCCCGGCATGAGCGAGGTGCGGACGGAGGGCGGTTCGAGCTCGAGCACGCTCACACTCGTGTCGGCGAGCTGCAGACGCAGAGATTCGCTGAGCATGTGGATGGCCGCTTTCGTCGCGTTGTATGTGGGTGTCACGCGGAGCGGCGCGAAGGCCAGACCGGACGACACGGTCATGATCGTCGCGTCCGGCATGGTGCGCAGGTGCTCGATGAAGGCCGCGATCAGCCGGATCGGACCCAGGAGGTTGGTGGTAACGGTGGCCTCGGCGTCGTCGAGGAACCCTTCGGGCGACGTCCAGTCCTCGACCCGCATGATCCCGGCCATCGGGATGACCACGTTGAGCGAGGGGTGGGCGGCCATGACCGTCTGCGCGGCCGCCCGGATGCTGTCGGCGTCCGTCGTGTCGATCCGGACGGTGTGGATGCCCGGGTTCGCCGCGGCGATCTCGTCGAGCAGTTCGGCGCGACGCCCGCCCACGATCACGCTGTTGCCCCGATCGCTGAGCCGCAGAGCGAGGGCGAGGCCGATACCGCTCGTGGCACCGGGGATGAAGATGGTGTTTCCGCTGATGTTCATACGTCCACTCTTCGTGCTCTCGCCCAGGCCCTCCAGAGATGGCGCATCCAGGGATCGGGCGTCCCTGGATGCGCGAGGCAGAGCACGAGATACTGCTGAGGTGGACAGAGAAGCACTGGCCGAGTTCCTCGTGCGTCGCAGGGAGCAGCTGAAGCCGTCCGACGTCGGCCTCGGTGCGGGGGCGCGTCGACGCACCCCCGGGCTTCGACGCGAGGAGGTCGCGCAGCTCGCCGCCATGTCGACCGACTACTACGCGCGGCTCGAGCAGCAGCGCGGGCCGCAGCCCAGCGTGCAGATCCTCGGCTCGCTCGCACGGGCGCTGCGTCTGACCCCCGACGAGCGTGACTACCTGCATCGGGTCTGCGGACACAGCGCACCGGACCGCACGATCTTCACCGACTACGTGCATCCGGGGATGCTCCGCGTGCTCGACCGGCTTCACGACACGCCCGCATTCGTCGTCTCCGCGCTCGACGAGGTGCTGATCCAGAATGACGCAGCACGCGCTCTGCTCGGCGACGCGAGCGGTCTGGAGGGGATCGAGCGCAGTGGGATCTACCGCTGGTTCGCGCACCCGGACGACGAGCGCCGGCGGTACCCGGAGGAGGATCATCCGCGTCACAGTCGTGTGCTCGTGGCCTCCCTCCGATCCGCCTATGGCGCCCTGGGCGAGCGGTCTCGCGCCGGCGAGATCGTCCGCGAGCTCGCGTCGCTCAGCCCGGAGTTCGCACAGCTGTGGGAGGTGCACGAGGTCAGGCGGCGCTTCGAGGACCACAAGGTCCTGATCCATCCCGAGATCGGTCCGATCGAAGTCGACTGCCAGGCGCTTTTCACCGAGGACGAATCCCAGGCGCTCATCGTCCTGACAGCGGCGCCGGGCAGCGACGCCGAGAGCAAGCTCGAGCTGCTCAGAGTGCTCGGGACGCAGCGCGTCTGAGAGCCGTGACGCGCCGTCGTCCGAGGCTCTACGACCGAGACGCCTCAGGACGCCTCAGGACGCCTCAGGACGCCTCAGGACTCCTCGTGCGATGCGGGATCCGCGTCGAACAGTCGCCCATCGGGGCGTCCGAGCGCCGTGATCGCCTCGACCTCCGCATCCGACAGCGCGATCGCTCCGGCCGCGAGGTTCGACACCTGATGCTCGAGCGACGACGCCTTCGGGATCGCGACGGTCTCGCGTGCCACATGCCAGGCGAGCACGGTCTGCGCGGGGGAGATCCCATGGGCGGCAGCCACCTCGCCGATCACCCTCTCCTCGATGAGTTGCTTCGCCCGACCGAGAGGACTCCACGCTTCGGTGAGGATGCCGTGCTCCCGGTGGTAGGCGAGCTGATCGGTCTGCGGGAAGTACGGGTGCACCTCGATCTGGTTCACGACGGGCCTCACCCCGGTCTCCCGCTCGATGCGCTCGAGGTGCTCCGGCAGGAAGTTCGAGACGCCGATCTGCCTCACGACGCCGCGCTGCTGAGCGTCGACAAGCGCCTCCCAGGCCTGCACGTACTCGTCCTGCTGCGGGTTCGGCCAGTGGATCAGATGCAGATCGATCGCGTCGACCCCGAGCCGCGACCGGCTCTCCTCGATGCTCGTCCGCGCCTTCGCGCGCGGGTGATGGCGTCCGGGCAGCTTGGTCGTGACGATGAGCTCTGCGGCGTCCACGTCGGATGCGCGCACGCCGCGACCGACTGACCCCTCGTTCTCGTAGTTGAAGGCCGAGTCGATCAGGCGGTATCCGGCCCCGATCGCCGTGGTGACCGCATCCGCACCCGCGTCGCCGTCGAGCGCGTATGTTCCGAGTCCGAGAGCCGGAAGAGCGAAGCCGTTGTGTGCCGTGAAGTGAGGAAGAGCCGTCATGGCGCCAGCGTACGCTGGAGCGATGAGCGTGGTGCAGAGGATGGCGTCGGATGACGGTGTCCCCGATAATGCCGAGCGGTGTCCCTGTGGCTCCGGAGATCTCTTCGGCGGATGCTGCGGCCCGCTGCTCGGCGGCGCCGCTGCGCCGACGGCCGAACGCCTGATGCGCTCCCGGTTCACGGCGTTCGCGATCGGGGATGCCGCGTACCTCCTGGCGTCCTGGCATCCGTCGACCCGTCCGACCGACCTCGACCTCGACCTCGACGTGGTGTGGCGGCGGCTCGTGATCATCGATCGGGTCGACGGCGGACCCTTCGACCGAGAGGGCGTGGTCGAGTTCGAGGCGTTCTGGCGGCAGGATGCCGAGCGCGGTTCGCTGCGTGAACGTAGCCGCTTCGTGCGGGAGGAGCGCAGTTGGCTGTACCTCGACGGACAGGTCGGGTGATGGACGGGGCTGGGCAGCGACTAGATTTGAGAGCGTGAACGCCAGCCCAGAACACCAGCGCATCCTGCTCGACGTCGCCGACCTGGACCGGCGCATCGCGCAAGCTGAGCGCGCGCGCACCAAGCCGCCGCAGGCCGCTCGCATCGCCGAGCTCGTCGCCATCCGTCAGGAGCAGCTCCGAGAGCTGACGACTCTGACGGGTGTGCGCGATGACGTTCGCACCGAGCTCACGCGTCTCGAAGCCGATGTGAAGCTCGTCGAACAGCGTCGCGCCCGTGACGCCGATCGACTGGCCACGGCGACGAACTCGAAGGAGGCGCAGGCTCTCGAGCACGAGATCGCCAGTCTCGCCAAGCGCCAGAGCGATCTCGAGGATATCGAGCTCGACGTCATGGGGCGCGTGGAGGACGCAGACGCGGCGGTCGCCGCTCAGCAGGCACTGCTCGGGACGACCACCGCGGAGGGCACCGCGCTCACCGCTCAGGCCAAGGCCGACGTCGCCACTGCGACCGATCTGATCGCGCAGCTGACTCGCGACCGTGAGGCGGTCACGGCGACCCTTCCGGCGCCGCTCCTCGCCGAGTACACGCGTCGCGCTGCGAACAGTGCCGGTGCGGCGCTGCTCACCCGCGGAACGTGCGAGGGATGTCGGATCCTGCTCCCCGGCACCGACCTGAACGACATCCGCAATGCGGCAGACGACCTCGTGGTGTCCTGCCCCGAGTGCGGGTGCATCCTGGTGCGCACCGAGGAATCCGGGCTGTGATCCGCGCGCCGCGAGCGCGACGGCGGTGAGCTCGCGGCTCCAGACCGAACGTCGGATCGCCCTGGTCAAGGGCGCGACCGGTGCATACATCGCCGTGGAGCTCGACTCGGACGATGTCGAGGTCGCGCGCACAGAGCTCTCTCCGACCGAGATGCCGGTGTGGGTGGCCGAGCAGGAACGCGTCGATCCGCCCCGGTGGGTGATCCGCAGCGCCCGGGAGATCTACCCCGTGCTGCTCGCCTCGGGTGTTCTTCTCGGCCGATCGCACGATCTGGTGCTCTGCCACGCGATCCTCCGCGACACCGACACCGTCGCTCGTCCGCTCGCACCGTCCGCATCGTGGGTGCGACGCGAACCCGTCGACGACGCACCGGCATTGTTCGAGGTCGCCGAGCACAGCGATTCGCACGACCCCGTGGCGGATGCGCTCGATCAGTACCGCGAGCAGCGCCGAGTCCTGCGCGACAGCAAGGACGGGCGGCTGACCCTGCTCACGTCGGCCGAGTCGGCGGGTGGCCTCATCGCGGAGGAGATGCGCGCTGCCGGTCTGCCGTGGAACGAGTCCGTGCACGACGGCATCCTCACCGAGATCCTGGGCACTCGACCGATCGCGGGTGGCCTTCCCAGCCGCATGGTGGCTCAGGGCGAGAGGGTGCGCTCGATCCTCAGCGACCCCACGCTCAACCTCGAGAGCCAGCCGAAGCTGCTGCGCGCTCTGCACCGCGTCGGCGTGCAGGTCGAGTCGACGAGCCGGTGGGAGCTCGCCCAGCACAGCCACGCCGTGGTCGAACCGCTCCTGGCCTATAAGAAGCTGTCTCGGCTGCTGAGCGCGAACGGGTGGGCCTGGCTCGCCGAGTGGGTGCACGACGGCCGGTTCCGACCGATCTACATCACGGGCGGCGTCGTGACGGGACGATGGGCATCGGCGGGTGGCGGCGCCCTCCAGCTGCCGCGCAATCTGCGCGCCGCCGTGCGCGCTGACGACGGATGGACGCTCGTCGTCGCGGATGTCGCGCAGCTCGAGCCGCGGATGCTGGCCGGCATGGCCGGTGACCGCGCGATGGCCCGGGCGGCCCAGGGCAAGGACCTCTATGAGGGAGTCGTCGAGTCCGGCGCGGTCGCCACGCGAGAGGAGGCCAAGTACGCCGTCCTCGGGGCGATGTACGGCGCGACCACCGGTGACAGCGGCAGGCTGGTCCCTCGACTGCGCAAGGTGTACCCGCGCGCGATGGCCCTCGTCGACCGCGCCGCCCGTTTCGGAGAGGACGGGGGAGTCGTCTCGACGTGGTTGGGGCGATCGTCTCCTCGCCCGTCGACGGAGTGGGAGGCGATGCAGGCTGCGGCTACGGGCGCGGATGCCGACCCTGCGGAGGTCGCCCTCGCCCGGCGTCGGGCCCGCGACTGGGGCCGCTTCACCCGCAACTTCGTAGTGCAGGGGACCGCGGCCGAGTGGTCGTTGATCTGGCTGGCGGAGATCAGGCATCGCCTGCAACTGCTCCCCGTCGCGGGGCGCGAAGCGCCGGCATCCGGGATCTTCGGCTCGCGCGCACACCTGGCCTTCTTCCTGCACGACGAGGTGATCCTGCATGTCCCCCAGGAGCAGGCGGATGCTGCGGCCGACGCGGTGCGCGAGGCCGCGGCTGTGGCCACCCGCCGCCTCTTCGGCAACTTCCCGATCGACGTGCCGCTCGATCTCCGCATCGCGGAGTCGGCGGAGAAGTAGCGCAGCCTGGTCGTAGACTGGAGCTGTGAATGGGTCGACTGGACGGCCGCGTGGCGGGCAACCGCACCGAGGAACGTCCGGGCTCCTCAGGGCAGGACGGTGGGTAACGCCCACCCGGAGCAATCCGCGAGAAAGTGCCACAGAGAGCAGACCGCCCCGCAAGGGGTAAGGGTGAAAGGGTGGTGTAAGAGACCACCGGGGGCCATGGTGACATGGCCCGCCAGGTAAACCTCGTCCGGAGCAAGGTCAGACAGAGGATGTTGACGCGGCTCGCCGAGTCCTCGGGTAGACCGCTAGAGTGCCACGGCAACGTGTCGCCGAGAGAGATGGCCGTCGAAGGGGCGACGAACCCCGGAACAGAACCCGGCGTACAGGTCGGCCCATTCGCACCCACCTCCTGAGCAGGGCCGCGCTGGCTTCCTGGCCGGATGCTCGATAGCGTTCGGGCATGTCGAACCGTCCTGCCGCCACGGCGCTCCTCGCGGCTCTGTCACTCGCAGCGCTCAGCGGGTGCACCGCCACGATGCCTGAGGTCGCAGCGACCACGGCAGCCGTTCAGCCCGCGGCTGTGCCGACGCCGAGCGACACGCCCGCGCCGACACCGACCCCACCCGCAGAGGCGAGTCGCTGCACGGTGCTGTCGATGATCTCGATCCCGGGATACAGCGAGGGAGACGAGGAACCCACCTTCTACGCGACATGGAACGGTGTCGCACCGGTGGACAACGGCGAGACCGACTTCGCTCGCGGCACGGTCACGCATACGTCAGACGGGCTCATCTCGACTTACACGGTCGCGGCGGGGGATGCGCCATCCGCCGTGAGGGAGCGGCTGTGCACGGACGTCTATGCGGCGATGACCTACAGCCGTCTGGGTTCGATGCTGTACCCCGGTGATGTGCTCACGCTGGGACCGGGAGCCATGGAGCCGCTCGTGACGGAGCCGTTCGTGACGGAGCCGCAGCGTCGGTGAGAGCGGGGAGCGTGGCGATCGCAGTTGCATTGCCGGGCAAGTCTTTTGCTTAGCTAGTTATCTTGATATGTTGTGCGCGTGACCGCGACTTCTGGGTCACCTGCCAGCAGGTCCCCAGCATGCTGGCGAGCGCCCCGCGAATTCCCCAGGTTCCCCGGGGCGCTCTTTTCTCTCGCTCACAGCATCGGCGTGGTCGTCACGCCAGACGGTCCTGCCCCGGCTGATCCTCCCTAGGCGTGGAATCTTCGAGCTTCCTGCGCGCGAGGTTACGTCGCACCAGCGGCCAGAACAGCACGAGCACGCCGGTGGCGACGAGGCTCGTCCAGACCTGGGTGCGACCCGCTTCGCTGAACATCATCACGACGATCACCGCGGCGATGCACGCGATCAGGAGCACGTTCAGCCAGGGGTGCAGCCACATCCTGAGTTTCAGGTTCGCCACCTCTTCCGGCGTCATCTTCTGGCGGAGTCGCCACTGTGTGACGGCGATGAAGACGTAGACGAACAGTGCGACCAGGCCCGCGGAGTTCATGATGAAGTCGAAGATGCCCGATCCCGGGGTGAAGAAGTTCACGAGCGTCGCGATCAGGCCGCCGCTGGTCGAGGCGAGCAGCGCCATCACCGGGACGCCGCTCTTCGACCGCTTCGCCACGATCTTCGGCGCGAAGCCCTGCTCGGCGAGGGCCGCGAACATGCGCGACGCCGAGTACAGGCCAGAGTTGAGCACCGAGATCACCGCCGTGAAGATGACGAGCTGCATGATGATGCTCGCGCCCGGGATGCCGAACTGCTCGAGGGCGTAGGTGAAGGGCGCGTTGGCGACGTCGGTCGGCACAGGCAGTTCGTTCCAGGGCACCACGGTGACGATGATGAGCACCGAGCCGACGAAGAACAGCAGGATGCGCCAGATGATCGTGCTCGTCGCCTGACGGATGCCCTTGGCGGGATCCTCCGATTCGGCGGAGGCCATGACGGCGATCTCGGTGCCGAAGTACGAGAAGATCACCAGGGCCACACCCGTGAACGCGACTCCGAAGCCGTTCGGGGCGAATCCGCCGTGTTCCCAGAGGTTGGAGATCGACACCTCCGAGTTCGGCCACAGGCCGAAGGCGAACAGCAGACCCGCGCCGAGGAAGACGACGATCGCGAGCACCTTGACGCTGGCGAGCCAGAACTCCACCTCGCCGAACGCGCGCACCGAGATGATGTTCGTGCCGACGAAGATGCCGATGAGGATCAGCGACCAGGCCCATGACGGCACGGCGGGGAACCAGCTCGCCATCGTCTCGCCGCCCAGCACCGCCTCATACGCGAGGACTCCGACCCAGAAGTACCAGTACAGCCATCCCACGAGGTAGGCGGCCCAGTTGCCGAGGCCCACTCGCGCATATTCCATGAACGAGCCGATCGCCGGGCGCGACGCCGCCATCTCGCCCAGCATGCGCATGGCGAGGAAGACGAGCAGGCCGCCGATGAGGTACGACAGCACGGCGGCCGGACCCACGGCGCGGATGACATTCCCGGATCCGACGAACAGGCTCGCTCCGATGATGCCGCCGAGGGTGATCATGGTGACGTGACGCGACCGCAGCTTCTTCGCCTGTGGTCTGTCGACGGGCACCATCCCGGCTGTCGTCTCCGGCGATACCGGCCGGTCCCATGATGATTCGGATGGTTCGTTCATCTCGACGCTGCCTTTCGTTGCCGTCCGGTCTCACCGTCGAGGCGCAGACGGGCGGGGTGCCATGGTGTCACGTCGCCGGGCCGCCGCGCGGGTGATCCGGTGAGACGCGCCGCAATCCCGGACGCGACGAAGGCCCCGCCGGATCGGCGGGGCCTTCGTCGTCTCTGTGGTCGGGGAATCAGTCGCCGGCGAGCGAAGCCGCGCCGATGATGCCGGAGTTGTTGCGGTGGATCGCCGGGACGATCGGTGTCTTGAGGTCGAGAAGCGGGAGGAAGTCACCGGCGTTCTTCGACACTCCGCCGCCGACCACGAACAGGTCGGGGCTGAAGAGGAACTCGATGTGCGAGTAGAACTTCTGCAGACGTTCCGCCCACTCCGCCCAGCTGAGTCCCTCGCGCTCGCGCGCCGAGGTGGCTGCATACGTCTCGACCGACTCGTACTCGCCGAAGTTCAGGTGGCCGAGCTCGGTGTTCGGCAGCAGGACTCCGTCGTACAGGAATGCCGAGCCGATGCCCGTGCCGAGGGTCGTGAGCAGCGTGAAGCCGCGCACATCCCGCGCCGCGCCGTGGCGGGCCTCCGCGACGCCGGCGGCATCCGCATCGTTGACGAAGACGATGTTGCGCCCGAGCCCGTCGCGGAAGAACCGCTCGGCGTCGAAGTCGATCCATTCCTTCGAGACGTTGGCGGCCGAGAGCGTCTTGCCGCGCTTGACGATCGCCGGGAACGCCACGCCGAGGGGAAGAGTCGTGTCCTTGACGTCGAGCGTCTTCAGAACCGTCTGCACGGCCTGCAGGACGTCCTGCGGTGATGCGCCCTCAGGAGTGGGTACGCGTACCCTGTCCGAGGCCATGGTGCCGTGCTCGAGGTCGACCAGACCTGCCTTGATACCCGTGCCGCCGATGTCGACGCCGATCGCTTTTGCCATGCTGGTTAGCTTAGCGACCACGCTCAGCGCCAGTAGGATCGATGACACCACGTGAAGAAGGGGATCGGCCATGTCGAACGGCGATGAGAAGTACTGGTACAACCTGGAGACCGGCCAGGTGGAATTCGGCATGATCTCCGCGTCGGCCGACCGCGTCGGCCCCTTCGACACCGAGGCTGAGGCGTCTCGGGCTCCGGAGAAGCTCAAGGAGCGTTCGCGCGCCTGGGCTGAGGAGGAAGCAGCCGAGAGCGGCTGGGACGCCGGTATCGGCAAGGCCGAGTGACCGTGGACAAGCAGAGGGATTTCGTCCTCCGGACGATCGAAGAGCGCGGCGTCAAGTTCGTCCGCCTGTGGTTCACCGATGTCATCGGCACGCTCAAGTCCGTCGCCATCGCGCCGGCCGAGGTCGAGGGTGCGTTCGCCGAGGGCATCGGATTCGACGGCTCGGCCATCGAGGGCCTGACCCGCAGCTACGAGTCCGACCTGCTCGCCCAGCCCGACCCCACCACCTTCCAGACCCTGCCGTGGCGCGGCGAGATCGACCCGACCGCGCGCATGTTCTGCGACATCACGACGCCGGACGGCCGTCCGGCCGTCTCCGACCCCCGCCATGTGCTCAAGCGCACGCTCGCCAAGGCGGCGGATGCCGGATTCACGTTCTACACGCACCCCGAGATCGAGTTCTACCTCCTCAAGTCGTCGTCGTTCGGCCCTGAGGGTCCGGTTCCGGTCGACTCCGCTGGCTACTTCGACAACGTTCCCGGCGGCACGGCACACGACTTCCGCCGCCGTTCCGTGCGGATGCTCGAGGATCTCGGCATCTCCGTCGAGTTCAGCCACCACGAGGGCGGCCCGGGTCAGAACGAGATCGACCTGCGCTACGCGGACGCGCTGACGATGGCCGACAACGTCATGACCTTCCGCACCGTCATCAAAGAGGTCGCGATCGAGCAGGGCGTCTACGCCACCTTCATGCCGAAGCCGCTGAGCGGTCACCCCGGAAGCGGCATGCACACGCACATGTCGCTCTTCGAGGGCGAGCGCAACGCGTTCTATGAAGAGGGCGCCAAGTACCAGCTCTCCAAGACCGGACGACACTTCATCGCCGGCCTGCTGCGACACGCCAACGAGATGGCGGCGGTGACCAACCAGTTCGTGAACTCCTACAAGCGGCTCTGGGGCGGCGACGAGGCTCCGAGCTTCGTCACCTGGGGCCACAACAACCGCTCCGCTCTGGTGCGCGTGCCGATGTACAAGCCCAACAAGGGCGGTTCGTCGCGTGTCGAGTACCGCGCGCTCGACTCGGCAGCCAACCCGTATCTCGCGTACGCCCTCATGCTCGCGGCCGGCCTCAAGGGCATCGAGGAGGAGTACGAGCTGCCTCCCGAGGCCGAGGACAACGTGTGGTCGCTCAGCGACGCCGAGCGCCGCGCGCTCGGCTATTCTGCGCTTCCGGCGAGCCTCGACCACGCGCTCGAGTACATGGAGAGCTCCGAGCTCGTCGCCGAGACCCTCGGCGAATCGGTCTTCAACTACGTGCTGCTCAACAAGCGCAAGGAGTGGGAGGCCTACCGCGGCCAGGTCACTCCGCTGGAGCTGAAGAACAACCTCGAGCTGCTCTGAGCGTCGTCGATGGCCCGTTCGGACGATTCCGTCTCTCTCTCCGCGCTGGCCAGGCTGGGGTTCGCCGAGCTCAGTGAGGCGGCGGCGAACCTCACCGAGCTCGCGGCCCTGATCGGAGTCGAGCGCTCACTTCTGCTCAGCGAGGCGGACGCGGCCGACCCCGATGCGGCGGTCGAGGGGATGCTGCGCGTGGCACGGCGCGATGCGGCACCCATCGCCGCCCTGTTCACCGACCAGCGGGCGCGCCGACGTGCGTGGCGGGTGTTCGGGGCGTCGCAGGGCTTCGCCGACTTCTTCCTGCGGCATCCGACCGAGATCTCGGTGCTCGGCGACACGTCCACCGAACTGCCGTCTGCGCACGAGCTGCGCGATCGGATGCTCGAGGCCGTCGGAGCGCGCGACGGATTCGCCGAGTCGGGCGATGACAGCGCGGTGGTCACGCTGCGTGTGGCGTATCGCCGCAACCTCGCTCTGATCGCCGCGATCGACCTGACGGCGCACAATCCTGTGCGCATCGTCGCGGATGTCGCCGCCGCGCTGGCCGATATCGCGGGCGCGGCGCTGGAGGCATCTCTGGCGATCGCGCGCCGGCGGCTGGTCGACACGATGAGTCGCGAGCAGGTCGCGGCCACGCAGCTGGCGATCATCGGCATGGGCAAGGCGGGTGCACGCGAGCTGAACTACGTCAGCGATGTCGATGTGATCTTCGTCGGCGGAACCGCAGACGAGGACGCCGTCCCGGAGTCGCGCGCGATCGACATCGCGACCCGTCTCGCGAGGGAGACGATGCGAGGACTGAGCGGCATCGAGGTCGAGCCCCCGCTGTGGGAGGTCGACGCCGCGCTCCGTCCCGAAGGCAAGCAGGGCGCGCTCGTCCGGTCGCTCGGCTCGCACCTGGCCTACTACGACCGCTGGGCGAAGAGCTGGGAGTTCCAGGCGCTACTGAAGGCGCGACCCCTCGCGGGCGATGCGGAGCTCGGCGCCGAGTACATCGCCGCCGTGCAGCCGAAGGTCTTCTCCAGTGCCGCGCGTGAGAACTTCGTCGACAGCGTGCAGCGCATGCGCGAGCGGGTCATGGAGCACATCGACCCCGAGGATGCCCCGTACCAGCTCAAACTCGGCTCGGGCGGCCTGCGGGACATCGAGTTCACCGTGCAGTTGCTGCAGCTCGTGCACGGCCTCACAGACCCCCGTCTGCGCACGCGTGGCACACTCGAGAGCCTCGACGCCCTGGTGGAGGGCGGCTACATCGGCCGGGCCGAGGCTGCGTCTTTCGCCGATGACTACTGCGTGCTGCGGTTGATGGAGCACAGGTTGCAGCTCCGCGAGCTCAGCCGCACCCACCTGATGCCCCGCACACCGGCGGGCCTCCGGGTGCTCGCGCGCAGCACCGGCCTGGGCGAGTCCGGTGAAGCGATCTGGGCGCGCTGGGAGAGCGTGCGGCGGGAGGTGCGCGACATCCACACCCGCCTGTTCTACCGGCCTCTCCTGAGCGCTGTGGCGGCGCTGCCGGAAGAGGAGCGCACGCTGTCCACGGCACAGGCGCACGACCGGCTCATGGCGATCGGCTTCCGGGATCCGGCCGGCGCCCTGCGCCACATCGGTGCACTCACCACCGGATTGAGCCGCAAGGCGACCATCCAGCGGCATCTCATGCCCGTGATGGTGCGCTGGTTCGCCGACGGCAGCGACCCCGACTATGCGTTGATCGCGTTCCGTCGCATCAGCGAACGCCTCGGCGACACTCCCTGGTTCCTCCGGATGCTGCGTGATTCCTCGGGCGCTGCCGAGAGCCTGACGCGCCTCCTCTCGTCGTCGCGCTACGTCGGCGAGCTCATGGAGTGGATACCCGAGTCCGTCGCCTGGCTCGACAGCAGCGAGCTGCTGCGGCCCCGCAGCGGGGCCGCTCTCGACGAGGAGGCCAGGGCCATCCAGACGCGGCACAGGAACGTCGGCGACGCGCTGCAGGCGGTGCGAGCGCTGCGGCGGCGCGAGCTGCTGCGAACGGCGATGGGCGGCGTCCTCGACGTGCTCTCGATCGAGCAGATCGCGACGTCCCTGACTGAGATCACCGACGCGACGATCCAGGCGGCGCTGCGCGCGGTCCGCCGCGAGATCGTCCCGCTCGACGATGAGGCGCTCGACTTCGCGGTGATCGGCATGGGGCGGTTCGGGGGAGCGGAGCTGGGCTTCGGCTCCGATGCCGACATCCTCTACGTGTACGACGCGAACGGCGTCGATCCGCAACGCGCGCAGACGCTCGCCACGCGCATCGTCGCTGGCCTCCGAGAGCACCTCACCGACCACCGTGTGCCGTTGGACCTCGATGCCGATCTCCGTCCGGAGGGACGCAACGGACCCGTCGTCCGATCGATCGACGCGTATGCGGAGTACTACCGGCGCTGGTCGCTCTCCTGGGAGGCTCAGGCACTCCTGCGGGCGAGAGGCGTGGCGGGCAGCGCGACTCTCATCGAGAAGTTCACCGCCCTCGCCGACAGCATCCGCTACCCCGCCGAGATCGACCTGCAGGGAACCCGCGAGATCAAGCGCATCAAGGCGCGAGTCGAGGGGGAGCGGCTGCCTCAGGGAGTCGATCCGCGTCGACACCTGAAGCTCGGTCCGGGCACGCTGAGCGACGTCGAGTGGCTGGTGCAGCTGCTCCAGCTGCAGCACGCCCATGACGTACCGGCCCTGCGCACCACGTCGACGCTCACGGCGCTCCAGGCGGCCGTCGACGCAGGCCACGTTCCCGCTGAATCCGCCGATCTCCTCCGGGCCGCGTGGCTGCTGTCGAGCCGTCTGCGATCCGCGATCACCCTCTACACGGGCAAGACGAGCGACGTGCTCCCGACGGATCCGCGCGACCTCGACGCCATCGGTCGGCTGCTCGGGTACCCCGACCGTTCGGCGAGCATTCTCGACGACGACTACCTCGGCGTGACCCGGCGTGCGCGCCGGGCATTCGAGCAGCTCTTCTACGGCTAGCCTGGCTCCATGACGATCTCGAAGCTCGGTGTGATCTGGAACCCCTCGAAGGTCGATGGGGACTCGCTGCGCGCAGCCGTCGCCGAGACCTTCGTCTCCGACGGTGTCGGCACTCCTGTCGAGTGGTGGGAGACCAGCATCGAGGACCCGGGGCGGGGAATGGCCGCCGAAGCTGTGGCCGCAGGCTGCGACGTGGTGATCGCCGTCGGCGGCGACGGCACCGTCCGGGCGGTCGCTGAATCGTTGGCGGGCACGGACGCCGCGCTGGGCATCGTGCCGCAGGGCACGGGCAACCTGCTCGCGCGGAACCTCGAGATCCCCCTCAACGACATCCCCGCTGCGTTGGTTCGGGTGCGCGACGGCGAGCCGCAGCGGATCGACATGGGCTGGGTCGACCACGACGGCACCGAGCACGCGTTCGTGGTGATGGTCGGTTTCGGCATCGACGCGCAGATGCTGGTCGAGACCGACGAGGACCTGAAGAACCGAGCCGGATGGATCGCCTACGTCGAGGCGATGGGACGTGCTCTCGCCGGCACCGAGATGACCGACATCACCCTGACGCTCGACGATCAGGAGCCGCAGGGGCTTCGCGGTCACACCATGCTGATCGGCAACTGCGGCATGCTGCAGGGCGGCATCCGTCTCCTGCCGGATGCGGTGCTCGACGACGGACTGCTCGACATGCTGCTCGTGAGCGCCGAAGGGCCCCTCCAGTGGCTCGACACCGTCCGTGCCTTCGTGTGGGAGAACGGCATCCGTCGCATGATGGGCAATGTCGACACCGCTGTGAGCACCGACTCGACGACGCACATCTCCGCGGAGCGGGTGCGCGTGCAGCTCGCGTCACCGCAGATGTTCGAGATCGATGGCGAAGAGGTCGGACACGTCTCCGACTTCACCGTGCGGGTCCAGCCCGCCGCCCTCACCGTTCGCTGAGGGTTCCCGGTGGGACGACCTTGCTGTCCTGCGTCGGGAAGACGACCTTCTGCACGATGATGATGATGCTCGCGGCGACGGGGATGGCGACGAGTGCGCCGAGGATCCCGCCGAGTGCGCCACCGGCGACGGCCGCGATCACCACGAGCGCTCCGGGAACGGCGACCGCCTTGTTCATGATTCGCGGGGACAGGACGTATGCCTCGATCTGCATGTAGACGAGGTAGTAGCCGAACGCGATGAGAGCGGTCACCGGGCTCACGATGAGGCAGATCAGCGCATTGATGATCGAGGCGCTCAGCGTTCCGACGAGCGGGATCATCGAGCCGATGAAGGCGATCAGCGCGAGCAGCGCCGGCACGGGGGCTCCGATGATGCTCAGCACGATCAGGCTCAGGATGCCGTTGATGAGCGCCAGGCTGGCCTGCCCCATCACGTATCGCCCGACGGCGCCGGAGACGTCTTCGAGGAGCCCTCCGAAGGTGTCGCGCTGGTAGGACGGGACGAAGCGCACCGCGACGCGCTTCATGCTGCGCAGCGAGGCCATGAAGTACAGGGTCAGGATGAGCACGATGGTGACGCCGGTGAAGCCGCCGGCGATGCCGGCGCCGACCGCGAAGACTCCGCCGCTGATGTTGAGGATGTTGCCCGGATCCTGGACGAAGCTCAGCACGCCCTGCGCCGCGTCGTCGAAGGTGGAGCCGAACTGCTCGCTCACGTCCTTGAACCAGGCGCTGGCCATGAAGTCCTCGACCATCTTCGGGCCGTCCTGGATCAGGTTGGTCACCTGCTCGATGAGAAGAGGCACGATGGCCAGGATGATGCCGGCGAAGACCAGGATCACGACGGACACGACGATGGCGACGGCGGCCGGGCGAGGGAGCTTGCGTTCGATGAACGAGACGATCGGGTCGAGCCCGAGTGCGAGGAAGATCGCCACCCCGATGTAGACCAGCACCGTGGCGAGCTGGTTGACGATTCCGCCGAGCATCAGCGCGACGAGCACACCCAGAGCACCGAGGAGGCCGAACATGAACGGGTTGATCCGGGCGATCGCCGCGGCCGCTGTCTTCGGCTGCGCGGGAGGAGTCTCGGTGGTGTGGACCCTCTTCGGCTGCAGCCTGTCGTACTTGCGGCGCATGATGGCCCCCCACTTGTGTTCATTCGGACCCCTCAGTTGACCAGTAGGGGCGGGTGAAAGCAAGCGCGACACGGTCGTGCGGGCGGCGGATCCCCCATGCGGGGGATGCGGTGACCGCCAGGCGTTCGTACGGTGGATGACATGACGGATGCAGAGAAGGATTCGCAGAAGAAGCCGCAGAACGGTCTTGCAGTCGGCCTCGGCCTGGGCATCGCCGTCGGTGCGGGGCTCGGACTCACCGTGTTCGACAACCTCGCACTCGGAATGGGCCTCGGCCTCTCGATCGGCGTCGCGATCGGCGTCGCTGTGGATTCGCGCGCCGGCGAGTGAGAACTTCCGCGACCGGGGGGATGCCGCGGGCTCGCGTAGTCTTCAGAACATGGCGAAGCGGGGTGGACGGGGTGCACGGTGGCGGTACCGCCGCGAGTGGCTGCTGACTGCGGTGTCGGCGCTGCTCTTCGCCTACATGGTCGGGCTCGTGCTGGTCACGCTGACCTGGAGCGTCGCATATTCCCTCCCGCAGTGGATCCTCATCGGAGTCATGGTGACCGGGTCGGCCGTGCTGCTCGCATGGCAGGTGCGCAAGGTCCGCGGGCTTCGACGCAGCCGCGACCGGTGAGCTCGGCGACGCCGTCCGTCGCCCAGAGCTACACCGTAGCGGGCGCGTAGGCCCATCCCGGCCCGGCTCGAACGGGCAGCCTCCCTCTCCGAAAAACTGGACGCGGAGCCGGGGCGAGCTCACGCGCCTAGGGCGGGACCGGGAAAGACTCTACGCGAGACGCACAGAGAGCCCGCCAGGCATGGCCTGACGGGCTCTCTGTGCGATTCGGCGGACCTACCCCCGGAATCCCGCGGGATCTGGTTACACCCCGAAGTACAGCTCGTACTCGAACGGGTGCGGGCGCTGAGCCATCGGCAGGATCTCGTTCTCGTACTTGTACGAGATCCAGGTCTCGATGAGCTCCTCGGTGAAGACGCCACCCTCGAGGAGGAACTGGTGGTCCTCCTTCAGTGCGTCGAGCGAGTCGAGCAGCGAGTTCGGGACCTGCGGGATGTTCTTCGCCTCCTCGGGGGGAAGCTCGTAGAGGTCCTTGTCGACGGGCTCGTGCGGCTCGATGCGGTTCTTGATGCCGTCGAGGCCGGCCATGAGCTGCGCGGCGAAGGCGAGGTACGGGTTGCCCGATGCGTCAGGCGCGCGGAACTCGATGCGCTTGGCCTTCGGGTTGGAGCCCGTGATCGGGATGCGGATGGCAGCCGAGCGGTTTCCGGCCGAGTAGACCAGGTTGACCGGAGCCTCGAAGCCCTTGACCAGACGGTGGTAGCTGTTCAGGGTCGGGTTCGTGAAGGCGAGCAGCGCCGGAGCGTGCGCCAGGATGCCGCCGATGTACCAGCGAGCGATGTCGCTGAGCTGACCGTAGCCGGCCTCGTCGTAGAAGAGCGGCTTGCCGTCGTTCCACAGCGACTGGTGCGTGTGCATTCCCGATCCGTTGTCGCCGTACAGCGGCTTCGGCATGAAGGTGGCGACCTTGCCCCACTCTTCGGCGGTGTTCTTGACGATGTACTTGAACTTCAGGATGTCGTCCGCCGAGTGCACCATGGTGTCGAAGCGGTAGTTGATCTCCTGCTGGCCCGCGGTGCCGACCTCGTGGTGCGAGCGCTCGAGGATGAACCCGGCGTCGATCAGCTTCAGGGTGATGTCGTCGCGCAGGTCAGCGGTCTTGTCGACCGGGCTGACGGGGAAGTAGCCACCCTTGTACGGGGTCTTGTTGGCGAGGTTTCCGCCCTCTTCCTCACGACCGGTGTTCCACGCGGCCTCTTCGGAATCGACCTTGTAGAAGCTCTCGCCGGCGGTGACCGAGTAGCGCACGTCGTCGAAGATGTAGAACTCGGCCTCGGGGGCGAAGAACGCCGTGTCGGCGATGCCGGTGGAGGCGAGGTACTTCTCGGCCTTCTTCGCGACCTGGCGCGGGTCCTTCGAGTAGATCTCTCCCGTGCGCGGGTTGTAGATGTCGAAGATCATCACGAGGGTGCTCGCCTCGCGGAACGGGTCCATGTATGCCGTCGTGACGTCAGGGATGAGCTGCATGTCGGACTCGTGGATGCTGGCGAAGCCACGGATCGAAGAGCCGTCGAACAGCTGTCCGTCCACGAAGAAGTCCTCGTCGACAGTGGCCGCAGGGATGTTGAAGTGCTGCTGAACACCAGGGAGATCAGTGAATCGGATGTCAAGGAACTTGACGTCGTTCTCCTTGATGTAGGTCAGCACCTCGGACGAATCTTTGAACATGTACGACTCCTGGATTGCGGATCGATGGCTTCACGGCCATTGTGCACAGTACGTGCGGGGCGTTACCCCACGGTATCCGCTTTGTTTCGAGCATGTTACGCGCCGGTAGGCTGGATACGTGACGGACGCTGTGAACACGTACCCCGGAGAACGACTCGGAATGCCGCAGACGGGGACGGGCAGCATCGCCCGCCCTGGACGGCGAATCGGGGCCCTTCTCATCGACTATGTGGCTGCGACGATCATCGCCACCGGGTTCCTCGGCTACGACCAGTTCGCACTGCCCGCCGAGGCCGGCCTCACCATGTTCGCGCCGATGGCGGTCTTCGCCCTGCTGCAGATCCTCTTCATCCCGACGGCCGGCGGAAGCCCCGGGCACCGTATCCTCGGCATGCGCGTGGTACGTCTGGGCGGCGGCTGGGTGGGGATCTGGCGTCCGATCGTCCGCACCCTGCTGATCATCGTCGTGATCCCGGCGGTCATCTGGGACGCCGATCAGCGAGGAATCCACGACAAGGTGACGGGACTCGTGCTCATCCGCGCCTGATCGGGCTCACTCCTTGCCGCGATTGCGGCGTCTGGCCTCGCGCGGAGCGCGACCGCCGAGGAACGAACGGGCAGGGTCGACGATATAACCCTGTCGCAGCGCCTCGCGACCGATGAGCATGCGGAAACCCATCTCGTCCCGGTTGCTCAGCGTGACCTCCGCGAGCACCTCCCGGTCATGCAGACGGATCAGCATCTCGACGACGAGTCGCTCCTGGGCATGGCCCGATGAGCTGCGCACGGCGCGGCGATCATGCACAGGGGACTCGACGATGACGGCATCCTCCTGGCTGTCCTGCCAGGGCTTCACACGGAACCGAACCCACGACACGCCGTCGCGCTCGAACTCCTGGATCTGGAATGCGTGCAGCGAAGAGGTGCGCGCGCCCGTGTCGATCTTGGCTTTGAGCCAGTCGACTCCGAGATCAGGCAGGCTCACCCATTCTCGCCACCCGATAAGGGTGTTTGAATGGGATGACTTACTCACCCGACCATCCTGGCAGGAAATCCCCCGTGAAGATCGCAGTGCTCTCCCGCGCGCCGCAGGCGTACTCCACCCAAAGGCTGCGCGCCGCTGCGCTCCAGCGAGGTCACAACGTCAAGGTGCTCAACACGCTGCGATTCGCGATCGACCTCACCGCAGACGAGCCGGACCTGCACTACCGGGGCCGTCAGCTCAGCGACTACGACGCGATCCTGCCTCGCATCGGCAACTCGATCACCTACTTCGGCACCGCCGTCGTGCGCCAGTTCGAGCAGATGGACGTCTACACGCCGAACACGGCGAACGGGATCTCGAGCGCGCGGGACAAGCTCCGCGCGAATCAGATCCTCTCGCGCCACAACATCGCGATGCCTCCCACGGCCTTCGTCCGCAACCGTGCGGACGTCCGTCCGGCGATCGAACGCGTCGGGGGTGCTCCTGTCGTCATCAAGCTCCTCGAGGGCACGCAGGGGATCGGTGTGATCCTCGCGCCGCAGGTGAAGGTGGCCGAGGCCATCATCGAGACGCTGCACTCGACCAAGCAGAACGTGCTGATCCAGAAGTTCATCTCCGAGAGCCGCGGGCGCGACATCCGCGCTCTGGTCGTGGGCGACCGCGTGGTCGCCGCGATGCGGCGATCGGCGGCGGGTGACGAGTTCCGCTCGAACGTCCACCGTGGAGGCTCGGTGGAAGCCGTCGAGCTCGATCCGATCTACGAGCGCGCAGCCGTGCGCTCAGCCCAGATCATGGGGCTCCGCGTCGCCGGAGTCGACATGCTCGAAGGCGACGACGGCCCGCTCGTCATGGAGGTCAACTCGTCGCCTGGCCTGCAGGGCATCGAGACGGCCACGAAGCTCGACGTCGCAGGCGCCATCATCGACTACATCGCCGGCCAGGTCGCATTCCCCGAGATCGATGTGCGTCAGCGCCTGACCGTCTCCACGGGATACGGGGTCGCCGAGCTGATGGTGCACGGAGCTGTCGACCTCGTCGGCAAGACACTCGGCGAAGCCGGACTGTGGGAGCGCGACATCACCGTGCTCACGCTGCACCGCGGCGTCTCCGTCATCCCGAACCCGCGCAAGCACGTCGTCCTCGAGGCCGAGGATCGGCTCTTCTGCTTCGGCAAGCTCGACGAGATGCGGTCGATGGTTCCGGAACGTCGCCGTCGCCGCGCGAAGGTCCGTCGCCTTCCGCGTCAGCCGCTGTCGGAGTGAACGACGAAGCGCGGCCGACCTCGCGATGAGGTGCGGCCGCGCTTCTGCGTGTGCGGGGGTCAGCTCAACGCGGACGCTGCGCCCTGACCTTGGTGGGGTCGATGCCCTTCGGGATAGGGAGCGACGAGATCGACTGCGACACGGACTCGATGCGTCGGATGACGGCACCCATGGTGGCCTTGTCGATGACCTTCGGAAGCTTCTTGATGGTCTTTGCGAGATCGGCGATCGCGACGTCGTCGTCGCCGTGGCCGACGTAGAGCACCGTGACCGGCACGCCGTGGGCCACACGGGCTGCCTTGCTGCGCTCATCGTTGACCAGTCGGGTGAGGCGGCCGCGGGAGCCCTCTCCGACGACCACGACGCCGCCGCGACCCACGGTGCGGTAGACGGCATCCTGCGTCTTCGGGTTGATGCCGACCGGCGTCTCGGATCCTTGCCAGTTGCGTCCGAGGCTCGTGCTCAGCACGTGGCCCGTGGCGCCCGGCATACCGTCGATCTTCTGGTACATCGCAGAAGTAGATAGGCGCGTCATCAGGAACATCGCGCCGAGCAGGCCGAGCATCAGACCGGAGATGCCCCAGAGGATGAGAGTCCAGACCTGGAACGGCGGGATCAGGTAGCCCACGATGAGGCCGATGAGGACACCGATGACCAGCAGCGCGATCTGGGCCCAGGGCAGCCAGGGGTAGATCTCCCTCGTGAACTTGAAGAGGGACTTGATCTGGGAGAAGAATCCCGGACGCTTCTCGGGCGCGGACGTGCGGTTTGCCATGTGCATAAGAATACCGACTCCGGGGTGCGCTGATGGCGTCGTTCGCGTCGGGCGGATTCGGGCGCCTCGTCTTCTCCTGCACACGCGGCCGATTCGTGCGCATGCGTGCACATCATGCGATGTCTGCGTGGGAGCGCCGTGCGATGCGATGACATGGGGGAATGGCGGAGAAGGAAACGAAGGCGAGCGGTGCGGCACTGGTGCCCGGTGCGCATCGGACGATCAGGAGGATCGACGCGGACGAGGGGCCGTACGCGGGAACGCTGGTCACCCGAGGCGCGGCGATGGCCGTTCTGGTGGACTCCGCCTCGATCAGCGGGTGGGCTGGGTGGGACCACGCCGGTGACGACCACGTCGCGGGGCCGCTCGACATCGTGCGGCGCGCCGACGGGCACGACGCGCTGCTCCCATGGTGCACCGAGAGGGTCGCGACGTTCGTCGGTCGTCGCGCGGCAGCCGGCGTCGCGCTCGGCTCCGGGGAGATGACGACCCTGGTCGCCAGCATCCTGCGAGGTCTCGGTGAGCTCGGACGGACCGACGAGCACGAACATACGGGTGGCTGGTGGCTCACGGATGACGGGCGACCGACTTTCGTGATCGGCGTAGGCGAGACGGCACGGACGGCAGCGGCGGGTCTCGTCGCGCGGATTCGCGAGGACTGCATCGACCGCGCACTCGGTCGCCTGCTCGTCACGATCGAGGAAGGGCTGAGCGCTGCCACAGGACGGCCGGGGATGCCGATGCGACAGCTCGAGGGGTGGGAGGCAGAGCTGTTCGATACCGCGGCGCCGAAACCGCTGAGACGCGATGTGCATGCGCCTGAGCTGGCGAGAAGTGCGGACGCAGCGATCCGCGCAGCGGTCGTGCGACCCGACGAGCGAAGTCGGATGAGAACCCGTGCCACTCGACCTATGGCGGATAGCCGCGTGCGCGCTGTGACGTCTCGCGTCGTCGCGCCCTTGCTGCGTCGCCTCGACCTCTGGCGGGGTGCGATGCTCCTCGTGGTCGCGCGCCGGCATCGGAGAGACGCGGATCGAGCACGCGCCGCTCGCGTCGACAGGAGGATGGAGGCCCCCACAGGGGGCGTCCGAACCCCCGTGCGACGTGGGCGGAGGGCGATCGTCGCTGCGGCTGCGGCCGTAGCGGTGCTCGCCGGCGGACTTCTCTGGCCTGGGGGAGCGACAGGGGAACCGGGCGACGGGGGTACCACGGCGGTGCCGACGAGCGGTCGGGACGCGGAGCAGATCGACTCTGCGTCTGCCGATCCGTCACCGGCGGCGACGCCGACGGCACCCGAACCGAAGCCGGACGAGTCCCCGAAGGGATCACCGCCCGAGCGAGCCGATCCGGAGGATCCGGTCGAGGCGGCGCACCACCTCATCGACGCGATCAGGACCTGTGCGGCGAACGACGACGCGGTCTGTGCCGAAGCGGTCGCTCAGGGGTCCATCGGGGTCGCGGACGCATTGGCGGAAGGTGAGGAAGCATTACAGCTCGAACCCGTGGACGAGTACGGGGATGTCGCCGTGATCCGAGCTTCTGCGTCGGGAGGGGAAGAGGACGGGGCGGAGTCCGCCGCTGGGGAGCGGATGGTCGTACTCGTCCGGGTGGCAGAGAAATGGCTGGTCCGCGACGTGTACGACGTCGCGGACCAGCCAGGATGATGCGGTGGTCAGGCTCCGAGCTGAGCGGCGAACTGCGCCGACTCGAGGCGGGCCTTCACAGCACCGAGGAAGCGAGCGGCGTCTGCTCCGTCGATGATGCGGTGGTCGTACGAGAGAGCGAGGTACACGTACGAGCGGACGGCGATCGCGTCTGCGCCGCCGACCTTGACGAGACCGGGGCGCTTGACGACCGTTCCGGTGCCGAGGATCGCCGACTGCGGCAGGAAGACGACCGGAGTGTCGAACAGCGCGCCACGCGAACCCGTGTTGGTCAGCGTGAACGTGCCGCCGGCGAGCTCGTCGGGCTTCAGCTTGTTGTCGCGCGTGCGTGCCGCGAGGTCGGCGATCTCATGCGCGATCTCGGCGATGTTCTTCGACGCGGCGTCGCGCAGCACCGGCGTGAGCAGACCGCGCTCGGTGTCCACGGCGATCGAGACGTTCTCGGACTCGGGGTAGACGATCTGCTCGCCGTCGACCGTGGCGTTCACGATCGGGAAGGCACGCAGAGCCTCTGCGGCAGCGAGGGCGAAGAACGGCAGGAACGACAGCTTGTCGCCCGTCTTCTCGAGGAAAGACGCCTTGACGCTGTCGCGGTACTCCGCCAGAGCGGTCACATCGACCTCGACGACCGTCGTGAGCTGTGCGGTCTGCTGCATCGACTCGACGGCGCGCTTGGCCAGAACCTTGCGCAGGCGCGACATCGGCTGCGTGGTGCCACGCAACGGCGAGACCTCGAGCGGAGCGGGCGCAGCAGGGGCGGCCGCAGCGGCGGGTGCCGCCGACGCGCTCTCTGCGGCCTTGAGCACATCTTCCTTACGGATGCGTCCGCCGACGCCGGTACCGGTGACACTGGCCAGGTCGACGCCCTGCTGCGAAGCCAGACGGCGCACGAGCGGGGTCACGTACAGGTTGTCGCTCTCGGTCGGGAGGGACAGCTTCTGCTCGGCCGGAGCCGGAGCCGGAGCCGGAGCCGATGCCGCCGCGGGCGCGGGCTCGGACGGCGCTGCCGCCGGGGCGGGGGCGACAGGTGCGGACGCACCCTCGCTTGCCGGAGCCTGCTGCACGGGGGCTTCTGCCGCGGGAGCAGCAGGTGCCTCTGCCGCAGATGCGGGAGTCTCGGTGGGAGCGGCAGGAGCCTCGGCGGCCGGAGCCTCCGCAGCCGGTGCGGCGGCGGGAGCTGCTCCAGAACCGACACGAGCAAGCACAGCGCCGACCTCGACGGTCTCGTCTTCGGCGGCGACGATCTCCTGCAGCACGCCGGCGACGGGCGAGGGGATCTCGGTGTCGACCTTGTCGGTCGAGATCTCCAGCAGTGCCTCGTCGACCTCGACGGTGTCGCCGATCTGCTTGAGCCAGCGGGTGACGGTGCCTTCGGTCACACTCTCGCCGAGTTCGGGGAGGACGATGTCCGTGGCGTCGCCTGCGGGGGCAGCGGCCGGAGCAGCCGCGGCAGCGGGCGCAGCTTCGGCAGCAGGAGCGGGCTCCGAGGGGGCCTCGGCCTGCGGTGCGGCAGCCTGAGGCGCCTCCTCCGCGGCCGGCGCTGCGGCTGCAGGAGCATCCTCGGCAGGAGCAGCGGCGCTGCCGTCGCCGATACGCGCGAGGAGCGCGCCGACCTCGACGGTCTCGTCCTCGGCGACGAGGATCTCCTCGATCACACCGGTGACGGGCGAGGGGATCTCGGTGTCGACCTTGTCGGTCGAGATCTCGAGCAGGCCCTCATCCGCCTGAACGGTGTCTCCCACCTGCTTGAGCCAGCGGGTGACGGTACCCTCTGTGACGCTCTCGCCGAGAGGGGGGAGGACGACGGATGTGCTCATGACTGAGTCTCCTTCAGGAAGTTAAATGACGCGTGTCTAGCTTAGTGAACTGTTCACCGGTTGGTGTTCAGAGGGCGTGCAGCGGCTTTCCGGCGAGGGCGAGGAAGGCTTCACCGAGCGCCTCGCTCTGTGTGGGATGCGCATGGATCAGGGGGGCGATGTCCTCGGGGTGGGCCTCCCACGCGACGGCCAGCTGGCCCTCGGTGATGAGCTCGCCCACTCGGTCGCCGAGCAGATGGACACCGATGACGGGCCCGTCCTTGAGTCGGACCACCTTCACGAGGCCGGCTGTGCCGATGATCTCGCTCTTGCCGTTGCCGGCGAGGTTGTACTCGTACGCCACGACAGCATCGGCGCCGTGCTCGGTGACGGCAGCCTCCTCCGTGACGCCGACCGAGGCGACCTCGGGGCTCGAGTACGTGACCTTCGGGATCTGGATGTCGGGGACGTGCGCGGGGGAGAGACCGGCGATGCGTTCCGCGACGGCGATGCCCTGCTGGAAACCGCGGTGAGCGAGCTGCAGACCGGGCGTGATGTCTCCGACGGCCCAGAGCCCGGGCACACCGGTGCGCAGGTCCTGATCGACCGTGACGAAACCACGATCGAGAGTCACGCCGGCCTCTTCGAAGCCGAGGTCGGCCGTGACCGGACCTCGTCCGACCGCCACGAGAAGGTAGTCGGCGGTGAACTCCTTGCCGTCCTCCAGCGTGACGGTCACCGAGCTGTCGTCCTGCGTGGCGCTCTGGTAGCGGATGCCGAGGGAGTACTGGATGCCGCGGCGGCGGAACGCCCGTTCGAGGCCCTTGCTCATCGCGATGTCCTCGTTGGGCACCAGGTGCGGCAGCGCTTCGATGATGGTGACCTCGGTGCCGAACGAACGCCAGACGCTGGCGAACTCCACGCCGATCACGCCGCCGCCGAGCACGAGCACGCGCTCGGGGATCACGTCGAGCGACAGCGCCTGTTCGCTGGTGAGGATCCGCCCGCCGATCTCGAGGCCCGGGAGGGTCCGGCTGTACGAGCCGGTGGCGAGGACGACATCGGCGCCGACGTAGACGTCGTCGCCCACGCTCACCGTCCGGTCGGCGTTCAGGCGACCGAAGCCGGCGACGGTCGTGATGCCGCGGGCCTTCACCAGGCCCTCGAGGCCCTTGTACTTCTTCGCGACGATCCCCTCGCGGTATGCGCGCACTCCGGCGGGGTCGATTCCGTCGAGGGTCGCGGAGATGCCGACGTGGGCGGCGTCTCGCACATGCTCGGCGACCTCGGCCGCGTGCAGCAGCGCCTTCGTCGGGATGCAGCCGCGGTGCAGGCAGGTGCCGCCGACCTTGTCCTTCTCGATGAGCGCGACGGACTTGCCGAGCTCGCTCGCACGCAGAGCAGCGGCGTACCCGCCGCTGCCTCCGCCCAGGACGACGATGTCGAAGGTGTGCGTGGTCATGGTCATGCCTCCTTGTGGGATGCTTCGGCGAACGCGATGATCGACCGGACCATCGCTCCGGTGGGGCCCTTGTCGGTGAAGCCGTACGGTGCGCCGTTGTGCTCGCCGGAGCCGGCGATGTCGAGGTGCACCCACGGGATGCGCGGGGCGTCCCTCTCGTCGGAGACCCGGCCGACGAAGCGGCGCAGGAAGAGGCCGGCGTACGACGCCCCACCCATCCGATCGCTCATGTTGGCGTTCTGCATGTCGGCGATGGGGGAGTCCAGCGAGTCCTCCATGTAGGCCGGGAGCGGCATGTGCCACGCGAGCTCATCGGCGGCGTCGGCGGCGGCGAGGAACTCCGCGACGGCGTCGTCGTCACCGAACACGCCGGTGTGGCGGTGCCCGAGAGCCATCACGATCGCTCCGGTGAGAGTCGCGACGTCGATGATGACGTCGGGGTTCTCGCGGCTGGCCGCGACGAGGCCGTCGGCCATGACCAGGCGCCCCTCTGCATCCGTGTTCGGAACCTCGACGGTCGTGCCGTCGAGGATGCGGATGACGTCTCCCGGACGCAATGCACGACCTGACGGCATGTTGTCGGTGATGCAGAGCCAAGCGGTGACGTGCACGGGCAGGGCGAGAGCGGCGATCGCCCGCAGTGCTGCGACGCTCGTCGCGGCACCGGCCATGTCGAACTTCATGCCGACCATCGAGGCCGCCGGCTTGAGCGACAGCCCACCGGTGTCGAACGTGATCCCCTTGCCGACGAGTGCGATGTGACGTGTGGCGTTCGCGGGTGCGTAGTCGAGACGGACGAGGCGCGGCGGCCTGTCGGAGCCCTGCGCGACGCCGAGGATACCGCCGAAGCCCTGTTCGGCGAGCGACTTCTCGTCGAGGATCTCCACCGAGACATCCGCCAGCCCGTCGACGCTGTCGGCTGCGCTCTGTGCGAGCTGGGCCGGGCTCTGCCACTCGGCCGGGACGAACACGAGATCCTTGATGAGGGCCATCGCCTCGCCGACGGCGATGGACCTGGAGAGTGCGGACTCGTCGAGGTCGGCATGCAGCAGGACGGAAGACGCGCGGGTCTTGCCCGACTCCTTGCGGTAGCCGTCGAACCGGTAGCCGCCGAGCACGGCGCCCTCTGCGGCGGCGGCCGCGAACTGCTCGAGACCGGGAGCCAGGGCCACCGAGACCGTCTCGAAGCCGGTCAGAGACCGGAGGGCTGTGCCTACGGCGTTGCGCACGGCGGAGGCATCGGGCTCACGGCCTACGCCGACGACGGCGAACGGCAGGGTCGTGACCTCGGGGGCGTAGGCCCGCGTGAACGACGAGGCCGAGCCGGTGTGGCCGACGGCCTGCAGGGAATCGGCGAGTCCGGGGTAGCCGGTCAGCGACTCTGCGGAGTCCGAGATCTCGGGGATGACGAGCACTGCGGCGTCTGCAGCGCTTCCTGGGAACTGATCTGAGGTGCGCGAGAGCGCGGGAAGCGTCATACCTCCATCCTAGGAGGGTCGCGCGCCCGGGCGCCGAGCGGGTGTTCGCTCTCAGCTTGAAGGTCACCGCCCGGCCGTCCGAAGCTGCTCGTAGCATTGACTCATGCCCTTCTCCGGAGAGATCCATGAACGTGTAGCGAACGCACCGGTCGTGCCGCGCGGACTGCCCCTTGTCCTGCTCCTGACGGGTTTCACCGACGCAGGCAGCGCCGTCTCCGGGCTCATCGAGCACCTTCGCGAGACGACGTCGCCCGAGCCGATCGCCGTCTTCGACAACGACGTGCTGCTGGACTACCGCGCCCGCCGCCCGGTGATCTCCTTCGACCAGGATCACCTGACCGAGTTCCGTCCTGCCCGGCTGGAGCTCTCGCTGGCGACCGACGCCCTCGGCCAGAAGTTCCTCCTCCTCGCCGGTTACGAGCCGGACTTCGCCTGGAACGAGTTCGCGCGCACCGTGCTCGAGTTCGCCGACGAATTCGAGGTCTCCGGACTCAACTGGGTGCACTCGATCGCGATGCCGGTCCCGCACACCCGCCCCATCGGCACGACGGTGAGCGGCAACCGCCGTGAGCTCACCGTGGCTCACTCGGTATGGCGCCCGCGCACCCAGGTGCCGGCCACTGCGGGGCATCTCCTCGAATTCCGCTTCGCGGAGCACGGTGAGCGCGTCGTCGGGTTCGTGCTGCTCGTACCGCACTACCTCGCCGAGACCGAGAACCCCGACGCCGTGATCGCGGCAGCCGAAAAGCTGATGGCCGCCACGGGCCTGGTCATCCTGCTCGACGAGGTGCAGGAGCGCCGCCAGGACTACCTCACGCGCGTCGACGACCAGGTGCTGGGCAACGATGAGCTGCAGCAGATGGTGCAGGGGCTCGAGCGCCGCTACGACGCGTATATGGCCGGTCGTGATCCTGAGGACGGGTCGTACGACGAGGGCGGATTCAACGAGCGCGACCTGCCGAGCGCGGACGAGCTCGCCGCAGAACTCGAGCGCTACCTCGCCTCGCGCCCCAGCGGCGACGAGGACAAGCCGGGTCGCGGCTGACATCGAGCGAGCGAACTTGGGCGGATTGCACCTGCATGCCCACACGTGTGCGATACTAGGACTCTGACCCGTTGTCAATCGATCTTTCCGGAGATCGGACTTGACAAGGGTCTTACTAGTGTCCGAAATGCTCCGGGGCCTGCGAGCGGCCCCGTGAAAGGCGAAACGTGACTCCTGCCACGACGAAGAAGACCCGGACGAAGAAGACCGCCGACGCTCCCGAGGTCGATGCTCCGGTCGAGGAGGCCGCTGAGAAGCCGGCGCCCAAGACCGCCGCGCAGCGTGCCGCTGCCAAGCGCGCGCCCGCGAAGAAGAAGAAGGCCGATGACATCGTCGAAGACGACGAGACTCCTCCCGCCGCAGAGCCCGATGAGGACGACGAGGACTCCAAGCCGAAGTTCACCGAGCCTCTGCCCACGGGAGCGATCGTCATCTCGTCGAACGACGACGAAGACGTGCCCGTCTACTCCACGCAGATCACCGGTGCGACCGCCGACCCTGTCAAGGACTACCTGAAGCAGATCGGAAAGGTCGCCCTGCTGAACGCGGCCGAAGAGGTCGAGCTCGCGATGCGCATCGAGGCCGGCCTGTTCGCCGAGGAGAAGCTCTCCACGATGACGGCCGCCGAGAAGGCCAGCCAGCTCGGGCTCGACCTGCAGTGGGTCGCCCGCGACGGTCAGCGCGCGAAGAGCCACCTGCTCGGCGCGAACCTCCGTCTCGTCGTCTCGCTCGCCAAGCGCTACACCGGCCGCGGCATGCAGTTCCTGGACCTGATCCAGGAGGGCAACCTCGGTCTGATCCGCGCCGTCGAGAAATTCGACTACACCAAGGGCTTCAAGTTCTCGACGTACGCCACCTGGTGGATCCGTCAGGCGATCACCCGCGCGATGGCAGACCAGGCCCGCACCATCCGCATCCCCGTGCACATGGTCGAGGTCATCAACAAGCTCGCCCGAGTGCAGCGCCAGATGCTGCAGGACCTGGGCCGTGAGCCCACGCCCGAAGAGCTCAGCCGCGAGCTGGACATGACGCCCGAGAAGGTCGTCGAGGTGCAGAAGTACGGCCGCGAGCCGATCTCCCTGCACACGCCTCTCGGTGAGGACGGCGACAGCGAGTTCGGTGACCTCATCGAGGACACCGAGGCAGTGGTCCCCGCGGATGCCGTGGGCTTCACGATGCTGCAGCGTCAGCTGGAGCAGCTGCTCGACTCGCTCTCCGAGCGTGAGGCCGGTGTCATCCGGATGCGCTTCGGACTCGGCGACGGACAGCCCAAGACCCTCGACCAGATCGGTGACACGTTCGGCGTGACGCGTGAGCGCATCCGTCAGATCGAGTCGAAGACGATGGCGAAGCTCCGCCACCCGAGCCGCTCGCAGTCGCTGCGGGACTACCTCGAGTGATGCAGGCGAACGAAGGCAAGGCGCTCGAGGCGAGCGTCGACGGCAAGAACTACGCGCGCATCCCGCTGCGGACGCGCGTCGTCATGCCGAACGACGACCTCGACTCCGTCGTCCTGGAGTACGCGAAGGAAGCTGTTCAGCCCGGTGACCTGCTGTTCGTGACCGAGAAGATCGTGGCGATCACGCAGGGCCGGTCGTACCGGCTCGACGAGATCACGCCCCGTCCGCTTGCGCGCTTCCTGTCGCGATACGTCGTCCGCACCTCCTACGGCATCGGTCTCGGAATGCCCGAGACGATGGAGATGGCCCTGCGCGAATGCGGCACCCTGCGGATCCTCTTCGCAGCCGGCGTCTCGGTGATCACCAAGGCCTTCGGGCGTCGCGGTGACTTCTACCGCATCGCAGGTGACAAGGCACGCGCCATCGACGGCCCGACGAAGAACACGATCCCGCCGTACAACCAGGCGGTCGTCCTCGGACCGAAGAACCCGCGTGAGGTGGCCCTCCGTCTGAAGAAGATGCTCGGCGGCGACCTCGAGGTCGCCGTCGTCGATATCAACGACATCGGCGGCAACATCCTCGGCTCGACGCTCGACAAGGCGGGGGAGCGTCGGCTCGTCCAGATCCTGGGCGACAATCCTCTCGGCCAGGCGACGCAGTCGACCCCGATGGGGATCGTCCGCGAGGTCTGACCTCCGCGTGATCGACGCCTCAGCAAGAAGGGCCCGGATGCTCAGCATCCGGGCCCTTCTTCATGCCTGCTGCGGTCAGAACCCGATCGCGGCCTGGTAGCGCGGCTTGTGCCCTGTGCGGATCCCGGTGACGCTCGGCTTGTTCTCGTACACGCCGGCGCCCCAGTTGCCCTCGACGAGCACCGGACCGTCAGGCGTGACCACGACATCCCAGCCGACGTACTGGATCTGCGGTACGACGCGCGCGACCTGGTCGACGAACTCGCGGACCTCGTCCATCATCGGCAGCTGGAAGTCGGCGATCGGGAAGCCGGAGTCCGGGTGCGTGACGTGCACGTGGCCGTGAGAGTCGTATCCGGATCCCACAGAGTGACCGTTCTCGTCGAGCATCGTGTAGAAGCCGCCGAAGCTCATCTGGTCGCTCACCGCTCCGCGTCCGAACTTCTGGGCCATCGCGAGGATGTGCGTCTTCTCGCCATCGAAGAATGCGGTGATGCGGGTGGTGTTCACGGTGCCGGGGCACACGGCCGCGAGGTCGGCGTGCTGGCGGATGACCTCTTCGACGAGGACCTGCTTCTTCGAGAGGAGCTCGGCGTGGAACGCATCCCAGTCGGTCACGTCGGCGGCGTGGTAGCGGTGGACACCCGTGCCCGCCTGGCCGTGCGTCTCCTTCACGACGATCGTGCCCTGGCGCTCGGTGAATGAACGCAGCTCGTCTGCGTTGCCCTGCGTGATGAGCATCCACTCCCTCTTGAGGAAGGCATCGAAGACGGCGTTGAACTCTGCCTTGTCATGGAACAGGTGCCGATAGTCGGGGTGGTCGTACTTCTGCGAGATCTCGTTCGACACGGGGTGGGTCATGAACGTGTCGCGCTCCGCCTTGGTGAGGATCGCGAAGTCGTAGTCGATGTAGTCCTGGAATCCGACGTTATGGCGGCCCGCTGACCACAGCATGTCGACGACCACGAGGGGAACGGCCTTGCCGTGCTGAGAAGACGCCTCTTTGGCCCTCTCGATGACCGAGGCGACGTCGATGCGGCGAGCACGCGCCAGCAGATAGCGGACGCGGGGCGCGAGGGAAAAGCGTGACATGGATCTCCAAGTTCGGGGTCCCCTCCAGTCTACGGTGGGTGCGTGGAGCATCCTGAGAAGGCGGAGCTAGGCTGGAAACGTGTGTGAGAAGACATCCAGCTCCCGCCCGCGCGCGATGATCTCGCGGTCGGCGCTCGCGGTCGCATCCGCTGCCGCCGTCGATGCAGGGGGACGCGTCGCCGACCTCCGCCGCGATGCCTGGGGGCATGGGGTGCTCTCCGTCGCACACGCGGTGGTCGCCGCCGGTGCGGAGGCCGTGCTGGTCGACCATGCCGAGGAGGTCGAGGCCCTGGCTCTCGAAGGCATCGACGCCGTGACGACCGGCGCACCGGATATCGACCCCTTCCTGCTCTACGGGCTCCCCGATGCGGAGGGAGCACTGAGCGCGAGGCCGGTCATGCGGCTCGTCGGCAGAGTGCTTTCCACGAAGCCGCTCAGGGCCGGAGACGCGGTCTCCTACGGCTACACCCATCGAGTGGCCCATGACACGACGGCCGCACTCATCACCGGCGGCTACGCCCAGGGGATCGTGCGCGCGCTGGGCAATGCCGCCCACGTGGAGATCGACGGTGTGCAGCGCCCGATCATCGGGCGTGTCGCGATGGATGTGTGCGTGATAGATCTGCAGGGATCCGCCGCCGTCACCGTGGGCGCCGAGGCCACCTACTTCGGAGGTCGCGGGCCGGCCGCTCCCGGGCTCGCCCGATGGAGCGCCGTCACCGGACTCACGATCGCCGAGCTCGTAACCGTCGCGGGTGCACACGCGGAGCGGGGGTGGGAGGCATGAGTCGGCCGGAGCTGCGGATCGACACCGACCTGTTCCGAGCGAACATCCGCGCGGTCCGCGATCGCATCGCCCCGTCGGAGCTCATGGTCGTCCTCAAGGACGACGCGTACGGTCACGGACTCCGGTGGGCCGTCGAGGCGGCGAAAGACACGGGCGTCGAGTGGTACGGGTCATACGACGTCCGAAGCGGGGTCGAAGCACGACGCGTGCTCGGCGACACCGGTCGGATCTTCGCGTGGGTCACCTCGACGGACGAGGAGATCGACGACGCGCTGCGCGCCGACATCGACCTCGGCGTCGGATCGGCGGAGTACCTGGCGCGCATCACCGCCAGGGCTGCGCATGCCGGCGCGCGGGCACGTATCCACCTCAAGATCGACACGGGGCTGCATCGCAACGGTCTGCTCCCGGCCGAGTGGGAGCGCACCGTCGCCGATGTGCGCGCGGGTGAAGCGGCGGGACACCTCGAGCTCGCCGGGATCTGGAGCCATCTCGCCGAGGCGAGCGACGACGAGGACGACGATGCTCAGGCCCTGTTCCTCGATGCCGTCCGTGTCGTGGAGCAGTCCGGACCGACGCCCGAGGCGCTGCACCTGACGGCATCCGCTGCGTCCTGGTGGCGGCCGGAGCTCCGCGGCTCGCTGTCTCGGATCGGGGCGTTCTGCTACGGCGTCCGCTCGGCGGAGGGACCCGACCTGCCGGGTGTCACGCCGGTGGCCGAGCTCACGGCGACGGTCCGGAAGATCTCGGACGGGAACGCTCAGGTCGGCGTCGGGTCGTTCGACGGCATCCCGTCCACTCTCGCAGGAGCAGACGTGGGCACCCCGGGCGGATCTCGCGAGCTGCTGCGGATCGACGAGACGACGTCGCTGGTCCAGGGGTGGCCGGGGATGCAGATCGGCGACTCGGTCTGGCTGTTCGGCGCGGGCGAGCACGGAGAAGCGAGTGCGACGACCCTCGCCGAGCGCGTCGACACCGTCGGCGAGGAGATCCTCACCCGGCTCACGAGCCGCGTGCGCCGGGTCACCACCCCTTAACGAAGGCGGAGCCCGTCTGATGACGGGCTCCGAGGCGGATCGAACCGCGATCGATCAGTCGATCAGTCGTGCGGTCTCGTCGTGCCAGCTCGTTGCGATGCTGCGGAGCTTCTCTTCGTACTTGCGACCGTGGTGGGCGCAGAACAGGAGCTCGGATCCGTTGACCTCGGCGGCGATGTAGGCCTGAGCGCCACATGAATCACAGCGATCCATGGCGGTCAGGCGGAACTCGACGGCGGAGGTCTCACGTTCGGTCGTTGCGTTCATCTCGGGGCCTCCTTGAGTGTCGGGTTCGCTGGCTGGGCGTGTTCAATACAACCACGCTGGGGCTGTGTGCATGCCCGGTTTGCGGCGTGTTTCGCTCAGCGCGTACGCGCGGGTGCCGTACTGAGGGCTCCCGGGGAGTGTCTGCGGCTGGTGGAGAGGCATCGCGAATAGACTCGGAGATTGTGACCGCCGAGTATTCCGCCCATCATCTCCAGGTGCTCGAAGGGCTCGAGGCCGTCCGCAAGCGCCCAGGTATGTACATCGGCTCGAACGGATCCCCGGGCCTGATGCACTGCCTCTGGGAGATCATCGACAACGCCGTCGACGAGGCCGTCGCGGGCAACGGCTCGAAGATCGACATCATCCTGCATGAGGACGGCAGTGTCGAGGTCCACGACCGCGGTCGCGGCATCCCCGTCGACGTCGAGCCGCGCACCGGTCTCACCGGCGTCGAGGTCGTCTTCACGAAGCTGCATGCCGGCGGAAAGTTCGGCGGAGGCTCTTACGCGGCATCCGGTGGTCTGCACGGTGTGGGCGCCTCTGTGGTGAACGCCCTCTCGGAGCGGCTCGACGTCGAGGTAGACCGAGGTGGCAAGACCTATGCCATGTCGTTCCATCGCGGCGAGCCCGGACTCTTCGCCGACAAGGGTGAGAAGCGGCCGGACGCTCCGTTCACCCCGTTCCAGGACAAGAGCGAGCTGCGGGTCGTCGGCAAGGCGCCGCGCGGCACGAGCGGAACACGTATCCGCTATTGGGCGGATCACCAGATCTTCACGAAGGATGCCGCGTTCCAGCTCAACGACCTGGTGACTCGCGCACGTCAGACGGCGTTCCTCGTCCCAGGGCTGGAACTCGTGATCCGCGACGAGCGCGCGGCCAACGGCGCCGAGGTCGAGGGCCAGCCGATCGAGACGTCCTACCGGTACGACGGCGGCATCTCGGAGTTCGTCGAGTACCTCGCGAACGACGCTCCCGTCACCGACACCTGGCGTATCCAGGGCGAAGGCACGTTCAAAGAGACAGTGCCGGTGCTGCAGGCCGACGGCCACATGATCGCCACAGAGGTCGAGCGCGTCTGCGCCGTCGACATCGCGATGCGGTGGGGCACCGGCTACGACACGACCACGCGGTCGTTCGTCAACATCATCGCGACCCCCAAGGGCGGCACCCACCAGCAGGGCTTCGAGCAGGAGCTGCTCAAGGTGCTGCGCTCGCAGGTCGAGCAGAACGCACGTCGATTGAAGGTCGGCAGCAACGACAAGCTCGAGAAGGACGACGTCCTCGCCGGGCTCACCGCGGTGCTCACGGTGAACGTCCCCGAGCCGCAGTTCGAGGGCCAGACGAAGGAGATCCTCGGCACCCCGGCCGTGCGTCAGATCGTGGCCCAGGTGCTCCGGAAGGATCTCGGCGCCCGATTCAGCTCGACGAAGCGCGACGACAAGAGCCAGTCGACGCAGCTGCTCGACAAGGTGGTCGCGGAGATGAAGGCACGAGTCTCCGCTCGTGCCCACAAGGAGACCCAGCGCCGAAAGAACGCGCTCGAGTCCTCGACCCTTCCGACCAAGCTGGTCGACTGCCGCACGAACGAGGTGGAGCGCAGCGAGCTGTTCATCGTCGAGGGAGACTCCGCGCTCGGCACAGCGAAGAACGCACGGAACAGCGAGTTCCAGGCGCTGCTGCCCATTCGTGGAAAGATCCTCAACGTCCAGAAGGCGTCGGTCGGCGACATGCTGTCGAACGCCGAGTGCGCATCGATCATCCAGGTGATCGGTGCGGGCTCCGGCCGCAGCTTCGACATCGACGCCGCGCGGTACGGCAAGGTCATCCTGATGAGCGACGCCGATGTCGACGGCGCGCACATCCGCACGCTCCTGCTCACGCTGTTCTATCGCTACATGCGGCCGCTCATCGAGCATGGCCGCGTGTTCGCCGCGGTGCCGCCGCTGCACCGCGTGATCGTGATGAATCCGGGCTCCAAGCCCAACGAGACCATCTACACCTACAGCGAGCAGGAGATGCACGCCCTTCTCGCCAAGCTCCGCAAGTCGGGCAAGCGGTGGCACGAGCCGATTCAGCGATACAAGGGACTCGGCGAGATGGACGCGGAGCAGCTCGCCACGACCACCATGGAACGCGGCGGCCGCCTGCTGCGCCGGGTGCGCATGGAGGATGCCGAGGCTGCGGGTCGCGTGTTCGAGCTGCTGATGGGCAACGAGGTCGCGCCTCGACGTGAGTTCATCATCGATTCGTCCGATCGCCTCTCCCGGGAATCGATCGACGCCTGATCGTTCAGCGCCTCAGCGCCAGAGCCGCGCGGTAGACATCGAGCAGCGCGTCGCGGTGGGCGTTCGGCAAGCGGCGTGGAACAGAGCTCAGACCAGAGTGCGGCCGATGCTCCCGATCACGCCGTCCACCGGCTGACCCGATGCGTCGCGTCGTGCTCCGGGTTCGGGGAGCTTGCGCACCGCACCCGTCGGATCGACGGCCTGCGCCGGGCTCGGCCCGACCCAGGCGACCATGAGGCGGTCCTCGCCCTTCAGGAAGGCGTGGGCACGGACTCCGCCGGTCGCTCGGCCCTTCGAGGGATACTCCGCGAACGAGGTCACCTTGGCACGTCCCGGTTCGGTACCGGGCAGGCTGCTGTCGGAACCGGAGACCGTGGCGACGACGGCATCGGCATCCGGAGTGACAGCGCCGAAGAACAGCACGGACGCGCCGGCCCCCAGCTTCATGCCCGCCATGCCGCCGGCCGGTGCTCCCTGCGGGCGCACGGCTGAGGCCGAGAAGCGCAGCAGCTGGGCATCCGTGGTCACGAACACGAGGTCTGCGTCATCCTGAGCCTCGACAGCACCCACGACCGTGTCGCCGGGCTTCATGCCGATGACCTCGAGGTCGGGACGCACGGGGAGCGTGGAGGGAACGATCCGCTTGACTGTGCCCTGGGCCGTGCCCAGGGCGATCGGGACGTCGCTGTCGAAGCGCACGAACGCGAGGATCCGCTCTCCGCGGGTGGTGATCCCGAGGTAGTCGCGCAGCGGCGCGCCTGCTGCGAGCTGCACGGAAGACGACGGTACCGACGGCAGATCGACGGGGGAGAAGCGCAGCACGCGCCCTTCCGTCGTCAGTGCACCGATCTCCGCGCGCACCGTCGTGTCGACGGTGGTCAGGATCGCGTCGTGCTTGCTCCGTCGGGCCGGCAGCGTGAGCTCCTGCCCCTCGGCGAGGTCCACGCGCACGGCGCGTCCGGTCGTCGACAGCACGAGCACGGTGGGAGCATCGGCGATCTGCAGGTCGACGGCCCCCTTCGTCGCGCGCGGCTTCGGGGGCGCGGCGTTCATCAGGAGCGTACGGCGAGGAGTGCCGTAGGCCTCGGCTGCGGCATCCAACTCCTGTGCGACCACTGCGCGCAGCAGGGCCTCGCTCGACAGGAGATCGCGGAGTCTGGCGATCTCGGCGAGCAGCGCGTCGCGCTCGGTCTCGAGCTCGATGCGCGAGAACTTCGTCAGACGCCGCAGGCGCAGCTCGAGGATGTACTCCGCCTGCAGTTCGCTGAGGTCGAAGACGGACCGCAGTCGTGCGCGCGCCTGCTCGGAGTCGTCGGAGGAGCGGATGACCTGGATGACCTCGTCGATGTCGAGGATCGCGATGAGGAGCCCCTCGACGAGGTGCAGACGCTCTTCGCGGCGAGCGAGGCGATAGCGGCTGCGGCGCGTGATGACCTCGAGCCGGTGCGCGACATAGACGCGCAGCATCTCCTTGAGCCCGAGGGTGCGGGGCTGGCCGTCGACCAGAGCCACATTGTTGATGCTGAAGGAATCCTCGAGAGGCGTGAGCCGGTAGAGCTGCTCGAGGACGGCGTTGGGGTCGAACCCGGTCTTGATGCCGATCGCGACGCGCAGGCCGTGGTTGCGGTCGGTGAGGTCGGTCACGTCGCTGATGCCCTGCAGCTTCTTCGACTGGACGGCGTCACGGATCTTCTCGATCAGTCGCTCCGGCCCGACCATGTACGGCAGCTCGGATACGACGATGCCGGTGCGCCGCGGGCCGAGTGGCTCGACCGACACCTTGCCGCGCACCTTCAATGCGCCGCGTCCGGTCGCGTATGCGTCCTTGACTCCGTCGAGACCCATCAGGATGCCGCCCGAGGGGAAGTCCGGTCCGGGGACGAACTCCATGAGCTCTTCGGTCGTCGCGTCGGGATTCTCGAGCAGGTGGGTGGCGGCGGCGACGACCTCGATCAGGTTGTGCGGTGCCATGTTGGTCGCCATGCCGACGGCGATACCGCTCGCTCCGTTGACGAGCAGGTTCGGGAAAGCTGCGGGCAGCACGGACGGCTGCTGGAACTGGCCGTCGTAGTTCGGGATGAAATCGACGACGTCCTCGTCGAGGTTCTCGGTGAGCGCCATCGCGGGGGAGGCGAGACGCGCCTCGGTGTAGCGCGCAGCCGCGGGACCGTCGTCGAGCGAGCCGAAGTTGCCGTGTCCGTCGACCAGCGGCACGCGCAGCGCCCACTCCTGGGCGAGGCGCACGAGGGCGTCGTAGATCGCCGAGTCGCCGTGCGGGTGCAGCTTTCCCATGACCTCGCCCACGACGCGGGCGCTCTTGACGTGACCGCGGTCGGGACGGAGGCCCATCTCGGCCATCTGATACAGGATGCGTCGCTGCACGGGCTTCAGGCCGTCGCGAGCGTCGGGCAGAGCCCGCGAGTAGATCACCGAGTAGGCGTACTCGAGGAAGGAACCCTGCATCTCTGTCTCGAGATCGATGTCCTGGATACGCTCAGGGGCGAGCTCGGCAGGCGGGGTCTTCGGCATGGGCATCCTGAATGGTGCGAGGCTGAGGGCGTACGGGAGCCTGTGTCAGACTGGCTCGGATGTCCCTCATTCTACCGTCCGAGTCGCCGGCAGCCCGGAGCGTCGTCGGGGTGGCGGACGACGTGTTCGCCGCTCTGCGCGGTGAGTCCGCGACCCTGCCGCGGGCTGAGTCCGTCGTCCTCGTGCTCATCGACGGCCTCGGCGCCATCAGTCTGCGCGCCCATGCCGGCCACGCCAGAGCGCTCACCGCCGGCATGGCGAAGAAGGATGTCGCCCAGTCGGTCTTCCCGTCGACCACCGCGGCGGCTCTCACCAGCATCCTCACGGGCACATGGCCCGGCCAGCATGGACTGGTCGGCTACCGGGTCCTCGATCCGGACAGGGACGTGCTGGTCAACCAGCTCACGGGCTGGGAGTCGGATGGTCTCGATCCGGCGACGTGGCAGGCGGCTCCGACGGTCTTCGAGCGCGCCAGGTCAGAGGGTCGTCCGACCTTCGCCGTCGGCGTCGCGGCGTACGCGGGGAGCGGGTTCACCCGTGCGACGCTGCGCGGTGCCGACTTCGTCGCCGCCCAGACACCCGCCGAGCGAGTGGAGGCCGCATACGACCTCGCGGAGCGCCACCAGGGCTCGCTCGTCTACTGCTACCTCCCCGAGGCCGACAAGGCGGGGCACAGATACGGCCTCGACTCCGTGCACTGGATCGCCGCGCTCGAGGAGATCGACGCCGCGCTCTCACGACGTGTGCCGCCGGGTGTCGGTGTGCTCGTGACGTCGGACCACGGCATGCTCGACGTGCCGGCGCACCGGCAGATCGTTCTCGAGGCAGAGCACCTCGAGGGAGTTCGCCATCTCGGTGGGGAACCGCGGATGCTGCACGTCTATGTCGAACCGGATGCCGACGCATCTGCGGTCGCCGAGCGGTGGGTTCGTGACCTCGACGGCGTCGCTGATGTCGGAACCCGGGATCAGGCGATCGCGGCGGGGTTGTTCGGCCCGGAGGTGACCGAGGCGGCCTCGTCGCGGATCGGCGATGTCCTCGTCGTGGCCCGGGGCAACGGTGCCGTCTACGACGGCACGGCTGCAGACCAGCGCGGCCGTGGAATGATCGGGCAGCACGGGGGACTGACTCCGGAAGAGCGTCAGGTTCCGCTGCTCAGGTTCGGAGCCTTCGCGCGCTGAGTCCTCGCACTCGTGCCGGGGGCCGGTCTACTCGTCGGTGCGGGCCCCGAAGACGATCTCGTCCCACGACGGCATCGCGTTGCGGCGTCGACGGCGACCGTTGCCCTCGTTCGCGGGCTCCGGTGCGGGCTCCGGCTCGTCACTCTCCGCAGGAACGCTCTCGAAGGCGTCGAACAGTGCGATCGGACTCTGGTCCGTGTTCTCGTCGTCCGGCTCGTCGAGGATCGGTGCGGTCTCGCGCTGACCCCGCCGGCGTCGCAACGCCTCGAGCAGGTCGGCGGTCTCGGGGCTCGTCGTCGCGGACTCCGGCGCGCGCTTGATCGCGGCGTCCTGCGCCGCTGCCATCGAGCGCTCTGGGGCGATGCTGTCGTCGACCTCGGCTTCGGGCGCCGGGAGCAGACGTGGTCCGAATGCGCCGGAGTCGAAACGGCTGTCGTCCTTGTAGGGCGATGCCTGCCGTTCGGCCTCGACGGCGCGCAGTCGCGGGATGAGTCCGTCCGGCAGCGAGCCCTGGCGAGACAGCTGGGTCGCGTCGGCGTTGAGCGGTGCGAGGGCGCTGCGGCGGGGGTCGAAGCTCCAGCGAGCGTCGTGCTCGACCTCGTTGGCGGTGAACTCGAGCTTGATGATCCAGCCGCTCTCGTCCTTCCAGCTCGCCCAGCGCTCGGCAGAGGCCTCGACCTCTGACAGCTTGGCTCGGATCGCGGTGCCGAAAGTCGGCTGAGCGTCGGGCTCGACATCGCTGCCGATCAGGACGGGTACGGCGAGCGCCTGGCCGATGACGTGCTCGCGCTCGGCGAGAACGGGTCCTTCGAAGCGGATGACGTCGTCGACGCCGATGCCGAGGAGGGCCGCGACCTCGGGCGCCGTGAGACCGGCGCGGATCTGAGCCTGGATGTCGCGCGGGCTCGCCGCGAGACGCTGAGCAGCCGGCTCGCTCTGTCGCGTCGCCCGACGGATCTCTCGGTGCAGGACGTCGTCGATGGGCAGCGCGAACCGCTCGCCCGACTCGGTCGCGAGTACGAGCAGTCCTGCTTCTGTGCCGACGATGGTGACGTTTTCCATGCGAATGCCCCTCTGATGGGTGTGCGTTCATGGTGTCACGCGGGGCCGCTCAGAACCGGGAATAGTCTGGGCGTGCCGTGAGTTTGGTCTGTCGCAGCCGCGGGCATTTGCTTATTCCTCCGCGGTCATGCAAACTATGGCCGCCGATTACCCCGACGGCGCACCACCCACTCGCATGAAAGTGGAGATTTACCACATGGCAACCGACTACGACGCTCCCCGCAAGAGTGAAGACGACTCCGAGTCGATCGAAGCCCTCAAGGAGCGTGTGCCGGACAAGCTCTCCGGCTCATCGGGAGACGAAGACGCGGACAACCCGTCCAGCTTCGACCTCCCGGGAGCGGATCTCTCCGACCTCGAGCTCGATGTCGTCGTGCTGCCCGCGCAGCAGGACGAGTTCACCTGCATGAACTGCTTCCTCGTGAAGCACCGTTCTCAGCTCGACCACGAGGGCGCATCCGGCCCCATCTGCAAGGAGTGCGCCGCCTGAGCGCACCATAGAGCGAGATCTCACGCGCCCCCGACCTCTTGGTCTGGGGCGCGTCGTCTTTCCGGCCTTGAGCGGCGTGATCGATCCCGCAGCGTGCTCAGGCGGGCGGCGTGGTCAGCGCTGGGCGGCGACGATCGCGGCGGCCAGCCGATCGGGCGTGCGCGACGAGATGGTCCAGGTGTCGACGGGATCGTCGGGGTCGATGTTCGGAACGACGACGATGCCGTCTACCCCGCCCCGGATCAGATGCCAGCCTCGCGCCGGAAGCCCCGGTCCTCGAGCCTGGCGCGCCTCTTCGCCGTTCAGCGCCCGTGGTGTGCCGAGGTGTCGGACGTCGATGTGCGCTCGACCGGCCCGCAGCACATCGCCGTCGACCGAGACGGGCGGGGCGAGTGCGAGGAAGGCGATCACGAGGAGAGCCGAGACCGCTGCGCCGACGACCAGGGCGATGGTCGAGCCGACGGGCACGAAGATGAGCGCCACCATGGGGCCCGCCAGAGCGACCGTCACCAGCAGCCACAGGCTGGGGGACAGTCTCTCGCGGTAGTGGATCCGCGCGTCAGGAGCGATGTTCTGCATTAGCCTCGTGGGGTGACTGATTCCGTTGATGTCCCCATTATCGCCTCTGTGGTGCCCGGCTACGCCCACCCCGGTGATGCGGGCGCCGATCTCGTCGCCGCCGAGGCCGTCCACCTGGCACCCGGCGAGCGGGCGCTCGTGGCCACCGGAGTGCGCATCGCCCTGCCCGAGGGATACGCCGCCTTCGTGGTGCCGCGCAGCGGACTCGCGGCCAAGCACGGGATCTCGATCGTCAACTCGCCCGGCACGGTGGATGCCGGCTATCGCGGTGAGATCAAGGTGAGCCTGATCAACACCGACATCCACAGCGCGTACGATGTCGCCGTCGGCGATCGCATCGCGCAACTGATCGTGATGCCCGTGACCCGAGCCGTGTTCATCCCGGTCGAGGAGCTGCCAGAGAGCGTCCGCGGCGAGGGTGGCTTCGGCTCGACGGGCTACCAGGCAGGATCCCATTCCCCTTCGGCAGGACAGACCAATGACTGACAACAACGCGACTCCTTCGAAGTCCGCACCGGACGACCGGGCGACACAGGGCCCGTTCGACGACTCCGAGGCGAACCCCGTCCGGCCCTACATCGATCTCGGCGGCATCAAGATCCTTCCGCGCGAGGGCCTCAACCTTCGGCTCGAGGTCGAAGAGCAGTCCAAGCGCATCGTGGCCGTCGGGCTCGACTACGCCGATTCGTCCCTGCAGGTGCAGCCTTTCGCGGCACCGCGCTCGGGCGGCCTCTGGGACGAGACCCGGGTGCAGCTGCGTGATCAGGTGCGCACCCAGGGCGGCCGGGTCGAGGAGCGCGACGGTCCCCTCGGCAAGGAGCTCCTCGCCGAGGTTCCCGCGGCGGCCAACGAGGGATCCGAGCTGCGCCTCGCGCGCTTCATCGGCATCGACGGGCCCCGCTGGTTCCTTCGTGGGGTCATCGGCGGAGCCGCGGCATCCGATCTCGAAGCGGCCGCCAAGGTCGAGGATCTCTTCCGGTCGATCGTCGTCGTGCGCGGTGGCGCTCCGATGCCGCCGCGCGACCTGATCCCGCTGAAGATGCCCGCGACTCCCGGCTCCGCGTGACCACCCCGGCCCCGGAGCCCGAGCGCGAGCAGAGCGCGTCGGACATCGTCGGCGCGGCTCTCGGCGGCGCCGCTCGCCGAGCGGGTCTCGACCCGAACGAGAGCGGCGCGACGCACCGTGTGGTGTGGTCCGCGATCGGCGGATGGCGCGGCATCCTCGAGTCCGTCCTTCCGAGCCTCGCGTTCGTCATCCTCTTCACCATCCGCCCCGAGCCGCTGATCGTTCCTCTGGGCGTGTCGGTCGGGCTCGCCGCGGTGTTCACCGTCGTGCGGCTGATCCAGAAGTCACCCCCGTCTGCGGCCATCGGCGGTCTCGTGGCCGCCGCAGCCGCGGCTGCGCTCGCGCTGTGGACGGGCCGCGGCGAAGACAACTTCGTCCCCGGTCTCATCACCAACGCCCTCTATGGCACCGGCATGCTGGTGTCGGCGCTGATCGGCTGGTCGCTGATCGGTCTCGCGGTCGGTTTTCTGATGGGGGAGGGCACCGCATGGCGGCGCGACCGTCGCAAGCGTCGTGCCTTCCTGTGGCTCGGCGTGGCCTGGGCCGCTCTGTTCTTCGCACGTCTCGCAGTGCAGTTGCCGCTGTACCTCGCCGGAGACGTCACCGCGCTCGGCACGCTGAAGCTGATCATGGGCCTGCCGCTGTTCGCGCCGCTGATCGCCGTCACCTGGCTCGTCGTGCGCGCGCTGTATCCGCGCGGCGCCGATGCCGACAAGGCCGCTCAGCCGTGATAGATTTATCTTGACATCAAGATAAATTGCAGGCTTTCGCCTGAGGGCTGAGCGGAGCAGACTGGTTAGGTCTGCCTTGCTAGCCGCAGGGGCTCGCTGGCGAGCAAGATGGAGGCGCCTGTCGCTCCCATCCGAATAGAAGGAGACGGATTCGTGTCCACGGTGAACAGCTTCGGTGCCAAGAGCACCCTGACGGTCGGCAGCACCGACTACGAGATCTTCCGCATCGACACGGTGCCCGGTTTCGACAAGCTCCCTTTCAGTCTGAAGGTCCTCCTCGAGAACCTGCTTCGCACCGAGGACGGCGCGAATGTGACCAAGGCGCAGATCGAAGCACTGGGTTCGTGGGATGCCGCGGCTGAGCCGAGCACCGAGATCCAGTTCACGCCGGCCCGTGTGGTCATGCAGGACTTCACCGGTGTTCCCTGCATCGTCGACCTCGCCACCATGCGCGAGGCCGTCACGGCGCTGGGTGGCGACGCGAACAAGATCAACCCGCTCTCGCCCGCCGAGATGGTCATCGACCACTCGGTGATCGCCGACCTCTTCGGTTCCGAGAACGCCCTCGAGCGCAACGTCGAGATCGAGTACGAGCGCAACGGCGAGCGGTACCAGTTCCTTCGCTGGGGCCAGACGGCATTCAGCGACTTCAAGGTCGTTCCCCCCGGAACCGGCATCGTGCACCAGGTGAACATCGAGCACCTGGCCAAGGTCATCTACGACCGTGACGTCGACGGAGTGCTGCGCGCCTACCCCGACACCTGCGTCGGCACCGACTCGCACACCACGATGGTCAACGGCCTGGGTGTGCTCGGGTGGGGCGTCGGCGGCATCGAGGCCGAGGCCGCGATGCTCGGCCAGCCCGTGTCGATGCTCATCCCGCGCGTCGTCGGCTTCAAGCTCTCCGGCGAGATCCCGGCCGGCGTCACGGCCACGGACGTCGTGCTGACGATCACCGACCTGCTGCGCAAGCACGGAGTCGTCGGCAAGTTCGTCGAGTTCTACGGTGAGGGCGTGGCATCCGTGCCGCTGGCCAACCGCGCGACGATCGGCAACATGTCGCCCGAGTTCGGTTCGACGGCGGCGATCTTCCCGATCGACGACGTGACCCTCGACTACCTGCGTCTGACCGGCCGCAGCGACGAGGCCGTCGCGCTGGTCGAGGCGTACGCGAAGACCCAGAAGCTCTGGCACGACGCATCGCAGGAGCCCGTCTTCAGCGAGTACCTCGAGCTCGACCTCGGCACTGTGGTGCCGTCGATCGCCGGCCCGAAGCGCCCGCAGGACCGCATCCTCCTCTCCGAGGCGAAGTCGCAGTTCGAGCAGGACATCCTGGCCTACGCCGCACCGTCGACCTCGGACGACGTCGTCGACCTCGAGTCGAAGCACTCGTTCCCCGCCTCCGACCCGGGCAACGCGCCCGGTGAAGAGGAGCCGCGCACCACCCGGCCCGTGCACATCAACAGCGGCGCACCGGCGAACGCGTCGAAGCCCGTGCCGGTCACCACTCCGTCGGGTGAGAAGTACATCCTCGACAACGGTGCAGTGACCCTCGCGGCGATCACCTCGTGCACCAACACCTCGAACCCCTCGGTGATGATCGCCGCAGGTCTCGTCGCCCGCAAGGCGCTCGAGAAGGGCCTGAAGCAGAAGCCCTGGGTCAAGACCACCCTCGGCCCCGGCTCGAAGGTCGTCACCGACTACTACGAGAAGTCCGGACTCGACAAGGACCTCGAGGGCCTCGGCTTCTACACCGTCGGCTACGGCTGCACCATCTGCATCGGAAACTCGGGTCCGCTGATCGAAGAGGTCTCCGCGGCCATCAACGATCACGACCTCGCCGTGACCGCCGTGCTCTCGGGCAACCGCAACTTCGAGGGCCGCATCAGCCCCGACGTGAAGATGAACTACCTCGCGAGCCCGCCGCTCGTGATCGCCTACGCCCTCGCGGGGTCGATGCACTTCGACTTCGAGAACGATGCGCTCGGCAAGGGATCCGACGGCAACGACGTGTTCCTCAAGGACATCTGGCCGACGCCCGACGAGGTGCAGGAGATCGTCGATTCCTCGATCTCGCGTGAGCAGTTCATCAAGCAGTACGCGACCGTCTTCGACGGTGACGAGCGCTGGCGCAGCCTGCCCACCCCGGACGACGACATCTTCCAGTGGGACGAGAACTCGACGTACGTGCGCAAGGCTCCGTACTTCGACGGCATGACGATGGAGCTCACCCCGGTGCGCGACATCGAGGGCGCCCGCGTCATGGCGACTCTGGGCGACTCGGTCACGACCGACCACATCTCGCCCGCCGGCAACATCAAGCCCGGCACCCCCGCGGCGCAGTACCTCATGGAGCACGGGGTCGACCGCAAGGACTTCAACTCCTTCGGATCGCGTCGCGGCAACCACGAGGTCATGATCCGCGGCACGTTCGCGAACATCCGCCTGAAGAACCTGATGGTCTCGGCTGTCAACGACGGCCAGGTCGTCGAGGGTGGCTACACCCGCGACTTCACCCAGCCCGGTGGACCGCAGTCGTACATCTACGACGCGAGCATGAACTACCAGGAGCAGGGCACGCCCCTCGTCATCTTCGGTGGTAAGGAGTACGGTTCGGGATCGTCGCGCGACTGGGCGGCGAAGGGCACGAGCCTCCTCGGCGTCAAGGCGGTCATCACCGAGAGCTTCGAGCGCATCCACCGTTCGAACCTGATCGGAATGGGCGTCGTCCCGCTGCAGTTCCCGGCCGGTGAGAGCTGGGAGTCCCTGGGTCTCGACGGCACCGAGATCGTCTCGATCTCCGGTCTCGAGGAGCTCAACAACGGCGTGACCCCGAAGACGGTTCGCGTCACGGCCACGCCGAGCGAGAACTCGCCCGAGGGCAAGCAGGTCGTCGAGTTCGACGCGGTCGTCCGCATCGACACCCCCGGTGAGGCGGATTACTACCGCAACGGCGGCATCCTGCAGTACGTGCTGCGTTCGCTGGTCTGATCGCACGATCGGAAAGGGCTCGGTCCTTCGGAACCGGGCCCTTTCCGCGTGCCGGGGGCGGTGTCAAGGGGGAGTCGCTCTCCGAGCTTTCCCGGGTGCCCGGGGTAGGATCGAGCAGGCGTCCGTACCGGAATCGGCGCCGCGAACGGTGCCTAAGAGGAGGTGCAGATGCCCATTCTTCCGAGCATCTCAGGACCCCGTGACCTCGACTCCCTGTCAGAGGATCAGCTGATCGAACTCGCCGGTGAGATCCGCGAGTTCCTCGTCGAGAACGTGTCGCGCACCGGCGGGCATCTCGGCCCCAACCTCGGTGTCGTCGAGCTCACGATCGCTCTGCACCGCGTCTTCTCGTCGCCCGACGACCCCTTCATCTTCGACACGGGGCACCAGTCCTACGTGCACAAGCTCCTCACCGGTCGCCAGGACTTCTCGTCTCTGCGAGTGCGCGGTGGACTCGCCGGGTATCCGCAGCGCGGCGAGAGCCCTCACGACGTGGTCGAGTCCTCGCACGCGTCGAGCTCGCTCAGCTGGGCCGACGGTGTGTCGCGCGCGCTGACCGCCACGGGGCGAGCCGACCGTCACGTCGTGGCCGTCGTCGGCGACGGAGCACTCACGGGCGGCATGACGTGGGAGGCGCTCAACAACATCTCCGACGACAACGATCGCAACCTCGTGATCGTCGTGAATGACAACGGTCGTTCCTACGCGCCGACCATCGGCGGCATGTCCCGGTTCCTCAACCGGGTGCGCACCGCGGCTGCGTACAAGGAGCTGCACCACAAGTCGGACCGACTCTTCCGTGCGTTCGGTCCGGTCGGCCGCGCGGTGTTCCGCGGGGTGCGCGGCGGCACCCACGGCTTCCTCTCGCGGTTCACGAACAACGAGGCGCTGTACTCGAACCTCGACATCAAGTACCTCGGCCCGGTCGACGGGCACGATCTCCCCGCCCTGCTCGAGACGCTCGAGCTGGCCAAATCGTACGGTGCGCCGGTGATCGTGCACACGATCACCGAGAAGGGCCGCGGCTACCAGCCTGCTCGCGACGATGAGGCCGACCAGTTCCATGCGGTCGGACGCATCGACCCCGCGACCGGCGAGACACTCTCTTCCAGCGGAACGGGCTGGTCCGACGTGTTCTCCGAGTCGCTCGTCGCCATCGGAGAGCGTCGAAGCGATGTCATCGCGATGACCGCAGCGATGCTGCGACCGACCGGTCTCGCGCCGTTCGCCGAGCGCTTCCCCGATCGCGTGTACGACGTGGGCATCGCCGAGCAGCACGCCGTCGCGTCGGCCGCAGGTCTCGCCTTCGGAGGTCTGCACCCCGTCGTCGCGGTCTACGCCACCTTCATGGGGCGCGCCTTCGACCAGGTGCTCATGGACGTCGCTCTGCATCGGGCGGGCGTGACCTTCGTGCTCGACCGCGCCGGCGTCACCGGCCCGGACGGTCCCAGCCACCACGGCATGTGGGATCTCGCGATGCTGCAGATCGTCCCGCACATCCGCATCGCCGCGCCGCGTGACGGAGCCCGGTTGCAGGAGGCCCTCGATGAGGCGGTGCTCGTCGACGATGCGCCGACCGTCATCCGCTTCCCGAAGGGCGACGTCGCGGCGGATCTTCCGGCCATCGAGCGGCTGCACGACGGCGTCGATGTGCTCGCCCGCGGCGAGTCCGAGGATGTCCTGCTCATCGGCATCGGCCCGTTCGCCGCGCTCGCGATGGACGTCGCAGAGCGTCTGCGCGCTCAGGGCATCGGCGCCACGGTGATCGATCCGCGCTGGGCCATCCCGGTGCAGCCCTCGATCGTGAGCATGGCAGCTCGTCATCGTCTGGTCATCACCATCGAAGACGGCATCCGCGTCGGCGGCATCGGCACGCGTGTCCGGCAGGTGCTTCGCGAGGCGGGCATCGACACCGCCGTCGACGAGCTGGGGCTTCCGGACGAGTTCATCGATCACGCGTCGAGGGACCAGATCCTCGCCGACGCCGGTCTCACCGCATCGAAGATCGCGCAGGACGTCGTGTCGCAGGTGCTCGGGACTCGGATCCCCGTCGCTCGGGATGCGGGCACGAGCGGGACGGTCGATCTGCCGCTGCACGAACGCCGCTGACCGGCGTCGCCACCGCGTGACGGCGGATGACGGTCACAGACCGTTCGACCGCTGCGATCAGTTGAGAGCGTGGAGTGCGGCGACCGCCTGCGCCCCGCGATCGGTGTCCCGGAGCGCGGCCGAGAGCAGATAGCCGTCGGTGAGCGCGTCACCGGTGACCATGACGCGTACCAGCTCGACGCCGCATGCCCGACGCACCTCGTCGGCGCTGGCCGCGATCACGCGGGTGTTGATCTCGTCGTTGTGGGGCAGCTCCGCGCCCTCGAGGCCGCGGATGACGTCGCGCAGTGCGGCGCCCACGATGTTCGAGGCCCGTTCTTTGACGTTCACGACGTCGAGTTCGAACACTCGGAGATCTCGTCCGGTCGGGATCGGTCGCCACTCGAACGACGCGTGCACCCGGTGCTGATGGCCGCTCGCCCCGGTCATCTCGCGCGCGGGCAGATCCGTCGCCCTGCAGCGCACATCGATCAGTCGATACCAGTAGAACAGGGGGAACGCGCCATGCGACCCCGGATCGAGGACCACGACTTCGCCGACCGCTCCGCCACGTGAGGTGGGGCGCCGTTGCGGGCGGTTCCGGATGATCGGCTTGCCGTTCCGGGTGCGGATCGCAGCCCACCCCTCATCGACCGTGACGATGAAGATCTTCAGCAGTGCCGGCACGACCAGCAGGATCGTGAGGATCGCCGTGCCGGTCTTGAAGAGCCCCGACATTCCCTTGCCGCCCAACATCGAGAGGAGCATGTCCATGCCACCACTGTGCCCCCTCGATCGCGTTCGGAGCGCTCTCTGAGCGGCGCTGGCGAAGGTGTTCATTCGCTGTTCCGTGCTCGTTACCCGGTGTGCCGTGACGCGGATACGGTTGGCGGCGGTCGCGCGGATGCGGCGTCGTCAGGAGAACGTGGCGAGGATCTCGGCGACCTCGGATTCGACGAACGCCCTCTGCCGCTCCCTGTCGTCGTCGACGAGGCCGAGCCGGGTGCGGCGATCGAGGACGTCGTCGGCGGTCATCGCGCCCTCCGCGCGGACGGCGAAGTCGATGGTCGCTGGGGAGATGTGCCCCCGGCCCCCGCTGTCCCCGGCCCTCATCGCGGAGTCGGTGAGGCGGAGGGATGCCGTGCGGCTCGCGCCGGCGTCGAGCCCCGCCGATGCCACGGCGAGGTCGACCGCATCCTCCGCCATCCGCCGGTAGGTGGTCAGCTTGCCTCCGAGGACGTTGACGAAGCCGCGCTCGGAGACGCGGACCAGATGCCGACGGGAGATGTCCGCCGTCGACGCCGCACCGGTGTCGACGAGCGGCCGCAGGCCCGCGAACGATCCCCTGACCTGCGTGCGCGTGATCGGGACGGTCAGTACTCGGTTGAGGTTCGCGAGCAGGAACTCGATCTCGCCCTCGGTCGGCTCGGGGACCCGCGGAACAGGGCCCGGCGCATCTTCGTCAGTGAGTCCGACGATCACGCGGCCGTGCTGCTGCGGCAGCGCGAACACGAAGCGGCTGATCGACCCCTCATGCGGAATGGTCAGTGCCGAGGACGGGTCGCCGAGATCCGCGGCATCCAGCACGATGTGCGTTCCGCGGCTGGGCCGCACGGTGATCGAGTCGTCGAGGCTTCCGGCCCAGACGCCGGTGGCATTGACGACGGATCGGGCGCGCATGTCCAGACGCTCGCCCGTCAGCACGTCTTCGGCGGTCGCGCCGTCGACGCGCAGCTCGAGCGCTCGGACGCGGGTGAGGACGCGGGCGCCCAGACTGGCGGCTGTCCTGGCGACGGTCACGACCAGGCGGGCGTCGTCGATCAGCTGCCCGTCGTAGGAGAGCATCCCTCCGCGCAGCCCAGCTCCGGCGAGCGACGGGAAGAGCCGCTGTGCCGTACGCGCCGAGACGAGACGCGGCGGGGGGAGGAACCGGCGCGGCGTGCCCGCTCGCATCCGCAGCAGATCACCCAGGGCCATCCCGACCGCGCCGGCTGCGCGCTGGCGGGCCGTCAGCCCTGTCGTGAAGGGCAGCAGCTGCGGGAGAGAGCGAATGAGGTGCGGCGCGATCCTGGTCATCAGCAGGTGACGCTCGAATGCGCTCTCCTTCGCCGTGGCCACATCGCCGGTGGCGAGATAACGGAGTCCGCCGTGCACCAGTTTCGAGCTGAATCGGCTGGTGCCGAAAGCGAGGTCCTCGCCTTCGAGAAGAGTGACGCTCAGACCCCGCGAGGCGGCGTCGAGCGCGACACCGACCCCCGTGATGCCTCCGCCGATCACCAGAAGGTCGACGGTCTGCTCCGCGGCCAGGGAGAGATCTGCGGCCCGACGCGCGACGTTGAGGTCGGGGGAGTGCGCGGTCATGGCCGCAGGAGCCCGTCGAGGGCTGCTCGCAGCTCGCGCTCCCAAGACTCCTCGGAGAGGAGCTCCGACACCGTTCCGTGCGAGAGCACGGCCGACTGCGCGATGAGCAGCAGCATGACGGCAATCTCGTCGGGATCGCCGTGCCTCACCGATCCTCCCTGCTGCGCCGCACCGATCGCGGTCGCCAGCCACCTCAGGATGAGTCTCTGGCTCGAACCCACACGCTGCAGCGTGTAGCGGGTGAACGCCTCCGGTTCATCGGCGAGAAGCCGTCCGTACACGTCGTCGGCACGGAAGAGGGTGGAGAAGCGGAGAACATCGTAGACGAGTCCGTGTCGGCTGGTCGCGTGCGTGGGGAACTGCGCGAGGATCACCGCGACTCTGCGCAGGAGCGCTGAGCGGACGACATCGTCGGCGTCGTTCCAGCTGCGGTAGATCGTCGGCCGGCTGTGACCCGCGCGCCGAGCGAGCTCTGCGATCGTGACGCCATGCACGCCTCGTCGACCGATCAGCGCATCGGCGGCGTCGAGGATGCGCGACTGCGTGGCATCCCACTCCGGAGCGCGGTCGGACATCGCGTCGAGCACCAGTTGACGTTCTTCCATGATCTGTCACACTGTAACGCATGGGCTCAGAGAACGGCAGGGTTGCCGTGACGACGGAGATGCGATGGAACGGCTGGGGCGATCCCGCCAGGGCGTCGGATCTGCCGCGCGCCGTCCGGATGATGCTGCCGTTGCTGCTCGGTCGCGTGCACAGGCCCGCGACGCCCGTGGAACTCGCCGAGGTGGCGCTCGCGAAGTCGTCGCTCCAGGAGGACGATCTCGAGGGACTGGCCGCCGTCGTCGGCGCGGAGCACATCGACATCTCGAGCGAGACGCGCATCCGCCATGCCGGGGGACGTTCGACGCCGGACCTTCTCCGGCGCCGTAGACCTCAGCAGACTTCCCCTGACGCGGTGGTGCTGCCGGGAACCCACGATGAGGTCGCGGCGGTGCTCCGGGCGTGCGTCGACCGGAGGATAGCCGTGGTCCCGTTCGGCGGTGGGACGAGCGTGGTGGGCGCTCTCGATCCCGAACGCGGCACGCACCGCGCTGTCGTCAGCCTGGATCTGCGCCGGCTCTCGGGCCTCATCCACTTCGACGAGGCGAGCGGCGAAGCGATTCTCGCCGCCGGAACGACGGGGCCGGATGCTGAGGCTCTGCTAGCGGCCAGGGGGTTCGAACTCGGTCACTACCCCCAGAGCTTCCGGTACGCCACGATCGGAGGGTTCGCCGCTGCACGCTCGTCAGGTCAGAACTCGGCAGGGCATGGGCGATTCGACTCCATGGTCACCGGGCTGAGAGTCGCGACGCCGACCGGCGACATCGAGCTCGGACGGTCGCCGGGATCTTCAGCCGGGCCCGATCTCGTCCGCGTCTTCCTGGGGTCGGAGGGCATGTTCGGCGTCATCACGGAAGTGAGAGTGCGCGTTCATCCGGTACCGCGCGACCGCCTCTTCGAAGCCTGGACCTTCGCGGACTTCACGCAGGGCGTCGAGGGACTGCGCCGCGTGACGCAGCACGGTGGCGGCCCCACAGTGCTGCGTCTGTCGGATGAAGCCGAGACGGCGGTCAGCCTCGCCCAGGTCGGTCGGATCGGGCAGGCCCTCGCGAAGGGCGCGAGCCTCGTCACCGTCTATGAGGGAGACGACATCGCCGAGCGTCGGGGGCGCACATCGGCGATCCTGGCGGCGGCCGGTGGGATCTCGTCGGGTGAGGGCGCCGCAGAGGGGTGGCTCTCCGGGCGCTTCGACGGTCCGTATCTGCGCGACTCGCTGCTGGATGCAGGAGTGTTCTGCGAGACGCTCGAGACGGCGACCACCTGGTCGAACCTGCTGCACCTCAGAGCGGCGGTCACGTCGGCTCTTCGCGCAGGATTCGAGGATGCCGGCGCCCGGTCGTACGTGATGTGCCACGTCTCGCACGTCTATCCCACCGGAGCCTCGCTGTATTTCACGGTGATCGCGAACCTCCGATCCGAACCGCTCGACACCTGGACGCAGATCAAGCGACGCGTGAACGATGCGCTGCTCGCGGCGGGCGGTACCATCAGCCATCATCATGCGGTCGGTCGTGATCATGCCGCCTGGCTGGAGCAGGAGATCGGAGACACGGGGGTGCGAATCCTCGCGGCCATCAAGCGGGAGCTCGATCCGACGTGGATCCTCAACCCGGGAGCGGTCATCTCGTCGGATCGGTCGCGCGGACGTGGCTGAGCACATCGCGGTGCTGTCGAACCCGTTCGCAGGAAAAGGTCGTGGTGCCCGAGAGACCGAGGTCGCCGTGGCGCACCTGCGATCCCGAGGAGCGGACGTGCGGGCGTACACGGGCGAGTCGGCGGCATCGAGTCGGCTCCTGGCGACTCGGGCGCTCGACGCGCGCCCGGGGGTGCTCGTCGTGGTGGGCGGAGACGGCACGCTGTCCGGCATCCTCGACGTGGTCTGCGCTGCGGGGGTTCCGGTGGTCCTGGTGCCTGCGGGCACGGGCAACGACCTCGCTCGAGCCCTGGGCCTGCCGCGTCGCGACGCGGTCGCTGCGGCCGAGCTCGCTCTGACGGGTATCCCGCGCACGATCGATGTCGGCGAAGTCCGCGCCGCCGACCGCGTCGATCTGTTCCTGACGATCGCCGCCCTCGGGTTCGATGCGAAGGTGAGCGATCGGACCAATCGGCTGCGCTGGCCGCGCGGCGTGCTGCGCTACTACCTGGCGCTGGTCGTGGAGCTCGTGCGACTGCGGCCGATGGATTTCACCGTCTCCCTCGATGGCGCGGAGCCGGTTCACGTGCCGGGAACGCTCGTCGCCGTGGGCAATACGCCGAGCTACGGAGGTGGCATGCCTCTCTGCGTGGGCGCCGCCGCGGACGACGGGATGCTGGACATCGTGCACGTCGCGCCGCTGACCCGGCTCCGCCTGCTGCGGCTGTTCCCGCTCCTGCTGCGCGGAGTGCATCTCGCTCGACCGGAGGTGACGCGGCGCCAGGCTCGTACCGTGACAGTGAGCGCGCCGGGACTCGTCGTCTACGCCGACGGAGAGCGCATCGCCGAAGATGAGTGCACGATCGGAATCCGGCGCTCCGCGCTGACCGTCCTCGTCCCCTCGGGTGCCGGAGGGACACCGTGAACCACAGGTCGGCTTCTCCTCACCACGCCCAGGACTTCGACGAGGACGTCGTCGTCATCGGCTCGGGGTTCGGCGGATCGGTCGCTGCGTTGCGGCTCGTGGAGAAGGGCTACCGTGTCCGCGTGTACGAGGCGGGCCGACGCTTCGAGGACGAGGACTTCGCGAAGACCAGCTGGGACGTCCGCCGCTATCTGTGGGCACCGAGGCTCGGCTGTTTCGGCATCCAGCGCATCCATCGCCTGCCGCACGTGATGATCCTCGCCGGGGCGGGCGTGGGCGGAGGGTCTCTCAACTATGCCAATACGCTGTACCAGCCCGGCGGAGCGTTCTTCGCGGATCCGCAGTGGGGCGCTCTCGCAGACTGGGAGGAGGAGCTGGCGCCGCACTATGCGACGGCGAAGCGGATGCTCGGGGTGGTCGAGCGCTACCCGCACTCCGGACCCGTCGAGCGCATCATGGCAGGAGCGGCCGAAGATCTCGGCGTAGGAAGCACATTCCGACACGCGCCGGTCGGGGTCTGGTTCGGCGCGCCGGGAGTTCGAACGCCCGATCCCTTCTTCGGTGGGGAGGGGCCGGACCGCACCGGATGCACTCTCTGCGGCAACTGCATGGTCGGATGCCGCGTCGGCGCGAAGAACACGCTCATGAAGAACTACCTGGCTCTGGCCCAGAGGCGAGGCTCCGTCATCGAAGCGCTGCGCACCGTCACCGAGGTGCGTGCCCTGGCAGACGGCGGCTTCGCCGTGACGACGGAGCGCAGCGGAGCGTGGTTCCGGCGCGACCGTCGCACCGTGAGCGCGCGTCAGGTGGTGCTCGCCGCGGGAACCTGGGGCACGCAACAGCTGCTGCATCGGATGAAGCTGTCCGGGGCCCTTCCACGGGTCTCCGATGCGGTGGGTCGCCTGACGCGGACCAACTCCGAGGCTCTCGACGGTGCCGTCGCCGTCGCCGTTCCGGCGTCCCTCGAACTCGCGCACGGTGTCGCGATCACGACCTCGTTCCACATCGACGAGAGCACTCACGTCGAGAATGTGCGGTACGGGCCGGGATCGAACCTGATGGGGGCCCTCGCATCGCTGATGGTGCCGGGCGACCGAGGTCTCGGAGGCCGTCTCGTGAGTGTGCTGGGCCAGGTCGTCCGCGCACCGATCCGTCAGTTTCGCCTGGGCTCGCTCCGACGTTGGAGCGAACGGGGCATCATCGCACTCGTGATGCAGACCCTGGACAATTCGCTCACTCTGTCGCTCCGGCGCAGATTCGGGCGGATGGTCATGACGAGCGCGCAGGGGCACGGCGAACCGAACCCCAGTCATCTTCCGCAGGCTCATCGCGCGGCTTCGGCGATCGCCGCGCGTGTCGAGAAGGACGGCGGGGTCGCCGCCGAGCCTCGCGGATCCTGGCCCGAGATCTTCGGGATTCCGCTCACCGCCCACTTCCTCGGCGGAGCGGTGATCTCTGGGGCGCCCGAGACCGGTGTCGTCGACCCCTTCCACCGGGTGTGGGGTCACCCGGGGCTGCACGTCATGGACGGCGCAGCGGTTCCCGCGAATCCCGGGGTGAATCCGTCGCTCACGATCACCGCGCTCGCTGAGAGAGCGATGTCGTTCTGGCCGCGTTCCGGTGAGCTCGACGAGCGTCCTGCACCGTAGACACGGAAAAGGGGGCCGCCGGACGGCGGCCCCCCAGAGGTTCAGCTCAGCGGTGCTCGATGCCGCGGATCTGCGGAGTGTGGAACTCTCCGCCGAACGCGCGCTGCGAGGCGCCCTCGCGGTCGAGGTAGGGCGAAGCCCCACCATCGATGAAGGGCCAGCCCGCGCCGAGGATCAGGCACAGGTCGATGTCCTCGACCTCGGGTACGACGCCCTCGTCGAGCATCATCTTGATCTCGCTCGCAAGGCCGTCCTGCACCCGTTGCAGGATCGTCTCGGCCGACGCGGGCGTCTTGCCGACAGCGGGCTTCAGCAGCTTCTCGGCCTGCTTCGTCCAGCCGGTCACACGACCGCCCTTGTCCTTCTCGATGACCCCGTCGAGCTCCGCGAGAGCGTGGAAGTTCTCGTTTGCGTAGAAGCGATCGGGGAACGCGTGCGCCATCGTGTCCTGCACGTGGGCGGCGACCTTCCATCCGACGAGATCGATCAGCTGGAAGGGACCCATCGGGAGTCCGAGGGGCGCGAAGGCCTTCTCGACATCCGTGATCGGGGTGCCCTCGTACACCGCGCGAGCCGCTTCGCCCATGACCTTGGCCAGCAGACGGTTCACGACGAAGCCCGGCGCGTCGGCGGTGAGGACCGCGTTCTTGCCGAGATTCTTCGCGACGACGAACGCGGTCGAGAGCGCCGCCTCCGAGGTCGTCGGTGTCTTGACGATCTCGATCAGCGGCATCACTGCCACCGGGTTGAAGAAGTGGAAGCCGACGAGGCGCTCGGGGTGAGCGAGCTTCGCGCCGATCTCCTCGACCGAGAGCGAGGAGGTGTTGGTCGCCAGGATCGCGTCCTCGGCGATGATCTTCTCGATCTCGCCGAACACCTGCTGCTTGACGCCGACCTCCTCGAACACGGCCTCGATGACGAAGTCGCAGTCCGCATAAAGGTTCTTGTCCGTCGTCCCGGTCACGAGCGCGCGCAGCTTGTTCGCGGAGTCCGCATCCAGGCGGCCCTTGGCCTCGAGCTTGCCGATCTCCTCGTGGATGTAGGCCACGCCCTTGTCGACGCGCGCCTGATCGAGGTCGGTGATGAGTACCGGCACCTGCAGCTTGCGCACGAAGAGCAGGGCGAACTGGCTCGCCATGAGACCAGCGCCGATGATGCCGACCTTCGTGACCTTCTTCGCAAGTGCCTTGTCGGGGGCTCCCACCGGACGCTTCGCACGCTTCTGCACGAGGTCGAAGGCGTACATGGATGCTGCGAACTTGTCGCCCGTGACGAGTTCGGCGAGCGCCTCGTCCTCACGGGCGAAGCCCTCCGCCTTGGTGCCGCTCTTGGCCTTGTCGAGCAGGTCGAGTGCGGCGTAGGGCGACTTCGGGACGGTGCCGATCTTCGATTCCAGCATGCCGCGTGCCATCTTGATGGCGATCGGCCACTTCGTGAGTCGCTCGATCTTGCCCGGCTCGTTCCTGCGCTCGACCTTCTTGCCGCCGAGCACGGCGTCCGCCCACGCGAGCGAGTTCTCGAGATAGTTCGCGGCGGGGAAGATCGCGTCGACGATGCCGAGGTCGAACGCCTGCTGCGGCTTCAGCATCCGGTTCTGCTTGAGCGGGTTCGAGATGACCACCTCGAGGGCGTTCTCGATCCCGATCAGGTTGGGCAGCAGGTAGGCGCCGCCCCAGCCGGGGATGATGCCGAGGAAGACCTCGGGGAGTGCGATCGCCGCGGCGGAGGCGTCGACCGTGCGGTAGGTCGAGTTGAGTGCGATCTCGAGTCCGCCTCCGAGTGCGAGTCCGTTCACGAAGGCGAACGACGGAACGCCGAGCTCCCCGAACTTTCCGAGCACCTTGTGGCCGAGCTGCGCGATCAGGCGAGCGTTGTCCCGCGACCCGACCTTGCTGATGTCGGAGAGATCGGCGCCGGCGGCCAGGATGTACTGCTTGCCGGTGATGCCGACCGCCTGGATCTCGCCGGCTGACGCACGAGCGGCCAGGCCGTCCAGCGTCTCACCGAGGGCGGTGAGCGTCGCCGGCCCCAGAGTGTTCGGACGCGTGTGGTCGCGTCCGTTGTCGAGGGTGATCAGTGCGAGCACCTTGCCCGACGCGAGACGGATGTCACGCACGGGGGAGTGCGTGATCACCTCGCCGTCGGTGAGCGCCTGGATGGGGGAGAAGTCCACGTTCGCGTACTGCTCGGAAATCGAGTGGGCCATCAGGCTTACTTCCTCTTCTTGCCGTCGAAGTGCGGGTTCTCCCAGATGACCGAGCCGCCCTGTCCGAGACCGACGCACATGGCCGTCAGGCCGTAGCGCACATCGGGTCGCTCGGCGAACTGCGCCGCGAGCTGGATCATCAGACGCACGCCGGATGCCGCGAGCGGGTGGCCCAGCGCGATCGCGCCGCCCCACTGGTTGACGCGGGGGTCATCGTCGGCGATGCCGAAGTGGTCGAGCAGCGAGATCACCTGGATGGCGAAGGCTTCGTTGAGCTCGAACAGGCCGATGTCGGCGATCGTGAGTCCGGCCTTCTTCAGGGCCTTCTCGGTCGAGGGAATCGGGCCGATTCCCATGATCTCCGGCTGCACGCCTGCGAAGGCGAACGAGACCATGCGCATCTTCGGCGCGAGACCGAACTCCTTGACCGCGCCGCCTCCGGCGAGCAGTGACATCGTGGCGCCGTCTGTGAGGGGCGACGAGGTTCCGGCGGTCACACGGCCGTGCGGGCGGAAAGGAGTCTTGAGGGCCGCGAGGTCCTCCATGGTGGTCTGCGGACGACGACCTTCGTCCTCCGTCGCCAGGCCCCATGCGCCGTCGGCGGTCTTGGTCGCGACGGGCACGAGATCCGGCTGGATCTTGCCCGCGTCGTACGCCGCCTGCACCTTGTGCTGGCTGAGCATGCCGAATCGATCTGAGCGCTCCTTGGTGAGGTGCGGGAAGCGATCGAAGATGCGCTCGGCCGTGACACCCATGTTCAGAGCGCCGGGGTCGACCATGCGCTCCGCGACGAATCGCGGGTTGGGGTCGGCGTTGCCGCCGATCGGGTGGTGACCCATGTGCTCGACCCCGCCGGCGAGCGCGAAGTCGTACATGCCGACCCCGATCGATGCTCCCATCGTGGTGACGCTCGTCATCGCTCCCGCGCACATGCGCTCGACGGCGAGTCCGGGCACCGTCTGCGGGAGTCCTGCGAGGATCGCCACGGAGCGCCCGAGGGTCAGGCCCTGGTCTCCGGTCTGGCTGGTCGCGGCGATGGCGACGTCGTCGATGCGGTCGGCCGGAACGGCTGCGTTCCGCTCCATCAGGCCGATGGTCGCCTTGACGGCGAGGTCATCAGCGCGGGTGTTCCAGTACATGCCTTTTTCGCCGGCGCGCCCGAAGGGGGTGCGCACTCCATCGACGAAGAAGACGTCCGAGATCTCGGCCACTCTGCCTCCAAGTTTGTGCGGTGGCCTCAGTCTATGGAGGGCCGGAAACGGGGAGGAATCGGTTGGATCGAACCTACGAAGCCGGTGCGGACGCCTCGTCGGGCGTTTGCGTCGCCTCTACAAAGGCGTCCGCGATCTTCTGTGCAGTCTGTGCAATCTGCCACGGGCGGGCACCCAGCGCGGCGAGTGCCTCGCCGATGGCCTCGGGCGTCGTTCCCGGTACATCCCACGCCACACGGCGCAGGTGATCGGGGGTGAGCAGGTTCTCGGTCGGCATCCCGAGTTCCTCGGCCGTGGCCTCGACGACCGGGCGGGCGGCTTTGAGTCGCGCGTCGGCCTCCGGATTGCGATCGGACCAGGCTCGCGGCGGCGGCAGCGTATCGCTGGGAACCCGCTCCCGGGGAAGCTCCTCCGTGGCACGTCCGTCGACCATCGCCTGCCACCAGCGGTCGAGCTGGGTGCGGCTCGCTCGGCCCTGGAACTCCTTGATCCCCGCGAGCGCCTGCTTGCTCTGCGGGTTCGCCAGCACGGCCGCGATGAGCGATCGGTCCGGCACCAGACGGCCGGGAGAGACGTCCTGATCCTGGGCGAAGCTCTCGCGAGCCTGCCACAGCGAGCGAGCGACCGCGAGGTTCCGCGCGCCGCGCACCTGGTGCAGTCCGCTGAGTCGTCGCCAGGGGTCTTCGCGAGGAGGCTTCGGCAGTCGGGCGAGCGTGGCGGCGAACTCCTCGGCCGCGTACTCGGTCTTCCCCTGCTCCTCGAGCTCCGCCTCCAGAGCCTCGTAGACGTCGATGAGGTGCAGCACATCGAGTGCCGCGTACTCGAGCCATGCAGCGGGAAGGGGTCTGGTCGACCAGTCCGCCGCGGAGTGCTCCTTCTTGAGCGTGATGCCGAGCGTGTTCTCGACGACCGCGGCGAGTCCGACTCGGTCATGACCCAGCAGTCGCGATGCGAGCTCCGTGTCGAAGATCGTGTGGGGGAGCAGATCGAGTTCGCGCAGAGACGGAAGATCCTGGCTGGCGGCGTGGAACACCCACAGGGCGTCGCCGATGGCCTGCTGCAGAGGGCTGAAGTCGCCGAGAGCGGGAGGGTCGAACAGGAAGACCCCCGCGTCGCGGCGGAACACCTGCACGAGATAGGCGCGCTGGGAGTAGCGGAATCCGGATGCCCTCTCGACGTCCACGGCGACAGGCCCAGTTCCTGCGGCCAGTGCGGCGCATGCCGCGTGGAACTCCGAGACGTCGGAGATCACGGAGTATTCAGTCACGTGCTGCCTTTCGCGCGCCGATAACGGCGATGCCCTCGGAACCGGGCGGAAGACCCGCCAGCATCCCGACCAGTTCGACCCAGGCCTCGACATGGGGTGTGAAGGGGCCCTCGGGTGTCCAGGACGCCCTCAACTCTATCTGTGCGCCGTCTCCTTCGTCGGCGAGTCCGCCGAACCCCTTCGACAGGGTCTTGGTCGACGTGCCCGACGCGGAGTGGTAGCCGGCGCCTCTCGAGTCGAGTGCATCGACGAGCCAGGACCACGTGACGTCGGCGAGCAGGGGGTCGGTGCCGATCTCGGTCTCGAGCGGCGCCTGGGCGAAGATCACGATCCGCCAGTCGCCGTCCCATGCGGCCGGGTTGTCGGGATCATGCAGCAGAACGAAACGTCCCGTCCCGTATGCCGACTCTCCGCCGTCGTCCGGGCGGACGTCGGCTGCGAGGGCGAGGGCGTGCGGAGCGAGGCCCTGCGGCGTCGCTATCTCGCGGATGGTGATGTCTGAGCGGAAGGCGATGTCGCGCAGTTCAGCCACGGCGGCGTCGAAGATCGTCCCGGCATCGGGGTGTGCGGTCACGGCAACAGGCTAGAGTCAGGAAGCGATGAAGAGTCTCAGGCACGCCGTTGCACTCCTTGTCCCTGCTCTGCTCGCTCTGGGGACGGCGCTGGCTCTGCTCGTCTTCAGCGTCGCCCGTCGGGTCGTCATGCCGGCGAAGCGACCGGCGAACGTCGAGATCCTCGCCGTCGACACCGGGGCGCAGACGATCGAGCTCACCCGGACGCGGGACACCGAGCTCCCGGGTCGATACGGACTCTTCACCTCGGGAACGTATGGCTACGTCAAGCTCGGCGCGGTGCTGAGCGCTGATGCCACCACCGTGAGGCGCAAGCTGCTGACGCAGATCGAACCGGGCGCCCGCGTCGACAGGAGCGCGGCGTTCAGCGGTTGGTACTACTCCACTCCCGGCGAGCTCCACCTGCCCTCGCAGAACGTGCTCATCGGTTCCCCGGCCGGGCCATGCCCCGCCTGGCTGTTCCCGGCCGACTCCTCGACGTGGGTGATCCAGGTCCACGGACGAGGGGTCACCCGAGCCGAGTGCCTTCGTGCCGTCCCCGTGCTGCATGCCGCGGGCTTCCCGAACCTCGTCGTCTCATACCGCAACGACGGTGAGGCGCCGCGCAGCCGAAGCGGTGCGTACGCTCTGGGGGCTTCGGAGTGGCGCGACGTCGATGCGGCGGTGTCGTATGCGCTCCGACACGGCGCCGATCGAGTGATCCTGATGGGATGGTCGATGGGCGGAGCGGTCGCGATGCAGACCGCCCTGAACTCGGGCAACCGCGACCGCATCGTCGGTCTCATCCTCGAGTCGCCGGTGATCGACTGGCGCAGCGTGCTGCGATTCCAAGCGCGCGAGTCCGGCATGCACGCACCGCTGCCGGACCTCGCGATGGGCGCACTGTCCGTCCCGTTCACCGCGCGGCTCAGCGGCGCGGAGAACGCGATCCCGTTCGACAGCCTGGACATGGTGTCGCGCGCCGACGAGCTGTCGGTGCCCATCCTCATCCTGCACAGCGACGACGACGGATTCGTGCCCGCCGATGCATCGCACGCACTCGAGCAGGCCAGACCCGACCTGGTCACGATGCCCCGCTTCACGGTCGCCCGGCACACCAAGATCTGGAACTACGACCAGGCAGGGTGGAGCGATGCCATCACCGGATGGCTCGCAGCGCAGGGGTTCAGCGCTTCTGCATGACCTGCTTCTTGGCGCGCATCAGCATGCCGGTCATGCCGCCGATGCGCAGCGGCGACACCGCGCGGGTGAGACCGATCGACTGCGGATAGTCGTCGGGGATCGCGAGAACCTCGTCAGGGGTGAGGCCGGAGATGCCCTGCACGAGGATGCTCGCGAATCCGCGCGTGGTCGGCGCCTCGGGCGGGGCGGTGGCGTGCATGGTCACGATTCCGTCGGCGACCTCGACGTAGATGTAGACCGGTGACTGGCACTCCGCGACGCGCTCGCACATCTCGGGGTGATTCGCGACCTCTTCGGAGACCTCCGGCAGCTCGTCCGAGTACTCCAGCAGGAGCAGCAGTCGATCCGCCTCGGGGGTCTCGAGGAATCCGTCGCGGATCTCGGCGAGGGTGTCAGGAACGTGCGTGGTGCTCATCCCTGTCATTCTCCCACGATCAGAGGGATCCGGGCTCCGCGCCGGTCACGATCGGGACCCGCACCGCGCTGCCCCACTCGGTCCACGAGCCGTCGTAGTTGCGGACGTTCTCGAATCCGAGCAGGTGCTTGAGGACGAACCACGTGTGGCTCGAGCGCTCTCCGATGCGGCAGTACGCGACGACCTCGTCGCCATCGGCGAGTCCGGCCCCGTCACGATAGATCGCGTCGAGTTCGGCCCGCGACCGGAAGCCGCCGTCCTCAGCCACGGCCTTCGCCCACGGCACGCTCTGGGCGGTGGGGATGTGCCCCGCGCGCAGGGCTCCCTCTTCGGGGTAGGCCGGTGCGGTGGTGCGCTCACCGCTGTACTCCTCGGGAGAGCGCACATCGATCAGCGGGCTGCCGATGTGAGCGAGGACATCCTCCTTGTATGCGCGGATCTCCGAATCGTCGCGTTCGACCACGGGATACTCCGTCGGCGTGATCTGCGGGGCGTCCCGGGTGATCTCGCGGCCCTCGGAGATCCAGCGATCGCGTCCGCCGTCGAGCAGCCGAACGTCCTCGTGGCCGAAGAGCGAGAAGACCCAGAGCGCGTAGGCGGCCCACCAGTTGTTCTTGTCGCCGTAGATCACGACGGTGTCGTCGCGGGAGATCCCCTTGGAGCTGAGCAGCTTCGCGAAGCCCTCGCCGTCGACATAGTCGCGCACGACGGGATCGTTGAGCTCGGTGTGCCAGTCGACCTTCACGGCCCCGGGGATGTGGCCCGTCTCGTACAGCAGCACGTCCTCATCGGATTCGACGACGACCAGGCCCGGTGTGCCGAGGCGCTCGGCCAGCCACTCGGTGCTCACGAGACGGCCGGGCTCGGCGTACTCGGCGAACTTTGACGAAGTGGTGTCGAACTCGATGGCCACAGGGATCTCCTCAGACGGTGAGCGGCGATGATGCAGGGGACGACGGCGTAATGTGGAGCCGATACTTCGACGATAGATCCACGCCGTGCGCCCTGCACCCGATTCGTAAGACTTCGACACAGGTGCGCCCCCGACACAGGACCGTGATGACCGACACGCCCAGCCGCACGGGCATCGTGCACCTGACAGATCGACAGCCGACCGTCACCGGTCCCGAGATGCTGGCCAGCCTCGTGCCGCCGCCGCAGTTCGACGGTGCGACGTTCGAGAGCTATCGTGCCGATGCGGCCTACCCCTCGCAGGAGGACGCCAAGGAGACGCTCATCCGGTTCGCCGGACGCGGTGCTCCGCTCAAGCGGGGCGGATTCTTCAGCCGAGCCAAGAAGGAGCCGGAGACGAAGCCGGGCGTCTATCTCGACGGCGGATTCGGCGTCGGCAAGACCCACCTGCTGGCGTCGATCTATCACGCGATGCCCGCGCGCAGGAAGTACTTCGGCTCGTTCATCGAGTACACGGCTCTGGTCGGCGCGCTCGGCTACAAGAACACCGTCGACCTGCTCAAGGGTGCAGACCTGCTGTGCATCGACGAGTTCGAACTCGATGACCCGGGCGACACCATGGTCATGACTCGGCTCATCGGTGAGCTGGTTCCCACCGGCACCAAGCTCGCGGCGACCTCGAACACTCCGCCGAACGCACTGGGTGAGGGCCGCTTCGCCGCACAGGACTTCCTCCGAGAGATCCACGCGATGTCCGACAGCTTCCAGACGATCCGCATCGACGGTGTCGACTTCCGCCAGCGGGCGCTCGACGGGCACGCCGTCGTGAGCGACGACGATTCCTATGCCCGCGCGATCGACGAGGGGGCGGGGCACGGAAACGCGTCCGACGATTCCTTCGCCGACGTCATCCGTCACCTGGCCCGGGTGCACCCCTCGCGGTATCTGCGGATCATCGCCGAGCTGGATCTCGTGGGCCTGCGGGATGTGCGGGTCCTGACCGATCAGTCGGAGGCTCTGCGCTTCGTCGCGTTCGTCGACCGCGTGTACGACGCGCAGATCCCGATCGTCGCCACCGGTGTGAGCCTCGACCAGGTCTTCGCAGAAGAGATGCTGAACGGGGGATATCGCAAGAAATATCTGCGCGCTGTCTCCAGACTCAATGCACTTACACACGCGGATCGCAGTGTCGCGTAACGCAGTGTTCACACACGCGGCGTCTCTGTAACGCCACCGCAACAAACCTCACGCATTCCGGAAATCGGGCCTCGTCACACTGAAGCTCTCAGTTTCCCGAATGTGAGGTTTGACTATGGATGCTCCAGGCAACATCTCCTGGGCGATCACCGCGACCGCCCTCGTACTGCTCATGACGCCCGGCGTCGCCTTCTTCTACGGCGGTCTCGTCAAGGCCAAGAGCGTCGTCAGCATGATGATGATGAGCTTCGGCTCGATCGGTCTCGTCGCCGTCCTCTGGATCCTCTTCGGATTCTCGATGAGCGCGGTCGACAGCCCGACGGCATTCGCCGGCAACCCCTTCGCCGACTTCGGTCTCTCGAGCCTCGCGGCCGGTGAGGGCTCGAACGTCGCACTTCTCGGAGTCGCCTACGGCGCGACCTTCGCGATCATCACCGTCGCGCTCATCTCGGGCGCCATCGCCGACCGCGCGAAGTTCGGCAGCTGGCTCATCTTCGCCGGTGTCTTCGCCACCGTCGGATACTTCCCCGTAGCCGCATGGGTCTGGGGCGGCGGCTGGATCATGAACCTCGGCACCACGCTGTTCGGTGAGGACAGCGGCATCGGCGTCATCGACTACGCCGGTGGTACCGCGGTGCACATCAACGCCGGCGCCGCGGCTCTCGCCCTCGCGATCGTCCTCGGCAAGCGCATCGGCTTCCAGAAGGGCATCCTCAAGCCGCACAACGTGCCGCTGACGCTCCTCGGCGCAGCGCTGCTGTGGTTCGGCTGGTTCGGCTTCAACGCCGGCGCCGAGTGGCTCGCAGAGGACATGGGCGGCGTCGGACTCATCGGCCTGAACACCCTCGGCGCCACGGCGGCCGCGATCCTCGGCTGGATCCTCATCGAGCGCATCAAGGACGGCAAGGCAACCTCGGTCGGTGCAGCGTCCGGCGCGGTCGCCGGTCTCGTCGCCATCACCCCGGCCTGCGCGAACCTGACGCCCGGATGGTCGCTGCTGCTCGGTGCCGTCGCCGGTATCGTCTGCGCCCTGGCGGTCGAGATGAAGTTCCGTCTCGGCTTCGATGACTCGCTCGACGTGGTCGGCATCCACCTGGTGGGTGGCCTCATCGGAACGCTGTACCTCGGCTTCTTCGCCACCGAGACCGGTCTGTTCGTCGGAGGCGACGCACGTCAGCTCGCCGTCCAGGCGATCGCAGCGCTCGGTGTGCTGATCTACTCCTTCGTCGTCGCCTTCATCATCGGCTTCGCGATCGAGAAGACGATCGGCTTCCGCATCACGAGCGAAGACGAGATCGCCGGTGTCGACCAGGTCGTCCACGGCGAGGAGGGCTACGCGCTGGCCGACGCCTGAACTGCCGTTAGGGTGACCGTGTGAGCAACACCAACGGCATCCTGGCACGACTCGCGGAGATCCTCTTCACAGCACTGGGATCTGACCGGGCGTCTCGGACGAAAACTCGTCCGAGACGCCCGGTCTCGCGTCTGCGCACCTCCGAGGAGGTCCGCTCCGCCTCAGGGGCGTCGAGAGCGGCGTCGCGCGGCACCGAGACACGGCGGGTCGACCCCGACCGGATCGATGACCTCCGCATCGGCTACGCGCCCGACCGGGACGGCGCCCCTGACGCGGGTGAGATCATCTGGACCTGGGTGCCCTACGAGGAGAACGACGGTCGAGGCAAGGATCGGCCGGTGCTCGTGATCGGGCGCGAATCCGCAGAACGTGTCTATGCGGTGCGGATGACGAGCAAGGCGCACGACGGCGACCGCGACTACCTGTCGATCGGATCCGGCGGCTGGGACGCGCAGGGACGGGAGTCCTGGGTCGACATCGAGCTGCTGTACAGCGTGCACGAGAGCGGACTGCGCCGTGAGGCCGCGGTGCTCGACCGATCGCGCTACGGGGAGGTCGCTTCGGCTCTGGCTCGACGATACGGCTGGGCGACCGCCTGAAGCCCCGACCCGTGTGACCCGGTCGCAATCCGTTCGACGAACGGCTGCGAACAGTCTGTGAGTCGCAGGATGCGACGACACCACAGGAGGAATCATGCGTTTCATCCCCACCAAGGTCCATGGAATTCTCGACTACATCGTCGGAGTGGCGCTGATCGCCGCTCCGTGGCTCTTCGGCTTCGCGAGCATGGGCGGCCCCGCCGTGATCATCCCGATCGTGCTCGGAATCGGGCTCATCGTCTACAGCCTCTTCACGAAGTACGAATGGGGGCCGTTCGGCGTCATCCCGATGCCCGTCCACCTCGTGTTCGACATCGTCGCGAGCCTGTTCCTCGCGCTGTCGCCGTGGATCTTCGGCTTCTCGACGGAGGCGCCGAACGTCTGGGTGCCGCACGTGGTCGTCGGCGTCGCCGTGATCGTGGTCGTGCTGTTCTCGCAGCCGCAGCCCGCGAAGGTCAAGGCCACCGCTCGCGTTTGATGGCGTACGAACTCTGAAGCCCCGCACGGAACGTCGGCCCTGTGCGGGGCTTCAGTTCTGCAATGCCGCCGCCACCCAGCGCGCGTAGAGCTGCCAGGGGTCGTCCAGCGTGCGCAGTCCGTCGATGTGGGCCGCGAGAGACGGGGTGAGGGTGAACCATTCGCCGCCCTCCCGGATGTCGGCGAACTCGCGGTGTCTCGATTGCTCCACCGCACGGCCACCCGGCTCGAACGCGAGGAGCTCGTCGTGGCGGATGCTCGCGAGTCGGTGACGCGGCCGGCGACTGGTGCCGATCTTCACCCGACGGTCGTAGCGGATGTAGTAGACCACCTCGACCACCGGGCGGGGGAGGTCGGGGTCGGGGGAGTCGCCGTAACGCCACCCGCACCAGTCGCACAGCAGCGCGGTGGTCACGCGCACCGCGTCTCCATGGCCGCAGAGCGGACAAGGGCTCGGGAGCGGAGTGCGCGGCATGGTCGGAACGCTACCGCCGGCCACCGACGTCAGACCTCTCCGCGACTTCTCTTCACCCCGCGCGGCACCCATCTCCACCACATGAAGTGATGGTCCCCCTGCTCGACATCGAACAGCCTCCCGCACACGGCGCATTCGGTGACATAGGTCATCGACCAGCCAGGATCACTCGTCGAGAGGATGCTGACGTGGCCGAGCGCCTGTTCCTTCTCGGGGTCATTCGTGAGCAGCCCGGGGTAAGCGGCGCACCAGCACTCCCTGTCGCGATACTGTTCGAGTTTGGTGAGCGCGTGCGCCAGATGGGCGTTGTTCGAATAGATCATCCCGCCCAGATCGAGCCTCGTCGCCTCGCGCCGGAGCTGCGGAAGCGCGGCGACGAGGGGGTCGAGAGTCGCGGCATCCCGCGAGCGGATCGTCTCCCACACCGCGTGCATCACGCGTCCGCGATCTCCGGAGAGGAAGTCGTCGAGCAGGGTGGGCATGCCGCAACGCTAGCAATCGGAAGATCGGCGCTGGCTCCCGCGCCCTCGCGCCATGAGCAAACCCCGCGGCATCTCAGATGCGCGGGGTTCTGTGGTGGGCGATACCGGACTCGAACCGATGACCTCTTCCGTGTGAAGGAAGCGCGCTACCAACTGCGCCAATCGCCCATACCTGCGGGGTACGTCAACCGATACTACCCGACCGTCGGAGGCCAAGTTGACCACCCTGCGAGACACGCGCGAGATTCGGTTTCGGTTTGGACAGTCGCCGATCATCGGCTAATGTTTCATAAGTGCCCGGGACAACAACCGGGAACAACGCGGATGTAGCGCAGTTGGTAGCGCACAACCTTGCCAAGGTTGGGGTCGCGAGTTCGAGTCTCGTCATCCGCTCAAGTGCAGGGGCCTTCTTCGGAAGGCCTTCGGCACGTGGGGTCAATCCACACGGTGGCGTGGCCGAGCGGCTAGGCACCGGCCTGCAAAGCCGTTTACACGGGTTCGAATCCCGTCGCCACCTCTCAGTAACTGAATAGCCCCAACGGGCGCGATTGGCGCAGCGGTAGCGCGCTTCCCTGACACGGAAGAGGTCACTGGTTCGATCCCAGTATCGCGCACAGACAAAACCCCCGGTTCTCCGGGGGTTTTTTGTTGTCCCATGACGGGGCGCAGCCGTCACCGGCGGCGGTCACCCCGAGACCGGGGACGACCGCTTGACGACCTCGTACGCTGCGAGCGCCGCTTTGCGGGTGGCGGCGAGATCGACGATCGGCTCTGTCGGGGCATCCGACGCCCACTCCGAGATGTACAGGCCGTGCGGGTCGAACTTCTTCGCCTGCAGCTCGGGGTTGAACACCCGGAAGTACGGGGCGGCGTCGGCGCCGGATCCTGCCACCCACTGCCAGTTGAACGGGTTGCTCGCGCCGTCGGCGTCGACCAGGGTGTCCCAGAACCACTCCTCGCCGCGCCGCCAGTCGATGAGCAGGTTCTTCACGAGGAACGAGGCCGTCACCATGCGCACCCGGTTGTGCATGAAACCCGTGTGCCACAGTTCGCGCATCCCCGCATCGACGAGCGGGATCCCGGTATCGCCGCGCTGCCACGCCTCGAGTTCCGACGGCTTGAGCCGCGGCCAGGGGAAGGCGTCGTACTGACGACGGAGGTTCTTCGTGGCGATGTCCGGTGCGTGGAACGTCGTGTGCCAGGCGAATTCGCGCCAGTCCAACTCCGAGAGGAACCCGGCCGCGCCATCTGCCTCCACCGCCGCGTGCCACACGGTGAACGGGCTCAGCTCGCCCCACCGCAGACGCGGTGACAGCAGTGACGTCGCGCCCGCCGACGGCTCATCCCGCGCGCGATCGTACGAGCCGATGTCGTCATGCAGGAACGTACGCAGCCGAGCTCTGGCCGCCGGCTCACCGGGCTCCCAGGCGTCGCGGAGTCCGCCCGCCCAGTCGGGGCGGGTCGGCAGCAGATCCCAGTCGACGAGATCGTCGGACGCCGGGGGTCGGGGCACGCCAGCGACACTCCGGGGCGCGGGGAGGGGCACTCGCGGCGTGGGGAGGGAGAGACATGCCCGCCAGAACGGCGTGAACACCGAGAAGTGGGTGCCGCCGCCGGTCTTCACCGTCCACGGTTCGTGCAGCAGCGACGCCTGGAACGACGTGACCTCGTGGCCGTCCGCGCGCAGCGCCGCTTTGAGCGCTGTGTCGACCTCGCGTTCGGCGCCCCCGTATCGCCGGTTCCAGAACACGGCAGTCGCGCCGGAGTCTGCAACGGTCTCGCGGACGATGCGTTCGGCAGGACCTCGACGCAGCGTCAGAGTGGCGCCGAGTTCCCGCAGCGCATCGTCCAAGGACGCGAGGGAGTGGTGGAGCCACCAGCGTGCGGCTCCGCCGAGCGGTCGGATGCCGGGGGACTCCTCGTCGAGGACGAACAGCACGACCAGTGGTTCACCGCGATCGATCGCCGCCCTGAGCGCCGGATTGTCGGCGAGTCGAAGGTCGTCGCGGAGCCAGACGAGCGAGGGAGAGGCCATGGCTCCATTCTGACGGGGTGGACGGAACGAGTGGGCGGGCTTGCGCTGCCGGCTGCTCAGCGGATACGAGGCACCGCGCGCATCCGCGGTCGAGCCGGCTCAGTCGTCGCCCACAGCGCCCAGACGACGAGAAGAGGCTGGAGGAAGAGTCGTCCGAGACGCCGCGCCTCGGTGTCGAGCCCCGGGGTGGACCGGTGAGTGCGCCACTGGTGCACGTTTCCCGGGAACACGGCGACGAAGAACGCGGCGGTGGCGATTCCGACACGCCGTCTCTCGTTCGGCAGCAGGAGCAGCCCGGCGGCGAGGGCGACCTCCGCGGCGCCCGACGCGATGATGATCGCCTCCTTGTCGAGACGAGTGGCCCGAGTCGCCCAGTCAGGCACGACGACGCGGAAACCGCGGGTGCTCGTGAAGTGGACGATGCCGATCGCACCCAGGGCGAGTGCGAGGATCCAGCGCGCCAGTGGTCTGATCATCCGCTCACGCTACCCCGGCGGAATCGGAGCTCACGGGTGTCGCCCGGGCGCGTCGCGGCAGGTCTGCCCGCCCAAGTGGCGGCCTTTGCCACACTGAGTGCATGACCGTCCTGCGCATCAGCATCCTCTTCGTGCTCGCCGCCGTCGCCGAGATCGGCGGCGCGTGGCTGATCTGGCAGGCCGTGAAGGAGAACCGTGGCTGGGTCTTCGCTGTGCTCGGCGTGATGGCTCTCGGTGCGTACGGGTTCATCGCGGCGCTCCAGCCTGACGCGAACTTCGGACGTGTGCTCGCCTCGTACGGCGGGGTGTTCATCGCCGGATCGCTCGCGTGGGGCATCATCGTCGACGGCTTCAAGCCGACCGTCTGGGACTGGGTCGGCTCGGCGATCGCGCTCGTCGGCGCGGCGATCATCATCCTCGCTCCCACGGCGGCGAACACCGAGTCTGAGGTGGCGTCGTAGCGGTCAGCGGCCCCCGGGCATGCGAGTAGCCTAGATCCAGACCCAGATGGAGTGTGCAGTGCCTGAAAATGCTCAGCCGAAAGACGGCTTCGCCCTGTTCTCTGACCGTTCAGTCGTCGCCATGCGCGTCAACGGGACCCTCAAGGACCTCGCCGCGACAGTGACGGATGCCGACGAGGTCGAGCCGGTCACGATCGACAGTCCCGACGGGCTGAACATCCTGCGTCACTCGGCCGCGCACGTGCTCGCGCAGGCGGTGCAGCGGATCAACCCGCAGGCGAACCTGGGCATCGGGCCGCCCATCACCGACGGCTTCTACTACGACTTCGGCGTCGACACCCCGTTCACGCCCGAGGACATCAAGGCCATCACGAAGGAGATGCAGCGCATCGTCCGTGAGGGGCAGCGCTTCGTGCGTCGTGTCGTCACGGACGACGAGGCGCGGGCAGAGCTGGCCGACGAGCCGTTCAAGCTCGAGCTCATCGGTCTCAAGGGCGGCAAGGAAGCCGCCGAGGGCGCCTCCGTCGAGGTCGGCGAGGGCGAGCTGACGATCTACGACAACACGACCCGCGACGGCGAGGTCGTCTGGAAGGACCTCTGCCGCGGGCCGCACCTGCCCAACACCCGCATGATCGGTAACGGCTGGGATCTGACCCGCATCGCCGCCGCGTACTGGCGGGGCAGCGAGAAGAACCCGCAGCTGCAGCGGATCTACGGCACCGCCTGGCCGTCGAAGGACGAGCTGCGTGAGTACCAGCACCGCCTCGAGGAGGCCGCCAAGCGCGACCACCGCCGTCTCGGCAAGGAGCTCGACCTCTTCTCGTTCCCCGAGGAGATCGGTTCGGGTCTGTCGGTCTGGCACCCCCGTGGCGGCATCGTCCGCGGCGAGATGGAGCAGCACGCTCGCAGGCGCCACATCGAGGGCGGCTACACCTACGTGTACACCCCGCACATCTCGAAGGAAGACCTCTTCCTCACCTCGAACCACCTCGTGACGTACAAGGAGGGCATGTACCCGCCGATCGTCATGGACGAGGAGCGCGACGACGAGGGCAACATCACGAAGCAGGGCCAGGACTACTACCTGAAGCCCATGAACTGCCCGATGCACATCCTGATCTATAAGGAGCGCGCGCGCAGCTACCGTGATCTGCCCCTGCGGTTCGCCGAGAACGGCACCGTCTATCGCAACGAGCTCTCCGGTGCGCTGCACGGCCTCACCCGAGTGCGCGGCTTCACTCAGGATGACTCGCACCTGTTCGTCACCCCCGATCAGCTCGAGGGCGAGGTCGCGAAGGTCCTGGAGTTCATCCTGTCGATGCTGCGCGACTTCGGTCTCACCGACTTCGAGCTCGAGCTGTCGATGAAGGATGACGAGAAGTCCAAGTGGATCGGCTCGGACGAGTTCTGGGAATCGTCGACCGATGCTCTCCGCCGGGTCGCCGTGGCATCCGGCCTGAAGCTCACCGAAGTCCCCGGCGAGGCCGCGTTCTACGGACCGAAGATCGACCTCAAGACGCGTGATGCGATCGGCCGCACCTGGCAGCTGTCGACCGTGCAGGTCGACCCTAACCTGCCCGAGCGCTTCGAGCTCGAGTACATGGACAAGGACGGCCAGAAGAAGCGTCCGATCATGATCCACCGTGCGCTGTTCGGCTCGATCGAGCGGTTCTTCGCGATCCTCCTCGAGCACTACGCCGGCGACTTCCCGGTGTGGCTGTCGCCCGTGCAGGTCGTGGGGATCCCCGTCGCCGACGAGTTCGCCGACTACCTGGGCGAGATCGTCCAGACGCTGCGCACGCAGGGCGTGCGCGCCGAGCTCGACGCCTCCGACGACCGGATGCAGAAGAAGATCCGCACGCACACGACCGGCAAGGTCCCGCTGCTGCTGATCGCGGGCGAGAAGGATCGCGACGCGGGCACCGTCTCGTTCCGCTACCGCGACGGCACGCAGGAGAACGGCGTGCCGATCACCGATGCAGTAGCGCGCATCCGCGCAGCGATCGATGCACACACTCTCGTGCAGACAGCAGGGGACCTGGCGTGACGTCCTCGGAGTCGTGGGAGGACGCCGGCGAGTTCGCGGGCGTCCCCGACGAGTTCCAGCGGCTCTGGACGCCGCACCGGATGGCCTACATCCAGGCTGGTCCTGAGCCACTGCGCGAGGAGTGCCCGTTCTGCGAGGCTCCGAAGTTCCCGGATGCCGAGCGGCTGATCGTCGCCCGGGGGGAGACGGCCTATGTGCTGCTCAACCTTTTCCCGTACAACTCCGGACACCTGCTGGTGTGCCCGTACCGCCACATCGGCACCTACGACCAGGCGACACCCGAGGAGGTCGCCGAGATCGGGGCACTGACCCAGATCGGCATGCGCGTGCTCCGCGAGGTCTCGCGCTGCGACGGCTTCAACATCGGGATGAATCAGGGTGCCGTCGCCGGTGCCGGAGTCGACGGCCACCTGCACCAGCACATCGTGCCGCGGTGGACGTCGGACGCCAACTTCTTCCCGATCATCGCCAAGACCAAGGCCCTGCCCCAGCTGCTCGGCGAGGTGCGCGAAGCCGTGGCGAACGCCTGGCCGACGACGGCGTAGGCCACGGCTCGGAATCGCGGGTCAGCGCACCTGGCGTGCCGTGAACTGCATCCGAGGGTTCGCGTAGAACTCCTGCGCTTCGACGAGCTGCAGCTCGCGCGCACCCGACTCGAGGGTCGCGGCGAGCAGGTCGAACACGCTGGACGCGGTGCGCTCGAGCGCCGTCTTCGCGTCACCGGATCCGACATAGTGGGCCGTGAAGAGCGCCGCGGTGACATCGCCCGAGCCGTTCGCCTTCATCGGAAGCCGAGGCGTCTGCACGATCCAGGCTCCTGCGGCGTCGGCCACGAGCATCTCGATCGTGTCGTCCTCTCGGTCCGGTCGCTCGACGCTCGTGACCAGCACCGTGCTCGGTCCCATCGCCATGGCCAGGTCGACCGAGGCCAGGGTGGACTCGAGCGTGTCGGGCTCTGTGCCGGTCAGGAACCCGAGCTCGAACTGGTTCGGAGTGATGATGTCGGCAGCCGGCACGACCTTCTCGCGCAGCAGGATCGGGATGGCCGGGGCGACGAAGCACCCTGACTTCGCGTTGCCCATCACCGGATCGCAGGCGTACACGGCGGCGGGATTGGCGGCCTTGACGCGCGCCACGGCGTCGATGATCACATCGCCGATGCCCTCGCCGCCCTGGTAACCGCTCAGCACCGCGTCGATCTCGCCGAACACGCCGCGCTCCTCGATGCCCGTGATGACCTCGCGCACGTCGTCCGGCGAGATGAGCGGACCGCGCCAGGCGCCGTAGCCGGTGTGATTGGAGAAGTTCACGGTGTAGACCGGCAGAACCTCGACGCCGATGCGCTGCAACGGGAAGACCGCGGCGGAGTTCCCGACATGCCCGTACGCGACGGCGGACTGGATGGAGAGGACCTTCATTCCCCGATCCTTTCTTTCAGAGCGGGAATGCTCCCGCGGCGGTGGGTCATCGTGCGGCCGATACGAGGTCGGCGACGAGTGTCGCAGTGTCGTCTTCGGACAGGTCATGCACTGTGAGGCGCAGATGGCGCGACGGATCGGCGCGTTCGTCGAGGGCGAAGTCGTCGCCGGTTCGAGCGAGCCAGCCTCGACGCATGAGGCGTTCGGCGACGATGCGCGCCGGCTTCGGCAACTCGATCCACAGGCTCAGACCGTCGGTGGCGGGGGAGTCGAGGCCATGCTCACGCAGCCGCGACGCGAAGGCCGAATTGCGTGCCGCGTAGTGCTCGCGGGCGTCGGCGATGCGTGCGAGCACCGACTCGTCGGTCAGCTGAGTGAGGGTGAGACGCTGCAGCAGGTGGCTGACCCAGGTGGTTCCGGGACTCAGACGCATGGCGAGGCGCTCTGCCGTGGTGGCATCCGTCGCCGCGATGGCGAGGCACATGTCCGGCCCGAGGAACTTCGAGACCGAGCGCACCAGCGCGAACCGCCGGTGGTCCGGGCCGATCAGCGATTCGTATGGACGCTGCGACAGCATCGAGAAGTGATCGTCCTCGATGATCAGCGCGTACGGATGAGCCGCGAGCACGGCGCGCAGCTCCGCCGCACGAGCGGCCGTGAGACTCGCCCCCGTCGGGTTCTGAGCGCGCGGGGTGCAGATCACCGCTCGCACGCCGGCATCCAAGGCGGCGCGCAGCCCCTCGACCGTCATCCCCTGTTCGTCCACCGGCACGGGAACGGCCCGATACCCGCCGAGTCGGACCGTGTGGATGCTCGCCAGGAAGCAGGGATCCTCGAGTGCGACGGCATCGTCGCGCATCAGCGCCTGCGCGAGCAGTCGCTCGACGGCGTCGACGGCGCCGCTCGTGACGGTGATGCCGAAGTCGAGGTGACCGAGATCATGCGCGATCCATTCGCGCGCCCAGTCCTGCAGCCCCGGGTCGATGACGGGCTCGCCGTAGAGCACCGGACGACCGGCCACCGTGGCCAGCGCAGGCGACGGATCGGGGATCAGCCGAGGGTCAGGGTTGCCTGTCCCGACGTCGCGCAGCACCGTATCGGAGGCGTAGCCCTCCTGGGCCACCGACTCGAGACCGGCGATGACCGTGCCGGCGCGACCTCGGGAGATCACGAGCCCGGCCTGAGCGAGCTGTCGGTATGCGGCGACCGCGGTGTTGCGATTGACGCCGAGGGTCGTGGCGAGCTCCCGCACGGGAGGGAGGGGACTGCCGGCGCGCAGCACACCGCGCTCGCGCAGACCGCGCACGCTGTCGGCGATGTCCGCTGCGGTCGTTCCGGTGATCTGGTCGCTCATGTGTCCTCACCACCGATTCTAGGTCGTTCGGGACAGTGCTACTGTTTGGCCTAGATCAAACGAGACATCGTTCGACACACTCATGCACATCGTGCTTCCCCGACAGGAGCTCTCATGACCGAACAGACCACCACCGGATCCTCGCGCGTCAAGCGCGGTCTCGCCGAGATGCTCAAGGGCGGCGTGATCATGGACGTGGTCACCGCCGATCAGGCCAAGATCGCCGAAGACGCGGGCGCCGTCGCCGTCATGGCGCTCGAGCGGGTTCCCGCCGACATCCGCGCACAGGGCGGTGTCTCGCGCATGAGCGACCCCGACATGATCGACAGCATCATCGCGTCGGTGTCGATCCCCGTCATGGCGAAGGCACGCATCGGCCACTTCGTCGAAGCGCAGGTGCTGCAGGAGCTCGGCGTCGACTACATCGACGAGTCCGAGGTGCTCTCTCCCGCCGACTACGTGAACCACATCGACAAGCACGGCTTCGCTGTGCCCTTCGTCTGCGGTGCCACCAACCTCGGTGAGGCGCTGCGCCGCATCAATGAGGGCGCGGCGATGATCCGCTCCAAGGGTGAGGCCGGCACGGGGGATGTCTCCGAGGCGATGAAGCACATCAGGAAGATCCGTGGCGAGATCGCGGCTCTCACGGCTCTTCCGAAGGACGAGCTGTTCGTCGCGGCGAAAGAGCTGCAGGCGCCGTACGAGCTCGTGGCCGAGATCGCCGAGACCGGCAAACTCCCCGTCGTGCTGTTCGTCGCGGGTGGCGTCGCGACCCCCGCGGATGCAGCGATGATGATGCAGCTGGGCGCCGACGGCGTCTTCGTGGGCTCGGGCATCTTCAAGTCCGGCAACCCGGCGGAGCGCGCCAAGGCGATCGTCAAGGCGACCACCTTCTTCGATGACGCCAAGGTGATCGCCGAGGTCTCACGCGGACTCGGCGAGGCCATGGTCGGCATCAACGTCTCCGACCTCCCCGCGCCGCACCGCCTGGCCGAGCGTGGCTGGTAGTCCACGGGTCGGCGTCCTCGCGCTGCAGGGCGACGTGCGCGAGCACGCCGCCCTGCTCGCGGGGCTCGGAGCCGAGGTGGCGCTGGTGCGCCGCCCGGAGGAGCTGGCGTCTGTCGACGGTCTCGTCATCCCCGGCGGCGAGTCCAGCGTGATCGACAAGCTGTCGCGCACATTCGGGATGCAGGAGCCGATCAGGGACGCGATCGCTGCGGGGCTCCCCGTGTACGGGACGTGCGCCGGGCTGATCCTTCTCGCCGATGAAGTACTCGACGGCATCGAGGGACAGCAGTCATTCGGCGGCCTGGACATCGCCGTACGCCGCAATGCCTTCGGACGCCAGACGGAGTCCTTCGAGATGGACCTCGACGTTCCGGCGCTCGGTGAGGTGCCTGTGCACGCGACGTTCATCCGAGCTCCGATCGTCGAACGCGCAGGCGAGCGGGTCGAGGTGCTCGCCTCGCTTCCGGACGGCAGAATCGTCGCCGTGCGGCAGAGGACACTCATCGGCACCAGCTTCCACCCCGAGGTCGACGGCGAGACGCGCTTTCACGAGCTGTTCCTCGCGGGAGTCCGGGAGCGCACCTCGCGCCGTTGACGCCCTGCCGTGCGACCCGCCACGGACCGGCGCGTGACAGGCGAGGGCCCGAGGTCGGACTATTCTCGTTCGAGTGACTGGATCCAGGGCTGAGGCCGCGTATGCGCGTGCCGTCACCGCATTCAGCACCCCGACACTCGATCTGCTGCACGGTCGGTTCGCCCCGTTCGTGGTCGCGTCGCTCACTCTTCTGTTCACCGCCGACCGGGCGTCTGTCGCGGTCGCGGATGCGCACGCCGAGCTGGGCGAGGTGCTCGACGAACTCCGAGCGGCGGGGTACGACGACGACAGGCGGCTTCCGTCCGGGAGCGGCCGGGACGTGTGCCGGAACTGGGTGCGCCTCGGCTGGCTGATCCAGCAGATCGACGACGACGTCGAGGTCTACCGCCTGTCTGCGCATGCCGTCGCAGCACTCGAGATATCCGGCCGCACCGGCGGAGGGCGCACGCGCGTGTCGAACTCCCGCGTGCGCACCCTCCTCGACGCGGTCGACCACCTGTCGGTGAGCGCGGAAGTCGACCCGGTCCGGCGGCTGGCGCGGCTGTATGACGAACGCGATCTGCTCGACGCAGAGATCGCTCGCATCCAGGAGACCGGGCATGCCGACCCTGCCGACGATGAGGAGCTCCTCGAGGAGGCCGAGAACGTCCTGCACCTGGCACGCGAACTGCCCGCCGATTTCACGCGCGTCGCCGAGTCGCTCAGGTCGATGCAACGCGACGTCGTCGCCCACCTGCGCAGGGACGAGAGACCGACGAGCGAAGTGCTCCGCGAGTATCTGCAGCGCGCCCAGGATGTGATGCAGTCGACACCGGAGGGGCGCGCGTTCGCAGGAGCCCTGCGTCTGATCGGCGACCCCGATCGCATCGATGCCCTCACAGAGCAGCTTCGCGGACTGCTCGGCCGGCCCTTCGCCCGTATGCTCGACGGCGCGCAGCGCGCCGAGCTCGACGCCATCGGTCGACGCGTAGAGCAGGGGGTGGAGGAGGTGCTGGCCGCGCAGCGCCGCGCTTCGCACGTGATCACCGGCCAGGTGAAGACCCACGATCCGCTGCGCGATCGTCAGATCGACGACCTCCTGCGCGACGTCATCGCCGGGCTCCATGGGTGGTCCGGCCCGGCGACGGTCGTCGACCCGGTGCGCAGCATGCCGCTGATCGATCTCGGGCATCTGCGTCAGACCACCAGCGATATCCGCCCGCCGCGTGCACCGGCGCCCCTCGCCGACGCCGATGACGTCGACTTCCTCGATCACGACACGCGCGCCTGGGGTGGTCCGAGATATGCCGAGCTCGAGGAATACGTCGCCGGACTGGGGACGGACTTCGACCTCGCCGATGCCTTCCGGTCGGTGCCCGACGCGGCTCGGCGCCCTGTCGATCTGCTCGGTCTGCTCGAGATCGCGCACCGGAACGGCCTCACCGAGGGAGATGGCATCTCGACGGTCGAAGCATTGCGCCCGGACGGCACGAGCAGGCGATTCGCATTCGGCGCCGTGACCGCCCGCAGCACGAAAGAGGATTCAGATGATGAGTGACGACGACCTCACCACAGCCGGCGCGGATGAGGGGTTCATCGCTCCGACGGCGATGGAGGACGACCTCGAGGCGCACTTCCCCGGCGATCGCGGCACGCTCGATCCCGAGATCAGACGCGTGCTCGTGCACCTGCTCCAGCGGCGTTTCATCTCGATGGAGCGCAACCGACGTGAGTGGACGCTGCTGCTCGAGCACCAGCAGGTGATCGAGTCGCGGCTCAACGACATCTACCTGCGTCTGATCATCGATCACGCCAGAGGGTTCGCGTACAAGCAGCAGCTGCGCTCTGACGAGGTCGAGATGCCCGTGCTGCTGAAGGACTCTCCGTACTCGCGCGCCGAGACGCTCGTTCTCGTGCACCTGCGGACCGTCTACCAGCGCGAGTCCGCGTCCGGCGAGGGTTCAGTGCGGATCGACATCGAGGACGTCGAGCAGACCGTGCTGAGCTACTTCGCGGACGTCGACGGCGGAACCGCGAAGCAGCAGCGCGCCATCCGCAGCGCATTGGATCGGCTGGATCGAGAGGGCATCGTGCAGGAGGAGACCAGCGGACGCTACCGGATCACCGCGCTCGTCGAGGTGGTGCTCAGTGCGGAGACGCTCAAGGAGCTGCGGGAGTGGCTGCGATCCCAGGCGGTGGTGGCGCGATGACGATGATGGACACGCTCTTCGGGATGATCCCCGCGAGCTCACGCGGTCAGCAGTGGGTCGCGGAGGAGCTCCAGCTCATCAACTGGGGCGGCTACGACGGCGGTCCCCACCGCGTGCGGTTCTCGCCCGATGCGACCCTGCTGTGCGGCGGATCGGGGTCGGGCAAGTCGACGCTCATGGACGGCTACATCGCGCTGATGATGCCGCACACGACGCCCTTCAACGGCGCGTCCAACGGCGGCGTCACGGGCCGTCCCCGCGGCGACGAGCAGCGGAACATCCTGTCGTACGGGCGCGGCAAGATCGACGAGTCCCGCACCGAGGAGGGGACGAAGCTCCGCGTGCTGCGCGGCGACGGCGAGGACACCTGGAGCGCCGTCTCGATGACGTGGTTGGATCACGACGGCTCGCGCTTCACGGCGGTGCGCGGGTGGTACATCCCCGCGGACGCCCGCACCCTCGAGGACACCACGCGATTGCGGGCCACGATCGACGGCGCCTTCGACCTCTCGCAGCTCGAACGCGCTGCGGTCCAGCGACTCAGTGACGCGTCGGTGCGCGCCGGCGGGCTGGAGCCCGTGGCGACCGACCGCGAGTTCTCGGCTCGACTTCACGCCGTGCTCGGCATCGGCGCGGCCGGTTCGGGGGCGAAGGCGATCAGTCTTCTCGCCCGCATCCAGGCCGGTCAGCAGATCACGACGGTCGACGACCTCTACAAGAAGCTCGTGCTCGAGGAGCCCGAGACGATGGCGACCGCGGACGCGGTGGTCGCTCATTTCGATGAGTTGGAGAGCACCCGGACGCGGATGCTCGTCGCCAAGCAGCAGGTGGCGGCTCTCGAGCCGATCCGCGAGATCTCGCAGCGCATCGAGGCGGCGTCGGCGCGGATGAGCGTCGTGGACGAGGTCGGGGTCTTCTCGGAGCCGACCTCCCTCGCGTCCCTGTGGAGCGCCGAGCGCCGCCTCGATCTGCTGCGCGAGGTGGAGGCGGATCTGCGTGACCGCACCCAGGCGCTGCAGCTGGCCGTCCGCGAGAAGAACGCACTGATCGCCGCCGCCGAGGTCGAGCGGGAGGGGCTGCTCGACGTCCTGCGGCAGTCCGGAGGCGACCGCCTCGAGACCGCTCAGCGCGAGCTGCGGGGTGTCGAGCGCCGACTGGAGGACGTCCAGCGCGAGCGGGCGCGCTTCGACAGCGTCGCCAGGGAGCTCGGCGCCGAGGTGCGCACCGCATCCGATTTCGAGGAACTGCTCGCCCGCGTCGGCCGGGAGCTCCCGCAGAGCGGACTGCGCGGAGCCCGCGCCGCCTTCGCCGACGCAGAGTCGTCGCGCCGAGCGGTCGAGAGCGAGCTGAGTCGGGCGCGTGCCGAGCAGGACCGCACCCGTGAGCTCCGCGGGAGCATTCCCGCGCATCTGCAGGAGGCGAGAACTCTCCTCGCCCAGGCGGCCGGGCTCACCCCGACGGATCTGCCTTTCGTCGGTGAGCTCATCGAGGTGCGCACCGAGTTCGAACCCTGGCGGGACGCGTTCAACCTCGCCCTCGGCGGGTTCGCGCGGACATTGCTCGTCGATGTCGCGGACCTCGGGCGGTTCCGTGCGGCCATCGAGTCGGTGCGCATCGCTGAGCGGATCAGCTACGAAGGCGTCCCGATGGGCGTCGCCGACTCTCGGACGGCGGACCCCCGCACGCTCCCCGGTCGTCTCGATCACCGATCGACGCCGTTCACCGGATGGCTTCAGCAGCGACTCCGTGAGCGGTTCGAGTACGTGTGCGTGGACTCGTCGACCGAGCTCGCCGAGCACTCTCGCGCGCTGACGCTCGCGGGGCAGGTGTCGCACGGAGACCGCGGGTCCCATGGCGGGCATGGCCGGGCGAACATGCTCGGATTCTCGAACGCGCGCCGTCTTCGCGAGCTCGACGAGCAGATCAGCCAGCTCGAGAGCCGCCGCGATGCTGCGACTCAGGCCGCTGCGGACGCCGAGGCCGACCTCGACCGGATCGAGGCGACGTCCAAGGCGCACGCGAAGATCGAGGACCTCACCTGGGATCAGATCGACGTCGAGGCCGTCACGGCGGAGCGCGCGCGATGGGTCGCAGTGGAGGCGGAGGTCACCGACGAGAACCCGAAGATCGCCGAGCTGAAGTCGCAGGCCGAGGAGCTCAGAAAACGGGTCGGCCGTCTGCGCGACGAGAGCTCCCGACTCGGGGGAGACCTCACACTCGCTCAGGACCGTTGGGTGGAGGTCACCGACCAGGTCGACGACTGTCAGCGGATCGTCGATGCGGCTGAGGCGGCCGAGATCGCGCTGGAGGAGCGGCATCGTTCGTTCCTCGACGCGCGCTTCCTCGGAGCAGACGCGGCCGTCAGCGTGACGGCGTCGGAGCGCCTCGCTCACCTCGACGCCGCATTGCGCACGGCCGCGACCAGACTGCTCGAGGACCGCACGTCGGCAGCCGCGGCGCACGCCGAGCAGCGTGAGCAGATGCGACGCCTGATGACGGGCTTCCTCGAGCGCTGGGATACGCTCACGATCCTCCCCGACCCCGACGAGTCGGTCGCGGAGTTCGAGAGCATCCTCGTGGCGCTCGAGACCAACGGCCTGCACGAGCTGGAATCCGAATGGCGAGACAGCCTCCTCAAGCTCTCCGGAAACGATCTGACGAGCCTGGATTCGACGCTGGGTCGTGCACTGCGCGAGATCAAGAACCGCATCGACCCGATCAACAGGATCATGGAGGAGCTGCCGTTCTACGACGATGATCACCGTCTTCAGATCACACCGCGCGAGAACCAGTCCGAGGCGCGCAGGCGATTCCGCAAGGAGCTTCGCGAGGTGCGCAGCCTCATCGACGCAGCGGAGACGGATGTCGATCGTGAGAGCGTCTACCGGAGGATGAGCCGTCTCATCGGTCGGATGCGACGCACAGCTCCCGACTTCGCCGAGCTCATCGACGTGCGCAACCATGTGCGGGTGAGCGCGGAGCGGGTCCATGCGACGACCCGGGAGCATGTCGCGCTCTACGACCACATCGGCGAGAAATCGGGTGGAGAGTCGCAGGAGCTGGTCGCCTTCATCGTGGGCGCGGCACTGCGCTACCAGCTCGGCGACGCGGGTGCCGAGCGTCCGAGGTATGCACCCGTGTTCATGGACGAGGCCCTGATCAAGGCGGACGCGCACTTCACGAAGCGTGCGATCGGAGCATGGCGGGGTCTCGGCTTCCAGCTCGTGATCGGTGCGCCGAACGACAAGTACAGCGCCATCGAACCGCATGTCGACGTGGAGTACGACATCCTCAAGGACACGCGCGGCCGCTCCTGGGCACGGCCGAAGGTCGGTCTGCCCGCCGAGTGACACCGGCGATGATGGTCAGCGCGACACGAGAGTTCGGATCGCGCCGACCGTGCGGTCGATGTCGTCCCGGGTCGTCGCCCAGGACGACATCGAGCAGCGCAGCGCAGCGCGACCTCTCCACTCGGCCCCGGTCATGGCGGCGGTGCCCTCCACGAGCACGGCCTCACCCAGCCGTCGCGTCGCCTCATCGGAATCGAGACAGAACATGACCTGCGTGTAGTCGACGTCGTTGAGGATGCGGATGCCGTCGATCGTCGTGAGCCCCTCGGCCATCGCCACCGCGTTCTCGTGCAGCCTGTCGATCAGGTTCGAGATGCCGTCCCGTCCGAGGCTGCGCATCGCCGCCCACGCGGGCACGCCGCGTGCGCGACGGGACAGTTCCGGCGTCACGTCCCACGGGTCCAGACTCGTGTAGATGAGGTAGTCGCCACCCGTGCGGAACGCGGCGATCGAGTCCGCAGGGTCGCGGACGATCGCCATGCCGCAGTCGTAGGGCACGTTGAGCGTCTTATGCGCGTCTGTCGCCCACGAATCGGCGTCGGACATGCCCGCCGTCAGCGGCCGCAGCGACTCGGAGGCCGCGGCCCAGAGGCCGAATGCGCCGTCGACGTGCACCCAGGCTCCGTGCCGATGGGCTATCGGTATGAGGGCAGCGAAGTCGTCGAATGCGCCGGTGTGCACTTCTCCGGCCTGTAGACAGACGATGGTCGGTCCGGAGCCGTCCGCGAGGACGCTGTCCAGGGCGTCTGGTCGCATGCGCCCCTGCGCGTCGGATTCGACGGCAGTGATGCCGGTGCGTCCGATCCCGAGGAACCGCGCTGCACGGTCGATCGACCCATGGCGGTCGGCACCTACGACGAAGCGCATCTGCGGAGATCCGTGCAGTCCCTTCTCGCTGAGGTTCCAGCCGACTCGAGCGAGAACGGCGTTCCGTGCCGTCGCGAGGCAGGTGAAGTTCGCCATCTGGCCGCCGGTGACGAATCCGACGCTCGCGTCGTCGGGCAGGCCCAGGATGTCGAGCATCCACCGGCCGGCTATGCGCTCCAACGCCACGGTCGTGGGCGTGAGCAGGGCGGATCCCGAATTCTGGTCCCAGGCGGACACGAGCCAGTCGGCGGCGAGGGCAGCGGGATGCGTGCCGCCGATGACGAACCCGAAGAATCGTCCTCCGGGGATCGCGACGAGACCGGGGTCCGCCCGCGACACGATCTCGCCGATCACCTCTTCCGGGTCCATGCCTTCGGCGGGCAGGGGGCCGCCGAAGGCGTCGAGCATCTCGGCGAGGGTCGCCCGCGGCCACACCGGTCTGTCGTCGAGCGACCCGAGGAACTCGAGTGCTGCTCGGTGGGCGGCGTCCAGTCCGCGGATCCTGTCATCGTCGACGCTCTGGTCCATGTGTCAGGACTACACCCAGGCCTGCCCTCACACCAGAGCGATCACGGGAACAGGAGGCCGCCGCTCCGTGTGCGGCCACAGGCCGCGGGCATGGTTCGATAGAATGGACGATGCCCTGGGCCGTGCCCACGGGCGGATACGACGAGCGGAGAATTATGTCCGGGCATTCCAAGTGGGCCACCACGAAGCACAAGAAGGCCATCATCGACTCCAGGCGCGCCAAGTCCTGGGCCAAGCTCATCAAGAACATCGAGGTCGCGGCCAAGCTCGGCGGAGCCGACCTGCAGGGAAACCCGACGCTGTTCGACGCGGTGCAGAAGGCGAAGAAGACGTCGGTCCCGAAGGACAACATCGATCGCGCAGTGAAGCGCGGCGCGGGCATCGGCGGCGAAGCGGTCGAGTACACCTCGATCATGTACGAGGGGTACGGACCCAACGGCGTCGCGATGATGATCGAATGTCTGACCGACAACAAGAACCGTGCTGCGGCCGAGGTCCGCACTGCTCTCAGCCGCAACGGCGGAACCCTCGCCGACCCGGGCAGCGTCGCCTACAACTTCAGCCGCAAGGGCGTGATCGTGGTCGGCTCCGAGGGGACCACCGAGGATGACGTGATGATGGCCGCGCTCGAAGCGGGGGCCGAAGAGATCGAGCCGCACGCCGAGGGCTTCGAGATCATCACCGAGGCGACGGATCTCGTGACCGTCCGCAGCGCGCTGCAGGAGGCGGGAATCGACTACGAATCCGCCGACGTCGAGTTCGTGCCGAACCTCAAGGTCGAGATCGACGCCGACACCGCTCGCAAGATCTTCCGCCTCATCGATGCACTCGAAGACAGCGAGGACGTGCAGAACGTCTTCACCAACTTCGATCTCACCGCCGAGGTGCAGGCCGAGCTCGAGAACGACGACGCGTAGGCGCGCCGACCGCGTGCCGTCGGACGAGACGCTTAGCCTGGGGGAGTGACCTCCTCCTCGCTTCGCGTGCTCGGCATAGACCCGGGTCTCACCCGGTGCGGCGTGGGGGTCGTCGACGTCGACCGGGCTCGACGAGGCACGCTCGTGCATGTCGGAGTCATCCGCTCGGCGCCCGATCTCCCGATCGGCGAACGACTCGCGATCGTCGCCGCGGGCATCCGAGAAGTGCTGGAGCTCCATCGGCCCGACGCTGTCGCGGTCGAGCGCGTGTTCGCGCAGCAGAACAGTCACACGGTGATGGGCACCGCCCAGGCGAGCGGCGTGGCTCTGCTGCTCGCTGCTGAGGCAGGACTCCCGGCGGCCACGCACACTCCGAGCGAGGTCAAGGCGGCGGTCACCGGCTACGGCTCGGCGGACAAGCGTCAGGTGCAGACCATGATCGCCCGGATCCTGCGCCTGGATGCGCCGCCGCAGCCGCCGGATGCCGCTGACGCCCTCGCGATCGCGCTCTGCCACGCGTGGCGTCGGGGCGCAGCGGGGGTCCCGGGTGTGGATGCGCTCACCCCGGCCCAGAAGGCTTGGGCCGACGCGGAGCGTGTCGCTCGAACATATCTACGATCGGGTGCGTAGGCTGGGCGGATGATCTCCTCGCTGCACGGCGCTGTCCTCCACTCGACCGCCGATCAGGTCATCATCGACGTCGGGGGAGTCGGGTTCTCCGTCTCGGTGCCCGCAGACGTGGCTCACACCGCGACCGTCGGCGAGAAGCTGATGCTGCACACGAGCCTCATCGTGCGCGAGGATGCGCTGTCGCTCTACGGGTTCGCCGACCGCAGCGAGCTGGAGATCTTCGGCCTGCTGATCAGCGTGACCGGCGTCGGGCCGAAGTCGGCGCTGGGGGTGCTGTCGCATCTCACCGTCGACCAGATCGCGGAAGCCGTGACATCGGAGGATGACGCCCCGTTCCGCCGTGTCTCGGGTATCGGCCCCAAGACCGCCAAGCTCATCGTCCTCCAGCTCGCGGGCAAGGTGCATCCGGTGGGCGCGGCGTCGAAGCCCGCCGCGAGCGGACCCGTCGACGTCGTCGATCAGGTCGCTGCCGCGCTCGTCGGTCTGGGGTGGTCCGAGAAGGTCGCCGCCGAGGCCGCCGCGCAGACCGCCGCGGAGGCCTCTGAGGCCGAGCGGGCAGCCGTCGCACCGCTGCTGCGCCGCACGCTCGCACTGCTGGGACCGGCGCGTGTCTGACATCCGCGACGCCGCCGAGCCCTCCGACGACACCGAGCTGGCGATCGAAGGAGCCCTGCGACCCACGAGCCTGGGTGAGTTCGTCGGTCAGCAGAAGGTGCGGGGGCAGCTCCAGCTGCTCCTCGATGCCGCACGGATCCAGAATCGCCCGCCCGACCACATCCTGCTCGCGGGCCCGCCCGGGCTCGGCAAGACCACGCTGGCGATGATCGTCGCGCACGAGAGCGAACGTCCGCTGCGCCTCTCGAGCGGACCGGCGATCCAGCACGCCGGTGACCTCGCCGCGCTCCTCTCGAGCCTCGTGCCCGGAGAGGTGCTGTTCATCGACGAGATCCACCGGATGGCGCGGTCGGCGGAGGAGATGCTCTATCTCGCGATGGAGGACTTCCGCATCGACATCATGGTGGGCAAGGGCGCGGGGGCGACCAGCATCCCGCTGGACCTCGCACCGTTCACGCTCGTGGGTGCGACGACGCGCTCGGGTCTGCTGCCGAACCCGCTGCGGGATCGCTTCGGCTTCACCGGTCACCTGGAGTTCTACGAGGAGTCGGAGCTCGAGCGCGTCATCGCACGCTCGGCCCTCATGCTGGGCGTCGATCTGCCGCGGGATTCGCTGTCGGAGATCGCCCGTCGCTCGCGCGGCACTCCTCGTATCGCGAACCGCCTGCTGCGTCGAGTGCGCGACTATGCGCTCGTTCACGGCGGCGGCGCGGCCTCCCTGGTCGGGGTCAAGGCCGCGCTGGAGCTCTACGACGTCGACCCCATCGGACTGGACCGCCTCGACAGAGCGGTGCTCGAGGCGCTCGTTCGGCGCTTCCGCGGGGGTCCCGTGGGGCTCAGCACGCTCGCGGTCGCCGTGGGCGAGGAGGCCGAGACGGTCGAGAGCGTCGTCGAGCCCTATCTCGTGCGCATCGGATTCCTGGGTCGCACACCTCGAGGTCGCGTCGCCATGCCGGAGGCCTACAGCCACCTCGGCATCGCGCACCCGGACGGGGCGCTCCGACTTGATGACCTATAATCGCTGAAGACTTCCCCTGATAGAACTGCGCGACCGTCCTGTGGTGCGCGCACCTGAGAAAGGCCCTTTGCCACCATGCCCATGGAAATCCTCCTCTTCGGCCTTCTCGCCGTTCTCGTCGTCTTCATGTTCGTCAACGGACGCAAGCGCCAGAAGCAGATGAAGGCTGAGCAGGAGGAGAAGGCGACCAAGACCGTTCCCGGGGTCAAGGTGCTCCTCCAGGGTGGTATCTACGGCACGATCGTGGCCTACGACCATGACGACCTCGACTCGCCCGCGCTCGTCGAGATCGCTCCCGGCACCGTCATCGAGGTGCACAGCCAGGCGATCCTGCGCATCGTCGAGCCCAAGGACGCGATCGAGACCGACCCGGCAGTGCTCGCCGCCGAGGATGCACCGATCGTGAACGACGTTCCCGTCGTCGACGATGCTCCGGCCCTCGAGACTCCCGAGGAGACCCGTCGCCGTCTCGAGCGCGACGCCGACGACAAGTAGCCTTCGCGCTGCACCACCTCGGCACTCCGGCATCTTAGAAAGCTGATCACACGTGGCCACTTCTTCTCCGGTCCGTCATGCCTGGCGGGTCCTCATGGGCCTGCTCCTGGTGACGGGCGTCCTCTTCGGCATCAACGCGCTCGGCGTCCACGTGTTCGAGAAGAGCTCCTGGACCCCTGAGCTCGCGCTCGACCTGCAGGGCGGCACGCAGATCGTGCTCAGTGCCGAGACCGAGGACGGCGCTGCGCCCTCCCCGGAGCAGCTCGATCAGGCGGCCGCGATCATCCGCCAGCGCGTCGATGCATCCGGTGTGGCCGAGGCCGACATCACCACCGAGGGCGGCCGCAACATCGTGGTGCAGATCCCGGGTGTCGCGGACGAGCAGACGCGTGCGCGCATCCAGTCCAGCGCGCAGCTGGAGTTCCGCCCGGTGCTCGCCACGACGGCAGGCACGAATCAGTACGTGGGTGAAGACGGCAACGAGACGGCGTATCCGACCCCGGACGACTCGCTGAACGCGACGCCGACGGCCGAGCCGACGGACGCGAGCGACCTCGCCTGGGTGACCGACAGGCTCGCCGCGGAGTTCCAGGCCTACGACTGCGCCAACCCCGAGAACGACCCCTCGAACGCGCCCAAGGACCAGCCGCTCATCGCGTGCGATCCCTCGGGCCAGGCGAAGTACCTCCTCGGTCCGACCGAGCTCACGGGTGACGCCATCACCGACGCATCCGCGGGTCGCGACCCGAAGACGGGCGCGTGGCTCGTCCAGCTGACGATGAACGGCGACGGCGCCGAGGCCTTCGGCGAGGTGAGCACCCGTCTCAACCAGAACCGCCTCGCGGAGCTCTCGCCGCGTGATCAGTTCGCCTTCGTCCTGGACGGATCGGTGATCAGCGCACCGCGCATGAACGGACAGATCCTCGACGGTCGCCCGAGCATCTCGGGAGACTTCAACCAGGAGTCGGCGACCGCCCTCGCCGACCAGCTCAAGTTCGGCGCCCTGCCCCTGAGCTTCGAGGTTCAGAGCTCCGACACCATCTCCGCGACCCTGGGCACCCAGCAGCTTCAGATCGGTCTCATCGCGGGCCTCATCGGTCTCGCACTCGTGGCGATCTACTCACTGATCGTCTATCGGGCGCTCGGCTCCGTGATCATCGCGTCCATCGCGGTGATGGCTGTTCTGACGTACATCATCATCTGCATCCTCGCGTGGCGATTGGGCTTCCGCCTGTCGCTCGCCGGCGTCGCGGGCCTCATCGTCTCGATCGGCTTCACCGCCGACTCGTTCATCGTGTACTTCGAGAGGATCCGAGACGAGCTCCGCGACGGAAAGTCGATCACCTCGGCGGTCGAAGACGGCTGGGGCAGAGCGAAGCGCACGATCTACATCTCGAAGTCGATCAACATCCTCGCGGCAGTGGTGCTGTACATCCTCGCGGACTCCACTGTGAAGGGCTTCGCCTTCACTCTGGGGCTCACGACCCTCATCGACGTGTTCATCTTCGTGATCTTCACGCACCCGGTGATGCAGCTGCTCGCCCGCACCAAGTTCTTCGGCGGGGGCCACAAGCTCTCCGGTCTCGATCCCGAATCGCTCGGTGCGGTGTACCGCAGCCGATCGCAGTTCCGTCAGGTGTCGACCGCCACCGCGGGCCGCGGGGCGAAGAACGCCAGAGCCAAGGGCGAAGCCGAGCGCCGTCAGACCATCGCAGAGCGCAAGCGCGCCGAAGCACTAGCCGGTGAGAGAACCACCCGCACCGGAAGCGAGGGGGACGCCTGATGGCTTCCATGAACGAGTTCGGTAACAACCTCTACACGGGAAAGACGTCCTTCCCGTTCGTCGGCAAGCGCCGCCTGTGGTTCATCATCGCGATCGTGCTGGTCGTCGGCTCGGCGCTGGTGCCGCTCATCCGCCCGATCCAGTTCTCGATCGAGTTCACGGGCGGGTCGCAGTTCACCGTGCAGGCGCCCGACAGCTTCGAGCAGGAGACCGCGAAGACCGCGGTGCAGTCGGTCGTACCCGGTGCGGCGACCAAGGTCGTCGTGGTGGGCGGCAACGACATCCGCGTCCAGACCGATCAGATGAGCGCTGCCGAGACGCAGCAGGTCTCCAACGCCCTCGCCGATGCCTATGGCGTCGAGCCCGAGAGCGTGACCTCGTCGTTCATCGGACCGGCGTGGGGTGAGAACGTCACCAAGCAGTCCCTCTGGGGTCTCGCGATCTTCCTCGCACTGACGTTCCTGATCCTCGCGATCTACTTCCGGACGTGGAAGATGTCCGCGGCAGCGATCCTCGGGCTGCTCGACGTCCTCGTCATCACGGTCGGCGTCTACGCCCTGGCCGGGTTCGAGATCTCACCGGCCGCGGTCATCGGATTCCTGACGATCCTCGCCTACTCGCTGTATGACACCACGGTGGTGTTCGACAAGATCAGGGAGAACACCACGGAGGACGGCGAGAACTCGACGCGAACCTTCGGCGAGTCGGTCAACCTGGCGGTGAACCAGACGCTCATCCGATCGATCAACACCTCGGTCGTCGCCGCACTGCCGGTCGGCGCGGTCCTTTTCATCGGAGCCTTCTGGCTGGGCGCCGAGTCCCTCACGGACATCTCGCTCTCGATCTTCGTCGGCATCCTGGTCGCGACCTACTCGACCCTGTTCTTGGCCGCGCCGCTCTACTCGCTCTTCCGCGAGAACGAGCCGCAGATCGCGGCACGAGATGCCAAGATCCGCGAGGCGCGAAGCCTCGCGACCGCAGAGACCCGATAGTCCCCGCTCCGCGGGGCCGCACCCCGTGGAGCACGCGTAAGCTGTTGTGATTCGGAGGTGAGCGGATGGCGGAACCGCAGACGGCGTCGCAGGGCTCCAGCCTGAGACGACTGGTTCCCCGCATCTTCTCCCGCGCGCCCAGGATCAACGACCTCGACAATCTGATCCGCACGGTCCGTGCGAATCACCCGCGAGGCGATCTCGCCGTCATCGAGCGCGCCTACGCCGTGGCCAAGGAGAAGCACACCGGCCAGCAGCGCCAGAGCGGCGAGCCCTACATCACGCACCCGCTCGCCGTCGCGCAGATTCTCGCAGAGATGGGCCTGGGTCCTCGAGCCATCGCTGCGGCGCTGCTGCACGACACCGTCGAAGACACCGGCTATGCGCTCACCGACCTCACGGCGGAGTTCGGCGACGAGGTCGCGATGCTCGTCGACGGCGTCACCAAGCTCGACAAGGTCAAGTACGGCGAGAGCGCCCAGGCCGAGACCGTCCGCAAGATGATCGTCGCGATGTCGAAGGACATCCGCGTCCTGCTGATCAAGCTCGCCGACCGCCTGCACAACGCCCGCACGTGGGGATTCGTCCCGCCCGAGAAGGCTGCGAAGAAGGCCAAGGAGACGCTCGAGATCTACGCGCCTCTGGCCAACCGCCTCGGTATCCAGGCGATCAAGTCCGAGCTCGAGGACCTCTCGTTCGCCGTGCTGCATCCGAAGATCTACAACGAGATCCACAACCTGATCGCCCAGCGCACCCCGCAGCGCGAGAAGTACCTCGCTCAGGTCGTCGAGGAGATCGACGAGGACCTGCGCGATCTGCGCATCCGAGGCAAGGTCGTCGGGCGTCCGAAGCAGCTGTACTCGGTGTACCAGAAGATGGTCGTACGAGGCCGTGAGTTCGACGACATCTACGACCTGATCGGCATCCGCGTGCTGGTCGCGTCGGTGCGCGACTGCTACGCGGTGCTCGGCGCCATCCACGCGCGCTGGACGCCGCTGCCCGGTCGCTTCAAGGACTACATCGCCACCCCGAAGTTCAACCTCTACCAGTCGCTGCACACCACGGTGATCGGACCGTCGGGTCGGACGGTCGAGATCCAGATCCGCACGCACGAGATGCACCAGCAGGCGGAGTACGGCGTCGCCGCGCACTGGATGTACAAAGAGCGGATGAACGGCGGCAAGACCGAGGTCCGCGCCGCGGACAACGACATGGCGTGGCTCGCGCACATCTCGGACTGGCAGGCCGAGACGGCGGATCCCGGCGAGTTCCTCGACTCTCTGCGCTTCGAGATCGGCGCGAAAGAGGTCTACGTCTTCACGCCGAAGGGGCGCGTCGTCGGGCTACCGGCGGGTGCGACGCCGGTCGACTTCGCGTACGCCGTGCACACCGAGATCGGCCACCGCACGATGGGCTCGAAGGTCAACGGGCGCCTCGTGCCGTTGGAATCGGAGCTCAAGAGCGGTGACGTGGTCGAGGTCTTCACCTCGAAGAACCCCGACGCCGGCCCTAGCCAGGATTGGCTCGGCTTCGTCAAGAGCACCCGCGCACGCAACAAGATCCGCGGATGGTTCACGAAGGAGCGTCGCGAAGAGGCGATCGAGCAGGGCAAGGAGGCCATCGCTCGCGCCATGCGCCGCCAGAACATGCCGCTGCAGCGCCTGATGAGCCAGGACTCGTTCGCCGAGGTCGCACATCAGCTCCGCTATGAGGACGTCTCTGCGCTGTATGCCGCCGTGGGCGAAGGTCACGTCTCCACGCAGTCCGTGCTCGAGAAGGTCACCGCGCTGGTCGCGGCGACCGATCCCGCCACAGGTCCGATCGACCTCCCCGGCAGCATGCCGTCGCGGGAGCCCCGGGCAGGGGATTCGGGTGTCCTGGTGCGCGGAGCATCGGACATCCTCGTGAAGGTCGCGAAGTGCTGCACTCCGGTTCCCGGAGACGAGATCGTCGGTTTCGTGACGCGTGGCAGCGGCGTGTCCGTGCACCGCACGGACTGCCCGAACGTCAAGGCGCTCGCGAGCGAGGAGGACCGATTCGTCGAGGTGTCGTGGGCCCCGACGACGAAGAGCGTCTTCCGGGTGCAGATCCAGGTCGAGGCCCTCGACCGTTCGGGGCTGCTCTCGGATGTCACCCGGGTGCTGAGCGAGCATCACGTCAACATCCTGTCGGCGACCGTCAGCACCACCGACGAACGCCTCGCCATCAGCCGCTTCGTCTTCGAGATGGGCGATGCCGTCCACCTCGACCGGGTGCTGAACGCGGTGCGTCGCATCGACGCGGTATATGACGTGTACCGCGTCACCTCGTCCTGACGAGAATCCTCTCGAGCGCGCCGCGTCCGGCGCGCTTTCCCGGCACGCGGGTCATGCGCTCGAGCTCCCGAAGCGCAGCGGACACGAGATCCGGTTCGGCGTCGGCGAGGAGCACCATCCACCGATGCAGGGATCCGTCGCGGTGGAGTCCGAGAGCGAGATCGACCATGGTGCGCTCCGGCGTCATCACCGGTACGCCGCCGATCACGACGAGATCCGACGGCGGCAACGCTGTGTCATGAAGGATCACTCGTGCAGGCAGAGCGGGGCGAATCCGATGGCTCACTGCGCGCCGGACGTGATGGCGCGCAGGGGGAGTGTCGCCGGCACCGTGGATCCATGCTGCCGTCGGGCCGGAGGCGGCCGTGTCCGCAGGGACGAGGGGCGCGAGCGCGGCTGCTCTCGCGCTTGCGCTCTCGACGAGATCGGCGGGGATGTAGCCCTCGCCCAGATCGACGAGATGCCCGTCGAGCCTCGCCGCGCTGAGTTCGGGGATCGTGAGGCGTTGGCCGGGCAGATACAGGAACGCGGGATGCATCACGCCAGTCTGGCGCGGTGCATCCCGCGTACTGATTCGATCCGGAGATCTGTGGAGAAGGTCAGCCGCCGAGGGCGTTGAGCCAGGTGCGGCGCGCTTCGAGAGCATCCGCCGCGGTCTTGGCGGCCTTCTTGTCTCCCGACTTCTCTGCGGCGGCCAGCTCGGACTCGAGCTTCTCGATCGCGTCGAGCAGCTGCGAGCTCATGTCGTTGGCGCGTGCCTTGGTCTCGGGGTTGTTCTTCTTCCAGTCGACCTCTTCGCGTGCCTTGAGCGCCTGCTCGATCACACGGAGACGATCGTCGAGAGCGCGCTCCTTCTCGCGGGGGAAGATGCGGCCGATCTCATCCCACTGGCGCTGGATGCCGGTGAGCAGCGCGCGGGCGCGCTTGATGTTCGGCTCGTCTGCGACTGCCTTGGCCTCTTCGAGAAGGGCCTGACGTGCTTCGATCTTCGGAACGGAGTCCGCCTCTTCAGCCGCCGACTGCTCGGCACGAGCGGAGTACAGCGCGTCGCCGGCTGCCTTGAATCGCGCCCAGAGCGCGTCGTCGGCCTTGCGACCAGCGCGACCGGCGGCCTTCCACTCGTCGAGCAGACTGCGATACGCGGGGATGCCGTCGACTCCGCGAGGAGCGAGAGCCTCCGCGCGCTCGACCAGCCGCGTCTTGGCGTCACGAGCGGTCTTGTGGGTGTCGTCGAGCTCGGAGTAGAACGCGCGGCGTGCCTTGTCGACGGTGCCGCGCGCGTCACGGAACCGCTTCCAGAGCTGCTGGGACACCCCCTTCGACAGACGAGGGCCGTTCTGCTGCTGCGCCTGCCACGCGTCGAAGAGTTCGCCGAGCTCGGCGGTCACCTGCTTCCACTGCACCTTCGAGAGGTCGCGGGCTGCGATCGCCTCGGCGCGCTCGACGAGAGCCGTGCGCTCGGCGATGGCCTTGTCGACCAGCTCCTTGGCCTGCTGGGCCTCCTGAGCGGTCGCCTCGGAGAGCGAGGAGACCAGGGTGTTCAGACGCTCACGGAGTCCGGCGAGGTCGCCCACAGCGGCAGCGTCGGTGGCCTCGGTGAGAAGATGACCGGCCTGCTTGACCAGGTCACCCGCAGACGCGCCGCCGGCCTGGTGACGCTGCTCGAGCGTGTGCACCTTGAACGCGATGTCTTCGTACTTGCGCACGAAGTAAGCGAGTGCCTCGTCGGGGGTGCCGTCGGGATACTGCCCGACCACGCGCCACTCGTCGCCCTCGCGAACCTCGACCGTGCCGTCTTCGGCGACACGGCCCCACTTCGCTGCCTCGGCACTCGATGCGGAGGTCGCGGGCGATGCTGCGGCTGCGGGAGTCGCTGCAGTGGGCTTGGTCAGCTTTCGCGGCAGCGGCGCTGCCGGGGGAGCGGGAATGGGGGGAGTCGGCTTGGACGGCTCAGACACGGTGATTCTCCTTGCGCGGTAGGGCCCGCGGGAGGCGGAAAGGACGAGCTTCAGCCTAGTACGAGAGCGAGGTTGCAGTGTGGTCGTCGAATCTCACAATGGCCGTTACCGTTCTGTGAGCGAATCGTTCGACGCACGAAACACCGCGCGTCACATGCGGGAAACACCAGGCTCCTATCGTCGCCATCACGACGTCCCCCGGCGATTGGAGCAACATGAGCGAGGTCCTCCTCACACCCCAGGAGATCGTGGTGGTCGGTGCAGGGATGGTCGCGCATCGATTCGTGGAGAGCCTGATCAGCCGGACCGAGACGCCGATGCATGTGACGGTGATCGGAGACGAGGCCCGTCGACCGTACGATCGGGTCGGACTCACCGGGTTCTTCTCGGGGGCGACTCCCGAGGAGCTCGAACTCGATCGCTCGGTGTTCGACGACTTCCGCGTGCGATTCCTCGCCGACGACAGAGTGCTGCGGATCGATCGCTCGGCCCGCACCGTCACGACGAGGTCGCGCACGAGCATCCCGTACGACACCCTGGTGCTGGCGACCGGCTCCTACGCCGCGAAGGTCGCCGTGGACGGTGCGGACCTGCCCGGCTGCTTCGTCTATCGCACACTCGACGACGTCCAGGGCCTCAAGGACTTCGTCGAGCGGCGAGGACGCATGCTCGGTCGTCCGCTGCGCGGCGCGGTGATCGGCGGAGGGCTCCTCGGGCTCGAGGCCGCCGGTGCTCTGCAGGGAATGGATGTCGACGCCACCGTCGTGCAGTACTCCGATCGCCTGATGTCCGCTCAGCTCGACTCAGCGGGTGGAGGGATGCTCAAGCGTCTGCTCGAAGCGCGTGGCATCTCGGTGCGCACCGGATCGAGGACGACTCGGCTGGACCCGGATGACTCCGGCGCGGTCACGGCGCTCGAGTTCCAGGACGGATCGATCGAACGGGCGGACGTCGTGGTCTTCACCGTCGGCGTGCGTCCCCGGGACGAGCTGGCGCGCAATGCGGAGATGCAGGTGGACCCCCGCGGCGGTGTGATCATCGACGATCGGTGCTCGACGTCCGACCCCCACATCCTGGCGATCGGCGAGGTCGCCAACTTCGACGGTCGCTGCGTCGGACTGGTGGCTCCCGGATACGCCATGGCAGAGGTGGCGGCGACGCGCCTGCTCGGAGGCGATGCGGCGTTCCCCGGCTACGACGACTCCTCCAAGCTGAAGCTCTCGGGTGTCGATGTCGCGAGCTTCGGCGATGCGATGGCCACGACTCCCCATGCGCTCGACGTCGTCTATGCGGATCCTGTCGCCGGTGTCTATAAGAAGCTCGTGCTGTCGGATGACGCTCAGACGCTGCTCGGTGGGATCCTCGTCGGCGATGCGGCGGCCTACGGCGCGCTGCGTCCCCTCGTCGGCGCGAAGCTCGGCGCCGACCCGGCCGCCTACCTGCTGCCGGAAGGCGGGAACGAGGCTCCTGGTGGCGAGCTGCCGGATGAGGCCGTGGTCTGCTCGTGCTCGAATGTGACCGCCGGGCGCATCCGCCGGGCAGTGCACGACGAGGGGTGCACGGACGCCGCCGCGGTGAAGGGCTGCACGAAGGCCGGGGCGACCTGCGGATCCTGCGTGCTGATGGTGAAGAAGGTCGTGGGGCAGGAGCTCACCAAGCTCGGCCAGACCGTGTCGCATGCCCTCTGTGAGCACTTCGATCTCTCGCGCCGCCAGCTCTTCGACGCGGTACGGGTGGCTCAGCTCACGACGTTCAGTGGCATCGTCGAGCGCTTCGGGCGCGGCCGAGGGTGCGACATCTGCAAGCCGGCGATCGCCAGCATCCTCTCGGTGCTCGTGGGCGCGCACGTGCTCGACGGCGAGAACGCCACGCTGCAGGACACCAACGACCACGTGATGGCCAACATGCAGAAGGACGGCACGTACTCCGTCGTCCCGCGGATGGCCGGTGGCGAGGTCACCCCGGAGGGACTGATCGCGATCGGGCAGATCGCGAAGGACTTCGCGCTGTACACGAAGATCACCGGCGGGCAGCGGATCGACATGTTCGGAGCGCGGCTCGAGCAGCTTCCGGTGATCTGGCAGCGTCTGGTCGACGCGGGCTTCGAGTCGGGGCAGGCGTACGGCAAGTCGCTGCGCACGGTGAAGTCGTGCGTCGGGTCGACGTGGTGCCGCTATGGCGTCCTCGACGCGGTCGGCATGGCCGTCAAGCTCGAACTGCGCTATCGGGGGCTCCGTGCTCCCCACAAGCTCAAGCTCGGCGTCTCGGGCTGCGCTCGTGAATGCGCGGAGGCGCGGGGCAAGGACGTGGGAGTCATCGCCACCGAGACGGGGTGGAACATGTATGTCGGCGGCAACGGCGGCTTCACGCCGCGGCACGCGCAGCTGCTCGCGTCGGACCTCGACGACGAGGGTCTCATCAGGGCCATCGACCGCTTCTTCATGTACTACATCCGCACCGCCGATCGTCTGCAGCGCACGGCTCCCTGGTGCGAGGAGCTCGAGGGCGGACTCGACGGGCTGCGGAGTGTGATCTTCGACGACAGCCTGGGCATCTGCGCCGACCTCGATGCCTCGATGGCGCAGCACGTCGATCGCTACGAGGACGAATGGGCGGCCACCCTCGCTGACCCCGTGAAGCTCGAACGGTTCCGGTCGTTCGTCAACGCGGCCGATACGGCGGATCCGTCACTCGCCTATGTCTCTGAGCGCGGGCAGATCCGCCCGGCGTCGCCGGAGGAGCGTCGCGCCGGAGGCATCCTGATCGCCGGAACCGCTCTGGAGGTGCGCCGATGACCGTCGCGATGGACTCCACCACGCATGTGCGGGTATGCACGCTCGAGGACCTCGAGGTCGAACGAGGGCGAGCCGCTCTCTTGGACGGACAGCAGGTGGCGCTGTTCCTCCTCTCGGACGGCACCGTGCTCGCAGTCGACAATCTCGACCCGTTCAGCGGAGCCAACGTCATCTCCCGCGGGATCGTGGGAAGTCGTGGGGATGTCCCCACGGTCGCATCCCCACTTCACAAGCAGATCTTCGATCTCCGCACCGGCGAGTGCATCGAGAACCACGGCAAGCCCCCCGCAGCACTGCGGGTGTGGCCGGTCGCGATCGACGACGGCGTCGTGTACGTCCGGATGCCGGAGAGCGTCGGATCATGAGGCGGACGCGTGTGGGCAGGGTCGACCTCGTCGGCGGTGGGCCGGGTCCCGCCGACCTCATGACGGTGCGCGCCTATCGCCTGCTGATGGCGGCCGACGTCGTGGTCGCCGATCGCCTCGGTCCGTTCGCGGAGCTCCGGAACGAGCTCCCGTCCCACGTCGAGGTCATCGATGTCGGCAAACGCCCGGGTCACCACCCCGTCCCTCAGCACGAGATCGATGCCCTCCTCGTCGAACGCGCCCTCGCCGGCCACCGCGTGGTGCGGCTGAAAGGCGGCGATCCCTTCGTGCTCGGTCGCGGGGGAGAAGAGGTTCTCGCGTGTGAGGCCGCCGGTGTGCCGGTCAGTGTGACCCCGGGCGTGAGCAGCGCGATCTCGGTGCCTCAGGCCGCGGGGATCCCGGTGACCCATCGCGGCGTCGCGTCAGCGGTGCACATCATCAACGGGCACGGCGACCTCACCCCGAGTGCGCTCGCATCTCTGTCCGATCCGACGGTCACCACCGTCGTCCTGATGGGCGTGGCCTCGCTGCCTCGCCTCGCAGCCTCGGCCGCGTCGCACGGGGTGTCCGGCGACATCCCTGTGGCGATCGTCGAGAACGGTCACACCGAACGACAGCGGACCATCCGCAGCACCCTGGCGACGGCGGCGCAGGACGCGGCCGCTGCGCAGGTCGTGAACCCGTCCGTCATCGTGATCGGCGAGGTGGCTCGCGCGGGACTGCTGCTGCCGACGAGGGCGATGATCGCGGAGAGCGCCACATGACGACCGCGCGCACGCTCGACTCGGCGCTGGCCGGATGCACGATCATCGTCGCCGCAGACCGCCGCTCGATCGACCTGGCGACAGCCCTCGAGCGTCGCGGTGCGGTGGTCCATCGCGCGCCGGCGCTGAGCATCGTCACCAACTCCGACGACGCGCAGCTTCTCGCCCGCACCGAGCAGGTGATCGCCGCTCCTCCGGACATCGTGATCGTCACCACGGGCGTCGGGTTTCGCGGATGGATGGATGCCGCGCACGAGCACGGCCTCGACGGACAGCTCGACGCGGCACTGCAGGGCGCGCACTTCGTCGCACGGGGACCCAAGGCGCACGGCGCGATCCAGCAGGCGGGTTTCACGGCTGACTGGGTCGCCGAATCCGAGACGTCGGCCGAGGTCGGCGAGTACCTCCTCGCCTCCGGGGTCGCGGGCAAGCGGATCCTCGTGCAGCATCATGGCGCCGGATCGGACGGCCTCGACGAGTTGCTGGCGGATGCCGGAGCCGAGGTGCTGAGCATCACGGTCTACCGGTGGGGGCCGCCGCCGGATCCTGAGGTGGTGCGGCGTTCGGCATTGCAGGCGGCGGCCGGCGAGGCGGACGCCGTGCTGTTCACCTCGGCACCGGGAGCGGCGTCGTGGATCGCGGTGGCAGAGGAGTCCGGCGCGCTCGAGCGCATCAGGAGACGCGCGGAGTCGGGCCGCCTCCTCCTGGCGTGCGTGGGCCCGATCACGGCCGCGCCGCTGCACGGCGCGAACCTCCGCACCACGATCGCCGACCGGGGGCGACTCGGATCCCTCGCTCGAACGGTCATCGCGCATTTCGGCGGCGGGAGGGCACCGTCACTCCCGACCGACGCGGGTCTGGTCGAGGTACGCAGCGGCGGAGTCCTCGTGGACGGCGTGTTCATCCCGCTCTCGCGGTCGGCTGCCGCCTTGATCGAGGCGCTCGCCTCTGCGGGCGGGCGTGTGCTCTCGCGCGCCGAGCTCGGGGGCGTTCTCCCCGGCGCCGAGCGCAACGGACATGCGGTCGAGGTGGCCGTCGCACGGCTGCGGGAGGCTCTCGGCGGCAACGAACTCGTGCACACGGTGGTGAAACGCGGCTACCGCCTGGCGGTCACCGAGTACTGAGCGAGGTGCGCGCGGGGGAGTGCGGGCAGTGAACGCCCGTGTCCGCCACCCACAGGGACCGTGGTCTATCCGGCGGGGGCCTCAGTGGGTGCAGGCTCCGGCGTCGCGGGGTCTGTCGGCACGGGCGCCTCCGTCGGCTCGACGGTAGGCGTGGGCGAGGGGGCCGGGGGATTCACCTGCGCGTGAACGACCTGGCTCACCACGGCTCCGGCGACGATGAGCACTCCGGCGACGACGGCGATCGTGTTGTCGCGGGTGCGACGCCGGATCTGACCCTCATGCCACGTCTTGCGGGCGGTGTGCAGACGTGCGCGCTCCACCTCGGTGCGCGACTGCTGCGTGCTCTTCCCGCGTCCGGCCATTGCGTGCTCCCTTACTGGGCGTGAATGTGCAACGTCGCCTGAGAGCCTACCGTCGAGATCGCGTCACGCCGTTCCCACCCGAAGTGTCGGTCCCCCGCGTTAGCCTGGACGGATGACCTCCGCCTCCGCACTGCTCTCCGGGCAGACGCCTCTCGCCGTGCGAATGCGCCCCGTGTCGCTCGATGAGGTCGCCGGTCAGAAGCACCTGCTGCGCGCGGGTTCCCCGATCGTCGCACTCGCCGACCCTGCCGCGACATCCCCGGGTGCCGTCTCGATCATCCTGTGGGGTCCGCCCGGCACCGGCAAGACCACTCTGGCGCAGGCGATCGCACGCTCATCGGGCCGCCGGTTCGTCGAGCTCTCCGCGATCACCGCCGGCGTGAAGGACGTGCGCGAGGTCATGCAGGAGGCGATCACCCAGCGCGACCTCTATGGCCAGACGACGATCCTCTTCCTCGATGAGATCCATCGGTTCACCAAGGCGCAGCAGGACGCCCTGCTCCCGGGCGTCGAGAACGGCTGGGTGCTGCTGATCGCGGCGACCACCGAGAATCCCTCGTTCTCGGTGATCTCGCCGTTGATGTCGCGATCGCTGCTCCTCACGCTTCAGCCGCTGACGGATGACGACATCGGGCTCCTGGTCGATCGGGCGGTGACCGATGCGCGCGGACTCAATGGCGCGGTCACCCTGGCCGACGACGCGCGCGCGGCGCTGATCCGGCTGGCGTCGGGCGATGCGCGGCGTGCGCTCACCGGACTCGAGGCGGCAGCGGCCGTAGCCCTCTCGAAGGGGGAAGAAGGCGCGGTGCCCGCCGCGACGGCGGACGACGTCGCTCAGGCCGTCGACAAGGCGCTGCTGCGATACGACCGCCAGGGAGACGAGCACTACGACGTCATCAGCGCGTTCATCAAGTCGATCCGAGGATCCGACCCGGATGCGGCCCTGCACTATCTCGCGCGGATGATCGAGGCGGGGGAGGACCCTCGCTTCATCGCTCGGCGCCTGGTCATCTCGGCCTCCGAGGACGTGGGCCTCGCCGACCCGCAGGCGCTCTCCATCGCGGTCGCGGCCGCGGACGCCGTCGCGTTCATCGGAATGCCGGAGGGGCGGATCCCGCTCGCCGAAGCGACCGTCTATCTGGCCACGACAGCCAAATCGAATGCGGCGTACGTGGGAATCGACCAGGCGATCGCCGACATCCGCTCCGGGGGGTTCGGACGCGTCCCGCTGCATCTGCGAGACGCGCACTATCCGGGCGCGAAGCGGCTCGGTCACGGCCGGGGATACGTCTACCCGCACGACAGCGAGTTCGGCATCCTGCCGCAGCAGTACCTCCCTGACGAACTGCGCGGAAAGCGGTACTACGAACCCAAGAACCTGGGTGCCGAGCGCGACATCTCGGCTCGCCTCGAGCGCATCAGACGCATCCTCGACGGGCGCTGACGCGAATCTGTTAGACTTGATCGGCTCGAAACCGTGTTTTCGGGCATCTCCTCGTTCACACCACACCTTGCTGGCGCCCCGGCGTGCGCTCCAAGGCAGAACGCGGACGATACGTCCGTGAGTCGTGAAAGACGCGACCACGTCATCGGAAGGAACACTTCGTGACCACGAAGTCCCAGGACCGCCGCAAGGTACGTCTGAGCCGTGCCCTCGGCATCCCGCTCACCCCGAAGGCCGCCCGCTACCTCGAGAAGCGTCCCTACGCTCCGGGTGAGCACGGCCGCACCAAGCGCAAGGCAGACAGCGACTACGCCGTCCGTCTGCGTGAGAAGCAGCGTCTGCGCGAGCAGTACGGCATCCGCGAGAAGCAGATGCGCAACACGTTCAACGAGGCTCGCCGTCAGGACGGCCTGACCGGTGAGAACCTGGTCGAGCTGCTCGAGATGCGTCTCGACGCCCTCGTCGTGCGTTCGGGCTTCGCCCGCACCACCGCGCAGGCTCGTCAGCTCGTCGTGCACCGTCACATCCTCGTCGACGGTCAGCTCGTCGACCGCCCGTCCTTCCGCGTGAAGCCGGGTCAGCTCATCCACGTCAAGGCCAAGAGCGAGGGCACCGAGCCCTTCCAGGTCGCAGCGGCCGGCGGTCACGCCGAGGTCCTGCCTCCCGTTCCCGGCTACCTCGAGGTCGAGCTCGACAAGCTCCAGGCTCGCCTGGTTCGTCGCCCGAAGCGCGCCGAGGTCCCCGTGACCTGTGAAGTGCAGCTCGTCGTCGAGTACTACGCAGCTCGCTGAGTTCCAGCTTTTCCGCAGAAGGCGTCGGGGTCACCCGACGCCTTCTGTCGTTTGCGCATACGATGGTGACACCGCGCCTTCGCGGGTCAGAGGCAAGGATGACGACATGAAGAACGTGCTGTGGTTCCTGATCGGTGTGATCGGCGGATTCGTCGCTGCGCATTTCATGAACAAGGACCCGCGCGGTCACGACATCCTCGCCGAGGTCGACGCTCGCTTCAACGAGTTCACCGGCATCATCGGCGACTCGTACCGCGAGCAGCAGGCGCGACTCGTAGACCCCGCGGACGACTGATCGCGCGCGGTCTCCCGGCCGCTGCCGCATCATCGTCCCGCCCTTCCACACCCTGTACGCAAGGACACCTGGCACCCCTATGAAAACTGCGGAGATCGCGCAGCGCTATCTCGACTTCTTCGAGAAGAACGACCACGTCATCGTCCCCTCGGCCTCTCTGGTCAGCGACGATCCGTCGCTGCTGTTCACGGTCGCCGGAATGGTGCCGATGATCCCGTACCTCACCGGAGTCGTGCCCGCGCCGCACCCGCGCATCGCGGACCTGCAGAAGTGCATCCGCACCAACGACATCGAAGAAGTCGGGAAGACCGCGCGTCACGGCACCTTCTTCCAGATGATGGGCAACTGGTCCTTCGGCGACTACTTCAAAGAGGGCGCGATCCGCTACGCGTGGGAGCTGCTGACGAGCTCGGAGGCAGACGGCGGCCTCGGTTTCGACGAGAAGGACCTCTGGGTCACCGTCTACGAGACCGACGACGAGGCTGAGGCCATCTGGCGCGACATCATCGGCCTGAAGCCGGAGCGCATCCAGCGTCTGGGGCGTGCGGACAACTACTGGAACACCGGTCAGCCCGGTCCCGGTGGCCCCGACAGCGAGATCTTCTTCGACCGAGGTCCCGCGTACGGCAAGGACGGCGGCCCCGCGGCCGACGACTCGCGGTTCCTCGAGATCTGGAACCTCGTGTTCATGCAGGACTTCATCGACAACATCCGCGGCAAGACCGAGTTCGACATCGTGGGCGAGCTGCCCCAGAAGAACATCGACACCGGCATGGGACTCGAGCGCGTCGCGTTCCTCAAGCAGGGCGTCGAGAACATGTACGAGACGGATCAGGTGCGCCCGGTCCTCGATCGCGCGGTCGAGCTCTCCGGCCGCCGTTACGGTGCCGTCCACGAAGACGACGTGCGCTTCCGTGTCGTGGCCGACCACGTGCGCTCGTCCCTCATGCTGCTGTCCGACGGCGTCCGCCCGTCCAATGAGGGCCGCGGATACATCCTCCGCCGCCTCATGCGGCGCACGGTGCGCTCGATGCGTCTGCTCGGCGTCGACGAGCCGGTCTTCCCCGAGCTCTTCGCCACGTCCCGTGATGCCATGAAGTCGGCATACCCGGTGCTCGAGAAGGAATGGTCGACTCTCTCGGCCTCCGCCTTCGCCGAGGAGGAGACCTTCCGGCGCACTCTGGCGCAGGGGTCGACGATCCTCGATCTCGCTCTGGACGAGACGAAGAAGGGCGGCGGGGCGGCGCTGAGCGGCTCCGAGGCGTTCCTGCTGCACGACACGTACGGCTTCCCGATCGATCTCACGCTCGAGGTCGCTGAGGAAGCAGGTCTCGCGGTCGACCGTGAGGCGTTCGACACCCTGATGCAGGAGCAGCGCTCGCGCGCCAAGGCGGACGCTCGCAACCGCAAGCGTCAGCTCGCGGACGTCTCGGTGTACCGCGATCTCCGTGCGCTGGGCGAGACGGGCTTCGACGGCTACTCCGAGCTGGAGGTCGACTCGCGCATCCTCGGCATCCTGGTCGACGGGCAGCCGGCCCGCACCGCCTCAGAGGGGCAGATCGCCGAGGTCGTGCTCGCCGAGACGACTCTCTACGCCGAGTCCGGCGGTCAGGTCGCCGACAAGGGCGTCATCGTCGGGCCGGGCTACGAGCTCGAGGTGCTCGATGTGCAGCGTCCGGTGCCCGGTCTGATCAGCCACACGGTCGAGGTCACTCGCGGGGCTGTAGCCGTGGACGACCCCGCGACCACGGTCGTCGACGCCGCCAACCGACGCGCCGCCAGGCAGGCGCACTCGGCGACGCACCTCGTGCATGCGGCGCTGCGTGACACGCTCGGACCGACCGCCACGCAGGCCGGTTCGCTCAACCGTGCCGGGTACATGCGTTTCGACTTCTCGTGGTCTCAGGCTCTCTCGGCCGACACGCGCACCGAGATCGAGGAGATCACCAACCGCGCGGTCAACGACGCCCTCGAGGTCACGACTCGCATCGTGACGCTCGACGAGGCGAAGGAGGCCGGTGCTATGGCGCTCTTCGGCGAGAAGTACGGCGACGTCGTGCGGATGGTCGACATCGGCGGTCCGTGGTCGCGCGAACTCTGCGCGGGCACGCACGTCACCACGAGTGCCGAGATCGGCCTCGTCAGCGTCGTCGGCGAGTCGTCGGTCGGCGCGTCGAACCGCCGCATCGAGGCCCTGGTCGGCCAGGACGCGTTCCGCGAGCTCGCTGCAGAACGCGCGCTCGTGTCGCAGCTGACCACCTCGCTCAAGACCCCTCGCGACCAGCTCGCCGAGCGCATCGCGGATCTCTCCGCCAACCTCAAGGCGGCCGAGAAGCGCATCGCCCAGTTCGAGTCCAAGGAGCGCGCGGGCCGTGTCCCGGCCATCGCCGATGCCGCGAACCGCGTCGGCGCGTTCCGTGTGGCCGCGCAGTCGCTCGGTGAGGTGGCGTCGGCCGACGATGTGCGCGAGCTCGTCCTCGGCGTCCGCGACCGTCTCGGTTCCGACCCCGCCGTCGTCGCTCTCGGCGCGGTCGTGAACGGACGCCCGGTGGTGGTCGTCGCGACGAACGATGCCGCACGCACCGCCGGAGCGAAGGCCGGTGCCCTCGCGAAGCGCGCCGCCTCCGTACTCGGCGGCGGCGGCGGAGGTCGTGACGACGTCGCTCAGGGTGGTGGCACGGATGTCGCCGCCCTGCAGGCAGCGCTCGAGGCCGTGTCGCAGGAGCTGCAGTCAGCGTGAGCGGCTTCCGCCGCGGCGTGCGGCTCGGTGTCGATGTCGGGCGTGCCCGGGTCGGCGTCGCCCGCTGCGATCCGGACGGCATGCTCGCGGTGCCGGTCGAGACCGTGCAGCGCAACGACACGTCGATCGACAGGATCGCCGCGATCGCCGAGGACTTCGACGTGCTCGAGTTCGTGGTCGGGCTGCCGGTCAATCTGCAGGGCGCCGATACCGCGTCGACGACGGACGCTCGCGAGTTCGCAGCGGCTCTGCAGGCGCAGACGGGCACTCCCGTCCGGCTCGTCGACGAGCGCCTCAGCACCGTCACCGCACACGCCGCTCTGCGTTCTTCGGGCAGAACACAGAAGAAGTCTCGTAGCATTGTGGATCAGATCGCCGCGGTGATCCTGCTGCAGCAGGCGATCGACACGGAGAAGAGCACCGGAAACCCGCCCGGTGCCACGATTCCGCTCGACGAGGAGTCCCCCCGATAATGCCCGAACGCGAGAGCGCTTCGCCTCAGCACGATCCGGATGCCCGTCTGGGCGATCTGTTCGAGAACCTTCCCGACCCGTCGCCGCAGATCCCGACGGTCGACAACACCCCGCCCGCTCCAGGGTCGCGCCGGGCGGCGCGTGAAGCCGCGGCTGCGCAGCCGGGGGCTCCGGCCGGGCCAGACAGCACCCCCGCGGACCGCTCGTCGTCGGACGATGCGTCGACCAGGGCGATGCCCGCACTGTCCGCGGACGAGCCCGTTGCCGCCCGACTTTCCGAAAGCGAGTCCTCCGTCGGCGAGGCGGCCGCGGACCGAGCCGAATCCGGCTCGGGGTCGGAAGCATCTGCCGGCGCCGCGGTGGGCGCCGCGTCGGGGAGCGCGGCAGCAGGCGGACGCCTCGAAGACCTCTTCCACGCGCATCCGGAACACGATGCCGGCCACCCAGCGCCCGCGAAGAAGAAGCGCCGCACGGGCTGCCTGGTGGCGCTCGTCATCGTCCTCGCCGTGATCGGCGGCATCGTCGGCGCGGGATTCTGGGCGTGGGGCACCTACGGCGACAAGGTCAGCGAGGCGCTCGGATGGGGCGACCCCAAGGACTGGGAGCCCGGGCTCGCATCCGGCGAGGTGCTCGTCACCATCCATGAGGGCGACACCGGCGCTCCCGTGTCCACCGCGCTCTACGAAGCGGGCGTCACGCGCACGGAGGACGTCTTCTACGACTACCTGGTCACCGAGAACGTCGCGGTCACCTTCTATCCGGGCATCTACAGCCTGAAGGAGAAGATGACAGCCGAGGCGGCGCTCGAGGCGCTGCAGGACCCCGCCAACAAACGCGAGAACTCTGCGAGCGTGGGCGAGGGCGCGACCATCGAATCCTCCCTGCCCGACATGGCCGAATCGCTCGGCATGCCCATCGAGGAGCTCCAGGCGGCGGTCGACGCCGACCCTGCGACCTACGGCGTGACCGCGCAGAGCCTCGAGGGGTGGCTGTTCCCGGCCGTCTACACGTTCGATCCGGGAGTCACCGCCACCCAGGTCATCCAGCGGATGGTCGACCGCACGAAGGAATCGCTGACAGAGGCCGGGGTGCCGGCGGAGGACGCTCAACGCGTTCTCACGATCGCCTCGATCATCCAACGTGAGGGCCTCACCGCAGACTTCCCGAAGGTGTCTCGTGTGATCGAGAACCGCCTCGACATCGACATGAAGCTGCAGATGGACTCGACGGCGCAGTACGGCTACGGTTCGCTGCACGAGGGCGTCGTGTCGAGTTCGGCGGAGGCGCTCGAGGACGACAATCCTTGGAACACCTACGTGCACACCGGCCTGCCGGTCACGCCGATCGCGAGCCCGAGCTTCGCTGCGATCGACGCGGCGATGCACCCCGCAGACGGCCCCTGGCTCTACTTCGTGACGACGAACCTCGCCACCGGAGAGACCCAGTTCTCGGTCACCTACGAGGAGCACCTCCAGGGAGTCGAGAAATGGGAGCAGTGGTGTCAGGAGAACCCCGACGGGGGTTGCTCGGCCGGATGAGCTCCCCGCGGCTCGCAGTCTGGGGCGACCCGATCGCGCACTCCAAGTCTCCGCAGCTGCACGCGGCCGCCTACCGTGCGCTGGGCCTCGATTGGGAGTACACGCGTCGCCAGGTCGACGACGTGGCGTTCGACACGACTCTGGCCACTCTGGACGATTCGTGGCGGGGGCTCTCGCTCACGATGCCGCTGAAGGAGAAGGCGCACAGCGCGTCGTTCACGCACGACCGCTATGCCGACCTCACCGGAGCAGTGAACACGCTGCTGCTCACCGACGGCATCCGCGGCTTCAACACCGATGTCGGCGGGATCCTCGACGCCCTGGGCGAGCAGGACCTTCGGGGAATCGGTGATGTCCGCATCCTCGGCGCCGGCGCCACGGCATCCTCGGCTCTGGTCGCGTGCGTCGAGGCCGGGGCCCGCACTGTCGATGTGAGGGCGCGCCGTCCCGAACGGGCAGCCGGACTGGTGGCTCTCGGACGGAGACTCGGCGTCTCGATCACGGCCTCGACGTTCGATGCCGACGCCGACGATGTCGGGCTCACCGTCGCGACGCTCCCCGGAGGCTCCGTGCTGGACGAGGCGACGTCAGCGCGCCTCAGCGAGAGCGGGGGCGCGCTGTTCGACGTCGCGTACTCACCCTGGCCGTCGGCGCTCGCATCGGTGTGGCGCGGGGGGCGGGCCGTCTCCGGGGAGGCGATGCTGCTGCGTCAGGCCGTGCGCCAGATCCGCATCTTCCTGCACGGAGACCAGAGCGTTCCGCTCCCCACGGAGGAGGTCGTGGTCGCCGCGATGGAAGCCGCCCTGTAGTCACCGGCCGTCACGCGGCACGATCCGAGGCGAAACGCGTGGGAGACTAGACCAATGCTCCGCGTGCTCACGGCCGGCGAATCGCACGGCCCAGAACTCATTGCCGTCATGGAGGGTCTGCCTTCGGGCGTCCCGGTGTCCTCCGAGGCGATCCAGGCCGATCTCGCACGACGCAAACTCGGCTACGGTCGAGGCTCCCGCATGAAGTTCGAGCAGGACGAGCTGACGATCTCGGGCGGCGTCCGCCACGGCAAGACGCTCGGAAGCCCGATCGCTCTTCGCATCGGCAACACGGAGTGGCCGAAGTGGATCGAGGTCATGAACCCGGAGCCGGTCGAGCTGACAGACAGGTCGCGTGGCCGGAGCGCACCGCTGACCCGCCCGCGGCCGGGACACGCCGATCTCGTCGGCATGCAGAAGTACGACTTCGACGAGGCTCGCCCCATCCTCGAACGTGCCAGCGCCCGAGAGACGGCGGCCAGGGTGGCGCTCGGCGCCATCGCGCGGTCGTTCCTCGGCGAGCTGGGCATCCGTCTCGTCAGCCACACCCTCTCGATCGGCCCGGTGCGCGTGCCCGACAGCGCCGCACTGCCGACCCCGGACGACGTGGACCGGTTGGACGCCGATCCGCTGCGCTGCTTCGACGCGTCGACCTCCGCCCTGATGGTGGCCGAGGTCGATGACGCGAAGAAGGACGGCGACACGCTCGGCGGGATCGTCGAGGTGCTCGCCTACGGTCTTCCGCCCGGACTCGGCTCGCACGTCCACTGGGATCGCCGTCTGGACGCGCGGCTGGCGCAGGCTCTCATGAGCATCCAGGCCATCAAGGGCGTGGAGGTCGGCGACGGCTTCGAGACCACACGACGACGCGGATCCGCGGCTCACGACGAGCTGTTCGCGACGGCAGACGGCATCTCGCGCGGCTCCGACCGCGCCGGAGGCACCGAGGGAGGGATGTCGACGGGTACGGTGTTGCGCGTCCGTGCGGGCATGAAGCCGATCGCCACCGTGCCGCACGCGCTGCGCACGATCGACATCGCGTCCGGCGAGGATGCCACGGCGCACCATCAGCGATCCGACGTGTGCGCCGTGCCTGCGGCAGGCGTCGTGGCCGAGGCCATGGTCGCCGTCGAGCTCGCCAACGCCGTGCTCGAGAAGTTCGGCGGCGACAGCATCGGCGAGACGCGCCGCAACCTCGACGCCTACCTCGCTGCGATCCCGGCCGAGCTGCGGACGACGCCTGCGTCCGAGGCGGCGCTCATCGCGCATGACGAGCGCGGCTGACCTGCTGTCGCTGGTGCTCGTCGGCCCGATGGCGGCGGGCAAGACCAGCGTCGGTCGTCGTGTCGCGCGCAAGCTCGGCGTCCCGTTCGTCGACACGGACAAGCGGGTGGTCGCGGTGCACGGCCCGATCCCCCTGATCTTCGAGGAGCACGGGGAGTCGCATTTCCGCGCGCTCGAACGGGCCGAGGTCGCAGAGGCGCTGCGTGCGGGCGGCGTGATCTCGCTGGGCGGGGGAGCGGTGACCGACCCTGAGACCAGGAGGCTGCTGCTCGACCACCCGGTCGTCTTCCTGACGGTCACCCCCGCAGCGGTGGCTGACCGCATACAGAGCGGCGGCCGACCGCTGCTCGCGGGCGACGACCCCGTCGGGCGATGGACGCAGATCTTCGAAGAACGTCGAGACTGGTATGACGAGGTGGCATCCGTGACGTTCGACACGTCGCGGCGCCCCATGCAGCGCATCGCCGACGACATCGCGGCGTGGAGGAGAGAACTGGGATGACTACGACAACCATCAGCGTGACGGGCGAGAACCCCTACGACATCGCCATCGGGCGGGGGATCCTCGATCAGGTGTCCGCGGCACTCGATCCCGGAGTCCGCAAGGTGCTGGTCGTCCACCCGCCGACCCTGGCCGCGCGTGCGGCAGAGCTTCGTGACAGGCTGCTCGCCGATGTCGAGAACGGTCCGCGGGAGGTCCTGCTCGCCGAGGTGCCGGATGCCGAGCAGGGCAAGCGCATCGAGGTCGCCGCCTTCTGCTGGCAGGTCATGGGGCAGGCCGACTTCACGCGCTCGGACGCGGTCGTCGGATACGGCGGAGGCGCCGTGACCGACCTCGCCGGATTCGTCGCGGCGACCTGGCTTCGCGGCGTGCAGCTCGTGCAGGTGCCCACCACCGTGCTCGGCCTCGTCGATGCCTCCGTGGGCGGCAAGACGGGGATCAACACCGCTGAGGGCAAGAACCTCGTCGGAGCGTTCTGGGCTCCCCGTGCGGTGATCGGCGATCTCGACGAGCTGGCGAGCCTCAGCCCGAACGAGGCGACCGCCGGATTCGCCGAGGTGGTGAAGGCGGGGTTCATCTGGGCACCGGAGATCCTCGACATCATCGAAGCCGATCCGGTGCGCGCCGTCGACTCGACCACACCGGAGTTCCGGCGTGCGGTCGAGCTCGCGATCGACATGAAGGCCCAGGTCGTCTCGGACGACTTCCGCGAGGCGGGGCAGCGCGAGATCCTCAACTACGGCCATACGCTCGGCCACGCCATCGAGCATGCCGAGCGCTACCGCTGGCGCCACGGCGCGGCGATCTCGATCGGCATGCTGTACGCCGCCGAGCTGTCGCGTCTCGCGGGGCGACTGTCCGACTCCGCAGCCGAGCGCCACCGCACGGTCCTCGAGTCGCTGGGCCTTCCGACCGTCTACCGTGCCGGTGCGTGGCCGCAGCTGCTGGCGACGATGCAGCGCGACAAGAAGAGCCGCGGCGGCATGCTGCGCTTCATCCTCCTCGACGACATCGCGAAGCCCACCGTGCTGCAGGCACCCGATGAGTCGCTGCTCTTCGCCGCGTACCAGGAGATCGGCGAATGACACGCTGCATCCTGCTCGTCAACGGGCCGAACCTCAACCTGCTCGGCAGTCGCGAGCCCGAGGTCTACGGCACGGCGACGCTCGCCGATGTGGAGCGACTCACCGCTGAGGCGGCCGCAGCCGAGGGCTTCGAGATCCGCGCTGTGCAGAGCAATCACGAGGGTGTGCTGATCGACGAGATCCATGCCGCGCGCGCGGACTGCGCGGCGATCATCATCAATCCGGGCGGGCTCACGCACACGAGCGTGTCGCTGCGCGATGCGCTCACGGGAGTCGCGCTGCCGTTCGCCGAGGTGCACATCTCCGACGTGTACGCACGTGAGGAGTTCCGGCACCACTCGTACCTGCACGATGTCGCTGCGGTGCGGGTCATCGGCGAGGGTGTCGACGGCTACGCGAGCGCTGTGCGGCAGCTCGCAGCGCTGATCCCGTAGAATCGACTCTCGGCCCACCCCAGTCCAGACCGGACGCGAGCGGCCCCCAGACTCGAGAAACGGAAAGTCCAGCGCATGGCATCTACCGCAGACATCAAGAACGGCGTCGTCCTGAGCATCGAGCGGCAGCTCTGGAGCGTCGTCGAGTTCCAGCACGTCAAGCCCGGCAAGGGTGGCGCCTTCGTGCGCACCAAGCTGAAGAACGTCATGACCGGAAAGGTCGTCGACAAGACGTTCAACGCCGGTGCCAAGGTCGAGATCGAGAACGTCGACCGTCGCGACTTCACCTACCTCTACACCGATGGTGACGGGTACGTGTTCATGGACCAGACGGACTACGACCAGATCACGGTCCCCGCTGCGACCGTCGGCGACGCGAAGAACTTCCTGCTCGAGAACCAGCAGGTCACGATCGCGCTCAACAACGGCAACCCGCTGTACATCGATCTCCCCGCGTCCGTGATCCTCGAGATCACCTACAGCGAGCCCGGTGTGCAGGGCGACCGCTCGTCGGCGGGAACGAAGCCGGCCACGCTCGAGACGGGCTACGAGATCCAGGTGCCGCTCTTCGTCGAGACCGGCACCAAGGTCAAGGTCGACACGCGCACCGGCGACTACCTCGGTCGCGAGAAGTAAGGCGTGAGCGCCCGTACGAAAGCGCGCAAGCGCGCACTCGACATCCTGTTCTCCGCCGACGTCCGTGGGGACGAGATCGCGGTGACCCTGGCCGCAGAGGCCAAGCGCGCCGCGAGCGAACCCGCTCGCGAGGCCTCCTGGCTCTACGCCCGTGAGGTGGTGGACGGCATCATCGACCACCACGACGAGATCGACGAGCAGATCACGACCCACAGCCGCGATTGGAGGATCGAGCGCATGCCCGCGGTCGATCGCGCGCTGCTGCGCATCGGCGTCTGGGAGATCCTGTTCAATGACGCGGTGCCGACCGCTGTCGCCATCGATGAGGCGGTCGAACTCGCCAAGGAGTTCTCCACCGACGATTCGGGCGCGTTCGTGCACGGCGTGCTCGCACGCGTCTCTCGCGCGGCCTGAGCGACGACTCGGGACGCGGTCTCCGAGATGTCGGAGGCCGCGGGAAGGATGGGGCCATGCCCGCGCCGCACGTCGATCTTCGCGACCTCATGCAGATCACCGATGTCGGGGGCTACCAGCGCGGTCTCGCGTACTTCCGCGAGGGCAATGTGCTCGACGTGGTGTGGCACGAGGATCTGCTCGAACTCGAGGGCCATGTGCGCGGCAGCTCGGACGCGCAGTATGTGACCGAGATCGTCTTCCTCTCGTCCAACGGGACGAGACGGGTTCGGACGACCCGCTGCACCTGCCCGGTGCGGAGCGGCTGCAAGCACGTGGTCGCCACGCTGCTCGCGTCCAATGTGCACGAGTACTCGCAGCAGGCCGCGGCTCTCCAGCGGCAGCCCGACGCGGAGCAGAAGCCCGCCGCACCGCGCACCGCCGCAGTGGCGTCGTGGCGGACCCTGCTCGACCCTGCGGTGTCGCAGCACCCGCAGCGCCTCGCTCTCGGCATCGAACTGCGTCACCGTGAGTCTCGGAGCGAGAACCACTGGGGGCCGCGCCCCGTCCGGGCGGCGACCGCGCGCGATCTCGCCCGCCCGAGCGGTGAGCTGCTTCTGGCGATCCGCCCGATGATGCGCAGCGCGCAGACCGGTGCATGGATCCAGGGCGGCGCAGGCTGGGATGCGGTCCGTCGCGACGCCTCGCAGTTCGGTCGCGACCAGAACCGCTGGTTCGGGGATCTCCTCAGCATCTCGCGGGACTCGCTGCTCTCCGGCAATGCCGGCGAGTGGCTCGTCCTCGACCAGGTCGAGTCGCCGCTGCTGTGGAGGCACCTCCGATCGGCCACCGACGTCGGAATCCCTCTCGTTCCCAGTCAGAAGAGCGCCTCGGTGCGGATCGCATCCGCGGCCGACGTCTCCGCGAAGATCAGTCGCACCGAGGAGGGTGCTCTGGAGGTCGCCGCCGACGTGCGCATCGACGATCGAGTGATTCCCGCCCGCGAGGTGCATCCGATCGGTCGTACGGGTGTCTACGCGGCGAGCCTCGTGGGTGCGCGGATCGAGGTCGTCCTCGCCGAAGTGTCGTTGAGCGAGCAGACACGTGCCCTGCTCGCGGCCTCCGACCCTATCCTCGTGCCGGCCGACGACGAGCAGGCGTTCATCGCCGACGCCTATCCGCTTCTGGCCCGGCGCAGCACCGTGCGCACGGTCGGGGAGGTCGCGCTTCCCGACGTGCCCGAACCGGAGGCGGTGCTCACGGTCAGCTACGAGCGCGGCGACGTCGTCAGCTACGCATTCGAGTGGTCGTACGGTCCGTTCGGCCGAGTGCCGTTCGCGTGGAATGACGCAGCGGTGCGAGATGCCGAGAGCGAGACGACCAGACGCGCGGCGATCGAGGCGGCATGGCAGGAGTTCCGCACGACGAGCTTCCGCCCGAGCGGTTCGTTCCACGACATCGATGCGGCGGCGTTCATCGCGGAAGGCGTTCCCGCGCTCGAGGCTGTGGGCGTCCGCGTCGAGTCCCACGGAGAACGCAAGGCGTATCGCGAGCTGACGGGGGATCCTGAGGTCAAAGTCACGACCGTCGAATCGACCGACTCGGACTGGTTCGATCTCGGCATCCTCGTGACGATCGACGGTCGACTCATCCCGTTCGGACCGCTGTTCACGGCGCTGAGCAGGGGGCGCAAGAAGCTGCTCCTCTCCGACGGCGGCTACTTCTCGCTCAACCACCCGTCGCTGGATCGTCTGCGTGATCTCATCGAGGAGGCGGGCGAGCTCGACGAGTGGGAGACCGGTCCGCGCATCAGTCGCTACCAGACCGATCTGTGGGAGGAGTTCGAAGACCTCGCCGACGAGGCCCAGCCGGCTGTCAGCTGGCGCGCCACGGCCGACGGGCTCCGTCAGGCCACGGGGGTTCCGCCGACGCCCGTTCCTGCGGGAGTGCAGGCCGATCTCCGCCCTTATCAGAAGGCCGGCTTCGACTGGCTTGTCTTCCTGTGGCGTCACCGACTGGGCGGGATCCTCGCCGACGACATGGGCCTGGGCAAGACCCTGCAGCTCCTCACGTTCGTCCAGCACACGCGGGATGCCGGCGAGACGAGACCGTTCCTGGTGCTGGCCCCCACGTCTGTCCTGAGCACGTGGCGGTCGGAGGCGGCCCGATTCACTCCCGGGCTTCGTGTCTCCATCGTCGACAGCACGAGCGGGAAACGCGCCGACGTCCTGAGGGCGGCGGCCCGGTCGAGCGATCTCGTCGTGAGCTCGTACACGGTCGCCCGACTCGACGAAGAGGAGTTCCGCGAGATCGAGTGGGCCGGACTGATCCTCGATGAGGCCCAGTTCGTCAAGAACCCCAAGACGCGGCTCCACCGCGCCATCTCGACATTCCATGCCGACGTCACGTACGCGGTCACGGGAACCCCGATGGAGAACAGCCTCTCCGAGCTGTGGTCGCTGCTCAAGCTCGCCGCCCCCGGCCTGTTCCCCTCGGCTCGGAAGTTCAAGGACCGCTACATCCAGCCGATCGAGAAGGGCAAGGTGCCCGAGAACGAGGAGGGCGGCGAGTACCGCGCGCGGCGCCTCGCTCAGCTGCGTCGTCGAGTGAGACCCCTGATGCTGCGACGTACCAAGGAGCTCGTCGCTCCCGACCTGCCGGCGAAGCAGGAGCAACTGCTCGAGGTCGAGCTGAGTCCGCCGCACAGGGCCCTCTACGACGTCGTGCTGCAGCGCGAACGGCAGAAGGTCCTGGGGCTGATCGACGACCTCGATCGCAACCGCTTCATCGTCTTCCGCTCGCTCACCCTGCTGCGCATGCTGAGCCTCGCTCCCGTGCTGGTCGACGAGGCCGACGCCGAGATCGGGTCGAGCAAGCTCGACACACTGCTCGAGCGCGTCGCCGAACTGCAGGCCGAAGGGCACCGTGCTCTGGTCTTCAGCCAGTTCACGTCGTTCCTCGACCTCGCGGCTGCCCGGCTCGAGGCCGCCGGCATCCCGTATGCGCATCTCGACGGCTCGACGCGCCGCAGAGAGCAGGTGATCGACGGCTTCAAGTCGGGGGAGCAGCCGGTCTTCCTCATCAGCTTGAAGGCGGGTGGGTTCGGACTCACGCTGACGGAAGCCGACTACGTGTTCCTCCTCGATCCGTGGTGGAATCCCGCGGCCGAGGAGCAGGCGATCGACCGGACGCACCGCATCGGTCAGACCAATCAGGTGTTCGTCTACCGGATGATCTCGACCGGCACGATCGAGGAGAAGGTGCTCGAGCTGCAGCGCCGCAAGGCCAGGCTCTTCACCGCGGTGATGGACGACGACGAGCTGTTCGCGCAGTCCCTCACCGCAGACGACATCAAGGGTCTGTTCGACGGCGCGTGATTTCTCCCGGCCGGGTCACCGCGTCCGCCCAGGACCCCGTCGGTAGAATCGAACGGTTCACTTCAGGAGGAATGCATGCGGATCACGGGACTCGGCCACGCCGGGATGTTCATCGAGACGGTCGGCGGGAACATCATCTGCGACCCGGTTCTCGGGCCCTCGTTCTTCGGCTCGTGGTTCCCGTTCCCCGACAACCGCGGGCTCGACTGGGAGCGTTTCGGCCGCGAAGCGGACTTCCTGTACATCTCGCACCGGCACCGCGACCACTTCGATCCCCGGCTCCTCGAGCGCTACATCCGCAAGGACATCGAGGTGCTGCTGCCCGAGTACCCGATCGATGACCTCGAGCAGGACATCAGGGCGCTGGGCTACACGAACATCACCTACGCCCCGGCCGGCGAGATCATCGAGCGCGGCGATCTGAAGATCATGATCACTCCGCTGCGCGCTCCGAGCGACGGACCCATCGGAGACTCGTCGCTGAGCGTCGACGACGGCACCGGCTCGGTGCTCAACCAGAACGACTCGCACCCTCTCGATCTCGACACGCTGCTGCACTTCGGCAAGCCCGACGCGTACTTCACTCAGGTCTCGGGTGCGATCTGGTGGCCCATGGTCTATGACCTGCCGCTGGATGCGAAGCAGAACTTCGCGAAGCTCAAGCGCGACGCGCAGAACAAGCGGGCGATGTACTACATCGACAAGGTGGACGCGCCTCACGTCTTCCCGATGGCCGGTCCGCCGATGTTCCTGCGCGACGAGCTCTTCGATTTCAACGGCGTCGGGCGCAACGGCGAATCGATCTTCACCGACCAGAAGCAGTTCCTGGCCCACATGAAGGAGCTCTCGCCCCAGTACGACGGACATCTGTTCGTGCCGGGCACGGTGGTCACCGTCGAGAGCGGCTCCGTGTCCACCGAGCAGTCGCTCTACACCGAGGCCGAGCTCGCCCACATCTTCGACGAGAAGTGGGACTACCTCGAGGAGCAGCGCGCCTCCCGACAGCGGGAGATCCGTGACGAGGAGGCGTCGCGCGCCGAGGTCATGCCCGCCGCCGAGATGCTCGAGGAGCTGAAGACCTGGTGGGAGCCGCTGCTGAAGAAGTCGCGCACGATCCGACTCGGAGTCGGGGGATGCGTGCGCTTCAGGATCGGCGACCTCGACATGGTCGTGGACTTCCCCCGCGCGAAGGTTCGCGAGTACGCGGGCGAGGAGTGCATCTACTGGTACACGATCCCCGCCGACCTCGTCTCGACGAACATCCGCGACCACGAGATCGACTGGTCGAACTCGATCTTCCTCTCGATGCAGTTCGAGGTGGGGCGCAGCGGAAAGTTCAACGAGTTCCTCACGACGTTCCTCAAGTGCCTCTCGGTCGATCGCATCGAGTACGTCGAGAACTGGTATCAGGAGCAGACGGACCAGACCGAGGATGCCGAGATCGGCGACTGGGTCGTGCAGCGTCGCTGCCCCCACCTGCGCGCCGACCTGACCAAGACCGGAAAGGTCGACGACGACGGCATCCTGACCTGCAGCATGCACGACTGGAAGTGGGACCTCAACACAGGCCGCTGCCTGTCGACGAGCGGCCACCCGATCCGCTCCACGAAGATCGACGAGGTCACCGACGCAGTGCTTCGCGAGGCCAGCTGACGTGGTTCGTTCCTCGCACCCGCACGGATCGGGGCGCGACGCTCGAACGCCGATGCCGATGTTCACTGGGCTTCTCCGCGGGGCTCGATGGATCACCCGCTCCACGCCGGAACGGCTGATCCGGGTGGCCGTGGAATTCCTCGAGGACGCCGGTTTCGAGCAACGGCACGATGGCTTCGACGAGAAGCTGAGAGGCCGCGGATCCGAGTGGACGGCCGTCGCGCTGGAGATCGGGGACGAGGAGAAGTCGAAGAGGCGCGCACTGCTCGGGCTCGTGATCGACGAACTCCCGTTCCCCGTCCCCCGGGCGTTCCAGCGTGTGCTGTCGCCGACGCTGGTCGTCGTCGCGTCCCGTCCCGTCGGACCCCTCGTGTCGGAGCTGATCGTCTTTCCCCACACCTCGCGTCGCGGTGCGCCGCCCTACTCGAGAGCCGCGGCTCCTCGCGTGCGCGACGCCCTCGAGCAGATCACCGCGGCAGCGGGCCTGGAAGGCGCGATGCTCTCGCACGAATCGCTCGCCGGAGTCCCGGATGACGGTTCCCCCGTCTCGCAGGCGGTCGTCCGAGAGGTCCTGGGCTGGCACTGACGCACGCTAGACTGGTGCCATCAAGCAACCTTTAACACCGTCCTGTGAGGCGGAGAAGGGAGCGGCCGATGTCTGCACGAACCGTGCTGCACGAAGCCGATATCTCGCGGGCTCTCACCCGTATCGCGCACGAGATCCTCGAATCCAATCGAGGGGCTGAGAACCTCGTCCTGCTGGGCATTCCGACCCGCGGCGTCACTCTCGCCCACCGCCTGTCCGCAGCGATCGGCGCCATCGCGAAGACCACCGTTCCGGTGGGGGCTTTGGACGTCACCCTCTTCCGTGACGACCTCGCCTCGCAGCCGACGCGTTCTCCGCGGCCCACGGACATCCCTGCCGGCGGGATCGACGGCAGGACCGTCGTCCTCGTCGACGACGTGCTGTTCTCCGGCCGCAGCATCCGCGCCGCACTCGACGCGCTGCAGTCGATCGGTCGCCCGTCGATCGTCCGCCTCGCGATCCTCGTCGATCGCGGCCACCGGGAACTCCCGATCCGCCCCGACTTCGTCGGCAAGAACATCCCGTCGTCTCGCCAGGAGCGCGTCAACGTCCGGCTGACCGAGCACGACGGCACCGAAGAGGTGACGATCGAAGCATGAGACACCTGCTGGATACCCGCACCCTCGACCGAGAGTCGGCTCTGCGCATCCTCGATGTCGCCGAGGACATGTCCGACACCCAGTCGCGCGAGGTCAAGAAGCTTCCGACCCTTCGCGGCAAGACGGTCGTGAATCTGTTCTTCGAGGACTCGACCCGCACCCGCATCTCCTTCGAAGCCGCTGCGAAGCGCCTCTCAGCCGATGTGATCAACTTCGCAGCCAAGGGCTCGAGCGTGTCGAAGGGCGAGAGCCTCAAGGACACCGCCCAGACGCTGCAGGCGATGGGAGCGGATGCGGTCGTCATCCGCCATCCCGCCTCCGGCGCCCCGCAGACCCTCGCGACCAGCGGGTGGATCTCCGCCGGAGTCGTGAACGCCGGCGACGGCACGCACGAGCATCCGACCCAGGCTCTCCTCGACGCGTTCACGATCCGCAAACGGCGCTTCGGCGCCGACAGCCGCGGTCGTGATCTCGCCGGCATCCGGGTCGTGATCGTCGGCGACGTGCTCCACTCCCGCGTCGCACGGTCGAACGTCTGGCTGCTCGCCACGCTCGGCGCCGAGGTCACCCTGGTCGCGCCGCCCACCCTGGTGCCGCAGAACGTCTCGCTCTGGCCTGCGAAGGTCGTCTACGACCTCGATCAGGCTCTGGCGGACGGTCCGGACGCCGTGATGATGCTCCGCATCCAGCTCGAACGGATGAGCGCTGCATATTTCCCCACTGAGCGGGAGTATTCCAGGCGATGGGGTTTGGACGCACTGCGTGTGGCCGGCCTTCCGGACGGTAGCATTGTGATGCACCCCGGACCCATGAACCGAGGGTTGGAGATATCCTCCGAAGCCGCAGATTCCCCGCGCTCGACAGTGCTGGAACAGGTGACGAACGGGGTGTCCATCCGCATGGCGGTGCTGTACCTGCTCCTTGCAGGAGAACGAGACGACGAACGAGGGGGAGACCAGTGAGCGAGACCCTCGTCATCACCGGAGCACAGCTTCTCGGTGCCGAGCGCGCCGACATCATCGTGGAGAACGGGCAGATCTCCGAGATCGGCACCGGACTGAGCCGCTCCGGTGCGCGAGTCATCGACGCCGACGGCCTGGTGGCCCTTCCCGGACTCGTCGACCTGCACACCCACCTCCGGGAGCCGGGCTACGAAGCCTCCGAGACGATCCTCACCGGGACCCGTGCTGCGGCGGCAGGCGGGTTCACGGCGGTGTTCGCGATGCCGAACACCTCGCCGGTCGCGGACACGGCCGGTGTGGTCGAGCAGGAGCTCGCCCTGGGCGAGGCCGCCGGGTACGCGACCGTGCAGCCCATCGGCGCCGTCACCGTGGGGCAGAAGGGCGAGCGCCTCGCCGAACTCGGTGCGATGGCCACCTCGCGCGCCCAGGTGCGCGTCTTCAGCGACGACGGCTTCTGCGTCTTCGATCCGCTGATCATGCGGCGCGCACTCGAGTATGTGAAGTCGTTCGACGGAGTCATCGCGCAGCACGCTCAGGATCCACGCCTCACCGAGGGCGCCCAGATGAACGAGGGCACAGTGTCGGCCGAGCTCGGACTCGCCGGATGGCCGGCGGTCGCGGAGGAGTCGATCATCGCTCGCGATGTGCTCCTCGCGGAGCATGTCGGATCCCGACTGCACGTGTGCCACCTGTCGACCGCAGGCTCTGTCGACATCATCCGCTGGGCGAAGAAGCGGGGGATCAACGTCACGGCCGAGGTCACCCCGCACCACCTCCTGCTCACCGATGAACTGGTGCGCGGCTACGACGCCCGCTACAAGGTCAACCCGCCGCTGCGCCGTGAGGAAGACGTCATGGCGGTGCGCGAGGGCCTCGCCGACGGCACCATCGACATCGTGGCGACCGATCACGCCCCGCACCCGAGCGAGCACAAGTCGTGCGAGTGGCAGGCCGCAGCCAACGGCATGGTCGGACTCGAGAGCGCCCTGCGCGTCGTGCACCAGTCGATGGTGCAGACCGGCCTGATCGGCTGGGAGGACGTCGCCCGGGTGATGAGTGCGGCCCCCGCGCGGATCGGACGTCTGTCCGATCATGGGCTGCCCCTGCAGGCCGGTGCTGCTGCGCAGATCACCCTCTACGACCCGTCCGCCGCCGGCGTGTTCACCGAATCCGACCTGCACGGTCGGAGCGTGAACTCGCCGTACCTCGGTCGCGACCTCCCCGGCCGCGTCGAGTTCACGATCCACCGCGGGCTGCTGACGGTCGACGGCGGATCCGTGGTCGAGGAGCTGAACGCATGAGCACGCGCGACATCGCCATCGCGATCACGATCGCCGTGGCGGCACTCGTCCTGGTCGCCATGTTCACGGCGTGGCGCCGACGACTCCGACGCGACTCGGGTCTGGCGGCTCCCCTGGGCGTGCCGGAGCATGCGGAGGTCCTCGACCGTCACGAGGTGCTCTACGTCTCGACGACGAAGCACGATCAGCCGCTGGAGCGCCTCGCCATCCGGCCGCTCGCCTATCGCGCCAGGGGAGAGGCTGCGGTCACCGATCGCGGACTCGCACTCTGCCTCGACGGTGCGCCGACCGTCTTCCTCGCCTCTGCACGACTCGCGAGCGTCGACCGCGCCACGGTGACGATCGACCGCGTCGTCGAACCGGGTGGACTCGTCCGCGTCGCCTGGAATGCGGACGACGACACGATCGTCGACTCGTATCTGCGGGTCACCGACGGCGATCCCCAGAACTTCATCTCAGAACTGCAGCGCCTCGTCCCCGCCACGGACGACACCGCCGCCCCCGACACAGGAGCAACGTCATGACAGCCCTCCCCGAACCCGCCGTCCTCGTCCTCGAAGACGGGACCCGCCACGTCGGCCGTGCATACGGCGCGCTGGGCACCACCTTCGGCGAGGTCGTCTTCTCGACCGGCATGTCCGGATACCAGGAGACGCTCACCGACCCGTCGTACGCGGGCCAGATCGTCCTGCAGACGGCCCCGCACATCGGCAACACCGGCATGAACGACGAGGACCCTGAGTCCCGTCGCATCTGGGTCGCCGGCTACATCGTGCGCGACCCCTCACGAGTCGTCTCGAACTGGCGTGCGACCGCTTCGCTGGACGAGATCCTCGAGCGGGACGGCATCGTCGGCATCAGCGGCATCGACACCCGATCGATCACGCGGCACATCCGCTCTGCCGGGTCTATGCGCGGCGGCGTCTTCTCGGGCGAGGCCGCGCAGATCGACGCCGACGAGCAGCTGCGCCTCGTGCGCGAGGCGCCTCAGATGGTCGGCCAGAACCTCTCGGCGCAGGTCTCGGTCGACGTCGCCACGGTCACGACGGCGATGGGGGAGCGGGTCGGCAATCTCGCCGTCCTCGACCTCGGCGTCAAGCAGGCCACGATCGACAACCTGGCGGCCCGTGGCTTCGAGGTGCACGTCCTGCCTCAGAACGTCACGATCGATGACATCCGTGCGATCGATCCCGTCGCCGTCTTCTACTCGAACGGCCCTGGCGACCCCGCAGCCTCCGGCGACCACGTCGAGCTGCTGCGCTCGGTGCTCGACGACGGGCTGCCCTTCTTCGGCATCTGCTTCGGCAACCAGCTGCTCGGCAGGGCGCTGGGTCTCGGCACCTACAAGCTGCCGTTCGGGCACCGCGGCATCAACCAGCCCGTACTCGACAAGTCCACCGGACGCGTCGAGATCACCGCGCACAACCACGGGTTCGCCGTGGAGGCGCCGCTGGAGGGCTCGTTCGACAGCCCCCACGGCTACGGCAAGGTCGAGGTCAGTCACATCGGCCTGAACGACAACGTGGTCGAGGGCCTCCGCGCTCTCGACATCCCGGCGTTCTCGGTGCAGTACCACCCGGAGGCTGCGGCCGGACCGCACGACGCCAACTATCTCTTCGACCGGTTCCGTGACATGGTCATCGCCAGCAAGAAGGACACCAAGTAATGCCCAAGCGCGACGACATCAACTCCGTTCTCGTCATCGGCTCCGGCCCGATCGTCATCGGTCAGGCGTGCGAGTTCGACTACTCCGGCACCCAGGCCTGCCGCGTCCTGCGCGAGGAGGGCGTGAGGGTCATCCTGGTCAACTCCAACCCGGCGACGATCATGACCGACCCCGACTTCGCCGACGCGACGTACATCGAGCCGATCACCTGGCAAGTCATCGAGACGATCATCGCGAAGGAGCGTCCCGACGCGATCCTGCCGACCCTCGGCGGGCAGACGGCCCTGAACGCCGCGATCGAGCTGCACAACCACGGCATCCTCGAGAAGTACGACGTCGAGCTGATCGGTGCGAGCTTCGAAGCCATCAACAAGGGCGAGGACCGCCAGATCTTCAAGCAGCTCGTCCTCGATGCCGGCGCCGACGTCGCCCGCAGCATCATCGCGCACACCATGGACGACCTGCTCGAGGGAGCGGCCGAGCTGGGCTACCCGCTCGTCGTGCGCCCCTCGTTCACGATGGGCGGTCTCGGGTCCGGCTTCGCCTACGACGAGGCGGATCTGCGTCGCATCGGCGGTGCCGGTCTGCGCGACTCTCCGACCACGGAGGTCCTCCTGGAGGAGTCGATCCTCGGCTGGAAGGAGTACGAGCTCGAGCTCATGCGCGACACCGCCGACAACACGGTGGTCGTCTGCTCGATCGAGAACGTCGACCCCGTCGGCGTGCACACGGGCGACTCGATCACCGTGGCTCCCGCTCTGACGCTCACGGACCGCGAATACCAGAAGCTCCGCGACATCGGCATCGACATCATCCGCGCGGTGGGCGTCGACACCGGCGGCTGCAACATCCAGTTCGCCATCGACCCGAGCAACGGGCGCATCATCGTCATCGAGATGAACCCTCGCGTCTCGCGCTCGAGCGCCCTGGCCTCCAAGGCTACGGGGTTCCCGATCGCGAAGCTCGCCGCGAAGCTGGCGCTCGGCTACCGTCTCGATGAGATCCCGAACGACATCACGGGCGTCACCCCCGCGAGCTTCGAACCCACGCTCGACTATGTCGTCGTCAAGGTGCCGCGGTTCGCGTTCGAGAAGTTCCCGGCCGCTGACGCGACGCTGACGACCACCATGAAGTCGGTCGGCGAGGCGATGGCGATCGGCCGCAACTACGCGACCGCGCTGCAGAAGGCGCTGCGCTCGCTCGAGAAGCGCGGTTCCAGCTTCCACTGGGGCGCGGAGAGCCGTTCCGTCGACGAGCTGCTCGAGATCTCGAAGGTCCCGACGGACGGTCGGATCGTCACCCTCCAGCAGGCGCTGCGCAAGGGCGCGACGGTCGAGCAGGCGTTCGAGGCCACGGCGATCGATCCCTGGTTCATCGACCAGATCGTCCTGATCAACGAGGTCGCCGAGATCGTGCGCACGGCACCGGAGCTCGACGCGGCCACGCTGCGCTACGCCAAGGAGCACGGCTTCTCCGACGCGCAGATCGCGGAGCTCCGCGGCGAGAAGGAAGCGGAGATCCGCGGCGTGCGCCACGGACTCGGCATCCGTCCGGTGTTCAAGACCGTCGACACCTGCGCTGGCGAGTTCCCGGCTCTCACGCCGTACCACTACTCGAGCTACGACTTCGAGACCGAGGTCACACCGTCCGATCGCACCAAGGTCGTGATCATCGGATCGGGTCCGAACCGCATCGGTCAGGGCGTCGAGTTCGACTACTCGTGCGTGCACGCGTCGTTCGCCCTCTCGGATGCCGGCTTCGAGACCATCATGGTCAACTGCAACCCCGAGACGGTGTCCACCGACTACGACACGTCCGACCGGCTCTACTTCGAGCCGCTCACGCTGGAGGACGTGCTGGAGGTGCTCGACGCGGAAGCCGCGAGCGGCACCATCCTCGGAGTCGTCTGCCAGCTCGGCGGCCAGACGCCGCTGGGGCTCGCAAAGGGCATCGAGGCAGCCGGCTACCAGGTGCTCGGCACCAGCCCGGAGGCCATCGACATCGCCGAGGAGCGCGAGCTGTTCTCGCAGCTGCTCGACACGGCAGGCCTCATCGCCCCGCGCCACGGCACCGCTGTGGACGCGGACGGCGCGGTGGCCGTCGCCGAGGAGATCGGATACCCGGTGCTCGTGCGTCCGAGCTTCGTGCTCGGCGGACGCGGCATGGAGATCGTCTACAGCTCCGAGTCGCTGCGCGAGTACTTCGTGCGCACGGCGGGCGAGGTCATCATCGAGGAGGGCAAGCCCCTGCTCGTCGATCGCTTCCTCGATGACGCGATCGAGCTCGATGTCGACGCCCTCTACGACGGCACCGAACTGTTCATCGGCGGCGTGATGGAGCACCTCGAAGAGGCCGGCATCCACTCGGGCGACTCGAGCTGCACCCTTCCGCCCGTCTCGCTCGGCCGCACCGACATCGACCGGGTGCGCGAGGCGACACTCGCGATCGCGAAGGGCGTGGGCGTCCGTGGCCTGCTCAACGTGCAGTTCGCGATCAGCGCCGGCGTCCTCTACGTGATCGAGGCGAACCCGCGCGCGAGCCGCACCGTGCCCTTCGTCTCGAAGGCGCTGGGCATCCCGATGGCCAAGGCCGCGAGCCGTGTGATGGTGGGGTCGACGATCGCGGAGCTCCGCGCCGAGGGCATGCTGCCCGAGCAGGACGGCTCGCGAGTGCCCCTCGACGCCCCCGTCTCGGTCAAGGAGGCCGTGCTTCCGTTCAAGCGGTTCCGTACGGCCGACGGCAAGACCGTCGACTCGATCCTCGGCCCGGAGATGCGCTCGACCGGCGAGGTCATGGGCATCGACCGCGACTTCCCGACCGCGTTCGCCAAGAGCCAGGCGGCCGCGTACGGCGGAATGCCGACCTCCGGCACCGTGTTCATCTCGGTCGCGGACTCCGACAAGCGCGCCGTGATCCTGCCGGCGCATCGCCTGCAGCAGCTGGGGTTCACGATCGTGGCCACCGAGGGCACTGCCGAGATCCTCTCGCGCAACGGCATCGCGGTGACGGTGGTCGAGAAGTACAGCGAGACCCAGGAGTCCGGCGCGACGAACATCGTCGACCTCATCAACGACGGCTCGATCGACATCGTCGTGAACACCCCGTCCGGGGGCGCGGCGCGTGCAGACGGCTATGAGATCCGCGCGGCGGCTGTCGCGGCCGACAAGGCGCTGTTCACCACGATGGCGGTGCTCGGCGCCGCCGTGAGCGGTATGGACGCAGCGCACGAGGGCTTCCAGGTGAAGAGCCTGCAGGAGTACGCCCTCGACCGGAAGGCCGCAGTGTGAGCGCACGCTTCGGCGAACGGGTCCGTGTCGCCCTCGCGGCGCACGGCCCGCTGTGCGTGGGCATCGACCCGCACGCCGCCCTGCTCGGATCCTGGGGCCTCGGCGACGACGCCTCGGGCGTCCGGGAGTTCGGGCTGCGCACGGTCGAGGCCGCGGCGGGCCGTGCCGCGATCGTGAAGCCTCAGGTGTCGTTCTTCGAGCGCTTCGGATCCGCAGGATTCGCGGCGCTCGAAGAGGTCATCGCGGCTGCGAGGGACGCCGGCCTCCTCGTGATCGCGGATGCCAAGCGCGGCGACATCGGGTCGACCATGGACGCCTACGCGGCTGCGTGGCTCACCCCGGGGTCTCCGCTCGAGGCCGACGCCCTCACCGTGAACCCGTTCCTGGGTGTCGGCGCGCTCGACGGCGCCTTCGCCCTCGCCGATCAGCACGACAAGGGTCTGTTCGTGCTGGCTGCCACGAGCAACCCCGAAGCCGAGGTGCTGCAGCGCTCGATCTCGGAGACCGGCCGTGCCGTCTCGGCGGACATCGTCTCGGTCGTCTCGGCGCGCAACACCGAGCACACGCCCGCAGGGGAGTGGGGGAGCTTCGGCTTCGTCATCGGCGCGACCGTGGACTGGACGGATGCCGGCATCGCCGCCTTCGCACCGGTGGCACCCATCCTCGCTCCGGGATTCGGCACGCAGGGTGCGACGCCGTCAGACCTGCACCGCCGGTTCGGTTCGATGAGCGCCGCCGTCATCGCGAGCGAGAGCCGCAGCATCCTCTCGGCTGGACCCGCCGGTCTCGCCGCCGCCATCGACGCCCGCGTCGCAGAGTACAGGGAGGCCGGCCGTGGCTGAGTCCCGTCCCGTCCCCGAGGTCGACCGCGCTGCCGCCGCACGCAAGGCGGTCGAACGACGCCGCGCCCGCGCATCGCTCAAGCGCGATCTGACCACGCGTGTCGTGACACCGCAGGCCGTGCTCGAGCGGGCGACCGCAGACCCGGACTCGGTCGAGGGGTCCATGCGCATCACGGACTTCCTGCTCGCTCTCCCCGCGATCGGCGCGGGCAAGCGCGACCGCATCCTGGCAGAGCTGCACATCTCGCCGGTCAAGCGACTGGGAGGGCTCGGCGTCCGCCAGCGGGTGGCGCTCTCGCAGTGGCTCGACGCGCGCTTCCCGCTGCTCGAGCCGCGTGGCGCACGAAGCCGTCTGCTCGTGCTCGCCGGGCCCACGGCAGTCGGCAAGGGCACCGTCGCCGCCCACATCCGTGAGCACAACCCCGAGATCCATCTGTCGGTCTCGGCGACGACGCGCGCACCGCGACCTGGCGAGATCGATGGCGTGCACTACTACTTCGTCGACGATGCGGAGTTCGACCGTCTGATCGCAGACGACGAACTCCTGGAGTACGCCGTCGTCCACAACAAGTCGCGCTACGGCACGCCGCGTGCGCCGATCGACGCCGCTCTCGCTGCAGGCAAGACCGTGCTGCTCGAGATCGACCTGCAGGGCGCGCGCCAGGTGCGCAAGGCGGAGCCTGCAGCCACGCTCATCTTCCTGCTGCCTCCGACCTGGGACGAACTCGTCCAGCGGCTGGTCGGACGAGGCACGGAGGGCGCGGAGGAACGCGCTCGCAGACTGCGCACCGCGAAGGTCGAATTGGCAGCGCAGAACGAGTTCGACCACCTCATCGTGAACGAGGACGTCGCCGCTGCGGCCGCGGAGGTCGTAGAATTGTCTTCGAGCTCTGCGCGCTGAGCGTCTTCGCGCGCCCGCATCACCGTCTTCGCGACGATCCCGTCGCCTGATCAGGAGGTCCCACCATGGCCGGACACCACACCAACGGAATCATCGATCCCCCCATCGACAACCTGCTCGACCGGGTCGACTCGAAGTACGAGCTCGTGATCTACGCCGCCAAGCGCGCCCGTCAGATCAACGACTACTACTCCGACCTCCACGAGGGCAACCTGTTCGACAACGTCGGGCCGCTCGTCGACTCGTCCGTCGAGGACAAGCCGCTGACCATCGCTCTGCACGAGATCAACGAGGACAAGCTCCGCCTCCGTCACGCCGAGTGACGTCCGATGACCGCACCGCCGACTGATGTCGGCGGTGCGGTCCATCATGGGAGCCACCCCCTTCCTGCTGTCCGATTCCGTTCTGGAGCCCTGATGAGCGCGCTGCGTCTGTTCACGTCCGAGTCCGTCACCGAGGGGCACCCCGACAAGATCTGCGACCAGATCTCGGACAGCATCCTCGACGGACTCATCGCGAAAGACCCCGGCTCCCGGGTCGCCGTCGAGACGCTGGTGACCACCGGTCTCGTCCACGTCGCCGGCGAGATCCGCACCGAGGCGTACGTCGACATCCCGACGATCGTCCGCCAGGTGGTCAACGGCATCGGCTACACCTCGAGCGAGACCGGCTTCGACGGAGATTCCTGCGGTGTGAGCATCTCGGTGGGAGAGCAGTCGACCGACATCGCCCACGGCGTCGACAACGCCCAGGAGCACCGCGACGGCGGCTCCATCGATCCTCTCGACGGCCTCGGCGCTGGCGACCAGGGCATCATGTTCGGCTTCGCGACGAACGAGACCCCGCAGCTCATGCCCATGGCTGCGTGGACCGCGCATCGCATCGCGGAGCGGCTCAGCGAGGTCCGACGATCGGGTGCGCTGCCGTTCCTGCGCCCGGACGGCAAGACCCAGGTCACTCTCGGATATGAGGGCTTCACCCCCAAGACCGTGGATGCCGTCGTGCTGTCGACCCAGCACCACCCCGACATCTCGCAGGACGACCTCAAGGCTCAGGTGCGCGAGCACGTGATCGATCCGATCCTGGCCTCCACGGGGCTCGATCTCGGCGACCTCACGTACTACATCAACCCCGCCGGTCCGTTCGTGACGGGCGGCCCCAAGGGCGATGCCGGACTCACCGGACGCAAGATCATCATCGACACCTACGGCGGAGCGGCGCGACATGGTGGCGGTGCCTTCAGCGGCAAGGATCCGTCGAAGGTCGACCGCTCCGGCGCCTATGCCACGCGCTGGGTGGCCAAGAACGCGGTCGCCGCAGGACTCGCCGACCGTCTCGAGGTCCAGGTCGCCTACGCGATCGGGGTCGCTCGTCCGGTCGGTCTCTACGTCGAGACATTCGGCACGGGCAAGGTGTCCGACGAGGTGATCACGCGCGCCATCGACGAGGTCTTCGATCTGCGTCCCCAGGCGATCATCGAGCAGCTCGACCTCCTGCGCCCGATCTACGCGCAGACCGCCGCCTACGGGCACTTCGGACGCGAGTTGCCGGAGTTCACGTGGGAGCGCACCGACCGCGCGGAAGAGCTGCGGCGCGCTGCAGGACTCTGAGGGCCGCATGCCTGATGGCGTCCCTTCTCCTCTGACATCGCAGAGTCGGAGGATCGCGCGCGTGCTCTTGGACTCGCCGCTTCCACAGTTGGATCGTCTCTTCGACTACGCCGTGCCTGCGGAGCTCGGAGACGTCCCTCTGGGTGTGCGCGTGCGTGTGCCCCTGCGTACCGCCGGTCGTGTCATCGACGGCTACGTCGTCGAACTCGACACCGAACACGATGGCGACAGGCCACTGTCCGAGGTCGACAGCGTCGTATCCCCTGTGGCGGTGCTTCCGGAGCGTCTCTACCGCCTCGCGCGCCGCGCCGCCGATCGCGCTGCGGGCTCCGCCTCCGACGTCCTGCGGCTCGTCATCCCGAAGCGCCAGGTGCGGGTGGAGAAGGCCTGGAGCGACGACTCCCCGGAGCTCGCCCCATCAGACGAAGCACTCTCGGCCGCATCCGAGCTGATCGCGTCCTACGACTCGCTCGCCGATGTGCTCGATGCGGGCGGCCGGGCCGCGGTCGAGGCGATCCCCGTGCGCCATCAGGACGATCCCGGGTGGGCGGCTCTTCTCGCGTCCGCAGCGGCGCGGACGCTGGCAGCGGGCCGCTCCAGTGTTCTCGTCGTGCCTGACCACCGCGACCTCGATCAGCTGCTCGCCGCTCTCGGCTCGTATGTCCCTGACCAGGCCGTCGTGCGCTTCGACTCGCGCCAGACGAACCCCGATCGGTACCGCGCGTTCCTCCGCTCGCTCGAGGACGCGCCGTGCATCGTGGTGGGCAATCGTTCTGCGGTGTACGCGCCGGTTCGTGCGGGCGTCGTCGCTGTGTGGGACGACGGCGATCCTCTCCTCGGCGAGCCGCTCGCGCCGTACATCAACGCACGGGACGCTGCTCTCCTCCGTCAGGAGCAGGAGGGATCCGCACTGCTGTTCGTCGGCCACACCCGCACCACCGACGTCGAACGCCTCGTCGCCCACGGATGGCTGCAGGATGTCCGGGCCGCGCGTCGGGTGCTGCCGCGCGTGATCCTCAGCACACCCCAGGAGATGGATGCTCCGACTGCACAGCGGATGCCGTCGTCCGCGTTCCTCTCCGCGCGCAATGCCGCAGCCGAGGGACCGGTGCTGGTGCAGGTGTCACGACCGGGGTTCGCCCCGTCGCTGGTCTGCGCGGAATGCCGGGCGCCTGCACGGTGCGCCCACTGCGGCGGACCGCTCGGAGCCAAGCACCGTGGTGCCGTGCCGGTGTGCGCCTGGTGCGGCAGGGGAGCCCGAGCGTGGGCGTGCCCGGCGTGCGCGTCGACCAAGCTGCGCCTCGCCTCCTCGGGCAGCGAGCGGACGGCGGATGAGCTGGGCAAGGCGTTCCCCGGAATCCGGGTCATCGTGGCAGACAGCGCTCATCCGGTCGAGCGCGTCGCCGACAAGCCGGCCCTCGTCGTCGCGACACGGGGGGCCGAGCCGCTGGCGGAGGGCGGATACCGTGCCGTGGTCCTGCTCGACGGACCGAGGATGCTCCAGGCCCCCGACCTGCGGATCGGCGAGTCCTGTCTGCGCTGGTGGTCGAACGCGGCTGCACTCGCGGCTCCCGGTGCTCCCATCCATCTGGTCGGCGTCGACGGAGCGATCGCGCGAGCGCTTGCCACCTGGAGCCAGTCCGCCTATGCGAGGACCGAGCTCTCCGAACGTGCGCCGTTGCACATGCCGCCGGCTGCGAGGGTCGCGCTGGTCGAGGGGTCGACGGCATCCGTGGCGAGAGCGCTGGCGTCGCTGCAGGAGCTCGCTCTGCCCTCCGACGCGGTACTCGGCCCGGTGCCGATCGAGTCTGACGACTACCCGCCGCGTGTCAGGGCCCTGATCCGGTTCGACTACAGCGCGGGTGCCAGGGTCGCCACCACGTTGCGGGCCGCGGTCGTCGCCGAAGCGGTCAGCAACCGGCGGGGCAAGGGCAAGTCGACTCGGAGCGCCCTCACGGTTCGACTCGATATCCTCGATCCGGAACTCTGAACGCGAAGAACCACCTCGCGCTCCGATTTCACCCGATCCACCCCCGCATCCCTCCGGAGCACCTTCATGCGTCTCGTCTTCGCCGGCACACCGTCGGCAGCCGTCCCCACACTCCGCCGCCTCGCGGCCGAGCACGACATCGCTGCGGTCGTCACCCGCCCGGACGCGCCGCTGGGCCGCAAGCGGGTGCTCACGCCGTCGCCTGTCGCTCACGCCGCCGACGAGCTCGGACTGCCGGTCATCAAGGCGGCTCGTCTCGACGACGACGCGACGGCCGCCATCACCGCGCTCGATGTCGAGCTCGGTGTGATCGTGGCGTACGGCGGACTCGTTCGCGAGCCGCTGCTCTCCACACCGTCGAAGGGCTGGATCAATCTGCATTTCTCGCTCCTCCCGCAGTGGCGCGGTGCCGCACCCGTGCAGCGCGCACTGATCAACGGCGATGCGCAGATGGGCGCCAGTGTGTTCCAGCTCGTTCCCGCGCTCGATGCCGGTGATGTCTTCGCGACGCGGGTCGTCGCGGTCGCTCCCGAGGCGACGGCGGATGCCGCACTCGACGCACTCGCTCTCGATGGCGCCGAACTAACGGCGGAAGTGGTCGCGGCCATCGCCGACGGCACTGCGCGCGCTGTGCCCCAGGAGGGGGAGGCGTCGCTGGCCCCGAAGCTGACTCTCGACGATGGTCTGCTCGATTGGACCCGCCCGCTCAGCGAGGTGTTCGCGCGGTTCCGTGGAGTCACCCCCGAACCGGGCGCCCACACGACCGTCGACGGGATCCGCCTCAAGGTGCTGGAGGCCACTCCCTCGGAAAGCGACGTCGCCCTCGCGCCGGGCGCGTTCACCGCGACCAAGTCCGCTCTCCTCATCGGAACGGCCTCGGCCCCGCTCGCGGTCACGCGTGTGCAGCCCTCGGGCAAGGGCGCGATGAGCGCGGTCGACTGGTGGCGCGGGCAGCGCGACACCGAGAACCTGCGAGCCGGCGCATGAGCGGGCGGCAGGACGACGGCGCACGTCGCGAGCCGCGTCGCGGCGAGTCCGGCCGCGGATCCCGTTCGGGACCGAGCACGCCGCGCGATCAGCGTCCACGTGACGGCCAGGCTCGGGGCGGGAAGCGCGACGGACAGTTCCGCGGCCCGCAGCGCACGGCGCCGCAGCGCACGGTGCAGCCTGCGCGGCGCGTGGCCTACGACGTGCTGCGGGCGGTGTCGGAATCGGATGCCTACGCGAACCTGATCCTTCCGGCCGCGATCGCGGACGCAGGACTCACTCCACAGGACGCCGCTCTCGCCACAGAACTCGCCTACGGCACACTGCGACGCCGCGGAACGTATGACGCGATCATCGCCGCGGCCGCCGACAGGCCTGTCGAGGAGATCGACGCCGGTGTGCTCGACGCGCTGAGACTCGCGACCCATCAGCTGCTCGCGACCCGCGTCGCGTCGCACGCGGCCGTCAACGAGTCGGTGAACATCGTCGCCGCCACCCAGGGCCGCGGTGCATCCAGCTTCGCGAACGCCGTGCTGAGGCGAATCTCCCGCGAGACGCCGGGGGAGTGGGAGCAGCGCATCGAGTCCTCCGCGCGGTCGGACGACGAGCGGCTGGCGCTGCGCTCCGCTCACCCCGTCTGGGTCATCCGTGCCCTGCGTCGCGCGTTGGCCGCTGAAGGTCGCGTCGAGGAGCTCGACGACCTACTCGACGCCGACAACGCCTCGCCGGAGGTCACTCTCGTCGCTCTGCCCGGCCTCGCCGAGCCCGGGGAGCCACGTCGACCGTATGCGCCGACGGCCTACGGATCTCAGGGCGGCGACCCGCACCACGTGATCGCCTCCTCGGGCGGCACGGTGCGTGTGCAGGATGAAGGGTCGCAGCTCGTCGCACTGGCTCTCGCCGAAGCTGCGCCGATCCGTTCCGGCGAACGCTGGCTCGACCTGTGCGCAGGCCCCGGCGGCAAGACGGCGCTGCTCGCGGCGGTCGCGCGACAGCACGATGTGTCGCTGGAGGCGAACGAGGTGGTGCCCACCCGTGCGCGACTCGTCCGCAACGCCCTGCGCGCCGTGCCCGCCGATGTCGTGGTTCATGAAGAGGACGGCCGCACGTTCGGCACCTCCCACGCGGGCCAGTTCGATCGCATCCTCGTCGATGCGCCGTGCACGGGACTCGGGGCTCTGCGGCGGCGGCCCGAGGCGAGATGGCGCAAGACCCCCGGTGATGTCGCCGAGCTGGTGCCGCTGCAGGTCGAACTGCTCTCGGCGGCCCTCGACGCGCTGGCGCCCGGCGGCATCGTCGCGTACGCGACCTGCTCGCCGCATCTCGCCGAGACGACGGGCGTCGTCCAGGAGGTGCTCCGTGGCCGCACCGACATCACCGAGCTCGATGCGCGTGCGGTCCTCGAGGGTGTCGTGACCTCACCGATCGATCTCGGCAGCGACGGCACCGGGCGGGTCCAGCTGTGGCCGCACCGGCACGGGACCGATGCGATGTTCCTCGCGCTCCTCCGACGAGCAGACACCGATCAGCGCGACGCCAGCGCCGAGCAAGGAGACTAGAGAGTGGACCTGCCCCGCGCACCGCGCATCAACCCCAGCATCCTGGCCGCCGACTTCGTGAACATGCAGCGTGATCTCGCCAAGATCGCCACTGCCGACTTCGCGCATGTCGACGTCATGGACAACCACTTCGTCCCGAACCTCACGTTCGGGCCGCAGATGGTCGAGCGGATCCAGGCGACCAGCCCGATCCCGCTCGACGTGCATCTGATGATCACCGACCCCGAGCGGTGGGCTCCCGCGTATGCGGAGCTCGGTGCCGCGAGCGTCACGTTCCACCTCGAGGCCGCCGCCGATCCGATCTCGCTGGCCCGCACTCTGCGCAGCATCGGGGCGAGGGCCGGAGTGGCGATCAAGCCGGACACACCCGCGGACGGTCTCTACAGCGTGCTCGAGGAGTTCGACCAGATCCTCGTGATGACCGTCGAACCAGGGTTCGGCGGGCAGGGATTCATGCCCGAGACGATGCCGAAGCTGCGCGCTCTCGCCGACGAGGCGAAGCGGCGAGGGTCGAACGTCTGGCTGCAGGTCGACGGCGGGATCTCCGATGCGACGATCGAGGCGGCGGCCGCCGCCGGCGCAGACACCTTCGTCGCAGGATCCGCGGTCTACGGCGCCGACGACGTCGAGGCGGCCGTCACCCGGCTCAGAGACCGCGCCAGAGCCGCTAGCCTGGAATCGTGAAGACTTTCGACGAGCTGTTCGCCGAGCTCAGCGTCAAGGCCGAGACCCGCCCCGAGGGATCAGGCACGGTTGCAGAGCTCGACGGCGGCGTGCACACGATCGGCAAGAAGATCGTCGAGGAGGCTGCCGAGGTCTGGATGGCGTCCGAGTACGAGTCCGACGAGGCCGCTGCAGAGGAGATCTCGCAGCTGCTGTACCACGTGCAGGTGATGATGCTCGCGAAGGGCCTGAGCCTGCAGGACGTCTACCGACATCTGTGAAGCGCTCCGCCCCACTCGCTTCGATCTGAAGGCATCCCATGCTGCGCATTGCTGTTCCCAACAAGGGCTCTCTCTCCGAGACGGCCGCCGACATGCTCGCGGAGGCCGGCTACGCCGGTCGTCGTGACCCCAAGACGCTCCACGTCGTCGACAGCGACAACGACGTCGAGTTCTTCTACCTCCGTCCGAAGGACATCGCGACGTACGTCGGCTCCGGCGCCATCGATGTCGGCATCACCGGTCGCGACCTGCTTCTCGACGCCCGCATGCCCGGCGCGCGCGAGATCGAGGCGCTCGGCTTCGCCGGCTCGACCTTCCGCTTCGCCGCGCCCTCGGGGCGCTACACCGAGGTGTCCGAGCTCGACGGTCTGCGCATCGCGACCTCGTATCCCGGTCTCGTCGACGCGTTCCTCGATGAGCGCGGAATCGCGGTCGACCTCGTGCCGCTCGACGGTGCGGTGGAGTCCGCCGTGCGCCTCGGTGTGGCCGACGCCGTGGCTGACGTCGTCGAGACGGGCACGACCCTGCGTCAAGCGGGGCTCGACGTCTTCGGTCCCGTGATCCTGCAGTCCGAGGCCGTGCTGATCGCGGGTCCGCAGGACGCCGAGGGATCCGAGACGCTTCTCCGCCGTCTCCGCGGCGTCATGGTGGCCCGCCGGTTCGTGATGATCGATTACGACCTGCCGCTCGCTCTGCTCGACGACGCCGTGAAGATCGCCGGCGGCATCGAGTCTCCCACCGTCTCGCCCCTGCGCGACCCCGAGTGGGTCGCGGTGCGGGTCATGGTGGCCCGCGCGCGGGTCAACCCCGTGATGGATGCGCTCTACGCTCTCGGTGCCCGAGCGATCCTCGTCACGGCGATCCACAACGCGAGGCTCTGATGGCGCTCGCGAGTCGCGTCATCCCCTGCCTCGACGTCGCCGCCGGCCGCGTCGTCAAGGGAGTCAACTTCGAGAACCTGCGCGACATGGGCGACCCGGTCGAGCTTGCCCGCCACTACGCGGCGCAGGGCGCCGATGAGATCACCTTCCTCGACGTGACCGCGACGGTCGATGCACGCGCGACGACCTACGAAGTCGTCCAGCGCACCGCCGAGCAGGTGTTCGTGCCGCTGACGGTCGGCGGGGGAGTCCGCAGCGTCGACGACGTGTCACGCCTGCTGTCCGTCGGAGCCGACAAGGTCGGTGTGAACTCCGCTGCGATCGCGCGCCCCGAGCTGATCGGCGAGATCGCCGACCGCTTCGGGGCGCAGGTGCTCGTGCTGTCGCTCGATGTCAAGCGGGCCGACACGACCGCATCCGGCTTCGTGGTCACCACCCACGGCGGACGCACGCAGACCACCCTCGACGCACTCGACTGGGCGCGAGAGGCCGCTGAACGCGGCGCGGGCGAGCTGCTCGTCAACTCGATCGACGCCGACGGCACGCGAGACGGCTTCGATCTCGAGCTGGTGAAGCTGATGCGCGAGGCAGCCTCCGTGCCCGTGATCGCGTCGGGCGGAGCAGGCAAGGCCGCAGACTTCGCTCCGGCGATCAAGGCCGGGGCGGATGCGGTTCTGGCAGCCAGCGTGTTCCACACCGGCGCGCTCACGGTCGGCGACGTGAAGGATGCACTGCGTGCGGAAGGAGTGCTCGTCCGATGAGCGACGTCGAAGAGCGCATCGCGCAGGTCGCCTTCAATGACGACGGTCTCGCACCGGTGATCGTGCAGCAGTGGGACACTGCAGAGGTCCTGATGCTCGCCTGGGTGGATGCCGAGGCGCTGCGACGTACCCTCACCACCGGACGTGCGGTCTACTGGTCTCGATCCCGCCGGGAGTACTGGCGCAAGGGCGACACCTCGGGCAACATCCAGGTGGTGCACGAGGCGCGGCTCGACTGCGACGGCGATGCGATCCTGCTTCGTGTCGACCAGACGGGACCGGCCTGTCACACGGGCACGCGTACCTGCTTCGACACGACCGACCTGCAGGCCGTCGAGGGGGGCTCCGCAGAATGACGCTCGCACGCAGAGGCCGGTCGATCGCCGTCTCGGGGTTCCTCCTCTCCGGTGCGATCGGCATCATCTCGTCGACGCAGACCTGGCTGACCGTCGCGCGCACCGATGCGGGAGAGGCGATCCTCGTGCCGGGGGCGTCGGCGCTGCCCTTGCTCGCGCCTCTCAGCCTCGCCGTGCTGGCGCTCGGCATCGCGCTCTCGATCGTCGGTCCCGTGCTCCGGCTGATCTTCGGCGTGCTCGCCACCGCTGCCGCGCTCTTCCTCGGGTGGACGACGCTCCAGTTGGTGCTGACCGAGCCGCTGAGCGCTGTCGGCCCCACCGTCACCGAGACGACCGGTCTCGCCGGGAGCTCGGCGATCACGGACGTGGTCGCCGGCATCGAGCTCTCCGCCTGGCCCGTCATGACGCTCATCGGCTGGGTCATCCTGCTCGCGGCATCCCTCGTCGTGCTCATCACGTGGCGCCGCTGGAAGCGCGGCGGCCGCCGCTACCGCACCGATGCCGCACATGTGGACGCGACCGCCGGCCCCGTGGACGCGATCGATTCGTGGGACGACCTGTCTCGCGGAACCGACCCGACGCGATGACCCCGATAGACTTGACCCGAACCAGCACGTCGTCCCCCGGAGGAGACCATGACCAACCCGATCGCTGACCCCGGCCACGGACACTCGCCTGCCGCATGGACGGGCGTCATCATCATGCTCGCCGGCTTCACGATCGGCACGCTGGCGTTCTGCCTCGCCGAGTTCAGCCCCGTCTGGGTCGCCCTGATCTGGGTCGGCGCGGCCATCATCCCGATCGGCGCGCTCGTGGGCTGGCTGCTCGCGAGGGCCGGCTACGGCGTGAAGGGCCCCAAGTACTCGCCGAAGGCGCACTAATGGTGCTCGCCGACCTCACGGCCGGCGCAGTCGCAGACGCTGAGCGTCGCGCTCTCACCAGGCCACTGGCCGAGGTGGAACGCGATGCTCTCGCACGCCCCGCCGCCAAGGACGCCCTGGCGTTCCTCGCTCCCGCCGAGCGCGTGAAGATCATCGCCGAGGTGAAGCGCGCGAGCCCGTCGCGTGGCGCCCTGGCCGAGATCCCGGATCCCGCTTTCCAGGCGTCGCTGTACGAGACGGGCGGCGCGTCGGCGATCAGCGTCCTGACCGAGGAACGCCGGTTCGGCGGCAGCCTCGCCGATCTCGAAGCCGTCACCGCGCGCGTGTCCCTTCCCGTGCTGCGCAAGGACTTCATCGCGAATCGATATCAGGTCCTCGAAGCACGAGCCGCCGGTGCCGATCTCGTGCTGCTGATCGTCGCGGGGCTCGAGCCGCATGTGCTCCGTGAGCTCTTCGGCTTCATCACCGAGCTCGGCATGACGCCGCTCGTCGAGACGCACTCGGCCGACGAGCTCGAGGTCGCGATCGATCTCGGGGCATCGCTGATCGGCGTCAATGCGCGCGACCTGAAGACCCTCGAGCTCGACCGCGATCTCTTCGGCCGTCTCGTCGACCGGATCCCTGAGACCGCGGTCAAGATCGCGGAATCCGCGGTCCTCACACCTGAAGACGTCAGGCACTACCGCTCAGCGGGCGCTGACGTCGTCCTGATCGGGGAGGCGCTCGTCACGGGCGACCCGGTCGCCACACTCAAGAGCTTCCTGGAGGCGTGATGAGCCTGCGAGACCAGCACGGTCCACTGTTCGGCGACTACGGCGGACGCTACATGCCCGAGTCGCTGATCGCCGCGATCGACGAGCTCTCGGCGGCATACGCCGACGCGATCGTCGATCCGGTCTTCCGCGACGAGCTGGCGTCTCTGCTCAGCTCCTACGCCGGGCGCCCGTCGCCGCTCACCGAGGTCGCCCGGTTCGCCGAGCACGCCGGCGGAGCGCGAGTGTTCCTCAAGCGCGAGGACCTCAACCACACCGGCTCGCACAAGATCAACAACGTGCTGGGGCAGGCGCTGCTGACGAAGCGCCTCGGCAAGACCCGCGTGATCGCCGAGACGGGGGCAGGCCAGCACGGCGTCGCCACGGCTACCGCTGCCGCTCTCTTCGGCCTCGACTGCACCATCTACATGGGCGAGGTCGACACCGAGCGCCAGGCGCTCAACGTCGCGCGGATGCGACTGCTCGGCGCCGAGGTGATCGCGGTCACCTCCGGATCGCGCACGCTGAAGGACGCGATCAACGACGCGTACCGCGACTGGGTGGCGAGCGTCGAGACGACCAACTACATCTTCGGCACCGCGGCGGGGCCGCACCCGTTCCCCGCGATGGTTCGGGACTTCCAGAAGATCATCGGCGAAGAGGCTCGCCAGCAGCTGCTCGACGAGGTCGGCCGACTGCCTGACGCGGTCATCGCGTGCGTCGGAGGCGGCTCGAACGCGATCGGAATGTTCGATGCGTTCCTCGACGACGCCGGCGTGAAGCTCTACGGAGTCGAGGCGGCCGGCGACGGCGTCGACACACCTCGCCACGCGGCCTCCATCGAGCGTGGGCGTCCCGGCATCCTGCACGGCGCGAAGACCTACGTCCTCCAAGACGAAGACGGCCAGACGGTCGAGTCGCACTCGATCTCCGCAGGTCTCGACTACCCGGGCGTGGGCCCGGAGCACTCCTGGCTCGCCGACATCGGTCGCGCCGAGTACATCCCGGCGACCGACGACGAGGCCATGCAGGCGCTGCGCCTGCTGAGCCGCACCGAAGGCATCATCCCCGCCATCGAGTCCGCCCACGCCCTCGCGGGCGCCCTGCGCCTCGGACGTGAGATGGGTCCGGACGCCGTGCTCGCGATCTGCCTGTCGGGTCGCGGCGACAAGGACATGGACACAGCAGCCCGCTACTTCGACCTCTACGACGCCGAGGCGCTCGCGCACGATGTCGCCGACGAGAGCGACGTCGAAGCAGCCGCGTCGAAGGGGGAGCCGGAGCTGTGAGCCGCGTCGAACAGGCGATCGCCGCCGCCCATGACGCGGGCCGCAGCGCCTTCGTCGGATACCTCCCCGTCGGCTACCCCGACCTCGAGACGAGCATCCGCGCCGCCATCGCCCTCGCCGAGAACGGCGTCGACATCATCGAGCTCGGACCGCCCTACAGCGACCCGGTGATGGACGGCGCCGTGATCCAGGAGGCGACCACCGCGGCTCTCGCGAACGGCTTCAAGATGAAGGACCTCTTCACGGCCGTGCGCGCGATCACCGACGCCACCGATGTGCCCGTCCTGGTCATGACGTACTGGAATCCGGTGTTCCAGTACGGCGTCGATCGCTATGCGGACGACCTGCTGGCCGCGGGGGGAGCGGGCCTGATCACGCCCGACATCACCCCTGACGTGGCAGGGGAGTGGATCGCAGCGAGCGAGCGCACGGGCCTCGACCGCGTCTTCCTCGCCGCGCCCACCTCGACCGACGAGCGCCTCGACCTCGTCGTGAAGTCGTCCACCGGCTTCGTCTACACCGTCTCGACCATGGGCATCACCGGTGAGCGCACCGAGCTCGACCGCGCTGCGCGCACCCTGGTCGGACGCCTTCGCGAGCACGGCGACATCCGCGCCTGCGTCGGGATCGGCATCTCGACCGCCGAGCAGATCGCCGGAGTCTCCGAATACGCGGACGGCGCCATCGTCGGCACCGCACTCGTCCGCGCCCTCCGCGACGGCGGCATCCCCGCCCTCGCAGAGGTCACCCGAAACCTGGCGGTCGGCACGTCGTCGGCACGCCCCGTACACGAGAACTAGAATCGCACTCATGTCCCTCGCGCTCCACAGCACCTTCAGCGGCGTGCTCGCCAGCATCCCGAGCCCCACGGTCTCCTACATCGACCTCGGCCCGCTCCGGATCCACTTCTACGCGCTCTGCATCATCGCCGGCATCATCGCGGCGGTACTGCTCACCAACCACCGCCTCACCAAGCGCGGTGCAGAGCCGTGGGTCGTGATCGACATCTCGATCCTCGCCGTTCCGCTGGCCATCATCGGCGCGCGCATCTTCCACGTCCTGACCCACCCGAACTTCTACTTCGGCGAGGGCAGGAACACCTGGAACCCCTTCGAACCCGGATCCGTCTGGGCCATCTGGGAGGGCGGTATCGCCATCTTCGGCGCCCTCATCGGCGGCGCAGTGGGCGCGTACCTCGGATGCCGCTGGACCGGCATCCGCTTCTGGACCTTCGCCGACGCACTGGCACCCGGGCTCCTGCTCGCACAGGCCATGGGCCGTTTCGGCAACTGGTTCAACAACGAGCTCTACGGTCTGCCCACCGACCTGCCGTGGGGCCTCGAGATCCCCTCCGACAACTCCGCGTTCCCTCCCGGCCTCCCCGAGGGCACGCTCTTCCACCCCACGTTCCTGTACGAGGTGATCTGGAACGGTCTCGGCGTGATCGTGCTGCTCTGGCTGAGCCGCAAGGCGACCGCGTTCCAGTGGGGAAAGCTCTTCGCCATCTACCTCATCTGGTACAGCGCCGGACGTGTGGTCTGGGAGTCGATCCGCATCGATCCGAGCGAGATCATCCTGGGTCTCCGCAGCAACGTGTGGGCCGCCATCATCGGCATCATCGTGGGCATCGCGATCCTCATCGTCCAGTCTCGCCGTCACCCCGGTCTCGAGCCGTCGCCCTACCAGCCCGGCCGCGGCCGGAAGGACCTCGACGCTGATGTAGAATCGCAGAACAATCCCTCCGATTTCGTGGACGTGAGTGAGCCTCCGTCCGAAGAAGTCGCCGCAGGAGCCAGCGCCACAAGCACCGCTCCCACGGACTCGGAAGGCGCTCGATAGCCCACCGGTCCGTGCGGACCCCATCGCATCCACCCGGCCAATGACGCCCCCGGGTCATCCGAAGATCTGAGGACGGTACTGGTGTATTTTCAGCCTCCCTACGGCGCTTCCGGCGCTTACCCCCCGAAGCAGGGCATGTACAACCCGGCGTTCGAGAAGGACGCCTGCGGCCTCGCCATGGTCGCGACCCTCCGCGGCGAGGCGGGCCACGACATCATCGCGCTCGCGCTCGAAGCGCTGCGCAACCTGGAGCACCGCGGGGCGATCGGCTCGGATGCCGGCACCGGAGACGGCGCGGGCATCCTGACGCAGATGCCGGACGCGTTCCTGCGCGCCGTCACCGACTTCGAACTGCCCCCGGTCGGCGAGTACGCCGCGGGCCTGGCATTCCTGCCGCGCGATTCCAGCGAGCGCCGCCAGCAGAAGGCCGGCATCGAGAAGATCGCCCGCTCGGAGGGACTCCGCGTCCTCGGCTGGCGCGAGGTTCCGACGGTCAACGACAACCTCGGAAAGCTCGCCGACGAGGCGCGTCCCGCCTTCGAGCAGCTCTTCGTGAGCGCCGGGGGAGCGACGCACTCGGACGCCCCGCTGACCGGCATCGCCCTCGACCGCGTCGCATACCGACTGCGCAAACGCGCCGGTCACGAGCTCGGCGCCTACTTCGTGACGCTGTCCGCCCGCACTCTCGGCTACAAGGGCATGGTCACGACGCTGCAGCTCGAGCCGTTCTACCCCGACCTGCAGGACGAGCGCTTCATGTCCGAGCTCGCGGTCGTGCACTCCCGCTACTCCACGAACACGTTCCCCTCCTGGCCGCTCGCTCAGCCGCTGCGCATGCTCGCGCACAACGGCGAGATCAACACGGTCGGCGGCAACCGCAACTGGATGCGCGCTCGCCAGTCGCAGCTCGAATCCGAGCTGCTGGGCGATGTCGCGCCGCTGCTGCCGATCTGCACCGACGGTGCCAGCGACTCCGCGTCGTTCGACGAGGTGCTCGAGTTGCTCACCCTCACCGGCCGCAGCCTGCCGCACGCCATCATGATGATGGTCCCCGAGGCGTACGAGAAGCAGTCCGACATCTCTCCGGAGCTTCGTTCGTTCTACGAGTACCACTCGAACCAGATGGAGCCCTGGGACGGCCCGGCGGCGCTCATCTTCACCGACGGCACCGTCGTCGGCGCGACCCTCGACCGCAACGGGCTCCGCCCCGGGCGCTGGACCGAGACGACCGACGGCCTCATCGTCATCGGCTCGGAGACCGGTGTGCTCACCTTCGAACCCGAGCGGATCAAGCGTCGCGGACGCCTGCAGCCCGGCAAGATGTTCCTCGTCGACACGTCGCAGCGACGCATCATCGAAGACGAGGAGATCAAGCACGATCTCGCGACCATGCACCCGTGGCAGGAATGGCTGGATGCCGGTTCCGTGCGGCTCGCCGACCTTCCCGAGCGGGAGCACATCGTGCACCCGCCCGCATCGATCACCCGCCGTCAGCGCACCTTCGGCTACACGGAGGAGGAGGTGCGCATCCTGCTGACCCCGATGGGCCAGAACGGTGTCGAGCCTCTCGGCGCGATGGGATCCGACACTCCGATCGCGGTGCTCAGCAAGCGTCCCCGCCTGCTCTTCGACTACTTCACTCAGCAGTTCGCGCAGGTGACCAACCCGCCGCTCGACTCGATCCGCGAAGAGGTCGTCACGAGTCTGAAGCTCGGTCTCGGCCCCGAGAGCAATCTGCTCACCTGGGGTCCCGACCACACGCGCACGGTGTCGCTCGACTTCCCGGTCATCGACAACGACGAGCTCGCGAAGATCCGTCACATCGACAAGGCTCTTCCCGATCGCTCCAGCGTGACGATCAGGGGCCTGTACCACTTCGACGCCGGCTCGAACACGCTCGAGAAGCGTCTGACCGAGATGTGCGACGAGGTCGATGAGGCCATCGAGAGCGGTGCCGAGTTCATCATCCTGTCGGATCGCGACTCGAACAAGGATCTGACCCCGATCCCTTCGCTTCTCATGGTCTCGGCCATCCATCACCACCTGATCCGTCGCGAGAACCGCATGAAGGTCGGTCTGATCGTGGAGGCGGGTGACGTCCGCGAGGTGCACCACGTCGCGACGCTGATCGGATACGGCGCGTCGGCGGTCAACCCGTACCTCGCGATGGAGACCGTGGAGCACCTGGTGCGCACCGGTTACATCACCGGCATCAGCCCCGAGAAGGCCGTCCGCAACCTGATCTACGCGCTCGGCAAGGGCGTTCTGAAGATCATGTCGAAGATGGGCATCTCGACCGTCTCGTCGTACGCCGGCGCACAGGTCTTCGAGGCCGTCGGTCTGAGCGAGGAGTTCATCGACAAGTACTTCACCCGCACCGAGTCGAAGCTCGGCGGCATCGGGATCCAAGAGATCTTCATCGAGAATCAGGCTCGTCACGATTACGCCTACCCGGAGGATGAGGCTGCTCGCGCTCACGAGCGCCTCTGGACCGGTGGCGAGTACCAGTGGCGTCGCGACGGTTCCCCGCACCTCTTCAACCCGGAGACGGTGTTCAAGCTGCAGCACGCCACACGCGAGCGCCGCTACGACATCTTCCGCGAGTACACCAGGATGGTCGACGATCAGGCGGCGGAGCTCAAGACGCTGCGCGGTCTGTTCTCGCTGCGGACCGGTACGCGCAAGCCCGTGCCGCTCGACGAGGTCGAGCCGGCCTCGGCGATCGTCAAGCGGTTCTCGACCGGCGCGATGAGCTACGGATCGATCTCGAAAGAGGCACACGAGACTCTCGCGATCGCCATGAACAGGCTCGGCGGCAAGTCCAACACGGGTGAGGGCGGGGAGGATGCCGACCGTCTGCTCGATCCCGAGCGCCGCAGCGCGATCAAGCAGGTCGCCTCGGGACGCTTCGGCGTCACCAGCCTGTACCTCACCGAGGCCGACGACATCCAGATCAAGCTCGCCCAGGGTGCGAAGCCCGGCGAGGGCGGTCAGCTGCCTCCGCAGAAGGTGTATCCGTGGGTAGCGCGCACGCGCGGCGGAACACCCGGTGTGGGACTCATCTCGCCCCCGCCGCACCACGACATCTATTCGATCGAAGACCTGAAGCAGCTCATCTTCGACCTGAAGCGGGCCAACCCCGAGGCGCGGATCCACACGAAGCTCGTCAGCCAGTCGGGCATCGGCGCGGTCTCGGCGGGTGTCGCGAAGGCTCTGAGCGACGTCATCCTGGTCTCAGGTCACGACGGCGGCACGGGTGCGAGCCCGATGAACTCGCTCAAGCACGCGGGAACGCCGTGGGAGCTCGGCCTCGCCGAGACCCAGCAGACGCTGATGCTCAACGGCATGCGCGACCGCGTGGTCGTGCAGGTCGACGGCCAGCTCAAGACGGGACGCGATGTCATCATCGGCGCTCTGCTGGGCGCGGAGGAGTTCGGATTCGCGACGGCTCCGCTCGTCGTCAGCGGCTGCATCATGATGCGCGTCTGCCACCTCGACACCTGCCCGGTGGGCGTCGCGACGCAGAACCCCGTGCTGCGCGAGCGCTTCACCGGCAAGCCGGAGTTCGTCGTGAACTTCATGGAGTTCATCGCCGAAGAGGTGCGCGAGATCCTGGCCGAGCTCGGCTACCGCTCGATCGATGAGATCGTCGGCCGCACCGAGCTGATCGAGGCGAACGCCGCACTCCAGCACTGGAAGGCGGAGGGCCTCGACCTGAGCCCCGTGCTCGAGGGACCGGCATTCCCGGCGAGCGAGCCGCGTCGCAGCCGCCGCACGCAGGATCACGAGCTCGAGAAGCACTTCGACGTGCAGCTCATCGACATCGCCAAGCCGGCGCTCCTCAACGGCGAACCGGTGGTGGTCGAGCTGCCGATCGCGAACACCGAACGCGCCGTCGGGACGATGCTGGGTCACCAGGTCACCTCCCGACACGGCGCCGCGGGGCTTCCCAGCGGCACCATCGACGTCACGCTGCACGGCACCGCCGGTCAATCGCTCGGCGCTTTCCTGCCTTCTGGGATCGTGCTTCGACTCGAGGGCGACGCGAACGACTACGTCGGCAAGGGGCTCTCGGGCGGCGACATCTCGATCCGTCCCGCTCGCGGGGCTGCCATCGCTCCGCACGAGAACGTGATCGCCGGCAACGTGATCGGCTACGGCGCGACGTCCGGGACCATGTATCTCTCCGGGGTGGTCGGCGAGCGATTCCTCGTGCGCAACTCCGGCGCGACAGCCGTCGTCGAGGGAGTGGGCGACCACGCGCTCGAGTACATGACGGGCGGCGTCGCGGTGATCCTCGGCTCGACGGGTCGCAACCTCGGCGCCGGCATGTCCGGGGGAGTGGCCTACATCCACTCGCTCGACAGCGGCAAGATCAACGCCCAGTCGCTCGGCAGCGGCGAGCTCCGGCTCGAACCGCTCGACCGAGCCGACCTCGAAGTGCTGCGGAGCCTGATCGTGGCACACGTGGAGCGCACGGCCTCGCCGCTCGGCTCCGACATCCTGGCACGGTTCGATGAGACCGCAGGCCAGTTCACGAAGGTGCTTCCTCGCGACTACGCGGCAGTCCGCAGCATGCGCGAAGAAGCAGTCGCCGAGGGCATCGACCCCGACGGCGACATCGTCTGGAACCGCATCCTGGAGGTGACCGGTGGCTGATCCCAAAGGTTTTCTGAAGGTCACAGAACGTGAGCTTCCCCCGCGTCGCCCTGTGCCCGTACGCATCATGGACTGGAAAGAGGTCTACGAGCCCGGCGACCAGGCCGTCCTGAAGCGGCAGGCAGGTCGCTGCATGGACTGCGGCGTGCCGTTCTGTCATCAGGGCTGCCCGCTGGGCAACCTGATCCCCGAGTGGAACGACCTGACCTGGCGCGGCGAGGGCCGTGCGGCGATCGATCGCCTGCACGCGACCAACAACTTCCCGGAGTTCACCGGTCGCCTGTGCCCGGCACCGTGCGAGAGCTCCTGCGTGCTCGGCATCAACCAGCCTCCTGTCACGATCAAGCAGATCGAGGTCTCGATCATCGACGAGGCGTTCGCCAAGGGCTGGGTCGAACCGCAGCCACCGGCCCGCCTGACGGGCAAGACCGTCGCGGTCGTCGGGTCCGGCCCTGCCGGTCTCGCCGCTGCTCAGCAGCTCACGCGCGCCGGTCACACGGTCGCGGTGTTCGAGCGCGACGACCGCATCGGCGGCCTGCTGCGTTACGGGATCCCCGACTTCAAGATGGAGAAGGGGCAGCTCGAGTCGCGCCTTCGCCAGATGCAGGAAGAGGGAACACGCTTCCGCGCCGGAGTAGAGATCGGCAAGGACATCTCATGGGCCGACCTGCGCGCCCGCTACGACGCCATCGTGATCGCCACCGGATCCACGGTTCCGCGCGACCTGTCGATCCCCGGTCGCGACCTCGACGGAGTGCACTTCGCGATGGAGTACCTGGTCGAGTCGAACCACGCGGTCGCCGGTGACAAGGTGCCGGAGCAGATCACCGCCGAGGGCAAGCACGTCATCGTGATCGGTGGCGGTGACACCGGTGCGGACTGCATCGGCACCGCACACCGTCAGGGCGCGATCAGCGTCACGAACCTCGCGATCGGCAAGCAGCCAGGCACCGAGCGACCGGGCCACCAGCCCTGGCCGATGATGCCGACGCTGTTCGAGATCTCCTCGGCACATGAAGAGGGCGGCGAGCGGGTCTTCCTCGCCTCGACCGTCGAATTCCTCTCGAACGATGTGGGCGAGGTGCGCGCGCTCCGCGTCGCCGAGACCGAGTTCATCGACGGCCGCCGGGTTCCCAAGAGCGGGACGGAGCGCGAGATCCCCGCAGATCTGGTACTGATCGCGATGGGCTTCACCGGTCCGGAGCAGGACGGCTACTCCGAGGACACCCTCCCGCAGGTGACCGACCGCGGTGCCTTCCGACGTGATGACAGCTACGAGTCCACGGTTCCCGGCGTCTTCGTCGCCGGCGATGCCGGTCGCGGACAGTCGCTGATCGTCTGGGCGATCGCCGAGGGCCGCGCGGCTGCGGCGAACGTCGACCGATTCCTCATGGGGACCACCGTGCTGCCCGAGCCGGTGCGACCACATGAAGTCGCTATCGGTCTCCAGCCCGCGTAGGCTGAGCGGCGGCACCGTCGCCTGATTTCCATCCCCCACTACCCTGGAGCAATCTTTGAGACGCGCGAAAATCGTCGCCACCCTGGGCCCCGCCACCTCCACGTACGAGACCGTTCGTGCACTCATCGACGCCGGAGTGGACGTCGCCCGTCTGAACCTCAGCCACGGTGACTACTCCGTGCACGAGAACAACTACGCCAACGTCCGTCGCGCTGCCGACGATGCGGGCCGCGCCGTCGCCATCCTCGTCGACCTTCAGGGGCCGAAGATCCGTCTCGGCAAGTTCGAGAACGGTCCCTACGAGCTCGCCGAAGGCGACATCTTCAAGATCACGACCGAAGACATCATCGGCAACAAGGAGATCTCGGGCACGACGTTCAAGGGCCTGCCCAACGACGTCAAGCCGGGCGACTTCCTGCTTATCGACGACGGCAAGGTCCGCGTCGAGGTCGTCGAGACCGACGGAGTCACCGTCACGACGCGCGTGATCGTCGCGGGCGCCGTCTCGAACAACAAGGGCATCAACCTGCCCGGCGTCGCCGTCAACGTCCCCGCGCTCAGCGAGAAGGACGAGGACGACCTCCGTTGGGGCCTGCGCATCGGCGCCGACCTCATCGCCCTGTCGTTCGTCCGCAACGCCGAAGACGTCAGCCGCGTGCACGAGATCATGGCAGAAGAGGGCGTCAAGGTCCCCGTCATCGCCAAGGTCGAGAAGCCGCAGGCCGTCGACGCTCTCGAGGAGATCGTCGACGCGTTCGACGCGATCATGGTCGCCCGTGGCGACCTCGGGGTCGAGCTGCCTCTGGAGGCCGTGCCGATCGTCCAGAAGCGCGCTGTCGAACTGGCACGCCGCAACGCGAAGCCCGTCATCGTCGCCACTCAGATGCTCGAATCGATGATCAACAGCCCGGTGCCGACGCGCGCCGAGACCTCCGACGTCGCCAACGCCGTGCTCGACGGCGCGGATGCCGTGATGCTCTCGGGCGAGACCAGCGTGGGTGACTACCCGGTCGTCGTCGTCGAGACGATGGCTCGCATCATCGAGTCCACTGAGGAGCACGGACTCGAGCGCATCGCTCCGCTGACGAACAAGCCGCGCACGCAGGGTGGTGCGATCACTCTCGCCGCTCTCGAGGTGGCCGAGTTCGTCGACGCGAAGTTCCTCTGCGTGTTCACCCAGTCGGGTGACTCGGCGCGTCGTCTCTCGCGTCTGCGCTCGCGCATCCCGATGATCGCGTTCACACCCGAGCCGAGCATCCGCCGTCGCATGGCGCTCACCTGGGGCATCCGCTCGAAGCTCGTCGACATGGTCCAGCACACGGACCTGATGTATCTGCAGGTCGACGACTATCTGCTCAGCAGCGGACTCGCCGTCGAGGGTGACAAGGTCGTCGTGATCTCCGGTTCCCCTCCCGGAATCGTCGGCTCGACCAACGACATCCGCGTGCACAAGGTCGGAGACGCCGTGAACGGCGCGGCTCCGATCTACAAGGAAGCCACGGTCTGATCCAGGCAAGAGGCGAAGGGGCGGAGCCACGGTTCCGCCCCTTCGTCGTATCCGTCGCCGGGGAGTCCTGGCGGTTGGTATCGTCTGGCGTGACGGATGCGGCGCGGCCACCAGGGGAGGGGACATCATCGATCTCGTGAGACGGGCCCGCTGGTGGATCGCGGACTACGCCTATGCCGCCTACTGGCAGGTGCGCTCGGCCTTCGACCGCCGCGATCCGTCTTCGTTCGCCGGGGGCCATGCTGCTCCGATCGTCATCCTTCCCGGGGTCTACGAGACATGGCGCTTCATGCAACCGCTGATCACGGCCCTGCATGATCGCGGCCATCCGATCTACGTGGTCGATGCCCTGAGACGCAATCAGCGTCCCGTGCGGGATGCAGCGCGGGTCGTGACGGCCTTCCTCGAGCGCGCGGACCTGTCCGACGTGCTGCTCGTCGCGCACAGCAAGGGCGGACTCGCGGGGAAGCTCGCGATGGCCGGCCCGGCGGGGACTCGAGTGCGCGCCATGTTGGCGGTCGCGACTCCCTTCGGCGGTTCCCGGTACGCACGGATACTCCCTGTCCCGTCCCTGTGGGCCTTCGCCCCCTCGCACCCCTCGATCGTGGAGCTCGCTCGGCATCAGGACGTGAACGAACGGATCGTATCGGTGTACGCCACCTTCGATCCGCATATCCCCGAGGGCAGCGAACTGCCGGGTGCGCGCCGGAACGTCCGGCTCGACACAGGCGGGCACTTCCGGATCCTCGCGGATCCTCGCGTCCTGGGCGAGGTCGCGTCTCTCTCCGAACCCTGAGCCGGTCGGCCTCGGCGCCTGCGGGCACCGTCTCGGGACCGGTCGGCGCCGTGACATGACGGATTCTCAGCGCATGACGGATACTCTGGTGCTGGCGCACGCCGTGACAGACCACGCGGGCGCCGTGCCCATGGATGAAGCGACCATCGAACCCGCCACGGACGCGCGCCTCGACAGCGCCCGGCCGCCGTGCGGCGTGCCCGGTGCGGGTCGTTCTGAGGCCCCGGTCGACCCTGCTGCGGTGATGGCTGATCCGATGACGTCGTCGAAGCCCGGCAGCATCGGGGTCCGCTACCGCCTCAAGCGCCGATTCCGAACGTGCGACGCGATCGCGTGCGTGCCGGTGCCGCTCGCGCAGACGCACATCGCGGAGACGATCGCGGCGGACGACGGAGCCCGCATCTACGGTGGCGGCACCTACATGCCCGTGCTGCGTGACGGAGCCCCGGTTGACGCCTCCGACGAGAACCTCGACGCGATCATCCGTGCGGCGGTGCCGACAGGGGTCGTGCTCGCAGAGCATCCTGCCGTCGCGGAGCGCGAACTGCACGCGGCCATGCGGCCCGTACTGGATCGCTACCTGCTCATCGACGATGAGATCTGGTCACTCGTCTGAGGGCTGTTCTCTGATGTGCCGGCGGTGGGACTCGAACCCACACGCCCTTTCGGACAAAGCATTTTGAGTGCTCCGCGTCTGCCATTCCGCCACGCCGGCTCGTGTGTCGCGTCTTCGACTTTAGCGCAGCGCATCAGTGTCGATCCTCACGCGCCGCGGCATCGGGGGACCTCAGAGGCGCTCTCCACTAGGATGGATCTGTGACCGAGCAAGAACAGGCAGCCGAGCAGCCCACGTCATCCGCACCCCGACGCGTCGTCGTCGCCGAGGACGAGTCGCTGATCCGTCTCGACATCGTCGAGATCCTCCGCGACAACGGCTTCGATGTCGTCGGCGAGGCCGGCGACGGAGAGACCGCCGTGGCGCTGGCGACCGAGCTGCGCCCCGATCTCGTCATCATGGACGTCAAGATGCCGCAGCTCGATGGCATCAGCGCCGCCGAGAAGCTGCACAAGGGCAACATCGCACCCGTCGTCCTCCTCACGGCATTCAGCCAGAAGGAACTCGTCGAACGGGCCAGCGAGGCCGGCGCCCTGGCCTATGTGGTCAAGCCGTTCACGCCGAACGACCTGCTGCCCGCCATCGAGATCGCTCTCGCTCGCCACGAGCAGATCATCACGCTCGAGGCCGAGGTCGCCGACATGGTCGAGCGCTTCGAGACCCGCAAGCTCGTCGACCGCGCCAAGGGACTGCTCAACGAGAAGATGGGCCTTTCCGAGCCCGAGGCGTTCCGCTGGATCCAGAAGGCATCGATGGACCGCCGCCTGACGATGCAGGACGTGGCGAAGGCGATCATCGAGCAGCTCGCTCCGAAGAAGTAGCCTTTGCTTCCACTCGACGCAGAGCATGTTCTGCGTCCGGTCCGGATCGGCGACGGCGCGGCCCTCGCGAGAGCGTACTCCGCGAATCGCGACCATCTCGCGCCGTGGGAACCGCTCAGGGCTCCGGAGTTCTTCACTCCGGAGTGGCAGGAGTTCCATGCGGAGCAGTGCGTCATCGAAGCCTCGGCCGGTCGCAACATCCGGTTCGTGATCGAGTCGTCCGATGGTGAGATCCGCGGAAGGATCAACCTCAACAACATCGTCCGCGGGGCTTTCTGGAATGCGGACCTGGGCTACTGGGTCGACAGGACGCGTCTGCGGCGGGGACTCGCTTCCCGCGGCGTCCACCGGGTCGCCGAGTACGCCCGCGACGAGGTGCAGCTGCACAGGCTGCAGGCAGCGACCCTCCTGCACAACTCTGGTTCACAGCGTGTGCTCGCCGACAACGGCTTCGAGCGCATCGGAATCGCGTCGCAGTACCTGCGCATCGCGGGGGAGTGGCAGGATCACCTGCTGTTCCAGTTGCTGCTGGTCGAGCCGCTCAGCCTGCCGCGGGAGCGTCCTTGATCATGTTGGTGATCCGGATGGTCGAGCAACGACGCCCCTGATCGTCGGTCACGACGATCTCGTGCACGGTGATGCTGCGGCCGAGATGGACGGGTGTGCAGACGCCCGTCACGACACCCGACGTGGCGGAGCGCGTGTGGGTGGCGTTGATGTCCACCCCGACCGCGAGTCGGCCCGGGCCCGCGTGCAGGTTCGCCGCCATCGAGCCGAGCGACTCGCCGAGAACCACGTAGGCACCGCCGTGCATGAGGCCGACGGGCTGTGTGTTCCCCTCGACCGGGAGCGTCGCGACGCATCGCTCGGTGGTGAATTCGAGGAACTCCATGCCCATCTTCTCAGCGAGAGCACCCATTCCACGGGCTGTCGCCCAGTCGAGTCCTGCACTGGTGGCAGTGTCGCTCATGGTTCCTCCTCAGCGGGTGTCTGTCGTCCTCGTTAGGCTGACAGGGTGACGGACTCCGCAAAGCCTACCCTCATGGTCGTCGACGGCCATTCGCTCGCCTATCGTGCCTTCTTCGCCCTCCCGGTCGAGAACTTCACGACGAAGGACAATCAGCACACGAACGCCATCTACGGTTTCCTGTCGATGCTGGTGAACCTCATCAAGGCCGAGCAGCCGACGCACATGGCGATCGCGTTCGACACCTCCCGTCATTCGTTCCGCACCGATCAGTACCCCGAATACAAGGCGACGCGGTCGGAGTCCCCGCAGGAGTTCCGGGGTCAGATCCCGCTGCTGCAGGACTGCCTCGCGGCGATGTCGATCCCCGTGCTCACCAAAGAGGGCTTCGAGGCCGACGACATCCTCGCGACGCTCTCGACGCAGGGCGCGGAGCAGGGATACGACGTCCTGGTGGTCTCCGGAGACCGCGACACGATCCAGCTGGTCACCGACGACGTCACGCTGCTGTACCCGTCCGTGCAGGGCGTCTCGCAGCTCAAGCGCTACGACCCGGTGACCGTGCAGGAACGCTACGGAGTGCGGCCCGAGCAGTATCCCGACATCGCGGCTCTCGTGGGCGAGACGAGCGACAATCTCCCCGGCGTGCCCAAGGTGGGGGAGAAGACCGCCGTCAAGTGGCTGACGCAGTTCGGTTCGCTCGACGACCTGCTCGAGCGAGCCGATGAGATCAAGGGGGTCGTGGGCGGCAACCTGCGCGATCACATCGAGGACGTGCGCCGTAACCGTCGGCTCAACCGACTGCTGCGCGACGTCGAGCTTCCCGTCGCTCCCGACGACCTCGCGGTCGCCCCGATCGACGCTCAGGCTGTGCGAGACATCTTCGCCCGCCTCGAGTTCCGCACCCTGCTGCCCCGTGTCTTCGAAGCAGTCGGCGCCGGCGAGGTCGCCGACGATCCGGCTGCGACGGTGGTGCTGCCCGAACCGACGCAGGTCACCGCAGCAGAGTTCGTCAGCTGGGCCGACGCGCAGACGGACGACGTCGCACTGCGTATCGTCGTGCAGGGCGGGGCACCGACGCGTCTCGGCGCCGCGACCGCGAGCGAGCTCCGCGAACTCGACTGGAACGATGACGTCATCGAGGTGCTGAGACCGTGGCTCGAGTCGACGCGCCCCAAGGTGCTGCACGATGCGAAGCCGCAGGTGAAGGCGCTGCTGCGCCTCGGCATCCGCCTCCAGGGACTCGCTTACGACACCAGTCTCGCAGGCTGGCTGCTGCGACCGAGCTTCCCCGACAAGACTCTGTCCGACCTCGTAGAACGGTATCTCGGAGAGAAGCTCCCCGAGGCGGATCCCTCGCAGCTCGTGCCGGAGACCGAGGGCGCCACCCCATCGCAGGAGGCCTGGTTCGCGCTCCGCGTCGCCACGGCTCTGCGTGACGACATCCCCGAGTCGGTCGCCGCTGTGCTCACCGGCATCGAGCTTCCGACCCTGCTCACTCTGGCCGACATGGAGGTCGCGGGAGTCGCGGTGTCGCACGACGTCCTCTCGACGTTCTCGGGCGAGCTGGCGACGCGCGCCGACCGCCTCGCACAGGAGGCGTTCGGGATCGTCGGTCGCGAGTTCAATCTCGGATCTCCGAAGCAGCTCCAGGAGGTGCTGTTCGACGACCTGCAGCTGCCCAAGACCCGCAAGACGAAGACCGGATACTCCACGGATGCTGCGGTGCTCGCCGATCTCCAGGAGTCGCATCCGCATCCGTTCCTCGGTCTGCTGCTGCAGCACCGTGAGGCCACGAAGCTCCGTCAGATCATCGAGTCGCTCGACACTGCGATCGGAACCGATCACCGTGTGCACACGACGTATGTGCAGACCGGAAGCCAGACCGGGCGCCTGTCGAGCACAGACCCGAACCTGCAGAACATCCCGGTGCGCACCGAGGAGTCGCGTCGCATCCGCAGCGCGTTCCAGGTGGGAGAGGGGTACGAGTCGCTGCTCACCGCCGACTACTCGCAGATCGAGATGCGCATCATGGCCCATCTGTCCGGCGACGAAGGCCTCATCGAGGCGTTCAACAGCGGTGAGGACCTCCACCGCTTCGTCGGCGCGCGAGTGTTCGGGGTCGAACCGAGCGAGGTGACGTCCGCGATGCGCACGAAGGTGAAGGCGATGTCCTACGGCCTCGTCTACGGTCTCTCCGCGTTCGGCCTGTCGAAGCAGCTCCGCATCGAGCAGTCCGAGGCGAAGCAGCTGATGGTCGAGTACTTCGCGCGGTTCGGAGCGGTACGCGACTACCTCCGGGCATCTGTCATGAAGGCCAAAGAGGTCGGCTACACCGAGACCATCTTCGGGCGGCGGCGACCCTTCCCCGACCTCGCGAGCCCCAACCGCGTGCTGCGCGAGAACGCAGAGCGCGCAGCGCTCAACGCACCGATCCAGGGCAGCGCGGCCGACATCATGAAGATCGCGCTGCTGCACATCCACGAAGACCTCAGGTCGGAGGGACTGTCCTCGCGTGCGCTGCTGCAGATCCACGACGAACTCGTCGTCGAGGTCGCACCGGGGGAGTGGGACGCGGCCGAGCGGATCGTTCGGACTCGCATGGGCGATGCGGCGGATCTCACCGTGCCGCTCGACGTGCAGGTCGGGCGCGGGCAGGACTGGAACGAGGCGGCGCACTGATTCCGACCGCGCGTCCGTGACGACGGATGCGACCGCGAGGGCCGACAGCCCCGGCGACGGGTACCAATATCCTGTGCCGGGGCGCAGGGCTACGCTGGAGGGATGACCTCTTCCTCTCGCACACCGTCTGCCATCGACAGAGTCGCCGATGAGTGGGTCGACACCATCGCGGTGCTCGCTCCGACGCTCGGCACCTACATCGGCCGGGACGACGTCAACGACCGTTTCGGCGACCTGAGCCCCGAGGGGCACGAGGAGATCGTGCGAGCGACTCGTTCGACCCTCGCCGCGCTCGAAGCGCTCGAGCCCGTGGACGCGATCGATGAGGTCACCAAGACCGATCTGGCTGCCGAGCTGAGTCTCGACCTCGAACTGCACGATGCCGACTGGCACCTGCGCGACCTGAACGTCATCGCGTCGGAGGCGCAGGACGTACGGTCGGCCTTCGACCTGATGCCTACGGCGACGGCGGACGACTGGAGCGTCATCGCCACCCGCCTCGCCGCGGTCCCTGATGCGCTCCGGGGCTACACCGAGACCCTCCGTGCAGGCATCGCCGCCGGAGTGACCCCCGCACGCCGTCAGGTCGTGGAAGTCGCGACGCAGATCGATCGCTATACCGCCGATGACGGATTCTTCGCTGCATTCGTCGCCGAGGCAGCGCCTCAGGAAGGCAATCTCCCCGCATCGCTCGCCCGTACTCTGGCTGACAACTCGGCCGCCGCTCGGGTCGCCTACGACGAGCTCCGCAGCTTCCTCGCGGACGAGCTGGCACCGGCAGCGACTGAGACGGACGCCGTCGGCCGAGAACTCTACGCGCTCAACTCGCGACGTTTCCTCGGAGCGACGATCGACCTCGACGAGACCTATGAATGGGGCCGCGAAGAACTCGCCCGCATGGTCGCGGAGCAGACCGCGATTGCGAACGAGATCCTGCCCGGAGCCACCGTTGAAGAGGCTGTCGCCCATCTCGAGGCCGACCCGTCCCGCAAGCTCGTGGGCACCGATGCTCTACAGCGCTGGATGCAGGAGACGAGCGACCGTGCCGTCGCAGAGCTCGGCGCGACGCACTTCGACATCCCGGAGGCGATCCGGACCCTCGAGTGCATGATCGCTCCGACGCAGGAGGGCGGCATCTACTACACCGGCCCCACCGACGACTTCTCACGCCCCGGCCGGATGTGGTGGTCGGTGCCCGAAGGCGTCACCGAGTTCGATACCTGGCGGGAACTGACGACCGTCTACCACGAGGGCGTCCCGGGGCACCACCTGCAGATCGCCCAGGCGGTCTACAACCGCGCGGAGCTCAACTCCTGGCGCCGTCTGCTCGCAGGGACGTCGGGACACGCCGAGGGATGGGCGCTGTACGCCGAACGTCTGATGCAGCAGCTCGGCTACCTCGACGACCCGGCGGACAGGCTCGGCATGCTCGACGGTCAGCGGATGCGCGCAGCCCGCGTCGTGCTCGACATCGGTGTGCACCTCGGCAAACCTCGTCTCGACGGTCAGGGCACGTGGGATGCCGACTACGCCCTGGACTTCATGCGCAAGAACGTGAACATGTCCGATCAGTTCGTGCAGTTCGAGGTCAATCGGTATCTGGGCTGGCCGGGGCAGGCTCCGTCGTACAAGGTCGGCCAGCGCATCTGGGAGCAGGTGCGCGACGCGTATCAGGCTGAGCGTGGCGCGGACTTCGATGTGAAGGAGTTCCATAAGCGCGCGCTCGACATGGGCGGGGTCGGACTCGACACGCTCCGCACGGCACTTCTGAATCGCTGAGGGAATGCCGCGCCGGTGTGCGCTGTTCATTCAGCTGAATAGAAAGGGCTGACATGAGCATCGAGTTCGGACTGGACACCTTCGGAGACATCACGAGAGGCGACGACGGCGAGCTCCTGACCGGCGCGCAGACGATCCGCAACATCGTCGAGCAGGCGGAGCGAGCCGACAGCGTCGGAGTCGACTTCTTCGGTGTGGGGGAGCACCACCGTGAGGAGTTCGCGGTGTCGTCCCCGGAGATGGTGCTCGCCACCATCGCAGGGCGCACAGAGAACATCCGCCTCGGCACCGCCGTCACCGTGCTCTCCTCCGACGACCCGGTGCGCGTCTTCGAACGGTTCTCGACACTCGACGCGCTCTCCAGCGGACGCGCCGAGGTCGTGCTCGGGCGCGGATCGTTCATCGAGTCCTTCCCGCTCTTCGGATACGACCTCCGCGACTACGACGCGCTCTTCGAGCAGAAGCTCGAGCTCTTCGTCGAGCTCCTCAAGGAGGAGCCGGTGACCTGGTCCGGCTCGATGCGCGCATCGCTCGAGAACGCGAATGTCTTCCCGAAGACGGAGAACGGTCTGCGCACCTGGGTGGGTGTCGGCGGCAGCCCCGAATCCGTCGTGCGGGTCGCCCGCCACGGACTGGGCCTGATGCTCGCGATCATCGGAGGTCCTGCGGGGCGATTCCGTCAGTTCGTCGACCTCTACCACCGCTCGATTGCGTCCTTCGGCACGACGTCGCATCCGATCGCGGTGCACTCGCCTGGTCACATCGCCGATACCGACGAGGAGGCGTGGGAGGCCGCGTACTCCGGTTTCGAGGCGATGAACAACACCATCGGTCGCGAACGCGGGTGGCCTCCCTACAGCCGGGCGCGGTTCCAGAACGACGTCGGTCCCGCGGGTGCCCTCTACGTCGGTTCTCCCGACCGGGTCGCGGCCAAGATCGCCGACACCGTCACGACGCTCGGACTCGGGCGATTCGACATGAAGTACGCCACCGGCACGCTGTCGCACGACTCGATGATGCGCAGCATAGAGCTCTACGGGTCCGAGGTCATCCCTCGGGTGCGCAAGCTGCTGGCCGCCCAGGACTGACGCGGGACTCGGCAGCGCGGCGCTCCCCTCTACGATGAGGGGATGGCCAATACCGCGCTGCCGAGCCGGGCGTCCATCGCCGGGCGTCTCGATGAGCTTCCGTTCACGCGCCGCCACCTTCGTCTGCTCACAGGATCAGGCGTGGGGTGGGCTCTGGATGCGATGGACGTGGGACTCATCTCGTTCATCCTCGCCGCACTCACCCAGCAGTGGGGCCTGACGAAGGCGGATGCCGGGTGGATCGCCTCCGTCGGCTTCATCGGAATGGCGATCGGCGCAACGCTGGGCGGACTTCTCGCCGACCGGCTCGGACGGCGCCAGGTCTTCGCTCTGACGTTGCTCATCTACGGCATCGCCACCGGAGCGAGTGCGCTCGTGAGCGGCCTCGCCGCGCTTCTCGTGCTGCGCTTCCTGGTGGGGCTGGGGCTCGGCGCCGAGCTTCCCGTGGCGTCGACGTACGTGAGCGAGTTCGCGCCGGCGCGCATCAGAGGCCGACTGATCGTCATCCTCGAGGCGTTCTGGGCGGTGGGATGGACGGCGGCCGCACTGATCGGCTTCTTCGTGATCCCCGCGTCCGACGCCGGCTGGCGCTGGGCGTTCGCCCTCGGCGCGATCCCCGCGGTCTACGCACTGATCGTGCGCTGGGGACTGCCGGAATCGCCTCGGTGGCTCGCGTCGCGCGGGCGCATCGCAGAGGCCGATCGCATCGTCTCGGCATTCGAGGCCGACGCCGGTGTCGAGCCGGGGCCTGCGATCAGACGCGAGCCGATGTCGCGGGCGATCGCCGTGACGACGCGAGCTCGTCTGACGACACTGTGGAACGGCGAGTTCCGCGTGCGCACCCTGTGTCTATGGGTCGTCTGGCTGTGCGTGAATTTCGCGTACTACGGCGCCTTCATCTGGATCCCCAGCATCCTGGTCGATGCAGGCTTCGATCTCGTCCGCTCGTTCGGTTTCACTCTCATCATCACGCTCGCGCAGCTTCCGGGTTACGCCGTCGCCGCGTGGCTCATCGAGGTGTGGGGTCGACGCACGACGCTGTCGGTCTTCCTGATCGGCTCGGCGGTCTCGGCCGTCTTCTTCGGCACGTCGACGACCGAAGCCGCGATCATCGCCTCGGGCATGGCTCTCTCGTTCTTCAACCTGGGCGCATGGGGTGCGCTGTACGCGGTCACCCCGGAGATCTACCCGACCTCGCTTCGCGGCACCGGCGCGGGCTGGGCCGCCGGAGTGGGGCGTATCGCGTCCATCATCGCTCCGCTCGCGGTGCCGGTCGTGCTCGTCGCCGGGGGCGCGCCGGTGCTGTTCGCGGTGTTCGGCGCGTGCTTCGTGGTCGCGGCCGCGGCGGCATGGGGCCTGGTCGATCGCGGCGGGATGGCGCTGGACGACCGCTGATGCGCCTGGTGTCGGCGAGCGGGAATAGGCTGTCGAGGTGACAGACGTTCGTTATGTGGCCATCGGAGATTCCTTCACCGAGGGAGTGGGTGATGTGCTGCCCGACGGCCGCGAGCGAGGCTGGGCCGATCTCGTGGCTCAGGGGTGGGCCGATGCCGCCGGCCATTCGATCAGCTATGCCAACCTCGCCATCCGCGGCAAGCTGGCTTGGCCGATCGTCGAGCAGCAGCTGGAGCCGGCGCTCGCGCTGCGCCCGACCCACCTGTCGTTCAACGGCGGAGGCAACGACATGCTGCGGCCGCGGACCGACCTCGAGCACATCGCTGACGCGTTCAGCCGGGTCCTGCGCCGCTGCGACGAAGAAGGCGTCACCCTGATCCTCCTCTCCGGAGCGAATCCGAGCGGCCAGCTCCCGATGGGATCGCTCGTGCAGCGGCGAGGCGACCAGCTCTCGGATGCCGTGCTTCGACGCGTCGAAGGGCGCGACGATGTCGTGCGCGCATTGAACTGGCCCGACCGCGAGTTGGCAGATGCGAAGTACTGGTCCGAGGACCGCCTGCACATGAACGCCGCCGGTCACCACCGCGTCGCCGCACGGGTGCTGAAGGGGCTGGGCTACGAGCCTCCGTCGACCTGGTGGTCACCGACAGCCCTCACCGCGGGTGGCCCCGCGGGGCTCGCCTACTATCGAGAGTTCGTCGGCCCGTGGGTCAGGCGACGCGTCACGCGCACCTCGTCCGGTGACGGACGTGCCGCGAAGTACCCCGACTGGGTCGAGAGGGTGCCGCAGGCGTGACCGATATCGAGATGCGACCGATCCGGGGCGGGTCGGTCACACTGCATGATGCGCGCCGAAAGGTGGAACGCACCGTCAGTCTCGAGGATTTCGAGATCGGCGTCTTCCCGATCACCGAGGAGCAGCTGGCGGAGATCCTTCCGATCTCCTCACGCCATCCCCGTCGACCGGCCGCGGACCTGAGCTGGTTGCGCGCGATCCACTTCTGCAATGCCGCATCGGAGTGGGAGGGATTCGACCCGGTCTACCGATTCGACGGCGAGGACGTCACGTGGGACGTGACCGCAGACGGCTATCGTCTCCCGACCGAAGCCGAATGGGAGTACGCGTGCCGGGCAGGGTCGACGGGGCCGCACTATGCACCTCTCGCCGAGGCCGCGTGGACGAGTGCCGACGGTGTGTCGGCTCCCCAGGAGGTCGGCGGCAAGCTGCCCAACCTCAACGGGCTGTTCGACATGCTCGGCAACGTGTGGGAGTGGTGCTGGGATCTGCTGGATCCCGCGCGATACGACGACTATCGCGTGTTCCGCGGGGGCGGCTTCGCAGACGATTCGTGGAGCGTCCGCGCCTCGGTGCGTCGCGGAGGAGGACCCCGCATGCACCATGAGGACGTCGGGCTTCGAGTCGCGCGCGGCGCGTATGAGACTCCGGGAGAAGCTCAGGGGTGGTCGACGCGCGCCGACCAGGAGAGAGCAGCGTTCGACGGCCCGGTGCCGTTCGGCTGGACGCCGTTGCGGCGCCCAGGGCGCTGAATCGCTCGAGGCCGTCTCATCGCGACATGGGCCTGATCATGTACCGGCTCAGTCCCTCCGGCTCGGAGAAGCCGAACTTCGCGTAGAGGCCGTCCGCATCGCTGGTGGCGAGCATGATGCGCTTCACGGTCGAGGTCTCCTGCAGATCATCGACGATGCCCTGCACGAGCATCCTTCCGATTCCGATTCCGATTCCGAGTCCTCGTTCGAGAAGGTGAAGCTCGGGGGCATGAGCACCATCCTAGGATTCCTCAGCGTCGCCGCTCAGGATCCAGCCCCATCCGGATGCGGGTGCGCTTGCGTTCGATCACGATGAAGGTGACACCGAGGATCCACAGCGGGATGGGCATGAGGAACGCCACTCGGAACGCCTCCAGCGAGTAGGTCTCCGGCGTCCCCGCGCCCTGCAGGTCGAGTGCGAGACCGATAAGGAAGATCGCGATGAGAGCGGCGATGAAGCCACCGGCATTCGTCACTCCTGTGGCCGTGCTGAGACGATGCGAGGGGTTGTGCGTGCGCGCGTGGTCGAAGGCGATCATGCTCGCCGGGCCTCCCGTCGCGAGCGCCACGGCGAGGACGTAGAGCAGCCAGAGCGGAGCCGGTTCGGGCAGGGCGAGGACGGCGACCCATGCGACGACCTGCACCCCGACGGCCGGAAGGACGAGTGCGAGCGAACGCTGATTCGGCAGCCGACGCGAGAGGTCTCCGATGATGGGGCCCAGTGCCATTCCGGCGATCACATACACCGAGATGATGCCCGCAGCATGCGCCGTGTCGAGCCCCTGCGCTGCGGTCAGGAAGGGCATTCCCCAGAGGAGGATGAACGCCGTGCCCGCGAAAGGTGTCGTGAAGTGCGACCAGAACGCGAGGCGGGTGCCGGGGTGCGCCCACGCGGCGCGGATGCCGACACCGGTGTCGATCGCCGACGTGACGACGCGGATGACACCCGTGTCGGTGTTGACCGTCACGTCGGCCCCACGCTCCGCCGGGTGATTGCGGATGACGAGCGCGACGAGAATGGTGAACAGCACGCCGAGCCCCGCGATGCTGCCGAAGGTGATCGTCCACGTCGTCGCGTGCAGGAGTGCGGCGAGGGGCACGAGTGCGATCAACTGTCCCGCCTGCCCGATGATGCCGGTGAACTGGACCATGATCGGCCCGCGCTGCGCAGGGAACCACGTCGCCACGAGCCGCAGCACGGCCGGGAAGATCGCCGCGTCGCCGGCGCCGAGCAGGATGCGCGCGAAGATCGCGATGCCGATGCCGGGGGAGAGGGCCATGGTGAGCTGACCTGCAGCCATGAGCAGCATGCCGATCGTCATGATCGGGCGCGAGCCGAAACGGTCGAGCAGGATGCCGATCGGAATCTGCATTCCGCCGTAGACGGCGAGTTGGACCACGGCGAACAGCGCGAGGGTCGACGCGTCGGCCTGGAATCGATCCGCGGCCTCCACCCCGACGGCGCCGAGGGAGGTGCGGTTCGTGATCGCCAGGACGTACGCCGCGACGCCGACACCCCAGATGAGCCAGGCTCTCCATCCCGGGGCGGTCACGGGGGAGCGGGGAACCTGATGCACTCCTCCCACGGTACTCCTGGTCGCGACCTCCCCTGTCGCGCAGCCCGCCCTCTCGGTTGTCTGGCGCATGTCGGATGCTGTCGCTAGCGTGGCCGCATGACACCCGCACCCGTGCACCACGCCATCCACTACGTCGAACTCGTCGTCAATGATCTCGAGACGGCGAAACGGTTCTACCGCGACGCCTTCGGATGGGTTTTCGTCGACTACGGTCCCGCCTATGCAGGGATCGCCTCGCCCACAGGCGACGGATCCGAGGTCGGCGGGCTGCTCCTCTCCGATCAGGGGCGCCCGCCCGGTGGCCCTCTCGTGCTGTTGTACTCCGACGATCTGGATGCCACCCAGGTGGCGATCACCGAGGCCGGCGGTGCGGTCGTGCAAGGTCCGTACGAGTTCCCCGGCGGCCGCCGCCTGCACTTCCTCGACCCGAGCGGCAACGAGCTCGGCGTCTGGTCCTCACGCTGAGGGCAGAATGAACCTGTGACCGAACAGCCTGATCTCGACACACTCATACGCCCCGAGCGCGCCTCTGTCCGCATCCGGCGGACGAACCTGCACGGTTCCGACGCGGTTGCGGTGACCCATCTCGTGCGGACGTACCTCCTACAGACCGAGGACGAGAAGCGGGAGCACGGGATCGCAGTGCCATCCCCGCCCGGCACGCTGCCGCCGCATTACAGGCAGGAGGCTGATGACCCCGCTCTGGCGTACGCCGGGTGCGTTGTGCTCATTGCAGAGCTGGACGATCAGCCCGTGGGAGTGGTCGTCATCCGGCCGGTCGCCGGAGAAGCAGAGGTCAAGAGGTTCTGGACGGATCCGAGCGTGCGGGGACGAGGCGTCGGCGGTGCTCTGCTCGATGCCGCCCTGGAGGTCGCGGGTTCCCCTGTCCGGCTGTCCGTCTGGCATTGGCGTGATGCGGCGATCCGTCTGTATGAATCCCGGGACTTCCTGCGTGTCGAATCCTGGGAGGATCGCGAGGCCCTCGTGTGCATGGTGCGACACCGCGACACTTTGCCCTTGCGCTAACCGTTCAGGTGCAGAATACTTTCATCTATGGCTAACCATGAAGGCGTGAACGGAGTATTCCTCGCGCTCGCAGACCCGACGCGGCGGGAGGTGATCCGGATTCTCGGATCGGGTCCGGCGAGCGTGGGGGAGTTGGCGAAGTCGTTCGCGATCACGCTGCCCTCTTTCATGAAGCACGTGCGCACGCTGGAGGAGAATGGTCTCATCCGCACGACCAAGCGCGGACGCGTGCGCACCTGCAGCCTCGACCGCGATCGACTCGCCACCGTGGGGGACTGGCTCGACGCTCAGCGCCGAATCTGGGATTCCCGTACCGATCGACTCGAAGTGGTCGCTGCAGGACTGGAGGAGCGCCGATGATCGACACGCTGGCGGCCGAGAACCCCGAGGCCCCGTGACGAACACATCCGGCCGAGCGGGCGCAAGACCCCTTCCTGGTCGCCTGCGGACGGCGCGCCTGATCCTTCGGCCGCAGACCGCCACCGACGCGACCGTCTTCCACACGCTCTGGACCGAGCGGGATGAGCGCGTGCCGGCGCACCGGAAGCTGGACGCAGCCGGACACCCTACGGCGTCCGACATCGCCGCGCACATCACCGATCCGGCCTCGGAGCGATCGAGCCTGCTCACAGTGGAGGACGCGGTGTCAGGGGAGGTTTACGGATACTGCGGGCTCGTCTTCGACGCGAACGGCAACGATGAGGAGCCCGAGGTAGCGTTCGAGCTCCTCCAGGCCGTGCACAATCGCGGATATGCCACGGAGGCCGCGACGGCGGTCCTGCGGTGGGCTGCCGAAGCGGGCTATCGCCGTGCGTGGGCGGGAGTCTGGGAGTGGAACGTGAGTTCGCGTCGCGTGCTCGACAAGCTGGGGTTCGTGGATTCGGGCCGATCGGGCCGCGTCAGCGAGCACGGTCGCACCCTCATCACGGTCCGCGACCTCGGGACCGAGCACACCCCGATCGAACGCACCGAGCTCGTCGAGCATCAGGATCTTTCCACATCGCAGTTGTCAGCGCTCGGCAAACTCTTCGACTCCGAGTACCGCGTGACGCACGGCGCCTGGAATCCTGACCGCCCGTACGGGTATTCGCCGGCGCATGTTCATGTGATGCTGTCGATCGGCCGGATCGTGATCGCGCATGTCGGCTTTCAGCGACGCACGATCAGTGCAGGCGGCCACGAGATCGTCGTCGCCGGAACCGGGGGAGTCCTCGTGCATTCCGACTGGCGCGGCAGCGGGGTCGGGCGACGGGTGATGGCGCGTGCCCAGCAGGCGATGCGGGACGACGCGCTGGTCGACTTCGGGTACCTCGGATGCCGTGAGGCGGTCGTGCCGTTCTATGAGAGCACCGGCTGGAGGCGGATCCGCGCGCAAGAACGTCACATATCGATCGCCGACGGTTCCGACGCGACCGAGCCCTTCGGAGCTCCCATACTCATCTACGACGCATCTGACTCGCGATGGCCGCCGGGGGACGTCGATCTGAGGGGTACGCCCTGGTGACGCTCAGGCCTCCAGGAGAGGGCGCTTCTCCCTCGAACTGACATAATGTGCATTATCGGCTATTACCCGTTCCGGTGGCTCCCGCTGCGCCGTCGTCCAGAACGCCGCGGGACGGCCGGTGTCATTCGAGGTCGTATCCGGGTGGATACTCGATCTCCAGCGGCTGACTCGTCGGAGACTCGATAGAACGGGTGCGCTGTCGCAGTCGCTCGACGAGTTCGGGATCCTCGATCTCCGGACCCTCGCCAGCGGCCTCCTTGGACACGATCTGGCTCGCTGGACCGATGAGGAACTTCGCGACGGCTGTGCCGCCGTCGTTCTCCCGCACCGGGATCTCGACGATCTCCGCACGCTCATCGTCTCCCAGTGCTCGGCTGTAAGCCAGCAGCGCATCGGCGATCGCATCTCCAGTGAGGTACTCATCTCCGGCGTAGATGATCTTCTGCATGCTGCTTTTCTAGAGGATGACGCCGTCGACAAGATCTCCCTTGATCCGCGACTCGTTATTTGCTACGAGAACGATGCGAGCGCATCGCTAGGCTCTAGGCGTGAACGGTAGCAACATCGACATCGATTGGACGGTCGCCCGCGACGCCAATCAGGACAACTGGAACGATCGCGTACCGCTGCATGAGGTCGCCTACGGTCTCGACGCGTTCGACGATCCTTCGCATCTCAGCGACGTCGTCAGTGCCGATCTCCCGGTGCTTCGCCGATTCCTGCCCGACGGCAGGATCACGGGACTCGACCTGTGCCATCTGCAATGCCATATCGGTACCGACACCGTCTCGCTGGCCCGTGCGGGAGCGACCGTCACCGGCGTCGACTTCTCGGCGCCGGCCCTTGCTGCGGCCGAAGCGCTGGCCGAGCGCACGGGGGTTTCGGCGACATGGATCGAGACGGACGTCCTCGACGCACGCGCAGCCGTGACGGGTGACTTCGATGTCGTCTACACGAGCATCGGCACGATCACCTGGTTGGACGACCTCGACCGCTGGGCTGCGCAGATCGTCGGCCTGCTGCGTCCGGGAGGCACGTTCTTCATCCGCGACGGACATCCTGCTCTGTACGCGCTCGACGAAGATGCGCCGACGCTCGTGACCCGCTACCCGTATTTCGGCGACGGCCGGGCGCAGCGATGGGACGACGAATCGACCTACGCCGGAGACGGCAAGGTCGCGCACCCGCGCACGTACGAATGGCCGCACCCGCTCTCGGAGATCCTGGGGTCGCTGTTGAAAGCGGGCCTGCGTCTTCTGCACTTCGACGAGGGACGAACACTCCCCTGGCGGTTCAGTCCTCGGATGGTCGAGGTCCCCGGCGGGTATGCCTGGCCTGAAACGGAACGGAACCTTCTCCCCTGCACGTACACGGTGGTCGCACGCAAGGACTGATCGCTCGTCGCGAAGGTTCGTACTCATCTGGCGACACGACTCGTGACATGGCGCCAGCCGCCCGCTCTACGCGCCGACGTACTCTGCCAGATGCTCGCCCGTGACCGTCGTTCGCGAAGCCACGAGTTCTGCGGGGCTTCCCTCGAAGACGACGCGGCCGCCGTCGTGGCCCGCGCCGGGACCGACGTCGATGATCCAGTCGGCGTGCGCCATCACAGCCTGGTGATGCTCGATGACGATCACGGTCTTTCCGGATTCGACGAGTCGATCGAGCAGTCCGAGGATGTTCTGGACGTCAGCGAGGTGGAGCCCCGTGGTCGGCTCGTCGAGCACGTACGTGTCGCCCTTCTCCCCCATCTGGATGGCCAGCTTGATGCGCTGGCGTTCGCCTCCGGACAGAGTGGACAGCGGCTGTCCCAGCGACAGGTAACCGAGGCCCACATCTTCGAGGCGTCCGAGGATCGTCGCTGCCGCCGGCAGCTTCGCCTCCCCCTCGGAGAAGAACACCCGTGCCTCGGCGACCGGGAGATCCAACACCTCTGTGATGTCCTTGCCCGCCAGCTTGTACTCGAGGACGGCAGCCTGGAAGCGCTTGCCGCCGCAGTCCTCGCAGGGTGTCTCTATCGTGTCCATGAACCCGAGTTCGGTGATGATGACACCGGCGCCCTTGCAGGTCGGGCAGGCACCCTCGGAGTTCGCGCTGAACAGGGCCGGCTTGACGCCGTTGGCTTTGGCGAAAGCCTTGCGGATCGGTTCGAGCATGCCCGTGTAGGTGGCGGGATTGCTGCGCCGTGATCCCTTGATCGCGCCCTGGTCGATCGCCACGACCCCCTCGCGCTTCGACACGGACCCGTGGATCAGGGAGCTCTTGCCTGAACCCGCGACCCCGGTCACGACGGTGAGGATCCCGGTGGGGATGTCGACATCGACGTTCTGCAGGTTGTTGGCCGAGGCGCCTCGGATCTCGATCGCGCCGGTGGCACTGCGCACCGAATCCTTCAGCGCGGCTCGATCGTCGAGGTGGGCGCCGGTGCGGGTTCCGCTGGCCTTCAATCCCTCGATGGTCCCCTCGAAGCAGATCTCACCGCCGGCGCTTCCGGCGCCGGGACCGAGATCCACCACGTGGTCTCCGATGGCGATGGTCTCCGGCTTGTGTTCCACCACCAGCACGGTGTTGCCCTTGTCGCGCAGGCGCAGCAGGAGGGTGTTCATCCGCTGGATGTCATGCGGGTGGAGGCCGATGGTCGGCTCGTCGAACACGTACGTGACATCGGTGAGAGACGAGCCGAGGTGACGCAGCATCTTGATGCGCTGCGCCTCTCCCCCGGACAGCGTCCCAGATGGACGCTCGAGGCTCAGGTATCCCAGGCCGAGCGTGACGAACGCGTCGAGGTTCGCGCTCAGCGCCTCGAGCAGGGGCGCCGCCCCGGGGAGTTCCAAGCCTCTCACCCACTCGGCGAGATCGGTCACCTGCATGCGGCAGGCATCGGCGATGCTGATGCCGTCGATCTTGGAGGACCTCGCTCCTTCGGTGAGGCGGGTGCCATCGCACTCCGGGCATGTCGCGAACGTCGCCACGCGTTCGACGAAGGCGCGGATGTGCGGCTGCAGCGCGTCGAGGTCTTTCGAGAGCATCGACTTCGTGATCTTGGGGATCAACCCCTCGTACGTCATGTTGATGCCCGAGATCTTGACCTTGGTGACCTCGCCGTAGAGGAAGAGCTGTCGCTGCTTCTCGGTGAACTCCGAGACCGGCTTGTCGGCGGGATAGAAGCCCGATGCGGAGAAGCCCTTCACCATCCAGCCGTCCGCCGTGTAGCCGGGAACCATGATCGCTCCCTCGTCGAGAGACTTCGACTCGTCGACGATCTGCGCGAGGTCGAGATCCGACACCGCTCCCCTGCCCTCGCACCGAGGGCACATGCCGCCGAAGTAGATGGCGTCCTTGACGATCTTCTTCTCGCCGCCCGGCCCCGTCATCACTCCGCTGGCCTTCTGAGTCGGGATGTTGAACGAGAACGCCGTCGGGCCTCCGATGTAGGGGTCACCGAGCTTGCTGAAGAGGATGCGCAGCATGGCGTTCGCGTCGGTGACCGTTCCGACGGTGGATCGCGGATTCGCGCCGAGACGCTCCTGATCGACGATGATCGAGGTCGTGAGTCCCTCGAGCACGTCGACGTCCGGACGCGGGACCGACGGCATGAACCCCTGGACGAACGCGCTGTACGTCTCGTCGATCATGCGCCGTGACTCGGCGGCGATCGTGTCGAAGACCAGCGAGCTCTTGCCGGATCCGGAGACTCCGGTGAAGACGGTGAGGCGACGCTTGGGAATGTCGACGCTCACCTCTTTGAGGTTGTTCTCGCGCGCACCCTGTACGCGGATGATGTCGTGGCCGTCAACGGGGTGCGTCGTCATGGTGATCCTCGAGTAGCGACCGGGGTCAGCCGGCCTGGTTGATTCGGAGCAGGTTGCCTGCGGGGTCTCGGAAGGCGCAGTCGCGCACGCCGTAGGGCTGATCCATGGGCTCCTGCACCACATCGGCGCCGTTGTCGACAAGTCGCTCGAACACCGCGTCGAGATCGTCGCTCGCGAGAGTCAGCGCGCCGTAGCTGCCCTTCGCGATGAGTTCGAGGATCGTCTGGCGCTCGGCGTCCGTGATCCCGGGATCGGTTGCCGGCGGGTGCAGCACGATCGACGTCTCCGGCTGCCCCGCGGGACCGACCGTGAGCCACCGCAGGCCGTCGTAGCCGACGTCGTTGCGCACCTCGAAGCCAAGGGCGTCACGGTAGAAGCCGAGAGCCGCCTCGGCATCGGTGTGCGGAAGGAATGCGTAGTGGATGCTGATGTTCATGAGACTCACGTTAGGTGCGCGCCCGTGCGCGGCGCTTCTTGATTCCTGATCGGTCGGATGACGTGCTTCGCCTGGAACGTCGGAATGCCGTCGACGTCGGCGGCGCGCTCACGATACACGCGGGGTGGGACACCGACCAGTTCCGTGAATCGAGTGCTGAACGTGCCCAGCGATGAGCATCCGACTTCGAAGCACACCTCGGTGACGCTGAGGTCGCCGCGGCGCAGCAGAGCCATCGCGCGCTCGATCCGCCGCGTCATCAGATAGGAGTATGGCGACTCGCCGTAGGTCTCCTTGAAGCGCCTGCTGAGATGGCCGGCCGACATGTGTGCTCCGCGGGCGAGCGCCTCCACATCGAGAGGTGTGGCGTACTCGCGGTCGATCCGATCCCGCACCTTGCGCATCACGACGAGTTCGCGGAGCCGCGCGTCATCGTCCGAGGTCACCCCCTGATTTTGCCATGACCGCGCGTGACGGAGTGTGAACGTCGGCGACATATCGATATCGGGTTCCCCCATCCGTCACCGGACAGCGCTACTCTGTCAGCATCCCTCACAGGATTTTCTCAGAAAGGGTCCCCACCATGACTGATTCCCTCGCTTCCGAAGCGAAATCGCTGTTCAAGTCCATTCGAGTCGTCCTGGCCGTCTCCGGTGTCATCGCACTGATCGCGGGCATCGTCCTGCTCGTCTGGCCCGCCAAGTCCGCCGTCATCGTGACGGGCATCTTCGCCACCTACCTCGTGATCGCGGGCCTCGTCTACATCGGGCTCGGCATCTTCTCCCGCGTGAAGGGCGGGTGGGCTCGAGTCGGGCACATCGTGCTGGGCCTCGTGTACATCGTGGCCGGCGTCATCGCGTTCGCGAACCTCGGCGTCGCCGCTGCCACTCTCGCGCTCGTCGTCGTCATCTTCATCGGCATCAGCTGGATCGTCGACGGAGTGGTGGCGTTGTCGCTTCTCGGAAAGGACGGCTCGCGAGTCTGGACGCTGCTCTACGCTCTGCTCAGCATCATCGCCGGTATCGTCGTCCTCTTCTCGCCCCTGTACGCGGCAGCCGTGCTCTGGCTGGTGCTCGGCATCTCGCTCGTCGTCCTCGGGATCGTCCAGATCGTGCGCGCGATCACACTGGGCAAGGACGCGAAGGAGTTCGTGGCATCGGCGAAGGCCGACTCCGCGCTCTGATCCTCCCCGCAACGCGAAGAGCCCCGACCACGCGGACGGGGCTCTTTCGGTGCTATCAGCCGCTCACTCCGCGACGAATGCGCTCACATCGCCGACGAGACGCGTGTTGTCGGCGGGGACAGCGTCGATTGCCGCGCGAGCGACCTCCGCGGCGAACTCCGACACGTTGTAGAGCTTGCCGGCGGATTCGCGCCGCTCCGCGATCGCTCCAGGGTTGGCGCGCTCGAGCAGAGTCGCGGTGATCGTGCCTTCGATCATGTCTCCGGACACCACGGTGAAGCCGATGCCCTTACCCGCGAGCCCGGGGATCCGCTCGCGGAGCGCGTCTTCTCCGGCGCGCTTCGACAGGGCGACGGGCTCGTACTCCGGCATCGTCGGGGTGGTGCGGATGAAGTGCGCCTGGTGGCTCGTGACGAAGACGACCCGCGCGCCGTCGCCGAGCAGCGGAACAGCCGCATCGAGGACGTTCAGCTGCGCGTCGCGGTTGAGGGTCAGGGCGTAGTCCTCGGCCATTCCCGATTCCATGCCGCCGGAGGCATTGAGGACGAGGACGTCGAGGCGTCCGAACTCGGCCTTCACCGCATCGAACATCTCGCCGACGGACGCGGGGTCGGTCAGGTCGGCACCGACGACCAGCACGCGGCGGCCCAGCTCGCGCAGCTGCCCGGCGAGCTTCTCTGCACGTGGGGCCTTGTTGCGGAAGTTGATCACCACGTCGGCGCCGGCCTCGGCGAGGTAGCGCACGGTGTCCGCCCCGATGCCTCGAGACGAGCCGGTGACGAGGGCGACCTTGCCCTCGAGAGAACCTGCGGGAAGAACGTCGGTCACAGTGACTCCTCTGATGCGTGATTCGCCGTGATGACACGGCGCTTTCAGACTATCAAGCCGGCCCCGTCCAGCCGGGACCGCGCTCGACCTGCGTGATAGGTTGACCGCAAAGGAGGCCGCATGGACAACTTCGCGACATTCGTTCAGTTCATCGACCAATGGGCATGGATCGGTTGGCTGATCCTGATCGCCATCTTCCTCGTGATCGAGATGCTGACTCTCGACTTCACCTTCCTGATGCTGAGCTTCGGCAGCGTCGTCGGGCTCGTCACGGACTTCCTCGGCATCCCGGTCTGGGTACAGGTGCTGATCGCCGCCGCGGCGGCCGCGCTCTTCATCCTGTTCCTGCGTCCGCCGCTGATCAAACGCCTGCATCGGGGCGAGGACCCGACCAAGTCCAACGTCGACGCGCTTCTCGATCTCCGAGGCATCGCGCTGCAGGACATCACCCAGATCTCCGGCCAGGTGAAGCTGAGCAACGGCGACACCTGGACCGCCCGCACCGCCGGAGCCGTGCCGATCCCGCAAGGATCACCGATCGCCGTCATGACGATCAACGGCGCGACCGCGACCGTCCGTCCCGTCAACGACTAGGAGAGTCTCTTGGACGATGCATCGTTCATCCCCGCAGCGATCGGGTGGATCCTCGTCATCGCGATCATCATCTTCGTGGTGGTCACGCTGGCTCGCTCCATCCGAATCATCCCCCAGGCCACGGCCGGCGTGGTCGAGCGCCTGGGCCGATATCACAAGACACTGACGCCGGGTCTGAACATCCTGGTGCCGTTCATCGACCGGCTGCGTCCCCTCATCGACATGCGCGAGCAGGTGGTGTCCTTCCCACCGCAGCCCGTGATCACCGAGGACAACCTGGTGGTCTCCATCGACACCGTCGTCTACTTCCAGGTCACCGATGCTCGCGCTGCGACATACGAGATCGCCAACTACCTGGGCGCCGTCGAGCAGCTGACGACGACGACACTGCGAAATGTGGTCGGTGGACTCAACCTCGAAGAGGCCCTGACCAGTCGCGACAACATCAACGGACAGCTTCGCGTCGTGCTCGACGAGGCGACGGGCAAGTGGGGAATCCGCGTCGGCCGCGTCGAGCTGAAGGCCATCGACCCGCCCATCTCCATCCAGGACTCGATGGAGAAGCAGATGCGCGCCGAGCGGGACCGTCGAGCGGCGATCCTCACGGCTGAGGGAACCAAGCAGTCGGCGATCCTCGAGGCCGAAGGTGCGCGACAGGCCGAGATCCTCCGCGCAGAGGGCGACAAGCAGGCCGCCGTGCTGCGCGCCCAGGGTGAGGCCGAAGCGATCCAGAACGTCTTCACCGCCATCCACCAGGGCGAGCCTGACGACAAGCTGCTCGCGTACCAGTACCTGCAGATGCTTCCGAAGATCAGCGAAGGCCAGTCGAACAAGCTCTGGATCATCCCGAGCGAGCTGACCGAGGCGCTCAAGGGCATCGGCACCGCGTTCACCCCGCGACCGGGACAGCCCCCGACGAACCTGCCGGGCGCGTGACGCACCCGTATTTCGTCAAGGCGCGTCACCCCCGAGTCCTCGCTCACCGCGGTCTGATCACCGCGGCGGGCGGGGACTCCGGTGTCTGGGAGAACTCGGCCGCCGCCGTCGCCGCCGCTCATGCCGCCGGAGCAGAGTACATCGAGACCGACTGCCGAGTGACGGCCGACGGTGACGTCGTGCTCTTCCACGACGCGACGCTGCACAGACTGGCCGACGATCCCCGTCCCGTCGGTGAGGTGCGCACCCGCGAACTCTCGGCGATCTTCTCCGACCACGGCGGGCTGCTCACGGTCGCTGACGCACTCTCCGCCTTCCCGACCACGCGCTTCAACATCGACGTCAAGACCGTCGACGCGGCAGCACCCCTCGGCCCCCTCCTGGCGGACCACACGCATCGAGTTCTCGTGACCAGCTTCTCCGATGCGAACCGACGTGCGACGATCGCAGCGGTCCTGCGCGCGGGGGCTCCGCTCCGACCGGCGACGTCGGGCGGCAGCCGCACCATCGCCGCGGTCCGCGCTCTCTCCGCTCTGCGCCTCGCCCCCGGCCGCGCTCTGCTCGACATCGACGTGCTGCAGATTCCTGAGCGGCATCGCGGCGTGAAGGTGCTGACGCCTGCACTCCTCCGAGCGGCGCACCGGCGCGGCGTCGAGGTTCACGTGTGGACGGTGAACGACGCGGACTCCATGCGACGACTCGTCCGGCTCGGTGTCGACGGCATCGTCACCGACCGCGCCGATCTCGCGCTGGTCACGATCGGCCGCTGAGACCGCCACGCCGCCATTACGCTGTGGCGCTGGGATTCCGCTGTGAATAGCGCCGAGAACGCGCTCGTATGGATGAAGCGCACAGGCTGGAGCGTTATACCTGACAGCGACGAGAGGACCACACAATGGCAGATCGCAGCCTACGCGGCATCCGACTCGGCGCCCAGAGCCTACAGAGCGAAGAGGGCGTCGTTTTCATGGAGCGCCGTGAAACCACCTACATCTGTGACACCTGCGGCCATGTCACGAACCTGATGTTCTCGGCGGACGCAGAGCCGCCCCAGACGTGGGAATGCCGTTCCTGCGGAGCGGACGCGCGCCTGAACGTCGACGGCCAGGCCGTCACGCTCGATGCCACGGACGAGAAGGCCGCCCGCACACACTGGGACATGCTTCTCGAGCGTCGTACCCGCGCAGAGCTCGAGGAGCTCCTCGAGGAGCGACTCGCCTTCATCCGTGCCCGCCGCGGCGCAGGTGAAGACCCGACCCGCGAGAAGATCGGCGCCTAGCGCCTGCGGGCGCGCAACCACCCGAAGGCCAGCGCGCCCAGTCCGCCCCAGACCAGAAGACCTTGGATCCAGGGTCCCAGGACGACTCCAGCAGTCAGGCCGGAGCGCAGCTCGACATCCTCGAGCAACGCTCCGGCCTTTCCTGCATCCAGGCTCGAGACCGTCGTGCCATCCGCGCGGATCACCTGGCTGGTGCCGACCGTCGAGATGTTCACGACGCTGCGGCCGGTCTCGATCGCACGCATCCGCGCGACGGCGAGTTGCTGCAGATTCTCATTCGTCCCACGGAAGTCCGCGTTGTTCGTCTGGAAGACGAGCACTTCGGCACCGTCTGCCATGCCCTCGCTGATCACGTCGTCGTAGATCACGTCGAAGCAGATCGCCAGCCCGACCTTCACACCGTCGACGTCGATGACCGGCGGATTCGAGCCCGGGGTGTACTCGCGCTGGATCAGACCGATCAGATCGGGTGCGAGTGCGTTGAAGAAGGCGCGGTCGGGGACGTACTCCCCGAAGGGGACCGGATGCCGCTTGTCATGGACCTGCCCGTCAGCGCCCTCTTGCGTCCAGAGCATCGACGTGTTGTAGAAGAGACCGTCTCGTTCCGTGGCGGCATTCGCCAGCAGCGATGCGCCGACACGCGAGGCGATCGCGCTCATTCTTCTCGCCAGAGAGTCCGATTGGAACGGATCGAAGTCGAGCGACCCCTCGGGCCAGACCAGCAGGTCGACGTCCTCGCCGTAGAGCGGTTCGGTCGCGTCGGTCTGCGCGTCGATGAGCGAGTAAGGCTCGCGCTCGTCGAAATACCCGCTCGGCCCGTTCCCCTGCACCGCCGCGATGCGCAGCGATCCGCTGGTGGTCGTGGGGAAGAGCGGTGTGAGCAGCAGAACCACGGTCACGACGACCGGTGCGATCAGCGCAGCCGGCCGGCGCCAGAGTCGTTCGCGCACCACCTGGATCACGAGGGCGACGAGGAACACCATCAGGAAGCTGAGACCGCTCACGCCGGTCCAGGACGCGACGTGAGCCAGCGGGCTCTCGGCCTGGCTCATGCCCAGACGAGCCCAGGGGAACCCTCCATAGGGCCAGGAGCCGACGAACACCTCGCGCCCGACCCAGAGCGCCGCCACCACGGCCGGAAGGAGCAGGAGCCGCGCCCAGACGCTCGGGAAGGCTCGGGGCATCCAGCGATAGGCGAGGGTGATCAGGATAACGGCCACCGCCGTGAGCACGCCTTCCAGGACACTCAGCGCCGCCCAGGGCAGCGGGCCCAGGTAGCGAGACGTGAAGGACACGAGCAGTCCGAAGAAGAGCACACCGTAGACGAGTCCGACCGCCAGAGCTCCGCAGGCCCGTCGACCGATCAGCGCCACGAGCAGCAGCGCGGTGGCCGGGAAAGCCAGCACCCACACCGCAGTGGACGGATAGGACAGATTCATCAGGAGCGCGGCCATCGCCGCAGCGGGGAGGGCGAGCGAGAGCGGCAGGAGGGGGCGCTGCGGCACGCGGGGTTCGGGCATCCTTCCTATTCTCACATCGAGGAATAGGCGACGATGCCGCGACGGACGCCGTCCAGAGCCACGCGGGCGTTGCGGGCCAGCGCACCGTCTTCCGCGACGATCGAGAGCTGATCGAGCAGATCGATCGTCTGTTTGGCCCATCGCACGAAGTCGCCGGCCGCCATGTCTGCGTCCACGAGGACGCGGTCCAGCATCCCTCCTCGCGCCCACGAGTGCATCGCACCGGCGAGGCCTGCCGACAGAGGCTCGGATCCCGGCAGATGGTGGTCCTTCTCGAGGTCGTCCAGCTCGGCCCACAGGGTCGTCGTCTTCTCGTACGCTGCGCGGAAGGCACCGCGGGGCAGGTCCCGCTCCCCCGCGTTCGCCTCGTCGCGACGAGGCTCGTAGACGAGGCAGCAGGCCATCGCAGCGAGGGACGGCGCGTCGAGACCGTTCCACAGCCCCTGCCTGAGAGATTCGGCCACCAGCAGATCGCGTTCGCCATAGATCCGGCGCATCGTCCGCCCGGCCTCGGTGAGCGTTGTCTCCCCCTCGTCGTCTCGGTGGAGATAGTCCAGGGTCTCGAGCACCTCGACGACGCGGTCGAAGACGCGCGCCACCGTGCCGGTCCTCGTCTCGATCTGTCGGCGGATGCGATCGTTCTGACGCTTGAGCTTCCAGTACCGCTCGGCCCAGCGCGCATGGGCTTCGCGATCAGGGCATCGATGGCATCCGTGACGCTGCATGCGCGTGCGGAGGCTGTGGATCTGCTTCATGCGCTTGTCGCGCGATGTGCGCGACGCGTTCGAGTCCTGGCGGTTCTTCTTCTCGAGATCGCTCAGCTCGCGGCGTATCGAGGCGTAGTCCAGGAAGTCGCCGTGATCGCAGACCATCGCCGCCTTGTACCCGTCGAGCGACTCCTCCGCTTCGCGGACCTGTCTCGCCAGTCCGACGACTGCGCGGTCGGCCTGGAACTGCGCGAAAGACGACTCGAGCACTTCGCGGGCCCGGGGCTTGCCGAACAGATCGATCAGGTTGACGGCCATGTTATACGTCGGCCGGAAGCTGGAGTTCAGCGGATAGGTGCGGCGAGAGGCGAGGGCCGCGACCGCCTGCGGATCCATGCCCTCGGTCCACTGCACCACCGCGTGACCTTCGACGTCGATGCCGCGTCGTCCCGCGCGACCGGTGAGCTGCGTGTACTCCCCCGATGTGATCGCGACTCGGGCCTCGCCGTTGAACTTCTCCATCTTCTCGAGAACGACGGTTCTCGCGGGCATGTTGATGCCCAGAGCCAGGGTCTCGGTGGCGAAGACGACCTTCACGAGCTTGCGCTTGAAGAGGTCCTCGACGACCTCCTTGAAGGCCGGCAGCAGACCCGCATGGTGCGCAGCCACACCGCGCTCGAGGTTCTCGAGCCACTCCCAGTAGCCCAGCACGCCGAGGTCCTCATCCTGCAGCGAACGGGTGCGGTCCTCGACGATCGCCCGGATCTCCGCGCGCTCCTCGGTCGACGTCAGCCGCACGCCCGATCTCCGGACCTGCTGCACCGCCGCATCGCACCCGACTCTGCTGAAGATGAAGAAGATGGCAGGCAGGAGGTTGGACTGCTCGAGCAGCCGCACCACGTCCGGGCGATCCATGCGCTCGATCCGACGCACGTTCGCGGAACGGACGGGGCGACGTCCGCCTCGTGGCGGGCGCTGCGCCTGTCGGCCGGCATGGCGATTGCTGCGATACTCCTGCGCCGAACGATTGTTGTCGTAGTTGGAGCCGGTGAAGGAGCGGATCCGCATCAGCTCCTGATTGACCTGTGCGGTCGCGATCCCCGCCCGATCGTCGAAGAGCGGCAGCAGATCATCGCGGACGAGCACGTGCTGCTCGAGCGGAACCGGACGGATCTCCGAGACGATCACCTCGGTGTCCCCGCGCACGGTGTCGAGCCAGTCCCCGAACTCCTCGGCGTTCGAGACGGTGGCGCTCAAGGAGACCAGCCGTACGTGCTGCGGCAGGTGGATGATCACCTCTTCCCACACTGCCCCGCGGAAACGATCCGCGAGGTAGTGGACCTCGTCCATGATGACGTAGCGGAGGTCTCGGAGCGCGGCCGAGTCGGCGTAGATCATGTTGCGCAGCACCTCGGTCGTCATCACGACGATCCGGGCGTTGCCGTTGATGTTCGTGTCGCCGGTGAGCAGACCGACGTCGTCCGGGCCGTACACATCGACCAGCTCGCGGAACTTCTGATTCGAGAGCGCCTTCATCGGCGTCGTGTAGAAAGCCTTGTCCCGTGGAGTCTGCATCGCGAGATGGATCGCGAACTCGCCGACGATCGTCTTGCCTGCACCGGTCGGCGCGGCGACGAGCACGCTCTGGCCGTCTTCGAGTGCGTGGCATCCTTCGACCTGGAAGGGGTCGAGCTCGAACTTCTGGTTCGCAGCGAAGGCGACGGTCGCCGGGTGCCCTGCCGCCTGTCGAGCCGCGGCGTATCGTTCGGCCGGCGAGCTCATACGGCCACGGGTTCGATGCCTGCAGCGGCGTCGCGCTTGCGCTTGCGTCGGTCGAAGAGCATCGAGATGAAGGTCGCCGCGAAGTACAGCACGATCATCGATCCCATCAGCAGCAGCATCGAGAACACATCAGCAGGCGGAGTCGTGACGGCGGCGAAGATCGTGCACACCAGGATGGCGACTCGCCAGCCCTTCAGGATGTCGCGGCCCGACATGATGCCGGCGAGATTGAGTGCCACCAGGAAGACAGGCAGCACGAAGGCGATGCCGAGCACGAGCAGGAACTTGAAGACGAAGTCGTAGTAGGTGGAGTAGTCGAAGAACTGCGCCATGCCGGTGGGGACGAACGATGCCATGACTTCGATCACATGCGGAAGCACGAAGAACGCGACCGTGCAACCGCCGAAGAACAGCGGGATGGCCGCCCCGAGGAATCCCCAGGTGTACTGGGTCTCCTTCTTCGTGAGCCCCGGCATGACGAAGGCCCAGACCTGCCACAGCCATACCGGCGCGGAGATCAGGAGTCCGATTGCGAAGGCAATCCGCATCCGCAGATCGAACCCGCTCGTGACGGTCGTGAAGTTGAGACCCGTGTACTCGCGCCCGGCTTCTGCAGCGATCGTGCGGATCGGCACCGAGAGGAGCTCGATGATCGGCTCCGTCACGAAGAAGGCGATGATCATGCCGACCACCAGGGCACCTGCCGCGATGAACAGACGCTTACGGAGCTCGATCAGGTGCGCGCCGAGAGACATCCGCCTGTCACGGCCCGGCGTCTCCTGGTCGGCGGAATCGAGAGCGGACACGAACTAGGCGGATCGAGGAGGCTGACCCGGATCCGTGTCGCGAGCCGTCACCGTGGTGTCTGCGACCGAGGTCGTGGTGGTCGGGGATGCCGGATCTGCGGCATCAGTCGCGTCCTCGTTCTTCATCGCCTTCATCTCGCCCTTGAACACCCGGGCGGACTGACCGAGGCTCTTCGCCAGTGCCGGCAGCTTCGCCGCACCGAAGAGCAGCAGGATGACGGCGAGGATGATCAGCAGATGTGGCCAACCGAAAGCGCCCATGATTCTCCTTCGTCGTTTGGTGAAAGTCTAACGGGCGTTGTCGCCTTCGGGGTGGCGATACAGGGCGAGTCCGGCCGCAGCCCATTCCCGCGCGGCAGTTCGAGCGACCCCGGGATCCACCACTTCGAGGGCGCCGCCGAACTTCGCCGCCAGTCGCTTCACTCCCCGAGGGTCTGCGAGATGCAGCCGAACGGTGACGATCCCATCGCTGGCGTCGGAGTTGTCGGCCGTCAGGAAGTCTCCGAGCAGGGGCGCCATCCGCTCGGGCACCCGCACTCGCACCTCCCCCTCGTCCTCGACGGCCGAGAAGGCCTCAGGGACGTGCTCGCCCGCGTGCGTGATCGGGATGTCGGTCAGCCGGGCATCGCTCACGCGATCCAGGTGGAAGGTGCGCATGGCCTGTCGCATGTGGCACCACCCCTGCAGATACCACTGCGCGTTGGTGATGAGCACCTGCACGGGATCCACGGTGCGCGTCGTGGGCGCGGCATCGGGCGCCTGATACGTGAACGACACGGCGACGCCGTTCTGCACGGCCCTCGACACCACCTGGCGGACCTCGTCGACGGCGCTCGGCGCGACGACGACCTCGGCCGGCGCATCGGCCGCGCCGCGCGAGAGCTTCGAGATGAGGCCGCTGACCAATCCCGAGTCGGAGACCGCCGGCACGGCGGCGACCATCTGCAGGCCCGCGAGGAGCGCGGCGGCTTCTCGGGCCGTGAATCGAGGAACCCGGCGCAGAGCGACGTCGTTGGTGATCTCGATGATGTCCTCTTCGTCGAGGAGGTCCCAGTTGATGTCGAACATCTCCTGCGGCTGCTGCCAGAAGCCGGAATCACCGGGCAGGCCGATGACCGTGAGCTTCTCGACCATCTGCCGCATCTCCGTCGAGGTCACACCGAACTCGGCAGCCGCCTCGGCGAGCGAGACCTGTCCGTGCTCGAGGAGATAGGGCACCAGAGTCAGATAGACGCGGACTCGGTCAGCGGCGAGCAGCGGCTTGCCTTGGGCGCTCATCGGACCTCTCCCACATCTGAATTCGTCGCCACGACCGCCGTCAGGCGATCGACGACGGCCGAGCGGAGCTCCGCAGGCTCGACAACCCGCACCTCGGGACCGTACGACGCGAGCTCGTCGGCGAAGATGTGCAGGTCCACGAACGGGACGAGGATGCCCTGGGTCGCCGCCGGAGTCGCCCGGCGGCCGAGCCGCAGCGACGCCTCGGTGCCGGGTGTGACCTCGAGCAGCGCAGAGTTCTGAGCGGCGACGCGCTCGAGACCGGCCAGGGCACGCTCCCCCGCGCCCTCGCGCAGCGCAGGGTCGAATGCCTTCGCCGTGATCTTCACATCGCCGACGATCCTGCTGAGCAGGAACATGCGGTCCTGCTCGATGTCCACATCGACGCCGAACACGTGCCATCTCGCTTCATAGTCGACGAGTGCGAGCGGGCGGATGCTGCGGCGCCGCGGTGCGCCCTCCCCCGGCTTGAGGTAGTCGAAGACGACCACGCGGCTCTTCTCGATGGCATCCTGCAGTGGAGGGAAAGCGGCATCGCGCGCGGTGATCCGCGGCGCGAACCCGATGATCGGTTCGTCGCCGTCGATCCCGAGCGCCCGGATCTTGCGCACGCCGGCCTTGGCGTCGCCGGATGCGGACTCGGCGCTCCACACGCTCCCCGCCAGCTGCAGCACGGCGAGCTCGGCGGCCGTGAACTCGATATCGCTGGGCAGGTCGTATTCCGCCTGCGGAATACGGTAACGCGCTTCGCGGAGGTCATTCGGATCGGCCTGATCCCCGATCGTCTCGACGGGGACGCCGAGAGTGCGCAGTTCGTCCTTGTCGCGCTCGAACATCTTCTCGAGTGCATCCGAACGCACGCCCGCATCGGCGCGCTGACGGTAACCCGACACGTTGTCGAGGATCTGCTGCTTCGTGAGCCCGATCTCCGTGGCCATGAGCGCCACGACGAGATTCGTCAGGCGCTCTTCCGCGGGAATACGGGCCGCCATCACTGCTCCAGGACGGGAACGACGCCCAGGATGTCGACCACGATCGCGGTCGCCGGGTTTCCGTCTGCCTCGGGCACGACGACCAGGAGCTGGGAGCCGACCGTCGCGCCGACGAGCTCCTTCGCTGCGGGGCCGATGTTGGGCTCGGCACCCCACGTGCTCGAGGTGACCGTCTTGTCGTCCCATCCGAGCGCCATGATGTTGGTCACGATGGTCGATTCCTTCTCGACCTTCTCCCCGTCACCCTTGATGAGCGTCTGAGTGACGGTCTCGGTGGGGGCGTCGCTGTCGGGGATGATCACTCCGGGGGTGCCATCGGGAGCGCGGACGACCGTCGGCAGGCCCCGGGCGTCGTTGAACTGCGATGAGCCCTCGGCGTGAGCGAGGTAGACATCCTGGAGGTCGATGATGGCGACCACGTTCTCATCCTCTTCGAGACCGAAGGCCTCGACATTCGCCTCGCCGAAGTCCTCTGGGGTCAGCACCGCGACGATCCGGCTGCCTCCGGTCGCGCACTCCAAAACGGTCTCGAGACCGGCGGACCGCTCTGCCCAGTAGGAGATGCTGTGCACACGGCTCGGGTCGCCGTTGAACTCGGACTCGTACAGCTTCTCGCCGCTCTCGCCGCCATAGAAGGCGATGTCGAGCACCATCGGCTGGGAGGTGGTGGTGAGGGTGTTTCCCTCTCCGGTCACCACGTCGGCGAAGGACGTCTCGTCCGCCTTCACCGGGCTGTACACGGTGACGTCCGGAGCCTCTCCGAGGTCGCCCTCGACGGTGACCGAATCCTTCACGGATGCGGTCGATGCCGCCGCCCGATCGCACGCATCACCGGCGAACGAGGGCGCCGAGGCGCATCCGGTCAGAGTGAGGACGGCGAGGCTGATGGTTGCCAGAACGGCGGACGTTTTACGCACGCGCTCCAGTCTATTCCGTCGGTGGCTCGGATTCGCGCGAACCGGCGGCGAGACGGGCGCCCTCAGCGGCCTTCGCGGCCTCTCTCGCCCGCTTGCGCAGATTCTTGTCGTTGATCTCGCGATCGCCGACAGCCCCCGGCGTCCACGCCTCGACATCCGCATCGCCGTAGCTGCTCTTCGATGCCCTGCGCTTCACCTGAGGGGCCACGGCGCCCGGCGCCAGCCGACGAGCCGTGAGGAGGAAGCCGGTGTGCGCCACCATCCGGTGATCGGGTCGCACGGCGAGACCCTCGACGTGCCAGCCGCGAACCATCGTCTCGGACGCCTCGGGATCCGTGAACAGGCCCGTGCTGCGGATGTACTCGGCCACCCGTGAGAGCTGCGTGGCGGTGGCCACGTAGCACAGCACGACGCCGCCGGGGGTGAGTGCGTCGGCGACGACATCCATGCATTCCCACGGCGCGAGCATGTCGAGTACGACACGGTCGACCGTGCCCGCCGGGAACTCCGCCGGCAGCGCATCCGCGAGATCTCCCACCACGACGTCCCAGGTGTCCGGCGTCTCGCCGAAGAAGGTCTCGACGTTGCCCCGTGCGACCTGGGCGAAGTCCTCACGACGCTCGAACGACACCAGCCGGCCGACCGGACCGATGGCCCGCAGGAGCGAGAGCGAAAGGGCACCGGACCCGACACCCGCTTCCACGACGACGGCACCGGGGAAGATGTCGGCCTGCATCACGATCTGCGCGGCGTCCTTGGGGTAGACGATCGCGGCGCCGCGCGGCATCGACATCGCGAAGTCGCGGAGCAGAGGCCGGAGCGCGAGGTACTCGTGTCCCGAGCTGTTCGCGGCCACTGAGCCGTCGGGCAGACCGATGAGGTCGCGGTGCCGGAGCACGCCCTGGTGCGTGTGCAGCTCGCCGTCCTCTCGGAGGGTCACGGTGTGCAGGCGACCCTTGGGGCCGGTCAGCTGCACCCGATCGCCCTCGCGGAACGGCCCGCTCGGCCGCTGTGAGGTGGTGTCGGTCATCGGGTGGCTCCCGTCATGGAGGTCTTTCGGTCGAAGAGTTCGATCAGGTCGGCGGCGGTGCGCCCCTCGAGGCTCGGCCACAGCTCATGCGCGCCCACGTGATCGAGCGAGACGATGTGCGGCACGCCGAGGGCGACGGCGCCGGATGCGATGCCCGCGCGGAGCCCGGTCGGCGAGTCCTCGATGACCACAGCATCGGCGATGTCGATCTCGAGCAGGGATGCCGCGTGGAGGTAGGGCTCGGGGTGGGGCTTCGGGTTGGTCACATCATCGCCGGCGACGACGATGTCGAAGGCCTGGAACTCGATCAGGTCGACGACGCTCAGCGCCATGCGACGCAGCGACATCGTGACGAGTCCTGTGGGGATCCCCGCTGACCTCAGGTCCTGCAGCAGCTCGCGGGCGCCGGGGCGGAAGGGCACTCCTTGCGTGCGCAGTGCATCCTGCACGCCGTCGGTGAGGAGCGAGATGATCGCCTCGGCATCCATGTCGACGCCCGCGTTCTGAAGGATGATCGCGCTGTCGATGAGTCCGTTGCCGACGAGCTGAAGCGCATCCTCGTGGGTCCACGTGCCGCCGAAGGATTCGACCAGCGCGGTCTCGGCCGCCATCCAGTACGGCTCGGTGTCGACGAGTGTTCCGTCCATGTCCCAGAGGATCGCGCGGGGCTGTCTGCTCACCGAACCATGTTACCCGTGGGTCCACCCTGTCCCCGCGCCGTCGGACTAGCCTGGAGGGATACCGATCCGGAATCCACGAAGGGAGCCCACGATGGATGGCCTCGGTTCACGCATCGTCATCGTCGCCTTCGACGGGTGGAACGACGCAGGGGAAGCCGCGAGCGGCGCGGTCGCCGCACTGCGCGAGACGACGGATTACGACCTCGTGCACTCGATCGACCCGGAGCTGTACTTCGACTACCAGTACACGCGCCCTGCGACGAAGATGGACGCCGAAGGGCGTCGCCAGCTCACATGGCCCGAAGCCGGACTCTGGCGCCCGCGCGACCCGGGTCCCGGTCCCGAGTTCTGGATCCTCACGGGAGTGGAGCCTGCGCGCACCTGGCAGGCTTTCGCGTCGGAGTTCATCGACGTCGCTCTCCGCGACGACATCACGGGCTTCGTGACGCTCGGCGCGATGCTCTCCGACGTGCCCCACACCCGCCCCATCTCGATCTTCGCGTCGAGCCAGAACGAGCAGGTCCGCGAGGCGCACGGCCTCGAGCGCTCGCTCTACGAAGGCCCCGTCGGAATTCTCAGCGTCATCGAGCACTTCGCCGAGAGCGCCGGCATTCCGACCGCCAGTCTGTGGGCGAGCGTGCCGCACTACGTCGCCTCCGCCACACCGTCGCCCAAGGTGACCCTCGCTCTTCTCGATCGGCTCGAGGAGCTGACCGGCGTGGATGTGCCTCGCGACCACCTGCGCACCGAGGCCGCCGCCTGGGAGGCATCGATCGATGCCGCCGCCGCGGACGACGAGGACATGACCGAGTACATCCATCAGCTCGAGCGCACGCGCGACACGTGGGACTCCCCCGATGCGTCGGGCGATGCCATCGCTCAGGCCTTCGAGCGCTATCTCAAGCGCCGTGGCGACGGCCCCGGCGACCACAAGCGGTAGTCGCCGGGGCCCTCGTCATCACGCCGCGATGACGCCGGTCCCCAGCAGCACCAGGAGGACGGTGCCCAGGAGGATGCGGTAGATCACGAACGGCAGGAAGCTCCGCTTCGAGATGTAGTTCATGAAGAAGGCGATCACGCCGAGCGCCACGACGAATGCGATGCCCGTCGCCGCGAGCGTGTCTCCGAAGGAGAAGAACGACGGCTCGTCCCAGCTCTTGAACACCTGGTAGAAGCCACTGCCGAACACGGCGGGGATCGCGAGCAGGAACGCGTAGCGAGCGGCTGCGGCACGCTCGTAGCCGAGGAAGAGTCCCATCGTGATCGTTCCACCGGAGCGCGAGACTCCGGGGATCAGCGCCAGAGCCTGCGCGAAGCCGTACGCGATGCCGTGCGGGTAGGTGAGCTGATCGAGCTTGCGCCGCTTCGCGCCGACGTGGTCGGCGATCCCGAGCAGGATGCCGAAGACGATCAGCATGATCGCGACGATCCAGAGGGAGCGGAAGACGGTCTCGATCTGGTCCTGGAAGAGCAGCCCCAGGACCACGATCGGGATGCTGCCGATGATGATCATCCATCCCATGCGCGCATCCGGATCGCTGCGCGGGACCCTGCCGGTCAGCGACCGGAACCACTGCGCGATGATCCGCACGATGTCGCGCCAGAAGAACACCACGACCGCCGCCTCCGTGCCGATCTGGGTGATCGCGGTGAACGCGGCGCCGGGATCCTCGCCCGAGGGCAGGAAGGTGCCGAGGATGCGCAGATGGGCGCTGGAGGAGATCGGGAGGAACTCGGTGAGTCCCTGGACTATGCCGAGGATGAGCGCTTCGAACAAGTGCATGGAGGAGCTTTCTGAGTCGTGGTGCGCGGACGTGGAGCCGAGAGCTCAATACGTGCGCAGCAGATCGGCCAGCACCCGCTGACCGAAGACAAGCGATTCTACGGGCACCCGCTCATCGACCCCGTGGAACATCCCGGTGAAGTCGAGGTCTGCGGGAAGCCGGAGAGGCGCGAACCCGTACCCGGTGATTCCGAGATAGGCGAGCGCCTTGTTGTCGGTTCCTGCACCCAGCAGGTACGGGATGACCGGCACGCCGGGGTCATGCCGGCCGAGACTCGCGACCATCGCCTCGACGAGCTCGCCGTCGAAAGGCGTCTCCATGCCGATGTCCCGCACCACCGTCTGGATCTCGATCTCGTCGCCGACGATCTGCTGCAGCTCGGCGAGCACGTCGTCTTCGGTTCCGGGGATCACCCGCACGTCGATCAGCGCCTCGGCACGCTCGGGGATCACGTTGTGCTTGTATCCGGCGGACAGGGCGGTCGGGTTCGTCGTCGTGCGGAACGACGAACGGAGGAAGGCCTCGGCGGGCCCTGCAGCCGCCGCGAGGGCATCCGGGTCGTCGACGGAGCGCCCGGTGAGATCGCTCAAGCCCTGCAGCAGTGCCTCGGTGGTGGGAGTGAGTCGCAGGGGCCACCGCGTGCCACCCAGGGCCGCCACGGCCTCCGCGAGCTTCGTGACCGCATTGTCGTCGTGGAGACGGCTTCCGTGGCCGGCGCGGCCCTTCGCCACGAGGCGTATCCAGATGAGCGCCTTCTCCCCCACCTGCAGCAGGTAGGCGCGGCGATCGTCGACCGTGATCGAATAGCCGCCCACCTCGCTGATCGCCTCGGTCGCGCCCTCGAACCACTCGGGGCGGTTCTGCACCACGAGAGCCGATCCCTCGACTCCGCCGTTCTCCTCATCGGCGAAGAAGGCGAGCACCAGGTCGCGTTCGGGCTGCTCGCCCGCTCGCAGCAGGTCGCCGACCGCCGTCAGGATCATCGCGTTCATGTTCTTCATGTCGACGGCGCCCCGCCCCCAGAGCATGCCGTCCTTGACGACGCCCGCGAAAGGATCGACGGTCCAGTCCTCGGCCATGGCCGGGACGACGTCGAGGTGGCCATGCACCACGAGCGCCGGCTTGCTCCGGTCGCGTCCGGGCACCCGCGCCATGACGTTCGTGCGCCGCGGGATGGGCTCGTAGTACTCGACTTCCAGGCCGAGATCCTGCAGATAGGCGCCGACGTAGTCGGCCGCTTCCCGCTCGCCCTTCGCGTTGCCCCCGCCGAAGTTCGAGGTGTCGAATCGGATCAGGTCGCGCGCGATGCGAACCACCTCGGGCAGAGACACGTCAGTCATGGAGTCCAGGCTATCGAAAGGCCGTGGCGCGCCCGGGCGTCGCCGTCGGTTTCTGAGTGCCCCGAAGCTCGTGCTAATGTAAATCTTCGTTCGGCAACGAACATCCAACACCTGCGCGGGTGGCGGAATGGTAGACGCGCTACGTTGAGGTCGTAGTGCCCGTAAGGGCGTGGGGGTTCAAGTCCCCCTCCGCGCACAGACAGGCCCCGGATATCCACATGATATCCGGGGCCTTCTTCGTTTCCGATGTCGCCGTGTCGTCGGACAGGACTCGCGTGGATCGTCGAGTCCTGTCCGACGCGGTCGGGCCGGCGCCTGTCAGACCGCGCCGACGCCGAACACCAGACCGAGCACGTACGTGACCGCTGCGGCTCCGAAACCGATCGCCAGCTGACGCAGCGCACGACGCAGGGGCGGCCCTCCGGACAGGATGCCGACCATCGCTCCCGTCGACAGGAGCGCGATGCCCACGAGCACGAGAGCGACGACCACCGCTGTGGTCCCCTCGAGCCCGAAGAGCCACGGGAGCACGGGGATGATCGCACCGGATGCGAAGAGCAGGAAGCTCGAGATCGCGGCGGTCCAGTCGCTGCCGACGATCTCGTGGTCGTCTCCGGCGTGGACGTGGACCGGCCCTGTGGCGGTGCGTTCCACGCCGGCGCGCGCGGCATCGACGATGCGCCGTGCGCGCTCCAGAGCCTCCTGCTGGCCGATCCCGCGCGCCCGGTATACCAGAGCGAGCTCGTTCTCATCGATGTCGAGGTCGGCGGCGGATGCGGCAGCATCCTCGTTGGCCTCCGTCGACGCGAGCAACTCTCGTTGAGACCGCACGGACACGAACTCCCCCGCTCCCATCGACAGCGCGCCGGCGAGCAGGCCTGCGATGCCGCTGAACAGGACGAAACCCGAACTGACGCCCGTGGCGCCGATGCCGAGCACGAGCGCGAGGTTGCTCACGAGGCCGTCGTTGGCCCCGAAGACCGCTGCGCGGAACGAGCCCGACAGGCGACGCCGACCCCGCGCAGCGAGACCGCGAACCACCTCGTAGTGCACTTTCTCGTCAGCGCGCATCGCCGGCGTCGCGTACTGCTCCGAGTCGTACGGTGAACGTGCCTCGGCGCTCTGCGCGAGGGCGAGCACGAAGATGGATCCGAAGCGGCCCGCCATCCAGCCGAGGAGGCGGGAGCGGATGCCGGCGCGTGGCAATCGGCCCGGTTCCGCGCCGAGCAGATCGAGCCAGTGCTGCTCATGGCGCCGCTCGGCGTCGGCGAGGCTGAGAAGGATCTCACGCTCCTCCCCCGTGCGTCGGCTCGCGAGCTTCTGGTACACGTGTCCTTCGGCGCGTTCCTCGACGAGGTACCGCGCCCAGCGGCGGCGGTCTGCGGCGGTGGGCTCGGCGGCAGCGGGGGCTGTCATGAAGTCTCCTGATCGACGGTCCCCGTTCTCGGGGCAACCGTTCAACGCTAGCTTCGGGAGCCCGTCTCAGTCGCACCCGGCGACGGTATTGCCAGCTTTTCGGGTATCCGAACCGACGCCAGGGTTCAGGAGCGGACGCGCTTGCGGAGTACGTCGATACGGGACTGCAGCTGCGTCACGGTCGCCTGGGCGACTGCTGGTCCACCGCAGATCCGGCGCAGCTCGGCATGGACCGCGCCATGCGGTTCGCCCTTCTGACGGGCGTACAGCCCCACGAGGCTGTTCAGCAGCTGCCGTTGCTCGCGCAGCGTGCGGTGCAGGGGCGCAGGGAGCGTCGTCGTCTCGGTGGGACCCGCCTCGGCTTCTCTCGTCTCTCGCAGTCGCGTCTGCCGTGCCTGTCGCTGCATCAGGAGCTCGTGCACGTGCTCGGGCTCGAGAAGACCGGGAAAGCCGATGAACTCCTCTTCTTCGGGGGTGCCCGGCTCGGCCAGCTGACCGAACTCCTGGCCCTCGAACACGACCCGGTCGAAGTGGGCCACCGACGAGAGCGCCTGATAGCTGAATTCCTGGGTCAGCGCGTCGGACGCGTCGTCCTCGCGGTTCGCGGAGTCGAGCAGCGAGTCCTCGAGCCCGTCGTCGTCCTTCGACTGACGGTCGAGCGCGTGATCGCGCTGCTTGTCCATCTCGTTCGCGAGACCCATCAGGACCGGCACCTGAGGGAGGAATACGCTCGCGGCCTCGCCACGGCGGCGTGCTCGCACGAATCGGCCGATGGCCTGAGCGAAGAACAGCGGCGTCGACGACGACGTGGCGTAGACGCCGACCGCGAGACGCGGCACGTCCACCCCCTCGGACACCATGCGCACCGCGACCATCCAGCGGTCCTCGCTGTTGCTGAACTTCTCGATGCGTTCGGAGGCCGTCGCGTCATCGGACAGGACGATCGTCGGCTGCTGACCGGTGATGCTGTGCAGGATCTTGGCGTAGGCACGCGCGACGGTCTGATCGGTCGCGAGCACCAGGCCGCCGGCATCCGGAACGTGATGCCTGATCTCGGTCAGACGACGATCGGCTGCGGACAGCACAGCCGGCATCCACTCGCCCTCGGGGTCGAGCGCCGTGCGCCAGGCCTGCGAGGTCACGTCCTTGGTGTTGTCCTGCCCGAGATGCGTCTCGAGCTCGTCTCCGGTGCTCGTGCGCCATCGCATCTTGCCGGCGTACATGTGGAACAGCACGGGGCGGACGACGCCGTCAGCCAGGGCGCGACCGTAGCCGTAGTTGTAGTCGGTGCGGGAGATCCGTGCACCGGACTCGTCAGGGTGATACTCCACGAACGGGATCGGTGCGGTGTCGCTGCGGAAGGGCGTTCCAGACAGCAGCAGTCGGCGCTTCGCCGGCCCGTACGCGTCTCGGATCGCATCACCCCAGCTGAGGGCGTCTCCGCCGTGATGCACCTCGTCGAGGACGACGAGGGTCTTCGCATCCTCGGTCAGATGACGGTGGACCGACGACTTCGCCGCGACCTGCGCGTAGGTCACGACGGCGCCGTGGTAATGCCGCGCCGGTGCCCAATGACTGTTGCGGAACCGGGGATCCAGACGGATGTGCACCCGCGCTGCTGCATCGGCCCACTGCGTCTTGAGATGCTCGGTCGGCGCGACCACGATGATCCGGTTGACCTCCCCCATGCGCATGAGCTCGACCGCGAGGGTGAGCGCGAAGGTCGTCTTGCCTGCACCGGGTGTCGCCGCGACGAGGAAGTCACGCTGATCCGCCTGGAAGTACTGTTCGAGCGCCTCCTGCTGCCAGGCGCGCAGCTTGTTCGCAGTACCCCAGGGGGCGCGCTGGGGGAAGGACGGAGAAAGCATCGAGTCAACGATAATCGCTGCCGCCGACACTCGGCACGCTCACGCGATCCGCCGCGCGCGTCCTCCCCACAGCCCACGCACCCGAGTAGGCTCGGTCACTGCGTGGCCGCCCCACATGGGCCGCGTTCGTTCGCGAAGGAGAGCTGGATGACAGACCAGGATTCGATCCGAACCCCGGAACTCGACAACGAGAATCCGCACCCCTGGCGGAGGTTCGTCGCGATCGGCGACTCGTTCACCGAGGGGATCGGCGACCCCGACCCGTCGCAGCCCGGCAGCCACCGCGGCTGGGCCGACCGCGTCGCCGAGGTGCTCTCGCGTCAGGTCGACGACTTCGCGTACGCCAACCTCGCCGTGCGCGGCAAGCTGATCGCCCAGATCGTGCGCGACCAGATCGAACCCGCCGTGGCGCTGCATCCCGACCTGATCTCGATCTGCGCGGGCGGCAACGACGTGATCCGTCCGGGCACCGACCCCGACGCCATCGCCGTCCAGCTGGAGGACGCCGTCGCACGCCTGTCGTCGACGGGTGCCGCCGTGCTGCTGTTCACCGGGATCGACACCGCCTTCACTCCTGTCTTCCGAGCGTTCCGCGGCAAGGTCGCGATCTACAACGAGAACGTCCGCGCGATCGCCGAGCGCCACGACTGCATCGTCGCCGACCAGTGGGCGCTCAAGGTCGTGCAGGACATGCGGTTCTTCGATGACGACCGTCTGCACTACAACTCGCTGGGCCATCATGAGGTCGCCCGCATGGCGCTGCGCGCGCTCAACGTGCCCAACGACCTCGAGTCCATGCAGCCCGAGCCGCTTCCGCTGCGCACCTGGCGGGAGGCGCGCTCCGAAGACCTCGGCTGGGCGCGGGAGCATCTGGTTCCGTGGGTGCTGCGGCGTCTTCGCCATGAGTCATCCGGTGATCACATCGTCGCGAAGCGTCCCGAGCCCTCGCCGATCATCTTCCCGTCGTCCGACTGACCATCTCATCCCATCCCGTCAGCGGCGTCCGAGCGCCCACAGCGCCACGGCCGCGGCAGACGCCACGTTCAGCGAGTCGACGCCTCCCGACATGGGAATCGTCACCACGGTGTCTGCCTCGTCGAGGGCGGTGCGTGAGAGTCCGTCGCCTTCGGATCCCATGACGAGAGCGACGCGCTCGGGACGCGACGCGACATAGGCGTCGAGAGTCACCGCGTCGTCGCTCAGCGCGAGGGCCGCGACGTCGAACCCCGCGGCATGAAGGTCGGTGACGGCGGACGCCCAGTCCGTGATCCGGGTCCACGGCACCTGGAACACCGTTCCCATGCTGACGCGCACGCTGCGCCGGTACAGGGGGTCGGCTCCCCCGGGAGACACCAGCACGGCATCCGCTCCGAGCGCGGCGGCCGCACGGAATGCGGCGCCGACATTCGTGTGATCGCCGACGTTCTCGAGAATCAGCACGAGCGTGGCGGAGTCGATGACCTCACGCACCGTCGGCAGGTCAGGACGATGCATCGAGGCGATCGTGCCCCGGTGCACGGCGAAACCGGTCAGCGCCTCCGCCACCTCGTCCGGGACGACGTACACAGGTACATCGAGTTCTCCGACGATCGCTCGGATGTCGTCCACCCGCCGCTCCTGAACGAGGACCGATCGCGGACGATGCCCCGCAGCGACTGCTCGCGCGATGACTTTCGTCGATTCGGCGATGTACAGCCCGCCGGCCGGGTCGCTCACACTTCGGAGCGCGGTGTCGGTCAGTGCGCGATAGTCGTCGAGTCGTCGATCATCGGGATTCGTCACGCGCAGCAGTTCCACGAGCCCCAGTCTGCCATCGCTCTCCGAGTCGCCGTCGCGGTCGGCCGCGACGCGTCGAGCGACCTGCGCACGCCGTAGACTCGCACAGGGAGGTCCTGTGAGCGCATCGAGTCCGGTCGAACTGTCGACCACCATCGCTCGCACCGCCGAACTCCTGCGCGGTCGGAAGATCGCCTTGCTCACCGGCGCCGGGATCTCCACGGACTCGGGAATCCCCGCTTACCGCGGCGAAGGGTCGCGCAACCGGACTGATCCCATGACGATCCAGCGGTACCTGGCCGATGAGACGGCGCGGCGTCGTTATTGGGTCGGCGGGCATCTCGGCTGGCGGGCGTTCGCCCGCGCCGAGCCGAACCCCGGCCATCTCTCTCTAGCCGCCATGGAGTCCTCCGGACACGTCACCGGCGTCATCACCCAGAACGTCGACGGACTGCATCTGCGCGCGGGCAGCTCGCACGTCATCGAAGTGCACGGCACCATGCGCAGGGTTCTCTGCCTGAAGTGCGGCCAGGTCTTCGATCGCCGCGACATCGCAGTGCAGATCGAAGAGCGCAATCCGTGGATCTCCGTCCCCGAGAATGTGGCGCTCGCTCCCGACGGCGACGTGCTCCCCGAGAGCACCGACGGCTTCATCGTGCCGGTGTGCACGGTGTGCGAAGGGATGCTGAAGCCCGACGTCGTGTTCTTCGGCGAATACGTGCCGCAGGGGCGCTTCAAGGCCGCGGAGTCGCTGCTCCGGGCGAGCGATGCGCTGATCGTCGCCGGCTCATCCCTCGTCGTCAACTCCGGTGTGCGCCTCGTCGAGCGCGCACGACGCCGCAGCATCCCCCTCATCATCATCAACCGCGAGCCGACGCGCGCGGATGTCTGGGCCGATGCCACCATCGCCGCAGGCACCAGCGACGTGCTCCCCGCGATCCAGGAGCTCCTCGAATGACTCTGCTCACGCTCATCCGCCACGGCCAGACGGATTGGAACCTCGCCCGACGGATCCAGGGCTCCACCGACATCCCCCTGAACGAGAAGGGCCGTGCGGACGCACGCACCGCCGCGGATCGTCTCGAGGGCGTGACACATCACTCGATCTACGCCAGCCCGCTGAAGCGGGCGCGGGAGACGGCAGAGATCATCTCCGAAAGCCTGGGCCTCGGGGCTCCCGTGCTGGTGCCGGACATGCGCGAGCGCGAGTTCGGTGAGGGCGAGGGCATGCTCGTCTCCGACTACATCGAGAAGTACGGCGATTGGCTCTCGCCGGTTCCCGGCGCGGAGACCCTGGAAGGTGTCGCCGAACGGGCGCTGGTCGCCCTCGACGCGATCGCCCGCGATGCTCGCCGTCGCTCCGCACCGGTGGCGGAGTCCATCATCGTCGTGACGCACGGCGGCGTGATCCGGTCACTGATCAACCACGTCTCCGGCGGCACGCTGCCGCGCGTCGGCGAGGTGCTCGCGAACGGTTCCGCCCACCGTTTCGAGGCCTCCCCCGGATCTCTGCGTCTCATCGACCAGGCGATCCTGGTCTGAACGACCGACCGCCAGAGATCGTTCGATCAGCGGGTGCGACCGAGCAGCGACCGAGCATGCCTCAGCACGGGCTCGTCGATCATGCGTCCGTCGAAGCGGAACACGCCTCGCTCGCTCGCTGAGGCGGCGAGAACCCGGCGGGCCCACTCGAGCGCCGCGTCATCCGGAGCGTACGCCGCGCGGATGACCGCCACTTGACTCGGGTGGATGCACGCGGTCGCGATGAACCCGGACGCGGCGGCGTCGACAGCCTCGGCCTCCTGACCTGCGACATCGCCGATCTCGATGTGCACGGCGTCGATGGCGCGCTTGCCCTGTGCCCCCGCTTCGAGGAGAACCCGGGAGCGGGCATAGCGCGCGATGTCTCGATAGCCACCCTCCGGTGTGCGGCTCGATGTGCCGCCGAGGGAGGCGACGAGATCCTCCGCGCCCCACATCATCGCGACGACCTGCGGATGTGCTGCGATGCGATCTGCCGCGTGGATCCCCTTCGCCGTCTCGCACAGGGCGATCAACGAGAACCTCTCGTCGAAAGCGCTGAGGCTCTCAGCGCTCTCGGTCTTCGCGACCATCACGGTGCGGAAGTCGGTCTGAGCGAGCATGGCGAGGTCTGAGACGTAGGCGTCGGAACCCGGTGCGTTCACGCGGACGATCACTCGATCGGGGTCCAGGTCGGCATCGACGAGATTGTCGCGAGCTGCGGCCTTCGCCTCGGCCAGCACCGCGTCTTCGAGGTCGAGGATGACAGCGTCCGCCTTCTCGAGGGCGCCGCGGAACCGTTCGGGTCGATCGGCAGGGCAGAAGAGCAGTGCCGGTCCGAGATCAAAGCTCATCGTTCCCCCTCGGCAAGACAGTGCACGAGCACCGTTCGGGTCGCGGTGGCGACGACTGTGCCGTCCTGGTTGCGTCCGGTATGCGCGATGGTCACGATCCCCTGCCCCGCTCGTGACGTCGAGAGCCGCTTGTCGACGACCACGCTCTCGGTGTACAGCGTGTCACCGGCGAACAGCGGATGCGGGAAGGCGATCTCGCCCAACCCGAGCTGAGCCACCAGGGTGCCTTGGGTGAGCTGCGCGACGGATGCCCCGACCATGGTCGAGAGCGTCCACATCGAGTTGATCAGACGCGCACCGAACGGCTGCTGCCCATCGGCGAAGGCGGCGTCGAGGTGCAGCGCCTGGGTGTTCATCGTGAGCGTCGTGAAGAGGACGTTGTCGGCCTCGGTCGCGGTGCGCCCAGGGCGATGAAGATATCGGGCATCGGTGACGAACTCCTCGAAGAAGAGACCGCGCTGGACGATGTCGTGCATGATCACCTCACCTCCTCGGTTCGCTGAGCGGATGGCATCCTGCCACGCTACCCGGCGAGCCCCAACGCTCGCGCGATCACGAGGAGCTGCACCTCGGTGGTGCCCTCGCCGATCTCGAGGATCTTCGAGTCGCGATAGTGACGGGCCACCGGGAACTCGTTCATGAAGCCGTTGCCGCCGAAGATCTGCGTCGCGTCCCTGGCGTTGTCCATCGCGGCCTCGCCCGCCACGAGCTTCGCGATCGCCGCCTGCTCCGCGAACTGCCGCCCGGCGTCACGGAGCCGTGCCGCATAGTGCCAGGCGAGCCGTGCCGTGTGCACTCGGGCACGCATGCGCGCGAGGGTGAACTGTGCGTTCTGTCGCGTGCTGAGGGCGCTGCCGAAGATGGTGCGACTCTTCGCATAGTCGACGGCTGCCTCGAGGCAGCCCTCCGCGGCGCCGGTCGACAGCGCGGCGATCGCGATGCGGCCCTCGTCGAGGATGCTCAGGAAGTTGCGGAAGCCGCTCCCCTGCTCGCCCAGGAGGTTGCCGGCGGGGACCCGTGCCCCGGTGAAGCTGAGCGGATGCGTGTCGGACGCGTTCCACCCGACCTTGTCGTACGGCGCCTCGACGGTGAACCCGGGTGTGCCGTTGGGCACGATGATGGTCGAGATCTGCTTGCGGCCCCCCTCGTTCCCGGTGACCGCGGTGACCGCGGTGACCGTGACGAAACGCGTGATGGGCGTTCCTGAATTGGTGATGAACTGCTTCGACCCGTCGATGACCCATTCGTCGCCGTCGAGCCGGGCGGTGGTCCGGGTCGCTCCCGCGTCGCTCCCGGCCTCCGGCTCGGTGAGGCCGAAGCCCGCGAGCGCTCGGCCGGCGAGCAGGTCCGGCAGGTACTCCTGCTTCTGCTCTTCGGTGCCGAAGCGGAAGACGGGCATCGCACCGAGGCTGACTCCGGCTTCGAGCGTGATGGCGATGGACTGGTCGACGCGTCCGAGCGCCTCGATCGCGATGCCCAGCGCCATGTAGTCGCCGCCCTGACCCCCGTACTCCTCGGGGAACGGCAGGCCGAACAGCCCGAGGTCACCCATCTGGGCGACCACGTCCATCGACAGCGTGTGCGTGCGGTCCGCCTCGTAGGACTGCGGCGCGACGACCGTCTCGGCGAACTCGCGCACCATCGCCGCGAGTTCGCGCTCTTCATCGGTCAGCTCATGCATCGTCACTTCTCCTCCGTCGTCATGTGCGCGACCGGCTGGTCGCGTCGAACCTGATCGCCGACGGCGACCAGGAGGCGCACCGTCCCGTCCTGGGGCGCCAGCACCGGGTGCTCCATCTTCATCGCCTCGATCGATACGAGCGGCGTGCCGGCGGTCACGACGTCGCCGTCGCGGACATGCACGGCCACCACGCTTCCCGGCATCGGGGCTCTCGCATCCGGACCGTTCGCGGACTCGCTCTGCTCCCTCTGCTGCAGACGGTGCAGCAACAGGGCTCGGCGATCGAGAGCCTCCAGGCGCACGGTGCGTCCGTCCTCGCTGACCCAGACCGCACCGTCGTCGTCCACCGCAGCCATGGCGCGCGACCGCGAGCCGCTGGATGCAGGCGCGGGGATGACCTCGCCGCGTTCGGTCCGGAAGGAGATCTCGCGCCGATCGTCCTGCGTGAGGTCCTGCCACACCGCGCCCGCTCGCTGACTCGCCCTGGTCGCGCCGACCGCGTCATCCGTGCCTGAGACGGTTCGCCGTGCGGCGGCCAGCATCGTCGGCGATGGCGGCTCCTCGACGAGCGGCAGAAGCGTCTCGATGAGTCCCGTGTCGAGGTCCCCGGCCGTGACCCGCTCATCGCGGCAGAGTGTGCGCAAGAACCCGATGTTCGTGTCCACACCCAGCACGACGGTCCTGCTCAGAGCCTCATCGAGCAGGCGGAGCGCGGTGGTCCGGTCGTCAGCGAACGCGATGATCTTCGCGATCATCGGGTCGTAGAATCCGGTCACGTCGTTGCCCGTCTCCACGGCCGCATCGACCCTCACGCCGCGCGGCGGATCGAACAGCAGCACGCGTCCGGTCGAGGGCAGGAACCCGCGCTCCGGCGATTCCGCGTACACGCGCGCCTCGACGGCGTGACCGTGCAGACCCGGCGCAGGGTCGAGACGTCCGCCTGCCGCGACGTGGATCTGCAGGGCGACGAGGTCGAGGCCGGTGACCTCCTCGGTGACGGGGTGCTCGACCTGCAGACGGGTGTTCATCTCGATGAAGAAGACCTGGTCCGGAACATCGGCGTCGATGAGGAACTCCACGGTTCCGGCGCCGACGTACGAGACGCTCTGTGCGGCCTGCATGGCGGCTTCGAGGAGTCGGTCCCTCGTCGACTCGGGGATCCCCGCAGAGGGAGCCTCCTCGATCACCTTCTGGTGACGTCGCTGCAGCGTGCACTCGCGCTCGCCGAGGGTGATCACCGTTCCGTGAGCGTCGCCGAACACCTGCACCTCGATGTGCCGGGGGCGTCGGATGAGCCGCTCCAGGATCAGGGAGTCGTCACCGAACGCCGAACGCGCCACCCGTCGACCGGACGCCAGTGCGGCGCTGAGCCCGGATGCCGCCTCGACGACCTCCATACCCTTGCCGCCGCCGCCCGCACTCGGCTTGACGAGCAGCGGGTAGCCGACAGCGTCGGCCTCGTCAGCGATCTCCGCGTCCGACAGTCCTCTCGCATCGAAACCCGGCACCACCGGGACGCCGGATCGCACGACATGGTCGCGGGCCTTCGCCTTGTCTCCCATGACCTGGAGTGCGTCGACCGACGGACCGATGAAGACGATGCCGCTCTCCGCGCATGCCTCGGCCAGCCCGACGCTCTCCGAGAGGAATCCGTAGCCCGGATGGATGGCCTGCGCTCCGGTCGCGCGGGCTGCGGCGATGACGGCATCGATGTCGAGGTACGACTCGGCGACCGGCGCCGGGCCGATCCGCACGGCTTGATCGGCCTCGCGCACATGGGGGGCGTCGGCATCCGCATCGCTGTAGACGGCGACGCTGCGGATGCCCATCGCACTGAGAGTGCGGATGACCCGGCGTGCGATCTCCCCTCGATTGGCGACGAGGACGCTGTCGAAACGATGGGAGGTGGAGACACTGTTCGTCATTGCGGTCACATCCGGAAGAGGCCGAAACGCGGCTCGGGCAGAGGGCTTCGCGCGACCACATCGAGGGCGAGCCCCAGCAGGTCGCGGGTCTGGGCGGGGTCGATGATGCCGTCGTCCCACAGGCGGGCGGTGGCGTAGTACGGCTCACCCTGGGTCTCGTACTGCTCCCGGATGGGCTGTTCGAACGCGAGCCTCTCGTCGGTGTTCCACGCCTGTCCGCGAGCCGTCAGCTGGTCGTCCTTCACCGTCCCGAGAACGGAGGCCGCCTGGGCGCCGCCCATCACCGAGATACGGCTGGCCGGCCACGTCCACAGGAAGCGAGGCGAGTACGCACGTCCGCACATGGAGTAGTTGCCGGCCCCGAAGGATCCGCCGATGATGACGGTGAGCTTCGGCACGCGGGTGCTGGCGACGGCGGTGACCATCTTCGCTCCGTCCTTCGCGATGCCGCCCGCTTCGGCTTCCGATCCGACCATGAAGCCGGAGATGTTCTGCAGGAACACCAGAGGGATGCCGCGTTGGTCGCAGAGCTCTATGAAGTGCGCGCCCTTCAGGGCGGATTCGCTGAAGAGCACTCCGTTGTTCGCGACGATCCCGACCGGGTGCCCGTGCAGGCGCCCGAAGCCGGTGACGAGGGTCGTGCCGTACTCCTTCTTGAACTCGCGGAACGTGTCGCCGTCGATCAGCCGATCGATCACCTCGTGCACGTCGTACGGGGTGTTGACGTCGACCGGGACGACGTCATAGAGCGAGCCGGGTTCGGACGGCCGACGCGACTCGACCACGTCCCAGACCGGAGCGAGGGGCGACGGCAGGGTGGCGACGATGTCGCGCAGGATCTCGAGTGCGTGCTCGTCATCCTCGGCGAGATGGTCGACCACCCCGCTGCGCCGGGCGTGCAGTTCGCCGCCGCCGAGCTCCTCCGCCGACACGATCTCACCGATCGCCGCTTTCACGAGCGGAGGGCCGCCGAGGAAGATCGTCCCCTGGCCACGCACGATGACGGTCTCGTCACTCATCGCGGGGACATAGGCTCCGCCCGCCGTGCACGAACCGAGCACGGCGGCGAGCTGCGGGATCCCCTCCGCGGACATCCTGGCCTGGTTGAAGAAGATGCGTCCGAAGTGCTCGCGGTCCGGGAACACCTCGTCCTGCTTGGGGAGGAAGGCGCCGCCGGAGTCGACGAGGTAGAGACACGGAAGTCGATTCTCGAGCGCTATCTCCTGTGCGCGCAGGTGCTTCTTGACCGTGAGCGGATAGTAGGTTCCGCCCTTGACTGTCGCGTCGTTGCACACGACCATCACGTGCCTGCTGTGGACGAGGCCGATCCCCGCGATGACTCCTGCGGCTGGCGCCTCTCCCTCGTACAGTCCGTCGGCCGCCAACGGGGCGATCTCGACGAAGGGGCTGCCCTCGTCGAGGAGTCTGGTCACGCGATCACGCGGGAGGAGCTTGCCGCGCGCGATGTGCCGTTCCCGGGACGCCTGCGGCCCCCCTTGAGCGGCGACGGCCAGTCGTTCGTGCAGCTCGGCAGCGAGAGACTGCTGGGTTGCGGGCATCGTGACGTCCTCCTCGACCACATCGCGCCGGCGTCATCGCCCTGGCGCATTCGATGCTTTCTCGGTTAGTGTTCACTAACCGATCGCATCAGGTTAGCGAGGATTAACTGAGATGACAAGCCCTCCCACTGCGCGAGACCGCGCCAAGGCGGAGCGGTCTGACGCCATCCTCCGAGAAGCCGCACGACTCTTCGCCGAGAGCGGATACAACGGTGTGAGCCTCGAAGACATCGGCGCCGCCGTAGGCGTCTCCGGACCGGCGGTCTACCGCCACTTCGCCGGCAAGCAGGCGCTGCTCGGCGCCGTGCTCGTCCAGGTGAGCGATGACCTGGTCTCGGGCGGCACGAGTGTCGCGGCGGGCGGGTCCACACCCGAGGAGCGCATCCGCGCGCTCGTCGCCTTCCACGTGGAGTTCGCGCTGGGTCACGCGGATGTGATCCGAGTGCATGACCGGGACGTCGCGCATCTCGCCGCTCAGGATCATGCCGAGGTCCGCCGGCTGCAGCGCGCATACATCGAGCTCTGGATCGAGACCCTGAGCCATCTGGTCGATGCCGACGCCGACGAGCTTCGTCTGCGGGTGCAAGCGTGCTTCGGGCTCATCAACTCGACACCGCACAGCACGCGCGCGGCGTCCCGGCAGCGCTCCGCCACCGCGACAGTGCTCGCCGCGATGGCGGAATCAGCGCTCCGAGCGACTACCTGAGCAGCATCGCCCTCCCAGGTTCCTCCAACACGTCCGCGACGTCCTTGAGGAACCTCGCTCCCTCCGCCCCGTCGACGATGCGGTGGTCGAACGACAGGCTGAGAGTCATCACCTGGCGAAGGGCGATCTCACCGCGGTACTCCCACGGAAGGCGCCGGACGGCGCCGACGGCGAGGATTCCCGACTGCCCCGGAGGCAGGATGGGGGTGCCCGCGTCGATGCCGAACACACCGATGTTCGAGATGGAGAAGGTGCCGCCCGCCAGCTCGACAGGAGATGTGCGTCCTTCCCGCGCGGTGACGGCGAGAGATGCCACCGCATCGGCGAGCTCTGTGAGTGTCAGAGACTCGGCGTCGCGGATGTGAGGCACGATGAGTCCCCGCTCGGTCGCTGCGGCGATCCCGAGGTCCACGTATCCGAACTGCACGATCTCGCCCGCGGACTCGTCCCATCGGGCATTGAGCCCGGGCGTGCGACTCAAGGCGAGACAGGCCGCTTTCGCCACCACCGCAAGCGGACCGATCCGATGCTCCGAGAGTGAGCGGTCGCCCCGCAGCGAGGCGATGAGGTCCATCGTCGCCGTGACATCCACCGTGTGGAAGACCGTGACGTGCGGTGCGGTGAACGCGCTCTCGACCATCGCCGCAGCCGTGTGCTTGCGAACTCCGCGGATGGGGATCCGCGTCTCCCGAGAGCCATCACGGAGGCTCGCGGCATCGTCCGGAACCCGCGGTCGGGGAGGCGCGGGATCGACCTGTTCTGCGGTCGTCGCCGTGCGAGACGCGTAGTCGTCGACATCCCCGCGGGTGATCACGCGATCCCCCACCGTCGCCGCCACCAGCACGAGATCGATCCCGAGACGCTTGGCATACGCACGCACGGGCGGAGTGGAGCGCGGCCGCTCGGCGACGACCTCGACGCTCACGGTCGGCGACGCGTCGTGCGGCGCCGCTTCGAGCACGGCCGTGTCGGTCGCCGCCCGTCCGCCGACCGCACGTCTGGCACGTCGGGCCGGTCGCCCGGATGCTGATGGCGCAGCTCCGTAGCCCACGAGGTTGGGTTGCGCCTTCTCCTCAGCACCGCCGCCATCCGAGGCGGCAGACGAAGCGTCGTCGGCTCCCTCGACATCGAACTCGATCAGCGGCGCGCCCACTGCGACGGTCTCCCCCGCCGCAGCATGCAGGGCTGTGACGACGCCTGCGTGCGGAGAAGGCAACTCGACGATCGCCTTGGCGGTCTCGACCTCGGCGAGAGTCTGATTGAGCGCGACGACATCGCCGGGAGCGACGAGCCACTGGACGACCTCCGCCTCTGTGAGTCCTTCTCCGAGGTCGGGCAGTCTGAACTCCGCGTTCACGCGTCTGCTCCCGTCAGGCTGTTCGGACGGTCGAGCACCCGGTCGACGGCGTCCAGCAGTCGGTCGAGATCCGGCAGATGGTATTTCTCGAGCTTCGCCGGCGGGTACGGGACGTCGTGTCCGGTCACGCGCAACGGCGCCGACTCGAGGTACTCGAAGCAGCGCTCCGTGACGCTCGCGATCACCTCAGCCGCCATACCGGCCTCTCGCGACGCCTCGTGCGCGACGACGACACGGCCGGTCTTGCGGACCGACGTCGCCACGGTGTCGTAGTCGACCGGCGACAGCGAGCGCAGATCGATGACCTCGAGCGAGATGCCATCGTCTTCGGCGGCCTCGGCGGCCTGCAGCGCGGTCGTCACCATCGCCCCGTAGGTGATGAGCGTCGCATCATCGCCTGTGCGGACGACTCGCGCGAGTCCCATGGGGGCGGCATCCGCGAGCGGGGCGTCGAGATCGACATCGCCCTTGTGGTGGTAGAGCCGCTTCGGCTCGAAGAAGATCACCGGGTCGTCCGACGCGATCGCCTGGCGAAGACTCCGGTAGGCGTCTTCCGGATTGGAGACCGCGATCACACGGAGCCCTGCGGTGTGCACGAAGTACGCCTCAGGCGATTCCGAGTGATGCTCGGCAGCACCGATGCCTCCCGCCCAGGGGATGCGGATCGTTATCGGCATCTTCACTCGGCCCTGCGTCCGGTAGTGCAGCTTCGCCACCTGCGCGACGATCTGGTCGAAGGCCGGATAGACGAAACCGTCGAACTGGATCTCGACTACAGGCCGATAGCCGCGGAACGCCAACCCGACCGCCATGCCGACGATGCCGGATTCAGCGAGGGGCGTGTCGATGACACGCTGGGGCCCGAACTCGTCGAGGAGTCCATCCGTGATGCGGAAGACGCCTCCGAGCTTGCCGATGTCCTCGCCCAGCAGCACGACCTTGTCGTCGTCGCGCATCGCCCGTCGTAGACCTGCTCCGAGCGCCTTTCCGAGAGTGATCTGAGTCATGCTCACGCCTCGCCGTCGAATGACGCGAGGTACGCGGCGTACTCGTCGCGCTGCCGCTCGAGGCCGGAGTGCGGCTCTGCGTAGACGCCGTCGAACACCGCGAGCGGAGGACGCGTCACCATGCCCAGGCACTCGGCGCGCATGTCTCGAGCCGCGGCGTCCGCCGCTCTCTGCGTGTCCGCGAGCTGCTCGTCGTCGAGCTCGCCGATCGATCGCAGGTGTGCCTCCAGCCGGGCGATCGGGTCACGCTCACGCCATGCCTCGAGTTCGTCGTCGCTGCGGTAGCGGGTCGGGTCGTCGGCTGTCGTGTGCGGACCCATGCGATATGTGACGGCCTCGATGTAGGCGGGGCCCTGTCCGGACCGCGCGTGCGCGAGAGCCCAGCGCATCGCGGCCATGCAGGCCAGCACGTCGTTGCCGTCCACGCGCAGGCTCGGGATGCCGAAGCCGGGCGCGCGTCCGGCGATCGGATACTGCGATTGCACCGACACCGGCTCCGAGATGGCCCAGTGGTTGTTCTGGCAGACGAACACCACCGGAGCCTGATACGAGGACGCGAAGATCATCGCCTCGTTCACATCTCCCTGGCTCGTGGCACCGTCGCCGAAGTAGGTGACGGCGACCTCGTCCGCATCTTCGTGACGGATGCCGAGCGCATACCCGACCGCGTGGAGCGTCTGCGCTCCGATGATGATCTGCAACGGAGCGACGCGGAGTGCTGCGGGGTCGTGACCCGCGCCCTCTTCACCACGCCACATACGGACGAAGTCGCCCGGCTGCGCGCCCCGTGCATAGATGACCCCCGTCTCGCGGTAGCTCGGGAAGACGTAATCCTGCGGTGCGAGCGCCCTCGCGGTTCCGATCTGGGTCGCCTCCTGCCCCTGGCATGGCGCCCAGAGCCCCAGCTGGCCCTGGCGCTGGAGCGCCACCCCCTCCGCGTCGATGCGCCGGAGGATGACCATGTCGCGGTGAAGCGCGCGCAGTCCGGCACCGTCGACGTCGGCGACGAACCCGTCGAGACGAGTGTTCGCGACGCGCTCGCCGTCCGGCGCGAGGATGCGCTCCGCGAGTTCGAGATCCTGCGCCATGTCGGCGATCGGAGTGATCTGGGGTGACATCGTCGTCCTCCTCGTTCGTGGCCGTCGTCACGGGTTCTACGCGCGGCCCCGGCCTCAGCGCCGGTTCACTTGAGAGTACGTCCGCTCATCACCTCGCTCAAGCAATCGAGAGCGGCTTGAGCATGTTGCCAAATATGGGGTGCATCGTCCCTGCTATCGTTTGGCACTATGGCCGGACTTGACCGCATTGATCTGGAACTTCTCGCCGCACTCGCCGATGACCCTCGCGTGACGATCGTGGCGCTGGCAGAGAATCTCGGACTCTCCCGCAACACCATCCAGGCGCGCATGGCGAGACTCGAGCAGACAGGGATCTTCCAGTCGTACGAGCGGTCGTTCTCGACCGACGTGCTGGGGTTCCCCCTTCAGGCGTTCGTGAGCATCGGCGTGCGTCAGACCGAATTGCCGCGGATCATCAACGAACTGGCGCGCATTCCCGAGGTCGTGCAGGCGCACGGACTCAGCGGATCGATCGATCTGCTGGCACGCGTCGCGTGCAGGGACGCCCGCCACCTGTTCGACACCGATGCGCGCATCCTGTCGATCGACGGAGTCGAGCGGACTGAGACCTCCCTGGCCATGGGCGAGGTCATCCCCTTCCGGGTTGCCGGCCTCATCGGGCTCGCGAGACGGGAATCCTGAGGAATCGTCGTACGGCGCCTGCAGCCTCGGCAGGCGTCTCGTAATGGATCAGGTGTCCGACCTCGGCGATCTCCACGAGGGTCGCGTCATCGAATCTGGTGGCGAGCTCCCGCTCGACTTCGATCGGTGTGATGTCGTCGCGCTGAGCGGCGATGAGCAGAGTCGGGGTCGGGATCGAGCGGGCGAATTCGCTCACATCATGCGACACGCTCGTCACGAAGGCGTCCCGCAGGACATCGCGGTCGGCGAAGCGCGAGAAGTAGGTGTCGTGCTGATCGTGGATGAAACGGCGCAGCTGCGGGTCCGACGTCTTCGCCATCGTGATGCTCATGACTCTGACGATCAGTCGATTCCGCAGCAGAGCAGTGCCCAGCCGCTCGGGCAGCCGCGCCCCGAGCGAGTAGTACAGCACGGCCAGCCGCGTCATGATGCCCTTGGGGCCCTCGAGGGCGGGTGCTCCGATCGGATTGATGAGGATCAGCCGCGGAGTCTCGAGCCCTGCCGCCACGGCCGCGGAGGCGACGATCGATCCGAAGGAGTGCCCGAGGATCACCGCCCCGGGGGCCACCGCAGCGGCGAACTCGGTCAGCCACGCGACATACTCATCGAGATCGTACGAGCGCCCGGCGACGGGCGCCGTCTCTCCGAAGCCGGGAAGGTCGGGAGAGATGACCCGGACCTCGGGAAGGAACGCGAGAACCGGCTCGAGACCGTGGTGCTCACCTCGGAATCCATGCACGGCGACGACTGTCACATCTGCATCGGAGGGACCGTACTCCCAGTACACGGTCGTCCCGCCTCTGACCTCGACCTCATGACGCACGACCGGCAGTCGGCTCAGACGGTCGGCATACGGGGAGGGCGCGGGCATGGATCAAGTCTAGGGTCGTCGCATGCGGGATCCCCGTGTGCCTCCGCCCCGATGTCGGAGCCCGGTTCTACGGTGAGATCATGCCCCCGGCACCCTCGCTCCCGCACTGGATCACTCGCGTAGGCGTGTTCGACCTCGAGACGACCGGTGTGGACGTGGAGCACGACCGCATCGTCAGCGCACACGTCGGGCTCCTCGACGCCGGCGGCCGCGAGATCGCCGCACGGGACTGGCTCGCGGATCCCGGCATGCCGATTCCGGACGGCGCCACCGCCGTGCACGGGATCACGACCGAGCACGCGCGCCGCCACGGACGGCAGGGCGCCGAGGTGGTCCGAGAGGTCACGGCGGCCCTGCGATCCCTGCTTTCTCAGGGTGTGCCGATCGTGGCCTACAACGCCGCATACGATTTCTCCCTCCTGGCACACGAGGCGCACCGCCACGGCATCCCGCCACTGGAGGACCCTTCACCGATCATCGACCCGCTCGTGATCGACAAGGCCTATGACCGCTATCGTCCGGGCAAGCGCACGCTCGAGGTGGTCGCAGCCCTCTATGCGGTGCGCCTCGAGGACGCCCACGAAGCGGCGGCGGATGCCGTGGCCGCAGGCCGGGTCGCGCAGGCTCTGGCCCGCCAGTTCGTGCTTCCGGATACCCTGGAAGAGCTGCACACACGCCAGATCGGGTGGGCCCGCTCTCAGGCGGCGAGCCTCACGGAGTACTTCATCCGGATGGGGCGCATCGAACCTGATGAGCGCCTCGACGGAACCTGGCCGGTCCGTGCACGTCGAACCGTTCAGGAGGTGCCCCGCGATGCGATTCCGTACCAGTGACGTCTCGCGTGTCGAGAGCACCTGGAAGCAGTTCGTCCCGTCCGCCGTACTGCACGACGTCGACCCGCAACGCTTCCGCTTCGACTGGCACTCTGCCGATCTCGGTGCCGTGAGTCTCGTGCGCTACGACCTCGCCGCCGAGGTGCGCTCGACAGCCGAACCACAGGACCAGGTGCTGGTCTGCCGTGTCGATGGGCCCGATGCCCGGGTGTACTCCGATCGAGGAGATCTCGATGCGAGTCTCCCCTGGATCTCCGATGGTCCGAGAGTGCGCGCCCGCTGGGATGCGGGAGCGAGGGTCACGGCACTCGTCTTCGAGCGGGACACCCTGACCCACCTCGCGAAGAGGATCAGTGGCGACGACGGCGTATCCGTCCGCGTGGGCGATCTCGCTCCGCGCTCCGCGCACGCCGGGGCTGCCTGGGATCGCATGTTCGCGTATCTCGAGATGAGCGCCGCGGATCTCGTCGACGATGCGGACGATGACGATCTCGTGCGCAGCGAACTGGCTCGCCATGCCGCGGCGACGACGCTCGCGGCCTTCGCGACGACGAGTCGCCTGCAACGGCATCGGCCGGCGCAGAGCACGCCGGCGCCGGCGACGGTGCGTCGCGCCCTCGCCTTCATCGCCGAGAACTCGCACCGGCCGATCACGGTCGACGACGTCGCCGCTGCCGTCCACATCTCGACGCGAGGCCTTCAATACGCCTTTCGGCGCGCGCTCGACACGACGCCGGCGGAGTCGCTGAGGCAGGCGCGCCTCGATGGAGCGCACCGCGACCTGCGTTCGGGCTCACTGACGACGGTCGCCGCGGTGGCCCGCCGGTGGGGTTTCTCGCATCCGTCTCGCTTCGCCGCGGCGTATCGCGAGAGCTTCGGCGTGCTTCCTTCTGTGACGGCGGCGAAGCACCGTCGATGACACTATGCGAACAGATTGTTCGCACGTGTCGCGCGCCGCGACCAGCACGCCGAGAGCGGCGCCGACTGAGACATATATTCCGAGATATGGGTTCTCTCTATTACGGCGGCTCGGAGCCGATCCATATCGAAGATCGGGCGCTCGCGCACCTCAAGGTCGTCGTCGCGACGAAGTTGCGTCGCAACGAGAGCTTCACACTCACGTGGAAGCATCCCGACGGTGACACCGAAGGCCGTTCGACGGTCTGGCTGCATCCGTCGATCCCGCTGCGGTTCGTCTTCGACGAGAGCGAGACGCCCGAGCTCAGCCGCCGATGGATCGAGGATCTCGCTCATTCGGCCAACTCGAGCGGGGGCATCACGCTCGTCGACGAGGTCATCGACCCCTCGCCCGACCTCGACGCCGCGGGCACTCGCTGACGTCCACAGGCATCGGCACGCACCCGCCGGTGTCAAGTCCCTCGCGCCCGACGTCGGGTGATGCCACGATCGAACCGATGACGGCACACACCGAGGGGCACACGATGGAGACGGTCGATGGCCTTCCGTCGACGGCGAATCAGGGCACACGGCTCACCACGTCAGTGGTCATCCCGGTCAAGGACGATGCCGAGCTGCTGGCGCGCTGCCTGAGCGCTCTGCACGCCCAGGACCAGCCGGCCGACGAGATCATCGTCGTCGACAACGGCTCATCCGACTCGTCGGCCTCCGTCGCCCTCGCCTGGGGTGCGCGCGTGCTGACGTGTCTCGATCCCGGCATTCCCGCTGCGGCGTCGACCGGGTATGACGCGGCTCTCGGCGAACTGATCCTGCGCCTCGACGCGGACTGCGAACCGGATGCTCAGTGGATCACGGCCATCGTCTCGGCCTTCGACGACGACGAGCACCTCGGGGCGATCACCGGGGCCGCGCGCTTCACGGACGGGCCGGCAGCCCTGCGCACGCCACTCTCGCGGCTCTATCTCGGCGCCTATATGACCCTCTTGAGCGTCACTCTCGGACATCTGCCCCTCTTCGGATCCAATCTCGCGTTCCGCAGGGAGGCCTGGCAGGCCGTGCGGTCCGACGTGCACCGAGGAGACCCCGACATCCACGACGACCTCGACCTCGCCTTCCACCTCGGCGAGAACCACCGCATCGCCCGGCTCCCGCACACCACGATGGGGATGTCGATGAGGCCGCTCACCGCAGGACAGTTCGGTCGACGCGTGCACCGAGGCGTCCGTAGCGTGCTCGTGCACTGGCCCCGCGACTTCCCACCCCTGCGTTGGGGACGGCTCATCGTCCGCCGCCGCCTGTTCAGCACCGCGGGACGGAGCGCCCGGTGACGGTCGTGCCGCTGATCGGTCCCGCTGCTGCACCGGACCTGCACGTGATGTCGTTCAACATCCGTCGCGCGATGGAAGGCGCCCTGCGTCGGAAGCGTGACCGCTGGAGCCATCGCGAGCCTGCGGTCGCTGAGATGGTCCGCTCGGAGCGGCCGACCGTCCTCGGACTGCAGGAAGTGCTCCCCCGGTCGCTGAAGGCCGTCACCGACGCGCTCGGGCGGGACCATCGGTTCATCGGCAGAGGGAGGAACCGCGATGGCACGGGTGAGGGAACACCCATCCTCTACGACGCATCGCGGCTGGAACTGCGCGGGTGGGACCAACACGCTCTCTCGACACGGATCGACGAGCCGGGCAGCCTGTCATGGGGAGCGCTCTTTCCTCGCATCGTCGTCTCCGCGGAGTTCAGGGACAGGTCGACAGGGGTCGGGTTCCTGGTCGTCAACACCCATCTCGATCATCTCTCGCCTCGGTCTCGGCGACGTTCTGCCGAAATCATCGCCGCAATGGTTCGCGCGCGCGCCCTTCCGACGGTCGTGATGGGAGATCTGAATGCGGGCCCCGGCTCCCAGGCCCTGCGCACACTCGTCTCGCGCGCCGATCTGAGCGACTCCTGGGGCGCGGCAGACGATCGGCTGACGCCCCTGTGGAGCACCCTCAGCGGATATCGGCGTCCGAAGGTCGGCGGTCGACGCATCGATTGGCTGCTCGTCAGTCCGGATGTCCGAGTCCGTGCCGCTGCAGTGAACGCGCACGTCTTCGACGGGATCGCACCCTCGGATCATCGCCCGGTGCAGGCGCTCCTGCGCCTGACGGGGAGGACACCGTGAAAGAGGACTTCCTGCGACCGCCGCGCACCGTCACGGAGTGGTCGGCCGACTTCGTGCGGGCGGTGGGCATCATCGGGGTCGCCGTCGCGCTGGTATGGCTCGCCCCGACCGACGCCGGCATCGCGGCGCTTGCGCTTCCCGCTCTGATGCTGCCGCGAGTTCTGGGCATGCGCGGGTGGTTCGACCTCACTGTATGCGCCACCGTGCTCGTGGCGGCGTGGAGCAATGTGCTCGACCTGTACCGGTCGATCCCCGGATGGGACCTGCTCCTGCACCTGATCTGCACGGGGGTTCTCACGGTCGTCGCCGCACTGATCCTCACCCGGGCAGATGTCGTGCCCCTGACTCGCGACTCGGGCGCCAGCCGACGCACCTCGCTGATCCTCGCGCCCGTCCTTGCGCTGGCGCTGAGCGCGGTGTGGGAGATGATCGAGTGGCTCGGCTGGGCCTACCTCAGTGACGAGATCTTCGTCACCTACCAGGACACGATCGGCGACATGGTCTTCGGCGCCTTGGGCGGGATCGCCGCCGGAACAGTCCTCGCGACGTCGTCCCTCGATCGACAGCGGTCGACCGATGACGTCGCTACGAAGCGGAGCAGGAGTAGGGCGGGCGGGACTTGAACCCGCGATCGTTGGGTTATGAGCCCACTGCCTTAACCAGCTTGGCCACCGCCCCGTGAGGACCAGCCTATCGGTCGAATCCGATCAGATCGGTGTCGCCGCGGCGTGGGTCCGGACGTGCGCGAGGTAGACGTCGGCGTTCGCGATCAGGTCAGCACGCTCCTGGTCGCTGAGCGCTCGGCGCACCTTCGCGGGCACCCCGGCCACCAGTGATCCGTCTGGCACCTCCGTGCCTCCGAGCACGACGGCTCCACCGGCGATGAGACAGCCGGCGCCGATGACGGCCCCGCTGAGCACGACGGCTCCCATGCCGATGAGCGAACCGTCTCCGATCGTGCACCCATGGACGACCGCGTTGTGACCGATCGACACCTTCGCGCCGATGACGACCGGATGCGCCGCGTCGACATGGACCGAGACATTGTCCTGGACGTTGCTGTCGCGTCCGACCGCGATGGAGGCAGAGTCGCCTCGAAGGACCGCGTTGTACCAGACACTCGCACCCTCGGCCAGCGACACGTCTCCCACGATGCGTGCGCCCTCGGCGATGAAAGCGTCGGCGGCGATCCGCGGGGACTTCCCCGGCAGGGCGAGGACGGAGGCTCCGGCAGCGATGCTCATAAGGTGAGACTATCCTCCCAAGCCCGGATTTCCGCGTGATTCCGGGCCACTAAGCCGAGCCTTCGCTTGCTTGCGGAATGATTTCAGACGAGTAGCGTTGTCCTCATCAGGCACGAAGAGACAACTCCGGAGGAGTCACAATGAGCAAGGTACAGACCGTTTCCACCACCGCCAGCGACCCGACCGTGGCCGCTGCAGCGTCTCAGTTCCTCTCCCCCGTCGTGCTCGGTCTCCAGGCGCTGACGATCGACGGCAAGCAGGCGCACTGGCATGTCCGCGGCGCCAACTTCGTCGGAGTTCATGAGCTCCTCGACACCATCGTCGCGCACGCCGGCGACTTCGCCGACACGGCCGCCGAGCGGATCGTCGCCCTCGGTCTCCCGATCGACGCGCGCATCAGCGCCGTCGCCGCCAAGGGCGGTGCGACGTCGGTTCCGGCTGGCTTCACCCAGTCCGATGAGCTCGTGCGCGCCGTCATCTCCGACATCGACGCGATCCTCGTCGACGTGAAGGCAGCGATCGACGGGCTCGACGAGGTCGACCTCACGAGCCAGGACGTCGCGATCGAGATCATGCGCGGGCTCGAGAAGGACCGCTGGTTCCTCGTGTCGCACATCGCAGCCTGAGCACCCACGCGACGAAGAAGGGCACCGGGCTTCCCGTGCCCTTCTTCGTTCTCGCGCTCATCCGCCGTAGGTCAGCCGCCCGGCGACCATCGTCGCCATGACCGGCATCCCTCGCAGATCCGCACCTGATGCGGAGAGCGGGTCGTAGCCGCACAGGGCGATGTCTGCGGCCTCCCCCGGACGCAGAGCCGTGCGGACGCTCGCCTGGATCGCCTGTTCCCTCGTCAGTCGCTCTTCGGGGTGCCAGGGGTCGCGATCATCGTCCGTGCGGGTGACCGCCGCGGCGATCGCCTGCCAGGGATCGAGGGGAGCCACGGGAGCGTCGGATCCGAAGCGGATCTCCACACCGGCGTCTCGGAGGGCACTGAGCGGATAGCCGATCGACGTCTGCCCGGCCCAGTGCCGGCCGACCAGATCCCTGTCATCGAGCGCGTGCTGCGGTTGCACACTCGCGATGACGCCGAGCCTGCCGAACCGCGCGAGGTCGGAGTGCCGCACCAGCTGAGCGTGCTCGATGGTTCCGACGGCACCCGACACCGTGAAGGCGTCCAGCGCCCCGGTGACGGCGCGATCACCGATCGCATGCACCGCGACCGAGAGCCCTGCGCCGGTGGCGGTCGTGAGCAGCTCGGCGAGCTCGGCGGTCGGTACATTGAGCACCCCGAAGTTCTCGGGATCGCCAGGATACGAATGCGAGCAGGCCGCGGTGCGCGTGCCCAGCGAGCCGTCGCTGATGATCTTCAGCGGCCCGATCCGGATCAGGCCGCGCCCGGCTTCCGGTGCGTCCGCCGCCTCGTGCAGCTCGCCCGACCGGAGCCCGGCGCGGATCGCACGTCCGAGGTCGAAAGGGTAGATGGCGAACTCGACACGATGGGCAGCGAACCCGGCGCCGATACGCCGCGGCCAGGCATCGGCGTTCCAGGCCATGTCGAAGTCCACCAGGCCGGTGATGCCTCGAGAGGCGGCCCTCTCCCCCGCGTCGCGGACCGCTCTGTCGCCGCGTTCCGGGTCGACGGCGTTCAGGCGACGGGAGATCTCGAAGGCTTGCTCCTCTCTGAGCATCCCGTCCGGACTGTCGAAGCCCTCGAGCCGCAACGCCGCCGAGTTGAGCCACGTGCTGTGCACATCCGCGTTGATGAGATAGGTGGGCACTTCTCCCGTGGCGCTGTCGAGAAGTGCGAGCGAGGGCTGATCGGGCCACATCGCATCACGGAACCCGCTGCCGACCTTCCGCCCGTCCGGGAGGGGCGCCGCGGAGGACATGATCGCAGCCGCCTCCGACGCGGAGCCCGCGCCACCGAGAGCGACGCGTTCGGCGGCCAGAGCCCACTGCACCGTGTGCACGTGGTTGTCCCAGAGGCCCGGCACGGCCCACGCTCCGTTGCCGTCGAGGATGCGCCCCTGTGGCGGCAGCGCTCCGGCGGGGGCGATGTCGCTGATCCGGCCGTCTTCGATGAAGATGTCGACGGGCTCGTCGTCGATCAGGAACTCCTTGCCCGGTCCTGAGACCCGGACGCCCGACAGGGTGGCCACGCTGTCTGCGGCTCCGGTCACGAGCGGGCTCCGACGCGCGCCTGCTGGGCGCGACGCATCTCGGCGGCGAGGGCGGGCTGTGCGTACGGCCCATCGGCCTCGAGTTCGGCGATGATGGTCTCCACTGTCTCGGCCGGCTTGTTCTGACTCAGTTTGCGTTTGGCGACGACGCGTGTCGGGGTGAGCCTGAATCCCACCGTCCCTGCGGCCAGCCGTGTGATGAACGCGGGGTCGTTCGGCCGTTCCCACATCTGCCGTGGCTCCGGCATCCGCCCCTCGAAACGGTCGACGAGTCGATCGAGAACGGCGAGATTCTCTTCGTCGCTGAGTATCTCGGGAACTCCGGCAAGATGAACGGCCGTGTAGTTCCACGTCGGAACGGAGGGGACATCGCCATACCAGCCCGGTGAGATGTAGCCGTGCGGCCCCTGGAACACGATGAGCAGTTCCCTCTCGCCCAAGCCGTGGATCAGGTCGTCGGGCCGGCCGACGTGACCGACGACCGTGAGATCATCGCGATCCTGGTCGAGCAGCACGACGTAGTGAGAGGAGACGAGGCCCTCCGGTCCGTCGCTCACTATGGTCGCCCACGGATCGGCATCGATGACCCGACGGATCTCGGCCACATCAGCGAGCGTGAAACTGGGGTTCTGACGCATCCTCTCAGCCTACGGCTGACCGGTCAGGCCTGGCAGCGCGGGCACCAGTACAGCTTGCGGGCGCCGATCTCCTCGAGGGCGATCTCGGTGCCGCAGATTCGACACGGCAGACCGGCACGATGGTAGACCCAGTGGCGATCGTCGCGGCTCGCCATCGCCGCCCGATAGGCGTCGGGCGACAGATCATCCATGGTCATCATCTGGCCGGTCTCCACACCGACGGCCAGCAGACGCACCCAGTCGCGCCACAGTGCTCGCACGACCTCCTCGGGCACCTCGCGGCCGGGCGTGTGGGGGTTCAGCCGCTGTCGGAACAGCATCTCCGCCCGATACACGTTTCCGATGCCGCTGACCACGGCCTGATCCATCAGCAGAAGTGCGATCACCGTCTGCTTCTTACGGACCGCCTGCACGAAGCGCTCCTCGTTCTGCGCGGGATCCCCCACGAGGGGATCCGGGCCGAGCTTGGCGACGCTTGCGAGCATCTCCTCGGGACTCTGGAGCACGCAGGCCGTGGGGCCGCGCAGATCGGCAGCCGTGATGTCGGTCATCAGACGCAGTCGAACCTGTCCGACGACCGGTGGGGGCCATTCGAGTCCCTCGTCGGCGAGCCCCTTCGTCTGCTCCGACATGCGCACGTGCACCCGAGTCCGGCGGGGTGCGCCGATCGAGGCGAGCGAGTTCTCTCCGGCATCGTCGAGGATCTCCTCGTCGACCACAGTTCCGCGCTGGTTCGTCTGGCCCATGCGGCCGTTCGCAGAGGCGATCGTCGGGTCGACCAGGATGTCGCCGGCGAAGTCCCACGCGCCGTACAGGCCGAGGTGCACCCGAAGCCACACATCGCCTTCGGCCTCGAGGAACATCTGCTTCCCCACCGCCTGCACGCTGATCGCCTCACGACCGTTCAGGACGGCCGCACCCTCGGCGAATCGTCCCTGGGGGCTCGAGGCGAGCATCTGCTTCCCGACGAAGTTACGGTCGAACTGGCGCGCGATGCGGTGAACCGAATGTCCCTCGGGCATCTCAGCCTCTCGGATCCGGGAGCAGCGAGCCGTTGCGCTCGAAGTCCGCGATCTGACCGATTCGGCGGATGTGGCGCTCGTCCTCCGAGAACGGCGTCGCGATGAAGGTATCGATGAACGAGGTGACCTCGTCGAAGGAATGCTGCCGCGCCCCGATCGAGATCACGTTCGCGTCATTGTGCTGGCGGGCCAGCTCGGCGGTCGACGTGTTCCACACCAGCGCGGCACGGACGCCCTCGACCTTGTTCGCGGCGATCTGCTCGCCGTTGCCGGAGCCGCCGAACACCACACCGAGCGTCTCGACACCGGCCGCCTGATCCGCGACGACGGCCTGCGCCGCACGGATGCAGAATGCGGGGTAATCGTCGAGCGCGTCGTACTCGATCGGCCCGTGATCCACGACCTCGTGTCCCGCGCCGCGGAGGTGATCCTGTAGCTGCGTGGAGAAGTCGAGACCGGCGTGATCGGTGGCGATATGGATGCGCATGGCATCCATCCTAGAAGCGCCGCGGGTCAGCGGGTGCTCACGGGGCCACGCCGGCGGCGGCCGGCTTGAATCCGGCGCGGACGTTCTCGCAGCAGCCCGGACGGCACACGTCGAACGCACCCGGCAGCGACGTCACGTGAGGGCGCTCCTCGTTGGGGCGGCCTTCCAGCCGCTCGACGATCAGGTCGACGATGCCGGTGACAAATGACGGCGCCACTCCGGGCGTGGGAGTGCGTGTGAAAGCCAGTCCGGCCTCTTCCGCAGCTTCGGCCGCCTCGGTGTCGAGGTCCCAGAGGACCTCCATGTGGTCGCTCATGAAACCGACCGGCACGACCGCCACGGCTTTCCGACCGCGCTCGGGGAGTTCGCCGATCACGTCGCACACATCCGGCTCCAGCCACGGCTGCGAGGCGGGACCCGAACGGGACTGGTAGACGAGCTCCCATGACACGTCCGCCGCCTCGGGGATGCTCTCGCGGACTCGATCCATGACCCACGCGGCGACCGCGAGGTGCTGCGCCGCGTAGGCGCCGCCCTCGCCCCAGTCGATGTCCCGCGCACCGGAGCGCTCCGCGTCGGCCGTCGGGATGCTGTGGGTCGAGAACAGGATCTGGATGTCCCCGGGGGCGACGCCCTGTCCGAGGAACGCCTCCACGGCCTCGCGGACGCCCGTCTCGAACGACTCGACGAATCCGGGGTGGTCGTAGAAGGGACGGATCTTGTCGATCGTCACCCTGTCGCCGAGCTTCGTCTCCTCGAGCACCCGTGCGAAGTCCTCGCGATACTGCCGGCAGCTCGAGAACGAGCTGTAGGCACTGGTGGCGAACGCGAGCAGCGTCGTCTTCCCGTCGGCGGCCGCCTCGGTCACGACCTCCTCGAGGTACGGACTCCAGTTGCGGTTGCCCCAGTACACCGGAAGATCGATGCCGCGGCGTGCGAGCTCGCCCTCCAGGGCCTCCTTGAGAATGCGGTTCTGACCGTTGATCGGGCTCACGCCACCGAAGTGGCGGTAGTGATGCGCCACCTCTTCCAGTCGTTCATCGGGGATACCGCGACCGCGCGTGACATTGCGGAGGAACGGGATGACGTCGTCCTGTCCCTCGGGCCCTCCGAATCCGGCGAGCAGGATGCCGTCGTACGCCGTCGGCGTCGACACGTAGGGCGCACCTTCGGCAGCGGCAGCAGAGGCAAAGAGGACGTGGTTCGGCTCGATCGCGGTCACCCCTCCATCCTTTCACCTTCCAGACGTGAGACAGGCCGCCGTGCTGGCGTAGGCTGTCATGGTTGCCGTGGGCGCCAACTGCGCTGGGTTGCGGCAGCATCCCCTCACCCCTGGGAGTACAGCTGTGCCTGGAGAGAACCTCACCCGCATCGAAGCGCAGGAGCGCCGCGACGTCATCGACACTCAGTCGTACGAAGTCTCGCTCGACCTGACGAAGGGTGCGGAGGTCTTCGGCTCCCGCAGCGTCGTCCGGTTCACCGCGACGCCGGAGAGCACCACCTTCATCGATCTGATCGCCCGCGACGTGCGCGAGATCTCGCTGAACGGCGAGCAGCTGGACCCCGACGAGGTCTTCGCCGACTCGCGCATCGCACTCGCCGGTCTGCAGGCCGAGAACGTCCTCGTGGTCGACGCGGACTGCCTCTACACGAACACCGGAGAGGGACTCCACCGGTTCGTCGATCCCGTGGACGGCGAGGTCTACCTCTACTCGCAGTTCGAGGTCCCCGACTCCCGACGCGTGTTCGCGGTGTTCGAGCAGCCCGACCTCAAGGCGACGTTCCAGTTCACGGTCACCGCACCGGCGTCGTGGAAGGTCGTCTCCAACTCCCCCACGCCCGAGCCCATCGTGCACGACGACCACTCGGTCGCCACCTGGGGCTTCGAGCCCACCCCGCGCATCTCCTCGTACATCACCGCGCTCGTCGCCGGGCCCTACGAAGCGACGTTCTCCGAGCTCACCAGCGCCTCGGGCCGGGTGATCCCGCTCGGCGTCTACGGACGCAAGAGCCTCTGGCAGCACCTCGACGCCGACTACATCTTCGACAAGACCCGCGAGGGATTCGCATACTTCGAGTCGAAGTTCGGCGTCCCCTACCCGTTCGCGAAGTACGACCAGCTCTTCGTCCCGGAGTTCAACGCCGGCGCCATGGAGAACGCGGGCGCGGTGACCTTCACCGAGACCTACGTCTTCCGCAGCAAGGTGACCGACGCCGTCAAGGAGCGTCGCGTCGTCACGATCCTGCATGAGCTCGCACACATGTGGTTCGGCGACCTCGTCACGATGAAGTGGTGGAACGACCTCTGGCTGAACGAATCGTTCGCCGAGTGGGCGTCGACGATCGCGACCGCCGAGGCCACCGAGTGGACCGAGGCATGGACCACGTTCAACGCGATGGAGAAGACCTGGGCCTACCGTCAGGATCAGCTTCCGTCCACCCACCCGATCGTGGCCGAGATCAACGATCTCGAAGACGTGCAGGTGAACTTCGACGGCATCACCTACGCGAAGGGCGGCTCGGTTCTCAAGCAGCTCGCCGCCTGGGTCGGCATCGAGGAGTTCTTCGCGGGTGTCTCGCAGTACTTCCAGAAGCACTCGTGGGGCAACACCGAGCTGAGCGATCTGCTCACCGAGCTCGAGGCCACCAGCGGTCGCGATCTGAGCACCTGGTCGAAGAAGTGGCTCGAGACCGCGGGCGTGAACACGCTCGAACCGGTGATCGCCGACGACGTCGACGGCACCATCACGCGGTTCGCCGTGACGCAGACTGCTCCCGCGGACTACCCCACCATCCGCCCTCACCGCCTCGGCATCGGCTTCTACAACCTCCAGGACGGCGCACTCGTGCGGTCGCACTATGCCGAGGTCGACGTCGACGGAGACCGCACCGAGGTCCCCGAGCTGCACGGCCTCAAGCGCCCCGACCTGGTGCTGCTCAACGATGACGATCTCGCCTACGCGAAGATCCGCCTCGATGACCGTTCCCTCGCCACGGCGATCGAGCACCTCGCAGACATCCGTGATCCCCTCGCACGCTCGCTCGTGTGGGGAGCGGCGTGGGATCAGACCCGCGACGCCGAGACCGCCGCATCCGATTACATCGATCTGGTGCTGGGGAACATCGGCCGCGAGACGGAGTCGACCACGGTCCGTACGACCCTTGCGCAGCTGCGCACGGCTGCGACGCTCTACGTCACGCCGGAGGACCGCCTGACGGCCCGCCAGAAGGTCGCCGACGGTCTCTGGACACTCGCAGAATCCGCCGAATCGGGCAGCGACAGCCAGCTCCAGTTCGTGACGGCCTTCGCGAACGCGCTCGTCACTCCCGAGCACGCCGGCATCGTGGGTCGACTGCGCTCCGGCGAGGAGACGCTTCCCGGTCTCGAGATCGACGCGGACCTCAGCTGGCAGCTCCTTGTGGGCCTCGCCACGATCGGAGCGACGGACGCAGCATCCATCGATGCCGCGCTGTCCTCGGACAACACCTCGAAGGGCGGCGAGTTCGCCGCGCAGGCGCGTGCCGCGCTGCCGGACTCCGCCTCGAAGAAGGCCGCGTGGGCCTCGCTGATCGATCGTGACGACGCTCCGAACACGATCGTGCGTTCGGCCGCACTCGGCTTCGTCCACCCGGCGGGCGCCGAATCGCTCCGCGAGTTCGTTCCGGCGTACTTTGACATGCTCGTGCCGATCTGGGAGTCCCGCAGCTACCAGATCGCGCAGTACCTCATCGTCGGCCTGTTCCCCACCGCCATCGCGGATGTCGAACTGCGCGATGCGACGCGGGCCTGGCTGTCCGCGAATCAGGACGCCGCACCGGCACTCCGTCGTCTCGTGCTCGAGAACCTCGCAGACGTCGAGCGGTCGCTCGCCGCGCAGTCTCGCGACGCAGAGGACTGACCCGTCTCTCCCGATCAGGCCTCTGTGCGGTGCATCCAGCCCGCGCAGAGGCCTGATCGCTACTCTGGAGGGGATGATGCAGCCATTCGATACGAACCCTGACCCTGCAGAGACCCCACTCCCCGACTGGTGGATGGATGCTGTCACCGTGCTCCGGGACGTGGGCCTCCAAGCTCTCGGGGTCGTCGCGATCATCGGCGGCTGCATCCTGATCGGTCTGGTCCTCCGGGTGGTCATCCGACGCGTCGTGCACCGGATCGTCGACAGTGCGAAGAGCAAGGCAGACGTCGACGACACCCAGGCCCTCGAGCGATCTCCGCTCGCCGACATGCGCCTCGTGCAGCGGACGCGCACTCTCGGGACGATCCTGCAGAACATCGTCAATGTGATGCTCGTGGTGATCGCGATCGTGCTGGTGGTCAACCATCTGTCCCCCACCCTGCTCGGTTCCCTCACCCTGCTCACTGCGGCGGTCGGCGCGGGCCTCGGCTTCGGCGCTCAGAACATCGTCAAGGACGTGCTGAACGGCATGTTCATCGTCGCGGAGGATCAGATCGGCATCGGCGACGTCGTCGATCTCGGTCTCGCGTCAGGCGTCGTCGAGTACGTGAGTGTGCGCATCACCCAGGTCCGTGATGTGAACGGCACCCTCTGGTACGTCCGCAACGGCGAGGTGCTCCGCATCGGCAACATGTCCCAGGGTTGGGCGCGCGCGATCATCGATGTCGGTGTGCCCGTCGACTCGGACTTCGACAAGGCCGAGCAGACCATGTTGGACACCGCGCTGGCGCTGGCCAAGGATCCGAAGTGGCGAACTCGCATCGTCGAGAAGCCGGAGCTGTGGGGTCTCGAGTCGATCGACGGCGACGCCCTGGTCATCCGTCTCGTGATCAAGGCTCGCGCGAACGCCAAGGACGACGTGGCGCAGGAACTGCGCAAGCGTCTGCGGTCGGCCCTGCTCGAGAACGAGATCGCGCTCCCGAGCATGACGACGGTCGTGCCCACCGGTCTCGACGGTGCACGCCGGGTTCGGGGTGCGAATCCGCCCAAGACCCGTCCGAACGCGGTCACCGGCGTGCCTGTGATCCCGGACAGGGGAATCTGGCGACGCAAGAAGACGAACGACGACGGGAGCTCCCAGAAGTGACTTTCTACGACGAGGTCGGCGGTCGCGACACCTTCGCGAAGATCGTGTCGGTCTTCTACCGCGAGGTCGCACTCGATCCTGTCCTGAAGCCGATGTATCCCGAAGAGGATCTCGGCCCCGCCGAGGAACGCCTGCTCCTGTTCCTCGAGCAGTACTGGGGTGGCCCCACGACGTACGGCGAGACTCGTGGCCACCCCCGCCTCAGGATGCGCCACATGCCGTTCCACGTCGACCCCGACGCGCGTGACCGGTGGCTCCGGCACATGCGAACGGCCGTGGACGAGGCGCAGTTGTCGCCACTCCACGAATCGACGCTCTGGGACTACCTGGAACGAGCCGCGTATGCCATGGTGAACACATTCGAGCCGTCCGGCATCGGCGCACCCTCCGCCGGGCGTCCCACGCTCGAGACGCGATCACGTCAGGAATCAACGGAGAGCACATGACGACCACGCCCCTGTCTGCAGACGTACTGGTCATCGGATGGGGGCTTGCCGGGCTCGTCGCGGCGAGTGAGGCGTTGGATGCCGGGCGTCGCGTGATCCTCGTCGACCAGGAGCCGCGCACGAATCTCGGCGGGCAGGCGTGGTGGTCGTTCGGCGGACTCTTCTTGATCGATTCGCCCGAGCAGCGACGGATGGGGATCCGGGATTCGCTCGCGCTGGCGACCCAGGACTGGTTCGGAACAGCCTCCTTCGACCGCCCGGAGGATCACTGGCCGCGCCGGTGGGCCGAGGCCTACCTCCAGTTCGCGGCCGGTGAGAAGCGCGCGTGGCTGCGCGAACGCGGCGTCACGTTCTTCCCCGTGGTCGGATGGGCCGAGCGAGGCGGATACGGTGCACTCGGTCCGGGCAACTCGGTTCCGCGATTCCACATCACCTGGGGCACCGGACCCGGTGTCGTGGCTCCGTTCGCCGCAGCAGTCGAACAGGGTGAGCGCGAGGGCCGGATCACGATCCTGCCCCGCCACCGGGTGACCGAACTCGTCACCACCGACGGAGCCGTCACCGGCGTACGGGGAACGATCCTGGAGTCGAGCCCCGCGCTTCGCGGCGTCGAGTCGTCACGGTCCGCGATCGGCGACTTCGAGATCAGCGCCGGAGCGACGATCGTCTCCTCGGGCGGCATCGGCGGCAACCACGATCTCGTGCGTGCGGCATGGCCTGCGAGCCTCGGCGTGCCGCCCGAGCACATGCTGACGGGGGTGCCCGCGTACGTGGACGGATCGATGCACGCCGTCTCGGACGCGGCGGGGGCTCGCCTCGTGAACGGTGACCGGATGTGGCACTACGTCGAAGGCATCACGAACTGGGATCCGGTCTGGCCGTCCCACGGCATCCGCATCCTCCCCGGACCCTCGTCGCTGTGGCTCGATGCCACGGGGACGCGATTGCCTGTCCCCCTGTTTCCTGGCTTCGACACGCTGGGCACGCTCGCCCACCTCCGCCGCACCGGCTACGACCACTCGTGGTTCATCACCTCTCGTCAGATCGTCGAGAAGGAGTTCGCCCTCTCGGGAAGTGAGCAGAACCCCGACCTGACGGGCAAGGACGTCGGTCTGCTGGTGAAGTCCCGACTGGCGAAGGGACCGACCGGCCCGGTGCAGGCATTCCTCGACGAGGGTGAGGACTTCATCGTCGAGAACGATCTCGAGTCCCTGCTCGAGCAGATGAAGCGGCATCCCGGCGGCGAATCGCTCGACATCGACCACGTCCGACGGGAGGTCGTGGCGCGCGACCTGGAGATGGACAACGAGTTCTCGAAGGACGCCCAGATCGGCATGCTTCGCTCCATGCGCGGATATCGTGGCGACAGGCTGATCCGCACCGCCGCACCGCACCGGCTCCAGGATCCGGCAGCAGGTCCGCTCGTCGCTGTGAAACTGCACGTCCTCACGCGGAAATCACTCGGCGGAATCAATACCGATCTCGACGGCCGTGCTCTCGGAGCCGACGGCGAACCGATCCCCGGCCTGTATGCCGCGGGCGAGGCGAGCGGCTTCGGCGGCGGCGGGATGCACGGCTACCGCGCACTCGAGGGCACGTTCCTCGGCGGATGTCTCTTCTCGGGCCGTCAGGCCGGGCGCGCTGCCGCGCGGTGAGGTCGTACGCGTCTACTGTGCGGAGCCCGTACCCCTGACGGCGGTCAGGCCCGACGCAACGGGACCTCGAGAGAGCACGTGTCCGCGACGGAAGGCGAGCCGAGTCCATCGCCCCGATTGCATGACCGGAACGTCCTCCTCGCCGGAGATGAAGCCGAACGCGTCCGCCGCGAATGCCACTCCGCGCGGCAGACCGCCGAGATCGTCATCGGGCTCGCCCCAGATGGCCGCACGGAGGGCTCTGACCGCCTCCTCGCCCGCGCCCGGCGTCGCTCCACGAGCAACGGCGCTGATCCCCCACTGGGCGCGTCGGGCGATCACGGATGCCGGCAGGGTCGACGTCGCCTGCCAGGGACCGCGCGGCGGGGCGACCCCGGCCCACGCGGGTGAGAGCCCGGTCTCTGGCAGCGTCAGGGCGCGCTCGTCGTCCGTCGCTGTGAGCGCGGCGACGACGACGTCGCACTCGAGTTCGGGGTCCGCCTGGACGACTCGCATCGCCAGCACGGTCGGAGTCTGATCGAACAGGCCGTGGGGAGAGAGCGCGGCGCCCGTCAGCGCGAGAACTCCCCTCGCTGCCTGCAGCCGAACCCCTTCATCGGAGATGCGGGTCGCTCGTCCGAGGAAGGTCAGAACGTCCTTGGCGGTCTCGGCGTCTGCGAGAAGAAGCTGGTGGGGCACACCCTCTAAACTAGCAACGCCAGATGCATCCGCAGTCGCGGGAAGGAAGTCATGACCGCCGACGCCCACGCGATCCGCACCGTCGAACAACTCCTCGACGTGCTCGATCTCGACTCGACGCAGGCTCGCACCACCGAGGACATCTTCACCGGTTCGTCGCATCCGATGCCGTCCGGACGGATCTACGGTGGCCAGGTGCTCGCGCAGACCCTGCTCGCCGCGGAGCGTACGCTGCCGGAGGATCGGGCCGTCCACTCCATGCACGGCTACTTCCTGCGGCCGGGCGACGCGAGTCAGGGAATCACGATCGCCGTGGATCGCATCCACGACGGGCGATCCTTCTCGACTCGCCGATCACAGGCCTATCAGAACGGCGTACCGATCTTCTCGATGATCGCGTCCTTCCAGGACGAGGATCCGGGACTCGAGCATGCCGTCCCCATGCCCGCCGATGTCCCCGGTCCCGACTCCTTGCTCCCCGATGAGCAGCGCGTCGACGGTCTGCCCTCCGGCGTCGTGCGGATGCTCAGTGATCGCGCGGCCGACGTGCGCCATATCGACTCGCCTCTGTTTCTGCCGAGCGCAGACGACCGCGTCCCTCAACAGGGTGTGTGGATGCGCATGAAGGCGCCGCTTCCCGATGACCAGCGCATCCACAGGGCGGCTCTCGCATACCTGAGCGACATGACGATCCAGGAATCGATCCTCCGGGCCCATGGCGTCTATTGGGGCCTGCCCGGGCTCAAGGTGGCGAGCCTGGACCACGCGATGTGGTGGCACCGTCCCGCACGTGTCGACGAGTGGTTGCTCTATCTACAGGAGTCCCCGAACGCGCGCGGCGGCCGTGGACTCGCCCAGGGACGCATCTACACGCAGTCGGGCGACCTCGTCGCCTCGGTCGCGCAGGAGATCATGGTCAGGGTGCCGGCACCGGCGTGATCCGGCCGGCGCCGACGAGTCGGCTCACCTCACCGGTGGGCGTACTCGATGGACGGCCCGACGTACGGTTCCCAGGCCTCGCGCATCTCCTGGGTGAGCCGCGTGGGTCGTCCGGTCTTCGCATCGACGAGCACGATGATGGCGGTGGAGCGCGCATAGATCGTACGAGGTTCCGCCGTCGGGTCGTTGTGCACCTCGTAGCAGACCTCGACGCTGGAGCCGCCGAGCTTGCCGAACCACATCTGCACTTCGAGCGGGCGCCGTTGATACGGCACCGGTGCGAGATACTCGATCTCCTGACGAGCGATGAGCGTCAGCGTTCCCTCGTCGATGCCTGAGTCGAGCACAGCGGTGGATGGCGCCTGCTCACCGGGACCCGCACGCCAGAACGCGCGTACGCGCGCCTCCTCGAGGAGCTTCAGCATCGAGGTGTTGTTGACGTGATTGAATGCGTCCAGATCCCCCCAGCGGAGGTGGATCGGGATGTGCAGCCGGGATCCCGGTGTCAGGTCGGACATCGGGCGGTCAGTCGCGCGTGAGCTTGCGGTGCGTCGAGCGGTGCGGCTTCGCCGCGTCTGCACCGAGGCGCTGGATCTTGTTCTCCTCGTACGCCTCGAAGTTGCCCTCGAACCAGTACCACTGGTCGGGCTTCTCGTCGGTACCCTCGTACGCGAGGATGTGCGTCGCGATGCGGTCGAGGAACCACCGGTCGTGAGTGATCACGACTGCGCAGCCGGGGAATTCGAGCAGCGCGTTCTCGAGGGAGCTCAGGGTCTCGACGTCGAGGTCGTTGGTGGGCTCGTCGAGCAGCAGCAGGTTGCCGCCCTCCTTCAGAGTGAGGGCCAGGTTCAGTCGGTTGCGCTCACCACCGGAGAGCACACCGGCCTTCTTCTGCTGGTCCGGCCCCTTGAAGCCGAACTTCGAGACGTACGCGCGCGAGGGGATCTCCGTCTTGCCCACGGTGATGAAGTCGAGCCCGTCGGAGACGACCTCCCACAGCGTCTTGTCCGGGTCGATGTTCGACCGGGACTGGTCGACGTAGCTGATCTTGACCGTCTCACCGATCTTGAGATCGCCCGCGTCGAGCGGCTCGAGGCCGACGATCGTCTTGAACAGCGTCGTCTTACCCACACCGTTCGGGCCGATCACCCCGACGATGCCGTTCGGCGGAAGGCTGAAGCTGAGGCCGTCGATGAGCGAACGCCCGTCGAACCCCTTCTTCAGGTTCTTCGCGTCGATGACGACACTCCCGAGTCGGGGACCCGCCGGGATCGTGATCTCCTCGAAGTCCAGCTTCCTGGTCCGCTCGGCCTCGGTCGCCATCTCCTCGTACCGCGCGAGACGTGCCTTGGACTTGGTCTGACGGCCCTTCGCGCTCGACCGCACCCACTCGAGCTCCTCCTTGAGGCGCTTGGCGAGCTTGGCGTCCTTCTTGCCCTGGATCTCGAGGCGTTCGCCCTTCTTCTCCAGATAGGTCGAGTAGTTGCCCTCGTACCCGATGAGCCGACCACGGTCGACCTCGGCGATCCACTCGGCGACGTGGTCGAGGAAGTACCGGTCGTGGGTGATCGCGATCACCGCGCCCTTGTAGGCCTGCAGGTGCTGCTCGAGCCAGAGCACGCTCTCGGCGTCCAGGTGGTTGGTGGGCTCGTCGAGCAGCAGAAGATCGGGCTTCTGGAGCAGGAGCTTCGCCAGCGCGACTCGGCGCTTCTCTCCACCGGAGAGAGGCGCGATGGCGGCATCGGCCGGCGGCGTGCGGAGGGCGTCCATCGCCTGCTCGAGCTGCGAGTCGAGGTCCCAGCCATCGGCTGCATCGATCTCTTCCTGCAGTGTGCCCATCTCAGCCAAAAGCGAGTCGAAGTCCGCATCCGGGTCGGCCATCAGCATCGAGATCTCGTTGAAGCGGTCGACCTTCGCCTTGATGGCGATGCCGTCCTGGATGTTCTCGATGACGGTCTTGCTCTCGTCGAGCTCGGGCTCCTGCATCAGGATCCCGACGGAGAAGCCGGGAGACAGCTTCGCCTCGCCGTTGGACGGCGTGTCCATGCCGGCCATGATCTTGAGGATCGTCGACTTGCCGGCGCCGTTCGGACCCACCATGCCGATCTTGGCACCGGGGAGGAATGCCATGGTGACGTCATCGAGGATGAGCTTGTCGCCCACCGCCTTGCGCGCACGAACCATCGAGTAGATGTACTCAGCCACCGAAAACCGCTCCTTCTGTTGGCGTCGAAGATCGACACTCCAGCCTACCGGCGATCGCAGGGCTCGCTACCGGAGCCGCCGTATCACCAGTCGATTGCCCGCGTCGCACCGACGAGACAGCGCCCCTCTGCGAGCTGGGGCATCACGACGGCGACGGGCTCGCCGGTCGACGGTCCCACCTGGCCGACGAGGCACTCCGCGTCGCCCCAACGCACCGCGAACTGCAGGCTCTCGACCGGGTTTCCGACCGTCGTGACGTCTGCGGTCACCTGCATGGCGGCCTTGTCGAAGCCGGCCGCCGTCAGGGCATCGATATACGCGCGGCCGGAAACCCTCTGCTCGGATACCCATACGCCGTCGGTCACGGCTGCGAAGAGCGGCAGGTTGTCCTCCGCACTGCCGTCCGCCACGAACACGGGACCTGCCGGAGATGCCGACGGCCCCGGCGACTCAGCGGCGTCGGTCGGACCCGGTGCCGGTGCGGGCGAGGCTGTCGGACCGCACGCCGTCAGCAGCAGCACCAGAGTCGTGCCGATGCCGACTGCGATCGCTGAACGCGGTGCGGAGGAGTCCGGTCGTCGAAGCACGAACCGAGTCTACGGGCGTCCTCCTCCGCACGCGTCCGGCTCACCACGATCGAGTGCGTCGGACGCAGTCCTCACCCGCCCTCAGGACGCACCGGACCCTGAGGGAAACGAACCCACGAGGTCGCTGCCTGATCCCGCAGGCTCGGCGTCGTTCGCGGCCCACGACGTGTCGATGTCCTTCATCTCATCGCTCGAGCCCAGGCTCCCCGCGTCGTCGCTGACCGCATCCGACGGCGCCGCGCCACCCCGCGGAGGCGCGTCGACGGTCGCTCTGGAACTACGGCGATACGCGGTCGTGCCCCAGCGGAGGTCGTGGCCGATCGCATCCGCGTCGATGTCGACGCTGGTCCCCTGCTTGCCGTTGTTCTCCCATGCGCGGATCTTCATCCTCCCGGTGACGATCACGCTGTCGCCCGCCCGCAGCGAGGCCTTGGCATGCTCTCCCAACTGGCGAAAAGCCGCGACCGAATACCAGTTCGTGACCACGTCGATCCAGGTCCGCGTCGATTCGTCGAACCGCCTGTGAGTGCTGGCGAGTCGGAAGTTCGTGACAGGGATCCCGCTGGTCGTGCGCCCCTGGGTGGGATCGGTCGCAACGTTTCCCACGATCGTCACTGTGTCGTACATGTTCGCTCCTCTGTGCCCGTAACGTGCGTCCGGCTCGCTACAGAGTGCGCTCCGGCGGTGCTTCCTGCGCACGCGGAACACCAGATCCTGAACAACCAGAATCGACGTCCGCATGTGCAGAAGAACTGCGCTTGCCGCCGCATCATGCCACCCGCGCAATGTCGGTGGTCGGTCATACGTTCGAATCAGGAAAGGAGATTCGATGTCCGCCACCCTGATCACGTCCGTCCCCGAGGTTCCCCACGCGACGCCGCGGCTGTCGGCGAAGAAGGAGCACCTTGTGCGCGCCTCAGCCCATCTCTGGCGGGTGCAGGACGCGAAGGACCGGGTCCTCGGGCATCTGCGCCTCGTCCCGGATCCCCTCGGGGTCAGGTATCGGGCGGAACGCCTCCACCTCGCCACGTCGTCTTTCCGACTCGTCGGAGACTTCTGGAGCGCAGACGATGCGGTGGCCGCGCTGCGGAACGGATGAGCCTCCGCACACGGGCCCAGGCGATGGTGCCCCCGGCAGGATTCGAACCTGCGACCAAGAGATTAGAAGGCTCCTGCTCTATCCCCTGAGCTACGGAGGCGCACAGAACTACCGTACCGCGCCCGACTCGGATGTCGGAGCCGTCGATAGGATGGCGACATGGTATCTGCCTCAGAGAACGACCGCCTCGTCTGGATCGACTGTGAGATGACCGGTCTCGATCTCTCCGTCGACGAGCTCGTCGAGATCGCCGTCGTCATCACTGATTTCGAACTGCGTCCGGTCGATCCCGGCTTCCAGATCGTGATCCGCCCGAGCGACGCAGCACTCGAGAACATGAACGACTTCGTGACGAAGATGCACGAGTCCTCCGGGCTGATCACAGAGATCCCGCATGGCGTCTCGCTGGCCGAGGCCGAGGAGCAGACCCTCGCCTACATCAAGCGGTTCGTCCCCCTCGAACGCAAGGCTCCGCTCGCAGGCAACACCATCGGCACCGACCGCATGTTCCTGGCGAAGTACATGAGCCAGGTGGACCAGTGGCTGCACTACCGCAACGTCGACGTCTCCAGCATCAAGGAGTTGTCGCGGCGGTGGTACCCGCGGGTGTTCTTCCAGGCGCCGGCGAAGGACGGCGGACACCGCGCCCTCGCGGACATCCTCGAGTCGATCCGCGAGCTGCGGTACTACCGTGAGGCGGTCTTCGTCGACGAGCCCGGACCGTCGAGTGACGACGCTCGCGACATCGCCACTCGCACCGTGTCAGAGTTCACCCCGAACATGTAATAGACTCGTCTGGTTGCCAATCGCGATTGGCACATGGTGGGTATAGCTCAGCTGGTAGAGCGCTGGCTTGTGGTGCCGGATGTCGCGGGTTCGAGTCCCGTTACTCACCCCACTCAGAAGAAGGTCCGAGTCGAGAGACTCGGACCTTCTTCTGTTCTCCTCGTCGGATGACGCCTCGGTCCTCAAGCCCAGGCGGCGGTGATCGAGAGCACGCTGAGCTGCCCCTAGGATTGCGGGGTGTCGCTCGCCGTGTGGTTCTCGCTTCTGACCGCCTGCGTGGTGATCAGCTTCACGCCGGGCGCCGGTGCCATCAACACGATGTCGAACGCTCTGAGTCAGGGCTGGCGCCGATCGATCTGGGGCATCCTCGGGCAGCAGCTGGCTCTCGTCCTCCATGTCATGATCGTCGCCGCGGGCCTGGGGCTTCTCGTCTCGCAGTCCGAAGTCCTCTTCAACGTGATCAGGTATGCCGGCGCGGCGTACCTGGTCTTCCTCGGAATCCGACTGATCCTCACGAGGCCTCGACGTGCCGCCGATGACGACGGGACGGTCGTCGACCTGCACGAGGGCCACTGGTCGATGATCAGACGCGGATTCTGGGTCAACCTGCTCAATCCCAAGGCGATCGTCTTCTTCCTCGCCTTCATCCCGCAGTTCATCCGACTGGACGAGCCCCAACTCCCCCAGTACCTCACTCTCATCGGCACCGTCATCATCGTCGACATCGTGGTGATGTGGGGATTCTTCGCCACAGCGGCCGGGCCGTTCCGCAGGCTCACGAGATCCTCGCGAGGGCAGCGGACGCTCAACAGTGTCTTCGGCGTCCTCTTCATCGCCGTCGCGGGCCTCCTCGTCTTCCTCCACTGACGCGCAGCTCCCCCAGCCGGCAATAGGCTGGAGCTGATGGAGATGGATGCAGCGGACTTCGAAGAGCTCGTGATCGACGAGCTCGATCGCCTGCCCGACGAGATGGTCGACGGGCTGGAGAACGTGGTGTTCGTCGTCGAGGATCGTCCGGAGGATGGAAGCCTCGACCTGCTCGGACTCTATGACGGCTTGGCCCTGACGGAGCGAACGCAATACGGCTCCGGGGAGCTCCCGGATCGGATCGTCGTCTATCGCGAGTCTCATCTGGCCGCCTGCGACAGCGATGACGAGCTTCGCGACGAGATCCATACGACCCTCGTGCACGAGATCGCGCACTTCTACGGCATCGACGACGAGCAGCTCCACACGCTGGGGTGGGCATGAGTCCCCTCGCTACACCTGACATCGCCGAACAGCTCGATCTCTCGGCCGCCCCGCTCGAGCCCTGGGAGGTCGTCGTGTGGAACGACCCGGTGAATCTGATGAGCTACGTCGTGCGGGTCTTCCGCACCTATTTCGGATATTCGCTCGAGCGAGCCACGATGCTGATGCGACAGGTGCACCACGACGGTCAGGCCATCGTCGCTACGGGCCCGCGCGAGACGATGGAGGTGCACGCGCAGGCGATGCACGACTACGGCCTCTGGGCGACCGTCCGAAAGGCTTCGAGGTGACCGACCTGACCGTACGGGTGCGGATGGCCCGCGTCGAGGGTGCGCAGCTGGTGCACCTGGTCGACGACTTCCGTGAACTCGTGGGAGCGAACCGCGACGTCGAGGATCCCGCGATCGGTCGCCTGATTCCAGACCCCTATCCCGAAGACGAAGACTCGGCGCGCGCGTTCCGTGACGCGACCCGAGACGATCTCTTGGATCGACGCGCTCTGGACGCGGACATCGTCCGTACCGCACTCGCCGGGATGCGCGGGGACCTCGGCGACATGCCCCGGGACGAAGCCTTCGCAGAGCACGATCTCGACATCCCCCTGTCTGATGTCGACGCGTGGATGCGCACGCTCACCGCCCTCCGACTCGTCATCGCCGAGCGTCTCGGGATCCAGAACGATGACGATCATGATCCCGACGACCCGAGGTACGGCGTCTACGACTGGCTCGGATATCGTCTCGAGCTGACTGTCGAAGCGGCGGACCGCCTCCTCTGAGCTACGGCACTTCGACGACCCTGGTCGCCAGGGAGCGGGGATCATCGCGCGCGATGTGATCGCTTTCCTGCCGCGCCCACTGCTCCCAATGAGGCCGGTACGTCTCCCCATCCCGCGCCAGAGCCCGCGCCTTGCGGCCGGTTTCGGCGGACTCGATCCAGACGCGCACGTCCGCGATCGCCGCGGTGGCCGGCGTCAGTATCCCGCTCCCCTCGATGAGCACGCCCAGCGAGGGGTCTACCGCGTGAGTCTCAGCCTCGGCGCCCTTCGCCCAGTCCCAGCGTCGCCACTCCCCGAGGTACCCGCGACCATGCGGACGCAGAATACCGTTCAGTGCTCGCTCCACTCCGTCGCTGAGGCCGTCCCAACCGGGGTAGATGGAGTCGAGAGCGACGAGCTGCACCCGTCCGGCGATCGGCCAGCGCTGGACGAGCATCCGGGCGAGAGTCGTCTTACCGGCACCGCTGCGACCGTCGATGAGGACGACCGGATTGGCCGCAGACAGCATCCGGATGTCCTCGACGATCTGGGTCGCTGCGCGCTCGAGCGCGACAGCGACCGGGTCGTCACTTCTTGAGTGCACGGATGATGCGAGAGAGCGCGCGCCCGGTGACCCAGATGAACGGCACGGCGACGACGAGCAGCGTCACGATGTTGGGCTCGAATCGGAGTCCCTCCTCGCGGCGGACGTAGACGCCGACCGGAACGGAGACACCGCCGCCACCACCACCTTCGGCGCCGTCACCGCTGCCTCCGCCGAAGCCGGAGTAGGTGAAAGCGACAGGAGTGATGCTCACTCCATCGACATCCTGCTGTTCGCCGTACGCGCTCTTCACGCCGAACGCGGCGGCCTGCTTTCCGAGTTCCAGTGCAATGTTGGGCATGGCTCCACGCTAGTCCAGGAATCGTCCGCGACAAGCGTCAATCCAGTCCATGGGCCTTGGGATGCTGGGCAGCACCGCGGCCGTCACCGCGCCCTATGTGGCGCGCTCGACTGATCGTGGCGCTCCCGAACCGTGCCACGGCGTCGTCGACCGCGCCCTCGACGCGTCGCCAGTCCTCATCGTCGTCCCACAGGCCGAACCCGCCACCGCCGGCGGGACGCAGCTTCTCTGCGCGCACCCCGACGAGCCGCACAGGATCGCGTCGCTCGATCTGATCGAAGAGTGTCTGAGCCGCTTCGCCGATGCGCTGCCCCACCGCGGTGGGTTCCGGGAGCGTCTGTGAACGGCTGATGGTGCGGAAGTCGTCGAACCTGATCTTGATGGCGACGGTCGAGGTCTCCCACTCTGCTTTCCGCAGACGCGCCGCGACGCGGTCCGCGAGGCGCAGCAGTTCAGCCCTGAGGAACGATCGGTCCATGATGTCCGTGTCGAAGGTCTCCTCGTGCCCGATGCTATTCTCCACCCGCTCGGTCTCGACTGCACGGGGGTCCTCCCCGCGGGCGAGTTCCGAGAGCCGAGCGCTCAGAGCCGGTCCGACGGCACGGTCGAGAATCGCCTGCGACGAGGTGCGGATGTCCCGCACTGTGCGAATTCCTCGTCCCTCCAGCGCTTCGGCGGCTTTCGGGCCCACACCCCACATCGCACGCACTGGGCGCGGATCGAGGAAGTCCTGGGTTTCCGATGCGGCGATGACCAGCATCCCGTCAGGTTTCGAGATCGTCGAGGCCATCTTCGCCACATGCTTGGTCGCAGCGACGCCGACGCTGCAGGTGATCCCTACCTCTTCTCTGACTCGCTCGCGAACGAGGTGCGCGATTCTCGCAGGGCTTCCCCAGAGACGTCGGACTCCCCGCACATCGAGAAACGCCTCGTCGACAGAGAGCGGCTCGACGAGAGGCGTGAACGACTCGAAGATCGCCATGACCTGTCGCGAGACGGCGTGGTATCGATGGAAATGCGGAGGGACGATGCGCGCAGAAGGACACAGGCGCAGAGCCTGAGAGACCGGCATAGCTGCGCGAACGCCGTAGCGACGAGCCTCGTACGAGGCGCTCGACACCACCGAGCGACCGTCAGGCGCTCCGATGATCAACGGGAGTCCTCGCAGGCGCGGATCATCGAGCACCTCGACGGCCGCGTAGAACGCATCCATATCGACGTGCAGGATGCTCGTGCCGGTGTCGTCGGCATCCGCGGACGACACGATGCGCCCTCTGCCGTCACCGTGACCCATGACACCATTCTCCCCCGGGCCTCGGACATGAGGCCCGGGGGAACCGGTTACTGCGCAGCGCGCTCGAGGACGAGTTCGCGGACACGGGCGGCGTCCGCCTGGCCCTTCATCGCCTTCATCACAGCGCCGATAACGGCCCCGGCGGCCTGGACCTTGCCGTCCTTGATCTTGGCCAGCACATCGGGCTGCGCTGCGAGTGCGTCGTCGATCGCTGCGATCAGCGCACCGTCATCCGAGACGACCGCGAGTCCGCGGCCATCGACGACCTCCTGAGGCGTGCCCTCGCCCGCAATGACGCCCTCGAGCACCTGACGCGCGAGCTTGTCTGTGAGCGTTCCGGCGTCGACGAGTTTCTGCAGGGCCGCGACGTTCTCCGGCGAGACCAGCTCGGTGACGTCCTTCTCCTGCGAGTTGGCGAGGCGCGTGATCTCGCCCGTCCACCACTTCCGGGCCGTCGCCGGAGACGCGCCGGCGGCGATCGTCGCTTCGACGACCTCCAGCAGCCCTCCATTGCGCACGTCCTGGAACTCCAGGTCCGTGAAGCCCCACTCGGCCATCAGACGGCGTCGACGGGCGACGGGCTGTTCCGGGAGCTCGGCACGCAGGGCTTCGATCAGCTCTGCTGCAGGCTCCACCGGCAGGAGGTCGGGCTCAGGGAAGTAGCGATAGTCGTCCGCATCCGACTTCGGACGACCGGGCGAGGTCGTCCCGGTGTCCTCGTGCCAGTGTCGCGTCTCCTGAGTGATGGTCCCGCCATCGGCGAGGATCTGCGCCTGACGCTGGATCTCGTACCGGACGGCACGCTCGACCGAGCGCATCGAGTTGACGTTCTTCGTCTCGGTGCGGGTGCCCAGCTTCTCCTGTCCGCGGGGACGCAGCGACACGTTCGCGTCGCAGCGCAGGTTGCCTCGTTCCAGACGCGCCTCGGAGATCCCGAGGCTGCGCACGATGTCACGGATCGTCGCGACGTATGCCTTGGCGACCTCGGGGGCGCGGTGCTCGGTGCCGAAGATCGTCTTCGTCACGATCTCGACGAGCGGCACACCGGCACGGTTGTAGTCGACGAGCGAGTATTCGGCTCCCTGGATGCGTCCGGTCGCGCCACCCATATGGGTGAGCTTGCCGGCGTCCTCCTCCATGTGGGCGCGCTCGATGGGGATCTGCACGATCGTGCCGTCCTCGAGCTCGACCTCGACGGAACCCTCGAACGCGATCGGCTCGTCGTACTGGGAGATCTGGTAGTTCTTGCCGAGATCCGGGTAGAAGTAGTTCTTCCGGGCGAAGCGGCTCGACGGTGCGATCGAGCATCCGAGAGCGAGACCGAGACTGATCGACGAACGGATCGCCGTCTCGTTCACGACCGGGAGCGATCCGGGCAGGCCCAGATCCACCGGCGCGATCAGCGTGTTGGGCTCGGCGGCGTGGTAGAGCTCGTTCGCCGGGTTCGGCGCGTCCGAGAACATCTTGGTGTGCGTGTTGAGCTCGACGTGGACCTCGAACCCGAGCACGGGCTCGTACAGTTCGAGCGCCTTGTCGAAGTCCATGAGCTTGGCGGTGGCCATCAGCGGGTCCCTCCCACGAGCTGGGGTGCACGCGTGAGAAGCGGCGCTCCCCACGAATCGACGAGCAGCGTCTCGACGGCGGCGCCCACCTTGTAGAGTCGCGCATCCTCCCGCGCCGGTGCGATGAACTGGATGCCGACGGGCAATCCGTCTTCCGACGCGAGTCCGCTGGGGACCGAGATGCCGGGAACGCCCGCGAGGTTGACGGGAATGGTCGTGATGTCGTTCAGATACATCTGCAGCGGATCGTCGATCTTCTCGCCGATCTTGAACGCGGTGGTCGGAGCCGAGGGCGTCGCGATGACGTCGACCTCCGCGAAGGCGTTCGCGAAGTCCCGCTGAATGAGCGTGCGCACCTTCTGAGCACTGCCGTAGTACGCGTCGTAGTAGCCGGCCGACAGCGCGTAGGTGCCGAGGATGATGCGTCGCTTCACCTCGTCGCCGAAACCGGCGTCACGCGTGGCGGACATGACGTCCTCGACGGTGGGGGTGCCGTGGGGCGTGACGCGCAGGCCGAAGCGCACCGAGTCGAACTTCGCGAGGTTGCTCGACGCCTCTGCAGGCAGGATCAGGTAGTAGGCCGCGACGCCGTACTCGAAGTGCGGGGCGCCGATCTCGACGATCTCCGCGCCCTGCGCCTCCATCATCGCGAGCGCGCTGCGGAACGATTCGGCGACACCGGGCTGGAACCCGCTGTCCGGCAGCTCTCGGATGACACCGACCTTGAGCCCCTTGAGCACGTCACCGCGCGCGCCCTCACGGGCCGCATCAGCGAATGAGGGCCACTCGTCACGCAAAGACGTGGAGTCCTTCGGGTCGTGCCCGCCGATCGCATCGTGCAGGAGACCCGCGTCGAGCACTGTACGCGTGACGGGTCCGACCTGGTCGAGGCTGGAGGCGAGTGCGATGGCCCCGTAGCGGCTGACGCCGCCGTAGGTCGGCTTGACGCCCACCGTGCCGGTGACATGAGCAGGCTGACGGATCGAGCCGCCGGTGTCGGAGCCGAGTGCCAGCGGAGCCTCGAAAGCGGCGACTGCTGCCGCCGATCCGCCGCCGGAACCGCCGGGGATCCGGTCGAGGTCCCACGGGTTGCGGGTGGGACCGTAGGCGGAGTGCTCCGTCGAGGACCCCATGGCGAACTCGTCCATGTTGGTCTTGCCGAGCGGGATCAGCCCCGCCGCGCGCGAGCGGGCGACGACCGTGGCGTCGTACGGCGAGCGGTAGCCCTCGAGGATCCGCGAGCCGCTCGTCGTCGGCTGGTCGGTCGTCACGAGGACGTCCTTGATGGCGAGCGGCACGCCGGCGATCGGGCCGAGCTGCTCACCCGCCGCACGCTGAGCGTCGACAGCGGCGGCCGCCTCGAGCGCACCCTCGTTGATGTGCAGGAAGGCATGAACGTCGCCGTCGACGGCTGCGATGCGGTCGAGGTGAGCGCGAGTGGCCTCGACGCTCGAGATCTCGCGGCTGGCGAGCTTGTCGGCAAGCTCCGCCGCAGTCATGCGGATGATGTCGCTCACTGCTCTTCTCCCAGGATCGCGGTGACGCGGAATCGGCCGTCGGCCTGATCCGGCGCGTTCTGGAGCACCTGCTCGTGTGTGAGGGTCTCGCCCACCACATCGGGACGGTAGACGTTGCTCAGCGGAATCGGATGACTCGTCGCTGCGATGTCGGGGCCTGCGACCTCCGACACCTTCGCGATGTTGTCGACGATGGCATCGAGCTGGCCCGTGAGTCGGGACACCTCGTCGTCGTTGAGCTGGATGCGCGCGAGCACGCCGAGATGACGCACAAGATCAGGGGTGATTTCAGACACGGCCCCAGTCTAGTTGCCGTGCTCACCGGGTCCCTGCAGTCCGGCGAAGCCGCCCTATGCTGGGCGGGTGAGCTCGTACCAGCCTCCTCGCCCATGGATCGCCAGCTATGCCGCAGGCGTCCCGGAAGACCTCTCCCCCGTGTCCGGATCGCTGGTCGACATCGTCGCCGCGTCCGCCCGCGACTACCCGGATGCCCCCGCCCTGCAGTTCTTCGGTCGCGAGACGTCGTACTCAGAACTGCAGAATGCGATCGACCGAGCAGCCGCAGGACTGCGCGACCTCGGCGTGCGGGCGGGCGATCCCGTGGCGATCGTGCTTCCGAACTGTCCGCAGCACATCGTGGCGTTCTACGCGGTGCTCCGTCTCGGCGCCGTCGCCGTCGAGCACAACCCGCTCTACACCCCGCGCGAGCTGCGGAAGCAGTTCGAGGACCATGGCGCGAAGCACGCGATCGTGTGGAACAAGGTCGTCGCCACGGTGCAGGAGTTCCCCGCCGACCTCGCCGTGACGAACCTCATCTCCGTCGACGTGACGCGCGCGATGCCCCTTCTCACTCGTGTGGCGCTGCGGCTGCCGGTGGCGAAGGCCCGTGAGTCTCGCGCCGCTCTGACCGAGAAGGTGCGAGGAACCGTCACCTGGGACTCGCTGGTGCAGTCGGCCCCGATCCCTGCCGCGCACCCGAAGCCCGCCACCGACGACCTCGCGATCATCCAATACACGTCCGGCACGACGGGAACCCCCAAGGGCGCCGCCCTGACCCACGGCAACCTGCTCGCGAACGCCGCGCAGTCGCAGGCATGGGTTCCGTCGATCCAGCGCGGCAAGGGCTGCGTCGTGTACGCGGTGCTGCCGATGTTCCACGCATACGGTCTGACGCTCTGCCTGACGTTCGCGATGTCCATGGGTGCGCGCCTGGTGCTCTTCCCGAAGTTCGATCCGGATCTCGTGCTCGACGTGATGAAGAAGCACCCCGCCACCTTCCTTCCCCTCGTGCCCCCGATCGCCGACCGCCTGCTGTCGGCGGCGAAGGCGAAGGATGTCTCGCTCGACGGCATCGAGGTCGCGATCTCCGGTGCCATGGCTTTGCCGCACGAACTCGTGGTGCCGTTCGAGGCGGCGACGCATGGCTTCCTCGTCGAGGGGTACGGACTCAGCGAGTGCTCCCCCGTGTTGATGGCGAACCCCGTAGCTGACAACCGCGTGCCCGGCACCGTGGGACTTCCTCTTCCGGGAACCGAATGCCGCGTCGTCGATCCCGAGAACCCGACCGTCGACGTTCCTGAAGGATCCGCGGGTGAGCTCCTGGTGCGCGGACCCCAGGTGTTCTCCGGTTACTACGGCAAGCCGGAGGAGACGGAGGCCGTCTTCGTCGACGGCTGGTTCCGCACCGGTGACATCGTGACGGTCGATGAGGCGGGTTTCATCCGGATCGTCGACCGCATCAAGGAGCTGATCATCACCGGCGGCTTCAATGTGGCCCCCACCGAGGTCGAGAGCGCTCTGCGTCAGCATCCTCAGGTCGTAGACGCGGCCGTGGTCGGTCTGCCGAGCGACCACTCCGGCGAGGAGGTCGTCGCCGCGATCGTCGTCGACGCGGGGGCAGACGTCGACGTCGAAGCGATCCGCGAGTATGCGCGCAGCATCCTCACCCCGTACAAGGTTCCGCGGCGTCTGTTCATCGTCGACGAGCTGCCCAAATCGCTGATCGGCAAGGTGCTGCGTCGCCAGGTCAAGGAGAGACTGCTCACTCTGACTTCCGGCTCCTGAGGGCGCCCTCACAGGCGCGGAATCCCGCGAAGCGCTACCCTTGGTCAGTGACTCCTGAAGACGCTGTGCCCACCGACGCCCCCGAGACCCCTGGATTCGAGGAGCTCGGCATCACCGGCCCCGTCCTCAAGGCCATCAAGGACCTCGGCTACGAGACCCCCTCCCCCATCCAAGCCGCCACGATCCCGACCCTGCTCTCCGGTCGCGATGTCGTCGGTATGGCGCAGACCGGAACGGGAAAGACCGCGGCATTCGCGCTCCCCGTGCTCGAGCGCCTCGACGTGTCCCAGAAGACCCCGCAAGCTCTCGTGCTCGCTCCGACCCGCGAGCTCGCTCTGCAGGTGTGCGAGGCGTTCGAGTCGTACGCGTCGAAGATGAAGGGCGTCCACGTCCTCCCCGTCTACGGCGGACAGGGCTACGGCGTGCAGCTGTCGGCGCTGCGCCGCGGCGTGCACGTGATCGTCGGCACCCCCGGTCGCATCATGGACCACCTCGCCAAGGGCACCCTCGACCTGTCCCAGCTGCAGTACCTGGTGCTCGATGAAGCCGACGAGATGCTCAAGATGGGCTTCGCCGAAGACGTCGAGCAGATCCTCGCGCAGACGCCCGAGGAGAAGCAGGTAGCCCTCTTCTCAGCGACCATGCCCCCGCAGATCCGCCGACTCGCGCAGAAGTACCTGCGTGAGCCCGAAGAGATCAGCATCAAGTCGAAGACCGCCACCGGCACCAACATCACGCAGCGGTACCTCGTGGTGTCGTACGCGCAGAAGGTGGATGCGCTCACTCGCATCCTCGAGGTCGAGAACTTCGACGGCATGATCGTGTTCGTCCGCACGAAGAACGAGACCGAGACGCTGGCCGAGAAGCTGCGTGCCCGCGGATACTCCGCCGCCGCCATCAACGGCGACGTGCCCCAGGTCCAGCGTGAGCGCAGCGTCAACCAGCTCAAGGCGAGCAAGCTCGACATCCTCGTCGCGACCGACGTGGCCGCTCGCGGTCTCGACGTCGAGCGCATCAGCCACGTCATCAACTTCGACATCCCCACCGACACCGAGTCGTACGTGCACCGCATCGGCCGAACCGGCCGCGCGGGACGCACCGGAGACGCGATCAGCTTCATCACCCCGCGTGAGCGCTACCTGCTCAAGTCGATCGAGAAGGCCACGCGTCAGCAGCCCACTCAGATGCAGCTGCCCAGCCTCGACGACGTGAACACCACGCGCCTCGCCCGCTTCGACGACGCGATCACGACCGCGCTCAGCGATAGCACCCGCATCGAGAAGTTCCGCGACATCATCGACCACTACGTGCGCAACCACGATGTGCCCGAGGCCGATGTCGCAGCTGCGCTCGCTGTCGTCGCCCAGGGCGATACTCCTCTGCTGCTCGACCCGGCCGACGACGCCCTGTCGAAAGCGGTCGAGTACGACAACCGTCCGCCGCGCGAGAGCAACACTCGCGAGCGTCGCGAGACCCGCGAACCGCGCGAGCGCCGTGGGCGCGGCGACTACAAGCCGTACCGCATCGAGGTCGGACGCCGTCACCGCGTCGAGCCCCGTCAGATCGTCGGCGCACTCGCGAATGAGGGCGGCCTGGGTCGTGATGACTTCGGCGCGATCAACATCCGGCCGGACTTCACTGTCGTCGAGTTGCCGGCGAACCTCGATTCGTCCGTCCTGGAGAAGCTGAAGGACACCCGCATCTCGGGTCGGCTCATCGAGATCAAGCCCGACCGTGGGCCTGGAGCCCGTCGTAACGACGGCCCTCGTGACGGCGCCCGCGGTGGGTTCGAGCGCCGCGATGACCGTCCGCGCTACGACCGTGACGACCGTCCTGCTCGCACCGATGAGCGAGGCGAGAAGCCGTTCCGCAAGCCCCGACACAAGGGCTGATCAGCCGTAGAACGCATCGAGCGCGCCGTGCCCGGACGAAAGTCCGGGCACGGCGCGCTCGCGTGCACCGATGGGCAGCCATCCTGAAGGGCCAGCCTGCGCGTCAGGCTCCCGAAGGCCTGTGGCGAGCGAGACGCGCGGCCACGTCGATGAGCTGTTCAGGGCGCGCGAGCAACGCTCTCTGCTCCGGGTTGTCGATGAGATGCTGCAGCAGCCGGTGTGCCCCGTCCACCGTCGGTGTCCAGTACCCGCCGACGTGGTGACGGCTCAGCGGTGCGATCGACGTTTCCCCGTCTGCCAGGAGCTCGACCGCGCCATCCTCAGGGTCGAATCCGAGATCGGACACGGCGAGGAACGTCAGGGCGCCGAGGACGAGCGTGCTCAAGAGGCCGGGCAGACGGAACCGCGTGGTGGGCACGTCGAGGATCACTCGCTGCACCTGGGACCAGGAAATGATCCCCCGGTTCTCTGTGCCGTGGCGGATCAGGAGCGCATCAGGCGTCAGACGCAGGTGGTTGCGGCCCGGGTCTCCCACAGCCATCGCGCCGGAGACGGCGATCAGCGGTCCATATCGCCTCATCCCAGAGCGTCCGGCCCCTCCGTGACGAGGATGTGGAACTGAGCGGCATCGAGGATGCGGATGCCGAGCTCCTCCGCCTTCCCCAGCTTCGACCCCGCTCCGGGACCGGCCGCGACGAAGTCCGTCTTCTTGGAGACGCTCGACGCGGCCTTACCGCCCGCCTTGAGGATGGCCTCCTGCGCTCCATCTCGGGTGTACCCGTCGAGCGAACCGGTCGCCACGACCGTGATCCCGTCCAACACACCGCCCTGGACGACTGCCGCGCCCGGACCGGGATGACCGGGCGTGGCCCACTGGACGCCTGCCTCGGCCCAGCGACGAACGATGTCCTGGTGCCAGTCGACATCGAACCACGCGAGCAGGGAGTCGGCGATGATGCCGCCGACTCCTTCCACAGCGGCGAGCTCGTCGCGAGAGGCCGCGCGGATCGCGTCGAGCGAACCGAACCACTGCGCCAGCGCCCTCGCCGCGACCGGCCCGACGTGACGGATGTTCAGTGAGACGAGCAGCCGCCAAAGGTCTTTGGTCTTCGCCTTCTCGAGTTCCGCGAGCAGAGTCACAGCTTGAGAGGAGGGCTGGGGGCCCTCCAGCCCCGACTTCTTCTCTGTGGCGGTCGGGTTGCGTCGAAATGGCGCCCTCGTCTTCACGAGACCGTCTTCGTCCTCCTTGGGCAGCCCCGTCTCGGCATCGCGCACGACGAGCTCGATCGGCACGATCTCATCGAGCGTCAGCGCGAACAGTCCGGCTTCGGTCTCGAGAGGCGGTGTCGCCGGCGAGGTCGGCTGGGTGAGCGCGGCAGCCGTGACTTCTCCGAGCGCCTCGATGTCGAGGGCGCCCCGCGACCCGATGTGCTCGACACGACCGCGAACCTGGGCCGGACACGAGCGCGCGTTGGGGCAGCGCAGATCGATGTCGCCCTCCTTCATCGGACGCAGGGGCGTGCCGCACTCGGGGCATTCGATCGGCATCACGAACTCCCGCTCGGTACCGTCGCGTTTCTCGACGACCGGACCGAGGACCTCGGGGATCACGTCGCCCGCCTTGCGCAGGACGACGGTGTCGCCGATCAGCACTCCCTTGGCTTTCACAACGTCCTTGTTGTGCAGCGTCGCCTGCCTGACGACGCTCCCCGCGACCTGGGCGGGAGCCATCACCGCAAACGGCGTCGCCCTGCCGGTGCGACCCACAGACACGACGATGTCGAGCAGCTTCGTCTGCACCTCTTCGGGCGGGTACTTGTACGCGATCGCCCAGCGAGGCGCCCGACTGGTGGCGCCGAGCTCGTCGTGAAGGGACAGCTCGTCGACCTTGACGACGATCCCGTCCAGCTCGTGCTCGATATCGTGGCGGTGCTCGCCGAAGTACTCGACGAACGCAACCACGTCGTCGATGCTCGTGCACACCCTGGTGTGCGGGCTGGTCGGCAGCCCCCAGTCCGACAGCTTGTCGTAGACCTGACTCTGTGCGGCGACCGGCGGATTCTCCCAGGCCCCGATGCCGTGCACGTACAGCGCGAGCGACTCGATGCGCAGCATCCCCGCCTCGAGTTCGAGCCCGTCCTTCTTGTCGATCTGCTGACGCAGGCCACCACTCGCCGCGTTCCGCGGATTCGCGAACGAGGGGAACCGTCGAGCCGCAGCAGTTCGCGCCTTCTCTTCGTCGAACGGCTTCTTCGCTCCGCTCCGAGCCTCCCAGCGGGCGAGAGCATCGGCGTAGGCCCGGTCGCGGAACTCCGCCTGTGCGGCATTCAGGCGCTCGAAGGCGGCCACGGGAATGAACACCTCGCCGCGCACCTCGACGATGGGAGGGTGACCTTCGCCGCTGAGCTCGAGGGGGATCTCGGGAAGGCGCAGCGCGTTCTCGGTGACGATCTCACCGACGCGCCCATCTCCCCGCGTCGCCGCCGACGTCAGCCGCCCGTTCTCGTAGCGGAGATTGATCGCGAGGCCGTCGATCTTGAGTTCGGTGAGCCAGTCGACAGCTCGCCCCGCAGAGGCGCGCGTCTTGGCGGCCCAATCCCTGAGCCCGTCGATCGAGAACACGTTGTCGAGACTCAGCATCCGCTCCGCGTGCTCGATGGTGGCGAGCCCGGTGGCCTCGGCCGCCCCCACCATCTGAGTGGGCGAGTCCTGACCCTGCAGCTCGGGATGCATCCGCTCCAGCTCTTCGAGCCTGTGCATCCACCCGTCGTAGGTGAAGTCGTCGACGAGTGAAGTGTCGCGCCCGTAGTACGCGTCCTTCGCTTCGAGGATTCGAGTGGTCAGCTCGTCCGCTTCGATACGGGCGTCTTCCAGCGAGATGTTCTCCGGCACCCCGCCAGTCTACGAGCGGGCGCCGACATCGAGAGGCAGGCGCTATGCGTCGACCGGCACTGCGGACACGGTGCGGTCGATCGTGAACTGGCCGAGCACGCGCGTTCCGACGTACAGCACGGCGGTCTGGCCCGGCGCGACGCCGTTGAGCGGCTGCTCGGGAACGACGCGCACGCCCTCGGGCGAGACGAATGCCCGGGCTGCTTCCGGCTCGGCGTGGGCGCGGATCTGCACCTCGCAGTCGAACTCGGAGTCGACGGGCGCTGCGCCCGCCCAGCTGAATCGATCGCCCGAGATCTCACGCGTCGCGAGAGCCTCCTTCGGCCCCACGACCACCGTGTTGGACACCGGCCGCACCTCGAGCACGAAGCGGGGCTTGCCGTCGGCCGCCGGGACGCCGAGCTTCAGACCACGGCGCTGACCGACCGTGAAAGCGTGCGCGCCCTCGTGCGAGCCGACGACGGAGCCCGTGCGGTCGACGATCTCACCGGTGGCGGTACCGACCTTCTCGGCCAGCCAGCCTCGCGTGTCACCGTCGGGGATGAAGCAGATGTCGTGGCTGTCGGGCTTCTGCGCGACACTCAGCCCACGCTCCTCCGCCTCGGCACGCACGACCGCTTTGGACGGAGTCGTTCCGAGCGGGAAGTAGGTGTGCGCGAGCTGCTCGGCGGTGAGTACGCCGAGCACATAGGACTGATCCTTGGCGTTGTCCGCGGCTCTGTGCAGCTCGAGACCGGCGTCCGTGGGGATCAGCGTCGCGTAGTGCCCCGTGCACACCGCGTCGAAACCGAGCTCGATGGCGCGCTCGAGAAGGGCGGCGAACTTGATCTTCTCATTGCAGCGCATGCAGGGATTGGGGGTGCGCCCTGCCTGGTACTCCGAGACGAAATCGGCGATCACGTCGTCGCGGAAGCGCTCGGAGAAGTCCCAGACGTAGAACGGGATGCCCAGGAGATCGGCCGCACGACGCGCATCGAGCGCATCCTCGATCGTGCAGCATCCCCGGCTTCCGGTGCGCAGCGTGCCGCCCGCCCGGGACAGCGCGAGATGCACGCCGACGACGTCGTGCCCCGCGTCCACGGCCCGTGCGGCCGCGACTGCGGAGTCCACTCCGCCACTCATGGCCGCAAGAATCCTCATGGGACCAGTCTACGAGCGTGGGGCTGAGCCGGAGCCGGAAGCCCGCAGGTAGGCCTCGCCGATGGATGCGAGGACGGCATCGACGTCGGCGTCCGTCGATGTGCGTCCCAGCGTGAATCGGAGCGCGCTGCGCGCGTCCTGCTCACTGCGCCCCATCGCCATCACGACATGCGATGGCTCCGCCACACCCGCCTGGCAGGCCGACCCGGTCGACGCGGCGATGCCTGCCATGTCGAGAAGGAAGAGCAGGCTCTCCCCCACCGCTCCGGGAAACAGTATGTGGGCGTTGCCGGGGAGCCGTCGCGAGCCGTCTCCCAGAAGCTCGGCCTGCGGCACCCGCGCCAGGATGCCGTCGATCAGCCGATCGCGCATCGTCGCCAGCCGCGCGGTCTCCGTCTCTCGCTCCGACTCGGCGAGCTCGAGCGCGGTGGCGAAGGCCGCGGCACCGGCCACGTCCTGCGTTCCGGCGCGAAGTCCGCGCTGCTGCGCGCCGCCGCGAAGGAGTGCGGAGAGCCGCGCGGTGCGAGCGACCACCAAGGCTCCGACGCCGACCGGCGCGCCGATCTTGTGTCCGGCCACGCTCATCGCGACAAGACCGACCGAGTCGGGCGCATCGCCTCTCAGCGTGCGGAACGACAGAGGCAGGTGGCCGAGGACCGCGACCGCATCGAGATGGAGGGGAACGAGCGCCTGTGCGGTCGACGACCCCAGCATGGCGGCGTCGTTGATCGTCCCGGCCTCGTTGTTGGCGACGAGCGCGGTCGCCAGCGCCGCGCCCGGAAGCTGGGCAGTGAACTCGTCCACGTCGATGGCCGCCGAGCGATATACCGGAACAGCGCGCAGCACCGCCCCTGCCGCCACCAGGGCCTCGACGGTGTCCATCGTCGCGTGGTGCTCGGCATCCGGCATAACGATGGCATCCGACTCCGCCGGCCGCGCCTGCCACAACCCCTGAAGCGCGAGATTGATCGACTCCGTGCCCCCGGAGGTGAACACGACCTCGATGGGGTCGCAGTCGAGCACTGCGGCCGAGCGCTCGCGTGCCTCCTCGAGCAGGCGCCGCGCGTCCTGGCCGGCACCGTGCGTCGATGACGCATTCCCGACCATCTCGCTCGCTTCGAGCCACGCCTCCCGCGCCTCGGGACGCAGCGGCGTCGTCGCGGCGTGGTCGAGATAGTGCTGCATCCCTCCACTCTCCCCCATTTTCCGCGCAGTGGCGTGCACATGGAACTGAGTGCATGCTGTCCTGAGACCCGAGCGCAGACCTCTATGGTGTACTCATGCCCGCGATCCGAGACATCACCGTGCCCGGCGGTACTGCACTCGACAACCTCGGTGTGCGCCTTCACGACGGCGTCGGAACCCTCCGCGTCTGGTCGCAGAACGCGTCCTCCATCGAACTCGTCGTCTTCGATGCCACCGACCTCGACTGGGTCATCGACCAGGTCGATCTCGCGCGCCTTCCCGGCGGCATCTGGGAGGTGACGACAGAACTGCTCCAGCCCGGCACCCGGTATGCGATCCGCGTCGGAGGGCCACACGGGCCGGGGAACACGTTCAACCCCGAGACTCTGCTCCTCGACCCCTACGCTCGCGGTCTCGCGCAGGGCGACGGCTACGAGGAGTGGCGCTCCGTGGTGATCGTCGACGGGTTCGACTGGGGAGAGTCCGTCAAGCCACGGATACCGCTCGACCGCACCGTGATCTACGAAGGGCACCTGAAGGGGCTGACCAAGCGTCAGCCCGATGTGCCCCCGGCGCTGCACGGCACATACGCCGGACTCGCGCATCCCGCGATGATCGAGTACTTCCACTCGCTCGGGATCACCTCGATCGAGCTCCTGCCCGTCCAGGCGTTCGTTCCGGAGCCTCGCCTGCTCGAGCGCGGCCTCACGAACTACTGGGGCTACAACACCCTCAACTTCTTCACACCGCACAACGCCTACGCCACTGAGGACGCACGCAAGGGCGGCCCCGAGGCCGTTCTCGCCGAGTTCAAAGGCATGGTGCGACTGCTGCACGAAGCCGGACTCGAAGTCATCCTGGACGTCGTGTACAACCACACGTCGGAAGAGGGCCTCGGTGGACCTCGGTCCAGTCTGCGCGGCATCGACAACGCCAGCTACTACCGACAGGACGCATCAGGCGCGTACATCGACACGACCGGCTGCGGCAACACGCTCGACACCTCGACCGATGCCGGAGCGCGCCTCGTGCTCGACTCGCTGCGCTACTGGGCGCAGGAGATGCAGATCGACGGATTCCGCTTCGATCTCGCGGCCGCGATCGCGCGCGACGGCTCGCACACCTATACGCCCGAGCACCCGCTTCTCACCGCCATCGCGAACGATCCGATCCTCCGCGACACCAAGCTCATCGCCGAGCCGTGGGACGTCGGCATGGGCGGCTGGCAGACCGGCAACTTCCCGAACGGCTGGATGGAGTGGAACGACCGCTACCGCGACCGGGTCAGGAACTTCTGGCTGAGCGACATCGACTATGCGCGTCGTGCGTCCGCTCCGGTCGGCATCGGGGGCTTCGCGACGCGTCTCGCCGGCTCGTCGAACACTTTCGCCGATGTTCGGGGGCCGCTGGCCAGCATCAACTTCGTCACCGCGCACGACGGATTCACCATGCACGACCTCGTGTCGTACGACGTCAAGCACAACGAGGCGAACGGCGAACAGAATCGCGATGGTGCCGACATGAATCGGGCTTTCAATCACGGTATCGAGGGGCCGACCGACGACCCTGCGATCCTCGCTGCCAGGCGAAAGGCGATGCGCAACCTGCTCGGCACCCTGCTGCTGTCAGCCGGGATCCCCATGCTCACGGCCGGCGATGAGGTCGGTCGGACGCAACGCGGAAACAACAATGCCTACGCCCAGGATTCGTCGATGACGTGGCTCGGCTGGGACGCGGAACCGTGGCAGGAGGACCTGCGCGCACACGTCGCTCGACTCATCCAGCTCCGTTCCGAGAATCCCGCCCTGCGTCCCAGCCGGTACGCCCGACTCGGTGAGCACATCCCCAACGCCTCTGTCATGGACTGGTTCGACCAGAACGGCGAGACGATGGAGAGCCAGCAGTGGACGGACCCTGGTAACCGCACTCTGCAGTATGTGGCGGCCTCGACCCCCGATCGCGAATCGGCCAATCGGATCCTCCTCATCGTGCACGGGACGGAGTCGCCCATCGACGTGCGTCTGCCCGACGACCTCGAGGAGGCGACGCGTTTCGTCTCGCTGTGGTCGAGCGCCGACGACCGCCCGCAAGACGGCGGCGAGGTGTTCGCCCCCGGCGACGTCCTGCCCATCCCCGGCACCTCCATGCGACTCTTCCGCGTGGAATGAACGGCGGCGCGCCGGGGCCCTCCGCGAGCTACCCGCTTCACGCCGCGAGCGGTACATTCGGGGGGTGGCCGCACGTATGAGCAGCATCAGTCCGAAGGCTCTCCGAAGCCCCGCGCAGATCCCGTCGCGCCCGCTGGGCGCCGTCTCGGACGGCGACGGACTCGTCGCGACGCGAATTCCTCTGGTGGGCGGCGCACCGTCCGTCCCCGGAGGCTTCGCGCCCAAGGCGTTCGTCGGCGAGGTGGTGCCGTTCAGCGTCGTCGCCTTCCGTGAAGGGCACGACCTGATCGGGGTTCAGCTTCGGTTGACGGCCCCGAACGGCGAGGAGTCCCTGCACCGATTGACGCCCTTGCTCGATGGGAGCGATCGCTGGGCAGCGGAGGTCGCTGTGGACATGCAGGGCCCGTGGGCGTTTCGCTTCGAGGCGTTCTCCGACGACTTCGCGACCTGGGCGCACGCCGCCGAGGTGAAGGTCGCCGCGGGCGTCGATGTGCCGGTCATGGCAGCCCTCGGCGCCGAACTTCTCGCGCGCGCAGCGAAAGAGAAGGATCGCCCTGCGGCTCAGCGCAGACGCATCAGCGAACTCGCCACCGCACTGGCGGGGGGCGATGCAGAGACCACCACCGCGGTCTCGACCGACGCCGAGCTGGGCGGTCTCTTCCATGAGCGGCCTCTCATGACGTTGCGTTCAGCATCTGCCACGCACACTCTGCTCGTGGAGCGGACCGCCGCAGGCGTCGGTGCCTGGTACGAGTTCTTTCCCCGCTCGGAGGGCGCGAAACGCCTGAAGGACGGCACTGTCAAGAGCGGTACGTTCAGGACAGCCGCCAAACGTCTTCCCGCTGTCGCCGCCATGGGCTTCGACGTCATCTACCTGGTGCCGATCCATCCGATCGGAACGACCAACCGCAAGGGACGCAACAACACTCTGACGACGGAGCCAGGCGATCCGGGCTCACCGTATGCCATCGGCTCCGTTGACGGCGGCCACGATGCGATCCACCCGGAACTCGGCAAGCCGGCCGACTTCCGCGCATTCGTCAGGGCGGCGAAGAACGAAGGGCTGGAGGTCGCTCTCGATCTCGCACTGCAGGCCTCTCCGGACCACCCGTGGGTCGATGAGCACCCCGAGTGGTTCACCACTCTCCCGGATGGCACCATCGCCTACGCAGAGAACCCGCCCAAGAAGTACCAGGACATCTACCCGCTGAACTTCGACAACGATCCCGCCGGTATCTACCAGGAGATGCTCCGCATCGTGCAGCACTGGGTTCGCGAAGGCGTGAAGATCTTCCGCGTCGACAACCCGCACACGAAGCCGCTGCAGTTCTGGGAATGGCTCATCGCGACCGTGAACGCCCAGGACCCGGACGTGATCTTCCTGGCCGAGGCGTTCACTCGACCCGCCGTGATGCGTGCGCTCGCGGCCGTGGGGTTCCAACAGAGCTACAGCTATTTCACCTGGCGCAACACCAAGGCGGAGCTCGAGGAGTTCCTCACCAGCGTCTCACACGAGACGAGCGACTACATGCGGCCGAATCTCTTCGTGAACACGCACGACATCCTCACGGAGTACCTGCAGTTCGGCGGCCGCGCCGCCTATCGGATCCGCGCCTGCATCGCCGCCACCGCCGCCCCTGTGTACGGCGTGTACGCCGGGTACGAGCTCTTCGAGAACGTGGCGAGGCCCGGTTCCGAGGAGAACATCGACAACGAGAAGTACGAGTTCAAGTTCCGGGACTGGGAGGGCGCGGAGGCATCGGGTGACTCGCTTGCGCCTCTCCTGCGCCGACTGAACGAGATCCGCCGTGAGCACCCGGCTCTTCGACAGCTCCGGAATCTCTCCGTGCACTGGAGCGACGACGACTCGGTGCTCGTCTACAGCAAGCACCTCGATGCCGCGTTCACCGGCACGGGCCACTCCGATACGATCCTCGTCGTCGCCAACGTCGATCCGCACTCCGTGCGTGAGACCACCGTGCACCTCGACACAACGATCTGGGGCGTACCACCTGGCGAGCCGTTCGAGGTGGAGGACCTCCTGACCGGTGCCGTGTGGACGTGGGCCGATCACAACTACGTGCGCCTCGACGCCTTCGCCGAGCCGGTGCACATTCTGAAGGTGAGGAGACGAGCATGAGCTACGTCGAAGATGCCACTACATCACCGGACTGGGCGGCTGTCGCAGCCGGCGCCCATCACGACCCGCACGCGGTGCTCGGCTCCCACCCGTTCACGGATGCGAGTGACCGGACCGTCACGGTGATCCGCGCTCGCCGACCTCTCGCGTCCTCGGTCGCAGCCGTCTTCGAGGACGGGAGCCGATTGGAGCTCGATCACGTCGCACACGGCATCTGGGAGGCCCAGCACGACGGTGCCCCGGTGGCGTATCGCGTCGCCACCGCGTACGGCGACGACGACGAGACGATCACCGGCGACCCGTACCGGCACCTCCCGACTCTGGGCGACGTCGATCTCCATCTGATCGCCGAAGGGCGGCACGAGCGGCTGTGGCAGGTGCTGGGTGCGCACGCGACGGTCGCAGACGCCGAAGACGGCGTCGCATTCGCCGTCTGGGCCCCGAACGCCACAGCCGTGCGAGTCGTCGGAGATCACAACGGGTGGAACGGCGAAGCGCACGCGATGCGCTCGATGGGCGTGAGTGGCGTCTGGGAGCTGTTCATCCCCGATCTCGCCGTCGGAACGACATACAAGTATCAGATCCGCACCCGCGGCGGCTCCTGGATCTTCAAGGCCGACCCGATGGCGCAGGCCGCGCAAGTGCCGCCCGAGACCGCGTCGGTGGTCACGCGGTCGGACTACGCATGGTCAGACGGCGCGTGGATGACCCGCCGGGCAGCGACTCACGCGGTCGCTCAGCCGCTGTCGGTCTACGAGGTGCACCTCGGCTCCTGGCGCGGAGGCCTGAGCTACCGCGATGCCGCAGAACCGCTGATCGCACACGTCACCGAGGCCGGTTTCACGCACATCGAGTTCATGCCGCTCGCCGAGCATCCGTTCGGCGGCTCCTGGGGCTATCAGGTGAGCGGGTACTACGCGGCGACCAGTCGCTTCGGCAGCCCGGATGACCTGCGATACCTCATCGACCAGCTGCATCAGGCCGGGATCGGCGTGATCATGGACTGGGTGCCCGGGCACTTCCCCAAAGACGCGTTCGCCCTCGCGAGGTTCGACGGACAGCCGCTGTACGAGCACCCCGACCCTCGTCGCGGTGAGCATCAGGACTGGGGAACGCTCATCTTCGACTACGGCCGCCCTGAGGTGCGCGGATTCCTGGTCGCGAACGCACTGTTCTGGCTGAGCGAGTTCCATGTCGACGGCCTGCGAGTGGATGCCGTGGCCTCGATGCTGTACCTCGACTACTCGCGTAACGAAGGCGAGTGGGAGCCGAACATCCACGGGGGTCGGGAGAACCTCGAAGCGATCCGCTTCCTCCAGGAGGTCAACGCAACCGCCTACCGCCTGCACCCCGGCGTGCTGATGATCGCTGAGGAATCGACGAGTTTCCCCGGTGTGACCGCACCCACCGACCACGCGGGTCTCGGCTTCGGGTTCAAGTGGAACATGGGCTGGATGAACGACTCCCTCCAGTACATCGAACGAGACCCGATGTATCGCGCGCACCACGAAGGTGAGATGACGTTCTCGTTCGTCTACGCGTTCGGGGAGAATTATCTGCTGCCGATCAGCCACGATGAGGTCGTGCATGGAAAGGGCAGCCTCGTCTCGAAGATGCCCGGCGACCACTGGCACAAGCTCGCCAATGTCCGCGCATACCTCGGATACATGTGGGGTCACCCCGGAAAGAAGCTCCTCTTCATGGGGCAGGAGTTCGGGCAGCTCGCCGAATGGTCGGAATCCCGCCAGCTCGACTGGTGGCTCCTCGACCAGCCGTCGCACGCGCAGCTGCAGGGTTTCGTCGGACAGCTCAACCGCACCTATCGCGCTCAGGCCCCGCTCTGGGAGCGGGACAACGACGGATCCTCGTTCTCACGCCTCGGCGCCCCGAGCTGGGATCCCAATGTCATCGCCTTCGAACGCCGCGACGCACATGGCGGCCGTCTCGTGGTGATCAGCAACTTCGCCGGCGTCGAGCGCAGCGGTTACAGCCTCGCGCTGCCGATCCCCGGCGTGTGGCAGGAGATCCTCAACACGGACGCCGCAGAATACGGCGGTCGCGGATCCGGCAATCTCGGCATGGTCGTCGCGCACTCGGAGGACGACGGACCGGCCGTGGCGACGATCACGGTTCCCGCACTGTCGACCATCTGGCTGCGCCACGAGAGCGACCCGCACGTGCCCACGATCAGCCGCGGCTGACAGCCTCTGCCGATCAGCGAGACGGCCCCGGCCCGACAGAGCCTGGGCCGTCTCGCTGCACTCTCAGCTCAGAACAGCAGGGAAGACAGTCTGTTGCGCGCGGTGATGACGCGTGGATCTGCGACCCCGATCAGGCCGAACAGCTCGAGAAGACGTTCCCGTACGGGCGTTCGCTCATCCGAGGGCAGCTGGGCGAACAGGTCGAGAAGCCTTCCGAACGCATCTTCGACATGGCCTCCCGCGAGGTCGAGGTCGGCGACATCGAACTGGGCCTGGATGTCCAGGGGTCCGGCTGCGGCCGCGGCCCGAGCATCCTGGAGATCGAGTTTCTGGACGCGGTCGAGCAGACGGACCTGGCCCAGGCCTGCGATCGCATCCTCATCGCGCGGATTCTCCGCGAGAGCCTTCTCGTATGCCACGACCGCCGCGGCGTAGTCGCCGTTCTCGATCGCGGCGAAAGCCTCCGCGTGCAGCGGCGGCATCGGCGGCTCCTCCGGCGTCTGCTCGCCCTCGGGCGCCTCTCCGACGTTCAACGTGCCCGTCACCCCGTTCTGAGCAGCGAGCTGAAGCAGCTGCGCGAAGACCTCTCTGACCTGTTGCTCGGGCACTGCACCGGTGAACATCGGAACCGGCTGACCGGCGATGAGTGCCACGACCATCGGGATCGACTGCGCGCGGAATCCCTGGGCCAGCTGCGGGTTGGCGTCGACATCGACCTTCGCGAGAAGCACCCTGCCGCCGAGTTCACGCGTCACCTTCTCGATGATGGGGCTCAGCTGCTTGCACGGCCCGCACCATTCGGCCCAGAGGTCGACGACCACCGGCACTGTCCGGGAGAGCTCGAGGATCTGACCGAACGACTCGTCGGTCGCATCGACCACGATGTCCACGGCCCCGGGAGCAGGGCTCTGCGCTCCGGCGGCAGCAGCCGCGGGCCGGTTTCGCAGAGAGGAGAGGTCGACGGCTCCACGGAGCGCGGCGGGAGAGATATCGGTCATTTGATCACCTCGACGGAGAGTAGGTCCTGTCGGACCGCCATGAGTCGGATCTGCTCCGTCGAGCCCTGCGCGGGAACGGAGAAGAACAGCTGGAATTCGTACTTGGTCGTGAAGCCCTTCGCGGACTCCGTGACACCCGTCAGCGCCTTCGCCTGCGGATTCGCGTCTTCCAGTCGGATGACGGCGTCCGGTGACGTCGGGGTGACCGATTCGGTGTCGATGAGCGAGACGGCAACGATCGCACCACTGTCCAGCGTGGTCATCGAGACCGGCTCGGAATCGGCCGGGAGGATGTCGAAGGCGGTCTGAGAAGTCTCCGCCGCTCCGTTGTCCGCCAGCGTCTGCACGACCGCCTGCCGGCTGTCGCGAATCGACTGGGCGAGGTTCTGCGAGATTTCGTCGAACATGCCGTACGAAGGGCTGGCCTCGCCCGCGTCGACGACGTCGGCGAAGGTCTCCGCAAGCTCTCCCGGCGGGATGCTGAGGAATGCGGAATCGTCGGGAACGAGCGAGGTGCCGAGCCACGACGCAGCCACGTCGGGGAAGACGGCATCCGCAGACATCTCGGCCATGTTCGTGACCTTGTAGTTCGACCACGGATCCTGCTGCGTCATGGTCAGGATGACGGGGGGAACGGTGTCGTCGTCAGCGCTCTTCGAGAGCAGGAGCACCGTGCGCGGCCACCGGTCGGTGGCTTCGGGAAGCACGACCTCGACGTCATCGGTCGGGAGTGCGGCGGGCGGTGCGGTCTCCGGAAGAGCTGTCCGAAGCGCGTACTCGGTGGTGCGAGCCGTGAGCGCCGGGCCGTCCAGACGAGTGCCGGCCAGAGCGATGTCCATCGACGCGTCCGCGTCGGACAGGGTCGTCGACACTTCCTGCAGGATCCGCTTCGCCTGAGCCTCCGTCACTGCCGGGGGCTTCTGATTGTCCGGGGCGATCACCGTCGCGCTGGGAGACGGCGAGGGCGTTCCCTCTCCGAGCTGCGGCCATGAGTCAGGCGAGCAGCCGCTCGCGAGCAACGCAGTCACGGCGAGGGCGGGGACCGCGAGCAGGCGCCGTCGACGGTTCACAGGTCGCGCACGCATCTCCGTCTTCCGATCGGGGTCTGGGTTCTTCGGACCGGCGGCGTCGACTGCCCCCGGGTCACCGGCGGCTGCCGCGTCGGAGTCTGCGCCGGTCCGACCGGGCTCATCCCCGGCAGCGGTGGTCGAGGTGTCGTCGATCGCCGCGCGTTCCGATGGCGGCAGCTGAGCCACGTCGATCGGCTCGGTGGCCGGAAGGGGGCCGGGGCCCTTGCGCCGCGGTCCTCGCCCGCGACGCTGGTGCCGGATCGCGAGGACGTAGAGCACGAGTCCGACGAGAAGCATCGCCGCGCCCGCCGCCATGAGCGGTCCGGCGAGAGGGGTGGACGTGTCCAGCGGCCAGGACACCACGATGTCGTCCGGTGCGTCGGCGGTGCCGTCGTACGCGATGATCAGACTCACGCCCTCGGGCAGCTGCATGTTGTCTGCGATGAGTGTGTCGGTCTCGGTGAAGGAGTCCAGCCAGAGGTCGGAGCCGGCGGGGTTGCGGCCCGGCTCTGCGGCTGCATCGCCCTCGGCGGGCGTCTCCGCCGGTGCCGGGGTCTCGGCCGCGGCCGGTGTCTCGGCAGGGGCGGGGGTTTCGGAGGCCCCATCACCTTCCGGTGCTGATCCGGCGGGGACCAGCTCGACTTCCAGGTCACCATCGTCGCCGACCGTCACGCGGTTGTACGACGAGTCGGCAAGCCACGCTTCCATGTCGGCGGTGCGGCCATAGGCGGCGAAGATCTCGCCCTCTCCGCGCACCAGCAAGGTCTGAGATCCCGGGTGCTCACGAAGGACGTCGCCGTCCATCAGCACAAACGGGGCGGGTTCCTCTGCAGCGACTGAGACTTCCTGAGTCGACGGACCCATGAAGATGGTTCGCTGCGCGATGCCCGCAGCGATCAGTCCCGCAGCCAGCACGAAGGCCACGACGGCCCATACGAAACGCACGAATAGTCTCCTCACACGGCCCGGACGCACGCCCGAGTCGCAACACTCGACATTTCAGACTAGCGAAATCACCTGTGTGTTGCCCACGAGGGGCATGCGGCACCACGTGCGGCACGTCGTCCCGGCCGGTCGTGGTGCGGTGGATACGCTTGCAGAGTCCCCCATTCCGAGGAGCAACGATGAAGATCCACAACCCGTTCCGCACCGCCCTCGTGGCGACGCTCGGCGTGGGACTGGGAATCCTGCTGATCGGAAGCGTGGAGAGCCTGTCGACCGTGCTGCTCTACGTCGGTACGGCTCTCTTCCTCAGTCTCGGCCTGGATCCGCTCGTCTCCTTCCTCGAGCGCAGGCGTCTCCCCCGCTGGCTCGCCGTGCTCATCACGATCCTCGCGGTGCTCGGGATCTTCGCCGGGATCATCCTGATCGTCATCCCCGTGCTGGTCGACCAGATCTCGCAGCTCATCGCCGAGATCACGGCCATCGTCCAACGCGGGACATTTCTCCTCGACCTGCGCCAGTGGATGGTCGACACGTTCCCCAATCTCAAGGTGGATGACGTCTTCGCCTATGTGACCGACTGGCTGGAGACGAACCTCGCCCAGATCGGGGGGTCCATCGGGCAGGGCGTGCTCGCCGCCGGCGGGGCACTGCTGAGCGGACTGTTCGGCGCGTTCATCATCCTCATCCTGACGATCTATCTGACCGCCTCGACACCGTCGCTCAAGCGCGCCGTCTACCAGCTCGCTCCTGCATCCAAGCGCGAGCGCTTCATCGACCTGGCCGAGCAGATCACCGATTCGGTCGGCTACTACGTCATGGGCCAGGTCTCCCAGGGCGTCATCAACGGCATCCTGAGCATGATCTTCCTCACGATCATCGATGCGCCGTTCCCGGCCGTGCTCGCCGTCGTCGCCTTCTTCTTCTCACTGATTCCACTCGTCGGCACCCTCACGGGGTCGACCATCATCGTGCTCGTGTGCCTGATCCCCGGCCTGGGATCACCGGCGACAGCGATCGCCGCCGCCATCTACTACCTCATCTACATGCAGATCGAGGCGTACGTGATCTCGCCGCGCATCATGAGCCGGGCCGTGTCCGTACCCGGAGCGGTCGTCGTCGTCGCGGCGTTGGCGGGCGGAAGCCTCCTGGGGCTGCTCGGCGCGCTGATCGCGATTCCGGTGGCAGCCAGCATCCTGATCCTCTACCGGCAGGTGCTGATCCCTCGCATGAACGAGCTCTAGTCGGCGGGCCACTCCGTCGGCAGCGGAAGAGCTGCCGGGTTCACGGCAGCGACGATCTCGGTGAGGACTCTCCGAGTCTGGCTCTCCCCCACCCAGAGGTGCTTGCCACCCTCGACGGCGATCAGCTTCGCATGCGGAATCGCGGAGAAGCGCTCGCGTGCTTCGGCCGGGCGGAGGTAGTCGTCGAGCTCGGGTACCAGCACCACGACGTCAGCATCGGAGTCGGCCCACTCCGCCACCTCGGCGTCTGTGGCGCGGTGAAGTGGCGGGGACAGGAGGATGATCCCCTCGACATCGTGTTCCCGACCGTACTTCAGCGCGAGTTCGGTGCCGAACGACCAGCCGAGCAGCCATGGGCGCGGAAGACCGCGCTCGCGCACGAAGCCCATCGCCGCCGCGACGTCGAACTGCTCCGCCTCTCCCCCATCGAACGCGCCATCGCTGGTGCCACGCGGAGAGGTGGTCCCTCTCGTGTTGAAGCGCAGCACAGCGAGGTCCGCCAGCGCAGGCAGACGGGCGGCAGCCTTGCGGATGATGTGCGAGTCCATGAACCCGCCGGCCGTCGGGAGAGGATGCAGCGTGACGAGCGTGGCCACGGGCGCCGACGACTCGGGAACCGCCAGCTCCCCGACCAGTGTCAGCTCGTCTGCGGTCTCCAGTGCGATGTCTTCGCGCCGCGCAGGCAGCTCGATCGGTCCACGGATCTCCATGCTCACGCAATCCTCCAACAGTGTGTGTGCCAATGCCTGCGTGCCGCGAGGTCTGCGGCGTCACCGAGCACCCCGTCTGCGCGCCAGATCACGAGGTGAGCGGTCCCGGGAACAACCGATCGCCCGCACCCAGGACAGATGTACTCCTTCAGCGCCTGAGCTGCCGACACCGGCTGGACGGTCCACTCGGAACCACGACGGACTTCCGTGCGCTTCCAGGACGAGAGGAGTCGATCGAGCGAATCGTCGGTGTCAGGGCGCGCCGGACGGCGTCTGCGAGAGCGGGCCATGAGGCCGACTCACCACCAGTGGTTGTTCGTCCAGAAGGCGTGGGCGCCCGCCCAGCTTCCGTATCGACCCGTGGCGTATCCGGTTGCCCAGCGCAGGTTGTCCACCGGGTCGTAGCCGTTGCCGGGAACCTTGCTGCATGGCAGAGCCTGGACGAGCCCACACGCTCCAGAGGACTTGTTCGTCGCGTTCGGGTTCCAGCCGCTCTCGCGGGAGACGATGTAGTCGACGAAGCCCCAGTCGGACTCCGCGATGCCCGCTGCGGCCATCCACTCCGCAGGGGCTCCCCCGCCGGTGTAATACAGAGGAGCGCTGGGACCGGGTTTCGATGACCCGGATGACCCGGACGACGCGGTCGTCGGGGTCGGGGTGGGAGTCGGCTTGGGCGTCACGTAGACCGAGAACGATCCACGCTGAACCGGTGCGATAGCGGCACCCTCTGCGGTCACCGTGAGATTCTGCGTCTCCGTGAGCGCCGCTGAGTACGCCGACTCGGGGCCTTCCGTCTCAGGCTGCTGAGCCAGCGCGACGCCGGTCGGGGCGACCATCGCGGCCGCGAAACCCACGACCGCGAGGGCGCTGACGAAACCGACGACGCCCCGTCGGCGGCTACCGCTGCGCGCCGAAAGCGCCGCCGACGCAGGCACCGGCGTGACGTCATTGCGATGAGGTGTGATGTCGTTTCGGGAGTTCACGATGAGTGGCAGTCTACCCGGTGAGGCGTGAGTCGGCCATCAGAACGCTCAGCGAACCGCCAGGATCACATCGACGGTAGCGTCGAGAAGGGCATCCACCTGCTCTTCCCGGTACCCGCCGCGCTGCATGCGGAACGCCGCCGAACGCAGCTGCTCGGCCGTCAGCGGTTCGCCGTCTCGCAGATAGCGGGCGATGCGGGTGCCCACATGGTCGACCTCGTCGATGCGATACCCGAAGGTGAGGACGCCCGTGCGCGCGAAACGCTGACGCTTCGGACGCGCGAGGTGGTCGAGGATGATCTGGGCATCGTCTCGTGCCTGCTCGACCCATGCCCCCGCGCCCTGCGACCGGACGGCCCGGTCACGCGCGCGAGCCGCCAGCGCGTCCTCGACTCTCCCGAGCGCCGCATCGACCTCTGCCACGACATAGCCGTTCTTCACGAGCGGGAAGGACGCCACGCGTACGTCAGCTGCGCCGAGATCGTCCGCGTCGCCTTCGAATGCAGCCCGAGCGGCTGCCAGGAACGTGTCGACCGCTGCGCGGTGATAGCCGCGCACGCGACCGGTCGTCACAGAGAACGCGGCCGGAGGCTGAACCGAACCGTCCGATGTTCGCACGTCGTCGGAGACCATCACAGCACCACCCAGGAGGAGAAGAGGAAATACAGGCACAGCGCGGGCACCGTCGACGGAAGGATGCTGTCGAGTCGATCGAGGAGCCCGCCGTGACCGGGCAGCCAGGAGCTCATGTCCTTGATTCCGAGATCACGCTTGAGCATGGACTCGCCGAGGTCGCCGAGGGTCGCGGACAGCAGGATGGCGACGCCGAAGATCACGCCGATCCACCACGGCAGGTGCAACAGGAAGATCGCGAGGAGGACACCCGCCGTGATGGAACCCACCACGGCTCCACCGAACCCTTCCCACGTCTTCTTGGGACTGATTCGCGGGGCCATCGGATGCCGGCCGAAGGCCAGCCCGGCGGCATACGCGCCGGTGTCCGCCACGACGGCGATGGCGATGAAGCTCAGCACCCACCACTGGCCACCCTCCTGCTTGAGCAGGATCAGGGCGACCGCCGCGAGGAACGGCACGTAGATCTGAACGAAGCCTCCGATGACGGCATCCGTCAGCACGTCGCCGTAGGTTCTCCCGTCCTTGGCGACCATCTGGGCGACCAACCGCCACACGATCACGAATGCGACGGCGAAGAACAGCATCACCCAGACGAACCACAGGTCGAGGAAGAACGCGGACAGCACGAGCAGCGTCGCCGCTACGAACTGAGCGATCACGTCGATCCGCCGCCCGGACGCGCGCAGTGCCAGCGAGAGCTCGTACACCCCGAGCAGCGCCGCTGCCAACGCGAACGGCACGAAGAGGACCTTGATGAACAGCAGCGAGGCGAGCAGGGCGGCGCCGAACGCCAGCCCGATCAGCGTCGCGAGGATGAGGTCACGCCCTGTGCGCTCTTTGATGCGCTCGTTCGCCTGGTCGAGCTGCCCGCGAGCATTCGTGACGTGGGTCCCGAACTCGTCGCGTGCGGCACGCCACTGCTCTCTGATCGCGTTGTGATCAGCTGTGTCCAACGGGGGCTCCGTCATCGCGCGCTCCTCGGCGGGGAGAGGTGGACGTGGCGGGATGCTCGTCGCGTCGAACGCCGGGAAGGCGCCGTCGACCAGCGGGATGGCGCCGGTCGAGGTCGACGAGTCGCGCGCCTCCCGGCGCGTCTGCGGCTTGTCGGTGCCGTCATCGGTGCGTTCGTCGGACATGCCGCCTACACCTCGAGGAGCTCAGCCTCTTTGCGCTTGAGTGCGTCGTCGATGAGGTCGACGTGCTGGCGCGTGAGGGCGTCGAGTTCCTTCTCTCCGCGAGAGATCTCGTCTTCTCCGAGCTCGCTCTTGAGACCGTCGAGTTCGTCCTTGGCCTTGCGACGGATGCCGCGCACGTGCACCTTGGCGTCCTCGGCCTTGGTCTTGACGAGCTTGACGTACTCCTTGCGGCGCTCAGCCGTGAGCTCGGGCATCGTCACGCGGACGAGGTTGCCGTCGTTCGTGGGGTTCGCGCCGAGGTTCGGCATGTCCCGGATCGCCTGCTCGATCCCCTTCAGAGCACTCTTGTCGTAGGGAGTGATGATGAGGGTGCGCGCCTCCTGGTTCGCCAGAGAGGCGAGCTGGGCGAGCGGCGTCGGCGTTCCGTAGTAGTCGACGAGCACCTTCTGGAAGAGCTGCGGGTTGGCGCGACCCGTGCGCACCGTGGAGAAGTCCTCCTTGGCGGCCTCGACCGCTCGTGCCATACGGGAGGTGGTTTCAGCGAGGACATCCGCGATCACGGTGACTCCTATCGTCGGGGTGTTCTGAAATTCTATCTGGCGCGGCGCGTGAGCACCGTCAGGGACTCAGGCGGTGACGAGAGTGCCGATCGGCTCTCCGAGGAGCGCACGCGTGACATTGCCCGCCGGCTCCATGCCGAACACCCTCATGTCCATGTTGTTGTCCATGCAGAGGCTGAACGCGGTCGAGTCGACCACCTTGAGGCCGCGCTGAAGGGCATCGCGGTAGGTCACGCGCTCGATGCGCTCGGCGTCGGCGTGCTTGTTGGGGTCCGCGGTGTAGATGGCGTCGACGCCGTTCTTGGCCACGAGCACCTCCTGCGCCCCGATCTCCAGCGCGCGCTGCGCGGCGACCGTGTCGGTGGAGAAGTACGGGAGGCCCGCTCCGGCGCCGAAGATGACGACGCGGCCCTTCTCCATGTGCCGCTCGGCCCGCAACGGGATGTACGGCTCGGCGACCTGCGTCATCGAGATCGCGGACTGCACGCGGGTCGGCGCTCCGGCCTGCTCGAGGAAGTCCTGCAGCGCGAGGGCGTTCATCACCGTGCCGAGCATGCCCATGTAGTCGGCTCGCCCCCGGTCCATTCCGCGCTGGCTGAGTTCCGCTCCGCGGAAGAAGTTGCCGCCGCCGACGACGATCGCGATCTCTACGCGGTCGACGGCCGCGGCGATGTCACGGGCGATCTGGCTGACGACGTCGGGGTTGACGCCGAGCTGTCCGGCGCCGAACGCCTCACCGGAGAGCTTCAGGAGAACGCGACGGCGTCCGTTGCCTTCGGTCATGGGGGTGTTCCTCTCGTCCCGATTCAAGATAGTGCCTTCTGGGCATGAAGAAGGGGTTCGGATCATGTGATCCGAACCCCTTCGACGGTGTTACGCGCCGACCTTGAAGCGCGCGAAGTCCGTCACGGTGATACCGGCGTCCTTCGCCACCTGGGCGACGGAGAGCTTGTTGTCCTTCGCGTAGTCCTGCTCGAGCAGTGCGACCTGCTTGATGAACGCGGAGACACGGCCCTCGACGATCTTGGGCAGAGCCGCTTCCGGCTTGCCCTCGTTGCGGGAGATCTCGGTGACGATCTCGCGCTCCTTCTCCACGGCGTCAGCCGGGACGTCCTCGCGGGACAGGTACGACGGGTTCGCGAACGAGATGTGCTGCGCGATGCTGCGAGCGGTCTCGGCGTTGTCACCCGTGTAGGCGACGACGACGCCGATCTGCGGCGGGAGGTCCTTGCTCGTGCGGTGCAGGTAGACCTCGACGTTGTCGCCGGTGATCGTGCGAACGCGACGAAGTTCGACCTTCTCGCCGATGATCGCAGCCTCTTCCGAGATGACCTGCTCGACGCTCTTGTCGCCTGCCTGGGCGGCGAGTCCGGCCTCGACCGAGTCGGCCTTGACGGCCGCGACAGCGTCGGCGACCTTGTCGGCCAGTGCGATGAAGCGCTCGTTCTTCGCGACGAAGTCCGTCTCGCAGGCGAGCTCGATCAGCGTCACTGCGCCGTCCTGCTCGCGAGCGACGATGAGGCCCTCGCTGGTCGAACGGTCGGCACGCTTCGCGTTGCCCTTGGCACCCTTGAGACGCAGGATCTCGGTGGCCTTCTCGACGTCTCCGTCGGCCTCCTCGAGCGCCTTCTTGGTGTCGACCATTCCCGTTCCGAGCTGCTCACGCAGCGCCTTGAGGTCGGCGATGGTGAAGTTGGCCATGTGTGGTGGCTCCTTGCTTCGTGATGTGTGTGGTGGTCGCGGAATTACTTGGCGTCTGCTGCCTCGGCGGCGGCGACCTCAGCGGTCTCCTCGCCGGAAGCGGCAGCGATGGCCTCGTCGTGCGCCTCGGCGCCGGCCTCGTCAGCAGCGGTCTCGTCGGCAGCGGGGGTCTCGACGGTGGCAGCTTCGTCAGCTGCGGCGTCATCGACCTCTGCGGCGTCAGCCGACTCCTGGACGGGAGCCTCGAGGAGCTCCTTCTCCCAGTCGGCGAGCGGCTCAGCGTCACCCGTCTCGGGGTTGTGCTTCTGCTGCAGGCCCTCTGCCGCTGCATCCGCGATGATGCGGGTGAGCAGCGAGACGGAGCGGATGGCGTCGTCGTTGCCGGGGATCGGGTACTGGAAGTCGTCCGGGTCGGCGTTGGTGTCGAGAATGCCGATCACCGGGATGCCGAGCTTCTTGGCCTCGTCGATGGCGAGGTGCTCGCGCTTGGCGTCGACGACCCAGAGAGCGGACGGCGTCTTGGTGAGGTTGCGGATACCACCGAGCGACTTGTGCAGCTTGTCGAGCTCGCGCTTCTTGAGAAGGAGTTCCTTCTTGGTGAAGCCCGAGGCAGCCGGGTTCTCGTAGTCGAGCTCCTCGAGCTCCTTCATGCGAGCGAGACGCTTCGCGATGGTCTGGAAGTTGGTGAGGAGTCCACCGAGCCAGCGCTGGTTGACGTAGGGCTGGCCGACGCGCGTGGCCTGCTCCGCGAGGATCTCCTGCGCCTGCTTCTTCGTGCCGACGAAGAGGATCGTGCCGCCGTGCGCGACGGTCTCCTTGACGAAGTCGTAGGCCTTGTCGATGTAGCCGAGCGACTGCTGGAGGTCGATGATGTGGATGCCGCTGCGCTCCGTGAGGATGAAGCGCTTGACCTTCGGGTTCCACCGACGGGTCTGGTGTCCGAAGTGCACGCCGCTGTCGAGCAGCTGGCGGATGGTGACCACAGCCATGGTCGTCTCCTTGTTCCGGCGCGATTCTGCGCCCTTGAGGTTGTCGAGTCGATCGGACGACCGAACTCCCTGGTGCCCGGCGCACACCCGCCTGAGTGGAATCAGGACCAGTGGGAGTGGATGCCACGACCGAAGTCGCTCTGGGCACGCGTAGTCACCCCGAGATCGAGGTGCTCCAACAGCATACAGGATGCGGCGGCCTCACTCCTCCTGCACGATGCACCGAAGCCATGTTTTCCCCACATGGATCGCGGGGGTTGCGATGACGCGTCCCTCCGCCGGCGGGAGCGACGGACCATTGCCTCATGAACTCCCGCGCACGCGCGACCATCGCCTTTCTTCTGCTGGTCGCCCTGATTCTTGTCGCTCCGATCCCGACGCGTGCGCACGCGTCATCCGCGCAAGGTGAGAGGTATCCCGTCTGGCTCTGGCCGACCGATGAGCGCCGCGCGATCGCGTCGCCGTATCGCGCTCCCGCGCACGAGTACGGTGCCGGCCATCGAGGGATGGACCTCGCGACGACGCCGGGGGCTGTGATCCGCGCTCCCGCCGACGGGACGATCGCATTCCGCGGAACCGTCGTCGACAGGCCTCTGATCACGATCGAGCACCCCGGTGGCTACGTGTCGACGTTCGAGCCGTTGTCCTCCGAGCTCTCGCCGGGAGACGCGATCTCATCGGGGCAGGTGATCGGCACCGTGGCTGCCGGTGGCCACGCGGCGCCCGGCACTCTGCACCTCGGTGTGCGAATGGATGGCGCGTACATCAACCCGTTGCTCCTCTTCGGCACCGTACCCAGGGCGGTACTGCTCCCCTGCTGCGCGACCCCGTGAATCGGCGACCGGGTGTTCAGGCGCGCGGGTGTGCGAGGCGATACGTCGCGGTCAGCCGTTCGGCGGACACGTGGGTGTAGATCTGGGTCGTACCGAGACTGGCATGGCCGAGGATCTCCTGCACCGCTCGCAAGTCCGCGCCGCCGTCCAGGAGGTGGGTCGCGGCAGTGTGTCTCAGCGCATGCGGGCCGACCGTGTCCGCCCCGATGAACGGTGCGAGCACGTCGGCGACGAGCGAATAGACCGCGCGCGGTCCGATCCGCGCGCCTCGACTGCCGAGTAGCAGAGCCGGCGACGGTCGGGCAGCTCGTGCGGCGAGTGAGGGGCGCCCTCGAGACAGGTAGGCACCGGTGGCATCACGTGCAGGAGCACCGTAGGGCACCACCCTCTCTTTCGCGCCTTTTCCCAACACGCGCGCCGTGCCCCGGTCGAGGTCCAGATCGTCGACATCGAGTCCGCACAGCTCGGAGACTCGGATCCCTGCCCCGTACAGCAGCTCGAGAATCGCATGGTCGCGGAGCGCGATCGGATCACCGGCGGCGGCGGCGTGCCGTTGCGCCTCGAGAAGAGTCGTCATCGCGTCCTGAGAGGCGATGACGGGCAGCGTCCGCCCCCGCTTCGGGGCTACCAGCCGGAGACTCGGATCGTGTGCGACGAGCTGCTGCTCCTGCGCCCAGCTGAAGAACGACCGCGCCGCCGCGGCGCGCCGCGCGAGTGTTGACCGCGCGTCCCCCCGTTGAGTCGCGCGCCACAGCCAGTCGCGCAGTGTCTCGAGTGTGACGTCTTCGAGCTCGCGATCGCCGACGGTCTCCGCGAGATCACGGAGATCAGATCGGTAGGCCCGCACAGTCGCTGAAGACAGCCGACGCACTCGGGAGAGATGCTCGGTGAAGGCGTGTGCTGCTGCCTGGAACTGCATGGATCAAGTGTGCAGGAGCGCGAATCCGCGCGGTGTCAGCCGCGCCGCTCTCCGTCCGGCCGTTTCCGCCATCCGCTCTCGACGCGCGTGACAATCCCATCCAGCTCCAGGAGCCCGAGGAGGGCACCGATCCTCTCGGGAGCGAGCCCCGATCTTCGGGACAGCTCGAGAACGGGTCGTGCGGAGCGACTGCTCAGGGCGTCGAGCACCCGAGACCGATCCGGGTCCGTGGCTCCGCCAACGGTCGTCCCGGGTGCGGCGTCACCCCACAACTCGCGTATCTCGGCGGTGGTCGTGACGCATCTCGCGTCGTATTCACGAAGAAGCCGATGACAGCCGGCCGACGATGCGGAGGTCACAGGCCCAGGCACCGCACCGAGCGGCCGTCCGAGCGCAGCCGCGTGTCCTGCGGTGTTCAGTGAACCGCTCCGCCACCCTGCCTCCACCACGACCGTCGCGTCGCCGAGAGCGGCGATGAGTCTGTTGCGCGAGAGGAATCGCCACTTCGTCGGCGCGGTGCCGCAGGGCACTTCGCTCACCACGGCTCCGGTCTCCACGATTCTCCGCAGCAGCTGCTGATGGCCTTGGGGATACGCGCGATCGACTCCCCCGGCGAGGAAGGCCACGGTCTTGCCGCTCACGCCGAGGGCGGCCCGATGGGCTGCCCCGTCGATGCCGTACGCTCCGCCGGATACGACGACCGTTCCGCTGGCTGCGAGCTCGCCGGCGAAGTCACCGGCGAGCATCTCTCCATAACCGCTGGCCGCCCTCGCGCCGACGATCGCGACTCGGCTCGGAGCCGTGAGCAGCGCCGGGTCTCCGCGAACCCAGAGCACTGTCGGCGCATGCACCCCAAGGTCGTCGAGAGATCTCGGCCAGAGGTCGTCCCCCGGCAGAAGCAGCCGAGCGCCGACCTCGGCTGCTGCACGGATCGCATCGAGAACGCTGCGCGCATCCGCGCGGACCATCCACCTGGCTCGTCCCTCGGCGAGAGCCCGTTCACTGACCTCCGAACTCGCCACGGCCCCTCCGCCGATCGCCAGCCCCAGTGATGCCACTGCGCCCCGCTCCGCGATGAGCGCTCCGGCGACTCCGTCCCCCGGCTCGGTGAGGACTGACCACGACACTCGCGCCAGCGCCTCGTCCAGGTCATCGACCGGTCGCACCTGTCGCAGCGATCGTCGCACCGCCGCATCGCCTCTGAAAGACTCGATCACGATAGGTATCCCCTCTTCAAGAACAGTGCCCGTCCTATTTCTTCCCGGCCTGGACTGTCGACCTCTGCGAGGTCCGCCATGGTCCAAGCCAGCCGCAGAACCCTGTCATAGCCGCGAAGAGTGAGAGCTCCCCGCTCGAGAGCCCTATCCAGTGGCGCCCTTGCCTCTGCGGCGATCCGCAGATCGAGTTGCCTCAATCGGGCGCCCGGAACGTCGCTGTTGCGGACCCACGGTGTCCCCCGCCACCGCGAGACCGCCCGCTCACGCGCCTGCATGACTCTCGCTCGAGCTCGCTCGCTCGTCACCTCCGTACGGTCGCCGATCATGGCCCGAGCAGCAGACACGCGCGAGACATGCAGCTCGATATCGACCCGGTCGCGAAGCGGACCGGAGAGTCTGGTCGAGTATCTCCGGATCGCCAACGACGGACATGTGCATTCCGCACCGCGCACCCCGTAATTGCCGCACGGGCACGGATTGAGCGCCATGACCAGTTGGAAGCGTGCGGGGAACTGTGCGGTGACGCCCGATCGACTCACCTCGATGACGCCGGACTCGAGCGGCTGCCGCAGTGCGTCGAGCGCCACTCTCGAGAATTCCGCTGCTTCGTCAAGTAACGTCTAATATTCCCGCTTCTAAATCGCTCCGGAGAGAACATGCCTCGCATGCGCCGCGCCGTCATCTACCAGCGCATCAGCCGCACCAAGGACACGAGTGTCGCACTCAAGCGACAAGAGGCCGCTTTGAGGGAGCTCGCGGACCGCGAGGGCTGGGAGGTCGTCACTGTAATCGAGGACGACGGGGTCTCCGGCACCGTCAAGCGCCCAAACGCTGAGCGCGCCCTCTCCCTTCTCCGCTCCGGCGAGGCGGACACCCTCCTCGTCTGGGCCTTCGACCGATGGGCACGGTCCGGACTCCCCGCCGTCGCGGCGCTCATCGAGACCCTCAACGCTCGTCCTGGCCTCCTCTTCATCGCGCACAACAGCGGTCTCCGCTCTGACCAGAGCACCTGGCGCATGGTCGCCGGAGTCCTCGCCGAGGTCGCCGCCATGGAGGCAGAGAACACACGAGATCGAATCCGTGCGGCCCGCGCCTTCCACCTCCGACAGACCGAGCCCGAAAATCAACGGTTCTTAGGAGCCCGCGCTCCGTTCGGCTATCGCCCCATCAAGTCGCCACACGGACCAGGAAAGGTGCTCGTCCCCGACCACTACGAGGCTGAAATCGCCCGCCAGGTCGCCGACAAGCTCATCGCAGGGACGACTCTCGGCGATGCGACCAAGTGGCTCGCAGAGAACAGCGTCCCGACCCCTCAAAGCGAAGCGCGACGACGGCGACAAAACGGCGTCGACATCGATGCCCCCAACTTTGACGAACCGGAGACGGTGAAGACGGGGAAAGGCCGCGAGCAAGCCTTCCGAGGCGCATGGCGGGCCACGACCGTTCGCAACCTCTGGCGCTCGGAGACGCTCATCGGACGCACGACGCGGGCTGAGCCGATCCTCGGGCCTGAAGGCGACCCCGTGCTCGACGAGAACGGCAAGCCCAAGATGACCGACGGCGTCGTCCGCGATGCGTCAGGTCTGCCTATTACCCGCTGGGAGCCGATCCTCGACGCCGACACGTTTACACGGCTCCAGGCACGATTCAAGGCTCCGGGGCGCGAACAGCCGCGCCGTATGGTCTCCTGGCTGACCGGCGTGCTCCACTGCCAAGAATGCGGACGCCGCCTCTACGCCCACCGCCGGGACCGGGACGATAGGGACGCCAGCTACTTCCGATGCGCCGGGGTATCCGACGTCCTGACCCCCTGCCCGGCTCCGGCGCGCATCTCCTTCGCCCGCGTCGAGGAGTACGTGGAGTCACACTTCCTCGGCGTCGCCGGGGGCTGGCCGGAGCTCGAGCGGCGGGAGTTCCTGGAGTCCGCAGACGTCACCCAACGCGTCGAGGACATCAAGCGCGCCATCGACGACATCACTGCTGCACTGGGCCGTGACGACGCCGATGAGGCACTCCTCCTCCCCCAGCTACGCGAGCTCAAGAGGGAGCGCTCCACGCTGACCGCGCTCCCCTCACGTCTGAGGGTCGCAATGGTGCCGACGGGGCGCACCCTCCGCGATATCTGGGACGACACCGCCAACGACCTCCGCGCGCGCCGCGACGTGCTCTCTGACGTCGTCAGGTGGGTCGCCGTCGCACGCGCCGACACCCCAGGTACGCCGACGCCGCTGGACCGGGATCACATCTTCATCCAGTGGGACCCCGAGCGAGTGCCGACGCACGATCTGGATCTCCTCGACGAGTCGTCGCTGGCGACGCCGGAGGCACCGAGTCGTCTGAGGATCAAGCTCTAGGTGCGCCGGGCTGAGCCCGATGGGGCAAGAAATGCCGCCCGAAGTGACGGAGTGACGATTCACTTCGTCACTCCCTATTCCCCCCTCGAGAGCTCTCTCTCTTCTACAAGTAATAAGGAGTGACGAACTTTTCCGTCACTCCGTCATCCCCGAGCGTCGCCGCGCCCTCCTCGCCTGACAACTCCCTGTGAGCTCAAGAGCCCAGCGCCATCGATCCCGCGTGATTCCGAGCCTCGGCGTGAGCGCACAGGCGGTCTTCTCAAGTGAACCCCCATGGTGTTCTATGCCCTCGCCGGTCTTGGCCGACGGGGCCTTTTGCTTGCCCTCTAGCCGTTCGAACGGCTGACCCGCGCCGCCGAAAGGGACGCCCTATGCCACACCTCGTCAAGTGCGCCCAGTGCGCTAAGGCCACCGAGCTCGCTCGGGAAGGCCGCTTCTGCTCCACCGCGTGCCGCACCCGCTATCACCGCGAGACGGCCATCTCGCAGCGCGAACGTCTGGCTACCGCCGTCAACGACGCCATCCTCTCCGGCGACCTCTCGGCGCTGAGGACAGTCGCCCACACCGCTCGCCTCCTCGCCGTCCAACGGCAAACATCACCGCCGCTCCAAGCGGTCTCCTAGTCGTCAAGACGCGCTCAGCGCGCAGTCCGCATCGCCTCCCCGGGGTCGCTCCCCACGAGGCACGACGCACCCCGAGCTCGTCGCGCCGCCGCGCAAGGTCAACGCGGCTAGGCGACGCTCTCCGGGCCCATCTCGGCCCGCCACCGCCCGACGCCCACGGGCGCACTTCTAGCGCGTCTGGACGGCACCGAGCACCCCCGACGTGCGCCGCAAGGTCGACGTGCGTCACACCCGCAAGGCGGGCTCCCCACTCACCGCGCCATCCCGGCGCATCACTCCACAGGAGAGCCTCATGGCTTACAACACCTACACCCCGGAACAGGCCGGAGAGGTCGCCCTCGCGGCGATCAGTACGAGCCTGGACCTCGCCCGCCACGTCCGCCGCTACACCGAGGCGGACTTCGCCCCGGGCACGGGCGGCAAGGCGTACCTCCGCATCCCGTCGGCGCTCACCGCCCGCGCGCGGAGCCTCCGCGACACGTCCACCGCCGTCGTCTTCGACGAGCTCATCGAGCGCCGCACTTCGGTCGACCTCTCGACCAACCTCGTGAGCGCGGTCAAGATCGGCGACGCCGAGCTTCGTCTCGACATCACCGACTTCACCAAGCAGGTCCTCCGCCCTCAGGGCGAGAGCATCGCCGACGGTATCGACAACGCGCTCGCCGCTCTGCTCTCGGGCATCACGGCCAGCACCGACCCGACCGGCTACGACGCCGCGAAGCCCACCGACCTCTTCGTGAAGGGCCGCCGAGCGCTCCGCGCCAAGGGCGTCGACGTCGCCAACTCCGACCTCGTCGCCTTCGTCGGCGGCGCGGTCATCGACGACCTCCTCCTCTCCGGCGCGCTGGACTTCGCCAAGACCGGCGACGCCAACGCTCTCCGCTCCGGCTCTGCCGGTCGCATCGCGGGCTTCGAGGTCGCCGAAACGTCACGCGGCATCGAGGACGACGAGATCGTCTTTACGACCCGCACGGGTCTCTACGTCGCCACGGTCGCCCCTGAGGTGCCCAACGGCGTCGCGTTCGGCACCGTCACAGCCAAGGACGGGCTCTCGGTCCGATACCTCCGCGACTACGACGCGACACACCTGACCGAGCGCTCCGTCGCCTCGGTCTTCGTCGGAACGGGCATCAGCCCGCTCTACGACGTCGAGCGCGACTACGACACCCACGCCGCGACGGTTACCCCCGTCGACGGCGGCGCGGTCGTCAAGGTGTCGACCTCGGCGTAACCCCGACGCTACGGCGTCACCGCGAGGCCCCAGCGTTTACACGACGCCGGGGCCTCGCTCCCCCTCCCAACTCTTCTCAGATCGGAACCCCATGCCTCGCAGGACCAACAGGAACGAGGCGGCATTTACACAAGCCGCGATCCAGCACGACCTCCGCCAGCGCCGGGACGAATCACCGATCCCATCCGCTCCCGCCCCCTCTGAACGCGCACCGCGCGGCCTCCGAATCCCAGGCAACCGCGCGAGCCACAAGTCGCCCCGCGCCCGATTCCTCGCCCTCGTCCGCGACCACGACCACGACATCCTCCACGTCTTCGACGCCGTCACCGACGACGCCCTTGTCGACTTCGGGCAGGGCATGGCCTACGAGGCCATCCGAGGCGAGTACACCGCCGCCAGCGGCCTCGCCCGCAACATCTGGCGCATCCCCGACGACGCCATCGAGCTCGTCACCTCCGCCGCTCTCACAGCTTTCTACCCGCACGCTGGCCAAATCGTTCTCGCCCGCCCGTCGGACGCCACCGTCCGCGAGCTCTCCCGAGTCCTCGCCGAGCATGGCCTCCGGCTATCCCGCCGCGACTAACCCCAGCCTCTGACTCCTGGCGGCGCTCACAGAGCGACCGCCAGCCCCTCCTCATCGCTCGCATTATGACCGGCGCGCCGATGAACTCGCGTCGGCGTTCTCCTTTCCACCGCCCCGAGTGCACCCCGCGAGTAAGAACCGCGTGGGGTGAGCATCCGTACACCCTTGGTACGGTCACGCGGGATGAGCGCTCAGCGGGCCTTATCGCCCCGCGTGGAGCGCGACGGGGACATCGTCGTCATTCCCGACCGCCGCTCGCTTCCGTCTCCTTGAGCGAGCGGCGGGCCTCAACCGCTCTCCTCGCGCGCGTTTAGACCCCTCGGGCGTCCGCTTCAGCGGCGTCATGCCCAGCCGACACCTCGCGATACACGGCGAACCACGTCTGCGCCGCCGCGCGTACGTCCTCCCAGGACTCCCCGATGACCAAATCGGGCAAGTACGCGAATGGGCGGAAGTCCGCCGTGCCCGTCTCATGCCAGTCGATCAACTGATCAGACGCGCGCCCCACGAATCGCCGTTCCAGGTCTCCGTCGTCCCCGTGCTCTGAAGTCATCGCGTGCACCCGACGGGCGAACTCACGAGCGTCAGCATCGCCCGAGGACGTGAGGCACATTCGTAACTTGGCCATCGCGGCGTTCGACCGCGCGGCGGGCTCTCTGTAGTCGCGGGAAGTGTGCGACTCGTCGGCGTGCACATTCGCAAGCTCGACCGTTGCGGCGGTCCACTCGACGATGGCCTCTCCCCGCGCCGTCTTCGCGACAGCCCCGGCGTCGGCCTTCCGGCGCTTGGCGTCAACGATCAGCGGGCCGACCACGCCCGCGAGCGCTCCGATCAGAGCCCCGAGGAGGGCGCTCACGGCGCTAACCCACGGCGTCAGGTCAAATACGACCGCATCTTGCGCGGCGGCGGCCAGAGTGAAACTCATGCGCCGATGCTAACGCGCGCGGCTATTTCTACGTGCAAAGCAGAGTTCCCCTAGGGCTGGATGACCCGCCGAACTCGGGTCCTCCGGCACGATCACACGGAGCACTCAGTCAGTGATCTCATGCCAGTACTGGCCAGAGGCGTCGTGGGGCGTGTATCCAGATGCGCGTAGGAGCGTTGCGGCCTCTGCCACGTTCAACGTGAATACCCGTGTCACATCAGTCATCGCCCAGCTAGGGTGCGCCTTGACCCACTGCGTCAACTCAAGGTGCGGCTGAGTGTGCGTCCCAACGATCAGCCATCGTCTCGCTTCTGCCCGCTGACTCCGGTAAAGCGCGGCCCCCAAGGCGCCATGTCCCTGACGCAAGAGGTCCCAGATGCCGACCACAGTGAGCCCTGCGCCGACCCACTCGGACAACGTGTCCATCAGGCCGCCGCCGCCACGTCCAACGCGGCTTACGGTGATCTCCTCGCCTCCGGCGAACGTGTGAACCTGACGCATCGTGACTCCGCGGTCGATAGGGGCGAAGGTCCACGCTTCGGTGCCGGGGACTCTCACGTCGACGTGCCCGGCATGCGACTCCTCCGACGGAATACGCGCCAGAATCACGTCCGCGAACAAATCGTCAGCCTCACCGACGAGCTCTACGTCCTGAGCGCGATTCTCCCCGACTGCACTGGACCAAGAGACGAACTTGACGCGAATAGTCACCATGTCAGGACTCTACTGTCAACGCCCCTGGGGGCCCTCTCCCCTACCCCCGTCCACGTCTCCCCGGAGAGGCATAGCCTCGCCCTGTTTTTGCGCATAGCTCTCCGTTTTGCCCGCTCGTCGCGCCGCCCGAAAGGCGGCCGCCATGGCAAAATCCGCGCAAACCCGCGCCGGAAGCGCCCGAAGCGTACCCGCCAAACGGGCTTTCCCGGACGTCGTCAGCGCGTATCCAGCCCTCGAAAAGGCCAAGCTAACGGCCCTCTACGCCACATCTCCTCACCATCGACCTCCTGACTCTCGTCGCCGGCGAGTCAGACCAGGACTACGCCGACCGAGCCGCGAAACTCACCGAGGCCATCGTCAGCGCTCGGGGCGGCGACGTTTCAGCGCCCGATCCCTATCGGACCTCCTGAATGCTTGTGCCGTGGGCGCCCGATCACGACGAGAATCCCGCAGTCTGGCGGCTCGCGACCTCAGCGTAGATCTCCTCATCGGCACCTTCGCCTCCCATAGCCGTCAGTGCTTCGATGATTGACTCGCGCCATGAGGACGTACTCCGACGAGAGCCGCGTCTCCCGGGCACGGAGTCCGCTCCACTATCGCGAACTGGGCTCCAAGTCTCCGAGACGCACCGAGCCGCGACGCCGCACTCTAGATTGGTAAGACGCTAGAGGGGGCGATCATGATCAAGAGCGACAACCCGATTCAGGAAGCATCCGAGGACAGACTGAACCGCGAAGATCCGGCTTCACGGTTCGTCGATCATGTCCTGTCTCTCGATGATTCAGAGGGCCTGGTTGTGGGCGTCCTCGGCCCCTGGGGGACTGGGAAGTCTTCATTCCTCAACCTCACGCGTCCACACTTTAAAGCAGCAGACGCCGTCGTCATTGACTTCAATCCGTGGATGTTCAGCGGCGCAGACCAACTCGTGACGTCGTTCTTCGCGGAGCTTTCTGAGCAGCTCAAAGTACGCTCAGGTCTTGCAGACATCGGCGAAGCTATCGGCGAGTACGGCGGCGCCCTGGAGGGTTTGGGATGGCTGCCGATTCTGGGACCGTGGATCGAACGCGGACGAGGGTTGAGCAAGCTGATCAGCGCTGCATCTAAGAAGAACGCCGGAAGCGTAGACGCCCGAAGAAACAAGATCATTGCGAAACTGAAGTCGGCACCGAGCCCGATCATCGTGATCCTCGATGACATCGATCGCCTCAGCACACAGGAAATCCGCGACTTGTTCAAGCTCGTGCGGCTCACAGCCAGTTTCCCCAAGATCACTTATCTCGTGTCATTCGACCGACAACGGGTCGAGCTCGCACTGTCTGAGGGTCCCGTCCATGGGCGTGATTACCTCGAGAAGATCCTGCAAGTGGCAGTGGACCTGCCGGTGATTCAGCAACAGACGCTTCGAATCGAGACTCTGACTCTTCTGGAAGAAGCCACAAGCGGAGTCGACTGGGTTGATGAAGAAGACCAGGCCGCGTGGCTTGATGCCTTCGCTGACCTTGTCGCCCCGCTGATTAGGCATATGCGCGATGTGCGCCGGTACACCCTGGCGGTGAGTGGCTCCCTCCGACCTTTCCGGGGGCGGATCGCAGTCTCAGATCTGCTCGCCCTTGAAGCCGTGCGAACGTTCATGCCAGACGTTTTTGCATGTCTACCCGCCGCAGCGTCAGCGCTCACCTCAGTGAGCGGCTCGGTACTCGGCCTGCAGAGCGACGAAGGGAAAGCCCAGATAGACACACTTCTCGCCGCGGCGGGCGACCGTCGTGACATCGCGGAGAACATGATTCGCCGACTCTTTCCGGCTGGGATGCGCCATATCTCGAACATGCACTACGACTCCGCATCGTCGCAGGTCTGGAGGAAGCACAAGCGCGTAGCGCATAAGGATCATCTGAGCTTCTATCTCGAACACCTCGAGGGTGACGCTCTTCTCGCTTTCAATCACGCCGAGACCGCCGCAAATCTGATGACCAACGAGCAAGAGTTTTCGCGCTACATGGATGCTCTCACGCCGCAGATCCGTCTTGAGGTTCTAGCGGGCCTCCTTGACCAGTCGGAGTCGTTCTCGGCGCAGCATGTGGAGGCCTCCGTGCCCTACCTCCTGAACACTCTTCGTACGCTTCCGACCTCTAGACCCGGGGTCTTCCCGACATCGTCTGAGTTCTTTGTGGACTTGCTCGTCACCAGATTGCTCGAGACCATCGAGGACCCGGCGGATCTTGAGCAAGCAGTCGTCGACCTACTGCCGAAGGTCGACTGGCACGGCGGTCGTTACCTCCTGCTGGTCATTGTTAGCCGAACTCCCCGTGATTCCGAAAGCATGCTCTCGGCGAAGGCCGCAGCGCCCATTCAGCACGGCTGGCTCCAACAGATCCGCACCGACGATCCGGCTGTTCTGGCCACGGAGCCGCGCCTACTTCGGACTATTGGAGCCGCGCGATACGACGTCGAGGGCAAAGTCGAGTGGGAGATACCGTGGCACCCAGACCTTACGTTGGCGCTCCTCAAGGGCGGCGTCGTTGAAGGCACGGAAGAAACCGATGGAAGTCGCGCAACGAAGAAGATCCGCCGCCTCCGAGGAGACGATCTCCGCCGCCTCTTCGGCACAGACGAGTCGCTTGCAGAGCGTGTTGATTCGGTTCGGGACACGCTTGCAATCCAGGATCCAGACCTGCTTGACCTGTTCGATAGGCACCGTGACGGTGACGACGACGGCGTCGACTTCTGAGGAAGAACGCGCGATTCAGGAAGTGGGAACGAGTGGCGGTTGCCGCACGCGGAGTTATGGCCACGGAGTTGAACCACATCGGGCGTCGACTTGCGCCGCGAGCTCTCTATCCATCGCCTCGACAAGCTTCCCCAAGAACTTCCTCCAGCGCTCAACAGTCGGCTTTCTCAGGGGCTCGGTCGTCTTCCCCTTGTGAACTATGTCCCCGCGGACGTCGTTGATCAGCTTCGCTAGCTCGGGAACGATACTTCCCCGCTTCTGCCCCTTCCACCCGAGGCCCTCGACAAAGTCCTCGAGGCCGAACGCGAAGTGTATGAGTCCGTCGACCTGCCCTGGACCCGCGTTGTTGAGTTCACGGACCTGCTGCTCAACAAGTGATCTCGCCGTGTTGACCCATCCCGGGCCAGCAAGCGTCCACGGGTCCCTCTTGCCTTTGGCTTCAACCGCAGTCCTCACGCCGCCTACGAGCAACGAGTGATCATGAGCGATGACGCCGAGCACATGCTCAAAAGCCTGCATGATTGCGAGTTCGACGTAGTTCTCCCAAGCGGTGGCCATCAGCACAACTGCGGACCTTAGTATCGGGCCGTTGTCACCTTTTGGCCGCCCGACGGTGCCTGTCGATGAGTGTTGTCCCAACAGGTTCGCGACGTCCAGATCCAGTTCCGCGAATGTCTTGATGGCTCGTGATGGCATGTCCCCTCCGGCGTTCGGTACGTATCTGAAGCTAGACCATCGACATCGGAGCCCAACGATACATCGCTGTCTGAACGCGAACACGGCTGAGATTAGGCGTTACTAGCTTCGTCGAGGAAGAGCACACCTCGGTGCGCGCGAGAGATGGCGCCAGGACGAACAGACCTCGTGCCGCCTCCGACGAGCGCCGCAACCGAGGCGCTGTGGTGAGGCGACTCCATCGGCGGCGTGGCGTCGAGAGCTCGCACAGCGTCGCCGGTGAGTGAGCGGATCGAGGCCACTTCGAGAGCCTCGTCGTCGGAGAGACTCGGAAGTATGCCGGGGAGTCGCCGCGCGAGCATAGTCTTGCCTGCGCCTGGCGGGCCGCTGAGCAGCATGTGATGGCCTCCTGCTGCCGCGACGATCAGAGCCTCGACCGCCTCGTCCTGGCCGACGACGTCCGCGAGGTCCAGCCTCTCGCGATGCTCCGGCGCGAGTGTCGCCGAGGCGACCGGATCGGCATCGAGCACGTCGATCTCTGCGCCGTGCCAGACGGCGACCTGCGAGAGGCTCGCTGCTGCGCGAACCTCGATTCCGGGCACCAGCCTCGCCTCCGCCTCGTTGCCCCACGGCACGATCACGGTGTCGAACCCCGCACGCGCAGCGGCGAAGACGGACGGGAGCACCCCGGGCACGGGACGGAGCCGGCCGTCGAGTCCGAGTTCGCCGAGATGCACCGTTCCCGCGATGGACCGCGTCGACAGCGCTCCCCCTGCCGCGAGAGCGGCGACGGCGATGCTCAGGTCGAAACCGGCTCCCTGCTTGGGGAGGCTGGCGGGCGAGAGGTTGACCGTGAGCCGGCGGCGCGGAAGATCGAGTTGCGTGTTCTTGCAGGCGTTGTGAACCCGCTGAACCGCCTCGCCGAGCGCTTTGTCCGGCAGGCCGATGATCTTGAAGTCGGGGGTCTGGTTCGAGATGTCGGCTTCGACCTCGACCATGTGCCCGTCGACCCCGGTGAGCGCGACCGCCCACGTGCGGGCCGTCTTCACGACACGTCCACGAGATGTTCGAGGGTGCTGTGCTGCGGGTCGGCTCCGATGATCCCGATCGCCTCGATCCGGATCACGAGGCCGACCGCCTTTTCGGGATGGTCGGCCGCCCACGCATGAGCCAATTGCCACAGTCGTCGGATCTTGCGGGAATCCACGGCCTCGAACGGGTGTCCGTGGGAGATCGTCCGTCGTGTCTTGACCTCGACGATGGCGAGGTGGTGACCGCGACAGGCGACGATGTCGATCTCGCCCTGCGCACATCGCCAGTTGCGGTCGAGGACCACATATCCGATGCCGGTCAGATACCGAACCGCATGTTCTTCGCCGGATCTACCGAGCTCGTCTTTCGCTGCCATGAAGACAGCCTGTCGATCGGGATCGACGACCGCGCTTCAGGAGTGGGGACGTTGCGGAGTGCGGGGACAGCCCATCAGAAAGCCGGACTGTGCAGAAGTGGTCACTCCCCGTCGAGCGACAGCTCCTGGGGCAGCTCGAACTCGCGGCGCTGAAGCTCTTCGACGTTGACGTCCTTGAACGTCAGCACGCGCACAGCCTTCACGAAGCGGTCGGCACGATAGATGTCCCACACCCAGACGTCACTCATCGAGATCTCGAAGTAGAAGTCGTGCTCGGTGTCACGACGCACGACGTTCACCTCGTTGGCGAGGTAGAACCGGCGTTCCGTCTCGACAACGTACTGGAACTGCGCGACGACATCGCGGTATTCGCGGAACAGCGCCAGCTCGAGCTCGCGGTCGTAGTCGTCGAAGGCTTCCTCATCCATGATCACTCCATCCTAGAGTCGGCGACGCGTCGATGCCGCACGCAGGCTCAGAACAGAGTCGGGACATCCGCGATCGCCCAGGATGATCGGTGGTGTGGAGAAAGCCCGAGGCTGCGGATCGCATCGCGATGCTCGAGGCTCGCGTATCCCTTGTTCCGGTCCCACTGGTACGCGGGGTGACCCTCGTGGAGCTCCGCCATGTAGGTGTCCCTCGCCACTTTCGCGATCACCGATGCCGCCGAGACCGATGCGCAGTCGCGGTCGCCCTTGACGACCGGTCGCACCCGTAGAGGCACCGGATGCACCCGCGAGACATAGTCGTGGTTGCCGTCGAGGAGCACCAGAGCCCCCTCGAGGCGAACTCCCGAATCGACGACGCTCTGCACGGCGCGGGACGCCGCAAGACCGAGCGCTCGCATGATGCCCACCTCGTCGACCTCGGCCGCGCTGGCCCAACCGACTCCAGAAGCCTGCACCCATGCCGCGGCTCGCGCAGCGACATCGGGCCGACGCCGCTCGGTGACCAGCTTCGAATCCCGAAGCCCTTCGGGAACGCGGCGGCGCGCCCCTGCCGCATCCATCACGGCAGCTCCGACCGCCACCGGCCCGGCAAGCGCACCGCGTCCGACCTCATCGAGGGAGATGATCAGATCGCACTCGCTCAGCAGCCTGCGCTCCAGAGTGAGCTTCGGAGCGACGACGGTCATTCCGGATCCGGGACGCCGTTGAAGCTGTCATGGTGGCCGTCGATCGTGCCCAGACGGTCGAAGGGCCACGTGGTGAAGAACGCCTTGCCCACGACGTTCTCGATCGGGACGAAGCCGCCGCTCGGAAGATCCTGATGCGCCCGCGAGTCGCGCGAGCGATCGCGGTTGTCTCCGAGGAGCCACAGCGACCCATCCGGCACGACCACGTCGAACGGATCGTTCGACGCTGCAGTGTCGCCGTCTGGCAGGTTGAGGTAGCTGAGCTCGTCGATGGGCGCTCCGTTGACCGTGATCTGTCCGAGCGCGTTGCAGCAGACGACGTGGTCACCTGGGAGACCGATCACACGCTTGACGAGGTGATCCTGCGAATCCGTGGCCGAGATCCCGACGACGTTGAGCATCCAGTCGAAAGCCTCGACGAGAGGCGGCTGCGCAGGAGTCTGCGGCTGGCCGTCGAGCCACCCGCCCGGGTCCTTGAAGACCACGACGTCGCCGCGTTCGTAGGCGGTCCACCGCGGCGTCAGCTCGTCCACGAGGATCCGATCGTTGACCAGGAGAGTTCGTTCCATCGACGCGGACGGGATGTAGAAGGAGCGGACGATGAAGGTCTTGACGACGAAGGAGACGAGCGCCGCGATGACGACGATCACGAGGACGTCGCGCAGGAACACGAGGAACCCACGACGCCGCTTCGTCGGTCGAGCGGACGCGGCGGCGGAGTCAGTCGTCATGGGGATTCCTTCACAGTCTCGCACCGCACGGAGACGGCAGTATCAAGGGTCGCACACCCCGGGGAGAACACAGCACCCCGGGACATCGTGTCCCGGGGTGCTGTGGAGAGCCTGCGCGTCAGTTGTCGCGCTTCTCCTTGATCTTGGCCTTCTTGCCCCGCAGCTGACGGAGGTAGTAGAGCTTCGCGCGACGCACGTCACCGCGGGTGACGACCTCGATGTGGTCGATCACCGGGGAGTGCACCGGGAACGTACGCTCGACGCCCACCTGGAAGCTGATCTTGCGAACGGTGAAGGTCTCACGCACGCCGTCGCCCTGGCGGCCGATGACGACGCCCTTGAAGACCTGGATACGCGAGCGGGTGCCCTCGGTGATGTTCACGTGCACGTTGACCGTGTCACCGGGGTGGAAGACGGGAACGTCTGAACGCAGGGATGCTGCGTCGACGGCGTCGAGGATCTGCATGATCGTCTCTCTCTGCACTCGCCTCAGGTCGGTTGCATGCTGTAAGTAGGAATAAGAAGAAGTGTGTGCTGAACGGCGCCGAAGCGTCCGTGGGCTCCCCTGAGGCAGAACCGGTCACGGCACAAACACTCATTCTGCCATGGATGCCGCACACGGCCAAAACGTCGCGTGCGCTGCCGTCACTCCGGCGAGTCCTTCTCCCGGATGACGAAGACCTCTCGCACGCGGGTCTCCGGCGCGGGCTCGTCGACGCCGGGAACGGTGGACCACGAGATGGTCTCGCGGATCCGTGCTCCGCTTCCCTTCGCCTCGTTCCACAGCTGCCAGAGCTGCAGCCAGACCAGACCGATGCCGACGACGACGGCGGCGGCGAGAAGCCAGCCGAATGCGCCGTCGATGAAGCATCCGACAGCGATGGTCAGTCCGTGCCAGAGCGTGAAACCGCCGACATCCCACCACGAGACGGCCCTCTCGACCCGCACCGACGGGCGAGACCGAGTCAGGAGCGTGAGAAGAAGCTGGCCGACGAACACGGAGGGGACCGCGATGAAGAGGACCCAGAGGATGGCCCAACCGCCTTGGAAGACGCCCCACCCCACGAGCAACCAGAGCGGCAGGAGGAACGCTGCCGGAATGAGCCACCGGAAGAACGCCTGACGCAACCACATGTCACAAATCGTACGACGGCGTGCGGCCGATGATCCAGGTGTTCGCTCTGAGCACGCGGCCTCGAGGCGGACGCCCGTCACCCGGAGATCGGGGAGAATGGAGAGGACGAGAGGACACCCGATGATCGAACTGCGCACCCCTGCCGAGATCGACGAGATGCGCGCCGCCGGTCGCTTCGTGGCCGAGACCCTGGCAACCCTGCGCGACGAGACGAAGGTCGGCACGAACCTGCTGTCGATCGATCGCCGAGCGCACGACATGATCCGCAAGGCCGGAGCGGAGTCCTGCTACATCGACTACCACCCGTCCTTCGGCGCCAGTCCCTTCGGCAAGGTGATCTGCACCTCGATCAACGACGCTGTACTGCACGGCCTCCCCCACGACTACACGCTGCGAGACGGCGACCTGGTGTCGCTCGATTTCGCCGTCTCCGTCGACGGATGGGTGGCCGACTCCGCGGTGTCCTTCGTCGTCGGCACTCCCCGCGACGAGGACCTCCGCATCATCGAGACGACAGAGCGCGCTCTCGCTGCGGCCATCGACGCTGCCGTGGTCGGCAACCGGATCGGTGACATCTCAGCCGCCATCGCCGCGATCTCACACGGCGAGGGGTATTCGATCAACACCGACTTCGGCGGTCACGGTGTCGGACGCATCATGCACGGCGACCCCCACGTCCCCAACCACGGCCGCGCGGGACGTGGATTCCCGTTGCGCGAGGGCCTGGTGTTCGCGCTGGAACCGTGGCTGCTCGAGACCACGGACGAACTCGTGACCGATCCCGACGGATGGACCCTGCGGAGTGTGGACGGTTCCAGGGGCGCGCATTCCGAGCACACCGTGGCCGTGACGGCCGATGGCCCGGTCGTCCTCACCGACAGGTCATTCCTCGGCGTTCGCTGACCCGCGGGGCTCAGCCGGCGGCAGCGCGCGTTCCCACGTGGCGACCGGACCCTCGAGAACGTGGAACGCCGGATGCGGTTCGGGCACCGAGACGGCGGACCAGAGTCCGAGCACGTCGGGATTGCGCTCCGCGAGCTTCGCGCTGAGATGCGACCATTCCAGCGCGAGCTGGCCGGTGGTCACGGAGAGGATCGACTCACCTCTCGCGTCCGGTCGATCGATTCGCGATCGGTCGAAGGTATAGCTGCGCACGTCCGCCTCGACGGCGACGCCCCGAAGGTACGCGCCGATGGCATCGAGCGGGTCGGGATAGGCACGGAACCGCTCCAGCTGGGGGTGACCGGTGTAGCCACGGGTTCGCCCGGCGAGCACCGCTTGAGCGAGCAGCGCCTCCCGCCAGCAGGCCACCAGACCCTGGCGATCGAGGTACTGCGGGTGCAGTGACCAGATCCTCATGCGCGCCGATAGACGAACACGTCGGTGATGATCGGCAACTCGAGCTGTTCGCGCCCGCGTGTGTCCGGGTCCCCGTCGAGCTCCGCTTCGATGGCGGTCGACATCACCGAACGGGCATGGTCGTCGGCCACGAGGAAGGTGCTCACCGTCGACCAGCGACGGAGGTATGCCTCGCGGCTGATCTGCTCCGTCCAGTGGATCGATTCGCTCGTCACGAACGTGAATCCGGGGAGCTCCGCCGCGGCGGTGCTGGTCGTTCCGTCCGTGTCAGCGACCGCGGGGTGCGCGATACGGTGCGCTGCTCGATCCCACGAACTCGACGGATCCGAGTGGTTCCAGACCAGCCCGAGAGTTCCGCCCGGCGTGAGGATGCGCGAGATCTCCGCACAGGCCGACTCCCGATCGAACCAATGGAACGCCTGCGCGACGGCGACGACATCCGCCGTGCCGTCCGGCAACGGAATCCGCTCGGCACTGCCGATGAGGCCTTCCACATCCGGAAGCTTGGCTCGCAGAACCGACAGCATCTGCTCGGAAGGCTCGACAGCGATCACGCGTTCCGCTCGGGCCGACAGCAGTTCCGTGAATTTCCCGGTGCCCGCGCCGAGGTCCAGCGCAGTCCCGATGCGCTGTGGTGCGATGAGCTCGACCGCCTCCACGGGGAATCCGGGACGGTAGCGGTCGTAATCCGCCCCGATCGTCTCGAACGACTTCGCCAGCACCTCATCGACCATGGTGCGACGCTATCAGCCGCCGATTCCGCCGGGTACGGAGGCGACGCGGCTATGCCATCCTGAGTCCATGATTCCGGAGGATCGGCATGTGCCAGAACACCTGTTCCTGGTGCGGCACGGGCAGACCTGCTGGAACCTCGATCATCGGCTGCACGGACAACTCGACTCGCCTCTGACCGAGGACGGCATCCTTCAGGCGCAGAGCGTCGCCGCGCGCCTCGTCGACCGAGGCATCACCACCGTGTGCTCCAGCCCGCTCGGCCGCGCGCTCCGGACCGCGGTCATCGTCGCCGATCGGATCGGCGCAGATCTCGTGGAGGTACCGGAGCTCGCCGAGCTCCATCACGGTGAGATGGCCGGCCTGACCTGGTCCGAGATCGATGAACGATTCCCCACCGCCCGCGAGGACCGGGCTGAGAACCGATATGGTTGGGCATTTCCCGGAGGTGAGAGCTACGCCCAGGCGAAGGGACGTGCCCGCCGGGCACTGTCGGTGTGCGGGTGGGCTTCGTCCGGGATCCCGCTGCTGGTGAGTCACGAGATGATCGGTCGGCTGTTGCGTGCGGAGCTCCGGGGCCTGGCCCCCGCATCCGCGCTCTCACTGCGGCACCCTCAGGGCGTGGTGTTCGAGATCGACTCGGGGATCGAACGGATCGTCTAGCGGTCGTCGTCCGGCAGCAGATCCGGGCGCCGACGTCGCGTCCGTTCGATCTGCTGATCCCGCCGCCAGGAAGCGATCACGCCGTGATTGCCGCTCAGCAGCACGTCCGGCACCGGTCGCTCTCGCCACACCGACGGCTTCGTGTAAGACGGGTACTCGAGGAGTCCGTCCTCGTGAGACTCCTCGACGAGGCTCGCCGGATTTCCCACGACACCGGGGATCAGGCGACCGATGGCCTCGATCATCGCCATCGTCGCCACTTCCCCGCCGTTGAGGACGTAATCGCCGAGACTGATGAGCCGCACCTCGCCGAGCGATGAGGCGTATTCGAACACCCGCTCGTCGATCCCCTCGTATCGACCGCATCCGAAGATGAGGTGGTCGCGAGTGCTGAGATCGCGTGCGGTGGCCTGCGTGAAGACCTCGCCTGCGGGCGAGGGGAAGATGATCGTGGGCCGACTGCCCTCTTCGGACGGAGCAGATGATGCCAGCTCGTCGAGCGCGAGCCCCCAGGGCTCCGGCTTCATCACCATCCCCGCCCCGCCCCCGTAGGGGGTGTCGTCCACGGTGCGGTGACGATCAGACGTCCACTCGCGGAGGTCTCGGACACGCAGGTCGAGGATGCCGGTACTCTGCGCCTTCCCGAGCAGGGAGAGCGTCAGACCGTCGAAGTACGACGGGAAGATCGAGAGGACGTCGATGCGCACTGGCGGGCCGAACGAGGGATCAGTCAGTGGCGTCGGAGTCGGAGGACTCCCCCGCCTCCGTCGCATCGGACGCGTCAGGGAGCTCTTCGAAGAGGCCCGCAGGCGGCGTGACGATGACGCGCCCGGCGCTGATGTCGACCGTGGGAACGATCGCCTGGACGAACGGCACCATGATGTCCTGCTCGCCGGACCTGACGATGAGCAGATCCTGCGCAGGGAAATGCTCGACGCGAGCCACCTTGCCCACGACGACGCCGTCACGGACGACGTCGAGACCCACGAGCTGATGGTCGAACCACGCGTTGTCCTCGACCTCGTCGTTGTCCTGATCGATCCAGAGGATGGCTCGGACGAGAGTCTCTGCGCCCTCGCGATCGTCGACATCCTTGAGGAAGACGACGGGGTTGCCGTTCATCACGCGGTATTCGCGAACGACGACGGTCTTGCCGTGCCACGGAGATGCCTCAGGCACCTGCAACGTGAACTCGGCTCCTGGAGTGAATCGGCGTTCCGGGTTGTCGGTGTACAGCTCGAGCTTGAGAGCGCCCTTGAGGCCGTGGGCCTTGACGAGGCGCCCCACCCGCAGCTGGTTCTTGCCCTGGTTGCGGTCCTTGGACACCACGTCAGTCATCCGCGACGTCGACCCGGACACGCCGCCCATCCGCGAGAGCGGCGATGAGCGTGCGCAGTGCTTTTGCGGTGCGGCCGCCGCGCCCGATCACTCGACCACGGTCGTCGGGGTGCACACGCACCTCGAGCAGGTCGCCTCTCGGCGTCGTGGAAGCGTTGATGCGGACATCTTCAGGGTGATCGACGATCCCCTTGACGATGTGTTCGAGCGCGGCGGCGAGCACGACGAATTACTCTGCGTCGGCGGCGGGAGCCTCTGCGGCCTCCGCGTCGGCCTTGGCGGGAGCCTCCTCAGCGGGGGCCTCCACCTTCTTCTCGGCCTTGGGCTTGACGACGGACTTCTTGGACGCGTCGATCTCGAACGGAACCTTGGGCTCCTTGACCTTCAGCGTGGACTTCGCGTCCTTGTCGCCCTTGAACTTGCCCCAGTCGCCCGTGATCTTGAGCAGAGCAGCGACCTGCTCGGTCGGCTGAGCGCCGACGGAGAGCCAGTACTGCGCACGGTCGGAGTCGATCTCGATGAACGAGGGCTCCTCGGTGGGGTGGTACTTGCCGATCTCCTCGATCACGCGACCATCGCGCTTGGTCTTCGAGTCGGCGACGACGATGCGGTAGTACGGCGCACGGATCTTGCCCAGGCGCTTGAGACGAATCTTGACAGCCACGATTCTCCTGAATTGTGTGGAAGGTAACGAACCGATCGCCTGGAGAGTGGGGTGCACACCCGGCGGAAGCTCAAATAGGGAGGACGAGTGCTGGATAGAGGGTCGAGCACGTCGTCCGACCTTCTATTCTGCCAGATCCGCGGCCCAGGAGCGAAACGCGGCGACACGACGGTTGCCGTGTCGCCGACAGCGCGTGTCAGACTGTGCTCGTGAAGCTCGATTTCGCGCCATCGGCCCGGTCCACCGTCGGTCTCGAGTGGGAGATCATGCTCGCCGATCCGGTGAGCGGTGATCTCGTCGGCCGCGCCCCCGAGCTGCTGTCGGCACTCGAGGATGAGAGTGCAGAAGAACGGCACACCGTGACGGGCGAGCTCCTCACCAACACGATCGAGGTCACCAGCGGCATCGGCGATTCCGTGGCCCATGCCGTGGACGACATCGCCAACGCGATCACCGCTGTTCGTGCGGCGACGGATCCGGCCGGCATCGAGCTGCTCTCGGCCGGCAGTCACCCGTTCGCGCAGTGGTACCACCAGGAAGTGACCGACAAGACGCGCTACCACACCCTGATCGAGCGCACCCAGTGGTGGGGTCGGAACATGATGATCTGGGGGATCCACGTCCACATCGGCGTGGAGGATCAGCGCAAGGTCATCCCGATCATCAACGCCCTCGCCGCTTATCTCCCGCATCTGCAGGCTCTCTCCGCCTCGAGTCCGTTCTGGGCCGGTGAGCGCACCGGATACGCCTCGAACCGTGCTCTGGTGTTCCAGCAGCTGCCCACTGCGGGGCTCCCGTGGCCGCTGCAGGACTGGTCGGAGTACGAGGCCTACCTCGACGACATGGTGCGCACCGGTGTGATGGCGGACGCCACCGAAGTGCGCTGGGACATCCGGCCCGCACCGCGGTGGGGGACGATCGAGGTGCGGGCATGCGACGGGCTCTCCACGCTGCCGGAGCTCGCGGCAGTGGCCGCGCTCGTGCAGGTCCTGGTCGAGCATCTCTCGCGTCAGATGGACGAGGGAGTCCCCCTCGCGCAGATGCCCGCCTGGTACCACCGGGAGAACAAGTGGCGCGCCGCGCGCTACGGCTTGGACGCGCGGGTGATCGTCGACGCCGCCGGAACCCAGCGTCCCGTGCGGGAGCATCTTTCGGAGGTGCTCGAGGAGCTCGCCCCGGTCGCGGTCGAACTCGGCTGCGTGCGTGAGTTCGGCAGCATCGAGACGATCCTCACGGACGGCGCGAGCTACGAGCGTCAGCTGACGATCGCGAACGCGACGGGCGGCGACCTCGGTGCAGTCGTCCAGCATCTGATCCGAGAGTTCCGCTCCGGCCCGGAATCCTCGACCGACGAGCCGTAGGGTCAGTCCTCGACGAGCCTGCGCGCGAGTCCTTCATCGAGCACCACGTCCGTGATGAGGTCGGCGGCGATGGCGGCGCGGAGGCTGGCGAGCTTCGGAACACCGGACACCACGCACACGCGTCGGGGCACCCGCCGCAGCCGGTCGAGACCCGGACCCGTCGCCCGTGCGTTGACACGGATGTCCCTCCAGGATCCGTCCGCGCGGAAGAAGACCGTGGCCACGTCGCCGATCGCATGGTCCTCCCGGAGGCTCCGGTAGTCATCGCGACCGAGATAGCCGCCGACGTACACGCGACTGGGGACCTCCGCGGCCGGAGAGCCGAGACTGAACACGGCGATGTCCATCTTCGACTGCAGGTCGAGCACCCGCAGAGTGCTCCGCTCTCGCCACATCGCCTCGCGCGTCGAGGGATCGTCGAAGAACGCGGGCACGGGGAACTGCTGCACCTGCGCACCGAACGCGCTGCCGAAGCGCTGGAGGATGTCGCTCGAGTACTCGACCCCGCTGGTCTGCGTGTTCCCGGCACCGTTCAACTGCACGAACGTCGTGTTGTGCGTCTCCTTCTGCGTGAGACCACGACTGACCGCGCTGATCGTGGATCCCCACGCGACACCCACGATCATGTTCGAGTCGACGAACTGCGACAGCAGTCGCCCTGCGGTCAGGGCCACCCGCTCGAGCCTCTCGACCTCGCTGACGATCTCGGGGATGGGCACGACGTGGGCCACGAGGCGATGCCTGTCCCGGATGCGCTGCTCCAGCATGCCGAGTCGCTCGAGAGGCGAATTGATGCGTATGTCCACGAGTCCGCTCTCGCGGGCGAAGCTGAGCAGGCGAGACACCGATGATCGCGAGGTCTTCAGCTCCTGCGCGATCACCTCCATGGTCTTGTCCTGCATGTAGTAGAGCTGTGCCGCGGTGAGCGCGGCGATCAGCTTGGAATCGCGCGATCCCGCGTCAGACTGGCGCATGACGACCTCCTCGAGTCGATCTTTGCACATATGTGCAACGGGCTTGCGCGTGGTGGGCGATCAGGTCGAAGCTGGGAGCACGCACAGAGAAGGGTCGAAGATGATCGAGTCGACACACTCATCACCGGAACGCGCGGCAGTCCGCGCCGTCCGTGAGTCCGGACGCACGAGCGTCCTTGTCATCGGAGCCGGGATCAACGGGATCTCCGCGTTCCGTGATCTGGCGCTGCAGGGCGTCGACGTACTGCTCGTCGAGCGAGGCGACTTCGCCTCCGGCGCGTCGGCGGCGTCGAGCCACATGATCCACGGCGGCATCCGCTATCTCGAGAACGGCGAGTTCCGACTCGTGCGCGAATCGGTCGAAGAGCGCAACGGTCTGCTGAAGATCGCCCCGCACTACGTCAAGCCGCTCGAGACGACGATCCCCATCTACTCGACCTTCTCCGGCATCCTGTCCGCTCCCCTGCGCTTCCTCACGCACAAGAGCGGCAAGCCCCAGGAGCGTGGAGCGTTCCTGATCAAGGTGGGACTGACGATCTACGACACGTTCTCCCGCGACGGCGGCATGGTGCCCCGTCACCGGTTCCTGGGTCGCAAGCGCTCGCTCGCCGAGCTCCCCTCGCTCGACCCGAACATCAAGTACACGGCCACCTACTACGACGCGTCTATGCACGACCCGGAGCGCCTCGCGCTCGACGTCCTGCAGGACGGACGCGCCGCACACCCCGGCGCCGTCGCACTGAACTACGTCGAGGCGATCGCGCGGGACGGCGAGAAGGTCGTCCTCCGCGATCGTGAGAGCGGGACCGAGTTCACCGTCACCGCCGATGTCGTCGTGAACGCATCCGGTCCGTGGACCGATCTCACCAACGACGCGCTGGGCAACGACACGCGTTTCATGGGCGGCACCAAGGGATCCCACATCGTCCTCGACCACCCCGAGCTCCTCGAGGCGACGCGCGGACGCGAGATCTTCTTCGAGCACTCCGACGGTCGCATCGTCCTGATCTACCCGCTCAAGGGTCGCGTTCTCGTGGGAACGACCGACATCGATGCAGACCCCCGCGAGGTCCCGGTGTGCACCGAGGAGGAGATCGACTACTTCTTCGACCTCATCCACCACGTCTTCCCGACGATCGACGTGACCCGCGAGCAGATCGTCTTCAACTTCTCGGGGATCCGTCCGCTCCCCCGGCACGAGGACACCGCGCCGGGATTCGTCTCTCGCGACTATCGCATCGAAGTCGACGAGAAGGGTGCCGCCCCTCTCGTGAGTCTCGTCGGAGGCAAGTGGACCACCTTCCGAGCCCTCGGCGAATCGCTCTCCGACGTGGTGCTCGGTCTGATCGGTCGCACCCGCACCGTGTCCACCGCCGGACGCGCCATCGGCGGAGGCCGTGACTTCCCGCGCACCGAGAAGGCACGTCGCATCTGGATCCAGGAGAACCTGCCCGGAGCCGGCGATCGCGCCGAGCGTCTTCTCGCCCGATACGGAACCCGCGCCGCGCAGGTCTGGGAGTTCATCGAGCAGGGAGACGACGCGCCTCTGGTCGGCGGCGACCTCTCGACGCGCGAGCTGGCATGGATGGTCGAGAACGAGATGGTCGCGCGACTGCAGGACGTCGTTCTGCGCCGCACCAGCATCGCTTTCACCGGCAATGCCGATGCGGATGTGCTCGAAGAGCTTGCAGACGCGCTGTCTCCTCTGCTCGACTGGGATCGCGCACGGCACGATGCCGAACTCGAGCAGACGCGGGCGCTGCTGAACGAACGCCATGGACTCCAGATCTCGTCACGCGCACGCGGCTGACGAGACATCCGAACACCGCCCTCCACGCGGTGTAATTCCCAACAAGTGCCAGGGCTAAGGGGCCCTGGCACTCAAGAAAGGTCAATGAAGACATGACTGAAGTGAATCTCGGTCTCTACTTCCTCTCGGAGTTCGTCGGCACAGCGCTGCTGATCCTCCTCGGATGTGGTGTGGTCGCCAACGTCGCGCTAGCCAAGAACAAGGGCTTCGGCGGCGGTTTCCTGATGGTCAACTGGGGATGGGGTCTCGCGGTCTTCGTGGGTGTCCTCGCCTCCGCCTACTCCGGCGCCATCCTGAACCCTGCTGTCGGCATCGGCCTTCTCGTCGCAGGCAAGATCGACTTCTCTCAGTTCGCGGTCGCGACCGGTGCTGAGCTGCTCGGCGCGATCGTCGGTGCGATCCTCACCTGGCTGGCCTACAAGCAGCACTTCGACGAGGAGCCCGACCCCGCCAACAAGCTCGGCGTCTTCTCGACCGGTCCCGCGATCCGCTCGTACGGCTGGAACCTCGTCACCGAGGTCATCGGCACGTTCGTCCTCGTGTTCGCGATCTTCGCGTTCGCTGACTACGGCGACATCGAGATCGGCGTCCCCGGAGGCCTCGGCCCGCTCAGCGCCCTTCCCGTCGCACTCGTCGTGGTCGCCATCGGTGCATCGCTCGGTGGACCGACCGGATACGCGATCAACCCGGCACGTGACCTCGGCCCCCGCATCGCCCACGCCATCCTCCCGATCAAGGGCAAGGGTTCCAGCGACTGGTCCTACTCGTGGGTCCCGGTCGTCGGTCCGCTCATCGGTGGTGTCCTCGCCGCCGTCGCTGCGCCGGTACTGCTCAACCTCGCCTGAACCCGAACCTGACTTCAAAGGAGAACACAATGGCCGACTACATCATCGCCATCGATCAGGGCACCACTTCCAGCCGCGCGATCATCTTCGACAAGAAGGGCAGCATCGTCGCGACCGGTCAGAAGGAGCACGAGCAGATCCTGCCCAAGGCAGGCTGGGTCGAGCACGACCCCGCTGAGATCTGGCGCAACGTGCAGGAGGTCATCGGACTCGCACTGAGTCGCGCCGACCTGACGCGCCACGACATCGCCGCGGTCGGAATCACGAACCAGCGCGAGACCGCTGTGGTCTGGGACAAGACCACCGGCAAGGCCGTCTACAACGCCATCGTCTGGCAGGACACCCGTACGCAGGAGATCGTCGACCGCCTCGCGGCCGACGGCGGGGTCGAGCGGTTCAAGCCCATCGTGGGCCTCCCCCTCGCCACCTACTTCTCCGGCACCAAGATCGCCTGGATCCTCGAGAACGTCGAGGGCGCTCGCGAGAAGGCGGATGCCGGCGACCTCGTCTTCGGCACGACGGACAGCTGGGTGCTCTGGAACCTCACCGGCGGTGTCGACGGCGGCGTTCACGTGACGGACGTCACCAACGCCTCGCGCACGATGTTCATGGATCTCGAGACGCTCGAGTGGCGCGACGACATCCTCGAGGCGTTCGGCGTTCCCCGATCGATGATGCCCGAGATCCGCTCCTCGTCCGAGGTCTACGGCGCAGCCGAGGACTCGTCACTGCTGCGCGAGACGCCGATCGCCGGCATCCTCGGCGACCAGCAGGCCGCGACCTTCGGCCAGGCCGCATTCAACACGGGCGAGAGCAAGAACACCTACGGCACCGGGTGCTTCCTGATCTTCAACACGGGTGAGGAGATCGTCCACTCGAAGAACGGCCTGCTCACCACTGTCGGCTACAAGCTCGGCGACGGACCGACGCACTACGCGCTCGAGGGCTCGATCGCCGTCACCGGATCCCTGATCCAGTGGCTGCGCGACCAGCTCGGCATCATCGGCTCCGCTCCCGAGGTCGAAGAACTCGCGAAGCAGGTCGACGACAACGGCGGCGTGTACATCGTCCCGGCGTTCTCCGGTCTGTTCGCGCCCTACTGGCGCCCGGACGCCCGCGGCGCCATCGTGGGCCTCACCCGCTACGCGAACAAGAATCACATCGCTCGCGCAGCGCTCGAGGCGGTCGCATTCCAGACCCGCGACGTGCTCGACGCCGTCAACGCGGATGCCGGAGTCGACCTCACGGAACTCAAGGTCGACGGCGGGATGGTCGCGAACGACGCGCTCATGCAGTTCCAGGCCGATGTGCTCGGTGTGCCGGTCGTTCGCCCCGTCGTGGCGGAGACGACAGCGCTCGGCGCCGCTTACGCGGCCGGTCTCGCCGTCGGATTCTGGAACGGACTCGACGATCTCTCCGCCAACTGGCAGGAGGACCGCCGTTGGGAGCCCTCCATGGAAGACGGAGAGCGCGATCGCCAGCTGCGTCTGTGGCGCAAGGCCGTCAGCAAGTCGATGGACTGGGTCGACGAAGACGTGAAGTGACCTCAGATACCTGAGTGGGCGGGCCCGGAGGATTCCTCCGGGCCCGCTTCATCATTCCGGCGCGACGTCATCGACTCGACGACGCGGAGGAAGGCGGACGTGACGTTGCGCGGGGCGCGATCGTCCCAGGCGACGTACTGAACCCGTACGGGACCATCGACGAGATCGACCGCCGCGACGTCGAAGGACGACGTAGCGATCACCCCCGGTGCCAGCAGTGAGATCGCGAGCCCCTGGGAGACGAGACCCAATATCAGCTCAGACGAGTCCGCTTGGAAGGGCACGTCACGTGTGATGCCGGCTGCCGCGAAGGCAGCGTCCGCCTGGGCGCGGCCAGATGTGCCCGCGGGAAAGTCCGCGAAGACCTCATCCGCGAGGTCGGCGAGGCTGACGCCGACATGCCCGGAGATGCGGTGAGCAGGGGATGCCGCGACGACAAGGCGTTCGCGGGCGAGTGCACGAAATGCCACGCTCCGAGGCTCGACGCCCTCTCGCAGTCCCAGCAGAGCGACATCGAGGTCGCCGCGCCGAACGGCCTCCACCAGCGTGTCGCTGTTGCCGACCGTGAGCTCGACCGCGGCATCCGGATGAGCGGCGCGGAATCGTGCGATCGCTCGCGGGACAGGGACGGCGCTGCCCGTGGGGATGACACCGAGATGAAGGGTGCCCACGACGCGGCCGGCCGTGGCAGCCGCAGCGTCACGCGCATCGTGCGCTGCTCTGACCGCCCGATTCGCATGGACGAGGAATGCCTCACCCGCCTCGGTGGTGCGTACGCTGCGGCTCGATCGGACGAACAGCCGCTGCCCGAGTTCCCGCTCGAGAGCAGCTATCTGGTGGCTCAGCGCCGACTGCGTCACGAAGCAGCGCTCGGCGGCGCGCGTGAAACTGGCGGACGACGCGACTTCAACGACGTATCTCAACTGCTGCAGATCCATGCATTCATGATCGCAGTTCATGTGTCAGGTGAGAACCATGCGTTGGACTCATGGCTGATGGGCATTGAGGCTGAAGGAATGAACCGCCTCGCCCTGGTGCTGCTCACCGCGCTGGCCCCTCTGTCGTGGGGCACCACCTACCTCGTGACGACGGAGTTGCTCCCGACCGGTCATCCCCTCTTCGCAGGACTCCTCCGCGCGCTTCCTGCGGGACTCGTCGCACTGGCGATCGGTCGCGCTCTGCCGCGCGGAGCCTGGTGGCTGAGATCTCTCGCACTCGGAACCCTCAACATCGGCGCATTCTTCCCGCTCCTGTTCATCGCCGCGGAAAGGCTGCCCGGCGGAGTCGCCGCCGCCGTCGCGGGTGTCCAACCGCTGACCATCCTCGGACTGAGTGCTCTGCTGCTCGGAGACCGCATCCGCCCTGTCACGGCAATCGCTGCCGCCGTGGGTGCCGGAGGCGTCGCTCTCGTCGTGCTCGGACCAGCAGCCCAGCTCGATGCCCTCGGCATCCTGGCGGCACTCGGCGGGGTGACTGCGACCTCGGTGGGCATGATCCTCACCAAGCGCTGGGGGCGCCCGGCAGGCGTGGGGGCCGTCGCCTACGCGGGGTGGCAGCTGACTGCGGGCGGGCTGGTCCTGCTGCCCCTCGCCCTGTTGTTCGAAGGCACTCCCCCGACCGTCGACGGCGGAGCAGCGCTCGGGTACGTCTGGCTCGGATCGGTGGGAGGCCTGCTCGCCTACATACTGTGGTTTCGAGGCATCCAGCAGCTGCCGGTGATCGCACCCGGGCTGCTCGCTCTGCTCTCCCCCGTCGTGGCGACTCTGCTGGGCGCACTCGTCGCCGGCGAGAGGTTCACGACGGCTCAGGTCATCGGTGTCGTTCTCGTCCCGGTCGCCCTCGTCGGAGGACAGCTGACCGCGATCCGGCGACCCCGCCGGTCGTCACGTGTTCCCGAACCGGCGCTGCCCGCGCGCCGACTCTGACGGGACGCCTCAGTTCTTGCCGAAGAGCTTCTGGATCTCCGCGAGGTCGGCTTCGCTCGGCGCCTTCGGGCCCCCGAGACCGAAACCCGAACCCGTCGGAGTCGACGTCGGAGCGAGGCCGGCGTTCTCGGCGGCGCGCTTGGCGGGGTTGCCCGAACGTGAACCGCCGGAGGACTTGCCCTTCTTGCCGCGCTTCGACGACGCGCCGGGCTTGCCCATGCCGGGCATCGACCCCATGCCGGGGATGTTCGGGGTGCCACCGCGCGCGACGGTCTTCATCATCTTCGCGGCCTGATCGAAGCGCTGGACGAGCTGGTTGACATCCGTGACCGTCATTCCCGAACCGCGGGCGATACGCAGGCGACGCGAGCCGTTGAGGACCTTCGGATTGCGGCGCTCACCGGGAGTCATGGAGCGGATGATCGCCTCGGTGCGATCGATCTCGCGCTCGTCGAAGTCCTCGAGCTGCTGCTTCATCTGCCCCATGCCGGGAAGCATTCCCAGCATCTTCTTCATCGATCCCATCTTCTTCATCTGCTGAAGCTGGTCGAGGAAGTCTTCGAGTGTGAACTGCTCGGTCGCGAGCTTCTCGGCCATCTTGACCGCCTCTTCCTCATCGAAGGCCTGCTGGGCCTGCTCGATGAGGGTGAGGATGTCGCCGAGATCCAGGATCCGGCTGGCCATGCGATCGGGGTGGAACGGCTCGAGGTCTTCGAGGCGCTCACCGGTCGATGCGAAGATGATCGGTCGTCCGGTCACGGAGGCGACGGACAGCGCCGCACCACCGCGGGCATCTCCGTCGAGCTTCGACAGCACGACGCCGGTGAAGTCGACACCCTCCTGGAACGCACGAGCGGTGTTCACCGCATCCTGGCCGATCATGGCGTCGATGACGAAGAGAACCTCGTCGGGGTCGGTGGCCTTGCGGATGTCGGATGCCTGCTTCATGAGCTCGGCATCCACGCCCAGGCGTCCGGCGGTGTCGATGATGACCACGTCGTGCTGGTGACGTCGCGCATGCTCGACACCGTCACGCGAGACCTTGACCGGGTCGCCCACGCCGTTGCCCGGCTCGGGTGCGTAGACGGTGGCACCGGCCTGCTCGGCGACCACCTGGAGCTGGTTCACGGCGTTCGGGCGCTGGAGGTCCGCCGCGACGAGCAGAGGAGTGTGTCCCTCCCCCTCGAGCTGCTTCGCGAGCTTGCCCGCGAACGTCGTCTTACCCGAACCCTGGAGTCCTGCGAGCATGATGACCGTCGGCGCGGTCTTGGCGAACTGGAGACGACGCTGCTCGCCTCCGAGGATCTGCACGAGCTCCTCGTTGACGATCTGCACGACCTGCTGGGCCGGGTTCAGTGCCTTGTTGACCTCGTCGCCGAGGGCACGTTCGCGCACCTTCGCGGTGAAGTCCTTGACGACCGTGAGCGCGACGTCGGCGTCGAGCAGCGCACGCCGGATCTCGCGCACTGTGCCGTCGACGTCGGCCGCAGTGAGCTTTCCCTTCGTGCGAAGGTTGCGGAAGGTCTCGGTGAGCCGATCGGAGAGCGTGCCAAAGGTAGCCATGGTGACACCGAGTTTACGCGAATCCTGACCCGTTCTCCGCGCTCGCTGCCGCGGTCCACGGCAACCGCGCGATCGCGCGCACAGCGTCGGCGAATCGATCGCTGACCGAACCGCGACCTGCGCCGCTCTCGGCCCAGGCTCGCACCGCAGCGAGAACCGCGGCGGCCCACGTCGCTGCCGCGATGTCGGCGGTGAGCGCGGGGACGCCGGAGCGCCGGGCGAGATCGGCGAGGGTCGCAGCCAGGCGCGCCTGTCGCCGTGCGGCGTCCTGCTCGAGTTCGTCGTCGAGCCCCATCGCGGACGAGTTGTTGATCGCGAGTGCGAGGCTGTCGGGTGCGAAGTCGTCGACGAGAGCCGAGAGGATGCGTCTGACGTGCGCGCCGTCGCGATCTTCGTGCACCGCGACCAGATCTTCGACCGCACGACCGATGCGGTCGTCGAGACCGGACCAGAGCACGTCGCTCTTCGACGAGAAGTAGTTGAAGAAGCTCGAGCGGCTCACTCCGGCTCGCTGGGTGATGTCGGCGACCGAGGTGGCGTCGTACCCCTGCTCCAGGAACAGCTCGCAGGCAGCCTCGGCGAGAGTCTCCCGCGAAGACGCCTTCGGCCGCCCTGCTCGGCTCGTGCTGCTCATGTCAACACGCTACCGCGCGTCGCTGCGGCGCGCCGCCGTCAGTGCGGAGGAGTATTCTTAGACGCAATCCATCTATTGACGAGAGTGGTCTCCATGCTCGAGATACTGACGGCGGGTCTCGCCCCGGCGTACGTCCCCTACACCGTGGGCTGGGATCTGCAGCGCAGCATCCATGCCGACGTCGTGTCCGGCACCCGTCCGGACACGCTCATCCTCCTCGAGCATGAGGCCGTGTACACCGCCGGCAAGCGGACCGAGCCGCAGGAGCGCCCCCACGACGGCACTCCGGTGATCGACGTCGACCGCGGCGGGAAGATCACCTGGCATGGCCCTGGCCAGCTCGTGGGATACCCGATCGTCCGACTGCCCGAGCCGATGGACGTCGTCGCTCACGTCCGCCGCCTCGAGCGCATCCTGATCGACGTGCTCCGTCCGCTCGGCGTCGACGGGTACCAGGTCGAGGGACGCAGCGGCGTATGGGTCCGCCGCCCGCTCTCGGAGGACAAGGTCGCGGCGATCGGGGTGCGTGTGCAGCAGGGCGTCACGATGCACGGCTTCGCGATCAACTGCGACAACACTCTCGCGGGCTTCGGCGGCATCATCCCGTGCGGGATCACCGACGCGGGCGTGACGACGGTGAGCGAGGTCGTCGGTGCTGACGTCTCCCCCGCCGACATCAGCGCCTCCGTGTCCGCCGCCTTCCTCGCCGAATACTCGACCGCCGACCGTGTAGGAGCCTCCAGATGACCGCCGCACCCGAGGGACGCAAGCTCCTCCGCCTCGAGATCCGCAACGCCGAGACGCCCATCGAGCGCAAGCCGGAATGGATCAAGACGAAGGCGAAGATGGGGCCCGAGTACACCGCACTCCACTCGCTGGTGAAGAGCGAGGACCTCCACACCGTGTGCCAGGAGGCGGGGTGTCCGAACATCTTCGAATGCTGGGAGGACCGAGAGGCGACCTTCCTCATCGGCGGGTCGCAGTGCACCCGTCGGTGCGACTTCTGCCAGATCGACACCGGCAAGCCCGACGCCTACGACACGGACGAGCCGCGCCGGGTCGCCGAGAGCGTCGTGCGGATGAACCTCCGCTATGCGACGGTCACCAGCGTCGCCCGCGACGACCTCCCGGACACCGGAGCCTGGCTGAATGCCGAGACCGTCCGGAAGATCCACGAGCTCAACCCGAACACCGGAGTAGAGCTGCTCGCCAACGAGCACAACGCCGATCCGGCCTTCCTCGGCCAGATCTTCGACGCACGCCCCGAGGTCTTCGCCCACAACGTCGAGACCGTGCCGCGCATCTTCAAGCGCATCCGCCCTGCATTCCGGTACGAGCGCTCGCTCGATGTGATCACCCAGGCACGCAACGCGGGACTGATCACCAAGTCCAACCTCATCCTCGGAATGGGCGAGGAACCGGAGGAGGTCGTCCAGGCGCTGAACGACCTGCACGACGCCGGCTGCGACATCATCACCATCACGCAGTATCTGCGGCCGTCTCCTCGTCACCTGCCTGTCGCACGGTGGGTCAAGCCGACCGAGTTCGTGGAGTTCAAGGAGGAGGCCGAGCGGATCGGCTTCCTCGGCGTGCTCGCAGGCCCCCTCGTGCGCTCGTCCTACCGCGCCGGCCGGCTGTGGGCGCAGTCGATGGTGTCGAAAGGACGCGAGATCCCGCCGCACCTGGCGCACATCGCCGAGAGTGCAGACCTCGGCTTCGCCCAAGCCGTCTGAACTGAGGCGGGAACGGTCAGTCCGCGCTCATCACGGATTGCACGCTGCCGTCGGAGCCGAGGTTCACGAGCAGGACGTCGTCGGTGGTGGTGGCGTCGAGCGCGTACTCCAACACGGCGAAGGGCTCGGACCCACCGTGCTCGTCGGCGAGGATCGTCATGCTCATGAGCCGGAGCGATCGGATGATGTCGACGGCGGCGTCACCGCTCACGTCGACGAGGACGTCTTCGAGCTCGTCACCATACGCCTCCTGCTGCTGCAGGATGTACTCGGTGACCTCGCTCGTGCGATCGTCGACCTCCGCGAGCATGCCCCGCCGCGAGACCGCGTCGACGTTCTCGATCCCTGCGATGAGCGAAGCGGCGATGTCGAGCGCGTCGGCAGAGACATCGTCCTGGTCGGGAGCCGTGAGGTCGACGGTGACACTCTGGTCACCAAGCTCCACCGTCTCGGACCAGAAGATCGAGCCGTCGGGCCCTGAGGACAGGAGTCCGAAGTAGTCGTGTTCGATCGCCATAACGCTATGAAACCAGCCTCGTGCTCGCGGCGGTAGTCCCGTCGTCAGCCGACGAGCGACTTGACGAAGACATGGGGGGTGAATCCGGTCAGATCATCGATGCCCTCGCCCTGCCCGAGGAGCTTGACGGGGATGCCGGTGCGCTCCTGCACGGCGAGGACGAAACCGCCCTTCGCCGATCCGTCGAGCTTGGTCAGGACGAGACCGGTGACGCCGGCATGCTGGAGGAAGGCCTCGGCCTGCATCACTCCGTTCTGCCCGGTCGTCGCGTCGAGCACGAGAAGGACCTCGCTGATCGGCGCCTGCTTCTCGATCACGCGACGGATCTTTCCCAGCTCATCCATCAGCCCGCCCTTGGTGTGCAGACGACCGGCCGTGTCGATGATCGCGATCTCGATGCCCTCACGCTGGGCGAACTCGATCGTCTGGTAGGCGACGGATGCCGGATCCTGGCCCTCCTGCTGGGGACGGACGATCGCCGCTCCCCCGCGCTGCGCCCAGGTGGCGAGCTGATCGACGGCCGCCGCACGGAACGTGTCGGCTGCGCCGACCACCACGCTGCGCTGGAACCCGCGGAGGAACTTGGTGAACTTGCCGATCGTCGTGGTCTTGCCGACGCCGTTGACGCCCACGACGAGCACGACCGCCGGTCGCTCGGTGAGCTTCAGGGTGGTGTCGAACTTCGCGAAGTGCTCCTCGAGCGTCTCGCGCAGCATCCGCTGGAGATCCTGCGGATCGGTCGTGCGGTAGCGCTCGACCTTCTCTCGAAGCTCCGCGACGACCCTCTCGCTGATGTCGGGACCGAAGTCAGCCGTGATGAGGGCGGTCTCAAGGTCCTCCCACGTCGTCTCGTCGATAGTGGGCTTGACGAACATCCCGCGCAGCGCGCGAGTGAGGGACCACGACTTCTCCGCCATGACTCCAGCCTACGGGTAGCGCCGTCAGACGGCGGCCGCGCGGTCGCCCACGCGCTGCCCGACGACCGCGGAGACGCCGTCCTGACGCATCGACACACCGTAGAGAGCGTCCGCGATCTCCATGGTTCGCTTCTGGTGGGTGATGACGAGCAGCTGCGAGCTCTCGCGAAGCTGCTCGAACACGGTGAGCAGGCGGCCGAGATTGGCGTCGTCGAGCGCCGCCTCGACCTCGTCGAGGATGTAGAAGGGGCTCGGGCGCGCCTTGAAGATGGCGACGAGCAGAGCGACCGCGGCGAGGGAGCGTTCACCTCCCGAGAGCAGGGAGAGCCGCTCGATCTTCTTGCCGACCGGACGCACCGACACCTCGATGCCCGTGGTGAGCATGTTCTCGGGATCTGTGAGCGAGATGCTTCCGGATCCGCCGGGGAACAGCAGAGGGAAGACCTCTCCGAACGCGATCCTCGTGTCTTCGAACGCGCTCGCGAAGATCGTCTGCATCCGCTCGTCGAGATCGGCGATGATCGTGAGCAGATCCTGACGGGTCTGGGTCAGGTCGGCGAGCTGTTCGGTGAGGAATGCATGGCGCTGCTCGAGTGCCGCGAACTCCTCCAGCGCGAGCGGGTTCACGCGTCCGAGTTGAGCGAGCTTGCGCTCCGCATCAGCCAGTCGACGCTGCTGAATCCGTCGATCGAACGGGATCGCCGTGTCGAGCTGCTCGTCATCGGCGGGCTCCGCAGCGGGGTCCCGCGGAACGAGCTGGTCGGGACCATATTCCGCAACGAGAATATCTTCGTCGAGCGCGAGCTCCGACGCCACCCGCTCCAGGAGGCTGTTGAGGTGCAGCTTCTTCTCATGGATCTGCAGCTCGAGACCGTGGACGCTCTCGGTGAGGCCGGCCAGCCTCTCCCGGAGCGAGGTCTCCTGCGCGCGCAGAGCCGTCAACTCCTGGTTCTGCGCCGATCGCGCCGACTCCGCCTCGGCCAGCGCGACGCGTGCCTCGGTGACGGACCGATCGATCGAATCGAGGATGCGCGGGAGCTCTAGCGCGACGCCGGATGCCGCCTCGCGCTGCGCACGGCGGATGACGGCCCGGCGCGCTGCCTCGGCAGCCGCGTCCCGCTCCTGCTCGCGCTGCCGCTCGAGACCGACGACCCGGGACTGGGCAGCGCGCACGCGCTCACGCAGCGTCTCGATCTCCAGGCGAGCCCTGACCTCGCCCTCGCGTGCGATCTCGAGCGCTTCGAGCAGTCCGTCACGCGCTGAGGCGTCGAGCACGGGCCGCGGCGCCGCGACAGCGGCGTCCCACTCGGCCTTGGCTGCCTCCGACGCGGCCTCGGCCTCCTGCACCGCGCTCTGCGCCTGCGCGAGCCCGTTCTCGAGTCGCTCGCACTCGGCGACCGCCGACTCGTGGGTGACCGTGATGCGGTTGACCTGCTCGGCGTGCGTCGCCAGCGCGGCATCGTGCTCGCGGAGCGCCCGGAGCGCGTCCTTCGCCAGACGACGGGATGTCTCGACGGACTCGTTCGCGTCCTCACGCGCCTCCCGCAGCGAGTCGACGATGACCTGCACTTCGGCCAGGCGGTCGTTCGCCGCGTCTCGTTCGGCGGCGAGCTCGAGGCGCGAGCGTTCGCCGCCGGAACCCGTGCGCAGAGTCTGAGCGGTGACGACGTCGCCGGCGGTGGTCACGATCGTGGTGGTGGTGTCGCCGGCGAGATCGAGTGACAGTCGCGCGGCACGCGCTGCGTCGAGGCTGTCTGCGATGACCACGTGCGACAGGATGCCGAGGACGCCGTCCGGCGCCGTGACCGTGTCGACCGCGCGGGTCACCCCATCGATGGCGGGCAGCTCGATCGACGGACGCGCGGAGTCGGCGATCACGAAATCGACCACTCCCCGTCGCTGCTCTGACGCGTCGCCGGCGAGGTCGAACGCATCGTCCGCGCCGTCGACGAGGACGCCTTCGGCGAGGGGACCCAGCACCGCCGCGACGGCAGCTTCGAATCCGCTCCTGACCTGCACCGAGTCGCCCACGAGTCCGCGTATCCCCGGACCGCCGGTCTTCACGATCTCCGCGGCTCCTCCGGAGATCGCGAGCGCGCTCCCGAGCGCCGCCGACTTCGCGGTGAGCGCGTCGACCTCGCGTTCCGCCGCGTGCAGCCGCTCACGGAGTGTCTCCCGCTCGGCTTCGGCCGCCGTCGCAGCCCGCTGCGCGCTCTCGTACGTTGCGGAATGCTCGGCTGCCGTGCCCTCAGGCGCCTCGGCATCGGCGATCGCATCGAGGGCTTCCGCTGCGTCACGACGGCGCGCGTTCGCCGCCTCGAGAGCGTTCTCCTGTCGAAGAACCGCGCCCCGCACGGCAGCGAGAGCGGACGCGGCCGCATCGGCTGTGCCACGCAGCGAACTGATGCGCATGTCGTACTCCGACACCAGCGCGCTCTGTTCGGCGATGTCGACGTCGAGAGTGTCGAGTTCGGCGCGCGCGAGCATCACCTCGCGGCTCGCCACGGTCGCCGCTTCCTGGGCGTCACCGAGGCCCGCGGAGATCACGGTGATCTCATCTTTCGCCTCGTCGATCGTGCTCTGCGTGACCGTGACGGCGGTCACTGCCGCGTCATCGTCGTCCGAGCCGAGCAGCGCGAGCCGCTGATTGGCCAGAGTGTAAAGCCCGCGCATCCGCTCCTGCACCTGCTCGAGACCGAAGGCGACGCTTCGCGCCTGATCCACCGCGGCCGAGTTCTGATCCTGCTCGAGCCGTGCGATGTTCGCCCGCACCGCTTCCGCCTGATCGGACAGCACCAGTCGTTCGGTATGTCTCTCGTTCTCCGTGCGCGTGTGATCGGCCAGGGCGGTGCGCAGCGCCACGACGTCGTCGGCGAAGATCCGGGCCTTGGCATCGCGGACGACCGCGGCGATCGTCTGCGCCTCTCGCGCGATCTCGGCCTGGCGTCCCAGCGGCTTCAGTTGACGGCGGATCTCACCCGCGAGGTCGCTCAATCGCGTGAGGTTGGTCTCCATCGCATCGAGCTTGCGAAGGGTCTTCTCCTTGCGCCGCCGATGCTTGAGGATGCCGGCGGCCTCTTCGATGAAGCCACGACGGTCTTCCGGCGATGCCTGGAGCACTGTGTCCAGCCGGCCCTGTCCGACGATGACGTGCATCTCTCGTCCCAGCCCCGAGTCGCTGAGGAGCTCCTGCAGATCGAGCAGGCGGCAGTTCTCTCCGTTGATCGCGTACTCGCTCGATCCGTTGCGGAACAGAGTCCGGCTGATCGTGACCTCGGCGAACTCGATCGGCAGTGCTCCGTCGCTGTTGTCGATCGTCAGCTGCACCTCGGCGCGGCCCAGCGGCCCCCGGGTCGAGGTGCCTGCGAAGATGACGTCTTCCATCTTGCCGCCGCGCAGCGTCTTGGCCCCTTGTTCGCCCATGACCCACGCGAGGGCGTCCACCACGTTGGACTTGCCTGACCCGTTGGGTCCGACGATGCAGGTGACACCCGGCTCGAAGACGAAGCTGGTCGGCTGCGCGAAGGACTTGAACCCCTTGAGGGTCAGGCTCTTCAGATGCATGCGCGTACCGCGTCTCGGGGGTGAATCACGCCCATACGCTACCGGAATGACGGCTCAGAACGGGCATCCCGCGCGGGTTCGCAGTGAACCGGAATTCCGCGCGACACGCCGATCCACGCCGGTCATGCTTGACGGACACGCCCGGGTTTCGCTACCGTAACCTCCGGATCGCCACACGAAAGGAGGTTACCGATGATCACTCAGCTCACTGCTCAGGCCACTGGCCTCGCCGCGCCATTCGCGCCGCGCTCTGCGCACTCGGTAACCGCCGGCGTCCGTCGAAGCGCTCTCTCGTAGAACCGCAGCCCGAGAACTCTGCCCCGAACCATCCACCGGTCTCCGACCTGTGACGGGGCTTCTCGCCCGCTCTACTCCGCGCTCCGCCCTCTGATCCTCTCCGGATCACGGCTCTCCGCCGATCCCGGCGCTCGCCTTCGGGCGCACCGGGCTCTCGACTCTCACCGCGCACCGCCGCCCTTCAACGAAGGCCCTGCGGCCGCGTTCGCCGCACCCATCACCACCATTCATCTCGAAGGAATCATCGTGAACACCACGCTGTACCGCAGCATCCCCCACCCTCCGGATACCGAGGACCAGCAGGTCCTCCACCTCCCCGCACCCGATGAGCTGCGGCGCCTCGCGCTGGCAGATCGTCTCTCTCTCCGGATCGGCCTCTGGCTGCTCCAGAGGGCACAGCGCCCTCGCCCGGTACGTCGTATCGCCGCCGCCGAAGCGGATGCGCTGCGTCTCGATCGACGTGATCGCACGCCCGGCGAGACCTACGCCCTGCTCACCTACGACCTGCAGCGTCAGCTGCGCTGACCTGGAGATCGCCATGAGCATCCCGCTCACCCCCGATGCGTCGCTGCATCCGCTCGTGCTGCCGGCACGAGCGGATGCGGCTGACGCCGCCGAATTCCGCGAGCTCGCCCGTGTTCGCAACGCCGTCTACCGAGAGGTCACCGGACGCACCGAGCAGGATCTGACGCCAGAGGCGCTGCTTCCGATCCTGCGCTCTCGCAAAGAGCGCACGACTGCTGTGTGGGCGGTGCGCGTCGGAGGCGAGATCGTCGGGCGCACAGTCATCGACATTCCTCATGAGGAGGGGTCGCGTGTGGCGATCGCCGCGATCGAGATCCACCCCCGTGTCTGGGGTCAGGGGATCGGAACCGCGATCCTGCCGCACGTCGAGGCCTTCGCCCGTCTCCACGGCCGCGCGGTCATTCAGAACTGGACGGAGCAGCCGGCCAGCGACGGACCCAGGCTGCAGGCGAAGACGGGCTTCGGCAGCGTTCCGGACGATCACGTCGCACGATTCCTCATCCGCCATGGATTCACCCTCGAGCAGGTCTATCGGGTGAGCCGCCTCGCGGTCACCCAGGAGACGGTTCAGCGTGCCGAGGAGCTGCGCGAGGACGCGCGAGCGCTCTCACAGGACTATCGCGTGCTCCAGTGGATGCTTCCGACGCCACCGGAGCACGTCGACGGCTACGCATGGCTCAAGTCGCGCATGTCGACCGACGCCCCCTCGGCCGATCTCGAGACCGACGAGGAGGCCTGGGACGCAGAGCGTCTGGTCGCCACGGAGAAGAGAGTCGCGGAGATGGGCCAGATCATGCAGGTCACTGTCGCGCAGCACATCCCGACAGGCGAGCTCACCGCATTCACCGAACTCGGAATCGGTCCGGATCCCACCGCCACCACACACCAGCACGACACCCTGGTGCTCACCGAGCACCGCGGCCATCGTCTGGGGCAACTCGTGAAGTGCGAAGCGTTCCTGTCGTGGACAGGCATCGCTCCCGCGTCACGCGACGTGATCACTTACAACGCCGAGGAGAACCGGCCGATGCTCGCCATCAACGAGGCGATGGGATTCACCGCCGTCGCCTATGAAGGCGCGTGGAAGAAGGAGCTGTCATGACGACCAGCACACTGACGATCACACCTCTGGCCGTCCCCCGCGCGCTGGACGCCGAGGATGCCGCGGACTTCCGCGCATACGGAGAGCTCAACAGGCAGATCTGCGAGGAGCTGGTCGGTCTGCCCGACATCGCCCCCGATGCCGCGCAGATGCTCGCATCGTGGCAGGATCCCAGCGATACCCTGCAGACCGGGTTCGTCGCCAGGCTCGGAACCGAGATCGTCGGCATGATCACTCTCTCCTACGCTCAGGAGGCGGACGCGAACGCCGCAGAGGCGGACCTCCTCGTGCCGGCGAGCCAATGGGGACGCGGTGTCGAAGACGCTCTCCTGTCGCTCGCCGAGTCGGAGGCGCGCGCACACGGCCGATCCCTGGTGCAGACCTGGACGCTGCACAGGCCCATGGAGTCGGACCGGATGATCACACCGCGAACAGGGTGGGGTCGCATTCCGGCGATTCCGCTGTCGGACGCTCTCGTCGCCCGCGGATACGAGTTCGAACAGGTCGAACGCAACAGCGAGCTCGATCTGCGCTCCGACCCCGCCCCGCTGCGGGCCGCTCTGGAATCGGCGAAGACCGCCGCCGGCGACGATTACCGGGTGCTCCAGTGGATGGCGCCGACACCGCCTGAGTTCCGCGACGGGTACGCGGCGATCCTCGCTCGCCTGTCTACCGACGCCCCGAGCGGCGACATGGACTTCGTCGCCGAGGAGTGGGATGCGGAACGTGTCGTGCGACGTGAGCGACGGCTCACGGGGGCCGGTCAGGCTCTGTCGATCGTCGCGGTGCAGCATGTGCCCAGCGGAGACATGGTGGCCTACAACGAGCTGCTCGTCGGGGCGGACCGCGCAGGAGTGACCCACCAGCTCGGCACTCTGGTGTCTCGCGAGCACCGCGGGCACCGTCTCGGCACGATCGTCAAGTGCGCGAATCTCCTCCGTTGGAGAGAGCTCATGCCGCTCACCCCGACGGTCTCGACGTTCAACGCAGAGGAGAACCGTCCCATGTTGAGCATCAACGAGGCGATCGGTTTCGCGCCTGTCTCCTATGCGGGAGCGTGGCAGAAGCGGATCTGATCGAGATCATCCGAGCGGTGTACACGGCCGGCCACGGATCATCCGCCCGGCCGACGCAGCGGTCTCCGTATGGCCGCGAGGCTGGATGCATGAACACGACGGTTCTCGACGCACGCTCTCTGACCAAGTCCTACGGAACGACCCGCGCACTCGCCGGGGTGGATCTCACCATCCACCGCGGCGAGTCGGTCGCCATCATGGGTGCCTCCGGGTCGGGCAAGACCACTCTCCTCCATGTCCTCGCCGGCATCATCAGTCCGGACTCGGGCACCGTGTCGTTCCAGCCCTCGGTCGGTCAGGCGGTGGAACTCGCCGGACTCGGAGAATCCGCTCGTTCCCGGCTGCGGAGAGAGCGGTTCGGGTTCGTCTTCCAGCAGGGTCTGCTCATTCCGGAGCTCACGGCGGTCGAGAACGTGGCGCTCGCATCGATGATCAACGGAGTGAAGAAAGCACAGGCCACCGCTCACGCGGCGTCCTGGCTCGCCGCGCTCGGGCTGGCCGGGATGGAGGACCGCCGAATCGGCGAGCTGTCCGGCGGGCAGGCGCAGCGCGTCGCGATCGCACGGGCTCAGGCGACGGGTGCGGAACTCGTGTTCGCCGACGAGCCGACCGGCGCCCTCGACTCGCACACGTCGCAAGACGTGATGAATGCGCTGCTGTGGTCGACGACGGGCCAAGGGCGCACGCTGCTCGTCGTGACACACGATGCAGACGTGGCGGCGCGCTGCTCGCGGATCGTCTCCGTGCGCGACGGCCAGATCATCTCGTCGGCGGTGACGGCATGAACGCCCGCGTCCTGGCTGTGCTTCTTCGCGCCGGGACGGGAGAGAAAGCGGTGCTCGCGCTTCCGCTCATCGCTTTCGGCATCGTCACCGCCCTCGTGCTGACCGTCGTGGGCGGGGCTCAGTCGTTCTGGACCTGGACCGATGAGTACGCGCCGGTGTACCACGCGTTGGCCGCGATCGCGCTCGTGCTCCTCATCGTCCCGCTGATGAATCTCGGCGGGGCGGCCGCCCGTCTTTCGGCCCGCCGTCGTGACGAGCGTCTCTCGACCCTGCGACTTCTCGGCGTGACGCCTCTGGGCGTCGGCGTCGCTACGGTCATCGAATCCCTGATCGTCGCGGCCGCCGGTGCCGTCGCCGGAGTCGTCGTCCATCTCGCCCTCACCCCTCTCGTCGGACTCATCCCGTTCCGTGGCACGGCTCTCGGCGTCGAGGCGGTCATGCTCTCGCCCCTCGGCGTTCTCGCCGTCGTGGGAGGCGTCCTTCTCGTGGCGGCAGCGAGTGCTGTGCTGGGGCTCCGGCGCGTGATCATCTCGCCCCTCGGCGTGCGCCTGCGGACGACCGTCTCCACCGCGCACTGGTTCCGCGCGATCATCGCAGTCTCCGTTCTTGCGCTCGTGTTCGTCCTTGTCACGGTCTTCCCGTCCGTCGCAGGACTCGCGGCGACCATCGCCGTCCTCGCCCTGTTGTTCGCCGTCTCCCTGGCGGTGCTCAATGTGATCGGACCATGGGTCCTGAAGGTCGCCGCCGGGCGTCAGCTGCGCAAGGCCGAGCACGCAGATCGGCTGCTCGCCGCCCGCCTGGTGCTGGACTCCCCCAAAGCCGCGTGGCGTCAGGTGAGCGGCATCGCGATGGCGAGCTTCATGGCGGTGTTCGCAGGAACCGGCGTCTCCCTGATGAATGTGATGAACAGCGGCGACACGACGTCCGCGGATGCGGCCCTCGCCGCGGACATGCGCACCGGCCTCGTCATCACCCTCGTCGCTTCATTCCTGATGGTCGCGGCATCCGTGGGGGTCAATCAAGCCGCGGCCGTTCTCGATCAGCAGGAACTCCACCGGAGTCTGCACCGGCTGGGCGTGCCGCTCGCGATCGTCGACAGCGCACGCCGCCGGGCGATCATGTCTCCACTCCTCGTGACCGCGATCGGCTCGGCCACCTGTGCCGGCGTGCTGGTCTTCCCGCTGCTGGGGATCGCCCTGGTCGTGGCACCCGAGTCTCTCCTCACGATCGCGCTCGTACTGGCCGTGGGGATCGGAATCGTCTGGATGAGCACTCGAGCGACGCGGCCGCTGCTCGCCCGGTCGTTCGAGATGGTGTGAGTCTCAGCGACGCCGCTGGCAGCGCGGACAGTAATGACTCGAGCGGTTCATGAAAGCCTCCCGGCGGATCAGAGTGCCGCAGCGCGGGCACGGCTGTCCGCCTCGACCGTACGCGTTGAGCGAGTGGGCGAAGTAGCCTGCCTGACCGTTCACATTGACGTACTGGGAGTCGAAGCTCGTGCCGCCCTCTGCAAGGGCCTTCACGAGCACCACTCTGATCTCGGCGAGGAGGCGCCTGCTCGCTTGCGTCGACAGCGCACTCGCGAGCGTCGCCGGGTGGATGCGCGCCGCCCACAGCGCCTCATCCGCATAGATGTTGCCCACGCCGCTGATCGTCTGCTGATCGAGCAGCACTCGCTTGATCGCACTGCCGCGTGTGCGGAGTGCACGCAGGAAGCGATCGTCGTCGAACATCGGGTCTATCGGATCACGGGCGATGTGCACGACCTGAGTCGGGATCCACGTCGGTCCGTCCGGCACCAGACCGTCGACCGCCAACGACCCGAAAGTCCTCTGGTCGGCGAAGACGATCGCGAGCTCGCCATGCCGAGGATGCTCGATGCTGATCCGGATGCGCTCGTGGCGTTCCGCCTCGGCGTCCGGCGCGCGCAGCAGCATCTGTCCGCTCATTCCGAGGTGCGCGATCAACGCGGAATCAGCGGTGTCCAGCGGCAGCCAGAGGAACTTGCCCCGTCGGTCGGCTGCAGTGACTCTGCGTCCCTCCAGGCGCGCGACGAAGTCGGACGGCCCGGCCGCATGCCGTGTGAGAGCTCGTTCATCGAACACGCTCACGGCCGTGATGAACGAGCCGATCACCGCGGGAGCGAGACCCGCCCGGACGACCTCGACCTCGGGAAGCTCAGGCACGCTCGTTGAGCAGTCGCCACGCGCTGAGCGCGGCGGCCATCTCTGCCGTCTTCTTGCTGCTGCCCTTGCCGGTCATCGCCAGATCGCCGACGACCACGGTTGCGAGGAATCGACGATCGTGGTCGGGGCCGCTCGCCTCCACCGAGTACTGGGGCGGAGTCGCACCGACTCGCGCAGCCAGCTCCTGCAGGCTCGTCTTCGGATCCATCGCCGCGCCGTAGCGCTCGGGGTCGGCGAGGAGCGGCGCGGTCAGCCGGAGCACGAGCTCGGTCGCCGCCTCAGGACCCGCTGACAGATACGTCGCGCCGATCACGGCTTCCATCGTGTCGGCGAGGATCGAGTCCTTGTCGCGACCGCCCGTCTGTTCCTCACCGCGTCCCAGCAGCAGATGGCTGCCGAGATCGATCGCTCTCGCGACCTCGGCGAGAGCGACCGTCGAGACGACGCTCGCGCGCCGCTTGGCCAACTCCCCCTCATCCAGCCCCGGATGGGTCGTGAAGAGCATCACCGTCACGGCTTGTCCGAGAACGGAGTCGCCGAGGAACTCGAGACGTTCGTTATGGGGGATGCCGCCGTGCTCGTAGGCATAGGAGCGATGGGTGAGCGCCAACTCCAGAAGCTCCGCGTCGATATCGACGCGGAGCTTCTCTGGGAGCGGTCTCGTCCCCCCAGGGACCTCAGTCACAATCGTGAAGTCGCGACTCAGACGTCGGCGACCTTGCGACCCTTGTACTCGAGGAAGAGCTCGGTGCCCTGCGAGTCGGTGACGACCTTGGCCTGGTGAGGACGGCTGTAGACGACCTGACCGTTCTCGATGGTCTTGACGAGTGCGACAGGCGCCGCCTTCCACTGCGCGCGGCGCGAGCGGGTGTTCGAACGGGATACCTTGCGCTTCGGGGGGTTACCAGCCATGACTAGCTCTCTTCTTTCTCGGCGGCTCGGCTCTGTGCCTCACCGTCTTGGTCTGTGATCTGCTGGAGCGCGCTCCACCGAGGATCGATGGGAGCCACCTGCTCCGTCCCGGTGCTCGCGGTCAGCCTCTCGCCCGTCTCCGGGTCGAGCCCGGGGCAATCCGGCTGACACACCGGCTGAAATGGAAGCGCCAATACGGCCGCATCCCTGACTAGAGTTTCAAGATCCACGTGGTCGTCTTGAACCTCGAAGTCAGTTTCTTCCTCACCAGGATACGCGAAAAGCTCCTGGAACTCGACTTCGACGGGCCGGGTGATGTCGATCAGGCATCTTCCGCATACGCCGGAGTACTCAGCGTCGGCGGTTCCGGAGACCAGGATGCCCTCGTGAACCGACTCGAGACGCACGTCCAGGTCGAGCGCAGAACCGGCTTCATACGCGACGATTCCCTCTCCCCAGCCTTCGCCGAGGGTCACCGAGAACTCATGCTCGCGCATCTCGCCCGGCTTGCGGACGATGTCACGGACGGGCAGGACGAAGGGACCATTCATTCGGGAACGCACCCGGCAATGGTACCGGCTCCTGCGGGATGGAGGCTGGTTCCGCGCTGTGTGGAGACGGCGCCTCCGGAAATCAGATCCCGCGCGATCCGGTGTCGAGGAAGGAGGCAACCGCCGGAGGCACGAACGGCGACACGTCACCGCCGAGGCCGGCCACCTGGCGTACCAGGGAGCTGGAGACCAGGGCATGCGCGGGGTCGGGCAGGAGGAAGACCGTCTCGATGTCGGCGAGATGACGGTTGACGATCGCCATCGGGGATTCGTACGCGACGTCGATCTGCGAACGGATGCCCTTCACGAGAACTCCCGCGCCGACGTCGCGGGCGTAGTCCACGAGCAGCCCCATGCTCCAGGAGCCCACGACGACGTTGTCGCCGATCCCGTCCTCAGCGATCGACTGCTCGAGCAGCGACATCCGCTGAGCGATCGGGAGCAGCGCCTCTTTGCCGGGGTTGTGCACCACGAGCACGTGGAGTTCGTCGTACAGCTTGGCTGCGCGACGGATCACGTCGAGATGACCCAGGGTCGGCGGATCGAACGATCCAGGGACGACGGCGATCCGGCTGCTCATGCCCCCAGCCTAAAGCACGCGATGCCGCGGTCAGTTCTTCGCGAGTGCCGCCCGGTCGTCGTCGCTCACGCGTCGCTCGATCGCCGAGCGGAGTCCGGGATTCGCCCGCAGATCCGGGTCGTCGGAGAGGATGCCCTCCGCGAGCTCCCGGGCTCGGACGATCAGGCCCGAGTCCTTGACGACCCGCAGCAGCTTCAGGGAGGACCGAGCTCCAGCCTGTGCGGCACCGAGCACGTCACCTTCACCGCGGAGCTCGAGATCGACCTCCGCGAGAGCGAATCCGTCGAGAGTCGCTGCCACCGCGTCCACGCGTTCGCGCGCCACTGACCCCTCTTCGGCTTCGGTGACCAACAGGCAGAGCCCTGGAACGCCTCCTCGACCGACACGGCCCCTCAGCTGGTGCAGCTGCGACACCCCGAACCGATCGGCGTCGAGAACGATCATGGTCGAGGCGTTCGGGACGTCGACGCCGACCTCGATCACGGTCGTCGCCACCAGCAGGTCGATCTCACCGCGCGCGAAGGACTGCATGACGGCGTCCTTCTCGTCGGACGGCATGCGACCGTGCAGCACGGCCCGTCGGACGTTCCCGAGCTGGGGGTGCGTCGCCAGGGCCTCATCGAGCTGCACCACGCCCCAGCGAGGACCCGACGCACCCTCGGGCGGGATCACGGGCTGCTCCCCCGCTTCCGCCGTCTTCTTGGTCGTGTCGATCGCCGCGCATACCGCGAACACCTGTCGGCCCTGAGAGATCTCCTCGGCGGCGCGCTCCCAGACTCGATTGAACCAGCCGGGATGCTCTGCGAGCGGAGCGACGAAGGACTCGATTCCGGCTCGTCCCTTGGGCATCGTGCGGATCACGGAGGTGTCGAGATCGCCGAACACCGTCATCGCGACCGTGCGCGGGATCGGGGTCGCGGTGAGAACCAGCGCGTGCGGGCTGGACCCCTTCGCGCGAAGCGCCTCTCGTTGCTCGACTCCGAACCGGTGCTGCTCGTCGACGACGACGAGGCCGAGATCAGCGAAGGTCGTCTTCTCGCCGAGCAGCGCGTGCGTGCCCACGACGATCAGCGCCTGTCCGGAGGCGACGCGGAGCGCAGCCTTGCGACGCTCGGCGGCCGGCATCTGACCGGTGAGCAGTGTGGGCATCACGAGCGGCGACATGTGCGGCCCGAGCATCTTCGCGATCGATCGCAGGTGCTGCCCTGCGAGCACCTCGGTCGGGGCGATCAGCGCCGCCTGACCGCCGGACTCGGCCACCTGGAGCATCGCACGCAGCGCGACGAGGGTCTTGCCGGACCCGACCTCACCCTGCACGAGACGATTCATCGGCCAGGCGGCGACGAGGTCGCTCGCCACCTGCTCGCCGACCGTCTTCTGGTCGGGCGTGAGGTCGTACGGCAGCGAGGCGTCGAAGCGCTCGAGCAGCCCACCGGGCTTCGACGGACGCGCGGTCGCCGACAGCGATCGCACGGCATCCCGCTGCTGCAGGAGGGCGGTCTGGAGAGTGAGCGCCTCGTGCATCCGCAGGGTGCGGACCGCAGGATCGATGTCGTTGCGGGTCTTCGGGCGGTGAATCTGCTCGAGCGCCTCTCGGGCGGTCAGAAGTTCCTCCCGCGCGCGGACATCGGGGACGAGAGGCTCCGGCACGTCGCCGAGGCCGTCGAGCGCCCGCGTGATGAACTTCGCGATCTGCCACGTCTGCAGCGTCGACGTCGCGGGATAGATGGGAATCAGCACGGCAGCGCGCGCGTCCGCCCGGCGTCTGGCCGCATCCTCGTCGTCGAACAGCTCGTACTCGGGATGCGCGAACTGCGTCATGCCGTTGAACTCGCCGACCTTGCCCGAGAAGACACCTCGACGTCCGACCGCGAGGTCCTCGGAGCGCCACTTGGCCGCGCCCAGGTTCTTCGCGAAGAACGTCAGAGACATCTTGCCGATGCCGTCGCCGATCACGACGTCGACCATCGCACCACGACGGTTGCGCATCGCCCTGGCGCTGGAGGACAGCACCTCGGCGACGATCGTCACCGTCTCGCCCAGAGGGAGTTCACGGATCGGGGTCAGCTCGCCCGGATCCGCGTACCGTCGGGGATAGTGCGACACGAGATCGCCGACCGTCTTCATGCTGAAGGCTCTGTCGAGAGACTTCGCCGGCGTGGCGCCCAGCGCCTCCTCGAGCGACGAATCCAGCGTGAGCGACATGATCCGAGTCTAGGAGTCCGCACGGACACGACGTGCGCCGCAGCTGTCGTATCGTGAACGGGTGACGAGGATCATCGCCGGAACAGCGCGCGGCGCGCGGCTCGACGTGCCCCGCGCGGGAACGAGACCCACCAGCGACCGCGTGCGGGAGTCGCTCTTCGGAGCGCTGGAGTCGACGGACGCCATCGTCGGCGCGCGGGTACTCGACCTCTATGCCGGCTCGGGTGCGCTGGGACTGGAGACCCTCAGCCGCGGCGCGACGAGCGCGGATCTCGTCGAGCACGGCCGAGAGGCGGCGTCGGTGGTCCGCCGCAACGCCGCCACCGTCGCGAAGGCCGGAGCGCCGAGCGCGAGGGTGCACCAGAGCACCGTCCGATCGTTCCTGCTGCGCGCCTCCGGCCCGTACGACCTCGTGTTCTCGGATCCCCCGTACGACCTCGACGACGAGGCGATGACGGCGGACCTCGTCACGCTCGCGCCGCTTCTCGCTCCCGACGCCCTCGTGATCATCGAGCGCGCCCGGCGATCGACCCCTCCCGACCTCGCTGCGGCCGGACTGGAGCTGATCCGCGAGAAGGCCTACGGCGACACCGCGCTCTGGTGGGCCGAGCCCGCTCCCGCGACGGAGTCGTCTCAGCCCGAGGCCGAGTCCCAGTCGCGATAGGGATCCCAGCCGCTGACGTCCGCGGGTGCGCCGTCGACCAGCAGCTCATGCTCGCCCTGGGGCACGACAGTGCCGATGACGCGGAAGCCCGCCGGCACGATCCCCGGCGGGAAGCAGGCGAGCAGGGCGTGATCCTCGCCACCGGCGAGAGCTCGCTGGGGGCTGTCGCCGAGGGCTGCGCTGTCGAGTGCGATGGTGACCTCGGAGGCCGCTGCCATCCGTCGCGCGTCGAGCGCGAGCCCGTCTGAGATGTCCATCATCGCGGTCGCGCCCGCGGTGGCAGCGAAAGGGCCGAGACCGATCGGCGGCGATGGACGGAGCTGTGCAGCCAGAGCAGCGCTCTCACGCGGGGCGAGCAGGGACGGATCGACGGGGACCGGCGCCTCCCCCTCACGGAACCTTCCGAAGAGCACCGAGAGTCCGTGAGCGGCGTGCCCCAGTTCGCCTGCGACCGCGACCGCGTCACCGACCCGTGCACCCGACCGGGTCACGGGCGGCCGGCCCTCGAGATCGCCGAGCGCGGTGACCGCCACGGTCAGGACGTCCGAGACCGTGAGATCGCCGCCGACCACCGCGCATCCCGGTGCGAGTGCGGCGCAGGCTTCTCGGAAGCCGTCTGCGAGGCGCTCGATGAACGACAGTCGAAGGTCGCGGGGAACGGCCAGCGCCACCAGGAGCGCCGTCGGCCGTGCGCCCATGGCCGCCACGTCGGCGAGGTTGACGGCGGCGGCCTTCCAACCGAGGTCGTACCCAGACGACCACGCGAGCCGGAAGTCCGGGCCGTGCACGAGAGTGTCCGTCGTGGCGACCACCGAACCCGAGGGAGCGGCTATCACCGCCGCATCGTCGCCGGGTCCGACGAGCGTGTGAGAGGCCCGCGCCGTCCGCGCCAGGATCGCTCGGAGGATCTCCCCCTCCGACAGTTCGCCGAGGGTCGGATCATCGTCGCGAGGTCGGGAGGACATGCAGTCAAAGGTAGCCTGGATGCATGCCCCGCTCTCGCCGTCTCGCTGTCGTCGCGGGCTCGCTGGCCCTCCTCGCCGCACTGTCCGGCTGCTCGACGACGATCCACCTCGAACCCGCTGAGGACGCCAACGATCCGGCCTGCGCCGAGGTGTCCGTGCTGCTCCCCGACGCCGTCGGCGATCTCGATCGGGTGTGGACCGATGCTCAGGCGACCGGAGCCTGGGGCGACCCGACCGTCGTGCTGCGATGCGGCGTCGAACCGCCGGCGCCGTCGACAGAGGTGTGCACGACCATCGGCAGCGTCGACTGGCTCGTTCTCGATCAGGAGGAAGACCGGCAGCGTCTCGTGACGTACGGTCGCGAGCCCGCCATCGAGGTGATCATCCGCCGTGGCGAGGAGATCGACTTCCGCACGGTCGTCGAGAGCCTCTCCACGAGCATCCAGTCGGGCCTCGCACCGGCCACGGCACGCTGCACCGACCGGGTGCCCACCGACGAGAACCCGGACGACGGATCGACCGAAGGCTGACGCGTCGAGGGTCAGCGGCGCAGGCCCGCCTCGATCAACTCGGAGATCAGGTCGCCGTAGCTGAGTCCGGACGCCACCCAGCACTTCGGGAACATCGAGATCGGAGTGAATCCCGGCATCGTGTTCAGCTCGTTGACCACGAGCTCTCCCGTAGGCGTGAGGAACATGTCGACGCGCGCAAGACCTCGCCCGTCCACCGCCTCGAACGCACGGACTGCGGCATCCTGAATGGCCGCGACCGCGGATTCCTCGAGCTCCGCCGGGCACACGACGTCGACGCCGTCGCCGCCGAGGTACTTTCCCTCGAAGTCGTAGAACCCTCGAGTCGTCAGCACGATCTCGCCAGGAAGCGACGCTCGGACGCCGTCGGCACCTTCGAGCACGGCGACCTCGATCTCGCGGCCGACCACGCCCGCCTCGATCAGGACCTTGTCGTCTTCTGCGAACGCGATCGCCAGCGCCGCATCGAGCTCGTCGGCGCTCTCGACCTTCGAGACGCCCACGCTGGATCCCGCGCGAGCCGGCTTCACGAAGAGCGGCAGGCCGAGCGCCGCCGCCGAGTCGCGGATCGCGACGGCATCCTGTTCCCACTGGCGCGCGCGCACCGTCAGTCCGGCCGCCACCGCGATACCGGCGGCCCGCAGCGCGATCTTCATGAAGTGCTTGTCCATGCACAGTGCGGAGTCGAGCACCCCGCCGCCGGCGTAGGGGACCTCGAGGGTGTCGAAGTACCCCTGGATGGTGCCGTCCTCGCCGTGCGGGCCGTGGAGGATCGGCAGCACGATATCGATCTCGCCGAGGGATTCGGTGGTGCCGTCGGTGCGCACGACGCGCAGGCTGCGGTCTCCGCCGGGTTCCGGCCACAGCACCCGTGTGCCGTTGTCGGCGACCTCGGGCAGGTGAGCGGCATCCAGCGGGAACTTCGCCGGGTCGTCGTCCTCGAGGACGAAGGCGCCGTCGCGGGTGATCCCGACCGGGATCACGGCGTACCGATCGCGATCAATCGCGCCCAGCACTCCGCCCGCCGTTGCGGAACTGATCGAATGCTCGCTGGAGCGCCCTCCGAAGAGCACCACCACCGTCTGCTTGTCCATGGTTGGTCCTCTCACCCTGCGGGGTGTCGTCGTCCGTCGTCAGGTGGGGTGCGATGTCGCGGGGGTTCATCTTGCCGTCGAGCACCATCTTCACCTGCTCGACGATGGGCATGTGCACGTCGGACTCGCGGGCGAGTTGCAGCACGGGCGCCACGGACGCGAGGCCCTCAGCGGTCTGCTGCATCTGCTTCACGACGTCCTGGAAGCTGTATCCCTGGCCGAGCAGGCGCCCGGCCGTGTTGTTGCGGCTCAGCGGGGACTGACATGTCGCGATGAGGTCGCCCAGGCCCGCGAGTCCCTGCAGGGTCTCGGGGTGAGCGCCGTTGGCGACGGCGAAATCGGTCATCTCCACGAGCCCGCGGGTGATGATCGACGCCTTGGTGTTCTCGCCGTACCCGACGCCGTCGACGATGCCGATGGCCACCGCGATGAGGTTCTTCAGCACTCCCCCGAACTCCGTGCCGATCACGTCGGTGTTCACGAACGTCCGGAAGTAGCTGTTACGTGCCGCGCGCGCGACCTCCTCGGCGGTCTCCCGACTGCGTGAGGAGATCACGGCGGCCGTGGGCTGCTCGCGAGCGATCTCGAGCGCGAGGTTCGGCCCGGAGGCGACCGCGATGCGGTCGGGATCGCAGCGCAGCTCCTGCTCGATGACCTGGCTCATCCGGAGCCCCGTCGTGCGCTCGACGCCCTTCATCAGGCTGACGATCTTCGCGTCGTTGTCGGCGAGCAGCGGCCGAAGCGCCTTGAGGTTCTCCCGCAGCGACTGACTCGGCACCGAGAGATACACCTGGTCGACATCGCGGAGCGCGATCGCCAGCTCGTGCGTCGCGGACATCGTGCGCGGCAGGTTGATGCCGGGCAGATAGCGGGAGTTGCGCTTGGCCTCGTCGATCTCGTGGGCGAGTTCGGCTCGGCGCGCCCACATCGTGACCTGCGCCCCGCCGTCGGCGAGGATCTTTCCGAACGTGGTGCCCCAGCTTCCGGCACCGATCACCGCGACGCGTGGTCCTGCGGGAGCGTTGCGCTTAGGAGTCAAGGCGACCCGTCTCCTTCTGTCCATGGGCGGACGGGTTCCAGCGCTCGGCCGGAGCCTTCTCGTCACGCAGGTCCTCGAGCAGCGCCGTGATGGCCTGCATCAGTCGTTCGGTGGCTTCGTTCAGCGCCGATGCCTCGCCCGCACGACCACGGAGGTCCGACAGATCGACGGGATCGCCGATGACGACGTCCACGGGCTTGCGCAGCGGCCAGAGGCTGAGCCCCTTCTGGTAGCGCCCCATGATCCGCTGGGTGCCCCAGTGGGCCATCGGGATGAGCGGGATGCCGTCGGTCAGCGCGAGCCGGACAGCCCCGGACTTTCCGCGCATCGGCCACATGTCGGGGTCGCGCGTCAGCGTGCCCTCCGGATAGACGATCACACCGCGACCGTGCTCGACGAGCTCGGCCGACTGCTTGAGCGTCTGCTTCGCCGCGGATGCCGACGAGGCGCGTGCCACGGGGACCATTCCTGTCGCGCGGAGCACGGCTCCGAGCACAGGAACCTTGAAGAGACTCTCCTTCGCCATGAAGCGCGGAGCTCGACCGATGCGCCACACCGCGAGTGCGACCACGAGCGGATCGAACTCGGAGTAGTGGTTCGGGGCGAGAACGTACGCTCCCTCACGCGGGAGCTTCTCGCTTCCCGTGATGCGGAGCTTCGCGACGAGCGAGATCAGCGGCACGGCGATCGCCGCGACCGGCCAGAACGCACTCGGTCGCGTGGTCTCCGTCGAGCGGGAACCCATCGGGGTCACCGGATGACGTCGAAGTCGGCGCCCACGGCATCGAGCTTGGCGAGGAACTTCTCGTAGCCGCGGCTGAGGATGTCCACTCCGGACACCCTCGACTCGCCTTCGGCGGTCAGCGCCGCGATGACGTGGCTGTATCCGCCGCGAAGGTCGGGAACGACGATGTCTGCGGCGTGCAGCGGCGTCGGGCCGGTGATGACGGCGGCCTGCTCGAGGTCCCGGCGCGGGACACGACGGGCTCCGTCCTGCAGTCCGCGGGGGTGCACGACGATGTCGGCGCCCATCTTGACGAGCGCCTCGGTGAAGCCCAGACGGTTCTCGTAGACCGTCTCGTGCACGACCGAGCGGCCCTTGGCCTGAGTGAGCGCCACGACGAGAGGCTGCTGCCAGTCGGTCATGAATCCGGGGTGCACGTCGGTCTCGACGATGACCGGCTTGAGCTCGCCGTCGCGACGGAACAGGATCCCGTCCTCCTTGATGTCGAACCATCCGCCGGCCTTGCGGAACACGTTGAGGAACGTGAGCATCTCCTGCTGCTTCGCGCCGCCCACGAAGATCTCGCCGTCGGTGGCGAGTGCGGCGGACGCCCAGGATGCGGCTTCGTTGCGGTCGAAGATCGAGCGGTGGTCGTACCCCCGAAGCGTCTCGACACCCTCGATGAGGATGACGCGGTTCGGCTCGTAGGAGATGATCGCGCCCATCTTCTGCAGCACCGCGATCAGGTCCATGATCTCGGGCTCGATGGCGGCGTTGCGAAGCTCCGTGGTGCCCTCGGCGCGAACGGCCGTGAGCAGTACCTGCTCGGTCGCTCCGACACTCGGGTACGGGAGGTGGATGTTCGCACCGTGCAGGCGCGCACCACCCGTCGACAGGCGGATGCCGCTCGGCAGCTTCTCGACGATGGCGCCGAACTTGCGGAGCGCGTCCAGATGGAAGTCGATCGGGCGGTCGCCGATGCGGCAGCCGCCCAGGTCGGGGATGAAGGCCTGACCGAGACGGTGCAGCAGCGGGCCGCAGAAGAGGATCGGGATGCGCGAGGCACCCGCGTGAGCGTCGATCTCCTCGAAGTGGGCCGACTCGACGTCGCTGGGGTCGAAGACGAGAGCTCCGGGCTCATCGCCGTCGGAGACCCGCACGCCATGGACCTCGAGCAGCGAGCGGACGACCGCGACGTCGCTGATGGCCGGCACGTCGCGCAGCACGCTGACGGTCTCTCCGAGCAGGGACGCGACCATCGCCTTGGTCGCGAGGTTCTTCGCGCCCTTGACGTCGACGCGGCCGCGCAGCGGGCGCCCTCCGCGAATGGCGAGGACGTCTCCGGTGAGTGGGGGGACTCCGTCCGGAAGAGCGTCGCGCACAGGTGTCGTCATTCGGAGCCTCACTTCATTCAACGGAATTCGGGGCGGGGTCGCCCTCGGCTCCCCCGCCCCGCCGTTCACTGCTGAACGGGAAGGGTCCGGGGCCGCCACGACTCGCGACGGGCCTCGAACTGCGCGATCTTGTCTTCGTTGCGCAGGGTGAGCCCGATGTCATCGAGCCCTTCGAGGAGCCGCCATCTAGTGTAATCGTCGATCCCGAGGTCAGCCTGGATCTCACCGATCGACGCGACTCGCGCCTCGAGGTCGACCGTGATCGAAGCCCCGGGATTCCGGTCGATCTCAGCCCAGATCCGCTCGAGATCCTCTTCGGAGATGGTGGCGGCGAGGAGCCCCTGCTTGCCCGAGTTTCCCCGGAAGATGTCGGCGAAGCGCGGGCTCAGGATCACCGCGAAGCCGAAGTCGCGCAGCGCCCAGACAGCATGCTCGCGGCTGGATCCGGTGCCGAAGTCGGGGCCGGCGACGAGCACCGATGCGCCCTGGAAAGCCGGCTGGTTGAGCACGAACTCGGGATCCTGACGCCAGCCGTGGAACAGCGCGTCCTCGAAGCCGGTCTTCGTGACCCGCTTGAGGAACACGGCGGGGATGATCTGGTCCGTGTCGACGTTCGAGCGCTTCAGCGGGGCGGCGATGCCGGTGTGGGTGGTGAACTTCTCCATGGTCAGACCTCCGCCATCTCGTTCAGGTCGCTCGGACTCGACAGCGTGCCGCGGATCGCGGTCGCGGCGGCGACGAGCGGCGACACCAGGTGCGTGCGTCCGCCCTTGCCCTGCCGGCCCTCGAAGTTGCGGTTGGAGGTCGACGCGCAGCGCTCCCCCGGCGCGAGCTGATCGGGGTTCATCCCGAGGCACATCGAGCACCCCGCGAATCGCCACTCGGCTCCGAAGTCCTTGATGATCTTGTCGAGTCCTTCGGCCTCCGCCTCCAGCCGCACCCGGGCAGAGCCGGGAACGACCATGACGCGGACGCCGTCAGCCTTCTTCTTGCCTTCGACGATCGACGCGAACGCGCGGAGATCCTCGATGCGGCTGTTCGTGCACGACCCCATGAAGACGGCGTCGACCGGCACCTCCTTGAGAGGCGTGCCAGGCGTCAGATCCATGTACTCGAGGGCCCGCTCGGCTGCGGCACGCTCATTGGCATCGGCGATCTCTGCCGGATCGGGAACCGCCGCCGACAGCGAGCTGCCCTGGCCGGGGTTGGTGCCCCACGTCACGAACGGCTCGAGCTCATCGGCATCGATGAAGACCTCGGCGTCGAACGTCGCCCCCTCATCCGTCGGCAGCGTTCGCCAGTACGCGACGGCGTCGTCCCAGTCCTGCCCCTTCGGGGCGTGCGGGCGACCCTTCAGGTACTCGAAGGTCGTCTCGTCGGGCGCGACCATGCCGGCACGAGCGCCGGCCTCGATCGACATGTTGCAGATCGTCATCCGGCCCTCCATCGACAACGCCCGGATCGCGCTGCCGCGGAACTCCAGGACGTAGCCCTGACCGCCGCCGGTGGTGATCTTCGCGATCACCGCGAGGATGATGTCCTTCGCGGTGACGCCGGGCCTCAGCGTGCCCTCGACGTTGATCGCCATGGTCTTGAACGGCTTCAGCGGCAACGTCTGCGTCGCCATGACATGCTCGACCTCGCTCGTGCCGATGCCGAAGGCCATGGCGCCGAACGCGCCGTGCGTCGATGTGTGGGAGTCGCCGCAGACCACCGTGATGCCGGGCATCGTGAGACCGAGCTGCGGCCCCACGACGTGGACGATGCCCTGTTCGGCGTCGCCGAGCGAGTGCAGACGCACGCCGAACTCCGCGGCGTTGCGGCGCAGCGTCTCGATCTGCGTGCGGCTCGTGAGGTCGGCGATGGGCTTGTCGATGTCCCAGGTCGGCGTGTTGTGGTCCTCGGTGGCGATCGTCAGGTCGAGGCGCCGCAGCGGTCGCCCCTCCGATCGCAGTCCGTCGAACGCCTGCGGGCTCGTCACCTCATGCACCAGGTGCAGATCGATGTAGATGAGGTCCGGCTCGCCGTTCTCGCCCTTGACGACGAGATGGTCGTCCCAGACCTTCTCGGCGAGGGTCCTGGGACGGACGGGAGCAGTGTCTGCTGCGGGGGTGTTCATTGCGTGTCTCCTGAAGCTGGCGGTTCGGCCCACGATGGACTCCGCGACGAGGAGGGGCTCAGAACGAGGTCTCGTCGCGGCCGCTAAGAAGGAGCACGATCCGCATGACGTCAGATTACCACCGCTTCAGCGCCCGGAGTCTCCGCGTGACACGCTACTGTCACCCGCACCTTCGAGAGGCACCCGCATGACCGACGACAGCACCGGATTCGCCACGAGAGCGGTCCACGCGGCCCGGAATCAGGGGCCCGCATCGTCGAGGGCGACGCCGATCTACCTGACGGCGGGATTCGAGTTCGACGACTTCGACCATGCCGCCGACCACTTCGGCACCGGCGCGGGGTTCGGATACACGCGCACGGGGAATCCGACGGTGCACGCTGTCGAGCGCCAGCTCGCCGCACTCGAATCCGCCGCGGAGGCCGTGCTCGTCGCCAGCGGCCAGGCCGCGGTCGTCACCGCACTGCTGACCGTCGCCGGAGCGGGCGATCACATCGTCTCCTCGACGCACATCTACGAAGGCACGCGAGGGCTTCTGCTCGACAACCTCGCTCGCCTCGGCATCGAGACGACATTCATCGACGACATCGCCGACCCCGGCGCCTGGCGGGGTGCGATCCGCCCGACCACCCGGGCGCTGTTCGGCGAGTCCATCGCGAACGCGCGCAACGACATCCTCGACATCTCCGCGGTGAGCGCGGTCGCCGACGAGTTCGCCATCCCGCTCATCGTCGACAACACCCTCGCGACGCCGTTCCTGCTCCGGCCGCTCGAGCATGGCGCCGCCATGGTGGTGCACTCCGCCTCGAAGTTCCTCGCCGGTCACGGGTCGGTGCTCGGCGGCGTGATCCTCGACGACGGTCGCTTCGACCCGGCGAAGGCGGGGCACAACGCTCCGCATCTCGTTCTTCCGGGGCGCGGCGGGTTCCCGAGCGTGGCTTCGCGTCATGGCGGCAACGCGCGCATCGCCTACGCGCGCGAGTCCGTCGCTCCGCGATTCGGCGCGTCCCCGTCGCCGCTCAACGCGTTCCTGATCGGACAGGGCGCCGAGACCCTCGGTCTGCGGGTCGAGCGGCAGTCCCGGAACGCCCTCGAGATCGCCCGCTGGCTCGCCGCGCAGGAAGCGGTCGAGAGCGTCGACTACGTCGGCCTCGACACGCATTCCGACCACGGCCTCGCCGAGACGTACCTCTCGGGAGGGTACGGCTCGATCTTCACCTTCACGCTCCGCGGGGGCCTCGACGCCGCACGCGACTTCGTCGAGAGCGTCGACGTGTTCACGCACATGACCCACATCGGCGACGTGCGCTCTCTGGTGCTGCACCCCGCGACCACCAGCCACTCGCATCGCACGCCCGAGGAGCGAGACGTCCTCGGAGTGCAGCCGGGAACCCTGCGGCTGTCGGTCGGCATCGAAGACGTCGCCGACCTCCTCGGCGACCTGGCCCGAGTCCTGGAACCCGCACGAGAGGCCGTCTCATGACCAGGCCCCAGCACTTCGGGTGGTTCCTGGCACGCGGCTTCGGCCCGCAGGGGTGGGGCTATCCGTCGCTGGACTGGGACTACGACTGGACCCGTCCGGAGATCTACCAGGAGGCGGCTCGCACGCTCGAGCAGGCAGGCTTCGACCTCCTCATCATCGAGGACGCGCCGTCGCTCGGCTCTCCCGACACGATCGACCTCCGGGTGCGCCATGCCTTCGGCGGCCCCAAGCACGACCCGCTGCTGCTCGCTCCCTACCTCTTCCAGGCGACACGGCATCTCGGGGTCGTGCCCACCGTGAACCCGGCGGCGTACCTGCCGTATACCGCGGCTCGGCAGTTCTCCACGCTTCAGCACCTCAGTGGCCACCGCCTCGGGCTCAACGTGGTGACCGACACCGGCAGTGCGCGACATTTCTCCGCCGCGGAACAGCTCGGGCACGATGCTGCATACGACCGCGCCGAAGAATGGCTCGCCGGCATCCGCTCGCTCTGGCGCAGCTGGGACGACGGTGCGCTGGTCCGCGATCGCGAGACCGACGTGTTCGCCGACGGATCGACGCTGCGCTCCGTGCAGCACCGCGGAACGCACTTCGACTTCGACGGCCCGTTGAACGCCGTGCCGTTCACCGACGGGGAGCCGTCGATCGTCTCCCCCGGCGGCTCCGGCCGCGGCCTCGGATTCGCCGGCGCCAACTCCGATGTGCAACTCGCCCTCGCGCCGCTGGACCAGGCCTCGGTGCGTGCCTATCGAGCGAAGATCCACGATGCGGCGATCGCCGCCGGACGCTCGCCGGACGACATCAAGATCCTGTTCGCGATCCAGCCGGTGATCACATCATCCGCCGAGGAGGCCGACCGAATCGTCGCCGCCTCCGCGCATCCCGACGACGCGACCCTCGTGCAGATCGCACGCAAGCAGTCCAGCGACCTCGAGACGGATCTGACCTCGCTCGATCTCGACAGACCACTCGACCTCGAGATCTTCGGCGAGCACGTCTCGCGCGGGAGCATCCAGCGCCTGATCGGCGACCGCGGAGACGATGCTCCTCTGCGAGTCCATCTCACCGCGCTCGCTCGGACGGGCCGCATCTCCGATCGCTCGGGTTTCGTCGGCACTGCCGAGGAGTTCGCAGATCTGATCGAAGAGCTCGGCGAGTGGGGCAACGACGGCGTCCTGCTGTGGGGCGACTTCCACCCCGTCACGCTGCATCGGACGCTGGATGAACTCGTGCCCGTTCTTCGACGCCGGGGCATCCTGCGCCGGGACTACGTCGACGGAGGGCTGCAGGCGAACCTCCGCGCGTTCTGACGCGTAGGCGAGCAGGGTCACCAGCCCAGGGTGCCGGGTGCACCCTTGAAGGGGCCGACGACCGTCGACGTGACCCACCCGCCGTAGAACCCGCCCGGCTGCGGTGTGACGACCTCGTCCCCCACCGTGCACTCGTCCATCGGACCCGCATAGACGGCGACCCGGTCTGCCAGCATCTCGAAACCTCGAGAGGGATTCGGGTAGTTCCAGGCGGCCCCGGCCGCCGTCTGCGCTCCACCTCGCACATCGAGGTAGCGTGCGGCTCCCTTGAACTCGCAGAACGAGGAGCCCGGCGCGTCAGAGAGCGAGCCCGCGGTGAAGTCGGCGATCGGCAGGTAGTACACGGGAGGATGGCTCGTCTCGAGGACTCGCACCGCGTCGCGCGTGTCGGCGATGAGCTCGCCGCCGAGGCGGACGGTGATGCGCGCAGCCACGGGCTCGACCTTCGGCGGTCGAGGATAGTCCCAGACGGATTCCTGACCGGGCGAGGGCATCAGAGGGCGGGGTCTGCGCATCTGTTCACTGTACGTCGCACGGTGTTGACTGGGGCCATGTCAGAAATACCGATGTTCCCGCTGGGGTCGGTGCTCTTCCCGTACACCCCGCTCCCGCTCCGCGTGTTCGAGCCGAGGTACCTCACCATGATCGGGCAGCTGCTCGACGAGGACGACCCTCAGTTCGGCGTCGTGCTCATCGAGCGCGGACATGAGGTCGGCGGGGGCGACCGCCGCAGTGGATTCGGCACGATGGCGCGCCTGGTGAGCGTGGCGGCGGATGCCCAGGTGCTGCACACCCTGGCGGTCGGCACGGCACGCTTCACCGTCGAGCAGTGGCTGGACGAAGCTCCTTACCCGCGCGCAGAGGTGACCCCGCTGCCCGAGCTGACCTGGAACGATGCCCTCACCCCCCTGCGCACCGAAGCCGAGGCGATCGTGCGCCGGGTGCTGGCACGCACCGACTCGCCCTGGGACGCCGACACCGAGCTGTCGGAAGAACCGCTCGCGGCCGCCTGGCAGCTCGCCGCCATCGCGCCGCTGGGCGAATACGACCAGTACACGCTGCTGCAGTCCACCACGGTGGGCGCTCTGCTGCGTCAGGTGATCGATCTCACGCTCGACGCCGAGGCGCTCTGGACAGCGGAGTGACACGTCTCCTGCTCGTCGCGGGAATCGCGGGCGCCGCGGAGAGCGACCGCCTCACTCGACCGTCGGGCTGACGCGCTGCGCCCGCTTCTCCCGAGACGAGGCGATGAGGCTGGCGACGGTGGCCACGGTCATCGCCACGACGATGACGCCCAGCGACACCATGTTGTCGATGTCGGGAACCCACTCGACATGCTGACCGCCGTTGATGAACGGCAGCTCGTTCTCGTGCAGCGCGTGAAGGATCAGCTTGATGCCGATGAATCCGAGGATGACCGCGATCCCGTAGTGGAGGTAGCGCAGACGATCGAGCAGATCACCGAGCAGGAAGTAGAGCTGGCGCAGACCCATGAGCGCGAAGATGTTCGCGGCGAAGACGAGGAACCCGTTGGTGGTGATCTCGAAGATCGCCGGGATCGAGTCGATCGCGAAGATCAGGTCGGTGACGCCGATCGTGATGAACACGATGACCATCGGCGTCCACATGCGCTTGCCGTCGACGGTCGTGCGCAGCTTCGAGCCGTCGTACTCCTCGCTGATGTCGATGCGGCGCCGCAGCAGGCGCACGATGAAGTTCTCCTTCTTCACATCGTCTTCGTGCTCGCCCTCGGGCATCGCCTGCTTGATCGCGGTGTAGATGAGGAAGGCACCGAAGATGTAGAAGATCGGCGAGAAGTGCTCGACGATCGTGACGCCGACGAGGATGAACGCTCCGCGGAGGACGAGGGCGATGATGATGCCGACCATCAGCACCTGCTGCTGCAAGCGTCGCGGCACCGCGAACTGCGCCATGATCAGCACGAAGACGAAGAGGTTGTCGATCGAGAGGCTGTATTCGAGCGCCCAGCCGGTGATGAAGTCGCCGGCGTTTCGCCAGCCTGCGACGTTTCCGAGAAGAACCGCGAAGAGCAGCGCGAGTCCGACGTAGAACACCACCCACAGGGTCGACTCCTTGGTCGAGGGGATGTGGGGACGAAGTCGGATCAGAAGCAGGTCGCCGATCAGGATGATCGTGAGGACGATCATCGAGGTGATCTCGAACCAGACAGGGATTTCCAAGGGCGTACAGCACCTTTCGGGAGGGTCGGAAAAACGCCGAAAGTCTCTCCCACGCACAGAGTGCGTCGCACGACCGGAGCAGCGGTGTCGGTGCTCGTGATGACGGTGGATGCGCTTGCGGGATACTCCCTCTCGCCTCAGCAATGGTAGCGGAGTCGAAGACGCTTGCGGGTGCCGCCGCCACCGATCTGAGACGATGGGGCGTCGACCGACACTTCCTGGGTGAGAGACACCGAACGGAATCGGGATGCCAGTGCAGACGAGTGACCAGAGAGTGGCGGCGCGGGCCGCGGCAGGTGACGAGAGCGCCTTCCGCGAGCTGTACCGCGCGTACGCCCGCCCGGTCTACTGGATCGCACACGGGATCGTCGGCGCCGCCGCGGATGCCGAGGACGTGACTCAGGAGACGTTCGTCACGGCGTGGCGGAAGCTGCCGGGGTTCGAGCTGCAGGGAGACTCCATCCTCCCGTGGCTCGCGACGATCTGCCGCTTCCAGGCCGCGAACCGCCTGCGCCAGCGCAGACGCGACCAGGCCAATACCGCGGATGCGGTCGATGAGACCCTCCCCTCGACGGTCAGCGTGGAGGAGCAGGTGATCACCGCGGACCTCGCAGAGCGGATCGCGGCCGAGGTCGGCACCCTCAGCGACCTCGATCGCGCGATCTTCCGCCTCTGCGCCGCGGAAGGCTACGCCTACCAGGCCGCGGCCGAGGAGCTCGGCGTGAGCCACGCCATCGTCCGGAACCGTCTCTCCCGAGTCCGCACCCGACTGCGTGGTGCCGTGAAGGAAGCGAGCGACGCATGAACGACACCTCCACCGAGCCACTGCCCGAGCTCACCGATGCCGCAGTGGAGCGCATCGAGAGAGCCGTGTTCGAGGACATCGCCGCCGAGCTGCCGCGGCAGTCGCCTGCGGAGAAGCGCGGTCGCGTTCGTCGTCGGTGGCTCACCGGCACCGGCATCGCCGCGGCGTTCGTCATCGGCGTCCTCATCACCCCGCCCATCCTCACCGCGGTCGGCGGTTCGGCGACGAGCTCGGCCGACGGCGGGGGCGTGACTGTCGTCGAGGACGCTCGCTCGGGCGCCGTCGACCAGAGCGCGCCCTCGGCTCTGACCGAGTCAGCCGAGTCGGGCGCGGTCGCCGGAGATGTCGCAGCGGGTGATCGTGAGATCATCGCCACGGCCATCGCCACGGTGGAGGTGAAGGACGTCTCGGACGCCGCGGTCGCCATCGGGGCACTCGCAGAGTCGCATGGCGGCTACGTCGAGAGCACCGAGATCGGCGGGACCCCTGCCGTGGACGCCTCCTCCGATCCTGTCGCCGCGGACTCGGAGTACGGCTGGATCAGCATTCGCGTGCCGTCGGCGGATCTTCCCGCCGTCATCGATGAGCTCACCGAATCCGGCGAGGTGCTCTCCTCCTCCATCGCGCAGCAGGATGTGACCTCGACCGCGATCGATCTGCGAGCGCGCATCGATGCGACCAGGGCATCCGTCCAGCGACTCAGCGAGCTCATGTCCCAGACCGGCACCGTCGCGGAGCTCATCGAGGCGGAGGTGGCGCTGACCGATCGTCAGGCGCAGCTCGAGTCGTACGAGCAGCAGCTCGCCTCGCTCGAGGACCAGGTCGCGATGTCGAGTCTCTCGGTGCAGCTGACCCGCACCGCCGCGCCGACGACGGCCGATCCCGCAGGATTCTCCGATGGGCTCGTCGCGGGATGGAACGGGCTCGTGGTCTCGCTGAACGCCCTGGTGGTCTCTGTCGGATTCCTGCTTCCGTGGCTCGCCGTGGCCGGGCTGGTCGTGCTGATCATATGGGGCGTCCGCCGAGCACGCCGCGGTCGTCGAGGCTCCGACGCGGCGGGTACCGACAGCTGAGATCACCCGTTAAATCTCGGATTTCCGGGATATACAAGAACTCTTGTGAGAATCGGGAACCGGTTCTAACGTGACGTTCATGGAAGACATCTCGGTCGTCACCGCCGTGCACCACCCGCTGCGCCGACGCATCTACGACTACCTGCTGCTGTACGGCACATCGCAGGTGACGGCACTCGCCCGGTCGCTCGATGCGCAGGTCGGCAGCATCAGCCATCATCTGCGCATGCTGGAGCGGGCGGGCCTCGTCGAGCGCGCCGAGGACCCGTCGGGCGACCGGCGCACGAGCTGGTGGAAGATCGCCCGTCGCGGCCTGACCTGGTCGGCGGAAGACTTCGCGGACTCCCCCGCCGACGCGCTTCTGGCGCGCGAAGCGCAACGGCAGAGCATCCGGATGCAGATCGAGCGCCTCCAACGCTGGCAGCGCCGGCACGATGATCCGGCCGTCGCCGGCTATGACGCCTCGAACACCGAGACCACGGCCTGGGCGACGCCGGACGAGCTGCGCGACCTCAGCTCGAGGCTGTCGGCGACGCTGATGGACTGGCGCGACTCGGTCGATCTCGAAGACGGGCAGCAGCGGACACCGATCTTCTTCTTCGCGCACGCCTTCCCGACGACACCATGACCGCCGCAGACCCTGTGCAGCTCGTCGAGCCGCCGGCGTTCCGACGAGACCATCGAGTGCATGCGTGGATCCTCGTCAAGGCGCTCTCGGACGCGGGCGACGCCCTGTGGACGATCGCGCTGGCGTGGACCGCCGTGCAGACGGCCTCGCCTGCGGTCGCAGGACTCATCGTCGCCGCCGGCACTCTGCCTCGTGCGGTCGTCCTGCTGTTCGGCGGCATGATCGCCGACCGCGCGGACGCGCGCCGAGTGATGATGCTGTTCAACGCCGCCCGGGTGGGCGTTCTCGTGACGGTGGCGCTCTGGGTGCTCTCCGCGCCGCCCACCGTGGGTGTGCTCCTCCTCGCCGCCATCGCATTCGGCGTCTGCGACGCCTTCTACGAGCCCTCGGCGGGCACCGTCGCCCGCCAGCTCGTGCGAGCCGCTGACCTGCCGTCCTACGGCGCTCTCTCGCAGACCGCATCGCGACTCGGAACGATGGCCGGCGCGGCCGTCGGCGGTGTGATCGTCGCGTCCGCGGGCCTCGTCGGAAGCGCGGCGGTGAACGCGGTGACTTTCACCGTCGTCATCGCGTTCATCGCCATCTGGCTCAGACCGCGGTTCCTGCTCGCACGGGCAGACCGACAGTCCGCTCTTCGCGACATCGCGGGTGGATTCGCCCACCTCGGCGCACATCCGACCACCCGCACGCTCGTCATCGCCCTCTCGGGGCTCAACCTCGCGGTCGGTCCGGCCGTCGGGATCGGCCTCGCGCTCCGAGCACACGACGAAGGCTGGGGCGCGCCGGCTGTAGGGCTGTTCGAAGCTCTGTTGGGACTCGGCGCGGCGATCGGCGCCGTGTCCGTCGCCAGGTGGCGGCCTCGGCGCGAGGCACGCGCGGGATTCCGTGCTCTGATGCTGCAGGGAATGGCCATCGTCGCACTCGGCTGGGGTCCCGCGTGGAGTGTCGGAGTCGCTGCCTTCGTCATCGGTGCGACCGCCGGCTACGCATCGGTGCTGCTCAGCGCCACGTTCTCGGCAACCGTCGACACCGCGTACCTCGGCCGCATGAGCTCCATCACCCGGTTGGGCGACGACTGCCTGATGCCGCTCGCGATGGCCGCGTTCGGTCTGCTCGCGTCGACCACCGCGCTCTGGGTTCCCTTCGCCCTCTTCGGTGGAGCGATGACGGCATCGATGGTGGCGCCGTTGGCCAACCCCGCGTTCCGGAGCATGTCGCTGCGTACAGCCGTCGGATCCACATGATGGATGCGGAGACGACGAAAGCCCTCGGAGAACCGAGGGCTTTCGCTTGTTGTGACCCCAGCGGGATTCGAACCCGCGTTACCGCCGTGAGAGGGCAGCGTACTAGGCCGCTATACGATGGGGCCGTCTGGCGGAACGTTTCCGTGCCGCGACAACTGTTCAAGTATGCCACGACGATTCTCACGTCGCCAAATCGAGCGGGACGGTCTTCAGATCCCGGGCGTGGCGCACCTGCCGAGGGGTTTGCCACGGCGCCCCTGAAGGAGTTGACTCATCTCATGCGCGTCACCAAATTCGAACATGCCGCTCTTCGCATCCAGCAGGGCGATGACGTCCTTCTCCTCGACCCGGGCTCGTTCACCTCTCCCCTGAACGATCTCTCGGGTCTCGTCGCTGTCGTGATCACTCACGAGCACCCCGACCATTGGACCCCCGAGCACCTGGATCGGATCCTGCGCGCAGCCCCCGGCACCCCGATCTACGCCCCGGCGGGCGTCGCGCGCGCGGCCGACGGCTATGACATCTCCGTGGTCGCTCCGGGCGAGACGGTGGAGGTCGGTGCGTTCACGCTCCGCTTCTTCGGCGGCACGCATGAGGTGATCCACTCGTCACTGCCGGTGGTCGAGAACGTCGGCGTGCTGATCAACGATGTCTTCTACTATCCGGGCGACTCGTACGCGATCCCCGAGGGCGTCGAGGTCGGCACTCTCGCGGCACCGCTCGGCGCGCCGTGGCTGAAGATCGGCGAGGCCATGGACTACGTCCTGGCCGTGAAACCACGGCGGGCGTTCGGCACTCACGACATGACGCTGTCCGTCGCGGGCAAGACGATGCACCGGCAGCGGCTGCAGTGGGCGACCGAGCAGGGCGGCGGCGAGTTCTCGATACTCGAACCGGGCGACTCGCTCGACATCTGACGTGGCGGACTCCCCCTCTGCCGAGTACTCGCTCGACGAGGGCGGCGTACGAGATCTCCTCCGAAGCACGGACCCCGCCCTCGCCGAGCTTCCGCTGAGGCTGTTCGCCGACGGCTGGGACAACTCGATGTGGCGCCTCGGCTCCGAACTCGCCGTGCGACTGCCTCGACGCGATCTCTCGGTGCCGCTCATCACCCACGAGCAGCGTGCCCTGCGCACGATCGGCCCGGCTCTCGCCGCCGTCGGCATCCGTGCGCCCGTCCCCGTGATCGTGGGCGAGCCGAGCGCGCACTTTCCGCGACCCTGGTCCGTTCTGCCCTGGATCCCCGGAACGACGGCGCTCGCGTCCTCCCGCCCGGACAACGCGACCTGGGCGCCCCGACTCGCGGACGCCCTGCGCGCGCTGCACGTCGCCGCGCCGGTCGATGCTCCCCGCAACCCGGTGCGCGGACGCGCCCTGTCCACTCGAGACGCCGCCATTCGGCCACGTCTGGACGCGTTCGACCGCCGGACGGCACTGCGCGACGCCTGGGCCGCGGCACTCGCAGCGCCGCCCGCATCGGAGCAGGTCTGGATCCATGGCGATCTGCACCCGGGCAACGTGCTCGTCGCCGACGGCACGCTCACCGCGCTCATCGACTTCGGCGATGTCACGGTCGGCGACCCCGCCTACGACCTCGCCTCGGCCTGGATGCTCTTCGACGCCTGCGGCCGAGAGGCATTCCGGCGAGCGACGAGGGAGCGTTACGACGACGCCACCTGGACCCGCGCGAGAGGCTGGGCGGCGTACATCGCCCTCGTCCTGATGACTCAGAGCGATGACAGGCCCGAGTACTTCGCCGTCGGAGCGAGCACGGTCGACGCGCTCGAAGAGGACTAGCTCTGCGCGGCTCGAACGCGCAGAGCTCGAGCCAGGTGGTCGCGCTGTTCGATGACGATTCGGCGCAGAGCGGCGGGCGCCGTGTCGTTGTCCGCGAGCCACGCATCCACGGCATCGAGTGTGGGCGAGGCGGGGAAGAGTCCGACCACGAGGCGTTGCGCAAGCTCGATGCTCCGTGTCGCCCACGCATCGCCGATCCGCCCGAAGTACTCGGCATCGAACCTCTCGATGAGATCGCGGCGTCCTCCGGCTCGGAACCCGCCGATCACCGCGTCGAGATGATCGTTGCTGAGCGATCCGTCGTTCCACGCCGCGTCCCAGGCGGCAGCCCGGACGTCCGGTTCGGGACGCGAGGCCAGGGCCCTGCGGGCAGCGGTGCGTCCGCTGCCCGTGTCGTCGGACTCCAGCTCCGCGGCCACCGCATCGGCATCCGCGTGTCCCGTGGTGACGAGGGCGGTGAGGAGCTGCCACCGCAGATCCGGGTCGATCGTGAGCCCGTCGGGGGCATCGCCATGCAGGATCGCGCGGATGTCGTCTGCACGCACATCGTCGAAAGCTGATGCCGATGTGAGCGCACGCGCCCAGGAGAGCTGTGCATCGCTGCCGGCATCGGATGCCTGGAGCGCAGTCCATGCGGTCTCGACCCATGCTGTCGACTCACGCTGTCGCGCGTCATCGCTCGCGTAGTTGCGGATCGCGAAGAGCGTATTCGCGAGGATGCCGGCGAGAAGGCCGATGTTCGACTCCCGCGGAGCGTGGGCACGAACGATCTCGGCGTACCGAGCGACCGCGAGCTCGCCGTCGCGGGTGGCGTTCCAGAGCGATGACCAGATGACAGCCCTGGCGAGAGGATCGTCGAGCGAAGACAGTGATTCCCGCACCGTCGCCAGAGAGGCGTCATCGAGACGCACCTTGGCATAGGTGAGGTCGTCATCATTGAGGAGCACGAGATCCGCAGCCGGGATGACGACCGGTGTCCGCTCGTCGTCGATGTCGAGCGCGATCTGATCGCGACGGACGACCCTCCCGTCGACACGATCGTAGAGACCGATGCGCAGGCGGTGCGGCCGAGGATCGCTCTGCATGACGGCGGCGCCGCCGTCGGCATCCCGCTCCACCCACAGCGTCGAGACCCCGGTGGTCTGCAACCAGGCACGCGACCAATCGGTCATGTCCCGCCCGGAGACCGCACTTAACTGCACGAGGAAGTCGTCGAGGGTCGTGTTGCCGAAGGCGTTCGCCGCGAAGTACCGCCGCGCGCCCTCGAAGAACGCCTCGTCGCCGACGAACGCGACGAGCTGCTTGAGCACGGCGGCACCCTTGGCGTAGGTGATGCCGTCGAAGTTCAGCTTCGCCGCCTCGAGATCGGGGATGTCCGCGACGATCGGGTGCGTCGTGGGCAACTGGTCCTGCTGGTACGCCCACGCTTTGCGGTTCGCAGCGAATTTCACCCAGGCGTCGTGGAAGCGCGTCGCCACCGCCGAGGCGTGCGAACCCATGTAGTCGGCGAACGACTCCTTGAGCCACAGGTCGTCCCACCACTTCATCGTGACCAGGTCGCCGAACCACATGTGCGCCATCTCATGCAGGATCGTGTTCGCGCGAGCGGCACGCTGGGCATCCGTGGCGGCCCCTCGCGACAGGTAGGACTCTGTGAATGTCACGAGGCCGGGGTTCTCCATCGCGCCGAGGTTGTATTCGGGCACGAAGATCTGGTCGTACTTGCCCCAGGGATAGGGGTAGGCGAACGCGTCGGTGAAGAAATCGAGACCCTGGCGGGTGATCTCGAGGATCTCGTCCGACTCCAGGTACTGCGCGAGGGACTGTCGCGCGAACAGGCCCAGCGCGATGCGCTGATCGTCGCGCTGCCACTCGCCGTCGACTCGAGCGTAGGGTCCCGCCGCGATGGACGTGATGTAACTGGAGATCGGAAGCGTAGGAGCGAACTCGACACGTTGCACGCCGACGCCGGCGTCGACGCTGACCGCCGCCTGGTTCGACAGCACCTGCCAACCCGCCGGAGCATCGATCACGAACGTGTAGGGCGCCTTGATGTCGGGCTGCTCGAAGCAGGCCATCACCCGTCGCGCGTCGGCGGGCTCGTACTGCGTGTAGAGGTAGGTGCGGTCGTCGACCGGGTCGTGGAACCGGTGCAGGCCTTCGCCGGATCGGCTGTAGCTCGCGACAGCTTCGACACGGACGACGTTCTCGGTCCCGAGGCCGCTCAGCTCGATGCGCGACCCGTCGTAGACGACATCGCGGTCGACGCCGTTGACGACGACCCTCTCGACGCTCTCTCCGATGAAGTCCACCCAGGTCGAGTCCGCCGTCGCGGTGAAATCCAGGGTCGTGGTCGTGGAGAACCCGCTGCGTGCCCGCTCCGGCGCACCCGTGAGGTCGAGTTCTACGCGGATGCTGCGCACGGAGACGGCGGCGGATCGCGCCGCGGTCTCCTCTCGGGAGAGATTGGCTGTGTCCATGCCTCCATCCTTTCATCCGCGTTCCCGCCCTGCCGAACCTACGTACGTTGCCTCACGCAACAGAGGAGCGTAGAGTTGCGCTATGCAACATGAGACTGGGTCAGACGAACGCCGAACCGACAGCGCCGCCGTCCTGAAGTCGCTCGTCGCCATCACGCGGCGCGGCCTGGTCGACGCCCGCGCGGGAGAGCCGACGCTCTCGATGACCGACCAGTCCATCGTCATGGCGATCGCCGACCAGCCCGGGATCCGGTCGACGGACATCGCGCGGATGTTCCGACTGAACCGCTCGACCGTTTCACGTCAGCTGTCCGCACTCATGTCTCTCGGCCTCGTGCAGGAGACCCCTTCGAACTCCGGACGCGGCCGACCGCTCGAGCTGACCGCCGAGGGCGAGGAGGCATTCCGCGGCACACTGCGATCGCTGCAGGACGTCATCGACGCCCATCTCGCGCAGTGGACGGATGACGAGGTGCAGCGCTTCGCGCATGATCTCCGGCGTTTCGACAGCGGCGACGAACAAGCCTGACCACGGCCCAAAAGGCCACCAGAGGAAGAAGAGAAATGAAGAACATCACTGTTCTCGGCACCGGCGTGCTCGGATCGCAGATCGCGTTCCAGACCGCCTTCCACGGTTTCGACGTCGTCGCATACGACATCGATCAGTCCGCGCTCGATCGCGCGGCCGAACGACTCGAGGGTCTCGCCTCGCGCTACATCGCAGACGGCGTGGAGAATGCCGCTGACGGCGGCGCGAATGCCGCGATCGACCGCATCCGGCTCACCTCCGACCTCGCGGATGCAGCCGCTGCGGCTGACCTCATCATCGAGGCGGTGCCCGAGAGCCTCGAACTCAAGCAGAGCATCTACCGGACCCTCGCCGACGCCGCACCGGCGACCACGATCTTCGCGACCAACTCCTCGACCCTCCTGCCGAGCGCGCTCGCGGAATCGACGGGTCGCCCCGACCGGTTCCTCGCCCTCCACTTCGCGAACGAGATCTGGTCGCACAACACCGCCGAGGTCATGGGAACCCCCGCAACCGACCCCACCGTCTACGAGACGGTCGTCGAGTTCGCGACGCAGATCGGGATGGTCCCCATCCAGATCAAGAAGGAGAAGGCGGGCTACCTGCTGAACTCGCTGCTCGTGCCCTTCCTCCAGGCCGGGGCCGAGCTGCTCGTCGACGGCATCGCCGAGCCCGCGGACATCGACGCGACCTGGCGGATCGGCACGGGCGCGCCGGCAGGCCCCTTCGAGATCTACGACATCGTCGGTCTGACGACCGCCTACAACATCTCGCGCATGGGCGGCGAGAAGCAGCAGCGCTTCGCAGACCTGCTCAAGGAGCAGTACATCGACCACGGCAAGCTGGGGGTCGCGACGGGCGAGGGTTTCTACACCTACCCTCGCGAGAGCTGACGCCCCTCACCGCCCGAGGAGCTTGCGGATAGCAGTCTCCGGCGACACCGACAGGTCGAGAGTGCGACCGCGCGCGTAGAGCCGGAAGACCCGCGGGTCGATGTAGCTCCCTCGGGCGACCGCGAGAGTGTTGCCGAGCGCCGACGCCGTGGCCTGCACAGCGAGGCGCTCGGCGCGCCGTCGATCGGTCTTCGTCTCGAGTCGGCCGATCCGCGCCAGCGCGTCCGCCGCGAGGATCGTACCGTGCAGCGTGCGGAAGTCCTTCGCGGTGAACGACGATCCCGCCACCTGCCGTAGATAGTCGTTGACCTCGCTCGAGGTGAGTCGCACCCGGCGACGACCCTTGCGATAGGCGAGCAGCGGAGCCTTCGGCGAACCGACGGCGAACTCCGACAGCGCCACGGCGAGCGGCGCATCGGTGATCTCGATCGAGGCGAGCTGCTTGCTCTTCGCAGGGAAGCTGAGCGCGACCGTACTCCCGTCGATCCGCACGTCCCGTCGCCGAAGCGTGCTCAGGCCGCGACTGCCGTGTTTCACCAGGTAACGCTCCGAGCCGATGCGCAGTGCAGCGTCGTCCAGCAGCCGGAAGGAGACGGCGAGGGCGCGGTCACGTGTCAGTCCCGGTTCACCGATGGCACGGGTGACCTTCGCCCTGGCGGCGGGCAGCGCCTCGGCCAGTTTGAGCGCCCGGGCGAACTTGCGCTGATCTCTGCCGGTCCGCCAGAGCGGATGGTAGAGATACTGACGTCTGCCCGCATCGTCTGTGCCGACCGCCTGAATGTGAGCGAGGGGGTCGGCGGCGATCCACACGTCTTTCCACGCGGGAGGTATCGCGAGGTCCCGGATGCGCTCTCGATCGGCCTCGGCCACGGGCGTGTTACCGGCATCGACGTATCGGAAGCCGGAGCCCGATCGCACGCGTCGAATTCCCGGCGTCTCGCCGGGGACGACTCTCGTGAGTGCCATTGGCATCCTCCCTGTCATGCCGCGTCGGGCATCTGCGATCACGATGCCCGGCCCGGCGACGGCAGTGAAGGGCATGGCGCGACACGGGCGCGCTCTGCTAGGCGATATCTCCCTCCGGACGGCATGCTCCGTCGGCAGCGGCATCGCGCGGATCGGATTGTCCGGGCACCCGATGGTCTGCCATCCTCGTGACTATGGCGATGTCATTCGAGGAGTTCCGTGCGTCCCTGACCCGTGCAGATCTGCGCGCCCCACTCGGGTTGCAGCTCACCGACCTCGAAGCCCGACAGGTGGCCGACGATACCGCGTCCGCTCAGAGCTGGTACGCCTACTGGGTGTCGACTCAGCCGACCGCTCCCCCGCCGCCCACGGGCCCCGCATACGACGCACCTCCTCCGGCGTACGACGCACCTCCTCCCGCATACGACACGGCGCCCGTGTACGCCACGCAGGCCCCGGCGCCAGCAGGCCCGCCGGTGTACCCGGGATACACGGCCGCGCCCGACGGCCCTCCGGGTCAGAAGAGGCGTGTCGGTCTCTGGGTGGCGCTCTCGATCGTGGGCGCGCTCCTTCTCATCGCGGCGATCGTCGTGATCTTCGCCTTCGCCACGGCGCGACACTGGACCAAGACCGATGTACCCGAGCAGCCGGAGACCTTCCGCAGCGAGGAGTACGAGACCGGGCGCTACGACGTCACGATGGACGACGTGAACCCCTGCAGCGTGAACCAGGACTGGACGGACTGCACGAACCTCATGGTCGCGACCTACACGGCAGCCTGCGTCGATGTCGAGCTCACCGAGAGCGCGACCCGCCTGTGCGCCGAGTACAGCGCGGCGATAGACGAGATGAAGGCGCAGGACGGCGACGGCTACTTCGTGGCCACGCTCGGCAGCTATGGCAGCCTTCACCGGACGCCTGAGATCGATACACGTCAGGTGTCGAACGACGACTACGAGCCGGCCGTCACGCACGAAGCGGTGTGCTACCTCGGGTTCATCGGAGAGTGCGAGTAGGCACGCATCCAGTAACGACAAAACCCCCGCCTGAGCGGGGGTTTTTGTCTTGCTGGGGTACCTGGACTCGAACCAAGAACAACGGAACCAGAAACCGCCGTGTTGCCAATTACACCATACCCCAAGGGCGAAACCGGAGTCTCGCACCGAGAGTCAAGCTTACCCGAGCCGCGGCCCTAATGCCAAAACGCCGCCGTTCGTCCGGGCGCGTCGCGGGCGGAGATGACGAGGGAGAGCACTCATCGGCGACTCTCCCTCGTCGACCAGGCCATCTCAGCCGGCCAGGAACTCCGACAGCAACCGGAGCCGTCGCAGCGACTCGTCCTTGCCCAGGAGCTCCATGGATTCGAACAGCGGCGGCGAGATGCGGCGTCCCGTGATCGCGACACGCGGAGGACCGTAGGCGACACGCGGCTTGAGCTCGAGGCTCTCGACGAGCGCCGCTGCGAGAGCCTCCTGAATCTTCTCGGGGGTGAAGTCGGTCACCGGCTCGAGAGCCACCACGCACGCGTCGAGCACCTCGCCGGCGTTCGCAGGGAGCCCCTTGAGCGCGTCGGCGTCATACGAGACGTCGTCGGAGAAGAGGAAGCCGACCATGCCGGGCACGTCGCCGAGCAGCTGCACGCGCTCCTGCACGAGCGGGGCGACCCGGAAGGCGAGCACGAGCTCTTCGTGAGTCGGCTCGTCGAAGAGGCCGGCGGCCGCGAGGTACGGGATCGTCCTCTCGGCGAAGTCCTTCTCGTCGAGCTTGCGGATGTGGTCGCCGTTGATCGACTCGGCCTTCTTCTGGTCGAACCGAGCCGGGTTCGGGTTGACGTCCACGATGTCGAACGCCTCGGTGAACTCCTCGAGCGTGAAGACATCGCGGTCGTGACCGATGGACCAGCCGAGCAGCGCCAGATAGTTCAGCAGCCCCTCGTGTATGAATCCGCGATCCCGGTGCAGGAAAAGATCCGCCTGCGGGTCGCGCTTGGAGAGCTTCTTGTTGCCCGTCTCGCCGAGCACGAGCGGCATGTGAGCGAACCGCGGGACGAACGTGGTGACGCCGGCGTCGATCAGGGCCGCGTACAGCGCGAGCTGACGAGCCGTGGAAGGCATCAGGTCTTCGCCGCGCAGAACGTGCGTGACGCCCATGAGCGCGTCGTCGACGGGATTCACGAACGTGTAGAGCGGGATCCCGTTCGGACGCACCACCACGAAATCCGGGAAGGAACCGGCGGGGAAGGTCACCTCACCGCGGATCAGATCGACGTAGGTGAGGTCCTCGTCCGGCACGCGCAGTCGGAGTGCCGGCTGACGGCCCTCCGCGCGGAAGGCGTCCTTCTGCTCGGTCGTGAGATCCCGGTCGTGATTGTCGTAGCCGAGCTGCTTCGCGCGTCCGGCCGCCTCGTTGCGGGCGTCGATCTCCTCCGCCGTGGAGAAGCTCTCGTACAGGGCGCCGGAGGCGAGGAGCTTGTCGATCACGCCGCGATAGATGTCGTGACGCTCGGACTGGCGGTACGGGGCATGCGGCCCACCGACCTCGACGCCCTCATCCCAGTCGATCTTGAGCCAGGTCAGAGCGTCGACGAGCTGGCGGAAGCTCTCCTCACTGTCGCGCGCGGCGTCGGTGTCCTCGATGCGGAACACCATCTTCCCGCCGTTGTGGCGGGCGTACGCCCAGTTGAAGAGGGCCGTGCGGACCATGCCGACGTGCGGCAGTCCGGTGGGCGAGGGGCAGAAGCGGACGCGTACGTCGGAGCCGCTGGCGGTCGTGGTGAGGGGGTGCGGGGTAGCCATATCCCCTCGATTCTAGTTGCCGGGTGGCGTCTCGACCTCCCCGATCGCCAGCGGTCGCGGGCCGCTCAGGAGGGGTCACCGTGGGTAACAGTCCCTCACCCTGGGTAACAACCCGCATTCGACGCCGACGCGCTCCTATCGTTGCCGCATCGACCAACCGGAAGGGTGACAACATGACAATCACGGATGCAGTGACGACAGGCCTCAGCGATCGCTGGCGCGGCACGCCAAGACCTCAGACCAGCCTCGAGTGGATCGACCGCGCCGAGGAGGTGGCCGACATCCTCGCGGTGGATGCCGTCGAGCGGGACCGCGCGAATGCGACCCCTCGGGCCGAGGTCCAGCTGCTCAAGGACTCGGGGCTGGTCACCCTGCTCGGCCCTCGCGCCCACGGCGGCGCCGGTGAGAGCTGGGACACCGCCTACAAGGTGATCAGGGCGGTGGCCCGCGGCGACGGGTCGATCGGACAGGTCCTCGGGTATCACTACCTCTGGGCGTGGGCGGCCCGTCTCGTCGGAACCGAAGAGCAGATCGCCGCGGTCGAGGAGCTGTACACCGCGAACGACTTCGTCTTCGGCGGCGCGGTCAACCCGCGCGACTCCGACTTGGTGATCCGCGAAGACGGCGATGATCTCGTGTTCTCCGGGCGCAAGTCCTTCTCGACGGGCGGCCAGATCTCGGACCTGACCGTCCTCGAAGGCGTCCTCGAAGGCACCGAGACGCACATCTTCGCGATCGTCCCCACGGCTCAGGAGGGGATCGTCTTCGGAGACGACTGGGACAACCTGGGGCAGCGACTCACCGAATCGGGCTCGGTCGAGATCCGCGACGTCCGAGTCCCCTGGTCGGCGGCAGCCGGCTTCGTCGACCGGGTGTTCCGCCCCTTGACCTACAACACTCTGAACGTGCCGACCATCCAGCTCGTCTTCGCGAACTTCTACCTCGGCATCGCACAGGGTGCCCTCCAGACGGCATCCGCCTACACGCGATCTGTGACCCGCCCGTGGCCGTACGGCGGCGATGACAAGCAGCACGCGACAGACGAGTGGTATCTGCTCGAAGGCTATGGCGAGCTGGCATCGAAGCTGTGGGCCGACGAAGCGCTGCTCGATGCCGTGGGCGCCGAGATCAGTGCGGTGCTGCATGCCCCGCGCGAAGAACTCACTGCACGTCGACGTGGCGAGATCGCCGTGCGCATCGCGGCGGGGAAGCTGCGCATCGTCGACGACGGCCTGGAGGTCGCCACGAAGATCTACGAGCTCACCGGCGCCAGGGCCTCGGCCAATTCGGTCGGCCTCGACATCTTCTGGCGCAACCTGCGCACGCACAGCCTGCACGACCCGATCGCGTACAAGAAGCGGGAGGTCGGCGACTACGTGCTGCGCAACGAGGTGCCTGAGCCGACCTGGTACACCTGATCGCCGCGATTCAGGTGCTCCTCGGTGCCGCGCTCACGGAGGCGGTCGCGGCACCGGGGAGCCCTGGGCATTCTGCCCTGGGCGGTCTCAGCCTCGCGGCGCGACGGCGACCGCCGCAGCATGCGCCAGCGGCAGGCGTCCGGCGATCGACCGCTCGGCGCACACGAACTCGAAGGCCGCGCGGAACGAGCGCCGACCGGCGTCGTCGAGCGCACGGTAGAACTGACCGGCTCCCCCGACGCCTCCCTCGGCGGACGCCCACAGCGCGGTCGCATCGGCCGACCACGTCCAGGTGATCTCAGACACCTGCGGGCGCGGCCAGCCCGCGTCGTCGAGCATCCTCGCGAAGCCGTCGACGGTGCGCTCGAAGTCCTTCTCCGGCGGCAGTCGCTCCCCCGTCGCAGGAATGAGTGCCGCACGCTCGCACACCTCCCGCCAGAGCCAGGTGGGCGAGTTCGTCCAGATCGTCGCCGACACCAGATCTACGGAGACGCGGAGGAGCTCCGCCGCGGATGCTCGGGGGTCGGCGACGTGGTTCAGCACGAAGTTCGCCACGACGACGTCGAACTGGCCGTCCTCGAAAGGCAGGTCAGGCAGCGTTCCGTCGCGCACCGGAATCTCGGGATGCTCGCGCAGCGCGACGTCTCGCATCGTCGGCTCGGGCTCGCATCCGGTCGCATCCCAGCCGGCATCGGCGAATGCGGCCGTGAGCATTCCTGTGCCCGACCCCACGTCGAGCAGCGTCCGTTTCCCAGGGGTTCCGAACGCTCCGAGCAGGGCCTCCGCGGTCCCGACGCAGAGCGACGCGTAGGAGTCGGCGTATGCGCGCCCGGTGCCCGTCCAGTCCTTCATCCGCGCGAGCGGCCGAGCGGCGACAGCGCGACGATGGCGATGACGATCACCGATGCCGCGATCCCGAGCCCTGCGTACTGGAAGTTCGCGAGCACCACACCCGCGAGCACAGCGCCTGCTGCGGCCGAGAGGCTCATCAGCGAATCGCTGCGGCCCTGCCTGCGCGTGCGGATCTCGGGGGCACTCGACTCGGTCAGCAGCGCGGCCCCTGCCACCGTCGCCGCGCTCCATCCGAGTCCCAGCAGGATGAGAGCGACGATCACGCCCCACTCCCGATCGTTCGCGAAGACGGCGAAGGCGAGCGCCCCGCCGAGAAGGATCTGACCCAGCAGAACCACGCGCAGCCGGCCCCATCTGTCGGCGAGGATGCCGAAGACGGGTGACAGCGCGTACATGCCTCCGACGTGCAGGGCGATCGTGATGCCCACGAGAGCCGAGACATCGGCCGGGGTGGGCGCCATGCCGTGTGCACCGTGCGCCATGTGGGCGAGGTGGACAGGGGTCATCGCCATGACGGAGGCCATCACCACGTGCGAACCGGCCACCGCGAACATCGCGTAGCGCGCGACCACAGGTCGGTCGGCGAAGACGGCGCCCGTCGCCTTCGCGGCCGCCGAGGCGAGCCGCTGCGCTGCCAGAAGCGGGTCGGGCCGGAGCGCCACGAGGTACAGGACGAGCGCGACGCACTGAGCGACGAACGAGAAGGCGTAGGAACCGGTCTGTGGCGGCATGCCGATCGCCGCCCCGACGATCTCCCCCGGCCCCAGCAGCAACGGCCCAGCGACACCGCCGATGGTGGTCGCCCAGACCACGATCGAGAGATCCCTTCCGCGATGCTGCGGTGCGGCGAGGTCGGTCGCGGCGAACCGCGACTGCAGATTGCCCGCATTGCCGGCGCCGATCATCAGGATGCCGACGAGCAGCAGCGGGAACACCCGCAACGACGCCGCGAGGATCACCACCGCGATGCCGACGAGTGCGAAAAGATTTCCCAAGGTGAGGGCTCGGCGTCGGCCCATCTTGGCAGCCAGGCGCGCGAGCGGGATGGCGCACAGCGCGGCCCCGAGGGTGACCGACGCCGTCGCGAGCCCCGAGAGGGCGTCGCTGCCCGAGATGTCGGCCGCAAGCAGAGCGCCGAGAGACACCGTCGCCCCGAATGCGATCCCGCCCAGCACCTGCCCTGTGGAGAGAACCAGCACGGTTCGCCGCTGCACCGCCGCCTGCTGAGCAGCCGTGAGGGCGACGACGGTCATGACGCGCGCACGGCGTCGCGCACGGTGTTGCGCAGGATACCCAGTCCGGTGATCTCGACCTCGACGGTGTCCCCGGCGACGAACTCCCCCACACCTGCCGGCGTACCCGTGAGGATGACGTCGCCGGGGAGCAGCGTGAAGGCCGCCGAGGCATGCTCGATGATCGCCTCGACCGAGTGGATCATGTCGGTGAGCGGGGCCTTCTGCCGCACCTCGCCGTTGATGCGGGTCTCGATCGTCGCGACCGAGGGGTCGAAGTCGGTGCTGATGGTCGGGCCGAGAGGGCAGAAGGTGTCGAAGCCCTTCGCCCGAGCCCACTGACCGTCCTTGCGCTGGAGGTCACGCGCGGTGACGTCGTTGGCGATCGTGTAGCCGAGCACGTGATCGAGGGCATCCGCGGCCTTCACGTTCTTCGCGACCCTACCGATCACGACAGCGAGCTCACCCTCGTACTCGGTCTGCTCCGAGATCGAGGGGCGCACGATGGCGTCTCCCGGGCCGATGACGGCGGTGTTGGGCTTGAGGAACAGCAGCGGCTCCTCGGGGGCGACTCCGCCCATCTCGGCGGCGTGATCGTGGTAGTTCTTGCCGACGCAGACGATCTTGGAGCGCGGGATCACCGGAGCGAGGATCACCGCGTCCGCGATCGGCACCCGGTCACCCGTGGGCTCGTAGCCCGCGAAGAGCGGATCGCCGGAGAGGACGACGAGGTCGGTGTCATCGACGATCCCGAAGAGGATGGCGTCGTCATGGCTGAATCGGGCGATCTTCATGCCACCAGCCTATCCAGCGTGATGCACGACGAGACCCCGCTGCACGGAAGCGCAGCGGGGTCTCGAGAGTACGAAGGCTCAGGCGTCGAGCCGCAGAAGCCAGCCGTGCTTGTCCTCACGGCGGCCGTACTGGATGTCGGTGAGCTCTTCGCGCAGCGACAGGGCCAGTTCGCCGAGCGGCTGCGGCTCATCGAAGCCCTCGCCGACGAGAGCACCGATGGGAGTCACGACGGCGGCGGTGCCGCAGGCGAAGACCTCGACGATATCGCCTGAGGCCACACCCTCGCGCCACTCGTCGATGGAGATCGGACGCTTCTCGACCGCGTAGCCGCGGTCTTCGGCGAGCTGCAGCAGCGAATCGCGTGTGATCCCCTCGAGGATGCTGTCGGACTCGGGCGTCACGACGCGGCCGTCTTTGAAGACGAACACGACGTTCATGCCGCCGAGCTCCTCGACGTTGCGCTGCTCGTTGAGGAACACGACCTGGTCGCAGCCCTTCGCGCTCGCCTCACTCTGCGCGAGCAGGCTCGAGGCGTAGTTGCCGCCGGTCTTCGCCTTGCCGGTGCCGCCCTTGCCGGCACGGGCGTAGTCCTCGGAGAGCCAGATCCGCACGGGCTTCACTCCCCCGGTGAAGTACGCTCCGGCTGGGCTGGCGATCACGTAGTACGCGACCTTCTGAGCCGCGCGAACACCGAGGAAGGCCTCCCTGGCGAACATGAACGGACGCAGGTACAGGCTCTGGTCGGCACCTGAGGGAACCCAGCGACCGTCGACCGCGATGATCTCGCGCAGCGACTGGATGAAGTACTCGGTGGGCAGCTCCGGGAGCGCGAGTCGACGCGCGCTGGCCTGCAGTCGTGCCGCGTTGCGGTCGGGGCGGAACGTGTGGATCGAGCCGTCGGCGTGACGATAGGCCTTGATGCCCTCGAAGATCTCCTGGGCGTAGTGCAGCACGGACGCGGCCGGGTCGAGCGGGATGGGTCCGTAGGGCTGCACGCGCGGTCGGTGCCATCCGCCCTTGACGGACCAGCAGATGTCGACCATGTGGTCGGTGAACACGACACCGAACCCCGGGTTCTCGTGAACCTCGGCGACCCGACCGGGCGTCGCGGCGGTCAGGTTCTTGGTCACAGCGAACTCCAGCGGAGCCACGGTGGTCTCGGCGTCGATGGTCGTCATCTCGTCATCCATTCCTCATGCGGCGCGCATCCTCGCGCCGTCTCAGCCTACGCCTGTCGGTCAGAGCAGAGCAGCGATCGCGGAGCCGGTCTCCGCGGTCGTGCGCGCACCCGTGCGGGTCGCGATGTCGGATTCGACGGCGGCACTCACTCGAGCGGCCTCCGCTCCGAGTCCGAGGTGGTCGAGCAGCAGCGCGACCGACAGGATCGCCGCGGTGGGGTCGGCCTTCTGCTGCCCCGCGATGTCGGGAGCCGAGCCGTGCACCGGCTCGAACATCGACGGGAAGGTGCCGTCGGGGTTGATGTTGCCCGATGCGGCGAGTCCGATGCCGCCGGTGACAGCGCCTGCGAGATCGGTGAGGATGTCGCCGAAGAGGTTGTCGGTGACGATCACGTCGAAGCGCGAGGGATCGGTGACGAGGAAGATCGTCGCGGCATCGACGTGCAGGTAGTCGACGGACACGTCGGGATGCTCGGACGCGACCTCGTCGACGACGCGCTGCCAGATGGCGCCGGCGTGCACGAGCACGTTCGTCTTGTGCACGAGGGTGATCTTCTTGCTGCGACGTTCGGCGAGATCGAACGCGTATCGCACGACCCGCTCGACACCGAATGCCGTGTTCACGGACGTCTCGTTGGCGACTTCGTGCGGTGTGCCCTTGCGGATCGCGCCGCCGTTGCCGACGTACGGCCCCTCAGTGCCCTCGCGGACGACGACGAAGTCGATCTCGCCGGGATTCGCGAGCGGACCCGAGGCACCGGCGAAGAGCTTGGACGGACGCAGATTGACGTAATGATCCAGCGTGAAGCGGAGTTTCAGCAGCAGGCCGCGCTCGATGTTCGCGTCCTTCAGGCGCGGGTCTCCTGGCGTGCCGCCGACCGCGCCGAGCAGGATCGCGTCGTGTTCGGAGATCGACTGCAGATCATCGTCGGTGAGAGTGTCGCCCGTCTCGAGGAAACGGGCGGCGCCGAGCGAGAAGCGCGTCTTGTCGAACGTCACATCGCTCGATGCGGTGACCGCGTCGAGGACCTTCTCGGCCTCGGCGACGACCTCTGGGCCGATTCCGTCACCGGGGATGACGGCCAGCTTCACGACACGCGACATGACACTCCTTGCATCGGGATGGACCGGCCGACGCTCGGATGCATGCCGAGCGGGCCGGTCCTCCCAGCGTACTGGTCAGTGCGAGGGCGCCTTGCGCAGTGTGACGGCGGCGATCACCCCGGCCACGATCACCAGGCCTGCGCCGATCAGCGAGGTCACCAGGACACCCGATCCGAAGGCGGCGGCAGCCGCATCCCACAACGCGTCTCCGAGCTGCGCGGGCAGATCCTTCGCGGCAGTGTAGGCGCCGGCCAGCGTCTCCGTCGCGGCGTGCGCCGCCTCCGCTGGGATGCCGGAGGGAATCACCAGCGCCCCGCGGTAGAACGCGGTGATCAGGCCGCCGAGGACGGCGGTGCCGAGCACCGCTCCCAGCTCGTAGGCGGTCTCGGAGACGGCGCTGGCCGCGCCCGCCTTCTCGGCCGGAGCACTGGACAGGATCAGCTCATTCGAGATCGTCTCCGCCGCCCCGATGCCGATGCCCAGCACCACGAAGGCGATGATCAGCGGAGCGACGCCGTGATCCGCCGTCGTGAACGCGACCAGGAGGTAACCGGCGACAGAGAACGCGAGACCCGCGGGCACGAGCACGTGCGGTGGCACTCGCCGTGAGATCGGCACGACCGAGAGGCCGGCGACGATCATCGCGGCCATTCCGGGCACGAGCGCTGCGCCGGCCGTCATCGGCGAGAGGCCGAGGACGAGCTGCAGGTGCTGCGACACGAAGTAGAGGAAGCCCACGAGCGCCACGACGCTCAGGAGGTTCACGAGGATCGCCCCCGAGAAGGAGCCCCGGCGGAACAGCTGCATGTCGAGCATCGGGACCTCGGCTGCGAGCTGACGTCGCACGAAGAGATACCCCATCGCGATGCCGAGCAGCGCCCACGCCCCCGCCGTGAGACTGGGGCCGTCGACGGCGAGCGACTTGATCGCGTAGACGACCGGGATCATCGCTGCCATCGAGAGCATGATGCTGACGATGTCGATGCGTCCGGGGTGCGGGTCACGGCTTTCGGGAACGAGCAGCGGCGCCGCGATGAGGAGCGGGATCAGCACGGGCACGGCGATCAGGAAGACCGAGCCCCAGTCGAAGTGCTCGAGCAGGAAGCCGCCGACGATAGGCCCGAGGGCCGAGCCCGCGGAGAACGCCGACGCCCAGACCGCGATGGCGAGGCGCCGCTGATCGCGGTTCGTGAAGATCGAGCGCAGCAGCGAGAGGGTCGACGGCATCAGCATCGCACCGAAGAAGCCGAGCAGCGCTCGCGCGGCGATGAGAAGACCTGCCGTGGGGGCGAACGCAGCGAGTGCCGACACGGCCGCGAAGCCGGTCGCGCCGATCAGCAGCATCCGACGACGCCCGAAGCGGTCTCCGAGTGTGCCCATGGTCACGAGCAGCCCGGCGAGCACGAGCGGATACACATCGATGATCCACAGCTGCTCCGCTCCGGTGGGCGCGAGCGCGATGGAGATCTCGGGCAGCGCGAAGCTCAGCACCGTGTTGTCCACCGACACCAGGAGCACCGGCAGCATGAGCACGACGAGTGCCGCCCAGCCACGGGCGCCGACGCGGGGAGCATCCGTCTCTGTCGTCGGGATCGACGCAGTACGGGTCATGGAACACCTCTCAGGATCACGACGGCATCGTTACTAAACCGTCCAGATGGTATAGTAACAGAATCGTCATACGGCCGCGCTACTGTGAATCGAGACGAACAGAGGATCCCCGATGCCCCGACCTCCCCTCGCCCGCGAACGCGTCCTGGACGCCTTCGAATCGATCGTCATCGAAGACGGTGAGCGGGCGGCCACGTTGGATGCGACAGCGAAGGCCGCCGGCGTGTCGAAGGGCGGCCTCCTCTATCACTTCGGCTCGAAGGACGAGCTGGCAGCGGGCCTCATCGAGCGCCTCGATGCGCTCACCACTCTGGATCTCGAGCGGATGACCTCGGCCGAAGAGGGCCCCGTCGCGTACTACGTGCGCACCTCCGTGATGGAGGACGACGCGTTGGACCGCGTCCTCATCGCCGCCACCCGCCTGGCCCAAGGCGGCTCGGCACCCGCTGCCGACGCGCTGCGACGCAACCGCGACCGCTGGGAGGACACGATCCGTCCTCATGTGCGGGATGCCGCGAGCCTCGATCTCGTGATGCTGCTCAGCGACGGTCTGTATTTCAACAACTCGCTCGATGTGCACGGTCCCGAACGCCTGGTGCCGAGAAGTGACGAGCTGTCCGACCTGATCGCGCTCGTGCTGCGCGCCACCGCTCCCTGAGGCCGGGAACGACAGAGCGGGAGGAGCGACCTCCCGGCCGCTCCTCCCGCTCTGTCGGAGTCTCCCCTGCGATCAGACCTCGGTGATCTCGATCTGACGGAACAGGTCTGCGTCGATCTCGTTGCGCAGGTCGTCGAGCAGATCGTCCGAGACCGGCGAGTCGAGGGTGAGAACGCTGAGCGCCTGATCGCCCGCCCCCAGGCGCGAGATCTGCATGCCTGCGATGTTGATACCGGCCTCGCCGAACTTCTGACCGTAGACCGCGACGATGCCGGGACGGTCGGTGTAGAGCATCACGACGTGGTGCTTCTCGATCGGCAGCTCGAGGGCGTGGTCATTGATGGCGACCAGCTTCTCGGCCTGCTTGGGGCCCGTGAGGGTGCCCGACACCGACAGCTGCGTGCCGTCCGAGAGCGCTCCGGCCAGAGTGATGACGTTGCGGTACTCGTCGCTCACGTCGTCCTTGAGCAGACGGACCGCGATACCGCGCTGGTCGGCGAGCAGCGGTGCGTTGACGTACGACACGGTCTCGCTGACGATGTTCGTGAAGACGCCCTTGAGCGCGGCGAGCTTCAGCACGCTCACGTCGTAGTCGTTGAGCTCGCCGTGCACCTCGACATCGAGGCTCGTGAGAGGCGACGTCGCGAGCGCCGCGAAGATCTGGCCGAGCTTCTCGACGAGCGAGATGCCGGGGCGCACATACGGGTCGATGACTCCCCCGGCCACGTTGACCGCATCGGGAACGAGGTCGCCGCCCAGCGCGAGGCGCACGGAACGCGCGACCGAGACCCCGGCCTTCTCCTGCGCCTCCTCCGTGCTGGCACCCAGGTGCGGAGTGACGACGACGTTCGGGAGGTCGAGCAGCGGACGAGCAGTTCCGCCCTCGGCCGGGGGCTCGGAGGTGAAGACGTCGAGACCCGCACCCGCGATCTCACCGGCGACGAGGGCCGCGTGCAGCGCTTCCTCGTCGATGAGGCCACCGCGGGCGACGTTGACGACGAAGGCCGTGGGCTTCATGGCCGTGAACTGCTCGGCACCGATCATGCCGGTCGTCTCCGGCGTCTTCGGCATGTGGATCGTGAGGAAGTCCGCCTCTGCGACGAGCTCGTCGAGCGAGAGGAGCTGCACACCGAGCTGCTGCGCGCGGGCCGAGGTGACGTAGGGGTCGTAAGCGACGACGCGCATGTCGAACGCGGCGAGGCGCGCGGCGACGAGAGCTCCGATGCGGCCGAGGCCGACGATGCCGACCGTCTTCTCGAAGAGCTCGGCTCCCGTGAACGAGCTGCGCTTCCACTGACCGGCCGCGAGCGACGCGTGTGCGGCGGGGATGCGACGGGCGAGGCTGAGGATGTGGCCGACCGTCAGCTCGGCGGCCGAGACGATGTTCGAGGTCGGCGCGTTGACCACCATGACACCCGCGGCGGTGGCCGCCTTGATGTCGACGTTGTCGAGCCCGACGCCCGCGCGGGCGACGACCTTGAGCTTCGGAGCGTGGGTGAGCGCCTCTTCGTCGATGTGCGTCGCCGAACGGATGAGCACCGCGTCGGCATCCGCGAGCGAGGCGAACAGCGCTTCGCGGTCGGTGCCGTCGACGTTGCGAACGTCGAAGTCGGGGCCGAGGGCCTCGATCGTGGCGGGAGAGAGAACTTCAGCGATGAGCACGACGGGCTTCGGCACAGGGATCCTTCGGGGCAGCGCGACAGGGGGCCGATGCGCCGCACACCGTGGGGGCGCGATCACTTCAACTGTACCCGAGCGGCTCCGCTGCTCCGTGCCGTGTGACGCCGTCTGTCAGAGAGCGACGGTCACGAGATCGGACATGTTGAGGATGCTGTAGCCGATCAGGCTCAGCCAGAACACCGCCACGACGCCGAGACCCGCCAGCAGCACCAGAGCGAGCTCGCCCGCGCGTCGCCGTCGCCCGATCACGTACGCGAACACGAAGACGAGCGCCGGGAACACCACTCCGAAGAGAAGGGTCACCCAGCCGATGCCGGTGAGTCCGCTCTGGGCCATGGAGACGAGATGAGCGACGGCATTCCAGATCGCATAGGCGTAGAAGAGTCCTGCGACTCCGAGCACGAGTGCGTTGAGCCACCGCGGGGAGGCGGAGGTCGCCGGAGAGGTCGACTGCTCGGTCATGATCCGATCACCCCCACCGTCACGAAAGGCCAGGGCACGAGCAGCACGACTCCGAGCAGCAGCAGTCCGACCCGGACCCACGTCGCCTTCGCACGGGTCAAGACCCACACCGCGAGGAACCAGAGCGCGGGCGCCGCGACCGCGAGCACGAACCACGGCACGTACATGGCATCGGCCACGATCAGATTGGCCAGCGGCTTCAGCCGCAGCCCTCCGACGACCCAGCCGATGCTGTACAGGAGGTATACGCCGCCGACGACCCCGAGGGTCAGCAGCATCGCGGTGCTCAGGTGTGCTGATTCCTGCTCGTCCGGCATCGTGACGGTGCCGTCGGTCTCGACGCGACCGACGGCCTCGCTGCCGCGGCCGACGGCGTTCCAGCCGTCCGGCAGCGCCGCATCATCGGCGTGATCCCGCTGGGTGGACGCCTCGCTCTCAGAGCGCTTCGGAGTGCGCGCCTTCGGCGCGACGCCGTCGTCGCCGTCCCAGCTCAGGGCATCGTCGGAGTCGGAAGTCATGTCCCCAGCGTAGGACACGTCGTCCACTATGCTCGGGGGCATCTGGGCCACCGCGGCCCTCTCCGGAAGGGAAGCCAGTGGCCGAGCAGAACGACAGGGTCGACCAGAGCACACCGGGCGGAGCCGACGAGCCCGCCGCGGGATGGAAGCCGACAGCCGCGGCGAAGTCGCGGGCGACGACCTTCCGCTGGATCGCCGCGGTCCTGTGGGGTCTCGCCATCGCGGCCGAGGCGGTGTCGATCTTCTGGCTGCTCCGCCAGCGCGAGTACGTCGGCGAGGACGGCACGCTCGTGCGCGACCCCGACACGGGCCTCCTGGAAGAGCAGGGCGTCACGGCGCAGTTCCCGCAGTGGGCGTTCGTCACGCTTCTCGTCCTGCTCGTGCTCATCGCCGCGCTCGCGATCACCGGCTCGCTGCTCTGGAAGAAGGCGAACAGGCTCGACCCCGCGCGCCGATCCGAGACCGTGCGCTTCTTCGTGCAGAACCAGCTCGGCGCGATCATCGCGGTCGTGGCCTTCCTCCCCCTGGTGATCCTGATCTTCCTCAACAAGGACATGAGCAAGGGGCAGAAGACGACGGCCGGCATCGTCGGCGTGGTCCTCGCCCTGCTCGCCACAGTGATCGGTGTCGACTTCAACCCGCCGTCCGTCGAGAAGTACACGGCCGACCAGTCGGCGGTCATCCTGATGCTCGGAAAGGACGAGGTCGTGTGGGTCGACGGCGGTGCGGTCTACCACGTGTGCGATGAGGTCTCCGACATCCAGACCGGCAGCGAGAAGCGCACCGGCACCACGGCTGAGGCCGTGGGGGCCGGCAAGAGCCGCCTCACGCTGAAGTTCGCCTCCGAGCTGCGCACCTGCGGTCTCGCCGTGCCCGAGAACGCCGACGAGATCGAGGACGCGTTGCGCGAGATCCAGGGCGGAGCGGTCGACACTCTTCTGCCCGCGCCGGTATGGGCCGACCCCGCCGACGCCCCGATCGAGGTCGAGGAGGCTGCGGCGGAGTGACCCGCAGAACCGCGAGAAGGGGCCCGGTGCGATCCGCACCGGGCCCCTTCTCTTCGACCGTCTCAGATCAGCGCGCAGCGCTGCCGTCGACGTAGTCTTCGTCCTGCTGCTTCCATGCGAAGAGCGAACGCAGCTCCTTGCCGGTGGCCTCGATCGGGTGCGTCTCCTCCTTGGCACGCAGTGCCAGGAACTCCTCGGCGCCGTTGTCCTGGTCGTCGATGAAGCGCTTCGCGAAGTTGCCGTTCTGGATGTCCGCGAGGATCGCCTTCATCGACTCCTTGACCTCGGGGGTCACGACGCGGGGACCCGAGACGTAGTCGCCGTACTCAGCAGTGTCGGAGACCGACCAACGCTGCTTCGCGATGCCGCCCTCCCACATGAGATCGACGATGAGCTTCAGCTCGTGCAGCACCTCGAAGTACGCGATCTGCGGCTGGTATCCCGCTTCGGTGAGCGTCTCGAAGCCGGCCTGCACGAGGTGGCTGACGCCACCGCACAGCACGGCCTGCTCGCCGAACAGGTCGGTCTCGGTCTCTTCGGTGAAGGTCGTCTTGATGACGCCGGCACGGGTGCCGCCGATGGCCTTCGCGTACGAGAGCGCCGTGGCCCACGCGTTGCCCGATGCGTCCCGCTCGACGGCGATGATGTCGGGGATTCCACGGCCGGCGACGAACTCGCGACGGACCGTGTGACCCGGAGCCTTCGGGGCGACGAGGATCACGTCGACACCCTCAGGAGCATCGATGTAGCCGAAGCGGATGTTGAAGCCGTGCGCGAAGGCGAGCGTCTTGCCCTCGGTGAGGTTCGGTGCGATCGACTCGCTGTAGATCGTGCGCTGGTGCTGGTCCGGCGCGAGGATCATGATGAGGTCGGCCCACTGCGTCGCGTCGGCGACGGTCTTGACCGCGAATCCGGCCTCTTCCGCCTTCGGCGCCGACTTCGACCCCTCCTTGAGGGCGATGGCGACCTCGACACCCGAGTCGCGAAGGTTCTGCGCGTGCGCGTGACCCTGCGAGCCGTAGCCGACGATCGCGACCTTCTTGCCCTGGATGATCGACAGATCGGCGTCTGCGTCGTAGAAGATCTCGGTGCTCACTGGTTTCTCTCCTTGATTGATGTTCGTGTACGTGTGTGAAATCTGGTCAGCCACGCAGGACGCGCTCGGTGATGCTCTTGCCGCCGCGGCCGATGGCGAGGAGGCCCGACTGCGCGATCTCCTTGATTCCGAAAGGCTCGAGGGCGCGGAGCATGGCGTCGACCTTGCCCCGGTCACCGGTGACCTCGATCACCAGCGCGTCGGAGGCGTAGTCCACCACAGAGGCGCGGAACAGGTTCGCCACCTCGATGACGTTCGACCTGGTCGCGTTGTCGGTGCGCACCTTGACGAGCATGTGCTCGCGCTGCACCGAGGTCGGGAAGTCGAGCTCGACGATCTTGATGACGTTGATCAGCTTGTTGAGCTGCTTGGTCACCTGCTCGAGAGGAAGATCCTCGAGGTCGACGACGACCGTGATGCGCGAGATGCCAGGCACTTCGGTCACGCCCACCGCGAGAGAGTCGATGTTGAAGCCGCGGCGTGCGAACAGTCCCGCGACTCGGGTCAGCAGGCCGGGGGTGTTCTCCACGAGGAGGCTCAGCACGTGAGTCGACATGGTCAGTCCTCCTCGTCGAATGCGGGCGCGTGCTCGCGGGCGTACTGGACGTAGCTGTTGCTGACGCCCTGGGGAACCATCGGCCACACCATCGAATCCGCGCTGACGACGAAGTCGATGACGACGGGACGGTCGTTCGTCTCGAGGGCGAGCTTGATCGCCGCGTCCACCTCCTCCTCCTTCTCCACGCGGATCGCGAGGCAGCCATATGCCTCCGCGAGCTTCACGAAGTCGGGGATGCGGACGGTGCCGTGACCGGTGTTGAGGTCGGTGTTCGAGTGGCGACCGTCGTAGAACAGCGTCTGCCACTGGCGCACCATGCCCAGCGACGAGTTGTTGATGATCGCGACCTTGATCGGGATGTTGTTGATCGTGCAGGTGGCGAGCTCCTGATTGGTCATCTGGAAGCAGCCGTCACCGTCGATCGCCCACACCGCACGGTCGGGCTCGGCGACCTTCGCGCCCATCGCAGCGGGAACCGAGTAGCCCATGGTTCCTGCGCCCCCGGAGTTCAGCCAGGCGTTGGGGCGCTCGTACTTGATGAACTGCGCAGCCCACATCTGGTGCTGTCCCACGCCCGCGGCGTAGATGCCCTCCGGCCCGGTCAGCTCACCGATCCGCTGGATCACGTACTGCGGAGCGAGGAGGCCGTCGGTCGTCGGCGCGTACCCGAGCGGGAACTCGTTGCGCAGCCCGTCGAGGTACGACCACCACTCCTCGGTGTCAGGGGTCGTGGTGGTGATCGCGGTGCGGAACGCCGACTCGAGATCGACCAGCACGTCGCGGACGTCGCCCACGATCGGCACGTCTGCGGTGCGGATCTTCGAGATCTCGGCCGGATCGATGTCGACGTGCACGACCTTGGCGTTCGGCGCGAAGAGCGCGGCCTTGCCGGTCACGCGGTCGTCGAACCGCGCCCCGAGGGACACGATCAGGTCGGCCTCCTGCAGCGCCAGCACCGCCGGAACGGTGCCGTGCATGCCCGGCATGCCGAGGTGCTGCTGGTGGGAGTCGGGGAATGCGCCGCGAGCCATGAGTGTGGTCACGACGGGCGCATTCGTGGTCTCGGCGAGGGCGAGCAGCTCGGCAGACGCGCGACCGCGGATCACACCGCCGCCGACGTACAGCACCGGCTTCTTGGCCTCGGCCAGAAGGGCCGCCGCCGCCTGGATCTGCTTGCCGTGCGCTTTGGTCACGGGGCGGTATCCGGGCAGGTCGTACTTGGGAGGCCAGACGAACGGCGCCATCGCTTGCTGGGCGTCCTTCGTGATGTCGACGAGCACCGGACCCGGTCGGCCGGTCGAGGCGATCTCATAGGCCGCCGCGATGGCGCCCGGGATCTCCGACGCATCCTTCACGAGGAACGAGTGCTTCGTGACCGGCATCGTGATGCCGACGATGTCGGCCTCCTGGAACGCGTCAGTGCCCATCAGCGTCGAGAACACCTGCCCGGTGATCGCGAGCAGCGGCACCGAGTCCATGTAGGCGTCGGCGATCGCGGTCACGAGGTTGGTCGCACCGGGACCCGACGTCGCGATGCAGACGCCGACCTTGCCCGAGGACGACGCGTAGCCTTCGGCGGCGTGTCCCGCTCCCTGTTCGTGCCGCACGAGGATGTGCCGCAGCTCGGCGGCGTCCATCAGCGGGTCATAGACCGGGAGGATCGCTCCTCCGGGAAGACCGAAGACGTCCTTGACGCCGAGGAGCTCGAGCGTGCGGACCACGGCCTCGGCTCCGGAGATCTCCGGTGCGGCGGACTTGGGTGCGGGCGGCCTCGGCACAGCCGAGACGGTGTCAGCAGTCATGACACTCCTTCTGGTGGTCTGTTGGCGACGTCGGAGGCTGGGATGCCGGAGCCGACGCGGATCAGCCGGTCGTCGCGCCCTCGGCGGCGGACCGCACGAGTCGCGAGTACTTGGCAAGAACGCCACGGGTATAGCGCGGGGGTAGCGGCTCCCAGCCAGAGCGGCGGGAGGCGAGCTCCGCCTCGTCGACGAGTAGGTCGAGAGAGCGAGCTGCGATATCGACCCGTATCAGATCACCATCGCGCACGAAGGCGATAGGACCTGCGTCCACCGCTTCGGGTGCTATGTGGCCGATGCACAGGCCGGTTGTGCCGCCTGAGAATCGTCCGTCAGTCAAGAGTAGTACATCTTTTCCGAGCCCCGCGCCCTTGATGGCCGCGGTGATGGCGAGCATCTCGCGCATACCGGGTCCGCCCTTCGGACCCTCGTAGCGGATGACGATGACGGTGCCCGCCTCGATCTCGCCGTTGGCCACGGCGTCCATGGCCGCGCGCTCGCGCTCGAACACCCGGGCGGAGCCCTCGAAGACGGCCGCGTCGAAGCCTGCGGTCTTCACGACGGCACCCTCGGGCGCGAGCGACCCGTGCAGGATCGTCAGGCCGCCGGTCGCGTGGATCGGGTTGTCGAAGGTGTGGATGACCTCGCCGTCGATCGGCTGCGGGTCGAGGTCCGCGAGGTTCTCGGCGAGCGTCTTGCCCGTCACGGTGAGCGCGTCACCGTGCAGCAGGCCCTCGTCGAGCATCGCCTTCATGATCACGGGGATGCCGCCGTGGCGGTCGACGTCGTTCATGACGTACTTGCCGAACGGCTTCATGTCCGCGACGTGCGGCACCTTGTCGCCGATGCGGTTGAAGTCGTGCAGGCTCAGCTCGACCTCGGCCTCGCGCGCGATCGCGAGCAGGTGCAGCACGACGTTGGTCGAACCGCCCAGGGCCATCGCGAGGGCGATCGCGTTCTCGAACGCCTCCTTGGTGAGGATGTCGCGGGTCGTGATGCCCTGGCGGAGCAGGTTGACGACGGCCTCGCCGGAACGGTGCGCGAAGTAGTCACGACGACGATCCGCGGCGGGCGGAGCGGCAGAACCGGGAAGGCTCAGGCCCAGGGCCTCGGCGACCGACGCCATCGTGTTCGCCGTGTACATGCCACCGCAGGCGCCCTCACCCGGTGCGATCGCGCATTCGATGCGCTTGAGGTCCTCTTCGCTCATGAGTCCCGCGCGGCAGGCGCCGACGGCCTCGAACGAGTCGATGATCGTGACGTCCTTCTCGGTGCCGTCCGAGAGCTTGACCCAGCCCGGTGCGATGGAGCCGGCGTAGAGGAACACGCTCGACAGGTCGAGCCGGGCGCTGGCCATCAGCATCCCGGGGATCGACTTGTCGCAACCGGCGAGCAGCACCGATCCGTCGAGTCGCTCGGCCATCATCACGGTCTCGACCGAGTCGGCGATGACCTCGCGCGACACGAGCGAGAAGTGCATGCCCTCGTGGCCCATCGAGATGCCGTCCGAGACCGAGATCGTGCCGAACTGCAGCGGGTACCCGCCGCCGGAGTGCACGCCCTCCTTGGCACCCTGCGCGAGCCGGTCGAGGCTCAGGTTGCAGGGTGTGATCTCGTTCCAGCTGGAGGCGATTCCGATCTGGGGCTTGTCCCAGTCGGCGTCGCCCATGCCGACGGCACGGAGCATGCCTCGGGAGGTCGTCGCCTCGATGCCGTCGGTGACGACGCGGCTGCGGGGCTTGATGTCGATGGGCGCGCTGGTGGAGGGATCATGCGAGGACATGACGGAAGTCTATTCCCGCCGGGAGGTGCGCTCGTCCGCGAGCGCCTCCAGAAGCAGGGCGATCTGTTGTGGGTTCTCCACACGAAGCTCGGCGGCGCTCTCCCCCGGTCCCACGCGGACGCCGAGATCGTCGCCGCTGAGCACGCGCATGGCGTCCTCGTCCGTGACGTCATCGCCGGCGAAAAGGATGGCGGTGGCGTCGAAATGCTCGCGCAGCGCGGTCATCGCGGCATCCTTGCCCTCGTTCCGCGACGAGAACTCGAGCACACGGTGCCCCGAGCGGCGTCGCCAGTGCGGGAAGCGCTCCGCGACGAGTGCATCGATCTCGGCGAACACCGCCTTCTCGACCTCCGGTGTGGCCGTGCGGGTGTGCACACCCATTCCGAAGGTCTTGGGCTCGAGCTCCGCTCCCTCGTATCGATCGATGATCGGCCGCGCGGCCTCCCACAGCTCCTCTCGCGACCCCTCCGCGGTGTCGCCGTCGGCCTCGTTGGCGCCGACTCCGGGATACCAGTACTGCGCACCGTGCGATCCGGCCAGCGCGATCAGCGAGTCATCCGTGTGCTCGGTGATCACCCGCAGGTCGTGCATGCTGCGCCCGGAGACGTAGGCGACGACCGTGTCGGGGAGCGCCGCGAGACGGGCGACCTGCACCGCGACCTGGGGAAGAGCCCTGGCGGCCATCGGATCGGGGACGAGCGGAGATGCCGTGCCGTCGAAGTCCAGCGCGACGATCAGTCTGGGTGTGGCGGCGATGGCGCTCAGCGCCGGGTCTGCGGCTCCGGGGGTCCAGCTACGGGTCACAGTGTCTCCAATCGAGGCGGTGTCCTCCCAGTATGACCCGGCGGAACGGTGCGACCCGGCCGATCAGCGTCCGCGGACGTCCGCGAGTGCGCGCAGGAACGACGACGACCACGCGTTCACGTCGTTCTCCAGCACGCGACGTCGCAGCGACCGCATCCGCTTGCCCTGCTCAGCGGGCGTCATGGTGACCGCGGTCATGATCGCGTCCTTCAACCCGGCGATGTCGTGCGGGTTGACGCGCACCGCCTGCCGCAGCTCGTCGGCGGCGCCCGTGAACTCGCTCAGCACGAGCACCCCGCGATTGTCGGCCCGCGTCGCGACGTACTCCTTCGCGACGAGGTTCATGCCGTCGCGCAGCGCGGTCACGAGCATGACGTCGGCGGCGAGGTACAGTGCGACCATCTCCTCGCGCGGGTAGCCCTGGTGCAGATAGCGGATGGCGGTGTGCCCCATGGTGTCGTGATCGCCGTTGATGCGCCCGACCGCGAGTTCGATCTCATCGCGAAGATGCACGTACGCGTCGACACGCTCTCGGCTCGGACTCGCGACCTGCACGAAGGTGACGTCGTCGACGCTCAGCTTGCCGTCTTCGAGGAGCTCGCCGTACGCCTTGATGCGATGCCGGATGCCCTTGGTGTAGTCGAGGCGGTCCACGCCCAGGAGGATCTTCTTCGGGTTGCCGAGGCTCGCTCTTATCTCGGCCGCGCGCGCTCGGACATCGGGGCGTGCCGCGAGCTCGAGGTACGGAGCGGTGTCGATCGAGATCGGGAAGGCCCGAGCGACGGCGGTGCGCGTGCCGCCCCCCTCGGTCGGGATGGTGACCGCCGACCCCTTCACCTCGTGACGCAGACGACGGCGCACAGCGGTCAGGAAGTAGGTGGCGTCCTGTGCGCGCTGGAAGCCGATGACATCAGCGCCGAGCAGGCCTTTGAGCACCTGATCACGCCACGGGAGCTGGGCATAGAGCCCGTGCGCAGGGAACGGGATGTGGTGGAAGTAGCCGATCGTGACATCGGGCCTCAGTTCGCGGATCATCTGCGGCACCAGCTGCAGCTGGTAGTCGTGCACCCAGACGGTGCCGTCCTGTGCGACGACGTCGGCGGCTGCCTCCGCGAAACGGCGGTTGACCTTGACGTACGCCTCCCACCATTCGCGGTGGTACTGCGGCGGCGCGATGACGTCGTGGTACAGCGGCCAGATCGTGTCGTTCGCGAAGCCCTCGTAGTAGTCGGCGACCTCCTCGGCGCTGAGCGGCACCGGGATCAGGTCGATGCCGTTGATCTCGAATCGATCCAGCTCGACATCCGGCTGGCCGGCCCACCCGACCCAGGCTCCGCGCGCACTGCGCATCATCGGCTCGAGTGCGGCGACCAGACCGCCCGGGGAGGTCCGCCACTCCTCGTCTCCGTCAGGACCCACGACCCGGTCGACGGGAAGTCGGTTGGCGACGACGACGAAATCTGCGACTGACATGGGTGAGTGCTCCTGACGATGCAGTGGGGGTGCTCCTCAGGCTACAGAAGCTCAGACCGAGGCTACGCGAGGTCGGGGGCCGCTCAGCCACCAGTTGACAAGCCCGGCGACGAAGGCTATCGCCGCAGAGATGATCGGCAGCACGAGAGCGCTGGTCGTTCCCGCGCTCTCGGCGAGCTCTCCCGCCACGGCCGCGCCGAGGGACTGGCCGACGACGATCCCCGAGCCGAGCATCGTCATCACGGTCGCCGAGCGCCCCAGAGGGCTGCGCGCAGCCCCGAAGCTGTACTGCGTGACGAGGGTCGGGCCGATGCCGATCCCCATGATCCCGAGAGCGATCATCATGGTCGCCGGCGAGTCGACGAGGAGGAGCAGCAGGCTTCCGCCGAGCAGGATGCCGGCGAACAGCAGCCAGCGCGCGCGGAGCGAGAACCGCACCGGGAGCCACGCGACGCCGAGCGCGAGAATCGCCGACCCGACGCCCATCACGCCGTAGAGGAGCCCTGCCTGTTCTGCGGCGCCGCGGTCCGCCATGAAGGAGGTGAGCGATGTGAGCATCGTGCCGAAGAACATGCCGACGCCGAGGATGCCGACGACGACGATCAGCAGACGCGGGCTGAAGAGCTCGGTCACGGCCGACGGCGCCCGCCCGTCCTCGCCTCGGTGCACCGAGACGACACGCGCGCTCGGATGCAGGGCGAACGCGCCCACGATCACGACCGTGAGCACCGCCGCACCGATGAGCGGGGCCCACGGCGCGATGGCGGAGGCGAGGATGCCGACGATGAACGGGCCGAACACGAACACGGTCTCATCGGCGGCGGACTCATACGCCATGGTCCCCGAGACCGTGCGCGTGCGCGCCGCCTCAGGCATCCGATCGGCGATCATCGTCACGAGTCTGGATCGAGACATCGGAGCGACCTGCGGAGCGGTGGCGCCGATGCCGAACGCGGATATCAGCACCAGCGCGTCCGCTCCCCCCGTGTAGACGACGACGGTGAAGAGCACCAGCATCGCCCCGTTGGCGATCGCCAGAATCAGCAGCACCATGCGCTGTCCGAACCGATCGGCGGCGGCGCCGAGCAGAGGTCCGAAGCATGCTGTGCCGAGTCCGACGGCCGCGGAGGTGAGTCCGCCGAGCGAGAGCGAACCGCGCGCCGAGACGACGACCGTGAGCACTCCGACGACCATCATCGCGAACGGAAGCCGGGCGATGAACGCGATGATGAAATACGGGAGCCCCGCGATGCGGAGCAGGCCTCGCTCCTCAGCCGCGGGGATCGGGGCAGGGTGCTCGGGAATGGGAGTTGCGTGTGTCATGGGCTCTCGCGCGTCCGCGGACGCGGGGTCGGGTGCCGCCGCTGTCCGCCGGGAAGCCGGCGGCCGGTAGATACACGGATTGCGGCCGCGGACCAGCCGCGACCCTTCCATGGTAGCGCGGTCGGCGGGACGACGCCTGGGTTCCCGGGCCGCCTCATCGACGGACGGCTCTGACAGATTCCCCGCCGAGTTGTCAAGGCGGGGCGCGACGCAGCCGTCGGCAGGTAGCGTGAAGTCATGAACTACCTCTCGGGCACCGGAATCGTCGGCGCGATCATGACGGGCGTCACTCTGCTCCGCGGATCCCGCGACACCAAGATCACCTGGCGCTCCGCCCTCGCGTGGGTGAGCTGGGGAATCACGCTCGCGCTGTCGATCGGCGCTGTCATCGACACTCGCCGCGCGAAGCAGGGTCGCCCCGTGTCGCCCGATTCGCCGGTCTATGCCAAGCAGCAGAAGGAGCGCGAGAAGGAAGCCAAGAAGCAGCGCTCCGAGGGCGTCAAGCCGATCAAGCGCTGAGTCTCAGCGAGTGAGGATCAGCGCCTCGCCCTGACCGCCTCCTCCGCACAGCCCCACAGCCGCGACACCGCTTCCTCTGCGAGCGAGTTCGTGTGCCATGTGGACGACCAGACGTGTGCCTGACGCGCCGATCGGATGACCGATCGCGATGCCGCCGCCGTGGACGTTCACGATGTCGCTGGAGAGCCCGAGCTCGAGCTGCGATCGGGCGACGACCGCTCCGAAGGCCTCGTTGATCTCGACGACATCGAGGTCTGCGGCTGTGATGCCCTGCTTCTCGCACGCGCGTTCGATGGCCCGCGCGGGCTGCGCCTGCAGCGAGTTGTCCGGCCCTGCGGTCTGCCCGCTGGCGCCGACGGTGACGAGCACCGGCCAGCCTCTGGTCGCCGCCGTGGCGCGGGTCGTCACGACGACCGCCGACGCTCCGTCGGAGATCTGAGACGAATTGCCGGCCGTGATCGAGCCGCCCTCGGCGAACGCCGCCCGAAGGCCCGCGAGAGACTCGACGGTCGTGTCGGGCCTGATGCCCTCATCGGCGGTGACGAGCGTCGGCTCCCCCCGCCGCTGGGGAACGGCGACGGACACGATCTCATCGTCGAAGACGCCGGCGGCCTGAGCCGCCGAAGCGCGCTGATGCGACAGCGCCGCCACCTGATCCTGAGCCCCGCGCGTCAGCTCGTAGCGGGCGTTGTGGTGCTCGGTGGACGCGCCCATGCTCTCTTTGTCGTACGCGTCGGTGAGGCCGTCGTGGGCCATGTGATCGAGCACCTCCACGCTGCCGTACGTCCATCCGTCCCGCGACCCCATGAGCAGGTGCGGAGCCCTGGTCATGGATTCCATGCCCGCCGCGACGACGACCGCCGCGTCTCCCGTCCGGATCATCCGAGCCGCGTCGATGATCGCCGTGAGACCTGAGAGGCACACCTTGTTCACGGAATGGGCGGGAACGTCCCAGCCGATACCGGCTCCGATCGCCGCCTGTCTCGCTGCGTTCTGTCCCGAGCCGGCCGCGAGGACCTGGCCTATGATCACGGCGTCCACGTCCGAGGGATCGATGGACCCCTGTTCCAGGGCACCTCGGATCGCGAATGTGCCGAGCTCCGGCGCGCTGAAGCTCGCCAGCTGTCCCTTGAGGCGGCCCTGGGGAGTGCGTGCCGCGGCGACGATCACGACGTCCGCGTCGCTCGAGTGGTCTGGGGCGTTCATCTCCGCCTCTCCGTTCTGTGCGTTCATCGGTCGTGCAGTTCTTCGGGGACCGTGAGTGTCGGCTCCGTCGCCGCCACGACCTGCTCCACCGTCACGCCCGGTGCGAGCTCGACGAGCGAGAGACCGTCCGGTCTCACGTCGATCACCGCCAGGTCGGTGATGATGCGATCGACGACCCCGCGGCCTGTGAGTGGAAGCGAGCAGTCGTGCACGATCTTCGCCGATCCGTCCTTCGCGGTGTGTTCCATCAGCACGATGACGCGCGCGGCACCATGCACGAGATCCATCGCGCCGCCGGGTCCCTTCACCATCTTGCCCGGGATCATCCAGTTCGCGAGGTCTCCGGTGGCGGACACCTGCATGGCGCCGAGGATCGCCGCGTCGATCTTGCCGCCTCTGATCATGCCGAAACTCGTCGCGGAGTCGAAGTACGCGGCACCGGCCAGCACCGTGACGGTCTCTTTGCCGGCGTTGATCAGGTCCGGATCCACCGCGCCCTCGTGCGGGTACGGTCCGACGCCGAGGATGCCGTTCTCGGATTGCAGCACGACGGTCACGCCGTCAGGCACGTGGTTCGGCACGAGCGTGGGCAGCCCGATGCCGAGGTTGACATAGGAGCCGTCCCGCAGCTCTGCGGCAGCGCGAGCGGCCATCTCATCGCGTGTGAGCGCCATGTCAGACTCCTTCCGGCGTGACGGTTCGACGTTCGATCCGCTTCGGGATGTCGGTGCCGACCTCGACGACGCGGTGCACGAAGACACCCGGCAGATGGACGCGGTCCGGATCCAGCTCCCCCGGTTCGACGAGCTGCTCCACCTGCGCGATGCAGATTCGTCCGGCCATCCCCGCGAGGGGGTTGAAGTTGCGCGCCGCCTTGTTGAAGATCAGATTCCCGTGCCTGTCCCCCGCCAGCGCATGCACCAGCGCGAAATCGGTGGTGATGGCCTCTTCGAGCACATACTCACGCGGCCCTGCCGCGGTGTCGAAGGTACGAACATCCTTCGCCGGAGACGCCACCGCGATGCTGCCGTCGGGGTTGTAGCGTCGCGGGAGCCCACCCTCGGCGACCTGCGTGCCGACGCCGGTCTGGGTGAAGAATGCGGCGATTCCAGACCCTCCCGCCCTGAGCTTCTCGGCGAGGGTTCCCTGCGGTGTCAGCTCGAGCTCGAGTTCGCCGGAGAGGAACTGCCGTTCGAACTCCTTGTTCTCCCCGACGTAGGACGAGGTCATCTTGCGGATCCGGCGAGCGGCGAGCAGGATGCCGAGTCCCCAGTCGTCCACTCCGCAGTTGTTGCTGACGATGCTGAGCCCGCTCGTTCCCCGGGCGAGCAGCGCGTCGATGAGCGCAGTCGGGTTCCCGGAGAGCCCGAATCCTCCGACGGCGAGAGACGCACCGTCCTCGATGTCTGCGACCGCTTCTTCGGCGCTCGCCCACTGTTTGTCGATCACGCATGCTCCTTCGAATGACGCTCGTTCCTTCAGCATCCGCTCTCCGGCATCCTCGAGGGAAGAACACTCTTGCGATGTGGACACATCAACGAATAGCGTCCACATTATGGAACCCTCCGCCTCGATTCCCGGAACGCAGGCGATCGCGCGCGCCGCGAAGCTCTTGAGGCTCGTGACCTCCAGCGGCCACGACGGTGCGTCGCTCCAGGAGCTGTCCGCGTCCGCCGGGTTGTCCCGCTCGACCGCGCATCGCCTGCTCTCCGCACTTCGCGCCGAGGGTCTGGTCGACCGCGACGAGTCCTCCACTCGCTGGATGCCCGGGCCGGAGCTCTATCTCATGGGATCCGTCGCAGCAGCCCGTTACGACGTGACTGCCCTGGGGCGTGATATCGTCCGCTCGCTCGCGGTCAAGACCGAGGAGAGCGCCTTCCTCTCGGTGCGCCGTGCCGATGAGACGGTGTGCCTCGTCCGCGAGGAGGGCTCCTTCCCGATCCGGTCATTCGTGCTGAGCGAGGGCGTGCGGTTTCCGCTCGGCGTGGCAAGCGCCGGACTCGCCATTCTGGCGTTCCTCCCTGACCACGATGTGGACGCCTATCTGGAACGTCATCCGGAGCTCGAGACCAACTGGGGCAGATCTCACGGTGCCGCACCCCTGCGAACACGGCTGGCCGAGACGAAGGAGAGAGGCTATGCGGTGAATCCGGGGCTGATCGTGGAGGGCAGCTGGGGTCTCGGCGCGGCGGTCTTCGATCGCTCGGGTCGACCGGAATGGGCCTTGAGCCTGACCGGCGTGGGATTCCGCTTCGGCCCTGATCGGATCGGCGAGCTGGGCAGGACGCTCCTCGCCCATGCGCACCAGCTCTCGGCTCGGATCGCGGGGGCTCGGCGCTGACCCCGACTTATACATACCAGTGGTTATATACTTTCTGGTATGAATCGTCAGGATGTCATCCCCTCGCTCGTGCTCTCCGGGTATGCGCTCGGCCGGATCGCCGCACAGGACGCCGGCAATGATGCGCCTGCCGCGCAGTGGCGGGTGCTGAGTCTGCTCGAGCAGTCCGGGCCCAAGCGGGTCGGAGAGCTCGCGGCAGCCGCACGCACGACCCAGCCCGGGATGACCCGGCTCATCGGGAATCTCGAGCGCGAGGGATTGGTCCTTCGCTCCCCCGTCGCCGAGGACTCTCGCGCGACAGCCGTCGCCATCACCGCGGCCGGGTCCCACGCGCTGCAGTCATGGCGCGAAGAGTTCCGTGACACGCTCGCCCCTCGCTTCGCCGACCTCGACGGCGACGAATGGAGCATCCTGACGCGCGCCGCCGAGATCCTCGCGGCGCACACCACCACCGACTCGACAGGAGCAGCAGCGTGAACACCCCCGCCACCTCAGTGTGGAAGCAACCAGCCCAGGTCTGGGCCGTCGCCTTCGCGTGCGTCGTCGCATTCATGGGCATCGGACTCGTGGATCCCATCCTCCCCGCGATCGCGGAATCCCTGCAGGCGACCCCGTTCGAGACGGAGCTCCTGTTCACGAGCTATCTCGCGGTCACCGGTCTCGCGATGCTCGTGACCAGCTGGATCTCGAGCCGCATCGGCGCCAAGAAGACGCTTCTGATCGGGCTGGCGCTCATCGTGGTGTTCGCCCTGCTCTGCGCGCTCAGCGGCAGCGTCGACGCGGTCATCGGCTTCCGCGCAGGATGGGGTCTGGGCAACGCGCTGTTCATCTCCACCGCTCTCGCGACGATCGTGGGCGCGGCGTCGGGGGGCAGCTCAGCTGCGATCGTCCTCTACGAGGCAGCCCTCGGGCTCGGTATCGCCATCGGTCCGCTTCTGGGCGGCCTGCTGGGCGAGCAGAGCTGGCGCGCCCCGTTCTTCGGAGTGGTGGTGCTCATGGCGATCGCCTTCCTCGCCGTGCTCGTGCTTCTGCGCGGACCCGAGGACAAGCGCGCGCCCATCCCGTTCTCGGCACCCTTCAGGGCCCTGGGTCGTCCTGCGCTCGCGATTCTCGCGATCGCGGCCTTCTTCTACAACATCGGCTTCTTCATCCTGCTCGCGTTCTCGCCGTTCCCTCTGGGCTTCGGGGCCATGGGGATCGGCTTCACGTTCTTCGGCTGGGGCCTCGCCCTCGCCATCACGAGCGTCTGGGTGGCTCCCCTGCTCATGCGCCGGATGTCCCGCACGAGCGTGATCCTCACCGTCCTGCCGCTTCTCGCCGTGGATCTGATCATCGCCGGCCTGCTGGTCGAATCCGCCACCGCGCTGGTCGTGTGCATCGTCATCGGCGGACTGCTGCTGGGTGTGATGAACACCGTGCTCACCGAAGCGGTGATGGAGGCCACGGACCTGCCCCGCTCGGTCGCATCGTCGGCGTACTCGTCTGTGAGGTTCCTCGGCGGAGCCATCGCGCCGCCCCTCGCAGCGGCTCTCTGGCACGCGTTCAACGCGACGATCCCGTATCTGGTCGCCGCTCTCGCCGTGCTCATCGCAGCGGCGACGATCTTCTTCGGCAGGAAGATCCTCGCCCACATCGACGACGAGCCTGACGATGCCACGATCGAGGACGCTCAGGCCATCCTGCTCGGCGACGCCGGGTGACACGCCAGCCTGCTGCGTTCGATGCCGTGGGGCGATGAGCGAGCTCTCAGAGCGCAGCAGGCCCACCGGCGGCGCTGTCATCGCAGTCGCCTGATCGACCTACTTGACGGTGACCGTGATCTCCGCGGTCTTCTGGTCGTCGAGGTCCTCGGGAACGGCGCCGCGGAATCGGTACTCGAACTGGATCACGGTGGTTCCCTCACCCACGGGCGCGAAGCGGTAGGTGAGCGCGCTCGGCGCTCCGGTCTCACCCTCCTCGCCCAGGTACCGCGACCGCTCGTCGCCGGGTCCGAGAACCGCCGGATCGGGCTCCCGCGTCAGCACCCACTCCTCACCGACGGTGGGATTGATGTCACCGAAGTCGACCACGAGCGCCTCGTCGGGGCCCAGCGTCACCGAGGAGGCCGTATAGGCGATGCTCGTCTCGAGCCCAGCCGAGCATGCGGTGAGCGGAAGACTGCAGACGGCCACGATCGCACCGACTGCGAGTCTCCTCACCCGTGCGCGCATCGCCACCCCTTAGCGTTTGCATCAAACTAGCGCACGGAATGCGATGTCGGCGGCATCACCGCGACGCAGAAAAGCCCCGATGACTGGCGAGAGTCATCGAGGCTGATCCGTGCACCCCCTCGGACTTGAACCGAGAACCCACTGATTAAGAGTCAGTTGCTCTGCCGATTGAGCTAGAGGTGCGTGGCGCGGTATTCCCCGGCCGAGGAATTACATTACCAGCCGATCGCCGCGGTGCGAAATCGAGTCGGGTCCCACGTGTCCGCCGCGCGTGTCGCCCCGTGTCACGAGCCCTCGGGTCCCCGGGCGGGGCGGTTATCCTGGAGATGTGACCGCCTCCCCCCGCGTCGACGACTTCTCTCGCGACCTCGCACTCGCCCTTCGACTCGCCGACGCCGCAGATGCGCAGTCGCTCCCCCGGTTCGACAGCTCCGACCTGGAGATCTCGACCAAAGCGGACAATTCTCATGTCACCGATGCGGACCTCGCCACCGAGCGGGCGATCCGCGCCATCCTGTCGATCGAACGGCCCGATGACGGCATCTTCGGCGAGGAGTTCGGCGCTGAGGGCAGCACCCATCGGCAGTGGATCATCGATCCCATCGACGGCACCGCGAACTTCCTCCGCGGAGTGCCGCTGTGGGGCACGATGATCGCCCTCGCGGTCGACGGCGTACCGCAGGTCGGAGTGGTCAGCATGCCCGCGATCGGACGCCGCTGGTGGGCGGCGTCAGGGTCAGGGGCATGGACGGCGACGGATGCCGAACCGCGCCGCGTCTCGGCATCCTCCGTGTCGTCTCTCGATGACGCGAGCGTGAGCTTCCAGAGCATCACCCAATGGGCTGAGTCCGGTCACCTCGACCAACTGCTGAAGCTGGCCGACCGGGTATGGCGCGACCGCGCCTACGGAGACATCTACGCCTACATGCTCCTGGCCGAGGGGCGGATCGACATGGTCGCGGAATTCGGCGTCAAGGAGTACGACGTCGCGGCCGCAGTCCCGATCGTGCGCGAGGCGGGCGGTCGGATGACCGGTTTCGACGGCGCAGAGACGATCTCCGACCTTTCGGCGCTGGCCACCAACGGCATCCTCCACGACGCGTTCCTCGCACTTCTGCACGACTGACCCCTGATGAAGGCACGCGCGATGAACCGCTTCACCTCCGCCGCACTCGGTGCGCTCCTGCTCACCGTCGCGCTCGTCTCCTGCGCAGCGACGCCCGAGGGAGCGCCGTCGCCCACCCCCGACTCGCCGAAGCCCTCCCCCACGGCGACTGCGGAGCCGGCAGCCACTCCCACACCCTCCCCGGCGGTGGAGCCAGCCTGCGACACGATCGTCTCGGCCGGAACCGTGCAGGCACTCACCGATCAGGGCTGGACCTTCGAGGAGAAGGAGTTCGTGGTGGGTGGCGTGACGCTCGCCGACGGGCTCCTCTGCTTCTGGGCCGACTACAGCGTCGCCTCAGATCACGGTCAGCTCTACGGGTGGTCGACGATCAGCGCTGAAGACGCCACTGCTGCACAGACCTCCCTCCTCGGAGAAGGCTGGACCCGCGAGGACGGGCCCGACGGCATCTACATCACCGAGAACCCGCAGTTCGCGATGGGCACCGACGAAGACGGCTACGGCATGACGTATCTGTTCGGCGACGGCTGGGTGAAGTTCGCGGACACGCGCCAGGGCCTCATCCTGATCGAGTGGGCCGGCTGACGCTCACTCGACCGGAGAATCGATCACCTCGTCGACGAGGAGGATGCCGCCTGTCGAGTTCACCGACTGCATCAGATCGTCGATCCACCGCGGGTTCAGCTGAGGCTGCTCCGGCTCGTCGAAGGTGAAGCGCAGCGGGATGGACGGATGGATCCAGATGGTGGATCGCCCGCCGGGCTCTCCCTCGGGATGACGCCATGACAGGGTGAAGCTCTCCTGACGGCGGAGCTTGGTCGCGATGACGATCTTCAGATGCGCGAGTGCTCGATCCTCGATGTGGATCGGAACGTCCGACGCGCCATAGAACAGCGTTGCCATGCGAACCAGAATACTGGCACAGGTGGCTCGGAACGCGCATCTGACGTGGCAGGGAGGAGCTCATCCTGCGCGGTGTATCGTCGCACGCATGGACTCCCCGCTCGCTGACATCGCAGTGGAGCTGTACACGGGGTCACCTGCAGAGTTCGTGAGCGCACGCAACGCGCGCGCCGCCGAGGCCGACGACGCGGGCCTCGCCGCGCAGATTCGCGATCTGAAGAAGCCGTCGGTCGCCGCCTGGGTGGTCAACGTCTTCGCACACGAGCGCGCCGCGCAACTCGGAGAAGCGCTTCAACTCGCCGAAGAGCTCCGCGAAGCTCAGGCGGACCTGGATGCTCGCGCGCTCGCGCAGCTCGGTCGCAACCGCCGCGCCCTCACGAGCCGACTCGCGGCAGATGCCGCTGCGCTCGCTGAAGCGCGCGGACAGCGCGTCACGGCTTCGACGAGAGAGGCGGTTCAGCAGACCATCAGCGCGGCCTTCTTCGATCCGACTGCGGCCGCCGCCGTCGCCTCGGCGAGGCTCGTGCGCGAGCTGGAACCGGCCGGCACGTTCGCCGACATCGCCGACACCCTCGTGGGTGGAGGCGCACCCGCACCGCCCGCGATCTCGCCCACACCCGTCGACGAGGTGCGGTCACGCAGAGAGCGACGGGACGCGGAACGGGCCGTCAGAGAAGCCCAGAAGGCTCACGACACGGCGGCACGCGAAGCGGCGACGGCCGACCGAGCACTCCGCGATGCTGCGGTGAGGATCGAAGCCCTCACACGTCGTGAGCGTGAACTCGAAGCTGACCTGGCGAAGGTCCGACATGAAACGAAGCGCGCGCGAGAAGACGCCGAGGAGGCGAAGGCCGAACAGGAATCGCTCGCGCAGCGAGTGCGGGAGTCGGAAGAGCATCTCCGCACCGCAGAGGACGCTCTCGACCGGCTCACCACCGGCTGACCACCGACGCGGGAGGACGTGTCAGCGGACGCACGCGCCGTCGAACGACCTCGACAGCGTACCGGTATTCTGTGTGTATCCTGAGCGCGAGGCTCCACGGCGGAGCCGATTTCACAGGGAGTGGCATGCGCAATCGGTTCCTGAGTGCCATTCTCGTCGCGACCGCGGTCGTCGCAGGCTCGCTCACTCCGTCAGCGGCGGTGGCAGCGCCTCCGCCATCGACGGAAAGGGTACCCGTCGGCACGCTCCTCGATCAGCTGCGTGTCGAGGCTCCGTCCACCGTGAAGTACGACCGCGACCTCTTCTTCGAAGGCGCGGATCTCGACGGGGACGGATGCCGCACCCGTCAGGAGGTGCTGCTCGAGGAGTCCGACATTCCGACGACCGTCACCGGCGCGTGCACCGTCACTGGAGGTCAGTGGTTCTCCTACTACGACAACGTCACGCACATCGACCCCGCCGCGATCGAGATGGATCACCTTGTCGCGCTCAAGGAAGCGTGGGCGTCCGGCGCGTGGGCCTGGACCGACGCGCAACGACAGAGCTACTCCAACGACCTCGACGACCAGCGCACCCTGACCATGGTCACCGCCGCCGTGAACACCGCGAAGGCCGACAAGGATCCTGCATCCTGGTTGCCTCCATACCGGCCGATGCGGTGCACCTATGTGTCCGAGTGGGTCGCGGTGAAGTGGCGGTGGAACCTGTCCGTCGACCCCGTCGAGAAGAGCGCCATCCAGACGCTCCTCCGAGAATGCGGCCCCCAGTGGGACGCCTGGATGCCGGCGACGCCCGCCGTCGGACGGCCCTCCGCGCCGCCGATGCCAGACCCCGTCGGCGTGTACCGGTTCTGGAGCCCCGTCTACCAGGGGCACTTCTTCACCACTGACCCGACGGAGCGCGATCAGATCATCGCCCGTTGGCCGAACGTCTGGACCTACGAGGGGCAGCGGTACACCGCGTTCACGACTCAGGTCGCCGGAACCATCCCGCTCTACAGGTTCTGGAGCAGCACGTACTCGGGACATTTCTACACCGCAGACCCCGCCGAGCGCGCGGCTGTCATCGCCAAGTGGCCGAACATCTGGAAAGACGAAGGGATCGCGTACTACGTCTACCCGGCCGACTCCACGCAGGCCGGCACCGTTCCCGTCGCGCGGTTCTGGTCGAACTCCGCGGCTCATCACTTCTACACCGCGGACGCGGCCGAACGAGATGCAGTCCTCGCCAAGTGGTGGCGGGTGTGGATCTACGAAGGCGACAACTTCCGAGTACCGTCCTCAGGCATCCCCGTCCCTCAGCCGCCTCAGCAACCTCAACCGCCTCAGCAACCGGGGAACCCCGGGGACACGCGGAATTGCACGGACTTCGCGAACTACGCTGCAGCGAAGGAATGGTTCGACCGGTTCTACCCCTACTACGGCGACGTCGCAAAGCTCGACTTCGACAACGACGGCATCCCCTGCGAGACCCTGCCTGGCGCGCCGTAGGCCGAGCCTGAGCCGCGTCGATTCCCGATCACGCACACAAAAGACCCGCCTCCCTTCGTGATCTTCACCAGGGAGGCGGGCCTTCTTGCTTGTGACAGCGACGTGGTGGAGCTGGGGGGAATCGAACCCCCGTCCAACGCTGAGTCTCCACGCCTTCTCCGGGCGCAGTCTGTGAAAACGTTCTGCTCGGCTCCGACCTTTGTCACAGACACCTAAGTCGACGAGCCCAGCCTGGGAAGAGTCCCACGTGACGTCCAGACGCCATCACGCAGCAAGATTCCTAAATGACGCCAGGATCCGTATCGGAATCACATACGGCCTGACGGACTATCGGGCTCGCTTATGCAGCGAGGGCGAAGTCGTTGCGCTTGGTTTCGGCAACTATTTTTTTGCAGAGAGCGTTTACGAGATAACTCTGCATCCTCGGCCCGCTTCTCGTGGATTCACAGGCGCTGTCGAAACCGATCAGCCCCGTGGTCCTTCTCTCGAAGGAGCCGCTGTCACTCTGTGTACTTATCATCCCGGGAACCGGAGTCCCCGAGCCTCACAGACTACAACGTTCGCGAGGCCTTCGCCATTCCATGCCCTGGCGTAGAGTCACGACATGAGCGAAGTCACCGTCACCGTCCGCGGCGATCACGAGGCGCGAGTTGCGCCCGAGCGCGCCACCATCCACGTCAGTGTCCGCGCAGACGGCGCCGACCGCGCAGGAGTGGTGGATAGCGTGATGCATCTCACCGAGCCGGTGCGCGAGAGCATCACCGCGCGGCTGGACACGGGCATCGTCGTCGACTGGTCCAGCAAGCGGTTGTCCGTGCGCGCCGAGCGTCCGTGGAACTCGGAGGGCACGCAGCTCGCGCCCGTTCACTACGCCGGCGTGGATCTGACTGCGACGTTCGCCGAAGCCTCGGCGCTCTCGCTCTGGGTGTCCGAGGTCTCGGCATGGGACGGTGTCGAGGTCGGCTGGGTCGACTGGCACCTCACCGCCGAGACGAGGTCCCGGGTCGAACGGGAGGTCGCGGCGCAGGCCGTCGGAGCGGCCGTGACGCGCGCGCAGGCATACGCCACAGCGCTCGGACTCGGTTCCGTCGTTCCCGTCGAGATCGCCGATGTCGGGCTGATCGCCCCCGCACCCGTTCAGCCGCTCGCGGGCATGCCCAAGATGCGCGGGGCGATGATGCAGGAGTCCCAGGACGTGGGCGGGCCGTCAATGGACTACGAACCCGACGAGATCGTCATCTCCGCAACGGTCGAGGCGCGATTCGTCGCGCGCTGAACCGCGCCCCGCACCGCAAAGCGGTCAGGCGTCGATCGCGAACGGCGCCAGATCGGCGGCGAGTCGCTCCGACACACGCGCGTGCACGACTGTGCCCTGCTCGCTGTGGTCCACCGCCAGCAGCATCCCGGTCTCGTGGATCGCCGCGACCAGATCACCCCTGTCATAGGGAACGACCGCGTGCACCTCCACGGCCGGCTTCGGAAGCGCCTCTTCGATCGCCGCTCGAAGCTCTTCGATGCCCTCGCCCGACCGGGATGAGACGAAATGCGCCGTGGGCTCGAGGCCTCGCAGCACGAGACGCTCGTCGTCGTCGATCAGATCGGCCTTGTTGAACACCACGAGCTCGGGCATATCACGCACACCGACGTCGCCCATGACGTCCCGCACGGTCTGCAGTTGACCGGCGGGGTCGGGGTGAGATCCGTCAACGACGTGCAGCACGACGTCGGCGTCGCCGACCTCTTCCAACGTGGATCGGAAAGCCTCGACGAGCTGGTGCGGAAGGTTGCGGACGAAGCCGACGGTGTCCGTCAGCGTGTACACACGCCCGTCCGACGTCTCCGAGCGGCGGACCGTCGCATCCAGCGTCGCGAACAGTGCGTTCTCCACGAGCACCCCTGCGCTCGTGAGAGCGTTGAGGAGGCTCGACTTGCCGGCGTTGGTGTATCCGGCGATGGCCACGGAAGGAATCGTGTTGCGCTTGCGCTCGGCGCGCTTGGCCTCTCGCGCCGGGCCGAAGTCGCGGATCTGCCGGCGAAGGAGCGCCATCTTGGTGCGGATTCGGCGACGGTCGAGCTCGATCTTCGTCTCACCGGGGCCACGGGAGCCCATTCCGGCACCACCGGCACCGACCTGGCCACCCGCCTGACGGCTCATCGAGTCACCCCAGCCGCGCAGGCGCGGCAGGAGGTACTCGAGCTGCGCGAGTTCGACCTGGGCTTTGCCCTCACGGCTCTTGGCGTGCTGGCTGAAGATGTCGAGGATGACGGTGGTGCGGTCGATGACCTTGACCTTGACCACGTCCTCGAGAGCTCGTCGCTGGCTGGGGGCGAGTTCCGTGTCGGCGATCACGGTGTCCGCGCCCGTGGCCGCCACGATGTCCTTCAGCTCCTGCGCCTTGCCGCGCCCGATGTAGGTCGCGGCGTCCGGGTGCGGTCGCCTCTGCAGAACGCCATCGAGGACGACGGCTCCTGCGGTCTCCGCGAGGGCTGCGAGTTCGCGGAGCGAGTTCTCCGCGTCCTCCTGAGCGCCCTGCGGATACACGCCGACCAGCACCACGTTCTCGAGCCGGAGCTGGCGGTACTCGACCTCCGTGACGTCTTCGAGTTCTGTGGAGAGACCGCCGACGCGCCGCAGCGCATGACGATCCTCGAGGTCCCACTGGTCGCCGTCCGAGAACGCGTGTGACGCGGTGGACTGGTCCTGCAGCGCCTGAGCGGCGCCGAAGACTCGTGCCTCCGTCCGCTTCTCCGCATTCGCGAGAACGCGATCGACTGCTTCGTCACCTGTGGAGTGTGTGCTGGTCTCCGTCATCCGTCCCTTATCTCTGGGTTTTGTTGCGAGCCTTAACCTTAGCCCGCGCTGTCCGCTACGCTCACGGTATGGGGTCCGACCATTACTTCACCGCGGCCCCGGCAAGCCCCGAGAACCTGCGATCGATCCGTGTGACGCTCGCAGGCCGAGAGCTGGACGTCACCACTGCTGGCGGCGTCTTCAGCCCGGATCGGCTGGATGCCGGTACTGCCGTCCTTCTCGCAAACACGCCTCCGGTTCCGCCGGGAGGCCATCTTCTCGACCTCGGAAGCGGGTGGGGACCGGTCACGCTGTCGATGGCATTGGCCGCGCCCCATGCGACCGTGTGGGCGGTCGATGTGAACGAGCGGGCTCTGGATCTCGTGCGTCGCAACGCCGCGGCTCATGGTCTCAAGAATGTCAACGCCTCACTGCCCGAGGATGTTCCCGCTGACGTGACTTTCCGCTCGATCCGCTCGAATCCTCCGATCCGCGTCGGCAAGAACGAGCTTCACGGCCTGCTCGAGAAGTGGATCCCCCGCCTCGACGAGCGCAGCGACGCGTGGCTCGTCGTGCAGCGCAACCTCGGCGCGGATTCGCTGCAACGGTGGATCGGCTCGACGTTCCATCCTGGTTTCAGCGTGCACCGCACCGCGACCTCCAAGGGCTATCGCATCCTCAAGGTGCGCAAGCACGGCACCCCACCCACCGAGCCGATCGCTCTCGTCTGACGTCTCGCCGCAGCGACATCAGCGACCGAGAAGGTCGGGAAGGTCGCGCATGTCGGCGAACACGACGGCTCCTTCCTGTTCGAGCCACTCGGCTGGGGTGAGCCCGCCGGCGTAGCCGTATACCCGCATCCCGGCGGCTCGAGCGGCGCGGACGCCGAACCGGCTGTCCTCGACGACCGCGCAGTGTTCGGGGTGCACCCCGAGCCGATCTGCGGCGTGCAGAAAGAGATCCGGGGCGGGCTTACCGACGACCACGTCGTCCACGCTGAAGATCCGTCCCTCGAATCGCGGAAGGAGACCGGTCATCCCGAGCGTTCTCCGGATCTTCGCATGGGTACCGCTCGAAGCCACGCACGTGGCCGTCACGATCTCGTCGAGTGCGCGCTCGACGCCGTCCACCGCGATCAGCTCAGCGAAGGCAGCGACGTACCACGGCTGATAGGTCGCCTCCCAGTCGTCGGGAAGCGGGCTCCCGAGGAACGACTCGATCGCGGAGCGGAAGTAGGCGGCAGAACGTCCGACGAACCGGTGCACGATCTCGTCCGAGGACAGTTCCCACCCGAGATCGGCGAGTACCCGCCGGTCCACCTCGATCGAGAGCCGCTCGCTGTCGACGAGGACTCCGTCGCAGTCGAAGATGACCAGATCGATCGGACCGGTCGCGCCCATCAGATCAGGTCGACCTCGCCGCTGAACACAAGCTGCGCGGGGCCGGACAGCGCGACGTGCTCGCCGTCCTCCGCGGGGAACATGCGCACGCCGAGCGTGCCACCCGGCACCTCGACCCGCCAGTTGTCGGGCGCCTTCGCACCTGCCCAGTAGCGCACCGCCAGAGCTGTGGCCGCCACACCCGTGCCACAGCTGAGGGTCTCCCCCACACCGCGCTCGGAGACGCGCATCGAGACGTGCCCGATCCCGTCCCGCACAAGCGGCTCACCCGGGACGACGAACTCGACGTTCGCACCCGCGGGCGGGGTGGGTTCGAGCACCGGAGCACGGTGGAGTTCGAGTGAGGCGAGTTCCGCCTCGGATGCGAGGGCGACCACCACATGAGGATTCCCGACGTCGATGCCCAGCCCCGGGCGCGTGACGGGGAGCCCGTCCGCCGTGACAAGAGGGTCGTCGCCGGAGAGCTTCCACAGGCCGAGATCCACCTGATATCCCGTCTCACTGCGGGTCACGTCGCGCACGCCCGCTCGGGTTCCGATCGGGAGCGTCGAGCCGGGCTGGATCGTGGCGAGCCCGGAACGCACGAGATAGTGCGCGAAGACGCGGATGCCGTTGCCGCACATCTCGGCGATCGATCCGTCGGCGTTGCGGTAGTCCATGAACCATTCAGCTGCCGGCTCCTCAGCGAGTGACGCCCGCCCGTCCACGATCGCTGCAGAGCGCACGACACGAAGGATGCCGTCGGCTCCGATGCCGCGGTGCCGGTCACAGAGCACTGCGACCTGTTCCGAGCTGAGTTCCAGTGAGCCGTCGGGGTCGGCGATGATCACGAAATCGTTGCCCGTACCGTGCCCTTTGGTGAATGCGACCATTCGTCCAGTCTAGAGATCTCGGCTAGGCGTCGACGATCAGGCGTCTGCCCGTGTTCGACACGGAGAATCGTTCGTAGCCCAGGTCGTCGTAGAAACCGAGGACGCCTTCGTTCCCCTCCCTGACCATGAGCTGCACCTTCGGGCAGCCCATGGCGACGAGAAGCCGTTCGGCCTCGCGCACGAGTGCTCTCGCGATCCCTCGTTGGCGGTGCGACTTGGCGGTCGCCAGGTAGTAGAGCCAGCCGCGGTGTCCGTCGTAGCCGGCCATGACCGTCCCGAGGATCGGTGCCGAGCTCGATTCGTGCTCGGTGCTCTCGACGACCAGAAACAGCTCCGGCTGCACCGTGAGCTTGCGCTCGATGTCGAGCCGCGGATCGTTCCACGGGCGCGTGAGCCCGACCTCGTCCCAGAGCGCGACAACCGCCTCGGTGTCCGCCCGATCGAACGCCCGGACCGGCCAGCTCTCGACTGCGCGCCGAGGAGCTGACGCCTCAGCCACGGCGCACGCGGTAACGCCCGCACATGAAGTTGCGGTTGCGAGCCACCTCGAGAAGCTCGAGGTCCAGCATCCGCGGCAACAGGGGCGCCCCGGATCCGAGAGTGACCGGCGCGTACTGCACCCACACCTCATCGAGAAGACCCGCATCCGCGAACTGCCCGGCCAGGTCTCCGCCGCCGACGACCCACAGATCCTTGCCGCCGGCGGCAGTGACCATCTCGGAGTGAACGGCGGTCACATCGCCCTGCGCCTTGCGGACGTCGGCGCCGACGGGAATCTCGAGCTCCCTGTGCGTGAACACCCAGGTCGGCTGCTCGTAGCCCCAGCGCCCTTCTTCGTGCTGCATGACCCAGTTGTAGGTCGATGCCCCCATGGCCAGCGCCCCGATCGTCTTCTCGAACGCCCCATAGGACATCGGTCCTTCGGCGTCGATGTCCTGCTTGAGGAGCCAATCGAGGGAGTGCTGGTCAGTCGCGATGAAACCGTCGAGGCTGCTCGCCGTGTAGAAGTGGGTGGCCATGGATCCACCTTCTCATCGGTCACCGACATCGCGCGATGGCGGTGAGGGAGATGTCGACTCAGGACTCGACGAGTGCCGTCGCGTCGACCGGGGGTTCGTGCCAGGTGAGACCCGGATACCGCTTGAACCAGGACACCTGACGTCGGGCATACCGACGCGTGAGGGCCTGCGTCTCGGCGATCGCCTCGTCTTGACTGAGCCGCCCGTCGATCTGCCCCAGAGCCTGGGAGTAGCCGATGGCACGCTGCGCAGTGACGCCATCCTCGAGCCCTTGCCGCCGGAGCCCCGCCACCTCGTCGACGAGGCCTGCACGCCACATCTGTTCGACCCGTGCGTCGAGCCGTTCGACGAGGACGCTGCGCTCGACATGGAGACCGATCAGTCGGGTGTCCGCCTGCCAGAGCGACGGCTGTTTCGGCAGAGCGGCACCGTGCGTGGCGCTGCCCTGCTCGAGCACCTCGAGGGCGCGGATCACGCGTCTCCCGTTGTGCGGGTCGACGCGCGCCGCCGTGGCGGGGTCGAGCGCTCTCAGCCGGTCGAGCATCGCCCCCGCACCCTCGTCCTCGAGCTCGCGTTCGAGCCGAGCGCGGATGACCGGATCGCGCGGCGGGAAGGCGAAGTCGAAGACGACGCTGGAGACGTAGAGTCCGGAGCCGCCGACGAGGATCGCGTCAGCACCACGGCGCTGGATATCGATGATCACGGAGCGCGCAAGAGGCTGATACCAGGCGACCGCCGCTTCCTCGTCGACCTCGCGCACGTCGAAGAGGTGGTGCGGAATACCGCGTCGGTCTGCGGCGGCGAGCTTCGCCGTGCCGATGTCCATTCCGCGGTAGAGCTGCATCGCATCGGCGTTCACGATCTCGGCTGCGTTGCCCCGCCGGCGCAGCGCCTCGGCGAGATCGAGCGCGAGATCGCTCTTGCCCGTCCCCGTCGCGCCGACGACTGCCCAGAGCCGCGGTGCATCGTGCGTGCCGCCCGGCTCCGTACCCGTCATCCCTTGGATACCGGCTTTGTCGCGAGCAGCGGTCACCTGCCGACGCGCAGCGTCGGCAGGCCGAGAGACACCGCCCGCGTGCCGTCGGGCGCCGCAGGCGCCGGCACGGCGCACGATTCCGCCTGGGCGCGATCCCACGCGTCCCCGCCGCGCGTGCGACGGATCTTGAGCGGGGAGCCCGTCGGGTCATCGGCGAGCAGGTGGAACGGAGCCGCATGGGTGATGGTCACCGAGACGACGTCACCGGGCCGGGGAACAGCCGACCCCGGGGTCACCTCGAAGTGCACGAGGCGGTTGTCCTCTCCCCGGCCGGTCAGCCTATGCGTCTCGGCGTCCTTCTTGCCCTCGCCTGTCGAGACGAGGACCTCGACCTCGCGGCCGATCTGCTTCTGGTTCTCTTCGAGCGAGATGCGCTCCTGCAGCGCGATGAGCCGGTTGTAGCGTTCCTGCACGACGGCCTTCGGAACCTGGTCTTCCATGGTCGCCGCCGGTGTGCCCTCGCGGATCGAGTACTGGAAGGTGAAGGCGCTCGAGAAGCGGGCCTGTTCGACCACCCGCATCGTGTCCTCGAAGTCCGCCTCGGTCTCACCGGGGAACCCGACGATGATGTCGGTGGTGATCGCGGCATGCGGAATGCGATCACGGACGCGGTCGAGGATTCCGAGGAACCGCTCACTGCGATAAGAACGACGCATGGACTTGAGGATGCGATCGCTGCCGGACTGCAGCGGCATGTGAAGCTGCGGCATCACAGTGGGAGTCTCAGCCATCGCGTCGATCACGTCGTCGGTGAACGCAGCCGGGTGAGGACTCGTGAAGCGAATGCGCTCGAGTCCGTCGATCTCGCCCGCCGCGCGCAGGAGCTTGCCGAAAGCCTGGCGATCGCCGAACTCCACGCCGTAGGAGTTGACGTTCTGTCCGAGCAGGGTGACCTCGATGGCACCGTCCTCCACGAGGAGGCGGATCTCGTTCAGGATGTCACCCGGACGGCGGTCCTTCTCCTTGCCGCGAAGACTCGGAACGATGCAGAAGGTGCACGTGTTGTTGCATCCGACCGAGATGGACACCCACCCGCTGTGCGCAGAGTCACGCTTGGTCGGGAGCGTCGAGGGAAACACCTCGAGCGACTCGAGGATCTCCAGCTCGGCGTCACCGTTGTGTCGCGCTCTCTCGAGCAGGCCGGGAAGCGACCCCATGTTGTGCGTGCCGAAGACCACATCGACCCATGGGGCCTTGTCGAGAACGGCTTGCTTGTCCATCTGGGCAAGACAGCCCCCGACGGCGATCTGCATGCCGTCCTTGCGGCGCTTCACCGAAGCGAGCTGACCGAGGGTCCCGTAGAGCTTGCCCGCGGCATTGTCGCGAACTGCGCACGTGTTGATGATCACGACATCGGCCTCGGCGCCGTCCGTGGCGCGGACGTATCCCGCACTTTCGAGCGAGCCCGAGAGACGTTCGGAATCGTGGACGTTCATCTGGCAGCCGAAGGTGCGGACCTCGTACGAACGCTGGCGCCCGTCACGGTCGATTGCGGCTGACGACGACGCGATGATCGTCGGTTCACTGCGCGGGATAGTCATGATCTCCCCATTGTACGAGCGGTTCCCCCTCGCTGCCGCTGCCGCTGACCGGCCGGCGCCGGGCGAGGTGCGCGCCCTCCCCGGTGTCAGTCCGAATCGACGAATCGGACCCGCGACGACGAGCCGGAAGATTCCTCGGCGAGGGCCGTCTTCGCAGCCGTCATCGCGATGGAACCGTTGTACCCGCGACGTGATAGCTGACCGACGAGGCGTCTCAGAGCAGTATCCGGCTCGAGGCGGGACATCGATCGTGCTTTCGAGCGAGCGTACTCGAGTGCACGCTCCGCGTCGTCGTCGGGAACGTCGCCCAATGCCGCGTCGATCACATCGCGGGGAATCCCCCGCTGCGAGAGCGCTCGCGACAGAGCGACCCGTCCCTGTCCTTTTCGCTCGATTCCCGACATCACGAGCTGATCGGCGAGAACCGCGTCATCGAGGTAGCCGCGGCGACAGAAGTCGTCGATCACGTCGTCGATCGATCCGGAGTCGAGCCGGACGCGGTTCTCTTCGTAGCCCTTGAGCACCATCCGCGCCTCGGACAAAGAGAGCGATCGAGCCCTCAGCTTGCGCACGAGAAGCTCCTCGGCGTCGACACGCAGCTTCGACGGATCGACTCCGCTCTCATCTGCTGAGTCTTCGTGCGGCTGCAGTGCACGCAATCGGGGAGCAGACCGAGCCGCAGCGCCACGAGCTGGATGCCGTTCGCTGGGCCCACGAGAGTCGACGAGTGGAGCTGGAGCCGAGTCGCCGGTGGATGCGACTCCTGCCGCCGTCGATTCCTCGTGGCCTGCGTCTTCCGCAGCGCGGGGGGTGCCTGCATCGGACCCGGCAGAGCTTCGATCGACCGGCTTCATCCGCGCGGAATCACGGCCGAACAGAGGGATGATGGGGGCGAGCTCCTGAGGCACGCCCCCGCCATCACTCATGGTTCGCTCCGGTTGCGCCACAACCGCGAACCATCACGATCATGCCGGGCGGCGCTCGGCGAGCTCGTCAGCAGGCGCCTCGGTGGCTCCTCCGATGCCGAGCTTCTGCTTGATCTGGGTCTCGATCGCCAGCGCGATGTCGGGGTTCTTGAGCAGGAACGTTCGCGCGTTCTCCTTGCCCTGTCCCAGCTGGTCACCGTCATAGGTGTACCAGGACCCGGACTTCTTGACGATGCCGTGCTCCACACCGAAGTCGATCAGGCTGCCCTCACGGGAGATGCCGACGCCGTAGAGGATGTCGAACTCAGCCTGCTTGAACGGCGGAGCCATCTTGTTCTTCACGACCTTGACCCTCGTACGGTTTCCGACTGCGTCGGTGCCGTCCTTCAGAGTCTCGATTCGGCGGATGTCCATTCGGACGGACGCGTAGAACTTCAGCGCCTTTCCACCCGCGGTGGTCTCCGGCGAGCCGAAGAAGACACCGATCTTCTCGCGCAGCTGGTTGATGAAGATCATCGTGGTGTTCGTCTGGTTGAGCCCACCGGTGAGCTTTCGCAGCGCCTGAGACATCAGACGAGCCTGCAGACCCACGTGGGAGTCACCCATCTCGCCCTCGATCTCGGCTCGAGGCACGAGCGCGGCCACGGAGTCGATGACGATCAGGTCGATTGCGCCGGAGCGGACGAGCATGTCCGCGATCTCGAGCGCCTGCTCACCCGTGTCGGGCTGCGAGACGAGAAGGGCGTCGATGTCGACACCGAGCTTCGCGGCATAGTCAGGGTCGAGCGCGTGCTCGGCGTCGATGAAGGCAGCGATTCCGCCGGCGCGCTGAGCGTTGGCGATCGCGTGGAGGGTGAGCGTCGTCTTACCCGACGACTCAGGACCGTAGATCTCGACGATTCGTCCACGCGGCAGTCCTCCGACGCCGAGGGCGACATCGAGAGCGATGGAACCGGTCGGAATGACGGCGACAGGCGCACGCTCGTCGCTGCCCAGTCTCATGACCGAGCCCTTTCCGAACTGACGATCGATCTGGGCGAGGGCGGTCTCGAGGGACTTCTCGCGGTCAGCGGGTGATGGCATGACGTGCTCCTTATGCTCGCGTGGTGCCGCCTGTAGGCTGTCGCGGTCCTCCCGGCTGGGCGGAACTCTCCGACAAGGCGTATGGCTCTTCGGCTTGTTCTTCACCGTAGGAGGAGCCTCCGACATTGCGTCGTCAGCACCGCGAAACAGGGAGAGAAACGTCTCTGAACCACTTGTGCAGAAGACTACGCCCGTTTCGAACACATATTCGACGACACGCCGTCGCGGCGTGTCGCAAATCGAAACCGCCTCGAACGCGGCCCTCGCCGCGAACGCCTCAGAGGGTCATCGCTTGCGCGGCTCCAGACGACCTGCACCGTGTCGCCGCTCCAGGGGGACATCCGTCTCGGCGCACAGCGCCAGCCAGATCTCGCGCGGTGCGACGCCAGCGTCCAGCGCTTCGTCGGCAGTGCGCCCGGCGAGCTGAGTCAGAACGAGGTCGCTGATCAGAGATGACCCGCGACCGCCGAATTCCGCATCGACTGCGCGGAGGAACTCACTACGTCGCATCAGAGGCTATGAGAGTCCGACGTTCAGTGGAGCGACAGCTCGGGCTCGACAGAAGCCACGAGGTCGTCCGGAACGACATCAGGGAAGACCTGAATGCCTTCGAGGACCGAGATCCGGTCGCCGACCTCTCGCATGATGATCGAGATGGGAACATCCAGAGCGTCAGCCACCGAGGCGAGAATCTCACTCGATGCTTCCTTCTGGCCCCGCTCGACCTCGCTGAGATAGCCCAGCGCCACAGAAGCCTTGCTTGCAACCTGCCGGAGCGTCCGCCCCTTCTGCAGGCGGAAGTCCCTCAGCACATCGCCGATTTCCTGTCGTACAAGAATCATCGGAACCTCCTCCCAGATCGTCTTCTCGAGGTCTCCCTCGAAGAGACCGCCAGTCTAGTCCTACCGACCTTCACAAAATCTACCTTCGCACGCTGTGCTTTCGGTGTGAGCACATAGGACATAACGGAGCGCACCCATCCCCTATTCCCGCAGAACCCGAGCGAGCATATCGATCGCCGCGTCGACCGCCTGCGCCCGCACCTCGGCACGATCACCGGCGAATCGAAACAACTCGGTGACCGAAAAATCCGGCGTCACCACGGCCACATGCACCGTGCCGACCGGCTGACCGTCAGGTGAGTCCGGCCCCGCGATACCCGTGGTCGAGACGCCGACGTCGGCAGGGGCCCCGTCGACGTTCAACGCACCGCGCACCCCCGCCGCCATCTGAAGAGCGACGTCGGGGTGGACGGGACCGTGCGCGTCGAGCAGCGCGTCGTCCACGCCCAGCAGCGTGTGCTTCACCGGAGTGGCGTACGCGACGATCGCTCCGCGGAGGGAGGCCGACGCCCCCGGCACGGAGACGAACTCGGCAGCGAGAGCACCGCCCGTCAACGACTCCGCGACACCGAGCGTCCAGCCACGCTCGACCAGCGCGGCGAGCACGGCCGACGCAGATGTCACGAGGGCTGCCGCGCGCCTCGTACCTGCGCGACGATGTAGTCGATTCCGCTCGCCACGGTCAGGATCAGCACGAGCACCATCAGGATCGCGGTCACGAGCAGCCACGGCTCCAGCCCGATCACGACGTGCAACGGAAGCAGCGCCCAGGACAAGGCCACCGCCTGCACTGCCGTCTTGATCTTGCCCATCCAGGCCGCAGCCACGACGTGCTCCTTCGCCACCATGAGACGGTGGATCGTGATGCCCCACTCCCGAATGAGGATGATGATCACCAGCCACCAGTTCAGCTCGCCGAGTATCGCGAGACCGATGAAACCGGCGCCGGTGAGCAGCTTGTCGGCGATCGGGTCCCAGAGCTTTCCGAAGTCGCTGACGATCTCGTAGCGGCGGGCCAGATAGCCATCGACCCAATCGGTCGAGATCGCGACGATGAAGAGAACGGCGGCGATCCAGCGGACAGCGATGTCGTCGAGTCCGAACGTGCCACCGATCAGCAGGAGGACGAAGAAGATCACCGCGAGCGGTATGCGCGCGACCGTGATCGCGTTGGGAAGCTGCCGTGGAATGGCCATCAGTCGCGTCCCGTCAGTCCCCAGGCGTCTTCGTCGCCATCGTCTTCAGCCTCGACCACAGGGAGTCCCTGGAACTGCGCCTCGACCGGGTCGTGCGGCGTCCCGGCAGCAGTCGCGGCCGAGGAGGGGGCAGGCGGCTTCGGCGGAGTGTCGTCGCCTCGCAGCTTCGCCATGACCTGGGGCAGCTGATCGGCCGTCGCCAGCACATCGCGCGCCTTCGATCCTTCTGACGGGCCGACGATCTCTCGCGACTCGAGGAGGTCCATCAGGCGACCGGCCTTCGCGAACCCGACGCGGAGCTTGCGCTGCAGCATCGACGTCGACCCGAACTGCGACGACACGATGAGTTCGGCCGCGGCGAGAAGAAGCTCGAGATCGTCGCCGATGTCCTCGTCGACCTCCTTCTTCTTCGTGGGCTCCAGCGCTTCCTGGACGTCGGCGCGGTAGTCCGGACGGGCCTGACGCGTCACGTGCTTGACGACCGCGTCGATCTCCTTCTCATCGACCCACGCACCCTGCAGTCGGAACGGCTTGGACGACCCCATGGGCGAGAACAGCGCATCGCCCTGTCCGATCAGCTTGTCGGCGCCGGGGCTGTCGAGGATCACGCGACTGTCTGTGACGCTCGTGACGGCGAACGCGAGGCGCGAGGGGACATTCGCCTTGATCAGACCGGTCACGACATCGACGCTGGGTCGCTGCGTCGCGAGCACGAGGTGGATACCGGACGCGCGTGCGAGCTGGGTGATGCGGACGATCGAGTCCTCGACGTCGCGCGGGGCGACCATCATCAGGTCCGCCAATTCGTCGACGACGACGAGGAGGTACGGGTAGGGCTTGAGCACGCGTTCGCTTCCCACGGGAAGCTCCACCTCGCCGGCGCGGACGGCACGGTTGAAGTCGTCGATGTGACGGAACCCGAACGACGCGAGGTCGTCGTACCGCATGTCCATCTCCTTCACGACCCACTGCAGCGCTTCCGCCGCCTTCTTGGGGTTCGTGATGATGGGTGTGATCAGGTGCGGCACCCCGGCGTAGCTCGTCAGCTCCACGCGCTTGGGGTCGATCAGGACCATCCGCACATCCGTGGGTCGGGCGCGCATGAGCAGACTCGTGATCATCGAGTTGACGAAGCTCGACTTTCCGGAGCCGGTGGAACCGGCGACAAGCAGGTGAGGCATCTTCGCGAGGTTGGCGATGACGATGTTCCCACCGACGTCCTTTCCGACGCCGATCGTCATCGGGTGGGTGCTCTTGTGCGCTGCCGGAGACCTGAGCACATCGCCGAGCGCGACCATCTCCTTGTCGGCGTTCGGGATCTCGATTCCGATCGCGCTCTTTCCGGGTATCGGCGAGAGGATCCGCACATCGTTCGATGCGACCGCATACGCGAAGTTGTTGCTCAGCTGGAGGATCTTCTCGACCTTGACGCCGTGCCCCACCTCGACCTCGTACTGGGTGACCGTGGGGCCACGCGAGAAACCAGTGACCTTCGCGTCGACCTTGAACTGTGTCAGCACGCTCGTGATCTGCTCGATCACCTTGTCGGTCGCCTCGGAGCGCGCGACCGGTGGAGGCCCTTCGACCAGAAGACCTGGCGACGGCAGCACGTACGGGGCGACGGGGGCCTGGGGGCCTCGCTCCCCCGGCCCGGCCGTGCCGAAGCCGTCGAGACCCGGAAGCTCCGGCATCTCTCCGGTGTCGGACTCGTCGTCTAGCAGTGCGGTGGTCTGCTGCCCTGCCAGGGATTCCGTCACGGACCGCACGTCCGTCAGCACCTCCGTCGCCGCGTCATACGGATCTTCCACGACGACGGCCTGATCGTAAGCCGGAGTCGGCTCGGAGGTCGTCAGCAGCGCGGTGATGTCGTCGGAGCCCAGCGTCCCCTCGTCGGGGTCTTCCTCACGGCCGGTCTTGTTCCGCCGCCACCAGGGAAGGACGTCGGGGTCGTCGACCTTGTCGGACTCGTCGATCGCCGCGGCTTCCTTCGCAGGCTTCTCGGTGCGCTCAGCGTCGAACATCCACGCGTAGAGGTCGCCCAGGCGCTGCCCGATACGGTTCGGCGGAGTCTTGGTCAGGATCAGGATGCTGAGTCCCGCCAGCAGGGCCAGGACGATATAGGCACCCACCGGAGTGAGATACGAGAGCGGCTCACCGATCATCCAGCCGAAGAGACCGCCCGCTTCGCTGAGCGCAGGCATGCCGTCCCGGGGCTGCGCACGAACGAGCAGTCCGGCGGAGTCGACTCGACCCGCTGCGATGTGGCAGAAGCCTGCCAGGGTGAGCACGAAGAGTCCGAAGCCGATGCCGATGCGCCCGTTGTCGTGGACGGACGAGGGATGGCGGAACAGCCACCCTGCCAGCAGCAGCAGCAGCACGGGCATGACGAAAGCCACGCGCCCGACCAGAAGCCCCACCGAGTAGGCGCTGATGTTCGACGCGACCTCGTTGCCGATGAAGAACCATTCGTTGACCGCTCCGGCGATCGCCAGAAGCACCAGCAGGAAGGGGAATCCGTCGCGCCGGTCATCCTTTTCGAGCGTCTCCGGGCCGAATGCCCGGAACAGGCCACCGACGCCGTGGGCGAGCCCGTTCCACGCTCGTACCGCCACCGGAGGCTTGTCGATCTCGTCGATGTACTTCTTCGGCGCAGCCTGGGCCTTCGGCGCAGCCTGCCGCTTCGGGCGAGGCGTGGCGCTCTCGGACGCGCGCGCGGACTTCGTGGTACTCCTGGCCATGCTCTCACGTTACGGCCAGAGGCCGACATTCACCCGTAATGACGCGGCATTCCGGCCGGTTCCCGGGCCCGCGAAGGGAGATCAGGACGTGCGATGCACCATCGTGTCACGGAGATCCCCCGCGTCGGTGACCACGAAACCCTCCGACCTATACAGGGCGTGCGCGAAGTTGTCCCGTTCGACGCTGAGGCTGATCCGAGGGTGCCCCTGCTCGCGCGCGTGGGTCACGAGGCGTCGAAGCAGGGTCCGTCCGACTCCGTGCGCCCGCCAGATCGGCTGCACTCCGATGATGAGCTCGGGCACCGCGGTTCCGACGAAACCGAAGCCTGCGTCGTCCGGCGCGAGCATCCGATACCACGCCGCACCGATGGGTCGCAGATCGGAGTCGAGCGCGATGAAACCGGCATCCGCCGGCCGCATCCACCCCGCGATGTAGCGCCGGTGCTCGACGGCGCTGAGAATCTCATGCCGAGCCCGTGCCCCGCCGGAGCGCCAGTTCGCCGCCTCGACGACCATGTCGCCGAGGAAGCTCCCGTCCGCCTGGTCGGCGGGTCGAATCGAGAAGACGTCCGGCATGGAGTGAGCCTAGGCCGTTCGCGTTACAGCCGAGTGTCGGTCGACTGGGAACCCGCGAACCACCGGGCTCCGATCACGCTTCGATGACCAGCGGGACGATCATCGGACGACGACGGAGCTTCTGGTTGACCCAGCGCCCGATGGTCCGACGGATGACCTGCGAGAGCGCATGCGTGTCGCGCACGCCGTTGCCGGAGGCCTCCTTGAGGGCGGCGATGATCTTCGGGGTGACGTCATCGAAGACGGAATCGTCTTCGGCGATGCCGCGCGCGTGGATCTCCGGACCGGAGATGATGCGACCGGTGGCGGCATCGACCACGACGATCACGGAGACGAAGCCCTCTTCAGCCAGGATCCGACGATCCTTGAGGTCTGCGTCCGTGATCGCGCCGACGGTCGAGCCGTCGACGTACACGAAACCGAGATCGAGCTGGCCGACCACTCGGGCGTCGCCGCCCTTCAGGTCGATGACCGTGCCGTTCGAGGCGATGATCGTGCGCTCGGCCTCGATGCCCGTGTCCTGCGCCAGCTTGGCGTTGGCGATCAGATGGCGGTACTCGCCGTGCACCGGCAGCACGTTCTTGGGTCGCAGGATGTTGTAGCAGTAGATGAGCTCACCCGCTGCAGCATGGCCCGAGACGTGCACCTTGGCGTTCGCCTTGTGCACCACGTTCGCGCCGAGCTTGGTCAGACCGTCGATCACGCGGTACACGGCATTCTCGTTGCCGGGGATGAGGCTCGAGGCCAGGATGACGGTGTCACCCGGTCCGGGCTCGATCGCATGGTCGAGGTTGGCCATGCGACTCAGAACGGCCATGGGCTCGCCCTGCGAGCCGGTGGACATGTAGACGATCTTGTCGTCCGGAAGGTCGCGGGCCTTCTTGTAGTCGATGAGAAGACCGCTCGGCACCTTCAGGTATCCGAGATCCTCGGCGATCGTCATGTTGCGCAGCATGCTGCGTCCGAGCAGCGCGACCCGTCGGCCGTGCGCATGCGCGGCGTCGAGAACCTGCTGCACGCGGTGCACGTGACTCGAGAAGCTCGCGACGATGACCCGGCGAGGCGCCTTGCCGATCACCTGATCGAGCACGGGGCCGATCGAGCGCTCCGTGGGAGTGAACCCGGGCACGTCGGCGTTCGTCGAGTCGACGAGGAACAGGTCGACCCCTTCCTCGCCGAGGCGGGCGAACGCGCGGAGGTCGGTGATGCGTCCGTCGAGCGGAAGCTGGTCCATCTTGAAGTCGCCGGTCGCCAGCACGAGGCCCGCGGGAGTGCGGATCGCCACGGCGAGTGCGTCCGGGATCGAGTGGTTGACCGCGACGAACTCGAGGTCGAACGGTCCGACCTGCTCCCGCTGGCCCTCCTTCACCGTGAGGGTGTAGGCCTTGATGCGGTGCTCCTTGAGCTTCGCCTCGACCAGCGCGAGCGTGAGGCCCGATCCGATCACGGGGATGTCGCTCTTCAGGCGCAGCAGGTAGGGAACGGCACCGATGTGGTCCTCGTGCCCGTGGGTGAGGACGACTCCGACGATGTCGTCGAGGCGGCTCTTGATCGGCTCGAAGTCCGGCAGTATCAGGTCGACTCCGGGCTGGTGCTCCTCCGGGAAGAGCACTCCGCAGTCGACGATCAGGATCTTGCCGTCGAACTCGAAGATGGTCATGTTGCGACCGATCTCACCGAGTCCGCCGAGCGGAGTGACCCGCAGCGTCCCCTCGTCGAGAGCTGCGGGTTCTGCGAGCGGGATGGACATGCTGTCTCCTCAGTCGGACACTCCACGCGTCCGTTCGTTCATGGTGACGCGCCTCGGCGCGTGCGTTCTCAGCGGGTCGTGCCGTGCACCTTCGGCAGGGCGCCGCCCGCGGCCGCGTTGCGGTCGGGGCGGAAGTTGGAGAAGTCTGCTCCCGGAACGTCCCTCACGAGATCGAGCTCGTCCTCGATGAGCGCGGCCTCCCACTCTTCGGGACCCACCAGGGGCAGACGCACGCGGGGGCTGGAGATCCGGCCCAGGCCGTGCAGGATGTACTTCGCGGCGACGGTTCCCGGGACATGCGTCATGACCGCGCGCACGAGCGGCTCGAGCCTCTTGTGCTCTGCCGTGGCCGTCGTCAGATCGCCTCGGTTGACGGCGTCGATGATGGTGCGGTACGGAGCCGCCGCGACGTTGGCGGTCACGCCGATCAGGCCGGTCGCGCCGATGGCGAGATGCGGCAGAACATTCGCGTCGTCTCCCGAGAAGTACATGAGGTCGGTCTGGTTCAGGACGCGGCTCACCTCGGAGAAGTCGCCCTTGGCGTCCTTCACGGCGAGGATGTTCGGGTGCTTGGCGAGGCGCAGGATGGTCTCGTACTTGATCGGCACGCCGGTGCGACCGGGGATGTCGTAGAGGATCACCGGCAGGTCGGTGGCGTCGGCCACCAGGCGGAAATGCGTGAGGATCCCGGCCTGGGTCGGCTTGTTGTAGTACGGCGTGACGATCATGATGGCGTCTGCGCCGGCCTTCTCGCTCGCCTTGTAGAGCTCGATCGCGTGCGCGGTCTCGTTGGATCCACCGCCGGTGATGATCTTGGCGCGTCCGGCCGAGACCGACTTTCCGACCTCGACGAGCTTGAGCTTCTCAGGGTCCGTCAGGGTCGAGGTCTCGCCGGTCGTTCCCGTCACGACGATTCCGTCAGCACCGGCGGTGATGACGTCATCGATGTGCTTCTCGACGGCGGGCCAATCGACTTCGCCGTCGGCCGTCATCGGAGTGACGAGCGCGACGAGAACCTGTCCGAAGGGGTTGCCCGAGTGCGTCATGCCCCCAGCGTATCGGTTCGAATGCCGCTCACCCAGACGAGGGACGGCGGATGACATCTCCCCGGACGATCGCGACCATCATCTTGATTGGGATCCACATAGGCTCGACTCCATGGCATGGGTCACACGCGAATCGTCGACGGTGTACGAGAACCGGTGGATCGAGGTTCGGGAGGACCAGGTCACGGGGCCCGGGGGCGATGGCATCTACGGCGTGGTGACCATGCGGCATCCGGCAGTCTTCGTCGTCGCACTCGATGACGAGGACCGCGTCTGCCTCATCACTCTCGAGCGCTACACGACCGGAGTCTCGATCGAGATTCCTGCCGGAGGAAGCGACGGCGAAGAACCGCTCGCGGCAGCGCAGCGCGAGCTGCTCGAGGAGACGGGCTTCGTCGCCGAGGACTGGACGGAACTCGGAACGATGAACGCCCTGAACGGGATCGCCCACGCCCCCGAGCACGTGTTCCTCGCTCGGAGTCTGACTCCGTCCGACGACTCCACTCGCACGCAGGCGGAGGAGGGCATCGACGCCGTCACCTGGGTACCGTTCTCCGACGTCCTCGGCATGATCTCCGAGGGCCGCATCACCGATGGAGAGACCGTGGCGGCGATCGGATACGCCGGTATTCGTCTGGGCAGATTCCGCTGATCTCGTAGCGCCCACATTCGCGCACGGCGCGCGCGCAGCGGGACGCGGTCGACGTTCAGATCAGACGCGGCCGCGACGTGCGACGCCGGAGGTCAGCGCGCTCGGAAGCAGGGACGCGACAGCGACGATCGCCTTGTAACGCAGCGAGGGGATCGAGACGGCCCGTCCGCGCGCTGCGTCACGGAGCGCCTCGAGGACCACATTCCGCGCGTCGAGCCACATGAAGCCGGGAACGCCCTCGTGCCCCGGTTCGAGTCCCATCCGCTCGTGGAAGGTCGTGTGCGTGAAACCCGGGCAGACGGCGGTGACCGTCACTTCGTCGGGTGCGTACTCGACATTCGCCCAGCGGCTGAATCCGATCAACCAGCTCTTGCACGCGGAATACGTGGAGCGCGAGATGAACCCTGCGACGGACGCGACGTTGATGATCCGGCCCCCGCGGCCGCGCATCGTCTGAAGCGCCGCGTGCATGAGCCGCATCGACGCCTCGACGTGAACGCGCAGATGGCGCACCTCGTCGTCGATGTCGTTGTCGGCGAACTGCAGCGGGAGGCCGAAGCCTGCGTTGTTGATGAGAAGGTCGACCGGATCGGAGGCATCACGGAGACGGTCGGCGACGCGCTCGACATCCTCATCGATCGACAGGTCGGCGGGAAGCACCTCGACCGCGACACCGTGCTCGCTGCGCAACTCGGCCGCCACGACCTCGAGATCGCCGGCGGAACGTGCGACGAGGATCAGATCGGCTCGGCGCCGGGCCAACTGGCGCGCGAACTCTGCGCCGAGGCCGGCGCTCGCTCCGGTGATCAGCGCGGTGGGCATCAGCGCTCGTATCCCAGGAAGCGGAACCGGATGCCGGAGCGCGACGTCTGCCACTCCCCCTCGTTCACGAGCCGCCACCCGGCTTTGGACGGCGCATACGCGTCGCCGGAGACCTCGATGTCGAGCTCGGTGACTTCGAGGCGGTCGGCGTCGGCGATCACCAGGCGGAAGATCTCGGCGCCGCCGATGATCCATACCTTCTCGTGGCCCCGCACCGCGTCCGTGACGGTCGCGGCACGACGGGCGCCGTCCGCGGACCAGTCCTGCTGGCGGGTGATGACGATGTTCTCTCGCCCTGGAAGCGGGCGGAAGCGCTCAGGGAGCGAGTCCCACGTCTTGCGACCCATGATCACGGGAGCGCCGAGGGTGACTTCCTTGAAGTGAGCGAGATCCTCGGGGACGTTCCAGGGCATGCCGCCCTCTGCTCCGATGACGCCGCCGTGCGCCTCTGCCCAGATCAGCCCGACCCAGGTCATACCGCGACCGCCGCCCTGATCGGAGCGTGGTGCTGGTAATCCTCGACGACGAAGTCCTCGTAGTCGTAGTCGAGGATCGACTCGGGCTTCCGGGCGAACCTCAGCGTCGGGTATGGATACGGTTCGCGCGTGAGCTGTTCGTTCACCTGGTCGAGGTGATTGTCGTAGATGTGGCAGTCACCCCCGGTCCAGACGAAGTCACCCGGCTCGAGTCCCACCTGCTGGGCGACCATCAACGTCAGCAGGGCGTAGGACGCGATGTTGAACGGGACGCCGAGGAACAGGTCGGCGCTGCGCTGATAGAGCTGGCAGGAGAGCTTGCCGTCCGCCACGTAGAACTGGAACAGGGCGTGACAGGGAGCAAGCGCCATGTCGGGGATGTCCGCCGGGTTCCAGGCAGACACGATGAGTCGCCGGGAGTCGGGCGTCTGCCGGATCTGCTCGATCACCTGAGCGAGCTGATCGATGCTCTCACCCTCCGGCGTCGGCCAGCTGCGCCACTGCACTCCGTAGACCGGACCCAGATCGCCGTCGGCATCCGCCCATTCGTCCCAGATGGTGACGCCATGCTCCTGCAGCCACTTCACATTCGAGTCGCCCCTGAGGAACCAGAGGAGCTCGTAGGCGATCGACTTGAAGTGCACCCGCTTCGTGGTGATGAGCGGGAAGCCCTCGGAGAGATCGAAGCGGATCTGCCGCCCGAAGACGCTGGTGGTGCCGGTTCCTGTTCGATCGGACTTGTGAGTGCCGGACTCCAGCACGTCTCGGAGAAGGTCTTCGTACGGCGTCGGGACGGCTGCGCTCATGTGTGCCAGACTACCCGCCCTGGGGGCTGTCGAGTCGGATCGTCACGATGCGACATATCGGCCCGGGCGGTGCCGGATCGCCCGTATTCTCGACGCATGTCACCCGCCGTCGCCCTTCTCCTCGCCGCAGCGCTGCTCGTGCTCGCCGGCACGATCGGTGTCGTGCTGAGACTTCTCGACGGACGGCGTCGCGGAGGCGGCCATCTGCGCTTCGATCCGAACGACGCGGGCGTGTCGCGCCTGGGCGCGAGAGCGACAGTCGTGCAGTTCAGCACCGAGATGTGCACCCGCTGCCCCCAGGTACGACGCATGCTCAGCAGCTACGTCGCAGAATCGGAGGGCCTGGACCACGTGGAGGTCGACCTGACGCATCGACCGGATCTGTCGGCTCGATACAAGGTCATGCAGACACCGACGACCTTCATCGTCGACGGATCAGGAGCCGTCCGCGCACGCTTCCATGGCGTACCCCATCGACACGCGCTGAACGACGCGCTGGCAACCGTATGACGAGGACGGAAAGCACATGACGACACCGGCCGGCATCGATCCCCGCGGCCCGCGATTCGCAGCGACGATCACGACAGTGCTGCTGCTCGTCGCGACATATCTGGCGCTGGTCGGCATCTCGACTGCACGGACCTTCGGCTGGTTCGCCTATCAGCCGCTCGACTCGGCCGACATCGGCTCGGCCACGTGGGCCGTGACGTCGGCGACCCTTGCACAGCGCGCGCTGGACCCGGGGTTCCTCCTCACGATCGTGATCGCCCTGCTGTTCCTGTGGGGCGTCCTGTCACCCGCGACTGCACCGTGGGGCGTCGTGTTCCGCAGGGTCATCCGTCCGAGACTGGCCGCTCCGACCGAGCTCGAGGATCCGCGTCCACCGCGGTTCGCCCAGGGTGTCGGTCTCGTCGTCGTCACGATCGGTCTCGTGCTGCACCTCGCCGGGGTCCCGTGGGCGCTGCCCATCGCGACCGCCGCCGCTTTCATCGCCGCCTTCCTCAATGCGGCGTTCTCCTTCTGCCTCGGATGCCAGATCTATCTGCTGCTGCAGCGAGCAGGCATCCTCGGTCGCGCGGCGTCGACCGCCTGAGCGCTGTTCCGCCGCACGCCCACGCTCGATAGGCTGGCCGCACACGCGACCCGCATCGAGCAGCGCGCGATACAACGGAGGAATCATGCCCGTCACCAGCGAAGCCACCACCACCTGGACCGGATCCCTCACCGAGGGCTCGGGCACAGTCGCGTTCTCCTCGTCGAAGCTCGGGACCTTCCCGATCAACTGGAAGGCCCGCAGCGAGGGCAGCGACACCACCACCACGCCTGAAGAGCTGATCGCCGCAGCCCACGCGTCGTGTTTCAGCATGGCGCTGTCTCACGCGCTGTCCGAGAACGGCACTCCGCCGGAGCGCGTCAACACGAGCGCGTCCGTCACCTTCAAGCCCGGTGTCGGAATCAGCGGAAGCCACCTCAACGTGAACGCGGTCGTCCCCGGGCTCAGCCCTGAGGAGTTCCAGTCGATCGCTGCCGAGGCGAAGGTCGGCTGCCCCGTATCGCAGGCGCTCGCCGGCATCGAGATCACGCTCGAGGCCACGCTCGCCTGACGTCGGTCATCCGCGAGCGATGCGAATCGCCTCGCGGATGCTGGCGCGAGCGTCCTTGCGGCGGCCAGCGGCATCCTGGACGACGCCGAGTCGGTAGCGCGCGCGCCAGTCCGTCGGCTCCGCATCCGCCTCCCCCGCGTATCTCGCGATGAGCGGGTCTGCGTCGGCACGAGCGATTCGGCCACTCGGCGTCAGCTCGGACTCCGCCGCGGGCATACCGCCCTCGGCATCGAGCTCACGCCCGAGCCGGTCGGCAGCGAACCCGAACTGCATCTCTCGGACGAGCGCCCATGCCCCGATCGGGGCGAGAACGATCAGCGCGATGCCCATGCCGATGGACACCGGTGTGCCGACAGCGAAGAACATCACGGCCAACCAGATGGCGACGGCGAGGTAGACCAGCAGTGCGGCGGCCATCAGGCCGACGCCGATCCGCGACATCACGAGCGGATGCCGATGTCGATCATGCTCTCGAGCCCGACGAAGACGCCGATCGCCTGGGCCGCGAACGGCACCGCGAGACGGATGCCCGGGGCGTAGGCGAGTGCGGGGTCGACCGTGTCATGCGTGAACGTGAGGGACTCACCGGGGCCGGACAGGACGACCTCCTGCTTGGCGATGACGCCGGGACGCCGGAGCGAGTGGATCGGCACGCTGCCGACCTGCTGTCCGCGCGCTCGCTGGTCGGCGTGCGGTGCGCTGACCGGACCCTGTTCGGCGCGTGCGGCGGCGATGAGCTCGGCCGTGCGCACCGCAGTGCCGCTCGGCGAATCCACCTTCGCCTCATGGTGCGCCTCGACGATCTCCGCCGATCCGAAGAACGGCGCGGCTGCTGCGGCCAGAGCCGAACCGAGCACCGATCCCAGCGAGAAGTTCGGGATGAAGACAGCCCCGGTTCCGGCGTTCTCCACCAGAGGACGCACGAGTGCGATCCGCTCGGTGGACCATCCCGACGTGGCGACGAGAATGTTGATCTCACGCTCGACCGCAGCGCGCACGACGTCGACACTGACCTGAGGCGTGGTGGCGTCGATCACCAGGTCCGCACCGTCGAGCTCGGCGAGGTCGCTACGAGACGTCAGCACGCGCGTCACCTCGAAGCCCTCGAGCTCGTCGATCACCGAACCGATGATCGATCCGAGCTTCCCGGTTCCGCCGACGAGTGCTACCTGGGTGGTCATGCGTTCAGTCTATTTCGCGACGTCGATCCGCCCGGCGCGGCGGGCCGGAACTCAGGGAATCAACCGGGAATCAGACGGGCATCGCATCGGGGATGCCGGTGCGCAGCTCGACCGGGAGGTGCCCGGTGTCGTTGTGAGTAAGGAGCGTCCAGGGCCGGCCCTGTTTCTGGGCGATCACCGTGAGGCCGCAGTGCGCCTGGTTCAAGGTCATCCATCGCCACTCGGGGGCACCGAGGACCTCCCGCACGAACCACGAGATCACGAAGTTGTGGGTGATGAGCACCTCGTGCACGTCACCCGGTTTGCGCACCAGGAACTCGTTGACCGCGTCGAACATCTGAGCACGGCCGGCATCGAGCTCCGCCTCGGTCACCGAGCCGAAGAACGGTTCGTAGGCGGCCGGGGTCTCGTCGGTCATCCCCGTGGGCACGCAGTCGAACAGCAGTGCGGTCGGCTCTGGATCGACCGACGGGAGCCGCTCGGCGATCGCACGGGCCGTCTCGTTGGCGCGCAGGAGCGGAGAGTGCCAGACGGCGTCGAGCGGGAGTCCCGAGAGCCGATCTGCGATGAGTTCGGCCTGACGCTGGCCACGCGGCGACAGGGGTCCGTCGGCGAGACCGTGCTCGGCGTCCTGATGTTCACCATGTCTGACCAGATATATGTAATGCGTCACAAACTCGCTCGCTTCATCGACAGCGTCCGCCGGGATTCACTCCACCCTATGCCAGGTCTGTGACAGAGGCGTTACGACGCTCAGTTGCCGGCGCGAGTGAGCTCGGTGACCTGTGCGCGCGACAGCGTGACGCCAGCGCCCTGCATCAGCTCGTCGACGTGCTCGGTCGCGAAGGTGTTGACGATGGGCGCCGCGATGGTCCGCTGCGCGAGCAGCCACGCGATGGACACGGCGGCCACGGGAACCTCGAGTTCGGTCGCGACCTGGTCGAGAGCCCGCAGGATCTTCGTGCCACGCCTGTTGAGATGCCCCCGCAGCTGCTCCCCGCGTACGCCCCGCGAGGTCAGCGCCTTGCTGCGGTGGCGACCGGAGAGGAAACCGTGCTCGAGAGCGTGCGACGGCGTGACCGCGAGGCTCTGCGCACCCGCCACCAGACGCAGGTCCCCTTCGAACGGCTGACGGCGGACGAGGTTGTACGGCGAATCGATGACCTCGATGCGTGGGTACCCGGCCGAGGCGAGGATGCGCGCCTCCACGAGCCGCTCGGGTGCGAAGCCGAATGCGCCGAGTGCGCCGATCTTGCCCGCGTCGACCATCCATTCGACCGTCGCGAGGGTGTCCTCGAGATTCGTCGTGCGGTCGAGCGTCGCGTCGAGATACAGCACGTCGATGCGCTCGACGCCGAGTCGCGTGAGCGACCCCTCGACAGCGCGGACGAGGTTCACCGAGCCGAGACCGGGATTGTCTGCGTGAGCACCGATCCGCACGCTCAGCAGGGCGCGGTCGCGTCGCCCTCTGGACTGCAGCCATTGGCCGATGATGTGCTCGCTGCGGCCGCCGGAGAATCCGTCGGCGGTGTGGATGGCGTTGCCACCGAATTCGACGTAGCGGTCGAGTATCCCATGGCTCGTCTCGAGATCGACGTTCCAGCCGAACTCCGCCGCACCGAGCATGAGCGGAAAGGTCTCGAGCCCGGTCTCGCCGAGAGGGACGCGGATGGTCTCCCCTATTCCGGGTCCGACGATCGGGATGGGTGCGGACGGGTGCTCTGCGGCGCCCTGCTGCGCGCGATCGGCCGGCGCTCCTGCGCCTACACTGAACAACCGCATATCCTCACCCCCGCGTCAATCGGTGCGTACCGACCTGCGTCACTGCCTGAAATGCACCCCCCGGTGCGTACTTCGAGAGTAGGCGAGATCTGCGAACTCCCCGACCAATACGGGGAACGGCGCAAGAACTTCCCATAACGGTTTGATCACATCGGATACGACGAAGCCCGGACCGTCCGTGTGGACAGCCCGGGCCTCGTGTCTAAGCGCTGGCGATTACTCGGCAGCGGCCTCGTCAGCAGCAGCTGCGTCCGCTGCGGGGGCGTCGTCGAGCACGGGCTCGAGCGACAGCTTGCCGCGGTCGTCGATCTTCGTGATCTTCACGAGGATCTTCTGGCCGACGGACAGGACGTCATCGACGTTCTCGACGCGCTTGCCACCGGCGAGCTTGCGCACCTCGGTGACGTGCAGCAGGCCGTCCTTGCCGGGCAGCAGCGAGACGAACGCACCGAACGTCGCGATCTTCACGACGGTTCCGAGGAACTGCTCTCCCACCTCCGGGTTGGTCGGGTTCGCGATCGCGTTGACCTGGGCACGGGCAGCCTCGGCCGAGGGGCCGTCGGTCGCGCCGATGTAGACGGTGCCGTCCTCCTCGATGGAGATCTGCGCGCCGGTCTCGTCCTGGATCGCGTTGATCGTCTTGCCCTTCGGGCCGATCAGCTCACCGATCTTGTCGACCGGGATCTGCACGCTGATGACGCGCGGCGCGGTCGGCGCCATCTCGTCGGGAGCGTCGATCGCGGCGTTCAGCACGTTGAGGATGGTCAGACGGGCGTCGCGAGCCTGGGTCAGCGCGCCGGCGAGCACCGACGACGGGATGCCGTCGAGCTTCGTGTCGAGCTGGATGGCCGTGACGAACTCGCTGGTACCGGCGACCTTGAAGTCCATGTCGCCCAGTGCGTCCTCTGCGCCGAGGATGTCGGTGAGGGCCGCGTAGCGCGTCTCTCCGTCGACCTCATCGGAGACGAGTCCCATCGCGATGCCGGCGACGGCTGCGCGCAGAGGCACACCCGCGTTCAGCAGCGACAGGGTCGACGCGCAGACGGAACCCATCGACGTCGAGCCGTTGGAGCTCAGCGCCTCGGAGACCTGACGGATCGCGTAGGGGAACTCCTCGCGGCTGGGCAGCACCGGCACGAGCGCGCGCTCGGCGAGGAAGCCGTGCCCGATCTCGCGACGCTTCGGCGAACCGACCCGGCCGGTCTCACCGGTCGAGTAGGGCGGGAAGTTGTAGTGGTGCATGTAGCGCTTGCTCGTGGTCGGCGACAGCGAGTCGATCTGCTGCTCCATCTTGAGCATGTTCAGCGTGGTGATTCCCATGATCTGGGTCTCGCCGCGCTGGAAGATCGCGGAGCCGTGAACGCGCGGGATGACCTGGACCTCGGCGTCGAGCGGACGGATGTCGGCCAGGCCGCGGCCGTCCATGCGCACGCTCTCGGTGAGGATGCGGCCGCGGACGATCTTCTTCGTGACGGACTTGTACGCTGCGGAGAACTCGATCGGGGCTCCAGCGGGCAGGTTGCCTGCTTCGACCGCTTCGATGAGCTGCGCCCTGACGCGGTCCTTGACCTCGTCGTCCTTGCCCTGACGCTCCTGCTTGTCGGCGATCTGGTAGACGTTCACCAGGTCGTCGTAGGAGCGCTCGGCCACGAAGTCGTAGACCTCGCTGGAGTACGGCGGGAAGACCGGGTACACACCCGGCTCCTTCGACGCGCTGGCGGCGAGCTCGGCCTGAGCCTTGACGAGCTGAGCGATGAAGGGCTTCGATGCCTCGAGGCCCTGCGCGACGACAGCCTCGTCGGGCTTGGTGGCGCCGGCCTTGATGAGGTTCCAGCTGCCCTCGGTGGCCTCAGCCTCGACCATCATGATCGCGACGTCTTCGGTGCCGTCGGACTTGGTGACGACGCGACCGGCGACGATCAGGTCGAACACGGCCTCGCTGACCTGCTCAGCCGTCGGGAACGCGACCCACTGGTCCGCGTGCTCGCCGTGGCCGGGGATGAACGCGAGGCGCACACCGGCGACGGGACCCGAGAACGGGAGACCCGAGATCTGCGTCGACGCGGAAGCCGCGTTGATCGCAAGGGCGTCGTAGAACTCGCCCGGGGCGATCGACAGGACGGTGATGACGATCTGGACCTCGTTGCGCAGGCCGTCGACGAACGACGGACGCAGCGGACGGTCGATCAGACGGCAGACGAGGATCGCCTCGGTCGAGGGACGTCCCTCACGACGGAAGAACGAGCCGGGGATCTTGCCTGCTGCGTACGAACGCTCTTCGACGTCGACCGTCAGCGGGAAGAAGTCGAAGCCCTCGCGCGGGTGCTTGCCTGCGCTGGTGGCCGAGAGGAGCATGGTCTCGCCGTCGAGGTACGCGGCGACTGCGCCCTGAGCCTGCTGCGCGAGGCGGCCGGTCTCGAAGCGGATGGTGCGGGTGCCGAAGCGGCCGTTGTCGAGAACGGCCTCGGTGGCGGTGATTTCAGGACCTTCCAAGAGGTCTCTCCTTCTTTGTTTAGACTCGCGAGTCCGTGTGACGCGCGAGCGCATTCATGAAGGAGCGGATTCAGCCGGATACGGGCGCGCGGGCATCCCCGCGAATCTCACCTGCGCTGGCCACCAGTAGAAAGCCACCCGACGTCGCGCCGAGGAACCCACCACAGGGGACCAGCTCTCCGCCGATCGCTCCATGAGTCGATATGAAGTTGTGCGGTCGACACACGTCGACCTCCTCCAGCCTATCAGCGCGCCCTTGAATGTCCTCCGTTTCCGTCCGCGGCGGGTTCGTTCAGTGGACCTTGACGTCCTGCGGAGCGCTCGATCGTCCGAGATAGACGTAGTCGTCGTGCTTCGCGACCCGGCCATCGCCGGCCGCCCGACCGTGCAGTCGTCGCCACACCCAGGGCAGCGCATGGCGGCGCCACCACAGTCCCGCGCCGATCTGCTCGTTCTCATGCAGCGCGGCATCGAGCACCCCCAGCGCGTCGGCGTGCGGCACCGAGAGGACCTCGCCCGCGCGATACGCGAGGAATCTGTGACCACGACTGCTGAGGTGGACGAGGTCCTCCCCCCAGTTCGGGCGATCCGGAAGCGACGGGTACAGGTCGGTGTCGATCAGGATCGCGCCCGTCCGCGCGGCGATGCCGGACAGTGCCGTGGCGAATGCCGCGAACCTCCTGGTGTAGATCCCGGCCGCTCTCCGACGGGGCAGGAACGGAGTGACGAGCAGCACGTCGGCCTCGATGTCGCGGAGCCGGGTGACCGCGCCCTCGAGCTCCGCGGCGAGCGCGGGCACGTCGACCGTCGACTTAACCAGATCGTTGGCGCCGATCAGGATGGACACGAGGTCCGGCTGCAGTTCGAGCGCTCGATCGAGCTGGGTGCCGCACACATCACGCACACGCTTCGACCGGACGGCGAGGTTCGCATACCGGAGACCTCCGCGTGCGGCGAGCAGCAGGGCGAGCCGGTCGGCCCATCCACGGAGCGCACCATCCGGTGCCGGATCGCACAGGCCTTCCGTGAGCGAGTCCCCCAGCGCCACGTAACGCCGCCAGGTGCGCGCTTGCACCGGGGCGATGGGCTCCGGCCGCGTCAGGCGGCGAGCGCGCGCTCCCTCATCGATCATCCTGAGCTCTCGGGCCTCCTCGTAATGCCCCATCAGCTGAGAACAGACGTTCGCCCAGCTGCGACCCTGCACGGCCTCGCGTCCTGCTGCGCCGAACGCCCGGCGTTTGCGGCCGTCGCCGGTGAGGTCGACCACGCGCATCCGCAGGTCGCCGAGATCGCCGGGACGGTAGAGCCATCCGTCAATTCCCATCCGGACGAGGCCGAGGGGACCGCCGCGACCGGTGGCGACGACGGGCACCCCGCTGGCGTGGGCCTCCTGGAGGGTCTGTCCGAAGGTCTCGCTCTCTCCCGGGTGGACGAACACGTCGAAGGATGCCATGGCTGCTGCGAGCGCGTCGCCTTCGAGGTGCCCGAGGAAGCACGCACCGGGCATCAGGGACTCGAGTCGAGGCCTGCTCGGTCCGTCCCCCACGATCACGAGGCGCGCACCGGGGATCGTCTGCAGCACTGCCAGGTCTTCCACCTGCTTCTCGGGTGCGAGCCTGCCCACGTAGCCGATCACGACCTCGCTCGCCCACTCCGCGCGCAGTGTCGCGCTCCGGCGGGCCGGCTGGAACCGCTCGGCATCCACGCCTCTCCCCCACAGACGGATGCGATCCACACCGAGCTCCGCGAGCTGCTGCGCCGAGTCGGGCGACGGCGCGAGCGTGATGGTCGCGCGCCGATGGAGCCGCGCGATGTGCGATTCGGCGACACCGGTCGCCACAGGGATGCGATACCTCTGCGTGTATGCCGCGACATCGGTCTGGTACGCGGCGACGGCGGCGACGCCGATGTGCTCTGCGGCGAGCGCGCCTCGCCACCCGAGGGCGAAGGGCGAAGCCAGGTGGACGACATCGGGGCGAAAGCGTCGCAGCGATGCCGCGACCTGACGTGCAGGCGGGGTTCCCACGCGCACACTGCGGTACCCCGGCAGCGCGAGGCTGGGGACCGCTTCCACAGCGGCTCCGTGCACCTCCCCGGGGATGCCGGTCCCATCGGGCGCGATCACATGCGCATCATGGCCAGCACGTTCGAGGTGACTGAGGATCTGCAGGACGGATCCGGTGACACCGTTCATGTGCGGAAGGAAGGACTCTGTCACGATCGCGACTCTCACGTCCTCAGGATGCAGCCCTCGACTCCCACCCGAGGCGCGAATCGGGTCGGAACACCAGAAGTTCACCGGATGCTGGACGGCTCTTCACCGGCTATCCCGGCGTTGGTTCCCGTTCACCTCCGACGACCACGGTGGGAACGTGTCCACTGAACTGCTCGACGGCCCCTGGGCTCTGGTGGTCATGAGCCTGCTCGTGCTGGGCGACTCGTTCTTCGTGGTGGTTCCGGGAGAGATCGCGGTGACCGCGCTCGGCGCCGTCGCATCGACGACCGGCGATCCTCCCCTGTGGTGTGTGATCCTGTGGGCGGGCATCGCCGCGGTCGCCGGAGACGTCACCTGCTATCTCGTGGGTCGCAGCGTGGGCGTCGACAGGTGGCGCTGGATGCGCACGCCCCGAGTGCGCCGAGCGCTCACCTGGGCGCGGCTGCGTCTGGACGGCGGGACCGCCACCGTGCTCTTCACCGCGCGCTTCGTCCCTTTCGCTCGACTGGCGATCAACCTCATGGCAGGGGCCTCGCGGATCCCGCCGGCTCGGTATCTGCCGCTCGTGACGATCGCGGCGTTCGGGTGGTCCGCCTACCAGGCATCCGTGGGCGCCATCGTCGCCGTGCTGCTTCCGGGAGGCCCTCTGGTCGCCGTCCTCGTGTCCGTCATCGTCGCCGTCGGGCTCGGCGCCGCGATCGATGTCGTGTCGCGCCGAGCACGGAACTGATCCACCCATGCTTCAGATGCGTGCCCTAGGCTGGCGAGCATGAGCACCGAAGAAGGCGCCTCCTCCAGCGAGGAGATGAAGCGCAAGTTCAAGGAAGCGCTCGAGAAGAAGAACGCGCACCACCGGCAGGGCGAGGCCCACCTGGATGGCGACTCCGCCGTCCATGGCTCGCCCGCCCCGCAGACGCGGCGCGAGTTCCGACGCAAGAGCGGTTGACCACAGGATGCGGGAGCCGACTGCCGTCGACTCCCGCATCCCTCTTCTCAGCAGGCAGCTCAGCTTCGCGCCGCGCGCGCCCGTGCCCGCTCCTCCTTCGCCGCCATCTCGTCGAGCGCGGATTCCTTGAGGCCCTGGATGTCCACGGCCGTGCGCTCGTCCGCCATGCCGTGATCGTCCACGCCGTCGAGCGAGGACTCCTCGAACGGCAGCGCGCCGCTCAGCACCTGCTGCACGCGTTCGCGATCGATCTGGCGCGTCCAGGTGCCGATGAGCAGCGTCGCCACCGCGTTGCCGGTGAAGTTCGTCAGGGCCCGTCCCTCCGACATGAACCGGTCGATGCCCACGATCACGCCGACGCCGTCGACCAGGTCGGGACGGTAAGCCTGCAGCCCGCCGGCGAGTGTGGCGAGTCCGGCTCCGGTGACACCGGCGGCACCCTTGCTGGCGATGATCATGAAAACGAGCAAGCCGATCTGCTCACCGATCGTCATCGGCTGCCCCATGCCGGTCGCGATGAAGAGCGACGCCATCGTGAGGTAGATCGCCGTGCCGTCGAGGTTGAACGAGTACCCGGTGGGGACCGTGATGCCGACGACGGGCTTGGATACCCCGATGTGCTCCATCTTCGCGATCAACCGGGGAAGGGCGGACTCAGATGACGAGGTGCCGACGATCAGCAGGTACTCGCGGGCGAGGTACTTCACCAGGCTGAAGATGTTGACCCGGGTGACGGCGAAGAGCAGGGTTCCGAGCACGACCACGATGAACAGGATGCAGGTGATGTAGAACGCGACCATCAGCACGCCGAGGCTCCAGATCGCGGCGATGCCCGTCTTGCCGACGACCGCGGCGATGGCTCCGAACGCGCCGAGCGGTGCAAGCCACAAGATCATGCCCAGGATGCGGAAGACCAGCTTCTGGAGGTTCTTGACCGCATCCATGATCGGGGCGCCCTTTTCGCCGAGTCCCTGGAGTGCGAAGCCGACGAGCAGCGCGATGAACAGAACCTGCAGCACGCTCTCGCCCGTGAAGGCGGAGAAGAACGTCGTCGGGATGATGCCCAGGATGAACTCCGTGGTGGTCTTCGCCTCGGTCGCTGTCGCGTCATAGCTGGAGTTCGCCATATCGAGGCCCGCACCGGGGTGGATGATGTTGCCGACCACCAGGCCGATCGCCAGCGCGAACGTCGACATGACCATGAAGTAGAGCAGCGCGAGTCCGCCGATCTTGCCGACGGTCGCTGCCTTGGCGATCGAGCCGACGCCCACCACGATCGTGCAGAAGATGATCGGCGCGATCATCATCTTGATGAGAGAGACGAAGCCCTTGCCGATCGGTTCGAGGCTCTGTCCGACCTCGGGCCAGATGAGGCCGACCGCGGCTCCGAGCACGACGGCGATGATCACCGACACGTACAGCCACGTGTGCCTGTCCCATGCCTGCTTGCCGCGCCGCCAATGGAATCCGGGAAGCGAGAACCCTGTCGTGATGGCCATGTTTTCCTCCTTGATCATGAACGTCTTCGTCTCATGCCCTCGGGCGCCCTCGCCTTCGGTAAGCTCACCGTCGCGGACATCACTCGGCAAAGCCATTTGTGGTCGTATTGGTCATTACCGATATGCCGGACTCCGCGATCACCGTCGATCGGAAGGACGCGATGAGACCTGCCCGCAGCATCGCCTCACGGGTGTTCGCCGTGCTCCTGGTCGCCGCGCTCGTCGTGGGAGCTCTGGTCGCCGTCTTCCTCGTGATCGATGCGCAACGCGCCACGCATGCCGAGGCCGAGCGCGTCACGGCGGCGACAGCAGTGACTCTCGCCGTGTCACCGCTCGTGATCGACACCCTCGAGGCCGGCGATGCCGCAACGGCCACGCAGACCCTCGAGCCCTATGCGCTCGATGTGATCTCGGACGCGGATCTCGACTTCGTGACGATCATGACGCCTGACGGCACCCGCGTGACCCACCCTGACATCGAGCAGATCGGGGCGAGATACCTCGGCACCATCCCCGACACGCCTCGAACCTTCACCGAGGTGTTCACCGGCACTCTCGGGCCCTCGGTGCGAACCATCGTTCCGGTACTCGCCTCCGATGGCGAACCGGTGGGCTGGGTCTCGGCCGGCGTGACGACCGAGACCATCTCCGACACCCTGATCCGTCGTCTCCCCCTGTCACTCGGCATCACCGTCGGCCTCATCGCTCTCGGTGCGCTCGGCGCGTGGATCGCTCGCCGGTTCACGCGCGGTATCGCAGGAGACCTGCCGCCGGGTCAGGTGAGGGACGCCGTGTCGTCATACGAATCCCTGCGCACTCTGGGCGACGCGCTACGCGCTCAGACGCACGAGCACGGCAATCGCATGCACACGGCGGTCGCGCTTCTCGAGCTCGGCCGTAGCGAGGAGGCGATCGACATCCTGACCGAGACCTCGCGCCAGAGTCAGTCGCTCGTCGATCAGGTCACCGCACGACAGGCCGGCGACCCCGCCGTCGGTGCCCTGCTTCTCGGCAAGGCGTCGCAGGCCAGGGAGCGCGGGATCGACTGGCGGGTGAGCATCGACCCGGACACTCCCGCCTCCCCGCTCTCCCCCGTCGACAGCGTCGCCGTGCTCGGCAACCTGATCGACAACGCGATGGATGCCGCCGCCACCGGCGCCGAGCGCTGGGTGGGGGTCTCGCTGCGCCCCTCGAAGAACGGCGGAATCGTCCTCGAAGTCTCCGACGGCGGTGACGGCATACCCTCCGACCTGCGCGAGCGCGTCTTCACCCAGGGCTTCTCGACCAAGCCTGCAAACAACCACGGGCGCGGAGTCGGGCTCGCTCTCGTCCGCGCGGTGGTGGCCGGGGTGGGCGGCACTGTGGAGCTCTCCGCTCATCCGACCACGTTCACCGTCACCCTCCCGCCAGCGAGAGGACGCAGGAGCCCATGATCCGCACGCTGATCGTCGATGACGACGCTCTGACACTCGAGCTCCACCGCTCGTACCTCGAGAGGATCGACGGCTTCATCGTGGGCGGCGAGTGCACCGGCGCCAGGGCCGCATTGACCGCCGTGCTCGATCAGCCGCACGACGAGCCGTTCGACCTGGTCCTTCTCGACATCACGATGCCCGACGGCTCCGGCATCGATGTGCTCCGAGGGCTGCGTGCCCGACACGCTGCCGTCGATGTGATCGCGATCACCGGCGTGCGCGATGCGGACACCGTCCGGCAGATGGCAGCTCTCGGCGTCTACCAGTACCTCGTCAAGCCGTTCCCCTTCGCGGTGTTCCACGAGCGTCTCACCGCGTATCGCATCCATCGGGAGCAGGCACGGTCGACGGCCGGAGAGGCGACCCAGGCGGAGATCGATGCGCTTCTCGGGCGCACGACGGGGACGACCCCGATTCCCAAAGGGCTGTCGACCGCGACGCTGCAGAAGGTGACGACAGAGCTGCGCTCCTCCAGCGCCGCGGTCTCGGCGAGCGAGGCCGCCGCGCGACTCGGGATGTCACGCGTGTCCGTACGGAGGTACCTGGAGCATCTCACCGATTCGGGCATCATCACACGCAGCGCTCGCTACGGCGCACGTGGACGCCCGGAGACGGAGTACCGCTGGACGAGACGCGTCGACGGAGACGAATGATGCCGGCGCGGCACCCCCGCCCGTCCCGATCGTTCGAACGACGCGGATCCTTTCCGCTGGATGCAGCCCGGTCTCAGCCCGGTGTCAGCGCGGGAGCCGCCCCTCGTGGATCAGCGAGTCGGGGTCGGCGGCGGCCCTGATGGCGCGAAGACGATCGATCGCCGTCGGGTCACCGCAGCGCTCGAGGGTCTCACCCGGACCCAGGAACGTCGGGACCGTGCACGGGGCGATCGCGTGCGCCAGCACCTCACGGAAGCCCGCCATGCTCGCCTCCCCCGGTTCGCTCGGCACCCCGGGGAAGACGGGCACCAGGGCGTGGAGCAGCCAGCCGACGCCCTGAAGTGTCGCGAATCCGGCGCGTCGAGGATCGTTCAGCGCGCCACCGAGCATCCGGATGTCGATGCCCATGATCGGCCACTGATCCGGCAGCTCGCGGAACCGCAAGAGATCGTCGATCGTCGCGTCGTCGAGCGACGAGAGCGCAGCAGACACGCCTTTGCCCGGCGTCGGTTCGGTGGGTTCGCCGCTCGACGCCGCGACGGTCTTCGGCGATGTGGCCCCCGACATCGCACGACGGACCGTGCCTGCTCGCCGCACCCGCTCGAACAGCTCATCGGCGGATCCGACCGTGGACAGCGCCCGCACGCTGAGGAAGCTGCGTCCGCGGATCTCCTCGGGAAGCTGCGGAGCGTCGGGCATACGCATCGAATTCACGAACACGTTGAGCGATGCCGGGGCCTCTACGGACAGATCGCGGACGGCCCGCAGCACCGACCCGGCGTCTGCGGCGTCGAAAGTGAGTTCGGTTCCCCACAGCGACGGCGCGGGAACCAGGTCGATCTCGAGGGCCGTCACGATTCCGACGACGCCGCCCGCTCCGCGAAGCGCCCACATCATCTCCGGGTCGCTCTCGTCGTCGACCCGATCATGGGTCCCGTCGCTCCGCAGCACCCACGCGGCCCTGAGGTTGTCCGACCCGAGTCCTGCTGTGCGACTGAACCAGGAATGGCCGCCGCCCAGGGTGTACCCCGCGACGGCGACGACCGGGCTCGTGCCGGCAGGAGCCACCCAGCCCGTTCCTTCGAGCGCCTCGACGACGGCGCCCCAGCGGACTCCGCTGCCGACGCGGACCACCCCCGAACCGAGGTCGATCGACAGCTCGTCGAAGGCCGCCATTCGGACGATGACGGCGTCGGCCAGGTCTCCGCCGGCGCCGTGCCCGGTGGGCTGGACCGCGAGCGTCACGCCCGCGTCGCCAGCGGCGTCGAGAAGAGCGCGCAGATCGCGCAGATCGGCCGGTGCGGCCACGCCCGCCGGATGCTGTTCGATCGCCAGGTTCCACGGACGACGCGCCGCGTCGAAGGATTCGTCGCCGGGGAGGACGAGAGCGCCGCGCAGGGCATGCCGCGCGGATTCGAGGACAGAGCGAAGGGCCATGAGGTCACCGTACGACTCCCTTCGGACATCGTCGACGGCCTCATGGCCCTGCGCTCATTCCCGGTCGTGCCGGGGATCGATCACTCGCCGGCGAGACCGCCGAGCATGTGGCCGAACGAACGGCCCTCTCCGAGATACGTCGCCGGGTCGTACGGGTCGGCGGCCGCAGCCACCTCGCGCTTCGCGATCGCCTCAGCCAGCTCGCGAGCGCCCTTCTCGACGCGCTTGGCCAGAGGCGCGACGTCGTCGCCGCCCCCGCCCCAGTCGCTCGACGCCGCGAACACACCGGTCGAGACGGCGTCGGCATGCAGGTAGGCGAAGAGCGGACGGATGGCGTAGTCGATGGCGAGCGAGTGACGAGCCGTGCCGGCGTTCGCTCCGATCAGCACCGGCTTGCCCGTGAGCGCGTCGGGATCGAGCACGTCGATGAACGACTTGAAGAGCCCGTTGTAGCTCGTCGAGAAGATCGGCGTGACGGCGATGAGCGCGTCCGCCGACACCACTGTGTTGATCGCGGTCTCGAGCGCGGGCGGTGCGAATCCGGTGAGCAGGTTGTTCGTGATGTCGTGGGCGTAGTCGCGCAGCTCGATCACGTCGACGCTCGCCTCGATGTCGTGCCCCGCGAGGGCCTTCACGGTCTCGGCCGCGAGGCGATCCGCGAGCATGCGCGTGGACGACGGGTTCGAGAGCCCGGCAGACACGACGGCGATACGACGAGTGGTCATCTCAGGCCCCCTTCCGGCTGAGTCCGAACGCGGCTCCCGCCGGAGCGGGAGAGTCCTGATAGGGCGAATCCCCCGTCAGGTTGTCACCGCGGTTCGCACCCGGACGAGCCTGACGCGTCGGTCCGTCGCCGAACTCGGCCCTCACCCGTGCGGCATGGGTCGGAGCATCCGGCACGCCGGCCGGACGATCCTTCGCCAGCTCCTTGCGCAGCACGGGCACGACCTCGGAACCGAGGATGTCCAGCTGCTCGAGGACGGTCTTCAGCGGAAGGCCCGCGTGGTCGATCAGGAACAGCTGACGCTGGTAGTCGCCGTAGTGCTCGCGCATGGCGGCATAGCGGTCGATGACCTGCTGAGGCGAGCCCACCGTCAGCGGGGTCATCTCGGTGAAGTCCTCCATGCTCGGTCCGTGACCGTACACAGGGGCATTGTCGAAGTAGGGGCGGAACTGATTCACGGCATCCTGCGACTTCGCCGCCATGAACACCTGGCCGCCGAGGCCGACGATCGCCTGTTCGGGTGTGCCGTGTCCGTAGTGCGCGTAGCGCTGGCGGTACAGCTCGATCAGGCGCTGGTAGTGCTCCTTGGGCCAGAAGATGTTGTTCGCGAAGAAGCCGTCGCCGTAGTACGCGGCCTGCTCGGCGATCTCCGGGGTGCGGATCGATCCGTGCCACACGAACGGCGCGACTCCGTCGAGGGGACGAGGCGTCGAGGTGAAGCCCTGCAGCGGGGTGCGGAACTTGCCCTCCCAGTTCACGACGTCCTCACGCCACAGCTTGTGCAGCAGGGCGTAGTTCTCGATCGCCAGCGGGAGCCCCTGACGGATGTCCTGACCGAACCAGGGGTACACCGGACCCGTGTTGCCGCGGCCGAGCATGAGGTCCATGCGCCCGTCCGAGACGTGCTGCAGCATCGCGTATTCCTCGGCGATGCGCACCGGGTCGTTGGTCGTGATCAGGGTGGTCGACGTCGAGACGATCAGACGCTCGGTCTGAGCCGCGAGGGCGGCGAGGAACGTCGTGGGGCTCGAGGACCAGAACGGAGGGTTGTGGTGCTCGCCGATCGCGAAGACGTCGAGACCGACCTCCTCGCTGTGCTTGGCGATCGCGAGGGTCGCCTTGATCCGCTCCTGCTCACTCGGCGTCTCGCCGGTGGTCGGGTCGCGGGTGATGTCGCTGACCGACATGATGCCGAACTGCACCGGGACGCCTGCCTGCTCACTCATGATTGCTCCGTCTTCTCCGAATCGGGTGCCCTGCATCCGGTTCTATTCATTTGAATGTATCCGAGTCAACGCGATGCGAGCAACTTTATTCCCCGAGTAGCCTCAGAGCATGCACAGCGACGGATCCGCCCTGACGAACCCCGCCACCGGATCCGTCCAGAAGTCCCGCAAGCGCGTGCCGTTCTGGGACAACGCGCGATATGCGTGCATCGTCCTCGTGGTGCTCGGCCACGCGATCCAGCGCCTCACCTACGACTCCGACATCGCGCTCGCGGCCTATCTCGCCCTCTACGCCTTCCACATGCCGGCGTTCGCGATCATCTCGGGCTACTTCTCGAAGTCCGGTTCCCCGACGCGTGTGCAGATGGCCAGGGTGATCACCGACATCCTGCTGCCCTACGTGATCTTCGAGTTCCTGTGGACCCTCACGAAATGGCTGGTCGAAGGTCAGGCCGACCCGAACTTCACCAAACCGTCCTGGACCCTCTGGTTCCTCCTGGCGCTCGGCATCTTCCGCCTCGTCCTCCCCTACCTCGCGCTGCTGCGGTGGCCGCTGCTGTGGACCGTCATCATCTCGATCGGCGTGGGCTATCTGCCCAACGTCGACAGCACGTTCTCGCTCTCGCGGACCCTGGGCCTTCTTCCCTTCTTCGCACTCGGCTGGTGGCTGCGCGAACGCGACGTCGTCACTCGCTTCCGCCTCCTCGAGATCCGCCCGTGGTGGATCCGCGTCGTCAGCGTCGTACTCCTCGCCGCGGCAGGGTTCTCGGCCTGGCGGTGGATCGATGTCTGGAAGGAGCTCGATCTGCGCCACTGGTTGTTCTACGAGGACGCGTACGCGGACCTCGGCGGAGAGCAGTGGTGGGCCGGCGGTGTGCGCGTCGCACTCATGCTGATGGCAGTGATCCTGAGCGCCGCCTTCTTCGCTCTGATCCCCCGCGGAACCTACTGGTGGACGAAGTTCGGCCAGTACACCATGTACGTGTTCCTGCTCCACTCGTTCGTGCTGTACCCCTTCCGCGAGACCGGGGTGCTGCGCGACCTCGACCCGACGTGGCTGTGGCTGCCGCTCGTGACGCTGCTGTCGGTGGTGCTGGCTCTCGCGCTCGCCACCAAGCCCGTGCGCTGGCTCTTCCGCCCGCTGGTGGAGCCCCGCCCGTCCTGGCTCTTCCGAGACCCCGAGCTGGCTCGACGCGAGGGCCACCGCAGCGACCCGACCGGCTCTCGTCGGCCCCGTCAGGGCGCAGCGGCTAGCCTGAAGGAGTGACGAGAGCCGAGATGATCCGCGACCGCCTCGTGGACCATGCGGACGCGTCGGGGTTCGGGGCTCACGGGCTCCACGTGCTCGTGGGCGACGACGTCGCCGAGCACCGGTGGACTGCCGACGTCCGCGAGGAGATCCACTCGGTTGCGAAGGGCGTGTGCGTCCTCGCGGCCGGAATCGCTGCAGCCGACGGTCTCATCTCGCTCGATGCCCCGATCGCAGAGTACGTGCCGGACCTCACCTTCGGAGACGGCGTCGAGCACCTCACGCTGCGACGACTGCTCTCGATGTCGAGCGGAGTCGATCTCGCCTGGTCGGAGACCATGATGACGGACTGGCCCGATCTCGCACGAGAGTTCCTCTCGCGCCCGTCTCGCGGTCACGTCTTCCAGTACTCCAACGCCAGCACGTACGCGGCGATGATGATCCTGGCCACGCGGACCGGTGACGTCGTCGAGTATCTGCGTCCCCGGCTGCTCGCGCCTCTGGGCTTCGACGACCTCGAGTGGGAGCGGTGCCCGCAGGGACGCATCGTCGCGGGAGGCGGCATCGCACTGCGCACGGAGGAGATGGCGCGCCTCGGTCGGCTGATCCGCGACCGTGGCGAATGGCAGGGCCGACGACTCGTGCCGACCGAGATCATCGACGCGATGCACTCCGACTGGGTGGTCGCCGGTGAGAATGCCGGTTACGAGCGCTATGCGCTCGCGGGCTGGGACGGCCCGGGCCAGGTGTGGCGCCTGCACGGGGCGTACGGACAGCTGCTGATATTCGGTGAGGATGCCGTCGTCACGATCACAGCCGACGACCATTTCGGTGCGGATGCCTACGCGACCTTTGTCGCGGAGACGCTGCGCTCCTGACCCTCGACCGGCATCAGGCGAAGAGGTCGGCGCCGACGAACGAGCCCGGCTTCGAGCCACCGGGGACCGCCCAGATCCCTGACCCGACATGCGTGACGTACTCGTTCATCCGATCCGTCGACAGCCGGCGCTGCAGCGAGACGAACTGAGCGGGATCCCGCTGGTACGACAGGAAGAAGAGCCCCGCGTCCAGCCGTCCGAGATCGTTGTTGCCGTTGACGTAGTTGAATCCTCGCCGCAGGATCCGGATGCCGTCGTTCTGGTCCGGATGCGCGAGACGCACGTGCGCGTTCTGATCGATGGCCGACGTACCGAAATCCGGCGCCGCGAACTCGTCGCCGCCGGAGAGCGGAGCGCCCTCGCCCTTGTCTCGCCCGATGATGGTGTTCTGCTCGGAGAGCCGCACGCGGTCCCAGGTCTCGATCCGCATCGCGATCTTGCGCGCCACGAGGTACGACCCGCCGACCATCCACTCGGGCCTGTCATCGGGGCCGAGCCACACGTTCTCGTCGAGGGCGACGGAGTCATCGGCGAGGATGTTCGCGGTCCCGTCCTTGAAGCCGAACAGGTTGCGGGGCGTCGCCTGCGCCGACGTCGTGCGGGACGTCTTGCCGAACCCGAGCTGGGACCAGCGCAGCTTGGCACGACCGAAGGCGATGCGGCTCAGGTTGCGGATCGCATGCACGGCGACCTGGGGGTCGTCGGCGCACGCCTGGATGCAGAGATCGCCGTGCGAGGTCTGCGGGTCGAGATCGTCGCCGAGGAAGGCGGGAAGCCTCTCGAGCCGCTCGGGACGCAGGGAGGCGATGCCGTACCGGTCGCCCTCGTCGTTCTCGAACAGGGTCGGGCCGAAGCCGAACGTGATCGTGAGGCCGGCTGCCGTCAGCCCGAGAGCCTCGCCCGTGTCATCCGGCGGCACCTCCGCATCGCCCCCGACAGCGCCGGTGGCACTCACCTCGAGCCCCTGCGTCATCCGCGAGGCGGCATAAGTCCAATCCTGCAGCAGCGAGACCAGGTCTTCGCGGTCGGTGCGAGGCATCATGTCGAAGGAGGCGAAATGCAGATGCTCCTGCACGGGCGTCGTGATTCCCGCCTGATGGGCGCCGAAGAAGTCGTACGCACGCTGGGCGTCCGCTTCTGCTCTCGCGCGTCCGAGCGCGACTCCCCCCGACAGTCCGGCGCCGACTCCGACGGCGAGGGACGCGACGCCGCCGCCGAGTGCCAGTCCGAGGAGTCCGCGCCGGCTGAGACCCGTGGCCGAGGATGCCGCGGCCCCCGACTCCGGGAGGGAGTCGGCAGCTGCAGCGTCCTTCGCGCTGTCGTTCATGTGCGAGACCGTGTCCGTCGGATCAGTCGAGGACGGTGCCGGTGAGCTGCGAGAGCGGCTCTGCGAGGGCGTTGATGAGATCGGTGAACTCGCGCTTGTCCGCATCGGTGAGCTCGGCGTAGCCGACGAAGCCGTCGGAGAGCGAGCCGTGCGCCGCGAGGGATTCCTCGAGAGCGGAGTATCCGCCTTCGATCTCGGTCACGAGATCCGCGCCTTCATCCCCCTGTGCCGTGGCGAAATCCTGAACGAGCGTGAATGCCATCTTCGACCCCTCGACGTTCGCGGCGAAGTCGTACAGGTCGGTGCCGGACCACCAGTCCTCCTCGCCGGAGATCTTGCCCGTCGCCACTTCGTCGAGCAGCGCGATTGCGCCGTTCGAGATGCCGCCGATCCCCTGGTCGTCGAGAGCCGCGGTGAAGTCGTCCGAGTGCACGTAGTCGTAGAGCTCCTGCACGTCGGCGATCAGCTGGTCGCCGTACTCGGCGCGCTCCTCCGTCGTCGACGGTGCCCAGTCCTGCCATGCGGGCGTCTCGCCGTCGGCGTTGAGGGCGTCCTGCGCCGGCACCCAGAGGTCCTTCTCGATGCGGTGGAAGCCCGTCCAGTCGAGGCCCTCCGCCACAGCGTCGACCTCGCGGTAGTCGATGCGGGGGTCGAGCGTCCCGAGCGCTTCGGCGACGGGCTCGATGCGCTCGTAGAACGCGCGCGTCTGGGGGAACAGCGCTCGCGCGGCCTCATCATCGCCGGACTCATAGGCGGTGACGAACTCGTCGACCGACGGAACCAGCTGACCGACCTGGTCCTTGACGAAGGCGGCGTAGAGGTCGACGGCCTGCTGCTTCTGATCGGCATCCTCGCCGTCGACAGCGACCCGGTCGCCGGTCACGGTGAACGCGGACTTGCCGACCCCCTCGCCGATCATGCCCGGCTTGCACAGCGTGAAGTACTCCCCCGGCTGAGCCACCACCGTGAGGGTCCGCGACGCTGAGGGCGCGATGTTCTCGACCTCGCCGACGATGCGGAGGCCGTCTTCTGCGAGCAGATAGAACTCCGAGGTCTGCGCGCTGTCGTTCTTCACATCGAACGTGAGTGTGCCGCTCTTGGCGGTCGCAGCCGAGACGGCGCACGCCGAGTCGGTCGACGAGACGTCGAAGGATGCACCCGCGGCGACATCGCTCTTGGCGACGCACCCGCTGAGGACGAGTGCTGCCGCGCCTGCTGCGGCGACGGTACCGAGGATTCGGCGAGAGGTGGTCATGCTGCTCCTTGCTGGGTGAGAGTGGATGCCGACGCGTCCCGGCCAGGGGACGTCTGCACATGTGGGGAGGCGGACCGGCGTGACCGGAGCCCCCGGATGAAGAAGAGCCCGACGACGACGATGTACACGGTCCAAGCCGTGACCTGGAGCCACGTCATCCGTGGCATGAAGCCGACGGTCGCCTGCAGGATGGTCGCCCAGGCACTGTCGGGCGCGATCACGTTCGTGACATCGAAGGCCCAGCCGAAGGGGAATGCCACCCAGCCGAGAGCGACCGCCCCGGTGGCCGCGTCGATCGGTGCCGCCGCGGTGAACGGTCCCGGCAACGCGCCGGCCTCCTGGAGGTCCATGATCGCGTAGGCGAGCACCCCGGCTGCGACGATGACGAGGAACCCACTGGTCCAGGTGAAGAACCGGCGAAGGTCGAGCCGGACGGTGCCGCGGGCGAGCGCCCAGCCGATCACCACGGCGGCGAGAAGCCCAAGCACCGCGCCGAGCAGCGCCGACGGAGCATCGCCGAAGGACTGCACCATCGACCACAGCAGAAGAGTCGTCTCGATCCCCTCGCGTGCCACCGAGACGAAGCCGATCGCGATCAGCGCCCAGACGCCGCCCTGTGTGAGCGCGCGGTCGAGTCCGCCCTCGAGGGTCGCCTTCATCGTGCGCCCGGCCTTCTGCATCCAGAAGATCATCCAGGTCACCATGCCCACCGCGAGCAGCGACAGCAGTCCGCCGATCAGCTCCTGAGCCTCGAAGGTCAGCGAGTACGCACCGAAGGTCAGGACGGCCCCGATGCCGAGTGCGAGGGCGACTGCCAGGCCGACCCCCGCCCAGAGCCTGGGCAACGCGTCACCGCGACCGAGCCTGCGCAGGTAGGCGACGAGGATGCCGACGACGATCGCGGCTTCGAGGCCTTCACGAAGACCGATGAGAAAAGTGGCGAGCACGGAGGGAACTCTCTGGGAAAGACTGAGGTAAGGCATCCCTTACTTCAGAGACATTAGCACCCCTTCCGCTCGGGCCTCGCACGCACGCGATCGCCTCTCGGTAATTCGGCGCAACACTGAACCGCACTCGCCCAGACCCGATCTACGCTCGGTGAATGGCTGATCTCTCGCTTCCCATCCTCGACCTGTCCCAGCTCGATGCCGGTCCCGAAGCCGCTGCTCGGTTCCGCGACGACCTTCGCGCGGCCACGCACGACGTGGGCTTCTTCTATCTAACCGGCACAGGCGTCTCCCCCGAGCTGGAGGCGAGGTTGCACCGCGCGGCGCTCGATTTCTTCGCGCTGCCCGACGACGAGAAGCTCGCGATCGAGAACGTCAAGAGTCCTCATTTCCGCGGGTACACGCGGGTCGGCGGCGAGCGGACGCAGGGCAAGGTCGATTGGCGCGAGCAGATCGACATCGGCCCCGAACGCGAGCCTGTCGAGGGCGGTCCGGCCTTCAATCGACTCGTCGGCCCGAATCTGTGGCCCTCCGCACAGCCCGAGCTCAAAGCGGTGATCACCGAGTGGCACGACACGCTGACCGAGGTCGCCCGCAAGCTCCTGCGCGCCTGGGCCGTCACGCTCGGGGCGGACGAGTCGTACTTCGACGAGCCCTTCCGTGATCCGTCGACGCTGATCAAGATCGTCCGCTACCCCGGCACCCACGAACCCGAGCCGCAGCAGGGCGTCGGAGCGCACAAGGACTCCGGAGTGCTGACCCTGCTCTGGGTCGAGCCCGGCAAGGGCGGCCTGCAGGTCGAACGAGACGGCGAGTGGGTGTCAGCCCCGTCCGTCCCGGGCGCGTTCGTCGTCAACATCGGCGAGCTGCTGGAGTACGCGACCGGCGGCTACCTCAAGGCGACCAATCACCGCGTCATCTCCCCTCGGGCACCCGAAGAGCGCATCTCCATCCCGTTCTTCTTCAACCCCGCGCTCGATCAGCAGCTGCCGCTTCTCGAGCTTCCCGCAGATCTCGCCGCGGCGGCGACCGGCATCACCGAGGACCCGAGCAACCCCATCCATGCCACCTATGGCGAGAACGCCATGAAGTCGCGACTGCGTGCGCACCCCGACGTGGCTGCGATCCACCACCCGGACCTGGTCGGCACGAACGCCTGAGACGGGTCACAGCGCCGCGCCTCCTCCGAGCGCGACGATCTCGCGCAGGGCCTGGAGGTGTCCGTCGAAGGCTGCACGGCCGGCTGCGGTCGAACGGACCCACGTGCGAGGGCGACTGCCGAGGCTTCCCTTGCGCGCGACGACGTACCCCGCGGCCTGAAGGTGCGAGATGGCCTTGCTCAGCGGAGAGTCGCCGCACTGGAGGATCTCACGCAGCGTCGCGAAGTCGAGCTCGATGCCGTCACCGAGCGACGCGAGGACCGAGAAGCGGATCGGCGACGCGAAGTTGTCGTCGAGTCGGGTCCGCGGGTGCGGCACCGATGGGGTGTCAGTCACGGAGATCACGTCCGGGGACGAACGACACGGCGACGAACAGCGCGATGATGCCCAGGCCACCGACGAATCCGAGGCCGATCGGAACGCCGTCGAGCAGGACGAGCAGAGCCAGTGCACAGCCAGCAGCGGCGAAAGCGAGCTGGTGCGGCCAGCGCCACGAGGCGCCGACCGCAGGAAGGCCCATCTCACTGCGAGCGGCGACGAGCCAGACGAAGGTCATGAGCACGACGAGCAGAAGGAGCGTGCTCGCCAGAACCCCGTCTGGCGCGGAGCCGAGCATGGCCATCACTCCGAGAGCGACTCCCACGCAGATGGTTCCCCACCGCATCGCCCGTGGAAGCGGCTTCGGCATGGACCGCGGGGGGCGCGGGTCACCCGATGCCAGAGCGAGCTGAACTGCGCCGTAGCCACCGAATCCGACCAGCATGAGGACGGCCGGGATCCACACACCGATCTCCGGGAACCCGGGATAGAAGACAGCGAAGCCGAAGACGACGAGCACCACGACCGTCAGAGCACCGCCGGCCAGCAGAATGGGCCAGCGCGACCACGTCAGGCGCAGTTGCATTCCGCTCCGCTCCGCTGAGCCATACCTGTGGAGAGCTGCCCCCACACGAGAAAACTGAAGACGAAGACCTGCGGCGTCACGCCGCCGTGACCACGTATCGCCGTAACCAGAGCGACGAGATACACCGCAGTAACGGCCGCATTGGCGATCTGCAGCCACGCAAGCGCCCGCCGGTCGACTACGCGCCCGCGCCGGTGCTTCACAGCATCCGCCTCGTCGAGGTAGCGCTGCGCGACGTCCGCACTGGGCGGCGCGATCGCCTCGTGCCCTTGGATCGGCTTCTGCTCCATCGCGTGACCCCCTTCGCTTTCCATCTGGAAAGCTCACTACTTTCCTAATGGAAAGCGTGCACGAGATCAACCCCCGAACATGACGAAGGCCGCCCCACACCTGGGGCGGCCTTCTCAAGAATGTTCTGCGCGATTGTACGCTGGCTCGCTCCGCGTTATCGGCGGAGACCCAGGCGTGCGATCAGCGAGCGGTAACGCTCGATGTCGACGCTCTGGAGGTAGCCGAGCAGACGACGGCGCTGACCCACGAGCAGGAACAGGCCACGACGCGAGTGGTGGTCGTGCTTGTGCTCCTTCAGGTGCTCCGTGAGGTCCTTGATGCGCTGCGTCAGCATCGCGGCCTGCACCTCGGGGGATCCGGTGTCACCGGGGTGCGTCGCGTACTCTTCGATGATCGCCTTCTTGACGTCTGCTTCCAGTGCCATAGATTCGATCCCCTCTCTGCTTGTTGCGCGGTGCCCGACGCCTGATGCGTGAGCTCTCTTTATCCGCGGCCGATCAAACGGCAACCTGAAGAGTCTACCAGGACTCGATGCCGCTGGGTGACCGTGCCCACGCCCGCCCGACGGCACCTCGGATACTCTCGAATCATGCATGACGGATACGCGGCGTGAGCGCTGCACGCAGCCATCTGATCGATCTCAGCCCCCTGCGGGCCAGCCCTGCATTCGCACGCATGTGGATCGGCTCGGTGCTCGCGGGGATCGGCGGGCAGCTGACGATCGTCACGGTGATGCTGCACGTGTTCGCGCTCACCGGAAGCACCTTCGCGGTATCGATGATCGCGGTCGCCGGACTCGTCCCCATGATCCTCGCCGGCCTCTACGGCGGGATGCTCGCGGACGCGTTCGACCGCCGCCGCGTGGCGTTGGTCGCGGCCACGGTGACCTTCGCCTCGACCGCGTTGCTCGCCGCGCTCACCTGGACCGGTGCGGAGACGATCTGGTGGCTCTACGTGCTGAGCATCGTCAACTCCGCCGCGAACTCGGTCGGCATGGCCACCCGGACCGCGATCGTGCCACGGCTCATCCCCCGCGACAAGCTGGCCGCCGCGTCCGCGCTCAACGGAGTGGCGTTCGGCCTCACCGTGATGGCCGGCCCCGCGGTAGCCGGCATACTCGTCGCGCTGACAGGCTACGGGTGGACTTACACACTCGACGTCATCCTGATGCTGTCGATGTTCCTCGGCCTGTGGAGTCTCCCTCCGCTGCGGCCGGAAGGGGACATCCTGCGGCCGGGGTTCGCATCGCTCGTGGACGGGTGGAGGTTCCTGCGCCGCGCGAACAACATCCGAATGCAATACGTGGTCGACATCATCGCCATGACATTCGGGCAGCCCCTCGTGCTCTTCCCTGCACTCGGCACCCTTCTGCTGGGCGGCGGAGCGGTGACCACCGGCATCCTCACCGCAGCCGTCGCCGCGGGCACATTCGCATCGAGCCTCTTCTCCGGTCGGGTCGTGCAGTACCGCTGGCACGGACGCGGCATCGAGCGCGCGGTCGAGGCCTATGGCGCGTCCATCCTGCTCTTCGGCGTGGTCCTGGTCATCGGAGCCGTCTCTGCCGGGGCGACCGAGGCGACGCCGGACGTCGGGCTGATCATCGCCTCGTGCATCGCGCTCGCGCTCTCCGGCGCATCCGACAACATCAGCTCGATCTATCGCAACACGATGATGCAGGCGGCCGTGCCCGACGCCATGCGCGGTCGACTGCAGGGGGTCTTCATCATCGTGGTCGCCGGCGGCCCCCGGATCGGCGCCCTCTACGCGGGCACGCTCGCGACCTTCACGACCCTGTGGTTCCCGCCGCTGCTGGGCGGATTGCTGGTGATCACCCTGGTCGCCCTGCTCGCACGGCGCAGCCCGGGATTCCGCGGCTACGACGCAGAGAACCCCGAGCCCTGAGGGCCCGGGGTTCTCGAGATCAGGTGATCAGTCCTGCTGCAGAGCGCCCTGCAGGTCGAGGCTGATCGTGACGTCCTTGCCGACGAGCACGCCGCCGGTCTCGAGCGCGGCGTTCCACGTCAGGCCGAAGTCCTCGCGGTTGATGACCGTCTTGGCCGATGCGCCAGCCTTGTAGTTGCCCCACGGGTCGGAGCCGAAGCCACCGAAGTCGAGCTCGAAGCTGACGGGCTTGGTGATGCCGCGGATCGTCAGGTCGCCGTCGACGAAGAGCTCGCCGTCCTCGGCGCGCGCACCCGTCGACACGAACTCCATCGTGGGGAAGTTCTCGGTGTCGAAGAAGTCGCCGGAGCGCAGGTGCGTGTCGCGCCCCTCGTCCTTGGTGTCGATCGAGGTGACGTCGACGCTCGCCTCGACGCGGGCCTCGAGCGGGTTCTCGGGAGCGATCAGCGTCGCGCTCTTGACGCCGAACGTGCCGCGCACCTTCGAGATCATCATGTGGCGCACGCTGAACGTGACCTCGCTGTGCGACGGGTCGAGCACCCAGGTGCCGGGACGGTAGCCGGGAATGTCGATGCTGGTCATGGTTTCTCCTCTGGAGACATCAGCCGCATGTGTGCGGCAACGGATGAGGGGCCGTGTTCACGGCGTCACGCGTAACAACTTACATGCACATGCATGTATTCCCCTGAATGCGGATATTTCCTCGGAGGACGAAAAGGCGCCGAGCCCGCAGTGGGCCCGGCGCCTTCCGGCGTCGATCGGGTCAGCCGACGGCGACGAGATCGATGATGAAGATGAGGGTCTTGCCCGAGAGGAAGTGGCCTCCTCCGACCGGGCCGTATGCGAGGTGCGGCGGGATGACGAGCTCGCGCCGTCCGCCTTCCTTCATGCCCGGGATGCCGTCCTGCCACCCCTGGATCAGGCCGCGAAGCGGGAACTGGATGGTCTCGCCGCGACCCCACGACGAGTCGAACTCCTCGCCCGATTCGAACTCGACACCGGCGTAGTGCACGGTGACCGTGTCGCCGGGCTTGGCCTCGGCTCCGTCTCCCTCGATGATGTCGCGGATCACGAGCTCCGCGGGGGCGGGTCCGGTGGGGGCGTCGAACTCAGGCTTTGTGCGATCAGTCATGTCCTCCATCAAACCCGAGTCGCACGGCGCGGGTCAACGCGATCGCTCCGCTGAGGGCGAAACGGCGATGCCGCCCGTCGACTGCCCCTAAGCCCTTGACACCCGCGCACACCGGGTGCACCCTGTTTACAGATCAACTCAGCGCCCGGTAGACATGCAGGCATCGCCGCAGCACCGGGCGCTGAGTCTTGGTACGGAACCTGCTTGACGGCTCGAGCATCATGACGCTTGCTGCTCCTGCGCGTAGGCGATCAGCATCGATGCGAGCTCTTCGGGCCGGCTGAGGGCGACACAGTGACTCCCCTCGATCTCGTCGGCGACGATGCCCAGGCGCTTCCGGGCGAGGTCGCGAAGGAATGCGGGCGGGAAGAATCTGTCCTCCGTGCAGACGACGAACCGAGTGGGAACAGAGGGCCAGGCCGTGAGCGGCCACGAGACGGCCATTGATGCGACCGACGGATGTGCTCTCTCCCGACCGATCGCCTCGTCGGCGAGCGCTCGCGGCACGTCGTGATAGAAGCCGATGTGCGGATCGTCGTTGCCGGTGAGGCCTCCGTCGCGGGCTGCCTGCGCCGCCACGGCATCCTCGAATCCGGTGTTGGACCACCACTCGTCCGGACGCTCCCCCGGGTCGGGAATCATCGCCGCCAGCATCACGAGCACGTCCGCCGCCAATCTCTCAGCGACGATCGGTGCGGTGAATCCCCCGAACGAATGGCCGACCACGACACCGCCCCGTCTCGCGTCTGCCGCGGCCACGACGGCGTCCGCGTAGTCGGTGAGAGTGAGGGACTCGTCATCGCCCGGCAGGTCGGGTGCGATCACCTCATGTCCGCGCTCCCGCAGGACGGCGGCGAGCCGATGCCATGACCACCCCGTGTCTCCTGCTCCGTGCACGAGGATGAAGAGGGCCATGATCAGCGGGTCTCAGTAGGCCAGCAGAGCAGCCCGAGTGGCGCGGGTTCGGGCGAGCAGCGCCTGCTCGTCCGCCGGTGCCATAGGGTCGCGCCCCGTTATCGCGCGCTGACGGACGGATGCCAGCATGGTGGCGTCCTTGATGAACTCGCGCATCAGCGGACGCCGATCGCCCCGAAGCTGCGACGCCCATGCCAGGCCGGTCTTGCGCCCGGCGGGAGTCGCGAGCATCGTGACCTCCTCGGGGGTGAACCACCCGGCGGCCGCGTAATCGCCCAGACGCGCCTTCGTGAGGCGAGACTCCTCGCGCCTCAACGCGATGATCCCCACGATGAACCCCACGAACAGCGGCACCTGGAGGACGAAGTAGAGGAGGAAGAAGTTCGCGAAGGACGATCCGTTCCACAGGCCGTGGAGCACCATCGCCCCCAGCATCCCGAGCAGACCGAACCCGAGTGCGGCCCCTGTCGACGCGTGCCGTCGAGCGGCCAGGCCGATGGCGAGACCCGTCAGCGATGTGAACATCGCGTGGGCAAAGGGCGACATGATCGCCCGGAGGATGAACGTCACCGTCAGCTGCTCGCCGCCGCCCTCGATGAGGCTGATCGCGAAGTACTGGATGTTCTCGGTGAACGCGAAGCCGGCACCGACCAGCGCCCCGTAGACGACCCCGTCGACCGGACCGTCGAACGAGCGACGCGCGATGAGGAAGATCAGGAAGACTCCGAAACCCTTCCAGAACTCCTCGACGATCGGCGCCTGGATGACGGCGCCCGCCACTTCTCCCCGGAACCCCAGCAGCGCGGTCAACCCGAGGTCGACGAGGAGCGTGAGTCCCACGGCGGCGATCGCACCCCAGGCGATCGCGAAGAACACCAGCGACTTGGGCTCGGGTTCCCACCGGTCGATCATACGGACGACGAAGAAGACGATGGCGAGCGGGACGAGCGCGAGGACGAGGCCGATGATCGATGCGAGCGGACCCAGGAACAGACCGAAGTAGGCGATGAGCCCGAGCATCAGCAGACCGAGGAAGCCGAACAGCGCGAACAGCGCGACGCGTCCGCCTCGGCGTGCCGCCGGCAGGGCAGGAAGACCGGGGGCAGGCGAGGGTGCGGCCGGAGCGGGAGGCGAATACGGGGTCGGCTGAGCGAGGACCGAGGCGTACTGAGGACGCTGGGAGAACTGCGGCGGGGCGTAGTTCGACTGCGCGTACTGCTGCGCCGAATACTGCGGGGGCTGCGCAGCATACTGCTGGGGATACGTCGGCGGCTGCTGGGGATACGTCGGCGGCTGTTGCTGCGCGGGCGGCGGCGTGTACGGCGATGGCTGGGACGGTCCTCCGGAACTCATAGCCAAAGCATATGGCGAACAACCAACTTCGCCCGGGTCTGGCGACTTCCTCCAGGCAATCGAGCCGAGCAGCGGATAGCGTAGGAGCATGCGGTTCGCTCATCTGCGTCGTGCCGACTCTCCCGCTGCGCATCTCGCAGTGGTGGAGGGTGCCGATGCCATCCTCGTCTCCGATCTCCTTCCCGACCCCCCTGCGACGCTTCAGCAGCTGATCGAAGGGGGCGAGCAGACGCTCACCGCTCTTCGCTCGGCCCTCGACGGCGATGCTCCGCGGCACCCGCTCGACGGGTGGAGCTTCGCCTCAGCGGTCATCGCTCCCCCGGCGGTCCTCGCGGTCGGCCTCAACTACGCGGCTCACTCGAGCGAGCTCGGTCTGAAGACCGACGCCGCTCCGACCGTGTTCACCCTGTGGCCGAACTCGCTGACAGGCCACGAGCAGACGACGTCGTGGCCGCGTTCGCTGAGCGAGGCTGTGGACTACGAGGCGGAGCTCGGTGTGCTGATCGGCACCCCGGCGAAGGATGTCGCAGAGGCCGACGCGCTCTCGCACGTCTGGGGCTACACCGTCGTGAACGACATCACCGCGCGGAACGTCCAGTTCTCTGAAGCGCAGTGGTCACGGTGCAAGTCGTTCGACGGCTTCACCCCGACCGGTCCCTTCGCCGTCACGGCCGACGAGGTCGCCGACCCGCAGGACCTGCACATCTGGGCGATCGTCGACGGCCAGACCGTCCAGGACGCGAGCACGGATCAGATGGTGCGGTCGGTCGCGAAGCTCATCGCGCATCTCTCGCAGTCCCTGACGCTGCTTCCCGGCACTCTGATCTCCACCGGGAGCCCCGGCGGTGCCGGATACTCTCGAGACCCCCAGATCTTCCTCCGGGATCGTTCGACGGTGACGGTCGGCATCGACGGCATCGGCGAGCTCACCACCCACTGTCGCGTGCTGGACTGATCCCCCGCTCACTCTGTGACACACGGAAGGGCCCCGGCGAGATGTCGCCGGGGCCCTTCCGTGTGCTCGGAGTCAGATCTCGATGAGGTCCTCGGACCCGATCACCGGGATCGCGGCCGTGATGGCTTCGAGTCCCGACAGGCGCGCGGGCGACAACTGCTTGATGACCTCTTCGCGAGACATCAGTCCGGCTTCGACGACCAGGTCGGCGACGTTCCTGTTCGTCAGCAGCGCGGTCTTGGCCAGCGCGGCCGCGGCGGCGTATCCGATGAACGGCGTGAGTGCTGTGATGACGCCGACCGAAGCGCCGACCATGGCGCCGAGGCGGTCTCGGTTCGCCGTGATGCCGTCGACGCAGTTGACGCGCAGCGTCCACATCGCCTGTCGCATCCAGGTGATGGACTGGAAGATCGAGTGGGCGATCACGGGCTCGAATGCGTTGAGCTGGAGCTGCCCGGCCTCGGCCGCCATCGTCACCGTCATGTCCGCGCCGGCGACCGCGAACGCCACCTGATTGACGACCTCCGGGATCACCGGGTTCACCTTGCCCGGCATGATGCTGGAACCGGCCTGCATCGCCGGCAGGTTGATCTCGCCGAAGCCCGCCTGCGGACCCGACGACAGCAGTCGCAGGTCGTTGCAGATCTTCGACAGCTTCATGGCGTTGCGCTTCAGGGTCGACGAGAACGACATGAACGAGCCGGTGTCGCTGGTCGCCTCGACGAGGTCGCCGGCCGTCACCAGGTCGAGTCCGGTGATCTCGCGCAGATGCTTCAGCACAGCGGGTGCGTAGTCGACGTGCGTGGTGATGCCGGTGCCGATGGCGGTCGCACCCATGTTGATCTCGAACATCAGCGAGGCGTTCTCGGTGAGGCGCGTGTGATCGTAGCCGAGGGTCGAAGCGAAGCCGTGGAACTCCTGACCCAGAGTCATGGGCACGGCGTCCTGCAGCTGCGTGCGTCCGACCTTGAGCACATCGTGGAACTCGTGCGACTTGTGCAGGAACGAGATGCGCAGCAGATCGAGCTCTTCGAGCAGCGAGCGGAGTGTCAGAGAGAGACCGATCTTGACCGCCGTCGGGTAGACGTCGTTGGTCGACTGACTGCGGTTCGTGTGATCGATCGGCGAGAGGAACGCGTAGTCGCCCTTCTCGCGTCCGGCGAGCTCGAGGGCGATGTTGGTGATGACCTCGTTGGCGTTCATGTTCGTCGACGTGCCGGCACCGCCCTGGATCACACCGACGGTGAACTGATCGTGGAACTCTCCGTCGATGACACGCTGGGCGGCCCGATCGATCAGGTCCGCACGCTCGGGGTCGAGGACGCCGATCTCGCGGTTCGCTCTGGCGCTGGCCTGCTTGACCATCGCGAGTGCGACGACGAGGTCCGGATAGACCGAGATCGGACGCTTGGTGATCGGGAAGTTCGCGTCGGCGCGGGCGGTGTGGATCCCCCAGTACGCGTCGGCGGGAATCTCCATGCTCCCGAGCGAATCGGTCTCGGTGCGGGTGGGGGCAGGCGCGGCAGAAGCCATGTCACATCCTTGTGGGTAGTGGCGAGTGTGTGGTGCGGGGGATGCATCCAGTCTACGCCTGCGTGCATGCACGGCCAGGGATACGACGGCGGGTCAGCGTTTGCGAGAGAAAGCCTCGAGACGCTCTGCCGGGCTGAGACGGGCCATTCTCTCCAGCCACGCCATCGAGAAGTGATCGCCGGTCGGCGCGTCGGTCACGGGCACCACGGTGTGGGTGATCGTCTCGGGTCGTACATGCACGATCTGGAACGCCTGCGCCGCATCCATGCCGTTCACATCGGCGGCCGGACGAGCGACATTCATCGTGTAGCAGGTCGCCGAGGACACGCTGACAGGCACGCCCGCGAAGGTGCCGTGCGACGAGTAATGCAGGTGGCCGGCGAGGATACCGCGCACGTCCGTGTCACGAATGACCTCCGCGAGTTCGTCCTGGTGCCGCAGCTCGAGTATGTCGAAGAGCGGAAGGTGGCTCGGGAGCGGCGGGTGGTGCATCGCGAGCAGCGTGCCGTGCGGCGCCGGTTGCTTCAGGATCTCCGCCAGCCAGGAGAGCTGGCCGGGGTCCAGGTCGCCGTGATGCCATCCGGGCACACTCGTGTCGAGGGCGATCAGGCGCAGACCGTCGAGGTCCCATGCGCCCGTCACGGGCTCCTCCGTCGCGGGCAGGTCGAGCAGCCCCTCGCGCAGCGCCGGCCGCTCGTCGTGGTTGCCGGCAACCCAGACGACGGTCGTCCCCAGCTCCTGCGCCACCGGCTCGACGGCGCGGCGGAGACGGCGATACGCATCCGGCTCCCCCAGGTCGGCCAGGTCGCCGGTGATGACGATCGCCGACGGGTGCGGGTGCACGGCCCTGATCGCCTCAAGGGTGCGAGCGAAGTTCGACTCGACGTCGTATCGTCCGCCGAGCCGCGCTCCACCCGCGAGGAAGTGCGGGTCGCTCACATGGATGATGACGTGCGAGGCGGGATCATGGCGACCGAAGACGAAGCCGCTGTCGGAAGGCGCTGACATGGTCTCAGCCTAGGCCGCGGCGCGACACCGGACGGGCGACGACTCCACGGCAGCTGTAGTAGTCGCGATACAGTGCTCGGATGGCGAAGAACGAGACACGGCGACGGATCATCGCGGATGCAGGGCTGACCGTTCTGGCGACCGATGGCTCTCGCGGTCTCACCCACCGAGCCGTGGACATCGTCGCGGCCGTGCCGGTGGGCACCACCTCGAACTACTTCCGCAGCCGAGAGGCACTCATCGCGGGCCTCGTCGATCGGATCGGCGAGCGTCTCGCCCCCAGCGACGACGACCTCGCACGGCGGTCATCGGAGGAACCGAGCAGAGAGCTCTTCGCCGAGTACATCCGCGACATCGTGCGTCGCCTCACCGACGACCGCGACGTCACACTCGCACTGTTCGAGCTGCGGCTCGAGAGCAGCCGCCGCCCCGAGGTCGGCGCCCTTCTCGGCGCGTGGCAGCGAGCGGGGTTCGACGCGGACGTCGCTTTCAACGCGGGAGCGGGCCTTCCGGGTGGTCGCCGAGAGATCGCGCTCTTCCACTATGCGATCGACGGCCTGCTGCTCGATCGGCTCACGACCCCGATCGATCCGGACACCACCACCGACGAGATCGTCGACGACCTCGTCGCCGGTCTCCTCCGCTGACGCCCTCCTGGGCAGGACTCGTCGGTCAGTGCCCGACGACGATGATCAGGATGCCTGCCACGACCGCAGCCGCGCAGAGCGCGAAGCATCCGTACGCGCCGAACAGTGCGATCCGTCGCTGCCCCTCGGTGAGCGGACTCTTCTTCGCCGCCTTGGCCGCCTGCTTGGCAGCCCGCTTGAGCTCCTTCTCGGAGATCACGGTGATGGCGTCGGTGAACTCCGCCGGACTCACGACCGGCGCGTGTCCGCTGCGAACAAGAAGCCGAAGACCCAACGCATAGAACGTCACGACCGCGCAGGCTCCGATCAGAGCCGCAAGGAACACCTGGACGAATGCGCCCCAGTCGATGCCGACACTCACTTCGACTCCTCGCTCTTCGCCGTCTCGGGACTGTCTACCCCAGGGCCGTCGACCCGCGTCGAGGCTCCCGTCTTCGGGGTCTTCTTCGCGGCCTTGGCCGCTGCCTTCGCCTTGGCGTCCGCCTTGGCCTGAGCCTTGACCTTCTCGCGCGCCTCCGCACGAGCCTTGGCCTCGGCCTTGGCCTCGATGATCCGCTGCTGTCGACGCGTGGGCGGGGGCGTGTCGGGGTGCTCGATCGCGAGCCCCGACTCGGCCACATCGCTCATGGCGTTCGCGGAGGTCACTGCATCCTTGCGGGAGCGAAGGAACAGGCCGATGATCACGGCCAGCGCCAGGACCGCGTCGATCGCGATGCCCCAGAGGCCGAGCCAGGTGATGAGCAGGGCCGCGAGGGCACCGACTGCACCTGCAGCCGGAAGTGTGAGGAGCCAGCCGATGGCGATTCGACCGGCGGTCCGCCAGCGGACCGTGGAGCCGCGGCGGCCGAGGCCGGAGCCGATGACCGAGCCCGAAGCGACCTGCGTCGTCGAGAGCGCGAAGCCGAAAGCGCTGGAGGCGAGGATGGTCGCTGCCGTCGAGCTCTCGGCCGAGAAGCCCTGCGCGGGCTTGACCTCGGTCAGCCCCTTGCCCAGAGTGCGGATGATGCGCCACCCGCCGAGATAGGTGCCGAGGGCGATCGTCACCGCACAGGCGATGATGACCCAGAGATACGGATCGGCCTGCTCGCTGCTCTGCCACCCGACAGTGATCAGCGCGAGGGTGATCACGCCCATCGTCTTCTGAGCGTCGTTCGTGCCGTGCGCGAGTGCGACCAATGACGACGTGAAGATCTGTCCCCAGCGGAAGCCGTCGCGCCCGTCGGGCTTGCCGTCGTAGCGTCGGGTGATCGAGTACGCGAGCTTGGTCGCCGCGAAGGCGATGATGCCGGCCGTCAGCGGGGCGATGAGCGCCGGGAGGATGATCTTCGAGAGCACCATCCCGAAGTCGATGCCGTTGACTCCGACGCCGACCAGGGTGGCTCCGATCAGGCCGCCGAACAGCGCGTGGGACGAGCTCGAGGGCAGACCCAGCAGCCAGGTCAGCATGTTCCAGGTGATCGCGCCGATGAGACCGGCGAAGATCATCGGCAGGAACACGTCGCCTTGGATCGTGTCCTCGCGGATGATCCCGTGCGACACGGTCTTGGAGACCTCCGTCGACAGGAATGCTCCGACGAGGTTGAGGACTGCTGCGAGAAGGACAGCGGTCTTGGGCTTCAGCGCGCCTGTCGCGATGGGCGTGGCCATCGCGTTGGCGGTGTCGTGAAACCCGTTGGTGAAGTCGAAGAAGAGTGCCAGCAGGATAACCAGCACGACGATGAGGGCTGCGGTTTCCACCGTTCGCTTTCGGTCGTTGAGGAAGAAAGGAGAGGTGTCGACGGGATCGACGTGACGAACGAAGAGTTCACCGTGGGTTTTACTTCCGTTAACCGGCCCCGGTAGATCCTCCCACCCTCCCGGGTGCCGGTCAACTTGACCTGGGATAGCGTGGGAGGCGTGACTGATGCCCCGATCGCAGACCGCCGCTCGACCCTTCGCACGCACCACGGTGACACCTTCGATGATCCATACGAATGGCTTCGGGAGAAGGAATCCGGCGAGGTCATCGCACACCTCGAAGCCGAGAACGCGCACACTGAGGCCGAGCTCTCCCATCTGGCCGACCTCCGCGAGACTCTGTTCCAGGAGATCAAGGGCCGTGTGCAGGAGACGGATCTGTCCGTGCCCACGCGGCGCGGTGCCTGGTGGTACTACAGCCGCACCGAAGAGGGCGCGCAGTACGGCATCCACTGCCGTACCGCCGCGGCCGAGGACGACTGGACTCCCCCGGTGCTGGAGCCGGGCGTGGCGGTGCCGGGCGAGATCGTGCTGCTCGACGGCAACGTCGAGGCCGAGGGGCACGAGTTCTTCTCCCTCGGAGCGTTCGACACCTCGGACGACGCGACGAAGCTGCTCTGGGCGACGGACTTCGAGGGCGACGAGCTCTACACGGTGCACGTGCGCGACCTCGCGACCGGCGAGACGCTGCCCGACGAGATCCCCGACACGGGTGGCGCGTTCTTCACACCGGATGGCACCGGGATCCTCTACACGACACGCGACGAGGCATGGCGGCCCGACACTCTCTGGCTGCATCGTCTCGGCACTCCCGTCTCGGGCGACGTGAAGCTCTTCCACGAGCCCGATGAGAAGTACTGGCTCGGCGCCGGCATCACCCGCAGCCGCAAGTACCTGGTGATCGCCGTCGGATCGAGCATCACCAGCGAGGAGTACCTCGTCGATCTCGCCGGAGACCTCACCGCAGCTCCTCGAATCGTCTGGCCGCGCCGCGAAGGCGTCGAGTACTCGCTCGAGCACGCCGTGGTGGACGGCGAGGACCGCCTCTACATCCTGCACAACGATGAGGCCCTGGACTTCGAGCTCGTCTCCGTGCCCGCCTCCGACCCACAGAGTGAGCGCCGCATCGTCCTCGCGCACGAGCCGGGTCGTCGACTGCTCGGGATGGACGCGTTCCGCGACTTCGCGACGGTGGAGTACCGCCGTGAAGGCCTGGAACGGGTCGGCATCCTGGACTACACGACGGACTCGGTCGACGACATCGCCTTCGACGAGCCCCTGTACTCGGCAGGCGTCAGCGGCAATCCGGAATGGCACTCGCCGTTCCTCCGGCTCGGCTACACGTCGTTCGTGACTCCGGGAACCGTCTACGAGATGGATCTCGCCACCCGCGAGCTGCATCTGCGCAAGCAGGTCGCCGTCCTCGGCGGGTATGACCCCCGGGAGTACGGCCAGAAGCGCGACTGGGCCACGGCGTCGGACGGTACCCGCGTGCCGATCTCCCTCGTGTGGAAGCGATCGTTCGGAGAGCCTGGCGTCGACCCGCGCCCCGTGCATCTCTACGGCTATGGCTCGTACGAGCACTCGATCGACCCCGGCTTCTCGGTCGCGCGGCTCTCGGAACTCGACCGCGGCATCGTCTTCGCCGTCGCTCATGTCCGCGGCGGTGGCGAGATGGGTCGGCAGTGGTACGAGGACGGCAAGCTGCTGAACAAGCGCAACACCTTCACCGACTTCGTCGCGTGCGCCGAGCACCTCGTGGAGCAGGGAGTCACGTCGCCCGAGCGCCTGGTCGCCGAGGGAGGAAGCGCGGGAGGACTCCTCATGGGCGCGGTGACGAACCTCGCTCCCGAGCTGTTCGCCGGCGTGCTCGCGGCAGTGCCGTTCGTCGACGCGCTCACCACGATCCTCGACCCCTCCCTCCCCCTGACGGTGATCGAGTGGGATGAATGGGGCGACCCGCTGCACGGAGCCGAGGTGTACGAGTACATGAAGTCGTACTCGCCGTATGAGAACGTCCGCGACGGCGTGCGCTACCCGCGCATCCTGGCCGTGACCTCGCTCAATGACACACGCGTCCTCTACGTCGAGCCTGCGAAGTGGATCGCTGCCCTGCGCGTCGCCGGTGCGACCGACGCCCTGCTCAAGTGCGAGATGGTCGCCGGTCACGGCGGTGTCAGCGGACGCTACAACTCGTGGAAGGAGCGGGCGTTCGAGCTCGCCTGGATCCTCGACACGGTCGGCCTCGCGTCGCGCTGAGCTCTCGAAGAACACAGAGAACGGGCCGATCCGCAGGGATCGGCCCGTTCTCTGTGGTGCACGCGATCGAGGCTCAGCCGAAGAGCGCTGCTGCCTCGTCGTAGCGGCTGCGCGGAACGGTGTTCAGCTCGCCCAGAGCCTCGGCGAACGGCACGCGTACGATGTCCGTGCCCTGCATCGCGACCATCTGGCCCCATGCCTTGTCGATGATCGCGTCGGCCGCGTGGAGTCCGAGGCGCGTCGCGAGCACGCGGTCGAAGGCTGACGGCGATCCGCCGCGCTGGATGTGGCCGAGGATCGTCGCGCGGGTCTCGATGCCCGTGATGCGCTCGATCGCCGGAGCGAGCTGATCGCCGATGCCGCCGAGTCGAGGACGGTTGAATGCGTCCAGGCCCTTGTCGCTGTAGGCCTCATCCATACCGAGCAGCTTGAACCCCTCGGAGACGACGACGAGCGGTGCGCGACCGCGATCGTGCGCGCTCGAGACGAGCTCGGTGATGTCGTCGATCGACATGGGCACTTCGGGGATGCAGATGGCGTGAGCGCCCGCTGCCATGCCCGCGTGAAGGGCGATCCAACCGACGTGGCGCCCCATGACCTCGGCGACCATGCAGCGCTGGTGGGAGTCGCCCGTGGTGCGCAGACGATCCATCGCGTCCGTGGCGATGTTGACCGCCGTGTCGAACCCGAACGAGTAGTCCGTGGCGCGCAGGTCGTTGTCGATCGTCTTCGGCACGCCGATGACGTTGATGCCGTCCTTGGCGAGGCGGTCGGCTGCTGCGAGGGTCCCCTCGCCGCCGATCGCGATGATGCCGTCGATCTTGTGTCCGTACAGCGTCTTGGCGATGTTCTCGGCGCCGCCGCGCTCACCCTCGTAGGGGTTCGTGCGACTGGTGCCCAGGATCGTGCCGCCGACCTTCGACAGGCCCTTCACCTCGTGTCTGGTGAGCGGGAAGAAGTCCCCGTCGACCACGCCGCGCCAGCCGTCGCGGATGCCGACGAACTCGAGGTCGTAGGTGGTGGTGCCCTTGAGCACGATGCCGCGGATGACCGCGTTGAGTCCGGGGCAGTCGCCGCCGCTCGTCAGAATGCCGATCTTCATGCTTGCCTCAGACGGGTTCAGGGAAGGGGGAACAGGCGACGTTGCCTGCGATCGACACTAGCGCTCCGGGCGGACCGGGCGCCATTCGAGACGATGAAAACCGAGGATCTTGCCGCCGTCGCGCGACGATTCGCCAGAAATGCGCGATACGTCCGCCCGACATGAGAAATCGGCGCCAAGAAACAGAGTTCTTAACGCCGATCTCTGTCGACTCGAGAAGGCTCAGACGACGCCGAGCGTCTCCCGCAGAAGATGCATGAGAGCGCCCAGCTGCACAGGCTCGGCCGCCGCCTCGTCGAGGGCCTCGCCGTCCAGCGCACGGGCCGCGAGGCCCTGCTTCTGATCGATGAGCTCCGCGATCTTGGCGTCGATCGTGTGCGCGGCGATGATCCGCCACGCCGTCACCGGCTCGTCCTGACCGATACGGTGCACGCGGTCGATCGCCTGAGTCTGCTCCGCGGCCGTCCAGGACAGTTCCGCCAGGACCACGTTGGATGCGGCCTGCAGGTTCAGGCCGACACCGGCAGCGGTCAGCGAACACACCGCGATGCCGACCTCGGGGTCGCTGTTGAAGTCGTCGATCGACTGCTGCCGCACGGTCGAGGTCTGGTCGCCGCGGATCGAGACCGAACGGATGCCGGCCGACGCGAAGTGCGCCTCCGCCTGGTCCATCACGTCGATGTGCTTCGCGAAGAACACGACCTTGCCCACCGATCGCTGCAGCTGGGCCGCGTAGTCGGCTGCCAGGTGCGCCTTCGCCTGTCCGATGCGCCGCACCATCGTGAAGACGTTGTCTCCCCCGGTGCCAGCGGCCTTCGACTCCTCGAGCTCGTTCTGGGCGACCAGACGCACGATGTCGTCGTCGATCTCGCCGGGTGCCAGTCCGCGATCCCCTCGCGCCTCGATGATCCGCCGGTAGCGGGCGGCGAGCCGCTCGCCCAACTCTCGCTCGGCCTGACGGATGCCGCGGCCGAACTCGTCGTCCAGCTGCACGGGAAGGTCGGCGATGAGCTTGTCGGGAAGGTCGGCGGCGACGTCCTTCTTCTTGCGCCGCACGATACCCATCGAGATCACGGCTTCGCGAGCCTCGGGGTAGAACGCCTTGTCTGCGGGGGTGAAGCCGGTCGCGTCGAGCTTCTCCATCAACTCCGGCCCGGGCTTCTCACCCGTCGTCCACCCGAGGAAGCGCCAGATCGCGTCGAAGTCCTCGACGTCGTTGATCAGTGGGGTTCCCGTGAGCGCGAGCATCAGCGGGTTGCCGCCGGGGGTGCGCTCACGAACGCGATTCGCGAGCGACAGCACGTTCTGCGACCGCTGGGAGCTGAGATTCTTGATGAAGTGGGCCTCGTCGACGACCATGCCCCGGAGGCCGATGGATGCGAGCCACGACATGTGGCGATCGAGGATCTCGTAGTTCACGATGAACACATCCGCGAAGGCGTCGATGTCATCGCCATCGCCCTGGATCACCGTGGCCCTGCGCTGAGGGGTCCAGCGCTCGACCTCTCGCGCCCAGTTCATCTTGACCACGTTGGGCACGACCACGAGCAGCGGGTAGGCCCCGGCCACGGACGCCGCGAGCACCGACTGCGCCGTCTTGCCCAGACCGGGCTCGTCGGCGAGGAGGAAGCTCCTGTGCCCCTCTCGCACCGCTTCGAGGAAGCGGGACTGATGCACCATGACCTCGAGGCCCTTGGGCGAGAGGTGGTCGTACTCGGGCGCCGGAGGCAGGTCCATACTGGCTGCTCCTCCCCCGGCTCCGGTCTCGAAAGCCTTGTAGAGCGGGCCCATGAGCTCCCAGCCGTCGAGACGTCGACGCGGAGTCGTGGTGGCGCGCGGGGTGAGATCGGGCGCGAGGAACGGGTTCGCCAGCTGACGCGCCTCGACAGAGGGCGGGGTCACCTGGCGCTCAGCGATCGCGGCGGACACCACGGGTGCCTGAACGGGCGCGATGTCGGCGATGATCAGCTCTTCGGGAGCCAGTTCGGCTCCCGACTCGAGCAGCCAGTCGCGTCGCATGCGCTTCGCGACCGGTGAGGTCGCCTGATCGGCTTCGAGAAGCTGGATCAGGGACGTGTCGCGCGCCGCCGTCTTCGCCAGGATCGTGGCGACGCCGTCGAGTCGCTTGAGAAGCTCTGCGCGGGCGGCATCGGCGATGTCGGCATCCGCCTTGACCCTGGCGCGCTCTTCACGCACCAGGAAGGCGATGACCTGGAACTTGACCCGGTTGGTGGGTCCGAGCTTTCCTCGCTGCGACTTCGCCTCGATCTCACGCACCTTGCGGGCGAGGATCGGGATGAGGGGTGCCTCATCGTCGCGACGGGACGTCTTCTTGCGCCGTGTTGCGGCGGTTGCCGTGGTCGGCATGCTCCTCCTGAGCGTGAAGGCCGGAACACCCTGAGGATGCATCGGCCGTTCTCGGTGTCCGCGTGTGGCGTGAGCCAGGACCGTACGAACAGTATTTCCGGCGGTCGTCGACGAGCGAAGGACGCGCGAGGATCAGGGACCACCGAGGCCCATTCTATGCCATGCAGCCTGAGCCACGCAGATCAGGACACGCAGAGTTCAGGGCGAGTTCAGCGGGCGTCGCGCGACAGGACGGTCTCGGCATCGGTCACGTCGGCGGCCATCTGGGATTTCAGCTTCTCGATCCCCTCGAACGCGACCATTCCGCGCAGACGCTCGACGAACTCGACGGTGACGTCGTGACCGTACAGATCGAGATCGGTCTCTCCGATCACGTGCGCCTCGACCTGGCGTTCGAGCACGTCGTCGAAGGTGGGGTTGGTGCCGACCGAGATGGCAGCCCGGTGGCGGAGGCCGGTCTCGTGGTCTACGAGCCAGCCCGCGTAGACTCCGTCGGCCGGCACGAACGAGTCGACGGACGCCGAGAGGTTCGCCGTGGGGAAGCCGAGCTCGCGTCCGCGCTTGAGTCCGTGCACCACCTCCCCGCGCACGTCCACGTTGCGGTCGAGCACACGCGCGGCGGCGGTGACATCTCCGGCCATCAGCAGTTCCCTGATCCAGGTGGACGAGACCCGACGGTCGGAGCCGTCGAGGAAGACGTCGTCGACGACCTCTACGGTGAAGCCGTATTTCGGTCCGAGCTGTCGGAGGAGATCGGGGTTGCCCGCTCCGCCGCGGCCGAACCGGAAGTCTTCACCCACGAGAACGGTGGACACGTGCAGGGCACTGGTCAGGATGCCGGCGACGAAGTCCTCCGCGCTGCGCGCTGCGAGCTCCTCGTCGAACGTCAGAAGCAGCGTGGCGTCGAGCTCGAGCTCGCTCAGCAGCTCGATCTTCCGCTCGACCGTGACCACGTTCTCCGGGCAGCGGTCGGGCCGCAGCACGGCGAGCGGATTGCGGTCGAACGTGACGGCCACGGCGCGGATCCCTGACTCGGCAGCGATCTCCTTGAGGCGCCCGATCACCGCTCTGTGCCCCGCGTGGACGCCGTCGAACTTGCCGATCGCCACGGCGGAGGGACCGAAACCGGGGGGAACCTCGCTCGGGTCTCGGAAGACGATCATGCGCTCGCCTCGACACGGAGAGCGGACGCGACCGCACGGGCCGGCCTATGCGTGCGCAGCCACCAGATGCCGAAGATCGGCAGCACGAGCGGGATGAACAGATACCCGCGCCCGAACATCGACCAGACCGTGTCGTGCGGAAAAAGCTCGGGGAAGAAGATGCTGAGCGAGCCGACCACGAGGACGCCGGCGAGCTCGAAGACGATCGCCACCCAGGCCACCGCGTACCAGCCGCGTCGATTCGCGAGAACGAGTGCCAACGTCGCCAGGATGTACACGACGGCAGCGAGCGCCGAGAGCGCATACGCGAGAGGGGCTTCACCGAACTGGCGGAAGATCTGCACGAAGCTTCGCCCGGTCGCCGCCAACGCCATCACGGCGTAGACGATCACGAGGACACGACCGATGCCGGTCATGCGGGAGGTGGGAACGGTGGTGCTCATAGCGTCCTCCATTCTAGATCCGGGCGGGAAGCCCCGGATGCCTCGCCGACCGGTCAGGCCACCTGGATGGTCCAGATCACGTGCATGCGCCAGATCATGATCGCGACGGCCAGCGCCGCCACCCCGAGGATCACCGTGCTCCAACGGCTCCTCTCCATCAGCGCCCACAGCACGGCGCCGATGGGGAGCAGCACCGCGGAGACGAGATAGACCCAGTACTCGAGCAGGTCGCCCGTCGGCGGGTTCCCCACCAGCGGCGCCACGATGGCGACGATCACCTGCACGATGAGGAGCAGCTCGACGAGCGCGAGCGCACCGACGGAGTAGTCGCTCGGACGTCGTCCGGCCAGGCCGAGTGACACGCAGAACAGTCCGGCCAGGGTCGCGACCGCCACCTGGGCGATCGTCAGCCAGAGGATCATCGAGCCGCCTCCGGCATGTTCATGGCGCTCTTGAGATCGGCACCGCGCCTCTCGACGACGCCGACCAGGACGCCGTCCTCGTCGATCGCAGCCGCGAGGGAGCCGGTCAGCCGATCCGCCTGGCCGACCAGCCGCTTGCCGTGACGCAGATCTCTCGCTTCCTCTGCCGACACCGGCATCACATCCAGGACCCTCGCGGCCGCAGCGGCCGGAGTCAGCAGCGCTGTCTCGACGACGCCGTCGACCGTCACGGCATCCGCGACGTCGAAGTCGCCGACTCGCGAGCGCCGAAGGGCCGTGAGATGCCCGCCGACCCCGAGCGCTGCCCCCAGATCACGGGCGAGGGAACGGATGTACGTGCCGGAGGAGCAGTCGACGACGACATCGAGATCCAGGAACCCGTCACCGGAACGCTCCGCCAGAACCTCGAACCGCGACACTGTGACGTCACGAGCTGCCAACACGACCTCTTCGCCGGCCCGCACACGGTCGTACGCACGACGTCCGTCGACCTTGATCGCGGACACCGAGCTCGGGACCTGAGAGATCGCGCCGGTGAGCGCGTCGATCGCCGCCGCGACCCGATCAGGGGTGACCGAGTCCCAGGACCCCGCCGTGGCTCGGGTCAGGATCTCGCCGTCCGCATCGTCCGTGCCCGTCGTCTGTCCCAGTCGGATCGTCGCCTCGTAGGTCTTGTCCGCTCCGACGATGTAGGTGAGCAGTCGCGTCGCGCCCTCGACGCCGATCACGAGCAGACCCGTGGCCATGGGGTCGAGGGTTCCGGCATGCCCGACCTTGCGAGTGCCGAGCGCACGTCGAGTGCGTGCGACGACGTCATGGCTGGTCAGTCCAGCTGGTTTGTCGACGAGGAGGATGCCGGGCGAGACCATCTCTCAAGCCTACGGTGCGCTCGAACTGCCCTCTGCCCGTCGCGACCCATGTCGACGCCGTCCGCCGCTCTTCAGGGGGATCGGTGTTCGCCTAGGCTGACGAGGTGCCTTCGACTTCGCATCCACCCGCCGAGGTGTCCGAGCCTCTCGCGGACTGGTACCGGGGTGCCGCACGCGACCTGCCGTGGCGGCGCACGGAATTCCGCGAGGATTTCGGCGCGTGGGGAACGCTGGTCAGCGAGTTCATGCTGCAGCAGACGCCCGTGAACCGAGTGATACCGCACCTCGAGGCGTGGCTCGCCCGGTGGCCGACGCCCGCGGCCATGGCCGCCGCTTCACCCGCCGAGGTCGTGCAGCAGTGGGCCAACCTCGGCTACCCGCGCCGCGCACTCTGGCTGCATCGCGCGGCCATCGAGATCTCTGAGCGACACGGCGGCGTCGTCCCCAACGACATCGATGCCCTCCTCAAGCTCTCGGGCATCGGCGACTACACGGCCAGGGCTGTCGCTGTCTTCGCCTACGGCGACCGGCACCCCGTCGTCGACACGAACACTCGACGTGTGATGGCGCGCGCCATCCTCGGCCGAGCACAGCCGGGACCGCCCTCGCGTCGCGACCTGGCGCTGATGGACTCGCTGCTGCCCGCCGATGTCGCAGAGTCCGCCGTGTTCAATGCGGCCGCGATGGAGCTGGGCGCGACGGTGTGCACGGCACGCTCGCCGCGCTGCGACGTCTGCCCGCTGAGCGACACATGCGCGTGGCTGGCCGCAGGGCGACCCGAGACCGGTGACACCCGCAGACGCCAAGCCGCCTTCGAGGGTTCTGACCGCCAGGCACGAGGAGCCGTGCTCCGGGTGCTGCGAACCGCCGCGCCCACCCCGGTGCTGATCGACTCCGTGCTGGCCGACTGGCCCGATCCGCTTCAGCGCGACCGTGCGATCGACTCGCTCATCGCCGACGGCCTCGCCGAGGCCGATGGCGAACTGCTGTCGCTTCCCCGCTGAGTCCGCCCGTCAGACGAACTGCCCGATGCGGTGAGCGAGCACCGTGAGCTCGACTCGGGTCCTCACCTCGAGCTTCACGAAGACCCGACCGAGGTGCACCTCCACGGTGCGCACCGAAACGTGGAGCGCATCCGCGATGTCGCGGTTAGAAGCTCCGCCGACCGCCAGCATCGCCACCTCGAACTCTCGAGCGGTGAGCATCGACTCCCACACTCGCCGGCACGAGGAGAGCGGGTCACCGCTGGCGGCAGCTCCGTCGGAGGCCTCCACCTGCTCCAGACGCACCGAGACCGCTCTCGCCCATGCCGTCGCACCGGAGACCTCGAGCAGGTTCCGTGCCATCGAGAGGTGCTCCCGTCCGAGACCCACGTCTCCCTTGATCAGCGACCTCGTGCCGATCATCGCCTCGACCCGTCCGCGCGAGAAAGGCGAGGTCAAGGTCCGTGCGGCGGCGACCACGACCGGCCGCGCAAGGCGCCACTCGTCGTCCGAGCAGCTGGTGATCTGCACGCGCAGCCGTTGCGCCAGAGCGATCTCGGGCGGTTCGATCCGCTGCGGGCTCCATGATCCGCCATGCGTGACCACGATCGCCTCCTCCAGCCCCGGCACCGACAGGGTCGGCTGAGGAGCGCCGCGATCCCTCCAGAGCCGCATGCACGCCGCGGCTTCGGCCGAGTGTCCCGACAGGAATGATTCGATCCCCCTGTCCACCAGCTGATCGATGCGCAGAGGGGCCGGGAGGGCGGCGGTGAGAGCCTTGGCGAACGGCCCCAGATGTCCGAGAACCGCGAGATCGAGGCGTCGTGCGATCACGACGCCGAGCCCGGCGAAAGGCAGCGCCACAGGCAGCTCGACGGCCGCACGAAGCATCCGGTCGCGCGCGGCGCCGATGTCTCCACGCCACATCAGGAGCAGCACCTCGGCGACCGCGCGGTACGCCGCGACGAGTGGACTCAGCTCGAAGCCGGCCACGAACGGGTCGACCTCGACGCCGACCGGCGAGTCACCTGCGGCGAGCAGGCTCAGCCCCCGGTCGACGTCCCCGTCGACCGCCGCTTGCAGAGCCCTCAACAGGCCGCCGGTGAGGGGCCCGGCCCCGCGAACGTCGTCCTTCTCGCGGTCGCCGATGACGAGCCAGGCCAGTGCGACGACCGGATCTCGGAGTTCGCGATCGGCTTCGACGCGCGCGCTCGCGTGACGGAGAGCGTCGAGCCACGAGCGCATCGTGCGACGGTCACCGCGTTCGGCGCACAACATCGCCGCAAAGGCAGCAGCTCGCGCCCAGGAGTACCAGTGCTCCGCGTCATCGCGATCCGGCCGGATCACGCTCATGTCGACCTCGGGAACTGAGCCGCGCAGATGCGTCTCGGCGACGAGCAGCCCGCCGAGTCCCTGGAGCCGATAGAGCTCGTCGCCACCGGGGAAGAGACTTCCGAGCCGTCGCGCCGCCTCGACCGCGTGCCCGGCCGCGATGGCGGCGACACCGGCGACGAGGTTCGCCTCGTCCTGCTCGACCCCGCTCGAGTGGGCGGCGGCTTCTGCAGCGAGGTGGAAGGCGCGCTCGCTGAGTCCCGCCTCCGAATGCTCCCTGGCTATCCGTGTGAGCTCCCCGGCAGTCACCGGTTCGCCGTGCATCGCAGCTCGAGCGCTGTGCCAGTCGGCGTCCACCTGCTCGCCGCGTTCGTCGAAGAGTCGGTGGAGTCGCAGGTGCACTGCAGCAGCCGCGGAGGAGGGCGTCGTCGCTCGCAACCAGATCGCCAAGCGGAGGTCGGACAGACGGACGCGACCGGCGTGGATGTCGAGGAGCGCTCCGAGAGGGCCCGTGGTGAGCTCCGCGGCAGAACGACCGGCGAAATCGACCAGCGGATCCAGCCTGTCGTCGAGGCGCATCGACACCGCGATGAGCACCTCACGGTCGCTGTCGTCCAGCTCCAGCTGGGCGAAAAGCGTCTCGACCGATGACACCATCGGCAACGGTGAGGGGAGCGCCCTGAGCCCCTGCCGTTGAGCCGCGTCAAGACGAGCTGCGACGGCCAGGATCGTGGGAGGGTCCTCCGACAGCTCGGCCGCGAGTCGCGCCGCGACATGCGGCGCGCAGCTCAGGTCGTGCTCGAGGAGTTCCTCGAGAATCGTCTCGACAGCTGCCGGTGCGACCGAAGCTGTCCTCTGCGCACGCGAAACGTCGATGCTGAACTCCCCAGTCCCCACGGGCGACCGCCCGTTAGGCCGAGGTTACCAAGACTGCTCACACCCTCAGACGAGGGCGCGATATTCAGGCCTGCGTGTCGTCGTCGTCCTGGCGCAGGTACGGGTCTGCGTCACCGGCGTGCGAGGCGGAGGAGGCGAGCTTCGCCACGTCGGCATCGCGCTGCTGCGCCTCGCGAAGAAGCGCCGAGATGTGATCGGCGTTCTCGGGCAGCGCGTCGGGGATGAACTCGAGCGTCGGAACCAGGCGGGTGCTCAGCTGCTTCCCGACCTCGCTGCGGAGCATGCCGGTCGCGGAGGTCAGCGCCGCACCGCTGGAGAGGCGCTCCTCCTCGGTGCCCAGCACCGTGTAGAACACGGAGGCGTGCTGCAGGTCTCCGCTCACGCGGACGTCGGTGATGGTCACGAATCCGAGTCGCGGGTCGCGCAGACCCTTCTCCAGTCGCTCTGCGAGGATCACACGAATGCGATCGGCCAGACGTGCCTGTCGTTCACCAGCCATTGTTCTCTCCCTCTACGTACCCTTCGGGCGAGGGTGCATGACGCACCCTCGCCCGAAGATATCGAACTCGATCAGCTGCGAGGCTTCTCGACCAGCTCAGTGGTCTCGATCTCGTCGCCGATCTGGATGTCGTTGAACTTGCCGAGGCCGATACCGGCCTCGTAGTCCGTGCGAACCTCGGTGACGTCGTCCTTGAACCGACGCAGCGACTCGATGGCGAGGCCATCGGCGATCACCACACCGTCGCGGATGACGCGAGCCTTGGCGTTTCGCGTGATCGTTCCCGAGCGCACGATGACACCGGCGATGTTGCCGAACTTCGAGGAGCGGAACACCTCGCGGATCTCGGCGACACCCGACTGGACCTCTTCGTACTCCGGCTTGAGCATGCCCTTGAGCGAGCTCTCGATCTCGTCGATCGCGTTGTAGATCACCGAGTAGAACCGGATGTCCACGCCTTCACGCTGTGCACGCTCGCGCGCCTTCGTGTCGGGACGGACGTTGAAGCCCACGATGATCGCGTTGTCGATCGTCGCGAGGTTGACGTCGGACTCCGTGATCGCACCGACACCGCGGTGGATGATGCGGAGCTGCACCGAGTCGTCGACCTCGATCTTGAGAAGCGACTCCTCGAGCGCCTCGACGGCACCGGAGACGTCACCCTTGATGATGAGGTTGAGCGACTCGACCTTGCCCTCTTCGAGAGCACGGGTGAAGTCCTCGAGCGAGATGCGCTTGCGGGCCTTCGCCAGCTGCGCGTTGCGCTCGACAGCTTCACGCTTCTCGGCGATCTGACGGGCCATGCGGTCTTCCTCAGTGACGATGAAGACGTCGCCGGCACGCGGCACGGAGTTCAGACCCTGCACCTGCACGGGACGCGACGGGTAGGCCTCGAGGACCTGCTCGCCGTTCTCATCCGCCATCGCACGCACGCGGCCGTACGCCGTTCCGGCGACGATCGCGTCACCGACGCGCAGCGTTCCGGACTGGATGAGCACCGTGGCGACCGAACCGCGACCCTTGTCGAGCTTCGCCTCGATGGCGACACCGCGAGCGGCCTTGTTCGGGTTGGCGGTCAGGTCGAGGCCTGCATCGGCAGTGAGCAGCACCGCGTCCAGGAGCTCCTGGATTCCGGTGTTCGCACGGGCCGAGACGTCGACGAACATGACGTCTCCGCCATACTCCTCTGCGACCAGGCCGTACTCGGTGAGCTGCTGGCGCACCTTGGCCGGGTTGGCGTCGGGCTTGTCGACCTTGTTCACCGCGACCACGATCGGCACGTTCGCCGCCTGGGCGTGGTTGAGCGCCTCGACCGTCTGCGGCATGATGCCGTCGTCGGCCGCGACCACGAGGATCGCGAGGTCGGTGACCTGCGCTCCACGAGCACGCATGGCCGTGAAGGCCTCGTGACCCGGGGTGTCGATGAAGGTGATGGCACGCTCGATGCCCTCGTGCTCCGTCCACACCTGGTACGCACCGATGTGCTGGGTGATGCCGCCGGCTTCACCCTCGATGACGTTGGTCTGACGGATGGCGTCGAGAAGGCGCGTCTTACCGTGGTCGACGTGGCCCATGACGGTGACCACCGGAGGACGGATCTCGAGGTCGTCCTCGCTCTCCTCCTCGAGCTCCTGCTCGAGGTTGAGACCGAAGCCCTCGAGGAGCTCCTTGTCCTCGTCCTCGGGCGAGACCATCTGGATCTTGTATCCGAGCTCCGCACCCAGGACCTCGAACGTCGCCTCATCCAGCGACTCGGTGGCCGTGGCCATCTCGCCGAGGTTGAAGAGGATCGTCACGAGGGTTCCGGGCTGGACCGTGTAGCCGGTCAGCGTCTCGATCTTGTCGGCGAAGTCCGAGATCGACGCGCCGCGGCGCATACGGATGATCTCCCCGTTACCGCGGGTGACGTTGACGCCACCGACGACCGGGGCGCTCCGCATCTCGAATTCCTGCCGCTTCGCCCGCCGCGACTTGCGCTGCTTGCTCTTGCCGCCGCCCTTGCCGAAGGCACCTGCGGTACCTCCACCGGGACCACGACCGCGACCTCCACCGCCACCGGGACGACCTGCGAAGCCTCCACCGGGACGAGCGCCGGGACCTGCACCGGGTCCACCGGCACCGCCGGGACGACCGGGTCCACCCGGACGCTGCTGGAACGGTGCGCCACCGGGACGACCGCCCTGACCGCCGCGCGGGGCGCCGGGACGGGGGGAACCGGGACGAGGTGCACCCGGACGCGGCGCGCCGGGACGCGGAGCCTGCGGACGCGGGATGTTGCCCGGCGTCGGGCGCTGGCCCATCCCCTGCGCGGACGCGAAGGGGTTGTTGCCGGGTCGCGGTCCGTTGGGCCGCTGACCCATGCCCTGAGCGGACGAGAACGGGTTGTTGCCCGGGCGCGGGGCGCCGGGCTTGGGTGCGCCGCCATCAGCGGGCTTGGAAGCTGCGCTGTCTGCGGACTGGGGAGCTGCCGGCGTGGCGGCAGCCGGAGCGGCGGCCTCGGCCGGAGCTTCGGGTGCCGGAGCGGCAGCAGGCGCCTCGGGCGCGGGCGCGGGCTTGGGCCCGGGCTTGGGTCCGGGTGTCGGTGCACCGGCACCGGGCTTGGCGGCACCGGGCTTGGCGGCACCGGGCTTGGCAGCACCGGGCTTGGCTGCACCGGGTTTGGCGGCACCGGGCTTCGCTGCGGCGGGAGCCGCGTCCGCGGAGCCCTTCAGCGAGGCGTCCGACTCGATGGCAGCGCGAAGCTTGCGCGCCACCGGCGGTTCGATGGTCGAAGAGGGGCTCTTGACGAACTCTCCGAGTTCCTTGAGCTTTGCAAGTGCGATCTTGCTGTCGACGCCGAGTTCGGCGGCGATCTCGTGTACGCGTGGTTTACCAGCCACAATTCTCCTGTCTGGGGTCGGTCCACCCAGACAGGGCAGACCACTAGTCGCGGACGGGTCTCATTTCGAGCCGTTCACTTTGTTTCCATAGCCGTTCAGCCTTTGTTTCTTGGTGGGTGCTGTTCGATGATCCGCGTGTCCAGATCGCTGGAGACGCGCAGTGCTCTTCCGAAAGCCCGGCGCCGCAGAGCGGCATCCACGCATTCCGGTGTCGGATGAACCCACGCGCCTCGCCCTGGCAGAACGGCGCGCTCATCGAGGATGAGGATGTCGTTCTGGGACACCACTCTGAGAAGAGCGGCGCGGGGAGCACGCGTGCGACAGCCGACGCACGTTCGTACGGGTTCCATCTTACACCTGTGTTCCCGTCCGACTCGCGCGGCTGGCGCGAGTCGGACGTGGCGAGCGGTCAGTCCAGGACGCTGTCCGGCTGGATGTCGATCTTCGCTCCGGTGAGCTTGGCAGCCAGACGGGCGTTCTGCCCCTCCTTGCCGATCGCGAGCGAGAGCTGATAGTCGGGCACGAGTGCACGCACGGCCCTGGTGTTCGCGTCGAGGATGAACGAGCTCGTGACCTTGGCGGGAGAGAGGGCGTTCGCGACGAACGCGGCGAGCTCCGGGTCGTGATCGACGATGTCGATCTTCTCGCCGGCCAGCTCCTCGGTGACGGCACGAACGCGTCGGCCCATCTCGCCGATGCAGGCGCCCTTCGCGTTGATCGCCGGGTCGTTCGCACGGACGGCGATCTTGGTGCGGTGGCCGGCCTCACGAGCCAGCGAGACGATCTCCACGAGACCTGCGGCGATCTCGGGCACCTCGAGCGCGAACAGCTTGCGGACGAGACCGGGGTGCGTGCGCGAGACGGTGATCTGCGGTCCCTTGAGACCCTTCGCGACGCTGGTCACGTAGACGCGGAGGCGCGACCCGTGGGTGTACTCCTCGCCCGGCACCTGCTCCTCCGGAGGAAGGATCGCCTCGACGGCTCCGAGATCGACGTGGATCATGCGGGGATTCGGTCCCTGCTGGATCACGCCGGCGACGATGTCGCCTTCCTTGTCCTTGAAGTCTCCCAGCACGACATCATCCGCGATGTCCCGCAGGCGCTGGCTGATGACCTGCTTGGCGGCGAAGGCCGCGATACGTCCGAAGTCATTCGGCGTCGCGTCCTCTTCGCCGATGATCGCGCCCTCTTCGTCCTTGACGACCTGCAGCACGGCGACGTGCCCGGTGCGACGATCGAGTTCGACGCGGACCCCCTCGGGGGTGGCGCCGTCGTCCGAGACGTGCTTGGAGTAGGCGGTCAGGATGGCCTGTTCGATGATCGAGACCAGCTCATCGAAGGGGATCGCCTTCTCCTTCTCGATCCCACGCAGCAGACTCAGTTCGATATCCATGACGACTCCCTATTCAGCTCTCGTCGCGCGGGTGTTCACGCGCGACATCCGTACCACGATACCCTGTGCCCACCGCCCGATGCCACGGAGGCGGCCGCACCGACGCGGTGCCGAGCGCGCAGGAGGACTCAGTGACGACGTACGACACCATCGTGATCGGGGCAGGGATGTCGGGTGTGACGGCGGCCCGCATGCTCGACGACGCCGGAGCCGACGTCATCGTCCTCGAGGCGAGGGATCGCGTCGGGGGCAGGATGCACACCGACCGCGCTGCGGGTTTTCCCGTCGATCGCGGTGCGTCGTGGTCCACGGCATCGACGACTCCCCGCTGTGGGATCTCGTGCAGGCGCTCGGCATCCCCACCCTCGAGTACACCGTCGGCAGCTTCCAGGCCGGAGGCAGGCCGATCGAGAACTTCGACGGGGAGGGCAGGGCGATGGATCCTGCGAGCACTTCTCAGTGGGTCGCCGATGTCGAGCAAGCAGATCGACTGTTGGCAGAGGAGATCACCCGGTCCTCCCCCGGCGACACCTATCTGGATGTCACGGAGCGCGCGCTCGACCGCTCGGGCTTCGAGCCGGAGCGCATCGATGAGGTCCGCGAGTTCTTCCGTCACCGCGTCGAGGAGCAGTGCGGTGCATGGGTCGGGGACCTCGACGCGCACGGGCTCGACGAGGATGCGATCGACGGCGACGAGGTCATCTTCCCGCGCGGCTACGATGAGCTCCCGCGTCGGATCGCCGCCGGTCTCGACATCCGACTCGGTCACGTCGTCACCCGCATCGAGCGGACCGACCGGGGCGTCACCGTGTCGACCCGGAACGGAGAGTTCTCGGCCCGCAACGCGCTGGTGACCGTGCCGCTCGGCGTGCTCAAGGCGGAGTCGATCGAGTTCGCCCCTCCGCTGCCCGACGCTGTCGGCGGACCGATCGCGCGACTGGGCATGGGAGTGTTCAACAAGGTGTTCATCCAGTTCCCGGAACGCTTCTGGCGCGAGGACAGCTACGTTCTCCGGGCGCTCGGCGAGGCCGGTGAGCACTGGCACTCCTGGTACGACGTCTCGGCGGTCAGCGGGATCCCGACGTTGCTGACCTTCGCCGCCGGCCCGTTCGGCCGCCGGATGCAGGATCTGTCGGATGAGGAGGTCGTCGCGGACGTCGTGAGCGCCCTGCGGTTCCTCTACCCGGATGCCGTCGGCGACCCCACCGCGCACTGGATCACCCGATGGGGACAGGACGAGTTCTCGAACGGGTCGTACTCGCATCTCGCGGTCGGCTCGTCACACCACGACCACGACGAGCTCGCGGGGCCGGTCGACGCAGTGCTGCACTTCGCCGGTGAGGCGACATGGGGCGACGAGCCGGCGACCGTGGGGGCCGCGTACTACTCGGGGCACCGCGCCGCTGAGCGCATTCTCGGTCGGTCGATCGACCTGGCGGACTTCGCCGCAGGCATCACAGCGCGGGAGCAGACTCCAGTGAGTTGATCGCGCCGATCAGACGGAACAGGTTGCCGACCTGTCGCTGGTCGAGATGCAGGGAGAGACGAGGAAGGTGCAGCAGATCGTCGTCTGCGACCTCCGGCGACCGCGGAGCTGTCCGTTCGATCCGTCCGCTCGCCAGCATCCCGGCGAACCGGTCGTTGAGATCCTCGAGCTCTTCGTCCGTCGGCTCTCCACGCAGTCTCAGCACGAGCGAGTCCCCGACCCAGCGCAGCGAGTCGTAGTTGCGCCAGAACCCGGCGATCACGGCGGCTGCCGACTCGACGGAGTCGGTGATGACCACGCGATCGAAGTCACCCTCGGAGATCACCCCTGTCGGCGCCAGGTCCTCGTCGATGAATCGCTTGAGGCCGTTCCAGAACGTGCCTCCCGGCTCGTCGAGCAGCACGATCGGCGTCGGCTCGGCCTTTCCGGTCTGCTGGAGGGTCAGCAGCTCGAACATCTCGTCGAGGGTGCCGAATCCGCCAGGGAGACAGATGAAGCCGCTGGACTCCTTGATGAGCATGAGTTTGCGGGTGAAGAAGTACTTCATCGCCACCACATGCTCGCTCGCCGCGATCAGGCTGTTGGCCTTCTCCTCGAACGGCAGCCTGATCGACACGCCGAGCGAGAGCGCGGGGCCGGCACCTTCAGCGGCAGCCTGCATGATTCCCGGTCCTGCTCCGGTCACCACCATCCATCCGTCCGCTGCGAGAGCAGCCGCGACATCACGCGCCTGGACGTAGAGCGGATCGTCGTGGAGGGTACGCGCCGAGCCGAACACCGTGACCTTCGGCACCCCTTCGAACGGTGCGAACAAGCGGAAGGCGTCCCGCATCTCGGCGAGGGCGGCGGAGGCGATCTTGAGATCGAGGCGGTTCGTGCCGTCCTCCCCCAGCAGGACCGCTGTGCGCATCATGCGCATCACGAGTCTGCGATCGGTCTTGACCCCTGCTTCGTCGAGGACGTTGTTGATCTCGGCGCTCAGCGACGCCGTCAGCGGTTCGTCGGTCATGCCCTCAGCCTGTCATGGGAGCACGTCGGGCGGGCCGCCGCAACGCCGCCCTCCGCCCTCACCACGCTCACGCCCCCGTGTCAACGCCCGTGCCAAGTCAGGTCTCCTGCGGGACAGTGGCTGCATGACAGAGATCACTGGACCGGAAGCACTGGCACGCGTCACCGAACTCGTCGAGGACATCGACTTCACGATGCTGACGACCACCGACGACGACGGCAACCTCGTGAGCAGGCCGATGTCGACCCGGCAGATGGACGACGCCGGCGACATCTGGTTCTTCACCGCCGAAGACACCGAGAAGGTCGAGGAGGCGCGCGCCCATCGACAGGTCGGCCTCTCGTACTGCGACGCGAAGGGCATGCGATACGTGTCGGTGGCCGGCAACGCGTCCGTGGTGCACGACCGCGCGAAGATGGAAGAGCTCTATTCGCCCTCGCTCGACATCTGGTTCGAGGACGGGCTGGACACTCCCGGCATCGCACTTCTCAAGGTGACGCCGACGGTGACCGAGTTCTGGGAGCCCTCCAAGGGCAAGATCGCGATGGCGGCCGGCGCGCTCAAGGCCCTCGTGACCAAGGACACGCCCGATGACGACATCATGAACCACGGCCGGATCGTCTGCTGACGTCCGCTCCGAACGACAGAATGCCGCGCACCCGGTGAGGTGCGCGGCATTTCTCTGTCGTCGAGGTCAGCGCCGGGTCAGCTGATCGACGGCGTCGGCGACGGACACCGCGCTGCGATCCCCCGTGCGCCGGTCCCACAGCTCGACCTGACCGTCCGCGGCCCCTCGGCCGACGATGACGATCTGCGGAACGCCGACGAGCTCGGCGTCTCCGAACTTGACTCCGGGCGAGACCTTCGGGCGGTCGTCGTAGAGCACGTCGAGACCGGCGGACTCGAGCTGAGCGGAGAGCTCAGCTGCCACGTCGAAGGCCACCTGGTCACGACCAGCAGCCACGACCTGCACATCGAAGGGCGCGACCGATGCCGGCCAGATGAGACCCTTCTCGTCGTTGTTCAACTCGGCGATGATCGCCAGGATGCGTGTCACGCCGATGCCGTACGACCCCATCGTGACCGTGACGAGCTTGCCGTTCTCGTTGAGCACCTTGAGTCCGAGCGCGTCCGCGTACTTGCGACCCAGCTGGAACACGTGACCGATCTCCATTCCGCGCGCGAGCTCGACCGGACCGGAGCCGTCAGGAGCCGGATCGCCCGCGCGGACGTCGGCGATCTCGACGATGCCGTCGGCGAAGAAGTCACGTCCGGCGACAACCGAATGCGCGTGCTTCTCGTCGAGGTTCGCACCGGTGATCCAGCTCGTGCCCTCGCTCACACGGGGGTCGACCAGGTAGCGGATGCCGGTAGCCGATTCCTCGCCGAGCACAGCTCCCGTGGGCGACCAGGGGCCGATGTAGCCCTTGACGAGCAGCGGATTCTTCTCGAAGTCGTCTGCCGTGGCGGTCTCGACCTCGGCGGGCGCGAACGCGACCTCGGCCCGCTTCTCGTCGACCTCGCGGTCGCCGGGGATGCCGACGACGACGAGTTCACGGGTGCCGTCGAGGTGCGTGAGCGCGAGCACGACGTTCTTGAGCGTGTCCGCAGCCGTGTAGTCGCCGTCGAGGTGCACGTTCGAGTGCGCGACGAGAGTCTCGATCGTGGGCGTGTTCGGCGAGTCGAAGATCACCGGTGCCGCATCCGCGTCGAACGCGATGGCGTCGGGAACGGCGGTCGTGAATGCCTCCACATTGGCGGCGTATCCGCCGGCGCTGCGGACGAACGTGTCCTCGCCGACGGGAGTCGGGTGCAGGAATTCCTCGCTCCGCGAACCGCCCATCGCTCCGGCATCCGCCTGGACGATGACGTACTCGAGACCCAGGCGCTGGAAGATGCGCTCGTAGGCATCGCGCTGAGCCTGGTAGCTGAGACCGAGACCCTCATCGGAGGAATCGAACGAATAGGCGTCCTTCATCGTGAACTCACGTCCGCGAAGCAGTCCTGCCCGCGGACGCGCCTCATCGCGGTACTTGTCCTGGATCTGGTAGAGCGTGAGGGGAAGATCCTTGTACGACGAGTACAGGTCCTTCACGAGCAGCGTGAAGGCCTCTTCGTGCGTCGGGGCGAGCAGGTAGTCGCCGCCCTTGCGGTCCTGGAGACGGAACAGCAGGTCGCCGTACTCGTCCCAGCGTCCGGTCGCCTCATACGACTCGCGGGGCATGAGAGCCGGGAAGTGCACCTCCTGTGCGCCTGCCGCGGCCATCTCCTCGCGGACGACGGTCTCGATCTTGGCCTTCACGCGGAGACCCAGCGGGAGCCACGCGAAGATACCGGCAGCCTGCGGCCGGATGTACCCGGCGCGGATCAGCAGCTTGTGGCTCGCGACCTCTGCGCCTGCAGGGTCTTCACGGAGCGTGCGGAGGAAGAATTTCGAAAGACGAGTGACCACCGGGCAAGTCTACTGACCGGTGGTCGCTCGTTTTCGCGATGCGTCAGTTGAGCGCGGGCAGGCCGTTCGGGATCACGCCGCCCGCGTAGAGGCTTGCCGCAAGATCCTGGACCGCGGTCAGGGCGACCCGCTGAGGGAGCGGGCCATAGGAGATGCGGGCCACACCGAGCTTCTCGTACTCCGAGGCGGCGAGGGTGCCGGGGAGCCCGATGACGCTGAGCTTGCCCTCGCCGAGCCCCTCCACGAGCTGACGCGTGATGTTGGCGTCGAGCATGCCCGGAACGAAGACAGCCGTGGCGCCGGCGTCGAGGAACGCCCGGCCGCGCTGCATCGCATCGGCGATGCTCTCGGCGACAGGACGGTGGCCGGCGCGCACGAAAGCGTCGGTACGAGCGTTCAGAGCGAACGGAACACCCTCGGCCTCGGCGGCCTTGACGATGGCCTCGACGGCCGCGACCGACTCGTCGAACGGCTTCAGACGGTCTTCGACGTTGGCACCCACCACGCCGGCGCCGATCGCGAGTCGCGTGGTCTCTCCTGCGTCGCCGTATCCGTCGTCGAGGTCGGCGGTCACCGGAACGGAGACGGATGCGGCGATGCGGCCGACCATGTCGATCATGATGTCGCGGGTGATGGTGCCGTCCTCGAAGCCGAACGAGGCGGCGATGCCGTGTCCGGCCGTCGCGATCGCCTTCGTCTCGGGAAGCTTCGCGACGGCGCGGGCGGACACGACGTCCCACACGTTCACGACGCGGAGGATCTCCGGAGCTTTGTAGAGTCCGATCAGGGTCTGGGCTTTCGCAGCAGTGGTCATGTCCCCACGCTAACGCCCAGTATTCCGGTCAGGGCCGGACGGACACGCGAATCTCAGGTTCCGGGTGGTGCGCATCGCTGCGGCTGACGGCTCGGCCACTCGGCTCCCGCGGTGCTGCCCCGACGGCACCGGCTCGCGAAAGCGAAGGATCTAGTGTGGGGTCATGCCTCAGCGCCGATCCCACGTTGCTCCGTCAGCCGCGCAGACCGAGCTCGCCGTCGCGCTCGCCACCCTGCGGGAATCTCTGGGCGCCCCCACGGATTTCCCTGCGGCGGTCCTGGCGGAGGCTGCAGCCGCGGACGCTGCGACCCCAGAGCTCGATCTGCGCGACATCCCGTTCGCCACCCTGGATCCGCTCGGGTCGCGCGACCTCGACCAGGCCTTCCACCTCGAGCGCCGGGGATCCGGCTACACCGTCCGCTACGCGATCGCCGATGTACCCGCTTTCGTGCGACCGGGCGGCGCTGTCGACGCGGAAGCCCGCCGGCGAGGTCAGACCCTGTATGCAGCGGACGGCACGATCCCGTTGCATCCGAAGGTGTTGAGCGAGGATCGTGCGTCGCTGCTGGCCGATGTGGATCGCCCCGCGCTCGTCTGGACCTTCGCGTTGGATTCCGCGGGAGTCGTCGAGGAGTTCCGGCTCGAGCGAGCGCTGATCCGCTCGCGCGCCCAGCTCGACTACGCCAGCACGCAGGCGGCACTCGATCAGGGCGAGGCGGGTCCCGCCGAGCTCCTGCCGGAGATCGGCGCGCTCCGCATCGCGCAGGAGAAGCTGCGGGGCGGTGCGAGCCTGAACCTGCCGGACGAAGAGGTCGTGCGGCGCGTCGACGGAACCTTCGCCATCGAACGCCGGCATCCGCTTCCTGTCGAGGAATGGAATGCTCAGCTGTCGCTCATGACGGGCATGGCAGCCGCGTCGCTCATGATCGACGCAGGCATCGGGATCCTGCGGACGATGCCCCAGCCCGACGAGAAATCGTTCGAGGCGTTCCGCCACCAGACCGAGGCCCTCGGCCGGCCGTGGACGACCGGCAGGTATGGTGACTACCTCCGCGAGCTGGACCGCGAAGACCCCATGACCCTCCCGATCCTCGAAGCTGCGGCGTCCCTGGTCCGCGGAGCGGGGTACGTGACCTTCGACGGCCCGGTGCCGCCCGACACGGAACAGGCGGCGATCGCCGCCCCCTACGCTCATGCCACCGCACCATTGCGGCGTCTCGTCGACCGCTGGTCGCTCACTGTCTGCCTCGCCGCATCCGAGGGTCGCGAGGTTCCGGGCTGGGTGCGCGAGTCCCTCGCCGAGCTTCCTGCACTGATGCAGGAGTCCGGCCAGCGTGCCTCCCGACTCGATTCCGCGACGATCAACTGCGTCGAGGCTGCGCTGATGACACCGCTGGTCGGCGCATCCGTCGACGCGACCGTCATCGAGATGCGCGGTGAGCGCGCGACCGTCCAGATCGCCGATCCCGCCGTGACGGCCTCCGCCCCTGTGCCGCCCGACACCGTCCCCGGCGCGATCGTGCGCCTCCGTGTCGAGCGGGTGGACGTCACCCGAGGTGAGATCGAGTTCGCCGTCTGACTCTCTCGGAACACACGCGGAGGGACGTTACGCTGGCGGCGTGGACCACCTCGCCATCGCTGAACGATTCGTCGTCGCTCACTATCCCGAGGCAGACGTCGCGGTAGTTGCGGGGAGCACCGCGCGCGGAGAGCGGACACCGTCGAGTGACATCGATCTGCTGCTTCTCGGCGACCGCCTCTTCGCGGTCGAGGAGCAGACGAGTGAGGCCTCGACGCACGAGTTCGAGGGCGAGATCTTCGAGGTCTTCGCATACACCCCGGCGGGATTCGACGAGTGGGCCGACCGCGGCGTCGCACAGCATCGACCGGTGACGGTGCACATGCTCGTCGAAGGCATCGCGATCCGAGACGACGGTCGCCTCTCCGCGCTGCGCGCTCGATGGCGGAGCGTGCTCGACGACGGCCCCTCCCTGAGCGCGAAGGAGTCCGCCTTTCGCCGATACGTCATCACCGATGTGCTCGACGATCTCAGGGATGCGACGGATGCGCTGGAGCAGCAGGTCGAGGCCGCCATCCTGTTCGAGAGGATGGCGGAGCTCATGCTGTTGAGCGAAGGACGCTGGACGGCGACGGGCAAGTGGCTTCCGCGACGGCTTCGGAGCCTCAGTCGCGAGCGTGCCGACCTCCTGAGCACCCCTCTGCTCGCGCGGGACTACGCCGCCTTCGCCGCCCGGGTCGAGGACGAGCTCATCCGCGCGGGCGGCCGGGTGCAGAGCGGCTTCGTGCGCTGAGCGGGGCTCAGGATGCGGGCACGGCCCGCGTCGTCATGACCAGCAGCTGCGGATCGGTCAGGTCGAGTGTCACTGAGATCGAGACGAACTCGGCGAGGGACGCCACGTGCGTGCCGCCGCAGAGGATCTCGGCCGTACCCTCCGGCAGCTCGCAGTGCCAAGTACGGCGGTCCACGATCGTCGAGCCTTCGGTCACCACCCTGCTCGATGCGCCGGAGGCCACCCATTCCGCCAGCTGAGCGTTGATCGCCGCCTCGCGCTCAGCGAGCGTCGTCGCGAAGGTCTCCGTGTCGAAGCCTGCCCGGCGCAGGCTCTTTCCCAGTCGGTATTCGTCCACAGCACCGTCGACGTGGATGCGGCTGGACTGATTGGCCTTCCCCTCGAAGTTCGGGTTGCCCAGAGCATCCTCGCCCGGATCCTTCCGCCAGAGGTCGGCGAGAGCCAGGTCGAGCGCCAACGACGCGAGGTGGCAGGCAGTATGTCCGCGGCTGAGACCGGCCCGCCGTGACGAATCGACCGACAGCTCGACACGTGCGCCCTCGACCAGCCAGGACGGGGACTCCCCCTCCAGCGGATGACCGACGAGCCATGTCCATCCCGCGGCGCCGCGCTTCACCGGGATGTCGGATGCTACGGCGAACTCGCCCTCGTCGGAGACCGCTGCCATCACAGCCTCGGAGACGCGGACACTCGAACCGTCCTGCGCGATCTCGCCGCCGTCTCCCGGCTGATCGGGCCAGGTGTGGTCGACGGGGTGGAAGGGCGTCGCGTCGACGACGACGACGACACCTGCGGGAGTCGACTCGACCCGTGCGACGGTGCTCGAACCCGAGACGTCGCCACCGGCGAAGGACACGACAGTTGACGAGGGCATGGAGCTCCTTGAGGTGTGCTGGATGGTCGCCGTCCCCCGCCGACAGGACCCGCTTTCGAGTCCGAGCGAGGGAACGCTCCGCGGTCAGACCGTGACGACCTGCGCGGTGCCGAGTGGCGCTTCCGGCCCCATGTCGGCCGCGATGCGGTTCGCCTCTTCGATGAGCGTCGCGACGATGTCGGCCTCCGGCACGGTCTTGATGACCTCGCCCTTGACGAAGATCTGTCCCTTGCCGTTGCCCGAGGCGACCCCGAGGTCAGCTTCGCGCGCCTCGCCGGGACCGTTCACGACGCATCCCATGACGGCGACGCGCAACGGCACCGTCATGTCTTTGAGACCCTCGGTCACGTTCTCGGCGAGCGTGTACACGTCGACCTGTGCGCGCCCGCACGAGGGGCACGAGACGATCTCGAGCTTGCGCTCTCGCAGGTTCAGCGACTGCAGGATCTGGTGACCGACCTTGACCTCTTCGGCGGGCGGTGCGGACAGGGAGACGCGGATGGTGTCTCCGATGCCCTCACCGAGCAGGATGCCGAACGCCGTGGCGCTCTTGATCGTGCCCTGGAACGCCGGACCGGCCTCAGTCACACCGAGGTGCAGCGGCCAGTCGCCCCGCTCGGCGAGCAGGCGGTAGGCCTTCACCATGACGATCGGGTCGTTGTGCTTGACCGAGATCTTGAAATCGTGGAAGTCGTGCTCCTCGAACAGCGACGCCTCCCAGACGGCACTCTCGACGAGGGCCTCAGCCGTCGCCTTGCCGTACTTGGTGAGGATGCGCCGGTCGAGCGACCCGGCATTGACACCGATCCGCAGAGAGACACCCGCGGCCTTGGCCGCCTCCGCGATCTTGCCGACGTTGCCGTCGAACTCCCGGATGTTCCCCGGGTTCACACGCACGGCGCCGCATCCCGCATCGATGGCGGTGTAGATGTAGCGCGGCTGGAAGTGGATGTCGGCGATCACCGGGATCTGGCTCTTCATGGCGATGATCTTCAACGCGTCGGCGTCGTCCTGATGAGGGACGGCGACACGGACGATCTCGCATCCGGACGCGGTCAGCTCGGCGATCTGCTGGAGCGTCGCGTTGATGTCCGTCGTCTTCGTCGTCGTCATGGACTGCACGGTGACGGGAGCGTCGCCACCCACGAGCACCTTGCCCACCTTGATCTGGCGAGACTTGCGGCGCGGGGCGAGGACTTCGGGGATCTTCGGCATCCCAAGATTCACTGCTGGCACAACCCCCAGCCTACGCCGCCTGAATGCACACAGGCTGGATGTCGCCCGGCTCGGATGCGCGTCATACGACCGGGAACGCGGCGTTCGGTGTGATAGTTTTCAGCCCATGCTCGCGAACTTCACCTGGTGGCCCGCCTCTTAGGCGGTGTGTTCGCGTTCCCACGAATCCAGACCGCCTCCGGGGCGGTCTTTTCGTTGAGCCGAGCCGGAGCCACGCACAGGAGACACCGATGACCCTCTCACGTCTTGCCGAGCTCACCGCAGATCCCACGGCCTCGTTCGTGCTGATCGCCCGCGACGGCGCCGACACCGTCGAGCTGCTCACAGGCGAGGTCGTCGACGTCGACCTGCTCGCCGACATCCCGCTCACGATCGAGGGCACCCCCCGCGAGATCTTCGCCATGGTGCCGTACCGCCAGGTGCGCGAGCGCGGGTTCGTCGCCCAAGACGACGGCGCGCCGCTGCGATGCATCCTGGTCGACGAGCATCTGCATCTCCCGGCTTCCGAACTGGTCGCCGAACTCCCTTCCGCCCCTGTCCCCCTTCGTGACGGCGGCTTCGACATCGCCGACGACGACTACGCCCAGATCGTCGAGACCGTGATCGCCGACGAGATCGGACGGGGCGAGGGCGCGAACTTCGTGATCCGCCGCGACTTCACCGCAGAGATCGACGTCGACGACCGAGCCGCGGCCCTCACCTGGTTCCGCGCCCTGCTCACGCACGAACGCGGCGCCTACTGGACCTTCGCGGTCGTCACGCCCGGACACATCGCCGTCGGCGCGAGCCCCGAGGCGCATGTCGTCGCGCGAGGCGGCGTCGTCACCATGAACCCGATCTCGGGCACCTTCCGCCACCCGGCCGGCGGAGCGACTCGGGACACCCTGGTGGACTTCCTCTCGTCGACCAAGGAGACCGAGGAGCTCTTCATGGTCGTGGACGAGGAGCTCAAGATGATGAGCGCCGTCTGCTCCGACGGTGGGCGCATCACCGGCCCGCATCTGAAGGAGATGTCCCGCCTCACGCATACGGAGTACATGCTCCGCGGGCGCAGCACGCTCGACCCGCGGGACATCCTGCGCGAGACGATGTTCGCGCCGACGGTGACGGGCTCGCCGATGCAGAACGCATGCGCGGTGATCCGCCGGCACGAGAAGAAGCCCCGCGGATACTACTCGGGCGTCGCCGCACTGTTCACTCCGAACGTCGACGGCGGTCACGACCTCGACGCCCCGATCCTCATCCGAACCGTGTACCTGCAGAACGGATCGCTCAGCGTCCCGGTGGGTGCGACCCTGGTTCGGCACTCGGATCCCCACGGCGAGGTGTCGGAGACGCATGGCAAGGCCGCTGGGGTGCTCGGCGCGATCGGAGCGATCGACCGAGACCGCGTCGCCGAAGCCCGCGACGACGCGGACGCCCCGGGTCGGCCGCAGACGCTTGCCGACGACCCCGCGGTCTCGGAGCTCCTCTCGTCCCGCAATGCGCGGCTCGCGGACTTCTGGTTGAATCCGCAGGGCGATGACCTGAGCGGTCCTTTCGCCGGGCGATCGGCGATCGTCGTCGATGCAGAGGATCGTTTCACCACGATGCTGGCGCATCAGCTGCGCCACCTGGGACTCGACGTCGCGATCCGCGCCTGGAGCGAGGCCGACGACGCGGAGCTCGATGCAGCCGATCTCGTTGTCGCGGGTCCGGGCCCCGGCGACCCCCGTGACGTCGAGAGCGACCGCATCACCCGACTGCGTGAGGTCGTGTCCCGACGCGTCGACGCCGAGGCGCCACTGCTCGCGGTATGCCTGAGCCACCAGATCCTCAGTGATCGCTTCGGCATCGAACTGACTCCCCTCACGGCGCCGCACCAGGGGCTGCAGAAGGCGGTGCCCGTGTTCGGCGAGAACGCCTCGATCGGCTTCTACAACACCTTCACCGCCAGGGTTGCTCCGGGCACGACGTCGATCGGCTCGGTCGAGGTGTCGGCAGACCCGGAATCGGGCGACGTCTATGCGCTTCGCGGCGACCGCTTCGCGTCGGTGCAGGGGCACCTGGAATCGATCCTGTCCCGCGACGGCATCCGCACTCTCGAGCGCCTGGTCACGCACGCGCTCAGCTGATCCTCGACCGGGCGCAGTCCGGTGGATCGGCCGCACCGGCCGCTCAACCTCCGAAGAGCTTCACGGGGTTGAACACGTCGGCGAGGAGCAGCACGGCCCCCATCGCGATGAGAAGCGTGGCGACGACGACCGTGAGCGGCACGAGCCTGGTCGCGTCGACGGGCGCGGGCGGCGGACGACGGAACAGCTTCGCCCAGGCGCGCCTGATGCCGTCCCACAGGGCGACCACGACATGACCGCCGTCGAGCGGCAGGAGCGGAATCAGGTTGAACACGAACAGGGCCACGTTCAGGGAGCCGAGAAGTCCGAGAAGCACGGAGAACCGATTGAGGACCGGCGCATCGGTCGCCGCGACCTCACCGGCGATGCGTCCGACCCCGACGACGCTCAGGGGTCCATTCGGGTCCCGCTCCGAACCGGTGACCAGTGAGACGCCCACGTCCCAGATCCGAACGGGAAGGGTGACGATCATCGACCCCACGCGGGCGACGGTGTCCGCGGCCATCTGGGGGCCGGCGGAGAGCGGCTGCGGCACGAAGCCCATCTGAGCGGCCATACCCACGTAGCCGACCTCTCGCACGACGGGTTGGCCGTCGTCGTCGAGGACGGGCTGCCCACTCGCATCCGTGATGGTGCGCTCAGCTTCGATAGGCGTGATGCTGAGCGTCTCCTCGGCACCGTCCCGCAGCACCACCATCTCCAGGGTCTCGCCCGGCGCCGCCTGCACGATGGCCGTCGCCTGAGCGAACGTCGACACCGGCTGCCCGTCCACGGACACGAGGACGTCGCCCGGGAGGATCCCGGCTTCTGCCGCGGGCGTGGCCGGATCGTCCGGCGTGCATTCGGTCGCCGATGAGCCGGCGGGGAGCACGCACTCGTTCACCGAAGCGATCGTCGTGGTTCCCTGCTGGACGCCGATCCCGGAGACGAGGACGGTGAAGATCACGACCGCGAGGATCAGATTCATCAGCGGACCGCCGAGCATCACGATGACCCGCTTCCACACGGGAAGCCGGTAGAAGACGCGGTCCTCAGCACCCTCGGCGATCGTCTCGTCATTCGCCGTCCGTGCGTCCTGGACGAGAGCGCTGAACACCCCTTTCGCAGGCCCCGATGCGGCGGAAGCCGGGTACATCCCCGACATCGAGATGAAGCCACCGAGCGGCAGCAGCTTGAACCCGTACTCGGTCTCGCCGATTCGCTTGGACCAGATCCTCGGACCGAAGCCGATCATGTACTGGCCGACGCGCACGCCGAACAGCTTGGCCGGCAGGAGATGTCCGACCTCGTGCAGACCGATCGACAGACCGAGGCCGATCAGCATGAACACGATGCCGGCCAGATAGAGCAGTGCTTCCACTCCCCCAAGCTAGTGCTCGACGCCTAGGAATACGCCCCGAGAGCTGCACGGGGCGACCGCGTCGCACGGTTAGGCTTGTCCCGTGACCTCCCGCCAGCTGCGACTTCTGCGCGCAGCGACGGCATCCGGTGCTGCGACTCTCGTCGCCGCCGCATCGCACACCACCGCTGGCGGGGCCGCGCCGCATCCGCTCCTCGTGGTCGCCGTGGCGATCCTCCTGGTCCCGCTCGCCGCACTGCTCATCGGCGTAGGGATGTCTCGCGCGCGGATCGCTCTGACGGTACTGATCAGCCAGGGGCTCTTCCACCTGGTGTTCCAGCTGCTCGGCACGCCGACCGGAACGGCGGCACCGGCGGGACATCAGCACCACCTCGATCTCGCCGCTCTGGGCCCGGTGGTCGCGACGACCGCCCCCGACTCCCTCATGCTCATCGGCCACGTCGCCGCGGCGATCCTCACCACTGCTCTGCTGTGTCACGGCGAATCGTCGGTGCGGGCCATCGCCGGATGGGTGCGGGCTCGCCTTCGTCACGCGGTCGCCGTGTTCCGGCCTCTGTCCGAGCACCCCGCGCTCCCCGTGTTCGCGATCCGACTGCCGGATCAGGACCTTCTCGCTGCGTCGGTCTCCCGCCGCGGACCTCCTGCACTCGTCTGATCTCGCATCGCCTCCCCGAGGCGTTTCCCCTTCCCGCGGACGACGCGCACACCGACGCGCCCGCAGATCAGCACACAGGAGTACCACCATGCGTTCCACCAACACCCGCACCACCCGTCGCAACGTCACCGCAGGCCTCATCGGGGGTGCCATCCTCGCACTCGCCATCCCCGCCATGGCCAGCGCGCACGTCAGCGTCAGCCCCGACGAGCTGACTGCAGGAGACCACGGTGTTCTGACCTTCTCGTTCGCGCACGGCTGCGAGAACTCTCCGACCACCTCGCTGAAGGTCACGATGCCGGAGGGGCTCGCGTCGGTCGCGCCCACCATGGACAGCGACTGGACGATCGACGTAGAGAAGGGCGACGACGGGCTCGTCAGCGCCGTGACGTACACCGCCGTCGCACCGGTGCCCAACGAGCTGCGCGGAGCGGTCAGCATGGCGGTCGGCCTCGACGAGAACACACCCGCTTCTCTCGCTTTCCCCGTGATCCAGACCTGCGTCGAAGGCAGCACCGAATGGACCCAGCTCGCGGAGGACGGCGAGGACCCGCACAGCCTCGACGCGCCCGCTCCCGTGGTCGAGGTGACCGCGGCCGCTGCCGACGGGCACGGCGAGCATGACTCTGCCGAAGATGCCGGAGATGCAGACTCCGCCGGTGCGGACGCGGCCGACGATGCGGGATCCGCGAATGCGGTCGGCACGGCGCTGGGCGCAGGCGGCCTCGTCGCCGGCGTCGCCGCGCTCGTGGTCTCGGTACTGGCGTACCGCCGCGCGGCGTGACGCGCCGGCACGTCTCCCCGATCGCATGCGGCCGGGGAGACGTGCCGCACCCGGTCATCGCGCCGCGGGCGTGAGATCATGAGAGGGACATGTCGATTGAACAACAACCGAGCCTGCCTCCCGTGCTCCGCCCCGCGAACCCGCCCCGGCGTGAGCTGTCCGAACTCGCCTCTCGATTCGCACGAGACGTCCGTGGCGAGGTGACCGGTGTCACCCTGTCCGGCATCACCCTGGCCACCGCCGATCTCCGCCCCGGCGAGGCGTTCGTCGCGATCCGAGGCGTGAACCGCCACGGCGCTGATTTCGCGGTCACCGCCGCGGAGAAGGGCGCCGTCGCGATCATCACGGATGAGGACGGCGCCGAGATCGCCGAGCCCGCGGGCCTGCCCGTGCTCGTGGTGGACGACCCGCGCGCAGTCCTCGGCGCGCTCAGCGCCTGGGTCTACGGCACCGGCGCAGGCGAGCCGCTCCCGCTGCTGTTCGCGACGACCGGGACGAACGGCAAGACGAGTGTCTCGCACCTCCTCGAGGGCATCCTCGACCAGCTCGGCGTCGTCACCGGACTCTCATCGACCGCCGAACGACACATCGCCGGCGAGGTGATCGTGTCGAGACTCACCACTCCTGAGGCATCCGAGATGCACGCGCTCCTCGCCCTGATGCGCGAGCGCGATGTCGAAGCCGTGGCCGTCGAGGTCAGCGCGCAGGCGCTCTCACGTCATCGCGTCGACGGCATCCGCTTCGACGTCGCCGGCTTCACCAACCTCAGCCATGACCACCTCGACGACTACGCCGACATGGAGGAGTACTTCGAGGCGAAGCTGCCGCTCTTCCGTCCGGATCGAGCGACCCGCGCAGTGGTATGTCTCGATTCCCCGTCGGGCGCCACGGTCGTTCAGCGCTCGGAGATCCCCGTGGTCACCGTCGGCACGCCCTCCATCGCCGCCGACCCCGATGCCGCGGCCCGTGCCGACTGGGTCGTCGTGATCGACGACGAACGCGCGTCCGGCACCACGTTCACTCTCACCGGCCCGGCCGGCAGGCTCACGACGACGGTTCCCGTGATCGGTCCGCACATGGCCGCGAACGCAGCACTCGCCATCGTGATGCTGCTCGAGGGCGGCTACGCCTGGGATCGAATCGCCACGGCACTCGACCGCGACGGTGGCATTCTGGCGCACCTTCCCGGTCGCACCCAGCTCGTCTCCGGCGACACCGGCCCGGTCGTCTTCGTCGACTTCGGGCACTCCCCCGACGCGTTCGAGAAGACGCTCGCCGCGGTCCGCCGTGTCACACCGGGCAAGGTGCTGATGCTCTTCGGCGCCGATGGCGACCGCGATGCCAGCAAGCGCTACGACATGGCGCGCACGGCCGTCGAGGGCAGCGACATCCTCGTCGTCACGGACCACCACCCCCGTTTCGAAGACCCCGACTCGATCAGAGCCACTCTCGTGGCCGGCGCACGCGCCGCGCGCCCGGACGCGCAGATCCATGAGTACTCGCCTCCCGAGACGGCCATCGTGGCGGCCGTGGGCCTGGTCGGCGAAGGCGACTCGATCCTGTGGGCGGGACCCGGCCACCAGGACTATCGCGACATCCGGGGTGTTCGCACGCCGTACTCGGCCCGCGAGCTGGCGCGTCGTGCCCTCCGAGCAGCCGGATGGCCCGTGCCCGATTCTCACTGGCCGGTCCCCTACCCGGACGAGGACTGACCCGGGCGCGGATGCCGTCGACGACCGCATCCGCGCCCGGGTCGACCGCGCGGCATGGGCGGAATACCGCCCAGAACCGCCCGATCAGGCTCGCGCGATGAGCTGGTCGGCTTTGCGGCGCGCCCACTCCTCGGCATCCGCCAGCGACTCGACCGTCAGCGTCTGCGGGGGCTCGTGGGAGTCGACGACCCGAGAGATCGTGTCGACGATCCCGAGGAACGGCAGGCGCCCCTCGTGGAAGGCACCGACGGCCTGCTCGTTGGCCGCGTTGTAGACCGCAGGGAAAGTGGCAGCCGCACGACCGACGGATTTCGCGAGATCAACCGCCGGGAACGCGTCGTTGTCGAGCGGCTCGAAGGTCCACGAGGTCGCCTGAGTCCAGTCGAGCGGGCGACCGACGCCGCCCACACGGCTCGGCCAGTCGAGACCCAGCGAGATCGGCAGACGCATGTCGGGCGGGGACGCCTGAGCGATCGTCGAGCCGTCGATGAATTCGACCATCGAATGCACGATGGACTGCGGGTGCACCACGACCTCGATGTCGTCGTAGGCGACATCGAACAGCAGGTGCGCCTCGATCACCTCAAGTCCCTTGTTCACGAGCGTCGCGGAGTTCGTCGTGACCATCCGGCCCATGTCCCAGGTGGGGTGCGCGAGCGCTTCCTGCGGCGCGACATCGAGCATCTGATCACGCGAACGGCCGCGGAACGGACCACCGGATGCCGTCACGACCAGGCGTCGCACCTCGGCGTGCGTGCCGCTTCGCAGCGCCTGGGCGAGCGCCGAGTGCTCGGAGTCGACCGGGACGATCTGGTCAGGGGCAGCTGCTGCGCGCACCAACTCGCCTCCGACGACGAGAGACTCCTTATTCGCGAGAGCGAGCGTTCTCCCGGCCTTCAGCGCCGCGAGAGTGGCGCCGAGTCCGATCGATCCGGTGATCGCGTTGAGAACGACGTCAGCCTCGACGTCACGCACGAGCTGCTCGGCCTCGGTCGCGCCGAGCGCGATGTTCTCGACCCCGAAAGCGGCAGCCTGCTCTGCGAGCATCTCGGCATTCGTTCCGGCCGCGAGCCCGACGAGTTCGAAGCGACGTGGATTCGCCCGGATGACGTCGAGCGCCTGTGTGCCGATGGAGCCGGTGGAGCCGAGGACGATGATGCGACGCATGCCGCCAGCCTATGGCAAGCCCTCGACCCCTCCGTCTTACTGGGCCTGTTCGATCGGCGTGGTCGCGAGGATGTCGACGACGAAGACCAGGGTCTCGCCGGTCAGATCGGTGTCGTTGATCTCGCCCTCGCCATAGCCATCCTTCGGAGGCATGGCGACGATGACCTGCGAACCGACCTTCTGGCCCTCGAGTGCCATCTTGAAGCCCGTCACGACACCGCTGGTCTGGAACTGCGAGGGAGCTGCATCCCGGCTCCAGCTGGAGTCGAACTCCGAGCCGTCCGACCACTTCACACCGCGGTACTGCACAGTGACCAGGTCGCCTGCGCCGACGACGGCGCCGTCGCCCTGCTTGAGGACGGCCACCTCCGTCTCGGCGGGAGCATCGGAGTCCGGGAGCGTGATCGTCGGCGAGCCCTCGTCGTCGAGCTTCACGGTCGGCATGCCTTCGGTCGCGTCGACATCAGAGCCGGATGCGGTCGTAGGAAGCTGTTCGATCGTCTCGACGTAGAGGACGCTCGGGTTCATGCCCTCCTGCGCGGCGGGGAGCGTCAGCACGACACTCGAACCGATCGGGAGGCACTCGGCCGCCACCGTGAACACCGTGGACTGCGTCGGGTCGACGATCTGCTGAGGCTGCTGCACCGCGAGCAGGGCTGACAGTACCCCGTCGGGGCCCCGCTCCGAGGTGCTGAGCACCTCGTTGGTGGTGGCGTCGATGAGCTGGTAGCGCAGAGACACGAGATCGCCGGGCATGACGTCATCGCCGTCACCCTCGACGACGACCGAGCGCTCGGCCTCCGCGAGGTCGGTGCCCGCCGGCACCGTGACCTTGGCGTCTGCCCCGGATCCCTCGACGGTCACGGCATCGGAGCCGGCGCCCGACGCGATGTCCGCCAGGCAGGAGGTCTCGGCGGCAGGGTCAGGAGTGCTCGTGGACTCGGGGTCCGAGCCTCCGGCGCACCCGGCCAGCAGAAGGGTCGCCGCGGCGACGGTGGACAGGACGATAAGCGGACGCTTGCGCACAGTGGAACCTCAGGATCGCGGGCGGGACACCCCATCATCCCCCATACCCCTTTGCCGATGCTGGGAGACTCGCTCCGGCGCTTCATTCCCACTGGGGCATGATCGCCGGGGTAATCTGCTCTGATGACGTCAGAGCAGTCCGTGGAGCCCGAAACTTCGCCCGCAGAGACTGAGAAGCCTCGACACGCCGGCTTCGCCTATGCGCTCGGTCGCAGCCTCATCACGCCCCTCGCGCGCACGATATACCGGCCCCGCATCGAAGGCAGGGAGAACGTCCCGAAGGACGGCCCGGTCATCTTCGCGAGCAACCACCTGTCGTTCATCGACTCGATCGCGATCCCGGTCGCCGCACCGAGGCCCGTGCACTTCCTCGCGAAGTCCACGTATTTCGAGGGCCCTGGATTCAAGGGCTGGCTCAGCAAGACGTTCTTCGAGTCCATCGGGGCGATCTCGGTTCGCCGTGGAGCGGGGAAGGCCGCCCTCGACGCACTCGACGTGCAGCGTCAGCTTCTCGATGAGGGCCTCGCTGTCGCCCTCTACCCGGAGGGCACGCGCTCGACGGACGGACGCCTCTACAAGGGACGCACCGGCGTGGCGTTCCTCGCCCTGCAGACCGGTGCGCCGGTCGTGCCGGTCGGCCTCGTCGGCACGGACAAGGTGATGCCCGTCGGCGCCAAGATGCCGACCCTGAAGGAGCGCATCACCGTGCGCTTCGGCGAACCTCTCGACCTCTCGCCCCACGGACCCGCCACGAGCGGGCGCGCCCGCAGACTCGCGACGGACGAGATCATGGCCGCGATCCATGCCCTGTCCGGGCAGGAACTGGCGGACGCCTACAACGAGGCTCCCGCGCAGGGCACCATCGAGAAGATCAAGCAGGCGCTGCCCCACGAGCGCCGCTGACGCCGCCGCCGGTCAGCTCTGCTGGGCGCGGACCGAGGCTTCGTGCCGCACGGGGAAGTTCATCGAATTCGCGATGAAGCACCATGCGTTCGCCTGGGCATGGGCACGTTCGGCCGCCTCTATCATCGAGGCGTCCGCGACGACGACCTCGGGCCGCAGCATCACCTCGACGAACGCGCCGCCGCCGCGCCCGTCCTCTCGCATCATGCCGGAGGCCGTATCGCGGTAGGAGTCGACGACGACGCCAGCCGTTACGCACGCGTGCAGATACGAGAGCAGATGGCACTGCGACAGGGAGGCGAGGAGCAGATCCTCAGGGTTCCACCGGGACGGATCGCCACGGAACGGCTTATCGGCTGAGGCCAGGATGTCGGGCTTGCCGTCGACCTCGAGCGTGACATCGCGTCGATACTCGCGGTAGCCGCTGGTGCCGGTGCCAGAGTTTCCGGTCCAGGTCGAGGTGAGTGAGTAACGGTGCTCGCCGAGCGGCGCGAGTCGATCTGCCATATCGACAGTCTGCCACTCGACTCTGCCGGACGATGTGCCGGTGGCACGGTCGACACCCATCCGACGATATCCTGGGGAGGTGCTGGAGACTCTCACCGTTCAAGATGCCGTGGAACTCGCCGTCGTCGAACGCAGCGGGTTCATCGAGTCCCGCCACGCGGGGGCGGCGGTGGTCCTCTCACCCGACGGCGACGTCGTCGCTCGATACGGCAACGCCGACGCCCTGATACTTCCGCGCTCGAGCCTCAAGCCGCTGCAGGCCGTGGCGTGCATCACCGCGGGTGCCGCTCTCGAGGACGAGCAGCTCGCCATGTCGACCGCGAGCCACAGCGGCACGGATCGTCATGCCTCCGTGGTTCGCGACGTGCTCACCGAGGGCGGTCTCACCGAGGACCACCTGGGCTGCCCGCCGGCGTGGCCGGGCGACACCGCCGCTCGCGATGAGCTCGTGCGCGAACACGGCGCACAGACACGTATCCGCATGAACTGCTCAGGCAAGCACGCGGCCATGCTCCGTGCCTGCGTCGCGACGGGCTGGCCGACCGACAGCTACCTGGACCCGGCGCATCCGCTTCAGCTGCACATCCGCGACGTGATCGAGCGTCTCACCGGCGAGAAGGTCGCTCACACGGCCATCGACGGCTGCGGCGCCCCGGTATACGCGATCACGCTGACGGGCCTCGCCCGATCGATCCACCGGATCGGCACCGCCTCGGACCGCTCGCCCTTCGCCCTGCACCGGGTGGCCGGCTCGCTGGTGCGCGCGGTGCGTGAGCACCCGTGGACGATCGACGGCCCGGGGCGCCCGGACACCATCGCGATCGAGACACTCGGCGTGTTCGCGAAGGGCGGTGCCGAAGGGATCATGGTCATGGTCGCCCCCAACGGCACGACCGTCGCGCTGAAGATGCTCGACGGCGGGGCGCGCGCGTCGACCATCGTGGCGGCGACTCTGCTGGCGCGCGCAGGCGGGCTCACCGATTCGGACGTGGCGACACTCGCCGCCGCGCTGCCTCTCGAGGTGCTCGGCGGTGGGGCGACGGTCGGAGCCGTTCGTCCCGGCAGTGCCATCTGACCAGGAGACGACACGCTTCTCATCGCCGGGGCGCGAGTGCCGGGATCACGATTCGTCGGGGCCCGGAGTCGCCGACCAGCGACCACGCCCGGCCCGCATGCGGTCGCGAATATGGCGGGAGCTCTCGCACACCGGCGAGCTGCCGCAGCTCCGCGGCATTCTCGGCTCGGATGAGCACTTCGCCCTCTCGACGCACCCGCTGCCACAGCGTCCAACTGCGCTGCCACGCGTCTGCATCGCCGAGCAGGACGGTGGGACGCGTGGGTGCCTGAGCATCGCGCGGTTCGCCGCTCAGAGTGACGACGTCGCAGTCGGGATACGCAGCCGCCACTGACTCCGCCACCGCAGACACCCCCGGCGTGATGAGCGCCGTGAGGGCACGCCGCGGAGCCCAGCCGTCACCTTCCCGCTCCCGATATCGAGAGGTGCCACTGGATGGACCCGACGACCGCAGTCGCTCCTCGGGGACCCAGACCAGTTGGATCTCCCGATCCCCCATCCGCATCCGTCCCGGACCGCGCTGCGGATCGAAACCTGCGGAGTCCCCACCCGCAGCAAGGTGATCGACCCGACTCGGCATCCTGAGCAGCCCCCGACGCGGCAGAGCATCGAGAAGCCGCCCGACAGGCCCCGATGCTCTCGTCGCCGTGATCGCGATCGTGGCTCCGGCCCCGTTGCGGAGGATCTGCTCCCAGAGCTGCGCCAGCTGTTGGCCGTACTCGACGGGCAGCTCGCCGATCCGGACGTCGATGTCGTCGCACAGCACGAGCCCCCCGCGCGGAATTCCCCGTTCCGCCAGAGCCACGACGGCATCCCACGAATGCTCTGGATCGGTCGGTATCCACAGTGGATGCCCATGCTGCTTGGCCAGCGCACGCAAGGCGGAGCTGCGCCCCGACTCGGGTCCTCCGAGGAAGGCGATTCCTCGATCGGATCCGATCGACAGGCGCTCGAGTGGCTGCTCCTGACGTTCCGGATCGTCGACTCGGCCCAGGATGACTTCGCCGTCCTTGCGTGTCTCAGCCTGAAGCTCCGCGAGAGGAAGCATCCGCGGCAGCACCGGTAGCCACGGGCTGACCGGAACGTCGTCGTCAGCCCACCTCAGTGCGATCGCCCTGAGATCGGCGACGCCGGTCAGAGCCACTCGCATCGCTATCGGCGCAGCGTCCTGCGGGCGACGAACCAGAGCCAAGCCCCTCGACTCGACGCCGCCCGGTAGCTCAGCCGCGTCGTCGGCACCGATGACTGCCCGACTGTCAGCGGCGTCCGCAACACGCAGGCTCACTCTCAGCGGACAGTTCGCCGCCAACGCGTCGCGGATCACGCCGGACGCGCGCTGCGTCCCGAGGACGAGGTGCATGCCCAGCGCCCTTCCCCGAGCGGCGATGTCCGTGAACACAGCCCCGAGGTCCGGATGATCCTGGAGCAGCGCGGCGAACTCGTCGACCACGATGACCAGTCTCGCCATGCCGACCTCACGGACGTCTCGTGCGCCGGCCTCGGCGAGAACCGACTCGCGGCGCCGCAGCTCGGCGGTCAGGCTGGAGACGCCCCTCCGCGCCCCCTCCTCATCGAGGTCCGTGATCACTGCAGCCACCTGCGGGAGCATCCGAAGCGGTTCGAAGGCTGTGCCGCCCTTGAAATCGGCGAGGACGAATGTCACTCGATCGGGTCCATGGCGGCTCGCCATGGCCGTCACCCACGAGACCAGCAGCTCGCTCTTGCCCGTTCCGGTCGTGCCGGTCACGATGGCGTGCGGTCCGTCATCGACGATGTCGAGGAGCATGTCCTCCCGCTCACCACGGCCGACTGCGGCCGGCAGACCGACGAGCGATTCCGGCTGCAGCAGGTCGCTGAGCGCCACCGACGCGGGGACAGAATCGAGTTCCTCTCCCTCTCCTGTGCGACTGACCCCGATCGCGATCGTCTGATCCCGGGACATGCACTCGGCGTCGACCTCGACGATCCCCTGCGCCGTGCGGACGCGCGCCCGGTGCGGCTCGGTGACATCGATGACGGTCGTTATCCCCTCCGGAACATCGTCATCCCGGTCCAGCAGCCAGATCACGGCGTCGGCCGCCGGTCGAGGATCAGCGCCCTGCACCACGGCCACCCGGAACGAGCCGCGCCGCGCGGCGTGGGCCTGCGGGAACCCCGCGAGCCCCAGCTCTTCAAGACGGGAGCCGATGATGGACATCTGGGGGGCGCCGAATCTGAGACACAGCTGCACCACGAGCGCTCTCGTCGCGGCGGCGAGGAGAGGATACGAGCCGCGCAGTCCGATGCCGCCGCTGAGGGGCACCGTCACCGGCACCCGCTCGACCCTCGCGCATCGCATCCGGAAGTCCCGTTCGCGCTCCCCATCCCCGCCCGAAGCGCGCACGCCGCTGTCGCCGGTACCGCTGCCGACGACGACCTGAGTGGCGGCGGCGGGTGGATCGAGGCCGCGCAGCGGCGGCTGCGCCAGGCCTGCCGCTGCGTCGGGATGTCGATGCCACCGCAGCTGACGCTCATCATCGTGAAGCTGCGTCAACTGAGCTTCGACGAGCGACCACGCAGCCTCGCTGTCGGTCGCAGCCACCCGCGATGCCTTGCGTCGGGATCGTGACCCGTCGATCAGCGAAGCGATGATCATCAGGGGACCCAGAACCGCGAAGCACAGGGAGAACAGCGACCCGGTGACGAGCCAGAGAACCACCCCAGCGGCCACGGGGACGAGTGCCGCGACGAACGGTGTCGGGGGCCTACGAGCCGGTGCGGGGGCGGCAGGGATCGCGATCGGCAGAGAGTCCATGCCCCCAGTGGACCGCACCCGCGGGCCTCAGAAGCAGCCCTCCACAGGGAAAGGACGTCAGACGGAGGACTCGTCCGTTGTGGAGGAGGACTCGTCCGGCGCCGAGGGCGACTCGTCCGCGATCTGCACGATGACGAGCGTCACGTTGTCGCGACCGCCATTCTCGAGTGCCGCAGCGAGCATCGCATCGACGGCGGCAGCCGGATCGGCGTTCTCGCGGAGGAAATGCTGGATGCCGTAGTCGGTCAGCTCTTTCGTGAGTCCGTCAGAGCAGATCACGAAACGATCTCCCGGGCGCACATCGAGCGTGACGTAGTCGGGAGCGGTGAGCTCGCTCGCCCCGACCGCTCGTGTGATCACATTGCTGTACGGATGACCTTCGGCCTCTTCGGGGCTGATCTTGCCTGCCGCGATGAGCTCCTGCACGACCGAGTGGTCGGTGGTGATCTGCACCAGGCGGTCGTCCCTGAGGAGGTACACGCGCGAGTCGCCGATGTTGAGCGATGTCCAATGCGGCTCGTCGCCCTCGAACTCGAGGAAGACTCCGGTGAGCGTCGTCCCTGTACCCTCGTCTGTGGTCTCCGGATGGTCGGCGATGTCGGCCACCGCCATCTCCAACGCACCCTCGATGGCGCCGCGATCGACCGCGCCGGCAGCGACCACGGCGTCGAGCCGCTTCACCGTGCTGCGGCTCGCGATCTCGCCGCCCGCATGGCCACCCATGCCATCGGCGACGATGAAGAGCGGGTAGTCCGCGAAGAACGCGTCCTGGTTCGTCTCACGTCGCCGACCCACGTCGGTGACGCCTGCCCAGGACAGGAGCAGCTGACGCTGCGCAACCGTGACGCGGCGCGTCTTCGTCGTCGTCTCAGCCACTCGTCGCCTCCGGATTTCCTGCGGTTCGGGCTACCCCAGGACACTCACATATCGTAGTGGACGCCGCGACGGCCGCACGCGCACCCCCGGCCATCACGCGGAGTCCTGCGGCGCCGACTCTGGGCTGCGACATGAGCATGCCTCCACGTTATCGTCTTCCACCGTTGCTCTTCACCACGCCGCGAGCGCCCCATGCAGCACAGAGCCCCCGACCGAAGTCGAGGGCTCTGTGCGGTCTGCGATCAGGCCGGAGGCTGCGTGGGATCCGTGGGCGGAACCTGCGGAGCGGCCGGAGGCGCTGCGGGCGGAGCCGGCGGCGCCGTGGGCGGCGCCGTGGGCGGCGTCGACGGAGCAGCCGGCGGAGCACCGGTGGTCGACGGGGCCGCGGGCGGAGCGTAACCGGGCTGGGCGGGCGGAGCGTAGCCGGGCTGCGCGGGCGGTGCGTATCCCTGCGGCGCGGGCGGTGCGTATCCCTGCGGCGCGGGCGGCGCGTAGCCCTGCTGAGGAGCGCCGTAGCCCTGCGGAGCGCCGTAGCCGGGACCGGCTGCCGGACGCGGCTGCACAGGAACGCCATCCCAGACGGTGGAATCGGCGAGGAAGCTGTTTCCTGCCCACGGTGCGGGAACGATGTTCGGGTTCCAGCGCGACTTGTCGAACGCGTTGATGCCATACCAGACGATCGAGAGCAGAACGAACAGGACCACCCAGACGGCATCCTTCTGCAGCTTCAGTCCGACCCGCCATGCGGCCAGAGCGAGCACCACAGCGAGAGCGATGCCGGTCAGGAAGTTGAGGTACGGAATGAACGAGAGACCGATGCCGATGAGGACGACCCACGGCGAGATGTCACCCAGCTTCGCGAAGATCATCGTGTTGTACACCGGCACCCACGCGCGCCACTTGCCCTGGACGCCAGCCTTTTCGAAGATCTTCATGAGGAAGATCGACGAGATCACATAGAACGCCAGCGCAAAGAGCAGACTGATCAAGAAGACGACGAACAGACCGGCGATAGCCGCCCCGTTGTCGTAATAGTCGTTGTACATGATCCCCTCCGGATCCGATGGAGCGGACGCTGTGCGCGCCGCGAGACCCACCATATCGGTGTGCTGATATTCGGGGCAACGACACACGCGGAGACAGCGCACTGCCCGTCATGCACCGTCATTCCGCGACGACGAGCTCCTCGACACCGCGGTCGTCGGTCGGTCGAAGGACGAGACCCCTGCTCGCCGCCCATGTCCGAAGCGTGCGAAGCGACCGAACTCGCGGGCGGTCCTCCGCCAGCGCGCGCACGAGAAGACCCTTGGACTTCTTGTTGAAGTGATTGAGAGCCCGTCCGTGCTCGGTGACGACCCGCACATAAGCGGAGGGCACGGAGTCCGGCACGGGACCGAGCGCGACGTAGGCCTCACTGCGCAGATCGAGAATGAAGTCGGGGTCCTCCCCCGCTATGGCCGCCGTGGTCGCGTCTGCCCAGTGCCTGCGCAGCGCAGCCAGGCCCGGCAATGAGGTCCCGGCAGCGAGCCGGTACGGCGGAATGAGATCGAGCGCTCCGATCGGCCCCAGCGGCGCCGAGTGGATCCAGACGTGCGAACCGAGCCAGCGGCGAGACGCGGGGTCGAGACTGCCCGCGTCGAGAGCGTCATACAGAACGCCCGTGTAACGGTCGACCGCCGGCATCGTCGCGGCCGAGCGCAGCATCCGATTGTGCTCGACATCGCCTGCCTGCTTGGGGCTCAGCTTCAGCACTCTGCGCGCTGCTTCCTCGTCGTGCGCCAGATCGATGAGCGCATCGATCACCGCTCGGCGCTCAGCGACCAGACCGGGGAGCGCCAGCGAGCTCTCGTCGAGAGGCGCATCGCGTCCTCCGGGTCGCTTGGTCTCCGACGGGGGCAGCAGAATCTTCATGAGACCTCGGGATACAGACGCGTCCGCCCCGACCCACTGAGGGCCGAGGCGGACGCGAGGAACTGGGACTGATCAGGCGATGAGAGCCGCGTTGCCTGCCACGATCGTCAGGACGTCGCTCTCCATCGAGAGGAATCCGTCCTGCGCGTTGGCGAGCACCTTTGTGCCATCCGTCTGCGTGATCCGGACCTCGCCCTGGGCGAGGATCGCCAGGACCGGCTCGTGGCCGGCCATGAATCCGATCTCACCCTCGACGGTCTTGGCGACCACGAGGCTCGCCTCTCCCGTCCAGACCTCCGCATCCGCGGAGACGAGGCTGACATGCAGTGCCATGATCAGCCGTTCTCCTTCTGGATCTTCGCCCACTGCTCTTCGACATCGGAGATGCCACCGACGTTGAAGAAGGCCTGCTCGGCGACGTGGTCGAAGTCACCGCGGGCGATCGCATCGAACGACTCGATGGTCTCCTTGAGCGGGACGGTCGAACCCTCGACACCCGTGAACTTCTTGGCCATGTAGGTGTTCTGCGAGAGGAACTGCTGGATACGACGTGCACGAGACACGACGATCTTGTCCTCTTCGGAGAGCTCATCGACACCGAGGATGGCGATGATCTCCTGCAGTTCCTTGTTCTTCTGGAGGATCTGCTTGACCGTGGTGGCGACGCGGTAGTGGTCCTCGCCCAAGTAGCGGGGGTCCATGATGCGCGACGTCGAGGTCAGCGGGTCGATCGCCGGGTACAGACCCTTCGACGCGATCTCACGCGAGAGCTCCGTGGTGGCGTCGAGGTGGGCGAACGTGGTCGCCGGTGCCGGGTCGGTGTAGTCATCGGCGGGCACGTAGATCGCCTGCAGCGAGGTGATCGAGTGGCCACGGGTCGACGTGATGCGCTCCTGCAGGAGACCCATCTCGTCGGCGAGGTTCGGCTGGTAACCCACGGCGGAGGGCATGCGGCCCAGCAGCGTGGAGACCTCGGAACCGGCCTGCGTGAAGCGGAAGATGTTGTCGATGAAGAGCAGCACGTCCTGCTTCTGCACGTCACGGAAGTACTCCGCCATCGTCAGAGCCGAGAGGGCGACGCGCAGACGCGTTCCCGGCGGCTCGTCCATCTGGCCGAAGACGAGGGCCGTCTTGTCGAAGACACCCGCCTCTTCCATCTCGTGGATGAGGTCGTTGCCCTCACGGGTGCGCTCACCGACACCGGCGAACACCGAGACTCCACCGTGGTCCTGCGCGACGCGCTGGATCATCTCCTGGATGAGGACGGTCTTGCCGACACCGGCTCCACCGAACAGACCGATCTTTCCACCCAGCACGTACGGCGTGAGGAGGTCGATCGACTTGATGCCGGTCTCGAACATCGTGGTCTTCGACTCGAGCTGGTCGAAGTTGGGAGCCTTGCGGTGGATCGGCCAGCGCTCGGTGACCTCGATGGTCTCGCCGGGCTCGAGGTTCAGGACCTCGCCGATCACGTTGAAGACCTTGCCCTTGGTGACGTCGCCGACCGGGACCGAGATGGCCTCGCCCGTGTCGCGGACTTCCTGGCCGCGGACGATGCCGTCGGTGGGCTTCAGCGCGATGGCGCGAACGAGGTCGTCGCCGAGGTGCTGAGCGACCTCGAGGGTGATCTCCGTGGACTCCTCGCCGATGACGATGGTGGTCTTCAGAGCGTTGTAGATGTCGGGGATCGAGTCGTGCGGGAACTCGATGTCGACAACCGGACCGTTGACGCGCGCGACGCGCCCGACGACCGCGGTCGCCGGCTGGTCAGCCGTAGCGGTGGGGGTCATTTCTTCGTCTCTTTCCTGATGGTCTATTTGCTCGACGAGAGTGCGTCGGCGCCGCCGACGATCTCCGCGATCTGCTGCGTGATCTCCGCCTGACGCGCGTTGTTGCGCAGACGGGTGTAGTCGGTGATGAGCTTGTCGGCGTTGTCGCTGGCCGACTTCATCGCCTTCTGCGTGGCGGCCTGCTTGGCGGCAGACGACTGCAGGAGAGCGTTGAAGACGCGGCTCTGGATGTACACCGGCAGGATCGCGTCGAGGACTGTCTCGGCATCCGGCTCGAACTCGTACAGCGGGTAGACGGCGCTGCCCGCTTCCGAGTCATCGGCTTCCGCGATCTCCAGCGGGAGCAGTCGCACGGATTCCGGCGACTGCGTCATCATGCTGACGAAGCGGTTGTACACGAGGTGGATCTCGTCGACGCCACCCTCGTCCGCACCGCGCGAGAAGTCCTCGAGCAGCGTGGCCGAGATCTCCTCCGCCGTGTGGAACGACGGGGTGTCGGTGTCGCCCGTCCACTCCGCAGCAGCCGCGATGCGGCGGAACTGGAAGTAGCCGACGGCCTTGCGTCCGACGAGGTAGAACACCGGCTCCTTGCCCTGCCCCCGCAGGAGCTCCGCCACCTCGAGACCCTCACGGAGGATCTGCGAGTTGAAGGCTCCGGCGAGACCGCGGTCCGACGAGAAGATCACGACCGCAGAGCGGCGGATCGTCTCGGGCTCGCGGGTGAGCGGGTGGTCGACGTTCGAGTGCGTCGCGACGGCGGACACGGCCCTCGTCACGGCCCGCGCGAAGGGGCTGGACGCTTTGACGCGTGCCATCGCCTTCTGGATGCGCGAAGCCGCGATGAGTTCCATCGCCTTCGTGATCTTCTTGGTCGTCTGAGCAGAAGAGATCTTCTGCTTGTAGACCCTGAGTTGAGCGCCCATGAAATCAGTTCCTCACGCGATTACGCGCGACGACCCTTGACGATCTTCTCCTGGTTGACGTCCTCAGCCTCGGCTGCAGCGTGCTCCTCGTGACCCGGGGCGCCGATGGCCTGCCCCTTGCCACCCTGGAACTCCAGAAGGAAAGCGTCGGTGTGCTTGTCGAGCTCGGCGACGGTGTCGTCATCGAGGACGTTGGTCTCGCGCAGGGTCTCGAGCACCTTCGTGTTGCGACGCAGGTAGTCGAGCAGCTCGCGCTCGAAGCGAAGCACGTCCGAGACCTCGAGGGTGTCGAGCTTGCCCTTCGTTCCGGCCCAGATCGAGACGACCTGCTCCTCGACGGGGTACGGCGAGTACTGAGGCTGCTTGAGCAGCTCCGTCAGGCGCGCTCCGCGGGAGAGCTGACGACGCGAAGCCGCGTCGAGGTCGGATGCGAACATCGCGAACGCCTCGAGCGAGCGGTACTGCGCGAGCTCCAGCTTCAACGTTCCGGAGACCTTCTTGATCGACTTGACCTGAGCGTCACCACCGACTCGCGACACCGAGATACCCACGTCGACCGCCGGACGCTGGTTGGCGTTGAAGAGGTCGGACTGGAGGAAGATCTGGCCGTCGGTGATCGAGATCACGTTGGTCGGAATGTATGCCGAGACGTCGTTCGCCTTGGTCTCGATGATCGGGAGACCGGTCATCGAACCTGCGCCGAGCTCGTCGGACAGCTTCGCGCAACGCTCGAGCAGACGCGAGTGCAGGTAGAAGACGTCACCCGGGTAAGCCTCGCGGCCCGGCGGACGACGGAGGAGAAGCGACACCGCACGGTAGGCCTCAGCCTGCTTCGACAGGTCGTCGAAGATGATGAGGACGTGCTTGCCGCCGTACATCCAGTGCTGGCCGATGGCCGAACCGGTGTAGGGAGCGAGGTACTTGAAACCGGCGGGGTCGGATGCCGGAGCCGCCACGATGGTGGTGTACTCCAGAGCGCCGGCCTCTTCGAGCGCGCCCTTCACCGAAGCGATGGTCGAGCCCTTCTGACCGATGGCGACGTAGATGCAGCGCACCTGCTTGTTGACGTCGCCCGACTCCCAGTTGGCCTTCTGGTTGATGATCGTGTCGATCGCGATGGCCGTCTTGCCGGTCTGGCGGTCACCGATGATCAGCTGACGCTGACCGCGGCCGACGGGGATCATGGCGTCGATGGCCTTGATGCCGGTCTGCATCGGCTCGTGCACCGACTTGCGCTGCATGACACCCGGTGCCTGCAGCTCGAGCTCGCGAACGCCTTCGGTGGCGATGGAGCCGAGGCCGTCGATCGGGTTACCCAGCGGGTCGACGACGCGACCGAGGTAGCCGTCGCCGACGGGAACCGAGAGGACCTCACCCGTGCGGGTGACTTCCTGGCCGGCCTCGACGCCGGTGAAGTCGCCGAGCACGACGACACCGATCTGGTGCTCGTCGAGGTTGAGCGCGAGACCCTTGGTGCCGTCCGCGAAGGTGACGAGTTCGTTCGCCATCACCCCGGGCAGTCCCTCGACATGCGCGATGCCGTCGGCTGCGTCGATGACGGTGCCGACCTCGGTCGCCGCGGCCCCAGTGGGCTCGTATGCTGCGGCGAAGTCCTTCAGCGCGTCACGGATGACGTCGGGGCTGATCGATAGTTCTGCCATTGTCTTCCCTTTGTATCTGGGTGCGCGGTTCCCCGCGCGAAGTCGTGTTAGCCGGCGAGCTTCTGGCGAAGATCGGCGAGACGGGCGGAGATACTGCCGTCGATGACGTCATCGGCGATCTGCACGCGCAGGCCTCCGACGACAGAGGGGTCGTTGACCTCGTTGAGCGAGATCTTGCCGTCGTAACGACGCGAGAGAGCGTCGCTGAGACGGGTGCGCTGTGCGTCGGTGAGCGGTGTGGCGCTGTGCACCGTCGCGACCACACGGTCGCCCTGGTCGGCGACGACCCGCGTCGCACGGGTGAGCATCTGCCGAACGCGACGGTCACGAGGCTGGCGCACCAGCGACGAGACGATCACGGCGGTCGCGTCGCTGACGCCCCCGGCGAGAAGCCTGTCGACGAGCGCGCCCTTGGCGTCTTCGCCCCCGAGGCGGCTTCCGAGCGCGAGCTCGAGCTCCGCGTTCGCGGCGATCACCCGGGTGAAGCCGAAGAGCTCTCCCCCGATGTCAGCCTGCGGTTCGGCGATCGCGGCAGCCCTGATCGCGAGTTCCTCGACGCCGTCCACGAGCTGGGAAGCCGATGACCAGCGCTCGGCGACGACCGTCTTCAGGACGGTCTGCGCGTTCTGCGAGAACCCGCCGAACACCGCGGCGACGACGTTCTGTCGCGCCACGACCGGAGCCGACGGGTCAGCGAGCGCGCCGCTCAAATGAGACGACTCCGCCACGGCGCGTGCGGCTGCGAACAGCTCCCGCGCCGTGTCGAGAGTGACGTCCGTCGCTGCGGCAAGCGTCTGAGTGGATGCCGCGAGTGCCTGAGTGGTCGCGCTGCCCATTACTGAGCCGCCTTCTCGGATGCTTCGAGGTCGGCGAGGAAGCGGTCGACGACCGCGGTCGCACGTGCATCGTCGGAGAGCGTCTCGCCGACCACGCCACCGGCGAGGTCGATCGCGAGCGAGCCGACCTCGCTGCGCAGCGAGACGAGAGCGGTCTGCCGCTCGGCCTCGATCTGCGTGTGCGCGGTCGCGGTGATGCGAGCTGCTTCGCTCGACGCGGCCTCCTTGGCCTCGGCGACGATCTTCTTGCCGTCCTCACGGGCGGCTTCGCGGATCTCACCGGCCTCGGTGCGTGCCTCGGCGAGCTGACGGGTGTACTCCTCGAGCGCGGCCTCAGCCTGCTTCTGTGCTTCGTCCGCCTTGGCGATGTTGCCCTCGATGGCGGCGGACCGCTTGTCGAGCATTGCCGTGAACTTCGGAAGGGCGACCTTCCACACGACGATGAGGATGACGAGGAACCACAGACCCGACCAGATGATGTCGTACCACGCAGGGATCAGAGGGTTGGGTGTTTCACCCTCTGCTGCGAGGTTCGTGACAAGAGCGTTCAGCATCCTGTCTCCTTCAGAAGTCGGTTCGGATTACGGGAAGGGGATGAATCCGACGGCGATGCCGACGAATGCAAGCGCCTCGGTGAAGGCGATACCGATCCACATGAGGACCTGCAGGCGGCCGGCCAGCTCGGGCTGACGAGCGACACCCTCGATGGTCTTGCCGACGACGATACCCACGCCGATGGCCGGACCGATCGCTGCGAGGCCGTAGCCGACCGATGCGAGGTGACCGTTGATGTCTGCGAGAACCGTAGTAGCGTCCACGGGTTTTTCCTTTCGTTGGGTGGGACGGCAGTTGCCGACCCGCTCAGTGCTCTTCTGCGACCGCGAGCTGGATGTAGACCGCGGTGAGGACGGTGAAGACGTATGCCTGGAGAACGGCGACCAGGATCTCGAAGAGAGTGAAGGCGCCGCCGAAGGCGAGGGTTCCGACACCGAGAGCGGCCCAGCCGCCACCTGCGGTGAAGAAGAAGAACTGGGTGGCTGCGAAGCACAGCACCAGGAGCATGTGGCCGACCACCATGTTCATCAGGAGTCGGAGCATCAGCGTGACGGGCCGGATGATGAACGTCGAGAGGAACTCGATCGGCGTCACGATGATGTAGACCGGCCACGGAACGCCGGCCGGGAACAGCGCGTTCTTGAAGAAGCCCAGCGGGCTCTTCTTGATACCCGCGTAGATGAAGGTGATGTAGCTCACCAGCGCGAGCGTCAGCGGCACGGCCGCGATGCTCGTGCCTGCGATGTTCAGGAACGGGATGATTCCCGTGATGTTCATGAACAGCACCATGAAGAAGATGGTGGTGAGGATCGGCAGGAATCGGTTGCCGTCCTTGCGTCCGAGCAGATCGTGCGCGATATTGGTGCGGACGAAGTCCAGCCCCATCTCGACGACGCTCTGGAAGCGTCCGGGGACGATCTTCATACGGCGGGTTCCGAGGACGAGGATCAGCACGACGGCGACCACGGCGAGGAACTGCACGAGGTGGATTCGGTGCACGGGGATACCCGCGACTTCGAAGAGGATCTCCGGGAAGAACTCGTCGATCGAAGGTCCGTGGAACTCGCCGTCAGAGGCGAGTTTGGGCATCAGGGTCGCAGCAAGATTGAACAGCGCGGGCTCCAGCTTCGGGGCACCGGTCAGAACCGGGGCGACGATGGTCGGTGTGCTTCAAGCGCAAGCGCTCGCGGGCGAGCGGCGGGCACGTCTCAACACTATCAGAATAAGAGGGTGTCCTAAGACCGCGGGGGCTGTTCGCCGGAGCCTTCCTGCGCAGGGGGTTCGGGCACGATGTGGTGGCGCCCGGGCGCACGATCCTCCGGCACGACGGTCGGCAGCTCCACCCCCGGCGCGCGGTCGATCGGAGCCTCGGAGGGAAGGGACGCGTCGCTCACGTGCGGAAGGCGCATCCGCGTGATGACGATCACGTCGATGACGAGAGTCGCCACCACTCCCGTGACGATCGACAGGAAGAACACCATCGGCTCGATCCACGGCTGACCGCTCAGGACGATCATGATCACGACGAAGAGGCCGAGCTTCAGAAGCCATCCGCCGAGCACGATCGCGAAGAACAGCTGCACGTAGAGCGGATCGCCGAACCAGCGGTTGGCGATGAGGATGCTGAGGGCCGTGATGCCGAGGAACAGCATGGCGAGCACGACGCCCAGCAGGCCGCTGACGAGACCTTCCGTCCCGCCGACGAGGAGACCGATCGCTCCGGCGACGATCGCGAGGACCGCCATCGAGACCGCGGACCAGATCAGCGTCCTCCGCAGGATCGGATTGCTGGAAACAGGGCTCGGGCTCACGGGGACTCCACGGGTGTCGGGTCGGACTCAGCAGACGCCGCGGGCTTCCGTCGGCGCAGAGGATTCAGGGTGATGACGAGGCACGCGGCGATTCCCACCAGGCCGAACACGACTCCGGGGAGGTACTGGCCGGGCCAGTCCTCACGCGCGCCCACGTACATGAGGAGGACGGCCAGGGAGATGACCGCGGTCCAGGCGTAGAAGATGAGCACGGCGTCGCGGTCGCGGTGGCCGAGGTCGAGCATGCGGTGATGCAGGTGCTTGCGGTCGGGTGAGAACGGCGACTTCCCCGCGTTCATCCGTCGCAGCACTGCGAGCCCGAAATCGAGGAGCGGCAGCAGCACGACCAGAAGAGGGAGGAGGATCGGGATGAACGCGCCGAGGAGCTGCGATCGTCCGAGTCGCTCGGGATCGAGGGCCGACGGCTCGAGCTGCCCGGTCACGGCGATCGCGGACGTCGCCATCAGCAGACCGATCACGAGCGCTCCCGAATCGCCCATGAAGAGCTTCGCAGGACTCCAGTTGAACGGGAGGAAGCCGAGGCACGCGCCGATCAGCACTGCGGCGAGGAAGGATGCGAGGTTGAAGTAGCTCGATGCTCCGGTGTCACGCGTCAGGATGTAGGAGTAGGCGAAGAACACGCCGTTCGCGATCAGGCAGACGCCGGCGACGAGGCCGTCGAGGCCGTCGATGAAGTTGACGGCGTTCATCACGATGACGATCGCGAACATCGTGATGGTGATGCTCAGCCAGCTCGAGAAGACGATCAGATCGCCGAACGGCAGGGAGAGGATCTGCAGCCCGCCACCGACGGTGATGATCCCGGCGGCGAGGAACTGTGCGCCGAGCTTGATCATCCAGTCGAGATCCCACAGATCGTCGACGACGCCGATGACGGCGATCAAGAGGGATGCGGCGAGGATCGACCACATCGTCTGCGGCGGCATCCACATGGTGGTGAAGAACGGATTCAGAGCCGAGACCCCGATCGCCGCTGCGATGCCGAGGAAGATCGCGACGCCACCGAGACGGGGAGTGGGAGTCGTGTGCACATCCCGCTCTCGGATGCCGGGGTACAGCTTGAAACGCAGGCTCAGCTTCCAGACCGCCCAGGTCAACGCGAAGGTGATCGCGGCGGTCAGGATGATCGTGAGGAGGTACTGCTTCACGAATCCCCGTCCGATTCCGGCGACGGCGCCTCGGGTTCGAGCAGGTCGCCGAGCACCTCCTCCAGCCGTTCGCGGCTGACGGCGCCGGCTCTGAGGATGCGAACACCACCGGCGGCGGGCTCCGCGCCGCGGGGAACCAGGGAGGTCGCGTCGACGATCGTCGACGCGACCCCGTCGCGACTGACGCCGTCTGCGAGATACACCGACACGCTGTCTCCGAGCATCCGCTCGGCATCGAACGCGGAGATCGCCGACTCACGGCCGGTGAGGTTCGCGCTGGAGACGGCCAGCGGTCCGGTCTCCGCCAGGAGCTCCAGCGCTACGCGCCCCTCGGGCATTCTGACGGCGACGGTCCCCTCCGTGTCGCCCAGGTCCCAGACGAGAGAGGGCTGAGCGGGGAGAACGATGGTCAGGCCGCCGGGCCAGAAGGTGTCGACGAGTCGCTGGACGGGCTCGGGAACGGACTCCGCCAGCGCGTGCAGCGTCTCCTTCGTGCCGATGAGCACGGGAGGCGGCTGATTGCGCCCTCGCCCTTTGGCGTCGAGGAGGCGCTGTACGGCAGCGGGAGAGAACGCGTCGGCGGCGACGCCGTAGACCGTGTCGGTGGGCATGACGATGAGTTCGCCGCGGGCGATGGCCTGGCGGGCGTGGCGCATGCCGGCGAGGAGCTGGGCCTCGTCGCCGCAATCGAAGATGGAGGACATGACGATCCGATTCTAGTTGGCGATGTCTGTGCGGTTCGTGTCTGCGCGTCAGGGACGCAGAGCGGTCGTCGCGCGGTCTCGCAAGGTGAGGTCGCGGTGCGTCGCGGCGGCACGCCAGCCGTCGCGCGTGAGGATGCTGCGGATCTCCTCGCCCTGGAGCTCCCCGTGCTCGATCACCAGCAGCCCGCCCGGATGCAGCAGCTCGAGCGCGCGCACGCTGAGCACACGCACGATGTCGAGCCCGTCTTCTCCCCCGTACAGCGCCATCGACGGATCGAAGAGCCGAACCTCAGGGTCACGGGGCACCGCGGCGTCCGGAACGTACGGCGGGTTCGAGATCACGACGGAGGCAGTGCCGTCGAGCTCCGCGAACGCGTGCGCCAGGTCGTCGTTCACGAGGGTGAGGTTGGCCACCCCCGCCGTGTTCCGCGCCGCCCACGGATACGCGTCGGGCGAGAGCTCGGCGGCGAAGATGCGCGCATGGGGCACCTCGGTGGCCATGGCGAGTGCTATCGCCCCGCTGCCGGTGCCGAGATCGATGCCGATCGGGTCGGGAAGCGCGGACCCGAGGAGCGCGTCGATCGCGTACTGCACGACCGTCTCGGTCTCAGGTCGCGGGACGAAGACTCCGGGCCCGACCGCGAGCTCGAGGTGGCGGAACGGCGCCGTTCCGGTGATGTGCTGCAAGGGCTCCCTGCTCGCACGACGGGCGACCAGAGCCCGCAACGCCTCGGCGTCCGCCTCCTCCACCGCATCACCGCGGATGATCGATGCCTGCACCTCACCACGCCTCGCGCCGAGGACGTGACCGGCGAGCAGCTCCGCGTCGACGAGAGGATCCGTGACCCCGGCGTCTGCGAGCTGTCGGGCCGCCGCATGCACGGCGGAGGCGAGGGAGAGATCGGACATGGATCAAGCGTAGAGCGCGGCAGGTGTCATATTGCCCACCCCCCCTAGGGCTCTCGCCTAGGCTGGAGCGCGCAGTCCCCCGCACAGGAAGGCTCTCCCCATGCCCGGTATCCACTCCGACATCACCTCCGCTTTCGGCAACACTCCCCTGGTTCGTCTGAACCGGGTCACCGAGGGCCTCGGCGCGACAGTCCTCGCCAAGCTCGAGTTCTACAACCCGGCCTCGAGCGTCAAAGACCGGCTCGGCATCGCCATCGTCGACGCTGCGGAGGCCTCGGGCGAGCTGAAGCCCGGAGGCACGATCGTGGAGGCGACCAGCGGCAACACCGGTATCGCGCTGGCGATGGTCGGCGCCGCACGTGGGTACAAGGTGATCCTCACGATGCCCGCGTCGATGTCCAAGGAGCGGCGCCTCCTTCTCAAGGCGTTCGGCGCCGAACTCATCCTCACCGACCCCACGAAGGGCATGACGAACGCGATCGCCGAGGCGGAGGCGATCGCCGCCCGCACTCCGGGTGCCATTCTCGCGAAGCAGTTCGCCAACGAGGCGAACCCCGCGATCCACCGCCGCACGACGGCCGAGGAGATCCTCCGCGACACGGAGGGCTCCGTCGACTACCTCGTCGCCGGCATCGGCACGGGCGGAACCATCACGGGCGTCGGTCAGGTCCTGAAGGAGCGCGTCCCCGGGGTGAAGATCGTCGCCGTCGAACCCAAGGATTCGCCCATCCTCACCGAGGGACACCCCGGGCCGCACAAGATCCAGGGCATCGGACCGAACTTCGTGCCTCCGATCCTCGATCGCGATGTCCTCGACGAGGTCATCGACGTCACGTTCGACGACGCCATCCGTGTCGCGCGCGAGACCGCGAGCCGCGAGGGCATCCTCGTGGGCATGTCGAGCGGAGCCGCGATCTGGGCCGCTCTGCAGGTCGCCCAGCGCCCGGAGGCTGCGGGGAAGACGATCGTCGTCATCATCCCCTCGTTCGGCGAGCGCTACCTCTCGACCGCGCTCTACGAGGATCTGCGCGAGGCCTGAACTCCCGATGGACATGATCGGCCGAATGCGCGAGGACATCGCGGCAGCCCGACTTCGCGACCCCGCCGCGCGCAGCGGCGCCGAGGTGGCGCTGCTGTATCCGGGGATGCACGCGATCTGGGCACATCGGGTCTCGCACGCGCTGTGGCGCCGCCGGCTGCGGCTGCTCGCCCGTGCGACATCACAGGTGTCGCGATGGCTCACCGGGATCGAGATCCACCCCGGCGCGCGGATCGGTCGTCGCTTCTTCATCGACCATGGCATGGGCGTGGTCATCGGCGAGACGGCAGAGGTCGGCGACGATGTGATGCTGTATCACGGGGTCACTCTCGGCGGCCGCACGCGTGACTCAGGCAAGCGGCATCCGACGCTCGGCGACGGCGTGGCCGTGGGAGCAGGCGCGAAGATCCTCGGACCGATCACGATCGGCGAGGGCTCCGTGGTCGGAGCGAATGCCGTGGTCACGCGCGACGCCCCGGCGGACAGCATCCTCGTCGGTGTGCCCGCCAAGCCCCGTGCACGGGTCATGGGCGAGGACACCCGAGCGGTGCTCACCGCACCCGACTACTCGATCTGACGCGCCCGCGCTCTCAGGCCACCCCGCGGCGAGACCTCACCTTGTCGACCTTCTTGCGAAGGAAGATCAGTGGCAGCAGCACGCTGCCGAGCGCCGTGATCAGCCAGACGATCACCGATCCGAGCAGCCAGCCCACGAGATCGACGATGCGCAGCCCACCGATCGGCAGCAGGACGACGACCACGAGGGCGATGAGCGTCGAGAAGATGCCGATGCCGCCCATCAGGACCGGTGCATAGCGGTCCGCGATCTTGCTGACCCACGGTGAGAGCACGCTCTGCAGCACGGCGAAGATCAGGATGCAGAGCACGAACCCCCACCACTGGTCCCACTGGATCTGGAACCCCTCGAGCGCGAGGTCGGCCACGATGAGACCGAGACCGGCCGAGATGACGTACATCAGCGCGCGGAAGAGGAAGGTGATCACGCGCTGAGCATATCGCTCTCACTGGGCGACGAAGAAGGGGATCGCGCCCGACAGGATGCCGACGGCGAGCATCACGAGCGACACGATCACCGCGCGCCACAGCACCTTCCTGTGGTGATCGCCCAGGTTGACGCTGGCGAGCGAGACGAGCAGCAGGATCGCCGGCACGAGCGGGCTCTGCAGGTGGACCGGCTGACCGATGATCGATGCCCTCGCCATCTCGACGGGGTCGATGCCGAACGTCGCCGCGCTCTGCGAGAGCACCGGCAGGATGCCGAAGTAGAAGGCGTCGTTCGACATGAAGAACGTGAACGGGATCGACAGAACACCGGTGATGGGTGCGAGGAAGGGGCCGAGCGCAGGCGGAAGCACGTCGGTGATCCAGGTCGCCATCGCATCGACCATCCCGGTGCCGGTCAGGACGCCGACCAGGACTCCGGCCGCGATCACCATCGAGACGACACCGACGATGCTGGGCGCATGGGCCACGATCTCGGACGCCTGCTCCTTGATCCCTCGGAAGTTGACCAGCAGCGCGACGGCGGCACCGACCATGAACACGTACGGGAGCGGCATGATGTCGAGAACGAGCAGCACCATGACGGCGACGGTGAGCGCGAGGTTGAACCAGATCAGTCGCGGCCTCAGCGTCGGGCGCGCGGGGTCGAGCATGGTGTCCGCCATGGCGGTGTCGGCCGGGTCGACGCTGGCCGCGGCGACGGGCCCTCGCCCACCGGCGACGACGACGATGTTGCCGGTGCGGAGCGCTGCACGGGCGCCGGGCTTCGGTCCGGCACCGCGGAAGATCTTCGGCACTGTAGAAAGAGCACCGCCGTCGGAACCCGTGAGCAGCCCTTCGGAGTCGAGGCGCCCGAGTCGGCGGCGCTCCCCCAGCCCGAGCATCCAGGCGAAGCCCAGCGTCACGACGATGCCGACGCCGAGAGCCGGCAGCATGGGGACGAAGATGTCCGTCGGCTGCAGTCCCAGAGCGGTCGCCGCGCGCACCGTCGGCCCGCCCCAGGGAACGATGTTCAGAGTGCCGTTCATCAAGCCGGCGACGCACGTGAGGACGACCGGACTCATGCCGAGACGGAGGTAGATCGGCAGCATCGCCGACGTCGTGATGATGAACGTCGTCGAGCCGTCGCCGTCGAGCGAGACGGCTCCCGCGAGGATCGCGGTTCCCAGCACGACCTTCGCCGGGTCATCACCGAGAACACGCGTGATCACCCGGATCAGCGGATCGAACAGGCCGACGTCGATCATGATGCCGAAGAACATGATCGCGAACATCAGCAACGCTGCGGTCGGGGCCATCGTGGCGATCGAATCGAGGATCATGTCGCCCATGCCGAGCCCCGCACCGGCGAACAGCCCGAACACGGTCGGCACGAGGATCAGCGCCACCATGGGCGTCAGTCGCTTCGTCATGATCAGCGTCATGAAGGCCAGCACCATGGTGAATCCCAGGAGGACCAGAACCCATTCGGGCGGCACGAACGCGACGTCGTAGGTCGGCGCCTCTTCTGCGGCCGTGGACAGGCCGGTGAGTGCATCGAGCATGCTGTGACTCCTTCGTCGAAGCTCCGTCGACTGCGACGGATCCTGACGAGACTAGGCAATCCCTCCCCGCAGAGCGCGGTATGCCGCATTCTCGGATGTTGTGCGCGTAGCGTGGGTTCTGCGCATATTGCGCGGGAGCAGAGAGGGAAGGACCACGGTGTCGACGACGACGACGCGACCTCGGTTCGCGACCCGCACGCTGCTGCTGCATCTCGCCACGGTCGCCCTTGTCGTCGTGATGTGCACCGGCGTGTACCTCCTACTCGCCGTGCAGCAGCTTCGCACCGAAGCCGAGTCCACCGCCCTCGGCATCGCCCGGACCCTCGCCGAGGACCCGCAGGTCCGCGACGAGGTCGCACGAATCTCGGCCGCCGAAGAGGCGCCGGACCCGGACGAGCTCAGGAAGGGCGAGCTCGCGCGCCTTGCAGCGGACGTCTCTGACCGCACCGGTGCACTGTTCGTCGTCATCGCCGATGAGGACGGCATCCGCCTCGCCCATCCCACCAGTTCACGCATCGGCCAGATGGTGAGCACACCCTTCGAGGAGGTGCTCGCCGGGAACGAGGTGGTCGACTGGCAGACCGGAACCCTCGGCGAGTCGGCTCGCGCCAAGGTCCCCGTGCTCGACGATGCGGGGATCCCCGTCGGCGAGGTCAGCGTCGGATTCGAGCGCACAGGCGTCTTCGATGACCTGCCTCCGCTGCTCGCAGTGATCGGCATCACCGCCGCCGGTGCCCTGGCGCTGGCTCTCCTCGCGTTCCTGCTGCTGCGCCGTCGCTGGGAGCGCCTGACGCTCGGCGTGCAGCCCGAGGAGCTCGTGGCGCTCGTGCAGAACCAGACAGCAGTGCTGAATGGTGTGGATGACGGCGTCCTGGCCGTCGACACGGCAGGGATCGTGCGGGTGAGCAATGATGCGGCCGATCGGATGCTCGGTCTCGACGCCGCTGTGGGACGACGGCTGGCGGAGCTCTCGCTGCCGACCGCTGTCGTCGAGACCGCGACGGGAGCGCCCACGACGTCGAGCACCGTCGTGGACAACCGCGTGCTCTACATCGATTCCCGTCCGGTGATCCGCGACGGCAGGCCGCTCGGACATGTGCTGATCATCCGTGACCGCACCGACCTCATCGCTCTGACGGAGCGACTGGAGACCGTGCAAGCCGTGACCGCCGCCCTGCGCGTGCAGCGTCACGAGTTCGCGAACCGGATGCACGTGGTCGCGGGGCTCATCGACGCAGCCAGGATCGACGATGCCCGGGGATTCCTCGATGAGCTCGTCGAGCGCGGCTCGGTCGCATTCCCCGTCGCCGGGCTCGACCTGCTCAGCGACCCGTTCCTGCACTCTTTCCTGGGCGCCAAGGGGATCGAGGCCGGTGAACGCGGCGTCTCCCTGCGCGTCGCGGACGAGAGCCAGCTGATCGGCAGCGTGGCAGAACCGGAGGACGTCGCCGCCGTCGTGGGCAACCTCGTCGACAACGCGGTGACCGCCGCCGTCGCCGGAGCGCGGACTCCCCGCTGGGTCGAGGTCGCGGTGCTCGGAGACGGCGACGCGCTCGTCGTCACGGTCGCAGACTCGGGACCGGGACTCGCGGGGATCGACCCGATGGCTCCGAGTCAGCCGCGCGACGACGACACAGACCGCGTGCACGGCCGCGGGCTCGGCATCCCGTTGGCTCGAGACATCGCGCGACGCCGCGGCGGCGATCTCTGGATCATCGACGCAGGAGGCGAGGAGCACGGTGCCGTGTTCGCCGCTCGACTCGGTGGCGCCGTCACCGACACATCGACGACTGAGGAGAACCGATGAACGATCCCCTGCGGGTGCTGATCCTCGACGACGACTTCCGCGTCGGACGACTGCACCGGAGCATCATCGAGGACCAGCCCGGATTCTCGGCACTGGAGCCCGTCCGCACTCTCGCCGAGGCACGGGACGGCATCCGCGCATCACGCCCTGACCTCCTCCTGGCGGATGTCTTCCTCCCGGACGGAGACGGCATCGCCCTCGTGCGTGAGACCGGCGTGGACGCGATCCTCATCTCGGCCGCCGACGACGCGCCGACGATTCGACGCGCGCTCAGATCGGGCGCCGTCGGGTACCTGCTGAAGCCGTTCGATCGTCGGGCGCTCGTCGGCCTGCTCGAGCGCTACGCGCGGTACCGCAACCTGCTCGCCGGAGATCGTCCCCTTCGCCAGGAGGACACCGATCGCGCCCTGGCGATCCTCCACGGATCCGGAGAACCTGTGTCTGTCTCGCGATCCGCGACCGAGCAGCTGGTGCTCGCCGCTCTCGGCGACGGCGAGGCGTCGGCGGCAGAAGTCGGAGAGCGCGTCGGGATCTCGCGTGCCACCGCGCAGCGCCACCTCGCGGCTCTCGCTGCTCGGACGGTCGTGGAGGTCCGCCTGCGTTACGGGGCGACCGGACGGCCGGAGCACCGGTACGCGGCCCGCTCGTGACCCGCGCCGCAGCTCAGCGGCGTCACCTCAGGAGTCGGAGCCCACCGCGGCGAGTCGGGCCTCTTCGTCGGCCTGGATCGCACTCTCGATGATCGGCTCGAGAGCGCCGTCCATCACCTGATCGAGGTTGTAGGCCTTGAATCCCGTGCGATGGTCGGCGATGCGATTCTCGGGGAAGTTGTAGGTGCGGATGCGCTCGGACCGATCCATGCCGCGGATCTGCGACTTGCGTGCATCGGATGCCGCGGCATCCAGCTCCTCCTGCTGCTTCGCCAGCAGTCGCGCCCGGAGCACGCGCATCGCGGCCTCACGGTTCTGCAGCTGCGACTTCTCGTTCTGCATCGACACGACGATTCCACTGGGCACGTGTGTGATGCGCACGGCCGAGTCGGTCGTGTTGACGGACTGTCCGCCCGGGCCCGAGGACCGGAAGACATCGATCTTCAGGTCGTTCTGATTGATCGCGATCTCGTCGGGCTCGTCGACCTCGGGGAACACCAGCACTCCGGTGGTCGAGGTGTGGATCCGCCCCTGCGACTCGGTCGCGGGCACGCGCTGCACGCGGTGCACGCCGCCTTCGTATTTCAGGTGCGCCCAGACGCCCTGGGCGGGGTCCGTGGACGATCCCTTGATCGCGACCTGGACGTCCTTGTAGCCGCCGAGATCGGATTCGTTGCGCTCGAGGAGCTCGGTCTTCCAGCCCTTGGAGGCTGCGTACTGGATGTACATGCGCAGCAGATCCGCGGCGAACAGCGCCGACTCGGCGCCGCCCTCCCCCGCCTTGATCTCCATGATGACGTCGCGCGCGTCATCGGGATCGCGTGGGATGAGCAGTCGGCGCAGCTTCTCCTGCGATGACTGCAGCCCCTCTTCGAGGGTCGGGATCTCAGCGGCGAACGCCTCGTCCTCGCGGGCGAGCTCCCTCGCGGCGTCGAGGTCATCGGATGCCGCCGCCCACGCCTCATAGGCGGCGACGATCCTCGACAGCTCGGCGTAGCGACGGTTGACGCGCTTCGCCCGAGCAGCATCGGCGTGCACCGCCGGGTCGGAGAGTTCCTCCTGCACCCGGCGATGCTCGTCGATCAGAGTCTGGACGGACTCGAACACCCCGGCTCCGCTCAGCGGATGTTGTTGTCGTGTCCGTGCGCACCCGAGGGGAGCGTCGGAATCGACTTCTGCATCTGCACGAGGAACTCGACGTTCGAGTGGGTCTCCCTGAGCTTGCCCAGGACGACCTCGAGCGCCTGCTGCTGGTCGAGGCCTGCAAGGGCGCGACGCAGCTTCCAGGTGATCTTGACCTCGTCGGTCGACAGCAGCATCTCTTCGCGGCGGGTGCTCGACGCGTTGACGTCGACGGCCGGGAAGATGCGCTTGTCGGCGAGCTGGCGCGACAGGCGCAGTTCGCTGTTGCCGGTGCCCTTGAACTCCTCGAAGATCACCTCGTCCATCTTGGAGCCGGTCTCGACCAGCGCCGTGGCGAGGATCGTCAGGGATCCGCCGTTCTCGATGTTGCGCGCAGCACCGAAGAAGCGCTTGGGCGGGTACAGCGCCGAGGCGTCGACGCCACCCGAGAGCACCCGTCCGGATGCCGGAGCAGCGAGGTTGTACGCACGGCCGAGGCGGGTGATCGAGTCGAGCAGCACGACGACGTCGCGGCCCAGCTCGACGAGACGCTTGGCGCGCTCGATGGCGAGCTCGGCGACCGTGGTGTGGTCTTCTGCCGGACGGTCGAAGGTCGAGGCGATGACCTCGCCCTTCACCGTGCGCTCCATGTCGGTGACCTCTTCGGGGCGCTCGTCGACGAGCACGACCATGAGGTGGACCTCGGGGTTGTTCTGCGCGATCGCGTTGGCGATCTGCTGCAGGACGATCGTCTTGCCGGCCTTGGGCGGCGCGACGATGAGGCCGCGCTGTCCCTTGCCGATCGGGGCCACGAGATCGATGATGCGCTGCGTGAGCTTCTCGGGCGCCGTCTCGAGACGCAGACGCTCCTGCGGGTAGAGCGGCGTGAGCTTGCCGAACTCCACACGGGTCGCGGCGTCGTCGATCGACAGGCCGTTGATCGAGTCGACCTTCACCAGCGCGTTGTACTTCTGGCGGCCCTGCTGCTCGCCCTCGCGGGGCTGCTTGATCGAGCCGACGATCGCGTCGCCCTTGCGGAGGTTGTACTTCTTGACCTGTCCGAGCGACACGTAGACGTCGCTGGGGCCGGCGAGGTATCCGGTCGTGCGGACGAAGGCGTAGTTGTCGAGCACGTCGAGGATTCCGGCGATCGGGACGAGGACGTCGTCCTCGCCGATCTCGGTGTCGAACTCGTCCGTCGGCGCGCCGCCGCGGCGCTTGTTGCGCTGACGGTTGCGGCCGTTGCCGCCCTCGTCTTCGGCGGGTGCCGTCTGCGGCTGCTGCTGCTGGGGCTGCTGCTCGCCGCCCTGGCCGTTGCCGTTCTGGCCGCGTCCGCGGTTACGGCTGCGGTTGCGGTTGCGGTTGCGACCGCCCTGCTCTTCGCCGTCGCCGGAATCAGAGGAGGAGTCCGCCGCAGGTGCTGCCTCGGCCGGTGCGGCGTCAGCGGGCTTCTCGGCTGCGGGAGTCTCGGCCTCGGCAGCAGGCTTCTTCGCCGTGCGGCGTCCGCGACCGGTGGTCTTCTTCGGCTCGTCGGCAGAACCCGCCTCTGCGGAACCGGCGTCCGCGGAGCCGTTGGACTCTGCGGTCTTCGCTGCGGGAGCCTCGGTGGATTCGGCGGGTGCCGGCGCGGAGGCTGCAGGAGCCTCGGCGGTCGTCGCAGGAGACTCAGCGTTCTCCGCGTCAGCCTTCTTCGCACGGCTGCGGCGAGGGGCCTTCGCCTTGGGTGCCGCGTCGGCGGCGGGTGCCTCGGCTGCGGGAGCCTCGGTGGCCGGTGCGCTGTCGGTGGATGCTGCGGCCTTCTCGGCCTTCTCAGCCTTCGCGGCGGCGGTCGCGGTGCTCGCACGGCGCGGAGCGCGCTTGCGGGCCGGTGCGACCTCGGTCGCGGCGGTCGTCGCGGCGTCGGAACTCGCGGCCTTCGCCGCAGGCTCCGCGGCGGGTGCCGCCTGGTCGTTCTGGGTCTCGGAGAAATTCTCCACGAGTACTCCCTCTTTGGTCTCGGGGACATGAGCGGCACGCGCACAACGGGTGCTGCGCGCGATCGCACGGGCTGACGCTCGGCGTCAGCCAGCCTCTGCACTGGGTTCTCGGAAAGAACGAGGTTCTCGGTGAGAGCAGTGCGACAGGGGTTTTGCGTGCGGGTCTTGCAGAGTTGCAATGGGGCCAGATTCACGCAGTTACGTGGAGCCCTCCGCTCGATTCCCCACTGTACCACCACGCACGTCGACCGCGAGCAGCAGCGCATCCCACGGGGTGTCGGTCGTCGATTCCGCCAGTTCCACGGCGTCCTGACGACTTCCGGGGCCGTCTGCGAGAACCAGCACGCTGGGTCCGGCGCCGGACACCACGGCGGCGAAACCTGCCGCACGGAGCGTCTGGACGAGCCGCTGCGTCTCGGGCATCGCCTCGGCGCGGTAGTCCTGATGCAGTCGGTCGGCGGTCGCGTCGAGCAGCAGCTCCGGGCTCTGCATCAGCGCGGCGATGAGCAGCGCCGAGCGCGAGACGTTGAAGACCGCATCGGCCGTCGACACCTGGGGCGGCTGCAGCGATCGCGCCTTCGACGTCGACATCGTGTACGACGGAACGAGCACGAGCGGCGAGACGCCGCGGTGCACGAGGAGCTTCTTGTGCTGGGGACCTCGTTCGCCGACCCAGGCGATCGTCAGACCGCCGAACAGCGCGGGAGCCACGTTGTCGGGGTGCCCTTCGATCTCGGTGGCGAGGCGCAGCATGTCGGCGTCGTCGATCTCGACGTCGCCCTCGAGCAGGCCCTTCGCCGCGAGGATCCCCGCCGCGACCGCCGCGCCGGAGGACCCGAGTCCGCGCCCGTGGGGCACCCCGTTCTCCGCGACGATGCGCAGGCCCGGGACGGCGCGATCGACGTCGGCGTACACGTGAGCGATCGTGCGGACGATCAGGTTCGAGTCGTCACGAGGGATCTCGCTCGCGCCGGAACCCGAGACCTCGATCTCGAGCTCGCCGGCGGCGAGCTCGGTCACGAGAAGCGTGTCGTAGACGCTGAGCGCGAGTCCGAGCGTGTCGAATCCGGGACCGAGGTTGGCGCTGGTCGCCGGCACGGTCACCTCGACCGTGCGCCCTGCCGCCATCGTCACTCGCCTTCCACGCGGAGCACCGAGACGACCCGCTCGACGACAGAGCTGGCGGCGAGTGCGTCGACCGTGGCGCTGAGCGCGGCGTCCGTGGCCCGGTGCGTGCCGATGACGAGACGAGCGGTGGGCTCGTCCTCTCCTTCGACCGTCTGCACCACGGTCGCGACGGAGACCGATCCGTCGCTGAGGATGCCGGCGACGGTCGCGAGCACACCGGGAGCGTCCGAGACCTCGAGGGTGATCTGGTAGCGGGTGGTGACATGACCGATCGGCACCACCGGGAGGTTGGCCCTGGTGGACTCCCCCACGCCGACGCCGCCGGCGATATGGCGTCGAGCCGCCGACACGACGTCTCCGAGCACGGCGGATGCGGTCTGCACGCCACCGGCGCCTGCGCCGTAGAACATGAGCGAGCCCGCAGCCTCGGCCTCGACGAACACGGCGTTGTTGGCGCCGTGCACCGACGCGAGAGGGTGCGACGTCGGCACGAGGGCCGGGTAGACGCGCACCGAGATCGACTCGGTGCCGTTGGCCTCGATGCGCTCGCACACGGCGAGCAGCTTGATGACGAAGCCGGCTGCGCGCGCCTCATCGATCATCGACGCGGTGATGGTCGTGATGCCCTCGCGGTACACGGCGTCGAGCGGAACAGCCGTGTGGAAGGCGAGGCTCGCGAGGATCGCGGCCTTCTGCGCGGCGTCGTATCCCTCGACGTCGGCGGTCGGGTCGGCCTCGGCGTATCCGAGACGCTGCGCGTCGGCGAGCACATCGGCGAAGTCGGCGCCCTCGGTGTCCATGCGGTCGAGGATGTAGTTGGTCGTGCCGTTCACGATCCCCATGATGCGCACCACGCGGTCACCGGCGAGAGAGTCGCGCAGCGGGCGGATGATCGGGATGGCACCGGCGGCGGCGGCCTCATAGTAGACGGATGCGCCCACGCGGTCGGCCGCTTCGAAGAGCTCGGGGCCGTGAGTGGCCAGCAGCGCCTTGTTGGCGGTCACGACGTCGGCACCGGAGCCGATCGCCTGCAGAATGCTCGTGCGGGCGGGCTCGATGCCGCCGATCAGCTCGATCACGATGTCGGAGCCGAGGATCAGCGATTCGGCATCGGTCGTGAACAGCTCTTTCGGCAGATCGGTCTCGCGCGGCGCATCGAGGTTGCGCACCGCGATGCCGGCCAGCTCCAGCGTGGCACCCGCCCGGTCGGCGAGCTCATCGCCGTGGCGCAGCAGCAGGGCGGCCACCTGGGAGCCGACCGCTCCGGCGCCGAGGAGCGCCACCCGAAGTCGTCGATACTCAGTCGTCATTGCATCTCTCCTTAGGAGGGTGGTTCAGTCGTGCTTCGTCGGGGACCGCGTCGTTCGTCGCGCGGATCACCCGTGGCTCTCGGGGGCCGCGACACCGACGTCGCGAGACAGCACGTCGGCGATCGTCTCACCGCGGACGATGACCGCCGATCGGCCGTCGCTCACAGCGACGATCGGAGGGCGAGGGACATGGTTGTAGTTGCTCGCGAGCGGCGCACAGTACGCACCGGTCGAGGGGACCGCGAGCAGATCGCCGGGAGAGACGTCGGCCGGAAGGTATTCATGGTCGACGACGATGTCGCCGGACTCGCAGTGCTTGCCCACGACCCTGCTGAGCTGCGGCGAGCCGATGCCGATCCGGGAGGCGAGTCGAGCCGAGAACTGCGCGTCGTACAGCGCCGTCCTGGCGTTGTCGCTCATTCCGCCGTCGACGCTGATGTAGCGCCGGGTCGCGCCCGAATCGAGCGCGACGTCCTTGGTCGTCCCGACCTCGTAGAGCGTCACTCCGGCGGTGCCGACGATGGCCCTGCCCGGCTCGAACGACAGCGCGGGCACGGCGATGCCTCGCGCGGCGCAGCCTTCGGCGACGGCGGCGACGATCTCGCCCGCGAGGGTCTCGATCGGCGTCGGGTCGTCGACACTCGTGTAGGCGATTCCGAACCCTCCGCCGAGGTTGAGCTGCGGAACCGGTCCGCCCTCGAGGAGAGTCGCATGGAGCTCGAGCACGCGCGACGCCGACTCGCGGAAGCCCGCGACGCCGAAGATCTGCGATCCGATGTGGCAGTGAAGGCCGGCGAACTCGATTCCCGGGATCTCCCTGATGCGGGCGACGGCCTGCTCGGCCTCGGGCAGCGGGAAGCCGAACTTCTGGTCTTCGTGGGCCGTCGCGAGGAAGTCGTGCGTCTCGGCGTGCACGCCGCTGATGACCCGCACCAGCACCCGCTGCACAGCGCCGGTCCTGGCGGTGATGGCCGCGAGACGCTCGATCTCGATCGCGCTGTCGACGATGATCGTGCCGATGCCTACCTCGACCGCACGCTCGAGCTCGGCGACCGACTTGTTGTTCCCGTGGAACCCCAGCGACGACGGAGAGACGCCGGCCGCGAGTGCGACCTCGAGTTCACCACCGGTGCACACGTCTACGTTGAGCCCCTCTTCGGTCACCCAGCGCGCGATCGTCGTGGTCAGCAGCGCCTTGCCTGCGTAATACACCCGCGCAGTCGTGCCGTGGGCGGCGGCGGCCGCGTCGAAGGACGAGCGGAAGGCGCGGGCCCGAGATCGCACCTCGTCCTCGTCGATCACGAGCAGCGGCGTGCCGTACGACTCCGCGAGATCGGTGGCGGAGATCCCCGCGAGCCGCAGCGCTCCGTCGTCACCGCGGACGGCGGACGCCGGCCACACGGCGGTGGGAAGATCATTCGCGTCGTCGGGCACGACGAGCCATTCCGGGGCGAGCGAGTCGGCAGGGGAAAGCAAGGAACACCAATCGTGGGACGGGTCTCGGGCGGATGCGCGCACTGCGAGGTTGCCCCCGATTCTAGGGCACCGTGCATGCCGCATCAGTCATGGTGACGCCCGGCGTCAACCCCCTGCGGACACATCCCACCGACTCCTAAGGTGGTGGAGATGAGCACCGAATCCGCAGCACCCGATGCCCGACGCCCCGGCTTGATCGCGCGCGTCAGCGCGTCGGCGATCCGCTGGGCTCTGACACGGCGCCCGGTCCGCGCGTTCCTGCTCTACTCCGAGCGGCGGGGCCCGATGCTCGCCGACAGCGTGACATACCGCGCTCTGTTCAGCGTCTTCGCCGCCGTGCTCCTGGGGTTCTCGATCGCCGCTCTCTGGCTCGCAGGCAATCCCGACGTCTGGAACGCGATCGTCTCCGCCGTGCAGTCCGTGGTGCCCGGTCTCATCGGCGAAGACGGCGTCGTCAATCCCGACGATCTCAAGGAGCCGATCTCGCTCTCCGTCGCGGGCGCCATCTCTACGGTCGCGCTGATCGGCTCGGCGCTCGGCGCCGTCGGATCGCTGCGCACCGCGGTGCGCGTCCTCGCCGGAACCGCGCATGCCGACGTGCTGTTCATCTGGGTCATGCTCCGCAACCTGCTGCTCGCGGCCGGCGTCGCCGTGCTGTTCGTCGCCGCAGCGGCCGTCACATTCGCCGGTCGGCTCGGGATCACGTGGATCAGCGGTCTGCTCGGCATTCCCGAGGATTCGCCCGCGGCATCCTGGAGCATCCGGATCGTCTCCCTGGTCGTCGTGCTGGCACTCGACACGGTGCTCATCGCCGGGGTGTTCCGTCTGCTCTCCGGGCTGCGCCCCGCAGCCCGCTCGCTCTGGATCGGGTCCCTCATCGGCGGAGTCGGGCTGCTCGTGCTGCAGGAGCTGTCCGGCCTGTTCATCGGCGGCGCGACGAGCAACCCTCTCCTCGCCTCCTTCGCCACCCTGCTGGCGCTGCTCATCTGGCTCAATCTGTCGACCCAGGTCATCCTGATCGCGTGCGCCTACATCGTCACGTCGGAGGAGGAACGCAAGGACCGGGTGCACGCGCGGTTCGGCGCGACGACCTTCCCCCAGCGACGTGTGCAGCGCGCCGAAGCGGAGGTCGCGCTGGCGACGTCCGAGCTTCGGGAGGCGCAGAAGGCCGAGCGCGAGGCCCGTCTCGGAACCGACCAGGACTGAGCCCGTCTCAGGGGCAGGTGCCCTTCCCGAGCAGGGTCTGATCGGTCGCGATCGCACCGTCGACGTCGACGTCGATCACAGCCTCCGATCCGTCGATCTGGAGGCCCGTGAGGGTGATGCCGGCGGGAAGCTGGTCCGCGATGCAGATGCGCTGCGTCTGAGTGAGCTGCTCCCCCAGAGCACCGAGACTCGAGCCGACCTGATCCGCGTCGACCTCGAGTCCGCCGACGGTGAGGCCGACAGGAGTGAGCTCGAGATCTCCCTCGGCCACCCCCGGGGTCACCGTGAGCGATACCGGGATGGCGAGGCCGAGAACGCTCACCGAACCCGCGACCGTCGCGTTCGGCGATTCGAGCGTGACCGTGTCGATCGGCAGCTCGGTGTTCGAGAGCAGGGACGTGAACTGGGACTCGTCGATGCGGATCGTGCCGGATGCGGATGCGAGGTCGCCGCCGCGCAGCGGCACGCCCGTGGCGGTGACGTCGACGGCGCCCGTGATCCCCTCCAGCGTGACCGAGTCGGTCGAGAGATGCAGGGTGTCCAGCGTTCCGCCGATCAGCTGCGGGATCAGGATGCCTTCGGCTTCGACGGCGAGCTTCTGGTCGGCCGGCAGGTCGAGCTGCTCGATCACCATGCCCCGCACGATGCCGGGCAGGACAGCGCGCGCGATGAGCTCCGCAGCGACGGCGAGAACAGCGAGAACGACCACGACGATCAGCAGCACCCAGGGCCAGCGCTTGCGCGCGCGCTTCGGCGGTGTGGCACCGGCATCCCCGCCATCCTTCCCACCCGGGATCACGAGCGTCGGATGCTCGGAATCCGCGGACGGGTAAGGAAGGGTGTGATTGTCGTCGCTCATGCTGCCATCCTGCCCTACGGCACGGACGACGGCAGAGGTCACATGCGCTCGGGAGCGGACACGCCGAGCAGGTCGAGGCCGTTGCGGAAGACCTGCCCTGCGGCGTCATTGAGCCACAGACGCGTGCGGTGCACGGTCTCGATGGGGTCGTCGCCCTGCGGGATCACGCGGCAGTTGTCGTACCAGCGGTGGTACAGGCCGGCGAGCTCCTCGAGGTAGCGCGCGACGCGGTGCGGCTCGCGCACCTCGGCCGCGAACGCCACGATGCGAGGGAACTCCTGCAGAGCGCCGAGCAGAGCGCTCTCGGTCTCATGCGTGAGCGTCTCGGGCGCGAACTCCGAGCGATCCACACCCGAATCGGCGGCATTGCGGGCCACGTTGTGCGTGCGGGCATGCGCGTACTGCACGTAGAACACCGGGTTGTCGTTCGTGCGCTTCTGCAGCAGCTCAGGATCGAGAGCGAGCGGCGAGTCAGCAGGCGAGCGCTCGAGCGAGTAGCGCAGCGCATCGGTGCCGAGCCATTCGCGCAGATCGTCCATCTCGATGATGTTGCCCGCACGCTTGCTCAGCCGCGCTCCCCCGACCGAGACCAGCTGACCGATCAGCACCTCGACGTTCTTCTCGGGGTCTTCCCCGGCGGCGCCGGCGATCGCCTTGAGGCGGTGGACGTAGCCGTGGTGGTCGGCTCCGAGAAGGTACAGCTTGTACTCGAAGCCGCGGTCACCCTTGTTCAGGTAGTACGCGGCGTCGGCGGCGAAGTACGTGTACTCGCCGTTGGAGCGACGGATCACGCGATCCTTGTCGTCACCGAAGTCGGTGGTGCGCACCCAGACTGCACCCTCGTCGTCGAACACGTGTCCCTGCTCGCGCAGGCGGTCGACGGCGCGATCGACGAAGCTGACGCCGTCCGCGTCCTTGGCGTGCAGCGTGCGCTCCGAGAACCACACGTCGAAGTCGACGTTGAACTTCGAGAGCGACTGCTTCTGCTCCTCCAGCTGGAAACCGTAGGCGAGCTCCCGCGTGACGACCACCTGCTCGTCACCGGAGAGCTCGAGCAGGTCCGGACGCGCCGCGAGAACACGAGCGGCCAGATCGCCGATGTAGCTGCCGGCGTACCCGCCCTCGGGAGTTGGTTCGCCCTTGACGGCGGCCAGCACCGAATTCGCGAAGCGCTCCATCTGCACTCCGGCATCGTTGATGTAGTACTCCCTCGCGACCTTCGCGCCGGAGGCCGCGAGCACCCGGGCGATCGCGTCGCCGAGCGCCGCCCAGCGAGTGTGGCCGATGTGCAGCGGCCCGGTCGGGTTCGCGCTCACGAACTCGATGTTGATGCTGTGACCGGCCTGCGTGTCGTTGTGCCCGTACTCGGCGCCGGCTTCGACGATGAGCTTCGCCAGCGCGCCGGCGGCAGCCGCGTCGAGGCGGATGTTGATGAAGCCCGGCCCTGCGACCTCGGCGGTCTGCACGCCATCCACCTGCGCGAGGCCGTCGGCGATCTGCTGCGCCAGCTCGCGCGGGTTCGTGCCGAACGGCTTCGCCAGGCGCATCGCGATGTTCGAGGCCCAGTCGCCGTGGTCGCGGTTGCGCGGACGCTCGAAGACGATGTCCGACGCGGACAGCGAGAACGGCTCGCCAGGACGTCGTTCCTCGGCGATCGGTGCGAGGACGGCGAGGAGGGCTGTGGCGAGCGATTCAGGGTTCATAGGCCTCCCAGTTTACGGCGCGTCACGCGCCCGAATTTGCGAGGGCGGATTCGTGATCTACAGTCATGCCATGAAGGCCGCATCCGCCCGCTATCGTCTGCCCGTCGCGGGCCTCGCCGTCGCAGTGATCCTGGCGGTCGCGGCAGTCATCCTCGGCGTGTGGCGGCCCTGGGTTCCGATGCCGTCTTCGGCACCCGTCGGTGCTGCGGCGGCCGCGGACGAATCAGTGGCGATCGCGCCGGTTCCCCTTCTTCTTCCGGAGCATCCGACCGTTCTCGTGTTCGGCGACTCCTGGACCCACGGCTCGGCCGCGACCGAGCCGACCCTCGGATACGCCTATCAGCTCGCAGACCTGATCGGCGGACGGACGATCGTCGACGGAGTCCGCGGCAGCGGTTACCTCAAGCCCGGACTCGATGGCCCGGCCTTCGGTGTGCGCATCGCCGCTCTGGACCCGACACTCACCCCCGACCTGATCATCCTCCAGGGGTCGATCAACGACCGGGCGCAGGGCGAGGCCGGATACCGCGAGGCGGTCACCGCCGCGTGGGATGCCATGGCGGCGAAGTATCCGGAGGCGTCGATCGTCATTCTGGGGCCGGCGCCGCACGAACTTCCCGTGGGCGCTGAGACCGCGCGCATCGACGCCGATCTCGGTGAACTCGCCGCCGCTCGCGGATGGTGGTACATCTCCCCCGTCGCACAGAACTGGATCACCGACCAGAACTACCTGTCGGTCATCGACGTCGAGATCGGCCGCAAGCATCCGTCGACCGATGGTCACCGCTACCTCGCCGAGAAGCTGGCCGCAGCGCTCGGCGAACTGGGCGACGCGCCGGTGACCGAGGCCGGTGGGTCGGAGACCACTCCCGAGCAGTGATATTGTCGATCGGTACGCCTCCGTAGCTCAGTGGATAGAGCGCCGGTTTCCGGTACCGTAGGTCGCAGGTTCGACTCCTGTCGGGGGCACACACGGGTCACGCGCCGCATGAATGGAATTCGCACGCGGAGTCCGAGATATCGAGAAAGGCCGCCTGGTTCCAGGCGGCCTTTCTCGTCGCGGTCACGGCCCACTTACTCCGGCGACTCGCTGCCGAGTTCACGACGGGCCAGTTCGAGCGAGCTCATCGCGGCAGCCTCGCTGGAGTGCCCCTCGCTGACGGCCAGGTAGTGGCCTCCCGTGCTCTTGAGGCGCCATCGGTAGTCTCCCGACACGTCGCGGTAGACCTCGAACCGACCCTTCGGCCCTGGCTCCACTCTGCCGAGCGCAGCGGCGACCGCCGGGTTCCTGACCTCCGCGAGGATCGTCGCGCGCAGCTGCGCCGCCGGCGCCTCAGCCACCCTCGTGAGAGACGAGAGGATGCTCACCGCGGTCGCCCGATCCTCGTCCGTGACCCACCGCTCGCGCGCGAGCGCCTCGATGAGCGTGAGGCCGCTCGCTGCCTCCTTGAGATCGGAGCTGAACGCGAGCGCGTGTGCGTGCTCGAATCGGCGCGACCACTCCTGACGAGCATCCGTGGCTCGCTGGGTCCGCCTCGTCAGCATGAAGCTGACGACAGACCAGATCAGTCCGACTCCTGCCACGCCGGCCGCGATGATCGCGGCGAGGAGTGTCGCGCCGGAGTCCGTCATGCCCACACGATAGCGCGCACCGACCGAGCCGGGACAAGGATTCCGTCCGCCTGACTCCTAGTCGTAGCTGTGGTGCACATGCCACCCGTCCTCACTCTGGAAGACGTCGAACACCAGGGAGTGGCCCTCGTCATCCGTGCCCTGGAACCGCCATCCGTACAACCCTCGCTCCGACTCCGGCGCCGCTGACCAGATCGAGTCCCGGAGTCGCGTGGGCGTGTCGGAGACCTTCCACCGACGCCCGGCGAAGACCATTCGCGACGGGATGTCGTCGACCATCCATATAGTCGCAGGCAGATGAGCAGGAGCTGGTCGCATGAGTCGAGAATAGAACAAATCTTCGAATCTTGCTACCGTTGTCACTGGGCCGGAGAAGGGAGCCGGCATGGGCACGAGCAAGCGCCTGGCAGCCCACTACGACATGCGCTCTCAGCATCAGACCATCCTCACCGCAGCGCGCGCCGGCGCGCTTCAATCCCTGACGGAGCGCGAGCTGGCGCTCCGGGAACAGCCCGTCACGATCTATCCGCAGCCGTATCGTGCGGTCCGCGCGTGGGTGCGCTTCGGGCCCGAAGCGGTGCGGGTCGATGCGAAGCTCGCGCGGTCGACACCGTTGGCCGCAGGCATCGAATTCCGGGCAGGCGACCGGACGTTCCGGTGCTGGGTGTGGGGCAATGCGGTGACCGTCGATGAGGGCTAGCGAGACCGACTTCGGAGCACAGGCTCTCGATGCCGGAACAGAAGTTCGTCGGGAGACCTCCTGCGCGCCATCGGCCAGCTATCGAGCCACTGGACTCTGACGGACGAGCAGCACGCCACTCTGATCGACATGCTCGTCGATGCGCGCGGGCTCACGGTGCTGGGTGAGTCGCACGACCGGCTCGGCCGAGACGTGGTCGGGCTCCGGGTGAGCGATGAGGGGACGTCCTACGAGAACACCCTCCTCATCTCCGAGGACACCGGCCGGATCACAGGCATCGAGAACGAGCTGACGAAGCCGATGGAGCTCATCCCGGCCGGCGTCGTCGGCTACACGATGTGGGACATCGAGTAGCCCCGGTACTTGACGGAATCAGGCGGCCGACGTCGCGTCGGGCTGGTCTTCACGTCGGGTCTTGGCGGTCGCTCCGAGGGAGATCGTCGACAGGAGACCGAGGGACAGGAACCCTGCCGCCGTCCACGCCGCGAAACGCGTGCCGTCGGAGAACGCGGCCTTGGCGTCGTCGGCGATGTCAGCCGTCTCGGGCTGCGCCTCCAGTCCGCTGATCGCTCCGCCCGCACTGTCGACGACGGCCGACACGATCTGATCACGCTGCTCGGCCGGGAGTCCCCGAGCGTCGAGTGATGACGCGAGTATCCCCGCCGTGCTCGTGAACAGCACGGTGCCGAGCACTGCGACCCCGAGCGCTGCACCGAGCTGTCGTGACGTCGACTGCGTGCCCGAAGCCGCGCCGCTGTCGTCGACCGGCACATCGGCGAGCACGACGCCGGTCAGCTGAGCGGTGGCGAGGCCGACACCGAGGCCGTAGACGAAGAGGAACGGGATCAGCGGCACCCACGACGCATCGGGGGCGATGACGAAGCCGACTCCGGCGACGCCGATGATCTCGGCGATGAGGCCCGCACGGACGACCCACACCGGAGCGATCTTTCCGCTGGCCGCCCCCGCGGCACCGCTCGCGACGAAGGATCCGAGGGCGAGCGCGAGCAGCAGGAGTCCGGTCTGCAGCGCATCGAAGCCGAGGACGAACTGCAGCCACAGGGGCAGAGCGAGGATGATGCCGAACTCTCCCAGCGACACGACTGTCGCCGCGATGTTGCCGTTGCGGAACGAGGGGATGGAGAACAGACGCAGAGCAAGCAGCGTGGACCTGCCCTGCCGCTCGCGATGCACACCCCATGCGATGAACGCGACGAGTGCCACGATCGCCAGCGCGAAGGCGAAGGGGATCGGAGAGACATCGAGCGGCCAGGCCCAGTCGCCGATCTGCGGACGTTGGTCGACGAGCCACCAGCCGTACGTGCGCCCCTCGATGAGGCCGAACACGAGGCTGGCCATGGTGATGACCGAGAGGATCGCCCCGACCACATCGATCTTCGACCTCCGGTCGCTGCGCGACTCCGCCACCGTGAGCAGCACGCCGATGACGATGATGATGCCCAGCGGGATGTTGATCCCGAACGCCCACCGCCAGGAGAAGGCAGTCGTCAGCCATCCGCCGAGCAGCGGTCCCACAGCGGCCATTCCGCCGATCGTCGACCCCCACACCGCGAAGGCGATCCCCCGCTCGCGCCCGCGGAAGGTGGCGTTGATGATCGACAGCGTGGTCGGCAGGATCATCGATCCGCCCACTCCCTGGGCAAGACGGGCGAGGATCAGCATCCCGCCGTCCGGAGCGAATGCAGCGAGCACCGAGGATGCTGCGAAGACCACGACTCCGATGATCATCACGCGCCGACGCCCGAACCGATCTGCGAGGCTGCCGAACACGAGCAGCAGCGCGGCGAACACCAGCGTGTACGCCTCCTGCACCCACTGCACTTCGGTGGAGGTGATGCCGAGATCGTCGACGATCGCCGGAATCGCCACATTCACGATCGTCGAGTCGACGATGATCAGCGAGACCGCGATGCTGATGAAGACCAAGCCCACCCAGCGCAGGCGAATGTAGCGTTCCATGACTACTAGCTTAGCTAGCAATAAGCGCGGCGTGCGGTTTTTTCAATCTCGAGGTGCACCCGGCTACAGCATCGCGGTGAGCACTCCCCCCTCCGCCCGCAGCGCCGCGCCGTTGGTAGCCGATGAGCGAGGACTGGCGATGTAGGTCACCAGACTCGCGATCTCATCGGGCTCGATGAACCGCTCGAGCAGCGTTGTGCGGTTCTGACCGATGATGGAGCCTTTCATCACCTCGGGCGGAAGGGACTGCGCCTCTGCCACGGCCGCAACGCTCGCCGCCACCCCGTCCGAATACGTCGGCCCTCCGAGGATCGTGTTCACGGTCACCGCGGTGCCTCTGGTGCGCTTGGCCAGCCCGCTGCCGAGAGCGGCCATCGCGGCCTTCGTCGTGCCGTAGTGCACCATGTCGGCGGGGATGTTCACCCCGGACTCGCTGCTGATGAAGACGACACGGCCCCACCCCCGCGCGAGCATGCCTGCGAGAAGGTGGCGGGACAGCCGGACTCCGCTCATGACGTTCACCTCGAAGTAGCGAGTCCAGTCGTCGTCCGTGATCGTCTCGAACTCGGCAAGGCCGAAGATTCCCACATTGTTGACGAGAATGTCGACGTCGCTCAGGGCCTTCGTCAGGCGCTCCACCTCTTCTCTCCTCGCGAAGTCCGCCGCCAGTCCCGAGACCGTCGAGCCGGGGTGCTCCGCACGCAGTCGCCGGACCGCCGCATCCACACGCTGCTCATCACGTCCGTTCACCGTCACGTCCACGCCTTCGCGGGCGAGCGCGGAGGCGATCGCGAACCCGATGCCCTGCGTCGAGCCGCTGATGAACGCCGTCTTCCCGTGCAGCTGCAGATCCATGGCGCTTCCTCTCCTCGACGCACACGCGTCTGTTTACTTGCTTGGGTAAGTTAACCGTAGATCCTGGGGCTTGCTCAGGCAAGTTCACCGATAACCATCTCCAAGGCACGATGACCTAGTCTGAGGTCATGTCAGAGCAGCCGGACGCCTCCCCCCTGACCACGGAACAGCTCGAGATCTGGGCATCCGTCGCCACGCTCATCGAACGACTGCCGACGGCACTCGACGCGCAGCTGCAACGCGACAGCGGTCTGACGCACTTCGAGCACGGCATACTGTTCGCTCTCGACTCGGCGCCCGAACGATCGCTGCGCCTGAGTGTGCTCGCCGGGTACGCGAGCTGCACCCTCTCGCGCCTCTCGCGGGCGATCACCCGTCTCGAATCGAGAGACTGGGTGCGTCGCGTCGCGGACCCCGATGACGGGCGCTTCACGCTCGGAGTGCTGACGGCGGCGGGACACGAGAAGGTCACACGGTCGACGCCCGGCCACCACGCTCTCGTGCAGCAGCTCGTCTTCGATGCGATCACCGCCGCGCAAGCTCGACAGCTCGCGACGATCAGTCGACGGATCTCGTCGGCTGTCGGGCCGGACTCCGGCTGGAGCCCCACGGCAGCAGCCGGCTGAGGCCCGAGCACGGCTGCGCTCCCTCGCCCGAAGCGGGTGACGGGGTCTCCACCGCGCGCTCGGCCGGTGTCAGGATGGGCCGACGAACGGCCTGCACGACGCACCAGTATCGAGAGAATCGAGAGCGCGATGGACGACCCGGCACAGCTGCGATCCTGGAACCAGGGCGCGACGCGCGACGCGATCGAGCGCTTCGTCCTGTCGGTCACGGAAGGTGCGGACGCGGTTCCCGTCGAAGACCGCATCGCCGTGTTCGACAACGACGGCACCCTCTGGTCGGAGAAGCCCATGCCGACGCAGCTCCACTACGTCGTCGAGCAGTGGCGTGTGGCCGCCGAGCTCGACCCGGAGCTCGCGCAGAAGCAGCCGTACCGCGCCGCCGTGAGCGGTGATCTCGCGTGGCTGGGCGCGGCCATCGACAAGCACTATTCGGGTGACGACTCGGATCTGGGCGTGATCCTCCAAGCCCTCGGCGGACTCACCGATGGCGTCAGCGTGGAGAAGTACGCCGAGTCGGTGGCGGAGTTCTTCGCGACCGCGACACATCCCGTGCTGCAGCGACGCTACGCCGACGCGGTCTATCAGCCGATGGTGGAGCTGCTCCGGTATCTCGAGCAGCACGGCTTCACCTGCTACATCGTGTCAGGCGGCGAGCGCGATTTCATGCGACCCATGACGCAGAGCAACTACGGCATACCGCCGGAACGCGTCATCGGCTCGGCGTTCGGGCTCGGCTACGACGCGGAGAAGGCGGTGGTGCGCTACGCGCCGTCCTTGGCGTTCTTCGATGACGGGCCGGAGAAGCCCGTGCGGATCTGGAGCAGGATCGGACGCCGACCGCTCTTCGCGGCCGGGAACTCCAACGGCGACATGCCGATGCTCGATTTCGCTCGCCGTGGCCCCCGTCCGGGCCTGGCCCTGCTGATCCACCATGACGACGACTCCCGCGAGGACACTCCGTACGATGCGGGTGCCGAGACGGCTCTCGCGAGCGCCGTCGACGCCGGTTACATCGTCGTGAGCGTGCGAGACGACTGGGAGACGGTGTTCCCGGGCGTTTCCGGATCACCCGCAGACGTGCCGTGAGCACCCCCCGCGGCGCCGGCACCCACGTCCTCGTGGTACTGGCGTGCGCGACGATCGCACTGGCGGGAGCATGGCTCCTCCGCGACGTGATCGCGCCGCTCGCGGTCGCTCTGGTGGTCGTCGTGATCTGCAGCCCGGCGAGCAGCGCTCTCGTCCGGCGCGGGTGGCCGCGGGGACTCGGCGTGACGGCGATCATCATCCTCGCCTACTCTGTGCTGCTCACGATGGGCGCACTGGTGTGGATCGCCGGAGTGCAGTTCGTCGATCTCCTCGGCGACCTCTCCCCCGGCGGCGATCTCACGCATGTCGCATCGCAGCTCGACAGCTGGGCCGCTCTGGGCACCGGAGCCCCGAGCTCGGACTCCGGTGACGCCGCGCGCATCGTCGTGCCCGCTCTCGTCGCCGTCGCCCAGGGCGTGAGCAGCGCCGTCCTCGGCATCGCCGTCGCTCTCTTCCTGGTCTGCGCCTACGTGGTGGTGATGGCGGTGGATGCCGGACGCTACCAGCATGCGTCGACCGTGTTCGGCGCTCACAAGGCAGAGACGATCGCGCGCATATCGAGGCTGAACACGAACATCCGGCGCTACTACGTGGTGAACACCGTGTTCGGCGCCATCGTCGCGACGCTGGACGGCCTCGCGCTCTGGTGGCTGGGAGTGCCGGCCCCCGTCCTCTGGGCCGTCCTGGCCTTCGTGACGAACTTCATCCCCAACATCGGATTCGTCATCGGACTCGTGCCCCCGGCGATCCTGGCCCTCGCGGTGGGTGGGTGGCCGCTGCTTCTCGGCGTGGTGATCGTGTACTGCGTCGTCAACGTCGTTCTGCAGGTGTTCGTTCAGCCGGCTTTCGTCAGTGATGCCGTCGGGCTCAGCGTCACGCTGAGCTTCTTCGCCGTCGTTTTCTGGACCGTGATCATCGGACCGGTCGGTGCTCTGCTGGCTGTGCCGCTGACTCTCCTGGCGCGCACTCTGCTTCTCGAAGGCAGTGACGACACCCTCTGGCTGCGCTGGGTATCGGGAGACCGCGGCGCTCGCCCGTCACCGGCGACCAGGGATGGGCGCGTCGTTCGTCGCATCCCCTGGGATTCACGCCGAGTCCGACGGTGGTCGCGGTGACCGACGACATGACCGGCACCGCCCGAGACGAGCCGCAGGGTGCGCGGGAGACGCTGCAGCGCTGGGAGTCCGCTGCGACCGTTCCCCTCACGGTGCTCGGCCTCGGCTTCATCGTCGCGTACTCGGTGATCGTGCTCGTGCCTGGCCTTCCAGACTGGGTACGCCTCGTGCTCGTGGTCGAGATCGCGATCACCTGGCTCGCATTGGTCATCGACCTCATCGTGCGAGTGGCGCTCACCTCGGCCGGGAGCCGCGTCGCATTCCTGGTGCACCATCCCGTCGAAGTCCTGTCCGTTGTCGTCCCCCTGTTCCGAGCGTTCCGCGTCGTCGAGCTCGCACGCGGCCTCCCCTATTTCCATCGCCGCACCGGCGACGCGGTCCGGGCGCAGATCATCACCTTCGCCCTCGCGTACACGGTGCTCTTCGTCTACTTCATCTCGCTCGCCACCCTGCAGGTGGAGCGCGGCGCCCCTGAGGCGACGATCATCGACTTCGGCACGGCGATCTGGTGGGCGTGCGTCACCATCGCGACAGTCGGCTACGGCGACACCTACCCGGTGACGACTCTCGGACGGGTGTACGCGGTGTGTCTGATGATCGGCGGCATCGCGATTGTGGGCACCACCTCGGCGCTCGTCATCTCGTACATCGGAGACCGGGTGCGACGGATAACCCACCGCGACGAGACCCGTGAGCAGCTGTGACCGACACGACGCTCCTCGCCCTCGACGGGTGACATGCCGGCGACCGGTCTCCGTCTCGATGCCAGCATGAGCACATGAGCGACCACGCCACGCGACGCGCCCCGCGAGTCCTCCTGCCGAGCATGGCGGGGTACCGTCGCGAATGGCTGATGCGCGATGTCGTCGCCGGCCTCGCAGCCGGTGCCGTCGTGGTGCCGCAGGCGATGGCATACGCCACCATCGCGAACCTGCCCGTGCAGGTGGGGCTCTACACGTGCATCATCCCGATGCTGGTGTACGCGCTGCTCGGCGGGTCCCGCGCGATGAGCGTGTCGACGACGTCGACCATCGCCACTCTCACGGCCACGACGCTGGTGACGGCATCCGTCGCGTCGAGCGTCGAGGACCCGGCCGGAAGCCTGATGACCCTGGCGATGCTGGTCGGTCTGCTGCTCATCGGTGCGCGCCTGCTGCGGTGGGGATCGCTGGTCGAGAACATCAGTGCGGCGACGATCCTGGGGGTCAAGATCGGTGTCGGCGGCACAGTCGCCGTGGGGCAGCTCCCGAAGCTCCTGGGCGAGACATCGGAAGTCTCGGGAGAGGGGTTCTTCCGAACCATCGAGGCCGCGATCGCGGCCGCTGCGAGCATCAACCTGCCCACGGTCGCGCTCTCGGTCGGGAGCCTGATCGTCCTCCTCGTGCTGAAGCGGTTCGCCCCTCGGATCCCCGGAACCCTCGTCGTCGTGGTCGGCGGAATCGTCCTCGTCGCACTCGCGAACCTCGACGAGAGAGGTGTGGCGCTCATCGATCCCGTGCCCTCGGGACTCCCGACCCCCGGCATTCCCGACCTCACGCAGATCGGAGCGTTGCTTCCCGGCGCCCTCGCGATCGCGGTGATGGTCTTCCTCGAGACCGCGGCAGTCGCGCGCAGCATGCGCCGCATGACCGAGCCCGCCATCGACGCCGACCAGGAGCTCGTCGCCGTGGGAGCCGCCAACCTCGCCGGCACCTTCTTCACCGTGCTCCCCGCCGCCGGCGGGTTCTCGCAGAGCGCGGTCAATCGGGACGCCGGTGCCAGGACCCAGCTCGCGACGCTCGTCACCGTCGCGCTCGCGATCGTGGTCGCCGTCTTCCTCGGCCCGGTGGTCTCGCTGCTTCCCCAGGCGACTCTCGCGGCGATGGTCTTCCTCGCCGTGGCCGGGCTCATCGACATCCCCCTGCTGGTCCGGTGGGCGCGGATCAGTCCGACGGACTTCTGGATCGCGCTCATCGTCGCCGTGCTCGGCTTGACCGTCGGGCTGCTGGCCGCGGTCGCCGCCGGAGTGGCGTTGACGCTGATCCTGGTACTGCGAGAGCTCAACATCCCGCGGCTCGAGATCATCGGAGAGCGCGACGGACGCCTCGCGATCCACACTGTCCGCGGGCTCTACACGGCCAACGCTCTCGCATGCGAGAGGGCGATCATCGACATCGTCGCCGAACGGCCCGAACCGGTGCGCATCGTGATCCTCGACGCCCTGCGGCTCGACATCGTCACGATCACGGTCCTGGACATGCTGGAGGACCTCGACCGTGAGCTGACCGCGATGGGCAGCACGCTGCACATCGCCGCGCTGCCGGAACGTGCCACGGCGATCGCGGTGAAGACGGAGTGGTATCAGCGCATGATCGCCGAGGGCCGGGTGCACGCGAACGTCGACGAGGCGTTCATCGCGACCGACTAGAGGCCGGGCCCGCGGTCTACTCCCGGGAGAGCATCGCGGCGGCCTCCAGTTCGAGATCGAGGTACTGCTCGCCGCTGACGTCGACACCGACCCCGAGCAGCTTGCCCCCGGTGAACGGGAACGGCACCCCGTACTGGCTGCTCACCGGATCCGCGCTGTCCCATCCGATGCAAAGCCCATCTCCGCACAGCGTGAACTTGCCGATCTGGGCACGCATCGGTCCAGAGGCGACCGGCTGGTCGTCGACGTAGAGCGTGGCTGTGCCGAGCGACTCTCCGTGCTCCCCCGCCCCCTCCCGCACGAACTCCACGCCGAGGGTGTGCGGACCGGGAGTCAGCTCCTCGGAAGTGAAGGTCTGCTCCGGCGGGATGCCGAGGAAGTTGTACACGTAGGTGAGGCGGTTGTCCTTGATGAACAGCGAGTGCCCGCCGAACCTCGATCCGTGGGCGAACAGCACCCCCTGTGCGCCCTCGTCGAGCACGACGTCGGCGATGATCTTGTACGAGCGCCCTCGCACGTTGACCGCGACGCTCTCGGGCACCGCTGCGGTGTCGGGATAGTAGACGTAGCGCTCCCGGGGCTTCTCGGCCTGGGGCCTATCGATGGTGAGCTGCTCTCTCGCGGAGCGGTCGTCCAGAGGAAGGACGAAGTTGGCATCGGCCTCCTCGAACCACGCGGCGATGAGCTCCTTCAGCTTCTCGGGCTCGCTGGCCGCGAGGTCGTTCGACTCCGAACGGTCGACCTCGACGTTGTAGAGCTCCCACACGTCGTCCTCGAAGTGTCCTTTGCCGGTCAGCGGCGCGTGCACGGCAGCCGCCTTCCAGCCGTCCTTCCAGATCCCTCTCGTGCCGAGCATCGCGTAGTACTGCGTCTTCTTCTCGGTCGCCGCATCCGGCGCCGCGTCGAAGCTGTACTTCATCGAGACCCCGTCGAGCGGATGCTGCTCCACGCCACGGAAGACCTCAGGCATGTCGATGCCGACCACGTCGAGCACCGTGGCGACCACGTCGACCGAGTGGTGGTACTGGTGACGCAGCTCTCCCTGCGCGCGGATGCCCTTCGGCCAGTGGATGACCATCGGGTCGCACGTGCCGCCGGCGAACTGCGAGTAGCGCTTGAACATCTGGAACGGTGTCGAGAACGCCACCGCCCAACCCGTCGGATAGTGGTTGTAGGTGTCAGCAGACCCCAGGCGATCGAGCATCGCCAGGTTCTCGGCGAGGTCGTCCGGGTATCCGTTGAAGAACTTGTTCTCGTTGACGGAGCCGTTGGGGCTGCCCTCGCCCGACGCACCGTTGTCGGCGCAGTAGAAGACCAGCGTGTTGTCCAGCTGGCCGCTCTCCTCGAGATAGTCGATGATGCGCCCGACCTGCGCGTCGGTGTACTCGGAGAATCCGGCGAACACCTCCGCGAACCTCGCGAACAGACGCTTCTCGTCGTCGTTCAGCTCGTCCCAGGGGCGCACCTCGTCAGCGGGGTTCGCGACGTCGTCCGGCAGCGGGTTGATCGGCGTCATCGCAGTCCCCTCCGGGACGATGCCCTTCTCGACCATGCGGGCGAGCACCCACTCGCGATAGGCGTCATAGCCATCGTCGAACGCGCCCCTGTACTTGTCGATGTACTCCTGCGGCGCGTGGTGGGGCGCGTGGTTGGCACCCGGGCAGAACCACATGTACCAGGGCTTCGACGGGTTCGAGGACTGCTGGTTGCGGATCATCCGCAGAGCCTGATCCGCGAGGTCCTTCGAGAGGTGGTATCCCTCCTCCGGCGTCGCGGGGGCGTCGATGAAGTGGTTGTCCTCGACGAGATCGGGATACCAGTTGTTCGTCTCGCCGCCGAGGAAGCCGTAGAAGCGGTCGAAGCCGAGCTGAAGCGGCCACATCGAGCGGTTGCCGCCCGGGGCGACGTCCTCCTCGGGGACGTTGTGGTTCTTGCCGACCCAGAACGTCGAGTATCCGTTCTGCTGCAGGATCTGACCGACCGTGGCGCATTCGGCAGGGAGCCGCCCCGCGAACCCCGGGAAGCCGTTCGTACCCTCCATGATCACGCCCGCACGGTTGACGTGATGGTTGCGGCCGGTGAGCATGGTCGACCGGGTCGGCGAGCACAGCGACGTGGTGTGCCACTGCGTGTACGTGAGACCCGCTTGCGCGAGGCGATCCATGGTCGGCATGTTGATGCGTCCACCGTACGGGGACCAGGAGGCGAGGCCGGTGTCGTCGTAGAGGACCACCAGCACGTTCGGCGCCCCCTCGGGTGCCACCGACAGCTCGTACGGCGACCAGTCGGGCACCGAGTCTCGGACGTCCAGCTCGATCCTGCCCGAGAAGTCCGCGTTGAATTCCGACATCGTCTCTCCTTCGCCGTATGAGAAATGGTCCGTCCCGAGGAGGCTAGTCATGCCGCGATCCACCCACCCTCACGCGTCACCCGTGAAGGGTGAGGGACATCGATCACCCGGCGTCGAGTCGGCGACGCGACACCTCGGCGAGCGCGTCCTGCAGCGCGTCTCCGAGTCGGGGCTGCTCGACGAAGATGTTCTCCTCGCCGACGACGGCGCGCACGCCCGTCGAGGCCAGCTGCGCCTGCACCCGGGGGCCGACGCCCGCGACCATCAGAGTGGCCCCCACCGCCGCAAGCTCCTGGGCGTAGGTGCGGATCATCGTGAGGAAGGTCACTCCCAGCTCGTCCGTGCCGCGGAGGCGGATGATCACGAATGCTCCGGGGCTGCTGTGCTCGGCGTCGGGCAGCTGCTGACGGAACGAGGGCGCGGAGGCGAAGAACAGACTGCCGTAGGGGGTCAGCACGACCGTCTCCCCCGGTTCGAGGGTCGGGGGCGGATCCTGCTCGATCGGGCGCCCGTTCGGCTCGTCGAACACCCACCGACGCACCCGCACCCGATTCGACTGGCGTGCGATCTGCAGCACCACGGCGAGACCGACACCGGCGAGCACCGCGTACTGCAGCGGGATGAGGAGCGTGAGCGCGAAGGTGACGAGGAACACGGCGATCTGCACGGCGCCCGTCTTGAACACCATGACGATCTGCCGCGGCTTGACCGTGCGGACTCCGACCAGGATCAGGAGGCCGGCGAGCGCGGGCATGGCGATGTATCCGATGAGCGGCCCGAACACGAGCACGCTGAGCACCATCACGACGGCGGCGATGAGATTGCCGGCCGCACTGCGGGCCCCTGCTGCCCGGGACAGCGCCGTCGCCGACATGGATCCTCCGACGGGGATGCCCTGCAGCATCCCGGTGGCGATGTTGGCGATGCCCTGCCCGCGGAAGTCGGCGGAGGCATCGGGGTAGCGACCGTCGGGGTTCGGGATGGACCCGGAGATCGCGGCTCCCTGCACGAGACCGACCAGTGCGAGCGACAGCGCGGGGACGATGAGCACGAAGATCATCGACAGGTCGGGCAAGGAGATCGAGGGAAGACTCCGACCCGCCTCTGCCACGTCGGAGATCGTCGCGACCGCGCCGTCGGGCAGCACCACGGCGAGCGCGGATCCGACGATGATCGCGACGACCATCGAGAGCGCGCCGAGCGGGGTGCGCTCGAGCAGAAGAATCAGTCCGATCGTGACGGTGCCCACGATCACGGACCACCAGCTGATCTGCAGCAGGTTCGCGGCGATGTCGACGACCCTCAGCAGACGAGCGTCGGCATCGCTGTCGAACCCCGTGAAGTTCTCGAGCTGACTGAGCACGATGTTGACGGCGACGGCGTTGACGAATCCGATCAGCACCGCCGTCGGGATGAAGCGCACGAGGCTGCCCAGCCGTGCGACGCCGAGCACCAGCATCACGATGCCTGCCATCACGGTCAGCATCGCCATCGCGCCCATGCCGTCGTCTCCGTGGACCTCGGGCACATCGGCGATGATCACCGCCATCGCGCCTGTCGCCTGCACGGACATGAAGACCGATCCGGTGGCCAGCGCGCCGGCGAACGTCCCGACGATGTAGGCGTTCAACCCCATCACGGGGTTCACCCCGGCGAGCAGACCCGACGCGAGCCCGTCGGGGACGCTCTCGACCCCCAGCACGATTCCGGCCTTCAGATCGCTGAGGATGGTGCGGCGCGAGCCGAACCGACGCCGATAGCGCAACCAGCGCCGCCGCACCTCGTCCCCGGTCATCTGCATCGGAGCGGAGTCAGATCTTGATCGGGAACGTCAGCAGGATCACGAGCCCCACGAGGGCGATCACACCGCTGAGTGCGAGGAATGTCCTGCGCCGCCAGACCGCGCTCTGGTGCTGCGACAGTGCGGCGAAGAACAGCACCAGGGCGAACAGCACCGTCAGCAGCGAATAGTCGTCGCCACGCTGGTTGTTGGCGAGGGCCTCGTCGAATTTCGCATCGGCTCGCGCGTTGAGCTCCTCGGCCTCCCTCGTGCCCGGGGGCACGTACTCCTCCATCACGAACGGTCCCTGCGATTCGCGGTCTTCAGCGATCCAGGCGTCGAACGCGACCGTGAACTCGGGGGTGAACCGCTGCTCGATGAACTGCACCAGCTCCTGCCTGCCGTCCGCCTCCGCCAGCACCCACTCGGTGTAGATGGTGAGGTCGTACTGACGCGCGGCCTGGGCTGTCGACTGGGCCGACGCCGCCTGCACTCGGGCACTGGATGCCTGGCTGAAGGCGATCGACATCTCGCCGCCCCACTTCGACGCCTCGAATCCGCACCAGGCCGTGACGACCGCGGTGATCGAGAGCAGGACGACCGTGACGATGTCGAGGATCCGCGTGGCTCTCGTGCGTTCGGGTGTCGAGTCGTCCGTCATGCGCCCATCTTCTGCGTTGATCCGTGTCGAATGCAGCGGCGCTCACCCGTCGAGGGTGAGCGCCGCCGGGGCCGGGCTAGCTCACGGCATCCGGAGCACGCTCCGTCAGAGTCTCCGACACCGGTTCGGCTCGCGGATCACGTGCCACTGGCGCGATGTCCGCGTCCCCCTCCGGCCGACGCAGCAGCTCGATGAGGATCGCGAGGACCAGCAGGCCCGCTCCGACTCCGATGACCACCCCGAACGACACCGGTCGCGTGACGATCAGCAGCGTCATCGCCGCGAGCGCACCGACGAGGAAGATCGGACCTCGGAAGCGGTCCACCCCTCGACCGAAGGCACCGGTCGTGAGGCCTCGCTTCTCGGCCGCACCGCGTACGGCCGAGAACCCGCTCTCGAGGAGTCCCCTGAACGCGACCGCCGTTCGACCCGAGCCTGCGAGCCACGCCCAGATCGCGATCAGCACACCGACGAGTGCGAGCGCGGCGATCGTTCCCGCAAGGAGCGACGTGAGCTGTTCGAACAGCGCCGTCGCCGCCGCGGCCGACATGATCGACGGGCTCACCGCGCGGATGAACACACCTCGCCCGATGCCCATGCCCGCCGTGAGCAGCAGGAACACGAGAGCGAAACCTGCGCTCGACCAGAAGAGCGCTCGAGGTCGATCGCGCATCAGCAGCACGCCGGCGACGAAGAGGCCGAGCACGAGCCACGGCAGCCAGAAGCCGCCGATGTCCGCGACCTGGTACACCGTGCGCACCAGTGCGAGGGCATCCGCCTGGGCGATGGGAATCGACCTGTCGATGTCGGGGATCACGTCGGCGAGGCCGATCCCGCGCTCCGACATCGCCTCTTTGACCCGGTCGATCACCACTCCGAGTTCGATCGTGACCGCGCCGTCGTCGCCGAGCTGCACCGCCGTGCCCGGTGCGTTCTGGATGATCGCCGTGGCCCGCTCATGGGTGAAGCGCAGCGACTGCGTCCAGATGTCGGCGAACTGGTCTGACCGCACCACATCGCGCACCACTCCGTCGATCAGCGAGATCGCGCCGTTCGCGGCGGGGCCCTCGAGCAGCGAGATCGCCGTGTCGGCGCGCGGTGGAAGCCCGAGCGACCGGATGCCGTCGAACACCTCGCCGACGACCGCCGAGATGTCGACCTGCTCGTCTATCGCGGTGGTCACCTGATCGGCGACGAAATCCTGCACATCCGGATCGGACGCGAGCGGGGCGAATGTGGCGACGAAGCGCTCGGTGTCGACCAACTGCAGACGGGCCCAGGTTCCCATCGCGGCGACGGGCGCGAGCACCACAGCCAGCACGAGCAGGATCGCACCGACGACGCTCTTCGCTCGGAATCGTCGCTTCTTCGGCGTGCGGAGTTCGTCGTTCTCCCGTTCGAGCGCGACGACGCGCTCGCGGAGCTCATCCAGTTCACTCATCCGAGTCCCCTCCGTTCTGCGTCGCTCACCCGAAGGCGGCGATGCCCTTGCCGATGATCACCACACCCAGCACGAGAAGCAGCACCGTCATGATGACGGCGTTCTCCGCCTGCAGCCAGTCGCGCAATCTGCCCAGCGGCGCGCGCAGGCGCTCCGACGCGAGCAGGAATCCGACGACCGGGATCAACACCGTCGACGACGCGAGGATCGTGTAGATCACCACCACGACGACCATGTCTCCGACACCGAGCCCTGCGCCACCCAGAGTCACGCCGGCACTGGCTCCGAGCAGCAGGTTCTTGGGGTTCAGCGCCGCGAGCAGCAGTCCGAGCCCGAGTGCCGCGAAGAACGTCATCCCGTCGATCTGCGCCATCCACTTCGGCATCTCGGGCTGTGCGCCCGGCTTCGGCCGACCCCGCCATTGGCGCACCGCCATGAGCAGCATCAGCACACCGAGGACGAGCTGCACCACCCCGAGAATCGGAGTGGCTCCGTCGCCGGACTGGTCCGGGAGGACCGACGAGAGGGCGGCGAACAGCACAGCCACGATCACGATCCCCCCGAGCCATCCGACGAGGAAGCCGACCCCTGTGGAGCGGGCGCGGGGAGACATCAGCATCAGGATGCCGGCGATCACCGGCAGCGGGCTGATCGCGATGCCCACCGCGAGCGGCAGCAGCTGACCGATCACCGAACCCATGACGTCTCCCTCTCCTCGCCCGCTCGGCCGCTCAGCTCAGCAGCTTCTGCTTCGCCGCGGAGAACTCCTCCTCCGACAGCACGCCGGAGTCTCGCAGCGATGCCAGCTGCTGGAGCTTGGCGATCATGTCGTCTGCGCCGCCCGCAGCCGGAGGCGCAGGGGGAGCTGCGGGAGCGGCTGCGTACTGCGCCGCCGCGTTCTGGGCTGCGGCATCTATCTGCGCCTGCTGCTGGGCGGCCTCGTACTGCTGCTGCTCGTACTGTCCTTCCGCCCGCTGCTGCTGGTGACGCATCGACGCCCCCGACACCGCCGACGCGGTTCCTGCGACGACTGCTGTTCTCGCGGCGAGTCCGATCAGTCCCGGACGGCCGAATCTCCTCAGAGGCATGTCACTCTCCTTCCTGCTCGAGGATGTCCATCATGGCGTTGACGACCGGGGCGGGGATGCGGTCGGTCCGCAGCACCTCTCCCCCGGCACGTGCGAGGTTCTCGGCGAGCGCCCTCGCGAAGGCGAGCTCGAGCACGACGATCGCGGCCGAGCTGCCGGCGGGCACGAGCTCGGCGAGCATCTCGATGTCCTCGTCGCCGGCGAGGCCTGCGGCCAGCGGGTCGAGCTCGCTGACGCCTGGCACCTCGCCCGCTTCGAGGTCGAAGACCTCGATCTCCCCGTCGTCCGATTTCGCGAGGACGACGACGTCGAGCAGTCGCACCGTCCCCGCGCCTATGAGGTCGTCCAGCGCTCCGAAGATGCTCGGATCCGGATGCCTCCCCTCGAACCCGACGAGGTAGTACTCCACGGGTCCGTAGCGGAAATCATTCATCTCGTGTTCCTCTCTCTGACGGTGCGCGCGCGCTGAGCTCTTCGATCGCCGCACGATTGGTGTCGAAGACCCTCTGATCGTCGAGGATCCCCAGCTTCTTCAGTCGGTCTTCCGCCGATGCGCGCAGACGGCTGAACGACACCGTCACGCCCTGGGATCGCATCGACTCCATGAGGCTCTCGAACGATTCCGCCGCGGTGACATCCGCATCGGTGACCGCCTCCATGTCGATGACGAGGTGGCGCACGGCACCCGGCCCCGGCGCCTCGACCGCCGAGCGCACCGCCGTCGCGAACGCATCCGCGTTCGCGAAGAACAGCGGCGCAGCCATCCGCACCACGACGATCCCGGGCGCGGTCATGGCGCCCGGTTGCGCGGCGTCGAGCAGCGATGCCGTCGGCCGATCATCGTCGGCGAGCACGTCGATCGCCGGGCTCGACGCGCGACGCGCCAGGTTGATGAGAGCGAGCACGAAGGCGATCAGGATGCCGGGGATGGAACCGACGAACAGCGTCACCAGGAAGCACACGGCGCCGATGGCGAACTCGAACCGATCGATCCGCCACAGTGCGGCGAATTCCCTGATGCCCAGCAGCGGGAGGATCGCGACCCCCACGATCGCGCCGATCGCCGGCGAGGGGATGTCCTCGAGCAGTCCGGTGCCGAACAGCAGCAGCAGCAGGGTCCCGGCGGCGAGCACGAGCGAGGGCAGCTGGGTGCGCGAGCCCGACTGGTCCATCGCCGCTGTGCGGCTGGTCGACGACCCGACGGCGAAGCTGCCCTGGGCCCCGGCGGCGATGTTCGCGACGCCGAACGCGAGCAGGTCTCGGTTCGGAGACGTGCGGTAATGCCGCTTCTCGCCGTACGAGCGGGAGACGAGCAGCCCCTCGGCCGTGGTCACGAGGGTCAGAGCCATGGCCGACGGCACGAGCAGCAGCCACGTCTGCCAGTCGAGCACGGGCCAGGTGAGGGTCGGTGCGCCCGCAGGCACCTCGCCGAGCACGGCCACGCCACGATCCGCGAGGCCGGTGCCGAGCACCACCACGGTGGCGAGCACCATCACGACGAGCGCCCAGGGCACCGCGCTCAGCATCCGCCGACCCAGCACGAGGATCGCGACCGACGCGATGGAGATCGCAAGCGACCACGGGTTCGTGGTGCCGAGACCCCCGACGAGACCCGCCAGCTTGTCGACGAACTCGCCGCCTGAATCGATCGAGACGCCCAGCATCTTGGCGATCTGCGAGACGAGGATGTCGAGGGCCAGGCCCCCGACGAATCCGACCAGGATCGGCTTCGAGAGGAAGTTCGCGAGGAATCCCAGTTTGAAGACCGCGAGCAGCACGAACATGACGCCGCAGATGATCGCCTGCGCGAGTGCCATGGTGATGTAGTCGTCTGAGCCGGCCGCGGCGAGGCCTCCGATCGAGGAGGCGACCAGCGCCGCCGCCGCCGCGTCCGGCGAGGCGACGAGCTGTCTCGACGAGACGACCAGCACGTAGACGATCGTCGGCACGACGAGTGCGTAGAGCCCTGCGGTCGGGGGAAGTCCTGCGATCTGCGCATACCCGATGTTCAGGGGGATCGCGATCGCGAGGAGCGTGACGCCGGCAAGCAGCTCGCGCACGAGGTTGTGACGGGTGACGCCGGCCAGCGGTCTCTGCACCTCGTCACCTCCGCGCTCGCGCCCTCGATGCGGGACGATGTGCCCATGCTGACATCGGTGCGTCAGCGGAGACGCCGCCGCTCACCCGAAGCGGGTGAAGGACGCCGGTCACTCGATCGGCGGCGTCGTCTCGCTGTCCTGGCGCGGGATCCACACCTGGCGGATGACGATCAGGATCGATGCGGTGATCGGGATCGCGACGAGCGCCCCGAGCAGACCGAGAAGCGTGGCGCCGATCATCGCGCCGATGATCACGAGCACGCTCGGCACGGCGGCAGCGCGACCCATCACCCGCGGCGTGACGACGTAGGCCTCGATCTGGATGTAGGCGAAGTACGCGATCATGAAGATCAGCGCAGCCGTCGGGCTCACGAACAGCGTGGCGATGCCGCCGATCACGAGGAAGACCAGTGACCCGATCATCGGCACGAGGGTGACGAAGAACGCGGCGATCGCCAGCACCGCGGGCGCGGGCGACCCCACGAGCAGCTGGAGGACGAGCACCACGGCCGCATTGATGGACGACAGCGTGACTCCCCCGGCGACCACCCCGCCCACCGACGACGTCACCTCGTCGAGCAGTCGTGAGAAGCTCGCTCGCCGATAGGCGGGGACGAGCCGAGCGGCTGACTGCTTGATGCTCTCCAGCGACGCGACGAAGTAGAGCGTCAGCACCGAGACCATCACGAAGCTCGACACCGCCCCGACCACTCCGAATCCCGCTTTCAGGACCCCGCCCGAGATCGTCAGGAACGATGACAGGGTCGTGAGCGACTGCACCCCCTCCGCGACCACTGCCGAGAGGTCGACGCCGAGGTTGCGTTCGAGATCGAGGTACCACTGGCTCTGCTGCATCGACTCGATCGTCTCGGGCGCGCCGACGACCACCGCTGCGAGCTGACGCACGATGGCCGGAACGACGACGAGCAGGATCGCGACGACGAGCAGCAGGAAAGCGACCGCGACGATCGCGACGCCGATGGGGCGGCGCACGCCGCGGCGTTCCAGCGCCCGCACCGCCGGATCGAGCCCGAGGGCGAGGAAGACGCCGAGGAAGATCGACATCAGCACGGTGGAGATGCCCGCGATGGTGGCGGCGAGCGCCATCGCGAGAAGCACTCCGAGGGCGACCGCGAAACCCGAGCGCAGCGGATGCGCGGGGAGCACTCGCTGCAGACGACCCCACCGCGACGGGGTCGCCGGCGTGGCCACAGGATCCTGCGGGTCGGTCACATCCACACGAGGACTGTATCGAGGCGTCCGGACGGGTCCGGGCGGCCGCTCGCCCGCTCCGGGTGAGGGGGCGGCGATTTCGATGATGCTCGGTGCCACTATCACCACAGACAGAAACTCAACGAGAGGAGTCTGCAATGTCCATATGGGATAGCTTCTGGGCCATCATCTGGTGGTTCTTCTGGGCTTTCGTATTCATCTCCTACCTGATGGTGCTCTTCAACATCGTCGCCGACCTGTTCCGTGACCATGCGCTGAACGGATGGCTCAAAGCGCTGTGGATCATCTTCCTGGTCTTCGTGCCCTTCCTCACCGCACTGGTGTACCTGATCGCCCGCGGCCCCGGCATGGCAGAGCGCAACGTCTCGTCCATGCAGGCGCAGCAGCACGCGGCCGACAGCTACATCCGCAGCGTCGCAGGCAGCAGCCCGAGCGACGAGATCGACAAGGCGGCCAAGCTCCTGGCCTCCGGAACCATCACCGAGGCGGAGTTCGCCTCCATCAAGGCCCGGGCCCTGGCCTGACAGCCGAGACTGGGGCGGGCGGACAGATGCCTCGCGAACTCGGGGATGTGCAGATCCTCGTCGTGAGGATCGGATCCGACCGTCCCAGTCCTGCACTGCTCGAGTCGCTGCTGCGCCAGGTCGAGAGCAGCACGGTGCAGCTGCTCGACTTCTTCCTCCTGCATCGACGGAGCGAAGGGGGCTACGACCTCACCGAGATCGACGAAGCCGAGTTCTCGCTCGCCGGCCTGTCACTGCAGATCGCAGGCCTGGTCGGCAGCGACGACGCCCGGCGCATCGCGATGGAGCTCCCTGTCGGCGCCTGGGCAGCCGTGGTTCTCGTGGAGCCGATGTGGTTCGCACAGCTCTCCTCCGACCTCGCCCGTCTCGGCCACCCGCTCATCGGAATCTATTCCGTGTCCGCGGCGACGGCCAACGCCGTCTGGGAGCGCGCGCGTCGCCGCACCTGAGGTGGGATATCACCCGGGTGCGGAGCCTGCGCCTCACAGCGTGGTCCGCACGGCCTCCCGTCGCGACGACACCGCCAGTTTGCGATAGATCGACCGCTGATGGGTCTTCACCGTGTTGATGGACAGGCCCAGCTCGCTCGCGATCTCCGGGAGGGTGCGAGAGGTCTGCAGCTGCCGGAAGACGTCTCTCTCACGGTCGGACAGCGAGCCGGTCACGGGACTCGCTGCATCCGATGCCAGGCATCGGCCGATGAAGTCCTCGAATTCGGAGCCATGGTGCACGTGCTCGCTGAGGAGTCGCCGGACAGCCGTCTCCCGGCGCCCGAACGGCAGACGCACGTTCTCGCCTGACGCGACCGCGATCGCCGCCTCGCACAGGTCATGCGCCTTGTCGTGATCGCCCACGTGACGGCGCATGACCGCGGCCGTGATCAGCGTCGATGACTTGACGTACGAGACCTCCGCGAAGATGCGCATGGATCGCAGCATCTCCAACGCCGCGGCGTAGTCTCCACCCCGGCGGAGCACCCCGGCGAGCGCGACGCCGATGAGGGGGAGGTCGGGGATCGCCAGGTGTCGGCGAGCGATCCGCAGGGCTCGCTCCTCGTTTCCGACGGCCTCCTCGAGGAGTGCGATGGCCGACTCTCGGAACACGGGCCACGAGACGCCGTGGAGCAGTTCGAGGGGGATGTCCTGGACGCCGATCGCAGCCCGTCGGCATGCTGCGGCGTCGCCTCCCTCTGCGGCCGCGTACGCCAGCATCATCCGGGCGACCGCCGTGAATGACGGGTCATGCCCGCTGGTCAGAAGCACCGCCTCGAAGTGCCGCACCGCATCGCCGGTCTCACCCGCCCAGTAGGCGACCAGACCGGCTGCTGCTGAGGTGCTGCCGCCGGCATAGCCGATCGCGGCCGACAGCGCGGTGCCGGGTGCCTGGATCTCGGCGAGGGTTCTCTCCGCATCCGTGAACCGGCCCTCCCAGGTCTGGCCGAATGCGAGGTGGCCGAGCGCCCGCTTCCACAGCCCCACCTCGCCCGAGCCCTCGATCTCTCTGGCTGCGGCGCCGAAGTACTCGGCCGGAAGCGTGGGGTTGGTGGGATGCCGGATCTCCGACCATCCGATGAGGTAGTTGACGGCGGCGCGGTCGACCATGAGCTCTTTCGAGCTGGCGAGCAGCGAACGCAACGTGGAACCCGCCGACATCGCGTGCTCGCGGTCATCGGCGACGAACAGCTGTGCGATCGCGAGGGTCGTCGAGCATCCTCCCCCGGCGCGCTGGTGTGCGGCCTCGGCACGATCCAGCAGCTCGCGGGCGAGATGATGCTCGCCCAGCACATCCGTCGCGCAGGCTCGGACGGCGAAGATCTCGGCGTCGTCCGGGTGATAGCCCAGCAGGACGGTGGCGAGGCGCTCGACCTCGGCCGCGCACACTCCCATGACCAGACGCATCCAGTGGCGCATGAAGGTGGCTCTGGCCCCCGTCGGATCGTTCGCCCGCAGCGAGTGCGCGACCGACATCAGGGGATCGGTGGCCTCGCAGAACTGCGCCACGCGTCTATGACGCTCGGCGCTGCGCTCGGGATCCTTGCGAGCGATCTCGATGCACTGCCGAGCGAACGAGCCATGCCAGCGGTAGACGACACCGTGCGGCGCCTCGAACCGGTCGAGGAAGAGCCCGAGCCTCACGCAGTCGTCGAGCAGCGACGCCGCATCAGCACGCCCGGTCACAGCGCTCGCGAGCTCTGGCGTGAGCTCATGGCAGATGGCGGCATCGAGCACGAACTCTCTGGTCTCGTCAGGCAGCGCGCTGAGCACGTGGTCGCGCACGTAGTCGCCGAGGAACGCGGATGCCGTGGCGGCGTCGGATGAGGGGCGCGCCCCGCCGATCGCCACGAGCTTCACGGCGATCGGCCATCCGTGCGTCTCGCGCAGGATGGTCTCTGCGTCCAGCCCCGTCGCCCCCACGCCCTCGATCCGCTCGATCTCGGACCGCGTGAAGCGCAGTGTGTCGGATCCGACGAAGGCGCCGGGGTCCATCAGATGCTCCCGCGACAGCGTGATGTCCAGGAGAGTCGTTCCCACGAGCACCAGGTGGAGATTGTCCGGCGGCTGTTCGGCCAGCAGTCCGAGCAGTCCGTCTCGCCAGTGCTCACCGGCTCGCTGCGCGTCGTCGATCACGAGGTGCACGATGTCGTCGACCGTCTCGAGGACCTCGCAGATCTCGGCGTAGGCACGCATCGGGTCGAGGAGACCGCGTGTGAGGGCGAGGGAGCGGCCCGCTCTCTCACTGCCGACGATCAGCGCATCGACCACTCCCTGCGCGAGGAATCCGGCTTCCGCATCCGACGGAGTCAGAGCGAGCCAGGCCAGTTCGTCGGTGCCGGATGCCCATTCGGCGACCGCCGTCGTCTTGCCGTACCCGCTCGGAGCGCTGACGACGCTGAGATGCCGCCCTCTCGCCGCCTCGATCAGCGCATCGTTCACCCGCGCTCGCCGCACGCCTCCCGGTTGTCGTTCCGGAGGGCGGAAGCGCACAGCGGGTACAGGACGAGACAGGCGCGTGGGGGAGGCCATGCCCTCAAAGTAGCGACGGGCGGTATATCGGACAAGAGCATGTCTCCCTGACGATCACCAGTCGGTGGGAGCGATTCCACGTCGCCACGTCACCGACGACACCGTCCCGCGAGCCCTCACCCGCATCGGGTGAGGGACACGCCATCCGCGCCGTCCTCGGTGCACTCTGAGATCAGCGCGCCGGATCGTGCGCGGGGAGGTTCGCGATGACGGATGAGGCCGGCCATGGGTGAGCTGCTGGTCACACTCATCCCCGTCGCGCTCGGAGTCGTCCTGAGCCCCTTGGCGATCATGGCTCTGGTGGCCGTGCTGCTCTCCCGACGGGCGAGTGCGAACGGCATCGCGTTCCTGATCGGGTGGGTCGTGGGGCTCGCCGGCCTTCTGGCGCTGGCTCTCTGGCTCTTCGGCGTCTTCGAGGTGCACGGGCTTCGCGAACCGCCGCTCTGGGTACCGATCCTCCGCCTGGTGATCGGACTGTTCCTCGCGGGCGCCGCCGTCTGGGTCTACCGCAAGGGCTCTGCGCGCATCCGTCAGATGGCCGCCGCATCCTCGCCGCAGCAGGTGGTCGCGGCCGCTCCGCAGCTGCCGGGGTGGCTGCATGCCGTCGAGACGTTCCGACCCGTGCGCACCGGATTCCTCGGGCTGGCGCTCTTCGTGCTGAACCCCGTCGACGCGTCCTGCGCCATCATCGCGGCGCTCGACATCTCGCTCGCGCAGGTCGGCGACGACGCGGTCTGGGTCGCGCTGGCGTTCGTGGTCGTCGGGACGTTGCCCATCGCGGTGCCGGTGTTCTACGTCGCGATCCGAGGCGAGCGCTCGCAGCCGCTGCTCGACTCCGCCCGACGATGGGTTGCCGGAAACACCCACGTGATGAACGCCGCTCTGCTGCTCGTGATCGGCGCCCTCCAGCTGCAGAAGGGCATCTCAGGGCTCCTCTGAGCGAACGACGTCGTCCGGTCGACGAGCTCAGATCGGTTGTGCACAATTTAATCGCGTGCAATACTCGAGGTATGGCCGTGACCGATGAGATGGTGTGCTTCTCGCTGTATTCCGCCGCCCGAGCGACGACGCAGGCGTACCGTGCCCTCTTGGCGCCGTGGGGTCTGACCTACCCGCAGTACCTCGTGCTCGCGATCCTCTGGATGGAGGGCGAGCAGACGATCGGCTCGCTGGGCGACGCCATGCAGCTCGACTCCGGCACCCTCTCCCCCCTGGTCCGCCGCCTCGAGCAGGCGGGCTACGTCGCGCGGGCCCGCAGCACGGCCGATGAGCGCGTCGTCACCGTGCGACTGACCGACACCGGCATGGCTCTGCGCACTGAAGTCGCTCCGGTTCACACCAAGATCGCCGCCCTCGCCGGAATGCAGGACGACGACCAGCGTCACCGCCTGATCACCGAGCTGCAGGAGCTCACCGCACGCCTGCAGCTCGCCGACTGACCCCAACCCGGAAGGAGTCCACACGATGGACGCTCTCTACACCGCCGAAGCACTCGCCACCGGAGCCGGACGAAACGGCCGCGTCACCACAGGCGAGGGCCGACTCGACCTCGACCTCGCCATCCCGAAGGAGATGGGCGGCAGCGGCGACGGCGCCAACCCCGAGCAGCTGTTCGCGGCCGGTTACGCCGCCTGCTTCCACTCCGCGCTGCAGACCGTCGCGCGTGCGCAGAAGGTGAAGATCACCGATTCGTCGGTCGGGGCCCGCGTGCAGATCGGGTCGAACGGCGAGGGCGGATTCGGCCTCGCCGTGCAGCTCGAGGTCGTCATCCCCGACCTTCCGCACGAGCAGGCTCAGGCGCTCGCAGACGCCGCCCACCAGGTCTGCCCGTACTCCAACGCGACGCGCGGCAACATCGACGTCGCGATCACCGTCTCCGACGACTGATCCCGCTCGACCTCCACCACGACCGATCCCACAAGGAGAACATCATGCGCGCCCTCACCCACGAGACCTTCGGAGAACCCGAAGAGGTCCTCACCGTCACCGAGCGTCCGACGCCGGAGCCCGGCCCCGGCCAGGTCCGACTGAAGATCGTCCTCTCCCCCATCCACAACCACGACCTGTGGACGATCCGCGGCACCTACGGCTTCAAGCCGGAGCTCCCGGCAGCATCGGGCACCGAGGCTCTGGGAATCGTGGATGCTCTCGGCGAGGGCGTCGACGATCTCTCCGTCGGTCAGCGCGTCGCGACGGGCGGCACCTTCGGCGCCTGGGCGGAGTACGTCGTCGCGAACGCCGCGGGCCTCATCCCCGTGCCGGAGTCGCTCAGCGACGAGAGCGCCGCGCAGCTCGTGTCGATGCCGTTCAGCACCATCAGCCTGCTGCACTTCCTGGGCGCCGAGAAGGGCGACTGGATCGTCCAGAACGCGGCGAACGGCGCGGTCGGTCGCATGCTGGCACAGCTCGGCGCCGCTCGTGGCATCAACGTCATCGGGCTCGTCCGGCGCTCGGCCGGGGTCGATGAACTGCGCGAGCAGGGCATCGAGAACGTGGTCTCCACGGATGCGGACGACTGGCGCGAGCAGGTCGCCGCGATCACCGGTGGCGCGCACGTCGCCTTCGGCATCGACTCGGTGGGCGGCTCGTCGGCCGGCGACGTCCTGTCGCTCCTCGGCGAGGGTGGCACTCTCGTCGCGTTCGGTGCCATGAACTCCCCCACGATGGAGATCGCCTCGGGCGACGTCATCTTCAAGCAGGCGACCGTCAAGGGCTTCTGGGGCAGCAAGGTGATCCAGACCATGGATGCCGGCACGCGCGGCGCCCTGTTCGGCGAACTGATCCAGCGCGTCAGCGACGGCACGCTGACCCTGCCCGTCGCCGGCGTCTTCGATGCGGCGGATGCCGCAGAGGCAGTCCGCGCAAGCAACACCGCGGGCCGGGTGGGCAAGGTCCTCCTGCAGTTCTGACCTGGTCAGGCGCAGGGCGGTCGGATTACTTGACAGCGGCAATTAATGCCACCTACGCTGACGGTGACATCGAGATCGATCGAACACACCGGAGTGCGATGACCGACACCCTGCGCCTCACCTGGGACGCCCCCGCCACCCGCTGGGAGGAGGCGACGCCCCTCGGCAACGGCCGCATCGGCGCGATGGCGTTCGGCGGCTCCGACGGCCACTATCAGCTGAACGACTCGACGATCTGGTCGGGAACGCCCGACGGCCCCGCGCGCGCATTGCAGAAGGTGCGTGACGGGGGTGCCGGTCCCGAACGGCTCGCGGCCGTCCGTGAGGCCCTCGCTGCCGCCGACGTGCGCCGGGCGGAGGAGCTGCTGATGGCGTTCGAGGGCCCCTACTCGCAGGAGTTCCTCCCTCTCGCCGATCTGCTCGTGCGCGTGGCGGACGCTCGATCGGATGAGACCGTCCCCGCTCGCATCCTCGATCTCGACAGGGCGACCCTCGTCGAGTCACTGCGCACCCCCGCCGGCCGAGTGACGCGACGGTCCTGGGTCTCGGCTCCGGCTCACGCCCTGATCATCGAGCTCACCTCGGACCACGAGTTCGAGACCACCGTCGAGCTGTCCACCCCGCTCCGCGGTCGCGTCGTCGACGCGTCCGACGCGCTCGTGCTGGATGTGCAGGTTCCGATCGACGGCGCCCCGCTGCACGAGGACTCCGTCGACCCCCTGCGCTACGCCGACGACGATGCCGAGTTCGACGCCTACGCGGCCGTCGCCGTCTCCCTCGACTCGGATGGCGAGGTGGGTCGCCACGACGATCGCATCGTCGTCCGCCATGCCCGCCGCCTGCTGATCGCCCTGTCCACTTCGTCGCGCGCCGGGTCGTGGTGGGCCGACGCCGACGGGGACTGGCGGATCGCCTCACGCGAGGCGATCCGGGATCGCGCACGAGAGAGGGCGGAGGCCGCGGCTCAGCGCGACGCCTCGTCTCTCCTCGCCGAGCACGTCGCCGACCGGCGCCGCATGACTCGGGCGCGATTCGCGATCGGCAGTCGGCGTGAGGGCGAGTGGAGCGTCGATCGCGACGTTCTCCGAGGCTCCGACCCCCTGCTCCGCGCGACGATCGCCGCCGAATTCGGGATGTACCTCCTCGCGTCGAGCTCTCGTGCCGGCAGCCCTGCGGCCAACCTCCAGGGCATCTGGAACGACCAGCTGCAACCGGCCTGGTCGTCGAACTACACGATCAACATCAACACCGAGATGAACTACTGGGCGGCGCCGATGCTGCTCGATCCTGATGTCCTCGAGCCGTTGATCTCCCTCGTCGAGCGCCTCGCCCGCACGGGCACCGACACCGCCAGGGAGCTGTACGGAACACGCGGATGGGTGGCGCATCACAACAGCGACGTCTGGGGGTGGAGCCTGCCGGTCGGCGACGGGCACGGGGCGGCGAGCTGGGCGATCTGGATGATGGGCGGAGTCTGGCTCACCCACAACCTCTGGGACGCGTACGAGTTCGGTGGCGACGATGAGCTGCTCCGCGCTCGCATCTGGCCGCTGATGCGGGGCGCGGTGGAGTTCTGCCTCGACTGGCTGACTCCGGGCCCCGACGGGCACCTGCACACCTCGCCGTCGACGGCCCCCGAGAACTCCTATGTGGCCGCCGACGGTCTGCCGACGCCGCTCGGCCTGACCGCGACGTCGGATCTCAGCCTCATCGGCTCGCTCTTCGAGCGCGCGCTCGTCGCGATCCGCCGACTCGGCATCGACGACGCACTGGAAGCCGAGGTGCGCGAGGCGCTGGCAGCCCTCGCTCCGTTGCGCGTCGGCTCCGACGGCCGACTGCTCGAATGGTCCGAAGAGGTCGACGAGCATGAACCGCTGCACCGGCACCTCTCCCCCGTGGTCGGACTCTTCCCGCTCGACCAGGTGACGCCCGAGCGGACTCCGGAGCTGTTCGACGCGTCTGTGGCGCTCATCGACGCACGCGGGCCGGGAGCCATGGGCTGGTCCTGGGCGTGGAAGGTGGCACTGCGTGCCAGGGCACGGCAGGGTGACATCGCCGCATCGCTGCTCGAGGAGGCACTGACGCCGTTCGACGGCGACGCCACGCGGCACGGGCCCGTCGACGGCTCGGAGTGGGGAGGCCTGCTCCCCAACCTCTTCAGCACGCATCCGCCCTTCCAGATCGACGGCAACCTCGGATTCCCCGCCGCGATCACCGAGATGCTCGTGCAGAGCCACGGCCGCACAGTGCGTCTGCTTCCCGCGCTCCCCGCATCCTGGACCCACGGAGACGTCCAGGGCATCGCCGTGCGACCGGGCCTCGTGCTCGACCTCGCCTGGGCGGACGGGCGGGTGATCTCGGGTGCTCTCCGCAACCCCGGCGAGCGCGACAGGGAGGTCTCCGTCTCGAACGGCGAGCGGGAGGCGATCATCGCTGTGCCGCCGGGCGCTCGGATCGACCTCGCCGATCATGATCTTCTCTTCTCCGCGTCGGCCGACCAGGAGGAGTCCCGTGCGCGGTGAGGTGCGTGATGTCGTCGCCCCCACCACGCAGACCGAGCCTGATGACTTCGATGCCTTCTGGGCGGACACGATCGCTCGCACTCGGAGCTTTCCGCTCGACCTCTCCGTGACCCCGCTGCCCACGCGTCTCACCCAGATAGACGTGTACGACGTGTCGTTCCGCGGGTACGGCGGAACACCGATCCATGCCTGGCTGCGCGTGCCGCACGGTGCCGCGGAGCCGCTCCCCGGGCTCGTGCAGTTCTTCGGCTTCGGCAACGGCCGAGGTCATGCCCTGCGCGATCTGCGGTGGGCTGCCGCGGGCTACGCGCACTTGGTGGTGGACGCGCGGGGGCAGGGACACGGCGACACCGACGACGATCATGCCGACGGCGGTCCGTCCGCCGGCGGATTCCTCACCCGCGGCATCCGCTCGCCTCAGGAGTACTACTACCGCAGGGTGTATGCGGATGCCGTGCGAGCCGTCGACGCGCTCCGTGCCGTCGACGTCGTCGACGCGGATCGCGTGGGCGCGGTGGGCGCGAGCCAGGGAGGTGGAATCGCGCTGGCGATCGCCGGCCTGGTCCCCGACCTCGCCGTCGCGATCGTGCAGGCACCTTTCCTCTGCGAACTCGACCGGGCCGCCACGCTGAGCACCGAGCACCCGTACACCTTGCTCACCCAGTACTTCGCGGATCGGCGCGGCGACGCCGCAGCGGCTCTCGAGACGCTCCGATATTTCGACGGGATCAACCACGCGAAGCGTGCGACGGCCCCGGCTCTGCTGAGCACGGGACTCCTCGACGGCATCGCGCCGCCCGAGACCGTGCTGCCCGCATTCGCCGCGTACGGCGGCCAGAAGACCGTGGTCCTGTGGCCGTACAACGGGCACGAGGCCGGCGGAGACCTCGACGAGGAGAACGCCCTGGAGTTCGCGGCCGAGCACCTGGGCCTGCACAGCCGACCGCCTCACGGCGGATTCGCTACGATAGCCGACACGACACGAAGGACCTGATGGACCACGACACCGCAGCGCGAACCACCCTGATCCGCTCGGCGTCCGACGCGGGATCACGGGTCTTCGAGACGATCCTGACGCGCAGTCCCATCAGCCGGATCGACATCGCCCGCCAGACGGGGCTCTCCCAGGCCGCCGTCACGAAGGCGGTGGCCCCGCTCGTCGCGGCCGGCCTCGTCGACGCGCCGCCCGCCTCGCATCGCGACGGCACCCCCGGACGCCCGGTGAGCCCTGTCTCCATCGTCCTCGAGTCGATGGTCATGATCGGCGTCAAGGTCAACGTCGACGAGATCATCGCCGTCGCGACCGATCTCGCCACGACAGTGCTCGCCAGCACCCGTCGTGCGCTTCCCGCCGACGATCCGCACACCGTCATCGACGCCATCTCCGACGTCGTCGCCGCGCTCGCGGCCGAGCTCGGCGAGAGCGCGTCGGCCATCGCGGGAGTCGGAGTGTCGGTGTCGGGTGACGTCGACAGCATCGCCGGGATCGTGCGCGAGTCGAACATCATGGGGTGGGCGGACGTGCCGCTCGGCGACCTGCTCCAGGAGCGCCTCCCCTGGCCCGTCACGCTCGAGAACGACGTGCACGCGCTGACGATCGGAGAGCACTGGTTCGGTGTCGGGCTCGGCACCGCCTCGTTCGCGATCGTCACCATCGGACGCGGGATCGGCAGCGGACTGCACCTCAACGGAGAGGTCGTGAGCGGGGCGTTCGGTGTCGCGGGCGAGATCGGGCACCTGCCGCTCGCCGATCCGGCACTCGTCTGCCCGTGCGGGCGTCGCGGCTGCGTCGAGGCCGCCGCCTCGACCGGAGCGATCGAGGCGGCGGTCTCCGGTGCCCTCGGCCGGCCGGTCGCGATCGACGAAGCCGTGGCTCTCGCCCACGCCGGAGACGCCGACGCCGACGCCGCATTCCGCGAAGCGGCCCGCCTCATCGGCACGGCCATCGCCACCCTCGTGAACCTCACCGGTCCCGAGGTCGTCATCATCGGCGGCGAGGGCGTCTCGGACTTCGACCTGTTCGAGAAGACCCTGCACGACGCGTTCGAGGCGCACGCGTTCGGCGCTGCGGCGCGCTGCCGCATCCTGACCCGTCCGCACACCTTCGAGGACTGGGCGCGAGGCGCATCCGCCGCCGCCATCCAGTCGCTCGTGCGCTGACCGTTCGGGACGAGCGGAAGAGAAGGGGACGGATGCCATCGGCATCCGTCCCCTTCTCGCGCCCAGCCCGCCACGGTCCGCAATGCAGAGATGCGCGGGACGGATGACCCGTCCCGCGCATCCCGTGTCGATCAGAGTGCGTCGTACGCGGTCTGCAGCAGCTCCAGGTAGCGTGCGAGCCCGAGGCCCTCGATGTCGGCGACGTACGCGTCCCACGCGCCGTCGTCCGTGATGTCGCGCTGCCCCGTGACGAACTCCGCCTGGGCCTGCGTGATGTAGGTGGCGATGTTCGTCTGCAGCTCCGCGAGCTCGGCCGAGGTCTCGAGGTCGGGCCACAGCTTCTCGATCGGGAAGATCACGCTCTCGTCGGGCTGGAAGGGCTCGTACTCCTGCGTCGCGTAGAGCAGACGTCGCTCGTATCCGTCGGGCGTGTAGATGTCCTCCGGCACGACCTGGGCGTTGCGGAACTCCAGCGAGTCCCAGTACTGCGACATCGAACGCCACGCGGCGTTGGAGGTCTCGTCATACGTGATGGGACGGAATGTCGGCTCGAGCTCGGGATCGAGCGCGAGGTCGCCGTCGACCGCGGGCACCCACGCCTCCCCCTCCGGTCCCATCGACGCGCGGATCTGGCCCTCGTCCGTCGCGAGGTAGTCGAGCAGCTTGATGGCCTCGATGCGCTCGTCCTCGGTCGACTTGTTGGTCAGCGCGAACGTGCCCACCGGATTCACCGGCGACCGCCACGTGGCGAACTGAGTGCCGTCCGGACCCGCGATCGGCGCGACCGCGTCGTAGTTCTTGTCACGTCCGTCAGGAGAGTCCGCCGAGACGAACACGTACGGGTGCAGCGTGACGGCGGAGCCGAGGATCTGCGCGTCCCCGCTGTCTCCGAGCGCCTTGAGGGCGTCGCCGTTCTGCGTGAACGCCCCGGTGTCGAGCAGCCCTTCCTGCGCCAGCGACGTGATGTACTCCAGCCCCGCCCGCCAGCTGTCCGAGGTGGCGTTGAGCGCGACCTCATCGCCGTCGAGCACGAGAGGCGGCGGGCTCGAGGGTCCGCCGACCGGCGCATAGGTGAAGGCGTTCATCAGATAGTTGATGATCGGCTCCGACGCCGAGCCGCTCAGCGGCACCTCGTCGGCGGCGCCGTTGCCGTTCGGGTCGCCGTCCTTGAAGGCGCGCAGCACCGTGCGCAGCTCCTCGGTGGTGGTCGGCTGCTCGAGTCCCAGGGCGTCGAGCCAGGTCGTGTTCATCCAGAGCTTCGACGGGTAGCTGCAGTGGAAGCACTCGCTCCACTGGGTGATCGCGTAGATGTGGCCGTCAGGCGCGGTGACCGACTGCTTCCAATCGGGCTTCTCCTCGAATCGCTCGGCGAGGTTGGGGGCGTATTCGTCGATGAGGTCTTCGAGGGGCACGAGCACCCCCTGCTGCCCGTACTTGAGGATCTCATTGCGCGAGAATCCGTCGACCCACGGTACGAGGAAGTACGCGTCGGGGTAGTCGCCGCTGGCGAGCGAGATCTGTCGCTTCTCCCCCGCGACGCTGCCGTCGTAGGTCGTGGTCTGCCAGTCGAAGTCGATGTCGAACTTCTTCTCGACCTCCTGGGTGAACAGATTGTCCTTGAGCGAGCCGTTCTCGCCCTGCGGGCCGAATGCGACGAGCTGGCCGTTGTCGTCGCTCGCCGGGGTGCAGGCGGCGAGCGCCAGTCCCGTCGCGACGACGGTGACCGCCGCGATCGCGCCTCGTGTGATGCGGTGTGTCATTGCCGGAATCTCCTTTGACCGGTTCAGGTGTGCGGGTGTGTGTGGTGGGTCTGTGAGAGGAGTGGTCAGCCCTTGACGGCGCCGACCATGATCCCCTTGCTGAAGTGCTTCGCGACGAACGGGTACACGATCAGCATCGGCACGGTGGCGATGATGACGGTCGAGTACTTGAGCAGGTCGGCGAGCTCTCGACGTTCGAGCTGGGCGGCCAGGTCACCGCCGCCTCCGCCGTCATTGAGGATGAGGATGCCTCGCAGCACGAGCTGCAGCGGCTGCAGGTCGGCGTCGCGCAGATAGAGCAGCGCGTCGAAGTACGAGTTCCACTGCATGATCGCGTACATCAGCGCGATGACCGCGAGCAGCGGCTTGGCGAGCGGCAGCACGATGGTCCAGAGGATGCGGAGTTCGCTCGCACCGTCGAGCTGTGCCGCCTCGTAGACCTCGTCGGGGATCGACGAACGGAAGTAGACCATCGCGATGATCACCTGCCAGACGCCGATCGCGTTCGGGAGGAGCATCGACCATCGGGTGTCGAGCAGGCCGAGCGACTGGACGACGATGTACATCGGGATCACTCCGCCGGAGAACAGCATCGTGAAGACGACGCCGCCGGTGAGGGTCTTGCGCCCGAACAGGTTCGCCCGGGACAGCGGATACGCGATGGCGACCGTCCCGGCGACGCTGATGATCGTGCCGACCACGGTGTAGAACACCGAGTTGCCGAATCCGCGGAGGATCGCGGGGTTGTTGAGAGCTTCGGTGTACCCGCGAAGGGTGAAGTCGACGGGCCAGAACAGCACCCGGCCGGATGACACCGCCTGAGGGCTGGAGAACGAGCTGGCGACGATGTTCAGCAGCGGCAGGAGCACGACGAGCAGGAAGACCGTCAGCAGCAGGTAGGCGGCGATCACGAAGACGCGATCCGCTCTGGTCTCCTTCACCTTCACCCCGGAGGCCAGCGGGTCCCGTCGGCGGCGGCCACGCCCTGAGCCCGATCCGACGACGATCTCCTCGGTGAGCAGGGGCTGCTCTCTGATCACGGTGCTCACCACAGCCCACTTCCTGTCACTCGCTTGGATATGCCGTTGACGACGAGCAGGAGCACGAGGCTGATGACGGCGTTGAAGAGTCCGATGGTGGCTCCGAGGCTGAAGTTGGCGTTCAGGATGCCGGTCTTGTAGACGTACGTCGGGATGATCTCCGACGTCGAGAGGTTCAGCGCGTTCTGCAGGAGGAACGCCTTCTCGAACCCGATCGCCATGATGTTGCCGACCCCGAGGATCAGGATGATCGTCGCTGTCGGCAGCAGGGACGGCAGGTCGACGTACCAGATCTTCTGCAGCCGTGATGCGCCGTCGATCTTGGCGGCCTCGTAGAGGGAGGTGTCCACGGACGCGAGGGCGGCGAGGTAGATGACCGCGGAGTACCCGGTGGTCGTCCAGATGTCGGTCGCCACATAGATGTGCCGGAAGAAGTCGGCGCTCGCCAGCAGATCGACCTGACCTGCGCCGAAGAAGCTCAGCGTGCGGCCCAGGATGCCCACGCGTGGAGACAGCAGCAGGATCGTCATCGACACGATCACGACGGTGGAGATGAAGTACGGCGCGTACGTGACGAGCTGGACCGTGCGGGTGAAGAACCGCAGTCGGACCTCGTTGAGCAGGATCGCGAGGATGATCGGCAGCGGAAAGCTTGCGATGAGGGTGTAGACCGCGAGGATGAACGTGTTGCCGATGAGCTTGGGGAACACCGGGTTGCGGAAGAGTGCGGTGAAGTTGTCGAATCCCACCCAGGGACTCCCCCACACGCCGTCGATGGGGTTGTAGTTCTTGAACGCGATGACCGCGTTGGCCATCGGCACGTATCGGAACACGATGAACCAGATGACGGGCAGGAGCAGCAGCAGGTACAGCTGCCAGTAGCGGCGCAGGCTGCGGACGAATCGCGAACGTGCGTCGGTGCGTCGAGGACTCGGCGGCGAGATCTCGACCGGTGGTGCGTGCTCAGCACTGAGCTTCATGATCGCCCTCCCAGGGCAGGATTACTTTACGTCGTAATAAAATCACGCCGAGCCGAAAAAGTAAACGCTCGATTTCCGGTCGGCGATTTCGAGGGATCGCTTGCACGTCCATCTCAAACGTGATTTATTGACGTTGTCAAGTAACTACCGGAGGGTCTCATCCCATGACTTCCCGTGCAGACACCGTCGTCGCACTCCGCGCCGCTGGTGCCGCCTTCATCGTCCAGATCTCCGACCCGATCCCCCGTGTGCTGCACTGGGGCGCGGACCTCGGAGACCTCGATCCCGCAGCCGTCTCGGCGCTCGCCCTCACCGCCGGGCCCGCCCAGCTGAACAACTCCCCCGACATCCCGCGTGCCTTCTCCGCACTGCCCACCGAGTACGAGGGCTGGTCGGGAACCGCAGCTCTCTCCGGTCACGCGAGCGGACGCGCCACGACCCCCCGACCTCGACTCGTGGGACACGATGTCGAGATCCCGTCCGACGGCGTCGGCGGGCGCATCGTCCTCCGGTTCGACGACACGATCAGTGGCATCCGCACCGAACTCGCATATCACCTCGACCCGCACGGAGTTCTCGCGGTCGACACGTCCCTCGCACGCGACGCCGCCCTCAGTCCGCGCATCGGTCGGACCCCCTACACGGTGGGCGCCGTGCTGTCGCTGCTTCCGCTCCCCGAGCGCGCGACCGAGATCCTCGACTTCACCGGGAAGTGGTGCCGTGAGCGCTCCCCGCAGCGTTCGCCCTTCGGCTTCGGCACCCACCGTCGCGCCGCGCACCGCGGCAAGCCGGGACACGACTCGCCCTTCCTGCTCGCGGCCGGAACCGCCGGATTCGGCTTCCGGCACGGAGAGATCTGGGCCGTGCACCTCGCGTGGAGCGGTGAACAGCAGTACCTCGCCGAGCGCCTTCCCGAGGGCGCTGGCGTGTTCAGTTCGGTCATCGGAGCCGGTGAGGAGCTCCACCCGGGCGAGATCATCCTCGAAGACGGCGACCGCTACGACGCACCGACCGCGCTGTTCCTCTGGTCCGACAGCGGACTCGACGCCATCAGCGACCGACTCCACCGGCGCCTGCGCGCGCGTCCGACGCATCCGCGCTCGCCGCGACCCCTGGTGCTCAACACCTGGGAGGCGGTCTACTTCGACCACGACCTCGAGCGCCTCACCGCGCTGATCGAGCGTGCGGCGGAGGTGGGGGTCGAGCGCATCGTGCTCGACGACGGCTGGTTCCGCGGACGCCGCGAAGCGGATGCCGGCCTGGGCGACTGGTTCGTCGACGATGAGGTGTGGCCGGACGGACTCGGGCCCCTCGTCGATGTCGTGCGTGCTCAGGGGATGCAGTTCGGTCTCTGGTTCGAGCCCGAGATGATCAATCTCGACTCCGATCTCGCGCGCGCCCACCCGGACTGGGTACTTGGTCCGGCCGAGGGCCTCGGCCCGGAATCCCGGTCGCAGCACGTTCTCGACATCGCGCGCCCCGAGGCGTACGACTACCTTCTCGCGCGTCTCGACGCTCTCGTGAGCGAGCACTCGATCGACTACCTGAAATGGGATCACAACCGCGATCTTCTCGAAGCGGTCAGTCGCGGCGGCGATGGGGACAGGCCCAGCGTGCACCGGCAGACGGCCGCGCTCTACCGCCTGCTCGACGAGCTGCGGTCGCGGCACCCGGGGCTCGAGATCGAGACCTGCTCGGGCGGCGGCGGACGCATCGACCTCGGGATCCTCGACCGCACCGATCGTGTCTGGGCCTCGGACTGCAACGATCCGGTCGAACGCGTTCAGATCGAGCGGTGGACGCGCAGCCTCGTCCCTCCCGAACTCATCGGCTCCCACCTCGGCTCCGCGCGATCGCACACCACCGCCCGCACCACCGATCTGTCGTTCCGTCTGGCGACGTCGCTGACCGCGCACGCCGGCATCGAGCAGGACCTCACCGTCGTCGACGACGGCGAGCTGGCGGCGATCGCCCGCTGGACCGCGATGTACCGCGAATTCCGCGACCTGCTGCACAGCGGTCGCGTCGTCAACGCGGACCTCGCGGATCCCGCGACATCACTCTCGGGAATCGTGGCCCGAGACGCATCCGAAGCGCTGTTCACCTGGAGCCGGTTCACGACATCGGCATCGGGCCAGTCCGGTCGGGTGCGTTTTCCCGGACTGGATGCCGCTGCGCCGTACACGGTCCGGATCCGCGAAGATCTCGGCGCGTCGAGCAGACACGGCGGAGACCCCGAGTGGGTGACGGCCGCCGTCGCCGTCCCGGTCGAGATGCCGGGGTCCGTCCTCGTCACCGCCGGCGTCCCCCTGCCGACGCTCAATCCGCAGCAGGCGATGCTCATCGAGATCAGGCGCGCAGACGGCTGACGGTCACACCTCCTTCCCATCCCCCGACAGAGCAGTCGAACGAGAGGAAAGCAATGAACGCACACCGACAGAGAAGGAGAGCGGCCTCGTTGACCGCGGCACTCGCCGCGACAGCGATCGTCCTCGCTCTGGCACCTGGCGCGAGCTGGGCCACCGAGGCGACACCGGAACCGACTCCGGCGCCGGAGACGACGCCGACGGCGGCTCCCGCGCCGACGGACGACCCGGCCCCGACTGAAGAGCCGGCGCCGACTGAAGAGCCGGCACCGGAACCTGCTCCCTCGAGCACCCCGGAGCAGGAGCCACCGGCGGATGCGACGCGCACGCCTGCGGACGAGACCGAAGACGGCATCTCGAACCGATCGACCGCCCCCTACATGGGCTGGAGCAGCTACAGCATGCAGGTGTACGAAGGAGGCCAGTGGATCACCGCCGATCAGATCATGGCTCAGTCGGATGCCATGCATGACAAGCTCCAGGATTTCGGCTACGACTACATCAACATCGACGCCGGCTGGAACGGAGGCCAGGACGAGTACGGACGCCCCATTCCCAGCACGACGCTGTTCCCCGACGGGCTCGACGCGGTGATCGACCACGTGCACGACAACGGCCAGAAGGTGGGTCTGTATCTGATTCCCGGGATGAGCCTCGAGACGGCGCAGAAGGCGCTCCCGATCTACGGCGCTCCCGGCTGCACGACCGAGAATCTGCTCAAGCAGCCTCTCCAGCAGGGCGACTACTGGGGCTTCGGGTACCGACTCGACTTCGACAACCCCTGCACCGAGAAGTACATCGACTCGATCGCCGATCTGCTCGGCGAATGGGGAGTCGACTTCATCAAGTTCGACAGCGTCACCCCCGGCTCCGGAATCAGCGACCTGTCGATGGACGCCCGCGAGGAGGTCGCCGCCTGGTCGCGGGCGCTCGACCGCAACGACATCTGGTTCGAGCTCTCTTGGGCCGTCGACATCGACTACGCGGACTACTGGAAGCAGTATGCAGACGGCTGGCGCATCGACTGGGACGTCGAATGCTACTGCGGGGATGAGGCCCTGACCACCTGGGAGAACGTCGCTCGCTTGTTCCCGAGGCTCTCGGACTGGTGGCGCCACGCCGGGCCCGCAGGCTGGAACGACCTCGACTCCCTCAACGTGGGCAACGGGAAGATGGACGGCCTCACGCGCGACGAACGCCGCACCGCGACGACGCTCTGGGCCACCTCCGCGGCGCCGATGTACCTGGGCAACGATCTGACGAACCTCGACGAGTACGGGCTCGAGCTGATCACCAACCGCGAGGTCATCGCCGTGAACCAGGCAGGCGTGCCCGCTCGCCCCGTCTCGACGGCGACGAAGCAGCAGGTCTGGTACGCACTGAACCCGGATGGCACCTACACCGTGGCGCTGTACAACCTGGGCCGTGCAGACGCCGACATCACGGTCGACTGGTCCGACATCGGACTCGACGGCTCCGCGAAGGTCCGCGATCTCTGGGCCGGCAAGAACCTGGGATCGGAAGCGGAGGGCTTCACCGCCGAGAGCGTGCCGATCCACGGCGTGCGCCTTCTGAAGGTGACGCCCGCGAAGCAGGCGGCACTCACCGTCAACGACGACTCGCTGCGGGTCGGCTACGACGGGGCGTGGGTGCGCAACGACGGCAACGAGGTGCCTGCGACATCGCAGCCCTTCACCGTCGCGGTGTCCGACACCCCGGGTGGAGGCACGCCCGAACCGCCCGCCACCGGGCTGACAGTGACCCTGAACGACGACGATTCACGCATCGGCTACAGCGGGTCCTGGGGCGACAGCAACAACCGCGGGCTGGGCGACCACGGCGACGACGTCCACTACGTCGAGACGAACGGAGCGGCCTTCGAGTACACGTTCCAGGGAACCGGGATCCAGTACGTCACCGAGAAGCACGAATCGCAGGGCGAGGTCGAGGTCTACCTCGACGGACAGCTGGTCGAGACCGTCGACACCTCGCTGCCCGCGGCCGACGGGCGCCTCTCCCAGCAGGTGGTCTACGCCGTCGCCGATCTCGCGAGCGGAAGTCACACCCTGCGGGTGGTCAAGAAGTCCGGATCCTTCATGCTGCTCGACAAGCTCGTCGTCACTCTCGACAGCCAGCTGAGCACGACCTCGGGTGCGTTCAACAAGGCCGCTCCCGCCGACGTGACGGTCGATGTGCTGCGCGACCCGAGCGAGCTCTCCTCGATCAGCCTCGGCGGTGAGCCGCTCGAGCGCGACGCCGACTACACGCTGTCCGGATCGACGGTCACACTGAAGTCGTCGTACCTCGCCGCGCTCCCGGTGGGAGACGCGACGCTGGACTTCGCGTTCACCGGAGACCATCTCGACGATGTCCACGCCACCACGGCCGACGGCGACTCCGTGTCGTTCACGTTCCGCGGGACGGGCGTCGCGTGGCTCGGCCCGAAGGCACCCGACCAGGGAGCCGTCGATGTGTACATCGACGGCAAGAAGGTGAAGAGCGTCGACACCCACGCCGAGTCGCGCGTCTCGAATCAGACCCTGTTCGAGGCGACCGGGCTGAAGGACGGCGAGCACACGATCGAGGTCGTGAAGACGTCAGGAGACGTGCTCCGCACGGACGTGTTCCGATACACGGTCAAGAAGGTCGGCTGACCCCCGTCGGGGCGGGCCCCGTGCCCGCCCCGACGCACCGCCGACGAACCCTCTCGTGGATGTCCGCCCCCGCATGCACACTCTGCAGATGGAGATCACACTCGCACAGCCGGCGGGACTCGTCGTGAGCCCCGCCTTCAGTCATGTCGCCGTCGTCCCGCCCGGGGCCACGACGATCCACGTCGGCGGCCAGAACGGCGTCGATGAGACGGGCGCGCTCGTCTCGACGGATGCCGCCGAGCAGTCGCTCCGCGCGGTCGAGAACGCTCGGATCGCGCTCGAGTCGGCGGGCGCAGGCCTCGACGATGTCATCAGCTGGACGATCTACATCCACCAGGATGCCGATCTTCGTGCCGCCTACGGTGCCGTCGCAGCGACGCTCGCCCGTGATGGCGCCCCTCCGCTGGTGACCGCAGCCCTCGTGGCCGGGCTCGGCGTCCCGGGCGCAGTGATCGAGGTGAGCGCGATCGCCGCCGTCATCCGTGAATGACCGCGGCACGCCGACTCAGATCCTTCCGCGCACCGGCGTCCTCTCGGCCGAGTCACCACCCTCGGGCATCGCCATCTCCGCGCGAACGCCGAGCAGTCTGATCTCCCGGTCGTGATCGAGCGTGGCACCGAGCGCCAGTGCCGCCTCGATGACCGTCGCGCGCCGGGTGGTCGGCTCCGGCAGCTTGCGGCCGAAGGTCTTGGTCTCGAACGGCGCATAGCGCACCTTCAGATGCACGCGGACGACCGGGCGCCCCTCGGCGGCGCAGTCGTCGAAGGCCTGCCCCGCCAGTTCGGTCAGCGCCGCCTGAACCTCTGCAGTCGTCGTGAGGTTCTGCTGGTACGTCATCTCGCGACTGTGGCTGCGGGCCACCCATGGGGTGCTGTCGACCACGGTCGGACCGAGACCCGAGCCCAGCCCGTGGTACCAGACGCCCATCCGCGGTCCGAACTCCGCGATGAGCTCTGCCTCGTCCGCGTCAGCGAGTTCCCGGACCGTCGTGATGCCGCGGGTGGCGAGCCGCTTCTGAACCTTCGGGCCGACTCCCCACAGGTCCCGAGTAGGCCGGTCTCCCATCACGTCGAACCAGTTCTCGGCGGTGAGCCGGAAGACACCCCGGGGCTTGCCGAACTCCGTGGCGATCTTGGCCCGCACCTTGTTGTCGCCGATGCCGACCGAGCAGTGCAGTGCCGTCGACTCGAGCACCGCGTTCTGCGCGCTGCGCGCCGTCTGCTCGGGGTCGTCCGTGGTCACGCCGAGAAAGCATTCGTCCCAGCCGATGACCTCGAGCACCACCCCGGGCAGTGCACGCAGTGTCGACATCACCTCGGTGGAGGCCGATTCATACGCGTCGTGGTCCACCGGCAGGAAGACCGCGTTCTCAGGCGCCTTGCGCGCCGCGATCTTCAGCGGCATCCCGGATCCGATGCCGAACTTCCGCGCCTCGTACGACGCCGTCGACACGACGGCGCGCTCCGTCGGGTCACCCCGGCCGCCGACGATCACGGGAAGCCCTGCGAGCTCCGGTCGGCGCAGCACCTCGACCGCAGCGATGAACTGATCCATGTCGACGTGCAGCACCCAGTCGGTCATGCACCGAGTGTGGCCCGTGCCGAGCGAGTTGTCACCCCTCGGAGACGATCAGCGCATCACCGAGATCAGCCGATCGAGACGGCGATCGCGGTCGCGATCACGGCGAGGAGCGGCAGCGTGCCCTGCATCACCGCGGCACGCGCCTTCGTGCGATCGGAGAGGATCAGCACCAGTGCGGCGGCGAGCATCATCCCCGTTCCGGCGAACACCAGAGTCAGTCCCACCGTTGTGAAGCCGATGATCACGAAGCCGACGCCGAGCAGCGCGGTCAGCGCGAGGAACAGGTTGTAGAAGCCCTGGTTGAAGGCGAGCGCCTTCGTCGTGAGGGCGTCCGCCTCGCTCGCGACGCCGAAGATCTTCCTCGTCTCGGGCTCTGTCCATCTCAGCGACTCGAGCGCGAAGATGAAGACGTGGAAGGCGGCAGCGGCCGCGGCGAGGACGAGTCCGACGATGAGCATGACTCGATCGTATCGATGTCCGCTCGCGCTAGATCAGGAAGATCGGCAGAAGCCCGGGGTTGTGGGCGTGTACGAGCACCCCGAACACCACCGCATCGAACAGCAGGTGCACCGTGACGACATAGGCCAGCGAGTGCGTCCGCATGAAGATGAACCCCTGCAGCAGCGCGAACGGGATGGTCAGCAGCGGTCCCCACTCGCGATAGCCCAGCTCCCACAGGAATGAGACGAACACGATCATCTGCAGCACGTTGGCGAGGGCGTCGGGGAAATGCCTGCGCAGCAGGGCGAAGACGGTGCAGATGAAGAACAGCTCGTCCCAGATGCCGACCGCTCCGACGCCGACGAACAGCCGGGCGATGAGGTCGGGCGAGTCCACGACCGGCCAGTTCTGATAGACGCCGCTGGTGATGAAGTAGAACGGCAGGATCAGCCAGCCGAGCACCAGGACGGCGACGAGCCAGCCCCACTGCAGGCGCCCCCACCGGCGGTGCGCCCGCCAGGGGAAGCCGATCGCCCGGTCGCGGAACACGAAGCGGGAGACGACGTACGGAACCGCCACCGCGCCGCCGAGGGCGAGCGTGAACCGCAGCATCGCGAGGTTGTCGAGCTCTGCCGCGAGCGGGATCACGCTGACGATGAGCATGCCGAGGGCGATCAGGGACAGGTCCCTGGTGAGTGAGGGCTGACGGCTGGTCCCCACGACTCGGGCGCTCTCGCGACGCGTGCCCACGCGCACCGTCTGATCCGCCGTCACCGGCAGACGGCGCTCGACGAGCCACGCGCTCCCGACGCCGAGTGCGAGCAGCGCCCAGCCGAGCCACGGGATCTGCACCACGAAGAATGCCGGCGCCGCAGCGCACACGAAGAGCGCGGAGACGACCGCCGGCCACGTCGCCGAGATGCGCTGCGCGGTGATCACGCGCGCGACTTCCGCCGATACACGAGATCGCGGATGTCTCGCCCCTTGGCGATCCCCTTGCGTTCGAATGCGGTCATGACGCGTCCATCGAATCGCTCGGCCCAGTCGCCGTCGAAGGCGCGCTCGAACAGAGGCTCCGCGTCGAGCACCTCGCGCATCTGCAGCGCGTAGTCCTCCCAGTCGGTCGCGAGGCGGAGCAGACCGCCGTCACGGAGTGCGCGAGCGGCGGTGTCGGCGAACCCCTGGCGGACGAGACGGCGCTTCGTGTGCTTCTTCTTGTGCCACGGATCAGGGAAGAAGATCCAGACCTCTGCCACCGCCGCTTCGGGGAGGTACGACGAGAGCACCTCCGGCGCATTCGCCTCGACCACGCGGACGTTGCGAGCACCTTCGCGGTCGGCGTCGAGCATGGTCCTGGCGAGGCCCGCGCGGAAGACCTCGACCGCGAGGAAGTCGTCGTCGGGGCGGGACGATGCGGCGGCGACGATGGCGTGCCCCTGACCGGAGCCGATCTCGACGTACAGGTCCGCATCCCGCCCGTACTCGGAGGCGGGATCCAGACGCGCCTCCGGGTGCACCGAGGTCCAGGCGACATCGCGGGGCACGTCGAGGAGGTAGTGCGGTCCGAGCTCTTCGAACGCGCGCTCCTGAGCATCGGACATCCGGCCGCTGCGGCGCACGAAGGAGACCGGTTCGTCGCGGAAGGTGCGGGGTTCGGGCATGCTTCCAGGGTAGTCGGCGGCGCTGAACGCCACCGACCGCGGGTCAGGAGGCGGGTGCCGTCACGAAGTCGATCAGCTCCTCCACCCGACCGAGGAGCGCGGGCTCGAGGTCGCGGTAGGTGTGCACCTTCGACAGGATGTGCTGCCAGGCGCGACCGGTGTCCGCCTGCGTCTCGTACGGCCACCCGAATGCGCGGCAGATCCCGGTCTTCCAGTCCGTGCCCCGGGGGATCTCCGGCCATCTCGCGATACCGAGAGCCCGAGGGGTGACGCACTGCCAGACATCCACGAACGGGTGGCCGACGATCTTCACATGCCTGCCGTGCGGACCCCGGGCGACGGCGTCGGCGATGCGCGATTCCTTCGACCCGGGCACGAGGTGATCCACGAGGACCCCGTAGCGGCGCGATGCGCTGGGAGGCTCTGCGGCGAGCAGCTCGTCGAGCAGGTCGACTCCCTGCAGGAACTCGACGACGACGCCCTCGACCCGCAGGTCCGCTCCCCATACCTTCTCGACCAGCTCGGCGTCGTGCTTGCCCTCGACCAGGATCCGGCTGGGAAGCGCGACCCTGGCTCGTTGATCGGCGGCGACGAACGAGCCGGATGCCGTGCGTCGGAGGCCCTGCTCCTTCGCGGCCGGGACCGTGAGCCGCACCGGTGATCCGTCGATCAGGAACCCGCCTCCGAGCGGGAAGAGGCGCTTGCGCCCCACCCGGTCCTCGAGTTCGACGTTGCCGCCCTGCACCCGTGTGACCGCTCCGCAGAATCCGTCCTGCGCCACCTCGACGACGAGATCGAGCTCGGCGGGAACCTGCGGCACCGGCTTGGCTGCTCGTTCCCTCCAGCCGGCAGCGAGTACATCGGATCCGTACCTGTCGTCCATGCCATCCAGCGTATGTGTCTCCGCTGAGGGCGAACGGCTATCCCCCTCGGAAGGTGTCGCGTGTCGGCCTCTGTGCATAGACTCGTGCCATGGGGCTCGGCTGCCGGTCGGAGGGAACACGATGAAGACACGGTGGCTGGCGCTGGCCGCACTGACTGCGGCGGCTGCAGCAGCCGCGTTCTCCGCATCTGCTGCCTCCGCGACCGACCCCGTGACGCTCGACTCGGGATACGTGACGGACGACGCCGACGTCCTCAGCCCGAGCCAAGAGGACGCCGTCGAGGCTCGACTCCAGACGCTCAGCGACAATTCCTCGTCCGATCTCTTCGTCGTCCTCGTCGATGACTTCACCTCGCCGACCGACAACGTCGCCTGGGCCGATACCGTCGCAGAGAACAACAACCTCGGCTCCGAGCAGTACCTGCTCGCGATCGCGGTAGAGGGACGCAGCTACTACATCTCGGCAGCACCCGACGGCCCGCTCAGCGACAGCAAGCTCGACGACGTGGAAGACAAGATCCAGGGTCTGGCCGCACAGGAGGACTGGGAGGGCATGATCGTCCTCGCCGCCGACGAGATCGAGGGCGACGGCGGTGCGGGCGCTCTACGGGCCACACTGATCGTGGTCGCCGTCATCGCGGTCGGCCTGATCATCTGGCTGATCATCGCCCTCATTCGCCGCGCGCGTCGCAATGCCGCGATCCGCAGGCGTGGCGCCATGCCCGAGACGCCCGATCCGAACGATCCGTTCTCCACGCTGACCGACGAGCAGGTGGAGACGCAGGCGGGGGCCGCACTCGTGCAGGCGGACGATGCGATCACCTCGAGCCGCGAGGAGCTCGGCTTCGCCGTCGCCCAGTTCGGCGACGCGGCGACCGCCGAGTTCAGCGGAGCAGTCGAGACCGCGAAGTCGAAGATGTCCGAGGCCTTCGATCTGAAGCAGAAGCTCGACGACGAGATCGAGGACACCGTCCACGATCGCCGCGCCTGGCACATCCGCATCATCCGGCTGTGCGACGAGATCGACGACGTCCTCGACGAGAACACCGACGCGTTCGACGCGCTCCGCAAGCTCGAGCAGAACGCACCACAGGAACTCGACAGAGTCCGCGGCGAGCGAGCCGCTCTCGTCCCGCTTCTGACTTCCGCGGCTCCCGCTCTGGCCGCGCTGTCCGCCACCTACGACGCATCGGCACTGAGCACGGTGTCCGACAACCCGGCACAGGCTCAGGAGCGGGCAGCCCTCGCCGACCGCTCGATCGAGGCCGCGCAGCAGGCGATAGCGGCCGGTCGCTCCGGCGAGGCGGCGTTCGCCATCCGCACGGCCGAGCAGTCGGTGGCGCAGGCGACACAGCTGGTCGAGGCCATCAACGCGCTGGGCACCGAACTCTCCCGTATCGAATCGCAGGCGCAGGCTCTCGTCGCCGAGCTGCAGGCCGACATCGCCGCGGCACAGCAGCTGCCTGACGCCGGAGGCACGCTCGCCGCGGTCGCGGCCGCAACCTCGCAGCAGCTGCAGCGTGCGCAGGCCGACCTCTCCGGAGCATCGCGCAGTCCGCAGCGCGTGCTCGAAGCGCTCAGCGCGGCGAACACGCAGATCGACGCCGCGATCGCGGAGGGCACCCAGGCCGTGGAACGGGCGCGACGCGTGCAGCAGCTTCTCGAGCAGACCCTGACGCAGGCGGGCTCCGAGATCCGAGCAGCGCGCGAGTACATCGAGACGCGGCGGGGAACCGTCGGCTCCACGGCTCGCACCCGCCTCTCCCAGGCCGACGCGACCCTTACTCAGGCCGTGAGTCTGCGGTCGTCGGATCCCGAGACCGCGCTCGCAGAAGCAGGACGCGCGCTCGAACTCGCCCGGCAGGCCACCTCATCCGCCCAGGCGGATGTCGCGGCCATGAGCCCGAGCCGCTATGAGAGCGGATGGGGCGGCGCCGGCGGCAGCATCTTCGGCGGCGGCGGATCAGGCTCCGGCGGTTCCGGCCTGGGCGGCGACATCCTGGGCGGCATCATCGGCGGTCTGCTCTCGGGCGGCGGCGGCGGAGGCGGCGGCTCCTCGCGCAGCAGCAGCTGGCGTTCCAGCGGTGGCGGCGGGTTCCGCAGCTCCGGTTTCGGCGGAGGCGGCGGCAGCCGCTCCAGCGGCCGCAGCGGCCGTTCGGGAGGGCGACGCTTCTGAACCGCATACCTATCGACCCCAGACATCGAGTCCGACCCTCTGAAAGGAACCACGCATGACCAAGCAGTCCATCTTCGGACGTATCTCGACCCTCGTCCGCGCGAACATCAACTCGCTCCTGGACTCTGCGGAAGACCCGCAGAAGATGATCGACCAGCTCGTTCGCGACTACACGAACAGCATCGCCGACGCCGAGTCGGCCATCGCCGAGACCATCGGCAACCTGCGTCTGCTGGAGCGCGACCACGAAGAAGACGTCCAGGCCGCCACCGAGTGGGGCAACAAGGCTCTCGCCGCCAGCCGCAAGGCCGACGAGATGCGCTCCACCGGCGACGCCGCCGATGCCGACAAGTTCGACAACCTCGCGAAGATCGCTCTGCAGCGCCAGATCAGCGCCGAGCGCGAGGCGACCGGGGCCGAGCCGCAGATCGCCGCTCAGACCGAGATCGTCGACAAGCTGAAGTCCGGCCTCAACGGCATGAAGGACAAGCTCGGCGAGCTGAAGAACAAGCGCAGCGAGCTGCTCGCCCGCGCCAAGGTCGCCGAGGCTCAGACGAAGGTGCAGGATGCGGTCTCCTCGATCAACGTCCTCGACCCCACCAGCGAGCTGGGACGTTTCGAAGACAAGGTCCGCCGTCAGGAGGCCCTCGCCCAGGGCAAGATCGAGCTCGCGGCATCCAGCCTCGACGCTCAGTTCGAGAGCCTCGAAGACCTCGGTGAGCTGACCGAGGTCGAGGCTCGTCTCGCCGAGCTGAAGGCGGGCGGCTCCGCCCCTCGCCAGGCCATCGAAGGCTCCTGATACACCCTGCGGGTGCCTCGGATCCTCGTGTCCGAGGCACCCGCTCCTCTTCTCAGCTGGAGGCACCCATGGTGCGTTTCCTCGTCGTCCCGCAGTGGCAGGGCTCCCCCGCCGCTCGCGCGATGCTGCTCGTCGACGGCGCCTCGGCGATCGCCGGCGACCTTCCGCGTGCCGCGACCACGGTGCTCGATGTGCCGGTCGAAGCCGGTGAATCCCTCGGCACCGGCGTCCGCCGACTCAGCGCTCTCCTTCGCACCCGAGAGCTCGTCGAAACCGGCATGACCGTCGACACCGTGATCATCGGCGGCGACTGCAGCGTGACCGTCGCCGCCCTGGCGGCTCTTCCCGGCGGAACCGACGACCTGGCCGTCGTGTGGTGCGATGCCCACGCCGACCTGCACACGCCGGACACCTCACCCTCCGGAGCGTTCTCCGGCATGGCGCTCCGCGCGGTACTCGGCGACGGAGAGCCTCAACTCGCGCTCTCGCCCGGGATCCCCCGCGATCGGGTGGTCACGGTGGGCATGCGCAATCTCGACGACGACGAGGTCACCGCCCTCGACGGCCTCGCCCAGCTCTCCGTCGACGATCTGGAATCGCCCGACGCTCTCGCCGACGCGGTCGAAGCGACCGGCGCGCGCCGCGTATGGGTGCACATCGACGTCGATGTGCTCGACCCTGCGGAGATCGCCGGCGTCTCCTCCCCCGCACCGTTCGGACTCTCGCCCGCGAGTCTGAGCACCGCGATCCGCGCACTGCGGTCCCGTGTGCCGCTGGCGGGCGCCACCATCGCGGGGTTCGCCCCTCGCTCACCCGCTGACGCGGTCGAGGACCTCGGCGCGCTGCTCCGTCTCGTCGGAGCCGTCGCATGACGTCCGACTGGCGGCCGGCCGCCGAGCGCGCTGTGGCTCGCGGTCGGAGACTCGACCGCCGGATCCCCGCGTTCCTCCTGCGTTCGCCGATCAGCCGGATCGGCTACTGGTGGGGCACGTCCGTGGGCTGGATCTGGGGGTCCCTGTGGAGCACGGGTCCCGTCGAACGCCGATCGGGCCTGTGGGTGTTCCAGGGGATGCCGAACTGGACGTTCAACCGCGGCGGAGTGTGCGTCGGCGGCTGCTTCCTGACGGGTGACGCCCGTCCGAGCGACGCCGTGCTGCGCCACGAGGCGGTGCACAAGGCGCAGTGGCTGCGCTACGGCATCCTGCTTCCGGTGCTCTACCTGTTCGCGGGCAGGGATCCGCTGCGCAACCGCTTCGAGATCGAGGCGGGCCTGGAAGACGGCAACTACGTCCGCCGCAGCAGGTCGCGGCCGTAGAGCGCGGAAGCGCTCAGCGGTTGACGGGCAGCAGCCCGAAGCGCTCCGGAGCGTGGATCTGAGCAGGCTGGATCTCGAGGGCGCCCGTCAGGTGCTCGACGATGTCAGCCGTGCCGAGGAAGCCTCCGAGAAGAGTGACGTGGGTGTCGAGCTCGTCGTCGCAGAGCATCTCGTCTGCCCACGCGCAGGTCGCTCGGGCGAGAGCCTCGCCCGGTGCGCACGCTCGCCCGCTTCCCGGTGCGCCCGATCGCTGCGATCGAGCGAGCCACGTGACCGTCATGCGTCCAGGGGCTTCGATCACGCCGATGTCGGACGCGTCGGCGACCTCGATGAAGATCCGACCCGACGCGCACAGCGGCAGAGTGGCGAGAAAGACCTCGAGCTCGGTGAGCGAGTGCTCGTCGGCCGTCACCAGGTGGTGAGCACGGCGACGTGCGGCGCGGCGCTCGGCACGCGTGCTGCGGGTCTCGAGGAAGGTCTCCATGATGCATCCATCATACAGCACATGAAGGGTTGCCTAACCTTGCTCGAGGACTTCTTCCACAAGTGCGCATCGCAGAGCCTCGAGTTCCTGGTCCGTCATCCCGTTCGCGCGCAGGTAGCCGGCGGCCGAACCCCAACGTTCGTCGACCTGCTCGAGCAGCGCCCGCATCACCGGTGCCGGCGACTGCGTCGCCAGAGCGACGGCGTGCACAGCCTGCGGATGCTGCGACCTCAGGTATGCGGCGATGCGCTGCGACCGCTCGGCGGGCAGCAGCGACTCCGTGAGCGCGTAGTCCGCGACGATCGCCTCACGGTCGGCGCCCACTGCGGCGAGCGCGAGCGCGACGGTCACCCCGGTGCGGTCCTTGCCGACCGTGCAGTGGACGAGAGTCGGCTCCCCCTCAGCGATGATGCGGATCGCGGCGACGAGCCGATCTCCGCTCTCCTCGAGCAGGTGCAGATAGAGATCCTCCAGGCTCGTGTCCGTCTCGAAGAACGACCGCACGGATCCGAGGAACAGCGGAAGGTGAGTGGTGTCGGGACCCTCGATCTCGGTCGGCTCTGCGGCGACCTCTTCGCCGTCGCGGAGATCGACGATGTGAGCGACGCGGCGACGGACCTCGTTCACCCCGGCAGTGGTCGCCGCCGAGAGCTGGCCGGATCGCAACAGCACGCCCGAACGGATCCGACCACCGTCTGCGAGCATCCCTCCGACGTCGCGGAAGTTGTTGACCCCGTCGACCTCGAGAACGCTCATGCCTGCGCCTTCGCCTGCGGCGAGCGCGGCGGAACCGGGTACCTTCCGGCGATCACGACTCGGTTGAAGGCGTTGATCGAGATGCAGGCCCAGCTCAGTGCCGCGTACTCCTTCTCGGTGAACACTCCACCGACCCGGTTGTACACGTCGTCGGAGATGCCCTCCTCGGAGATGAAGGTGAAAGCCTCGGCGAGCTCGAGCGCGGCTTCCTCGCGGTCACTGAAGACATTGCTCTCGCGCCACGTCGCGATCTGCATGAGCGTGTCGGTGTCGATGCCCGCCTTGAGCGCGCGATCCACATGCAGACGCGTGCAGTAGCTGCACCCGTTGAGCTGCGACGAGTGGATCATCACGATCTCCTTGAGCCGATCGTCGATCCCGTTGGCTGCGCAGATGTCTCCCACGGTGCGGGCGAAGGCGTCGAGCGCCTGGTAGGCCGCCGGCTCGGTCTTTGAGAGGTGCACTCGCGTCTCGCTCATGGCTCAATGATATTCCGTTGCGCACTCAAGCTGGCGAGCCGCTCACAGGAAGCGAGAATGCAGAGCGCGAAATGACAGCGCCGATTTGATACCTTTTCGCCAAGGGTGAGCCGGGTTACGGCAAACATAATGCTCCCGCATTTCCCCACCACCCTCGAAGCAGAGCAGAATATGCAGGTGGCGATCGACACCAGCGAGTTCAGCTATCTTCCCGCACAGGCGCAGACGATGGGGGTCTCCGAACCGTCCGTTCGACGCGTGACGCTGCCCCTGCCGGACGGCCGCCAGGTGAGCGCGCTGCGATTCGGCGACGAGGCACCTCGAGTGACACTGCTGCACGGCGCCGGTCTCAATGCGCACACGTGGGACACGACCGTGCTCGCGCTCCAGCAGCCGGTGCTGGCGGTCGACCTCGCCGGTCACGGCGACTCGTCGTGGCGCGACGACCTCGATTACACCCCTCGCACTCTCGCCCTCGACGTCGCCGCGGCGCTCGACGCCTGGACGGACGCTCCGCAGCTGGTCGTGGGTCACTCGCTCGGCGGCCTCACCGGCGCAGCTCTTGCCGCTGCCCGTCCCGACCTCGTGTCGGAGCTGATCGTGGTCGACATCACCCCGGGCATCGACACGTCCGCCGGGCCCGCCGCCCTACGCGAGTTCTACGCCGGCCCCACGGATTTCGAGACGCGCGACGAGCTCGTCGACCGCGCGATCTCGTTCGGGTTCGGGGGCGCCAGGTCTGACACCGAGCGGGGCGTGTTCCTGAACACCCGCGTGCGCGCCGACGGCCGCGTCGAGTGGAAGCACCACTTCGCGCACCTCGCGGCCCAGACGCTCGCTGCGCACGACCGCGGCGACGTCTCGGCGCCGTCCGCACTTCACACCACCGGCTGGCAGGATCTCTCGCAGACGTCGGCACCCCTCACGCTCCTCCGCGCGATCGACGGCTTCGTGACCGCAGCGGATGCGCAGGAGTTCGCCGATCGTCTGCCTCAGGCCCGCGTGGTCGCCGTCCAGGCCACCCACAACGTTCAGGAGACCGCGCCCGGGCAGCTCGCCGCGGTGATCTCGTCCTCGCTCCCGCCGCACGGAATGTGACGTTCCGTTCCACATTCCGCCCTCACCCACCCGACACATCCCTAGGCTCGATCCATCGGCACACAGCAACTGCCGCACCGAGAGGAAACAACCCATGTTCCGACGTACGCGACGACTCGCGCTGATCTCCGCCATCGCGGCGAGCGCCATCGTCCTCACCGCCTGCGCAGGTGCCGCAGAGCCCGAGACCACTGAGCCCGTCGGAGAGCCCGATCCGGACGCGACGCTCCAGGTGGGGCTCGTCCTCGAACCCACCAATCTCGACATCCGTCACACCAGCGGCGCCGCCCTCGAACAGATCCTCATCGACAACATCTACGAGGGTCTGATCAGCCGGACGCAGGAGAACGAGATCGTGCCCCGCCTCGCCTCGGACTACGAGGTCTCCGACGACGGACTCACTTACACGTTCACCCTCAACGAGGGCATCACGTTCCACAGCGGAACCGCACTCACCTCGGCCGACGTGGTCGCCTCGTACGAGGCCGTCCGCACGGACGCGACGCTGCAGGGCAACGCCGAGTTCGCCTCGGTGGCCTCTATCACCGCCCCGGACCCCGCGACGGTGCAGATCGTGCTCACGGAGCCGAACCAGAACTTCCTGTTCTCGCTCACCGGGCCTGCGGGTCTCGTCTTCCAGACGGGCGACACGACCGACCTCAAGACCGCCGAGAACGGAACCGGCCCCTTCACCCTGACTCGGTGGAACAAGGGCAGCGCCATCACCTTCGCCCGCAACGACGCCTATTGGGGCGAACCGGCGGGAGTCGCCGAGGTCGAGTTCCAGTACATCCCCGACTTCACCGCCGGAGTGAACACCGCTCTCGACGGCGGGGTTCAGGTTCTCACAGCCGTCGACCCGAATCTCGCCCCGCAGCTCGAGGATTCCGGCGACTTCACCCTCACGACCGGCCGCACCACCGACAAGGCCACGCTCGCGTTCAATAACGCGAAGGCGCCTCTCGACGACGTCCGGGTACGCGAGGCACTCCGCCTCGCGATCGATCACGAGGCTCTCGTCGAGGCCGTCGGTGCGGGATCCACCCTGTACGGACCGATCCCCGAGCTGGACCCCGGTTACGAGGACCTCTCCGATGTCGTCTCCTACGACCCGGAGAAGGCGAAGAAGTTGCTTGCAGAAGCCGGCCAGGAGGATCTCGAGCTCACCCTCACGATCCCCAGCTTCTACGGAACGACGGTCCCCAAGGTGCTCATCTCGGACTTCCAGAAGGTCGGCGTCACCCTCGATGTCGACTCCGTCGAGTTCCCGGCCTGGTTGGAGGACGTCTACACCAACCACGACTACGACCTCAGCTTCGTGCTGCACGTCGAGCCGCGTGACTTCGGCAACTTCGCGAACCCCGACTACTACTTCGGCTACGACAACGCCGAGGTGCAGGGCCTGTACACCGAGGCGCTGGCCGAGGTCGATCCCGACAAGTCCGCGGACCTGCTCGCCGAAGCCGCGCGCATCGTGTCCGAAGACCACGCGGCGGACTGGTTGTACAACGGTGCGACCATCACGGCCGTGAGCCCGCTCGTGACCGGCTTCCCCGAGGACTCGATCAACTCCCGCATCAACCTGGCCGGGGTGACCGTGGCCACCGAGAAGTGATGACGCGCACGTCGTGATCCGCTACGCGCTCGTTCGAGGAGCCCTGCTCATCGCAGGGCTCCTCGTCTCGAGTGCGGTGATCTTCCTGACCCTCAGGGTCTTCCCCGGCGATGTCGCACAGCTGATCGCGGGCACGCAGGCCTCCCCCGACGAGGTGGAGGCCCTTCGCGACTCCCTCGGTCTGAACCGTCCTCTCCCCGCGCAGTACGCGGAGTGGATCGGCGGGATCTTCCGCGGCGATCTCGGCACGTCGCTCCTCTCGGGCGCCTCGGTCGGCGAGGAGCTGCTCGAGAAGGCGCAGGTCACGGTCCCGCTCGGCATCCTCTCCCTGCTCATCGCCGTCCTCATCGCCGTGCCGTTCGGCATCCTGGCCGCGCTGCGTCGTGGCGGTCGCGGAGGCACGGCGCTGAGCGTCGGCGCGCAGGCTCTCGCCGCGGTGCCCGTCGTCTGGGCGGGCATGATGCTCATCGTCGTCTTCTCGGTCTGGCTCGGCTGGCTTCCCCCGCAGGGCTTCCCCCGCACCGGGTGGAGCACGCCCTGGCGAGCGATCGAATCGCTGCTGCTGCCCGCTCTCACGATCGGCATCGTCGAGGGCGCGATGCTCATGAGATTCGTCCGCAGTGCGACCCTGCAGGCTGCGGGACAGGACTTCGTCCGCACCGCCGCCGCCAAGGGACTCACCCGCACGCGCGCCCTCATCTCCCACGGCATACCGGCAGTCGGACTCTCGATCATCACTGTCCTCGGGCTCCAGGTCGCGGGCATCATCGTCGGCTCGGTCGTCATCGAGCAGCTGTTCACCCTCCCGGGTATCGGGCGGATGCTCGTGGCCGACGTCGGAACACGCGACCTCGTCAAGGTGCAGAGCGAGCTGCTCGTGCTCACCGGTTTCGTGCTCGTGGTGGGCTTCCTCGTCGATCTGGTCCATCGCGCGATCGATCCTCGGCAGAGGGAGGCCTGATGTCCGGTTGGCTGTCGAGACTGTGGCGGACCGCGACCGGGCGATTCGGTCTGATCGTCGTCGCCATCGTCGCTCTCACCGCGCTCGTCTCGCTGTTCTGGACGCCGTTCGACCCGCAGGAGTCCGATCTGGCAGCTCGCTGGGGTGTCCCCGGCTGGCCCCATCTGCTCGGCACCGACGACACCGGGCGCGACATCCTCAGTCTGCTCATGGCGGGCTCTCGGACGACGGTGTTCGTGAGCATCGGCGCCGGGCTCGTCGCCACGGTCGTCGGCATCGCCCTGGCCGCGCTCGGCGCGCTCACGGCACGGTGGCTGCGTGAGACGGTGGCCGTGCTCGTCGACATCCTGATCGCCTTCCCCGTGCTGCTCATCGCGATGATGATCTCGTCGGTCTGGGGCGGCTCGCTCTGGGTGGTGATCTGGTCGGTGGGCATCGGCTTCGGCGTCAACATCGCTCGCGTCACCCGACCCGAGCTGCGCCGCGTGCAGCAGAGCGACTTCGTCCTCGCCGCGCGGGCCTCCGGCCTGACGACCGGTCAGAGCCTCGCGCGCCACCTGCTGCCCAACGTCGCGCCCGTGTTCATCGTGCAGCTGTCGTGGTCGATGGCGGTCGCCGTGCTCGCCGAAGCGGGACTGTCGTACCTGGGCTTCGGCGCGTCGGTGGTGGAGCCGAGCTGGGGGCTGCTGCTCGCCGATCTCCAGCGCTACATCGGCGTGCATCCCCTCTCGGTCATCTGGCCGGGCCTCGCGATCACGATCACGGTGCTCGCTCTCAACCTCCTGGGCGACGGCCTGCGCGAGGCCACCGATCCCACGCTGCGCCATCGCGCCGCCGAGATCCACACGCCGGCGGTGATCGCATGAGTCTCGAAGTGACCGACCTCGTCGTCCGCATCGACGGACGGCCGGTGGTCGACGGCGTCTCGTTCGAGGTGCCGAACGGATCGCGCCTGGGCCTGATCGGCGAATCCGGATCCGGCAAGTCCTTGACCGCCCTGGCCGTTCTCGGGCTCCTTCCCGACGGCGCGACCGCGAGCGGCAGCATCCGCTGGAACGGCACCGAGCTGATCGGAATGCCGGATCGCGAGCTCGCCCGCCTGCGCGGTGACGAGATCGGGATCGTCTTCCAGGAGCCGCGCACCGCTCTGAACCCGATCCGCACGGTCGGCAGGCAGATCGCCGAGTCGATCCGCATCCACGAGGGCATCGGTCGACGAGAGGCCCGAGAGCGAGCAATCCAGGAGGCGGCTCGTGTGCGCCTGCCCGACCCGGCGTCGATCGTCGATCGGTATCCGCACCAGCTGTCCGGCGGTCAGAGGCAGCGGGTGGCGATCGCGATGGCGCTCGCGTGCCGACCGCGTCTGCTCATCGCCGATGAGCCGACGACCGCTCTCGACGTCACGATCCAAGCCGAGATCCTCGCTCTGCTGTTGAACCTCGTCGAGGAGCAGGGCATGTCACTCGTGTTCATCACCCACGATCTCGCCGTCCTCGCTCAGGTCGCGACCGAGGGCGTGGTCCTCGAAGACGGCCACGTGGTCGAGGCGGCTCCCGTGAGCACGCTCCTCACCGCCCCGACGTCGCCGATCACCCAGGGGCTGCTCCGCGACGCGACCGCGACCCTGTGGCGGCCCGAGGGAGGCACGCGATGAGCCTGATCGAGGCGCGGTCTCTGCGGCGTGACTTCGTGATCCCCAAGCGCTCCGCCTTCGAGCCGACGCGTAGGCAGACAGCCTTGGCACCGACCGACCTCGACATCGTCGAGGGGTCGTCCGTCGGGATCATCGGCGAATCCGGGTCGGGGAAATCGACGCTCGTCAGACTGCTGCTCGGACTCGACCGTCCGACGTCCGGCACCGTCACCGTCGATGGAAGAGCCGTGGATGCCGCGGCATCCGCCCGCTCGCTGCACTGGCTGCGCCGTCAGACCGGGCTCGTGTTCCAGGACCCGTACGCATCGCTGGACCCTCGCATGACCGCCGCCCAGATCATCCGCGAGCCCCTCTGGGCGCTCGGCATCGAGGGAGACCACCGCGCACGTGTACGCGACGTGCTCGAGCAGGTCGGCCTCGAACCCGAGATGGGCGACCGCTACCCGCATGAGTTCTCGGGAGGGCAGCGGCAGCGGATCGCGTTGGCCCGCGCCATCGTGCATCGACCCCGCATCCTCGTCGGAGACGAGCCCCTGTCGGCGCTCGACGTGACCGTGCGAGCTCAGATCCTCGAGCTCCTGATCGAGCTGCGACGCAGCGCCGACCTGACGCTCGTCCTGGTGTCGCACGACATCGGCGTGGTGCAGAACCTGTGCGACACGGTGGTCGTGATGAAGGACGGCGCCGTCGTCGAGCGAGGATCCACCGCGGACGTGCTGCTGCGCCCGACGCAGGACTACACGAAGGCGCTCCTCGCCGCGATCCCTGTGATCCCCGCTCCCCCGTCGTGAGCAGGGTCGTCAGCGCGTCGAGCTCGTGCTGAAGAACTTCCGCCGACGGCTGGGACGCAGCGCGCGGCGCATGTAGACGGTCCCGAGGTCGCGGCCGAACTTGTGCCCGACTCGGCCCATCCGTCCGGCCTCGACGAAGCCGAGCTTCGCGTGGAGCCGAATCGAGGCGTCGGCCTTCGTGTCGCTGATCACGGCCACCATCTCGCGGATGCCGAGCTGTTCGCAGGCGTCGATGAGCGCCTGCAGCAGCGCAGCTCCGAGCCCCTTGCCGCCGGCTCCCGGGCCGAGGTAGATCGAGTCCTCGACCGTGTACCGGTACGCGTTCTTGCCCGCCCACGGCTGCGCCAGCGCGTACCCGATCACGACCCCCGCCGGCGAGACCGCCACCAGGAAGGGCAGGCCGAGCTTGCTCAGCAGCGCGAACTTCTCACGCCAGTAGGGGATGCTGCTGCGCCGCTCATCGAGAGTGACCACCGAATTGCTGACGAAATGGTTGTAGATCTCGCGCACGTACGGGAGGTCGCCCGAACGTGCGGGGCGGATCGAGTACGAGAACACGTCGGGTTCGGGCTGCGGGCGCAGATGGCGCGGCAGCACACGGCGGCGATCACCGGGCTCGAACTGCATGCGATCAGCTTAGAGGGGGCGCTTCGCCGACGCGCCAGTCGATCGGACTCGCACCGAGCCCGTCGAGCAGCTCGTTCGCTCGCGAGAACGGCCGAGAGCCGAAGAATCCGCGCCGTGCGGAGAGCGGAGACGGGTGCGCCGAGGCGATCACGGGGGTCTCGCCGAGGAGGGGCTGCAGATTCGCCGCGTCCTTGCCCCACAGGATCGCGACGAGCGGCTGGTCCCGCGCGACGAGTGCGCGGATCGCGAGCTCGGTCACCTGCTCCCATCCCCAGCGGCGATGGGAGCCGGCCTCGCCGGGCCGCACGGTCAGCACCCTGTTGAGCAGCAGGACCCCCTGGTCGCTCCACGCGGACAGATCTCCGTGCGGGGCGGGCGGGATGCCGAGATCGCTCTCGAGTTCCCGGTAGATGTTCCCCAGGCTGCGCGGCAGCGGCCGCACGTCATGGTCGACGGCGAACGACAGCCCGATCGGGTGCCCGGGAGTCGGATACGGGTCCTGGCCGGTGATGAGCACCTTGACGTCGGACATCGGGCGTTCGAAGGCGCGCAGCACGTGATCGCCCGCGGGAAGATAACCGCGTCCTGCGGCCTGCTCCTCCCGCAGCCGCTCCCCGAGGGCGGTGATCGTCTGCTGAGCCGGAGCGAGTGCGTCCGCCCATTCGGGGTCCATGAGACCGTCGCCGGCGAGCTCGGCGAGAGTGCGCGCGGTCATCCTCAGTCGATCGGCCGCACGCGCAGCGGTCCGCGGGCGAGAAGATGGTTGGCCGACTGCGCGACGGGTCGCATCGTGACGAGGTCGAGATTCACATGAGCGGGCGCGTCGAGGGCATAGGCGATCACGTCGGCGACGTCCTCGGCTCGCAGCGGCGCCTCGACGCCCGAATACACGGCCTCTGCCGCGACCGCGTCTCCGCCCAGACGGTTGAGCGTGAACTCCTCGGTGTGCACCATTCCGGGAGCGATCTCGGACACGCGGATCGGCTCGCCGTTCAACTCGAGACGGAGGGCGTGCACGAGCATGGCCTGCGCGGCCTTGGCGGCGTTGTAGCCTCCGCCGCCCGGGTAGGCCACCTGGGCGGCCGTCGAGGTCACGAACACGGTGTCCGCGTGACCGTCCGCGGCGGCTGCCCGACGAAGCAGAGGCAGGAGCCCCGCCACCAGACGCTGGCTCGAGAGCACGTTCGCGTCGTACATCCACTGCCAGTCGTCGATCGACGCGTTCTCGATGCGATCCGTGCCTCGCGCTCCGCCCGCGACCTGCACGAGAGCGTGCACGGGTCCCGAATCCTCGAGCTCCGAGACCAGCGCTGCGACGGCTTCCGGGTTCGTCAGGTCGCACGCGATCGTCGACGCCCCGGTCTCCGCCGAGAGCGCCTCCAGTCGGGACGCCCGTCGTGCGACTCCCACGACCCCCCAGCCGCGGGCGCGCAGCGCGCGCACCGTCGCCTGTCCGATACCCGAACTCGCACCCGTCACCACTGCACGCCTGTTCACCATTCCTCCACCGTACGATGTTCCGGCCGCGAAAGCCGCTGCGCATCGTCGGGTCGTCTCGACGCGCCGCGTCGGGAGTCGACGCGCGCCGACCGGACCTCGGAGACGAGGACGAGTGCGACCCCGGCTCCGCACAGGGCGAATCCGGCGATCGTGAGGATCGTCAGAGGCTCCCCCAGCAGGATGGTTCCGGCCAGTGACGTCGTCGGCGCGATCAGGAAGAGCAGCGCCTGCAGGGCGGTGATGCCGATGCGCTTCAGCAGCCACCAGTACAGACCGTATGCGGCGAGCGTCGGAGCGGCCGCGGTCAGCACCACGGCGAGCCAGAACGATCCGGAGGCGGGCGGAACCAGCGTCCCCGTCACCGCCGCGATCACCACGAGCAGCGCCGCCGTCACCGTCACGTGGACGGTCAGCGTCACGAGCACGCCGGTCTGCACCCCGGTCTTCCGCTGCAGCAGGGTGCCGACGATGAGGCACACCATGGCGACGGCCGGCAGCGCATAGGCCGCAGGTGGAGCCTCGGTGGCGCCGAGCTGCGACTGGACGACGAGCAGCACTCCGATCGCGCCCACTCCGAGCCCGACCCATTGAGCTCCGCGCACGCGCAGACCGAGGATGGGCCCGACGAGCACAGCCACCACCAGGGGCTGCACCGCGTCGATGAGAGCCACGGTGCCGGTGGCGATGCCTGCGGCGACGGCACCGTAGACCGCGATGCAGTAGCCGAACTGCGCGAAGATCCCTATCGAGGCCTGGATCCGGAGCTCACGTCGGTGCATCCCCGTCGCCGCTCCTGAGACGACGACGAGCACGAGCAGCGCGACGGCCAGGGGCGCGAACCGCCACACGAGGAGCGTCAGGGGCGAGACCTCGACGGTGGCGAACGCCGGGATGATGAACCCCGAGCTCCAGGTCACGACGAATGCGGTCGCGGCGGTCGCCGTCGTCACGACCGGAAGTACACCGATCTGTTTACTCATGATGCCGACTATACAGACTGGTATAGTCGTCCGCATGACCTCGTCCGTTCCCGAACTCGTCCCGCTCACGCCCGGAGGGCGGCGCGTTCTCGACGCCGCATCCCGACTGTTCTACGAGCGAGGCATCCACGCGGTCGGGGTCGACACGATCGCCGAGGCGGCCGGAGTCACGAAGAAGACGCTCTACGACCGCTTCGGGTCGAAGGAGGCGCTGGTCGTCTCCTACCTCCAGCACCGGGATGCGCGGTGGCGCGACCACGTCGCCGGCCAGCTCGCCCGGGTGCCCGATCCCGGCGCCGACCGTGTGCTCGCGGTCTTCGACGCCGCGATCTCCTGGTCCGACGAGAACAGCCCGAAGGGATGCAGCGCGATCAACGCCCGAGCCGAGATCGGCGAGGGCAACGACGACCACCCGGTGTTCCCCGAGGTGTCTCGCCAGAAGGCCTGGCTCCTCGATCTGTTCGAGGAGCTCTGCAGCGAAGCGGGGATCACCGATCCGCAGGCGATGGCGCAGGCGATGATGCTGCTGTACGAGGGCGCGATCGTCACGGTCGGGATGACGACGTTCGCCGAGCCGTTCGCGATCGCTCGCACGTGGGCGGCGAGGCTGCTCGGCCGGCCCTGAACCCGCACGCGCACCGGCGCCGGGATCCGGCCGGTGTTCATTACGTCACATTTCCCACCCACTGTTGACAACTTCCGATATTCCGTACTGTCGCATCAACGACATCAGTCGAATCGACCTTCCAACAGTTCCAGGGGGAACACATGTCCGCACCCGAGACCTGGCGTTTCGAGACCAAGCAGATCCACTCCGGCGCTGCTCCCGACCCCGTGACCAAGGCCCGCGCCACTCCGATCTACCAGACCACGTCCTACGTGTTCGACAGCGCGGATCACGCCGCGAACCTGTTCGCCCTGGCGGAGTTCGGCAACATCTACACCCGCATCCAGAACCCGACGCAGGACGTCCTGGAGCAGCGCCTCGCGGCGCTCGAGGGGGGCACCGGAGCCCTCGTCCTCGCCAGCGGTCAGGCGGCGTCGACGTTCGCTGTGCTGAACATCGCGCAGGCCGGTGACCACATCGTCTCGTCCAGCTCGATCTACGGCGGCACGTACAACCTGTTCAAGTACACGCTCGCCAAGCTCGGCATCGAGGTCACGTTCGTCGAGAACCAGGACGACCCCGAGGAGTGGCGCCGCGCGCTGCGACCGAACACCAAGCTCTTCTTCGCGGAGACCATCGGCAATCCGCAGATCAACATCCTCGACATCCGCACCGTCGCAGACGTGGCGCACGAGGGCGGCGTCCCGCTGATCGTCGACAACACGATCGCGACTCCGTACCTGATCCGCCCGTTCGAGCACGGGGCCGACATCGTCGTGCACTCGGTCACCAAGTTCCTCGGCGGCCACGGCACCACCATCGGCGGCGCGATCATCGACGGCGGCACCTTCGAGTGGTCGAAGAACGTCGAGCGCTTCCCCGGCCTCACCGAGCCCGACCCGTCGTACCACGGCGCGAGCTACACCGCCGCGGTCGGCGACCCGCTCGCCTACATCATCAAGGCCCGGGTGCAGCTGCTCCGCGACCTCGGCTCGGCCATCGCGCCGCAGAGCGCCTGGAACCTCATCCAGGGCATCGAGACGCTGTCGCTGCGCATCGAGCGTCACGTGCAGAACGCCCAGGAGATCGCCGAGTGGCTCGACAGCCGGGACGACGTGGCATCCGTCAACTACTCTGGCCTGCCCTCGTCGCCCTGGTACGCCAAGGCGAACCAGTACGCGCCCAAGGGCGTCGGCGCGGTGCTGTCGTTCGAGCTCAAGGGCGGCGTCGAAGCCGGTCGCGAGTTCGTCAACAGCCTGTCGCTGTTCAGCCACCTCGCGAACATCGGCGACGTGCGCTCTCTCGTCATCCACCCGGCGTCGACCACCCACGCGCAGCTCACGCCCGAGCAGCAGCTCACGGCCGGCGTCACCCCCGGCCTCGTGCGACTGTCGGTGGGCATCGAGAACATCGACGACCTCAAGGCAGACCTCGACGAGGCACTCGCCGCGGCTCGCCGCGTGTCGGAGGCCGCTCGCGCCTGACCGCCATCACGCAGAGCAAGTGCCCCGGGCTTCGGCTCGGGGCACTTCTCGTCCCCGGCTCGTTCGGCCCGTGCACAGGCGGCGCGGACGACAATGAGAACCCACCCGAGGAGCTCACGATCGCCGCCACGACGCATCCGCCGACCCGCCGACGCACGCACGTACCCGCGGGGCGAGCCATCGCCGTCGTCGCACTGGTCGTGTTGGTCATGATCGTGTGCGTCTGGGTCCCGGGCGTGGTGGGAACCGCGGCCGCTGCGCTTCTCCCCTGGTGCGGTCTCGCGCTCGGAGTCCTGGCGGTGGTCGCCCTCCTCCTCGCCCGACGTGTCCTCCTGGTGCTGCTCGTGCCTATCGTCGCGTGGATGCTGGCGATCGCTCCGTCTGCTCCGGGCTTCGCATCGGGCAGCGCCGACGAATCGCCCGGCGTGCGGATAGTCAGCCAGAACGTGCGCGCCCACTCCGGTGGCGCGGCGGAATCCGCGACAGACCTCGCTGGCTCCGGCGCCGAGGTCATCGCCCTCACCGAGCTCGACGCCGACAGCCTCGCGGCGGCACGCGACACGCTCGCCGCCGACTACCCGCACTCGTATGCCGTCGGCACCGTCGCCGTGTGGAGCCGCCTGCCGATCACGGATGCGCAGGCGCTGTCACTCGGACTCGACTGGAAGCGGGCACTGCGTGTGGTCGTGAACGCGCCGGACGGCGACGTGGCCGTCTACGTCATGCACGCGGCGTCCGTCCGCCCGGGCGTGCAGAGCGAGCGGGACGCGATGCTGTCCGGCATCGCCGATGCCGTCGCCGCCGATTCATCGGGGTCGGTCGTCGTCGTCGGCGACTTCAACGCCGCCTCTGCAGATCCTGCCCTGGGCGCCATCCGATCTCAGCTCGACTGGGTCAGGCCGACCGACGGCGCCCTCGGGTTCACGTGGCCCGCCGCACTCCCGCTCACCAGGATCGATCATGTCTTCACGCGCGGCCTGACCGTGCTCGGTTCGACGACCATGCGGGCAGGCACCAGCGACCACCTGGCGACGGTCACCACCCTCGCGTTCTGAGCGATCCGACGACGCATCCGTCCGCGGCGCACCGGGCGCGTAACCTGCGGCCGGCGCGTCGCGCGTCAGGCGAGAATGGAAGCATGGACTGGCAGACGACCTCTGAGGACACGGTGCCGTCGGCGCCCGTGACGGAGGCCGACGTGCGCCTGCTTCGCGCACGACCTCCCGCCACCGGCGCCTGGCGCGACGGGGACCCGGCCGGCGGACGGCGTTTCACCTCGTTCGGCGCTTTCCCGACCGAGAGCGGCGCCGAGCTCCCGGGCTTCCGCCTCGCGTTCGAGACCTGGGGCGAGCTGAACGACGACCGGGACAACGCGATCCTCGTCCTGCATGCGCTCACCGGCGACAGTCACGTGCGCGGCGCCGCCGGGGCGGGACACCCGACCGCCGGCTGGTGGGAGGACATCACCGGCCCCGGAGCACCGCTCGACACCGACCGCTGGTTCGTCATCGCACCCAACATGCTCGGCGGCTGCCAGGGATCCACCGGCCCGGCCAGCATCGCCCCCTCCGGATACGAGTGGGCCTCGCGCTTCCCCTACCTGACGATCCGCGACCAGGTCGCCGCGCAGGTACGCCTCGCCGACTCGCTGGGCATCGACACCTGGGCCGCGGTGATCGGCGGCTCCATGGGCGGGATGCACGCGCTCGAATGGGCGGTCTCGCACCCCGAGCGTGTCGCTCGCCTCGCCGTGCTGTCGTCGCCTCCGGTCACGACAGCCGATCAGATCGCCCTGAACACGGTGCAGCTCGAGACCATCCGGATGGATCCCCGGTTCCTGGGCGGCGAGTACTACGATCTGGCCGACGGCGACGGCCCGCACCGCGGACTGGCGCTCGCCCGTCGCATGGCACTGCTCAACTATCGCAGTCCGATCGAGCTCAACCAGCGGTTCCAGCGCTCGTGGCAGTCAGGGGTGTCGCCTCTCGGCCATGGCGGACGTTTCGCGGTCGAGTCGTACCTGGACTTCCACGGCAACAAGTTCACCCGCCGTTTCGACGCGAACAGCTACATCACCCTCGTCGAGGCGATGAACTCGCACGACGTCGGCCGCGATCGCGGCGGGGTCGAAGAGGCGCTGCGCGCCGTGACGGCGACGACGCTCGTCCTCGGCATCGACAGCGACCGCCTCTTCCCCGTCGACGGCCAGCACCGCATCTCCCGCAGCATCCCGAACACCCTCGACGGCACCGAAGCCGTGGTGCTGAACAGCGATTTCGGGCATGACGGCTTCCTCATCGAGACCGAGGCGGTCGGCAGCAACCTGCGGCGACTGCTCGCGAGCTAGATCGGATCGATCGTCCACGGCAGGGATCCGGTGCGCAGCCGTAGGCCCTCCCACTCGAAGTCGGTGCCCTGTGGCGACTGGACCACTCGGGTCGCGAAGTGCTGCGCATCGCCAGCCGACGCGAGAGCGTCCTCGGCCGTGTCGAACCGGCTGAGCTGATGCAGGGTGACCCAGGTCGGCGGGAAGAGCGTCCACTCCCCCGTGGCATGCCTCGACAGAGCTTCGACAGGGCTCAGCCAGACCGCGTCGACGACCTCGCCGGGCGCGAACCGCAGGTCCCCTTCCGGCGCTCCGGCGAGGAAGAACCATGTCCGGATGCGGATCGGCGCCTCAGCCGGCGGCTGCCAGCGGGACAGCAGCACCGGATCGGCGATCGTCAGGCCGACCTCCTCACGCGTCTCACGGATCGCCGCTCGACGCGCGTCGTCGCTCTCCTCCGCCCCCGCGCGGCGGTCGGACGGCTCCACCTTGCCGCCCGGGAACACCCACGCACCGGCGAACGAACCGCGATCCGGCCGGCGCATCAGCAGCACAGCGAAGCCGCCGGGTGTCGAGCGCAGCAGCACGGCCGTCCCGGCGACGGGCAGATGGTCGAGATCGGTCACAGCCTCACTCTATGAGGCGCAATGCCGCTCAGGCCTGAACGAGGACGGGCTTGCGCGCCTCTGTGCGATACGACAGCAACGCGATCACGAGGCCCGCGACGGCGAGGGCCGCCCCCGTCCACGACGGCGCGACGAAGCCCCATCCGGCCGCGATCACCATGCCGCCGAGGAACGCGCCGAGGCTGTTGCCGATGTTGAGCGCAGAGTGGTTCATCGCGGCGGCGATCGACTGATTGTCTCCGGCGACATCCATCAACCGCGTCTGGATCGTCGGGCTGAGCACCGAGGACACGAAGCCCACCACGAATACGAGGAGGGCGAGGCTGACGATCCAGAATGCGAGCACGGCGAGGAGTGCGAACACGAGCGCCATCGCTGCGAGTCCGAAGAGCAGCGTGCGTCGCAGGTCGATGTCGGCGAGATGCCCGCCGACGAGGTTGCCGGCGGTCATGCCCAATCCCATCAGCACCAGCACGATCGGCACCGCCCACTCGGGAGAGCCCGCCACCTCGGTCACCAGGGGCGCGATGTAGCTGTAGACCGCGAAGAAGCCGCCGAACCCGATCGCACCGACGCCGAGCGTGAACCAGACCTGCGGGATGCGGAACACGCCGAGCTCCTCGCGCATGGTCCGGCCGGGAGAGCCGGGATGCTCGGGCACGAAGAAGATGATGCAGACGGTCGCGAGGGCGAAGACGAGGGTCACGACCGCGAAGGCTGCCCGCCACCCCCAGAGCTGACCGAGGAAGGTCCCGAACGGCACCCCGACCACGTTCGCCACCGTCAATCCGGTGAGGATGAAGGCGACGCCCTTGGCTCGGTTGCCCGGCCCCATCACGTCAGCCGCGACCAGCGCGCCGATGCCGAAGTAGGCGCCGTGAGGCAGCCCCGCGAGGAATCGCGAGGCACCGACGAGTTCGAAGGTCGGGAGGAAGACCGTGAGCGCGTTGAACAGGGTCAGCGCCAGAGCCAGCCCGATCATCACGCGATGCCGCGGGTAGCGCGCGACGAAGCCGGCGATCGTGGGAGCTCCGACGACGACGCCGAGAGCGTAGAGCGAGATCAGCCAGCCGGCCTGGCTCAGCGCGTCTTCGGGGCTGCTGGCCCACAGCGTGGGCAGCAGCTCGTCAGCGATGTTGGGCAGCAGGCCCATGACGACGAACTCGGTCATGCCGATGCCGAAGCTGCCGATGGCGAGGGAGAGGAGCGCCCACTTCGCCGCACCCCTCGATTCAGTCGAGGGATTCACCCGTCGAGTCTACGGGGTGTCCGAGTCGTCGATCGCCGCTTCGAGCCGCTCGATCTTCGCATCGAGCTCCCCCGCGTACCCGGGTCGGATGTCAGCCTTGAGCACCAGCGAGACCCGCGACCCGAACGGCATCACGGCCTCGGTCGCGCGCTTGACGACGTCCATCACCGAGTCCCAGTCCGGTCCTTCGATCTCGGTGAACATGCTGGTCGTGCGGTGCGGCAGTCCCGACTCGCGCACGACCCGCACGGCGGCGGCGACCGCGTCGTGGACCGACGCGTCTGAGCGCTCCGATCCGTCGGAGGGTGTGCCGCTCGGCGCGACGGAGAAGGCGATCAACATGGGTTCACTCCCGGGTGGTGGACGGATTGCGGGCGGGCACACGGACGACGGCGCGGATGCCGACGGCGAGGAGCACGATGAGGAGGACGTTCCGCGCGGTCAGGATGACGATGGGCAGCAGCTCCGCGCGCAGCAGCGCGTCGTAGCTGAGCGGGTAGACCAGGCACGTGAGGGCACAGAGCGCGAGCACGAGCACGGCGGGCCAGACGGCTCGTGCGCGGTCGAAGACGAACCACAGGATGACCGGAGCGATCAGCCACGTCTGGAACTGCGGCGAGCCCACCTTGTTCATCACGATCAGGGTCGTGACGAGACTCAGCGCGAGAGGAGGCAACAGCCGCGCCGACGATGCGCCCCGCGCAGCCTTGAGTCCCCCGACGACCATCACGACGACCACGAGGACCGCCATCAGCGGTGTGAGCACCGCACTGACCGCGTCCGCACCCTGAGCACTGATCTGGAAGGTCAGGATGTCGAAGCTGTACTCGATGCGAGCGGCACCCGAGATCGCGAGCCAGAGGAACGGGGTCGCCGCGACGGCTTCGATCTGGAGGCCCCGCCCGGTCTGCTCCGTCAGGAATCCGAAGATCTCGGTGTCGGCTCCGAGCAGGAAAAGCAGCGAGATGACGACGGCGGACACGGCTGCAGCCGTGAGGAGGACCCGCATCCTGCTCACGAGCGCGACCACGGCGGCGAGCACGAGGGCGGCCGGCCAGATCTTGATCCAGGCGCCGATCGTCAGCAGCGCGGCTGCCGCAGCGGGGCGACGGACCAGCCAGAGCCCGCCGATCACCGCCAGAGGCACGGTGATCGCGTCGATGCGGTACATCGCGATCGGGCCGAGCAGAAGCAGGGCGGCGACCCAGAACCACGCCGCCGCACGCCGCGGCCGAGATGATGCGCGGCCGAGAAGCACCGCGAAGGCGATCGCATCGAGCACCGTCACAAGCGCAGCCCACGCGATCAGATAGGCCTCCGAGGCGCCCACGACGGCGATGAGCGGGGCCGACAGGACCTTGGCGAGCAGCATGGGAACGAGCGCGAGCTGGGGATAGACCCACGACTCGGTGATCCCGACGATCGCTCCTCCCGAGAGCGCGGCGGTCGACCAGGGTTCGTAGACCAGCACCACGTCGCCCATCGGCTGGCTCGGGTACAGCCACCCCATGACCGCGATCGCGATATGCACGGTCGCGAACGCGCTCCACAGCGCGACGAGACGAACCGTCGTGGTGCGACTCACGCGATGACGTCCGCGATCGCGCGAGGAAGAGCCTCCGCGACATCCAGGGCGACGATCGGATGCCCCTGCGCGCCGCCGATTGCGCCGATGCCCGCAGCGATGCGCCCGGCGTGACCGTGCAGCCAGGCGGCGGCGGCCGCGATCTCCGCAGTCGATGCGTCGACGTCGCCCGCGAGCAGCGCTCCGAGAACACCCCCGAGGACATCACCGGTGCCGGCCGTCGCCAGCCAGCCGGTGCCTGCCTCCACTCGGATGACGCCGCCGTCGGGGTCTGCGATCAGCGTCTGCGCGCCCTTCAGCAGCACGGTCGCGTCGATCTCGCTCGCCACGCGGGCGACCGCGGTCGCCCGATCATCGTCACCGGCGAAGCCGAGCTGAGTCTGCAGCCGCTCGAACTCGCGTCGATGCGGCGTCAGCACGAGCGGCGCGCGGCTCCCGGGCGCGAGATCCAGTGCCCCCGCGTCGACGACCACCGGGACGGAGCCGTCGAGCAGGTCGCGGAGCTCGCGTTCCTCGTCGGAGGTCCTGCTCGCGGCATTCGTCCCCGATCCGATGACCCAGGCGCCGACGCGTGCGCCGGCGGCCCGCGGGCTGACCACCGTCTCGGGGCGGCGAGCGATCACGGCATCCGCCGCTCGTCCCTCACCGATATACCGGACGAATCCTGCTCCGGCACGCCACGCCGCTTCCACGCCGAGCACGGCTGCGCCGGGGTACTCCGAAGACCCGGTGCGCAGGCCCACGACCCCGCGGGAGTACTTGTCGTCATCCGCGCCCGGCACGCGCAGGAGGCGGGCGGTGTCGTCGCGGGACCAATCGCGTGCGTCGGGCATGACTCCACGTTAGTGCGACGGCCCTCCTCGCCCCAGCCGCACAGTAGCGTCGAGGGGTGAGCATTCTCTTCTCTCCCCTGAGCATCCGTTCCTCCGCTTTCCGCAACCGGCTCTGGGTGTCCCCCATGTGCATGTACAGCGCGGTGGACGGCGTCGTGCAGGAGTGGCACCACACTCACCTCGCGCAGTTCGCCTCCGGCGGCGCGGGTCTGATCGTCGCCGAGGCGACCGCTGTCGTGCCGGAAGGTCGCATCTCACCGCGAGACGCCGGGCTCTGGAACGACGAGCAGCGCGACGCCTGGGCGCCGATCGTCGAGGCGATCCACTCGCGCGGTGCCGCTGCGGGCATCCAATTGGCGCACGCCGGCCGCAAGGCGTCGACCTGGTGGCCCTGGGCCGACGAGCGCGGATCCGTGCCCGAGACCGACGGCGGATGGACGACCACGGCCCCGTCCGCGATCGCCTTCGAGGGCTTCGCCGCACCGGTCGCACTCGATGCGGCCGGCATCGACGCCGTCGTGGCGGGATTCGCCGCCGCCACTCGACGGGCGCTCGACGCCGGCTTCGACGTGCTCGAGGTCCACGGCGCACACGGATATCTGCTGCACCAGTTCCTCTCTCCTCTGTCGAACCTGCGGGACGACGAGTACGGCGGATCGCTCGAGAACCGGGCTCGGCTGCTCCTCCGGGTGGTCGACGCGATCCGCGAGGTCGCCGGTGACGATGTGCCGGTGTTCGTCCGCATCTCGGCGACCGATCACGCCGAGGGCGGGTTCACGCCCGAGGAGGCGGCGACGGTGAGCACCTGGGCCACCGAGCACGGGGCCGATCTCATCGACGTCTCCAGCGGCGGGCTCGTCGCGCATCAGCAGATCAGCGTGTTCCCCGGATACCAGGTGCCGCTGGCCGAGTCGGTACGCCAGGGCGGACGCATCCCGGTGTCCGCCGTGGGCCTGATCACCGCTGCCGAACAGGCCGAGCAGGTGCTCGCCGACGGGGCCGCCGACGCGATCTTCGCCGGCCGGGAGTGGCTGCGCGACCCGCACTTCGCGCTCCGCGCCGCGCACGAACTCGGCGCGGACATCACCTGGCCGCCGCAGTACGAGCGTGCGCACTGGCGCTGACCACCGCCCATGGCGAATTCCTCGGTCCGCTACGGACCGAGGCCTTCGTCATGTGTGCGGCTCAGTGGCCGCGGATGCGACGGGTCGCGTCCTGCACCTCCCCCACGAGCTCCTCGAGGATGTCCTCCAGGAAGAGCACGGCGGTCGTGCGCCCCTGGGAGTCGCGCACCTTCGCCAGGTGTCGACCCGCTCGGCGCATCACCGCGAGTGCGTCTTCCAGATCCGTGTCCTCCTGGATCGGCACCATGTGGTTGATGCGCTTCGAGGGCAGCGGCTCGACCAGCTTCGCGGCAGAGCCCGGTCCGTCCGACGCCCGCAGGATGTCCTTCAGGTGGACGTACCCGACCGGCGCACCCTCGTCGTCGACGATCACGTAGCGCGAGAATCCGTACCGGGCGACGGCCTTCTCGATGTCGTCGGGCGTCGTGGACTGCGGAAGGGTCACGAGATCGCTGAGCGGAACAGCCACGTCGCGAGCCTTCTTGTCGGTGAACTCCACGGCGGCCGCGACCGTGCCCGCCGTGTCGGTGAGCACGCCCTCGCGCCGTGACTGGTCGACGATCGTCGCGACCTCGTCGAGTGTGAACGTCGACGCCGCCTCGTTCTTGGGCTCGACCCGGAACAGCCGCAGCACGCCGTTGGCGGCCGCGTTCAGCAGCCAGATCACCGGCATGAAGATCTTCGACACCAACACGAGCGGCGGCGCGAGTATGAGCACCGCGCGATCCGGCACCGAGAACGCGAGGTTCTTCGGCACCATCTCACCGAACACGACGTGAAGGAACGACACGATGAGCAGGGCGATCGTGAACGACACCGCGTCGACGACGCCGTCCGACCAGCCGATCGCGTGCAGCGGCACAGCGAGCAGATGGTGGATGGCGGGCTCTGAGACGTTCAGGATCAGCAGCGAGCAGATGGTGATGCCCAGCTGCGAGGTCGCGAGCATCAGCGTCGCGTGCTCCATCGCGTAGAGCGCGGTCTTGGCCGAGCGCGACCCGCGGTCGGCCTTCGGCTCGATCTGCGATCGACGCGCGGAGATCACCGCGAACTCTGCGCCCACGAAGAACGCGTTCGCCACCAGCAGCACGACCAGCCAGGCCAGTCCTCCCCAGTCGTTCATCGTCCGACCACCTCTCCCGGCAGATCCGGACTCGGAACGTAGCGGATCCGATCGACGCGGCGACCGTCCATCCGGACGACCTGGAGCGTGCCCGTGTCGAGGGCGACCTCGTCGCCCACCGACGGCACGCGCTCGAGGACGCTCATGACATACCCGCCCACGGTGTCGTACACATCTCCCTCGGGAACCTCCACGCCCGCTCTGCGGCGCAGCTCGTCGGGCCGCAGCTCCCCGGGGAACGTGATGCCGTCCCGATTGCGGACGACACCGGCGCGCGTGCGGTCGTGCTCGTCGGAGACCTCGCCAACGAGTTCCTCCACGAGGTCCTCCAGCGTGACGAGACCGGCAGTTCCGCCGTACTCGTCGACGACCACCGCCAGCTGATATCCGCGGGCTCTGAGCTCAGAGATGAGCGCATCGACGTGCACGGTCTCCGGCACGCGCAGCGGATCGGTCGAGAGCGCGCCGACAGGGACCTCGCCGCGTCGCTCGCGCGGCACGGAGATCGCGGCCTTGAGGTGCACGACACCCGTGATGTCGTCGAGATCGTCGTCGTACACCGGGAAGCGACTGTGCCCCGTCCGGCGAGCGAGCTGGATGACGTCGTCCGCCGAGTCTCCGACGGCGAGCGCATGCATGCTCGGCCGAGCCGTCATCACATCGGCGGCCGTCAACCGCGAGAACGTCAGGGTGCGGTCCAGCAGGCTGGCGGTGTCGGCTTCGAGCAGCCCGGCGCTCGCCGAACGACGCACGAGAGAGGAGAGCTCTTCTGCGCTGCGGGCGCCCGAGAGCTCCTCCTTCGGCTCGATGCCGATGCTCCGCAGGACCCCGTTCGCGCTGCCGTTGAGCACGACGACGGCGGGCTTGAAGACGGTGGTGAAGGCGACCTGGAACGGGATGACGAGCTTCGCAGTCGCGAGCGGCAGAGCGAGAGCGAAGTTCTTCGGAACGAGCTCGCCGAGAATCATCGACAGCACCGTGGCGACCAGCATGGCGACGATGGTGGCGATCGGGCCGACGGCCGCGTCGGGGATGCTCCACGCGACGAGCGTCGGACCGAGGAGGTTCGAGAGCGCCGGCTCCATCGTGTACCCGGTCAGCAGCGTCGTCAGGGTGATGCCGAGCTGGGCGGACGACAGGTGGGTCGAGGTGTGCTTGAGTGCGCTGATCGTCAGCGACAGGCGGGACTCGCCCCGGGCCTGGCGGGCTTCGAGGTCGGCACGGTCGAGATTGACCAGCGCGAACTCGCTCGCGACGAACAGCCCCGTGCCCACAGTGAGCAGAAGCCCCACGCCCAAGAGGATGTAGTCCATCAGTCGTTCCTCCCGATGTGGAGAGGCAGGCAGTGGGGCGATGTACTACAACTGGGAGGGTCGTCCATGGTGTCCACGATTCTACGGGATGCCGGTGCGACGGAGGACGGACCGCTACCAGCTGACCGGCAGCGCCTTGCCCTCTTCGTATCCGGCCGCGGACTGAAGCCCGACGAGCGCCCTGTCGTGGAACTCGGGCACCGAAGACGCACCGGCATAGGTGAACGACGACCGCACGCCCGAGGTGATCATGTCGAGCAGGTCCTCGAGTCCCGGGCGCAGCGGATCGAGGTAGATCTTCGACGAGGAGATCCCCTCCGCGAACAGCTCCTTCCGTGCGCGCTCATAGGCATCGAGGCGTCCGAATCGGGCCTGCACCGCCTTCGTCGAGGCCATCCCCCAGGATTCCTTGTAGAGACGGCCCTCCGCGTCGCTCTGCAGCTCTCCGGGCGCTTCGATCGTCCCGGCGAACCAGGAGCCGACCATGACGGATGCTGCGCCGGCGGCGAGCGCGAGCGCCACATCGCGCGGATATCGCACACCCCCGTCCGCCCAGACGTGCGCGCCCTGCTCGCGTGCCGCTTCTGCGGTCTCGAGCACGGCGGAGAACTGCGGGCGGCCGACCGCGGTCATCATCCGCGTCGTGCACATGGCGCCGGGCCCCACGCCGACCTTGAGGATCGAGGCGCCCGCCTCGACGAGGTCCTTGACGCCGTCGGCGGTGACGATGTTCCCCGCCACGATCGGGATGCCGAGGTCCAGAGCGGCCACGGCGCTCAGCGCACGCAGCATCCCCTCCTGGTGCCCGTGCGCCGTGTCGACCACGAGCACGTCGACGCCTGCGGCCGCCAGTGCCTTCGCCTTGGCGGCGACGTCTCCGTTGATGCCGACCGCCGCCGCGACGGCGAGACGGCCGTCGCGGTCCAGGGCCGGCCGATACAGCGTCGAGCGCAGAGCACTGCGCGCGCTGAGGGTGCCCACGAGATGTCCGTGGTGCGTGATCGTGACCATGTCGACGCCCGCGTCGGTGATCACGTCGAACGCATGACGCTCGGATCCGATGTCGTCGGCGTCGAGCGACGGTGTACCGACGTGCACGAGATCGCCCAGCTGCGCATCGGGCAGCGCGGTCGCCAGCCGTGTCGCGGGCAGGACGCCGAGGATCCTCTCCGCATCGTGCGGTGCCTCTCCCGTGGCGACGACGATGCCGTGCCCGGCGGTGGCCGGCATCAGACGAAGGGCATCCGCCACCGACGCCTCGGGCGGCAGCACGATCGGCGTGTCCCACAGCACCGGCTGCGCCTTGACATCGCGGATCGCGGCGTCCAGCCCCTGCAGGGGCATGTCCTGCGGAAGCACTCCGAGCCCGCCCCGCCGTGCGAGCACCGCGGCGAGCCGAGGACCGGTGATGGAATTCATGTTCGAGGCCACGATCGGGAGCGTCGCGGGAGTCCCGTCCTGCGGCGCCAGATCGACCTGCAGACGACTCGTGACAGCCGATCGTCGCGGCACGAGGAACACGTCGGAATAGGTCAGATCGACTGCGGGTGACTCACCGGAGAACTCCATACCCCCACGGTACTCAGATAGCGCCGCCGAGGGCGCATGCCTTCGACGAATGCCCGAGGAAACACGTTAGGCTTGGAAGTCGAGAGTGTGCGGGCCCGGACGCATCACGCGTCCTGGTGTGCATATATGGACTTCAGCGATGAAAGAGGGCGATCGAGCGTGTCGAACCAGGTGACCGGCGTCGGGGGCGACGGGGGGTTCGGAGCCAATTCCTGGCTCGTGGAAGAGCTCTACGAGCAGTACAAGGTGAACCGCGACTCCGTCGACAAGGAGTGGTGGCCGATCCTCGAGAAGTACCAGTCGGATGCCGCGACCGGCAGCGCGGTCCCCGCAGCCGCCACGGAGCAGCCCGCTCACCCCGTGACCGCGCCCATCCCGGTCATCGGCGCACAGCCCGTCGCACGGACCACGACCAAGCCCGCCGCTGCAGCCCCGATCCCCGCGCAGGCTCCGAAGCCCGCAGCCAAGGCTGAGGCGCCCGAGTCAGCCGAGCCCGTCGAAGAGGACAAGGTCACGCCCCTCCGCGGTCTGCCCAAGACCCTCGCCGCGAACATGGACGAGTCGCTGACGGTTCCGACCGCGACGAGCGTGCGCACGGTGCCCGCGAAGCTGATGATCGACAACCGGATCGTCATCAACAACCACATGGCGCGCACGCGCGGCGGCAAGATCAGCTTCACCCACCTCATCGGCTGGGCGCTGATCCGCACGCTCGACGAGTTCCGCAGCCAGAACGTCTTCTACGCCGAGATCGACGGCAAGCCCTCGGTCGTGGCTCCGGCTCACGTGAACCTCGGCATCGCGATCGATCTGCCCAAGCCCGACGGCACGCGCGCTCTGATGGTCCCCAGCATCAAGCGCGCCGACACGCTGACCTTCAGCGAGTACCTCGTCGCCTACGAAGACCTCGTGACGCGCGCCCGCAACAACAAGCTGACGGCGGCCGACTTCCAGGGCACCACGGTCTCACTCACCAACCCCGGCGGCATCGGCACCGTGCACTCCGTGCCTCGTCTGATGAAGGGGCAGGGCTGCATCATCGGCGCCGGTGCCCTCGAGTACCCGGCCGAGTTCCAGGGAGCGAGCGAGAAGACGCTCAACGAGCTGGCGATCGGCAAGACGATCACGTTGACGAGCACCTATGACCACCGCGTCATCCAGGGCGCCGGCTCCGGCGAGTTCCTGAAGAAGGTCCACGAGCTCCTGATCGGACAGCGCGGCTTCTACGACGACATCTTCGCTGCTCTGCGCATCCCGTACTCCCCCATCCGCTGGAACCCCGACATCGCGGTGGATCTCGCCGAGCGGGTCGACAAGCAGTCCCGCGTGCAGGAGCTCATCAACTCGTTCCGCGTGCGCGGTCACCTGATGGCCGACATCGATCCGCTCGAGTACGTCCAGCGCTCGCACCCCGACCTCGAGATCGAGAGCCACGGGCTCACCTTCTGGGATCTCGACCGCGAGTTCGTGACGGGCGGGTTCGGTGGCCGTCGGGTCGCCAAGCTGCGCGACATCCTCGGCGTCCTTCGCGACTCGTACTGCCGCACGCTCGGCATCGAGTACATGCACATCCAGGACCCCGAGCAGCGCCGCTGGTTCCAGGAGAAGGTCGAGGTCAAGTACCAGAAGCCCGGCCACGACGAGCAGCTGCGGGTTCTCCGCAAGCTCAACGAGGCCGAGGCGTTCGAGACCTTCCTGCAGACCAAGTTCGTCGGCCAGAAGCGGTTCTCGCTCGAGGGCGGCGAGTCCCTCGTCCCGCTGCTCGACGAGATCCTGCAGGGTGCGGCCACATCCGGACTCGAGGGCGCCGCGATCGGCATGGCGCACCGCGGCCGTCTGAACGTGCTGACGAACATCGCGGGCAAGACCTACGGCCACGTGTTCCAGGAGTTCGAGGGCACGCAGACCCCCGGCAACCAGCGCGGCTCGGGCGATGTGAAGTACCACCTGGGCACCGAGGGAACGTTCGTCGCCGATGACGGCTCCGAGCTCCCGGTGTATCTGGCCGCGAACCCGTCTCACCTCGAGACGGTCGACGGAGTCCTCGAGGGCATCGTGCGCGCCAAGCAGGACCGCAAGCCGATCGGCACGTTCGCCTGGCTGCCGATCCTCGTGCACGGCGACGCGGCGTTCGCCGGTCAGGGCGTGGTGGTCGAGACGCTGCAGATGTCTCAGCTGCGCGGGTATCGCACCGGCGGCACGATCCACGTGGTGGTCAACAACCAGGTCGGCTTCACGACCCTCCCGAACGACTCGCGTTCCTCGGTGTACTCGACCGATGTCGCGAAGACCATCCAGGCACCCGTGTTCCACGTGAACGGCGACGACCCCGAGGCTGTGATCCACGTCGCGCAGCTCGCGTTCGAATACCGCGAGCGGTTCCACCGCGACGTCGTCATCGACCTCGTCTGCTACCGCCGCCGTGGTCACAACGAGGGAGACGACCCCTCGATGACGCAGCCGCTGATGACCGACCTGATCCAGGCGAAGCGATCGGTGCGCAAGCTGTACACGGAGTCGCTCGTCGGTCGTGGCGACATCACCGAAGAGGAGTACGACGAGGCCAAGGCCGACTTCCAGAACCGTCTGGAGATCGCGTTCGCCGAGACGCACGCCGCCGAGACCGGTGCCAACCCGGTCGCCCAGGATCTGCCGCCGGTCGACGAGCAGGTCGGCGCTCCGGAGATCACCGGAGTCTCGAACGAGGTCATCCAGCTCATCGGCGACGCGTTCGTGAACAAGCCCGAGGGCTTCACCGTGCACCCCAAGCTGCAGCAGCAGCTCGAGAAGCGTCTCGACATGAGCCGCAACGGCAACATCGACTGGGGCTTCGGCGAGCTTCTCGCCTTCGGTTCGCTCCTCGTCGAGGGAACGCCCGTGCGGCTCGCCGGGCAGGACTCGCGCCGCGGCACGTTCGTGCAGCGTCACGCGACTCTGCACGACCGCGCGAACGGCCAGGAGTGGCTGCCGCTGTCGAACCTCTCCGAGTCCCAGGGCCGCTTCTTCGTCTACGACTCGCTCCTCAGCGAGTATGCGGCGCTCGGCTTCGAGTACGGCTACTCCGTCGAGGCTCCCGAGGCCCTCGTGCTGTGGGAGGCCCAGTTCGGCGACTTCGTCAACGGCGCTCAGTCGGTCATCGACGAGTACATCTCGGCTGCGGAGCAGAAGTGGGGACAGCAGTCCAGCGTCACGCTGCTCCTCCCCCACGGCTACGAGGGTCAGGGGCCGGACCACTCCTCCTCGCGCATCGAGCGGTTCCTGCAGATGTGCGCGCAGGACAACATGATCGTCGCGCGCCCCTCGACGCCCGCGTCGTACTTCCACCTGCTGCGCCGCCAGGCCTACGCGCGTCCGCGCAAGCCGCTCATCGTCTTCACCCCGAAGGCCATGCTGCGTCTGCGTGGGGCGACGAGCCCGGTCGAGGCCTTCACGCAGGGCCGTTTCGAGCCGGTTCTCGACGACAACCGGGGCCTCGATCGCAATGCCGTGAAGCGCGTCCTCGTGCACTCCGGCAAGGTGCACTGGGATCTCAAGGCCGAACTCGAGAAGAACCCGAACCCCGAGATCGCGCTGGTCAGGCTCGAGCAGCTCTACCCGACCCCGATCGACGGACTGAAGGCCATCACCGATTCGTACCCGAACGCCGAGCTGGTGTGGGTGCAGGAGGAGCCGGAGAACCAGGGAGCCTGGCCGTTCCTGGCACTCGCCTTCGCCGATGTCCCGGGTGACCGCAGCTTCCGTCCGGTATCGCGTCCGGCTTCGGCATCGCCCGCGACGGGCTCGTCGAAGGTGCACGCGGCCGAGCAGGCGAAGCTGCTGCGGGATGCCCTCACGCTCGGCTGATACCCGGCAGACATGAAGGGGGCGCCTCGACTTCGGTCGAGGCGCCCCTTTCGTCTGAGAGTTCAGTACCAGATGTCGAGTGCCGGCGCGGGGAATGCCACGAACGCGCGGTCCAGCTCTTCGACGACGGCGGCGTCGGCATCGATCCGTCCGGCGACGTGCAGAGACGAGGCCCGCACACCCCCGGCATAGAGGATGGAGAGCGCGGACACATCGAGCTCCGCATCCACGGCCGCGGCATCGTCCACGGCCTCGACGGATGCCTCCCCCGTCTCGTCGACGCGCAGACGCCAGTCACCCGACGCGAAGCCGAGCGGATCGCGAACGCGCAGAATCACATTGATGGGCGCCGAGTACCGTCGCGCAGGGAGAGCCGCGGGGACGTCGAGCAGGCGCAGCCAGCCATGGTCGTGCACCGTCTGGGTGACACCACGCGGGTCGCGAACCAGCCACGGAAGCGCGTCGTCGAGCGGACGCAGATCGGCGGTGACCTCGTCGACGAGATCGTGCTGCAGCGCGAACCCCCACAGGGCGGCAGTCGCTTCGGGAGTCTCCGCGACCAGCAGGCGCACGGCGAGGGCGAATCGGAACGATCCGGTGCGCTCGCTGAGGGTGAAGGCCATCGCCCCGCGCACCTCGCCGTCCGCATCGACGAAGCGGATGCCGCGCACCTGATCGCGGTCGGTGTCACTCGGTGACAGGCCGGCGATGCCGGTCCAGCGGGAGTGCCACCCGGGGATCTGACCGCCACGATGACCGCGGACCCGATCATGCACCGCTCCGAGTTCCGCGGCGAGCGACTCGCGGTCGAGGTATTCGACGCGGCCGTCCGAAGACGGACCTGCCCAGCCGGCGCGACGGGTATCGACCGTGACGCGCGACATATGCACAGCCGACCCGAAGCCGTACCTGCCGTAGATGGTCGCCTCCGAGACCGTCAGCCCCGCGATCGGCACTCCTGCCGTCGCCGCTGCCCTGAGCTCGCCCTCGAGGAGCGCTCGCGCGATGCCGCGACGTCGGTGCGTGGCCGACACCGTGACTCCGCTGATCGCCCACATCGGGATCTCGCCCCCACCGGGCAGCGTCAGCGGCGTGACCCAGGAGTCGATCGTGGCGACCGGAGGTGCGTCCGTCGCCGCTGCGTCGTGGACGCCGATGTTGCGTCGCGACTCGAAGGCCGCTCGGCCGAAGGCGAGCGCCTCCGGTGCGGGCTCCGCGCCGAGGAAACCTCGGGTCATCGCCCTCTGGAAGCTCTCGGACTGTGCGTCGTCAGCGGTGTCGACGACCCGGTAGACCAGCGATTCCGCCGCCAGTCGCTCGGTGGAGGTCGGATCGGCCGGGATGTCGCGTGAATCGATGAGCGTCATGCTTCCAGCCTATGGGCGGATGCCGACATCACGATCTCAGGGGTCGACGGCTGCTCGCCCGCGGTCAGTGCTGAGCGGACTGCACCTCGCGCAGTCGCGCGAACACCTGGTCGCGCAGCTCCTCCGGAGCCGTCTCCTTGCAGGCGCGCGCCACGACCTCGGTGAGGGTCGTCGCCACGAGTGCCTCGTCCCGACAGGACGGGCAGTTCTCGAGATGCTCGCGGATCTCCGTGTGCTCGGTGTTGCAGACCTCGTTGCGGAGGTACTCCTCGAGATCCTTGCGGGCCTTGTCGCAGCCGCAGTCGGTCATTTCTTGCTCCTCGGGTCGGCCGCGGAGATTCCCCGCTCCACGGCGTAGTCAGCCAGCAGCTCCCGCAGCATCCGCCTGCCTCTATGCAGGCGACTCATCACGGTGCCGATGGGCGTCTTCATGATGTCCGCGATCTCCTGGTAGGCGAAGCCCTCGACGTCCGCGAGGTACACCGCCAGCCGGAAGTCCTCGGGTACGGCCTGCAACGCGTCCTTGACGACCGATGCGGGCATGTGGTCGATGGCTTCCGCCTCGGCCGAACGGCTGTGCGACGCGGTGGTCGTGGTCGACTCCGCACCGCCCATCTGCCAGTCCTCGAGCTCGTCGATCGTGCCCTGGAAAGGCTCCCGCTGCTTCTTGCGGTAGATGTTGATGTAGGTGTTCGTGAGGATCCGATAGAGCCACGCCTTGAGGTTCGTGCCCTGCGAGAACGTCGCCCAGGATCCGTACGCCTTGACGAAGGTCTCCTGCACGAGGTCAGCAGCATCAGCCGGGTTGCGCGTCATGCGCATCGCCGCGGCGTAGAGCTGATCCATGAACGGGATCGCCTGTTCCTCGAATTCGCGCCGAGGGTCGCTGACCGTCTCTGCGGTTGCCGTGTCATCCATCACCGGCCAGTCTAGGCGGGCGAGGTCCACCGACTCGCGTTCCAGCGTTGCGAGCATGCTCTCTCCTTGTCGTCGAGCGCCCGGATTCCGTCATGCGAGCACTCGCGTTTACTAAGGTGGGAACCGATGAGCGCCAACAGGTATTCCCCCTCCCCTGTCCAGGGCGTCTACGTCGCGCCGACCAGCGCGAACGCCGTCCACGCGACCGTGACGATCCCGGGCTCGAAATCGCTCACGAATCGCGAGCTCATCATCGCCGCGATCGCTGACGGACCGGGCCGGCTCATCGCTCCGCTGCACTCCGACGACTCCCGTCGGATGATCGACGCGCTGCGGGCGTTGGGTGTGGGCATCGAGGAGGTCGACGGCAACGGAGACTTCGGCCCCGATCTGGCGATCACTCCCGCCAAACTCGTCGGCGGCACCACGATCGACTGCGGCCAGGCCGGCACGGTCATGCGCTTCATCGCGCCGCTCGCGGGCCTCGCGCAGCACGACGTGCACCTCACCGCTCACGAGACCGCGCTCCACAGGCCGATGGGCGGCCTCATCAGCGCACTGCGCGACCTGGGAGTCGACATCGACGACGAGGGAACGTGGGCGCTGCCGTTCACGGTCCGCGGGCACGGCCGCATCCGCGGTGGACGGGTCGAGATCGATGCCTCGGCATCCAGCCAGTTCGTCTCGGGACTGCTGCTCGCGGCGCCGCGGTTCGACGTGGGTCTGCACCTGGTGCACACCGGCGATCATCTGCCGAGCCTGCCCCACATCGACATGACGATCGAGGCGCTGAGTCGTCGTGGCATTCGCATCGAGCGGCCCGCCACCGGAGAGTGGCTCGTCGAAGCCGGGGTGCCCCGCGCCAAGGAGATCGCCATCGAGCCCGATCTCTCGAACGCCGCGCCGTTCCTCGCCGCGGCCCTGGTCACGGGCGGGGCGGTGTCGGTTCCCGGCTGGCCGGTGCACTCCACCCAGCCCGGCGCACTGCTTCCCGAGATCCTGCAGGCGATGGGCGCGCACGTCGGCCGGCACAGCGGGACGCTGACGGTCAGGGCCGGCTCCGAGATCCGCGGACTCGACATGGACCTGTCCGCAGCGAGCGAGCTGACTCCCACCCTCGTCGGGCTCGCGGCGTTCGCGTCCGGCCCGACGACGATCCGCGGAATCGGTCACATCCGACTCCACGAGACCGATCGCATCGCGGCCCTCGTGGGCAACATCCGCGCGCTGGGAGGCGAGGCGGAGGAGCTCTCCGACGGTCTGCGCATCATCCCGCGGGATCTGCACGGCGGCGGCTGGGCGGCGCACCACGACCACCGCATGGCGACGACGGGCGCCCTCATCGGCCTGCGCGTTCCGGGAGTCGAGATCGACGACATCGGAACGACATCGAAGACCCTCCCTGAATTCACCCTCCTGTGGGAGCGCATGCTGCGGGGCGCGTCCGCGTGAGCTGGCTCGACGACTCCGACGACCTCGAGGACGACTTCGAGGACTTCGATGAGAGCAGCATCCGCGCGCGTCCGAACCCGAAGGCGAATCGCCCCCGCACGAAGCGGCGGCCCGCCCATGACGATGCGCAGATCGGACGCGTCCTCGGTGTCGACCGCGGCCGCTACTCCGTGCTGCTCGATGAGGACACGCCCGACGAGCGGATGATCACCGCGGCACGGGCACGAGAACTCCGCAGGAACCCGATCGTGACGGGCGACCAGGCGAAGGTCGTCGGTGACATCTCCGGCGAGGACGGCACGCTGGGGCGCATCATCGGCATCGCCGATCGCACCTCTCTGCTCAGGCGCAGCGCCGACGACACCGACCAGGTCGAGCGCGTCATCGTCGCGAACGCCGATCAGATGCTGGTCGTCGTCGCCGCGGCCGACCCCGAGCCGCGAGCCCGACTGGTCGACCGCTATCTCGTCGCCGCTCTGGACGCCGGCATCCGCCCGCTCCTCGTCGTGACCAAGACCGACCTGGCCGATCCCAGCGCCTTCCTGTCGCACTTCGACGGCCTCGACCTGCGCGTCTTCACGAGTGCGCAGGACGAGATGCCCGTCGATGAGATCGGCGCGGCACTGGTCGGTCACTCGACGGTCTTCGTCGGCCACTCCGGCGTGGGCAAGTCGACGCTCGTGAACGCCCTGGTGCCCAGCGCGCTCCGCGCTACAGGGCACGTCAACCAGGTCACCGGCCGTGGCAGGCACACCTCCTCGTCCACCGTCTCTCTGCGGTACGTCGGCCCCGAAGGTCGCGGCTGGGTGATCGACACCCCGGGGGTCCGGTCCTTCGGACTCGGGCACGTCAACCCCGCGAACATCCTCGCCGCATTCACCGAACTCGCCGAGATCGCCGAGAACTGTCCGCGCGGATGCACGCACCTCGCCGATGCCCCGGATTGCGCTCTCATCGAAGCCGCGGAGAGCGGCGAGCTCAGCGAGACGGGACGAGCGCGTCTGGACTCCCTCCAGCGGCTCCTGCAGACCTTCGCCGACAAGGCGGAGCAGACGCCCGGCCGCTAGGCTGGAGGGGTGACTGTGCGCCTGGAACCCGGAACCGCTGCCCCCGACTTCGCTCTCCTCGACCAAGACGGACAGACCGTCACCCTCGACGATCTGCGCGGCCGCAACACGGTGCTGTACTTCTATCCCGCGGCCATGACCCCGGGCTGCACGACGCAGGCCTGCGACTTCCGCGACAGCATCTCGTCGCTCGAGGGCGCCGGATACCGGGTGATCGGGGTCTCGCGCGACGAGCCCGCAAAGCTCGCCGAGTTCCGCGAGCGCGACGGCCTCACCTTCACCCTTCTCAGCGACCCCGACCACGCGGTGCACTCCGCGTACGGCGTATGGGGTGAGAAGATGAACTACGGCAAGGTCGTGGAGGGCGTCATCCGATCGACCTTCGTGCTCAATGAGCAAGGCACGATCGCACTCGCCCAGTACAACGTCAAGGCCACCGGACACGTCGCGCGCCTGCGCAAGCTCCTCGGCGTCGACGCCTGACGGTCACTCAGCCGGGCGCTCGTTCTCGGCTCGCGTGCTGGCGATCAGCAGCGCGAAGCACAGCAGTGCTGGCAGACCCACTCCGACGGTGAACGCCCACGCGACGGGCTGCAGCGTCAGCGAGGCGAGCGCGAGCGCGATGGCGAGCACCTGGAAGACGACGCCACCCGATCGCGCCCATGACCGCCCCGTCCTCGTCCCGATCGCGAACGCGATGAGCGCGGCGGCGCCGAGGAGAGTGAGCACGATGAGAGCGAGCGCTGTCGGCAGTGAGGCTGCGTCCCCTGCACCGAGGCCCACGAGCTCGATGAGAGCGAAGACGATCAAGGCGGCGCCCTCCGCCGCGAGAACCGCGGATGCCGCCAGAGCGAGGCCGGGTGAGCGCACAGTTGTCTCCTGAGAATCGGATGAGAACGGCGGAAACCCTTGATTTCGCCGGTTTCATGTAACAGAATAGACAGCGTCATGTGCTCCCACAGCGGCGTGGGGCGGGCTTCGAGCTCGCATCACAGAAAGCGGGCATCCGTCCGTATCTCATACAGGGTAGCTGAACCCGATCTGCACCCGAAATCCGAGTCGTCGCAGTGCGTCGATTTCTGAAAAACCACACCGAGGAGCCCCCATGGACTGGCGCGATAAGGCCGCCTGCTTGACTGTCGACCCCGAACTGTTCTTCCCTGTCGGGAACACGGGTCCGGCCGTCGACCAGATCGAGAAGGCGAAGACCGTCTGCGCCACCTGCACGGTGACCGAGATCTGCCTGCAGTACGCCCTCGAGTCCAGCCAGGACTCGGGCGTGTGGGGCGGCCTCTCCGAGGACGAGCGCCGCGCGCTCAAGCGCCGCGCCGCCCGCGCCCGCCGCGCCTCCTGAACATCGAGAAGCGGCCCGAGACGATGTCTCGGGCCGCTTCTGCGTATCTGCTCACCGCCGCAGCGGACTCGTCACGCGGTGAGCCAGCGGAGCGGGATGTCGATGACGACCTCGGTGCCCTCTCCCTCGCTCCCCCGCCACTCGATCGATCCGCTGAGTTCCCCCTGGATCAGGGTGCGGATGATCTGCGTTCCCAGTCCCTGACCGATGCGCCCCTCCGGCAGGCCCTTGCCGGTGTCGTGCACCGTGACGCGCAGATTCTCCTCGGTGCGCGCGGCGTCGATCGTGACCATGCCCTCCTGCCCTGCGAGGCCGTGCTCCACCGCGTTCGTGACGACCTCGGTGAGCGCGAGAGCCAACGGCGTCGCATACTCGCTCGGCAGGACCCCGAAGCGCCCGGTCGACCGAGTGCGCGCACGGGTGTTCGGCGCGGATGCGACCTCGGCGACGAGCTTCAGAACCCGGTGGAACACCTCGTCGAAGTCGACCTTTTGAGTCAGCCCCTGAGCGAGGGTGTCGTGAACCACCGCGATGGAGTCCACACGTCTCATCGCCTGGGTCAGCGCATCGCGCGCCTCGTCCGAGTGCGTACGACGCGCCTGGATGCGCAACAGCGATGCGACCGTCTGCAGGTTGTTCTTGACACGGTGATGGATCTCCCGGATCGTCGCGTCCTTGGTGATGAGCTCCTGCTCCTGATGACGCAGCTCCGACACGTCCCGGCACAGCACGATGGCACCGATGCGCGTCCCGTGATCCTTGAGGGGAATCGCCCGCAGCGAGACAGTGACGCCGCGTGCTTCGATGTCGGTGCGCCAGGGGGCCCGCCCGGTCACGACGACGGGCAGCGACTCGTCGACCTGTCGCGACGGCGGCACGAGCCTCGTGGTGACCTCGGCGAGAGACTCGCCCTCCAGTTCGTCATCGAAACCCATGCGATTGAACGCCGAGAGCGCGTTCGGACTGGCGAACGTCGTGATGCCGTCGACGTCGATCCGGATCAAGCCGTCTGACGCTCGGGGAGCTCCGCGGCGCGGGGAGGTCGGAGCCGCCGGATCGGGAAAGCTGCCGTCGGCGATCATCCGGAAGATGTCGTTCGCGCACTCGTCGAACGTGATCTGCTGTCGCGACGGCGTCCGGGCCTCGCCGAGGTTCGTGTGCCGGGTGACGACGCCGATGACGGTCCCCTGGTGCTCACTGCCGCGGCGCTCGTTGACGATCGGCACCGCCCTCACGCGCGTCGGGGTCTCCTCGAACCAATCCGGTGAGGACGAGTCCACGATCTCCGCCGAATCGAACGCCCCCTGTACCTGCGTGCGCCACTGCGGCCGCACCCGCTCGCCCACGATGTCGCGGTAGAACAGGGTGGCCGCTCCGCTCGGACGGGCGTGGGCTACGGCGACGAACGATCCGTCGTCGGTCTCGATCCAGACGACGATGTCCGCCGACGCGAGGTCCGCGAGAAGCTGACCGTCGCCGGCGAGTCGATGCAGCCACTCGACATCGTTCTCGGCAAGACGGCCCTGGGCATTGGCGAGGTCGCTGAGCGTTGACACCCCACCAGCCTAGAGCGCGTCCGCTCAGAGAACGGCCAGCGACGTCGCCCGCCAGCGTCGGTCGAGACCTTCGAGGCGAATCGCCACCGCCCGGGTGCGACCGGGACCCGCGACCACGACGACGGCCTCCACCTTGCCGTCCACCGGTTCCGTCACGCGGATCGACAGGATCTCGAAAGTCGGGCGCGCAGGCGAGACCCCCCTCGCGCTGCGCGCCCTCGCCGACAGATTCGCCCGCGTCACCAAACTCCGGTACGCGTCTTCATTGAACCAGCGGGCGAGCTGATCGACTTCTCTGACTCCCGCGAGCACCTCGAGCACGCCCTGGGTCAGGCTCCGCAGCAGCGGACTCGGATCCGGCAGCTCGGCGCGGGGCGTCGGCTGTGGTGCGAAGTACTCGTGAAGCATCATCTGAGGCACTCTCCATCGGGAAGACTGCGCCAAGTAGAGCATGCGTCGACTGGCCGATCCGGTCGCGTTCGTGATGTATGTGGATAACTCGTACATGCGCTCCCGGACTTCACTTACGGTGGTCCGCGTGCACTGGGATCGACTGTTCGAAGACCTCGAAGGCCAGCTGGCCTCCGAGTGGGAGAGCGAGCGCGCGGCGCTCGACGCCGAGTCGGAGCGCCTGCGCATCTCGAGGCTCGAGCTGCGCAGCCGGCTCAGAGTGCTCTGCGCATCGACCGCTCCCGCCACCCTGGATCTGCCGGGTGGAGCTCGCGTTCGGGCACGACTGAACGCGCTGGGCTCCGATTGGATCGCTGCGACGATCGCGCAGGCCGAGGAATCACGGACGACGCGGTCGACCGTGATCGTCCCCCTCCACGCGCTCCGCGGACTCACCGTCGATCACGGCCTGCTGCTGTCGAGCCTGGACGAAGAGGACGAGCCCGCCCCCGTGCTCCGCGAGCGCATGTCGCTCGGGTTCGTCCTCCGTGACCTCGCCCGGCGGCGGGTTCCGGTCAGAATCGTCAGCGTCGATGCATCCGACCTCCACGGGACGATCGACCGAGCGGGTGCGGACCATCTGGATCTCGCCCTGCACGACCCGGGCGAGGCGAGGACCGCCTCGGCGGTGCATGCGTTCCAGATCATCCCGTTCGCAGCCGTCACGTCGGTGCAGACCGCGGGAGATCAGATGCCGTGACGGCGGGATGTGCCCCAGACCTCTGGGAAACTCGCCTCATTGGCCTCGCGCCACAGTGCCATCCGTCTGGCCTCTTCGGACTGCTCGGCGAGATACTCCGAAAGGCTCGACTCTTCGACGCGCCACCGGGCGGGTGCACCGAGCTTGGACCCGCGCAGACGTCCCGCGTAGACGAGTTCGATGACCTCGTCGACCCCGATGCTCAGCAGTTCCGCCACCTGCGCCGGCGCCAGGAAGCGCTGCGTGGCCGGAGAGGAATGGGGCATGCTCCCATTCTCCCCCCGCCGTGCCGATACGCCAGGGTCGATCCGATGCTGTGGATAAGTCTCGAGCAGCCGCGGCGATTTCTGTGACCATGTCGCCATGAGCAAGTTCTCCCGTTCACGGCGTGCCGTCTGGGGTGATGCCCGCTTCCTGATCGGCATCGCCGTGGTCGCGCTGTCTGTCGCCGGCGTGTGGGCCGTCGTCTCCTCCTCCGGCGCCACGACACCGGTACTCCAGGCGACGCGAACGATACCGCTCGGCGAAGCGCTCGTCTCCGGTGACTTCCAGGTGGTGGACGTGGGACTCGGCGCCGTCTCGGATCGCTACCTCGCGCCCCAAGACCTTCGGCCCGGTCAGATCGCGTCCCGGACGGTCGTCGACGGCGAGCTGATGCCGACTTCTGCCGCCGAGGACGCGGATGCGAACAGAACCACCACGATCGTCGTCGAGAGCAGCACCGGCATCCCGGCCGATGTGGGCGCCGGGAGCATCATCGAACTCTGGCATTCTCCTCCGGTGGACGATGGCGCCCTCCCGGGGACGCCGCGCATCCTCGTCGCCGATGCGATCGTCACATCGGTGACGAAGACCGAAGGAATGCTCGCCGCCGACGGCACCACGGCTGAGATCGTGATCGACCGAGCGGATGTCGCCGATGTGCTGTCCGCGATCACCGGCGGCTCTGTCCTGTCCGTCGTGCCGATCGGCTCGACCTCGTGACGTCGGTCGTGATCGCCCTACCCGTTTTCCGTGCACGCACCCTGGCCGACGAACTCGAGCTCGAAGGCATCAGCGTGGTTTCCGTCGTCGCGCCGAGCAGGATCCTGCCCCTGCCCGACGGCGTCGATGCCGTCATCGTTCCCGCCAGCCGCGCGGTGCTGACGCCCGCGCTGGTCGCCGACTGCGACAGGGCAGGAGTGCGGATCCTGCCGCTCGGCGACGGCGACAGCAGACTGCTCGGGCGCTACGGCCTCGCGGCCGCACTCCCGACAGAAGCGCGCGGCTGGGAGATCGCTGCAGCGCTCACCGCCGACCTTGCGGGCTCCGTCGAGCGAATCGCGCAATCTCCGCGTCGTGTCACGGTGGTCTGGGGTCCGTCCGGTGCGCCGGGACGATCGACCGTCGCGATCCAGCTCGCCGTCGAGCTGTCCAGGGCAGGACGCCGCACTGCCCTGGTGGATGCCGACACCGTCGCTCCCTCCCTCGCGCTGCTCCTGGGACTCAGCGATGATGCGCCCGGGATCGCCGCCGCGTGCCGTCGGGCAGAACTCGGCGCACTCGACTCGGCAGAACTCACACGGCTGGCGACCGTCCTCGACACGAGCGCAGGAGAGATCGAGGTCCTCGGGGGCATCAATCGCCCTGGGCGCTGGCCGGAACTCGGCGCACGTCGATTGGAGGCGACGCTGCGCGCATGCCGCAGCTGGGCAGAGGAGACCGTCGTCGACGTCGCGAGCGCCTTCGACGCCGACGATGAGGCGACGTACGACCTCGCTGGCCCGCGTCGCCACGCAGCCACAGTTGCCGCGCTGCAGGAGGCAGACGTGATCATCGCCATCGCGGCGGCCGACCCGCTCGGCATGAGCAGGTTCATCAGGGAGCATGCCGAGCTACGACGGCTCACGACCCCGACGCCCATCAGAGTGGTGGTGAACCGCGTGCGCCCCGGCCCCCTGGGCATGGATGCGCGAGGTCAGATCCGGCGCACGCTCGAGAGGTTCGCCGGCGTCACGGACGTCGCGTTCCTCCCTTTCGATCAGCGGGCCGCCGACGCCGCCCTCCTGCACGCCCGACCGATGGCGGACCTCACTCCGCGCTCGTCCCTCGTCGCCGGCGTGCGCCTCGTCGTGGAGACTCTCGTCTCCACATCAGCAGAGCCGCCTACTGGCGGTAGCTCGAGAGGAAGTTCCCGAGGCGCTCGACGGCTTCTGCGAGCACGCGGGGCTCGGGGAGCGTGACGAGTCGGAGGTGGTCGGGGGTCGGCCAGTTGAAGCCGGTCCCCTGCACGAGGAGGATGTGTTCGGAGACCAGCAGGTCGTAGACCAGCTTCGCGTCGTCCCTGATCTCGTGGACGTTCGGGTCCAGACGAGGGAAGGCGTACAACGCGCCGACCGGCTTGACGCACGAGACACCGGGGATCGATTCGAGTCCCTTCCAGGCGATGTCACGCTGCTCATGCAGGCGCCCGGTCGGCGCGATCAGCGAGTCGATGGACTGCACTCCCCCGAGAGCCGCCTGAACCGCGTACTGGGCGGGGACGTTCGGGCAGAGACGCGTCGAGGCGAGCAGGTTGATCCCCTCGAGGAACCCCTTCGCGTGGTCCTGCGGCCCGGTGATCACGAGCCACCCGGACCGGAAGCCGGCGACCCGGTAGGTCTTCGAGAGCCCGTTGAACGTCAGACACAGCAGGTCCGGCGCCAGGGTCGCCGTCGGGATGTGCACCGCATCATCGAACAGGATGCGATCGTAGATCTCGTCGGAAAGCAGCAGCAGCTGGTTCTCACGGGCGATCTGCACCATGCCCTCGAGAACTTCGCGTGAGTAGACCACGCCGGTCGGGTTGTTGGGGTTGATGATGACGAGAGCTTTGGTGCGCGGAGTGATCTTGGATCGGATGTCCTCGAGGTCGGGCTGCCATCCGTTGTCCTCATCGCACAGGTAATGGACCGGGGTGCCGTCGGCGAGACTCGTCATGGCGGTCCACAGCGGGTAGTCGGGTGCCGGGATGAGCACCTCATCGCCCTCGTCGAGAAGAGCCTGCATCGTCATCGTGATGAGCTCGGAGACGCCGTTGCCGAGGAAGACATCCTCGGGATCGAACCGCGGGAACCCGGGGATCTCCTCGTACCGGCTGACGACTGCTCGCCGTGCCGAGATGATCCCCTTGCTGTCGCTGTACCCGTGAGCGGTCGGAAGCGCCGCCAGCATGTCGTGCACGATCTGGTGGGGTGCCTCGAAGCCGAAGATGGCGGGGTTGCCCGTGTTGAGCTTGAGGATCCGATGTCCCTCGGCCTCGAGCCGCGCCGCCTCGACGAGCGTGTTTCCACGGATCTCGTACAGGACGTTCTTGAGCTTCGACGACTGGTCGAAGTGGCGCGTTGGTGTCATTGAGCAAGCCTACAATGACGCGACGAGGGGCCGATCCCCACGGACCGGCCCCTCGTCCTGCGCTCTGCTACTTCTTCTTCTTGCCCTGCGCCCGCCGCTGCTCGCGGTTGCCCGCGGGAGCTGCCGAGCCCTCGGTGCGCTGCCCGAACGCGCCGCGCGGAGCCTCAGCCGACTCGGCCTCCTCGGCGGGCACCTGACGCGCGGCCGCTGCCTGACGAAGCTTCTCGGTCGCGGCCTGCTGAACCTGACCGCGGTCGTTGCGGACCTCGACCTCGCCGGCGTCGTTCGCGGCGGAGTACTCGAGCCGCTGGTCTCCACCGTCTTCGGCGAGGCCCTTCGCCTCGACCTCGGCCGTCTGCGAATCGCCCGCCCGACGCACCTCGACCTCGAGATTGTAGAGGTAGCCGACCGACTCCTCCTTGATCTGCCCCATCATCGACTGGAACATCGCGTAGCCCTCGCGCTGGTACTCGATGAGCGGGTCGCGTTGCGCCATCGCACGGAGACCGATGCCGTCCTTGAGGTAGTCCATCTCGTAGAGGTGGTCGCGCCAGCGGCGATCGAGCACCTGCAGCACCACGCGTCGTTCGAGCTCACGCGTCGCCGCTTCTCCGAGCGACTCCTCACGAGTCTCGTATGCGATCTTCGCGTCCGACAGCAGCTCGCGGGTCAGACCCTCTGCGGTGATGCCACCCTTGCGGCCGGCAGCCTCGGACACGACCTCGTCGATGGTCACGCTCACCGGGTACAGCGTCTTGAGCTCGGTCCAGAGTGCGTCGAAGTCCCAGCTCTCGTTGTGACCCTCGCCGGTGTGATCGCGCACGACTCCACTGATCGCGTCCTCGATGAAGTGCTGGACGCGGTCGGCGATGTCATCGCCCTGCAGGATGTGGCGGCGGTCGGCGTAGATCGCCTCGCGCTGACGGTTCAGGACGTCGTCGTACTTGAGGACGTTCTTGCGCATCTCGGCGTTGCGCGACTCGACCTGCGACTGAGCGCTGCGGATCGCCCGCGACACCAGGCCCGACTCGATCGGGACGTCGTCGGGGAAGTTGGTGCGCGCGAGGATCGCCTCGGCGGCGCCCGACTGGAACAGGCGCATGAGATCGTCGGTGAGGCTCAGATAGAAACGGCTCTCGCCGGGGTCGCCCTGACGGCCCGAGCGACCGCGCAGCTGGTTGTCGATGCGGCGCGACTCGTGGCGCTCCGTTCCCAGGACATAGAGTCCACCGGCCTCGATGACCTTCTCGGCCTCTTCGGACACGATGGACTTCATCGCCTCGTACGTCTCGTCCCACGCGATCTCGTACTCCTCGGGCGTCTCGACGGGGTCGAGTCCCTTGCCCTTGAGCTCCTGCACGGCGAGGAACTCGGCGTTGCCGCCGAGCATGATGTCGGTTCCACGACCGGCCATGTTGGTGGCGACGGTCACGGCGCCGAGGCGCCCTGCGCGAGCGACGATCTCGGCCTCGCGCGCGTGGTTCTTCGCGTTGAGGACCTCGTGCTTGACGCCCTTCTTCGCGAGGAGCCGCGACAGGTACTCGCTCTTCTCAACGCTCACGGTGCCCACGAGCACCGGCTGCCCCTGCGCGTGACGCTCGGCGATGTCCTCGACCACCTGCGTGAACTTGGCGGTCTCGTTCTTGTAGACGAGGTCGGACTGGTCCTTGCGGATCATCGGACGGTTCGTCGGGATCGGGATGACACCGAGCTTGTAGGTCGACATGAACTCGGCCGCCTCGGTCTCGGCGGTACCGGTCATGCCGGCGAGCTTGTCGTACAGGCGGAAGTAGTTCTGAAGCGTGACCGTGGCGAGAGTCTGGTTCTCGGCCTTGACCGGCACGGCCTCCTTCGCCTCGATGGCCTGGTGGATGCCCTCGTTGTAGCGACGTCCGACCAGGATGCGACCGGTGTGCTCGTCGACGATCATGACCTCGTCGTTCATGACGACGTAGTCTGTGTCCTTCTTGAACAGGGCGAGGGCCTTGATCGAGTTGTTGAGGAACGAGATCAGCGGCGTGTTCGCGGACTCGTACAGGTTGTCGATGCCGAGGTAGTCCTCGACCTTCTCGATGCCGGGTTCGAGAACGCCGACGGTGCGCTTCTTCTCGTCGACCTCGTAGTCGACGCCCGCCTCGAGGGTGCGCGCGATCTTCGCGAACTCCGCGAACCAGCGGTTCGCCTCACCGGAAGACGGTCCTGAGATGATCAGCGGCGTGCGCGCCTCATCGATCAGGATGGAGTCGACCTCGTCGACGATCGCGAAGTAGTGCTCGCGCTGGACGAGGTCTTCCTTGCGCCACGCCATGTTGTCGCGGAGGTAGTCGAAGCCGAACTCGTTGTTCGTGCCGTAGGTGATGTCGGACGCATACTGCTCGCGGCGCACAGCCGGGGTCTGGCCCGAGACGATGATTCCCGTCGACATGCCGAGGGCCCGGTACACGCGCCCCATGAGCTCTGCCTGATAGCTCGCGAGGAAGTCGTTGACCGTGATCACGTGGACGCCCTCCCCCGCGATCGCATTGAGGTACGCCGGGAAGGTGGCGACCAGGGTCTTGCCCTCACCGGTCTTCATCTCTGCGATGTTGCCGAGGTGGAGAGCAGCACCACCCATGATCTGCACGTCGTACGCGCGCATACCGAGGGTGCGCTTCGCCGCTTCGCGCACGGCGGCGAACGCCTCGGGCATGAGCTGATCGAGCGACTCGCCCTTCGCGAACCGCTCACGCAGCTCGGTGGTCTCGTTGCGAAGTTCGTCGTCCGTGAGCTTGGAGATGTCCTCTTCCAGCGCGTTCACGGCCTTGACCACCTGGTTCAGGCGTCGGATGACCCGCCCTTCTCCAGCGCGCAGCAGCTTCTCAAGAGGATTGGCCACAGATGTCATCTCCCTGTCGATGGTTCCGGCGGCGCCGCGTGTCGGGCGCGTGCCAGGCATACCTTGTCATGTTACCGGTCCGTGACCTGCACGTCGTCTGCACGTCGTCTGCATGGCGTGCCTCCAACGCGTTTCCGAGTATGTATATATTGGTCCACGACACCGGGAGGTCCATATGTCGGTCCGACAGAGTCTGCTCGCGATCCTCGCTCAGGGCCCCTGCTACGGCTACCAGTTGCGGCACGAGTTCGACCGCCGCACGGGCTCGGTATGGCCGCTCAACGTCGGTCAGATCTACAACACGCTCGAGCGCCTCGAGCGTGACGGGCTCGTCGCTCGCGGTGCAGCGGACGAGCACGGCCACGTCTACTGGGAGATCACGGCCACCGGCGCGTCCGAGGTGGACCGCTGGCTCGCGTCTCCCGCGCCACGAAGCCAGGCGACGCGCAACGAGCTCGCCATCAAGCTGGCTGTGGCGGCAACCCTCCCCGGCGCGGACGCCGCCCGAGTCATCGCGGCCCAGCGCGCGGCGTCGGAAGAGCATCTCGCAGATCTCACCGCGACGAGGGCGACGCGCGAGGACGACAGCCCCGAGGGGCTCGCATGGTCGCTCGTCGTCGATTCGATGATCTTCACGGCGGAGGCCGAGGTCCGCTGGCTCGACCATGTGCAGACCCGGCTCGCCCAGCACCCTGTCCACGCCCTCGCTCTCGAGTTGACGACCGATCGACCCAAACGTGGCAGGCCTTCGAGGGCAGACGTGGCGGCACTCGTCTGACGGGTTTCGCCTCAAGCGTATGCACAGCCAGCGGCGTCGCCCGGGAAACTAGGATCAGTCCTATGGCTGGAATATGGGGCAGACGCAAGCGCGAGCAGGAAGAGCTGGCCGCACAGGACGCCGACCTGGCTCGCCGCGCTGAGCAGGCACTCGTCTCGGCGGACGAGCGCATCAGGAGCACGTCCGACGAGCTGGCGTTCGCGGAGGCCGAACTCGGGGAGCAGCTGACTCGCGACCTGAAGAAGGCGCTCGCTGCGGTGCGCACGCATCTGCGCGAGGCATTTCAGCTCCACCAGCTCAACCACGATGAGATTCCCGACACGCCTGAGGAGCTCCGCACCCGCAACGCGCGGATCATCCAGCTGTGCGATTGGGCGCAGGATCTGCTCGACGAGAAGACGTCGGATCTCGCGGCATCGATCTCGAAGGTGCGTCGCGCACCCGAGATCATCGCCCAGGTGCGTGCCGATGCCGAGGCGCTGAGCGCACGGATCCCGCACACGAACGAGACCGTCGCGCGTCTCTCCGCGCGTTACTCGGACTCGGCGATGCACCAGATCACGGCGAGCGCCGCCGAAGCAGAGCAGCTGATCGCGTTCGCAACGCACGGCGCGGCCGTCTCAGAGCGTCGCCGCGCGGCGAAGCAGAACGAGGAGGCGAACCTCGCACTGGAGACCGCCACCGAGGCCACGCGGCGCGCTTCCGCGCTGCTCGACGCCGTGGAGGACTTCGAGATCGAAGCGCTGCGAGCGGAGTCGACCCTTGCCGAGGTCGTCGCTGATTCACGCAACGACCTCATCGCCGCGCGCACCGCACCCCAGGTGCCGGCCGTCGCGGTCGCCGTCTCCGCGCTGCAGGACGCGCTGAGCGCCCTGTCGCCCGCGGGGACCCCCGGGGATCCCTTCGCCGAGCTGTCGCAGCTGCGCGACGCGAACACGGCTCTCGACGACGCGATCGCCACCGCTCGGCACCGCGAGGCGCACCCGCTGCCCAGCATCCAGCAGGTGCAGCATGCGATCGATGATGCCGACCGCCAGCTCGGCGTCGCCCGCGGACTCATCGCCGGGCACCGCGGCTGGATCGGCGCCGACGCGCGCACGCGCCTCGCCGAGGCCGAGAGGCTGCGGGTCGATCTGTCGGATCTGCTTCCGGCGGAAGAGACGCGCGACGAGGCTCTGGCCAGTGCACGACGCGTCGCACACCTGGCTTCTGAGGCCCTGCAGCTCGCCCAGCGCGACATCGATTCCTCACGGCCGCAGGATCAGGGCTGGGGCGGCGGAAACGGCTGGGGCGGCGGCGGCTGGAGCGGCGGCGGCCGACGCGGCGGTGGCGGCGACGTCGCCTCGGGCATCCTCGGCGGCCTCGTCATCGGCAGCATCCTCGACGGCATCTTCGACTGACGCGGTCGCACAACGCGACGACGGGCCGGGCCCCTCTGGGGCCGGGCCATCGTCGGCTCAGCCTCAGGAGGCGAGCGCCTCAGTGGGCGGAGCCTGCGTCTCGAGAGCGATCACACCGTAATCCCAGCCCTTGCGTCGGTAGACGACGCTCGGGTGGTCGGTGCGCACGTCCACGAACAGGAAGAAATCGTGCCCGACCAACTCCATCCGGTCGACGGCCTCTTCGACGGTCATCCATTCCGCTCCGAAGTTCTTGGTGCGGATGACCACCGGCGAGTAGACCTCGTCGTCCTCGTTCTGGATCGGCACGTTGCCGGTCGCGACGGCCCGCAGGACATCCACGGATGCCGGCTGGACATCGATGCCCTCCAGCGCTCCGCTCTCCTTCTCGAAGTGCGCCCCACGCGGGTGCTGGCGTCCGTCGACTCGCTTCTCCTTCGCTCGACGAAGCTGCTCGGCCATCTTGTCGACGGCCATGTCGAGTGCGACGAACTTGTCTCCGTCCGTGGCTTCAGCGCGCACGACGGGGCCCTTGCTGACGAGCGTGAGCTCCACGGTCTCGTCCGGCACGTGACCGTTGCGGTACACCCGGTGGGTGACCTTGACATCCAGCCGTTGCGCACGGGACGCGAACGTCTGGATCTTGGCGATCTTCTCTTCGACAACGGCTCGGAATCGATCGGTGATACCCACCCCGACGCCAACGATGCTCGTTTCCATTGCTGCCTCCTTGTCCCGGTCCTCCCGGCCAAGGGCGGACCGTGGTCGCCTTGTGACCCCCAACGGTAGTCGGCCTGACCTCGGATGTCACGGGTCAGTTGCTGCGTGTCCCCGATGCGTTCACATTCCGTTCGCTGTGACGCGGCGTGGCGGCGAGCGCGACCGCTGTCAGGACATGTGCGCCCGCGTCTGTCAGCGCGCGAGCCGCCTCATCGAACGTCGCACCCGTCGTGACCACGTCGTCGACGAGCACGACGGTCTCACCCTCGAGCGCACGTCGCGCTCGCATGCTCCCGCGGACGTTCTCCGCTCGGCTCTCGGAATCGAGGCCTCGCTGGTCCGTGCGCCGACCCCGCAGAACGAGCAAGCGGTCGGGAAGCCGACCCGCCCGCCGGATCAGCAGCTCGGGCACCCGGTAGCCGCGCCGTCGAAAGGCCGTCACCGATGTCGGGATCGGCACGAGGTGGAGCGGCCGATCGGCATCCGGGCGTGCCTCGAGCACGTCGACCACCTCCCCCAGCGCCGATCCGAGCGGGCGAGCGAGCACCGTCTCGCCGTCGTCCTTCATCCTGCGGATGCATCGCGCCGCGACCGACTCGAAGGGCATCGCCGCGCGGACCTCCAGTCCGGCGGGCGTGCGGCGGACGAGCGGCTCCGGTCGGATGCTCTGTCGGCACGAGCCGCAGAGCAGCGTCTCGGGCCGGTCGCACCCCGCGCAGGTCGCCGCGAGCAGAAGGGCGAGTATCTCGAGTCCTACGGCGCGGGCCGGTGGATGCGGTGACATCCGTCGATGCTCTCGCAACAATCCGGCGCCGGGGCTGCAGAGGCTGCGCGGAACGCGGCCGTCATGGACTGTCAGTCGATGTCGGACGGCCGTGCAGGGACAGTCGCGCTCAGTGCCCCGCACGCGTCGCGAGAAGTGAGACTCCGCTGATCGACTCGCTCCATGCCGAGCCCGCACGGGCGAACACGGCGCCGTCCGCGCCCAGCACTCGCAGACCGGTGGCTGCGCGCGCACCCGCCAGGGACACCGCGCCGGTCGGAGCCACCTCTGACGTGCCAGGCCCTCCGACCACCTGCGTGACGACCATCCGGTCTGCGGGATCCGTCAGCAGTCCGAGACGATCCGCGCCCAGCCAGACGAGGCCGATGGCGCCGCCGTCGAGCTGCGCCAGCGGCTCGGTGGGTCCGAGCTCGGTCGGAAGCCCGGCCTCATCGCGGATCACCGATGACACGACGATCCAGCGCTCGCCCCCGATCACGACGGCCGCGGCGACGCGGGCCCCATCCGCCGAGACGCGGATGGCGGATACGGAGGAGGCCTCCGGCCACGCGCCCGCGATGCTCTGAGGGGCGACATCGCTGCCGATCGCCTGCAGAGCCGCCGGTGCGTTCGAAGGGACCGACCACGTGTAGTCGTAGGGATCCATGGACGGCCGCACCAGCGATGGGCGGTCGTCCAGCTCGTTGAAGCTGCCTTCACCTGCGAGCCACACGTGCCCGTCGATGAGCTGCACGGCCGCGTGGGAGCTGTCGACCGACACGTCGACCGCTGTGACGGGCTGACCCGCGTTCACGATCTGGTCCGAGACGCCGGGGATCGGCGTGATCTCTCCACCGACCAGCATGCCGAAAGTCCCGTCCTTCAGCACGAGGCTGCCCGGATCGGCCTTGTCCGTCACGACCTCGACGACCCCGGCCTCCAGTGTGCGGCCGTCGACCGTGAAGCGCACCTGGTCGATCTGCACGCCCCCGGCGGTCAGGGTCGCCTGGAGCTGAGTGCGCATGCGCGCGAGGGTGGTCGGGTCGAGGCCCAGCGCCGCCCGGTTCAGGGCGACGTCGGCGATCTGGTCGGGGTCGATCGGCACGGAGTCCCGTGCGAGCTGCACCTCCTGCGGGAACGCGCTCTGCACGGCCGGATCGAGCCAGGGGCTGGGCGCGCCGCCGATCAGCGACTGCGCGATGGTCGTCGCCACCGTGGCGCGTCGAGGGAACCAGCGCACATCGGGCACGAGTCGTTCCCACGTCTGATCGAAGTACTGCAGCGCGTAGTCGTCGTACACGCGCGAGAACCTGGATTCGTCGATCACCACGCCGTCCGGCGCCTCGGCGATCCGCCACTGGCCGTCTGTGAGTTCGACCACGAAGGCCGAGTTCGAGGCGCCGAACGCCTCGGAGTACGCTCCGGTCGCGTCGACGCTGGCGACCTGATCGAAGGCGACCCTCACGTCGGCCGTGTCGCCGTCATCGGCATCGTCGTCTTCGTCGACATTCGAACTGAACGAGCGGGTCGCCGAGCTCACATCGATCGACACGCCGGTGTTCGGACGCCAGGTCGATGCGAGCTCCGGGGTGAGAAAGCTGCGAGCGGTGTTCCAGTTGTCGGCCGGGGTGATCGCGGCCTCCATGAAGCCTTCGACGATCGCCGCAGGCCCCGCGCCGTCCACCGGACCCGAAGCGAGCGGGAGGAAGTCCTGCCCCTCGGGGGACGCCCCGAGGGGCTTTCCCGGCTGTGCGTCTCCGCTGGTCGGAAGGCCTGTGCACGCTGACAGGATGAGCACGGTCGCCGCGATCACGAGACCACGCAGCGCGCGCCGAGTCCGCGCGGTCATTCGATGCTCCCTCGATCGAAGAGCTCCGCCGGGACATCGGCGAGCTGGATCGGCTGCGTGGCATCGCCGAGTTCGGCGAGCGGCTCCTGCGGCTCGATCGGGATGGGCGAAGGCCCATCCGTCGCATCGCCACGGCGAGGCAGGGTCAGAACGAAGTTCGTCCCGACGCCGAGTTCGGACCACACCGCGAGCGATCCGCCGTGGAGAGTCGCATCGCCGAGCGCGATCGACAGTCCGAGCCCCGTGCCCCCGAGAGTGCGCTGGCGGGAGGGGTCAGCGCGCCAGAATCGGTCGAACACCCGCTCGGCATCCGCCGGGTCCATGCCGAGCCCGAAGTCGCGGACGCCGGCGGCGACCGCATGCTGATTGCTGTCGACGGTGACCACGATCGGTCGGCCCTCGCCGTGCTCGATCGCATTGCCGATCAGGTTGCGCAGGACTCGTCGCACTCGCCGCGGATCCATGTCGACCGGCGAATAACCGCCGGGGGCGACGAGCCTCAGCTCGCTGCCGCGATCGTCGGCGAGAGGACGCATCTGCTCGATGATGTCCTCTGCCAGATGTGCGAGGCTCGTCGCCTCGAGCTCGAGCTGCACGGAGCCTGCGTCGTAGCGGCTGATCTCGAGCAGATCCGACAGCAGCGTCTCGAACCGCTGCACCTGCGTGTGCAGGAGCTCGGTGGTGCGAGCGGTCGTCGGATCGAACTCCTCCCGCTGATCGTTCAGCATGTCTGCGGCGAGGCGGATCGTGGTGAGCGGAGTCCGCAGCTCATGCGACACATCTGACACGAAGCGCTGCTGCACGAGTGACAGCTCGCCGAGCTCCTTGATCTGGGATTCGATACTGTCGGCCATGGCGTTGAAGGAGCGTCCCAGGGTCGCGATCTCGTCTTCCCCGTGCACGTCGATGCGGACGCCGAGGTCGCCCGAGGCCAGACGCGCGCTCGTCTCGGCAGCCTCGACGATAGGCGTCGACACGGTGCGGAGAACGATGAAGGAGATCGCGGCGACGATCGCAACCAGACCTATGCCGGCGACCCACAGGGTGCGCTGCACGAAGGTGAGAGTGTTGTCTGCATCCGCGAGGTCGTACGCGAAGTAGATCTCGAACGCCCCCGCCTCGGGAACCCGCAGCTGCTGCCCCACGATGATCCCGGGGACAGCTCGGCCGCCGACCTCGAGTGATACGGACTGCCAGGACTGCCAGTCGTCGAACTCGACCACCCTGTTCCTGAGGCCCGAGGTGATCAGATTGTCGCTCAGCCCGGCGGTGAAGCCGTTGAGCGGGACGTCGGGGTCGACCTCCATGCGGAATCCGGCAAGACCTTCGGCCGTCGAATTGCGTCCGAGGTCCTCCTGCACGCTGTCCCACAGCTCCGGCAGGGCTGCCGGGTCATCGCCCAGCGCCGTCGCGTCCAGGGTCGCCTGCGCCTGGTTCACCGAGCGGGCCGCGTCTTCGAGCGCCTCGTTCTTGCGGGATTCGAACAGATCGTTCTGGATCACCAGCGCCATCGTCACGCAGGTGATCAGGATCGCGGTGGACGTCAGCAGGAGCGTGATCGTGAGCGTCCGGAATCGCAGAGAACTGCGCCACAACGCTTGGACGACGGTCGGCCAGCCACGCCAGTCGCGGATGACAGCGACCGCCGTGGTGGTCGCTGTGGTCGCGGCCATCGTGGGCCTAGCCCGCGCTCCCGGCACGGTAGCCGACGCCCCGTACCGTCATGACGATCTTGGGGTTGTCCGGGTCGAGTTCGACCTTCGCCCGCAGACGCTGCACGTGCACGTTGACCAGCCGCGTATCGGCCTTGTAGTGGTAACCCCACACCTGCTCGAGCAGCATCTCCCTCGAGAACACCTGCTGGGGCTTCGACGCGAGCGCGACGAGCAGTTGGAACTCCAGGGGCGTGAGAGCGATCGGAGCCGTGCCGCGGCGCACCTCATGGGCGTCGACGTCGACGGTGAGGTCTCCCACGCGCAGCTGCTCCCCCACATTCTGCGACGTGGGCCGCAGTCGGGTTCTGATACGAGCGACGAGCTCCTTCGGGTTGAAGGGCTTGACGATGTAGTCGTCGGCTCCGACCTCGAGTCCTCTGACCACATCAGCGGTGTCGCTGCGGGCGGTGAGCATGATGACGGGGACTCCGGATTCGGCGCGGATGCGTGTGCAGATCTCGATGCCGTCCATCCCGGGCAGCATCAGGTCGAGCAGCACGAGATCGGGACGCTGTGCGCGCCACTCGTCGACCGCCCGCGCACCGTCGGCGCAGAACACCGGCTCGAAACCTTCCGTGCGCAGCACGATGCCGATCATCTCGGCGAGCGCGGTGTCGTCGTCGACCACAAGAATGCGTGAGGTCATAACTGTTACCTTATGGCACTCAGTACCACGCTCCTCCTGTCTACGCGCCCGACGGGTCATGTGACACGATGGGAGCGCACGACGGAGGGAGTGCCGGTGAGCGGCCAGACATGGACCCCTGCCCCGAAGAAGGGCATCATCCCCCTGCATCCGCTGACGTTCGGGATGCTGTTGAGCAAGTCGTTCGTCGCGCTGCGCCACAACCCCAAGGTCCTCTTCGGCTTCGGCGTCGTGATCCAGCTCGCGGTCGTGGTGCTCAGCGCCACGGTGATGGGCTTCGTGTTCGTCACGACGTTCACGCGGCTCGAGTCGCTCTCTCCCTCCTCCCCGGACTTCGAGGCCGTGTTCGCCGGAACGATCGCGATGAACATCGTCGCGGGCATCTCCGTCGGTCTCGCGTCCGTCGCTTTCACCGCTCTGATGCAGGGCGTCGTCGCAGCCGAGATCGGCTACGCCGCGATCGGGGTGAAGGCCACGCTGAAGACCCTCTGGCGCAAGATGACCCCGTCGTTCTGGCGGCTGGCCGCCTTCGCTTCGCTCTCGGTCATCTTCATCTTCGGTGTGATCGTCATCCTCTTCGTCATCGTCGCCGGCTTCGTCGCCAGCGGGCTCGGCGGATCCGCTGAGGCCATCGGCGGCGTCGTCATCCTCGTGCTGCTCGTCCTGCTCACGACGATCCCCCTCCTGGTCTGGCTGACGACCAAGCTGCTGCTGGTGCCGTCCATCCTCGTCCTCGAGCGCGCGAAGCTCCGCGATGCGCTCGTGCGCTCGTGGCGACTCACCCGCGGTCGCTTCTGGATCGCCTGGGGAGTCACCTTCCTGATCGGCGCCATCATGGGCGCCGCGATGCAGCTCGTGAATCTCCCCGTGTCGCTGCTGAGCTCGATGCTCGGATCGGTCATCGCCCCGACCGGCTCTGCGGACACTGCCGCGATCATGGGGTTCGTCTTCGCCCTCCTCGCCCCGCAGATCCTGCTCCTCGTGCTGCAGGCCATCACGCTCGTGGTGCAGAGCACCGCAGGAACCCTCGTGTATCTCGACAGTCGGATGCGCTACGAGGGTCTCGACCAGGCGCTGATCAGTCATGTCGAGCGACGCGACCTGGGGTGGACGGAGGAACAGCTCGGCGACCCCTTCGTCGTCGACGCCTCGCGCGCCGTCTCGAGTGCACCGCCGCCCAAGCAGGTGCCCGAATGGGCGACGATGACGCCGGCCGGCTATGGGGCGCAGCCGTATGGAGGGCAGCCGTATGGAGGGCAGCCGTACCCGGCACAGCCATACCCGGCACAGCCGTACCCCGGGCAGCAGTACCCGGCACAGCCGTACCCCGGGCAGCAGTACGGGTACCCGACTCAGCCTCCCCCTTCACAGCCGCCGTACGCGCCGCCGGCTGCGACCGTCCCGCCTCAGCCACCGGCGTATCGGCCGGCACCGGCGCCCGCCGCTCCCCCGGCATCCTCAGCGCCCGCGGACGACTCCACCTGGGCGGCCCCCGGAGCGGGCAGCGAAGGATCTGCATGATCCGCCCGCTGGACGATGTGCTGGTGCCCGACGGAGACGAGGCGAGACAGTGGGCCGAGCAGGAGCTCTCCGACCCGCGCTATGCCGATGCGAAGCCGACGTGGTTCGATCTCGTCGCGCGTGACATCGGACGGTTCCTCGCCGATCTGTTCAGCTCCGACAACGGCGCCAGCGTCGGGCCGTCTGCACTGATCATCGTCAGCGTCATCGTCTTCGGCGCTCTTGTGGCGGCCCTCATCATCTGGGGTCGCCCTCGCCGCTCCCAGGCGATCCGTCGGCCGGGTGCCGGGCTTCTCGGCGCCGAGGACGACCGTTCGGCGGCGCAGCTGCGTGCGGATGCCGACCGTGCCGCGCGAGCGGCGGACTGGGACGAGGCGACGGTCCTGCGGTTCCGCGCGCTCGCGAGAGGACTCCTCGAGCGCGACCTCATCGAGCCGTCCCCCGGCGCGACGGCCCAGGCGATCGCGCGCGAGGTCTCTGTCGTGTTCCCTGCGGAGACGACGCCCGTCCGCCAGGCCGCCGTGTTCTTCGACGACGTGCGCTATCTGCGGCATCCCGCGACCGCTGATCGCTACGCGGAGCTCGCAGCGACAGACGACCGTCTCAGTGCCCTGCGCCCGGAAGCAGTGACCGCGTGAGCGTTGCCGAGCAGCAGGACGTCCCCGCGTCGACCGCCGAACGCGCGCCTCGAGGCCGACGGTCGCGAGCTCTGCTCGGATGGCTGATCATCGTGGCGCTCGTCCTCGGCGGCGTCTTCGTCGCGATACAGGTCGGTGTGCGCATGCCCGATCAGCGGGGTTCGCTCGATCCCGAGAGCGTGAGCGACTCGGGTGCCATGGCCATCGCGCAGATCCTGCAGGAGAACGGCGTCGAGGTCTCGGTCTTCCGTTCGCGCACCGAGGCGAGCCAAGCGCTCGATGACGACGCCACGCTCGTGATGGCGAATCCGTACACGCTCTCCGACGAGGCGATCACCGAGCTCATCGATCCCGCCGACCGGGTGGTCTTCCTGTCGAGCAGCACACACCTGCTGAGCCTCTTGCGGATCGGCGACAACGCCACCCCGGATTTCACCCCGGTGCGGGCGGACTGCGACGCACCCGAGTTCGCGGACGTCGGCTCGATCCGTCCTGATCGGCTGTTCACACCCGCCGACGGCGTGGAGGGATGCTTCGGCGACGACGACGCGGCGGCCGTGCTCATCGATGAGAGCGACGGAGCCACGCATGTCGTCGTCGAGGGTGCGCGCCTCTTCAGCAACGCCTATCTCGCAGACGACGGCAACGCCGCACTCGCGCTCGCGCTGCTCGGACAGACCGAGCGCGTCGTCTGGTACGTGCCCAGTTTCGGCGACACGGACATCGAGGGCGAGACCGAGGACACCCTCGGGTCGCTCACCCCTGGATGGGTGACACCGGCCATCCTGCTGCTCATGCTGGCCGGCGTCGCGGCAGCACTGTGGCGCGGTCAGCGCTTCGGACCGCTCGTCGCCGAGACGCTGCCGGTGACGGTCCGCGCCTCGGAGACCATGCACGGTCGCGCACGTCTGACCGCGAAGGCCGGCGACGCCGCGCACGCGGGCGAAGCTATCCGTGACGGGAGCCGGCGCCGCCTGGCGCGCAGGCTCGGCCTCGCTGTCACCGCCAGTGCCGAGGAGGTCGCGGATGCCGCAGCCGACCGGCTGCGCGTGCCGCGTGGCTCGCTGCACGAGCTGCTCGCGGGCGCGCCACCCGTCGACGATCCGTCACTGATCGACCTCGCGCGCCGACTGCAGGAACTCGAGAGCGCCGTCGACGCCTCGTCCTTCACGGAGCGGAGATCCGAATGAACCGCCCCCGCCGAACCGCCGTCCATCCATCATCCGACCGGAAGCCGAGGACACCACGTGACCGCTGAGAACTTCAACGACGCCGAGCTGCGTCAGGCCATGCACCGCGTGCGCACGGAGGTCGACAAGGCCGTCGTGGGCCAGGCGGGCACGGTGACCGGCCTGCTGGTGTCGCTGCTCGCGCGAGGACATGTGCTGCTCGAGGGCGTGCCCGGGGTGGCGAAGACCCTGGTCGTGCGCTCGTTCGCCCGGGCGCTCGGCCTCGACACGAAGCGCGTGCAGTTCACCCCCGACCTCATGCCGGGAGACGTCACCGGTTCGCTGGTCTACGACGCCCGCACGGGCGAGTTCGACTTCCGTGCGGGTCCGGTGTTCACGAACATCCTTCTCGCCGACGAGATCAACCGCACGCCTCCGAAGACCCAGGCCGCCCTGCTCGAGGCGATGGAAGAACGTCAGGTGTCCGCCGACGGTGTCAGCCGAGCTCTGCCCGACCCGTTCCTCGTCGCCGCGACGCAGAACCCGATCGAGCACGAGGGCACGTATTCGCTGCCGGAGGCTCAGCTCGACCGCTTCCTGATGAAGCTGGTCGTGGGAATGCCGGAGCGGGATGCCGAGGTGTCCGTGTTGCGCAAGCACGCCTCCGGCTTCTCCCCGCGCGAGCTCACCGGCGTGGAGGCGACCGTCTCCGCGGACGAGATCCGTGCGGCTCAGGATGCGGCAGGACGCGTCGAGGTCACCGATGACGTCCTCGGCTATGTCGTCGACCTCGCCAGAGCCACGAGGCAGTCGCCCTCGGTCGAGCTCGGCGCGAGCCCACGCGCCTCCACGGGTCTGCTCGCCGCTGCGAAGGCGTGGGCGTGGCTCAACGCATCCTCTGCCGTCACGCCGGATCACGTGCAGACGATGCTCGTCCCCGTCTGGCGGCACCGGCTGCAGCTCCGTCCGGACGCCCAGATGGAGGGCGTGTCCGCGGATGCCGTGCTCACATCCGTCGTCCAGCAGACCAGGGTGCCGATCTAGGTGTTCGTCACCGGCCGTCTCGCGCTTGCCGTCGCCGTCGGCATCGTCCCGCTCGTCCTCGCCGGGCTGGCGGACTTCCCGCCCTATGCCGCCCTCGGCATCTGGGTGCTGCTCTGCGTCCTGCTGATCGTCGTCGACGTGCTGCTGGCTCCGAGCCCCCGCTCCGTCGTCGTGACCAGGCGCGTGCCGACGCGCACCCGCATCGGCGAGCAGGTCCCCGTGAGCGTCGCGCTGCAGAATCAGGGTCCCCGGACGCTCCATGCGCTGATCCGCGATGCCTGGCAGCCGACGGCCGGAGCGGGTGAGGCCCGTCAGCGACTCAGCGTCCCGCCGGGTGAACGGCGACGCGTCTCCATCCCCCTGCTGCCACGACGTCGCGGCGAGCTGGCGAGCGAGTTCGTGATGATCCGCTCGCTCGGTCCGCTCGGCCTCGCCGGCCGGCAGGCCCGTCACCTCGTACGCGGGACCATCCGGGTGCTGCCCGCCTTCTCGTCGCGGAAGCACCTCCCCTCCCGCCTCGCGCGTCTGCGGGAGCTCGACGGGAACACGAGCATCCAGGTGCGCGGTCAGGGTACCGAGTTCGACTCGCTCCGTGAGTACGTCCGAGGGGATGACGTGCGGTCGATCGACTGGCGCGCCACCGCTCGCGCGGGCACCACGATGCTGAGGACGTGGCGACCGGAGCGCGACCGCCACGTCGTGATCATCATCGACACCGGCCGCACGGCCGCCGCGCGCGTCGGCGACGGCACGAGGGTCGATGCCGCCCTGGAGGCGTCTCTTCTGCTCGCGGCCCTCGCCGCGCGTGCGGGCGACCACGTGCATCTGCTCATGTACGACCGGGTCGTGCGGGCGCGCGTGACCGGTGTGGAGGGGACAGCGCTGCTTCCGGCGCTGACCGATGCGATGGCTCCGGTGCACGCGCGTCTCGTCGACACCGATTGGCCGGGTGCTTTCGCTGCCGTGCGCACGCTCACGACCCGTCCGTCGCTCATCGTGGTGCTCACCGCTCAGGATGCGGCCGAGTCGGCTCGCGGATTCCTCGGTGCGTTCCCCGACGCGAGCAGGTCGACATCGATCCTCGTCGGTTCGGTCACCGACGACGGCATCGCGGATCTCACGACGCGGCGCGGATCTCGGGAGGAGATCTACCTCGCTGCAGCGGCCGAACGCACGATGCGCGACGCGGAGAACGTGGCCGACGCGGTGCGCCGCGCGGGAGGCGAGGCGATCGCCGCTGACCCCGAGTCGCTGCCTCCGAGGATCGCAGACCGGTACCTGGAGCTGAAGGCCGCCGGGCGCCTCTGAACGCAGAGAGTCAGCCGGCCAGGAGCCTGGGCGTACCTGCCTCGTACTCGACGAGGTCTCCGGTCTCGCCGCGGCGATACGCTCGACCGCCGATCACGAGCATATAGATGAGGAACGCCGCGAGGGCGGCGACGCCGATGCCGATCTTGACCGGCCAAGGCAGCGCCCACCCCGTCACGAATCCCTCGATCAGTCCGGACACGAACAGCGCGAAGACGAGTCCGATCGCCACTGTCGCGAGCGAGCGTCCCTCGGACGCGAGTGACTCGCCTCTCGAACGGTGTCCCGGCGCGACCCACGACCAGAACAGGTGCAGACCCGCCGCAGCCGCGACGAAGATCGATGTCATCTCCAGGAGCCCGTGCGGAAGGATGTAGAGGATCATCACATCGACCTGGTCGTGTGCGGCCATGACCGCGCCCGACACGCCCAGCCCCATCGCGTTCTGCACGAGGACGTTGATCGGCCAGATGCCGGTGATGCCGAACAGCACGCATTGCAGGGCGATCCAGGCGTTGTTCCACCAGACCATGCCCATGAACACCGCGGCCGGGTTCTCGGTGTAGTAGCCGGTGAAGCTCTCGTCGGCGTACTGCTCCAGCAGGTCCGGCGGGCCGAGGGTCGCGAGGAGTGCCGGATCTGCCGAGATCCATGTCGCGGTCCCGACGACGATCGCGATGAATGACGCCGCGATCACGAGCGTCGTCCAGCGCAGTCGATAGAGCGCGGCGGGCAGCTGCAGCGAGAAGAATCGGCCGGTCTGGGTGAGGATGCTGTCGGACGCCCCGGTGAGTCGCAGCCGCGCGCGCACGAGGATCGTCGAGAGGTACGCACCTTGAGGCGACTCCCCCACCGAGGTCTTGAGCTCAGCGAGATCCGCGGACGCCGCGCGGTAGCGGACGATCAGCTCGTCGACGCCCGCGCCGTCGAGCCGAGCACGGCTCAGCTGGTCGAGCCGTTCCCACTCGGCGCGGCGTGCATCTGTCAGCGCATCGGCATCCACCTGATTTACTGTACTCATGTCCGCCGCGCTCGATGCATCCGACGAGGTCCTCTCGGGCGAGGCCGTCGCGATCGACGTGCAGCCGATCGGCTTCGTGTTGCGAGCCGCGGGCGCGATCATCGACCTCCTGGTCAGCCTCGCGGTGTTCCTGTCGACGATCTTCCTGCGGATCTGGCTCCTCGACATCGGCGTCCTGACCCAGGCGACAGACACGATCGCCTTGATCGCCTCGATCGTGATCAGCTTCGTGGTGCTGCCGATCACCATGGAGGTCGCCCTCAAGGGCCGCAGCCTGGGCAAGCTCGCCGTCGGGGGTCGGATCGTGCGACTCGACGGCGGCGCGACCGGTTTCCGCCATGCGTTCATCAGGGCACTCCTCGGCGTCCTCGAGATCTACATGACGCTGGGCAGCATCGCGGTGCTCGCCGGAGCGTTCAGCGCCCGCTCGCAGCGGCTGGGAGACATGGTCGCCGGCACCTACAGCCAGCGCGTGCGCACGCCGAAGCTGATCCCGAGCGTCCCCGTGCTGCCGCCGATGCTCGCCGGCTGGGCGCAGATCGCCGATGTCGCGCGCCTCCCCGACCGTCTCGCGCGCCGCATCTCGCAGTTCCTGCAGAGCGCTCAGCGGATGGTCCCGTCAGCTCGCGCCCGAGTGGCGCAGGATCTCCTGACCGAGGCATCGCCGTTCGTCTCGCCTCTGCCTCAGGCCGCCCCGGAGGTTGCGCTCATCGGCATCACCGTGCTGCGGCGCGAGCGGGAGCGCAGAGCGCTGGAGAACGCCGACCGCCGAGCGGAGAAGCTCACCGGCCGACGCGTCGGGGCCTGAGCACACCGGTCTCTTCGCGAACCCCGGCGCCGTCAGAATCGGATCGCGTCGATCACCTTGACGCGAAGGGCGACCAGTGCAGGGATGAAGCCGGCGACGGCGCCCACCAGGATCGACGCGGCGAGCCCCACGAAGGCCGCGCGCATCGGGAACGGCGGAACGTCCTGGATCCCGTAGAACAGCGAGGTGACGACCCAGTCCGAACGGAGCACCGCGACGACGATCGCGATGCCGACGAGCCCCGCCACCGTCGTCGCGACGAGGCTCTCGAGGAAGACCGAGAAGAAGACCCGGCCCGAGGTGGCGCCGAAAGCGCGACGCACGCCGATCTCACGCACTCGCTGCCGCATCGCGACGAGCTGGATGTTGATCAGACTCAGAGCTCCCAGCGCGAGGATCACGGCAGCGATGCCGCCGGTGACCATCTCGAACGTCGCCTGCGCATCCAGCGCACCGGGCTGGGCGGCCCAGTCCGACCGGCTGACCGACACCGTCTGCCCGTCCGGGAGCCCTGCGCGAAGATCCATGGCGAGCACCGGTGCGATCTCGTCGACCTGCTCCTGCCCGAGCCAGACCTCGTACTGCGGCCAGGCGCTCTCCGGCAGAGCATCGACGCGGGCACGATACGCGTCGTAGAGGATGTCGACCCGAAGCTCCTCGTCTCCGAACCCCTGGCGAGGCACGACACCCACGACCTGATAAGTGCCACCCGCAGGCCCCGCGAGCGTGAGAATCGGATGCTCCGCGACGGGCGTGCGACCGATGCGATCCCACAGCGCCTCCGTGATCACGACGGGCGGGGAGAGTGCGTCGGCATCCGCATCCCGCATCCATCGGCCCACGAGCAGCTGCTCGCGGTGGATCTCGGAGTAGAGCGGATCGATCAATCGTGAGTTGACATCGACGATGCCGTCCGGCAGCTGCACCGGAACGACCATGCCCTGCGCGATCCGGGCCGTGTGGCTGAACTCGAACCGCTCGGTGACGCGCGTGAACCTCTCATCGAAGGCGTCGAAGTCGACCGGCGCCCCGTCGTCGCTGCTGATCGTGACGACCAGGGTCGCCGCCCTGCCTCCCCAGCGATCCGACTGCTCTGCCTGGAACTGACGCTGATATTCCGAGACGGCGACGACCCCGGTGAGGGCTGCCACCGAGACCGCGATGCCGATCAGGCTGAGCAGCACACGCAGCTTGTGGACGCGGATCTCCGCCCACGCATCCGACAGCGCTCCGAGGATGCCGGTCATGACGCGGCTCCGCGACGCGAGTACGGCATGGCCGGCATGCTGCCAGGTGTCGGCATCTCGGCCCCGGTGGACGTAGCCGCCGGTGCGGATGCGGCCGGGACGGATGAAGAGGGAACGGATGCGGAGGGAACGGACGCCGCGAGGGTCGAGGCTTCGAAGGCGCGGCTGAGATCCGCAGGCTCGAGGACCCCGGCGTCGAGTCGGTAGTGCCGTCGGGCACGGGCGGCCACATGGAGGTCGTGCGTGATGGTCACCAGCGCCGCGTCGGTCTCGGTCGCGACCTCGTCGAGCAGCGACATGACGGACGCGCCCGTGTCGATGTCGAGTGCGCCGGTCGGCTCGTCCGCGAGGATCAGCACGGGCCTGCGCACGAGGGCCCTCGCGATCGCGACCCGCTGCTGCTCTCCTCCCGAGAGTCGATCGGCGACCTGCTCGATGCGATGACCGAGGCCGACTCTCTCGAGCATGTCAGCGGCGATCTGCCTCCTGTTCCAGAACAGCCGACCGCGCGCATGGCCGAGTGGCATCATCACATTGTCGAGCGCGGTGCGCCCCGGGAGCAGATTGAACTGTTGGAACACGAAGCCGACGTTGTCGCCGCGCAGCCGGTCCAGCCGCCCCGACCGCATCCGACGCACTTCGCGATCCTCGAACGACACGGAGCCGGTGGTCGGAGCGTCGAGCATCCCGAGGATGTTGAGCAGCGTCGACTTCCCGGAGCCCGACCTGCCGACGATCGAGACGTGATCGCCCGCACTGACCTCGAGCGTGATCCCTCGCAGGATCTCCAGCTCCGAGTCGTCAGCGAGCCGCACGCTCTTCGTCACATCGCTCAGCGCGACGAGAGTCACCAGCTGACCCCGCTGTCGCACTGCTCGACTCCGGGAGCCACCTCGTAGCAGACCTCCTCGACCGGGGCGACGAAGCCGGGGACGAACTGGCGGATCGACTCCCCCTCTTCGAGGCCGGAGACCACCTCGACCATGGCCCCGTCATTCACGCCGAGCTCGACCGCTCGCTCTTCCGGTTCAGCGCCGTCGCCGGCATCGACCCAGACGTTGCCCGTGCCCGCGCCACCCTGCACAGCGGTGACCGGCACCACCAGGGCGTCGTCCACCTGCCCGAGCGCCAGATCCATCGTCGCCGGCAGACCGGCGAAGACGACCTGGTCACCGGGCACCGCGCATCGCACGCTCGCTGTGCCCTCGGCGCTCACCTGCACCCGCACTCCTGTGCACACGAACGGCGCGGGCCCCCCGGTGATCGTCACCGATGCGTCGGCCGGCGCATTCACCAGGCGGTACAGCTGGACCGGCTCGACGGTCGCGAGCAGGTGGTAGCGCGCGGGCGTGAGCGTGAAGATCTCGGTTCCGGTGGATGTCGCCTGACCCTTCACGAGAGCGATCTCCGAGACGTCGCCGGCCTCCGGCGCGACGACGTCCACATCCTTCTTGGGCTCGTCCTGCCTGATCGTGAAGAGCTTCTGCCCCGCCGCGACGGTCGCCCCGTCGGGGACATGCACCGCGACGACCGTTCCGGTGATCTCCGACCGCACCGGGAACGCGTCGTCGCGTGCGACGTTGCCGCTCAGGGTGAGAGCGTTCACCACCGAGCCCCGTTCGACCGGGATGACGGGATCGACGATCGACGACTCGGGGCTGACCATCGCCTCTGTGGCGTCCGGGAAGAACGCGATCTTCACGAGAGCCGCGGCGCACGCACCGAAGACGAGAACGAGAAGAAGAGGGAAGATCCAGCGTCGCCAGACGATCACGGCTGCCTTTCCGGCGGCGCCGCCCTGGCGCATCCGCGGTCAGCGTATCGGCATGCGTCGATGACCCACCCGCCCCGAGGCGGCGTGTCCCCGTCGGCGATGCGGACGGTATATCAGGCGCGAAGCGCCTCGTGCCGGACGACGAGCCATCCCGCAGGAACGGACAGGCGGTCCGCATGCTGTGCGCACAGATCGTGCGCGTTCGGGTGGCGCGCCATCCCCAGGGGCCCGAGCGCGGCCATCTGATCGCCGTAGTCGTAGGTGAGAGTGGCCACGGCCTCGCGCGCGCAGCCGACCTTAGAGCAGAGTCTTCCGTCCATTCACGCCAGGCTACGTCGAGGTTCATCGGATGAGCGGATGCCGCGCCGCCGCGCCCGTCGGACTCGGCCTAGACTTTCGCTATGCCCCGTCGCTCCCGCACCTCTGACGCACCCCGCCGCGGGGCCAGGCACGGGCGCCACGGTCGGCTCGGACGCAGCGAGGTCGTGCGCCCTCCACTCGCCCCTCTCGACGGGCGCATCGACCGGTTCGATCTGACCGTCGGCACTGCGGTGGAGTTCCTTCGAGGAACCTGGCCCGAACTGCAGGAGGTGCGGTTCGAGATCGGCGCCATGCCCGCGTTCGAGGCCGCAGACGAGGTCCCGCGCTGGTACCTCGATCACGAGAAGGCGCGCATCGTGCTCTTCCGGCTTCCCATCGAACGGCTGCTGCCGCCGGGACACGACGACTCCGCCCACCGCAGGATGGCGATCGAGAGCGCCGTGTTCAGAGCTGCGGCCGAGTACGTCGGCCGCGAGCCCTGGGACCTCGGCGGCCACGAGCACTGAGCTCAGAGACCGTCCTCGCCGGTCCGCGGGTCACGGGTAGACGGTGATGCTCTGCTGCGCCCCCGCAGCCGGCCATACCGGCCAGACCGCGAGCGCTCCGGGCGCGCTCATCGTGACGGAGGCATGCACCGGCGCCGAGGTCGACAGCGCATACACCGTGCGCGGCGTCACATCGACCGACGCCGACGAGTGGGCGGGGACAGTGACCTCGACGGGCTCTCCGCCCGATGTCGATGCGACCTGCACCGTCGCATCGACATCCTCGTCGTTGGCGAGCACGAGGCGCGGCGTCGGCCCGGCAGGAACGGCGACGTACACGTCATCCTCGAGCTCCGGCGCCGGCGTGACCCAGGCGAAATCGTCCTGCGGCCCGGCGACATCCTGCTGCCGCACCGCGGCGAGCACAGGGTTGTCCGATTCGATGCTCATCGTGTAGTCCCCCGGCGACAGCGCGGAGAGCGACAGCTCGGTGGGTGCGTCGGCGGTGAGCGGAACGGTGAACTCGTCGGCGATCGTCGACGCACCGACCTCTCTGACCGTCACGACGGCCTGGGAATCGACCTCGGGTGACATCAGCCGCAGAACCGCCATGTCTGCGTTGTCGCCCTGGTTCTCGAAGACCTGGATGCCCGGGAGCACCGGCTGACGCTGCGCAGCGGGAACCGCATCCTGCAGGTCGATGCCCGAGGGATCGAGGGTCCGGGTGAGCGACGACTGCAGTACAGCGCGCACGGGCGACCCTGTCGCGGTCACCTTGACGATCGGGAAGTCCGATCCGGCGGCGATCGAGGACAGCGCGAGCGCGACCTGAGACTCCGCGGGGACGATCACGGTGCTGGACGCCCGCGCAGACCCGAACACGCCGAGAGAAACAGTGGAGGGCACGACCCCGGGGTTCGTGAGAACGATCAGGTCCTCGGTCCCGGTGGCGACCGTTCCGCCGACGAGCCACGACTCGATGCCCGCAGGACGGCAGGGCGCCGCGGCGAGACCGAACAGGTCCGCCTCCTGCACGCTGACCGACTCCGTGGCGCCGAGCAGCGGCGCCTGGCGTCCCTCGACAGGGCCCACGAGGCGTTGCGCGGATCCGCCGTCGGCGAGGTCCTTCGCAGGCAGGGGACTCGACTCCGGTCGCCCGGACGACCCCTCGGAGGTCAGTTGGGGAGACGCCGCCGACACCATCTCGAGCGGGTTGGAGGGATCTCGACCGACCGCGCGAAGGTCACCGTTGCAGACGAGAACGGTGTCACCCGGAAGGGGCGCCACCTGCGCCTGAGCGGGCTCGTGCGAGACAGTCGGCCACGGCGCGGTGATGCCGACGACGACACCGACGACGCACGCTCCTGCGACGACGGCGCCTGTCAGGACTCGAGCGCCGGTCGCCGCCACCCGGAATGCGCGGTTGCGGGTCATCGCCGCTCCTCCTCACCCTGTTCGGTCGACGGCTGGGCCTCGACTGCCGCATCCGGCTCGGGCCCGTCCGAGGGCGCGGCGTCGGCTGTTGCGGCTGTCTCAGCGACCTCCGGATCGCTGTGCGGTTCTGCGGCGCCGTCGCGGTCCTCGGGGTGCCGAGGCAGCACGAGCGGCTCTTCCGGTGCTCGTCCGACGATGCGCGAGCGGGCGCGAGCTGCTCGCCGCGACGCACGTGTCGGCACGGACAGCAGCAGCGCCGCGAGCACGAGCACGAGCTGGACCGTGATCACGAGGCGCGCTGTCGCCTGCTGAGCGGTCGAGAGCGGAGCCCGTGGCGAGGCGTCGGCCTCCAGCCTGTAGAGCACACCACGGTCGGTCGAGCCGGCCTGGACGAAACCGGCCCGCTGGTCGAGCGATGTCACCGCGGCCGTGCGCAGAGAGCGAGCACGGTCCGACTCCTCACCCGAGACCTGTGCGAGCAGGACGTACGAGATCCCCGTCCGAGCCAGCTCATCAGCCGCATCGAAGTCCCTGGCCGAGAGCAGATCGACCGCGAGCGTCGTGAGGTCGGAGCCGCGCAGCTCCGTCGCTGTCGAGAGGATCGTCGTCTGGGCGCTCAGCGTCTCGCTTCCGCCCCACGCCACCTCGGTCGCCAGGCCGCCGTCGTTCTGCGGGGTGAGCACGAGGGTTCCGATCTGACGGTCGGCACCCGCCTGCGCTGCGACATACGCCGGCAGCGTCGATGCGGGACCGTCTCGGAGCTCCGACTCGTCCGCGTGGACCGCGGCCAGGGCAGGAACAGCGCACACGGCGATCGCAAGACCGGCGACCGCCGCGCTGAGCACCCGGACCCGTGGCATGGTCACCGCGGTGTCGAGCGTCACGAGGGCGGCTCCGGTGACGCCGATCCACGCGAGGCTGAGACCCGAACCCGGCCAGATGGCGACGGGAGTCCCCTGGGCGAAGGACACGGCGACTCCCACGGCCAAGAACGCGGTGGCCAGGCCGCAGAGCGCGACGAGCAGAAGAGTGATTCCGGCTCGCCAGCGCGGGGCGACCGCTGATGCGAGAGCGAGGAGCGCGAGCGGGGCGAGCAGCACCCCCACCCACGGCGCGAGCTCGAGGCCGAGCCACGTCGCCCACCCGGCCATGTCACCGCTGGGGAATCCGCTGGCCAACGCGAGTCTGCCTGCGGCATCGGCCGCTGCCTGCGGACCGGCCCAGATCGAGCCGGGATCCGCGAGCACCGCGAGGATGTCTCCGCGGCTCAGCTGCCAGACCACGAGCGGCGCGAAAAGGGCGACGGCAGGAATCGGCACCCAGACAAGGCGGACGGCTCCGCGGATACGAGCGCCGGCGAGGGTGATGCCGAGCGCCACGACCCACAGCAGGAGGAGTGCCGGGGCGAGCGAGGGCGCACATGCCGCGACCGCGGCGAAGAGGAGCGACGCTGCACCTGCCGCGCCCCACGAACGATGGGCCACCGCCCCGGCGTGGAAGAGCCAGGGCAGGAGGAGGTGCACCAGCACAGCGGCGGGGCGACCGTCGACGAGCGCGGTGAGGAAGGTGGGAGCGAGCGCCCACACGATTCCGGCGAAGATGCGCAGACCCGCACGATCGGTCACTCGCGTGGCCGCGAACCAGCCGCCGAGCACGGCGAGGGGCAGCGCCAGCACCCAGAGGAGCACGAGGGAGAACGACGGGGCGGCCGGCCAGAGGGAGCCGAGCACAGCGAGCACTCCGGAGAAGGGATCCGCGGGGCCGACGACGTCGACTCCGAGACCGCGCAGCCCCCAGGCGGCGTCATTCCACAGCGCACCCACCGTCGACCGCAGCGGAAGCAGCGCACCGCCACCGAGCACGGGCCACGCGAGGATCGTGGTGAAGGTCGCGATGCTGACGACGAGGGCGCCCAGCACCGCCCAGGCGCCGCCGCCCGAGAAGAACCGGAGCTCACTGACCGCTCCGCCCTCGCTGCCGTGGCCGTCATCCAGCCGACGACGAAGATCGGAGCTGCTCACACGTAACGGGGCGATGCTCGACCAGCTCGAGGTGCGGAAGGAGCGGATGCGAGAACGAGACCGCGCGATCGCGCCGAAGCGGAAGATCGCCGTCACCGCAGCCGCCCACTCGGGCGCGACGGCCTCCGGCCTCTTGCCGATCAGGTCGGCCATGGATCGCCAGAGCGCGAGAGGAAGCAGAGTGAGCCAGTGCAGCGGAACGGAGATCGCCGGGGCATAAGCGAGGCGGCGGTGCAGCTGGGCGAGTCTGGTCGCGAACGCGCGCCTGCCCCGCGCGGTCGGAGGTGTCCCTGGTCCGTCCGGTGATACGGATACGCGCGCCGAGGGCGCGAGCACGACGCGTCCGCCGCCGAGGCGGGCACGCACTCCGAGGTCGAGACCCAGGTCGGCTCCCGCGAGCGCCGGATCCGGACGCAGCGCATCGCGGACCTCGCCGCGGATCAGCATGCCGCGGATGTCCGCACCGAGCGCGTCGTCGCTGGCATCGTGCTGTCCTTGGTCGAGCTCGCCGCCGGCCAGCTCCACCGAGCGCCCCAGGGTCGTCATGCTGACGCCCAGAGAGACGATCTCGCGGTCGTTGTCGGTCTGCACGAGCTTGGGCGCCACGATCGCCGCCGACGGAGATCGTTCGAGAGTGCCGATCAAGCGCTCGAGCGCTCGCGGGTGCGGAGCGGTGTCCTGCGCGAGCAGCCAGACGGCGCTGCCCTCGAGGATGCGGGGTCTGGCGAGTTCGACGGCATCCGCGAATGAGGTGTTGCCGCGCGCCTGGATGATGCCCTCGACTGTGCTGGTCACGGCCTCGCTCTCGCGAGCCGACGCCGCGTCGCCGCACATCACGAGGGTGATGGCGGCTGCGGGCGTCGTCTGGGAGCGCAACGCATCGAGTGTGCGGAGCAGCTGCGCGCGGGCGGAGGAACCGGGGCGCGCGACGATGATTGCGTGAACTCGGGCTGGCATGACGTGGTCAGCCTATGCGTGCGACAGGAATCGGGGGCTGACCCGACCCGGCGTGGCCGCGAAGCTATGAACGCGGACGAATCACTGCCGGGTCAGCTCGCGCGACGCTTGAGCTTGCGGCGCTCGCGCTCGGAGAGACCGCCCCAGATTCCGAAACGCTCGTCGTTGTTGAGCGCGTACTCGAGGCACTCGCCGCGGACATCGCAGGACGTGCAGATCCTCTTGGCGTCGCGGGTCGATCCGCCCTTCTCGGGGAAGAAGGCCTCAGGATCAGTCTGCGAGCACAGTGCATCGCTCTGCCATGCGAGAGCATTGTCATCGTCGGTCTCGACCTTGCGAACCCCGGGAACACCGAGGTTGATCGGATCGACGAACCAGTTCTCCGGTACGTCTGAACGGTAACCCGTCATCTCGCTCTCCAACCCCTAAATTCCGCCCCCTCGGCGGGCCGTGCTCAACTAATTACACCCGTGTCATTCCCATCGGTCAAGTCGCGGATCGTAAACCCTCAATCCGGTCTTGAAGGTTCTTGACCTCCGTACGGCGTGTCGCACGTCCGCCCGAGGAGTCAGCGGCCGGAGGTGAGATCGCCGGGCGATGCGACGAACGCCTCGCCCTGGCCGCCGACGGTCAATCGGACCTCGTCGGCGGACGCGAACGCGACGGTGCCGACCGGAACATCGAGCACTGCACCGTCCGCACCGCCCACCCTGACGCGACCGGACGTCGCGAGGACCATCGTCGGTCCGTCCACGTCGATGACGACGTCCTGGCCGTCGAGTTCGACCCTTCTCAGCGAGAAGTCCGCGACGGGCACCGGGTACTCCGTGATCGCACCATCCGTCGTCGGGCGCAGCACCGGCACCGCGCCGGTCGTCGTGTCGAGGACCGAGAGTAGCTCGGCCACATCGATGCGCTTGGGCGTGAGACCGCCGCGCAGGACGTTGTCGCTCGCCGCCATGATCTCCACTCCGAGACCGGCGATGTAGGCATGCAGGAGCCCGGCCCGCAGGAAGATGCCCTCGCCCCTGCGAAGCACCACGTGGTTCATGAGCAGCGCGACGACCACACCGGGGTCTCCCGGATAGGTCTCCGCGATCGCCGCCACACCGCGGAGCGTCTCGGCCCATTCCCCCGACGCGGAGGCTGCGGCCGCGCTCACAGAGGCGACGACGTCGTCGACCACGGACCGCGCATCGCCGGACAGCAGCCAGCCGATCGTGTCGCGCAGGACGTCGCCCTCACCGCGGAGACGATCAGCGAGTTCCTCGACCCCGGCGCTCTGCTTCAACTCCCCCAACAAGCCCAGGGTGTCGCCGACGGGGCGCAGCCCGCTCAGGGATTCGAACCGGTCGCTCAGGGCGACGATCAGCTCGGGCTTGTGGTTGTCATCGCCGTAGTTGCGAGTCGGGTCCGTGGCGTCGAGCGTCGATTCTCTCGCCCACCCGGCTCTCGCCTGCTCGACGGTCGGGTGCACCTGGATGGACAGGGGCGATGCGGCCGCGAGGAGCTTGAGCAGGTACGGCAGAGCACCGCCCGTGACGGCGTCCAGCGTCCCGCCGCCCTGCACGTCGGACGGGTCTCCCGGGTGGTCGCCGAACCACACCTCCGCCTCAGGCGCACCCGTGGGGGTGCGGCCTTCCAGGTCGGCCAGGAGCGTCGGGGATCCCCACGCGTAGTCACGGGGTGCATTCGAGAGACTGAGCAGCATGCCACCAGGCTATTGGCAGGGAACCCACGGTGCCACGACCGTCCCATCGGTGACTCGCGACTTCCGCGCGGTAGCCTGAACGCGATGGCGCAATACACGAAGCACCCGGTCGCCGCCCCGCCCGCCGCTCCCGAGCGCGAGTCCACGGGGCATCTTCTGCTGCGCGGGTACATCGGCCTGGTGCTGTTCGCGACCTTCGCGCACTCGGCGGTGTACAACCTCGTGGGCGAGATCGGCGCATTCATCACCCTCCTCGTCTTCCTGATCGCGACGCTCTCCATCGGCGTTCCGATGATCGCCCGTCGGCGACCTGCCGCGTTCGCGTGGCGTCGCCTGCCCTGGGCCGCCATCGCATACACCACGCTGGCCCTGCTCTCGATCGCGTGGTCTCAGTGGCGCGGAGCGACCATCATCACCTGGGTCCTGCTCGCCACCGTCACGGTGAACGCGCTCTTCATCGTCCATGTGCTCACCTGGCACGAGATCGTGCGGGCACTCGCTTCCGCGTTCAAGTGGATCCTCGGCCTGTCCCTCGCGCTCGAACTGTGGGTCGCCCTTGTCGTCCACGCTCCGATCCTGCCGAACTTCTTCGTGCGGCCGGACGGCGAGACCGACGCCCACTGGTACTGGGTTCGCGGCAACCTCGTCGACGGCGGACGGATCCAGGGCATCGTGGGCAATTCGAACGTGCTCGCCATCGTCTGCCTGTTCGCGATCCTCACCTTCGGCGTGCTGTTCGCCGCGCGCACGCGCTGGCGCACCACTCTCGCGCTCTGGGCCCTCCTCGCGGGATACTTCCTCGTCCGGGCCGGATCCGCGACGGCATACGTGTGCGCCGCCGCTGCCGCCGCAGTCCTGGTCGTCGCTCTGCTGATGCGCCGCGCGACGTCTCCGGGCGCACGAACCCGACTGTATGTGCTGTTCATCGGCGGCGCCGTGGTCATCGGATCCGCCGTCTGGCTCCTGCGTGAACCCCTGTTCGCCCTCATCGGTCGCAGCGCAGACCTCACCGGGCGCTCCGACAAGATCTGGGACAAGGTCCTCGCGCGTGCCGCGGAGCATCCGATCTTCGGCAACGGGTTCTCGAGTCCCTGGGTCCCCTTCGATCCTGCCTTCGCCGGATGGATCGAGGATCACGGCATCACCGTGTTCCACGCGCACAACATGTGGCTCGACGTGCTGATGCAGCTGGGCGTGGTGGGGGTCGTCCTTATGGCTCTCGCCTATCTCAGCCTGCTCTGGCGTTCGTGGTTCTTCGCCATCGACCGCCCTCGCTGGGATCTGAAGTCGGACCGCGACTATTCGGCGATCACTCTGCTTCCGAGCCTCTTCACGGTCGTGCTGCTCGTGCAGGGTCTGACGGAATCGACCCCGATCATGCTCTGGGGCTGGATGCTGCTGGTCCTGCTCTCGTTCAAGATCAAGGTCGTGCCCCTGGTCGGCGTCGGTGAACGCGAGCGTGTGATCGAGCGCGGCGAGCGAAGCCGGCGGGTTCCGTGACGCCCGAACGTCGTCTGAGCGATCTGCTCGGCTCGGCCGAGTTCGCCCGCGCGTACACGATCGCGGTCCTCACAGCGGTCTTCTCGTCGTTCGCGATCGAGCACATCGCCTCATCGGTCACCCTCGCGACGATCATCGCCGTCCTGTGCGTCGTCGGCGCCTGGATCCTGTGGGTGCGCAGGGAGGAGCTGTCGCTGCTGCGGATCGCTCCGTCCTCGCTGCTGGCCTTCCTGGCGTGGGCCGCCGTCAGCATCGTGTGGACGACCGACAAGTCCGACACCGCTTTCGGTTGGATGGAGCTCTTCGGCTTCGCCTTCCTGGCGATCACCGTCGGGCACATCCGCGACACCCTCCAGACCGTCCGCGCCCTGGGCGACTCGCTGAGGTTCCTCCTCCTCGTGTCTCTGGGCCTGGAGCTCCTCTCCGGCGTGCTGCTCGACACGCCCTTCCTCTTCCTCGGCATCCAGGGAGACCTGGCCGTCGGCGGACCCGTGCAGGGGATCTTCGGCAGCAGGAACATGCTCGGTTTCGTCACCGTGATCGCACTCATCACTTTCGTGGTGGAGTGGCGGTCGCAGTCGCTGACCGCTCGCATCGCGATCCCCTCGATCGCGCTCGCGGCGCTGCTGGCCTTCTTCTCCTCCTCCCCCACCGTGCTCGTGCTCGCGGCCGCAGTCGGCGTCGTCGCCGTCGCGCTCGCGATCGTCCGTCACACCCCGCCCGAGCGGCGGACCATCGTGCAGTGGGTGCTCGGTGTCCTCGTCGCTCTCGCCCTCGCCGCCGCGTTCGCACTGCGCCATGTGATCATCGCGCTGCTCGATGCCGGTTCGGACTTCTCGATCAGAGCGACCCTGTGGAACACGATCCTCGATTTCGTCGCTCTCAAGCCGGTCGAGGGGTGGGGCTGGTACGGCGCGTGGGCCCGCGGAGAGTTCCCGTTCACGTACATCAACTTCCTGCTCGACGACCACCACCAGAGCGCGCTGAACGCATACTTCGACGTCCTGCTGCAACTGGGCGCCGCCGGCCTCGTGCTCTTCCTCCTGTTCGGCGGCATCGCCACCGTCCGGTCCTGGCTCGTCGCGAGCGCTCGGCGTTCGGTGGTCTACGCCTGGACCCCGCTCATGCTCGTCACACTCGCCGTCGAGTCGATGTTCGAGAGCTTCACGATCGTCGGCGCAGGCTGGTTCATGCTCGTGCTCTGTGCGCTGCGGGCCGGCCAGACGAGGTCGTGGCGGGAGAACATCGACGCCGCGCACACCGGAGCGATCCCGACGCTGCGTCCCGAACGCTGACCTCCGCGCCGCGCCCTCGGCGGATTCCGAACTGCTCCGGGTAGGGTGGATCTGCTCGCGGCGCCCTGCGGGCCCCGAGCCTCCGGAGATTTCACCTCGTGACTCATGCCCCCTTCGACCCGGCCTCCGCGACGATCGTCATCGTCACGTACAACCGGTCTCACCTCCTGACCGGCCTCCTCGAGAGCATCACGGCGATGGACCCGAAGCCGGGCCACGTCGTGATCATCGACAACGCCTCGTCCGACGACACCACCGAGGTCGTCGACTCCTTCCGTCCTCGGCTCGGCACCGAGATCATCTACCGACGCCTCGAGACGAATACCGGTGGGTCGGGCGGCTTCAGCGAAGGCATGCGCACGGCGTACGAGCTGGGTTCGGAGTGGATCTGGATGATGGACGACGACGTCGAGGTCGTGACCGACGGCCTGGCGAAGATGGGCAAGTGGGCCCCGCGGTTCAAGAGCATCCAGGGCCGCCGGTACGACTACGACGGCAGCGAGTTCTACTGGCAGTACCGGATCGCCGAGCGCATGGGCATCCCGATCCCGTTCGCGCCGTCCGGGTTCGATGCGTCGGGCTACAAGGAGATGAACAGCGGATGCTTCGAAGGCATGTTCATCCATCGGTCCATCGTGAAGCAGATCGGTCTGCCCGACCACCGCTTCTTCATCTACTGGGATGACCAGATGTACGGGTGGCTCGCCTCGCGCAAGACCACTGCGGTGATCGTCGACGAGTTCGTCCTGCGACGCACTCGCGAGATTAAGCAGTGGGACATGGGCATCCGCCACATGAACGCCTCGAGCAACGCCTACCGGTTCTACATCATGCGCAACCGGGCGTACATCAAGCAGTACTACCGCGTTCACCGCAACTACAACCCCGTGCTGTTCGGCCTCGGGACGTCGATGACGTTCGCGAAGGAGCTCATCCGCCTCCTCTTCGTCGAGCGCACGGTGCGAGGGACGAGCAATCTGTTCCGGGGACTCAAGGAGGGCGGCAAGCTCGGCCGCGATCGCTCCTGGACGCCCATGCCCGCTCTGGAGGACTGACCGCATGACCGACGAACCGCAGCCGGAACTCCGCTGGGCGCCACTGGAGCCGAAGCCGAGCAATCCTGGTCGTGTCTGGCTCATCGTCGGGCTCGTCGTCGCCGTGCTCGTCATCGTGGGCGTGCTGCTGTTCTTCCTCCTCCCGCGGGGCGAGACCCCGACTCCGGGAGCCAGCGGCTCGCCCTCCCCTTCCGCGTCGGCATCGACATCACCGTCCCCGTCAGCGTCAGCGTCGCCGACGCAGACCGAGACCCCTCAGCCGACGGCGGAGCCCGCGCCGACGATGACACCGATCACGACCCCGCCCCCCGTCGCCGACCCCTCGGTCGACGCCTTCCGCGGACAGGTTCAGGGCTGGCTCGATGATGCGCTGACAGGACTGCAGATCGTCAGCGAGTCCAGTGGACAGGACGCGACCGAGGTCATCGAGAGCCTCCAGGCCGACGCGCAGCGGCTCGGCGAGAGCGCTCCGCCCTCATCCATCGAATCCGCCTGGGGCAGCGCGCTGAGCGAGTACGACCAGGCGCTCAGCTCGCTGCACTCCGACGCGGCCGCAGGGATGCAGCCGAGCGTCGACAGCGCACGCTCGGCTGCGAATCAGCTTCGAGGCCTCGTCGGGCTCTGACCCCGCGGCGGCGGCCCGATCCGTTCGGCTCAGTCGCCGTCGGACTCGAGGCGGCGCAGGCGCTCCTCGTAGTGCGCCGCGAGTTCGAGGCGCAGTCGCGCGCGCTCGTGCTCCGACTGGGCGCGGCTGAGCGCCTCGTCGGCTTCCAGATCAGCCACATCGAGGCGCACGCGCAGCCACTCGAACCGCTGCTCGAGCGCGGCGACCTGAGGAGCGATGCGATCGAACTCGGATCTGATGTAAGAGAAGTCGGCCTGGGTTCCCGCGAGGCGTGCCTCGTAGTCGCGCTGCGCGTGTTCGACCTGCTCGAGAGCACGCCCCATGCGGGCGTCCACTCTCGCGTCTACACGGCGTTCGACGACGGCGTCGAGTCTGCGACGGAGTCGGTTCAGCATTCAGTCCTCAATCATTCGGGTGATTGTCGATGGTCTGTGGGATTCAGCGGTGATACGTGACGCGGCCGGAGTCGATCCAGTGCCGCACGAGCGCCGACTCCAGGTCGATCCGGTGCTCTGCTCCGACCGCCGAGGGGTCTCCGTAGGCGTGGTTCCATGATGTCTGATCCGGCGCGTCGACGAAGGAGAATCCGGCCGCATCGACCGTGGCGTCCGGGAACAGGCGGGTGGCGATCCAGAGCATCACCGTCCCCGTCGTCGCCCACTGGCCACCGCTGCGCGGATCGGCTCCCATCGCCTCGCCGAGTGGCAGCACCACCTCGCGGTTCGGCATCGTCACGATTCCGAGATCCGCGGGCCAGAAGGCCGGGAGCTTCGGGTTCTCCCAGAGCAGGCGCCCGGGTTCGATCATCAGGTAGAGGCGCTCGGAGTAGCCCTCGAAGAACCAGGGCGTCGGACGCACACCACGATTGAACACGACGACGTCGGCGCGCCGACCCACCGACGGCATGCCGTCGACGTCGTCGACACGGAAGCCGTTGACTCGGAACACGATGTCAGCCGTGTCGATCATCGCGGCGCGCTCGTCGGACGGCTCGAGCGGCTGATTTCCGACGACGGCGATCCGGCGAGCGGTATCCGCTCGCCCGTATGCCGCGACGAGCGGACGGAGTCGGTCGTAGAAGTCGACCTCTCCGGCAATCGCCCTGTCATCACCGACAAGATCCGTCACACGCCCCATGAGACCTCAGCTTAGGGCACCGCGGCGGCTGTCCCATCGGCGGGGCGGCGAGTCACGGAGAGGACGCGTCTAGAGTTGTCGGCGTGACTTCTTCGCAGACCATCCCGCTCTCCACGGCGACCATCGGCACCGGCTCCCCCGTGTTCACGATCGCTGAGATGTCGGGAAACCACAACGGCGACATCGATCGGGCGCTCGCGATCGTCGACGCGGTCGCCGCCACCGGCGCCGACGCTCTCAAGATCCAGACTTACACCGCCGACACGCTCACGATCGACTCCGACAAGCCCGCCTTCCGGGTCGCGAGCGACCACGGGCTCTGGGGCGGCAGGAACCTCTATTCCCTCTACCAGGAGGCTCACACGCCGTGGGAGTGGCATGCGCCGATCTTCGATCGCGCGCGCAGCCACGGACTCATCCCCTTCTCGACGCCCTTCGATCCGAGCTCGGTCTCGTTTCTCGAAGAGCTGGGGGTCGAGATCTACAAGACGGCATCCGCTGAGATCGTCGATATCCCGCTCCTCCGGGAGGTCGCGCGCACCGGTAAGCCGATGATCGTGTCGACCGGCATGGCGACGCTCTCGGAGATCGATGCGGCGGTCACCGCCATCCGCGGTGCCGGTGGCACCCAGCTCGTGCTGCTGGCCTGCACAGCGGCCTATCCCGCGGTTCCCGAAGAGGCGCGACTGGGCAACATCGCGGCGCTTCGAGACGCCTTCGACGTGCCGGTGGGGCTCTCGGACCACACGCTCGGGATCGGGGTCGCGGTCGCCGCTGCGGCCCTCGGCGCGGTCGTGATCGAGAAGCACGTCACGCTCGACCGAACGGACGGCGGCGTCGACGCGGACTTCTCTCTCACACCCGACGAGTTCAGCGCTCTCGTCGTGGCCTCCGAACAGGCGCGCGTCGCATCCGCGAGCGGTGTGTCCTTCGGACCGACCGCTCAGGAAGAAGCGGTGCTCGCCCTTCGCCGTTCGCTGTTCGTCGTCACCGACGTCCGAGCGGGCGACACCGTGGGACCCGAGAACGTGCGGTCGATCCGCCCCGCCGGCGGACTCCGCCCCGATGACTTCGCCCTGGTGAGCGGACGCACGTTCACGCGAGACGTCGAACGCGGCACCCCGCTGACCTGGGATGCGCTCTAGACCGCGAGTCCTACGAGAGCCGCCACCGGGCGAGGGTGAGGAAGCCGTCATCGTCGGCGGGCAGGTACGGCAGATAGCCGGCGCGCTCGAACAATCGTCGTGATGCGACGTTGTCGCCGTGCACGGTGGCCACCATGCGCACCGGCGGCTGTGCGGCGAGGGCTCGCTCCGCGGCCTGGAGCACCGATGCCGCCAGCCCGCGGCCACGGCTCTCGGGTGCGACCGTGATCGAGATCTCCCACTCGTCGGCCGACCGTCGGTCCCATCGGCAGGTGGCGACCGGCACCCCGTCGGACTCGACGATCAGGAGTCGCCGGTCGGGGTTCCGCAGGCTTCGCGCGAGCCAATCGGTGTGCGATCTCCAGTCGATCTCGCCGCGTGAGCGCGAGCCGGAGCGGACCTCCGGGTCGTTGCGCCACTCGAACAGTCTCCGCCCGTCGTCGACGTTCGCCGCACGGGCGACGAGTCCGGAGGGAGGCTCGACGGAAGGGCGGGTCGTCAGCAGCTGTTCCCAGGACGCCACGATCCGCCAGCTCCCGAGTCCGTCGACGGTCCGCTTCAGCTCGGCGGCCGTCCGGGCGAGCGATGCCGGAGAAGCCAGGAGATCGGCGAGCGCGCCGATCCTCTCCTCGAGTCCGTGATGGGGCGGCTCCCCGAGGCCCACCGCGAGCCCCTGTTCGACGACCTGACGGTAGCCGACCCGCTGGTTGTCCGCCACGCAGACGAGCGCCATGGGAAGACCCATGCACGCGAAGTCCCAGACCGAGGTGCCGGCAGCCGTCACGGCCAGGTCGTGGGACGCGGCGATCACGGGGAGGTCCTCGACGAAGCCGAGGACCTGGACGGCATGACGCGAGGACCCCGCCGCGGACAGCACGTCGGGACGCCGCCGGGGGTCGATCACCGTGATCTCCACCGGAGAAGGAACGCGATCGAACGCGGCGACGACGCGCGCGGTCACACCGTGAGGGTCCGTGCCGCCCATCACGATCAGCACGCGAGGCGCTGCCGCCGCCGTTTTCCGGGCGTCACGCTGAGCGAGCACCTGAGCGCGTACGACAGCCGCGTCGATACCGGCCAGATGACTTCGGCTGCGTTCAGGACTCGCGAAGGTGCGTTCGGACGCCAGATTGGCATCGATGGCCAGATCGGCATCGCGCACACCGAACGGACCATCCTGCATGTTGCTGAGCAGCACTGCGAGGGACGAGAGATCGGGGACTTCGCGATAGGTGTCCAGATGGATCACGTCGGCGTCCCGCCCGAGCTCCGCGAAGTCGCCGAGGCTCGCCGCGGCGCCGTCCACGGTGAGCAGCTCGAGTTCCGGATCCATCCGGCGCAGGACCTCCGCGCCGACCGCATCCACATCGCCGAACACCGACGCCGCCCACCCCCGGTCCCGCGCCTCGCGGGCGATGGTGAGAGTGCGCATGAGGTGCCCCATGCCCGCCTCGACACCGGCATTGCAGTGCAGGAGGACCCGTCGCCCGCTCATCACACGTCCCTCTCCTCGGGGGCGCGGCTGCGCCCACCCGATAGGATAGGCCGGGCATGGAACAACCCGAGCATCCGTGCCATCACGACAACGCTGAGGAGACAGAGTGTCGGTTCTCGAGGGCGCGAGCATCCTCATCACTGGCGGCACCGGGTCGTTCGGCAAGGCGTTCATACGTCACGCCCTGACCCACATCAATCCCCGGCGTCTCGTGATCTTCTCGCGCGACGAACTCAAGCAGTACGAGGTGCGGCAGCAGTTCGGCGACGACCCTCGACTCCGGTGGTTCATCGGCGACATCCGCGACGAGAGGCGACTCGCTCGCGCGCTGCACGGCGTCGACTACGTCGTTCACGCCGCTGCCCTCAAGCAGGTGGACACGGCCGAGTACAACCCGTTCGAGTTCGTGAAGACGAACATCCTCGGCAGCCAGAATGTGATCGAGGCGTCGATCGACGCCGGTGTGAAGCGCGTCGTCGCGCTGTCGACGGACAAGGCCTCGAGTCCGATCAACCTCTACGGTGCGACCAAGCTCACGGCCGACAAGCTCTTCATCACCGGCAATCACTACGCAGCCGCGTACGACACGCGGTTCGCGGTGGTCCGCTACGGCAACGTCATGGGATCCCGCGGCTCGGTCATCCCCTTCTTCTCCCGCCTGGGTGCCGAGGGAAAGCCGCTTCCCATCACTGATCTTCGATGCACGCGGTTCTTCATCACACTCCCCCAGGCGGTCGAGATGGTGATCGACACGTTCGAGCTCATGCAGGGCGGCGAGCTCCTCGTTCCGCGGATCCCGTCGATGAAGGTCACCGATCTCGCCCACGCCGTCGTGCCGGGAGCGGAACTCGTCGATGTGGGCCTGCGCCCGGGCGAGAAGCTCCACGAGGAGATGATCAGCCCGGAAGAGGGCCGTCGCGCCGTCACGGTCAGCGACGGGAAGTACTTCATCATCCAGCCCGACCTCGCGTCCTGGGGCTATCAGATGCCCGCCGGAGCCGTACCCGTGCCGGAGGGCTTCGCGTACCGGTCGGACAGCAACGATCAGTGGTACTCGCAGCAGGAGATCTCCGAGATCATCGAGGCGGGGATCTGACGATGCTGCCCTACGGACGGCAGTCGATCTCCGAGGAGGACATCCAGGCCGTCGTCGAGGTGCTCCGTGGCGACTGGCTCACGACCGGCCCGGCAGTGGCCGCATTCGAAGCGCGACTCGGCGAGATCGCCGGCGGGCACCGGGCGGTCACCGCGACCTCGGGCACGGCGGCGCTGCACATGGCGTACGCGGCTGCGGGGGTCACGCACGGAGACACCGTGATCTCGACTCCGATGACCTTCATCGCCACGACCTCGATGGCGTCGGTCCTCGGGGCCGACATCGTCTTCGCAGACGTCGAGGAGGACACAGCGCTCATCGACCCGGACGCGGTCGACGCCCTCGTCGATGAACGCACCAAGGTGATCGCCGCCGTGGACTATGCGGGACACCCCGCCGACTACGACAGACTGACAGAGATCGCGGCGCGTGTGGACGCGCTCGTCCTCGACGACGCCGCCCATTCGATCGGCAGCACGTACCGGGGTCGGCCGGTCGGCGATCTCGCGGACCTGACGACGTTCTCGTTCTTCCCGACGAAGAACCTCACGACCGGCGAGGGCGGTGCGCTCGTCGCCAAGGATCCGGAGATCGCCCAGCGCGCCCATGAGTTCCACTTCATCGGGCTGGTGCGGGATGCCGATCGCTTCGCGATGACGACGGAAGGCGCGTGGCATCAGGAAGTCCATGAGTTCGGGTTCAACTATCGCCTCGACGACATCGCCTGTGCACTCGGGATCGCCCAGCTGGCGCGGCTCGACTCGTTCCGGCGGCGACGCGCCGAGATCACGCGGCGCTACGACGCGGCTCTCGCAGGCGTCGACGGGGTCCGCACTCCGATCCAGCGTGACGACGTCGAGCTGATCCGGCATCTCTATCCGGTGCGCATCCTCGACGGACGCCGTCGGACGGTCTTCGACCGGATGCGCGCGGACGGCATCGGGGTGCAGGTCAACTACATGCCCGTGTACTGGCACCCCGTGTACGCGGACGCCGGTTATCGCCGCGGAATGTGCCCGAACGCGGAGGCCTTCTACGCCGAGGAGCTCTCGCTCCCCATCCACCCCGAGCTCACCGACGACCAGGTCGACCAGGTCGTCGAGTCGCTCCTCAGGGCTCTGCGTTGACGCGGATCGGGATCATCACGCAGGCGCGGATGACCAGCACCCGTCTTCCGGGGAAGGTGCTGATCCCGGCCGGTGGCCGCTCCATGCTCGACCACCACCTCGACAGGCTCGCCGCCACCGATCTGCCGATCGTGCTCGCCACCACCACGAACGCCGCAGACGACCCTCTCGCCGCGCTCGGGCACGCACGCGGCATCGACGTGTTCCGCGGCAGCGAGACCGATGTGCTGAGTCGGTTCGCGGGGGCGGCTTCCTCCGCCGAGTTGGATGTCGTCGTCCGAGTGACGTCGGACTGCCCGCTGATCGATCCCGCCGTGGTCCTCGAAGGCGTCCGTCGATTCATCGAGCTGGACGATCCTCACGCTCATGTCTCCAACGTCCTCCAGCGCACGTACCCGCGAGGCTTCGACTTCGAGGTGTTCTCCGCGGCCGCTCTCGCCGACGCCGACAGGAACGCCACCGAGCCGGCGGAGCGCGAGCACGTCACCCCTTATCTCTACGCGGGCGGGTCACCGCGGGCGAACATCCACTCGATCACGCAGGACGTCGATGCCTCGCGCTATCGGGTGACGCTGGACACTCCGGAGGACCTGACGGTCATCCGCAGGCTGATCGAAGAGCACGGTGCCGCGTCGCTGGACGCGACCGGGATCGTGGCGGTGCTCGACGCGCATCCCGAGCTCGCCGCGTTCAACGCGCACGTCGAACAGAAGAAGCTCGGGGAATGACCGGGAGATCGCCGGCGAATCCCGCTCAGCCGCGGTTGTAGTCGGCGTTGTAGCGATCGAGGACGTCCGCGATCGGCCCGTCGAGCATGAGCCCGCCCTTGTCGAGATAAAGACCGCGGGTGCAGAAACGGCGGAGGTCGCGCTCGTGGTGACTCACGAAGAAGAGGGTGCGCCCCTCGGCGAGCAGCTCGTCGATGCGCTTGTAGCACTTCTCCCGGAAAGCCTTGTCTCCGACCGCCAGCACCTCGTCGACCAACAGGATCGGCTCATCGAGCTGCGAGACGACGGAGAACGCCAGCCGCACCTTCATCCCGTTCGACAGGTGCTTGTAGGGAGTGTCCTCGAATCCGGCGAGTTCGGCGAAGGCGATGATGTCGTCGTATCGTCGCGCCACCTCGTCTCGCGACATGCCATGCAGGCCCGCCGTCAGAGCGACGTTCTCCCGCACGGTCAGGTCCCCCACGAATCCACCCGTGATCTCGATCAGCGGAGCGACCCCGCCGTGCACGGTCACCGATCCCTCGTCGGGGAGCAGCACCTTGGCGACGAGACGGAGAAGCGTGGACTTCCCCTGACCGTTGCGCCCGACGACGCCGATCGATTCTCCTTGCTGCACCGTGAACGAGACATCGCGCAGCGCCCAGAACTCGCCCGGACGCGAGCGACGCGACGCACCCGCGAACAGGTCCTTGAAGTTTCGGCTTCCACGGCGGTTCCGACGGAAGCGGACACCGAGATCCTTGGCCTCGATCGCGACGGTCATCCCAGCTCCTTCAGCACGGAGCGCTCGAGGGAGCGGAACGTCCACACGCCGAGGGCCAGGATCACCAGGGTCATGCCCACGCTGACCAGCAGTGTGAAGGGGTTCCACTGGTCGGGGAAGAACGGCATCCGATAGAGCATGAAGATCCCTGCGAGAGGATTGAATGCACCGAGCGTCTGGAAGATGCCGGGGAGGTCGGTGACGTTGTAGATGATCGGCGTCGCGTAGAACATCGCTCGGAGGATCAATGCGGTCGTCCGTTCGAGGTCGACGAAGAGGACGCAGAGCGGAGCGACCAGCAGGCCGAGTCCCACGAGGAGGACGGTCTGGAGGAACACCGCGACCGGCACCCAGAGGACTCCCCAGCCCACCTGCACCGTGTGCGCCGGATCCTGCTCGACCAGCAGGTTGATGATCACGAAGGCAGCGAGCACAGGCAGCGAGAAGAGGAACTCGATTCCCTTGCTCAACACGATGCGGTTGACCCAGATCGAGCGCGGGATCGCGGTGGATCGTACGAGCCGCGCATCCTTCTTGAACGCGCGCGTGAAGTCCGTGACCGACGTGTTGAACCACACCCAGGGCAGCAGAGCGCTGATGAGGAACACGATGTACGGGTCCTCGCCGACGTCGCGGTTGAAGATCTGCGTGAAGACGAACCAGTAGATCACGCTCATGACGAGCGGATCGAGCACCGACCACAGATAGCCGAGCAGGCTCGTCGAGTACCGCACCTTGAGGTCTCTGGCCGACAGCAACCACAGAGAATGCAGATAGCGCCGGGGCGTCCCGGGCGCCCCGACAGCAGCGTGACTCACGGTGTCGAGTCTACGAGAGCGAGTTGTTCCACAGCGACAGCGCCGAGCCGATGGCCATGTGCATGTCGAGGTACTGGTACGTGCCGAGGCGTCCGCCGAAGTGCACGTCCTTCTCGCCCCTCGTGAGCTCGCGATAGGCGAGCAGGCCGTCACGGTCCGTCGGGGTGTTCACCGGGTAGTACGGCTCGTCCTCGCGGTTCGCGAAGCGAGAGAACTCCCGCATGATGACCGTCTTGTCCGACTCGTAGACGTCCTTACGCTCCGGGTGGAAATGCTTGAACTCGTGGATGCGCGTGTACGGCACGTCCATGTCGGGGTAGTTCATCACGCTGGTGCCCTGGAAGTCGCCGATGTTCAGCACCTCCTGCTCGAAGTCGAGCGTGCGCCAGCTGAGGGCACCCGCCGTGTAATCGAAGTAGCGGTCCACGGGGCCTGTGTAGACGATAGGCAGCTGTCCGACCGTCGCCCTCTTGTTCAGGGGCTGAGCCTCATCGAAGAAGTCGACGTTCAGCTTCACCTCGATGTTGGGGTGATCGGCCATCCGCTCGATCCACGCGGTGTAGCCGTCCGTCGGCAGCCCCTCCCACGTGTCGTTGAAGTAGCGGTTGTCGTATGTGTATCGCACAGGCAGGCGGCTGATGATGTCGCCGGACAGCTTCTGCGGATCCGTCTGCCACTGCTTCGCGGTGTAGTCGCGGAAGAACGCCTCGAACAGGGGGCGGCCGACGAGCGCGATGCCCTTCTCCTCGAAGTTGGACGCCGTCTTGACGTCGAACTCCCCCGCCTGCTCGCGCACGAGGGCCCGTGCCTGGTCGGGCGTGTAGGCCGACTGGAAGAACTGGTTGATCGTGCCGAGGTTGACCGGCATCGGGAACACGGTGCCCTTGTGCGTCGTGTACACGCGGTGCACGTAGTTCGTGAAGCTCGTGAAACGGTTGACATACTCCCACACCGTGGCGTTGGAGGTGTGGAACAGATGCGCGCCGTAGCGGTGGACCTCGATGCCCGTCTCGGGCTCGGCCTCGCTGTAGGCGTTCCCGCCGATGTGGTGGCGACGGTCGATGACCGTCACCTTGCGGCCTGCATCGGCGGCGCGTTCTGCGATGGTGAGGCCGAAGAAGCCCGACCCGACGACAAGAAGATCCATGTTGCTGCTTTCTGCCCACAAGGCTGACATCCGCACGGCGTCGCGCGGCACACAGCAGACAACTCTACCTGCAGCGCACTCGGCGCTGCCTGTCAGCCCGCCTCGGTGCCGAGAGGCCCTCCCACGTCCAGCATCTGCTGGAGCATCGGGGCGAGCGTGCGCCCATACGAGTCGGAGAGGTGATTGTCGTCGATGTAGACGGCGACGTTGCCGATCGAGCCCCTGCACACGCCCTCAGGACACAGCCAGGGTCGGAAGTCCACCGCGATCACCCCGTCAGCCGCCGTGAGATCGTCGAAATCCTCTCCGTCGACGAAGGCGAGTTCGGGCACGTCGCACGATGCGGCGTCGGCACCCGGAACGACCTCCGAATCCTCCGACACGCACTCGTACATGTCGAAATCGAAGCGAGGATTGTCGCGCACGGCGATCACCTGGATGCCGTTCGCCGTGAGCTCCTCCGCGATCTCGCGGATCCCCTCGACGAGAACCTCGGGAGACGAGGGCGTCGCCCGGGTCGCGACCAGGTAGACCGCATCCGGCTGGACCCTCATCGCATACTCGATCGCCGCGGCGCGCCATTCGTCGCAGGGTGTACCCGCCGCCGACCAGGTCGGAGCTCCGATGCCGATGGCGCACCCTCCCTTCAGCAGAGCGACGAGGCCCCATCCCTGCTGATCGGCGAGAACGGCGAGAGGCGACATGAGCTGCTGTGCGTGCGAATCCCCCATCACGAGCACTCGCCAGGCGTCGGAGTCCTCCGCTGCCGCTGTCTGGGCGCAGCTGCCTTCCAGCGCAGGCTCCACAGGTTCGAGGTCTCCCGCGCAGCTGCCGTTCAGGTCCACCCACTCGTCATCGAGCGCCGTGGCCGGCGGCATCAGCGGGAGATCGGTGACGGCGAGATCGATCGGCGAGTCGATCTGGGCGGCACCCGGATACCCGCCGCTGTCGCTGTCCATCAGCGCCGCCGCACGATGCTGGATCGTGAGCTGCCAGGCGGCGAGGGGTGCGGCGACCAGCAGGACCGAGGCCGCGAGTGCGAGGACGCCGAGACGACGGGAGCCCTCGAAGAACGCGGCGTCGCGGATCGGGCGCTCCACGAGCGTCGACACGATCCGCGCCAGCACGGACGAGACCAGGACGATACCGGCGCCGGCCAGCCATCCCGGCTCGGACCTGCCGCTCACCATCATCCAGGTCACGAGGACCGGCCAGTGGACGAGGTAGAGCGCGTACGCGTCATGGGAGACGAATCGCAGCGGCGCCGACTCGAGGATCATCGCGGGGCCGCCACGCGGGCGGTCGCGCCCGGCGACGATGACGAGCGCCGTGCAGATCACCGGCCACAGAGCGAGATACCCGGGGAATCCGCCCTGCACGTCGAGCACGATTCCGCACATGACGATGCCGACGATCCCGACCCAACCGAGGAGTGCGGCGATCGACGGTCGGACGCGGACATGCGGGAGAGCGATCGCGACGAGCGAGCCGGCCGCGAACTCCCACAGTCGCGTGCGGGTGTCGAAATAGGCGAAGGACTGGGCGCGCATCGTCTCGACGACCGAGAATGCGAGCGAGGCGACGAAGATCGTCCCGAAGACGACGGCGAGTGCGGGGATGACGAGGTGGCGCCGACGACGGAGGATCAGCCAGACCGCGGCGATGATGAGTGGCCACAGGATGAAGACCTGTCCTTGGACCGACAGCGACCAGAAGTGCTGGAACGGACTCGGGGTCGCGGAGTCGCGAGCGTAGTAGTCGACCTCCGACAGGGCCAGCGTCCAGTTCTCGACGTAGAAGAGACTCGACCAGGCCTCACGCCAGACGCGCGGCCACTCGGTCTGCGGATACGCCGCGAACGCGACGCCGAGGACGCCGACGATCGTCACGGCCGCGGCGGGCAGCAGCCGCCGGAAGCGGCGCAACCAGAAGGACGCGAGCGCGAGCGGACGCTCCGACCCGACTCGTCGCACGAACGACGCGGTGAGGAAGAAGGCGGAGACCATCAGGAACACGTCGACGCCGCCCGAGACGCGCCCCAGCCACACGTGGTACGCCACGACCAGCAGGATGGCGAGCGCGCGCAGACCGTCGATGTCCGCGCGGCGGGTGAGCGGATCCCCGGCGACAGGCGCGGTCGGAGGAAGCGGTGTCGGGTGCGTCGTTTTCATGAGGGGCGGCGTATCGGCGAGGGGTGTCGCCGCAGTCGTCTCGGGTCGACCGTCTGCCTCTGCCAGCCTATCCGCCCGTTGCGAGCAGTCGCTCGGCCGCCGCGTCGATCTCGGTTCCCAGCAGTCTGGCGTATTCGAGATTGAGATGATCCGCGTCGTAGTAGACGGGGATGCCGCCGACCACGGCGTAGCACGATGTCGCGTCGCAGAATCGGTCGGTCAGATCCAGCACGCTGATCGACGGTGACGCTGCCTGTGCGCCCGCCACGACCACCGGGTCGACCGGGTGCGCCTCGGCTCGAGGGCGCGCGCAGGACTTCGGGTCCTCGGCATTGTGCAGCACGCAGTCGGGGCTTCTGACCTCAGCGTTGAACGGAGGATCCGCCAGCGCGAGCACCTTGATCCCCTCCTCGCTCCACCGCGTCCAGTAATCGAGCAGTCCGTCCGACATCTGATCGACCTGCGGCCGGTCGCTGCCGTCGTCCACCAGCTGGAGCCTCGACGCCATCGCGGTGATGACGAGGTCGGGATCCTCTTCGGCGACGGTGTCGGCGAGGTCGCTCGACCACTCGCGGCACCTCTCGACGTCGGCGGCACCCCACGCGCTGCGGAACCCGATGAACTCGACGTCGGCTGCGGGACACCCGCCGTAGAAACTCGTGTCGACGATCCAGCCGTGCTCCTCTGCGATGTCGAACACAGCTCCCTGCCACTGCTGCGCATGGGAGTCCCCGATGAGCCATACCCTCGTCGGATCCTCTTCGCCTCGCGAGAAATCGCACTCGTGGGTGGTCTTGAGGTCCCCATACGTGAGAATCGGCAGGAACTCGCCGCACTCCGCAGGCGTGTAGAAGTACTCGTTCTTCTTGGTCATCACCGAATAGTCCGCAGCCCCGAAAGGGTCGTCGCACTCAGCCCCCGGTGCGAGCGCCGAAGGCCCTTCGCACGTCGACGCGGCGAGGTCGTCCGGTGGGCTGTCCGCCTCGACCCTCGCCGCATATGCGGCAAGGACCGCCGCCACGAGCGCCGCGATGACGAGCATCCCCGTGACCATGAGCCCGAACGCGCGGCGTGAGGAGCCGCGCCAATATCCCCAGGTCTGTCCGGCGTCTTCGACGAACCTCTTCGTGAGCACGGCCAACACCAGCGAGATGGCCAGAACCGCGACCTTCGAGAGAGTGCTCGCTTCGCCACCGATGACGAACGGGGCGACGACGATGAGCGGCCAGTGCCAGAGATAGAGCGAGTACGAGACTCCGCCGATCCACTGCACAGGTCTCAGTGCGGTCACCTTCGCATGCCGGAGAGCGGCGTGCGAGTTTCCGGCGAGGATCACCGCTGCGGTGCCGAGAACCGGCACCAGTGCGGCGTACCCGGGGAAAGAAGTCGCATGATCATAGGCGAAGGCGGCGACGACGATGAGGCCGAATCCGAGCAGGCTGACGATGTCGGCCGCGGCTCGTCCGAGCGGGATTCGACTGCCGAGCAGCGCGACTGCCCCGCCGATCGCGAACTCCCATCCGCGCGTGAACGTCGCGAAGTACGCCTGAGGCGGAGCCATGGTCGTGTAGACGACGCTGGCGACGAAGGAGGCGACCCCCACCAGCGCGACGACCGCGATCAGCGCCGTGGCCGTCCGCGCTCTCACTCCGCGTCGCGTGTCCGGTCGTCCGGTGCGCCGCGACACGGCCAGCGCGGCCACCAGCAGCACGGGCCAGACGATGTAGAACTGCTCTTCGACCGACAGCGACCAATAGTGCTGGACCACGCTCGCCGCATCATTGAGCGCCGAGTAGTTGACCGACATCGATGCCAGGAACCAGTTCTCGACGTACCCCGCGCTCGCTGCGACCTCCCAGGCGCCCCGCTCCCAGCGAGGGTAGGGAAGGAACAGCACGAGAAGCACGAGCGACACCGCGAGGACGAGCAGCGCCGCCGGAAGCAGGCGCCGGATCCGTCGGGCGTAGAACGCACCGAGGCGCACTCCCCCGGTCCGTGTCATCTCGCCCACCAGGTGCCCCGTGATGAGGAAGCCGGAGATCACGAAGAACACATCGACTCCGACGTAGCCGCCGGGCAGGCGCATCGGCCAGAGGTGATTGAGCACCACCAGGCCGATGGCCACGGCGCGAAGTGCTTGGATGTCGGTTCGGAACACCCGCGCCTTCGGTGCCGCGGTCGGAGCGTCTGCGCTCCGCAACGACACGCTCACGACGCGAGATACTCCCTGAGGAGTTCGTCTCCCACGCGAGGGGTGAAGCCGATGCTCTGCACCCGGGTCAGGTCGAGGACGCTGTTCGTGGGGCGCGGAGCGACGGGCGACGTCGCCGCGGCGAAGTACGCGTCAGTCGACACACCCGTGACCCGCGCCGGATCCTCGCCGACGAGTTCGAACACACGGCGGGCGACGTCGGCCCAGGTGACGCTCTCGCCCTCGGATGTCAGGTTGTAGACGCCGAACGGCGGGCGGGTCTCGACGAGGGTGCGGATGAGGCGCGCGATCTCGGCCGCGAACGTGAGTCTCCCCCGCTGGTCGTCGACGACCTTCGGGTCGACTCCCTTCGCGGCCAGCGACGCCATGGTGCGCACGAAGTTCCCACCACTCCCGATCACCCACGAGGTGCGGACGATGTAGTGACGAGGGGCTGTGGAGACGGCGAGATCGCCCGCCGCCTTCGACTGGCCGTAGACGCCGAGTGGACACACGACGTCGTCCTCCGTGTACGGTCGCTCGGCGGTTCCGTCGAAGACGTAGTCACTCGACACATGCACGAGGGTGATGCCGTGCTCCGCAGCGATGCGAGCGAGAGCTGCCGGTCCGGCGGCGTTGACCGCCCACGCATCCCGCCTGCCCTCGGGCATCTCCGCACGATCCACGGCCGTGTACGCGGCGGCGTTGATGATCGTGTCGTAGTCGCGCCACCGTCGCGCGTCAGTCAGAGTCGTCGATCCGAGATCGAAATCCGCGCGCGTCGTCCATTCGACGCTGCCGACGCCTTCGAACTCGGCTCGCAGCGCGGTTCCCAGCTGCCCGCCCGAGCCGATGACGAGGGTCTTCCTCGGGGCGACCGGCTCGACATCCGCGAGACGCGGGTGTGCGAGGTCCTTCGCAGACACCTCGGCCTCGGCGAGCGGGATGGGCCAGTCGATCGCGACGGTCTCGTCAGCGAGATTCAGGAACGAGTACGAGGCGTCCGGCGACCAGTGATCGTTCACGAGGTAGGTGTACGCGGTGTCAGGCTCGAGGGTCTGGTAGGAGTTGCCGACGCCGCGAGGTACGAAGATCGCCTTCGAGGGATCCAGCTCCGCCGTGAAGACCGCTCCGAATGTCGGGCCTTCTCGCAGGTCGACCCAGGCCCCGAAGATCCGACCGGTCGCGATCGACACCCACTTGTCCCACGGCTCGGCGTGGATCCCGCGGGTCGTGCCGACGGCGTCGTTGAAGGAGACGTTGTTCTGCACCGGACCGAAATCGGCGAGGCCCAGTGCGGTCATCTTCTCGCGCTGCCAGTTCTCCTTGAACCATCCGCGCGAGTCGCCGTGCACGGGCAGATCGAAGATCTCGAGCCCGGGAATCGTCGTCTCGGTGCGACTCAGAGGCTTTCCGAAGTCGATCTCGCTCACCGGGTCACTGTCCCTTCGACGCGTAGAACGCCTCGGTCTGGTCCTTGGACGGCGCCCACCACGATTCGTTGTCGCGGTACCAGGCGATGGTCGCGGCGAGTCCAGACTCGAAGTCGGCGAACTCCGGCTTCCAGCCCAGCTCGGTGCGCAGCTTGGTGGAATCGATCGCGTACCGCAGATCGTGGCCTGCGCGGTCCGTGACGTGGTCGTACGCGTCTCGCGGCTGGCCCATCTCCTCGAGGATGAGCTCGACGACGTCCTTGTTGTTCCGCTCTCCGTCGGCGCCGATCAGATAGGTCTCGCCGATCCGACCCTTCTCCAGGATCGTGAGCACGGCGGACGAGTGATCGTTCGCGTGGATCCAGTCCCGGACGTTCTCCCCGGCGCCGTAGAGCTTCGGCCGGATACCGCGGATGACATTGGTGATCTGCCGAGGGATGAACTTCTCGACGTGCTGGTAGGGGCCGTAGTTGTTGGAGCAGTTCGAGATCGTCGCCTGGACGCCGAACGAGCGGACCCACGCGCGCACGAGCAGGTCGCTGCCGGCCTTCGTCGACGAGTACGGCGACGAGGGGTTGTACGGCGTCTGCTCGGTGAACCGCTCGGGGTCGTCGAGCTCGAGGTCGCCGTACACCTCGTCGGTCGAGATGTGGTGGAACCGCGTCTCGTGCCGACGCGCCGCTTCCAGCAGCGTGTACGTGCCGATGATGTTCGTGTCCAGGAAGGGACGAGGACTGTGCAGCGAGTTGTCGTTGTGCGACTCCGCCGCGTAGTGCACCACGGCGTCCGCTTCTGCGGTGAGCCCGTCGACGAGCTCGGCATCGGTGATGTCACCGTGCACGAATCGCACCCGGTTCTCGGGGAGCCCCTCGAGCGACGCCCGGTTTCCGGCATAGGTCAGCGCGTCGAGCACCGTGACCGTGTGATCGGTGTTCTCCACCGCGTAGTGGACGAAGTTCGAGCCGATGAAACCGGCGCCTCCGGTGACGAGGATGTTCGACATCAACGACCTCTTTCCAGGGTCTCGAGCAGGTAGGTGCCGTATCCGGACTTCACGAGCTTCGTGGCCCGCTCGCGCAGGTCATCGTCGGTGAGGAAGCCCTGACGCCAGGCGACCTCCTCGGGGACGCCGATGCGCAGACCCGTGCGGCGCTCCATGGTGCGCACGTAGTCGCCGGCATCCGACATCTGGTCGAAGGTCCCGGTGTCGAGCCACGCTGTTCCGCGCGGGAGCACCTCCACCTGGAGCGCGCCTCGTTCGAGATAGGCGCGGTTGATGTCGGTGATCTCGTACTCGCCGCGAGCGCTGGGCTCGAGGGCGCGAGCGATCTCGACGACGTCGTTGTCGTAGAAATAGAGTCCGGGTACGGCGTAGTTGCTCTTGGGGTGCTCGGGCTTCTCCTCGAGCGAGACGGCACGACCGTCGGCATCGAACTCGACCACTCCGTAGGCGTTGGGCTCCGCCACCCAGTAGGCGAACACGGCGCCGCCCTCGACATCGGTGTAGCGCTTGAGCTGCGTTCCGAGCCCCGGGCCGTAGAGCAGGTTGTCACCGAGCACGAGCGCGACCTTGTCGTCGCCGATGAAGTCCGCTCCGATCACGAAGGCCTGTGCCAGGCCGTCCGGCGAGGGCTGCTGTGCGAAGGTGAGGTTCACTCCGAACTGCGAGCCGTCTCCGAGAAGCCGCTCGAACTGCTCGGCGTCGTGAGGCGTGGTGATGATCAGGATGTCTCGGATCCCGGCCAGCATCAGCGTCGACAGCGGGTAGTAGACCATCGGCTTGTCGTACACGGGAATCAGCTGCTTCGAGATGCCGATCGTGATCGGATGCAGTCGGGTTCCTGAGCCACCAGCGAGAATTATGCCTTTCACCCCCATATCGTGCCACATCCCAGCTGGGACTCAGACAGGCACGATTTACTTGCGTCACATCGTTCACACTGGCATCGTCTGTGCATTTCCGTCACAATGAGCAGGTGACCGGCTCAAAATCCCCCCACCTGCTCGGCCTCATCGCCAGTGCAGCGGCTGTCGTCTTCGCCGCATCCCTGCTCGTGGCGACGCCGGCCAACGCCGTCGCGCCCTCCTCCTCCGGCGCTTTGTCTACTGCGGGCGCCACGCTGACATCCTCGACCGCAGTGACGGGTTCCGCGGACACATCCATCCGGGACACCGCGAACCTCGCGCAGTTCAAGCCGGGGAACATCATCTCCGATGGCGTGTTCTTCCAGAGCGACACCATGTCCGCCGGCCAGATCGACTCGTTCTTCCGCGGGAAGGTGGCTTCGTGCCGAGGTGGGTACGTCTGCCTCAAGGACTACCGTCAGAACACACCGAACCGTCCTGCGGACAGCTACTGCCGCGGATACTCCGGAGCGCCGAACGAGTCGGCGGCGACGATCATCGCGCGGGTCGCGCAGTCCTGCGGCATCAACCCGCGGGTGCTCATCGTCATGCTCGAGAAGGAGCAGAGCCTCGTCACGCACACGTGGCCGAGCACCTGGCGCTTCGACATGGCCCTCGGCCAGGGGTGCCCGGACACTGCGCCGTGCGATCCGGCCTACGCAGGCTTCTTCTACCAGATCTACGGCGCCGCCCGGCAGATGCAGATCTACGCCGAGGGACGCTGGTTCACGTACTACGCGCCGGGGAAGACCTGGAACATCCTCTACCACCCCAACCGGGCCTGCGGGTCCGCCCCGGTCAGGGTCGAGAACAAGGCGACCGCCGCTCTGTACTACTACACGCCCTACCAGCCGAATCGGGCGGCGCTCAACGCCGGATACGGCACCGGGGACGGATGCTCCAGCTACGGCAATCGCAACTTCTACCAGCTCTTCACCGATTGGTTCGGCAGCACTCAGACGACGGGCGCCGCTCCGGCCACCCTCGCGCAGGTGCCGGGTCGCGCGGAGATCTACCTCGTGCAGTCCGGTGTCCGCCACCATGTCGTCGCTGCGGAGGACCTCGCCGCGCTGCGGTCGAGGCTCGGCGGTGCCGTGTCCGTGGCCGCGGCGTACCTCGACCCGATGCCCGAGGGCAAGCCGGTCACGCGGTACGTGCACGACCCTCGCACCGGGACGCTGTACCTCCTGGAACCGGACGGCACCCGCCACCGCTTCGTCGACGCTGCTCAAGTCGCCCTGTTCGGATACGCGTTCAGCTCGTACGTCAACCTCACCGGCACCACTGCGGACCGATTCTCCGAGGGTGCCCCTGTCGGTTCGTTCTTCCGCTCGGGGGCGGACCCCGAGGTCTACCTCTACCAGGGCGGTCTGCGCAGGCATGTGGCCAACCAGCAGACCTGGCTCGAGGTCTCCAAAGGAACATCCGGGTACGTCGCGTCGATGAAGCCGTCCGCGGCCGCATCGATCGGCAACGGGCTCCTCGTCATCAAGGCGAACAGCCTGATCCGCGCCGCGGGAACACAGGATGTGTTCCTCACGCTTCTCGGCGACCGCCTGCTGCGCGTACCGAGCACCGCCCTCGCCCGTGAGTTCGGCGCTGCCGGCATCACCGTGGTGCCGAGCAGCTCGGTCGCAGCCAACACGAGAGTCGGTTCGACGCTCACCCCCGTCGTCTCGTGCGGCAGCAGCACTCTGATCGCCGCGGGCGGCAAGCTCCATCCGGTGTCGGGCACGCAGTATGGCGGCATCAAGCCGACCACGCTGGGCAGCGGGGAATGCGGCGCGATGCCCCGCTCGAAGACCACGGTCTCCGCACCTCTGTTCATCCAGCCGCAGGGAGCCCCGGAGATCTACGTCGTCTCGGGCGGCACGCTGCGTCATGTGCCGTCCCCTGCCGACCTGCTGGCCCTCAACGGGTCCAGGCCGTTGAAGGTGCTGCCCTGGTCACCGGCCACCGTCGAATGGTTCGGCACCGGTGCGGCGAACCTGCCCGAGAAGTCGTTCGTGCGATTCACCGGGCGCGAGGAGATCTACCGATACGAGAACGGGACGTTGCGTCACGTCCGCAGCATCAAGACCCTGCTCCAGCTGAACGGGGGAACCGCGCCGCGCGAATACGTGCTCCCGGGTGATCAGCTGTCGCGATACAAGGTGGGATCCCCTCTGCTGACCAGCGGAACCGACTTCGTGCAGTTCACCGGCGCGCCGGAGATCTACTTCTACGAGAACGGCAAGCTCCGGCATGTGACGTCGATCGGGGTTCTCCTCCGGCTCGGTGGAGGGCGTGCACCCGCAGTGCTCCAGCTCGCCCCCGCCTTCAAGGCCGACTACGCCATGGGCGCTCCGATCACGTGATCGTCGCGTTCGGCCGATCGGATAGGATCGGTGAACTATGAGCTTGTCGTCGGACCGTGTCCTCGTGATCGTCCCCGCATGGAACGAGGCCCGCAACGTCGGACGCACCGTGCACGAGATCCGGGCAGCGAGCGCCGACTTCGATCTGCTCGTCGTCGACGACGGATCGACCGATGACACGAGCGCGGTCGCGCGAGAGGCCGGCGCCACGGTCATCTCCCTCCCCTTCAACCTCGGCGTCGGCGGAGCGATGCGCACCGGCTTCACGTACGCGAAGCGCCACGGCTACACCCGGGCCATCCAGGTCGACGCCGACGGCCAGCACAACCCCGTCGACATCGCGCGAGTCCTCGACGGCCTCGACACCGCGGACATCTCGATCGGCGCACGTTTCGCGGACGTCGGCGACTATTCGGTTCGCGGCCCGCGCCACTGGGCGATGGTGTTCCTGGCCAAGACCGTGTCCCGGGTCGCGAAGACCCGTCTGACAGACGTGACGAGCGGCTTCCGCGCTGCCAACAGCAGAGCCATCGAACAGTACGTCCGCTATTACCCCGCCGAGTACCTCGGCGACACCATCGACTCGCTCGTCGCAGCGTGCCACGCCGGATTGACAGTGACGCAGGTGCCGGTGGCCATGCGGCCGCGCGTGCACGGCACCCCGAGTCAGGGCCCGATCGGAGCATCGATCTACCTGCTGCGTTCGGTGTTCACCCTCGGCCTGGCGATGCTGCGACGACCCGGTTCGACGAGTCGGTCCGCATCCGTGGGCGAACCGGAGGTCGCACGATGATCGTCATCGTCGGGATCGCTCTCGCTCTCGTCATCCTCGCACTGGTCTTCTGGATGCTGCTGACGCGACGTCTTCGCGAGAAGTACGCGGTGATGTGGATCGTCATCGCGCTGAGCGTCCTGCTGCTCGGGATCTTCCCCCAGCTCCTGCTCTGGGCGACATCGCTGCTCGGTGTGCAAGTGCCGGCGAACCTGCTGTTCGCTCTCGCGATCACCCTGCTCCTGGGAGTCGCGCTGCACCTCTCCTGGGAGCTCTCCCAGGCGGAGGACGAGATCCGCCGCGTCGCGGAGGAAGCGGCGCTGTCGCGCGCGGAGATCGACCGGTTGGATCGCCGCATCGCCGCTCTGGAGGCTCAGCACCGCGGCCGCGACGCCGACAGCGCTCCCCCGGCATGACGTCCGGAGCCCCGAGCGCCGATGTCTGGGGCGTCGTCACCGTGCATCGCCCGGCACAGGTGCCTCCGCTTCTGGGAGATCTCGCTCCGCAAGTCACCGGCATCATCGTGGTCGATGACGGCAGCGGTGCAGAGTTCGACGTGATCCGCGCGGACATCGCATCGACCGGTGCGCAGGTGATCACGTTGGAGAGCAACCGCGGCATCGGTGCGGCACTGAATCACGGCATCCGCTGCGCCATCGAACACGGCGCGAGCGCGGTCGTGACATTCGACCAGGACTCGACCATCGCCCCCGGCTTCGTAGCCGCTCTGGGCGCCGCGCACGAGCATGCGCGCGCGCACGGCGTTCCCGCGGGCCCCGTGGTTCCGGAGTTCTTCGCGGACGTCTCCCAGGCCGGGTCATCGACGCCGCAGGGAGTGGTCCACGCCGCCCACGCGATCCAGTCGGGCATGTATCTTCCGTCAGAGGTGCTCGAACGGGTCGGGCTGATGGACGAAGCCCTCTTCATCGACCTCGTGGATACGGACTTCGAGATCCGCTGCCTGGATGCCGACCTGCCGTGCATCGTCGCCCCCGGCCTCCGCCTGCCCCACCGCCTGGGTGCACGCTACCGGGTACCCGGCCCGCTCGGAGAGGTGCTTCCCACCCTCACGCTGAGCACGCCGTTCCGGTACTACTACAGAGCGAGGAATCGGATCGTCGTGGGACGGCGGCATCCGCGTCACCGGGCGCGCCTGCGTCGCGACGCGCGAGCCGACTACGCGTACTTCCTCATCGCGTGGATGCTGGCCAGGCCCCGATCCACCATGCGCAAGCTGCTCATCGCGGGGTTCCGTGACGGACGCGCTGAGCGCCTGGGCAGGATGAGCCCGGAACTCGCCGCTGACGCCGCTCGAGTCACCTGGCGCGCGCGCCCTGTGTGACCGGCGCGAGATCTGCGAAGGGACCGCTCAGCGTGCCACCGTCGGAGTGCGCCGCCGGCCCCGGATCAGCCACCCCGCTGCCCAGCTCGCGACATAGGCGATGACGAAAGGCGTCGGGACGGCCCGCGTGCGGCGAACCCTCCGCAACATCCCCAGGGTCACCGGCAGTCGCCGACCCGAGCCGAAGAGCCGATCCAACTCGATCGCGCGTGCCGCGCGGGGATCACGCTCCAGGAGCGTCTGCGCCATGAGCTGGCGCCACCCCACATAGATCCAGAACAGCATCCGGGTCATCGCGGACGGCGTCGCCGCCCCCTCGTACCGCACGGCGAACGTGACGGCATTGCCCCAGGCTCTCCGCAGAGTCGCGATCGGTCCGAGTCTCAGCCTGCTCGGGTCGCCGAACACGTTCGCGGAGTGCTGCACGTAGTCCTGCACGACCTCATCCGCGATGCGACCGCCTCCCTGCGCCATCCCGACGACAGCGAGCCAGTGATCGTGCGCGACCGTGTGTGAGGAGAGGCGGGGAAACGGCAGCGCCGTCGTCAGCAGGTCTCGGCGGAAGAGGCATAGCGAACCGGTGAACTGATTCACGATCATCGTCGATGCCGGGTCGAGCTGCCGGCGGTCGGTGAATCCGAGCACCTCGTCACCGGGATGGGACACCAGACGCGCCTGCCCGGAGACGATCGCCGAATCCGAGAGGTACGGGAGCAGCTTCTCGAGCTTGTCGGGATACCAGAAGTCGTCCTGGTCGCTCAGCGCCACCCACTCGGTCTCGGCGGGCACCGCTGCGAGACCCCTCTCGAAGTTCAGGTAGAAACCCAGGCGTCTGCCGTCCGCGACGATGCGGAAGCGCTCGTCCCCGGCCGCGACCTCGGCGACGACCTCCTCGACGGTCTCCAGTTCTCCGTCGACGGAGATGATGCACTCCCAGTCGGTGACCGTCTGATCGCGAATAGAGGCGAGCTGGCGGGTGAAGAGTTCCCGGGAAGGTCGGTAGGCGGCGAGCACGATGACACCAACCATGGGACCCTGACCTCTCGTTCACGCCGACTCAAGTAGTCTAGGGTCGCACGCGTTCACGTCCGCGCCATCCGGAATGGTGTCGGGCCGCAATGGTCCGAGGAGTCCCATCGATGAAGGTTCTGCTGTCACGCTTCGCGGGCTTCAGCGCCGTTCCTCTGATCTCATTCGTCGCGCCGCTGTTCCTGCTGCCGATCATCCCGAACGTCTTCGGTCTGGCGGCGTGGGGCTCCGTGGGGACGGCTCAGGCCGTGGGAACCGTCTGCGCGATAGTCGCGGGATTCGGCTGGAACATCTCGGGCGGAGCGCGCATCGCGCTCAGTGCCGACGACGACGCCCGACGTCAGCTCTTCGGTGATTCGTTCTGGTGCCGCGGACTGCTCGTCGTCGCGGCGGGACTCGTCGGTGCCGCCCTCAGCTCGGCCCTGGTTCCCCCCGAGTTCCGCCTTGTCGCCGCCCTCGTCACGCTGGCGACCACCGCCGCGGCCATGACCGTCGTCTGGTACGCAGTCGGCGTCGGGGATGCGCGGGTCGTCCTGCTGTTCGAGACCGTGCCGGTGAGCCTCAGCGTCGCTCTCGCGATCCCGCTCCTCCTGCTCACCGAGCAGCTGCTGTGGTATCCGGTCCTCACTCTGATCGGCTTCCTCACCGGCCCGTTGCTTCTGAACCTCCGCCTCTACCGACGACCCGTGCCTCCGTTCGCCGGGCGGCGCATCCTGCGCGCATATCGCGCGAACGTCTCGGTCGCCGCGGCCGAGACGATCGGCGGAACCTACACCTCTGCGCCCATCCCGCTCGCCCAGGGCCTCCTCGGCGCGACGGCCAGTGGTCAGGCGACCTCCGCCGACAAGTTCTTCCGCATCGCCCTCTTCGCCGTCACGGTGCTGTCGAACACTCTGCAGAAGTGGGTGCTCGAAGTGTCTTATGCGCATGGCCGGGCGCGCCGCCATCTCGTGGCATTCGGCCTCCACACAGCCCTCGCTCTCTTCGGCGGTACGGCGCTGGCTCTGCTCGGCCCTGTGCTGTCCACGCTCCTGTTCGGCCGGGCAGCGACGCCCGAGATCGCCGTGTTCCTGGGCTTCGGCGCCACCTTCGCGCTGACGAGCCTGACGACCCCCTTCATCCGCAACGTCCTGGTGCCGGCCGGCCTGAACCGCTACGTGCTCTACGGCACCCTCGGCGCCGCTGTCGTCGGAGTGCCGCTCATGATCTGGGCGTCCCAGTGGGGTCTCAGCGGGATCATCGCCGGCCTCGCCGCCTCGGAGCTCGTGATCCTCGCCGTCGTCGGGTCGGCCGGAACACATCATCTGCTGCGGGAGAGGCGGGCGGCTTTCGCTCTCGTGGCACCGTCTGAGGGAGGAGTCGCACATGACTGAGACCGTGTGCGTATGCATGGCGACGTACAACGGCACAGGGTATCTGCGCGAGCAACTCGACTCGATCCTCGCGGGACTGCGGCCGGACGATCAGGTCGTCATCGTCGACGACGCGAGTACCGACGGCACCGTCGCCCTTCTCGAGACATACCGCGATGCGCGCGTGACCGTGTACAGAAACCCGAAGAACCTCGGTTACGTCAAGACGTTCGAGCGTGCGCTGTCGCTGGCGGACCGTGACGTCATCTTCCTCTCCGACCAGGACGATGAGTGGGTCCCCGGGCGTCGCGACCTGTTGGTCGAGGCACTCCGCGACCGCTCGATCGCCGCCGGCGACCTGGTGCTGCTCCCTGACGACTCGCCACTGAGCTCGCCGCTCACCGGACGACCCTGGCGCCTCGCTCCGCTGCCCTCGGGCGGATCGCTGGCGAACGAGCTGCGTCTGCTGGCCGGCGATGCCCCCTACTACGGCTGCGCGATGGCGATCCGACGTGAGGCCTCGGAGCTGATCCTGCCTTTCCCGCGGTTCCTGGTCGAGTCCCACGACCTGTGGATCGCGACGGTCGGCAACACGGCCCGTGTGCTCGCGCATGTGCAGAGCCCGGTTCTGCGACGTCGGCTGCACGATGCCAACGCGTCGGCACCGAGACCACGGGGTCTCCGCAAGGCTCTGCAGTCGCGGTGGATGCTTCTCCGTGCCTGGCGCGAGGCATCACGTCGCGTCGCCGCGGCACGGCGACTCAGCCGAGGCCGCTCAGCCCCGTAGACAGCGGCTGAGCCGCTTCCCGTGCCGACCCTCAGCGGGGATCCGCGACGTGTGCCAGGGCCGACCGCACACCCCGCGCCGTGCCATGCCTCAGGACGAGGGGCAACGCGGCGATCCCGTGCAGACGGGACATGAGACGTACTCTCGCGGTCCGCGCTGTGCGGCTCCATCCCCGCGCAGCGGCCGATCGACGCGCGATGCGGTAGTACCGACGCTCGTCGAGGAAACGACTGCCGTCGAGCAGCGTCTTCTGAGACGCGCTCGCAAGATGACGCCGATAGGAGAACGCGAGCGGCGGCGTATACGCCAGCGTGCCCCCGTCGAACGCGATGTCCATGAGGAGAGCGAGATCCTGGATGACGGCGAGGTCATCCGTGAAGTCGATCCTGCGCAGCGTCTCGACCCGCAGCGAGAGCGAGGGCCAATACAGCCAGTTGCCCCGGATCAGCGTCGTGGCCATGTCAGGGCCGTTGAACACGGTGATCCCCTGGCCCTTCGGGGTGAGCAGGCGCTGCTTGATCCGATCGACGAGGGGCAGCACGACCGCGCCGCGCTCATCGATGACCTGGACTCCCGGCTGGATCACATCCGCGTGGGGCACGGCACGCGCCGCGGCGCGGACGACCGCCACGTAGTTCGGGTGCAGGAGGTCGTCGCAGCCGAGGATCGTGACGAAGTCCCCGGACGCGCGGCGGACCGACTCCCGGAAGTTCTCGGTGATCCCGACGTTGTGCTCGTTCCGGGTGTAGATGATCCGCTCGTCCGACTCCTCGTCGAAGTGCGCCGCGACAGAGTCATCGGGATAACAGTCGTCGATGACGGTCAGCCGCCAGTCCGGGTCCGTCTGGGCGCGCACCGATTCGACGGTCTCGTAGAGCTGTTCGGGGTCTCCCCAGAAAGGCACGAAGATCTCGTACGTCATGAGCCGAGTCCGCACGAGACGATCTTGTAGAGCTTCGCATCTCCGCGCTGCTCGACGAGCTCGACGTAAGGCGAGCTCTCGAGGTCGTCGAGTCCCGAGTAGTCGCCGTCGTTCTCCTGGAAGTCGCCGTCGGCGCTGAAGTCGAGGACGTACGCGACACCGGTGTCCTCGAGGGCGTCGCACACCTGCGGAGAGTCGCCGTCTGTGTTCAGCTTCGTGTTGATCGCCTCGGCGTCGTCGGTGAGGTCCATCAGGAGATGCGGCATGAGGACGCGTCGCCCGCTCACGCCATAGGCGAAGGACGCTCCGGTCCACGGGTCCCCCGCGATGACGGCATCCTCGGGAACGAGCTCGTCGAGATCCTCCATGAGATCGAGCTCGTCCGGAGACAGGATCGGCCCACCCGGTCGCAGCTCGTAGGTGAACTCGATATCTGCTGCGGCCTGCCGGATCGCGGCGTTCTGGGTGACTCCGACGAGTGCGATCACGACGACGGCGATCAGGACGATCGGCAGACGCTCGGAGAAGCGCCGCACCGGCGCGAGCAGGCGCTGACGAAGAAGCCATGTGACCAGCACGATGCCACCGAGCGCAGCGAGCGGGAGGACTCCGATCGCCCAGAACGCGGCGATACGAGGCGGGTTGTTGTACCACGGGGCCGTGAACCAGAACCGGAGCGTCTCATACGGTGACGCCGACACGATGATGTAGAGCACGGCGGAGATGACCGCCATCGCCAGGACCGACCACCGCGCATAGGTGCCTCGGCGGATCACGCTGTACGCGCCGATGATCATCAGCGCGGTGATCCCGAGCGAACTCGGGTAGCCGTACACGCTCGCCGCGACGACCTCTCCGATGGAGTCGGGCACGGTGTTGATGATGGGCCAGTAGATCTGGCTTCCGGGGGGACGCACGACCTGCAGGAGGACCACGCCGACGGCGGCGTAGGCGACGAGCAGGCCGATCGCGATCACCCGCGGGCGTCCGGGAGCCCTCATCTGATGCAGAAGCCTGGCAAGGACGAAAGGCACCGTGAGAGCGACGACCGCCATGAGAGCCCCGGGGTGCGCGACACCCAGGCCCGGCACGACGAGCATCAACAGCAGGGCCCAGTCCTGGCGGCGCGACACTCGCCCGGGCCTGAGCAGCCACCAGGCGACGACGATCGCGGCCGGAGCCACGGCCAGGCCGAGGAACAGCGGATAGAGCACCCCGTAGTGCAGGAGCAGGAAGGGGAACGCGGGGAAGGCGGCAGCCAGAGCGCCCGCGATCACCGTCATGATCTGGTTTCGTCCCAGAAGCTCGCGCACGAGGAACACCGCACCGATCGGCCAGACGACCGCCGCGACGACGATGATCATCGCATTGGTGGCGAGGGGCACGGATGCTCCGCTCAGGGCGACGACGATGGAGACGAGCGCGTGCCATCCGGACGGGTAGAAGGGGACGCCGGCCGGCGACGTCATGCTTCCCAGCCACAGCGGCGATGCGTTCCCGGTGTCCAGGACGTACTGCACAGCGTTCAGATGGAAGAAGTTGTCGTAACGCTGTGAGAAGAACTCTGGGTCGTGCATGCTCCGCACGAGCACGAACGCGATCAGCGCAGCGGGCACTGCGATGGAGACGATGATCGCGACCAGCTGCCTCGCGCTCACGTGCGTGCGTGGTCGCGCCGGGACTCCGACGTGCTTCGACCAGAAGAAGGCGGCGAGCGACGCCACCGCGGTGAGTACGAGGACGGGCAGGATGCTCCATCGGATTCCCACGAAAGGCGCTGCGATGGCGGCGACCGCGACGAGGGAGACGCTCAGCGCCGGTGCCAGCGCGAGGAGTCTCATTCCGCGCAGGCGGATGAGGAAGCCGAGCAGGAGTCCCGGGAGGAAGAGAAGAGCTCCGGTGACGATCAGTGCGGGCAGGATCGAGACCCAGCTCACGCCGCCTCAGCCTCCGGGTAGCGGACCTTCGGATTGAAGGTGATGCCCTTCAGCCACTTGCCGAGCAGCTTCGCGCGCAGATCCAGCGGGACGCGACCGCGGTGCAGGCTCACGAAAAGCCGTGCGCCGAACTCGATGAAGTACAGGAATCCGCGATGGTGCAGCTGCCAGGAGGCCTCGTTGCGCACGCCGTACGAGAACTTCCAGAGGCTCTTGCGGTCGACCATCGCGAAGTTCACTCCGCGGTTGTCGCCCATGTCGTGGACCACGACGCTGTCGAGCACCTGCACGCCGGGACAGCGAGCGGTGAGGCGAAGGGTGTACTCGCGGTCGTCGAACCAGATGAAGTACTCGGAGTAGGGAAGCCCGTACTCCGCGATCGCCCAGCGTGGAATGAGCACGGAGACGAACGAGCACGCTGTGACCATGACATTGTTCTGGCCCTTGACGAGCAGACGACCCCAGTCCCACGTCGTCACGGGGTTGTTCATCTCGCAGATGCTGCCGTCGGTGAACTCGACGACGGAACATGCGAAGGGGACGTCGCCGCCGAGTTCCTGGACGGCCCCGTCGAATCCGGCGATGAGGCTCTCGAGCGCTTCCGGCTTCGGATAGCAGTCATCGTCCATGATCCACACGTGGTCCGCGCCGGAGGCGTATCCGCGCAGCATCCCCTCGGAGAAGCCACCCGCTCCCCCGGAGTTGGTCGACATGGTCACGACTTCGAGGGGGACGGACGTCTCGAGGGATGCCAGGTACTCCGCCGTGCCGTCGGTCGAGGCGTTGTCGATGACGAACAGCGTCTCGACGGCGTGCGTCTGCGCCTCGATCGATGCGATCACCGTCTTCAGCTTCTCGAGCCGATTGAACGTGACGACCACTCCAGCGACACTCACCATGAGCCCACCTCTTCCTTGAACCATGAACTCGCGGACTGCTGGGACAGCAACTTCTTCTCCGCCTTGCGCTCCTTCCGCCACAGCGCTTCCCTCGACTCCTCGTCGTCGACGAGCGGGGCCACCGCCTCGGCGAGTCGACGGGCGGCGACACGTGCGTGACGCGGAACCAGAGCGGATTCGGGGATGATGTCGCTCTGTGCACCGACATCCGTCGAGATCACGGGCACACCGTGTGCGATCGCCTCGAGCGTCGTGAGCGTGAGTCCCTCATTGTGTGACGCGACGACGAGCACATGCGCTTCATCGAGCGTCTCGGAGACAGGGGTGTCCGAGCTGCGTCGGACGATGTCCTCCCCCAGCCCCTCGGCACGGATGATGTCATCGACCCAGCTCGACAGCTCGCCGCCGCCGTGAAGGATGAAACGCAGCGAGTATCCCTGGCGCTTCAACCGCCTCGCCATGGTGATGTACACCTCGGGCGCCTTCTGCCGGGCCATCCGGCCGATGAACGCGACGGTGAACTGCTCACCCGCGGTCCGCGGACGGAACACGGCATCCTTCGGCTTCACGGTGAGTCCGCCGAGCGGTGCCATGACCACACGGTCAGCAGGGATGCGCTGCACATCGGTCATCCAGCGGGCGAGGCTCGGCGAGATGACGTGATGCGTCGTGATCGATCGGGACGCGATCGCACTGCTCAGCGGATACCCGCCGCCGGTGTACTCGACGATGTGAGTGCTGTCGATGATGGGGATGCCGGGACGCGATGCGGCGATCCAGGCGACCCGGTCGTACAGCCACTGGTTGTGGTGGATGACGACACCGCGCACGTCGAAGGTGCGCAGCAGCGAGCGGAGCAGCGGTTCGACGCCGGCGGTCTGCGAGGTGACGGTGGGCTCGGAGAACGGGATGAGCAGCGCTCCGTCGAGCTCGGGCCGCGTGACCCATGGCTGGTGAGAGTCCCGATTGGTCAGCACGATGGGAAGGAAGCCGGCTTCGCGCACCAGACGCACCGTTTCGAACGCCCAGAGTTCGGCGCCACCGAGCTCGAACCAGTGGAGTCCGATGATCACGGCCTTCGGCGCCCCGTCGAGAACCGGGCCGGCCGGCACGATCACGTCGTCCTCGTGTGCGCCCCCCGGACGGAACTCCGCCTCGTAATCACGAGGCTCGATGGCCGTCGTGAGCTTGCGGCGGAATCTGAGCAGCGAGAGGTCCCGGGCGTCGTCGTAGAGCAGCGGCGCGCGCGACTTGACGCTCCGTGCGATCCGGCCGACCAGGCCGGGACGCTGCGGGCGGTAAGGGTCCGAGTCGAGCACATCGTCGGATGACACGTGCAGATGCCTGGCGGGCGACGCCACGAGACGGGCCGAGGCCGCTTCCGCACGCTCGGGCTCACGCTCTTCGACGGAGACGGAGCTGACGATGTCGAAGCTCCCGATGCGGTGTCGGTTGTTCCTCGAGAGTCCGTCGAACGTGCTGTCGTCGGTCAGTCGAGGCGTCGTCTCCACCGAGCCGTCGTAGAGATGGATCCGCAGCTTTCGCTGAGGTGCCATGAGCGCGTGGAAGTTCAACGCGCCGACGAGAAGGCGGCGTTCGCGCTCCGACAGATCGGCGCCCGTCTGCGGGTCCTCGAAGCGGAAGAGTGCAGGCTGATCGAGAGCTTGAAGAGGTGTCACGGATACAGTTTGCTTTCGGATCGACGGACGCACGAGACCTCCGCGATCCTACCAGCGGCCCAGCCCCTGACCCTGGGTTGCGCCTGTGCCGCGCGTTCGGGCGCATCCCCATCGATCTGCCAGGGACACCGCGCGGAGGATCGTATGATTGCTCTCGGTGCGCCCGAGACCGTCGGCGCCTCGGAAGGTGGAATCGCGGTGCAACAGGCTCGCACAGCCGACGACCAGAGAATGACGACTCCTGGCGCGAATCGAGGGCTCCTCGAGGTCTTCCGGCAACGGCATCTCCTCTCGCTCATCGTGCGCAAGGAAGTCCAGATCCGGTATCGGGGGTCCATCTTCGGCTGGCTGTGGTCGTACGTGAAGCCACTCGTGCAGTTCGTGGTGTTCTTCGTCGCGATCGGCGTCTTCCTCGGCCTGAACGACCGCGTCGACTACTTCCCGATCTATCTGCTCTCGGGCATCACCGTGGTGACCTTCTTCAACGAGGCCTTCTCCAACGGCACCCGGTCCCTGGTCGACAACGCGGCGCTCATCAAGAAGATCTACCTGCCTCGCGAGATGTTCCCGATCGCCAGCATGATGATCGCCGCCGTGAACACGGTGCCGCAGATCATCGTCGTGATCGCCATCTCGCTGTTCTTCGGGTGGGCTCCCACCTTCGCCTCGCTCGGCGCCATCCTTCTCGCACTCGTCATCATCGCCGTGCTCGCCAGTGGTCTCGGGCTCTTCTTCGGGTCGATCAACGTGACGTTCCGCGATGCGCAGAGCTTCGTCGAGATCATCGTGATGGTCGCGATCTGGGCCTCCCCCGTGATGTACGAGTGGACGCAGGTCGCCAATGTCGTACCCGACTGGCTCTTCGTCCTCTATCGACTGAACCCCATCACCGCCGCCGTGGAGCTCTTCCACTACGGCGTCTGGTTCCCGCTCGGGCCTGACGCGTCCCCGCTCCCCGACGTGTGGATGTATGGGCTCATCGCCCTCGTGACGTCTCTCATCGCGCTGGTCATCGGCCAGCTCGTCTTCCGCCGACTGGAGGGCCGCTTTGCCCAAGATCTCTGATGCGCAGCCACTTCCGCGGATCATCATCGACGACGTCCACAAGACCTTCAAACTCCGGCACACGCATTCGATCAAGGAGACGGCTCTCGCCGCGATCCGTCGCAAGCCGCTGACGACCGACTTCCACGCCCTGGACGGCGTGTCGTTCGACATCCAGCAGGGCGAGTCCGTCGCTCTCCTCGGTTTCAACGGATCGGGCAAGTCGACGATGCTCAAGCTGATCTCGGGTGTTCTCGAGCCCGATGCCGGCACCGTGCTCACTCGCGGCCGCATCGCCGGCCTGATCGAGGTCGGCGCGGGGTTCCACCCCGATCTGTCCGGACGCGAGAACATCTTCCTCAACGCCGCGATCCTCGGCATGAGCAAGAAGGAGACCGAGGCTCGGTACGACGAGATCGTCGCGTTCAGCGAGATCGAGCAGTTCATCGACACCGAGGTGAAGCACTATTCGTCCGGCATGTTCCTCAGACTCGCGTTCTCCGTGGCGATCCACACCGAGATGGACGTCCTGCTGATCGACGAGATCCTCTCGGTCGGCGACGAGCCGTTCCAGAAGAAGTGCCTCGCTCGCGTGCGCGAACTGCACGCTGAGGGGAAGACGCTCGTCGTGGTCAGCCACGACCTCAACATGGTCTCGAACCTGTGCGACCGCGGCATCCTGCTTCAGAAGGGCAAAGTGCGCTTCGACGGACCGAGCGCGGAAGCCGTCGAGGTCATGCGCTCCTGAGAGCCCGCTGACGCTGTCGGCGAGCTCGACGACAGCGGTGAGGGTCGTCTCAGAGATCCGCGTGGAGTCCCCACACACGCTCGGCCGCGCCGAGCCAGGAGAACGACCTCGATCGATCCGCGCCGAGCACGCTCAGACGCCGTGCGCCGTCTCCGACCGCATCGACCACGGCCTCGGCCATCTCGGTCGACGGCACGATCGCGCCCCCGTCAGCGATCACATCCTGATGGACTCCGCTGTCGACGGCGACCACCGGCACACCGAGGGTCATGGCCTCGACCGCACGCCATGGCCACGCAGCGCGTGGGCTGGTCGCGACCAGCGCCGACGCCCCGGCGAAGACGGCCGCCCGATCCTCCGTCGACAGAGCGCCACGGATGTGGGCCCGTGCTTCAGGCAGCCCGGCGGCCACTGCGACCTCGACGAGTCGCGGTTCTGCCCCCTCCGGAGCGTCGAGCACGACGGCATCCCTGCCGGATGCGACAGCTGCCCGGAAGCCGTGCTCGAGCGACTGCGCCGATCCGGTGAGCAGCACATACCCTTCCGTCAGGGACAGAGCGGCTCGTCGTTCTCGCGCGTCGAGGGGCATAACCAGAGCAGTTGGGGCGGCCCCAGGGATGACGCGGATCCGTCCGCTCAGCTTCGCGATCTCCGCCAGTCGCTCACCGACCGAGTGGGAGGGCACCACGACGGCATCCGCGTGCTTGACGGCTCGCTTCAGCATCGCCCGCTGCCAGGCGACCACGGACTTGGTGAGCGAATCCGGCTCGTCCCACGCCTGCAGATCCCACAGCGTGACTGTCGTCTGATCGAGGTCGTGCAGGCGGTCGTGACGCACCAGCGGAGCCATCAGGGTCGGCGAGTGGATGAGCCCCCCGCCCACCCCGGGGACGATGCCCAACTGCCAGGACGCCGCGAGCTCGCGCCGCGCGAGTGACAGTCTGCGCACGTCGACCAGACCCGGGATCTGCACGTCGACGCCCGACGGGACGATGGCCTCGACCTCGCACCCGGAGGGGGCGGTCGAGATGAGCGCAGCGGTGAGGTCCGACGCGGCTGAGGCGTGGTCCGCGTGCACGACATGCGTCAGCTGATCCAGAACAACACGCAGCCGAGCACCCATGCGACAACAGTAATCGCCCACCCGCCCCGAACCTGGGAGCAGCACCGGGTGCGCGGAGGATTGCGGGGCCGTCCGCCGCCGATATCTCGCTTCGTGCTTGAATGCAGGGGTGAGTGACGGACGTCTGCCTGTGCGTCGTCGATGGTTGCGGTGGACCATCGGCGTGATCGTGACCCTCATCGTGCTCGCGATCGGCTGGGTGGGCATCCGCGGAATCGGTGCTGTGAACGATCTGCAGCAGGTCTCCGCGGCGTCGTCGAAGCTCAAGCAGGCGATCGGGCAGGGCGACCTCGACACGGCCGCGGCGCTCTCTGCGCGCATCGCTCACCACGCGGGGTCCGCGCACGACCTGACATCAGATCCGATCTGGTCAGGCTTCGGTCTGCTGCCCTGGCTCGGACCGAACTTCTCAGCGGTGAGCGACGTCGCCGAGATCGCCGACGACGTCGCGTCGGACGCGCTCGTTCCGGTGCTGGCCGCCGCTGAGGAACTCGATCTGGCGAGTCTCGGACTCTCGGGCGGCGTCGTGGACCTCACGCCTTTCGCGCAGATCGAGCCCCCGTTGGCTGAGGCGAGTGCCACGCTGACCTCTGCGGAGACGCGAGCGCTCGACATCGACGCGGGCGCGACGATTCCTCCACTCGCCGATGCCGTGAGAGAGATGCGATCGGCCGTCACGCAGGCTGCCACCGTCGTGGGAGCGCTGCATGGAGCGTCCGCACTGCTGCCCAGCATGCTCGGCGGCGAGGGTCCCCGCAATTATGTGCTCGCGATGCAGAACAATGCCGAGCTGCGATCGTCCGGCGGCATCATCGGGGCGATCGCCCTGCTGCACGCCGAGAACGGCCGGATCACGCTCGTCCAGCAAGCCTCCACGCAGGACTTCCCGGCCCTCGACACGCCGATCCCCCTCAGCGAATCGACCGTGGCCCTCTTCGAGGACCGCCCCGGTCGATACCTGCAGAACCTGACGAGCATCCCCGACTTCACCGAGGCCGGGCCGGCGATCGCGACGCGCTGGCAGAACCGCTTCGGGCAATCTGTCGACGGCGTCATCGCGGTCGACGCGGTGATGACGGAAGACCTGATCGCAGCCACGGGTCCGCTCGCGTTCGGGCCGTTCACCGCCACGGAGGACACCGTCGTGAACCTGCTGCTCTCAGAGATCTACGCGAGCGTGCCCGACCCGTCCGCGCAGGACGAGGTCTTCTCGCAGGCCGCGGGAGCGCTTCTGTCCGCCGCGCTCACGGAAGCCGCCCCGAAGGATCTCGTCGCCGCTCTCGCGGAGTCTGCCGATGAGCGACGCATCCGCATCTGGAGCGCGCACGAGGATGAGGAGGCGATCCTGTCGGCGTCGACGCTCGGCGGGGCGCTGCCCGAGGACGGCCCCCAGACCCACGTCGGCGTGCTCTTCAACGACACGACCGGCGGGAAGATGGACTTCTACGCGGACGCGGCCATCACGACGTCGATCGGCACGTGCGACGGCAAACCGACCACGCAGGTGACGGTGACCTGGAAGAACGACGCGCCCGCGGACGCCGGGACGGCGCTGCCGCCATACGTGACCGCAGACGGGTTCTACGGAGTGCCTCCCGGATCGACCAGGACCCTGATCACGGTGTACGGGCCCGAGGGTGCCACCCCCTCCCACATCGACGGTGACGGGGAAGAGATCAGCGTGCAGACGGCTCTGCTCGGCTCCCGCTCCGCCGTTCAGCACGAGGTGCTGCTGGCTCCGGGCGAATCGTCGACGATCACCGTCGAATATCAGGGAACCGGCGCCGGAGAACGACTGACGGTGGTCGACCACACGCCCATGGTCACCGCGCCTGACGTGTCCCGCGAACAACTGCGTTGCGCGTCGTGACTTTCCTGTTTCGATGAGGTAGGGTCATTCTCACTGGGGAATATCTGAGTTCTGCAATTCTGTCGTGGGGACAGGAAGAGCTCACGCAGTCGGATGCAGGGGTGTATCCGAAGGCGATTCCGCGTGTATTTCTGGGGAGAATCATGCTGAAGAAACTGGCTGCCATCAGCCTTACCGCTGGCGTACTCGTGCTCATGGCACCTGCTGTCGCCTCCGCCTCGCCGGTCGTTCCGACCGAGTCCGACTCGTATGCCGGCACGCCGCGGGTGAGCGTCGATGATCCGATCATCGACATCTGCGAAGTGTCCACCGTCGTCTTCGGCGCAGGCTATTTCCTGCCGTCTGAGAACGTCGGAGTGTCGGTCTCTGGCCTCAACGCGGGCGACTCCGCTGTCTCGGGCAACACGGCCGCGGCGGACGGCAGCCTCGTCGTCACCTTCCGCCCGCCGGCCGACGGCGAGGGCTCCTACGCACTCGCCTTCGACGGGTCGCGGTCGTACACGGCGACGATCACCGTCTCGCACGGCCACGATTCGGCGGTGAGCTGCGACCACGATCCCGGTGTCGCGGCCGCGGGCACGGAGCTTCCGCTCACCGGCGGCGGGCTCGAGCTCGCCCTCACGGGTGGCAGCGTCTCGCCGTGGGTTCTCGGAGGTGGGGCAGCCGCTCTGGTGGCTGGTGGAGTACTCGTCGCCACAGGCGTCACGCGCCGTAAGCGCGCCTAGGTCAGGTCCCCGCTTTCAGCGGGAACCGACTGGACGACGGTGATCCCTCCCCCTCCGATCACCGTCGTCTGGTGAATCCGGTCCTGAACCGGAGGCCCACGGCCGCCACCTTCACTCTCAGGTGGCGGCCGTGGGCTCACTCATGCGCACCGGCCATTCGAGGGAGAACATCCCGATCGACGCCACCGCTCACGGAGTCGGCGTCGGCGTCTCCGTCGGCGGGTGCAGCGTCTGCCGGACCAGCTCGTGGATGTACCCGTAGTCAGGGGTGTGCTCGTCCACCCCGTTGTCAGGAGTGAGCTCGATCGTGGCGACGGTCTGCTCCCGGGCCTTCGTCATCAGGTCGAAGAACTCGGGCAGCTTGTCCTGAGGCAGATCGGTGCTGATCAGCGCGGTACCCGCGGCGGCCACCTCGTTGAAGCGCGTGAGCACCGTCTGCGGGGTGAACTGCGCGAGGATCGCCTCCTGCAGTTCGCGCTGGCGCTTCATCCGATCCCAGTCGCTGGTCGTGTAGCGCGATCGCGCATACCACTGCGCCGTGTCACCGTCCATGTGCTGCTCGCCGACCTCGATCCACCCGATCGCCCATGCGTCGACGTCATACGGGTCGGTGCCCTCGGGCGGACCGCCCTTGGGCAGCCGCTCCGTCACAGTGATGTCCACACCGCCGAGCGCGTCGACGAGCGCAGCGAAGCCGTGCATGTCGACGAAGACGTAGTACGGGATCTCGATGCCGAGAACGCCCTCCGCCGCATCCTTGGTCGCCTCGATGCCGGGATCGGAACCGTGCGATGCGGCGTCCGGGTACAGTCCCGTGCCGTTGTCGTCACGGCAGATCTCTGCCGCGTTGCGCACGTGGTTCATCCAGCCGTTCCAGCCGCACGCGCTGGAGCTGTGACCCTCGAAGCCGTTCGGATACAGAGCCTGCATCGGGCTTCCCTCGCTGAAGGGTGCATTGGGCAGCTCGCGCGGGATCCCGGTGATCGTCACGGCGCCGGTGGTCGCGTTCACCGAGACCACCGAGATGCTGTCGAACCTCATCGAGTCTCGGCCCTCGCCGCTGTCCGCTCCGAGCAGCAGGATGTTGTAATACCCCTCGCTCGGCGGCAGGCTGGGCCCGCTCTGTCCGAAGATCGTGCTGATCGTTCCCCGGGCTGTGCCGACGTACGACGCCGCGTATGCCGTTCCGGTTCCGACGAGACCGAGCAGAAGCAGGGCGACGAGTGGGATCGCGAACTTGGACGGGCCCGGGACCCTGACCAGTCGGACGAGCCGCAGCACATCGAAGGTGAGCACCACCCACAGCACGAGGTAGGCGATCAGCAGCACCTGGACGAGAGTCAGGATGACCGCGGAGAACCAGCCTCCGCCGACCGTGAGCCACAGCAGCACAGGACGAGCGAACAGCGCCAGCCCTGCGCCCACGATCACGAGCAGCCATGCGGTCAGCGTCGCGCCGAGACCGAAGCGTCCGAGCCTGCGATTGCCGGCGAGAACCTGGGCAGAACCGGGCACCAGCAGATTGAGCAGCACCAGCCACCACCCGCGTTTGGTCATCATCCCCGCATCGGCGGTGTTCGGATGCCGGATCGGGCGGCTCTCGATCAGTGGTCGCGCCGTACCTCGCGGCGGCGCAAGGGTCACAGGGACCCCTTCAGCCGATCGTTCTTCTCCTCGACCTGCGCTTCGAGGTCGAGCGCGTAGGCCTCGACACGATCCGCGAGGTCATCGTCGGAGGTGCCGAGGATCCGCGCCGCGAGGATGCCCGCGTTGCGCGCTCCCGCTATCGACACCGTCGCGACCGGGATTCCGGCGGGCATCTGCACGATGGAGAGAAGCGAGTCCATCCCGTCGAGGTACGCGAGCGGAACGGGGACTCCGATGACCGGCAACGCGGTCATCGAGGCCAGCATCCCGGGAAGATGAGCGGCCCCGCCGGCACCTGCGATGATCACACGGATGCCGCGACCGCGCGCTTCCCGCGCGTACTGCATGAGCTTGTCGGGGGTGCGGTGCGCCGAGACGACCTCCACCTCGTGCGGGATAGCGAAGTCGCTCAGCGACTGAGAGGCGTCGCTCATCACGCGCCAGTCGGAGTCGGAACCCATGACGACGCCGACGAGGGGCGCGGTGGAGGAGTGCAGTGGCTCAGTCACCCACTCAGGCTACGGTCTGGTGCTGGGAGAAACCCCGAACGGCACACCCCTGACCGCACGCTCAGTCGAAGTGCGCCGCCGCGGCGCGCGCGACGTACACCGCGTCGTCGAGGTCGTCGCCCGTCACATTGACGTGCCCGACCTTGCGACCCGGTCGCGGGCTCTTTCCGTAGGTGTGGATCTTCGCCGACGGATGCTCGGACATGGCTCCGGCGAAACGGTCGCCGAGCGTGCCGGTCTGCGGCCCTCCGAGGATGTTCACCATCACGGACCACGCCGCCTGAGGCGCGGTGTCGCCGAGGGGCAGGTCCGCGACAGCGCGCAGGTGCTGTTCGAACTGCCCGGTCACTGCGCCGTCCTGGCTCCAGTGGCCGCTGTTGTGCGGACGCATGGCGAGTTCGTTCACGAGGATGCGCTCATCGTCGGTCTCGAAGAGCTCGACCGCGAGCATCCCGGTGACCCCGAGTCCTTCCGCGATCGATCGACCGATCTCCTCGGCGACCCGGACGAGGCGCTCGGCCGCATGAGGCGCCGGCGCGATCACCTCTGCGCACACGCCCCCGCGCTGCACCGTCTCGACCACCGGGTAGGCGACGATCTGGCCGCCGGGACGACGAGCCACCTGCTGCGCGAGCTCGCGCACGAATCCGACCAGCTCCTCGACCAGCAGCGCCTCGCCGTCGGCGAGCCCGTCGAACCAGTCCTGAGCCTCGCCGGCCTCTCGGACCACGCGGACTCCCTTGCCGTCGTATCCGCCGCGGGGCGTCTTCACGACACCCTGCCCGTCGTGCTCGTCGAGGAATGCCTGCAGCTCGGAGGAGTCGCGCACCGGCGCCCAGTCCGGCTGAGGAACCCCGAGCTCTTCGAGCCTCGCCCTCATCAGGAGCTTGTCCTGGGCGAACTGCAGGGCGTCCGGCCCCGGGTGCACGGCGATCCCGTCGGCGACCAGTGCCCGCAGCACCTCCTGCGGCACGTGCTCGTGGTCGAAGGTGACGACGTCCACGTCGCGGACGAACGCGCGGACGACCTCGAGGTCGTGGTAGTCGCCGACCGCCGTCGCGGCGAGCTGCGCGGACATCCCCTCGTCCTCAGCGAGCACCATCAGCTCGAGTCCGAGCTCGACCGCCGGAGCGATCATCATCCGAGCCAGCTGGCCTCCACCGATCACACCAACGCGCAGCGCCATGGGCCGCCTCCATTTCGTCCTGACCATTCTCGCGCATCAGCGCGGGCGCCGTTCACGCGTCCCGCCCGACGCGGTACCGCGCTCAGAATCCGGCAGTGCCGTCGTGACCTGACTGCGCATCGCGGTGCGCCAGGATCTGGCTCACCTCGATCTGATCGGCCAGTGTCTCGTGCACGAGCGTCACGTTCGGGACATTGGGCAGACGCAACGGCGCATCGACCCCGTTCGAGAGGGTGATCGTTCCGACGCCCCACATCCGCTGGATCATGCCGCGGCGGACGCCGATCGTGTATCCCCGAGCGTGCGACATCTCCCGCCGGTTGCGGGCGCCGATACCGTGATTGACGATGACCCTCCGCGTGGTGAGAGTAACGGAGCGCGAGTACCAGATGACCCAGGGCACGACGACCAACAGGAGGACGATCGCTCCGGCTGCACTCAGCAGCATCCAGTTCTCGAACGGCGCCGGGAGGTTGTCGTAGAAGAAGGACGTCGCACCGAAGACGGCGATGAGCACGAGCGCCGACCAGAAGAGCCTCCGGGCGTGAGTGCGGAACCGGGCGATGAGCAGCTCTTCCGCGGGCGCACCCGGCGGTGGCATCGTCGGCCTTCCGCCGAGAGTCACGGGCTGAGTCACTCCTCCATTGTGCCCGCAACCGCCGACATCGCCGCTCGCGCGCCGGGCGTGTCAGACTCACGCCGGACGGACGTGCACCACATCTCCGGCAGAGATCGATGTCTCGGCACCCTCCCCCTGCACGACGAGCCGACCGTCCACGTCGAGTCCGGTGGCTCTTCCGACGAGGACGGAGTCGCCGGGAAGGGAGACCCTGACGTCGAGACCGATCGTGGCGCACCGCTCGGTCGCGGCGGCGTGGAGACCGCTCGAGACGGCGTCGCCCGCTCCCGCGAGCTCGGCGACCAGCTGATCGAGTGCGCGCAGGTAGGTGGCGAGAAGCCTGTCGGCGTCAGCCTCGACGCCGAGGATAGCGAAGGACGTCGCGGTCGGCACCGGAAGCTCCGAGCCTGTCATCGCCGTGTTCACACCGGTTCCGACGACGACGGCATCCTGAGTCGCCTGCGCCAGGATTCCGCAGATCTTGCGACCGTCGACCAAGATGTCGTTCGGCCATTTGACCGCCACGTCGTGGTCGGGAAGCTGTTCGGCGATCGCATCCGCCATCGCCACTCCGGCCGCGAGCGGGATCCAGCCTCGCGAATCCGCCGCCGAGGGCAGCCTCCGCAGCAGCACGGAGACGGCGAGCGATGCGCCAGGCGCGGATGTCCAGGAGCGGCCGAGTCTGCCGCGCCCCGCCGTCTGGTTGTCGGTGAGGACAACGGACAGGTGCGGCGTCGACGGCGAATCGCGCGCTCGCTTGCTCAAGATGTCGTTCGTCGAGCCTGCTTCGGTCAGCACCTCGAGACGTGAGGCGACCGCGGCAGTGAGTGGAAGGTCCACGTCAGACCTCCTCTTCGTCGGCCTCTTCGTCGTCATCGTCCTCATCGGTGCGCACTGCCCCGATCTCGTTCGCCTGCCAACGATCCCACTTCTGCATGAGCTGCGCGATCGCGGCGTGGAACTTCTCCGTGGCCACTCCGGGGGTCGTGTCTCCGAAGTAGTGCTGCACCCACATGCGCAGCCTCGCGATGGCGACCTCGTCGGCACGCACGCGTTCCACCTCGGCGACGATGTCACCCGCAGCGCCTGCGTCGAGCCATTCACAGTCCGACAGGTAGCCGTTGGTGTCGATCGATGCCCTCTCGTCGGCCGGCCGTGTGATCATCAGCGGCTTGCCTACCGCGAGGCGGTCGTAGACCATCGCCGAGATGTCGACGATCGCGACATCGGCGGCGGCCAGCTGCCATCCGAGCTCCGCCCCGTCGTCGTAGACGTGCTGGGCGGACGGATCCGCGGCGTTGGCGGCCGCGATGGCGGCGATGATGCGTCGGTGCGCGGCACCGTACGCGTCGTCGATCACGCCGCTTCGCGGGTGCGGGCGGTAGATCACGCGGTGCCTCTCCGAGGCGAGCAGCGTCGTGACGAGGGTCTCGCCGTGGGTGGCGATCGACCCGTAGTGCGCGCTCGGGCGGTCGCCCTCCCACGTCGGGGCGTAGAGCACCACGGTGCGCTCGTCCGGAACGTACGGCAGCGTGCCCGAGTAGTGGTCGGCCTGCGGCCGGCCGATCTCGATCGTCCGTCGATCGATGTCCCAGTCCCAGAGAGTCCGTGACAGGCGGTCACGGGCAGCCTGTCCTGCGACCAGGGCGTAGTCGTACGCCTTGTACTGATTGGTCGTCATGTACATCTTGTCCGACTCGCCGTGATTGATGAACACGTGCCAGCGCCTGCCGTAGCGGAACATCTGGAAGTTGCGGGTGTTCTGATTCACGTAGAGGACGACACGGATGTCCTGCGTGCTGAGGAACCGTTCGAGATCGCGGATCGTCGGGACGAAGGCGACGGGAGGACCGTCCTCGTCGAGCAGCTTGTCGGCGCCCGTCGCCGACCGGGACAGCACGACGACGGGCCAGTGCTTCGACAGCTCCACGAGAGGGCGATACCACTGCCGCATCTGGTACATGTTCACGTCGCCGTCGGCGAAGTACACCGCCACCTGGTAGTGCTCCGGCGGGTGCGGTTCGCGCTCGGCGAGGCGCCGCCGCACTCGCTGCACAGCCTTGCGCGAGGCGAGCGCCCGCTTCAGCAGACGGTAGGCCTTCTTCGCATCGGACACAGCACCCATCCCTCCAGGATACCGAGTGCGGCGGCTCGCCCCGCCTGACGCCTTCCGAGATCACCGGTGCCGGGAATCAGCGAACGCGCGAGAAGCGCATGCCATGATCGTCATGTGCCTGACAACGACATCGCCGCCCCGGAGAACGGAGTGTCTTTCGTCATGCCCGTGCTCAACGAGCGCGCCTATCTGGAGCACGCAGTCGCCTCCGTGCTCCAGCAGGAGCTCACTGTCCCCGCAGAGCTGGTGCTCGCGCTCGGGCCTTCCACCGATGGCACGACGGAACTCGCTCAGCGCCTGGCCGCCGGGGACGCGCGGATCCGCCTCGTCGACAACCCCGCAGCTCACATCCCGGTCGGGTTGAACGCCGCGATCCGAGCGAGTCGCTTCGCGACGATCGTCCGCGTCGACGCCCATTCCGAACTCGCTCCGGGCTATGCGGCCCTCGCCCTCGCGACTCTCGAACGCACGGGTGCCGCGAACGTCGGCGGTGTGATGCGCGCTGACGGGCGCACGCCGTTCCAGACCTCCGTCGCGCGCCTCTACAACTCCCCCGTCGGCCTCGGCGGCGGGGCCTATCACGGCGGCACCCACGAGGGCGAGGCCGAATCCGCCTACCTCGGCGTCATGCGTCGGTCGGTGCTCGACGAGGTCGGGCTCTTCGACGAGTCGATCCGCCGCGGAGAGGACTGGGAGCTCAACCTCCGCATCCGCCAGGCAGGACATCTCGTCTGGTTCGATCCCGATCTCTCGGTGACCTACTGGCCTCGCGAGAGCTGGCTGCGCCTCGCCCGTCAGTTCCGGGCCACGGGCGCGTGGCGCGGCGAACTCGTGCGACGATACGGACGCCGCAACGGCATCCGGTACTTCGCTCCCCCGGCGCTCGTCGTCCTCGTCGCGGCCGCTCTCCTCACCGGCGTCCTGCAGTTGACCGGCATCCTCTCCGGCGCTCTCTCGCTCGTCGTCGGGGCCGTGGTCTATCTGCCGCTGGTGGCGTATCTGCTGCTCGTGGTGGGCGTCGCCTGCCTTCCCGGCGGTGGCGGGCTGCGCCAGAGACTGTGGACACTGCTGGTTCTGCCCACCATGCACCTCTCCTGGGGCCTCGGCTTCATCGAGGGCGTGCTGCGCGGCGCTCGCGACACGGTGGACGCGTCTCGACTCGGCACCCGCAACACGCCACTCCCCTGACGCGCCGCACCGCCGACCGGCTCACCGGGTGACGTACCCCTGGTCCAGGATCCGCGCGACGACCCGCTCGGCGGAGCGACCGTCATCCCGCGGGTTGAACTGCGCCCGCCAGGCACGATATCGCTCGGCATAGACGTTCCCGTGCTCGCCGTCGGCGAGTGCCGCGACCAGTTCATCCTGCGTGCGAACCAGAGGGCCGGGGGCGCGGGTCTCGAGATCGAAGTAGAACCCACGGAGCTCTCCGCGATAGTGGTCGAGGTCGGGCACGAGGAAGAACATCGGCTTGCCCGTGACACTGAAATCGAACATCACCGAGGAATAGTCGGTGATCAACACGTCGGCGGCGAGCAGAAGCTGCGAGGTCTCGGGGTATCCGGTGACGTCGATCACGCGAGCGCCCGCTCGGTCCCGTCCCGTGTCGATCGTGCGCGAGTGGCCGCGCACGAGCACGACGGAGTCCGTCTGCCTGGCGAGCTCCTCCGCGTCGATGAAGTCGACCATCTCGGGTCGGTCGTCGCGCCAGGTGGGCGCATACAGCAGCACGCGCTCGCCGTCGGCGATGCCCAGGTCCGCGCGGATCGCTGCGGCATCCCCGGTGACCAGAGCGTCGTTCCGCGGATACCCCTCGACCCAGATGGGCCGTCCGAAGAATGCGTATGCTTTGCGGAGAATGCGCTCGGAGTAGGTGTTCTGTGCCAGAAGCACGTCCCAGCGTCGAGACTCCTTGATGACCGCCGCCATCCGTCGAGGGGCGAACCCCGGACGGTGCAGCGCCAGCCGCTTCAGGGGCGTGCCGTGCCAGGTCTGCAGCACCTTCTGGCCGGGCTTGCGGGCGAAGCGACGGCGCAGCCAGTCATTGACCACGAGCAGGCGGGATGCCGCGCGGGCACGCCACCACTCCGGGCTGCCTTCGACCACCGCGATCGCCCCGTCGGGAACCGCCACCGACAGGTCGACCACACTCCAGTAGCGCGTGACGTCCGGCGCCTGCGCGAACAAGGCGCGGTCGATCGCCTGCGGGTTGCAGCCGACGGCACGTCCGTAGAAGCTCTCGAAGAAGACGGCGTTCTCGGTCGCCCCGGGATGCGCGAGGTAGCGGCCCTCGAGCGTCGCCTGCCCCTCGCTCGTCTCATAGGCGGGATCGATCGGGGCCGCGATGCGCACGGTCGTCCCGTCGACGGCGACGCGCACGCCGGTCAGCACCTCCGCTGCGACGAGGAGATCACCGAGCTCCACGTCTGCAATGTGCAGCTCGTAGTCCCCAGTCGGCAGGGGAAGCTCAGGGCCGCCCCACCGTGCTGCGCGCAGCGGGAACGTCGCCTTCCAGGTCTTGCCTCCGCCGGTGATGCGCGCGCCGACCCGGGCGCGCGGCCCGATCAGCTCGGCGGTGGTGGGGCGCTGGCCGGCGCCTGCGATGACCAGCGTCTCTGCCGCCTCATCGATCCGGGCCGTGGTCATGCTGCTCCCTTCGGCGCGGGGATCCCCCGCGCACGGATTGTCTCGTAGACGCGCCGGGTGTTGCCGCCGTCGCGGAAGGCGTGCATCTCCGCGCTGAGCGTATCCGAACGCTCGGCGCGTGCAGAGAAGAGGTCCTCGTCGTCCAGAAGTGCAGACAGCTGCGGCAAGAGCGAGTCCCAGCCGGTCGCGGCGTCGTCGCCGGCGACGTCCTGGAACCGACCGTAGAAGCCTCTCGTCCGCGCGTAGTCCTCGGCGTCGGGAGCGAGGAACAGCACCGGCATTCTCAAGAGTCCCACGTCGTACGCCATCGAGGAGTAGTCGGTGATGAGCACATCGATCGCCGGCAGCACCGGCGTGACGTCGGTCAGCAGGCCGGAGCCGAGCATCCGCACCCTTCTGCTGGGCAGCGGAGGCGCATACCCGCCCTCTCCGAGCGGGTGGGAGCGAACGAGCAGCACGGCATCCCGCTGCTCGAGCATCTGGATGATCCGCACCCACTGAGTCGCCGACGGGACTGCCGGATCATCGGCTCCGTCGCGCCAGGTCGGGGCGTAGAGGATCGTCCGAGATGCGGTCGGCAATTCGCCGACGACGCGCGCCAGCGCATCGGACGCGGCGGCCCGACGCTCGGTCGGGTCGCCTGCGGACAGCACGTCGACGCGCGGCTCGCCCGTGACGACGACGCGGCCGTCGCCGAGCGCGAAGGCCGACTCGAGCCGACCCCTCGACCGGTGCGATGCGGCCGGGAAGACTCGGATCCGCTGAGCGGCTCGGCGGTACAGGAAGCCGACGAGACGACGCAGCAGCGGCGCACCGGGGACTTCCGGGACCTGCGTGGTCGCGGGTGAGTCCAATCCGATCCGCTTGAGGGGGATGCCGTGCCAGAGCTGCACGACGAAGGCACCGGACACCGCATAGCGGTTGACGTCGCCGAGGCCGTGCGTGACGACGACGACGCGGGCACGCGCCGTCGCCCACCACCCTCGCAGGCTGCCCTTGCGCACCGTGCGGAGGCCGAGCGCCGCGGCATCGTGGTCTTCCCGATCGGAGGACGTGAGCCACACGGTGTCGTGCCCCTCAGCTGCGGCGACACGGTGCAGGGCGAGAGCCCCATCCCCGACGCCTGCACCGCACCCGAACACCCATCGGGCCCCGCGCGGAATCACGAGGGTGCCGGCGCGTCCGGCGAGGTAGAGCGGTATCCGAAGCAGCTTGGCCGCATTGCCGGAGCCGAAAGAGAAGGACGCCACCCCGCGAGCCTATCGCGGGGTGGCGTCCTTCTCGGTGAGCACGGTTGCCGGAGTCAGCCGGCGAGGTCGCCCAGGGTCACATCGGCCTCGTATTCCTTGCCGCCACGGATGTAAGTGACCTTCGCGTCGCTGCCCCCGGCTGCCGCCCGCACCTGCGCCGTGAGGTCGCTGGCGCTCGTGATGGGCACGCCGTTGAACGCGGTCACGATGTCATCGGCCTTCAGCCCGCCGGCCGCGGCGGCGCCGCCACCGGTGACATCCGCGATGTAGGCACCCGACACGTCGGCATCCTTGACGCTGGCCGCATCCTGCACCGATGCCCCGAGCAGGCCATGGGTGGCTGCGCCGTCGGCGATGATCTCCTCCGACACCCGCTGAGCGATGTTCGCGGGGATGGCGAAGCCGATCCCGATGGATCCCGACTCCTCCGAGCTCCCGGAGCTCGCGATCGCGACGTTGATGCCGATGAGCTCGCCCTTGCTGTTCACGAGCGCGCCGCCGGAGTTGCCGTGGTTGATGGCGGCATCCGTCTGGATCACGGCGATCGAGATCGACTCCGACGTCTGCTGCGAGGTGTTGCCGGGCAGATCGAACTGGAACGGGCCCTCGCCCTCCTCAGGCGTCTGCTGCTCGTTCTGCGGAGCATCTTCCGAGGACGAGTCCGGAAGCGCCGACGACGCGATCTGGATGCTGCGGTTCAGAGCACTGACGATTCCGGTCGTGACCGAGTTCGACAGGCCGAGCGGCGCGCCCAGAGCCACCGCGGTGTCCCCCACGTTGAGCTTGGAGGAGTCTGCGAAGTCGATCGGGGTGAGATCTGTCGCGTCCTCGAGCTTGATGACGGCGAGGTCGTAGATCGGGTCGGTCCCGACGACGGTCGCCGAGAAGATGCGGCCGTCCGACGTGGTGACGCGGATCGTGGGATCGGCGACTGCGCCGCCGAGCGTCACCACGTGAGTGTTCGTGAGCACGTAGCCGTCGTCGCTGATGATGACGCCCGATCCGCTGCCGCCCTGATCGGAGCCGGCCACCTCGATGGTGACGACCGACGGGAGCGCCGCGGTCGCGACGGCCGTCGTCTCGTTGACGGAGCCGGGGTTGTTGACGGTGATGGTCTCGGGACCCTGGGCGACGCCCGTCGAACTCTGGTCGGAGATCCCGTTGAGGATCGCTCCGCCGCCGAAGCCCGCGACACCGCCGACGAGCGCAGCCGCCACGACGATCGCGGCGAACTTCACTCCGGCGCGCGGCTTCTGCTCTTTGACCTTGACGGAGCCGTCGACCGGCTGCCCGGGCTGCGCTCCGGTGTGCAGACCGAACGCCGCACCGGGAGAGGCCGCGGCCGGTCCGCCGACCGGGCCCGATGCGTGGCCAGGGTGGTGTCCCGGCGCTCCGAGGTACTGCTGCGGGACGGTCTGGGCGTCCGGCGCCACCGGGGCGGTCGGCGCCTCGAATGCCGGCGCGGGTGACGATGTGAACGTCGCGGGAACGTGGTGTCCCTGATATGGCCCCGGGGCGGCGACGATGCCGGGGGTCTGAGCGGCGGCATCCGTCGTCGAACGGTCGACGACCTCTGCTGCCTCGGTGGACGGCGCTGCGTCATTCGACGCAGGTGCCGTGTGGTCCTGGGTGCTGTCTTCGTTCATGGTGTGTGCTCCTTCAACAACGCCCTCTCAGAGTGACGCCTGTATCTGTGCGTTTCGTATGGCGAAGATGAGTTTCACCTATGGCCTTAGCCTGTTCTTCATGAGTGTCATCCCCGGCGCATGGCGGCGCACGGCAGCGGGAGCCGGTCTGCTCGCACCAGACGGAACCGTCGCGCCCACCATCTTCGCAGAGATGTCCGCTGCTGCGGCCCGAACCGGTGCGATCAATCTCGGCCAGGGCTTCCCCGACGAGGACGGTCCTGCAGAAGTGCTCGACGCTGCCAGGGACGCGATCTCCCGCGGGGTGAACCAGTACCCGCCCGGAAGAGGGAACCCCGACCTGCTCGCCGCGATCAGCGAACACCAGCGGCGCTTCTACCGGCTCGAGGTCGACCCCTTCACAGAGGTGATCGTGACGGCCGGCGCCACCGAGGCGCTGACCGCGACGCTGCTCGCCCTCATCGACGGTCCTGACGACGAGGTCGTCGTCTTCGAGCCGTACTACGACTCCTACGCGGCGGCGGTCGCTCTCGCCGGCGCGCGACTGCGCACGGTGCCGTTGCGCGCTCCGGACTTCCAGCCCGATCTCGAGCAGCTGGCGGACGTGGTGTCCGACCGCACGCGCATCATCCTGGTCAATGACCCCCACAACCCCACCGGGGCCGTCTTCGGTCGCGAGGTGCTCTCGGAGGTCGTCCGTCTCGCCGACCTGCACGATGCGATCATCGTCACCGACGAGGTCTACGAGCATCTCGCGTTCGAGATCCCGCACACCCCCGTCGCCACCCTGCCGGGTGCCGCCGAGCGCACGCTCACGATCTCGTCGGCGGGCAAGACGTTCTCCGCGACCGGCTGGAAGATCGGCTGGGTGCACGGCCCCGCCGATCTCATCACCGCCGTGTTGACCGTGAAGCAGTATCTGACATACGTGAACGGCTCGCCGTTCCAGCCGGCGATCGCCGTGGGTCTGCGCCTCGGAGATGCGTTCTTCGCGGGTACCGCGTCGACGCTGGCGCGCAAGCACGAGATACTCGGCGCCGGCCTGCGCGCCGCCGGGTTCACCGTGCATCGGCCCCAGGGCGGCTATTTCACGGTGGCCGACGCATCAGCGCTCGGCGGAGCGGATGCCGCGGAGTTCTGCCGCGCACTTCCCGAACGCGCAGGAGTGGTCGCGATCCCGCTGACCGCCTTCGTGTCGCAGTCACGCCGACGCGAGTACGCCGGGCTCGTCCGCTTCGCGGCATGCAAACGCGTCGAGATCCTGGAGGACGCGGCGACGAGGCTCGCGACGAGCTTCTGAACGCTCCCGTTCAGCGCGGACCGACGGCGTAGCGGCGCACGCGCAGGGACGGGTTCACTGCCCGCACGCGATCGATCGTGCTCCGCTCGACTGTCGCGAACGCGATGCCCTCGGTCGTTCCCACCCCAGCGAGCACGACGCCCTGCGGATCGACGATCTGCGAGTGCCCGACGCCGATCGGGGTCGGGTGGTCGGCGGCGATCACGTACGCGGTGTTCTCGATGGCGCGTGCGGCCAGCAGCGTGGTCCAGTGGTGCTCCTTGAGCGGACCGCGGACCCACTCGGCCGGCACCACCAGGGCGTCGGCGCCGGCATCCATCAGAGTGCGCGACACCTCGGGGAATCGCAGGTCGTAACAGGTCATCAGTCCGAATCGGATGCCCGCGAGCTCGAACGTCGCCGCTCCCCCGACCTCCCCCGCCTCGACCCAGTCGGACTCGGTCTGGCCGAAGGCGTCATACAGGTGCTGCTTGCGATAGGTCGCGAGGATGCCGTCGCCGCGCACCGCGACCACCGTGTTCCTCACATGAGCGGCGTCCGAGGCCTGCTCGGCCAGCCCCGCCACGATCACCACCGCGTAGTCGGAGGCCAGCGCAGTCAGTGTCGACACGAACTCACCATCGAGTGGCTCCGAGTTCTCGGCGAGAGTGGCGTCCATCGGATCCACGAAGTAGCTCGAGTACTCGGGGAACACGACCAGCCTGGCACCGCGTGCGGCGGCCTCCGCCGTCAGCTCCGCGATCCGATCCCGGTTGGCGGCGCGGGAGGCGGCGGGGGCGAACTGACAGACGGCGACGGGCACAGCGACGGGCACGGCGGGGGTCTCTGGCATGCTCCCATCCTCTCGCACACGCGTCCTCGCGGCCTCGATTCGCGCACTCCTGATTCGCGTGTTAGGCTATTGATCGTGCCGCGGGGTGGAGCAGTTCGGTAGCTCGCCGGGCTCATAACCCGGAGGTCGCAGGTTCAAATCCTGTCCCCGCAACGAGAATGCGACACACGAAAGGCCCTTGATCGGGAGATATTCCGATCAAGGGCCTTTCGCATGTGTACCTCACGCCGGCCTCGCAGCCGAGCGACATCGAGATCGCTCGGCTGCGAAGGATCAGCGGTAGCTGAGTGTGAGCTCAGGACCGGTCGGCTCGACGAACTTGACTCGGACGCTGCCCAGCGCCGCCGCGCCGGCCGCGACGTAGCTCATCACGACGCGGTCCCTGTTCGCGGTTCCGCCGTCCGGCAGGATGAGAACGCGCGCGACCGAGAGCGCGTCCACGAAGTCACCCGCCGAGGCGCCCCCGACCCGGCCCTGTTCCCAGGTGCGGAAGACACTCGCCGCTGGTGAGCTGTCGCGCTGCACTCCCTCGGAGATGGTGGTGCGCGCCATCTCGTCGAGGAAGGCGAGATTGTCGAGAACCATATCGACGTCGTTGAGGACGGACTCGTCGAAGCGGTCCGGATAGTCGATCTCGATGCGCACCTGCACATCGTCTCCGTCGAACGGCACCGAGCCGTTCATCGCGCCTCCTCCGGTTCCGCCGTCGAGGGTGATCTGTCCGAGATGACGGCTCTCCATCAGCTCACACCCCCAGATTCGCGCTGAGGATCTCTTCGGCAAGGAGGCGCGAGACCTCCTGCGAAGCCGCGGAATCCGACGAGAAGAAGTCCTCGACAGTCGCGTCGAACAGCTGATGCCCTCGGGCATACTCGGCCACGGTGAGGGCCAGGCAGCGCGCCGTCAGCGCGTAGAGGTCGCTCGCCGCGTAATGCGTGCCGTTCGACGAGCGCCCGACGCCGGCGCCGCGGGGAGTCGGGTTCGACGCCGGCGCGCTGCCGAGCGCCGCTGCGGCACTGGCGAGCTCCGTATCGATCCGGCCCATGCTGTTCGACACCACGGTCGCATTGCTCCTGTCCATGCTCATCGTGCCGTCACCGACCGGGTACGGGCCGAGAGCGAACGCGTCCAGATTGTAGGTGGCGTTGTCGGAGCGGATGATGCTCGCGGCTTCGGTCATCGCGTCGTTGAGCTCGTTCTCCTGCTTCTCGAGCGCCTTATCGAGATTGCCGAGCGCCTCGTCGAGAGACGACAGGATGTCGGAATAGGTGTTGCCCTCGATGACGACGTTGCGGGCGATCCCCTGCACGGCGCTGCTGGCCGCGCCGGCGATTCCCGAGAGCACGGCTGCTGCGGCCACCGTGCCCGTGCCGGCCGTCACGATCGCGGATACGACGCCCGCCACCGCTCCGACGACTGTCAGCACGAGCGTCCCGTTGGCCGCAGCGGCGTTCCCCGCCTTCTGGTCCCAGGCGGCGCGAGCGCTGTCGCAGATCGACACGACGTCCTGTCGCGCGGCGGGCCACATGGCGGCCTGAGCGCTGTAGTTGAGCTGGAGGATCACGCATGCGTCCCCCAGGCCGTGGGTGACGGACTGGAACTGGATGTAGTACTTGTCGATGAACGCGGGCTTGAAGCTGCCCTCGATCTTGTTCGCCATCATCTCGTGCACCGAGTCGTTGGCTGTGCCGATCGCACCGGTGTTCTGCACCGACGCACCCGCGCCCGAGGTGCCGAGGATCGCGGCTGCCGCCGAGGTCGCACTCGCCGGTGCCTCGCAGGCGTCGCCGCCGTCCGGCAGATCAAGCCACTTCGACACGCGGGCATCGATCGCGGCCCGGATGTCGTCGAAAGCCGGTGCGACCGAGTGGTTCACGCCGTTGCCGTCGCCCCCGCCCTCGCCTGCGGCATTCGGCCGGTTGTAGAAGTTGAGCATGAAGCCCCACTTCGCGTAGATCTGGTCATTTCCCCAGTTCGGGTGAAAGCCCTGGTCCGCCATGAAACAGTCGATCGCGGCGCGCTTCATCTTGCCGATGATGTCCGGCAACTCCGAATAGTCAGGCATATCTCGATCCCCTCCAGTCTCGATTTCCGTCAAGTGCCGCCCGGACATCTCTCGACGCGTCGGGGCGGCTCCACCGAGAGACTAATCGATTCCCGGACTCCTTCGCTCGCGACAGGACGACACCCGCATCGCCCGCGGATCCACTCGTTAGACTGTCCCACCGAACGGCGCGACCGTCGACGGCGGCGCGGTCGGTGGAAACAATGACCCGGAGGTCCATCATGACGCAGACTCCCGACAGCGCCGCGGGGAACCGTCCCGCGCTCGCATCAGGCGCATCGCGGCGCGCGATCGTCAGCCTCTGGGTCGGCGCCGTGGCTCTGCTGATCTCCGTCGCACTGATCGTGCTCTTTTTGCCCGTTCCGGCCCTGCTCCCGGTCGCAGCAGCCGCCGCGCTGCTGGCGATCGTCGCTCTCCTGCTGGGCGTGCGAGCGAGACGCTCCGCGGTCGCTCGCGCGGGAACGGCGGCCGTCGTCGTCGCAGCGGTCGCCCTCATCGTCGATCTCATTCTCGTCGTCGTGATGGCAGTCGGCGTCCTCGCCGGCAACGGCCTCAACCACGTCGAGGTGCGTGCCACGGGCGGACCCACATTCACGGTCTCCTTCGCCGATGACACACAGGCGTACGACGAGGAGTGGGCCTCCAGCGGCTGGAAGCAGTACACGACGACCGGCGATTCGGCGGAGATCGTCGTCACCGCCCCGGACGACGACACGGACGCGACCGTGAGCTGTCAGATTCTGTGGAACGACGAACTGGTCGTCGAGCAGAGCGGCACGGGCTCCGTGACCTGCCGTTACGACGCGGACTGACCGACCGGACTGATCGGCCCGGGCGGATCGAGGCGGCGTCAGCGGACTGCTCGTCGCCCCCGGCGCCTGCCTCCGCGAGCGTCGGCAGAAACGGACGATGCCGCCCCTCGCGAACGAGGGACGGCATCGTGTGCAGACGGGGCCGGGGCTGTTACTCCCCCGAGGCGGCTTCCAGTCCGAGCAGCGTGTTCACGGCATCCGTGAGGCGCTTGTCGGCCTCGGCGAACTTGGTCAGATCCCCTGCCTTCAATGCGGCCTCTCGGTCGGTCAGCGCCTGCTGCGCGGCTGCAAGAGCCTCAGCCTCGGCGTCGGTCGGCACCGTCGGCTCGGTCGGGACCTCACCGGTGTCCGGGTCGGGCTCGGTCGGCTCGACCTCATCGTCTCCACCGGTCGCACCGGCATCGCCGCCGAAGAGGGTGTCGAGCGCGGCGGTCAGCGTGTCTTCGAACGCGACCTTGTCGCCGAAGGCCACGAGGACCTTCTGCAGACGCGGCAGCTTGGTGCCCTCCGAGGACTGCACGTACACCGGCTGCACGTAGAGCAGACCGCCGCCCACGGGCAGAGTGAGGAGGTTTCCGTACAGCACCTCGGACTCGCCCTGCTGCAGCAGGTTGAGCTGCGGCACCACAGCCGTGTCCGAGTTGTAGGTGTTCTGCACTTGGCCGGGGCCCGGCACGGTCGTATCGGTGTCGATCTCGAGCATCCGAAGCTGGCCGTAGCCTTCTGCCTTCACGCCGGCCTCCGATCCGGCATCCGAGTCGACCGCGAGATAGCCCATCAGCACGTCGCGGTTGCTGCCGCCCTGCGCCGAAGGAATGAACGTCGAGAACATCGAGAAGCGCGGGGAATCCTGACCCGGCATCTGCATCGTCAGGTAGTACGGCGGCTGCAGGACCTGCTCGCTGCGCGGGTCGTTCGGCGTCTGCCAGCGGTTGTCCTGCTGCGCGAAGGAGCCGGCGGTGTCGATGTGGTAGGTGCCGAGGATGTCGCGCTGCACCTTGAACAGGTCGGTCGGGTAACGGACGTGGCTCATCAGATCGGCCGACATGTCGCTCACGGGCTTGAGCGTCGACGGGTAGATGTTCTGCCAGGTCTGCAGCACGGGATCCTGGTCGTCCCATGCGTACAGGGTGACCGAACCGTCGTAGGCGTCGACCGTGGCCTTGACCGAGTTGCGGATGTAGTTGATCTCGTCGATCGCGAGCGTCGGCGACGGGAGGTTCGAGTCGGCGATCGCATCCGACAGGCTCACGTTCGTCGAGTAGGGGTAGGTCGAGCTCGTGGTGTATCCGTCGACGATCCAGACGATCCTGCCGTCCACGACGCTCGGGTACGGGTCGCTGTCGAGCTCGAGGTACGGCGCGACCTTCTGCACGCGCGTCTTGGGATCGCGGTCGTACAGGATCTGCGAGTCGTCGTTCACGAGGTTCGAGAACAGGATCTGCTCCGACTGGAACTTCAGCGCGTACAGCAGCTTCGTGAAGCTGCTCCCGATCTTCGGTCCGCCGTCGCCCTCGAACGTCGTCTTGGTCTCGCTGGCGCCGTCCTTGCCTCGCGGATAGTCGATCTCGACAGGATCGGTTCCGTCGGGAGAGCCGACGATCGAGTACTCCGGCGAGTTCTCGCCGAAGTACACGCGCGGCTCGAACTCCTCCTGCTGGGTGAGGAAGCCGTCGGACGGGATGCCACGCTCGAGGAAGACCGGCTCGCCGTCGGGCGTGCGCTGGTTGCCCGCTGCGACGACCAAGCCGTAGCCGTGCGTGTAGACAGCGGCGCGGTTGTTCCAGTTCGTGACGTCGACGCCGTTCATGTCGAGGTCGCGGACGGAGACGACCGTGTCCTGCATCTCCCCGCCGATCTCGTAGCGGTCGACGTCGAGCTTCTCCTGGAACTGGTAGTAGCCGCGGTACTGCTCGAGCTGTCGCACGGCGGGGCTGATCACGTTGGGGTCGACGATGCGGATCGATGCGGTGGTCTCGGCGTCTTCACGCAGCTGGCCGGCCTCGGCATCGGTCTCGGCTTCGAACGGGGTGGTCTCGAGGTCGGCGACCCCGTACGCCTCCTTGGTGCCGTCGATGTTCCGCTGGTAGAACTCCGCCTGGTAGGCGTTCTGGTTCGGGCGGACCTGGAACGTGGTGACGGCCCACGGGAATCCGACGCCGACGACGAGCGAGGCGACGATGAGCAGCGCGGTCGCGGCGAGAGGGAACCGCCACCGGCCGATGACGGCCGTGACGAAGAAGAGGATGGCGACGAGCGCGGCGATGATCGCGAGGATCGCGAGGCCGGGGATCGTGGCGTTGACGCCCGTGTAGGCCGGGCCGACGATGCGGTCGTCCTGTGCGACGAGGGTCTTGTAGCGGTCGAGCCACAGGCTCGCCGCCTGAACCAGAAGGTACAGCCCCGCGATCACAGCGAGCTGGATGCGTGCGGGCTTCGAGATGCGCAGCTCGCCCTGACCGATGCGGACCGACCCGTAGAGGTACGACACCAGCGCGGTGACGATGAGGGTGAGCAGCAGGACCGCAGACACGAAAGCCAGCAGGATCGAGTAGAACGGCATCGCGAACATGTAGAAGCCGGTGTCGACGCCGAACTGCGGGTCGGTGGCGTCGGTCGCGACGCCGTTGGCCCAGAGCCAGACGGTCTTCCACTGGCTGGCCGCCGAGAAGCCGGCGAAGAGGCCGAAGAAGATCGGCATGCCCCACATCGCGAGGCGGCGGAGCGGCTCGATGACCTCCTGGTACCTGTCGAGCTGCGAGCTGAGCCGCACGTAGACGGGGCGCAGTCGGTACGCGAGCTGGATGGCGACGAACAGCGGCACGGCCATGCCGAGGAATCCGACGACGAACATCACCGCCGTGGCGAACCATTGGGTGGTGAGCACTCCCGCGAAGCCCACCTGGTCGAACCAGAGGAATTCGGTGTAGAGCGACGCGAAGACGAAGAAGGCGGCGATCAGCGCGGCGATGATCGCCAGCGAGATACCGAAGATTCTTCGCGAGGTTCGGGGAGTGGCCGGGTTCGGTGCAGAAGTCGAGGTCACCCTCCCATCCTAGGCACGCCTTACTGTGCTGCGGCTGTCATACCTATCACGGGGAGGTCACGACGTCGCAGGTCGGGAGCGATCCCACGTCGCCGCCGTTCGCGATCACCTCGAGCGCGTCGAGCGATTCCTCCAGCGTCGAGGTGCTGATCACGGTCAGTCCGTCCGGCACGTGGCCGGTGACCTCGTCGCAGTTCGTCGACGGAGCGAGGAAGTACTCCGCCCCCGCATCACGGGCACCGTAGAGCTTCTGACGGATGCCGCCGATCGGCCCGACCGTCCCATCGGCCTCGATCGTGCCGGTGCCGGCGACGTTCTCGCCGCCGTTCAACTCCCCTTCGGTGAGGGTGTCGATGATGCCGAGCGCGAACATCATCCCGGCGCTGGGTCCACCGACATTGTCGAGCTGGAGCGTCACATCGATCTCGAAATCGTAGTCCGTGCGCAACGTGACACCGATCAGCCACGTCGTCACGTCACCGTCGGTCTGCTCGACGGGCGTCACCTCGACCACCTGTTCCTCGCCGGAGCGCTGCACGGTGAGCGAGACCGGCGCGCCCTCCCCATCCTGGATCGCCTGACGCAGCTGCTTCGCGGAGGTCACCGCGGCGCCGTCCACGGCGGTGATGACGTCCTCCGCCTCGAGCGCTCCCTCGGCCGGTGCATCCTCGACGACCTCCTGGACGACGACCTCGGCTCCGGTGTCGTAGCCCAGCTCGTTGAGCGCTGCCGCGGTCGCCTCGTGCTGCGAGTCCACCATGAGTGTCGCGTTGCGTTCGTCACGCTGCTCCGTCGTGACCCCCTCGGGGAACACGGAGTCGAGAGGCACCACCGCTCGTGAGGAGTCCATCCACGCGAGAGCGAGCTCGAACCAGCTCGGGGTGCGCTCACGGTTTCCGACGACCTGCACGGTCGTGAGGTCGAGAGTGCCTCCGGTCTCGAACGTCTCAGCGCCGTCGACCTGGATGAGCGGAACCTGCTCGCCGTCGGCTCCTGCCGCGGTGCCGAGGGTGTCGTAGACCGGGCCCGGACGCTGGATCACGTAAGGCGTCGGGAGGAAGGTCAGCACGACGAGCGCGATCAACGCGACGACCAGCGCCCAGACTCCCAGTCCGAGCTTGACAGACCGGGTTCGATCCACAGGGTTCCTCCGTCGTTCGCGGGCGGCGTACAGCGATCTGCCCGCTTCGGGGTCTCGCGGCCGATCCTGTGACTAGCGTAGATGCCACGGCTTTAGGCGTGCTGAGAGGCGAGCGACATGTCAGACAACGACCCGACCCCCGAGGACTTCCAAGAGTTCCTCCGACGCATGATGTCCGGCCAGGGCGCCGGAGACATCGACCCCGAGGCGCTGCAGAACGCCTTCGCGGGCATGGATGGGATCCAGATCGACCCGGCGATGATGCAGACGATCATGTCGCAGCTGCAGGGTGCGTTCGGCGGCGATCCCTGGGAGAACGCGCTGCGGCAGGCGCTGCACATCGCCAACCGCGACGGTCTCGGCATCACCGACGGCTCGCGGACCTCGCTCGTCGACTCCTTCGCCCTCGCGGACCTCTGGCTCGGCGAGGCGACCACGATCTCCGAACTCGGCGAGTCGCCGAAGGCCATGACGCGCGGCGAATGGGTTGAAGCGACCCTGCCCGTGTGGAAGGAGATCGCCGGCCCCGTGTCGACGAGCATCGCCGATGCGCTCACCAGCGCGCTCGACACGCAGGTGCCCGAAGAGATGCGCGACGTCGTGCAGGGCGCGGGCAAGCTCATGCGTGGTCTCGGCGGCTCGGTCTTCGCGGCGCAGTTCGGCCAGGTTCTCGGCAACCTCGCACTCGAAGTGGTGTCAGGCGGAGACGTCGGCATCCCGGTGCTTCCGGCAGGCACTGCCGCTGTCATCCCCCAGAACCTGACAGCGTTCGGCGAGGGTCTCGAGATCCCGGAAGACCAGATCACCCTCTATCTCGCGACCCGCGAACTCGCATACGCCCGGCTGTATCGCCACTCGAAGTGGCTGCACCTGCACGTCATGGCGCAGATCACCGATTTCGCCCGCGGGGTCACGGTCGACGTGGATGCACTCGAGGACGTCGCAAGCCGTCTCGACCCGTCCAACCCCGAAGAGCTCCGCGCGGCCATCGAAGGCGGAGCGCTGCTTCCCACGCAGACCGACGCGCAGCGCGAGGCACTGGCCCGACTCGAGAACCTCGTCGCGACGATCGACGGCTGGGTCGACGTCGTGACCGCGCAGGCCACCTCGCGTCTTCCCGACGGTGCCCGCATCGCCGAAGCCGCTCGCCGCCGCCGCGCGGTGGGCGGTCCCGCCGAGGACGCACTCGGCGCTCTCGTCGGACTCAAGCTGCGGCCCCGTCGTCTGCGCGAGGCGTCGGCCATGTGGCAGGCGGTGACAGACGCCGTGGGCATCGCCGGACGCGACTCCCTGTGGGACTACCCCGACCTCATGCCGACGTCGGACGACATCGACGACCCGTCGGCGCTCGTGGCGCGACTGCAGGCGAGCGCGCGGGGAGAGCAGCCGGTCGCCGATGAGTTCGACGAGGCGCTGGCACGTCTGCTGGATGGCGACGACTTCTCGCGAGAGCAGCCGGAGACGCCCGAAGGCGAGCAGGACACCGACGGTGACGACGGCCCAGGAGGAGACCGACCCGTGTGACCGACGGGGTGGCAGAGTCTCGAGGACTTTTCCACGGATGCCCGCGACTCCCCCACCGGGAGCTCGGCTTTGCGCAGAATCGAGGGATGTCTCCTCTGACACCCAAGACCATCACTCGCCTGGATCCCGCGGTTCCGCTGCTCTGGCGGGACGGTGAGACACTGCAGATCGGCATCGAGGGGACGCTGCGCATCGCCGCCTCGGAACCGTGGGTCGAGCGTCTGATCGCTCGGATGGCCGCCGGATTCCGGCGCGGGGGCTTCGATGTCGTGGCACATGCCGCCGGCGCCCCGCGCGCAGAGGCGCGGATGCTCCTGGCGCGGCTCGAGCCGCTGCTCGTCGACGATTCTCCCGCTCCCCCGGCTGCGTGGGTGGAGAGCATCGACGTCGCCGACGCGCGATGCGAGTTCCGCATGCGCGAGGCGCTCCTCGACGAGGGCATCGCCGTCGGCGAGCGGGAGAATCCCCGCGACATCGGCATCGTGCTGGTCGAAGGTGCGGCGGCCGCGCTGCACTTCGCACGCTACCTTCGCGACGACACGTCGCACCTGCCGGTCGCGCTCGAGCGAGGACGGATCACGGTCGGACCCCTGGTGGTACCCGGCGAATCGGCCTGCCTGACCTGCCGCGACGAGCATGAACGCGAGCGCGACGATGCCTGGCCCCGCATGCACGCCCAACTCATCGGGCGCGGCGCGGGTCCGATCAGTGCCGCGCGGATCACGGAGGCGGCGACGCTCGTCGCGCGGCTGCTCGCAGAGAGCGCGGCCCCGGGCTCGTTCGTCGAGGTCAGCGGCGAGGGGCGCCGCGACTGGCGCTCGGTGACGTTTCACGAAGAATGCCGGTGCCGCGAGCAGTCGTTCCCATCTCTGCCAGGAACCGCGACGGGGCGCGTTCCCCGCGTCCCGCTGAGCGCGACCACGACAGCGAGAGAGTACGCGCGGCCCGCGTGACGCCGACGTAAGCGAGGCGGCGCTCTTCGTCGATCGCCTCGAAGCCGGTGGCGTAGGAGATCGGAAGTGCGCCCTCCGCCCACCCCGCGAGGTAGACATGCGGCCATTCGAGACCCTTGGCGGCGTGCAACGTCGACAGAGTCACGGTGCGCATGGTGGGCTCGTGCTGGTCCTTCGCGCGCGCCATGAGCGCGTCGCTGAAGGTGCGCAGGGTCTCATCGGGTCCGGCGTCTTCGGCGAGACGCAGAATCGCCCGTCGAGCCTCCCAGCCGTCGCGCTGAGCTCCCCCGGCCGCCGGTGGCTCGTCGGAGAGACCGAGCTCGCGGAGGACCCTCTGGACCCCGGGCAGAAAACCATGCTCGGTCGGCGCGACCGCGGCGGCCCGCAGGGCCAGGATCGCCTGTCGCACCTCGGGCATCGCGAAGAACCGGGTTCCACCCAGTACCGATGTCGCGATGCCCTCGGCGGCGAGCGCCTGCTGCAGCACCGCGGACTGCGCATGAGCCCGGTAGAGCACGGCGATCTCTGAGGGCGACGCCCCTGACTCGATCCGCGCTGCCACGGCGGCGGCGATCCCCTCTGCCTCGTCGCGCTCGGAGTCGTACGCCGTGACCGTGGGCGAATCCGCGTTGAACGTCTCTCTCGCCGGGACGAGTTCGAGGGCGCCCGGCCGCCCCTTCATCAGGGCGTTCGCCGCTTCGAGGATCGGGGCCTGCGAACGGTAGTTGGTCTCGAGTCGCACGACCGTGGCATCGGGATGTCGCCGCTCGAACTCGAGGAGGAATCGCTGTTCGGCGCCGGCGAACGAGTAGATGGTCTGACTCGCGTCACCGACGACGCAGATGTCCTTGCGATCGCCCAGCCAGAGTTCGAGCAGGCGGTTCTGGAGCGGAGAGACGTCCTGGTACTCGTCGACCGTGAAATGCCGATACTGCTCGTGCACGGACGCTGCGACGCGAGGTTCGGCCTCGAGCATCCCGGCGCAGGCCAGCAGCACGTCCTCGAAATCGAGTTGGCGCCGCTCGTCCTTCAGCGCCTCATAGCGCTGCTGCAGTTCGACGAACTGAGCGGAGTCGACGCCGCTCAACGTGCGGCCGAGCGACGCGTGCTGTTCGATCGACAACATCGACACCTTGCGCCATTCGATCTCCGAGGCGAGGTCGCGAAGCGTCGCGGTGCTCGGCCGCAGTCGCATCGCGTCGGCAGCCTGGCCGAGCAGCCTCACCTTGTTGTCGATGATCGACGGAGCGGGTGATCCGGCCAGTGTGGGCCAGAAGAAGTTCAGCTGGGCGAGGGCGGCGGCATGGAACGTCCGCGCGGCCACGCCCTCGACGCCGAGCGCGCGCAGACGACCCCTGAGCTCGCCCGCGGCCTTGGCCGTGAAGGTCACCGCCATGACGCGCGACGGCGAGTATGCACCGGTGTCGACGCCATGGGCGATCCGGTGGGTGATCACTCGGGTCTTCCCGGTTCCCGCACCTGCGAGCACGGCGACGGGACCGCGCAGCACGGATGCCGCCTCCCGCTGTCGATCGTCGAGGGCTTCGAGCGCGCTCACGCGCGCTCCTCGAACCAGTCGAGGATCAGTGCGCGGGCGATGGACGCGGGTCCGGGGAGGCCGACGGGTCCGTCACCGGCGAGAGCGGACCCGATCTCGTCACGGGTGAACCAGCGGACGTCGATGATCTCCTCCCCGTCGGGCCGCAGCTCGTGCTCATCCAGAGCGACGGCACGGAAGCCGAGCATGAGCGAGCGAGGAAAGGGCCACGGCTGAGACGAGACGTAACGCAGCGAGGCCAGCCGAACGCCGGATTCCTCCTCGAGCTCACGATGCACGGTCGACTCCAACGACTCGCCCGCCTCGGTGAATCCGGCGAAGCAGGAGTACATCCGGCCGCCCCAATTGGCGTTCGCCCCGAGCAGGAGCCGTTCGCCGTCAGAGCTCTCCACCGCGACGATGACAGCTGGGTCCGTCCGAGGGAAGTGCTCGCGACCGCAGACGAGGCAGCGGCGCGACCATCCGGCCTGGCGCAGCTCCGTCCCTCCGCCGCATCGGGGGCAGAACGGTGCGTCCCGCAGCCAGCCTCCCAGCGCGAGCGCCTCGATGAGCAGCTCCGTGTCACCCGAGCCGAGACGCGCGCCGAGGTCGCGGAGTCCCAGCCACACCTCGTCGGGTGCGGTGTCGACGGTGTCGCCCTCGGGCTGCAGAACGGCGAGAAGCACGGCGGTACCGTCACCTTCGCGCCCGAGGAGCGCCCAGGTCGCATCGACGATCTCGGCGGCGGGAACCCGCAGCAGCGTGGCCGATTCGAGGTCGGCGCCCGAAATGCGCACGCGGCCGTCTCGTACGGCGATGACCCGCGTCGCCTCGTCGGCGCGCAGACGATCGAGGACTCCGGGTTCGACCCGCAGATCCGCTGCGCGATCGAGGGATGTGCTGCTGCCGGCGATCATCGTCTCCCTCTCTCACGGGCGTGGCGGAAGCTGGACCACCCCCACGTCCACCTACCCTGGAGGCATGGGACGCTCTCCATTCACTCTAGCCGCGGCGGTGACTGCCGCACTGCCCGGCGCCGAGGTGATCGGGGCCCGCACGCTCAGCGCCGACGGTGACGGACGCTTCGACTCCGCGGTCGCCACTCTCGCAGACGGGCGCGAGCTCGCGATCCGTGTCGCCGATGACGACGAGACCTCACGCGAGCTGGCCGCCGAGGCCCTCGCGCTGCGGGCTCTGACGGCCGGTGCGCGGGCGATGCTCCCCTTCCGAGCCCCCGAATACATCGGCGAGACGCGACTCGCAGACGCCCGCGCGCTCGTGACGGAGCTGCTGCCCGGATTCCAGATCGAGGCGGCGATGGTGCCGGCCGGCCGTGGCGCCGCCGAATCGATGGGTGCGGCGATCGCGGCAGTGCACTCCCTGCCCACCTCGGTCGTGAGAGGCGCCGGATTGACGACGCGGTCTGCGCAGGAGAGCCGCGACGAACTCGCTCGACTGATCGACTCCGCGGCATCGACCGGGCGCGTCCCCGCGCGGCTCACCGTGCGATGGCGCGACGCCGTCGCCGACGACGATCTCTGGCGGTTCGAATCGACGGTCGTGCTGGGCGGCGTGCAGTCGACCTCCTTCATCTTCCGGGACGACCCGGATCTCGGTCCCGAGGTCACCGGACTCATCGGCTGGCATTCGCTGGCCGTCGGAGATCCGGCGATCGATCTGTCGTGGCTGTCCACCGCCCCTGATGCGGCGCACGACGTCCATGCCGCGTACGCTCGGGCCGCCGACCGCGGGCCGGACGGCGCTCTCGAGGTGCGCGCACGCCTGCTCGCCGAGCTCGAATTCGCCCGATGGCTCGTCCACGGCGACTCCTTGCACCGACCCGACATCGTCGACGACGCCGCCGCCCTTCTCGAGGCACTCGCCGAAGGATTGCACAGCGACGATCTCGGCGTGATCGCGTCGCGCAACGAGGGCGTCGAGTCCGCCCTGGACGCGCTCGACAGAGTACCGGCACGTGCCTCGGCGGGGGCCGACACGTCGATGCAGACCGACGCGTACAACCCGAACGAGCTGTGGCGCGACGACGAGGCCGACGGTCCCGATGGCGACGCCGACGATCAGGCGACGAGCGATCTCAGCGACGCCGCCGCGGACGCCGCTCGTCGTCTCGAGGTCGGTGGCCTCGAGACGGAAGATCTTTCAGGCGTGCGCAGGCACACCGCGCAGGAGCCCGCCGCGGAGCGACGCCCGGTCGATGACCCGGCGCGGACTGAGCGAGCGGACGGCTCAGACGAGGGATCGCCGGAGGACGAGGCTCAGCGGGCCGCCCGAGCAGCGCTCCAGCGCTGGAAGAGCTCCGACTCGGAGTAGACGCGGTCACCGCGGATGACGAGGTCGTCCGCGACGTAGTACAGCGCCACGTCGATCTCCTCCAGGGGCACTCCGAAACGACGGTGGTAGGCGAGACGGTAGAGCGCGAGCTGCAGCATCCGCTCCTCCCGTTCCCGAGGTGTGCGTGGGGCCTTGCCCGTCTTCCAGTCGACGATCTCGATGCGCCCGCCGCGATCTTCGCGTCGATAGACCGCGTCGAGTTTGCAGATGACGATATGGCGTTCGCCATCCGGCACAGCGCCACCCAGCGCGAAGTCGATCTCGATCTCGACCGCGATGGGCTTGAGCGCTCCCCACTCGCTGGCCTCGAAGATCGACTGCAGGGTCTCGAGGTCGGCGGCGTCGGCGGACGAGACCTCCGCTCCGCCGACGGTCTCGACGAACGAGAGATCATCCTCGTCGACCTCCCACAGCGCCTCGTCGACGCGCTGACCGACGCCGACGAGTTCGCTCCTCCACTCGACCCATGCGTGGAACAGCGTGCCCAGCCGGGTCTGCCGATACGGCCGCTCAGGCATCGGACGGACGATGGAAGACACGGTGCCGGTGAAATCGGTGACGTAGTCCTTGAAGCGGGAGGCCGGCACCCGGGTGGGCGGTGATGCGTCGGTGCCACGCAATCGGGCGGCGCGCTCGGCGAGCAGACGCGCCAGTTCGGGAGCGGCCTCCGGCTCCCCGTCGGCTGCCGCGCGCACGGCGCCGGCGGCTGCCTCGACGACCCCACGCCGAGCGCCGAGCGGGTCGAGAGGCCAGGTGAGCGTTGCGCCGGGGCCGTCGTAGGGGTTCTCGTCCGGATCCACGGGCTCGATCGGAGCGATTCCGAGAATCTCCATCGCCTCGGTCAGATAGGGGCTCGGGTTCTTCGGCTGCTTCTGCCCCGCCCAGTGGGCCCCGGTCAGAAGCAGATGACTGCGCGCCCTGGTGACGGCGACGTAGGCGAGTCGACGCTCCTCCTCCTGCTGATACTCGCGGTAGGCGTCCTTGAAGACCGTGATCGCGCCCGGCGCTGTCTTGCTCCTGCTGGTCAGCGATGCGATACCTGCCTTCAGCCGCTTCGCCGCATCGAGCTCTTCGTCCGAGGGCGCTATCCAACTGAAGGTCGGCAGGGCCGCGCTGTCGCCTCGCAGAGCGAACGGCAGCACTCCGAAGCCGAACCATCCTGAGGTGTCCGTCGGGCGCGACGGCAGTTCGCCCTCGACCATGCGGACGACGGCGACCGCATCCCACTCCAACCCCTTGGATCCGTGGATCGTCAGAAGCTGGACGACCCCGGGTTCGGGCGGCTCGGGCCGCGGCACCAGCTCGTCTGTGCTCTCGGCCTTCTCCAACCAGGCGAGGAGACTCGAGATGGTCCCCCGTTCGTCTGCGGCGAGGAACGACCGAACCTCGTCAGTGAACGCGCGCAGCTGCGTCGCCGCGATACGCGCCGGCCCTCTGGTCTCGTTCGCTGCGAGCTCGATGTCCAAACGCAGCTCGAGCTCGATCAGCCTCAGCAGATCGGGAAGCGGAAGCGACGACGCCCGTCGGAGGCGTTCGAGCATCTCGCCCGCGGCACGGATGCGAGAACGCCCGTCCGGCGTGATCCCGGCGAGAAGGCGGTAGTCGTCGCTGAGACCGCGGAGCACGTCGACGGCGTCGATGATCGACAGCGCCTCGTCCGCCCCCCGTGACGCGCGGATGCGTTTGCGGAGCTCGTCGTCCAGCGGCAGCAGCCCGCTGTCCCGACGGGAGAGCTCCGCCGCGAGCTGCTGCAACGCCGCCATGTCGGCGACACCGACGGAGAATCGAGGACCGACGAGGAGCCTGATCAACGCAGAGCCCGCCGTCGGATCGTGCAGCACGCGCAGCGTCGACACGACATCGACGACCTCGGGGGTCGCCAGGAGTCCCCCGAGCCCCAGGATGCGGTGCGGAATCCCTTCTGCGGCAAGGGCCGCCGCGAACGTCTGCATGTGCCGCTTCGACCGGAACAGCACCGCTCCGGTATGCGGCTTCGCGAGGTCGTCGTGCTCCGCGCGACGCGCCGCGAACCATTCGGCGACCGCGCGAGCCTCGTCATCGACGGTGAGCGGGAAGCTCATCTCGACCGCCCCGGGGCCGGCGCCGGGACGAGACTCGAGCGGTGGCACATCCAATCCGGGCCTGCGCAGCGGACCGAGGATGCGGTTGGCGACACCGAGGATGCTCCGGTCGTTGCGCCAGCTCGTCATCAGACTGTAGTTGCCGACGCTCTCGTGTTCGGAGAAGGTGCGCGCGAAGGCGTGCAGATTGTCCGCGCTGGCGCCTCGCCATCCGTAGATCGACTGGTGCGGATCCCCGACCGCCATCACCGCGGTGTCGCGGAAGAGTCGGGCGAGGAACTGCGTCTGGATCACCGAGGTGTCCTGGTATTCGTCCAGCAGCACCACCTGATGCTGCTGCCGCAGGTCCTCGCGCACGTCGGGAGACGACTCCACGATGTCGTAGGCGCCGCTGACCTGGTCGGCGAAGTCCAGCACTCCGCGGCGCTCCTTCTCGGCGATGTAATCGCGCACCAGGACGGACAGAGCGGGAAGAGCGCGCAGGTTCGCAGCCGCGGTCGCGACCTCCGCGTTGCTGAGGTACGGCTCGAACGCCTCGGCCTGGCGCAGCGCGATGCGATCGGCGCGGTCGAGATCGACCCGGTGATCGAGCGAGTCGCCGGCCAATCTCTGAACCGCGTCGACCACCCCCGCCACCGACCGGTCGATCTCCTCCAGCTCCGGCAGGTCGGCGCGCAGCACCACGTCGCGCACGAGCATCCAGGATGCGGCCTGGCTGAGCATGGCGACGTCGGAGTCGCGGCCGATGCGCGCCGCGTGCTCGCGCACGATGCCATCCGCGAACGCGTTGTAGGTCGAGACCTTCGGACGGATCAACAGATCCTCGGCCGAACGGGGGGTCGAGACCGCCCCGGTGCCGAAACCTGCGGCGAGCTCGTCGAGCACCTGCGATCGGACGACCTCGCGCTGTCTGGCGTTCGCGGCTCTCGACACGCGATCGAGGGCACCGCTCGCCACGATCTCGGGCAGGTGCGGCAGCAGTCCTCGTCTCCCGTATTCGTCGATGAGCGCCAGACGGACGCCGATGCGCTCCGCGAGCTCACCCGCGGCCTTGCGCGTGAAGGTCAGGCCGAGGATCTGATCGCGTCGCACATGCCCGTTCGCGACCAGCCAGACGACGCGGCCGGCCATCGTCTCGGTCTTTCCGCTGCCCGCGCCCGCGACCACCAAAGCCGGCGCCGGTGGCGACTCGATCACCCGCTGCTGAGCCTCCGTCGGTGCGGGGAGACCGAGCGCGGCGGCGACGTCCAGAGCAGAGATCCCGTTCCCCGCTCCCGTCCACGCCGTCACGCGCTCACCGCGGCGACGGTGTGGATGCGGCACGGCTGGACTCGCCATTGCGTATCCGCGCAGTGAGCCTCGACATGGGCCGTGAAGCTCGCCGCCGACATTCCTCGGGCGGCTTCCGCGATCCGCCCGAGGAACTGGACACGCTCTTCACCGGCGAGGGTGTGCTGGTGCGCCACGCGGAAATCGCTGCCGGCCAGGGTCTTGGCGACCAAGACCAGGCGCGCGCCGGCGAGGGCCGCAGGATCCGCTCCCGCCACGAGTCCTTCCTGCACCGCCACCTGGTATGCGGCGAGCTGGGCGTGGTCCGCCACCTTCTGCTCGCTCTCCGGCTCGTACTTGCCGGTCTTCAAGTCCACGACCACGACGCGCTCCCCGCTCTGCGCATCGGCCATGCGCGTCCACTTCTGTCCCCGCGCCTTCGCATGCTCTCCACCACCCGCGGTGTACGCCTCGACCCGGTCGATGAAGCCGTGCACGATCGCATGGTGCGGATGGGGGTCGCCGTCGACGCTCGCCGCACGCACGCCCGGCGCGATGCCCTCCTGCTCGGGCACCTCGACCGCGAACCGGAACTCCACCTCGCCGGCGATCACCCGACCGCCTTCGTCCGCCACGTCCGACAGGTAGCTGTGCAGTCGATCGATGTACAGATCGGCGCGGCGCCTCTCCTTGCGACCTATCCAGGCCGTCTCGAAATCGAGCTCCGGCCAATGCTCGGCCAGGACCTCACGCAGACGGTCCAGTTCGCCGTCGGGCACCTGCTCCATCGCCTCGTGGATGATCGTGCCGATTCCGGCCGACGGCGGCATCACGGTGTCGCCGCCCAGGGCGGACACCGCCCAGTTCAGCTCGCACTCCTCGAAGGACTCCATCCGCGACGGCGAGACCCGGGCGGCGTCGACGGCGAGGTCGTGCAGCGGTGCATCGGTCGTCGGCGGCGTCACTCCGTACCACTCGTCCGGATCGGCACCCGGCACTCCCTCCCGCGCGAGCACCGCCAGCTGGGCGGAGGCGTGGTCTCGGGCGGCACGGACGGTCGAGGTCGTCAGTACCCGACGATGACGCGCGACGAGACCGCGCAGCGTGAGCGGGTGCTCGGCCGAGGCATGCAGCTCGGGCGGGTCGGGCGGCGGGAGGAAGCCGAAGAACGCACTGGGTGTCATGTCGTCGTCATCGACCGCGGTGATGAGGAGTCTGCTCCGCGAACGAGAGATGGCGCGGACGAACAGCCGCAGCTCATCGTGCAGAGCGGCGCGGCGCCTGTCGAGTGCCTCGGGCGGGTGCTCGGCGGTTCCGGTGCGGGATGCGAGCAGTGCGTCGGCGAGACGCCAGGACTGGAGCATCCCGCCGCGCAGCCGCACATTCGGCCAGATTCCGTCCTGCACTCCGGCCACCACGACCGCGTCGAACTCCGTTCCGAGTGCGGTCGCCGGTGTGAGCAGGGTCACACGGCCCGGCCGGTCGGGACTCGAGAGGGAGTCTTCGGGCACCTCGCTGTCGAGGATGTCGCGCACGAAGACCTCCGGCTTCTCGTTCGGGGTGCGCTCGACGAATCGCTTGGCCGCACCGAACAGGGAGACGAGCGCATCGAGGGCTCGCGCCGTCTCCGCACCGCTGGTCTGCAACGACATCTCACGCCAGGCGATCTGGAGCTTGCGCCCGTCGACCGCTCTGGCCTGGTCCCAGACCCGCCACAGGAGATCGTGGATCGTCTCGCCGTCGGCAGCCGCGGCGGCCACATCTGCGATCGTCGCGGCGAAGCGCGCGGCCAGGCGCGATTCCTGGGCGTCGATGAGCGTGAAGTGGTCGGGCGATGCCAGCGCCTGGCGCAGCAGTTCCCGTGCGGGCGTCGAGCCCCCCAGGTCGAGCTCGATATGGCGCAGACGAGCGCGAAGGCGTCGGAGCCCGATCGCATCCATGCCTCCGAAGGGCGTGCGGAGCGCCTCCTCCCAGTCCTGGGGAGTCCGCTCCTCGGCCGGCGTGAGGGCCAGGCGCACGATGCCGACGATGTCGCGCACGATCGGCTCGGAGCCGAGAGGACGTTGCACGCCCGCGGCTCTCGTCGGGATCTCCCGCGCGGCGAGCTCTGCGTCGAGCTGCGTGACCTGCCTGGTGTCGTGTGCGATGACCGCGATGCGATCCCACGGGACGTCATCCACGAGGTGCCATTCGCGCATGACACCCGCGATGCGGTCGAGCTCTTCATGCGGTGACGGGGCGATGAAGGTGCTCACGTCGCCGGGGGCACCCGGGCTGTGCGCGGCGACGGGCTCGGGCGCGCGCCTGTGGTCGACGCGACCCGACACGCCGATCGCCTGCGTGACGGTGCGGGTCAGCGCGGTGAGCGCCGGCGCCTGACGATGAGGGACATCGAGCACGTGGACCTCGCCCAGCGCCGTGGCGAGCTGCGCGAACAACTCGGGGCTCGCGCCGCGGAAAGCTCCGGAGGAGATGTCAGGATCGCCGAAGGCGAGCACTGCCGTGCCTCGCGCACGGAGCGCCTCGACCACCGCGATGCCACCGCGTGTCAGCTCCTGCGCGTCGTCGATGAGCACCACCCTGAGGTCGGCGAGAGGGCCGAGGGCACTCGGCTCGGCGGTGCGCAGGATCGTGCACGCCTCGGCGAGCAGGTCTGCCGCGTCGCGGTGGGATGCCCGTGCCAGGTCGAGCACGGCGCGGTATTCGACGAGGAACTCGGCGACGGACGACCAGGCGGGGACATCGGACGTGCGCAGCTCGTCGGGCTGCGCCCCCAGTTCGACGCATTCCGCGAGGAAGGCACGGAGCTCGGAGCGGAACCCCTTGGAGGCGCGTACGGCGGGGCTCAGCGCCTGCGGCCAGTCGATGCGCTCGTCCTCCGCGTCGCCGGCGAGGAGCTCGGCGATCAGGCGGTCCTGGTCTGCGCCGGTCAGCAGAGCCGGTGGCTCCGCCCCTTCGCGAACCATCGCTCCGCGCACCACCTGGAATGCGAACGACCCGAGCGACCTGGCCAGCGGCCCGGGAGTGGCCTGACCGATCCTGACCCCGATGCGGTCCCGCAGCGCGGTCGCCGCCTGCCTGCTGGGAGTGAGGACGAGGACCTGCTCCGGACGCATCCCCGCTGTGTCGAGCAGATGGACGACGCGCTCGGTGAGAGTGCGGGTCTTGCCCGTGCCGGGCGCCCCGATGATGACGCCGGATGCCGAGGCGTCTGCACCGATCACGGCGTTCTGCGCGGCATCCTCTGTCATGTCCTCCACGCTACTGCGGCGCGCCGACATCGCCGGGCGTCGGCGTCTCGCGACGGTGTGCGCTCAGGGCGAAACCGGCCCGATCCGCGGATCCCGTCACCTCGCCGCCCGGTAGAGTTGGGCTCAGTCGTCGACCTCCGAGGTCGACTCGACCACAGCATCGTCGACTGGAAAACAGGAGTACGCGTGGAAATCCGCATCGGCATCATCAACACCGGCCGCGAGCTCAGCTTCGAGACCGCATCGAGCGCGGACGAGGTCCGCACGCAGGTCTCCTCGGCTCTCGAGCAGAACACTTCTCACCTGAGCTTCGCCGATGTCAAGGGCAACTCCTACCTGGTTCCGACCGCGAACCTCGCGTACATCGAGCTCGGCACCGAGGAGTCTCGTCGCGTCGGCTTCTTCGCCTGACCCCACGATGTACATCCTCCTCGCTCTCGTCGGGGCGTGCGCGCTCGGCATCGCGGCCCACTACATGATCGGTGGGCGGGAGTTGCGCGGGGTCGCTCTCACCCCCGCTGTCGCCACGGCCCTCGCGGCCGTCGTCTACACCGGCCTGCAGTGGCTCGGCGTGGGCGAGGACAGCATCTGGCTATGGCTCGCGAGCGTCGTGGGCTCCGTCGGCATCGCGGCAGTCGCCACCGTCGCGATCGTCGCGTCGCGCCGACGCAGCGATGCCGCGGCCAAGGCGGCGCTCGGCATCTGATGCCGTCGGCCGGGTCCGTCGGCTAGGAGGCGAGACCCATCGCATCCATGCGGCGTGCGTGCGCGCCCATCAGCTCGGTGTAGACCAATTCGACGCGGTCCTCGCTCATCGCGGCGAGCTCGGGCTGACGCAGCGCGGACCGGCACACCAGGATCGTGTCCCCCACGAGCCGGCGCGCCCACATCGAGAGCAGCGACCGCCACTCGCCGTCGCCGTCGATCGTCTCCTGGATGATGGCGACGATCTCGTGTCGCGCATCGTCCTCGGAGAGGATCTCCGCGACCCTCTCCCCCGTGTCGCCGTAGCTCGAGGCGAGTGCGAAGTAGAAGTCGTCGAGCATCCCTGCCGTGATGTAGACGGCGAGGAGAGTCTCCCGCGGACGCGCGCCGATGGTCTTGCGCCGGAAGGCGTCGAGGTTCTCCCGGAACGGGAGCATGAGCTGCGTCGGATCGTCTCCGCGCTCCGCGATGAGTTCGACGATCGCCCGATGCTTGGTGAGCGCAGCACCGGCTGCCCGGGAGAGCGCCTCCTTCTCGGAGAGCTCCGGAGTCGCCCTGATCAGCCGCGTGAGCGTCTCGAAGTACCCCAGCTGGAGGTACGCCGCCTGTCCCAGGAATCGCGGCAGCTCCGGCGCGAGTTCGGCGAAGTCGACCCGCGTCGCCGCTCCTTGATCGCCCCGACTGCGCAACGTCATCGTGCGCCGGGGCGTCCTACGCTTCCAGAACCAGTTCACCACGGGGTTCACACTACCCGGGGGACGCGATATTCCCGGGCGTCGCCACCCCCTCGGGTAGGCTGTCCCTGTCCCCGCCGTCGGAGCGGGGCCCGCGCCTGTGGCACAAGAGACGGCGTGGATCCGTGAACATGGCGATCCTCGCAGGTCGCCGGACAGGCATCTGAACATTGACAACCTTCGCTGATCTCGGAATCGATCAGGACATCATCGACGCTCTCGCCTCCAAGGGCATCGTCGACGCATTCCCGATCCAGGAGCAGACCATCCCCCTCGGCCTTCCGGGCCAGGACATCATCGGCCAGGCCAAGACCGGAACAGGCAAGACGTTCGGCTTCGGCATCCCCGTGGTGCAGCGGCTCGGCCTCGACCCCGAGCACGGCGTCAAGGCGCTCATCGTGGTGCCGACGCGCGAGCTCGCGGTGCAGGTGTACGAGGACATCGACCTGTTGACGAGCAACCGCTCCACCAGCGTCGTCGCGATCTACGGCGGCAAGGCATACGAGGGCCAGATCGACCAGCTCAAGGCGGGCGCCCAGATCGTCGTCGGCACGCCCGGTCGCCTGATCGACCTCGCCGGCCAGCGTCTGCTCGACCTCTCCAACGCGACCGAGGTCGTGCTCGACGAGGCCGACAAGATGCTCGACCTCGGATTCCTCGCGGACATCGAGAAGATCTTCCAGAAGGTCCCGGCCGTCCGTCACACCCAGCTGTTCTCCGCGACCATGCCCGGACCGATCGTCGCGCTGGCTCGTCGGTTCATGACGAACCCGATCCACATCCGCGCGACCGACCCCGACGAGGGTCTCACGCAGGCGAACATCAAGCACCTGGTGTACCGCGCCCACTCGCTCGACAAGGACGAGATCATCGCCCGCATCCTCCAGGCGGAGGGTCGCGGCAAGACGGTGATCTTCACCCGTACCAAGCGCGCCGCGCAGCGCCTCGTCGACGAGCTCAGCGACCGCGGCTTCAACGTCGGCGGCGTGCATGGCGACATGGGACAGGACCAGCGCGAGCGGTCGATGGCCGCGTTCAAGGCCGGCAAGCGCGACGTCCTCGTCGCGACCGATGTCGCCGCCCGCGGCATCGACGTCGACGATGTCACGCACGTCATCAACCACACCATCCCCGACGAGGACAAGACGTACCTGCACCGCGCCGGTCGCACCGGCCGTGCGGGCAAGACCGGCATCGCCGTGACCTTCGTCGACTGGGAGGACCTGCACAAGTGGGCGCTGATCAACCGCGCCCTCGAATTCGGGCAGCCCGACCCGGTCGAGACCTACTCCTCGAGCCCGCACCTGTTCAGTGACCTCGACATCCCCGCAGGTACCAAGGGCCGTCTCGTCTCGGCTCCCAAGACCCAGTCGGTGAAGACCGAGCGCGCACCGCGCCCCGAGCGTGCGGCCGATGCCGCGGCCGAGGGCACGGATGAGGGCGGCACCCGCCGTCGTCGGCGTCGTCGGGGCGGCTCGACCCCGGTGGGCTCGACGTTCGCCGAGGGCGCTGCCGACGCATCACCCGGAGACTCTCAGTCCTCGCCGTCAGCGGACCGCGGCGCCGAGGGCGCCGGCACCCACGACGGCGCAGGCAAGGAGCACCACGACGGCAAGCCGGCCCCGGCCCGTCGTCGCCGTCGTCGCCGCGGGGGTTCGGGCGGCGCGGGAGCGGCTCCGGTCGTCGGAGCCTGATCGACTCCACCTCAGGGACTCACAGAGGGGCGGATGCTGCAGCTGCGGCACCCGCCCCTCTGCCGTCCCGGCGTCACGCGTAGCGGGGCGCGGAGCCGGTCGCGCGCTCGATCAGTCGCTCCACCATCTCGTCGGATGTGGTGTTCTCGCCCGGCAGATTGGGTTTCCCGGTGCCGTGATAGTCGCTCGAGCCGGTGACGATGAGATCGTGCTTCGCGGCGATCGCGTGCAGCGTCTTCCGGCCTGCCGCGGTGTTCTCCCGATGATCGATCTCGAAACCGCCCAGGCCTGCGGCGATGAGCTGCTCGATGAACGGCACCGGCATCATGTGGTCGCGGCCGATCGTGGCAGGGTGCGCGATGATCGCCACCCCTCCGGCCTCGGTGATCAGACGCACTGCCGTGAGCGGGTCGGGCGCGTAGTGCGGCTCGTAGTAACCCTCTCTGGGGTGCAGAATCCCGTCGAACGCCTCGGTGCGGTCGCGCACGATTCCGCGGGCCACAAGGGCATCGGCGATGTGCGGACGGCCGACCGTCGCGTCGAGAGTGGTCTGGGCGAGGACATCGTCCCAGTCGAGGTCGTAGTCACGACCGATGCTGCGGACGATCCGCTCGGCACGACCGATCCGGTCGCCTCTGATGCGATCGGTCTCGGATCCGAGCGCCTCGTCGAGCGGATCGAAGAGGTAGCCCAGCACGTGCACACTGCGCCACTCGTGTTTCGCGGAGAGTTCCATGCCGGGGATGAACGTCATCCCGAGCTCGGCCGTCGCCGCCGCCGCCTCGTCCCACCCCGTCGTGCGATCGTGATCGGTCAGCGCCATCGTGCGCACCCCGAACCGGTGTGCCTGGCGCACGACATCGCCGGGCGACTCCGTTCCGTCCGAGTGGTTCGAGTGCATGTGCAGGTCGGACGGACCGGCGAAACGGCGGGATCGAGCGGTGGCCATGCTCCGAGCGTACCGACGACCGTGGACGTCGGCCGCGCACGCCTGTCGCTCTAGGGACTTCACAGAGAGGACTTCTAGGCTGAAGAGGATGTTTCGACTACTGGGGATCCTCGTCACCGTGCTGCTCGCGATCGCGACGGCCGTCGTCGTCTGGCCGCAGTTCTTCCATCTCGAGCAGACCTATCCGTTCGCGCAGATCGTCGCCGCCCGCGGCGTGGTCCTGGCGGCATTCCTCCTCGTCGCGGCCGTTTCGCTGCTGCTCCTGTTCGCGAAGCCGTTGCGCGGCTTCGCGGCATCCGTGCTGATCGTCGCCCTGCTCGGCGCCGGTGCGACGGGAGTCATCGGCTTCATGCGCGGGTTCGGCGCAGACACGCTCCCCGCCGCCACCGATTCGAGCATCCGGGTGCTCACCTGGAACACGGCCGGCGACGAGGTGTCCGCCGAGGAGATCGCGCGGGAGATCCTCGAGCGTGGCGCTGACGTCGTCGCATTGCCCGAGACCACCGAAGAGGTGGGCGAGCAGATCGCCGTGCTGCTGCGCGATCAGGATCACCCCATGTGGGTGCACCATGTGCAGTTCAAGCCCGACGTCGTCGACGGCCCCAAGTCCTGGCACACGACCGTCCTCGTCTCCCCCGACCTCGGCGAGTACTCCGTGATCGAGTCGTCCGAGGACGGCTCCAACAACACCGGCTCGGTGCCCAGCGCGGTGCTGATGCCGGTCGATGGCGAGGGTCCGACGATCGTCGCGGTGCACGCCGTCGCGCCCCGGATGGAGGACATGGCGCAGTGGCAGAGCGACCTGCGCTGGATCGCCGACCAGTGCCCCGAGGGGAACTTCATCCTCGCGGGCGACTTCAACGCCACGATCGACCACATGGCGGGGCTCGGCGTCGACGGCGGCGACATGGGGTACTGCCGCGACGGTGCGACCCGCTCCGGCAACGGATTCAGCGGCACATGGCCGAGCTCGCTGCCGGCGCTGCTGAGCACCCCGATCGACCACGTCATGGCGTCGCCGAGCTGGTCCACGACGGGTTCCGTCGTGATCGGCGGCTCGGGAAGCGACCACCGCGGTCTCGTGGTGCAGCTCGAACCCGCAGGCTGACATGCCGTGGCCGTCGCTCAGGTGACAGACTGGAGGGATGAGCACCGCTGAGCGCGACACGATCGCAGAGCCCACGACCGAGACTCCCGCCGAGACGACCACCACGAATCGGAAGCAGCCCTTCCCCCGCGGATTCCTCGACACGATCTCGACCGGATGGGCGGAGCGCCCCGAGTCGATCCCCGCGCCGCGAGCGCAGGCGCCGTTCGCCGCCGTGCGTCGCGCCGCCCTGTCCGCTGCCTTCCCCGGCAAGCGACTCGTCATCCCTGCCGGTTCGCTCAAGCAGCGCAGCAACGACACCGACTACCCGTACCGTGCGCATTCGGCCTTCGCACACCTCACGGGATGGGCTTCGGATGCCGAGCCCGACTCGATCCTCGTGTTCGAGCCGGCCGAGTCCGGCCACGATGTGACGCTGTACTTCCGGGAGCGCGCCGATCGCACCACCACGGAGTTCTATGCGGACGCCACGGTCGGTGAATTCTGGATCGGCCCTCGCCCGTCTCTCGCCGGCGTCGCGGCAGACCTCGACATCGCGACCGACCACCTCGAGAGGTTCTCGGCCGCCGAGGGAGAGCTCGTGCTCGACGAGGACGACGACCTCACCCGCTTCGTCTCGGAGCTGCGGCTCGTGAAGGACGAGTACGAGATCGCCGAGATGCGCCGAGCGGTGGACATCACCGCGCAGGGATTCGAGGACGTCATCCGTTCGCTTCCCGACGCGATCGCTCATGCTCGCGGCGAGCGCGTCGTCGAGGGCGTCTTCCACCGCCGCGCGCGCGAGGACGGCAACGGCGAGGGCTACGACACGATCGCCGCATCGGGTCCCCATGCCTGCTACCTGCACTGGACCCGCAACGACGGCACGGTCGTGCCGGGAGACCTCATCCTCGTCGACGCGGGCGTCGAAGCGGACAGCCTGTACACCGCGGACATCACCCGCACGCTCCCCGTCTCCGGAACCTTCACCGAGGTGCAGCGCCGGGTGTACGAGACGGTGCGCGAGGCCGCTGATGCCGCGTTCGCCGCGGCTCGCATCGGGGTGCGCTTCCGCGAGGTCCACGAGGCGGCCATGCGCGTCATCGCCGCGCGCGTCGCCGAGTGGGGAATGCTCCCCGTGAGCGCGCAGGAGGCGCTGGACGGCGACACCGGCGGGCAGCACCGCCGCTACATGGTGCACGGCACGTCGCACCACCTCGGCATCGACGTCCATGACTGCGCGCAGGCCCGGCGGGAGATGTACTACGACGGCATCCTCGCCCCGGGAATGGTCTTCACGATCGAACCCGGCCTCTACTTCCAGATCGACGACCTCACCGTTCCCGAGGAGTACCGGGGTATCGGTGTGCGAATCGAGGACGACATCCTGATGACCGAGGACGGCCCGGTGAACCTCTCGGCGGACATCCCGCGCACGGCGGACGAGGTCGAAGCCTGGATCGCACGAGTCCAGCACTGACCTCACGGATGCACGAGGGCGAGCTCGCACTCACGGACGATCGCGCTGCGCGGCTGATCGCGCAGACGTTCCCCGAGCTCGCCCATCTGCCGATCGAGCGCGTCCGCTCGACGGGCACGGTGAACACGATCTTCCGGATCGGCGACGACCTCGCGGCACGGTTCCCCTTCGTCGCAGAATCGCGCGATGTCCTCGGCGCCGAGGCCGCGGCGATGGCTGAGCTCGCCGACGTCTGCGGCGTGCCGGCGACGCGGCCTGTCGGACTCGCCGCGGCGACCGAGGAGCATCCTTCTGCCTGGTCGATCCAGACCTGGTTGGCGGGTGTCGCCGCGACCCCCGCCGGCCACGCATCGTCGGAGTCGCTCGTCTCGGACGTCTCCGGGCTGATCGCTGCGCTGCGGTCGACCGAGACCCGCGGACGGAAGTTCGACGGGCGCGGCCGCGGTGGTGTTCTCCGTGACCACGACGAGTGGGTCGCGCTCTGCATCGAGCGCAGCGCTCGCCGGATCGATCCTGATAGCGTGGATCGACTCTGGAGCTCGCTGCGCGACGCGCCCCGCGAGGGTGCGGACGTCATGAGCCACCGGGACCTCACGCCGTTCAACCTGCTGGTGGCCGACGATCGTCTCGTCGGTGTCCTCGACGGCGGGGGCTTCGGCCCTGCCGACCCTGCGCTCGATCTCGTCGCCGCGTGGCATCTGTTCGACGCTCGGGGGCGATCCGTCGTGCGTGACCGTCTGCGCGTCTCCGACAGCGAGTGGCGGCGAGGAGCAGCCTGGGCGCTGCAGCAGGCGATGGGCCTCGTCTGGTACTACGAGTCCTCGAACCCCGCCATGAGCGGTCTGGGACGGTCGACGATGAGGCGTCTGCTCGACGATCCGGACCTCGCGAACCTCTGAGCGATCATGGCGTCGCCGTCTGCGATGCCTGCCGCCCTCGATATACGGCGGTGCGGAGCTCGACGGCCCAGACATCGGCGGTCGGCATGTCGAGCGATTCGGCGACGGCGATCTCGGCCTCGACGTCGTAGGGCACGCGCACGAACTGGATCCCGAAGGGATCGTCCGCCGACTGTCCTCCTTCGAGGATCACGTAGGACGGAACGGGTGTGTCGAGCGGGTTCCCGACGCTTCCGACGTTGAACAGCGTACGTCCGTCGTTCGATTCGATGTAGGCGTCGTGGATGTCGGCGTAGCCCACCACATCGGGCAGCGGGCCGTCGCCGGTCATCTCCGTCGCCTCGAACATCGCGGAGAACTGCTCGGGCGTGTGGGCGAAGTGCACGCGGACGTGCGGGCTCTGCGCCGACGCGTGGAACAGGCGGATCCGATGACCGCTGAGGACCAGATCGACACTCAGCGGAAGCGACCGGAGCCACGCCCTGCTCGGCGCCGACAGCTCATCCCGCCACCACAGCATCTCGGACGGCCCGTCGTCGGGGATGGTCGGCAGGAAGTCGTCCCAGTTGCCGCGGACGTTCACCTCGCACACGTCGCGGCAGCGCCGCACGGCGTCCTCGCCTCGTGGCCCCTTGCCCGCCGTGTCTCCGAGGTTGACGATGCGGGCGATGCCCCGGCGATGGATGTCGGCGAGCACCGCCTCGAGAGCGGTCAGGTTTCCGTGGACATCGGAGATCAGGGCGACGCGTTCGAGACTCACCCTGCCATGCTGTCAGGGCCGGACGAACTCCGCGACGATCGGCGCGAGCGACGCACCGATGTCGGATGCCGCACGCTTGCGCCCCTTCACCTCGAAGGTGTGACCGCCACCCTCGATCCAGACGACGCGGGCGTCCTGACACGTGGAGACGACGTCATCGAACTGTGTCAGAGGTTGGATGAAGGGGTCGTTCGTGCCCTCGATGAACAGCTGCGGCGCAGCGACCGCCGGCAGGTGCTCAGCTCTCGGCTTCTCCGGTCTGCCCGGAGCGTGCAGCGGGTAGCCGAGGTAGACGAGACCGTCGACCGCCAGTCCCTCGGCCACGGCCATCGATGCCATGCGTCCGCCGTAGGACTTGCCTGTGGCCCAGATGGCGGCCTCCGCGTCGAGATCGCGCGCGAACGCCACCGCCGCGTTCCACGTCGCGATCGCGTGCGCCGCAGGCCCCGGCATCCTGCGCCCCTGCTCCACGTAGGGGAAGTTGAACCGCAGGGTGGAGAATCCCCGGTCCGAGAGCGCATCCGAGAATCCCACGAGGAATGGATGGTCCTTGCCCGCACCGGCGCCGTGGGCGATCAGGACTGTCGCGCCGTTGTCTCCGGGCGCCCAGTCGGCAGAGACCGTCGTCACCCCGGAGGGCAGCTCGACAGGGATCTCGATCATCAGGCCCGCAGGTACGGGATGGCGAACGGCACGCGCATGACCTTGCCGCTCGACGCACGCACCATGCCCACGATCACGAGCACGACGTGCAGCACCGAGAGCGCGAAATAGAGCGTGATGGGGATGCCGAGCGGGTAGAAGCCGGTGGTCGGCGAATCGGAGGTCAGCGCGAAGAGCAGCACGAAGTGCGTGACCAGGAGCACCGTGGAGACCAGAAGGTACGTCAGCCCCCAGTTCAGCGCAGCGCGAGCGTTCTCACGCGCGACCCCGCCGTATCGACGGGACGCCCCGCCGCTCACGGCCATGGCGAGTCCGGACGCGAGTCCGCCGACGAACGGGAACGGGATGAGGATCAGCAGGCCCAGTGCCCACGGAAGCAGACCCCGCGGGGGGACGGCCGCAGGGTAGGCGCCGACGGGGTACCCCTGTACGGGGTAGGCCGGCGGCGCGTAGCCCGGTGCCGATTGCTGCGGCGCGTAGCCCGGCGCCTGAGGCGGCGCATACCCCGGGGCCTGCGGCGGTGCGTACCCGGAGCCCTGCGGCGGTGCGTACGCGGAGCCCTGGGGCGGTGCGTAGCCGTGCGACTGCTGCGGGGCTGAGCCGGGCGCCGGCGGCGGGGCGTACGGGTTCAGCGGACGGGCCGGCGCCGCGGGCTGCTGCCCGTCAGGGAAGGGCGGAACGGGAGGCACGGGCGGCGGTGCGGGCTGCGCCGATCGCTCGGACGGGGTCGACGGATCGCGGGGTGCGTCTGACATCAGGCGGGCTCCGCAGACTTCGGAGGAACCCCCGCGCCACCGGTCCCGGGCGCCGCGGGAGACGGCGGCTCCGGATCCGCGGGCCTCGGCGGGACGGCCGGCTCTGCAGGCGGAGTCTCACCGCCGCCCAGCGGCGGTGTCGGCTCGCTGCCGGGAGTCGGATCGGCTTCGGGCGTCGGCTCTTCGGGCGTCGGCTGTGTCGTGGTCGTCGGCTGTCCGGCCGGTTCGTGCGCGCCGGGGGTGATGCGCTCGCCGTACCGCGGCGGCTCGTCGAGGTTCACCGGTGCCCGCGCCGGTGCCGGCGTGGCCGCACCCAGGGCGAGACGGGCCTTCGCGAGCGAAGCGGCCTGGACGCGGACCTCGTAGTGATCGGCCGCGAACTGCGTGACGCTCGCGAAGTCGCGGCGTCGCCGCACGATCGCATACGTGACGAGGCTCAGAAGCATCCCGAGTGCGACGCCGATGAAGACGAATCCGACGAACAGCTGGATCGGAACCTCCGGGTTGCCGATCACGAGGATCGCAGAGAGGAAGAGACCGATGAGCACGCCGTTGATCGCTCCCGATCGGGCGGCTGCTGCATAGCCCAGACGCCCGGTGATGCGCTCGACCGTCCGCACGCTCTGTCCGATGATCGCGATGTCCCGGGCGGGCACCTCCTGGGCGATCAGTTTCGACACCGTCTTCTGGGCGCCTTCGTAATCGCGTGTGGAGGCGACGATCTCGCCCTCATCGCGGCTGTCGGCTGGACGGTTCAGCATGCTCATCCCGCCATTGTTCCATGCCTTGTGGTGACAGGGCCGGGAGTGTGTCGTGCAGCGGTGCCGCCGGGGGCCACCCCTGCGACACCGGCGACTACGCTGGACGAGTGAGCACACAACGGGTATTCGCCGCGCGCCTTGCTGGCTGCGCCGTCTTCGACCCCGTGGGCGACCGGCTCGGCAAAGTCCGTGATGTCGTCATCGTGTACCGAAGTACGGGTGCTCCCCGCGTCATCGGCCTCGTCGTCGAGATCCCCGGGCGCAGACAGGTCTTCCTCTCCATCGGACGGGTGACGTCGATCCGCGCGGGCCAGGTGATCAGCACCGGTCTCATCAATGTGCGCCGATTCTCACCGCGCGCCGGCGAGGTGCGCGTTCTCGCCGAGCTCCTCGGGCGTCGGGTGAGCCTCGTCGACGGCAGCGGCACCGCCGTGATCGAAGACGTCGCCATCGAGCCGAACCGCATCGGGGAATGGGCGATCAGTCAGCTCTTCCTGCGTCGACCGAAGACCAGCGCCTCTCCGTTCGCGAAGGGACCGACCACGTTCGCAGCCTGGAGCGAGGTCGCCGAGCAGCACTCCCCCGGCGAGTCCCAATCGGCCGAGCAGCTCGTCGCGTCGTACTCGGAGCTCCACGCAGCCGACCTCGCGAACACCCTGCTCGACCTCCCCCAGCAGCGCATGATCGAGGTCGCCGAGGAGCTCTCGGACGACCGCCTGGCCGATGCCCTGGAGGAGATGCCCGAAGACGAGCAGGTGCATATCCTCGATCGACTCGGCGACGAGCGCGCCGCCGACATCCTCGACCAGATGGAACCGGACGACGCCGCGGACCTCCTCGCGCAGCTTCCGCCGAATCGTCTCGAGCAGCTGCTCGAGCTGATGGAGCCCGAAGAGGCCGAGGACGTCAGGATGCTGCTCCGTTACGGCCCCGACACGGCCGGTGGACTCATGACGCCCGAGCCGATCATCCTGTCGGCCGACGCGACGGTGGCCGAGGCGCTCGCCCTCATCCGGCGCCACGAGCTGCACCCCGCCCTTGCAGCCGCGGTCTTCGTGACCCTGCCGCCGTTCGAGACGCCGACCGGTCGGCTGCTCGGCATGGTGCACTTCCAGCGGATGCTGCGCTACCCGCCGCACGAACGTCTCGGGGCCATCATGGACGACAGCCTCGAGCCGGTGCGGGTCACCGCGTCCGCCGCTGAGGTCGCCAGGATGCTGGCGAGCTACGACCTCGTCTCGCTCCCCGTGATCGATGCCGCCCACCGACTGGTCGGCGCGATCAGCATCGACGACGTCCTCGACTACCTCCTGCCCGATGACTGGCGCACGCACGACAGCGACGAGCCGACGGTCTCCAAGGAGGTGCGCTGATGCCCCGCTCCCGCTCGCGCTCGCCTCGGCTCGACGCACCCCTGGGCCGCGGCACCTCCCGCCAGCGCTCGACGTCTCGTGATCGCTTCGGCCGTTTCACCGAGTGGGTCGCCCGCGCCATGGGCACCCCCGCGTTCCTGCTGATCCTCACTCTGTTCTGTGTGCTCTGGATCTGCTGGAACACACTGCTGCCCGACCACCTGCGCTTCGATGACGCGGCGCTCGGTTTCACCGCCCTCACCCTCATGCTCTCGCTGCAGGCGTCGTACGCGGCCCCTCTGATCCTTCTCGCGCAGAACCGCCAGGACGACCGTGACCGGGTGCAGATCGAACAGGATCGTCAGCGGGCCGAGCGCAACCTCGCCGACACCGAGTACCTCGCCCGTGAGATCGTCGCGCTGCGGATGTCGCTCGAGGAGCGCAACAACCAGGTCGTGACCCGCGATGTGCTGCGGCAGGAGCTCAAGTCGCTGCTCGCCGAGCTCGGAGACCATGACGACGAGCCGGTCGAGCGACGCCCCCGCGGCCGCGCCGCATCATCATGAGCACCGCTGATTCCGTGCGGGCGGCCGTAGCCGCGGTCACAGATCCCGAGCTGCGACGCCCCATCGGCGATCTCGACATGGTCAGGGAGATCGACGTCGACGGTCCGCGCGCGCACGTCGCGATCGTCCTCACGATCGTCGGCTGCCCGGCTGCCGCCCGCATCGAATCGGACGTCCGCGCGGCCGCCGCCTCCGTGCCGGGGATCACCGAGGTGGACGTCGAGGTCGGTGTCATGACGCCCACCGAGCGCAAGGCGCTCACCGAGAAGCTGCGCGACGGCCGGCCGCCGCGCCAGATGCCCTTCGGCCCGGACTCGCTCACGCGGGTGATCCTCGTCTCCAGCGGCAAGGGCGGGGTCGGCAAGTCCACGGTGACGGCGAACCTCGCGGTCGCACTCGCCGCGCAGGGTCTCGCAGTCGGTCTCGTCGACGCCGATGTGCACGGCTTCTCGATCCCCGGGCTCCTCGGCATCCCCGCGGGGACACAGCCCACGCGCATCGACGACCTGATGCTCCCGCCCGTCGCCCACGGAGTGAAGACGATCTCCATCGGCATGTTCCTGCGCGACGGCGAGGCCGTGGTGGCCTGGCGCGGTCCGATGCTGCACCGCACAGTGCAGCAGTTCCTGACGGACGTGTTCTTCGGCGACCTCGACATCCTGCTGATCGACATGCCCCCCGGCACCGGCGACATCGCGATCTCGATCGGGCAGCTGTTGCCGCACGCCGAGGTGCTCGTCGTGACGACCCCGCAGGCGGCCGCATCCGACGTGGCGATCCGCAGCGGGCTGGTGGCGCGTCAGACCGGTCAGCGGGTGATCGGCGTGGTCGAGAACATGGGCGCGCTCACCCTGCCGGACGGCAGCGTGATAGACCTGTTCGGCTCGGGCGGAGGTGCGGCCGTCGCAGAGGCGCTGTCCGAGACGCAGTCCGTTCCGCTGCTGGCGTCGATCCCGCTCAGCCCCGCGCTGCGCTCCGGAGGCGACGACGGTGTGCCGGTCGTCCTGAGCGACGGCGCCGATGCGGCGGCGACGGCGATCCGTGATCTGGCCCGCACTCTCGCCGGACAGGGGCGCGGACTCGCCGGCCGGTCGCTTCCCATGAATGTCGGATAGGCCCGACCATGACTGTCACCGTCGATGAGCGGTTGCTTCGGGGAATGGCTCGAGATGCGGCGGTCTACGCGCTCACTCGTCCTGCGGCGATCGTGATGTGGATCGCCCTCGCTGCAGCGCTCGCGCTGAGCATCCTGAATCTGAGCGCGACCGGAGGCAACCCGGGGCTGTCGGGTCTGCTCCCCGTCGCGAGCATCGGTCTGATGGTCTATGCCGTCGTGATGACGATCGTCGGAGCACGGCGTGCCGTGCATTCGGCGACCCCGCCAGGCACCGTCGTCTGGGTGCGACTGGGCGACACTGCCCTGCACATCGGCGCGGGGCATCGCTCGTCCGACATCGACTACAGCACCTTCCAGAGCGTGCGAGCAGGCGCTGACGCGGTACTGCTCAAGCTGCGTGGCGCGTCGGCGATCACCGCCATCCCCCGGTCACTGGTGACGGACGACGACCTCGCCACGCTGCGCGCGCGCATCGGCTGAGCCTTCGCAGCGGAGCTCCGCCGGGCGGAGACTCGGGCTATGTCGCTTCGGAATCGTACGGCGGAGGACTCGCGACCGAGAACTCCGGTCGCACCCTCGCCGTCCGCACCGGTTTCACCGTCGGCTCCGCAACGACTGCCTCCGCACGGGCGGGACCGGGCGCAGCGTCGTCTTCGAAGAGCGCGTCGCGGATGATGCGCCGGGGGTCGTACTGCCGTGGATCGAGTTTGCGCCAGTCGACGTCGTCGATCTCGGGACCCATCTCGTCGCGGACACGCGATTTGGTGTCGCGGAGGAACTCGCCGGCGCGCCGAGCGAGCTTGGCGACGCTCTCGGCGTAGCGGGGCAGCCGCTCCGGTCCGATGAGAAGCACAGCGATCAGACCGATGAGCAGCAGCTTCTCGAAGGTGATCCCGAACTGCATCTGTCCAGGCTACCGCCGCGCCTGCCGTTGTGCCGCGCACCGAGCGCATACCCTGGGAGAACACATATCTCAGTCGGGAGAATCAGGCAATGAGCGAGAACGATGCGAATGCACGTTTCATCCGCGAGTCCATCGCGGAGCCGTCGCCGATCGCCCGCGCGCGTGCGCACGCCATCGAACTCGGCGCGTCGCCGATCAGCGCGGCCGTCGGCTCGCAGATCGCCGTGCTGGCCGCCGCGACCGGTGCCAGATCGATCGTCGAGATCGGCACGGGCGCCGGAGTCTCGGGGCTCTGGCTGCTGCGCGGCGCGCCGCAGGCGGTGCTGACCTCGATCGACAACGAGCCCGAGCACCTCGCCGCCGCCCGTCAGGCCTTCTCCGACGCACGCGTCCCCGCGACGAAGGCGCGTTTCATCACAGGTCGCGCGGCTGACGTGCTGCCCCGCATGAACGAGGCGTCATACGACATCGTGCTGGTCGATGCCGACCCCGAGAACGTCATCGACTACGTCGAGCACGGCCTGCGGCTGGTGCGTCGAGGCGGAATGGTTCTCGTCCCCCGCATTCTCGGAGGCGGCCGTGTCGCCGATCCGGTGCAGCGCGACGAGGTGACCTCCGCCTACCGCTCGCTCGTGCAGGAGACTCAGGAGTCATCAGCCGTGCTCGCGACCGTCTCTGCCTCCGGCGAGGGGCTGCTGCAGCTGATCAGCGTCGGCGAGAGCTGAGCCGAACACCGTCGTGAACGGACGGAAGAGGGCGACGGATCATCGATCCGTCGCCCTCTTCGTGAATCCGCGTGCGCGAATTCGAGTTCGATCAGGCGGGCGTCACGACGGCTGCCAGCACGTCGTGAAGCTCCTTCGCCTCTGCGTCGTTCACGGAGACGACCAAACGGCCGCCGCCTTCGAGCGGGACGCGCACGATGATGAGTCGCCCTTCTTTCACGGCCTCCATGGGTCCGTCTCCGGTCCTCGGCTTCATCGCTGCCATCGTGGGCTCCTTTTCCTCCGGTGGTATGCGATCAGTTTATCGGGTGTTACCGGAACCTGGATGTCCCCTATGAAGAAATGCATCAAGCCTTAACATTCACGGCACCTGCCAGAAGGTGTTCCCCAGGGCGTAGATGTGGAATATCCACAGCCACTGCCCCAACAGGCAGACGGCCAGGACCCCGAGCCGCCAGACGCGCGAGCGCGGCACCGCGAGTGCTCCCCAGATCGGGCTCAAGGGCAGCAGCAGCCGGAAGGTGCTCGACTGGGGGAAGAACACCGCGAGCAGGTAGAGGAGGTAACTCGCGCTCCACAGCCGCAGGTCGGGACCCAGCGCACGCACCTGCGGCACGTAGAGCAGGGCGGCACCCACTGCCACCACCAGGAGCGCGACGGCGACCGGCCCCCACGAGCCGGGGAGTCCCCACTGACCGAACCAGAACTGGGATGCCTGGACCCACCCTTCGAAAGGCACGAACCCGTCCACACCCCCCACGAGCCAGTTGCGACGCCAGGAGAGCTCGGTCGCCAGGTACGCACCGGGATCGCCGGTCACGACACCGGCGATGACCTGCCACGAGAAGCCCGCGACCGTGGCGAGTGCGCCGAGCGCCACGATGTGCATGATCTCCCGCGGGGCGAGCGGATCATCCCTGCGATGCCACCAGCGGAGGATGCCGTGCAGACCCAGGTACAGCGCGAACGCGAGAATCCCCGGTCTGGTGAACGCCATCACGGGGATGAGGAGATACAGCCATGCGTAGTTCCGTCGCACCGTGGCATCGAGAGCCAGGAAGAGCAGCAGCAGGAACAGGGTCTCGGCGTACCCCACCTGGAACATCGCCGCGATCGGTCCGGAGGCGAAGAACACCACCGCCCACATCGCCGCACGCGCGCCGATCCGATCGCGCAGCAATCGGTGCAGCGCGAGACAGGCGAGGTAGCCGGCCACGAATGACAGCAGGAAGGCGCCCATCCCCCACGACCCGAACACGAAGCCGATCGCCTTGGCGGCGAAGGCGAACACCGGCATGAACGCCCAGGCGTTCTCAGCGACGTCACCCGATTCGGTGAGCGGCAGATCCGAGGGGTATCCCTCTTCGGCGACGAGCCAGTACCACTGCGCATCCCACCCGACGATGAAATCGGCGAGGCCCGGTTCTGCGCCGAACCTCGACAGCGATGTCGACTGCGTCGCCGCCGCGATCATCATCGCGGTCGTCACCGCGCGAGCGGCGAGGTAGATCAGGGCCACGCGCAGCGCCAGTGGCGCTGCGGCCCACCGGCGGGTCGCGGTCAGCGCGAGCTGAGCCATGCGCGCAGTCCTCGCTCGACGGCGTCGATCTGCGCGAGCGGCACGCGCTCCTCGTCATGGTGCGCGAGGTGCGGGTCGCCCGGTCCGTAGTTCACGGCGGGGATGCCGAGGGCGGAGAACCGAGCGACATCGGTCCAGCCGTACTTCGGGCGAGGCTCGGCGCCGACGGCGGCCACGAAGTCTTGGGCGATCGGCGCGTCGAGGCCCGGCCGCGCGCCTTCTGCGGCGTCCGTGATCTCCACGTCGAAGCCGGCGAGGAGGTTGCGGATGTGCGCTTCTGCATCTGCTGCCGACTTGCTCGGAGCGAACCGGTAGTTCACCTCGACCTCGCAGGCATCGGGGATCACGTTGCCTGCGACCCCGCCTGTGATGCGCACGGCGCTCATGCTCTCCCGATACAGGAGTCCGTCGACCGCGATCTCTCGTGCACGGTACTCGGCCAGGCGCGCGAGGATCGGGGCTGCCCGATGGATGGCGTTCTCACCGATCCACGCACGTGCCGCGTGCGCACGCACGCCGGTGGTGCGCACGATCGCGCGCATCGTGCCGTTGCAGCCACCCTCGACCTCGCCGTTGGACGGCTCGCCGAGGATCGCGAAGTCGGCCTGGAAGAGATCCGGCCGCACCGCGGCGAGGAGCGCCAGCCCGTTCTTCGAGGCCTCCACCTCTTCGTTGTCGTACCACATCCAGGTGATGTCGACCGAGGGCTCGGTGAGCTCGGCGGCGAGCTTCAGCTGCACAGCGGTGCCGCTCTTCATGTCGACGGTTCCCCGGCCCCAGATGTACTCGACGCCGTCGATCTCGACGTCCTTCGTCGGCACGTTGCCGTTGATCGGCACGGTGTCGATGTGTCCGGCGATCGCGACCCGCTGCGCTCGCCCGAGATCGGTGCGCGCGACGATCGTGTTGCCGTGTCGGATCACCTCGAGATGGGGATACGCGGAGATCGCCTGCTCGATGGCATCCGCAAGCGCCTTCTCGTCACCCGACACGCTCGGGATGTCGCAGATCGCACGGGTCAGGTCGACGGAGGACGCGGTCAGATCGAGCATCATGCCCCCAGCCTACTTACCCCGACATCTGGACCATCCCTCGTCGCCGGTAGCGATACCGTGGAGGTATGACTGAGGCGCGCACCGTGTGGGGTACTGGACTGTCGACGATCGCCGGTGACGGCACCGTACTGGATGCCTGGTTCCCCGAGGTGACGGCCGTCGAGCCCGGTGCTGACGACGCGGGCACCGCGCTCGCGGCGCTCGAGGAGTTCACCGGTCCGGACGAACGTCGCAACGTCTCGGTGCAGACGGTACAGCTGCAGATCGATCTCGATGCGGCGCCGGCCTCGACCGCTGACGCCTATCTGCGGCTGCACACACTGTCGCACCTCCTGGTGCGACCGAACGAACTCAACCTCGACGGCATCTTCGCGCATCTGCCGAACGTGGCGTGGACGAATGCCGGCCCCATGCACCCCGTGGATGCCGCGCGGCTTCGACCCGTGCTCCAGCGCTCAGGGATCCAGGTTCAGGGGCTCGACAAGTTCCCCCGGCTCACCGACTACGTGCAGCCTGCCGGTGTGCGCATCGCAGATGCGTCGCGCGTCCGCCTGGGCGCGCACCTCTCCCCCGGCACGACCGTCATGCACGAGGGCTTCGTGAACTTCAACGCAGGCACCCTCGGTGCGTCGATGGTCGAAGGACGTATCTCCCAGGGCGTCGTGGTGGGCGACGGCAGCGACATCGGCGGCGGCTCGTCGATCATGGGCACGCTCTCGGGCGGCGGCGCACACCGCGTCTCCATCGGGGCACGCACGCTGCTGGGAGCCAACGCGGGCATCGGCATCTCGCTCGGCGATGACTGCGTCGTCGAGGCCGGACTGTACGTGACGGCCGGCACGAAGGTCGTGCTGGTCGACGGCCCGGCGACGCCTGACGGCGGCAGGAAGACCGCCAAGGGTTCCGAGCTGTCCGGACGCGACGGACTGCTGTTCCGCCGCAACTCGCTGAGCGGCGCGGTCGAAGCCGTGCAGCGCGCCGGCGTCGGTGTGACCCTCAACGACGCACTCCACGCCTGATCGCACGACTCGCTGAGAGCGGGCCGTCTCAGCCTTCTCCGGGACTGCCGTGATAGTGTCGCGGTGACGCCACTCGCACTGCGAGACGTCTGCGTCGTCGACACGCTCCCGCGCCACTTGCCTGGTTCTGGCCATTTCGAACGGCGAAACGATGCGCGATCCCGCGCCGTCGCCCACCTTCCGCACCCGGCCCCTCGGCTCGTGCGTGCATTTCTCGGAGATACTTCATGACTTCCTTCCTCGATCTCGGCGTGCCCGCCGACCTCGCCGCCGTCCTCGCGAAGGACGGCAAGACCGAGGCGTTCGCGATTCAGCGCGACACGCTTCCCGACTCGCTCGGCGGACGCGACCTCCTCGGCCGCGGCCGCACCGGCAGCGGCAAGACGATCGCCTTCGCGCTCCCCCTCGTCGCCCGCCTCGCCGCCTCGTCGCGCAAGAGCCGCCCCGGGCACCCCCGAGGACTCGTCCTCGCTCCGACCCGTGAGCTCGCGACCCAGATCGCCGCGACCATCGCGCCCCTCGCCGAGGCGAAGGGCCTGCGCGTCACCACCGTGTTCGGCGGCGTCAGCCAGCGTCCCCAGGAACAGGCCATGCGCAACGGCGTCGACATCGTCGTCGCGTGCCCCGGCCGTCTCGAAGACCTGATGAAGCAGCGGGTCGTGCAGCTCGACTCCGTCGAGGTGACTGTGCTCGACGAGGCCGATCACATGGCCGACCTCGGCTTCCTGCCGGGTGTCACCCGCATCCTCACCGCCACGCCCGCCGGCGGACAGCGCCTGCTGTTCAGCGCCACGCTGGACCGCGGCATCGACACCCTCGCCCGCCGGTTCCTCTCGAACGCCGTGAGCCACGAGGTGGACGAGGAGAGCGTGCCCGTCGGCGAGATGACGCACCGCGTGCTCGTCGTCGATTCCACCGACAACAAGACCACTCTCGTGCGCGAGCTCGCCTCGGGCACCGGTCGCCGCATCCTCTTCACCCGCACGAAGCACCAGGCGAAGAAGCTCGCGAAGCAGCTGACCGCGGCGGGCATCCCCGCTGTCGATCTGCACGGAAACCTCTCGCAGAACGCGCGTGAGCGCAACCTCGGCGCCTTCTCGTCAGATCCCGCCGACGGAGGCGTGCGCGTCCTCGTCGCGACCGACGTCGCCGCCCGTGGCGTGCACGTCGACAACGTCGACCTCGTCGTCCACGTCGACCCGCCCATGGAGCACAAGGCATACCTGCACCGCTCCGGCCGCACCGCCCGTGCGGGAGCCGCGGGAACCGTCGTCACGGTGGTCCTCCCCGAGCAGCGTCGTGATGTGAAGGACCTCCTGCGCAAGGCGTCGATCACCGCCGCGCTCGAGCCCGTCACGTCGAACGCCGTCACCGAGCTCGTCCCCGAGCGTGCGCCGCACGTGCGTCCGGCTCCGGTTCAGCCCCAGCAGCAGCAGCGTCAGTCGTCGAAGCAGCGCCCCGCCGGTGGCGAGCGCAATTCAGCGGCCAACCCGCCGTCGCGCCGCAGCCGTCGTCCGCGCTCGGGCCAGGGCGGCCAGGGCGTCACGGCCGGCAGCCGTCAGGGTGGCCAGGGCGGATCCCGCTCCGGCGGCCAGGGCGGCCGTGGTCGCGGTTCGCAGGGCCGCTGACCCGAGAGACATACAGGCGGGTGCGCCGACGCTCAGCGTCGGGGCACCCGCCTTCTTCGTCCCGCCTGCGCGAGGTCAGCCGCGAACGGCGGCCAGCACCTGCGGATCTGAGCACCCTCGGGCGAAACCGGCGATGCGCCGACGGATCTCGAACCCGAGCACCCGCGCGCCGATCCACTCGGCGATCGGCGCGAGCCAGGTCGGCTGACACGAGAAGTTGTACTTCCAGACGGCGAGCGTGCCCTCAGGCACCTCGGTGAACCGCCAGCCTCCGCCGAGCTTCGTGAAGAACCACGGCCCGGTCTCCATGACCATCCCGACGTTCCTCGGCGGGGCGTAGGACACATACCGGCTCACCATCGACAAGCCGAAGCGCTGCCTGGTGAACGTCCGCACATCCTTGGCCGCGACATCGGCGCCATCGAGGAAGTGCTGCTCACTGATGAACGGATCCCACCGGCGTCGGATCGCACCCGTCGTCTGTGAGACGGCGAAGGCCGTCGCCGGATCCACCGGCACGACGGCCTCCGCGCTCACGACAGGCATCGCGAGTCGATTCAGCGGGTCTGGAAGGTGCGCTCGGGAGATCCTGTGTAGAGCTGCTGCGGGCGACCGATCTTGGTCTGCGGGTCGAGCTGCAGCTCGCGCCACTGTGCGAGCCAACCGGGCAGACGGCCGATCGCGAACAGCACGGTGAACATGCGCGTCGGGAAGCCCATCGCCTTGTAGATCACGCCGGTGTAGAAGTCGACGTTCGGGTAGAGACGACGCTCCTTGAAGTAATCGTCGGCGAGAGCCAGCTCCTCGAGCTCCTGAGCGAGGTCGAGCAGCGGATCCGTGACGCCGAGCTCGGCGAGCACCTCGCCCGCCGCCTCCTTGACGAGCTTGGCGCGCGGGTCGTAGTTCTTGTAGACCCGGTGCCCGAAGCCCATCAGCTTCACGCCCTCTTCCTTGTTCTTCACCCGCTCGACGAAGCGCGAGACGCTCTGACCGGAATCGCGGATCTGCCCGAGCATGGTGAGCACGGCTTCGTTCGCACCGCCGTGCAGCGGGCCGGAGAGAGCCTGGATGCCGGCGGAGATCGAGGCGAACTGGTTCGCGCCCGTCGAGCCGACGAGACGCACAGTCGAGGTCGACGCGTTCTGCTCGTGGTCCTCGTGCAGGATCAGCAGCAGCTCGAGGGCCTTCGACATCACGGGGTTGACCTGATACTCCTCGGAATGCACGCCGAAGTTGAGCTTCAGGAAGTTCTCGACGAAGCCGAGCGAGTTGTCGGGGTACAGGAACGCCTGGCCGATGCTCTTCTTGTGTGCATACGCCGCGATGACCGGCAGCTTGGCCAGCATCCGGATCATGTTCAGCTCGACGTGCTCGGGGTTGTGCGGGTCGGTCTGACCCTCGTAGTAGGTCGAGAGGGCTGCGACGGCAGACGACAGCACCGACATGGGGTGCGCGGTGTGCGGAAGCGCCGAGAAGAAGCGCTTGAGGTCTTCATGCAGCAGTGTGTGCCGACGGATCTTCTCGTCGAACTCGGCGAGCTCGGCGGCGGAGGGAAGCTCGCCGTAGATGAGGAGCCAGGCGACCTCGAGGTAGCTCGTCGAACCGGCAAGCTGCTCGATCGGATACCCGCGGTAGCGCAGGATGCCCTTGTCTCCGTCGATGAACGTGATCGCGGACTTCGTCGACGCCGTGTTGACGAACCCGTAGTCGAGTCCCGTGTAACCCGTCTGTCGCGTCAGCGTCGAGAAGTCGATGCTGTCGTTGCCGGCCGTGCCGCGCACGAGTGGGAATTCAGCGGTCGTCTCGCCGATCGTCAGCTTCGCCGTCGCCTGCTGCTCTGCCGCTGCGCTCACGCGGGCCTCCTCATGGATCTTCATCAAGTCGGATGTGGCGATGTCACGGCGCTGTGCACCAGGTCAGTTCGAGATCGTCGATACACGACCGAATCGCCTTTACAGCCTAGTAGGCACACAGGCCTACTGTGACAACCGACAAAAGAACCACTGATCTGAGGCCAGAACCTACACGGCCTGTGCGTGCAGACGCCGCGCGCCCTCAGCGATCCTGTCGGAGGGAGCCGTCAGAGCCAGCCGCACGTGCTGGGTCGAGAACTCACCGTAGAACGGACCGGGACCCGCCAGGATGCCGAGATCGGCGAGCCGCTCGATGCTCGCCCAGGCGTCCTGCCCCTCCGTCGCCCACAGGTAGAGCCCGGCCTCCGAGCCGTCGATCCGGAACCCCGCCGCCTCGAGCGCAGGCCGCAGCATGTCGCGTCGCGCTCGGTAGAGCGCCTTCTGAGCGGCGACGTGCTCGTCATCGCCCAGCGCCACTGCCATGGCGTGCTGCACCGGCTCTGGCGGCATCAGGCCCAGGTGCTTGCGGGCGGTGAGCAGTTCGCCGACGATGCGCGCACACCCTGCGACGAATGCCGCACGATAGCCGGCGAGATTCGACTGCTTGCTGAGCGAGTAGACGCTGAGCAGATTCGCCCTGCTGCCACCGGTCACGCGAGGATCGAGGATCGACGGAATCGGCTCAGTCGCCCATCGACCGTCCCAGCCGAGCTCGGCGTAGCACTCGTCGCTCGCGAGCACGGCTCCCAGCTCTCGAGCCCGCTCGACCGCAGCAGCCAGTTCCTCCACGCTCCAGGTACGGCCGTCCGGATTTCCGGGCGTGTTGATCCAGATGAGCTTGGTGCCGTCAGGCCACTCCGTCGGATCGTCGGACGGCAGCGGGGTCGCTCCCACGACGCGAGCACCCACCTCATAGGTCGGGTAGGCGATTCGGGGATGCACCACGATGTCGCCCTCCCCCAGGCCCAGAAGGGTCGGCAGCAGAGCGACCAGCTCCTTCGAGCCGATGGTGGGCAGGACGTTGTCGACGGCCAGGTCGCTCACTCCCCTGCGCCGCGCGTACCACTCGACGATCGCCTCACGAAGGGCGGGAGTGCCGACGGTCTGAGGGTAGGCGTGCGCATCGGTCGCCTCCGACAGCGCCCGGCGGATCAGCTCGGGCGTCGGGTCGACGGGCGAACCGACCGACAGGTCGACGATTCCGTCCGGATGACGCGCGGCGCGTTCGCGGTAGGGAACGACCGCATCCCACGGGTAGTCGGCGAGATCGCGAACACTCACGGACTACTCGCCCTGCGGCGGGAGAGCGGCGATGATCGGGTGATCGTGTGCGATGACGCCGACCTTGGCCGCACCGCCCGGGGAGCCCACCTCGTCGAAGAACTCGACGTTGGCCTTGTAGTAGTCCTGCCACTCGTCGGGCAGGTCGTCTTCGTAGTAGATCGCCTCGACGGGGCAGACGGGTTCGCACGCGCCGCAGTCG